>NZ_CP152407.1:7500-2407500 GCF_038958875.1 Acidovorax sp. FHTAMBA
CCAGGCTGAATTGCGGCGCCGTGAATACCGGCATGGCCAGTTCCAGTTGCACGGCGGACCAGGCCATCTGCCCTCTCACGGCCACCAGCGCAACCGCCGCCGCCAGTGTGATGACAACCGCATAGCGGGCCGCCAATTTGCGGGAGACCAGATACACCACCAACATGGTCAGCACCAGGGGCAAGGCTGTCTGGGCGGCAGCAAACGCCTGCAGACCAAAGCGCGCCAGCACACCCGCCAGAAGCGCCGCCGCGATCTCCATGGGAATGCGGTTCATGACTCGCTCGAACCAGCGCGTCACGCCCACCAGGGTGATGAGCGCTGCGCTGACCATGAAGGCCCCCACCGCCTCGCCCATGCTGAAGCCACCGGCCAGGCCCGCAGTGGCCAGCACGGCCGCACCGGGTGTAGACCATGCCACCATGACCGGCTTGCGCAAGATGAGTGAGGGCACCAGGGAGCACAGGCCCATCCCCAGCCCCAGCGCCCACATCCACGATGTGACCTGCGCCGGGGTGGCGCCAAACGCCTGCGCGGCCTGGAACACAATGGCGACAGAACTCGTGAAGCCCACCAGTACCGCGACGAAGCCTGCGGTGAACGCCGACAGGCTCAGGTCTTTGAAGAATTGCATGGGCGCGATTCTGTCATTCCAGCCCGCCGCCGAAGTTCTTGACGTGCCGGCGTTCTGCAACAGTATTGCTACTATTTTAATAGCATGTGGCGCAACAGGGACAAGCGCCAGGGGCCAAAAAGACCAGAAACTCTGTTCAAAGCTCTATCTTCGATCCAAGTTCCACCACCGCATTGTTGGGCAGGTGCAGAAAGTCTGCCGCTCCGCTGGCGTTGTGGTGCATCTGAGCGAACAGCTTCTCGCGCCAGGGCGCCATGCCGCCGCCCATGGTGGGGATGACGGTATCGCGCGAAAGGAAGTAGCTGGTGGTCATGACCTCCAGCTCGCAACCCCGCCCGCGCAGCAGCTCCAGTGCGCGGGGCACGTCGGGGTCGTTCTTGAAGCCGTAGTGGATCGCCACCTGCCAGCAGTCGTGGCCCAGCGGTTCGACCTGCAGGCGTTTGTCCAGGCCGATCCACGGGGTTTCATGGTTGTGCACCGTCACAAACAGGTTTTGCTGGTGCAGCACCTTGTTGTGCTTGAGGTTGTGCAGGAGCGCATTGGGCACCGCACCCGCCTCGGCCGTGAGAAACACCGCCGTGCCCTCCACCCGGGTGGGCGGGCTGATGAACACGGATTCCAGAAAGTCCTTGAGGTCGATGGCATCGGCACGCAGCTTGTTGTTGAGCAGCCTGCGCCCTTCCTTCCAGGTCATCATGAAGGCGAACATGACCCCGCCGATCATGAGCGGGAACCAGCCCCCCTGGAACAGCTTGAGCAGGTTGGACGCGAAGAACGCCAGATCCACCACAAAGAAGCACCCCGTGGCGGCCAGGCACAGCGCCAGCGGGTAGCCCCAGCCGTAGCGGATCACAAAGAACGTGAGCGTGGTGGTGATCAGCATGTCCAGCGTCACGGCAATGCCGTAGGCCGCAGCCAGGTTGCTCGACGAGCGGAACATCACCACCGCCAGCACGATGGCCACAAACAGCCCCCAGTTCACCAGCGGCATGTAGATTTGCCCGGTGTCGCGCACGCTGGTGTGCTGGATGTTCAGCCGGGGCAGGTAACCCAGCTGAATCACCTGCTTGGTGACGCTGAAGGCGCCGGTGATGAGCGCTTGCGACGCGATCACCGTGGCCATGGTGGCCAGCACCACCAGCGGGATCAGCGCCCAGTCTGGCGACATCATGTAAAACGGGTTTTTCACGGCCTCTGGCTCGGCCAGCAGCAGTGCGCCCTGGCCAAAGTAGTTGAGCGTGAGCGCCGGCATCGCCACGCCAAACCAGGCCAGGCGGATGGGGCGCTTGCCGAAATGCCCCAGGTCTGCATAGAGCGCTTCGGCACCCGTCACGCACAGCACCACCGCGCCAAGGATGATGAAACTGGTGCCCGGGTTGGCCCACATGAAGCCCAGCGCGTGGTGGGGGCTCAGGGCCCAGAGTATTTCGGGGTGACCAACGATGTGCGAGATGCCCAGCAACGCGATGCTGACGTACCACACCAGCGTGATGGGGCCGAAGAATCTGCCGATGCCGCCCGTGCCGCGCTTTTGCACGGCAAACAGGCAAAACAGCACGACCAGCGTGATCGGGATCACATACTGCTTGAAGTTCGGTGCCACCACCTCCAGGCCTTCCACCGCCGACAGCACCGAGATGGCCGGGGTGATCACGCCATCACCATAGAACAGCGAGGTGCCAAAAATACCGACCGCGAGCAGTACGCCACGCAGCCTGGGCTTGTCCTTGACGGCCTGCGAGGCCAGCGCCAGCATGGCAACGAGACCGCCCTCACCGTGGTTGTCCGCCCGCAGCACCAGCACCACGTACTTGAGCGAAACAATGACCGTGAGGGTCCAGAAAAAGATCGACAGGATGCCGTAGATGTTGTCCGGGGTGAAAGGCACATGCCCCGAACCAAAGACCTCCTTGACGGCATACAGCACGCTGGTGCCGATATCGCCATACACAACACCGATGGCGCCCAGCGTGAGCGCTGCGAGCGAGGATTTGGAGCTTTGCACTGACGGCACCCGGCATCCAGAGGCTGCCGGGGTCTGTTACTTTTGGGAACGCTATTGTGCGCCTGCCCCCGCCTGTAAATGCGGGAGAGCAGTCTATGTTGCAATGCAGCAACTGGCCTTGGCAGCGCGGGTCAGACGTGGCAGGCCCGGTACCCGCAGGCCGGCGCCATACCTCTGGGCGACGTCCTCAGTCGTACACCTCGGCGTCGGGGTTGGTGGCCTCCAGCTCATAGCTGGCCGCCAGCATGGCCAGCCGTCCCACCACGCCATACATGTAAAAGCGGTTGGGCGCGCTCACGCCCGGGCGCACGCCGGGCTGGGGCATGTGTGTGCTGTGCTCGAACGCCAGCGGCACAAAGCTCGCGCCCGGAGCGTTCAGGTTCTCGTCCACGCCGCGCTCTGCGTGCATGCGGTAGAAGCCACCCACCACGTAGCGGTCCATCATGTAGACCACGGGCTCGGCCACGGCCTCGTGCACGCGCTCCTGCGTCAGCACGCCTTCCTGGATGATGAGGTCGTTGACCGGCTGGCCGTCCTTGATGACGGCCATCTTGTTCTTGGTCTTGCGGTTGACGGCGTCCAGCTCCTTGGCATCGCGCACCGTCATGATGCCCATGCCGTAGGTGCCGTTGTTGGCCTTGACAATGACAAACGGCTTTTCGTTGATGCCGTATTCCTTGTACTTGCGACGCACCTTGGTCAGCAGGGCATCCACCGTGGTCTGCAGCTTGTCCATGCCTTTGTCTTCGGCAAAGTCCACGCCGTCGCACTGGCTGTACATGGGGTTGATGAGCCAGGGGTCGATGCCCAGCATCTTGCCGAAGCGCTTGGCCACCTCTTCGTAGTTCTTGAAGTGGGTGCTCTTGCGGCGCACGCTCCAGCCCGCGTGCAGCGGGGGCAGCAGGTACTGCTCGTGGATGTCTTCCAGGATGCCCGGGGCGCCGGCCGAGAGATCGTTGTTGAGCAGGATGGTACAGGGATCGAAATCCTTGAGCCCCAGGCGGCGCTTGGTGCGCACCACGGGCTCCAGCGTCACGGTGTCACCGTTGGGCAGCTCGATCAGCGTGGGTTTCTTGATGTCGGGGCTGATGGAGCCCACGCGCACGTTGAGCCCGGCCATGTTGAAGATGCGCTGCAGCTGCACCACGTTGGCCAGGTAGAAGGTGTTGCGCGTGTGGTTCTCGGGAATGATCAGCAGGTTGCGCGCCTCGGGGCAGATCTTTTCGATGGCGGCCATGGCGGCCTGCACCGCCAGGGGCAGCATTTCCTTCGTCAGGTTGTTCCAGCCACCGGGGAAGAGGTTGGTGTCCACCGGCGCCAGCTTGAAGCCCGCGTTGCGGATATCGACCGAGGTGTAGAACGGCGGCGTGTGCTCCATCCACTCCAGGCGGAACCAGCGTTCGATGGCGGGCATCGAGTCGAGAATGCGCTGTTCAAGCTCGTTGATCGGCCCGGTCAGGGCGGTGATGAGATGCGGAACCATGGATAGCCCTCGGGAAGCGATTGCGACGAATTGTAGAGAGATGGGGTGACGCGCCGGTTTCGCAAGGCAGCCCGTTCGCGCGCTGCCTCAGCGGCGCCAGAACGCGGGGGTGAGCAAGGCCATGAAACTCAGGATCTCCAGGCGCCCCAGCAGCATGGCCAGCGTGCACACCCAGATCTGGAAATCGGTGAGCACTGCAAAGTTCGACGCCGGGCCCACGCTGCCCAGGCCCGGCCCCGCGCAGTTGACGCTGGCGAGCACGGCAGAGAACGCGGTCACCGGGTCCAGGTCGGTGAGCAGCAGCACCATGCTGAGCCCGAAGATCGTGGCGCCATACACCAGCATGAAGGCCAGCACCGAGAAGATCACCCGGTTGTCCACCACGGCGCCGCCCAACACCACCGGCTGCACCGCCCGGGGGTGCACCAGGCGATTCATCTCACGGCGCGCCTGCTTGACCAGGATGAGCATCCGCACCATCTTGATGCCGCAACCCGTGGATCCTGCACTGGTGGCCACGCCCGACAGCAGCAGCATGAACACCGGTGCAAACACGGGCCAGGCCAGATAGTCCACGGTGGCGTATCCGGTGGTGGAGGCCAGCGACACCAGATTGAACATGCCGTGGCGCAGCGCATCGAGCGGCGCATAAACCCCCTTTATCCACAACAGGCCCGCCACCAGCAGGCCGCCGCCCACCAGAGTGAGCAAGGTGGCGCGCAACTCCGGGTCATGCCAGAAGCCGTGCCAGTTCCCCTTGCGAATGGCCACGAAGTACAGCGCAAAGTTGCAACTGGCCACCAGCATGAAAACGATGCAGATCGCCTCCAGCAGGGGCGACTGGAAGTGCCCGAAGCTCTGGTCATAGGGCGACAGCCCGCCCAAGCTTACGGTAGAAAACATGTGCATCATGGCATCCAGCGGCGCCATGCCGCCGGCCCAGTACGCCCCGGCGCACAAGGTGGAAAACAGCGCATACACGCCCCACAGGCCCTTGGCCGTGCCAGTCATGCGCGGCGTAAGCTTGGTGTCCTTGAGCGGCCCGGCCGCCTCGGCCTTGAACAGCTGGCTGCCGCCCACGCCCAGCAGCGGCAGCACGGCCACGGCCAGGATCAGGATGCCCATGCCGCCCATCCACTGCAGGAAGGTGCGCCACACGTTCAGCGACACGGGCAGGGTGTCGAGGTGCGACATCACCGTGGAGCCCGTGGTGGTCAGCCCCGACACCGCCTCGAAGTACGCATGGGTGAACGACATCGGGCGCCCGATGGCATGGCCTGCGAGCATGAGCGGCAGGGTGGCGCACAGGGGCAGCATCAGCCACACCAGCGACACCAGCATCACCCCGTGGCGCGGCTGCAGCTCCTGGCGGAACAGCCGCAGCCGCCACCACAACGATGCGCCCAGCGCCAGCGTTGCCGCCATGGCCTGCGGGTACACAGGCCAGATGCCGTCCTGGTTCCACAGCGACACCGCCAGCGGCAGCCCCATGGACAGCGAAAAGATCATCAGCAGGATGCCCAGCACGCGCAGGACGGGAAACATGTCCACCATGGTTGTCGTGCAGGCTCTGCGTCAGAAAAAGGTCGCGCTCACACGGAAGAGCTTTTCCACGTCACGCACCAGCCGCTTGTGCGGCAGGAAGAACACCACGTGGTCGTTGCTCTCCAGCACCGTGCTGCTGCGCGGAATGATCACCTGCGGCTCGCGCAGATCGTCGGCCGAGACCTCGGGCGACTCGGGCAGGCCGCGCACGATCAGGCCGATGTGCACATCGCGTGGCAGGCTCAGTTCGCTCACCTTGCGCCCCACCACGCGCGAGGTTTTGCGGTCGCCGCGCACCACAATCTCCAGCGCCTCGGCCACGCCGCGGCGCAGGCTGTGCACGGCCTGCACATCGCCCTGGCGCACATAGGCCAGCAGCTCGCCCAGCATGGCCTGCGCGGGCGACAGGGCAATGTCGATCTGCGTGCCGTGCATCAGGTCGGCATAGCTGCGCCGGTTGATGAGGGCCAGCACGCGGCGCGCGCCCATGCGCTTGGCCAGCAGGCAGGACATGATGTTGTCCTCGTCATCGTCGGTGAGCGCCAGGAAGAGGTCGATCTCGTCGATGCTCTCGTCGCCGAGCAGGTTTTCGTCCGTGGTGTCGCCCTGCAGCACCAGCACGTCGGACGGCAGGCGCGAGGCCAGCTCGATGCAGCGGGCGCCGTCGTCCTCGATGATCTTCACCAGGTAGCGCCCCGGCTCCTTGCCCAGCGCGAGCGCCAGGTGCAGGCCCACCCGACCGCCCCCGGCAATCATGATGCGCCGCACCGGCCGCACCGCCGTGGCGCCACGCCGGTGCAGCGTGGCCAGCACATGGGCAATGTGCTCGCGCGCGGCGAGCACGAACACCTCGTCGCCCGGCTCGATGCGTGTTTCACCGGCGCAGGCCACAAAGCGGTCGGGCTCATCCGGAAAGCGGCGGTAGATGGCCACCAGGCGCACCGCCACCTCGGGCGTGCCGTTGCGCATTTCCGCCACCGTGTGCCCCACCATGGGTGCGCCCGCCCGGGCGCGCACCGACACCAGGCAGGCGCGGCCCCCGGCAAACTCGCGCACCTGCATGGCCTCGGGGTATTCGATGAGCTTGCCGATGTAGCTGGTGAGGGATTGTTCGGGGCAGATGATGCGGTCCACCGCAAAGCCCTCGGGGGCCACCAGGCGCTCCTCGGTCTGAAAGCCGGTGGAGCGCACCCGCGCGATGCGCTTGGGGATGTTGAACATCAGCTGCGCCACCTTGCAGCACACGAGATTGGTCTCGTCCTGCGCAGCGCAGGCGATCAGCAGGTCGGTGTCCTGCGCACCCGCCTCGGCCAGCACCGAGGGCTCGATGCCGTTGCCCACCACCCCCCGCAGGTCGTAGCGCGATTCCAGGTCGCGCAGCCGGGCGGCGTCGGTGTCGATGACGGTGATGTCGTTGCGCTCCGACACCAGGCTGTCCGCCACACTCTGGCCCACACGGCCCGCGCCGAGGATGATGATTTTCATGAGAAATCAGCCTCTAGGGCAATACCATCAAGCGCAAGCAGCTATCAAAATTGCAGCAATTCAACTGCGCACCTCGCCCTCGCCCAGCACCACGTACTTGAGCGATGTGAGGCCTTCAATGCCCACCGGCCCGCGCGCGTGGAACTTGTCGGTGCTGATGCCGATTTCGGCGCCCAGGCCGTATTCAAAGCCGTCGGCAAAACGCGTGCTGGCGTTCACCATCACGCTGGCCGAATCCACTTCGCGCAGAAACTGCTGGGCGTGCATGTGGTCGCGCGTGAGGATGGCGTCGGTGTGGTGGCTCGAATACTGGTTGATGTGCGCAATGGCTTCATCCACGCCCGCCACGATCTTCACGCTGATGATCGGGGCCAGGTATTCCTCGCTCCAGTCCTGCTCTGTGGCGGGCGTGAGCAGCGCGCCCGGCACGTCGGCCAGCAGAGCCATCGCCTCGGGGCAGCCGCGCATCTCCACGCCCTTGGCGGCATACACCACGCCGATCTGCGGCAGAAACTCCGCCGCCACGCCGCGCGCCACCAGCAGGCCTTCGCTCGCATTGCAGGGGCTGTACTTGTTGGTCTTGGCGTTGTCGGCCACCTTCACGGCCATGGCGATGTCGCAGGGGTCGTCCACATAGGTGTGGCAGTTGCCGTCCAGGTGCTTGATCACGGGCACCTTGGCGTCGCGGCTGATGCGCTCGATGAGGCCCTTGCCGCCGCGCGGGATGATCACGTCCACATACTGCGGCATGGCAATCAGCTGGCCCACGGCCTCGCGGTCGGTGGTATGCACCAGCTGCACGCCGTGCTCTGGCAGGCCGGCCTCGGCCAGCGCCTGGGCCACCAGCCGAGCCAGCGCCTTGTTGGAATCAATGGCCTCCGAGCCGCCGCGCAGGATGCAGGCGTTGCCGCTCTTGATCGACAGCGACGCCGCCTCGATGGTCACGTTGGGGCGGCTCTCGTAGATCATGCCGAACACGCCAATCGGCACGCGCATCTGCCCCACGCGGATGCCGCTGGGTTGCTGCTTCATGCCGATGATCTCGCCAATGATGTCGGGCATGGCGGCCAGCTGCTCGCAGCCTTCGGCGCAGGTTTCCAGCACCTTGGGGGTGAGTTTGAGGCGGTCCACCATCGGCTCGGCCAGCCCGGCGGCGCGGGCACGTTCCAGGTCGCGGGCGTTGTCCACCTGCAGCGCGTCCACGTTGTCGCGCAGCAGCCGGGCCAGGGCCTTGAGTGCTTTGTTTTTGATAGCTGCTGGCGCTTTGGCCATCAGCGCGGAGGCCGTTTTTGCCTGCAAACCCAGGGTGTGCGTGTATTCGGCGACGTTAAGGGCATTCATCCGGCGATTTTGCCGCAGATGCCCTGGCACCGGGGACTTCACTGCGGTTACCCTTGCAGCCCCGGCCAACCTGCTCCCACCCTTCCATGACCCGATCCCACCTCGTCACCCCGGTGCAAGACGCACTGACCTCGTTCAGCCAAGGCAGCCTGACTGCGTCTGCCCTGAGCCACACCGCCCGCGAACAGACCGACCTGCTCGCCGCCCTGCCGCCACGGTATGCCGAGGTGCTGCACGGCCTGCTGGACAGGCTGGAATCGAGCGCGCTGTTTTCGGAAGAAAGCTGCTCGTTCAGCCAGAAAGACCTGGTGGACAGCCTGCAGATGTGGGTGGACAAGGCCCGGGCCCTGCTGGAACAGGCCTGAGCACCACAGCCTGACGCTATTCGCTATTTAATTAATAGCTGTCAGCGCTTACCCAGCAAGCGCCAGAGCCCAAAAACCCTAAAATTTTGGCTATATCTCTCACCGCGCCGCCTGCGTCAGCCTGCACATCTGAAACGCCAGCCGCTGCAGCGCCTGCCAGCCATCCGTGGGCCAGTCGGGCTGCTTGAGCCCTTTGACGATGCCGTCCACCGTGTGGGCCGACTGCAGCAGCCGCGCCAGTGCGGCGTCGCTGGCCTTGGGCAGGATGCGCTCGAACAGCTTTTCCTTGGCGCCCCAGATGCGGTTTTCGCGCAGGGCCATGGGCAGGGGGCGGCCGGCGTTCATGGCGTCTTTCACGCGTTTCAGGGCGCGGATGTCTTCGGCCAGCGCCCAGTGCACCAGCACTTCGGCCTCGCCTTCGGCCTGCAGGCCGTCGAGCATGCGCTGCACGCGAGCGGTATGGCCTGAGAGCACGGATTCAGAGAGCTTGAACACGTCGTAGCGCGCCACGTTGAGCACAGCGGCTTCGACCTGGGCCTGCGTCAGTTCACCCGCCGGGTGCAGCAGGGCGAGCTTTTGGATCTCCTGGTGCGCGGCCAGCAGGTTGCCTTCCACGCGGTCGGCAAAGAACTGCAGGGTGCGCTGGCCTTCCTCGCCCGCCACCACGCGCTGGCCCTGGGCGGCCAGGCGCTGGGCGATCCACTGGGGCAGCATGCCGCGCTCGATGGGGTCGATCTGGATCGAGGTGCCGCAAGATTCCAGCGCCGCAAACCACGCGCCGGTGCGGGTGGCCTTGTCCAGGCGGGGCAACATCACCAGGGTGAGCGTGCTGTCGTTGCCGCGCGCCGATTCGGCCACCTGCTGCAGGGCCACGCTGCCGTCCTTTCCGGGCTTGCCCGATGGGATGCGGATTTCGACGATCTGCTTGTCGGCAAACAGGCTGAGTGACCCGCCCGCAGCCAGCACGGCGCTCCAGTCAAAGTGGGCCCCGGCCACGGTGTAGCTGCTGCGTTCGGTGTAGCCCTGGGCCCGGGCCGTGGTGCGGATGGCGTCGGCCGCCTCCTGCTGCAGCAGGGGCTCATCGCCGTGCAGCACATAAAGCGGCGACAGGCCCCGTTGGAGATGCGATGAGAGTTGGGCCAGGGCGACTTGCATGCGGCAAAGTTTATCGCCTGACCCCGGGGCGCCTTGTGCAAACCGCCAGCACCGCAGCGCACATTGCACAGCGGTGGACGCAGACTGGCCAGCTGTTTCGCTGTTCATTGGCGTCCAAAGCCCCGAGAATTCCCCACGGGCGCCTGCGCCCACCCTTTCGCCCACCGCACCAGAAAGCCCGACCACCATGCCACCCAATGCCCTGCGCAGCGCCCAGCCCACCAGCCTGATCGGCGCCCCCACCGATATCGGCGCCGGGGCGCGCGGGGCCTCGATGGGGCCCGAAGCCCTGCGGGTGGCGGGGCTGCAGGCGGCGCTGGAGTCCCACGGGCTGCAGGTGTTTGACCGGGGCAACTTGAGCGGCCCGGCCAACCCCTGGCAGCCTCCCGTGGACGGCTACCGCCATCTGCCCGAGGTGGTGGAGTGGAACCAGCGCGTGTTCGACGCCGTATATGCCGAGCTGCAGCTGGGCCACCTGCCCATCCTGCTGGGCGGCGACCACTGCCTGGGCCTGGGCAGCATCAGCGCCGTGGCGCGCCACTGCGTGGAGGCGGGCAAGAAACTGCGCGTGCTGTGGCTCGATGCGCATGCCGACTTCAACACCAGCGAGCTCACCCCCAGCGGCAATGTGCATGGCATGCCCGTGGCCTGCCTGTGCGGGTTTGGCCCCGAGGCGTTGACCGGGCTGGCCCGGATGCCCGGCGGCGGCCCCGCACTGCGCCCCGACCAGATCCGCCAGATCGGCATCCGCAGCGTGGACGCGGGCGAAAAGCGCTTTGTGCACGCGCAGGGCCTGGAGGTGTTTGACATGCGCGCCATCGACGAAGTGGGCATGCGCCAGGTGATGGAGCGGGCCCTGGCGGGCATGGACGCCCACACGCACCTGCATGTGAGCTTTGACGTGGATTTTCTGGACCCCGACATTGCGCCCGGCGTGGGCACCACCGTGCCCGGCGGCCCCACTTACCGCGAGGCGCAACTGTGCATGGAAATGATTGCCGACAGCGGCCGCCTGGCCTCGCTCGACATCGTGGAGCTGAACCCGGCGCTGGATGTGCGCAACCGGACGGCCGTGCTGGCGGTGGACCTGGTGGAGTCGCTGTTCGGCAAGAGCACGCTGATGCGGAACCGGCCGGTGTGAACGGAATCGGTGCGTACGCGGCAGCGCGAATGCTACCAAAATAATAGCTTATAACGCTTACCTATCCTGCCCAAAGCACCGATTTTGCCCTGATCCATCGGTGCAGCGGCACCGCTCATGGCTCCCGCGGGAAGCAGGCCGGGCAGGATCCGCTCACGCCAAACGGGCCGCAGCCAGACGCCGCATCAGCTGCTGCACCAGATCGGTCTGCATGTTGCGGAACAGCAGGGCCTCTTCGGCCTCCTTGGCCAGCGCGATGGTTTCGTTGTAGCTGATGTCGCGCTGCTGCAGCAGTTCGGTGGGGGCAATGAGCTCGGTCCCCTCCTGCGTGCGCAGGCGGAACCTGATGCGCAGGCGCAGCTGCAGTTCGCGCACCTGGCCCGAGGCGTTCTGGCCCACCACCACGCGCTCCTGCTGCTCCTGCAGCAGGTCCATGATGGCCTCTGCCGTGGGCAGGGCCGCGGGGTCGCGCAGCACCTTCAGCGGACTGCCCGAGCCCTCCAGCGTGCGCTGCAGCTCCCGCGCCAGCGGCGAGCCGGCGGGCGCGGCAATGTACAGCGAGCGGAACCCGAACTCGGGCACGCCCCGCAGCCGGAAACCGCAGGCGGACAGCAGCGCCACGGGCGCGAGGGAGAGCAGCGTGCGCTTGTTCATGGGGCTATACCACCACGTTGACCAGGCGACCCGGCACCACGATGACGCGCTTCGCAGCGGCGCCTGCCGCCTGCGCGATGAAGGCCTCGCTGGCCAGGGCAATGCGTTCGATCTCGGCCTTGTCGGCCTGTGCGGGCACCTGGATGGAGCCGCGCAGCTTGCCGTTGACCTGCAGCATGAGCTCGATTTCGTCCTGCACCAGCGCGTTCGCATCGACCTGGGGCCAGGGCGCATCCAGCAGGTCGCCCAGTTCGGCCGCGTAACCCAGGCCGCTCCAGAGGCTGTGAGCAATGTGCGGGGTGGCCGGGTACAGGCAGCGCAGCAGGATGCCGAAACCCTCGATCAGCGCCACCTGGGCACCGGCCGAGTCGTTGGCCTTGAAGTCTTCGAGCGCGTTGATCATCTTCATCGCGCCCGAGACCACGGTGTTGTACTGCATGCGCTGGTAGTCGTAGTCCACCTGCTTGAGCACGGTATGGATCTCCAGCCGCAGCGCCTTGGCTTCCTTGCCAAATTCAACGTCTTTCAGGCTGCTGGCGCTTGCCACGCTTGCGGTAGCAGCTTCCATATCCATAGCAGACAGCTTGAGGCCGAAGTTCCACACGCGGCGCAGGAACCGGTAGCTGCCTTCCACGGCCGCGTCGTTCCACTCCAGCGTGGCTTCGGGTGGCGAGGTGAACATGGTGTACAGGCGGGCGGTGTCGGCGCCGTACTTTTCGATGAGGTCCTGCGGGTCCACGCCGTTGTTCTTGGACTTGGACATGGTGCCCACGCCCTCGTAGTCGATGGGCGTGCCCACAGGCAGCATGCCATCACCGCTGGTGGCTTGGTTCTTGAGCCGGGCGCCGATGATCTTGCCGTCATCGCCCAGCACATGCTCCACATCGTGCGGCCAGAAGTAGTCCTTGCCGCCCTTGGCGGTGCGGCGGCTGTAGATGTGGTTGAGCACCATGCCCTGCGTGAGCAGCTTGGTGAAGGGCTCGTCCACTTTCACGAGGCCCAGGTCGCGCATGACCTTGGTCCAGAAACGCGCATACAGCAGGTGCAGGATGGCGTGCTCGATGCCGCCGATGTACTGGTCCATCGGCATCCAATAATCGGCGCCCTCCGCGACCATTTTTTCAGCGTTCTTGGGATCGCAGTAGCGCATGAAGTACCACGAACTGTCCACGAAGGTGTCCATGGTGTCGGTCTCGCGCCGTGCGGGCTTGCCGCACACGGGGCAGGTCACGCCGGCGTGAAAGCCCTCGTGCTTGTGCAGCGGGTTGCCCGAGCCGTCGGGCACGCAGTCGGTGGGCAACACCACCGGCAGGTCTTTTTCGGGCACCGGCACGGCGCCGTGTTCTTCGCAATGGATGATGGGAATCGGCGTGCCCCAGTAGCGCTGGCGGCTCACGCCCCAGTCGCGCAGGCGCCAGGTGGTCTTCTTTTCGCCCTGGCCCTTTTGCTGCAGCGCGTGGGCCACGGCGTTCACGGCTTCCTTGTAGGAAAGGCCGCTGAAACTGTCGGAGTTGATGGTCACACCGCGCTGTTTGTCGCCATACCAGTCGTGCCACTGGCGGTAGTCAAAGTGCTCACCATCGACCAGCACGACCTGCTTGATCTCGATGCCGTACTTGAGGGCGAACGCGAAGTCGCGCTCGTCGTGCGCGGGCACGCCCATCACGGCGCCGTCGCCATAGCCCATCAGCACGTAGTTGCCGACCCAGACCTGCACCTTCTCGCCGGTCAGCGGGTGGGTAACGAACAGGCCCGTGGGCACGCCCTTCTTCTCTTGCGTGGCCAGCTCGGCCTCGGTGGTGCCGCCGCTCTTGCACTCTTCGATGAAGGCTGCAAGCTGGGGGTTGGTTTTGGCAGCGTGGGCGGCCAGCGGGTGCTCGGGCGCCACGGCGCAAAACGTCACGCCCATGATGGTGTCGGCGCGCGTGGTGAAGACATACATCTTGCCGTCGCCGATCAGCGCACCATCGTCACCTGCGATGTCATGCGTGAACGCAAAGCGCACGCCTTCGCTCTTGCCGATCCAGTTTTCCTGCATCAGCTTCACGCGCTCGGGCCAGCCGGGCAGCTTGTCGCCGGTGACGAAGTCGAGCAGTTCTTCGGCGTAGTCGGTGATCTTGAGGTAATAGCCGGGGATTTCGCGCTTTTCCACGGTGGCGCCAGTGCGCCAGCCCTTGCCGTCAATCACCTGCTCGTTGGCCAGCACCGTCTGGTCCACCGGGTCCCAGTTCACCACCTGGGTCTTGCGGTAGGCGATGCCTTTTTCCAGCATCTTCAAAAACAGCCACTGGTTCCATTGGTAATAGGTGGGGTCGCAGGTGGCGACTTCGCGGCTCCAGTCGATGGCCAGGCCCATGGCCTGCATCTGCTTTTTCATGTACGCGATGTTTTCGTACGTCCATTGGGCCGGTGGCACGCCATTTTTCAGCGCGGCGTTCTCGGCCGGCAGGCCGAAGGCGTCCCAGCCCATGGGCATGAGCACGTTGTGGCCGTTCATGCGCAGGTAGCGCGTGAGCATGTCGTTGATGGTGTAGTTGCGCACGTGGCCCATGTGCAGCTTGCCGCTGGGGTAGGGCAGCATGGAGCAGGCGTAGAACTTCTTCTTGCTCGCGTCTTCCGTCACGCGGTAGGCGTCGGTGGCGGTCCAGTGGCTGTGCGCGGCACGTTCGACGTCTTGGGGAGAGTATTTGTCTTGCATGGGGGCTCGGGGGTGAGAGAAGTGGGCAGCCGCTGGGCCGCGCTGGGGCGATTTTAGGCTGTCGTGCCCGCCCACCGGCCGGCCACCCGGGCGGGCGCCCGCCTGGCAGTCACCAACGGGCGCCTCAGCGTGCCCGGGCGGGGGCTGAAGGGGCACCGGGCGTCTGGGATTCAGCCACAAAGCCGATGCGCTGCAGCCCGGCCAGGTGGGCCACGCCCATGACCTCGACCACGCGCCCGTACGGCACGGCGGCGTCTGCGCGCAGCTGGATTTCGGTGTCGGGCCGCTCGGCGCCGATGCGGCGCAGGCGCTCGGCCAGCGCGGGCTGGGACAGGGGCTGGTCGTCCAGAAAGGCCTGGCCGGTGGCGTCGACCACCAGCGTGACGAACTGCGGCGCGGCACCGGGCGTGGCGCCCTCGGCGCGTGGCAGGTCGAGCCGGATGGAGCTGGCCATCAACGGCGCCGTGAGGATGAAGATCACCACCAGCACCAGCATCACGTCCACCAGCGGCGTCATGTTGATGTCGCTCATGGGCTGCGGCCCCGTGGTGCGTTCGAGTCTTCCGAAGGCCATGGCGGAGACAACGTTCCTGGCGCTCAGGGCCGGGAATGGGCGGGGACCGCCGTGTCAATGACCAGTTCGCGCAGGTCAAGCGCAAACCCTTCCAGGTCGGCCTCGATGCGGCCGATCAACCGCCCAAACACGTTGTAGGCCAGCACGGCAGGTATGGCCACGGCCAGCCCGGCGGCGGTCATGACCAGGGCCTCGCCCACGGGGCCGGAGACGCGATCAATGGTGATCTGCCCGGCGCCTGCCATGGCGGTGAGTGCATGGTAGATGCCCCACACGGTACCCAGCAGCCCCACAAAGGGTGCGGTGGAACCCACGGTGGCCAGCAGCACCTGCCCGAACTGCAGCCGGCCCAGCACCTGGTGCAGGGCATCGCGCAGCACCCGGGTCAGCCGTTGCGACAGGGTGCCAGAAGCTGCAAGTGAGGGCTGCGCGCCCGCTTCGGGCTGCATTGCTATTGAATTTGCAGCAACAACCAAAGGCAGGACCAGCGCCTCCCTGTCAAAAGACTTCAGACGCTGCTCTGCAAGGTGGAGGGACGGTGCCTGCCAGAACGCGGCCGTGCAGCGCGCCACGTCCACACCGGCACGGTGCATGAGGCGCAGCTTCCACAAAATGACCACCCAGCTTGCCACCGACATGGCCAGCAGGATCAGGGCCGTGCCCTGCGTGACGGCGTCGCCCTGGCGCCACCAGTGGAGTGCGTCCATCAATACCTCGTTACTTGGCGAATCGCCCGCAACTGGCGCGCCCGAAACCAGTGCCACCATGGAACTGGCTTGGCCAGGCTACGGGTGGCGTCCCCCTGGAGGGGGAAGATGCGGAGCATCTCAGAGGGTTTCTCATTGCAGTCCGAGCACGTCGAACATGTCGAACATGCCCGTCCTGTGCCCGGCGAGGAAGCGCACCGCCCGCAGGCTGCCCTGCGCATAGGTGGCGCGGCTGGAGGACTTGTGGGTGATCTCGATGCGCTCCCCGATGCCCGCAAACAGCACGGTATGGTCGCCCACGATGTCACCACCGCGGATGGTGGCAAAACCGATGCTGGACGGATCGCGCTCGCCCGTCACGCCTTCGCGGGCGTACACGGCGCATTCCTTGAGGTCGCGGCCCATGGCGTCGGCAATCACTTCGCCCATCTTGAGCGCGGTGCCCGAGGGTGCATCCACCTTGTGGCGGTGGTGGGCTTCGATGATCTCGATGTCGTAGCCCGTGGCCATGGCCTTGGCGGCCATCTCAAGGAGCTTGAGCGTGACGTTGACGCCCACGCTCATGTTGGGCGCCATGACGATGGCCGAACCCTCTGCAAACTTCGCGATGGCGGCTTTCTGCTCGTCCGAAAAGCCCGTGGTGCCGATCACTGCCTTGACGCCCCGCTGGCTGCACACGGCCAGATGGGCCAGCGTGCCTTCGGGCCGCGTGAAATCGATCAGAACGTCGGCATTCTGGAGGCCGGCGGCGATGTCCGCGGTGATGGCCACGCCGCTGGCGTGGCCGAGGAATGCGGTGGCGTCCGAGCCAATGGCCGGGCTGGCGGCCACGTCCAAGGCCCCGGCGAGCACGCAGTCGTCACTGGCGCGGATGGCCTCGATCAGCATGCGCCCCATGCGGCCCGACGCCCCGGCCACTGCCACCCGGTGGCGGGTGCCGGGGGCAGAGGTCGTGGTGTGCGCGGCAGGCGAGGAAGTCCCGGTCATGTGAGTCCTGTAAGTTGACGTTGGCAACAAGGTGCGGCACACGCCCCAGCGGCGGCCGCACTGCTGCAAGCCCTAGCGCACGGGCGCTTCAAGCGGGGGGTAGCTGACGGAGGCCGGCTCCTGCGGCGCTGCAGGCTGGGGTTCCGACGCACGCTGGGGCGCCGGAAATCGGGCCAGCTGCTCGGGCGTGGCTTCCAGCACAGGAACCTTGCCCTTGGATCCGCGCGAACCCAGGCTGGCAACGAACTCGGTCTCGGTCGGCATCGTGTCGCCTTCCGAGCGCTCCAGCGCGTCCCCCTTGAAGAACACGGTGAGCTTGCGCGTCTGTGGTTCTTCGCCCGGCCGCTTGATGGTGAACACATACTCCCACCGGTCGGCATGGAACAGGCTGGTGACGAGGGGCGTGCCCAGGATCTCGCGCACCTGCTGGCGGCTCATGCCGGGCTGCAGCGCCTCGACCTGCTCGCGCGACACAAAATTGCCCTGCACCACATCCACCCGGTAAGGGTTGACGAGGCTGGCAATGCGGGTGCTGGCTCCGTTCAGGCTGCTGCAGCCAACCAGGGCTGCCGCGCTGACCCCGGCCAGGAAGACCAGGCCCAGACGGGCACTGCAAGGGGCTATGACGGGCATGGATAAAAGGGCTGAGGATATGATCGCGCCATTGTAGCGGCAGGCCTTCCTGCCCCGGGGCCCGGTCCCACCTCCCGAAAGACAACGCCATGACCAACATCGACGAACTCAAAAGCACGGGACTCAAGGCCACGCTCCCTCGCCTGAAGATTCTGGAAATCTTCCAGAAAGGCGGTCAGCGCCACATGACGGCCGAAGATGTGTTCCGGGTTCTGCTGGAGGAGCGTTCGGACATCGGTCTGGCCACGGTCTACCGCGTACTCACCCAGTTCGAGCAGGCCAGCATCCTGATCCGCAGCAATTTTGAAAGCGGCAAGGCGGTGTACGAGCTCAACGAAGGCCAGCACCACGACCACTTCATCTGCACGTCCTGCGGCAAGGTCGAGGAGTTCTACGACGCGGAAATCGAAAAACGCCAGCAGGCAGTGGCCAAGGCCAAGGGCTGGGTGGTACAGGACCACACCATGGCGCTGTATGGCCAGTGCGCCAGTTGCGCCAACAAGTAAGAAAAAGAAGAAACCGGCACGCGACGGGCGTTGGCGAGAAGATCGCACCCTGTTGATGCCGATTGATGCATCAAAAACGGCCTCAGCGCTTACTAGATAAGCGCCAATAGCTACCAAAATAGTAGCAAACTATCCCCCCGTATCGCGCTCCATGGCGCGGCGGTGGCGTTCAACGAATTCCTGGTAGGTATCAATGCCGCGCAGTTGCAAGATGGTGTTGCGCACGGCCGCTTCTACCAGCACGGCAATGTTTCGGCCCGCCACCACCTGGATGACGACCTTGAGCACCGGTACGCCCAGCACGTCCTGGGTGAGCGGCTCATAGGGCAGGCGTTCGTATTCGCGCTCCAGCGTTTCCTTGCGCACCAGGTGCACGATGAGCTTCAGGCGCATCTTGCGGCGCACGGCCGTCTCGCCAAAGATGGCACGGATATCGAGCAAACCGATGCCGCGCACCTCCAGCAGGTTCTGCAGCAGCTCGGGGCATTTGCCTTCGATGGTGGTCTGGTTGATGCGAAACAGGTCCACCGCGTCATCGGCCACCAGGCCGTTGCCGCGCGAGATCAGCTCCAGGCCCAGCTCACTTTTGCCCAGGCCTGACTCGCCGGTGATCATCACGCCCAGGCCCAGGATGTCCATGAACACGCCGTGCATGGTGGTGCGGTCGGCAAAGTGCTTGGACAGGTAGGCGCGCAGCACGTCGATGACAAACGCCGACGACTCGTGCGTGGAGAACATCGGGATCTGCGCGCGCTCGCACATGGACACCAGCTCGTCCGGCGCTGACTGGTTGTCGGCCAGCACCAGCACGGGCGGCTCCAGCGTCACGATGCGCGCGATGCGCCGCTTGCAATCGTCGGGCGATGCGCTGCTGAGGTAGGCGATCTCGCGCTCGCCCAGAATCTGAACCCGGTAGGGGTGGATGTAATTGAGGTAGCCGACCAGGTCTGCGCCAGAGCGCGCCGAGCGCACGGCCACTTCGTCAAAACGCCGCTCGGACGCACCCAGCCCCGCCACCCATTCCCACTTCAGCAGGCCGCGGAACTCTTCGAAAAGGACATCGGCGCTGACAACGTTGGGTTTCACGGAGATTCAGCGGGCGGGTGCTGCGGCGGGCCGATCAGGCCGTCTGGGTGGACTGCCAGCCCGCGATCATGCCGTGCAGCTCGGCCGCATCGGTCGAGGCCTTGAGCCTTTCGCGCAGGGCCGAGTCGCTCAGCAGCTCGGCAATTTCAGACAGGATTTCCAGGTGCTTTTGCGTGGCCGCTTCCGGCACCAGCAGAAAAATGAGCAAACCCACAGGCAGTTCGTCGGGCGCGTCAAAACCAATGGGATGGAGCAGCTGAAACACCGCCGCCATCGGCGCTTTCAGGCCCTTGATGCGGCCATGCGGAATGGCCACGCCGTGGCCCAGGCCGGTAGAGCCCAGGCGCTCCCGGGCAAAAAGGCTGTCGGTGATCAACGCGCGGGAGAGGCCGTGCTGGCTCTCGAACAGCAGACCCGCTTCTTCAAAAGCACGCTTCTTGCTGGTGGCGTCCACGCTCACAAGCACTTGAGCGGAGGGCAGGATGGAGGCGAGTCGGTTCATGGTCAAGGGAAACAATTATGCACATGTTGGCGAAAACCCTGAGCGCTGTGCTGCACGGCAACAAAAAAACCGCCCAAAAGGGGCGGCTGCTGGGCCAGGCTCAGGGCTGGCGCATCAAGCGTGCATTTCGCGCTTGGCGGCTTCGTGGTGGTGGTCCTGCAAGCGGTCCTTGTGGCGCACGACCTGGCGGTCCATCTTGTCGACCAGCTCATCGACCGCCGCGTACAGGTCGGCGTGGGAGCTTTCGGCAAACAGGTCGTTGCCCTTGACGTGGATGTTGCATTCCGCTCGCTGCCTCTTTTCCTTCTCCTTTTGCTTCTCTACCGTCAGCAGTACCTTGACGTCGACAACCTGGTCAAAATGGCGGGTGATCCGGTCCAGCTTGGTGGTGACGTAGTTGCGCAAGGCTGGGGTAACTTCGAGGTGGTGACCGCTGATCGTCAAGTTCATAAATAAGTCTCCTGTAACACGCTCTGTGGAAGAAACGCCGCCCTGGATCAGAGGAGCGGCCCGGCGAACTTGGATGCATCCCGTTGACGTGAAGTCACTATGCTCCCGGCCCTTGTGAAAAGCAATCCCATTTCGCCCCTGCCCGCTGGGTTATGCCCGCCAAGGTGCCAAGCCCCCAAAAAGCGCGCACAATGGCTGAGTTGCCGGGGAGCACCCGCCCCCGTCAGTGGGCGGGTGTTCAGCGTGCCGAAGGCGCTGCACCATGCAGCGTCAACCGCCCGGCCACCACCATCGACAGCAGGCTCGCTGCAATACCCACCAGCGCCGCCATCCAGTAGTTCTGCACCAGCCCCTGCGCGTCGCGGCTGATCAGCAAACCGCCAACCACTGAAGCCACGCCCATGGCGGCCGATTGCACCGAGGCGTTCAACGTCATGAAGGTGCCGCGCAAGGGCGCCTGCGCCGCCGAGGCCACGATCGCCATGCCGGGGATCATGCGGCCACTCACAAAGGCAAACATCAGCGTCGAGACCACCAGCACGCCCCACAGCGGAAGCCCCTGCACCAGCGTAATGGCCAGCAAACAGGGCGCCGCAGACAGGGCGAGCCAGCGAAAGGTTCGCACCTTGCCGCGCCGGTCCGTCAGCCGCCCGAACAGACGCGCGGTGAAAAGGGTCGCGACGCCGCCGCACAGGTAGGCCAGCGGAATCTGGTCGGCGCGGACACCTGCATTGGTCTGCATGTAGATGGTGATGTAGGGGATCACGGTGAATCCGGTGAACATGAGCAGCGCAGAAAACAGAAATGCCCACCGGTGGTTGGGGTCGGCAAGCACCTGGCCGATGCCGCCCAGCGCCGTCCGGCCGCTGGCCGCCTGCACGTGGGCCGTCATGGCCGGCATGGTGCGGGCCGCTAGCAGGGCCAGCACCGCCACCATCGCAGCAATGGCGATGAACGGCATGTTCCAGCCCCCCGCCTCGGCAAGGATCAGCCCCAGCGGGACACCGGCCACCGTGGACACCGAGAAGGACGTCATCACGATGCCCATGGCACGGCCGCGCCGCTCGAAAGGAATCACATCGGCCACGATGGTTTGCGACAGGGCCGACAGCACCCCCCCAAACGCCCCCGCCAGGATGCGCGCCACCATCAACGTGCCGTAGGTGGGCGCCACGCCGCAGGCCAGCGTGGCCAGGCCAAACAGCGCGTACAGCACCAGAAGCAGCCGCTTGCGCCCGAAGCGGTCGATGTAGGTCGAAGCCAGCAGGCCCGACACCCCTGCCGAGAGCGTGTAGGCCGATACCAGCAGCCCGAACTGCGCATCGCTGATGGCAAACAGCTGGGTGAACCGGGGGCCCAGCGGCATCATGATCATGAAATCAAGAATGTGGGTGAACTGGATGCCCGCCAGAGTGAGCAGCAGCCAGAGTTCGCGACGGGGAGTGAGCGCAGAGGTAGAGGGCACAGGGGCGGCCCCAGGGGGCCCGGTTCGGTTGGGGAGCCGCACAGTGTGCCGCAAGGGCGATCAGCGCGCAGGGCAGCAGCGCCGTGCACCTGGGGCACACCGGGCCCGCGCGTAAAATCGGCGGGTTGCGCGCGCGACGGGAAGACATGCTTCACCGCCCGGGCGCTTCACCCCCCTGTTTCGCGGCCTGCCTGCAGCGCACCTTGATCGCCCACACCGACACCATGACCCAGCCCAGCTCCAACGCCCTGCACACCTCTGCCCTCACGTCGCTGCCCCTGCTGGCCCGCGGAAAGGTGCGCGACAACTACGCCGTGGGCGACGACCGCATCCTGATGGTGGCCAGCGACCGCCTGTCGGCCTTTGACGTGATCATGGGCGAACCCATTCCGGGCAAGGGCGAGCTGCTCACGCAGATGGCGCTGTACTGGTTCGACAAGCTGGGGTACATCTGCCCCAACCACCTGACGGGCGACGCGCCGGAAAGTGTGGTGTCCCCGGACGAAGCTGCGCAGATCCGTGGCCGCTCGATGCTGGTGCAGCGGCTGCAGCCCATTCCGGTGGAAGCCGTGGTGCGCGGCTACCTGGCCGGCAGTGGCTGGAAGGAATACCAGGAGTCGCGCTCGGTGTGCGGTGTGCCGCTGCCCGAAGGGCTGACCAACGCCGCCAAGCTGCCCGAGCCCATCTACACCCCCGCCGCCAAGGCCGCTGCGGGTGAGCACGACGAGAACATCACCTTCGAGCGCACGGTGGAGATGATTGGCCTTGACCTGGCCACGCGCATCCGCGACCTGAGCATTGCCATCTACAAGGCTGCTGCCGAGATCGCATTGCCCAAGGGCCTGATCATTGCCGACACCAAATTCGAGTTTGGCCTGGCGCCCGACGGCACGCTGGTGCTGATGGACGAAGTCCTCACGCCCGACAGCTCGCGCTACTGGCCCGTGGAAGGCTACGAAGCGGCGCTGGCCGCCGGCCAGAACCCGCCGAGCTACGACAAGCAGTTTGTGCGCGACTGGCTGGAGCAGGCGCAGGTGAACGGCAAGCCCTGGGACAAGACCGCACCCGCCCCCCGCCTGCCGCGCGAAGTGATTGAAAAGACGGCCGCCAAATACCGCGAGGCGCTGGAGCGCCTGACCGCCGCGTCCTGACCGGCTGGGGGAGGCGCCCTCAGCGCAGCGGCGTTTCGGCGGCCTCAAAACGCAGCAGGGGCTTGCCCTCCCCATCGCGCAGCAGTAGCTGCGTGCCTTGCTGGCGAAAACTCGCCACCGCCGACAGGGCGGATAGGTACCGCGCCTCTGCGGCCCCGGTGTCCAGGCACAGCGTGATGCCCGACACCAGGCGGTCAAACCGAAGGCTAGCCCCTTCCAGGCTGTAGTCGGCCACAAAGCGGTTGCAACCGCCGCCCCCGGCCGCGCGGGCCTCGTCCCCTTGCAGCATCAGGAACGGGGCCGGGCCCGCCTCGGGACCACGGGCAACAGGGTGTTCCTGCACCTGTGCAAGCCGCCAGTGGGTCAGCAGCAGCGGCACACTGGCCTCTACCGTCGCGGGCAGTGCGGGCGGGCGTTGCAACAGCACATCCACGCGGCGGAAAGCCAAATCCTGGGGAACGGGGTGGCGCATCATGGTTGCCAGCAGCAAACGCCCTTCCCACGAGACGGTCGCGCGCACCTCATAGCGCCCCTTGGGCATGAAACGCACTGTGGGGTACGGAATCCGCAAAGCATACGGAGGTTGCCCGGCGAGCTCCTGCCGCTGCCGCCCCAGCACCACGGGCGGCTGATCGGGCTGGGTGACATCGAGCAGCGTTGCCTCGAACACCGAATCCGGTGGCACCAGCACCCGCTCGCGTGACAATGCCACGCCCGTCACTACCGCATCGGGCGCGGGGGGCCGCGTGCCACAGCCTGCGACCAGCAGCGCCAGCGTGGCCACCAACGCGCCGCGCAGCACGCCGGGGTGTACAACCTGGCGCTGTGCGCCAGCCAGCCTGTGAACCCTTACCGCGCCCACAGGCAGCACCAAGAACCTTTCAGCTCAGCACCACGCTCGACAGGCGGCGCCGGTAAGTGGCCACCACCGGGTCCTCGGGGGGAATCTGCCCCTCGGCCACCTTGACCTTGGGCGGCTCGATGATTTCCAGAATGGCCACGTAGGTCTTGCGGGCCGCCTCTTCGTTCCAGACCTTGTCGCGCATGAGGATTTCCAGCAGCTCGTCCATGGCGTCGGTCCAGCGCTGGGCGGCCATGAGCCAGCGGGCGCGGGCGTAGCGGGTGTCGAAATCGCGCTTGTTGGCGGCAATTTTTGCATCAAAATCAGCCTCAGCGCTTTCCCCGTATGCGCCAACAGCTACAAAATCAATAGCATCCATCCAGATCTTGAGCGCGCCCAGCTTGCGCGACGCCGGGGCCTTGGCAATCACGGGGGCAAAGGCGACCTTGGCATCGTCGTCACGGCGCAGCTGCAGCAGCAGCTTGACGTAGTCGAAACGCACATCGTCATTGGACGGGTCGGTGACCACGGCGTGCTGCAGCTTTTCCAGGGCGGTGCCCGTGTCGCCCTCTGCCAAGGCTTCCAGCGCTTGCTCTTCCTCGGCTTCGGCCACGACCTCTTCCGCAGTGGGCACATGCTTGTCGAGGAAGGCGCGCACCTGGCCCTCGGGCAGGGCGCCCATGAAGCCGTCCACGGGCTGGCCGTTCATCAGCAGCACACAGGTAGGAATGCTGCGGATGCCGAACATGCCCGCCAGCTGCTGCTCCTGGTCGGAGTCGATCTTGACGAGCTTGAAGCGGCCCGCATAGTCGGTCTCCAGCTTCTCCAGCACCGGCCCCAGCGACTTGCAGGGGCCACACCAGGGCGCCCAGAAGTCCACCAGCACGGGCACGTTCATCGAGGCAGCAACCACCTCGGCTTCAAAGTTTTCTACGGTGACGTCAATCATGATGGTGTGGGGCCAAGGCCTGCGGAGCGGTTTGCGCGCTATTTTGGCCCATCGAAACAGCCCCATGCCGGGAAGGGGGGCGTAAAAAGTAAAATCGCGGGTTCCACCTACAGCGGCAAAGCAGGCGCCACCTGCCCGCCAGCGCCCTCCACACCATGAAACCCATCCAGATCGGCGTGGTCATGGGTTCCAGCAGCGACTGGGACACCATGCAGCATGCAGTGCAGATTCTTGAACAGTTCGGCATCGCGCACGAGGCCCGCGTGGTCTCTGCCCACCGCATGCCCGACGACATGTTTGCCTACGCCGAGGCCGCTGCCGGCCGGGGCCTCAAAGCCATCATCGCGGGCGCCGGTGGCGCCGCCCACCTGCCCGGCATGATTGCCGCCAAGACCACGGTGCCCGTGCTGGGCGTGCCCGTGGCCAGCCGCCACCTGCAGGGTGTGGATTCGCTGCACAGCATCGTGCAGATGCCCAAGGGCATCCCCGTCGCAACATTTGCCATTGGCACGGCAGGCGCTGCCAACGCCGCGCTGTTCGCCGTGGCCCTGCTGGCCAACGAGAGCCCCGAACTGCGCCAGCGCCTCGAAGCCTTTCGCGCCGAGCAGACGGAAGTGGCCCGCAACATGACCTTGCCGCCTGCTGCATGAGCGCCGACAACACTTTGGCACCGCTGCTGCCTGGCGCCACGCTGGGCGTGCTCGGCGGCGGCCAGCTGGGCCGCATGTTCGTGCACCAGGCGCAGGCCATGGGCTACTTCACGGCAGTGCTCGACGCCGATCCCACCAGCCCCGCCGGGCTGGTGAGCCACCACCACATCCAGACCGGCTATGAAGATCCGCAAGGCCTGGCCGAGCTGGCCCGCCTGTCGGATGCTGTGACCACCGAGTTCGAAAACGTACCCGCTGCCGCGCTGGCCGCCCTGGCTGCGCAACGCCCCGTGTCGCCTGCCGCCAGCGCTGTGTCGGTGGCGCAAGACCGTGCCCGGGAAAAGGCCCACTTTGTGGCCTGCGGCGTGCCCTGTGCGCCGTATGCGGTGATCGAAACGGCTGAGCAACTGGCTGCAGTTTCTTCTGATCTGTTACCAGGCATCCTGAAGACGGCCCGCATGGGCTACGACGGCAAGGGCCAGGTGCGCGTGAAGACGCCCGCCGACCTGGCCGCTGCCTGGGACTCTGTCGGCAACGTGCCCTGCGTGCTGGAGCAAATGCTGCCGCTCGCGCTCGAATGCTCCGTGATCGTGGCGCGCGGCGCCGACGGTGCCACCGTGCACCTGCCCGTGCAGCGCAACCTGCACCGCGACGGGATTCTGGCGGTGACGGAGGTTTTTGAACAAAATCTGCCTCCAGCGCTTATCCAGCAAGCGGTAGCAGCTGCAGTTTCGATAGCAAATGGTTTGCAATACGTTGGCGTGCTCTGCGTGGAGTTCTTTGTGCTACAGGACGGCAGCCTGGTGGTGAACGAGATCGCCCCGCGCCCGCACAACAGCGGCCACTACAGCCAGAACGCCTGCGACGTGTCGCAGTTCGAGCTGCAGGTGCGCACCATGGCCCGCCTGCCGCTCACGCAGCCGCGCCAGCACAGCCCCGCCGTCATGCTCAACCTGCTGGGCGACCTGTGGTTTGCGCACGGCGACGCGGCGCAGACCCCGCCCTGGGCCGAGGTGCTGCAGCTTCCCGGCACCCACCTGCACCTGTACGGCAAGCGCGACGCCAAGCGTGGTCGCAAGATGGGGCACCTCAACATCACCGCAGCCACCCCCGACGCAGCACGTGCCACTGCCCTGCAGGCGGCGGCCCTGCTGGGCATTGCGCCGTTTTGAGGGCGGGTTTCAGACCATGATTCTTGACGGCTCCCAGCCCGCATCCATCGCCGCCGCAGCGCGGGCCGTGCGCAGCGGCGCGCTGCTCGGCCTGCCCACCGAGACGGTGTACGGCCTGGCAGCCGATGCCAGCAGCGATGCCGCCGTGGCGCAGATCTTTGCGGCCAAGGGGCGCCCCAGCGACCATCCCCTGATCGTGCATGTGGCCAACGCCGAGGGCATTGCGCACTTCGCCAGCGAGGTGCCGGGCTTTGCGCAGAAGCTGGTCGATGCCTTCTGGCCTGGCCCGCTCACGCTCATCCTGCCGCGCCTGCCCGGCGTGGCCAGCGCCGCCACGGGCGGTCAGGACAGCGTGGGACTGCGCTGCCCCGCCCACCCCGTGGCCCATGCCCTGCTGCTGGCCTGCTCCGCACCCGGCGACAGCGAGGCCCAGGGCGGCCCGCCCGTGTGGGGCGTGGCAGCCCCCAGCGCCAACCGCTTTGGCCGCGTGAGCCCCACTACCGCCCGGCATGTGCAGGACGAGCTGGGCGCCGAGCTGCTGGTGCTCGACGGCGGTCCGTGCGAAGTGGGCATCGAAAGCACCATCGTGGACTGCACGCGCGGCGTGCCGGTGCTGCTGCGCCCGGGCGCCATTACGCGCGAACAGATCAAACGGGCGTGTGGCCTGGCGCCGCTTTCCAAGGACGACATGCCCGCGCTCACGCCCCGCGCCTCGGGCACGCTGGAGGCCCACTACGCGCCCGCCGCCAAGGTGCGCCTGATGGATGCCAAGGCGCTGCAGACCGGCCTGGACCTGCTGGGCGCCGAGGCCCGCAACATCGCCGTGTACGCGCGTGCGGCGCTGCGCACCAAATCGTCCCAGCTGGTGATGCGCCGCATGCCCGACGACGCCGCCGCCACTGCCCAGCAGCTCTTTGCCGTGCTGCGCGGCTTTGACGAAGAAGGCGTGAAACTGATCTGGATCGAGACCCCGCCCGCCAGCCCCGAGTGGGAGGGCGTGCGGGACCGCCTGCAACGCGCCTCTGCGGCCTGATCGCCCCCAGCCACGACGGCTTTGCCTGCGCTGACGTTGCCCCGCTAAACTAACCCCCACTTTTCTGGAGAAATACATGGCAGCAAATTGGATGCGCCGCACCGTACTGGTCGCCGCATGTGCGTCGGCCGCGTTGCTCGCGGCCTGCAGTTCCAGCACCACCGAATCGGCCATCACGCCCGAGCGCTTCATCGCGTTTGGCGATGCCAACAGCGACGTGGGACAGAACGGCTCGCGCTACACCGTCAACGACGGAAGCGTGAACAACTGGACCTCGGAAGTGGTGGCGAAATACGGCAAATCCCTCACGGCAGTCTCCGCCGGGGGCACGAGCTATGCCGTGGGCAACGCCCGCGTCAACGCCAAGCCCGACGCGGCAGGCAACACGAGCACCGCCACCATTGCCGAGCAGATCGATGCCTTTCTGGCCAGCGGCCGCTTTGGCGCCAGCGATGTGGTGCTGCTCAGTGGCGGCGTGAGCGACGTGATTGCCGGCATGGCCGCCGTGCAGGCCGGCACCCAGACGGACGCCGCCATGCTCGACGCAGCACGCAAGGCCGGTGAAGAGCTGGCCGCGCAGGTGCGCCGCCTGGTGAACGCGGGTGCCAAGTATGTGGTGGTGACCGGCACCTACAACCTCAGCGAAACCCCCTGGGCCAAGACCATCGGCCGCACGAACCTGCTGTCGGACGCCAGCAGGCGCTTCAATGACGGCCTGAAGGTCGGCATCGTGGACCTGGGTGCCAACGTGCTTTACGTGGACTTCGAGTACTACGTGAACCTCTACACCAACGTGCCCGGCAACTACGGCTTCAGCAACGCCACCTCGCCCGTGTGCACGTCGGTGGATGCCTCCAACGGCATCGGCATTGGCGCCGGGCAGGTCAACTCGGCCCTGTGCAACGCCTCCACGCTGGTGCCTGGCGGCACCCCGACCTCGTATGTGTTTGCCGATCCCGTGTACCTCGCACCGTCGGCCCACCGCCAGTTCGGCGTCTACGCCTACGACCGCCTGCGCGCACGCTGGTAGTCGCTGGCCGCTGGCAGCCGCCGCACCCGTCCCCGTGGTGCTTTTGGCGAGTTGCTGCGTTTGAACCCAGCCCCCCCGTAAAGAAAAAGCCCACACCTTGCGGGTGTGGGCCTGGGTTCCATGCGCTGCCGGGGGCTTCAGAATGGAATGTCGTCATCCATGTCGTCAAACCCCGAAGCCGCGCGGGGTGGCTGCGCGACGGGCGCAGGCGCAGCGCGCTGCGCGGGGGCTGCCATGGGGCGCGGTGCCGGGGCCGCGCGGCGGGGGGCCTGGTCGTAGCCACCGCCCTGCTCGCCACCGCCGTAGCCGCCATCGTCATAGCCGCCGCCCTGTTGGCCACCACCGCCACCACCCTGGCCGCCCATGCCCTGGCGGCTGCCCAGCATCTGCATCTGGTCGGCGCGAATCTCGGTGCTGTACTTCTCCACGCCGCTCTGGTCGGTCCACTTGCGGGTGCGCAGGCTGCCTTCCACATACACCTGCGAGCCCTTGCGCAGATACTGGCCGGCGATTTCGGCAAGGCGGCCGTTGAAGACCACACGGTGCCACTCGGTGGCTTCCTTCATTTCGCCAGACTGCTTGTCTTTCCACTTGTCGGTGGTGGCAATCGTCACGTTGGCCACCTGGTCGCCACTGGGGAAGGTGCGCATTTCAGGGTCGCGACCCAGATTGCCGACGATGATGACTTTGTTGACTGATGCCATGGTGCTGTTTTTGCCTTTAAAGGATGAAAGCGCCGGATTTGAAGAAGGATTCCGGGCGCCAAGCGCGACATTGTGCCGCAACCGGCCCGCAATGGAAGCCCGGGCCGGGCGCGGCGCGGCCGCCCTTCAGTGGCCTGCGCGCCCCACGGGCCGCAGGGGCCAGGTCAGCACCAGCCAGAGCGCCGTGAGCGCCGTGGTGACGGCAAACAGCCCCGGGGCACCGGCCCATTTCACCAGGGCGCCGCCCAGCGCACCGCCCGCAAACAGGCCCAGCGATTGCAGGGTGTTGTAGCTGCCCAGCGCCGCGCCGCGAAGCTGCGCCGGCGCCATGCGCGACACCAGGCTGGGCTGGCTGGCCTCCAGCGCGTTGAATCCGCAAAAAAACACAAACAGCAGCGGCCCCAGCACCCACAGCGTGGGGGTGGTGCCCCCGGCGGCCAGCAAGCCCAGCCCCACCTGCACCAGCAGCACCAGCGCAATCGCCCCCAGCAGCGCCATGCGCAGCCGACCCGCACGTTCGAGCGCAAAAAGCCCTCCCATGGCGGCGAACGAGAGCACCACGGCGGGCAGGTACACCTGCCAGTGGTGGTCCTTGCCCAGCCCCGCCTGCACCAACATGGCCGGTACCGCCACCCACATCGACAGCTGCACCGTGTGCAGCACGAACACGCCCAGGTTCAGGCGGAGCAGGTCCGGGTGCGCCCACACATCGGCCAGACGCCCCCGGGGCGCATGGGCGTGCAGTGCGGGCTCGGGCGGCACCCACCACAGCACCACAGCGACACCTGCCAGTGCCAGCGCGCAGGTCAACCCGAACAGGCCCGACAGGCCGATCTGCGCGGTCAGCACGGGCGCCGCCACCAGCGCCACCGCAAACATCAGCCCGATGCTGCCGCCCACCAGCGCCATGGCCTTGGTGCGCACGGCATCGCGTGTCTGGTCGGCCAGCAGGGCCGTCACGGCGGCCGACACGGCACCAGCCCCCTGCAGCGCCCGGCCCACCAGCAGGCCCGTGAGCGAATCGGCAAGCGCAGCCAGCAGGCTGCCCGCCGCAAACACCAGCAGGCCCAGCACGATCACCCGCTTGCGCCCGAACCGGTCAGACGCCATGCCCAGTGGCAGCTGCAAAAGTGCCTGCGTGAGGCCGTAAATCCCCATGGCCAGCCCCACCAGCGCCGGGTCATCCCCGCCGGGGTACTTGCGTGCCTCCAGGGCGAACACAGGCAACACCAGGAACAGGCCCAGCATGCGCAGCGCAAAGATCAGCGCCAGGCTGATGCTGGAGCGGCGCTCCAGCGGGGTCATGGAGGTGGAAACAGAAGAACGTGGCACGGTGGGGGGCGCGGGCGCCGGACGGACGAAGCTGGCATTTTCGCCGATCCCCGATCCCCCGGGATTCCATCAAACGCGCGTGCGCCTATCATGGCGGGTTCCGCCTTTTTTTTGCCCCCGCCGATGCCCGACAACGTTCCCTCCCCCGATGGCACCTACCTCGCCCGCGCCTTGCGCGAGCAGCGCATCAGCATCCGCGGCGCGCGCACGCACAACCTCAAGAACATCGACCTGGACATTCCGCGCAACCAGCTGGTGGTGATCACGGGGCTGTCGGGCTCGGGCAAGTCCAGCCTGGCGTTCGACACGCTGTATGCCGAGGGCCAGCGGCGCTATGTGGAAAGCCTGTCGGCCTATGCGCGGCAGTTTTTGGGGCGGCTGGACAAACCCGATGTGGACCTGATCGAGGGCCTGTCGCCCGCCATCAGCATCGAGCAGAAGGCCACCAGCCACAACCCGCGCTCCACCGTGGGCACGGTGACCGAAATCCACGACTACCTGCGACTGCTCTACGCCCGTGCGGGCACACCGTTTTGCCCGGACCACGGCCTGCCGCTGGCGGCGCAGACCGTGAGCCAGATGGTGGACGCCGTGCTGGCCCTGCCTGAGGACACCAAGCTCATGATCCTCGCCCCCGTGGCGCGGGAGAAGAAGGGCGAGTTCACCGAGCTGTTTGCGCAGATGCAGGCGCTGGGCTACGTCCGCTTTCGGGTGGACGGGCAGATCTACGAGCACGAGAGCCTGCCCGCCCTCAAGAAAACCGAGAAGCACGACATTGACGTGGTGATCGACCGCATCAAGGTACGTGCCGATCTGCAGCAGCGCCTGGCCGAGAGCATGGAAGCGGCCCTGCGCGTGGGTGGCCATGACGGCAATGGCCGCGTGCTGGCACTGGAGATGGACACGGGCCACGAGCACCTGTTCAGCAGCAAATTTGCCTGCCCGGTGTGCAGCTATTCACTGGCCGAGCTGGAACCGCGCCTGTTCTCCTTCAACTCGCCCATGGGCGCGTGCCCGGCGTGCGATGGCATTGGCCAGCGCGAGGTGTTTGACCCGGCGCGTGTGGTGGCCTTCCCCACGCTCAGTCTGGCCAGCGGCGCCATCAAGGGCTGGGACCGGCGCAATGGCTACTATTTTGCGATGCTCGAGAGTCTGGCCAAACACTACGCTTTTGACATCGAGGCGCCGTTTGAATCCCTGCCCGCCCCCGTGCAGCACGCCATCCTGCATGGCTCGGGCGATGAAGAAATCGCCTTCAACTACATCATGGACAGCGGGGCCTCCAAGGGCAAGGTGCACACCAAGAAGCACCCGTTCGAGGGCATCATCCCCAACATGGCGCGGCGCTACCGCGAGACCGATTCGGTGGTGGTGCGCGAGGACCTGGCGCGCTTTCGCAGCACGCAGCCCTGCCCCGAATGCCACGGCACGCGCCTGCGCCGTGAAGCCCGCCACGTGCGGCTGGGCGAGGGCGAGCAGGCCCGCGCCATCTTTGAGGTAAGCCACGCCACGCTGAACACCGCCCATACCTGGTTCAACGACTTGAAGCTCACGGGCGCCAAGGCCGAGATCGCCGACAAGGTGGTGCGCGAGATCGCCACGCGCCTGCAGTTCCTGAACGACGTGGGCCTGAGTTACCTGAGCCTGGACCGCAGCGCCGAGACGCTCAGCGGTGGCGAGGCACAGCGCATTCGCCTGGCCTCCCAAATCGGCTCAGGCCTCACGGGCGTGATGTATGTGCTCGACGAGCCCAGCATCGGCCTGCACCAGCGCGACAACGACCGGCTCATCGCCACGCTGCAGCACCTGCGCGACATCGGCAACAGCGTGATCGTGGTCGAGCACGACGAAGACATGATGCGCGCCGCCGACCATGTGATCGACATGGGCCCCGGCGCGGGCGTGCACGGCGGGCGGGTGATGGCGCAGGGCACGTACGACGAAGTGCGCGCCAATGCCCATTCGCTCACGGGCCAGTACCTGTCGGGCACACGCACGATTGCCGTGCCCCGGCGCCGCACGCCCTGGCTACCGGTGCTGGACCAGCCCGCGCCCGTGGTGGAGGCCAAGACCAAATCGCGCTTTCCACAGACTGAGGCCAGCAAGCGCCGCGCCGAGCGCATGGCCGAGCACCACGCGCGCCAGGGCGCCGTGCAGGCGCTGCGCGTGGCAGGCGCCACGGGCAACAACCTGAAGGGCGTGACGGTGGACTTTCCGGTGGGGCTGCTCACCTGCGTGACGGGTGTCTCGGGCTCGGGCAAGAGCACGCTGGTCAACGACACGCTCTATGCCGCCGTGGCGCGGCAGGTGCACCGCGCGCACGAGGAGCCCGCTGCACACGAAGAGATCGTGGGCATCGAGTATTTCGACAAGGTCATCAATGTGGACCAGAGCCCCATTGGCCGCACGCCGCGCAGCAACCCCGCCACCTACACCGGTCTGTTCACCCCCATCCGCGAGCTGATGGCCGAGACCAACACCGCCAAGGAACGCGGCTACGGCCCCGGGCGCTTCAGCTTCAACGTGTCGCAATCCTCCGGTGGCGGCCGCTGCGAGGCCTGCCAGGGCGATGGCGTGGTGAAGGTGGAGATGCACTTCCTGCCCGACGTGTACGTGCCCTGCGACATCTGCCACGGCCAGCGCTACAACCGCGAGACGCTCGAAGTGCAGTGGAAGGGCAAGAACATCGCGCAGATTCTGGAGCTGACGGTGGAAGACGCGGCGGCGTACTTCAAGGACGTGCCATCAATAGCGCGCAAGCTGCAGACGCTGCTGGATGTGGGCCTGTCGTACATCCGACTGGGCCAGGCGGCAACCACGCTCTCGGGCGGCGAGGCGCAGCGCGTGAAGCTGGCGCAGGAACTGAGCAAGCGCGACACCGGCCGCACGCTCTACATCCTGGACGAACCCACCACCGGCCTGCACTTTGCGGACATTGATTTGCTGCTCAAGGTGCTGCACCAGCTGCGCGATGCGGGCAACACCATCGTGATCATCGAGCACAACCTGGACGTGATCAAGACCGCCGACTGGCTCATCGACATGGGCCCCGAGGGCGGCGCGGGCGGCGGCACTGTGGTGGGCGTGGGCACGCCCGAGGAACTGGTGGCCAACCCGGCCAGCCACACGGGGCGGTATCTGGCGCCGTACCTGCAACGGAAATTTGAATAAAAACAGGCTCCAGCGCTTACACAACAAGCGCCATTAGCTATACAAATAATAGCCTCCCAGCCACCTCACCGCAGTAGCCGCGCCACTTCGGGGTCGAGCGACGCCATGAACCGTTCCACCGCGCGGGTGTAGTCGCCCTCCTCGCCCAGCCGGGCATTGATGTCGCCGTGGGACAGGGGCTGGGGCAGCACCTCGGCACGGCCGCCCTGGGCGTGCACCCTATCTGCCAGGGCTTGTGCCTGCGCGCAGGCGCCGTCGGTGCGCCGGGTGGAGCACACGAGGAGGAAGGGCGGCGCAGGCGCCGGGTTACCCTGCACCGCGTGGTTGGGCGACGCCGCGCGCCAGAAGGCGGGGTCGTCGCCAAACACCCGGTCGTACAGGGGCGGATGGCGCGCGGCCATCACGCGGGGCACATCGAGGGCGGCACTGTCCAGCGCCACGGCACCCAGCCAGGGGCGCGCCCCGGCGGTGTGAGCCAGCGCGGGGTGGGCGTTGAGCAGTGCCACCAGATGGGCACCGGCCGAATGGCCCATCAGGATGAAGCGTGAGGCGTCTGCACCCCACTGCGCGGCATGGCGCTGCGCGGTGGCCAGGGCCGTGGCCACGTCGTGCGCCTGCTGCAGCACGTTCACGGCCGGCACCAGCCGGTAGTTGACCGAGATGACCACCAGCCCGCGCGGCACCCATCGGCCCACTTTCGCGTGCACCACGCGGCCGTGGGCCTTGTCGCCCAGGCTCCATGCGCCGCCGTGCACCATGAAAACGACGGGCGCGCCACGCCCCGGGGGCTGCGGCACCGCGCCGGGCATGGCGCCTGCAGGCACGTACACGTCCATGCGATGGCGCAGATCCAGGCCATAGGGCACATCGCTCAGGCGCCGGGCCCCGGCGGTAGCACCATCCACGGCCCGTCCCGCGGGGCCGGGCCGCAGCGGGGGCGCTTCATCCTGCGCCAGCGCCACCGGCACAGCCAGGGCTACCAGCGCGGTGGCTGCAGCAGTGGCACGTAGCCAGAACGCAAGGTGCATGGGTTTTCACGAGAAAATGGCACTCAGCGCTTATACAGCAAGCGCCAGCAGCTATCAAATTTACAGCAAGGCACGCGGGCGTGCAGCGACCGGGCCACCCCCTGCACCCTCGTCCCCCAGCCGGAACACCGAGACCACATGCACCAGGTCTTCGGCCTGGCTTTGCAGGCTGCTGGCGGCGGCGGCCATCTCTTCGACGAGGGCGGCGTTCTGCTGCGTGACCTGGTCCATCTGCGTCACGGCCTCGCCCACCTGGGCCACGCCCAGCGATTGCTCGTGGCTGGCGGCACTGATCTCGCCCACGATATCGGTCACGCGGCGGATGGAGGCCACCACCTCGCTCATGGTGGCGCCGGCGCGGTCCACCAGCGCGCTGCCCTGCTCCACCCGCTCCACACTGGCGGAGATGAGCGCCTTGATCTCGCGCGCGGCTTCGGCGCTGCGCCCGGCCAGGCTGCGCACCTCGGTGGCCACCACGGCAAAGCCCCGGCCCTGCTCGCCAGCGCGCGCGGCTTCGACGGCGGCATTGAGCGCCAGGATGTTGGTCTGGAAGGCGATGGAATCGATCACGCCGATGATGTCCGCGATCTTCTGCGACGAGGCATTGATGCCGTGCATGGTGTCCACCACCTGCGCCACCACTTCGCCGCCCTGCACGGCCACGGTGCTGGCGCTGGCGGCCAGCTGGCTGGCCTGCTGGGCGCTGTCGGCGTTCTGGCGCACGGTGGCATTGAGCTGCTCCATCGACGCGGCGGTTTCTTCCAGCGCGCTGGCCTGGCTTTCGGTGCGGGCCGACAGGTCGGTGTTGCCCTGGGCGATCTGCACGCTGGCGGTGGCCACGCTCTCCGAGCCGCTGCGCACGTTGCGCACCACCTGCGTGAGTTGCGCGCGCATCTGCTGTAGCGCTTCCAGCAGTTGGCCCACCTCGTTGGTGCCATGGGCAATGGGGGCGCCGCTCAGGTCGCCCTGCGCCACGGCACGCGACAGCGCCACGGCCTGTGACAACGGCCCGGTCATGGAGCGCACGAACACCAGCGCCATGCCGCTGGTGGCCGACAGCGTGATGACCAGGGCCAGCGCCACCCACAGCAGCTTGCGCTGCAGCCCCGCCACGCGCGCCTGCAGGGCCTGGTCGAGGCTGGCCATGGACAGGTTGTTGAGCGCGTTCAGCGCTTCAATGGTGCGGGTGAAGGTGTCGAAATAGTCCTGGGACGCAAGCGTCAACTCACTCGCGTTGATCACATCGCGCTCGGCCATCTGCAGCGATTGCTGGATCTGGCTCTGCACCCCCTGCGCACTGCTGCCCAGCGCACGTTGCAGCTGGGCATTGCCCTGCAGGGCGCGGTCAAGCCCGCGGAAGGTGTCGGCCTGCAGCTCGGCCACGCGCTGCACCAGCACCAGCAGCTGGCCCTTGCCCTGGGGCGTGAGCTCGCGCTTGCCCAGGGCACTGGCGCCCTGGGCGCGCAGCATGCCCAGCTTTTCGCCCAGCATCGGCGCCTGCACCAGCGATGCCTGGATCAGCGCGTGGGTGTCTTCGTCCGGGTCCACCTGCAGGCCATAGGCATGCAGCAGCGATTCATTGAGCTGCAGCAGCGCGGTGATGAGCTGGGTGTGCTGGGCCGTGCTCTGGGCCTGCTCGATGCCGCGCGCGGCCACCGCCTGCTCCAGCGTGCGCCAGGTTTGCTGCGCCTGGGCCCAGGCGGCCATCTGGGCAGCCGGTACCTTGGCTGCGGCAAAGCGGGTGCCGACTTCGCCCACGGCCGCGTTCACGGCATCGCGGGCAGCGGGCCTGCGTGCGGCCAGCGCGTCGTCGCCACCCAGCATGCCCACCGACAAGCCCCGATGCACCTGCATGCGCTGCACCAGGTGCGTCAACGCCTGCGCGGGAGCCACGCCCTGCGACTCGTGGCGTGCATGCGCAATGGCGCGCAGCGCATCGCCCACATACAGGTACGTGGGCAGCGCGCTCATCATGAGGCCGAGGGTGCCCAGGATGAGGAATTTTTCCAGCAGATTCAGGCGGTGTAGCAATGACATGGCAGCAGGCGGGACAGGAAAGGCCCCAGGGGCGGGGTGTCGGCAGCCGCCGACTGGCGTGCGGCACCAGCGGGTAATGCCCGGCGCCGCGCGAGGTGTAACGCAATGTAGGCGGGTGTGGGCCGTGGGGTTTTGACGCAGGTCAATCGGGCGGTGGCCGCGGGCAGCGACCCCTGCCGGTCTGCTGTGCCATGGCAGGCCAGGGCGGGCTGGAGAATAATGGGCCACCCCATTTCCGGAGCACCCTGCATGCACTCGATCACCTTGCGCTTTCTGGCGTCTGACAGCAGCCTTTTGCAGGCGGGCCGGGTGCCCGGCGGCGCCGTGCTGCGCTGGGTGGACGATGCGGGCCATGCGTGCGCCAGCGCCTGGTGCAAAGGCGCGTGCATCACCGAGTTCGTGGGCGGCGCCGACTTTGTCCGCCCCATCCGGCCCGGTGACCTGGTGGAAGTGCATGCGCGCCTGACCCACACCACCGCCGCCAGCATGAACCTGGCCGTGGAGGTGCGCAGCGCGGCCATCCACGGCGAACCGCTGCAGGATGTGGTGCATTGCGTGGCGGTCTACACCGCCGTGGACGCCGACGGCGCTCCCCGCGACATTGACCGGTGGACACCGGAGACCCCTGGCGATATTGCGCTGGCCCAGCGTGCGCAGGCGCACATCGACGCTGCGCGCGCCGCCCAATGACAGCGCAGGTGCAAGGGCCTGCCGCAGGCGCCCTGCGTGCGCGCGACCTGCTCGCCGCGCTGGCGGTGGTGATCCTCTGGGGTGTGAACTTTGTGGCCATGAAGTGGGGGCTGCGCAGCTTCAGCCCCTTTCAGCTGGGTGCCGCACGCTACCTGTGCGCCGCCTTGCCACTGGTACTGCTGGTGCGCCCGCCGCGTGTGCACTGGCGCTGGGTGCTGATGTTCGGGCTGTTCCAGGGCGTGGGGCAGTTCGGTTTTCTGTTCATCGGCCTGCAGGTGGGCATGACGGCGGGGCTGGCCAGCGTGCTGCTGCAGACCCAGGTGTTCTTCACCGCGCTGTTTGGCTTTGCCATGCTGCGCGAGCGGCCCGGTCCGCCCCTGCGCTGGGGCCTGGCGCTGGCGGCGCTGGGGCTGGTGTGCTTTGCCATGAACTATGTGGGCCCCGGCTCTGGCGTGGGTGTGGCGGCCGCCACCACGGTGGGCGGCCTGCTGCTGACGCTGTGCGGTGCTGCCATGTGGGCGTCGTCCAACATCGTGGCGCGCCTGGCACAGCAGCAAAGCCCGGGGTATGACCCGCTGGCGTTTGTGATCTGGAGCAGCGCGGTGCCGGTGCTGCCGTTTGTGGCGCTGTCCGCCATGTTTGACCCCGACGCCGCACGCTGGCTGCAATGGCAGACGCTGGCGAACGTGCCCCTGCTCGCCTGGGGATCGGTGGCCTACCTGGGCTGGGTCGCTACCATCGTCGGTTATGGGCTGTGGACCAACCTGCTGCAGCGCTACCCCGCCAACCGCGTGGCGCCGTTCAGCCTGGGTGTGCCGGTGGTGGGGCTGACCACGGGCTGGCTGGTGCTGGGCGAAGGCGTGGCGCCCTGGCAGTGGGCAGGCATTGCGCTGGTGGTGGCGGCGCTGGCCTGCGTGGTGCTGGGGCCCAAAATACAAGCCAAAATAGCCTCCAGCGCTTGATGGATAAGCGCGATAAGCTATATTTTTAATAGCATTTCACTGAAGACGAACTGCGCTGTGCGAAGCGCACCCCCGTCCAGAAGCTGCGGCTGCTAGCGCGGGCGGGCCGCTTCGAGCACGGCGCGGGTGCGCTGGGCCTCGGTGCGGGCAGCGGCTGCAAAGTCATCGCCCTTGGATGCATACAGGATGGACCGCGACGAGTTCACGATGATGGGCCCGCCTTCGCGCAGCCCGGCGCGCACGGTGGCCGCAGCATCGCCGCCCTGGGCGCCTACACCGGGGATCAGGAGCGGCAACGTGGGCGCAATGCTGCGCACGCGTTCGATCTCCTGCGGGTAGGTGGCACCCACCACCAGGCCCAGCTGGCCGTTCTTGTTCCACGGGCCTTGCGCCAGGCGCGCCACGTGTTCGAACATCAGCGGCTGGCCGTCAACGCTGGCCAGGCGCTGGGTCTGCAGGTCGTCGCCGCCCGGGTTGGAGGTGCGGCACAGCAGAAAAGCGCCCTTGCCGTGGTAGGCCAGGTAGGGCTCGATGGAGTCAAAACCCATGAAGGGCGACAGCGTGACCGCGTCAGCGCCGTAGCGCTCGAAGGCCTCCTTGGCGTATTGCTCGGCCGTGGAGCCGATGTCGCCACGCTTGGCATCCAGGATCACCGGCACGTGCGGTGCGTTGGCGCGCATGTGCTGCATCAGGCGCTCGAGCTGGTCTTCGGCGCCGTGGGCAGCAAAGTAGGCGATCTGCGGCTTGAAGGCACACACCAGGTCGGCTGTGGCGTCCACGATGGCAGCGCAAAAATCGTAGATCTTGTGCGCATCGCCCTGCATCCCCGCCGGGAAGCGCGTGGGCTCCGGGTCTAGGCCCACGCACAGCAGGGAGTTGTTTTGCGCCGTGGCGTCGCGCAGCATGTCGGTGAAAGTCATGGCGGCGATTTTAGGTGCGTCGGCACCGGCCGCCGCAGACAGCCGGCCTGGCCAGCGGGCCGCGACCGTGAAGCATTCGCCGCAGCCATTGAAAAAGGCCGTCGAAACGGCCTTTTCTTTCTATTTGATGCGCAGGGGCAAAGCTGGCTCGCCCCTTATGCCCCGGATTAACGCTGAACAGCCAGCAGGCGCTGCACATCCCGGTCATTGGGAAGTGCGTAGTCGTAACCACGGATGATGCGTGTGTCCTCGGTGCGCACAAGCTTGAGGCTCACGTAGGTGTAGTTGGCAGCGGCCGAATACGTTCCCACCAGCACCATCGAGGCATTGTGGTTGCGTGCAATGTCCTTGAGTTCGCGGGACAGGAGCAGCTCCCCCGTACCTTCACGCACAAACACGTCGCCGCGCAGCTTGATTTCCTTCACGTTGAAACCGCTGGTGGCCATGTGTGACGCGTACTGCTCCGACAGCGTGCGACCCAGGGGGGCCGAGCGGCTCAGATCGTTCACGTTGACGATCGTGGCAACAAGCACCGGGCCACCGCCCGCTGCGGCGACATCAAAGCCTGTCGTCAGCTTGTTCACCGCGTCGCGGCTGCTGGTCAGAAACTGGCTGCTCGCGGCTTCCTGGTAGGTGGGCTCTGTGCGGACAGGCGCGCCGTTGGTGGCGCAACCGGCCAGCAAGGCTGCTGCGGCCAACGTGGTCAGGAGTGCTGCGGATTTCATTGCGAAACTACCTTCATGTTGACGTTCTTGTAGTACGAGGGACGCAGGAACAGCGGCGTATCCGCATTCTCCAGGTAGTACACATCGGTCTTGCGCGCCACATACTGGCCGCCGCGGGTCACGGTCGTGGTCAGGATCAGCTCGGTGTTGGTCGGGCCACCCGAGTTGATGCTGGCACCGTAGTCGGCCAACGAGGCGAGGCCCAACGTGGCCAGCAACTGGGCATCCAGGTGCTCATGGCGCAGACCGTAGGCCGCCATCAGGCCTGCTGCGATCATCGTGAACTGGCCGGGAATGAAATGGGGGCGCGCGCTGTTGTGACGAACCAGCTGCGTGTTGTAGGTCACATTGAGCGTCTGACCAGGATCCTGCAGCACGGGGGCACCGTTTTGCACGAGCTTGGTGATCAGGAAATCGCGGAACGCGAGGTCAAAAGCGCTGGGATTGGGGGGCAACGCGACGTGCAGCTGTGTGCCCGAGGGCATGCCAGCCTTGTCCAGCGTGCTCAGCGTCTGGGCCACCACGTCGTTGGAGACGAGTTCCCAGTGGCCTGCAGAGCGCACCTTGGGTTGCACGGTCAGCTCAAAATTCTCCGCTAGGGGAATCGGCGAACGATAAGCACATCCCGCCAAAGTAGCCACAGCGCCAGCGATCACCGCCAAGCTGACTGACTTTGAAAATTTCATGATTCCCTCCTACGGACTTTGAGAGGCGCGGACATAAACGGATACATCCCACGCGATTGAAAAATAATTCTGGGCGCGATACTCAACAAAAACAAGAAAAAAATGAGGTAACTGCGCCCAGACACTCGCGATTCGTTGTTTTTGGTCACAGTTTGGCGCGGCCGCTTACGACACTGGCGCATTTGATTGCACGCGGTTTCGTAACCGTCTTCACTTTTCAGTAACGGATCGTTTTTCCAGTATCTCGAAGGCAGGAAGCGTTTTGCCTTCAAGCACTTCCAGAAAAGCGCCGCCGCCGGTAGAGATATATCCCACCTGCTTCTCGATGCCGTACTTGGCGATGGCGGCCAGCGTGTCGCCACCGCCCGCAATGCTGAAGGCAGGGGATTCGGCAATCGCCTTGGCCAGTTCGCGGGTGCCGTTTTCAAACGCCGCAAATTCAAACACGCCCACTGGGCCGTTCCAGACGATGGTGCCCGCGGACTTGAGCTGGGTGGCGAGCCGGGCCGCGGTTTCCGGGCCGATGTCCAGGATCAGGTCGTCCTCGGCCACGTCCGTGGCCGCCTTGACGGTGGCGGGCGCGTCCGCGGAAAACGCCTTGGCGGTGACCACGTCGGTGGGGATCGGCACCTCGGCGCCGCGCGCCTTCATGGCAGCGATCACGGAGCGGGCTTCATCCAGCAGGTCCGGCTCGGCCAGGCTCTTGCCGATGGGCAGGCCGGCGGCCAGCATGAAGGTGTTGGCGATGCCGCCGCCCACAATGAGCTGGTCCACCTTGTCGGCCAGGCTCTTCAAGATGGTGAGCTTGGTCGACACCTTGGAGCCTGCCACGATGGCCGCCAGCGGCCGCTGGGGATGGGCCAGGGCCTTGGTCAGTGCGTCGATCTCGGCCGACAGCAGCGGGCCGGCACATGCGATGGGGGCGAACTGCGCAATGCCATAGGTTGTGCCTTCGGCACGGTGGGCGGTGCCAAAGGCATCGTTCACGAAGATGTCGCACAGGGCGGCCATCTTGCGGGCCAGGTCTTCCTTGTTCTTTTTCTCGCCCACGTTCAGGCGGCAGTTCTCCAGCAGCACGACCTGACCAGGGGCAACCGTCACGCCATCGACCCAGTTTGCGACTAGGGGAACATCACGGCCCAGCAGCTCGGCCAGGCGTGCGGCCACGGGGGCCAGCGAGTCTTCGGGCTTGAACTCGCCTTCGGTCGGGCGGCCCAGGTGGCTGGTCACCATGACGGCCGCTCCGGCATCCAGCGCCATGCGGATGCAGGGGATCGATGCGCGGATGCGGGTGTCTTCGGTGATGCGGCCGGCATCGTCCTGGGGAACGTTCAGGTCGGCACGGATGAAAACGCGCTGGCCTTGGGCCTTGCCCTGGGCGCACAGATCGGAAAAGCGGAGGATGTTCATGGGGAAGGCTTCCTGGAGAGGCTCGTGAATCAGGGCCGCCATTTTAGGCGGCGCCCCGGGCGTCCCCGCTGCGGTGAAGCGCCCTACCAGCCCCAGCCAATGTGCAGCGGCAGGTACACCGCCATGCCGACGACGATGGTGCCCAGGATGCCGCGCCGCCAGAAGTAATACGCAGTGGCGCACAGGACCGCGGGGATCCGCGCGTCCATGAAGGTGCCGATGAGCTCGCCCTGCGTCATCAGGATCTCGGGCGCGATCACGGCCGTCAGGGCGGCCAGCGGCGCGTACTTGAGCCCACGCTTGAGCCAGTCTGGCAGGGGCAATTCACGCTCCGGGAGCATGAAGAACGAGCGCGAAACCACGGTGATGACGGCCAGGCCCAGGATGGCGATGGCGGATTCGAGCCAGGCGCCGTTCATGGATGGCGCTCCTCGCGCAGCGGCACCACATCGCCCGCCTCCACCTGCTCGCGCTCTTCGGGCGGCAGCACGCTGTCTGCCGGCAGCAGGACCAGCGCAGGCTTGTGGCGGCGGCGGTCCGCCGCCTCCATCAACAGGCCCGCTGCCACCGCTGCCGCAATGGCGACCAGGATGTTGAGCTTGAGCGGCAATGCAAACGCTGCAATGGCCGCTGTGGCAGCCACCCCGGTGGCCAGCCATGTCGCGCGATCAAACAGCAGTGACAGGAGCACGCCCAGCAACGCCAGCACCCCCGCAAAGCCCAGTCCCCACGACAAGGGGACGGCGTTGGCCAGCAGGATTCCGGCAATCGACGGCACCTGCCAGGCCAGCCAGTTGGTGCTGGCAGCGCCCCAGAAGTACGGCACCTGCTCGGGCTGAGGGCGGGGCTCAGGGAAGCGCTTCATGAAGGCGACATAGATCACATCGCCACTGAAATAGCCCACTGCCAGACGCTGGCGCAGCGGCAAATGCGCAAAGTAGCTGCGCCACATGCTGCTGAAAATCACAAAGCGCAGGTTCACACAACTGGCTGTCAGCCAGATGACCCACAGCGGCGCCCCCACCGCCATCAGCGGAATTACCGCCAGCTGGGCACTGCCCGCGTACACCACCAGCGACATGAAAAGCGCCATGCCCACCGGCATTCCGCTCTTGACCATGGCCACACCGGTGACCAGACCCCAGGCAGCAATACCCAGCGAGGTGCCGGCCATGTCCGTGGCGGCCAGACGGAAATCGGGGTGGCGCAGCGTGCTGCTGACAGCGGCCCTGCGGCTCATGCCGACGTCTTTGCGCGGGATGCTGCAGTGCCCAGCTCCACACCAGGCTGCAGATCAAAGCCCCGCAAAAATTCCGCCGCGGCCAACCGTTTGCCACCGGCGCGCTGCAAGGTTGTCAGGTGCAACGCCCCCACGCCGCAAGCGACGGTCACGCCCCGACTGCTTACAGACAAAATACGGCCGTAGCGCTTGTCTGTATTGGATAGTTCGCTATCAATTTCGCACCCCCACACCTTGATGGTTTCGCCGCCGCAGTCGGTGCTGGCCCCAGGGAAGGGATCGAACGCCCGGATGCGCCGGGCGATGGCCGTGGCAGGCATCGACCAGTCAATGGTGCTTTCCACTTTTTCGATCTTGTGCGCATAGGTAATGCCTTCGGCCGGTTGCGGCACGGGGGTGAGTCCGCCGCAGGCGGCCAGCTCCAGCGCTTCCACAATCAGCCGCCCCCCCAGCGCGGCCAGCCGGTCGTGCAATGAGGCGGTGGTATCTGCGGGCGAAATGACCAGCCGCTCCATCAGGAGCATGGCGCCTGTGTCCAGGCCCGCGTCCATCTGCATGATGGTGACGCCGGTTTCCGGATCGCCGGCCTCGATGGCGCGGTGGATCGGCGCCGCACCGCGCCAGCGCGGCAGCAAGCTGGCGTGGATGTTCAGACACCCTCTGGCCGGCAGGTCCAGCACCCACTGCGGCAAGATCAGCCCATAAGCGGCCACGACCATCACATCGGCCTCCGCAGCCACAAGCGCTTCACGCGCCGCTGCAGCGTCTTGGGGGTATTTGCCATCCAGACGCAGGCTCCGTGGCTGGACAACGGAAATCGCATGCTCCTGGGCCAGCTGCTTGACCGGCGACGCCTGCAACTTCATGCCGCGGCCGGCTGGGCGGTCGGGCTGCGTCAGTACAAGGGGTACGTCAAAGCCTGCGACCAGCAGGTCGCGCAGCGCCACACGGGCAAATTCGGGGGTTCCGGCAAATGCGACGCGCAAGCGGCCACGGCCGCCGCTGGCAGCGGCGCCCTCGGCGTCAGCGATAGCGGCCATCGCTGCGGTCCGTGTCGTCCAGGATTTCCGTGCGCACCACGGCGCCAGCGGTACCAAAATGCAGGACGGCCACGCGCAGATATTGGTTGTCCAGGAACCGATAGGCCCAGCGGGCAGGCTCGGCCCGCTCGACCTGGTCGCGGCCCGCGGGCAACCCAAAGGTACGCTGCACCTCGGCGCGGTGCCAGCCTTCCTTGCCCGCAGCCTCGAAACGCTCGCGCGTGCGTGTCTGCTCGGTGCGGACCAGCCGGTCATTGGCGTCGAAGTCAAACACGTCGGTGCGGTTGGCAACGGGTTCGTTGGTATAGATCAGGCGTCGGCCACCGTCCGGCACGTCATACAGGCCGCGCGGCGTGCCCCAGCGGGCCAGCACAGCGTCGCGGGTTTCGCCTACTTGCGGCATGCGGGCCGCGCCCAGGTTGAGGCTGCCGCCGCCAGCGCAGCCGGCCAGCACGGCGCCCGCCACCAGCACCGCCGCTGCATGCCGCATCGCGGGGCGCGTCATGCGCGGGCTCCGCGTTCGCGCTGCTGCTGCTTGACCATCTTGGTCTTGATGCGGTTGCGCTTGAGGGGGGAGAGATATTCCACAAACACCTTGCCCCTCAGGTGGTCCATCTCGTGCTGGATGCACACCGCCAGCAGGCCGTCGGCCTCGATAACACGGGACTGCCCCTGGGCGTCCAGCGCCCGCACATGCACGGCGTCAAAACGCTCCACCCCGTCGTAAATGCCGGGTACGGAGAGGCAGCCCTCGTCGTTGACGTGCTTTTCGGCACTGGTCCAGACGAGTTCGGGATTGATCAGCACAAGGGGTTGGTCGCGTTCTTCGGACACATCGATCACCACCAGCCGTTCGTGCACGTCGACCTGGGTTGCAGCCAGGCCAATGCCGTGCGCGTCGTACATCGTGGCCAACATGTCAGAAACGAGCGCCCGAATGCGGTCATCCACCGCCTCGACGGGGCGGGCGACCTTGTGGAGCCGGGGGTCCGGGTAACAGAGAATGGGAAGGATTGCCATGGAAGCAGGTAATAGATGTCGCTATTTTCGCCACTTTTAGGGCCGGCCGCCGTGCCGCCAGCCAATAATCGTTGCCGAATCAAGGGCTTGAGCAGAGAATCTAAGAAGGTTTGTAACGTATTTACTCGGTTCGCGTGAGCTCCGCACGCCGAGTTGCCAGCGAGGGGGCGTTTTCCAATGCACGAAAAAAGGAACAACATGTCAGCTTTTACCAGCGTGCGGCGAACCGCCCTGGGCGCGCTCACCATCATCGCTGGCGCGTTGCTGGTCTCACCAGCCCATTCCCAGAACTATCCCATCTCCAGCGGGCAGCGCGCAACAGCGCAGCAGGTGTCCGAACGCGGCATTCCCCTGTCTGAGCTGGCGCCCAATGCACCGGACACCTACACGGTACAACGCGGCGATACGCTGTGGGGCATCTCCGGCATTTATCTCAAGCGCCCTTGGCGCTGGCCAGAACTGTGGGGCATGAACCTCCAGACAATTTCCAACCCGCACCTGATCTATCCAGGGCAGACGCTTTATCTGGACAAGGACGGCAGCTACGCAAGGCTGCGCACCACGCCCCCGGGCATGCAGTCGTCCGAGCCTCAGACCGTGCGCGTCTCCCCCCGCACGCGCAGCGACAGTCTGGCGAACACGGCCATCCCCACCCTCAAGCCGCATCTGATCGAACCGTTCCTGGTGGAGCCCCTGGTGGTGGATGCGGATGTGCTGCAACGCGCGCCCCGCATCGTTGCCACCACCGAAGAGCGCGTGCTGATGGCCAGCGGCGACCGCGCCTACGTCCGAGGGGATGCCTCAGCGCCTGTCCGCGCCGAGCCCGGTGAACCCCGTTACTTCCGTGTTTTCCGTGACGCCGTGGCGCTCAAGGATCCTGTCTCGGGTGAAATTCTCGGCTATGAAGCGCAATACCTCGGCAAGGCGGAACTGGTACGCGGGGAGTCTTTTGAGGACATTCCCAATGGCAAGGGTGGCGTGGTGTCCGAATACATCCCCGCCACGGTAGATCTCTCCGCCACCAAGGAAGAAATCCGTGCCGGCGACCGTATCCTGCCTGCACCTGCCCGCGTCTTTACCAGCTATACACCCCGGGCACCCCACATCGACGTGGAAGCGCGGGTCGTATCCATCTATGGCAGTTTCTCTGCGGCCTACGCCGCACAGAATCAGGTTGTTGCCATCAATATGGGCGCGCAGGACGGCATCGAGCCCGGCCACGTGCTTTCGCTGCTCACCAAGGGTGACCGCATCAAGGACACGACGGACAGCGCAAAAGCCGTGATCAAACTTCCTAGCGAAAGCAACGGTACTGCGATGGTGTTTCGTACCTTTGACCGCGTGTCTTACGCCCTGCTGCTGGAGATTCGCAGCGGCGTGCGCGTGGGCGACCGACTGGTGAACCCGGATTGAACCTGTCGTCCCAGCTGCAGCGTTGAATTTGCACCGCGCGGTGCGGTGCATGGCGCGAAAACCTGTGGCTTGACCTGCTGAATCCACGATGGACCGCGATGAGTTGGCAGCGTGGCTGCGCCTGAGCCTGACCGAGGGGGTGGGGAATGGCGCCGCTCGCCGCCTGCTGGCACGTTTCGGGATGCCACAGACCATCTTCCTGCAAGGTGAACACGCCCTGCAGGAATGCGTCACGCCGCTCCAGGCCCGCGCACTGCGCGCCCAGCCCGCCGCATGGGAGACCCTGGTGGACACCACCTGGCAGTGGCTGGAGGGTGCTGAGCCGTCCGGACCAGCCCGGGCAGTGGTCACGCTCGGCGACACCCGGTACCCGCAGCCGCTGCTGGACACCGAGGACCCACCGCTGCTGATGTATGTCATGGGCCCTGCCCGGCTTGTTGCGCAGGCCCCGTTTTCTGGCCAACGGTGCCTCGCCGTGGTCGGAAGCCGCAACCCCACCGCTCAGGGCGCGGAGAGCGCGCGCCTTTTAGCAAGATCGCTGCGCTCGGCAGGACTCACCATCGTCTCGGGGCTCGCTCTGGGCGTGGACGCTGCTGCGCACGAGGGGGCACTGGAAGGCGGTGCCGACGTTTCGTCGCAGGACAGCCCCGACACCATTGCCGTGGTGGGCACCGGGCTGGATCGCGTCTATCCCCGCAAGAACCTCGATCTCGCACACCGCATCGCCAGCCACGGCCTGCTGGTCAGTGAATATCCTCTGGGTACACCGCCACTGGCGGGCAACTTTCCCAAACGCAATCGCATCATCTCCGGTCTTTCCCAAGGCACCCTTGTGGTGGAAGCGGCGTTGGCGTCCGGATCCCTGATCACCGCCCGCATGGCCGCCGAACAAGGCCGCGAAGTGTTTGCAATCCCCGGCTCCATCCATGCGCCCCAATCACGGGGTTGCCACGCACTCATCCGGCAAGGAGCCAAACTGGTGGAGTCTGCACAGGACGTGCTGGAGGAGCTGCGCCTGCCGCCTGCGCCAGCGCCGCTGGCGCCTTCCGCGGCCGACGGCGCGCAGCCGCACCACAGCAGTAGTAGTGCGGCACAACACCCCCCGGAAACGCCACTGCTGCAGGCGCTCGGGTTCGATCCGATGGGGGTTGATGCGCTGGTCGCCCGCACGGGTATCGATGCGGCGTCGCTGCAGGTTGAACTGCTGGAGCTGGAACTGGCCGGCCACGTGGCCCGTTTGCCCGGAGGGCTGTACCAGCGACTCGGGCGGGCCTGATACGGCGAAGGTTCCCTGCAGTCAGGCAGAGACGCTGCCAAAGCAAACCGGTCGTTCGGCGGCCAGACCCGGGCGGCTCCCTAGTCGAGCAGGCGCTCGGGATTCGCATCCAGCTTGGCCAGGGCATCGCGCGTGGCGCGCAGGGTCAGCCCTTCCTCATCCTGTGCCACAAGCAAGCCGGCTTGCAGGTAGGCCGCCAGCCTGCGCAACTGGATCAGGTAGCTGCTGCCATCGACCGCAGCAAACAGGTGCAGCTGTTTGCGCTGGCTCTGCCACGCATACTGCACCTGGGCCGAAGCACCGTTGTGATCAAGGGTGTACCAGGTGCCAGGCTGCAGTTCCTGGGCCCACACCACCATGGCTTCGTCCACCGGGGCACCGTTGTCGGCAATCACATGGATCGACGAGGCATCAATGCCCAGCATCATTTCAATATTGTCGGCATTGAGCGGCATGTCGCCAAGGACCGCATCGCCGATGAAGTCCTCCAGATTGGCAAGCCGCTTGGCCATCGCATCAATGTGGGCTTGCGGAATCGATGCCGTTTTCGAGAGAAACGCGTCTGCCAACGTGTCTGTGAGCACCTTGATCTGCGCATCCTGGGGCGCACCGGTGACCCCCATCAGGACCAGGCCCTGGCGAAGGCGTTGCAGCAAGCTGGGAAGGTTCTGAATGACCTGCGCCCGATCGCTGCGGTTGGGCTTGGCACTGGCAGCCCAGACCAGATCGGCGGCCGTGCGCTTGAGCGAGATCGTGTCGGCATGCTGCGGGCCGTCACGCACGGCCGACATGGCCAGCACCTCGGCCCAGGTCTTGAAAAGAAACTCCCGGATCTCGTCCCGCACCGGCATGTCGCGCAGCATGGTGCGAAGCTCGATCGTGTACTGGATGGCCAGTGTCTCCTTCTGCTCCACCTGCTGGGCCACAGAGACAAGGCGCGACGTGGCCTGTTTCTCGGTGAGGAACTTGGCGAGGAATTTCTCGAACTCGTCATACACCAGCTGGAACACCCGGCGACCGGTTTCGGGATACTGCTCGATCACCTGCACCACACGGCGGATTTCGGCTTCCAGCGCGCTGCCATTGATGCTGGTGGCGTCAAAACCCATGACACATGCGCCCATGCGGTCGATCAGCTGACGCGCGGGGTGGTTGAGGTTGCTGAAGAACTCCGGTTCTGCCAGTGCCACGCGCAGAACCGGCACCTGCAGCCGCGCAAACCACACGCGCACTGCGGGCGGGATGCGGTCTTCCGCCAGGATGCTCTGGAACATCAGCGCCACCACTTCGATGATGGCTTTTTCCCCGGCGGTGGCGGCCTTTTTCTTGAGTTCGGTCGAGCGTTCGCGCACGACGCCTGCCAACTGCACCACGGCCGCAGGGCTGTAGTCTTCCATCAACGTGGCAACGCCGCTGTAGTAGGTGTCCGCGTGCACACGGTGCGCGGTGAGGGCATGGGCCAGCGCCGCCGAAGCCGGCGGGGCATTGACCATGTCGAACCCGGTGGCAGGCTGGGTCAGCAGCCTGCGCAATTGCCCCATGACCCCATGGGCACGCTGGCGGGCGCGCGCCAGCGGGGTCATGCCCGTGGCGAATGCAGTGGGCATGCCATGGTGCGGGTAGCCCGGTGGCGGCACCCGCGGCGGGTTCGGGTACATGGGGCGTCCACCACCCTGCGGCGGCATACCCCCGCGTGCGGCCGCCATGGCCTCGCGGGTCTGGGCGAGGGCCTGGGAAGCCAGCCCGCCCGCGCCAGATTCGCTGCCGGCACCACTGCCGGTGACTGCCCCTCCGGCCGTGCGCCGTACGCGCGATTTCAGGTCCGCCTGGGGCGTTACGCCCTGCTCCACATAAAACACGTTGACGGCCTGGTACTGCTTCTGGAGGAGGTTGGCCAGTTCCCGCTGCAGCGGGTCCACCACGGTCTGCAGATCGGTGCGCGGCAAGCCCGCCTCCACCCACTGCTCCACCAGGAACAGGCATACCGCTTCGGGACGCAGGATGTCGGTGCTGTCCAGCTCCTGCCCTTCCAGCGATTGCGTGCGCTGGCGCAGCGTGTCGAACTGTGGGCTGACCTGTTCGCTCACCGTCAGGGCCATGCGGGAGGCAAGGATCTTGTTTTCCACCACATCGTCGCTCAGCAACTCGAACTGGGCGCCCGCACCGCCGGTTGCCAATGCACCGCGCGTGGTGCTGATGTGGGGTGCCAGGGCCTCGCGCCAGGCTTTGCCGGTGCGCTCGGTCCAGGCGGCATGGTGCTGCTGGTAAAGCATCCAGGCGTCGCGGCGCGACTGCATTTCACGGGCCGTGCCCGTCTGGGTCATGAGCGTCGTCAGGAAATCCTGGACGGTCTTGTCAAGGTCCGGCAGCCCGGCGCATATGCCCTCTACAAACCGCTGGCGCGCCTGGCGGGCCAGGCGGCGCTGCGGTACAGAAGGGGGCGTGGGCTGCATGTCCCGATATTAGCGGTTCAGACGGTGGCCCCGGCATGGGGATCGTTCGGATCCCCATCTTTTCGGGCAGGCTTGACAAGGTCCTCGCGCTTGACGCCCAGCCACATGGCAATGGCGGCCGCCACAAACACCGACGAATAGATGCCGAAGAGGATGCCGATGGTCAGCGCCAGCGCAAAGTAGTGGAGGCTGGGGCCACCGAAGAAGAACATCGACAGCACCATGGCCTCGGTGGAGGCATGGGTGATGATGGTGCGGCTCATCGTACTGGTGATGGCGTGGTCGATCACCTCCGCAGTGTTCATCTTGCGGTACTTCCTGAACGCCTCGCGGATCCGGTCGAAGATCACCACCGATTCGTTCACCGAGTACCCCAGCACCGCCAGCACACCCGCCAGCACGGCCAGGGAGAACTCCCACTGGAAGAAGGCAAAAAACCCCAGGATGATCACCACGTCGTGCAGGTTGGCAATCACCGCCGCAACGCCGAACTTCCACTCAAAACGCATGGCCAGGTAGATCACGATTCCCAGCACCACCATGCCCAGGGCCATCAGCCCGCCATGCACCAGTTCCTCGCCCACCTGGGGGCCGACGAACTCGGTGCGCCGCAGGGTGACTTCCGGATCCGCGGCCCGGAGGGCTTCCAGCACCAGTTCGCTCTGCTGTGCCGACGTAACACCCTTTTGCACGGGCAGGCGGATCATCACGTCCCGCGACGTGCCGAAGTTTTGCACGATGACATCCGAGTAACCCAGCCCGGACACCGTTTCACGCACCTTGCCGATATCGGCCGTCTGGGTGTATGCCACTTCCATCACGGTACCGCCGGTGAACTCCACGGAAAGGTGAAGACCCCGGGTGATCAGGAAAAAGACCGCCAGCGCAAAGGTGATGAAGGAGATCGCGTTGAGCACCAACGCGTACTTCATGAACGGAATGTCTTTTTTGATGCGAAAGAACTCCATGTTCTTGTTCCTTGTTTAGGGGTTCTTTGAGGTCAAGGCCGTGGCATCGGCCTCAGGCCTCCACACGGTACCGATGGACACCGTCTTGAGCTTCTTCTGGCGACCGTACCAGAGGTTCACCAGCCCGCGTGAGAAAAACACAGCAGAGAACATGCTGGTCAGAATGCCGATGCAGTGCACCACGGCAAAACCGCGCACCGGGCCCGAGCCGAAGGCCAGCAGCGCCAGGCCGGCAATCAGCGTCGTGACGTTGGAATCCAGAATGGTGGACCAGGCGCGCTCATAGCCTGTGTGGATGGCCGCCTGTGGCGACACGCCTGCGCGCAGTTCTTCACGAATGCGCTCGTTGATCAGCACGTTCGAGTCGATGGCAACCCCCAACGCCAGCGCCATGGCGGCAATGCCCGGCAGCGTGAGCGTGGCCTGAAGCATGGACAGCACGGAGATGAGCAACAGTACGTTGACCGCCAAAGCCACCGTAGAGAAAACGCCGAAAAGCGCATAGTAGATGCACATGAATGCCGCGATGGCCACCATGCCCCAGACAACGCTGTCGATGCCACGCTCGATGTTGTCCGCACCCAGGCTGGGGCCAATCGTGAATTCCTCGATGATTTCCATCGGCGCGGCCAGCGAGCCGGCGCGCAGCAGCAAGGCAGTGTCGTTGGCTTCTGCAGTGGTCATGCTGCCGGAGATCTGCACGCGGCCTCCGGCGATTTCCGTACGGATCACCGGCGCCGTCACCACCTCGCCCTTGCCCTTTTCGAACAGGATGATCGCCATGCGCTTGCCGACGTTCTCGCGCGTGATGTCGCGGAAGATGCGCGAGCCCTTGGCATCCAGCGTGAGGTTCACGGTGGGTTCCTGCGTCTGGCCGTCAAAGCCTGGCTGCGCATCGGTCAGGTTCTCGCCGGTCAGGATGACCTGCTTCTTCACGATGACTGCCTGGCCGGTACGCTCCAGATAGCGCTCGGAGCCAAACGGGACCGGGCCACGGCCCGTCTCGGCGGCGCGGGCTTCGGTGCCCTCGTCCACCAGGCGCACTTCCAGTGTGGCGGTGCGGCCCAGAATGCGCTTGGCCTGGGCGGTGTCCTGCACGCCGGGCAGCTGGACCACGATGCGGTCCAGGCCCTGCTGCTGGATCACGGGCTCGGCCACGCCCAGTTCGTTGATGCGGTTGTGCAGCGTCACCATGTTCTGCTTGAGCGCCTGGTCCTGCACCTGGCGGGTCGCCTCGGGCTTGATCGTGGCGCGCAGTTTGAACTCGGTGCCCTCGGGGCTGCTGGTGGTCTGCAGGTCGGCAAACTGGTCGGTGATGAGGTTGCGCACCGCCGTCAGCATGGCTTCGTCACGCACCCGGATGTCCACCGCCTGGCCGTCACGGCTGATGCCGCCATGGCGGATGTTCTTGTCGCGCAGCGCCGTGCGCAGGTCGCCGGCATAAGACTCCGCCTTTTTGGTCAGGGCGGCCTGCATGTCCACCTGCAGCATGAAGTGCACGCCGCCGCGCAGGTCCAGCCCCAGGTACATCGGGTTGGCGTGCAGGGCTTTGAGCCACAGGGGCGAGCGCGAGATCAGGTTCAGCGCCACCACGTACGAGGGATCGCTCTCATCCGGCACCAGGGCCTTCTGGATGGCGTCCTTGGCCTTGAGCTGGGTGTCGGGCGTATCAAAACGCGCACGCACCGAGCCGCCTTCCAGCGCGACAAAGTCGGCGTTGACGCCCGCGGCCTTGAGCGCATCCTCCACCCGCTGCTGCACTGCGGCATCCACCTTGACGGTGGCCTTGGCAGACGAAACCTGCACCGCAGGCGCCTCGCCAAAGAAGTTGGGCAAGGTGTACAGGATCCCCACCAGCAGCACGATCACCAGGATCGCGTATTTCCAGACCGGATATCGGTTCATGATCGCGCTCTTACCTCTCGGAAAGCTTCAAAGGGCGGCGTGCTCGCAAGCCGGCCGCCCCATTGGGTTCACTCAACTAGCCCCAGGGGCTGACTCTTGCTTATTTGACCGAGCCCTTGGGCAGCACCTGCACCACGGCGCTGCGCTGCAGCTGCACTTCCACGCCGCTGGCGATCTCGATGTGCAGGAAACCTTCGGACAGGCGCGTGACCTTGCCAACGATGCCGCCTGCAGTGGCCACTTCATCGCCCTTGGCGATGGCTTCGATCATGGCGCGGTGTTCCTTCTGGCGCTTCATCTGGGGGCGGATCATGACGAAGTACAGCACCACAAACATCAACACCAGGGGCAGCATGCCCGTGAGTGTGGACATCATGTTGCCGCCTTCGGCGGCGGCAGCGGGTGCGGTTTGGGCAAAAGCGGAAGAAATAAACACGGACGGGACTCCACAAACGGATGTTCAAAATTCACGGCACCCACCCCGGGCGCGCACGGGCGCCGTGTGCGGGGCGGAACAGGGCATTGTATGCGGCCCCCCGCCCTTTGCCTCCAAGGGAAGACCCAAGCACGCGCCGGGTGTTAGCGCAACGCTGAACCAGGCCCTCACGCGCCAGGCGCCCTGCAGCAACCGAACCTTCAAAAATATGCATCAAAAACGGCTCTGGCGCTTATCCATCAAGCGCCAATAGCTACATTTTTGATAGCGAATGACGCTGAAACAGCGGGCAAGCGCCCGCCGTGTCTCAGGCCACCTTGCGCGTTGCGGTGGCGCCGCTGCGCCACTGGGCCATCAGGCCGTCCCACTTGGGGCGTGCCGCTTTCAGGTGGCGCTCCTTCACGTGGCCATAGCCCCGGATTTCTTCGGGGATGCGGGCAATCTCTGCCGCAAGCGCCAGGTTGTCGGCATTCAGGCGGGCCAGCAGCTCATCGATGCAGGCGCGGTATTCCACGATCAGCGCGCGCTCCATGCGGCGCTCCTCGGTCTTGCCGAACACATCGAGCGCCGTGCCGCGCAGGCCTTTCATCTTCGCCAGCAGGCCGAAGGCGCTGCGCATCCACGGGCCAAACGGCTGCTTGACCAGCTCGCCCTTGTCGTTCTTCCTGGCCGTCAGGGGCGGCGCCAGGTGGTGCACCAGCTTGTAGTCGCCTTCGAACATGTTCGCGATCTTGTCCGTGAAGGCCTGGTCGATGTGCAGTCGCGCCACTTCGTACTCGTCCTTGTAGGCCATGAGCTTGAACAGGTAGCGGGCCACGGCCTCGGACAACTTTGTGCTGGTGCCCAACTTGGCTTCTGCCGCCTTCACCTTCTCGACAAAGGCCTGGTAGTCGGCGGCGTAGGCGGCGTTCTGGTAGCCGGTCAAAAACTCCACGCGCTTGGCGACCATCTCCGACAGCGACGGCTTCTTCACGAACTGGATCACCTGCGCCGCAGCAAACAGCGCCTGCACCGACGCCAGATCATGCGCGCAGCGGCGGCCCCATTCGAAGGCGGCCTTGTTGTTGTCCACCTGCACGCCGTTCAATTCCATGGCGCGCATCAGCGATGGGAGCGTGAGCGGCACGCGGCCCTTTTGCCAGGCGTAGCCCAGCATCAGCGGGTTGGTGTAGATGCTGTCGCCCAGCAGCTGCGTGGCCACCTGCTCGGCGTCAAAGCTGCCCACCCCACCCGCACCCACGGCAGCGGCAATGGCGGTGTCGCAATTGGCGCCGGGGAACTGCCAGTCCGGGTTGGTCACGAACGCCGCGGTGGGCGTGCTGTGGGTGTTCAGCGCCACAAAGGTGCGGCCCGGCTGCATCACAGCCAGCGTGTACTTGTGCGCCGCCACGATGGAATCACACCCGATCACCAGGTCCGCCTTGGCGGTATCGACCTTGGTGGTGTAGATGGCTTCGGGGCGGTTGGCGATCTGGATGTGGCTCCAGGTGGCGCCGCCCTTTTGCGCCAGGCCACCGGCGTCCTGCGTGATGACGCCCTTGCCATCCAGGTGCGCCGCCATGCCCAGCAGCGAGCCGATGGTGATCACGCCCGTGCCGCCCACGCCACCCACCACGATGCCCCAGGCGCTTTCGGCCACGGGCAGCACGGGTTCAGGAATGGAGGGCAGCGCCGACAGGTCGCCCTTCTTTTCCTTTTTGGGCTTCTTGAGCTTGCCGCCCTCCACCGTCACGAAGCTCGGGCAGAAGCCGTTCACGCACGAGTAGTCCTTGTTGCAGGTGCTCTGGTTGATGCGGCGCTTGCGGCCGAATTCGGTCTCCACGGGCTCGACGGAGAGGCAGTTGGACTTGGTCGAGCAGTCGCCACAGCCCTCGCACACCAGCTCGTTGATGACCACGGTCTTGTCGGGCGTGGCCAGCGTGCCACGCTTGCGGCGGCGGCGCTTTTCGGTGGCGCAGGTCTGGTCGTAAATGATGACCGTGCAGCCCTTGATCTCGCGGAACTGGCGCTGCAGCGTGTCGAGCTCGTCGCGGTGGTGCACCGTCACGCCCTCGGCCAGCGCCACGCCGTCGTACTTGTGCGGCTCGTCGGTCACGATGATCAGCTTGACCACGCCCTCGGCCTTGAGGCTGTTCATGATCTGCAGCACCGAGTGGCCTTCGGGACGCTCGCCGACCTGTTGGCCGCCGGTCATGGCCACCGCGTCGTTGTAAAGCACCTTGTAGGTGATGTTGGTGCCTGCAGCGATGCTTTGGCGAATGGCCAGGAGCCCACTGTGAAAGTACGTGCCGTCGCCCAGGTTGGCGAACACGTGCGCGTCGGTGGTGAACGGCGCCTGGCCCACCCAGGTCACGCCCTCGCCGCCCATTTGCGTGAAGGTGCTGGTGTTGCGGTCGGGCATCCAGTTGGCCATGTAGTGGCAGCCAATGCCAGCCACGGCGCGCGAACCCTCGGGCACGCGGGTGCTGGTGTTGTGCGGGCAGCCGCTGCAGAACCACGGGGCACGCTCGCCGGTGTCCACCTTCAGCTCCGTCATGGCGCGTTCGCTGGCTTCGATGACGGCAATGCGCGAATCCATGCGCGCGATGATGTCGCTCGATACGCCCAGCTTCTTCAGGCGCTTGGCAATCGCCTTGGCGATGATGGCGGGCGTCAGGTCGGCCTTGGCACGCAGCAGCCAGTTCTGACTGGGGTTGGGCATCGACCATTCGCCGCCGGTGGCATCGCCTTCGGGCTCGTCGAACTTGCCCAGCACATTGGGGCGCACGTCGGCGCGCCAGTTGTACAGCTCTTCTTTCAGCTGGTATTCGATGACCTGACGCTTTTCCTCCACCACCAGGATCTCTTGCAGCCCTTGCGCGAAGTCGCGCGTGATGGTGGCTTCGAGCGGCCACACCACGTTGACCTTGTGCACGCGGATGCCCAGCTGGCGGCAGGTGTCGTCGTCCAGGCCCAGGTCCACCAGCGCCTGGCGTGTGTCGTTGTAGGCCTTGCCGCTGGCAATGATGCCGAAGCGGTCGTTTTGGCCTTCGATGACGTTGTAGTTGAGCTTGTTGGCGCGGATGTACGCCAGGGCCGCGTACCACTTGTAGTCCATGAGGCGCGCTTCCTGCTCCAGCGGCGCATCGGGCCAGCGGATGTGCAGGCCGCCCGGCGGCATCGCGAAGTCTTCGGGCATCACAATCTTCACGCGGTCGGGGTCGATGTTGATGCTGCTGGAGGACTCCACCACCTCCTGGATGGTCTTCATGCCCGACCACACGCCCGAGAAGCGGCTCATGGCAAACGCGTGCAGGCCCATGTCCAGAATCTCCTGCACGCTGCTCGGGAAGAACACCGGCAGCCCGCAGGCCTTGAAGATGTGATCGCTCTGGTGCGCGGCGGTGGACGATTTGCTGATGTGGTCGTCACCCGCAATGGCAATCACGCCACCGTGCTTGGCGGTGCCCGCCATGTTGGCGTGCTTGAACACGTCCGAGCAGCGGTCCACGCCCGGGCCCTTGCCATACCAGATGCCAAAGACGCCGTCGAACTTCTTGCTTTGCGGGTACAGGTCCAGCTGCTGCGTGCCCCACACGGCCGTGGCGCCCAGTTCCTCGTTCACGCCGGGCTGGAAGACGATGTTGTTGGCGGCCAGGTGCTTCTTGGCGGCCCACAGCGCCTGGTCATACGTGCCCAGCGGAGAGCCCCGGTAGCCGCTGATGAAGCCGGCGGTGTTCAGGCCCACCATGGCATCGCGCTGGCGCTGCAGCATGGGCAGGCGGACCAGGGCCTGCACCCCGCTCATGAACGCCCGGCCGTGGTCCAGCGCGTATTTGTCGTCGAGCGTGACGGTCTCGAGGGCCTTGCGAATGTGTTCCGGCAATGGGGCGTTCATGGCTATGTCTCCAATGGCTTTTTTTGGGGGATGTGCGCCTTGTGGGCGCACCTGGGCAGCGCAACACGGCCCGTTTAGGGCTGCCGCACTAGTGTGCAGAGAAGTGTATGTCTGCGTCGCTGATATGTCTTTGCGTTCTGTGCCGTGTTTAGGCTATTCTGAGAAAGGATCTTTCTTCTGGCAGCCATTTTGTGAACACTCTCGACAAATTCGACATCGCCATCCTCAACGAGCTGCAGGCTGACGCGCGTCTGACGAATGCCGAGCTGGCCCAGCGTGTGGGCCTCTCGGCCGCGCCCTGCTGGCGCCGTGTGCGGGCGCTGGAGGAGCAGGGTTTCATCAAGGGCTACCGCGCCGAGATCGACCGGCACAAGATTGGCCTGGGGGTGCTGGCCTTTGTGCGGCTGGATGCCGACCGCAGCACCGGCAACCTCACGCGCAAGATGGAAGAAGCCATCCGCCAGATCCCGGAGGTGGTGTCGTGCCACTACATCAGCGGCACCGGTACCTTCGAGCTGCAGGTGGTGGCGCGCGATCTGGACAGCTTCTCCCAGTTCGCACGCGATGTGCTGCTGAACCTGCCGAACGTGAAAGACATGCACACCAGTTTCTCGCTGGGCGAGGTCAAGGCCAGCAGCGCCTTGCCCCTCACGCACCTGGCCAGACCACGATCCTGATTGCTATTTATTTTGTAGCTGTTGGCGCTTTCTGAATAAGCGCCAGAACCTGTTTTGACCATGTTTCTCGATGGGCAAACCATGCCCATGACCCGGTCCGGGTCGCCCCCGGCGCGGCTGCGCTGCACGGCAAGCCGTCGCACAATCGGCGGACATGCCCCCATTGCCGTCCCACGAAAGCACGCGCAGCGTTGCACCTCCGCCTTCGCCTGACCACCCGGCGCAGGACCCGGCCGCAGACCGCGCCGCCCCCTCCCAGGGCAACGACGCCACGGTGAGCGCACAGCTGGAAGAAGGCGCGCCCGCAGCCACCGCCACCACCCCCGCTTCCGCCTCGCTCTCGCCGCTCGCCCCCCTGTCCGTCCCCGTGTTCCGCATGCTGTGGCTCACCTGGGTGGCGGCCAACACCTGCATGTGGATGAACGACGTGGCGGCCGCCTGGCTCATGACCACGCTGACCACCTCGCCCATCCTGGTGGCGCTGGTGCAGTCGGCGTCCACGCTGCCGGTGTTCCTGCTCGGCCTGCCCAGCGGGGCGCTGGCCGACATCCTGGACCGGCGGCGCTACTTCATCGCCACGCAGTTCTGGGTGGCGGCCGTGGCGGTGGTGCTGTCGATTGCCATCGTGTCGGGCGGCATGACGGCCCCGCTGCTGCTGGCGCTCACCTTTGCCAACGGCATTGGCCTGGCCATGCGCTGGCCGGTGTTTGCGGCCATCGTCCCGGAGCTGGTGAGCCGCCCGCAGCTGCCCGCCGCGCTGGCGCTCAACGGCGTTGCCATGAACGCCTCGCGCATCATCGGCCCCTTGCTGGCGGGCGCCATCATCGCCAGCGCGGGCAGTGCCTGGGTGTTTGTGCTCAACGCGGTGCTGTCCGTCATTTCCGCCTTCACCATCATGCGCTGGAAGCGCGTGCACACGCCCAGCCCGCTGGGCCGCGAGCGCCTGACCAGCGCCATGCGCGTGGGCCTGCAGTTTGTGCGCCAGTCGCCGCCCATGCGGGCGGTGCTGTGGCGCATCTCCATCTTCTTTCTGCATGCCACCGCGCTGCTGGCGCTGCTGCCGCTGCTGGCCAAGGGCCTGGACGGCGGCGATGCCGGCACCTTCACGCTGCTGCTGGCCAGCATGGGGGCGGGCGCCATCACGGCCGCCATGTTCCTGCCGCGCCTGCGCCAGGCCATGGCGCGCGATGCGCTGGTGATGCGCGGCACCATGCTGCAGGCACTGGCCACCGCGGCGATGGCCGTGGCGCCCAACGTGGTCGTGGCGGTGCCCGCGATGTTCGTGGCGGGCATGGCGTGGATCACCACGGCCAACTCGCTCTCGGTGTCGGCCCAGCTCGCGCTGCCCAACTGGGTGCGGGCGCGCGGCATGTCGATCTACCAGATGGCCATCATGGGCTCCACCGCCCTGGGCGCCGCCGTGTGGGGCCAGGTGGCCACGGTCAGCGATGTGCACCTGAGCGTGGGCATCGCTGCCGCCACGGGCGTGGTGGCGATGGCGCTGGTGCAGCGCCTGGTGGCCGACCGCAGCATGGAAGAAGACCTGAGCCCTTCGCGCGCCTTCAAGGCGCCCGTGGCCGAGGTGCCACCGGGCGCGGGCCACCTGGTGGTCACCATCGAGTACTTCATCGACCCCGCCCGCGCCGACGAATTTCGCGCCGTGATGCAGGAAAGCCGCCGCAGCCGCCTGCGCCAGGGTGCCCTGGGCTGGCAGCTGCTGCACGACATCAGCCAGCCCGCGCGCTATGTGGAGCGCATCGAGGACGAGTCGTGGACCGAACACCTGCGCCGCTTTGACCGCGTGACCGCCTCCGACGTGGCGCTGCGCGACCGCAAGCTGGCCTTCCACGTAGGCGATGCGCCGCCGCGGGTGACGCGGTGGGCGGTGGAGTAGGCGCCTGCGTGCGCGGGGCCTTCCCCGGCTTCGCCTACCATGGCGGCCTTCCCAGCCTGACCGCGCGCCCCTGGCGGGGCCGCTTCTTTCGCATGCCGAGCTATTTGCGTTCTGTCCTCTGGACACTGGCCCTTGGGGCCCCTGCCATCCACGCTGCAACCGCCGACCCCGCCCTGCTCGGCTGCTGGCGCGCCGCCAAAATTGTGTTGACCACGCCGGAGGGCGAAAAAGCCGAGGACACCTCGGGCCGCTGCACGCTGCGGTTTCAGGAAGACCAGTTCGAATCGATCTGCAAGACCACCAGTGGCACGGCAACCACCACCTACCGCTACCGCATTGCGCGCCCCCAGGTGTACGCGGCAACCATGGCGGCCAGCACGTTCAAAACGGAGATGGTGGGCTCGACGCGTGAATACGAATACCGCATCGACGGCGACCAGCTGCGCACCGTGACGGTGCCCCCGTCCATGGCCTTCGCTGCCGCGGCGTCGGCGCCACGGGTAGAGACCGAAGCGGTCAGGGCGCCGTGCCCCTGAGGGCAGCATTTGCTATTAATTCAATAGCTGTCGGCGCAATACCATCAGTCGCTGGCGGCCTGTTTCATCTTATTTTTTACGCCGACGTCGGGCGGTGCGCTGCGGCCCGGTCCGCAAAGCTGCGCTGCAGGATGCCCATCAGCATGGTGCGCAGCAGCGTCTGCACGGCCTCATCGCCCGGCGCGCCGTTTTTCAGCGCGCTGGCCAGGGCAGCCCCGTGTGCAGCCACGGTGCCCGTCACCTCGGCGGCCCAGCGCGATGCCAGCTGCATGGCTTCATCGGGCGGCACGCGCTGCTGGTGAGCGATGACGAGGTAGTGCGTACACGCCACCTCGGCGGCATGGTGCAGCAGGTCCTGCCGCCCTTCGTCTTTCTTTTGCAGCGCGCGCACCACCCACGCCGTGGTACCGCCCAGCAGCGCGCCCAGGGCGGTGCCTGCGCCCAGGGTGAGGCCGCCCGTGCCCACGTCGATCAGGGCACCGGCCTTGGCGCCGGCCGCAGCCCCTGCGGCGGCCCCGGCGGATGTGCCCACGGCCAGGGCCGTGCTGTCCGCGCGGCGCACCAGCGGCAGGCGCTGTGCCGGGTCGGCCGGGGGCGCCAGGCGCTGCAGGGGTGCTGCAGGCGCGCCATGCAGGGTGCGCAGCGTGGCTTCCAGCGTTTGCACGCGCTGTGCGTACTGCGCGGCGGCAGCTTCCGGCGCCAGGCTGTGCAGGGCGGCACAAGCCTGCAGGTGCTGCGCCAGTGCCTGCAGGGCCTGGCCAAAACGCTGCTCGTTGCGCTCGACCCAGGCGGCCCGCAGGCGGGCCAGGGCGTGGTGGTGGGCGGGCAGGGCCGCGTCCAGACTGTCGAACAGGGCGGGCTCCAGCACCCAGCTGGCGCCAAAGTCGTCCCACCGCAGTGCCAGGCGGGGGGCAGCCTGCCAGGCGGGGGGTGGTGGGCTGGCGGCCCAGGCCAGCACGGCATCCACCGGCTGCGCCGGGTCTTCGGCAAACCCCAGCCGGTCGCCCTGCGGGGTTTGCAGGCCAGCGCCCAGCAGCACCTGCACTTCGCCCTGCGGGCCGTGCAGGCCGATCACCAGGTCGCCCGGCAGGCTGGCGCGCAGCGCATCGAAGGCGGGGCCCTGCGGGTCGATGTGGCCCTGCCACCGGTGTTCACGCCAGCGCGCCCAGGCCGCCAGCGCCAGGCGCGGCAGCACCACGGCCAGCAGCAGCAGGCCCACGTACATCCCCACCCAGCGGCTGCCACCCATGCCGCTTTCCCCCGCAAAGTTTTGCGTGGCGGCGATCTCCTGCAGCGTGAAGGGCGTCAGACCCGTCAGCAGGGTCAGCGGTGCAAACAGCACCGAGACAATGGCGTGCACCTGGGCTGCGTCGAGAAAGGTGCTCTCCCAGCCGAACTGGTAGCGCACCACCAGCCCGCGCAGCAGCAGCGACAGCGCAATGCCTGCGCCCCAGGCGGCGGCGCACAGGTGCAGCACGCACGCTGTGCGCTGCTGCAGCAGGTCGCCCGCATGGGCCCACCAGCGCCGGTGGAAGTCGGCCGCGATGCGCGCCGAGAGCCCGCGCCCCCGTCCGGCCTGGCCGAAGAAGTCCCCCAAGGGGTGGCCGAGCGGGCGCAGCGCCTGTTGAAGCCACGCACCGGGCGGCGAAGAAACCGATCTGCGCCCTGCGCGCCAGGCAATCAGCAGGTAGGCGGCAACGTTCCAGGCCAGCACGGTGAGCAGCGGCGGCGAGAGCAGGTCCACCCGGTGCGCGTTGCTGATGCGGTCTATCGCCAGGCCCAGCAGCAGCGCCGCCAGCGGCAGGCCGCGCGCCACCCAGGGTGCGAGCCCGCCACGTTCGCCATGGCCGGGCTGTGGGTTCAGTGCGGCAACGGTGCTGTCGCGGCCGCTGGCGTGCTGGGCGATGGTGGTGGCGCGATCGAGCATCACCTCGGCCACCCCCACGCGCGGCACACTGCGCGCCCGGGCGGCGGCCACGGCATGGCGCGTGGCCTCCTGCAGCTCCACCGCGCTGACCAGCGTGTGCCCCGCGTCTGCGTGCTCGATGGCCTGCGCGAGCAGCACGGTGCGCAGCTGGGGCTCGGTCACGCGCATGAGTGCTCCTGTTTCAATAGCTATTGGCGCTTATTGGATAAGCGCCAGAGGCTGTTTTGACCATTATTTTGGCCACAGTGCCCACAGCCGCAGGTTCTGCTTGAGCCGCCCGGCAATGTCGCCCGCCTCGGGGCCCCAGCCGGTGAAGAAGTCCGCCCGCACCGCGCCCACGATGGCACTGCCCGTGTCCTGCGCCAGCACCAGGCGGTTGAGCTGCACCTGCGGCCCGCTGGAAGCCAGCCACACGGGCGTGCCGTAAGGAATGCTCTGCCGGTCCACCGCGATCGAGCGCCCGGGGGTGAGCGGCACGCCCTGCGCCCCTCGGGGGCCAAAGCCGGCGTCCATGCCCACCAGGGGTTCCTCCTTGAAGAACACGTAGCGCGGGTTGGTCCACATCAGTTCGTTGGTGCGCTGGGGGTTGGCCGCCAGCCAGGCGCGGATGCCGGGCCAGGTGGCGTCGCGGGTGTAGCCCTGGTCCAGCAGCCACCGGCCGATGCTCCCATAAGGCTGGTCGTTGGTGGCGGCATAAGCCACGCGCACCACCGACACCGAACCATCGGCCTCGGTAACACGCAGGCGGCCCGAGCCCTGGATGTGCAGCACCATCGATTCCACCGGGTCGCGCAGCCACGCAATGGCGCGGCCCGCCAGCGCGGCCTGCGCCTCGGGCAGGGTCTCGATCTGCTGGCGGGTATACCAGGGCTTGCGCGCGCCCAGGCTGGCCGGCACGCGGTAGATGGGCACCGTGAAGCCGTTGCCGGGCAGGCGGCTGGCTTCCATCATCGGCTCGTAGTACGCCGTGAGCAGCCCTTCGGCGTTGCCATCGGCCGCCTCCACCCGATACGGCTGCAGCCGCGCAATGAGCCAGGCGCGCTGTTCGTCGGTGGTGGCAATGCTGAGCTGGCGCACCTCGCTGCACAGCGCAGTGAAGGGCGGCTGGGGGCGTTCGCAACTCTTGATCCAGGCGTTCCATGCCTCGTGCAGCGCATCGTCGGCAAAGCCCGGCAGCTCGGCCCAGCGCACGGGCATCCAGCGGCTCTTGGGCTGCGCCATCGGGGGGGGCAGCGGGCCGGTGTCGCCGGGCAGCACCACCGAGGCGGGGGGTGGCGGCGCGGGGATGGCCCCGGGGCGGGAGGGAATTGGGGCCGGGGGCGTGGAGCAGGCAGCCAGCGTTCCTACAATCAGCGCCGTTCCCACAGCGCGCAGGAGTGTCAATTTCATGGGTCTGATTTTGCTTGAAGCGCTGCTTGCGCTGGTGCTGCTGGTGGCCATCGTGTGGTGGACCATGTTTTCGGGCCGCAAGGGGGGTGAACTGCCGCCGCCGCAGGCGCCGGCGCCCCCTCCTTCGGCACCCCCGGTGCCAGTGACAAAAGCCCCCCCACCGGCCCCGAACAACGATTAAACAGCGCCCCGTCCTACACCCGGTGTGCAAATGGACCGATGGCGGCATGCTCTGCCCGGCAACATGATGGCGGTGAGCCGGGGCTCGGGCAAGGCCCGCAGTGCGCGGCTGACCTGAATCTATCCAAGGAGCACACCATGCGCAAAACCATTCTTCTCGGCAGCACTGCCGCCCTTCTTCTTGTTACCGGCTGCGCCAGCATGGACGACACCCAGCGCCGCACGGCCACAGGCGCCGGCGTGGGCGCCCTGGCGGGTGCCGTCATCGGCTCGGCCACAGGCGGGAATGCCGGCACGGGCGCGGTGGTGGGTGCGGGTGTGGGCGCCCTGGGCACCTACATCTGGTCGCAGAACATGGAACGCCAGAAGCGCGAAATGGAGCAGGCCACACGCGGCACCGGTGTCGGCGTGACGCAGACGGCCGACAATCAGCTCATGCTCAACATCCCGAGCGACATCTCGTTTGCCGTGGGCCGCTCGGACATCCAGCCCAACTTCGCCCCCGTGCTCGACCAGTTCGCCATGGGGTTGCGCAACAACCCCAGCACCGACGTGCGCATCGTGGGGCACACCGACAACACCGGCAGTGACGCCATCAACAACCCGCTCTCGGTGGACCGTGCTGCCAGCACGCGCAGCTACCTGGTGGCCCGGGGCGTGGATGGCCGACGCATTGCCATCGACGGCATGGGTGAGCGTTACCCCATCGCCAGCAACGACACCAACGATGGCCGCTCGCGCAACCGCCGGGTAGAGATTTTTGTGGGCGAGCGTCCACGTTAAGCAGCCTCAGCCGGAGCGCCGCCCGCACGGTGGGCGCGCCTACGGGCCTGCGCGCAACAGGTTCGCCAGTTCTACGGCCGATTTGACCTGCATCTTGTCAAACACCCGTGACCGGTGAACCTCCACCGTGCGCACACTGATGACCAGCTGGTCGGCAATGAGCTTGTTGGGAAGGCCTGCCACCACCAGATCCATCACGTCACGCTCGCGGTCGGTGAGCTCTGCCAGCCGCACCTCCAGATCACTGCGCTCGCGCAGTTGCGCAAGGTGCTGGGCCGATTGCGTCAGCGCCTGCTCCACGCGGTCGACCAGCGCGTTGTCGGAAAATGGCTTTTCGCAAAAATCGAATGCGCCGCGCTTGACTGTGTCCACCGCAGTCGGCACATCGGCGTGCCCGGTCAGAAAGATGACCGGCATGGCAGCCAGGTCGCCACGCACGGCCAGCCGGTCGAACAACGCCAGCCCGCTCATGCCCGGCATGCGCACGTCCAGCAGCAGGCAGCTGGGCTGGCGCTGGGACGTGCGGCTGTTGAGCGCGGCTTCGAAGGCTTCCGCGCTTTCAAACGATTCGCTCAGGAGCCTGCGCGAGCGCAACAGCCAGGCCAAGGCTTCGCGCACGCTGGCGTCGTCGTCGACGATGTACACGGTGGCGTTGGTGATGGGCTCCATAGTTCAGCTCAGTTATCCCTGTTTTTCGACGCCCTGGTGCCGATGAAACCGGCGCACCGCAGGGTGACCCCGCCGTGCGGGCTTGCCCCAAGAATTACGGGGTTGCTGCGGGCAAGGTAAAGGTGAATACCGTACCACGCGGCTCGTGGGGCGCAAAGCCCAGGTACCCGCCGTGCTGCTCGATCACCGTGCGGCACAGCGAAAGACCCAGCCCCATGCCCTCGGTGCGGGTGGTGAAAAACGGGGTGAAGAGCTTCTCGGCCACGTCGGCGGCAATACCCGTCCCCACATCGGTGACCGCAAACTCGACCCAGCCGCTGTGCTGGTTGGATGCGGCGCGGCGCACGCGAAGATCCAGCACGCGCCGGGGCAGGGACGGGTCGTCCATCGCCTGCATGGCATTGCGCGCAAGATTCAGCAGCACTTGTTCCACCATGGTGCGATCGCACAGCACCGGCGGCAGGTGGGCTTCTACCGAGGTGTGCACGCGCACGCCAAGCTTGCGGGCCTGCAGGCTGACCAGCGGAAGGATGGCGTCGAGCAGCTGCTGCGCCTGGACGGCCTCGCGCGCCTGGTCGCGGCGGCGCACGAAATCGTGCACGCTCTTGATCACCTTGCCAGCACGCTCCGCCTGCCGCGCAATGTGCTGCATGGCCATGCGCACGTCCTTCAGCTGCCCGGCACTGGCGGCGGGGGCGTCCTCTGGTCCGGCGGCGGCAGACGCCTCCAGCAGGTTGATGGAGCCGGTGGCGTAGCTGGAGATGGCCGCCAAGGGCTGGTTCAGCTCGTGGCTGAGCAGGGAGGCCATCTCGCCCACCGTGGCAAGGCGTGCGGTGGCCTGCAGGCGTTCTTGGGACGCCCGGGAAATCTCTTCGACCCGGCGCTGCTCGCTGATATCGAGAAACGCACTCATCCAGCCCGTGTGCTGGCCCAGGGCATTGATCAGCGGGGCTTCGATGATCAGCACCGGAAAGCGTGTGCCGTCCTTGCGCATGAACTCGGACTCGAAGCCCTCGCGCGGCGGCACGGTGCCCGCAAAACGGATCGCCTGGCGCTGGCGGTATTCCTCCACCCGCTCGGGGGGCCAATAGGGCGCCGTCACGCTCTGGCCCAGCAGCTCCTGGGCGCTGAAACCCACCATGGCGCAAAAAGCCGGGTTCACATAGGTGATGCGGCCCTCCAGATCGCGGGCGCGCAACCCCGTGACCAGGGAGTCCTCCATCGCCTTGCGAAACGCGAGCGCGTCGGCCAGGTCGCGCTCTGCGCTCAGCCGCCTGCGGTTGTCGCGCACAAGAACCACCATCACCGTGACCAGTGCAATCGACATGGCCGTAACCAGCGCCGTGAGCACATTGGGGAACAGGCTGGGCGCGCTGTGCCAGGCGTCCATGCGCAGCACGAGCGTGGTGCCGGACAGATCCAGCAGCTGTTGCGCCATGAACATGCGCGAGCCCCGGCGCGCAGCGCCGAGCACGGCAAGCCGGGTGCCATCGGCTTCAGTAAACGACGCCTCTTGGTTGCGTGTGAGGCTGGGGGCCACCAGGTTGAGCAGCATGTCCTGCAGCGAGTACGTGGCCACCAGGAAGCCGGTGGTGCGCCCGCCCGAGGTCAGCGGCAGGCACAGCTCCATCATCTCCGAGCCCAGCCCGTCGCCGTAGGGCTGGAAATAGCTGCTGGAATAGGCGGGGCTGCTCAAGCGGCGCGCGTTGGCGCAGGCGATGCCCGCATCGGACTGGCTGCCGTCGCGCAGACGCAGGTCCCAGGCCACGGGGCGATACGGCGACTGGGCATGGGTGCGCACGCGCAGGTTGGCATCGCGCCACTCGATACGCACCAGCTCGCGCCGGTTGCGCAGGAGCTCGGTGGCTTCCACCTCCCAGGCCAGGTCGCCGGGCTCACCCGCGTTCAGGGCCTGCAGGCTTTGCAGGTTGCGGGTGAGTGCGACCCGGATATCCGATACGGCGTCGGCCGTATCGCGCTCCAGGCGCGACTGCACCTGGCTGGCCTCGTAGCGCCCGGCCAGCCAGACCAGCGTGGCCAGCATGGCAAACACCAGAATGCCCAGCATCGTCCACAGCGACCAGCGCCGCCATGCGCCGCGCCAGCGCCGCAAGAGGGTGCGTTGTTGCGGGATCCTCACAGCAGGCGGTGCGAGAGCGCAGGCAGCTGCAGCCGGACATCGCGCAGGCGCTGGGGATCGAGAGCGCCCGAGACCACGCCCGCGCGTGCCTCCTGCTGCTGGGCAAGCACCTGCCCCCACGGGTCCACCAGCATGCTGTGGCCCCAGGTGCGCCGGCCGTTCTCGTGCGTGCCGCCCTGGGCGGGCGCCAGCACATAGGCCAGGTTTTCCACGGCACGTGCGCGCAGCAACACCTCCCAGTGCGCCTGGCCCGTGGTGTGGGTGAAGGCACTGGGCACCAGCAACAGGTCGGCCCCGGCACGTGCGTGGGCGCGGTACAGCTCGGGAAACCGCAGGTCGTAGCACACCGAGAGACCGACCTTCCAGCGGTGGCCGGAGCGTGACGGCAGCTCGAACTGCACGGGTGTGTTGCCGGCCTCGATCACGCGGCCTTCATGGAACTGCTCGCGGCCATTGTCGAAGTGGAAAAGATGGATCTTGTCGTAGCGAGCCACGCACTCGCCGGCCGGGTTGAACACCAGGGTGGTGTTGCGCACCTGCTCGGGCGTGGTGGCCACAAGGGGCAGGGTACCGCCCACGATCCACATCTGCAGATCGCGCGCGGCGCTCGCCAGAAAGCGCTGGATCGGGCCGTCGCCCGGTACCTCGCGCAGTGCGAGCTTGTCCGTATCCTGGTGGCCCATCACGCAGAAGTATTCGGGCAGCACCGCCAGCTCGGCGCCGGCGCGGGCCGCCTGCTCCAGCAGCGCACGGGCGTCGCGCAGGTTGTCTTCGAGCCGGGTGCACGACACCATCTGGATCGCGGCAACGTTCATCATGGGGGTTCTCCGGTGCCGCCCGGGCTGGGCGGGAGGGCGGGGTCCGTGCGGACGGGGGCTTCGGTTGCCGGCGGGGCATCGCGGCCGCGGCGCGGAACGCGCACCACGCGCGGGTCGGTCCAGGTGCCATCAATGCGGAACTCCTGGGTGGCCGCCTCGATCAGCGGGCCGCGCAGAAACACCTGCGCCAGAAAGCTTCCCAGCCCAATGACGGGATTGATGGCGGTTGCCACCAGCGAGGCCGTCATGGCATTGATTTCGGGCACCACCACCACCCGCAAGTCCTGGGTTTCGTGGTCGATATTGGCGCTGCCCTCCATCAGCACGGCGGCGTTGACGCCCTTCATCTGAAGGTTGTTGGTGGTGGCCACCCCCTGCTCGATGCGCACATCACCCCGCACAAAGTCAAACGCAAAGCCTTCGCTGAACACGTCGCGAAAATCCAGCGTCAGGCGCCGGGGAAGTGATTGCAGGCTCAGCACACCCAGCAGCTTGGCAAGGCCGGGATCGGCCTTGAGGAACTGGCCCGACTCCACGTTGACGTTGATCTGCCCGGTCATGGTCCGGTAGTCGGGGCTGAAGGGGGCGCCAATCCAGGCCACCTGGCCCTCCAGGCGACCTTTGCCCCGCCGGACCACGTTGGCCATGCCCATGCGGGCAAGCAGGTCACCCGAGTCGCGGATGTCCAGCCGGAAGCTGAGCACCGTGCGCCGCTGTGCAGGCCGGGGGCCGGGGGCCGCTGTGTTGAGCAGGGCCCAGTTGCCACTCGCGGTGAGGCTGGCTTCGGGTGCGAGTATGTTGAACTTTGAAAGACGCCATTCGCGCTGCGCCCCATCACCGCCGCGGTTGCTGGCCTCCATTTCCACGCGCCCCAGGCGCCGGCCGCGCAACTCGAAGTCGTCCACGATGATGTCCAGGGCGGGCAAGGCCCCGGGCTGCTCGTCCAGCAGCGCCTCCACCTGGCTCACGTCACTTTGTGGCATGTTCACCCGCGAGAGCCGGGCAAACAGCAACCCGTTGGGGTGGTCGAAGCTGCCCGGCTGGCGGTATTCGAGATAGCCGTTGAGTTCGGTGGCATCCAGGTTGGCGCGCCATGTGGTGCCCTCGCGCAGGGCGCCCGCCACAATGTTGTGCAGGGTCCGGCCTTGCAGGGTGAGTTCGCGGGCACGCACAGCCATGGTGGAGGGCAGGTAGTCCTGTGCCACCCCGGGTGGCCCTGCTGCAGGGGCGGGCGCCGAAGGGCGCGCAGCGGGCTCGGCGGCTGTGGCTTGCGCCAGCACATCTTCCCAGGCATCCACATCAATTTTCCCCTGGCTGATGTTGGCGGCCACGCCCTGAGCGGGCAGCGGGGCGGACTCGCCCGCCGCCAGACCGATGCCGATCGCCCCCCGCAACACCCGCGCCTGCGGCCCGCTCACGTCGCGCACATAGGTTGCCGACCCCACCACCCCCAGATCCAGCGTGATCTGGTCGTGCAGAGGCGTCGTCTGCGCGCCATTGCCTGACTGTGTGAGCCCCACCAGCGACTCGCGTACGACCTGACTTTCAAAGCGCAGGGGCAAACTGGTGTCTGCCGTCTTTCCCAGGGGCGCCGGCAATGACAGCGCAAGGCCCTGGAGGCTGGTGGTGACCTGCAACTCGGGAACACCCCGCCGAAAGGCGAGCGTCATCGCGTAAGGCGTGCTGCCCGCTGCGCGGCGCGCGAGCTGCGACAGCATGCCCAGCTGCGTGGCTTGCTGCAGCCCCTCGGCCGTGGCAGTGCCCTGGGCACGCAGCTGCACGGCCGATTCCGTCGCGGGGGCATTGGCAGGCAGTGCGCGCATGCCCCCTTCCAGCCGCACCGGGCCGCCCAGCGCCTGGGCCTGGACGGCTTGGAGGGAGAAGCCGGATTCGGTGAACTGGACGACGCCCCGCGCCCGGCTGAGGGTGGGGGTGTCCGGAGTGATCCGCAGCTCATTGCCTGCCAGCGTGACGCTGCCCTGCACCTTGGATTTGTCGATGTCGCTGATGGGCAGGGCAAGTCGAAGCTGGAAGTCGGCATTGCCCGTGCCCGTGGCCCGGTCCAGCGCATTGCCTGTCATGCCGCCCAGCGGCGATGAAGTCATCAGGGCCAGCAACTCGGCAAGCGGCCCCCGCGCATCGGCGCTGACACTGACAACGGTGTGTGCCAGATCCGGGATCTTTGCCTCCACCCGTGACAGCCGCAGCCCCGGACGTCCGGCAAAACTGCCACTCGCGCCGCGCACCTGCATGGAAGAGCGCTCGAAGACCAGCTCGCCCGTGAGCTCTGTCAGCGCCGGCCAGGGCAAGGTGTTGGCCGGTTGCAGCTGCGGCGGCACATAGGCGTAGATGACATCCTTGACGCGGGCAGCGATGCGGAATTCACCCTGCTTCGGATCGTTGAACGGAAGATCGTGCAAATCGCCCTTGACCCTGAACTGCACATTGCTGGCACTGCCAGCCACCACCGCATCGCGCACGTAGTGCCGCGACTCTGCGGGGATGGACAGCGGCAGGTAGCGGTGCACACGCGTTCCGTCCGCCCGGGTCAGTACGCCCGTAAGGTCAAGCACCCCCGGATAGCGTGCGCCGTGCGCCACCTTGCCGGGATCGCTGGTATGCCAGGTGGCCCGGGCCTCTCCCTGCGCATCCGCGTTGGCAAACTGCACGTCGTTGGCCTGTACGGCCACACGGTCTCCGTCTATCTGCCATCGCATGTCGGCACTGAGACGGTCCAGCGGCAGCACCGGGTCCTCAAAAACGCCCGGCAGCAGGAGGGCACCCGAGGCAATGGTCAGCGCGGCCTTGCCCCCGGCTTGTGTCATGTCGATGTCCACGCTGGCACCGCGCAACCCCAGCTGGGCAGGAACCCCGCCCGCGCTGCCCCTGCCCAGCGCCAGCCCGCGGATGCGGCCCCGCACCTGGTACTGCTGCAGTTTTTCCAGCGGCCCCTTCCAGCTGGCCTGGATTTCGTCCACGAGACCGTGCGGCGCATAGGCGCGCAAGGCATCATGGGCCGGGGCGCCCAGCGGCAACCGGCTAGCGACCTGGGCCAGCGCCGCGAGATCCAGTCGATCGGCGCGCAGCTCGCCCTGCTCCGGCACCTTGCCCCGGGGGGCGGTGTGCACCAGCCGAAGGTTGCCACCCGGCCAGACCAGGCCGTCATCGGTCTCGAACTGCAGGCCCTGGGTCAGAAACTCGAAGCCACCATTCAAGCGGCGCCCGCCCAGACGCCCTTCCACCGAGGGCAATACCAGCGCCTGCAAATCCGGCCCCAGCCTGGCATTGACATTCGCGAGCGCCAGGTCGGCAGTGCCGCCCACAATCTGCCCGCGCTGCACATCCGCCCAGGCGCGCAAGGCGCCACGGCCCGCGGCGATCTCCACCCCAACGTCCGCGTGGTGGCGCAGCCGCGAAACGTCTACCCGGGAAAAGTGGGCGAACACCTGCCCGGTCCAGTGCTTCCAGTTGCCGTCACGCGCGCGCAGCAAGGGCGCACGGAACAGCCCCACCACCGTGAAGCGATCCCCCCAGGCCTCGGGCGGCGTGGCGTCCAGGCGCAGGTGGTGGTCCCAGTTCCCGTTGCGCAGCAGCACATCCACCTTCTGCAAGGCCAGCTCCGGGGCGCCGCGCTGCTCGTCGGTCCACCGCACCGTGCCCCCACGAATGAACACCTCATCCTGGGAGAAAAGCCAGTCCGCTGCGGCGCTGTCTTCGCCGGGCTGCGGCGAGAATTCAAGGCCCGCCACCTGGATCCGCCCGTCCACGGTGCGGCGCACATCCAGGTCAGGCTCTTCGATATAGAGCTGCTCGAAACCGCCCTTGAGCAGCGACCGTGGTGACAGCGCCACCACCACCCGGGGCAGGCGCAGCGCAGAACGCCCGGCAGTGTCTAGCAGGGCGACATCCGACAGCTCGATGGAAGGTATCAGGCCTTCGGTGCGGGCAGCGATCGCTCCGATCTGGACCGGAACCCCCAGCACGCGTGCGGCATGTGCCTCCAGCTGCGGGCGAAAATCACCGATTCGCGGCACAATCCAGCCATGAAGTGCCCCCCACGCGATGGTCAGCAGCAGCCAGAAGGCCAGCAGCAAACCCAGAGACCACCGCGCGAGACCTGCCACAGTTTTCAGCAGGCGGGTGGGATGGGTGGTGGGATCGATCATGGTGGGATTGAATGTGGCAGGAATTATGACCCGCAGGATTAGCGCGGGTTCACTACAAACCGGTGTTCTTATGTACGCAGCACCACGCTGCGGCCGCCATGTCCGCGCCGCATCCTGAATCCTCCTGCAATCCCTCCGCGACCTTTGTTCACGGGGCGGCGCACTCGCGTTTCTATCAGCGCCTGCACCGCCGCTACGAGGCCGACCTGGCATTGCTCCCCCCCGGTGTTCCCCGGTGGCCCAGCATGGAGCAGGCCTACGAAGCGCTGCGTGCACGCGGTTGCGACACGGGCACCGCGCTGCGGGTGCTGCGCCAGCTGGTCATGGAGCGGCTGATCCGGATGGACTGCGAGGCGCAGGCCCCGCTGGCAGACATCACCAGCGCAGTGACCGAACTAGCCGAGCTGGCACTGGACCGCGCCTGCCAGCACGCCCGCCAGGAGCTGAACGAGCGCCACGGTGCGCCGCAAGGACCGGAAGGCCAGCCCGTGCAGCTGTGGATCATCGGCATGGGCAAGCTGGGGGCGCGCGAACTCAACGTCTCCAGCGACATCGACCTCATCTACGTGTACGAACACGATGGTGAAACCGCTGGCACGGCCGACGGCCGGGGGCGCATCTCCAACCACGAGTATTTCGCGCGCGCGGTCAAGTCCATCTACAGCATGGTCGGAGACACCACCGAACATGGCTTCGTGTTCCGCGTCGATCTGGCGCTGCGCCCCAATGGCAATTCCGGCCCTCCTTCGGTATCGCTGGCAGCGCTGGAGGAGTACCTGCAGCTGCACGGCCGCGAGTGGGAGCGTTTTGCCTGGCTCAAGAGCCGGGTGGTGGCACCGCGCAGCTGCATTGGCAGTCCGGAAGTGCAGGCCCTGCGCAGCGTGGTGCTGCCTTTTGTGTTCCGCCGCTACCTGGACTACAGCGTGTTCGATGCGCTGCGGGTGCTGCACCGCCAGATCCGGGACCACGCGGCCAAGCGCAGCGCAGGCCACCCCGAGCGTGCCAACGACGTCAAGCTCTCGCGTGGCGGCATCCGCGAGATCGAGTTCACCGTGCAACTGCTGCAGGTGGTGCGGGGCGGCCAGTTCCCCGAGTTGCGCCGCCGGCCCACGCTCGATGCGCTCACCCGCCTGGCCCAGGCGGGCCTGATGCCGCAGGAGACGGCCGACGCGCTCGCGCGGGCCTACGTCTTCTTGCGCCGCGTGGAGCACCGCATCCAGTACCTGGACGACCAGCAGACCCATGTGCTGCCCACGCGCGACGACGATCTTGCATGGATCGCGCACACCCTGGGGTATCCCGATTGCTGCGCTTTCCTGCACGAGCTGGATGCGCACCGCGAGCTTGTGGCGCAGGAATTTGACACGCTGCTGGGCGGAGCCGGCAAGAAGCAGTGCAATGGTGGCGGCTGCGGCGGCCCCCGCGCTGCGGCAGCAGCCCCCCCCGAATTCGAAACGCTGCTGGAACAGTTGCCGCCCGGGTTCCGCGAACGCGTGGCCGAATGGCGCAACCACCCGCGCGTGGCAGGGCTGCGCGACGAAGCCCGCGCCCGTCTGTTCAGGCTGGTGCAACGCACCGCACTGTGGCTCAAGGAAGGCCGCGTGACCCAGGAGGCCGCCCTGCGCCTGGCCAACTGGCTCGAGCCCCTGCTGCGCCGCGAGAGCTATCTGGCCCTGCTGCTGGAGCGCCCCTCTGTGCACGAGCAATTGCTGCACCTGCTGGGCGCGGCCAAGTGGCCCGCCCGCTACCTGCTGCAACACCCTGGCGTCATTGATGAACTGGTGGGGGATTCGCTGCTGACCGAGCGGTTCGTGGTGGCCGACTTCGAGCGCGAACTGGCCGTGCGGCTTGCTTCGCTGCAGTCTACCGGCGAAGACGATGACGAAACCCTGCTCAACCTGCTGCGGCGCGCCCAGCATGCGGAAACCTTCCGCACCCTCGCGCGCGACGTGGAGCGGCGCATCACCGTCGAGCAGGTGGCGGACGATCTTTCTGCGCTGGCCGACAGTGTGCTGCGCATCACGGCCCAGTGGTGCTGGAGCCGGCTCAAGACGCGCCACCGCGAGAGCCCACAGTTCGCCATCATTGGTTACGGCAAGCTGGGCGGCAAGGAGTTGGGCTACGGCAGCGACCTGGACATCGTCTTCGTGTTCGATGACGACGATGAGCGCGCCCCCGAGGTCTACGCTGCCTTTGTGCGCAAGCTCATCAACTGGCTCACCGTGAAGACGGGCGAAGGCGACCTGTACGAGATCGACACCGCCCTGCGGCCCAACGGCAACTCGGGCCTGCTGGTGACGAGCTTCGAGGCCTATGCGAACTACCAGCAACGGCGCGGCAGCAACACCGCGTGGACCTGGGAGCACCAGGCCATGACGCGCGCGCGTTTCGTGATGGGCAGCGAGGCCCTGCAGGCGCGCTTCGACGCGGTGCGCGAGGCCGTCATCACCTCGGAGCGCGACCCTGCGGCCCTGCGTGAAGAAATCGTTCTGATGCGCGAGCGCGTGCGCGCTGCCCATCCGGCGCGCGACGGAAAATTTGACGTCAAGCACAGCCCGGGCGGCATGGTGGATGCCGAATTTGCCGTGCAGTACCTGGTGCTTTCGCAATCGGCACAGCACCCCGAACTGCGCGGCAACGTGGGCAATATTGCGCTGCTGCAGCGCGCCGAGCAGGTGGGGCTGCTGCCCGCTGGCGTGGGTGTGGCGGCAGCGGATGCCTACCGCGAACTCCGGCGCGTGCAGCACGTGGCGCGCCTGGACGAAGCGCCCACCCAGGTCACCCCGCCCGCGCTGCAGGCGCAGCGGGATGCGGTGCTGGCGCTCTGGAAATCAGTCTTCGGGTGAGCGACCCGCCACCAAGGGCGTGACGTTTCGTTGCACCTTTTTCAAGCGAATCGGAGGGCACAGGGGCAGTCAATTCAAACAGTTGTTTGAATTCTGGTGTGTAATCCGGTGCCATGAGTTCTGGCACCCCCCTGATTCCTGCAGCCCTGCGCACCGCCCGCAGTGATGGTGAAGACACGCGGATTCGGCTGCTCCACGCGGCGCTGCAGCTGTTTGCCGAGCGGGGCTTTGCACAGACCTCGGTGCGTGCCATCGCCCAGGCGGCCGGCACCAACGTGGCGGCGATCGCCTACCACTTTGGCGACAAGGCCCGGCTCTACACCGCCACGTTCTACGAGCCTTTTGGCAGCGGCAGCGACCTCATTCCGGTGTTTGCCGATCCTGCGCTCACCTTGCAACAGGCGCTGACGGCCTACTTCAGCGGCTTTCTGGAACCGCTCAAGCACGATGATCTTGTGACGCAGTCACTGCGACTGCATGTGCGAGAACTGCTGGAGCCAACCCATGTGTGGCCTGAACTCATAGAGCGCGAATGCCGCGCCCCCCACCTGGCCATGCTCCAGGTGCTGGGCCGTCACATGGGCGTTACGCAAGTGGATGACGATATGCACCGGCTGGCCTTCAGCCTGGCGGGTTTGATCATGCAGCTCTGGACGCAGCGCGATCCCCTGCAGGCCATTGCACCCCGGCTTGCTGGCCCGGAGGCGGTGGACGGCTGGGTGGAACGCCTGACAGGTTATGGCCTGAGCATGGTGCAGGGCGAAATGGCGCGGCGACGTGCGCCCCGGCACCCTGCGCACCGCACGACGCAACACAACCCAACGACTCCCCGCGAGAAGGCCCCGAAACCATGACCTTGAGCACCCCACGACTCCTCTGGGCCTGCCTGCCGCTGACGCTGGGCGCGTGCGCCATCACACCGCCCCCGGCGCAGGTGCCGGCACCACCGCCGCTGGCGTGGCAAGCGCCCTTGCCGCACCAGGGCTCAATGGGCGATCTGACGCGGTGGTGGACGCAACTGGGCGACCCGCTGCTGGTGGAGCTGATCGACGCGGCCCAGGCCGTGAGCCCCGGGGTAGCGCAGGCCCAATCCCGCATTGCGCAGGCCCGCGCCACGCAGGTGGCGAGCCGCGCCGCGCTGCTGCCGTCGCTGGATGCGCAGGCCAGCGCCAGCCGGGGTTTCAATGAGCAGCTCGCGGGCAACGCCACCACGGCGCAGGCCGGGCTGCAGGCGAGCTGGGAGATCGACCTTTTTGGTGCGAACCGCGCTACCAAGACCGCTGCCGATGAGCGGCTGGCAGGCGCACAGGCGCTGTGGCACGAAGCGCGCGTGAGCGTGGCCGCCGAGGTGGCGCAGCAGACGAGCAGCCTGCGCACCTGCCTTGCGCAGTTGCGCGTGGCCGAGCGCGACGCGCAATCGCGCGGCGAAACCGCGCGGCTGTCGGACCTGAGCGAACGCGCCGGGTTCACGGCACCTGCCACCGCGGCCCTGGCGCGTGCCAGCGCCGCCGAAGCACAGGCCCGCGCTTCGCAGCAGCGCATGCAGTGCGAAGTGGAGATCAAGACCCTGGTGGCGCTCACCGGCTGGGACGAAACCGCGCTGCGTGCGCGCCTGTCCACCCCGGCATCCGCCGCGCCGCAAGCCCTGTTCGCCATTGCGACCTTGCCGGCCCAGGTGCTCGCCCAGCGCCCCGACGTGTACAACGCCGAGCGCGAAGTCGCCGCTGCCAGTGCCGAGGTGGGCAGCGCGCAAGCGCAGCGCTACCCGCGCTTGGGCCTGAGCGGCTCCGTGGGGGCCGCCTGGGTGCGCAGCGCGGGCGTGACGACCGACCTCACCACCTGGAACATTGGCCCGCTGGCGCTCAGCGTGCCGCTGTTTGACGGCGGCCGCCGCGGTGCGCAGGTGGAGGCAGCGCAGGCGCGCTACGACGAAGCCGCCGCGCTCTACCGTGCCAAGGTGCGCCAGGCCGTGAGCGAGGTGGAGCAGGCGCTGGTGCGGCTGCAGGGCACGGCCGAGCGCAGCGCCAGTGCACAGGCAGCTGCCGCCGGCTACCGCGCGTCGTTTGATGCCACCGAGGCACGCTGGCGCGCCGGGCTGGCGAGCCTGGTCGAGCTGGAGGATGCGCGCCGCACGGCCCTGGCCGCCGACAACGCGGTGATTGCGCTGCAGCACGAACGCCAGGCCGCCTGGATTGCTTTGTACCGCGCCGCCGGTGGCGGATGGGAGCTATGAGCCCCCCCCCTGAGGCCCTGCGGGCCTTCCCCCCGCTCTCGCTGCGCTGCGCTACGCGGGCAGGAGGACGCAGCCCTCGCTGCGGGGCGGCCCTTGCTTGGCTGCCCTCGTCTGCGCATCGCCAGTTTCGAGCGCAGTGGACCACGCCCAACACCATGCACAGCTGATAAGAATTCTTCAGGACGAAGCCCATGCAACACTCCTCTTTCCCCTTCAAGTTTTCCCCCACCGCCTTCGCCTTGATCGCCGCGTGTGTGCTGGCCATGGGCGGTGCCCTGGTTTTCTCGGGCACATCGCGTGCGGCCGATGAACCCAAGGCGGGCCAGGCGCGCCCTGCCATGACCGTGACCACCGCCCAGCCCCAGCGCACCGCCGTGCCCCTGCGTCTGGCCGCCAACGGCAATGTGGCTGCCTGGCAGGAGGCCAGCATTGGCGCAGAGAGCAATGGCCTGCGCCTGACCGATGTGCGCGTGAATGTGGGTGACGTGGTCAAGGCCGGTCAGGTGCTCGCCACGTTCTCGGCCGATACCGTGCAGGCAGATGTCGCCCAGGTGCGCGCCAGCCTGCTTGAAGCGCAGGCCAATGCCGCCGAGGCCGCCGCCAATGCCGATCGGGCCCGTTCGTTGCAAGCCACGGGCGCGCTCAGCCAGCAGCAGATCCAGCAGTTCACCACCGCCGAGCAAACCGCCAAAGCACGCGTGCAGGCGGCACAGGCCACGCTCAATGCGCAGCAACTGCGGCTCAAACACACCCAGGTGCTTGCGCCCGACAGTGGCGTGATCTCGGCCCGCACGGCCACCGTGGGCGCGGTGGTGGGCGCAGGCACCGAGCTGTTTCGCATGGTGCGCAAAGGGCGCCTCGAATGGCGCGCCGAAGTCACGTCTACCGAGCTGCGCCGCATTGCGCCGGGCGCCAAGGTCAGCGTGACAGCGGCCAGTGGTGCGGTGGCAGAAGGCACGGTGCGCATGATTGCGCCGACGGTGGACCCGCAGACGCGCAATGCGCTGGTGTACGTGGATCTACCCCTGAACGCGGACTTCCGTGCGGGCATGTTTGCGCGCGGTGAGTTCGCACTGGGCGCCAGCGAGGCGCTGACCGTGCCGCAAGAAGCGCTGGTGGTGCGCGATGGCTTCGCCTACGTGTTTGTGGTGGGCGGCGACCAACGGGTACAGATGCGCAAGGTGCAGACTGGCCGGCGCGTGGCCGACCGGGTCGAAGTGCTTTCAGGCCTGGAAGCAAATGCGGCGGTGGCTGTGCGCGGCGCAGGCTTTCTGAACGACGGCGATCTGGTGCGCGTGGTGAGCACGCCACCCGCCAGCGGCACGTCGCAGGGACCGGATTTCGAGCAAAAAATGGCCCTGGCGCTTACCAGTAAAGCGCCAACAGCTATTAATTAAGGAGCATTCACCATGAATGTATCCACCTGGTCGATCAAGAACCCCATACCGGCGCTGATGCTGTTTGTGCTGCTGACCTTCGGCGGCCTGCTGTCGTTCAACGCCATGAAGGTGCAGAACTTTCCGGACATTGACCTGCCCACGATATCGGTGACCGTGGCGCTGCCCGGCGCCTCGCCCGCACAGCTCGAAAACGATGTGGCGCGCAAGATCGAGAACAGCATTGCCACGCTGCAGGACCTGAAGCACATCTACACCAAGGTGCAGGACGGGGGCGCCACCATCACCGCCGAGTTCCGGCTGGAAAAGCCCACGCAGGAGGCACTGGACGACGTGCGCTCGGCCGTGGCCCGTGTGCGCGGCGACCTGCCGGGCGACGTGCGCGACCCCATCGTGACCAAGATGGACCTGGCCGCCCAGCCCGTGCTGGCGTTCACCATCGCGTCCAACCGCATGGACGACGAGGCGTTGTCGTGGTTTGTGGACGATGCGGTGGCCAAGAAGCTGCTGTCCGTGCGCGGCGTGGGCGCGGTCACCCGCGTGGGCGGCGTGGACCGGCAGGTGCATGTGGCGCTGGACCCCGTCAAGCTGCAGGCGTTGAACGCCACGGCAGCCGATATATCGCGCCAGCTGCGGCTGGTGCAGACCGAAAGCGCGGGTGGCCGCACCGACCTGGGCGGCAGCGAACAGCCCGTGCGCACGCTGGCCACGGTGCAGTCCGCGCAGGAGCTGGCCGGCCTCACGCTGGCGCTGTCCGATGGCCGCCATGTGCGGCTGGACCAGGTGGCCACGGTGACCGACACCGTGGCCGAGCCCCGCGCCATGGCCCTGCTCAACGGCAAGCCGGTGGTGGGCTTTGAAGTGGCCCGCAGCAAGGGCGCCAGCGAGGTGGAAGTGGGCGCGGCCGTGCAGGCGGCGCTGAAAGAACTGCGCGAGCAGCACCCTGACCTGGAGGTGACCGAGGCCTTCAACTTCGTGCAGCCGGTGCAGGAGGAATACGACGGCTCCATGCACCTCTTGTATGAAGGCGCGCTGCTGGCCGTGCTGGTGGTGTGGCTGTTCCTGCGCGACTGGCGCGCCACCTTTGTGTCGGCCGTGGCGCTGCCGCTGTCGATCATCCCGGCGTTCATCGGAATGCACCTGCTGGGTTTTTCCATCAACGTGATCACGCTGCTGGCGATGTCGCTGGTGGTGGGTATCCTGGTGGACGACGCCATCGTGGAGGTGGAGAACATCGTGCGCCACCTGCGCATGGGCAAGTCGCCGTACCAGGCCGCGATGGAAGCGGCCGACGAAATTGGCCTGGCCGTGGTGGCCACCACCTTCACGCTGATTGCGGTGTTTTTGCCCACCGCGTTCATGAGCGGCATTGCGGGCAAGTTCTTCAAGCAGTTTGGCTGGACGGCGTCGCTGGCCGTGTTTGCCAGCCTGGTGGTGGCGCGGGTGCTCACGCCCATGATGGCGGCCTACATCCTCAAACCCATCGTAGACGAACACAAGGATCCGCGCTGGATGACGGTGTACCTGCGCTGGGCCGCGTGGTGCATCAAACACCGCTGGATCACGTTCGTGGCCACGGCGGCGTTTTTCATCGGCTCGCTGGCGCTGATTCCGCTGCTGCCCACGGGCTTCATCCCGCCAGACGACAACTCGCAAACCCAGGTCTACCTGGAGCTGCCGCCCGGCGCCATGCTGGCGCAGACGCGCGCGGTGGCCGAGGACGCACGCCAGCGCATCGCCCGGGTGGACCATGTGCAAAGTGTGTACACCACCATCGGCGGCGGCACGGCGGGTGGCGACCCATTTGCAGGCATGGGCAACGCCGAGACACGCAAGGCCACGCTCACCATCCTGCTCGCCGAACGTGGCGACCGGCCACGCAAGCAGGGCATCGAGAACCAGATTCGCGCCGCGCTGGAGACGCTGCCCGGCGTGCGCAGCAAGGTGGGCCTGGGCGGATCGGGCGAGAAATATGTGCTGGTGCTCTCGGGCGACGACCCGCAGGCCCTGACCACGGCCGCGCTGGCGGTAGAGAAGGACCTGCGCACCATCCCGGGCCTGGGCAGCATCTCGTCCACGGCCAGCCTGGTGCGCTCCGAGATCGCGGTGCGCCCCGACTTTGCCCGCGCCGCCGACCTGGGGGTGACCAGCAGCGCCATTGCCGAAACGCTGCGCATCGCCACCGTGGGTGACTACGACGTGTCGCTTCCCAAGCTCAACCTGGCCTCGCGCCAGGTGCCCATCGTGGTCAAACTGCAGGACGACGCCCGGCAGGACCTGTCGCTGCTGGAGCGCCTGTCGGTGCCCGGCAGCAAGGGCCCGGTGATGCTGGGGCAGGTCGCCACGCTGGAGTTCAGCGGCGGCCCGGCGGTGGTGGACCGGTATGACCGCGCGCGCAACGTGAACTTCGAGATCGAACTCTCGGGCCAGCCGCTGGGCGATGTGACCAAGGCGGTGGAGGCGCTGCCCTCCATCCAGAACCTGCCGCCCGGCGTGCGCCAGATCACCATTGGCGACGCCGAGATGATGGGCGAGCTGTTTGCCAGCTTTGGCCTGGCCATGCTCACCGGCGTGCTGTGCATCTACATCGTGCTGGTGCTGCTGTTCAAGGACTTCCTGCACCCGGTCACCATCCTGGCTGCATTGCCGCTGTCGCTGGGCGGTGCCTTTGTGGGGCTCTTGATTGCGCAAAAGAGCTTCTCGATGCCCTCGCTCATCGGGCTCATCATGCTGATGGGCATTGCCACCAAGAACTCCATCCTGCTGGTGGAATACGCCATCCTCGCACGGCGCGAACATGGCCTGACCCGTTTTGAGGCGCTGATCGACGCCTGCCACAAGCGGGCGCGGCCCATCATCATGACCACGCTGGCAATGGGTGCGGGCATGCTGCCGATCGCCATCGGGTTTGGCGCGGCGGATGCGAGCTTTCGCTCGCCGATGGCGGTGGCGGTGATTGGCGGGCTGATCACGTCCACGCTGCTGAGCCTGCTGGTCATTCCGGCGGTCTTCACCGGGGTGGACGACGTGGGCCAGCGACTCGGCCGGCTGCTGCGCCGCGTGACCGGCGCCCACCCGGGCCCGGCAACGCCCGCAGTGCCCGCAGTGCCGAAGCCACCGCCCGCGCAATGAGCGGGCTCCCATGGTTGCCCGAAATAACAGGCAATCACCGGGGTTTCGCACACTTTGGCAGCGCCGTAACCGTCAGATAATGTAACGAGCGCCATGAACCTCGTCAGCCTCAACATCGAAACCATCCAGCTTGGACACCCGCTGCCCTTTGTGCTGCGGGGTGCGGATGGGGTGTTGCTGGCACAAAAGGGTTATGTCATCCGCAACCGCGATGAACTGGCCAAGATGGTGGAGCGGGGACGCCAGCTGTGCGTGGACACCGACGAGTCGGGCGACAGCCACCGTGCCTACCTTGCGCAGCTCCAGCGCATGCTGATCTCGGACACCAATCTTGGCGAGATTGCCGCGATGAAGATGACGGCCGGGGACGACGCCACGGGCCGGGGACGCGGTGACAAGGCCCTGCCCGACTGGACCGACCTGCAGCTTCGCACTACCCGGCTGCTGCGCGCACCATCACCCGCCGACTTTGGCGACCGCTTCCGGGCCCTGTACGACGAGCTGGCCCGCCACGGTGAGCAAACGCCCGACGCCACCCTGCTCGCCCTGATCTACCTGTCGGCCCAGGAAACCCGCATGTACAGCGCCACGCACTCGATGCTGGTGTGCTGCGTGTGCACGGTGGTCGCGCGCGAAATGCTGCGCTGGCCAGAGGCCCGCGTGCAGCAGCTGGGGCATGCGGCCCTGAGCATGAACATCGCCATGACCGAGCTGCAGGACATGCTGGCCCAGCAGACCCACCCCCTGACGGCCGACCAGATTGCGGCCGTGCAAAGCCACGCGGAGCGCTCGGAGGCGCTGTTGCGCAGCCTGGGCGTTGCAGACGCCGACTGGCTGGAGGCCGTGCGCTGCCACCACCACCGCGGGCCCGGCCCTCTGGCAAAAAAGACCCCCGCCCAGCAGATGGCCCGCCTGCTGCAGCGCGCAGACATTTTTGGCGCCCGCATGGCGCCCCGTGCCGCGCGCTGGCCCATGCCGGTGACGGCGGCCATGCAGGCCAGCTACTACGACGAGGAACACCAGGTGGACGAGGCGGGCGCGGCACTCGTGAAGACCCTGGGCGTTTACCCGCCAGGTGCGTTCGTCCGCCTGGCCAGCCAGGAGGTCGGCGTGGTCATCCGCCGCGGCACGACGGCCACCACCCCGCGCGTAGCCGTGGTCACCAACCGCGAGGGCATGCCCACCGGCGAGCCCATCCCGCGCGATACCGGCATGCCCCCCTGGAAGGTCACCGGTGTGGTGGCTTTCAAGGATGTGCGGGTCAAGCTCCCGCTGGAACGCCTGCTGCAGCTGGGCTGACCTGCGGCGCGCTCCCCCGATGGCAGGGGAGACGCAAACCTGCCATCGCTGGCACCCCTTTCCTGGTAACCCCGCGCCACGCGGCGTATTTCGCTCAACCTGAGCCTCCACACGCCAAAGACCCTCATTTCAGCGGGGGAATGAATCCGCATGGGCCTGCACAACGTAAACCGAATAGTACAAATAAAAACTCATGTGGACAAAAAGTGATGAAACGGTTAAATTGAGCACTCTCCTGAGGACATATACCCATGAAAACCTCCCTCTACTCCTTTGTCACGGCTGCCAGCGTCGCGCTTTTGGCGGGGGTTGGTCATGCGCCCGCGGCCCGGGCGGCCGAGCTTGAAAGCTGCCCTGCAACCCTGCGGCACACCTTCCCGCGCCTGCAGGACGAAAAGCCCCAGTCGCTGTGCCAGTACAGCGGCAAAGTGGTTCTGGTGGTCAACACGGCCAGCTTCTGTGGCTTTACCGGCCAGTACAAGGGGCTGGAAGAGCTGTACGCCCGCTACAAGGACAAGGGCCTGGTGGTGCTGGGCTTCCCGTCCAACGACTTTTCCCAGGAAAAAGGCAGCAACCAGGAAATCGCCGACTTCTGCGAAAACACCTTCGGGGTGAAATTCCCCATGTTTGCCAAAAGCAGCGTGAAGGGGCCAGAGGCCTCGCCGCTGTACCAGCAGCTGGCGCAGCTGTCGGGCACAGCGCCGCGCTGGAACTTTCACAAATACCTGCTCGCCCGCGACGGCAAGCTGGTGGACCAGTACTCCAGCATGACCGGGCCGGACAACAAGGGGCTGGTGCGTGCCATCGAACAGCAGCTGGCCCTGCCCACACCCCGGTGAGCGCCATGATTTCTTTACATTTCTTGAAAAAAAATACAGGGGGCCTCTGGAACTTCGCCAGCGCGGCCTCACTCTATCCATTGCGCAAGACGATTGCGCAGCGTACAGTTTTAACGTTGCGAAGCCTTTCGGGCCCCCGGGTTCCGACTGACCTCCTGGAGCGCTTCTCCTCCCTCCCTCTCTTATTCGTTTCGGGACGCTTCGCAACCTTTTTATTCCGTGCACCGGCCAGAGGGAGCTGGTCATGAAAATCGCCATCATCGGCTCCGGCATTTCCGGGCTCTCCGTCGCGCACCAGCTGCGCGGCCAGGCGGACATCAGCCTGTTTGAAGCAGGCGACTACTTCGGCGGCCACACCCACACGGTGGATGTGACGCTCCCAGATGCGTCGGGCACCCCCGTCACCCACGGCGTGGACACCGGCTTTCTGGTGTTCAACGAGCGCACCTATCCCCACCTGATCCGCCTGCTGGCCGAGCTGGGCGTGGAGACCGCCAAATCCGACATGTCGTTCTCGGTGCAGGTGCCGGGCGCCCTGTCGGGCCATCGCACCCTGGAGTGGAGCGGCACCAACCTCAGCACCGTGTTTGCCCAGCGCTCCAACCTGGTCAACCCGCGCTTTCTGGGCATGCTGCGCGACCTGCTGCGCTTCAACAAGCTGTGCACGCGCATTGCCGAAAAGCAGGCCGATGCCGCGCTGATGCAGCCGCTGGGCGACTTTCTCAAAGACCACCGCTTTGGCGACGCGTTCCGCGACTGGTACTTCCTGCCCATGCTGGGCTGCATCTGGAGCTGCCCCACCGACCAGATGCTGAAGTTCCCCGTGGCCACCATGATCCGGTTCTGCCACAACCATGGCCTGATCCAGGTGAGCAACCGCCCGCAATGGTGGACGGTGGCCGGTGGCGCACGCCACTATGTGGACAAGATCGTGGCGGGCATTGCCGACAAGCGCCTCGCCACCCCCGTGCGCCGCATCGAGCGCGATGCCGCCGGTGTGCGCGTGGTAACCGCGGGCCACACCGAACACTTCGACAAGGTGGTGCTGGCCACACATTCGGACCAGTCGCTCGCGCTGCTGGCCCAGCCAACGACGCAGGAACGTGCGGTGCTCGGCTCGATCCGCTACCAGGCCAACCGCGCTGTGCTGCACACCGATACGTCCGTGCTGCCCCAGCGCCGCGCCGCCTGGGCCGCGTGGAACTACGAGCGCGCGCAGCAGCGCAGCCGCGAGTCGGCCCGCGTCTGCCTGCACTACCTTATCAACCAGCTGCAGCCCGTGCCGTTTGCGCAGCCCGTGGTGGTGTCGCTCAACCCGGTGCGCGACATTGCGCCCGAGCACGTGATCGGCAGTTACGAATACGCCCACCCGGTGTTCGACATGGCCGCCATCCGCGCCCAGCAGCAGGTGGGCAAGCTGCAGGGCCAGCAGCACACCTGGTTCTGCGGCGCCTGGACGGGCTACGGCTTCCATGAAGACGGCCTCAAATCGGGCCTGGCCGTGGCCGAGCAACTGCTGGCAGCCCTGCCAGCGCCCCTGGCGGAGGCTGCGTGAGCCACGCCCCGGCCCCACCCGCAGCGCCCCTGATCGGCTTCGGCCAGGTGCGCCACACGCGGCTGCGTCCCCGGCGGCATGCGTTTGCCTACCCCACGTTTTTCCTCATGCTGCCCATGCGCAGCCTGCCCGGCCTGCACAGCGACCTGGCCATCAACCGCAGCGGCGCCATCAGCTTCCATGACGTGGACCACGGCGACGGCCGCAGTGCCGCGCAGGGCGGTGCGCTGGCCTGGCTCGACGAGCTGCTGCGCACCGAAGGCATCACCGACGCCACGGGCGAGGTGTGGCTGCACTGCTACCCGCGCGTGCTGGGTTACACCTTCAAGCCCGTGAGCTTCTGGTACTGCCACCGCGCCGACGGCCACCTGCGCGCCATCGTGGTCGAAGTGAACAACACCTTTGGCGAGCGCCACTGCTACCTGCTGGATGCGCCGCAGTACGGCGTGGAACAGCAGGCGCGCAAGGTGTTCCATGTGTCGCCGTTCTGCGAGGTGAACGGCGGTTACCGGTTTCGCTTCATGCGCACCGGGGCCGGCGCACAGGACGCAGGCCGCACCGTGGTGCGCATCGACCACGACGACGACACCGGCCCGCTCATCCAGACCAGCGTGAGCGGCACCCTGCAGGCCATCACCCCCCAGACCTTGCGCCAGGCGCTCTGGGGCTACCCCGCCATGACCCTGGCCATCATTGCCCGCATCCACTGGCACGCGCTGCAGCTGTGGCTCAAGCGCGTGCGTTTCCACCGCAAGCCCGAGGCGCCTGCATCCATCGTGACCCGTTGATTTCCATGACGAACGAGAACGCCGCCATGAACTCCACCACCGCCCCCCGCACCGCCGTGGCCCTGCCCGCAGGCACCCCGGCTGCAGCCCGCACAGCGCTCAAGCTGCTGCAGCGCCTGCAGCATGGCCACCTCACGGTGCAGCTGCCCGACGGCACCTTGCAGCACTTCGGGCATGGCAACGGCCCCTCGGCCGCGATCACGCTCAAGAACTGGAACGTGTGCAGCGCCGCGCTCAAGTCCGGCGACATCGGCTTTGCCGAGAGCTACATTGCGGGCGACTGGACCACGCCGCACCTGACCGACCTGCTCAAGCTCTTCATCGCCAACCGCCAGCAGGTCGAAGGCGTGATCTACGGCACCTGGGCGGGCCGGCTGCTGTACCGCATCAAGCACCTGCTCAACCGCAACACGCGCGCCAACAGCCAGAAGAACATCCACGCCCACTACGACCTGGGCAACGCGTTCTACGAACTGTGGCTGGACGACACGATGAACTACTCGTCCGCCTGGTTCGAGGGCGACGCGGGCGGCGACATGCGTGCCGCCCAGCACGCCAAGGTGCGCCGTGCGCTGCGCATGGCCGGCGTACAGGCGGGCGACCGCGTGCTGGAGATCGGCTGCGGCTGGGGCGCCCTGGCCGAGATGGCGACCACCGAGTTCGGTGCATCCCTCACCGGCGTCACGCTCTCCACCGAGCAACTGGCGTTTGCGCAGAAGCGCATGGCGGCGCACGGGGTGCAAGCCAAGGCCGACCTGCGCCTGCAGGACTACCGCGACATCCAGGACGGTCCGTACGACGCCATCTGTTCCATCGAGATGGTCGAAGCCGTGGGCCGCGAATACTGGCCGACCTATTTCCAGTCCGTGAACCGGCTGCTCAAGTCCGGCGGCAAGGCCTGCATCCAGAGCATCGTCATCGACGACAGCCTGTTCGAGCGCTACATCAGCTCCACCGATTTCATCCAGCAGTACATCTTCCCCGGTGGTTGCCTGCCCTGCCCGCGCGAATTCCGCCGCGAGGCCGAGGCCGCAGGCCTGCGCGTGGTGGACGAGTTCGCGTTTGGCCAGGACTACGCCGAAACCCTCAAGCGCTGGCGCGAGCGCTTTCTGGCGCAGCGCACGCAGATCCTGCAGCTCGGGTTTGACCAGCGCTTCATGCATATCTGGGAGTTCTACCTCGCGTACTGCGAGGCGGCGTTTGCCATGAGCAACATCGACCTGGTGCAGTACACGCTGGTCAAGGACTGATGACCACTATGAAAAATATAGCTGCTTGCGCTTTACTGATAAGCGCTGGAGCCTTTTTTTATTCAAATTCTGCCTTGGCCCAAGCCGTGCCTGCGGCCCAGGCGGCAGAGGCGCCGCCCGCCATGCCCCTGCCGGATGTGCGCCTGGCCGGCCAGGGCGTGCTGCGGTTTCTGGGTTTTGAGATCTACCGCGCCCGCCTGTGGGTGCAGCCCGGCTTTGATGCCGGCAACTACGGCGCACAACCCCTGGCGCTGGAGCTCACGTACCACCGCGACTTTTCCGCCGAGGCCATCGCCAGGCGGTCGCTGGAGGAGATGCGCCGTGTGGGCAGCTTCACGGCCGAGCAGGCCACGCGCTGGCAGCAGGCGTTGCAGGCAGCGCTGCCGGACGTGAAGTCGGGTGACCGGCTGCTGGGCATTCACCAGCCCGGCGTGGGCGCCACCTTCAAGATGGCCGGGCGCGTGGTGGGCGAGGTGCCGGACGCCGAGTTCTCGCGCCTGTTCTTCGGCATCTGGCTTTCGCCCCAGACCTCCGAGCCCGGGCTGCGCCAGGAGCTGCTGGCCGCCACCCGCACTGCAGGCCAGCCATGACCTCCACGCAGCCCCTCCGCGCCAGCGCAGGCCTGGCCTACGGGCTGCTGGGCCTGCCGCTGGCGTTTGTGGCGCTGCCGCTGTACGTGCTGCTGCCCAACCACTACGCGCGCGAATTTGGCATGCCGCTGGCCACGCTGGGCGCGGTGCTGCTGGCGGCGCGGCTGTTCGATGCGTTCACCGACCCGCTGCTGGGCCGCCTGGCCGACCATCTGTTTGGCCGCTCGGTGCGCGCCGTGCTGGCGGTGGGCGCGGTGTCGGCGGTGGTGCTGGCGCTGGGGCTGACCAGCCTGTTCTTTCCCCTGGTGCGCGGGGCCGATGCGCTGATTGCCTGGGCGCTGGTGGCACTGCTCATCACCTACACCGCCTACAGTCAGCTCAGCATTGCGCACCAGTCCTGGGGCGCGCGCCTGGGCGGCGACGAGTTGCAGCGCGGCCGCATCGTGGCCTGGCGCGAAGGCGCTGCGCTGGTGGGCGTGGTGCTGGCTTCGGTGCTGCCTGCGCTGCTGGGCCTGCCGATGATGCTCAGTGTGTTTGCCATCACCCTGCTGCTGGGCTGGTGGGCGTGGACGCGCTCCCCGCGCCCCACCGCCCATGCGGGTGCTGTGGCTGGTGTGTACCGACCCGCGCAGCGCGCCAGCCTGTGGCGGCCCTGGGGGCGGCCCGCCTTCCGCCGCCTGCTGGCGGTGTTCATGCTCAACGGCATTGCCAGCGCCATCCCGGCCACGCTGGTGCTGTTCTTCATCCAGGACCGTCTGCAAGCCCCGCCCGCGCAGGAGCCGATGTTCCTCGCGGCCTACTTTGTGTGCGCAGCGCTGTCCATCCCGCTGTGGCTTCGCGCCGTGGGGCGCTGGGGCCTGGCGAGCACCTGGTTCACAGGCATGCTGCTGGCGATTGCCGTGTTTGTGTGGGCCGCGTTTCTGGGCGCGGGCGATGTCGTGCCGTTCATCATCGTCTGCGCGCTCTCGGGTGTCGCGCTGGGCACCGACCTGGCCCTGCCCAGCGCCCTGCTGGCCGGCGTGATTGCCGCCGAAGGCGACGGCGGCCAGCACGAGGGCGCGTACTTTGGCTGGTGGAACTTTGCCACCAAGCTCAACCTGGCCCTGGCCGCGGGCCTGGCGCTGCCGCTGCTGGGCTGGTGGGGCTACACGCCCGGCACGCGCAGCGACGACGGCCTGCAGACCCTGGGCCTGGCCTATGCCGTGCTGCCCTGCGTGCTCAAGCTCACTGCGGCGGCAGCGCTCTATCTCCTCATCCTGCGGCGCCCGCGTGGCGCGGCGATTGTCTGAATTCGAACCGACCAAGGCCCACCACCATGATGCACAGACGTATTCTCCTTTCGGCCGCCGTGGCGGCGCCCGTGGTGCTGTCCGGCTGCGCCAGCCAGAGCCTGGATGGTTACGCCAGCGAAAAGCCGGTGCTCGACCTGGCCCAGTATTTCAACGGCACCATCGACGCCTACGGCATCTTCCAGGACCGCAGCGGCCAGATCGTCAAACGCTTCACCGTGGTCATGGACTGCACATGGAACGGCAACGAGGGCGTGCTCGACGAAGCCTTCACCTACTCCGACGGCACCACGCAACGCCGCATCTGGCGCCTGACCAAACACGCCGACGGCCGCTACACCGGCACGGCCGACGACGTGGTGGGCACCGCCAGCGGCCAGACGCGCGGCAATGCCTTCCGCTGGACCTACACGCTGGCGCTGCCGGTGGATGGCAAGGTCTACAACGTGGATCTGGATGACTGGATGTACCTCATCGACGACCGCGTGATGCTCAACCGCGCCACCATGAGCAAATTTGGCGTGCGTCTGGGCGAGATCACGCTGTCCTTCACCAAGCGCGCGCCATGAGCCTGAACCCGCCCCTGCGCGACTGGCGCGGCCGCCGGGCCTGGCTGATCGGAGCCAGCAGCGGCATTGGCCGGGCCACAGCGGCGGCGCTGCATGCGCGCGGCGCGCAGGTCATAGTCTCAGCCCGCAGCGCTGATGCGCTGAACACCTTTATCGTGCAGCACCCGGGCAGCACGGCGCTGGCGTTTGACACCGCCGAGCCGGCACAGGTGCAGGCCGCCGCCGCGCAGGTGCTGGCCGGTGGCGCGCCCGACCTGGTGTGCTACTGCGCGGGCTACTACCGCGACATGCGCGCCACCGATTTCGACCTGGCCGTGATGCTGCGCCACGAGCAGGTCAACTACAACGGCGTGTTGCTGGTGCTGGCTGCCGTGTTGCCCGCCATGCTGGCGGCCGCGCAGGCCGGGCGGCCGGGGCATGTGAGCCTGATCAGCAGCGTGGCGGGGTTCCGGGGTCTGCCCAAGAGTCTGGCCTACGGCCCCACCAAGGCCGCCCTCATCAACCTCGCCGAAGCGCTGTACCTGGATCTGCACGATCTGGGCATGGGCGTGAGCGTGATCAACCCCGGCTTTGTGGCCACACCGCTCACAGCGGGCAACGACTTCACCATGCCCGCGCTGATCTCCCCGGAAGCCGCCGCAGCGGCCATCGTGCAGGGCTGGGAGCGTGGGCATTTCGATATCCACTTCCCCAAACGCTTCACGCGCGTGATGAAGCTGCTGCGCCTGCTGCCCTACCGGTGGTATTTTCCGGCGGTTCGCAAGTTCACGGGACTTTGAGCTTCCATGCAAACGCCCTACACATCGCCCTTCACCGAAGACGCCGTCACGCGCTTCATTGCGTTCTTTGAAAACCTCTCGCCCGCAGACGTGGCAACCCTGGGGCAGGTGTATGCCCCCGATGCACGCTTCAAGGATCCGTTCAACGAGGTGCAGGGCGTGCCCGCGATCCAGGCCATCTTTGCCCACATGTTCAGGGCGCTGGATGAACCCCGATTTGTGGTCACCGGCCGCGTGGTGCAGGGCAACCAGTGTTTCCTGACCTGGGATTTCCTGTTCGCCTTCCAGCGTTTTGACAAGGGCGTCACGCAGACAGTGCGCGGCGCCTCGCACCTGGTGCTGGATGGACACGGGCTGGTCACCCTGCACCGCGACTACTGGGACGCCGCCGAAGAGCTGTATGAAAAGCTGCCCGTGGTGGGCGCGCTGATGCGCTGGCTGCGCCGGCGGGCCAATTCCTAGCACCCCAAAAAGCCGTTGCGCCACGTGCAGGCGCAACCGCCGTGGCGTGCGATCAGGACGGCTTCGTGTCGGCGAAGCTCGGGCGCAGCATGAGCTTGTCCATGAGCTTGCCCAGGTTGGGGTATTCGTTGCGCCAGGCGATCTCGGGAAAGCGGAACTCCAGCCAGCCCAGGGCGCAACCCACGGCGATGTCCGACAGGCTCAGGTGGATGCCGCTGCAAAACGGCTTGTCGCCCAGGCCCTGGCTCATGGACTTGAGGCCGTCGTTCACCTTGACGAGTTGGCGGTCGATCCAGGCCTGGCTGCGTTCGCTGTCCTTGCGGTGGGCCCAGGTGGCTTCCAGGCGCGCCAGGATGCCGGCGTCCATCACACCGTCGGCCAGCGCCTCCCAGGTCTTGACCTCGGCGCGTTCGCGGCCTTGCGACGGGATCAGCTTGCCCACGGGCGACAGGGTGTCGAGGTATTCCACGATCACGCGCGAGTCAAACACGGCCTCGCCGCCTTCCATTACCAGACACGGCACCTTGCCCAGAGGGTTGGAGGCTGCGATGTGGGTGTCCTCCGCCCAGACGTTCTCCTGGACGAACTGGTAGTCGAGCTTTTTCTCAGCCATCACGATACGTACCTTGCGCACGTAGGGGCTGGTGGTGGCTCCGATCAATTTCATGGTGTGTCTTCCAGTGCGCAGGGGCTGAACAATTCGGGTTTGATTCTATCGACAGCCGCCCTGCGCAAGGCTGACTGATGCGCCGCCCCCACAAACCGCGCGCACCCGCCCCGCCTACAATGGCGCGCCATGAGCCTGTCCACCATCACCGCCCTGTCGCCGCTTGACGGCCGTTACGCCAGCAAACTTGCCGCCCTGCGCCCCATCATGAGCGAGCACGGCTACATGCACCGCCGCGTGCAGGTGGAAGTGGCGTGGTTCATCGCCCTGTCAGACGCCGGATTTGCCGAGTTCAAGCCGCTGACCACCGGAGCACGCGCTTACTTGCTGGGCCTGGTCAAGAACTTCTCCGAGGCCGATGCCGCGGCCATCAAGGAGATCGAAAAGACCACCAACCACGACGTGAAGGCGGTCGAATACTGGATCAAGAGCAAGTTCGAAGCCCGCCCCGAGCTGGAAAAGGCCGCCGAATTTGTGCACTTTGCCTGCACCAGCGAAGACATCAACAACACCAGCCACGCGCTGCAGCTGCGCTCGGGCCGCGACCAGGTGATCCTGCCTGGCCTCGACCGCATCGTGCTCAAGCTGCGCGAAATGTCGCACGCCTTTGCCGACGTGCCCATGCTCAGCCGCACCCACGGCCAGACCGCCAGCCCCACCACCGTGGGCAAGGAAATGGCCAACGTGGTGATGCGCCTGCAAACGGCCTGCGAGAAGATCGCCGCCGTCAAGATCATGGGCAAGATGAACGGCGCCGTGGGCAACTACAACGCCCACCTGTCCGCCTGGCCTGAGTTTGACTGGGAAGCCTTCAGCAAGAAGGTCATCGAAACGCCCGAACCCTTGGGCCTGGGCCTGACCTTCCAGCCGTACTCGATCCAGATCGAGCCGCACGACTACATGGCCGAGCTGTTTGACGCCGTGGCCCGCGCCAACACCATCCTCATCGACCTCTCGCGCGACATCTGGGGCTATGTGAGCCTGGGCTACTTCAAGCAGCGCCTGAAGGCGGGCGAGATTGGTTCCAGCACCATGCCGCACAAGGTCAACCCCATCGACTTTGAAAATGCCGAAGGCAACCTGGGCCTGGCCAACGCGGTTTTGAAGCACCTGTCGGAAAAGCTGCCCATCAGCCGCTGGCAGCGCGACCTGACCGACAGCACCGTGCTGCGCAACATGGGCGTGGCCCTGGGCTATGCCGCGCTGGCCTATGCCTCGCTGCTCACGGGCCTGAACAAGCTCGAAATCAACGAAGAAGCGCTGGCCGAAGACCTCGACGCATCGTGGGAAGTGCTGGCCGAGCCCATCCAGACGGTGATGCGCCGCTTTGGTGTGCAGGGCGCTTACGAAAAGCTCAAGGACGTCACGCGCGGCAAGACCGTGACGGCCGAGGCGCTGCATGGGCTGATCGCCTCGCTGGAGATCCCGCAGGCAGAGAAAGACCGGCTGCTGGCAATGACGCCCGGCAGCTATGTCGGCAAGGCGGCCGAACTGGCGCGACGCGTTTAACCGGCAGATTTATAGCCTTTTTGGCCTCCAGCGCTTGTTGGTCAAGCGCTGGCAGCTATCTATTTAGTAGTGAGGCTGCATGGCCATCAAATCCACCATCTTCAAGGCGAACCTCCAGATCGCCGACATTGACCACGGCTACTACGCCGACCACGCGCTCACCCTGGCGCGCCACCCGAGCGAGACCGACGAGCGCATGATGGTGCGGCTGGCCGCGCTGGCCATCCAGGCGCACCAGCTCAATGACCTGTGCAATGGCGATGGCCAACTGGCTTTTGGCGCGGGCCTGTCCGACCCGGACGACCCGGACGCCTCGCTGACCGATTTCACCGGGCGCAAGCGCGTGTGGATCGAGGTGGGCCAGCCCGAGGACAAACCGCTGACCAAGGCCTGCAGCAAGGCCGATTCGGTCATCGTCTACTGCTTCAACCACGCGGCCGAGATCTGGTGGAAGGGCATTGAAACCAAGCTTTCGCGCCTGGAAAAACTGCAGGTCTGGCGCATTCCCACCGAAGCCTCGCAGGCGCTGGCCCAGCTGGCCGAGCGCAGCATGCAACTGCAGGCCACGGTGCAGGAGGGGGCCATCACCCTGAGCAGCACGCAGGGCAGCGTGCATGTGGAGCCCGTTCGCTGGAAGTAACTCGGGAAATACACATCAAAATGGCTGTTGGCGCTTTACTGGCAAGCGTTTGCAGCTATCAATTCGGTAGTTTCCGACTCAGTCCCTGGGCATGAGCGTGCCGCACTGCCAGCACTGCTCAAACCCGCCCTCCACCATCTCGCCACACCGGCACATCCAGCGGCGCTGGGGCAGGTCTTGCAGCTCCTGCAGCAGCGCGCGGGCGCGGGAGGCGTGTTCTTCGTGGTCCAGCCAGATCTCGGGCAGACATTGGTCGGGCGGCAAATGCCCGGCGGCGGCACCCAGGTACTGCCGCTGCACCGAGGCCGCCATCCCGGCCTCGCACAACAGGTCAGCCCACAGCGTGGCAATGGCAATGTTCGGGGCTTGGATGAGGCGCAGCATGGGCCCACCATACAGGGTTGGGCGCTGCGCGTACAGGGCCGGGGCTCAGCGGGGACCGGCGCCTTGCACGGGGGTGTGTGGCACAACCGGCTTGTCCGAAGGGCCCTCGGCGGCGCGCTCCGCATAGCGGTTAAACCGCCAGGCCGTGTGTTCGAGCGTGATGCGGCGCCACACCCCGCGTTTTTCGGCGGGTGTCATCGCCGGCCAGAACTGCACTTCATCAAACGTGCGGCCACAGCCCTTGCACAGGTCGTCCCCCTGGCTGGTGGAGCAGATGGCAATGCAGGGGGTGTCAGGGGTGGCGTCGTACCATCCCAGCCAGGCCGCCAGCGCCTCGGGCGGCAAGGCGTCTTCGTCCACCGCATCGGCATGGCGGAACACCATGAGCGCATAGGCCTCGCCCAGCGCGCGCAGCTCGGGCGCCAGCACGATGCCATCGGGCGACGGCGTGCGGCTGCGCCAATAGTTGATGGCAGCTTCGATGTCGGTGATGTGGATGGCGGCCATGGGGTGCGGTAACGCAAAGGGGCTGGATCATAGCCCCACCTGCGGTGCGCAGACGGCAATGCGTGCGGCGTGTGTACGCACTATCCACAATCGCCGCGCACTTGCGCGGCAGCGCGGGCGATGTTCCAATCGACGCTTCGAAGGGGAGTAGCTCCCGACATGCCTTCCGGCCGCGCCCACCAGTGGCGCCGCGATGCATGCCATCGGTACCGTCGTCAGTACGAAGCAACGCTTCCGGCGGTCCGGGCCCAGTGCACACCGCAAGGCAGGCACTGGGCCGAGCAAGACCTTTGATGGCCCGTTGTGGGCTGTTCAAGGCCGTTCCCTCGCATTCTCAGCCCCTGCGGCACGCCCTTGATCTGCCCATTGCAGACCCCTATCCCCGGGTTGGACTCGGCGCTACAGTGGCAGCCCATCCGCCCTTGTGCCCATTGATACTGAGGAATTTATGGACTTTTTGTCTTCGCCTGCATTCTGGCTAGCGCTTGGCCAGATCATCATCATCGACATCCTGCTGGGTGGCGACAACGCGGTGGTCATCGCCCTGGCCTGCCGCAAGCTGCCTCCCGCCCAGCGCACCAAGGGCATCATCTGGGGCACGGCCGGCGCCATCGTCCTGCGCGTGATCCTCATTGCCTTCGCCATGACGCTGCTGGCGCTGCCCTTCCTCAAGTTTGTCGGGGCGCTTTTGCTGGTGTGGATTGGCGTGAAGCTGCTGGCCCCGGACGAGGACGGCCACGGCGACGTGCAAGGCAGCGACAAGCTGTTTGCCGCCATCAAGACCATCATCGTGGCCGACCTCGTGATGAGCGTGGACAACGTGATCGCGATTGCCGGTGCCGCGCAAAACGCGGGCGAGCACCAGTTCCTGCTGGTGGTGCTGGGTCTCCTGATCTCCATTCCGATCATCGTGTGGGGCAGCCAGCTCGTCATCAAGCTGATGGAGCGCTTCCCCATGATCATCACGGCCGGCGGCATGCTGCTGGGCTGGATTGCGGGCGGCATGCTCGTCAGCGACCCCGTGTTTGCCAACCCTGAAAAGTGGCAGTGGATGCTCAAGATCGCGCAGACCGACGTCATCAAGTACGGTGCCAGCGTGGCAGGCGCGCTGCTGGTTCTGGCCGCAGGCAAGGTCATCCTGGCGCGCCGCGCGGCGTCGGCACCCGCCCAGGGCTGACGTTTATCGGGCCGCGCACGCACACCGAAGGGTTGGCGGCGCGGCGGATGCCTGTGTGAAGGGGGCCTGCCTGGCGGTAGCGCCCCCTTTTGTCGTTCAAGGCTTTGCAGGAGGTGGTATGAACAGAGTCATCGTGTATGTGGACGATGCGGCCAGTGCGCAGCAGGTGCTGGCACCCTTGCTGGTGCGGGACACGGCGGGCGACACCCTGTGGGTGCTGGTGGCCTGCGCGCCGCGCATGACGCACCGGATCAGCAAATGGGTCAGCCACCGCGCCCGGGAAAACTGGCGCGACAAATGGGCAGACAAGCTGTTTGCCCAGATCCTCCCGCTGTTCCCCTCACCCTCCGTCAAGGTCACCACGGTGCTGGCCAAGGGGCCATTGGCTGAAATCACCGATGAATTGCACGCCGCAGGAGCGAGCCCTGCGCAGGTGGTGGATGCCCGCCGGCCCCGGGCGGAAAGCCCGGACGTTCCCGCGTCTTCAACTCGCCGCTGGACGCCTCTGCCAGGCACATTGGGCAGCCTGCTGTCGGGCGTCGGGGCGCTGTGGGTGCTGGGGCTTGAATAAACTGCAGGCGGCAATTGCCTGAATTTGCGCTTCCGGCGCGCGTGGGGGCGGTGCTATTCTCCGCCCATGAAACTCCTACTCAAATGGCTGCTCAGCGCGGCAGCGCTGCTGTGCGTAGCGTATGTGTACAGCGGTGTCTCGGTTCAGAGCTTCACGTCTGCGCTGATCGCGGCCTTTGTCATCGGCCTGTTCAACGTGGTGCTGCGCCCTGTGCTGGTGGTGCTCACGCTGCCGGTCACGATTGTCACGCTCGGCCTGTTCCTCTTCATCATCAACGCCCTGATGTTCTGGGCCGCCGCCAGCGTGCTGGACGGGTTCCACGTCAACGGCTTTGGCGCTGCACTGCTGGGTTCGCTGATTTATTCGCTGCTTGGCATGCTCATCGAGTCAGCGCTCGGCGGCCTGTTCACGAAGAAGTGACTCCATCGCGCGCAGCCGCGTGTCGATGATGGACGCCTCGATGTGGTCCACCTGCGGCCCGCCGCGCCGTGCCAGGTCCTGCCCCGCCTTGAACCGGTCTACCGCCGCCGCATAGTCATAACGGGCCGCATGCGCCTCGGCCTCGGCCCGCACCGCCCGCAAACCCTGGCCCTGCGCCAGCCAGGCCGAGGCCAGCAACTGCCACACCGTGGCATCGCGCGGGTGGTTGGCCACCCAGGTTTGCAGGGCACTGGTCACCTCGGCCGGGCGCCCGGCGCGCAGCAGGGCCTGGGTGCGCAGCACCAGCTCGGGCCGCCGCTGGGCGCGGGGCGCCCCGGCCCCCAGCGCACTGACGGCATCCACCGCTGCCACCGCATCCCCTGCCGCCAGCTCGATCTCGGCGGCCAGCAGCCTGGCCAGACGATGGGCAGCCGCGTCATCACGCACCAGGGCTTGCAGCCGCCCTGACGCGGTACGGGCCGCTGCCGCATCGCGCAGCTGGCTGCTGCCCAGCGCCGCGGCGTAGAGGGCAGCGGCCTGCCTGGGCAGGGCCTGCGCACCAAATCCGCTGCCCTGGGGCTCTGCAATCCACTGGCGCAGCGTATCCACCCCCGGGTTGGCCAGCACCCGGGCCCGCGCCGCCACCAGGGCATGTTCCAGCGTGGGCGCCGATGCAGCGCCCCCCCCGTGCGGGTGTGGCGCACCGGGCGGCGTGCGCGACTGCATGTCGGCCATGCGCTCGGTGGTGAGCGGGTGGCTGCGCAGGTAGGGCCAGGAGCCGTTGTCGTTGAGCCGGTTGGCTTGCTGCAGCTTGTCGAACATGCTCACAAAACCCTGGGGCGCAAACCCGGCAGGCTCCATCAGCCCGTAGCCGATGCGGTCGGCCTCACGCTCCATGTCGCGCGAAAAATTGAGCTGGTTCTGAATCGCCAGCGCCTGCCCGCCCACCATGATGGCCTGCGTGGCACCGGGGTTCTTGCTGACGGCCAGGGCCCCCAGAATCATCGCGCCCAGCAGCAGCGGCGTCTGCTTGTTCTGCTGGGTGATCAGGCGCGAGATATGGCGCTGGGTGACATGGCTGAGCTCGTGGGCCAGCACCGAAGCCAGCTCGTCGCGGGTGGCAACGACACCGATCAGCCCCAGATGCACGCCCAGATAGCCGCCCGGCAGCGCAAACGCGTTCACCGTGCGGTCGCGCCCCAGCAGGATCTCCCAGGCAAAGCGCTCGTCCAGCTCGGGCGAGAGCTCACCACGCGCCTTGGCGGCAGCCATCAAAGGGCGCCAGATGCCTTGCACATAGTCGGCAATGACGGGGTCGTCGATGTAGTCGGGGTCTCTGTAGAGTTCGCGGATGATGCGGTCACCCAGGCGGCGCTCGGCGCTGGTGGTGAGGTCGCTGGGGTCGCCGAGGGTGGGCAAGGCCGTCTGGGCACTCGCCACTGGTGCGTACAAAATGCTGTTTGCTATAAAAATTATAGCTACTAGCGCTTTCTGAACAAGCGCTACAAGCCATTTTTGTTGAAATTTTTGCACGAAGGTCCTTTGTCCACCCTCAGGGCCATGCACATGCGTTGCCCGGTACGGCTAACGCCTTATGATGCCTTCGCCCCAAAAACGTTTCGCTCCATTGTCCATGTCCACCCCCGCCTCACCCCTCACCCACTTCGATGCCCAAGGCCAAGCCCACATGGTGGACGTTGGCGCCAAGGCCGCCACCCACCGCGTGGCCGTCGCAATTGGCCGGATCGAAATGTTGCCTGCCACCTTGGCACTGATTGAGTCCGGAACTGCCAAGAAGGGCGACGTGCTGGGCGTTGCGCGCGTCGCAGGGATCATGGCAGCGAAGAGGACAAGTGAGCTAATTCCGTTATGTCATCCATTGGCGTTGACGAGGGTGGCTGTGGAATTTGAAGTCCTGCCCGCTCGCAACTCAGTGCAATGCACTGCGACAGTGGAAACGGTGGGTCCGACGGGTGTGGAAATGGAGGCGCTCACCACTGTGCAGGTGGCACTGCTTACCATTTACGACATGTGCAAGGCAGTAGACCGAGGAATGTCAATGCATGGGGTGAGAGTGATTGAGAAGCGAGGGGGCAAATCTCTGGATTTTCGGTCGCCCCCCCATTGCGTTTAATCCCAAGCATCTAACGCAAGGTACGCTTTTGGTTGTCCATCTGTCAAACCAATGATTACTGTCCACTCAAGCGTTCCTTCTGCCAACAGCGGCATGTAGCCCAATTGAGTCAGCTGCGAATTGTTTTTAGCGGCAATCTCATCCAAAGCAATTCTCTGCGCCGGGTACTTCTGCAATAAATTTCCTATTGGTCTAGAGGCCTTGATGACATCTCGCACCTGCGTTTCGTAAGGAACCCAACGTGCAGGTCGAAACGCTGGGGGCTCGCCATTCAATGCGAGGAAGATGCTGTCTTTAAAATCGGCATCTGAACTGGTCGCCAATCGGACTCCCACCAACTTGGGGCCGGTGAAACTCAGGCGTTGCAACGGTGCTGAGGCCAGATGCAGCTGATCTAGGTTAATGTCTGGAACGCTAACGATTCGAAACCTGTCGCCTTCAAACGCAATCCAGACTGGTCTGGCATTCATCAGGCTTGATACTCCATAACCTAATGCAGAAATTTGAATCAGACCGATTGCTGCCAAATCTCGCCACAGCTCTGATTTTGGCTTTTTCTGATCAAAAACTATGAATGTTAATAGTGGTCCACATATAACATCAACGGTCATCACAAGCAGAAAAATCTCCCGCCCTCTAGCCAACTCATCGAAGGGAGAAGGGTACCAGAAACCAAATACCAAAGCCGCGCATAATACTGCAATGGCAATGCTCAGGAATAGGTGGGTAGCCGACGCTTTGAGAGCTGTCTTAAATCGAGTACGAAAAAACATATAAAAAAGGGCGCCGAGGCGCCCTTCGATAAGCGGTAGCTGAGATTATTTGCACTCGGCAGGGGCAAACCGAGCCGGAAGCGTACCAGCGGTTTGACCAACCGCCAACGGTGTTGCACCGACAGCAGCACAACGCCACTTAGCGGAATCTGCTGGTGGTGTAAAGGTTGCTGTACCAACAGGCAATGCGGTACCTGGCAGAGCGGCGCCCAAATAAGGCATGAGGGTCAGTGTACCGTTGCCTGCGTTAGCTGTGGTGGTAACGGTAATCAAACCAGTAGCAGGAGCAATAGTTACGCTAGTCAAATTCCGCGAAGCGGTTGGCGAAGTAAAGCCCAAGTTGTAACCTTGAGCAGATGCATTCGGGTTGCCAGAAGACAAAACATCCGCAACGTTAATTTTGGCCGCAGAAGCGGCTACGAGACCTTCAGTGACGCGAGCACGCACTGTGTAGTCTTGGTAGGCAGGTAGAGCCACAGCTGCCAAGATGCCAATAATCGCCACCACGATCATCAGTTCGATCAGGGTAAAACCTTGTTGCAGGGTACGCTTCATAAAATTCTCCTAGGAGCAGTTTGCATGTGAACACCTGTCGAACAATTCTTCAGGTTGCCAACCTATAAGCAGTTTGCGTGCCACCTTCCTTTCACTGCGTTTGCCCCCCCCGAAGCTTGCTTGCTTTGCTATCCCCTGGCCACAAAGTGCTGCAGTTGCTGCTTATGACAATTTTGTTCCATCATCATTGTCATTTACGGCATTTTGTTACAACTCGAAAATCTGCCCTGCTTCTAACCACCGTATGTCGTGCGCTCCGCCCCCGTCAAGCAGCGGCACTACATCGAACTGTCGAATCTCATCCATGATAAGTGCCGTTTCAGATGGCTTGGTGTGGGTTATGTAAATGGGAAAGGCTCGGTCTGCACGAAGCTGCGAGAGTTCTTGAGCGAGGGTGCTCGGTGAGAGATGCAGGCTCTTTGCTGCAAGTTGGCTCTCCCGGTTGCTGAAAGCCGTTTCAACAACCAGAAGAGATACCGGCACGGAGTTCACCCATGCCCAGAAGGCAGGGTTTTTGCCGGTGTCACCGCTGAAGACCCACCAGCCGGTGCCCCCACGGATTGCATATCCAACTGCTGGAACCGTATGTAATGCAGGCAGTGCCTCCACAAGTCGTGCCCCAATCGTTATCTGCTGGTTCACTGCAAGAGGGGCGTATTGAAGAAGCGGTTGAGCTGCGGTGGGGATGGTGCTGAAGTCCGGCCAGATAATGTTGTTAAACACATGGGCTTGCAGCGCTGCGATCGTTTCTGGCAGGGCATAGACCATCACTGGTGTAGCGCGCAGCGATGACACCGCATCCAGCATCAGTGGCAGCGCTGCAATATGGTCCAGGTGCGAATGGGTGAGAAACACATGGTCGATCTTGCGCATCTCGTCCAAGGTAAGGTCGCCAACGCCTGTACCCGCATCGACCAAGATGTTGGCATCGACAAGGAACGAGGTGGTCCGGCAGTCTTTGGCGATGGCGCCGGAGCAGCCCAGCACGCGAACCTTCATGGGCCAACCTGTCTATTTGGTGTCGAAATTGGTGGCGCCGTCCCATTCTGGATCGACGGCCTGCCCCTGGAGGGTTTGTACACGGGCGGCATACAGTTCGTAGAGGGTGGAGGGCGCGGTAGTTTGCTGTAAGTTCACCAGCAGTTTGCCGCATTGTGCCCAGTCCTGGGCGCGATAGGCGTCCAGGAAGTGTTTCCATATGGACAATTCCTCCACTTTGCGCGGCATTCCGGTCTGCAGCGGGGCAACTGGCGAATAGATAGCCACAGCCTGGGCTTTGCCCTTGACGCGCACCAAGTCCAGCTCTTGCCAGATGAAATCCGGTGCCTGGGCATGGGTGGATTCACTCACCACGGTGCGCACGCCATAGTGTTTGGACAGGCCTTCCAGGCGCGAAGCCAGGTTGACGGCGTCACCGATCACCGTGTAGCTGCGGCGAATGTCTGAGCCCATGTCGCCCACGCACATGGTGCCGGTGTTGAGCCCGATACCGATGCCAATTTCAGGGAGCCCACGTTCGCGGTTGGAGGCGTTGAACTGCTCGACCGCGCGCTCCATGTCCAGCGCGGCGTGCACTGCACGCTGGGCGTGCTCCTGCATGGGCACCGGGGCGCCCCAGAACGCCATCACGCAATCGCCCATGTACTTGTCAATGGTTCCCTGATGGCTGCGGATGATGTGGGTGAGCCGGCTGAAAACGTCGTTGAGCAGGGCCTGCAGCTGCAAGGGGTCCATTTGCTCGGACAGTGCGGTAAAACCCCGCATGTCGCAGAACATCACCGTGAGCTCGCGGCTGGCCGCCTGCATGCTGTAGTTTTCCGGCTGCTTGACCATCTCGTCCACCAACTCGGGGGGTACGTAGGTTCCAAACAGCGCAGCCAGTTCGCGCTTGGCCCGGCTTTCCACAAAGTAGCCGTAAACCATGTTCAGTGCGAAGGCAGCGAAGATTGACGCCCGCAAGCATGGCAACTACCGCCACACTGAGCAGCACTGCCCACGTGGCGGAAAGCAGGGGCAAGGCAATGGCCAAAAGGACGCCCGTGCAAAACAGTTGGGCGGCGTCAAAGCCCACTGCATAGTCCGGGCGGACGATGCTCTTGCCATCGAGAAACGCAGAAAGCATGTTGGCATGCGCTTCCACGCCCGGGTAGGTTCTGCCAACGGGTGTTACACGCAGATCGAGCAAGCCCGGAGTTGTCGAGCCGACGAGCAACAGCTTTCCCTGAAGACTGCTGGCAGGCAGCCTTCCATCCAGAACGTCGGATGCGGAGACATACCGGAATGACCCCCCATCCACATCGCCGGGACCGCGAAAGGGGATCAGCGTTGCAAGCTTGTCGTCCACCGGGAGCGCAAGCTCCCGGCCATGCTGGCGCAGCACAATGCTGCGCAGCGTATCGTGCGCGCCCTGGGGGTTGGCATTGACGTAGTCAGGGTGGATGTCGGGCAGCTCCAGCAGGGCACGAAACATCGCCAAGGCCAGCGACTCGTAGTATTTGCCCTGATACTCCGCGAGCAAGGGAAGTGATCGGACAACCCCGTCGTCATCGGTGATGGAGTTGAAGAAACCTGCCACTGGAACTGCACGCGCCAGTTCTTGGATGTTGCTCCCGTAGCCGCCCCAGGATGTTGCACGCAAGGGCAGGTCGCGAAGTCTCTCGGCGGGCAAGGCGGGCGCTGGTAAAGATCCTTTGGCTCTTCCGTCCCGGTCACTGGTGAAGTAATAGCCCAAAACTGCAGGCCGCCCTTGAAGGGCGCTGGCAAAGAGGGCGTCATAGTTCAGTGAGGGGGCCAGTTGCTCCAGCTGTTCGCGGAACCCCGCCTGGTCCCGCAAAGCCCCCTGTGCGAGGCGCTGGAGGTTGGGGAGGCCCGAGCTGCCGTCAGCTTCGGCAAAGAGGACGTCAAAGCCCACTACCGCCGCCTGCTGGCGTTCAAACAGTTCGTGCGCCAGAGCCGCCAGTTTGTCCCGCCCCCAGGGCCAGTGCCCGACGCGCTCCAGGCTTTCTTCATCGATGTCGACGATGACGATGCGCTCATCCAGCGTACGCGGCATGGTCGCGCGCAGCCGGGTGTCGTAAATGATGTTTTCCAGCCGCTCCAGCACCTGCAGATGCAGGGTGCCGGAAATATGCAGCAGGGCGAACGCCAAAGGGATCAGCGTCACCAGCATGCGCCGCCCATGTCGCCGCAACATTGGCCAAGGCTGCAGGGTCATGGTTTTTGGCGCGGTGTCCGGACGTGCCGCCCGCTGGGCGATCAGCCGTGCTCGAACTGCATCTCCGTGCCTGCCAACTCCAGCCGGTCTCCGTGCTTGAGCGGCACGGGCGACGCTCCGATGGATGCACCGTTGAGCAATGGCATTTCGGGGCCTTCAACGTGGGCCAGCACGAATCCCTGGTGGCGCTTGGTGATGGAGGCTACCGCTACACCCGGCTTGCCGATGGTGGTGACCACTTTTTGCAACGACACTTCGCGGCCGGCTGCGGCGCCCGACATCACCCGGATCACGGCCGAAATGGGTGCCGCAGCAGGCGCGGCAGCCAAGGGGGCGGGGCGCGAGGCCGTGGCCAAGGGCGGCACCATGCCCGGCTTGAAGATCATGGTCTTCTCGAAGTTCTGGCCTTCCGCTTCGTGCAGGAAGCGGATCTTGTACTTGCCCACTTCCACGGTATCGCCATTGCGCAGTTCCTGGCGCTTGACGGCCTTGGCGTTGACGTAGGTGCCGTTGGTGCTGCCCAAGTCTTCAATTTCCACGTCATCGCCCGTCATGTGGATGACGGCGTGCTCGCCACTCACCGCGAGGTTGTCGATCACAATGTCGTTATAGGGACGGCGACCGAGCGTGGTGCGCTCTTTGGTCAGCTGCACCTCCTTGATGACGACGCCGTCGATTGAAACGATCATTCTGGGCATGATCCACTCCTGATGTGATGAGTAATTGTTGTAGTCGGGGCCATTCAGGCGGCACCCAGCAAACGAGACATGAGGCCGCGCTTCTTGCCTGCAGCGGCCGCTTGCACCAGCAGCACACTGACATTATCACGACCGCCATTGGCATTGGCGGTCTCGATGAGCAGGGTTGCCTTTTCTTCGAGGGGCAGCGGGGCGCGCACCAGTTCCACCAGATCCGCGTCGGTGACCATGTCCGTGAGCCCGTCCGAGCACATCAGGAACAGGTCGTTCGGTGCCACCTGGAACTCGTTGACCTCCATCATCACGTTGGGCTCTACGCCCAGAGCGCGGGTGACAAGGTTGCGGTTGGAGGAAAGCGCGGCCTGTTGCGCCGTGAGAAGCCCCGCATCGACCTGCTCCTGCAGCCAGGAATGGTCGCGGGTGATCTGTTGCATCTTGCCGTCCCTGAGGCGGTAGCAACGCGAATCACCGATATGACCCAGGATCAGCCGGCTGCCATGAAACACACCGACCACCAGTGTGGTGCCCATGCCCGCGTACTGCGGGTTGGAAAGCGACGCGCCCAGAATGGCGTGGTTGGCGTTCTCGACGCAGATCTCCAGAGCCCGGCGCACGTCCGTGGATTGCGGCGTCGGGCCTGCCTGCCCCAGCCAGCGCGCCATTTCCGTGCGGATGAAGGTGGTGGCCATGCCGCTGGCCACTTCGCCTGCGTTGTAGCCGCCCATGCCGTCGGCGAGGATGGCCACCTGTGCCTCCCGGTCGACCGCCACCGCATCTTCATTGTTGGTGCGCACGCGTCCCTTGTCGGTTCGCGCAAAAAATTCGTAGGTCATGGATGTGGGTGCGAGCGTCATCGGGCGCCAGGTTTCGGCAGGGATGCTGCACCTCGTCCAGCGGGTGTCTCCATCACGGTTTTCTGAAAATCCGCCATTTCCTGCCCTGTTGCATCGCGGAGCGCATCATAGACGACTGCCCCCGGCCTGGGCGACCCCGCCTGTCCGTCCGCAGCGCCCGCCTGCCGCAGGTCGGCGGCGAATTGCCGACCCGTCTGGTAGCGGGCCTCCGGGCGCTTTTGAAGGGCAAGCGCCACCACGCGCGCCACGGCGGGCGGCAGCTCCGGACGGAGCTCGCGGATGTCCGGTGCGTCCACGGTGGCGATCTTGTGCATGAGCTCGGTCATGGATTCGCCACGCAAGGGCAACGAGCCGGTGAGCAACTGGAACAACATGACGCCCAGGGAGTACAGGTCGGACCGGCCATCCGCCTTTTTACCGGCCAGTTGCTCGGGTGACATGAAACTGGGGGTTCCCAGCACCAGACCCGTGCGGGTCTTGCTGGAGTCCGTAATGCGGGCGATTCCGAAATCCGTCACCTTGACGGCATCAGTGGCAGCGTCAAACATGATGTTGGCCGGCTTGATGTCGCGGTGCACCACCTGGTGTGCATGGGCGTAGTCCAGCGCGTCGGCCACGCGCGACACGATAGAAAGAACTGTGCCGACCGGCAACAGCTGCCCGGCGCGACACGCCTGCGTGAGGTCTGCGCCCTTGAGGAATTCCATGGCGATGTACGCCAGGTCGTGCTCCTCACCCGCATCGAAAATTGTGACGATGCAGGGATGCTGTAGGCGCCCTGCGGTTTCCGCCTCGCGGAAAAAGCGCGCCCGTGCATCAATGAGCGCCTCGCCCTCGAACTCCTCGCCGAGCGCCAGCGTTTTGATGGCCACCACGCGCCCGATCTTGGGATCGCGGCCCAAATACACCACCCCCATGGCACCCTTGCCGAGTTCCTTGTCGATCTGGTAGCGGCCCAGCATGGGCACGCCGGGAGCAGCGTCTCCGGGCAACCGCGCGCTGGTGGTGCCGGGCGGGACCGACGCTGGCGTACTGGAGGGCGTGGCTCCCGCCTCCTGGTGCAGTTGCGCCCGCACACGCCGGTAGCGCACGTAGGCATCCTTGAATTCGCGGTTGTGCTGCAGGATGTGCTTGTAGACCGACTTGGCTTTGGCAAGGTTGCGCTTGCGCTCGAAGTCCTGGGCCAGGTGGTAGAGGTTGTCCATCAGCGCATCGCTGGGTGGCACCCGGCGCAGGCGGTCAAAGGCCATGTCCAGCTGCCCTTGTCCCTGCAAGGCGAGCCCCATCATTCGATCGGTCTCTGCCGTTTCGCCAGAGGAGTGCGTGTGGGCTTTCGCCAGGGTCTGCAGCGTTGTGAACGCTCCAAATCCTGCCAGCAGGGCCAATGCGCCTGGCGCCACTGGCACCCACCACCCCGCATGGCGCAGAAGGGCCCAGCCCGTGGCCACCAGAAGTAGCAACAGCGAAACGCTCAGAACCCCGCCCACCCTGTGCGAAAGCCGGGGCAGCCCGAGTGCCACAAACATCAGCGCGCACAGCGCAATACCCCACGATACGCCCGCTGCCCATGCGGGCCGTTGCACCACCAAGCCCTGCCGTATCGCAGAAAGGGTGTGCGCAAGGACCTCCACCGGGTACAGGGTGCCCGCGCTCGTGGTCACCCGCGACTCCACCAGCGCGTCGCTGGTTTCGCCCACCAGAACCACCTTGTCCTTGAAACTGTGGGCGGGCACCTTGCCGTTGACCACGCTGGCGAACGACAGAACGGGAAACGCCGGCACACCGTCCTGCGCAGCATGAAAGCGCGGGCGCATGAAGGCCAAGTCATCCGTCGCAATGTTCAGCCCGCCGATGCGCACGGAGTTCGGCTCGGTCTGGGTGCTGAGCTGATCCTGGCCAAGATGAAGGCTGTGCCGGGCCACCAGCAGGGCCAAGGCAGGGATTCCCACGTTGTCGTACCGCAGGGCCAGCGGCACACGGCGCAGGCGTCCATCTTCATCTTCGACCAAGGTGTGGTGGCCCACACCCGCCGCCACCGATCCAAGGGCTGGCACGGGATACTGTGCCGATGTTGCGGCGAGCGCCAGGCTGGCAGGGTCAGGCAGCACGCTGCGGTGGGCATAGGCCGGCAGCGGCGCGCCAGCCCCGCCCGCCAGTGCATGGCGCGATGTCAGAAACACGTTGCCTGCCCGCTGGATGCTGGCCGCAAGGCGGGCGTCGGCATCCAGCGCCTTCTCCGCCTCGTCCACCGTTCGGGCAAGTTCCGCGGCCAACGGTGAGGGGTCTGCTGCGCGCACAAGGGTTTCGCGCATCTTTCGCAGATAGGCAAGACCCTGATCGGGCTGAGGCTGTGCAAGGGACGGCGTCAGTGCGATGGTCCGAGCGCCGGCTGAAGAGAGCTGGTCAATCAGCCGGGCATACAGGTCACGAGACCATGGCGGGCTCCCCAGAGAAGCCAGGCTGGCGTCATCGATGCCGATGACGGCAATTTCCGGCAACGGAGGCGGTGCAGTGATGCGGGTGGCGGCGTCATACACCCGGAAGTCCAGCCACTGAAGCACCCCAGTGGCCCCACACAGCGCAACCATGGCAGCAGCAGCCAGCGCGCCACGCAGCCCTTCGGTGCGCCCCCTGCCAAGCCACCGTACCGATCTTGTTCGTCCCACTTGCTGCTGTTCCACTCGCTGTATTGGTGGCACTTAAAAGCAATATTTACGCCGGGGCTGGCCGGGTGTGGTGCAGCGCGCGGGCAGCGGTGCAGACACACAGGCGGCAAGACGCACTGTGCCGTTCTTGTCGCATCCCGCAGCGGAACCGGAGGCCCATGCCATTTTTGTCACCGAAAGTAACAGGCATTGAAAACGGTCAGAAGCGAAAAAGCGTCCGCAACCTTGCGGTTGCAGACGCTTTTTCGTGGCTCCTACGGCCCCAACCCATGCCTTGCGGCGTGTCCAGAGCGGGTGAAGCGGGAGGCCCGGGGATTACTTGAGCTGTGCCTTGAGCAGCTTGCCCAGTTCCGAAGGGTTGCGGGTGATGATGAAGCCCGACTCTTCCATGATGGCCAGCTTGGCATCAGCCGTGTCGGCACCACCGGAGATCAGCGCGCCAGCATGGCCCATGCGCTTGCCGGGAGGGGCGGTCACGCCAGCGATGAAGCCTACGACAGGCTTCTTCATGTTGGCCTTGCACCACTGCGCGGCTTCGGCTTCGTCGGGGCCGCCGATTTCGCCGATCATGATCACGGCGTCGGTGTCTGGATCGTCGTTGAAAGCCTTCATCACGTCGATGTGCTTGAGACCATTGATGGGGTCGCCACCAATGCCCACAGCGCTCGACTGGCCCAGGCCCACTTCGGTCAGCATGGCCACGGCTTCGTACGTCAGCGTGCCCGAGCGGCTCACTACGCCGATACGGCCTTTGCGGTGGATGTGGCCGGGCATGATGCCGATCTTGATTTCGTCAGGCGTGATCAGGCCAGGGCAGTTGGGGCCCAGCAGCAGCGTCTTCTTGCCGCCGGCGGCTTCCTTGGCCTTCATCTTGTTGCGCACCATCAGCATGTCCTTGACCGGAATGCCTTCGGTGATGCAGATCGCCAGGTCCAGATCGGCTTCCACAGCTTCCCAGATCGCGTCCGCAGCGCCTGCTGGGGGCACGTAGATCACCGAGACGGTAGCGCCGGTCTGCTGGGCGGCTTCCTTGACGGAGGCGTAGATCGGGATATTGAAGATCGACTCGCCCGCCTTCTTGGGGTTCACGCCTGCCACGAAGCAGTTCTTGCCGTTCGCGTATTCCTGGCACTTTTCGGTGTGGAACTGGCCCGTCTTACCCGTGATGCCCTGGGTGATGACCTTGGTGTCTTTGTTGATGTAGATCGACATGTGTGTTCTCCGGGCTTACTTGACGGCAGCAACGATCTTGGTCGCAGCTTCGGCCATGGTGTCTGCAGCGATGATGGGCAGGCCGGACTCGGCCAGCATCTTCTTGCCCAGCTCTTCGTTCGTGCCCTTCATGCGCACGACCAGCGGCACGTTCAGGTTCACGGCCTTGCAGGCGGTGATCACGCCGGTGGCAATGGTGTCGCACTTCATGATGCCGCCAAAGATGTTGACCAGAATGCCTTCGACCTTGGGGTTCTTCAGCATGATCTTGAAGGCTTCAGTCACCTTCTCGGGGGTGGCACCGCCGCCCACGTCCAGGAAGTTGGCTGGCTCGCCGCCAAACAGCTTGATGGTGTCCATGGTGGCCATGGCCAGGCCCGCGCCGTTCACCAGGCAGCCGATGTTGCCATCGAGGCTGATGTAGGCCAGGTCGAACTTGGAGGCTTCCACTTCGGCCGGATCTTCTTCGTCCAGATCGCGGAAGGCCACGATTTCAGGGTGACGAAACAGGGCGTTGGCGTCAAAGTTGAACTTCGCGTCCAGGGCCATCAGGTTGCCCTTGGAGTCGCAGTTCAGCGGGTTGATTTCCACCAGCGACGCATCGGTATCCATGTAGCACTTGTAGATCTTGGCGAAGATGTCCACGGCCTGGTCGATCGAGGCGCCACTCAATCCGATGGCTGCTGCCACCTTGCGGCTCTGCGCTTCGGTGATGCCGGTCAGCGGGTCGATCATCTCGGTGATGATCTTCTCGGGCGTGGAGTGGGCCACTTCCTCGATGTCCATGCCGCCTTCGCTGGACGCGATCAGGGCGACCTTCTGCGTGGCGCGGTCGGTGACCAACGACACATACAGTTCGTTCTTGATGTCGGCGCCGTCTTCGATGTACAGGCGGCGGACCTTCTGGCCTTCGGCGCCGGTCTGGTGCGTGACCAGCTGCATGCCCAGGATTTCGCTGGCGCGGGCCTTCACGTCGTCAATGGATTTGGCCACCTTCACGCCACCACCCTTGCCACGGCCACCGGCGTGGATCTGGGCCTTGACCACCCACACGGGGCCGCCGAGCTTCTGGGCTGCTTCCACGGCTTCTTGCACCGTGAATGCGGGAATGCCACGCGGAACGGGCACACCAAAATTGCGCAAGATTTCCTTGCCTTGGTATTCGTGAATCTTCATGAGGTCTCTCTCAGGGAAGGGTGGTATTTACCCGTTTACCATGGACAACAAAATGTCTGGCCGCGGGCTGGGGACATGGCAACCGGCGACTGTATCATGTTGCAACGCACCATCCCTTGTGCCAAGCTTACAGGCGCATCCACCCCATAGCAGGAGCATTCCGATGTCCAGAATCTTTATTGATGGCGAAGCCGGCACCACGGGCCTGCAGATCCGTGAACGGCTGCAGGCCATGCCGCAGGTGGAGCTGGTGAGCATTGCGCCCGAGTTGCGCAAGGACCCCGCTGCCAAGCGCGACCTCATTGCGGGCGTGGATCTGGTGGTGCTGTGCCTGCACGACGATGCCGCGCGCGAGACCGTGGCCATGGTCGATGAGATCGAAAAGACCACCGGCCGCCAGGTCAAGGTGATCGACGCCAGCACAGCGCACCGCACGGCACCCGGCTGGGTGTTTGGCTTTCCCGAGCTCGCCGCAGGCCAGGCGCAAGCCGTGCGCGATGCGCTGCGCGTTTCCAACCCCGGCTGCTATTCCACCGGCGCCATCGCCCTGCTGCGCCCGCTGGTGGATGCAGGCCTCGTGCCCCATGATTTCCCGCTCGCGCTGCCCGCCGTCAGTGGCTATTCGGGCGGCGGACGCACCATGATCGAAGCCTATGAGCAAGGCCAGGCGGCGCCGTTCGAGCTGTATGCACTGGGCCTCGCGCACAAGCACCTGCCCGAAATTTTGAAATACACCGGGCTCACGCGCCGACCCATTTTTGTGCCGGCCGTGGGCAACTTCCGCCAGGGCATGCTGGTGCAGTTGCCGCTGCATCTGGATCTGCTGCCCGGCCAGCCCAAGGCCGCAGACCTGCACGACGCGCTGGCCTCGCACTATGCAAAGAGCAACACGCCCGCGCAATGGGTGAGCGTGCTGCCACCCACGGACGACGGCAAGCTCGAGCCCACCGCGCTGAACGACACCAACAAGCTGGAGCTGCGGGTGTTCAGCAACGAAACCCACCGCCAGGCCGTGCTGGTGGCGCGCCTCGATAACCTGGGCAAGGGCGCCAGCGGGGCCGCAGTGCAGAACCTGCAGCTGATGCTGGGCCTGTAAACCGACACGCCCTGCAATGGCAGGGCATGATTGCTATTGATTTAGTAGCTATTGGCGCTTGCTGGTAAAGCGCTAGCGGCCATTTTCACCCTTATTTTGGCGATCGCAGCCCCACAGGCTGCGCGGTCACAGGGCGTCGTCTTCCTCAGGCCCGCCGCCGCGCACCACGCGGCGCACCACATCGCCCGCGAACCCGCGCGCGGCCAGAAAGCGCATCTGCCGCGCCCGCTCCTTGGCGTCGTCGGCCACGCTGCCAAAGCGCTGGCGCCACACGGCGCGGGCGCGCTCCAGTTCGGTGGCACGCAGTTGTTCAGCAGTGGCGCGCACCAGGTCGTCATCCAGCCCCTTGCTGCGAAGCTCCTGCACCAGGCGCTGGGTGCCCAAGCGCGCGGCGCGGCGGTGCACCAGCGATTCGGCCACGCGATGGGCGTTGATGAAGTCCTTGGCCTGCAGGTCATCCAGCACCGCGTTGAGATCGTCGCCCTCCTGCACGTGGCGCGCCAGCTTGGTGGCCAACTCGGCGCGCGAATGTTCGCGTTGCGACAGCAGCCGCAGCGCGCGGCCCTTGAGGGAGAGGGTGCCAAAGCCCATCGCCTTTTGCTCTCATATAAGTAGCGGTTAGCGCTTTACCAGCAAGCGCCAGCGGCCCATTTCATCAAAACAGGCCGCGCATCCGCCTGCTTACTTGTTGTTGTCTTCCTTCTCGCCCTTGGCAACCTTGGCGGGCTTGTCGGCAGGGGCGGCTTCCAGGGCCGCGGGCAGCAGGGCAATGCCCAGGCTCTCGCGCACCTTGTTCTCGATCTCGCGGGCGAGGTCGGGGTTCTCGCGCAGGAACTCGCGGGCGTTGTCGCGGCCCTGGCCGATCTTTTCGCCGTTGTAGGCGTACCAGGCGCCGCTCTTTTCCACGATCTTCGCGTTCACGCCCATGTCGATGATCTCGCCCTCGCGGCTGATGCCCTCGCCGAAGAGGATGTCGAACTCGGCCGTCTTGAACGGCGGGCTCACCTTGTTCTTGACCACCTTGACCTTGGTTTCGTTGCCGATGGCCTCTTCACCCTTCTTGATGGTGCCGGTGCGGCGGATGTCCAGCCGCACCGAGGCGTAGAACTTGAGCGCATTGCCGCCGGTGGTGGTTTCGGGCGAACCGAACATCACGCCGATCTTCATGCGGATCTGGTTGATGAAGATGACCATGCAGTTGGTCTTCTTGATGGTGGAGGTCAGCTTGCGCAGCGCCTGGCTCATCAGGCGGGCCTGCAGGCCAGGCAGGCTGTCGCCCATTTCACCCTCGATTTCGGCCTTGGGCGTGAGCGCGGCCACCGAGTCCACCACGATCAGGTCCACGGCGCCCGAGCGCACCAGGCTGTCCACAATTTCCAGTGCCTGCTCGCCGGTGTCGGGCTGGCTGATCAGCAGGTCAGACAGCTGCACGCCCAGCTTCTGGGCGTATTGCACATCCAGCGCGTGTTCGGCATCGACGAACGCGCAGGTGCCGCCCTGCTTTTGCATCTCGGCAATGACCTGCAGCGTGAGCGTGGTCTTGCCCGACGATTCAGGGCCATAGATTTCAACCACCCGGCCGCGCGGCAGGCCACCCACGCCCAGGGCGATGTCGAGGCCCAGCGAGCCGGTGGAGACAACCTGGATGTCCTCGATCACCTCGCCTTCACCCAGGCGCATGATGGTGCCCTTGCCAAACTGCTTCTCGATCTGGGCGAGCGCGGCGGCCAGGGCCTTGGCCTTTTCGGTGTTCACTGGCAATGCCGGGTTGGTGCCTTTGACTGCGACGTCCATGAGAAAACTCCTTGAAAAACAACAGGTTGGATGCTTGCATCGCTCTGCGGTTAATCACAGGCTGGATGCTTGAACAGTAGTTTATGCGAGTGATGCAATCAAAACAAAGCGATATTTGGTCAGTTTGCCTGACAATTTACCATGACCGATTTTTCTCGCTCCGGCCTGCCTGCGGCGGCCGACGACGGCTGGCGGCAAACCCACCTGGGTCGCCTCATGGGCAGCGCGCTGCGCCGCTTCGACGCCCGGGTGCTGCAGCTCATGGCCCGCAATATCGAAGTGCCGCTGGCGCTGTCCAACCTGGCGGCACGTGACCAGGTGACGGCTGCGCACGTGCACATCACCCGCCACCTGGCCTTGCAGGGCGACCGGCTGACCGACCTGGCCCAGCGCGCGGGCATGACCAAGCAGGCCATGGCCCACCTGGTGGACCAGTGCGAGGCCTGGGGCCTGGTCACACGCGAGGCAGACGCGCTGGATGCGCGCGCGCGGCGCGTGCGCTTCACGCCCACGGGCCTGGCGTGGTTGCAGGCGTTTCACGATGCCGTCGCGCAGGCCGAGGCGGAGTTCCGCGATGAAGTCGGCGCCGAGGTGGCCACGGTGGTGGCCATCGGGCTGGAGGCCTACGCGGGCGGCGCCCCGCCCTGACCCGTCCGCAGGCACTACACAAGGGAATGCGCCATGGACGCCCGCTGGCGGATTGCGCACACTGGCACCCTTGCCGACTGCGTTACCCTCGAAGCCATGTCCTCCGAAGTCACCCACCTGCCCGGCCGTACCCCGCTGGTGCTCGATTCCCCCCACAGCGGCACCCGATACCCCGCTGATTTTGGTTCGGCCTGCGATCTGCCCACCCTGCGCCGCGCCGAAGACACGCATGTCGAGAAGATCTACGCCTTTGCCCCCGCCCTCGGCGTGGCCTGGATCGAAGCCCATTTCCCGCGCATCTACCTGGATGCCAACCGCGACACCACCGAGCTGGACACCAGCCTGCTCGACGGCGAATGGACCGAGCCGGTCTCCACCGAGCCCGCGGTGCTCAGCAAGGTGCGCCTGGGCAAGGGGCTGATCTGGAAGTTCACCGACGAAGGCGAGCCGATCTACAACCGCCAGCTCTCTGTGGCCGAGGTGCGCGCGCGCATTGAGCGCTGCTGGCGCCCCTACCACGCTGCCGTGCAACAGGCCATTGCCGCCGCGCACGCGTGCCACGGCTACAGCATCCACATCAACTGCCACTCGATGCCCGCCGTGGCGGGGCGCTTTGCCACCGAATTTCCGGGCCTGGTGCACGCCGACTTTGTGGTGGGCGACCGCGACGGCACCACCGCAAGCCCCGCGCTGTCGGCCCTGGTGTGCGAGCACCTGCGCGGCTGTGGTTACAGCGTGGAGCACAACCACCCCTACAAGGGCGTGGAGCTGGTGCGGCGCTACAGCAACCCGGCAGAGCACCGCCACAGCATCCAGCTGGAGATCAACCGCCGGCTGTACATGGATGAGCACACGCTGGCACAGCACCCCGAAGGCATGGCGCGCCTGCAGGCCGACCTGAAGGCGCTGGTGCACAAGCTGCTCGCCACCGATCCACGCTGACCGTCCAGCGCCTGCCAGGTCACAGCCAAACCTGCGCCGCACCGGCGCAGGACCACTGCGGCGGCCCGATGTGCGCGATGGATACGCCAGGCCCGAGTGCCTCCTAAAATCGCGGCACAGGCGCGGCGCCAGACCACAGCCACCCACCAGGAGACAACCCCCATGCGCATCCTCATTGCCGAAGACGACCAGGTGCTGGCCGATGGCCTGCTGCGCACGCTGCGCGCATCGGGGGCCGTGGTGGACCACGTCGCCAGCGGCAGCGAGGCCGACGCGGCCCTGCTGACCAACAACGAGTTCGACCTGCTCATCCTCGATCTGGGCCTGCCCCGCATGCACGGGCTGGAGGTGCTGAAAAAGCTGCGCGGCCGGGGCTCGGCCCTGCCGGTGCTGATCCTCACCGCGGCCGACAGCGTGGAAGAGCGCGTGAAGGGCCTCGATTTTGGCGCCGACGACTACATGGCCAAGCCCTTTTCCCTGCAGGAGCTGGAGGCGCGCGTGCGTGCGCTCACGCGCCGGGGCATGGGCGGCACCAGCAGCGCCATCAAGCACGGCCCGCTGGTGTACGACCAGGCGGGCCGTGTGGCCACCATCGACGGCAAGATGGTCGAGCTGTCGGCGCGCGAGCTGGGCCTGCTCGAAGTGCTGCTGCAGCGCGCTGGGCGCCTGGTCAGCAAGGAGCAGCTGGTGGAGCGCCTGTGCGAATGGGGCGAAGAGGTGAGCAACAACGCCATCGAGGTCTACATCCACCGCCTGCGCAAGAAGATCGAGGGCGGGCCCATCCGCATCGCCACGGTGCGCGGCCTGGGGTACTGCCTGGAGAAGATTCCCGGATAGTCAAAAAAATGATAGCTACTCGCGCTTGATGGATAAGCGCCAGAGGCCAATTTCATTCAAAACCCACCACGGCGACTGCCTTGAAAATCTTCCAGCGCGAGCAGCGCTCCCTGTTTGGCGAGATCCTGGACTGGATGCTCACGCCGCTGCTGCTGCTGTGGCCCGTGAGCCTGGCGCTGACCTGGCTGGTGGCCCAGGGCCTGGCCAACAAGCCTTTTGACCGCGCACTCGAATACAACGCCCACGCGCTGGCCCAGCTGGTGAGCGTCTCGCGGGGCAAGGCCCAGTTCAACCTGCCCCAGCCCGCCACCGAAATCCTGCGGGCCGACGATTCCGACATCGTGTACTACCAGGTCATCGGCCCTGGGGGTGAATTCCTCTCGGGCGAACGCGAACTGCCCCAGCCGCCTGCGGATGAAATTCCCCAGTCGGGCGAGGTGCGGCTGCGCGATGCGGAGCTGCGGGGCATCGATATCCGCATCGCCTACATCTGGGTGCGGCTGCCGCTGGAGGACACGCCCGTGGCGCTGGTGCAGGTGGCCGAAACCCGCGAAAAGCGCAGTGTGCTGGCCACCGAAATCATCAAGGGCGTGATGCTGCCGCAGTTCGTCATCCTGCCGCTGGCCGTGCTGCTGGTGTGGCTGGCGCTGGCGCGCGGCATCCAGCCGCTGAACCAGCTGGAGCAGCGCATCCGCGCGCGCAACCCCGACGACCTCTCGCCACTGGACGACCGCACCGTGCCGCTGGAGGTCGCGCCGCTGGTGTCGTCGGTGAATGATCTGCTCACACGCCTGAACGACTCGCTGGCCACGCAAAAGCGCTTTCTGGCCGACGCGGCCCACCAGCTCAAGACCCCCCTGGCAGGCCTGCGCATGCAGGCCGACCTGGCCCAGCGCGAAGGCACCAGCACCGAGGAGCTCAAGCGCTCGCTGCAGCAGATCGGCCGCTCGAGCATCCGCGCCACGCACACCGTCAACCAGCTGCTGGCGCTGGCGCGCGCCGAGGGCAGCGGCGTGGGCATTGCCCGCCAGCCCTGCGACCTGGCACGGCTGGTCATCGAGGTGGTGCGCGACTCGGTGCCGCGCGCGCTGGAAAAGCACATCGACCTGGGCTACGACGGCGCCGAGCCCGGCTCGCCCGGGATGGTGCTGGACGGCAACCCCACCTTGCTCAAGGAGCTCGTGCGCAACCTGGTGGACAACGCCATCAACTACACGCCCTCCACGCCCGACAAGCCCGGCGTGGTTACCGCACGCGTGCTGGCCGACACCTTTGGCCATGTGCTGCTGCTGCAGGTGGAAGACTCGGGCCCCGGCGTGCCCGAGGCCGAGCGCGAGCTGGTGTTCCAGCCCTTCTACCGGGCGCTGGGCAGCGAGGCCGATGGCTCGGGCCTGGGCCTGCCCATCGTGCTGGAGATCGCGCGCAAGCACGACGCCGAGGTCACGCTGGAAGACGCGCGCCCCGGGCACCACCCGCCGGGCGCGCGCTTCAGTGTGCGCTTTGCAGCGCGCGATACCGTTGTGCCGGGCTGATCGCGTCGCGGCCAAGGGCGGACATCAACGGTGCGGGAACGCCTGCGCCCCGCCGTACCGCCTATCCGTCAGCTGCAGGCCCGCAGCGTCTTGCCGGCCATGGCGGTGCGCAGGGGTTCGAGCTGCGGGCGCAGCGCGTCCGTCACCGCGGGCAGGCGCAGCGTGAAGCCGGTGGCGTCCGGCCGCTCCTGCAGCACACGCGCCGTGCGCACGCCCTTGTTGGCCAGATTGGTGAGCTCGCGCTCGGCCGCTTCCTTGGACGAGAAACGCCCCAGCGACAGGCCGTATTCCAGCGTGCCACCGGCGCGGTCGTGGTCCACCTTGCGGGCGCGCAGCTCGGCGCGCTTGCGGTCCATCGTCTCCAGGTCATCAAAGCGCCCCATGTACACCATCCAGCGGCCGGGGATGGGGGTGGGGTCCAGCTGCCAGCTGCCCTGCGGCAGCGGGGCCAGCGTGGCGCGCAAGGTCTCGGCCTGGCGCTCGTCAAACACCCCCGCCTGCAGGCATTCCGCGGCGTCGGATGCAGACGGGGACGACGGCGCAGAACTGGCGTTGCTGCTGGCCACCGCCACGCCGGAGGGCGCAGACTGCGAGGACGATGAGGGCGCAGTGCGGCTGGGGTTCACACGCAGGATCTGCAGCGTCTCGGGCCGGATCTGCTGGTTCATGCGCTGGGGCTCGGCCTGCTCCTCAGGGGCAAAGCCCCAGTCCTTGAGCAGCCCCTGCGACCACGCGTAGTAGCCCGCGTTGGCCAGCAGCAGCACGATCACGGCAAGTCGGAGCATGGGGCGCAGCCTTTCAGGAACATCGGAATCAACAAAAGCAGCATCTTCACACCGGTGGCACCGCAGTGGGCCGCACGCTGATTTCAGCGCTGGTGATGGCCTGCATGCCGCCCGCCGTATGCACCAGCAGCGCACCATCGTCGCCCACGCCATGCGCGGTGCCGGTGTGGCCGTCGCTCAGCGTCACTGCGCGGCCCTGCAGCACGTCGCGTGCCGCAAAGCGGGGCTGCATGGGGCCAAATCCGTAGCCTTCAAACGAGCGCAGCATGGCCACCAGCGGCGGCACGATGCGCAGCAGGGCGGTGGGCGCGTCCATGCCCGGCTCCACCTCCTGCAGGCTGCCGGGCGGCATGCTCATGCCCTCGGCACTGCGCGGCAGCACGTTGATGCCAATGCCCACCACCACATAGCGTGCGGTGCCTGCATGGCCTGGTGCAATCGCCGTCTGGGGCGCCACAAAACTCGCAGTCTCCACCAGAATGCCGCCCAGCTTGCGGTCGCCCGCCACGCCGCCCAGCCAGAGGTCGTTGGGCCACTTCAGGCCGACGCGGGCCGGCTGGTGAGTGCCCAGCGGCGGCAGCACGGGCTGCAGGCTCTCGGCCACGCTCACGCCCACGGCCAGCGACAGGCCGGACCAGTCCTTGGGGGCCAGCGGCAAGCCCAGGGACATCATGAGCGAAGCCCCGACGTCGCTTTGCCAAACCCGCCCCAGCCGCCCGCGCCCGGCCGTCTGCTGCTCGGCCACCAGCAGGGTGGGGTCGCACTGGCCGTTGCGCGCGCGGCGCATCAGCTCGGTGTTGGTGGAGTCGATGGTGGGCAGCACCTCGACGGTAAAGCCCGGCAGCAACGGTGACACCGCCTCCCAGATGGCCTCGGCGGGCCAACGGATCGGGGACGTGGCGTTCACTGGCTGCGGCCCCGCGGCTTGGTCTTCTGGGGCGCCTTGGGCGCCTTGGGGGCCTTGGCAGCCTTTTTGGAAGAAGACGGCCTGGACGGCGGCAGCGGCACCGGCGGCGCCCAGCCGCGCTTGGGCGCCAGCAGCGTGCCCCGGCAGTTCTTGCTGCCGCACCAGCAGGGGTATTCGGCCTTGAGCTTCGGGGTGTAGCGCTCTTCAATGATCAGGCCGTAGTCGTAGTTCAGCTCTTCGCCCGCCTGGATGTTGCGCAGCGCGGTGATGAAAATGCGGCCGTCGCGTTCGTCGGCGTAGCAGTTGGGGTTGCAGCTGTGGTTGATCCAGCGCGACGAATTACCGCCGAACTTTGCGTCGATCACGTGGTCTTCATCCACATGAAAGTAGAACGTGTGGTTGGGCTGCAAGGGGTCGTGCGGGTGCCGGTCCTGCGCCTCCTGCCAGCCGATCACTTCACCCGTGTATTCGACAAGGACTTCGCCCTCTGCAATATCCTGCACGGCAAAAACGCCCTTGCCATGCACGCCCGAGCGCCGGGTCTGGATGCGACGCCCCTGCGCGGGGGTCGGGGTTGCAGGCGGTGCGGTGCGGGGCATGGCAAAAACTCTGTTAACTTGATAGTGCACACATGTGTGCGTGCGCGTGTATGCGTGTGCATGCGCGTGAGAGACGAATTGTAGAAGCGCCCGGAACCCGGGCAACCAGAACGACTGGCGAGAGCCCCAAAATGACCAAGACCCTGGTAATTGCAGAGAAACCCTCGGTAGCGCAAGACATCGTGCGCGCCCTCACGCCCGTGGCGGGCAAGTTTGAAAAGCACGACGAACACTTCGAAAACGACCGCTATGTAGTCACCAGCGCCGTGGGCCACCTGGTGGAGATCCAGGCGCCCGAAGAGTTTGACGTGAAGCGCGGCAAGTGGAGCTTTGCCCACCTGCCTGTGATTCCGCCGTACTTTGACCTCAAGCCCGTGGACAAGACCAAGACGCGCCTGAACGCAGTCGTCAAGCAGGCCAAGCGCAAGGACGTGACCGAACTCATCAACGCCTGTGACGCGGGACGCGAGGGGGAGCTGATCTTCCGCCTGATCGAGCAGTACGCCGGGGGCAGCAAGCCCGATGGCAAAGGTCTTGGCAAGCCCGTCAAGCGCCTGTGGCTGCAGTCCATGACGCCCCAGGCCATCCGCGATGGCTTCGATGCGCTGCGCAGCGAGCAGCAGATGGCAGGCCTGGCCCACGCCGCGCGCAGCCGGTCTGAAGCCGACTGGCTGGTCGGCATCAACGGCACCCGCGCCATGACGGCCTTCAACTCGCGCGACGGTGGGTTCTTTTTGACCACCGTGGGCCGCGTGCAGACACCCACGCTCTCGCTGGTGGTGGAGCGCGAAGAAAAGATCCGCAAGTTCATCAGCCGTGACTACTGGGAAATCCACGCCACCTTTGGCGCCCAGGCCGGTGAATACCCCGCCAAATGGTTCGACCCCAAATGGAAAAAATCGGAAGACGTGGAAGCCCGCGCCGACCGCGTGTGGTCTGCATCGGAAGCCCAGGCGATTGCCAACGCCGTGCGCGGCAAGCAGGCGACGGTCACCGAAGAGAGCAAGCCCACCACGCAGGCGTCGCCCCTGCTGTTCGATTTGACCAGCCTGCAACGCGAGGCCAACGGCAAGTTCGGCTTTTCTGCCAAGACCACGCTGGCGCTGGCGCAAAGCCTGTACGAGCGCCACAAGGCCCTGACCTACCCGCGTACCGACTCGCGCGCGCTGCCGGAAGACTATCTGCCCGTGGCCAAGCAGACCTTCGAGATGCTGGCCGACAGCGGCATGCGCCACCTGGCGCCGCACGCGCTCACCGCGCTGAACAACAACTACGTGCGCCCGTCCAAGCGCATCTTCGACAACAGCAAGGTGAGCGATCACTTTGCCATCATCCCCACGCTGCAGGCGCCCAGCGGCCTGAGCGAGGCTGAGCAGAAGCTGTACGACCTGGTCGTGCGCCGCTTCATGGCCGTGTTCTTCCCAAGCGCCGAATACACCGTCACCACGCGTATTTCCACTGTGGCTCCACACAGCTTCAAGACCGAAGGCAAGGTCTTGGTCAAACCTGGCTGGCTGGCCATCTACGGCAAGGAAGCGGCTGACGAAGTCGAAGGCGGCAAGGACGGCGACAAGGGCCAGAACCTGGTGCCCGTGAAGCCTGGTGAAATGGTCAACACCCTGCAGGTGGACCCCAAGGGCCTCAAGACCAAGCCCCCCGCCCGCTACTCGGAAGCCACGCTGCTCGGTGCCATGGAAAGCGCTGGCAAGCAGATCGACGACGACGAGCTGCGCGAAGCCATGCAGGAAAAAGGCCTGGGCACGCCCGCCACGCGCGCAGCCATCATCGAAGGCCTGCTGACCGAAAAATACATGCTGCGCGAAGGCCGCGAGATCATCCCCACGGCCAAGGCCTTCCAGCTCATGACGCTGCTGCGCGGGCTGGAGGTGGAAGAACTGTGCCGCGCCGACCTCACGGGCGAATGGGAGTTCAAGCTCGCACAGATGGAAAAGGGCCTGCTCACGCGCGAATCCTTCATGCAGGAGATCGCCGCCATGACCGAGCGCATGGTGAAAAAGGCCAAGGAATACGACCGCGACACCATCCCCGGCGACTACGCCACACTCGAATCGCCGTGCCCCAACTGCGGCGGCGTGGTCAAAGAGAACTACCGCCGCTTTGCCTGCGTGGGCAAGCCCGGCTCGGAAGGCTGCGGCTTCAGCTTCGGCAAATCGCCCGCAGGCCGCACCTTTGAAACGGCCGAGGCCAACGCGCTGCTGCGCGACAAGAAGATCGGCCCGCTGGAAGGCTTCCGCTCCAAGGCGGGCTGGCCTTTCACGTCCGAGATCGTCATCAAGTACGACGACGAGGCGCACAACTACAAGCTCGAATTCGACTTTGGCGACGACAAGAAGGGCGAAGAATCTGGCGAGATCGTGGAGTTTGAAGACGCATCACTCGGCGCGTGCCCCATTTGCGGCTCGGAAGTGCATGAGCACGGCAGCAACTACGTGTGCAGCAAGGCCGTGCCCACCGCCGCCCAGCCCACGCCCAGCTGCACCTTCAAGAGCGGCAAGATCATCCTTCAACAGCCTGTGGAGCGCGAGCAGATGACCAAGCTGCTCGACACCGGCAAGACCGACCTGCTCGACAAGTTTGTGAGCATGCGCACCCGCCGCGCCTTCAAGGCCCACCTGGCGTGGGACAAGGAGGCGGGCAAGGTCAACTTCGAGTTTGCACCGAGCAAGTTCCCGCCGCGCCCAGGCGCTGCTGCAAAAACAGGAGCTGGTGGCGCAGGCAGGACAAGCGCTGCAGCCAAAAGAGCCTCAAAGCCTGCTGCCGCCAAGAAGGCCCCGGCCACCAAGACCGCAGCCGCCAAGGCACCCCGCAAGGCCGCCGCAGGCAAGGCCCCCAGTGCTGCCCTGGCTGCCGTGATCGGCTCCGAACCGGTGGCCCGCCCCGAGGCCGTGAAGAAGATGTGGGAGTACATCAAGGCCAACAACTTGCAGGACCCCAAGGACAAGCGCACCATCGTCGCCGACGACAAGCTGCGCGCCGTGTTCGGCAAGGACAGCGCGGGCATGTTCGAGCTGGCCGGCATTCTGGGCAACCATCTGGGAGGCGACGCAGCATGAAACACCACCACGACTTCGCCCGACACAGCGCCACCAGCGTCAGAGCATCCGGCTGGCGTAGGCTGGTGCTGGCTGTTGCTGCTGCGGCGGCACTTGCGGGCTGCGACAGCCTGCCCGCACGCACCAGCGCTGGTGACGCAGCCGGTGCGCGCGAGCCCTCGGGCATCACCGTCTACGGCACCATGGACGTGGGCGTGCAGCGCCAGCGCTGACGCCGCTGGCTCCCGCCCCGGTCTGTCGTCGGTCCTGATCCGCCACACCCCCGCATGCGCAGCCGCTCGGAACGCACGGTCCTCACCGCCATAGCGGTGATTCTCGTTGCCGCTGCCGCCGCCGCGTGGTGGACGCACGACCAATGGTTGCCCCACGCCGGGCCCTGGGCCGAGCAGGCCTGGAAAAAGATCACCCGCCCGGGCCCCGAAACGCTGCCGCCCGGCAAGCAGCAACCTGCTGCACGGGCCGGCGCCGTACAGGGTGGGGCATCCCAACCGCTGGCTGCGCAGCCTCGCAAGTGCGTGCAGGACGGCCGCACCACCTACACCGACCAGCCTTGCCCCAAAGGGGCGCAGGAGCAGCCGGTGGACGGCGCCGTCACATCGCTCCCCCGCGCGCAGTAAATACGTGCACTGAAGAGTTCACGGCCGGCCTGCGCGGACAAGTCGCATTTTTCCTAGCCGTCCACAGGGTGTGCGGATTCAATCGGTGCATTGATCCACTGTCCGGGCCTCCACGTGGGAGGCCCCATACAACAATGCACAACCACCGGTACCTGCGCACCTTTTTTCTTCTCCTGGCTCTTGCCGGCCTGGCAGTCCCCTGGTATTTCAACGCGGTGTATTTCCTGTCGGGGGGCAGCGTGATGCCCGGGGTTTTCTGGAGCGATGCCTTCGCCAACCCGCTCACCACGGCCATCACCCTGGATGTGTACTTGGCGGCTGGGGCGTTCTCCGCCTGGGTTGCCGCTGACGGCACCCGGGGCGCCTGGCGCTGGGCCTACATCGCCGCCTGCTGGTGCCTGGGCCTGGCCTTCGCCATGCCGCTGTACCTGGCTCAGCGTCTGCGGACCAATTCCTGATCGCCTTGCAGGTGCGCCAGCGCCTGCTGCGCCTGCACACCGATCTTCATGGGCCATTGCGCACTGACCGGGGTGCGCGTGCCTTGCACCAGCGCCCGCAACGGGTGGCCCGCGAGCCTGCGCACGTCGCGCCCCATGTGCGACTGGTCGTAATAGCCTTCGTCGGCTGCCAGCTCTGCCCCGGCAACCGTACTTCCCGGCGCGGCAAGCGCATGCCCCAGCGCGCTGTTCATGCGCGCAATCACCTCAAACTGCTTGGGCGCCATGCCCCAGTGCGCCACAAAGCGCCGTTCGAATTGCCGCTGGCCCAGGCCCATGCGATGGCCCATCGCAGCCAGCAAGGCCAGCCCCTGCAGCCGTTGCGATTCACAGGGCGACGGCGGTGCAACCGTTTGCCGGACAAACTGGCACAGCACCTCCAGCCGCGCGCCATCGCCTGCTGTGGCCCTCACTGCGTGCTCCACTTCGGCCCACCGGGGGCCAGCCAGTTCCGCCAGCGGGCGCGCTGTGTTGACCTGCCCACGCGCGTTGGCAAAAAGCGCCGCCGCTGCCGCAGGCTGCAGCACCAGCCCCACTGCTCGCACCGGGCCGCCGTGCTCGTACACGGTGGGCGTGGTGCTGGCGCTGATCCAGGCCGAAGGTGGCACCAGCGCGCCACGGCAGTGCACTTGGCCCGCCAGCCGCACCACCAGCATGCTCGACACCATCGCCGGGAAATGCGACTGCGCCAGCGTTGCCGGGGCATCGACCACCACCGCGCCTACCAGCCAGGGTTGCAGATCAGGGGGTACGGGCACAAAACGCTGCATGGCCGGATTCTGCACACCCGCGCCAGCCAGTGGCCGAACCAGCCACCCGTGCGACATGTGCCTGCGGTACCGCCCGTCTATCCTTGGCGGTTCAGCACTCGCCCCACCGCACCTCAATCCCACGCACCATGCAGCAAGCGCAAACCCCCACCCGATCCCTCCCCCTCGCAGGCGCCACCAATTTCCGTGACCTCGGCGGCTATGTGGGCCACGGCGGGCGCCCGGTGAAATGGCGCCGCATCTTCCGCTCCGACCACCTGGCGGGCCTGACGCCCGAAGACCAGGCCCTGCTGGCCCACCTGGGCGTGGCCCGCGCGGTGGACTTTCGGGGCCAGGCCGAAAGCGCCGCCTATGCCTATGCGCTGCCCGGCGTGGCCTACCACCCGCTGCACATCGAGCCCACCGTGGTGCAGCGCGCACTGGAGCTGCAACGCACCGGCCGCCAGCTCACCGCGCAAGACGCCGTGGGCCTGATGCAAGACACCTACCGCGGCTTTGTGCACGACAACGCGCCGCGTTTTGCCGAGCTGTTCCGCCTGCTGCTGGCCAGCGATGCACCCACCGTGTTCCACTGCACCGCAGGCAAAGACCGCACCGGCTTCGCCGCCGCCCTCATCCTGCTGACACTGGGCGTGCCGCGTGACGTGGTCATGCACGACTACCTGCTCACCAACGCGCTCTACCAGCGCCCGCCCGGCATGGGCAGCCACGCGCCTGAAGAAGTGCTGCGCGTGCTGTGGCGCGTGCAAGAGGAGTTTCTGGACGCCGCCCTGCACTTGGTGGACAACGACTTTGGCGGCGTGCAGCCGTATCTGGTGGATGTGCTGGGTGTGGACGCCGCCGCCCAGAAGGAGCTGGCGGGGCGTTACCTGCAGGCGGCTTGAGCTGCCGATGGCGCCTGCTGGCCGCGCCTGCCCGGTTTACCCCGGGCTTTGCTGCGGCTGCGCCGTCACGGCGCGCTGTTGGCGCACGCGCCAATACAGCCACCCCACAATCGACAGATTCAGCAGATTCCACCCCATGCCGTTGATGAACGCCGCCTGGTAGCTGCCCGTTACGTCAAAAATCCAGCCCGACATCCAGCCCCCCAGCGCCATGCCGATCAGCGTGGCCATGATCACCGCGCCCACGCGGGCACCGGCCTCCTGCGGGGCAAAGTACTCGCGGACGATGATGGCGTAGGCGGGCACGATGCCGCCCTGGAACAGCCCGAACATGGCCGAGATCACATACAGCGGCACCAGCCCGTCAAACGGAAGAAATAGCGCCAGCCCCACGCCCTGCAAGGCCGAACCCAGCAGCAGCGTGCGCACGCCGCCAATGCGATCGCAGATCACGCCCGACACCAGGCGGCTGACAATGCCGCACGCCAGCATCAGCGACAGCATCTCGGCCCCCCGCGCCGCGCCAAAACCCAGGTCGGTGCAATAGGCCACGATGTGCACCTGCGGCATCGCCATGGCCACGCAGCACGCCACACCCGCCACGCACAGCAGCAACTGCGCGTGCACCGGGCGCAGGCCAAACGGGCGGCTGCGGTCGAGCCACAACGCTGTGGGCGCCACACCGTCTGCCGCACCATGCGCCGACGCGGCCGGTGCAGGGGCCGCATCCATCTGCACCACCGGCGCGCGCTGGCGCATGCGCAGCGCCAGCAGCAGCATGCCCACGCCACACACCAGCCCCATCAGCACATAGGTGTGGCGCCAGCCAATCGACTCGATGCCGTGCTGCACGATGGGCGGCCATAGCGCGCCCGCAATGTAGTTGCCGCTGGCACAGATCGCCACCGCAATGCCGCGCCGCCGGTTCCACCACAGCGCCGTGTCGGCCAGCAACGGCGCAAACGTGGCCGACGCACCAATCAGCCCCATCAACCCGTGCGCCAGCCCAAACCCCCAGATGCTGCCCGACAGCCCCGCCCACACAAACCCGCCACACACGGCCACCGCGCCCACGCACAGCACCGGCATCAACCCGTGCCGGTCGGCCATGCGGCCCGTCCAGATGCCGCCCAGCCCCAGGCACACCATCATCAGCGTGTAGGGCAGCGACGCATCGGCACGGCCCACGCCAAACTCGGCCTGCACGGCGGGCAGCACCACCGACACCACATACATGCTGCTGTTGCCCAGCACCACCAGGCCCAACGTGGTCAGCAGGCGCCACGCGGCCGTGCGCGAATCAATCAGGGATGCGGGGGCGGCGACAGAGGAGGACGAAGAGGAGTTCGGCATGCGGGGCAATTTACCCCACGGCACTGCGAGGACTTGCAGGGCGGCGCCAGTGCTCGCTGAGTGCAAGTACGCAGTGCGTTGATAGATATTATTTTTATAGCTGTTGGCGCTTGCTGGATAAGCGTCAGAGGCCAATTTGGCTCCAAACCTGGCGCTTGACCCCCGCCTCAAGCTGGCTGCGCACGGCCAGCACGAACGCCGAGTCGCGGGCCTTTATGGAGTAGTACAGCGCCACGCAGGTGCGCGCGGCGGCGGGCCGATCACCCGTTTGCGCTCGCCGTCTTGCACGGGGCGGCCGATCTGATGGAGCCGACAGCGCCAGGCACGTGAAGCCCTCTGGTAAGGCAAGGGTGACATCGCCCCGGAGGCGCCGGACCCTGCAGGCGGGTTAAAGTGCCCGGCGGCGCAACAGGCGGCGCGAACCAGTCGCTTCCAAACCCATTCCACACGAGCCTGGCAGCCCTCGGCCTTTTGGCGCGACGGCACCCCTGGCTTTTCCCCTTTTCACCACTCACCGGACCACCCCATGACCAGCCCCATGTACTCCCACTCGGTTCCCGTCCTCAAGCAGATGCTGACCGCGTTGAAATCCATTCTTGCGCAAGCGAGCGAATACGCAACCACCAAGTCGATCGAGCCCGACGCCTTGCTGCAGGCACGGCTGGCGCCCGACATGTTTCCGTTGCTCAAGCAGGTGCAGATTGCCGCCGACTTTTCCCGCGGCATCGCGGCGCGGCTGGCGGGGGTGGATGTGCCGGTCTTTGCAGGCGAAGAAAAAAGCTTTGCCGATCTGGATGCGCTGCTGGCGCAGACCCTGGCCTTTTTGGACAGCGTGAACGCAGCACAGTTTGAAGGCAAAGAAGGTGTTGAGATCGTCCTGCGCCCTGGCACGCCGAAAGAGAAAAAGCTCAGTGGGCAGGCCTACCTGGCGAACTATGGTCTGCCGCAGTTCTTCTTTCATGTGACAACGGCCTACGACATCCTGCGCCACAACGGGCTGCCCATTGGCAAGCGCGACTACATGGGCGCTTATTGATGATCTGAACATGTTCGGCACGGCGCTTCACAGAACGTTGTGCTGGGCATTGCGGCCGGGCTTTGTGCAGGTGCTGCCCGCTATGCTCCCCCACCAACGAAACACGCTACACGGTGACCGCCATGCACGACATCATCTGCCCCCACTGCAACAAGGCGTTCAAGGTGGACGAAACCGGGTATGCCGACATCCTCAAGCAGGTGCGCGACGCGGATTTCGCAGCGCAGCTGCACGAGCGGCTGGAGCTGGCCGAGCAGGACAAGCGCAATGCGGTGGCGCTGGCACAGGCCCAGGTGGCCAATGAGCTGCAAAAGGCGGCAGCGGCCAAAGATGCCGAGATTCTGGCCCTGAAGGCCCAGCTGGGCGCGGGCGCGGTGGAGCGCGACCTGGCGGTGGCGCAGGCCCTGAGCGCAGTGGAAAAGCAGCGCGATGCGCTGGAAAACAAGCTGGTGAGTGAGCTGGAGCGCGCGCGGCAGGCGCAGCAGGCAGCGGACCAGCTGGCACAAGCACGGCTGGCGCAAGAGCTGCAGGGCGTGGCTGCCAAAAAAGACGCGGAGATTCAGCAGCTCAAATCACAGCTGGACGCTGCCGAAGTGGCGCGCAGATTGGCGGTGACCGAGGCGGTCACCGTGGTGGCCCGCGAGCGCGATGAGATCAAGAACGACCTGAACCTGGTGGTGGTGAAAAAGCAGCTGGAGGAGGCCGCCATCAAGGAGCAGTACGCCTTGCAGCTGCGCGACCGCGATGGCGAGATTGCGCGCCTCAGGGACATGAAGGCGCGCCTGTCCACCAAGATGGTGGGCGAGACGCTGGAGCAGCACTGCGAGACGGAGTTCAACCGCATCCGCGCCACGGCATTCCCCCGCGCGTATTTCGAGAAGGACAACGACGCACGCAGCGGCAGCAAGGGCGACTACATCTTTCGCGACGCGGACGAGGCGGGCAACGAGATCGTCTCGATCATGTTCGAGATGAAGAACGAGAGCGACGAAACCGCCACCAAGAAGCGCAACGAAGACTTCCTCAAAGAGCTGGACAAGGACCGCAACGAAAAAGGCTGCGAGTACGCGGTGCTGGTGTCGCTGCTGGAGCCCGAGAGCGAGCTGTACAACACCGGCATCGTGGACATGTTCTACCGCTACCCCAAGATGTACGTGGTGCGGCCGCAGTTCTTCATCCCCATCATCACGCTGCTGCGCAACGCTGCGATGAAGTCGTTGCAGTACAAGTCGGAGCTGGCGCTGGTGAAGGCGCAGAACCTGGACATCACCAGGTTCGAGTCGCAGCTGGAGGAGTTCAAGGGCGCGTTCGGGCGCAACTGGCGCCTGGCGTCCGATGGGTTTGAAGAAGCCATCAAGCGCATTGACGAGGCGATCAAGGACCTGGAGAAGACCAAGGAGGCGCTGCACAAGTCGGCCAACAACCTGCGCCTGGCCAACGACAAGGCCGAAGACCTCACGATCAAGAAGCTGACCCGCGGCAACCCGACGATGGCGGCCAAGTTTGCGGAGCTCAAGCAGTTGGGGATTGCGGACGGCCAGTGATGCAGGGCCGGGCACTCATTGCCAGCGCCCGCGGCACCCTACCAGGCACGCGGCACCTTGTCGGCCTTTTTTTCCACCGGGTTGGCCAGCAGCCAGTTGGCGGCGTACTGGCGCATGAATTCCTTGGCTTTTTCGGGCCGCGCTGTCAGCCAGGCGTCGTAGGCGCCTTCGTTCAGGATGGCGGGCATGTTCTTTTCGCTGCCCGGCTGGCCGTAGCGGTGCAGCAGGGCGTGGTTGTTGGCGTTTACCGTGAGCAGGCAGTAGCTGATGATGACCTCGCCATCGGAGTCCTGCCAGCGCGCCCACAGGCCCGCCACGCCCATGGGCTTGCCGTCCACGCGGGCGATGCGCGTGGGCACGGCCTTGCCGCCGTTGCGCAGGTCGTCTTCGTAGAACGCCATCATGGGCACGATGCAGCGCTGGCCGTTCAGCCACGCATCGCGGAACGCCGTGCCCGTGGATGCGGTGTCGGACTTGGCGTTGACCAGCTTGGGCGCGCGCAGCTTCGCGTCGGACGCCGACTTGACCCAGTGCGGCACCAGGCCCCACTGCCCAGTCACCAGCACGCGGCTGGGGTTGGCGTCTGCGGCAGCGGCCTCGGGCACTGTGGCCGAGGGCGGCTGCGCAATGGCGGCCGCCGTGGCCGCATGCACGATGAAGCAGCCCGGCTTGCGCGGCCACAGATGGCGTTCGACCGCCAGGTCGGCGGGCTCGACCGCGAAGGCCTCGCGGTAATTGTCGGCAGCGGGCAGGGTTTCGTAGTGGGTGGTCATGGGGCGATGGTAGCGCGTGGCGCACAAGCAATTTGCATCAAACAGGCCTCAAGCGCTTGTCTGACATGCGCGAACAGCTATGAATATCGTAGCTTTTGCAGCCGTGTGAACCCGCAGCACCGGCCGTTGCGTGATGTACATCAAGCCGGTTGTCGCCTGCGTTGTGACGTGCGTCGGCGGTGTTTTCACAATGGCTGCATGGACTTCGCACCTTCTCCCCTGGCCCGGCAACTGCGCGATCGCCTAGTGGCGTTCATGGACCGCTACCTTCTGCCCTACAACGCCGCCTGGCATGCCGCAGTGCAGGCCGGCGACTACCCGCCCCCGTTTCTGGAAGACCTCAAGGCGCTCGCGCGCGAGGAGGGGCTGTGGAACCTGTTTTTGCCCACGCTGCGCGATGACGAGCCCGGCACGCGCCTTGCCAACCTGGACTACGCGCCGCTGGCCGAGACCATGGGCCGCCTGCCCTGGGCGGCCGAGGTGTTCAACTGCCATGCGCCCGACACCGGCAACATCGAGCTGCTGCACCGCTTTGCCACGCCGGCACAGCGCGCCGCGTGGCTCACGCCGCTGCTGGAGGGGCGCATACGCTCGGCCTTTGCGATGAGCGAGCCCGATGTGGCCTCGTCCGACCCCACCAACCTGCAGACCACGGTGCGGCGCGATGGTGGCGACCTGGTGCTCAACGGCCGCAAGTGGTTCATCACCGGGGCCGCGCACCCGCAGTGCCGGCTGCTCATCGTGCTGTGCCGCAACGCCGATGCAGATAGCGCCGACAGCCACCGCCGCCACAGCATGGTGCTGGTGCCCGTGGACACGCCGGGCGTGCAGATCGTGCGCAACATCAGCGTGCTGCACCACCATGCGCCCGAGGGGCATTGCGAGATCCTGTTGCAGGGCGTGCGGGTGCCTGCGGACCACCTGCTGGGCGACTGGGGCGCGGGCTTTGCCATGGCGCAGGCGCGCCTGGGGCCGGGGCGCGTGCACCACTGCATGCGCACCATCGGACAGTGCGAGCTGGCCCTCACCCTGGCCACCGGCCGTGCGCTGGAGCGCACGGCGTTTGGCAAGCCGCTGGCCGAGCAGGCCAATGTGCAGGAGTGGATTGCCGAGTCGCGCATCGAGATCGACCAAGCGCGCCTCTTGGTGCTGCACGCGGCCTGGCTGCTGGACCAGGGCGAATCAGCCGATGGGGCCGATGCCCGGCAGGTGCGTGCCCAGGTGGCCGCCATCAAGGTGGTGGCCGCGCGCCTGCAGCAGCGTGTGGTAGACCGTGCCATGCAGATATTTGGCGCCATGGGCCTGTCGCCCGACACGCCGCTGGCGGCGTTCTGGACATGGGGCCGCGCGCTGCGGCTGATGGACGGGCCGGACGAGGTGCACCTGCGCACCGTGGCGCGGCACGAGCTGGCGCAGGCGCGTGCGCAGCTGGGCGGCTCGGCGGCTTGGTTCACCACGCCCGAGCAGTTGCGCGCGCCGCCGCACCTGAGCGCGTAGGTCAGGAGGGCCTTGCGCGCGCCCCCGCGCGGGTGTGGCAAACCGGGCAGACGTCAGGACTGTGCGCTGTGCGCGGCTGCAGCGCGCGGTGCCGAGGGCGCCAGCACCACCCGGTTGCGCCCCAGCGACTTGGCGGTGTACAGCGCCTGGTCAGCACGCTCCAGCGTGTGCTCGATCGTGTCACCGGGCAGGTGCAATGCCAGTCCTGCGGACACCGTCATGCGCAGCACGCCCGTGGCGTGCGGGATCTCCATGGCCGCCACGGCCTGGCGCACACGCTCGAGCAGCTCGCGCGCATCGGCAAGGCGGGTGTCGGACAACAGCAGCACGAACTCTTCGCCCCCCCAGCGCGACAGCACATCGGTGTCGCGCACACTGGAGCGCACCACGCCCGCAAAGGCCTGCAGCGCGCGGTCGCCCGTGGCGTGGCCGTGGTTATCGTTCACGCGCTTGAAATGGTCGATATCGAGCTGCGCCAGCACCATGGGCCGCCCGCTGCGCTGGCTGCGGCGGCGCTCCAGGTCCATCAGGTCCTGCATGGCGCGGCGGTTGGCCAGGCCGGTGAGTTCGTCGCGGGTGGCCAGCTCGCGGTTGACGGCCAGCGCCTGGGCCAGTGCCTCACGCTTCTCATGCAACCGTGCACGGATGCGCTGGATGCGCAGGTTCAGCGTGATGCTGCCGCCCAGCACGATCAGCACCATCAGGGCGTAGGCGGTATCCAGATAGCCCGATGGGCTGGCGTTGAAACGCATCGTGGCGGCCACCGCACACATGAAGGCGAGCAGCACATACACGCCGATGCCGATCACCTCCGCCACGGTCAGGCCGAACGTACCGAAGAAAAGAATCATGGCCAGCACGGCGGGCACCACCCCGCGCGCATCACCGGCAATCACGTAGGCCACGGCGCCGCTGGTGATGGTCCAGACCATCTGGGGCACGGTCAGGGACGGGTCGTTGAGCCGGGCGGTTCCGCCCGAACGGATGAACGCGGTCATCACCGCCAGGCCGCCCACGGACAAAGCCACCCACCAGTTGACCGCCACCGAACTCACGGAGCTGCTGTACGCCGCCACCATGAGCATGACCCCCGAGCTGCAGACCATCAGCACGAGGGCCAGCAGCGCCATGCCCACCAGCGTACGCCGCTGTGGATCGGTGGAGAGGATCACATCCGTGATGCGTTGCCAGCTGGAACGTGTGCGCAAGGGGTGCTCCTGTCGAAGCGGTGACGCCATGGGGGTCGGGGGGCTGGCACTGTGGGGCGGTGCGATAACCGACGGTTTTAGTCCGCCATTCTAGGCGCGGGGGTGGCCTGCGTACAGCCCCACGCCTGCGGCGCGCTGCCTACGACTGCAGCGTGAGCGCCGCCAGGGCTGCCAGCGGCGCCGTCTCGGCACGCAGCACCCGCGGGCCCAGCGTGACCGGTGCAAAGCCATGCTGCAGCGCCAGGTCTTCTTCGGCCCCACTCAGCCCGCCTTCCGGGCCGGAGAGGAACACCACCGGCCCGGAAGGCGGGCTCAGGGCGGCCGCCGTGTGCAGCGGCGCCGTGCCCGCGCGCAGCGACAGCAGCAGGCGCTGCACGTCCAGCGCGGGAGCCTGGACCTGGGTGCGCGCCCAGCCTGCCAGGTCCACGGCGTTGTGCACCACCGGCACGCGGTTGCGGCCGCACTGCTCGCAGGCGGCCACGGCCACGGCCTGCCAGTGGGCGATTTTTTTCTCGGCCCGCTCGCCCTTGAGCTTGAGCACGCTGCGCTCGGCCACCAGCGGGGTGATGCTGGCCACGCCGAGTTCGGTGGCTTTTTCCACCAGCCAGTCCATGCGCTCGTTGGCGGTGATGCCCGCCAGCAGATGCACGGCACGGGGCGCCTCGCGTTCCACCGCGTGGTGGGTGCCTACCAACACGCGCACGTCGCTGCGGCCCATCTTCAGCACGGTGGCCTCAAATTCGCCGCCCTCGCCGTTGAAGAGCATCAGCGCGTCGCCCGGCTGCAGGCGCAGCACCTGCACGTGGCGGGCGGCGCCCGGCGGCAGGTCCAGTTCGAGACCGGTGGCCAGGGGGGCGGGGCAGTGAAAGCGCGGCATTTGCTAGCTTATTGATAGCTTTCAGCGCTTGTCACATAAGCGCTGGAGCCTGATTTTTCTTGAAACTGTGCTGGACCTTTGCCAGGCTACATGCGGCCGTAGGCAAAGCCGGTGACCGGCTCGGTGCCTTCGATCTGATCGAGCATCTTGAGCAGCGGGCCCAGCTGGCGGTAGCGGTTGGCGGTGGCGCGGATGTAGGCCATGAACCGCGGCGCGTCGGCCAGGTACTTGGGCTTGCCGTCGCGCAGCGTGAGCCGCGCAAAGATGCCCGCCACTTTGAGGTGGCGCTGCAGGCCCATCCATTCCACCGCGCGGTAGAACTCGCCAAAGTCATCGCCCCAGCCGCTGGCGCTGCTCGCGCCCAGCAGGCCGGCCTTGCGCGCCTTTTCCCAGTAACGCACGGTGATGTCGATGACGAATTCTTCTTCCCAGCTGATGAAGGCATCGCGCAGCAGGCTGGCGATGTCATAAGTGATGGGGCCGTAGACGGCGTCCTGGAAGTCCAGCACGCCCAGGGGCCCGCCCTGTTCGGTGGGGGCCATCAGGTTCCGGGTCATGAAGTCGCGGTGCACATACACGCTGGGGGCAGCCAGGTTGTGCGCCACGATGGCGTCAAAGGCGCTGGCCAGCGTGGCCTGCTGCTTGTCGTCCAGGGTGACGGCACGGTGCCTGGCCAGGTACCAGTCGGGGAACAGCGCCAGCTCGCGGCGCAGCAGCGCCTCGTCGTAGGCGGGCAGCACGCCGGGTTGTGAGGCTTTTTGCCACTGCAGCAGCACATCGGTGGCCTGCTGGTACCACGCGTAGGCGTCCTGGGGTCTTTCGGGGTTCAGCCGCTCGATCACGGTCTGGTGGCCCAGGTCGGTCAGCAGCATGAAGCCGGTGGGCTCATCCCAGGCCAGGATCTGCGGCACGTTCAGCCCGGCGGCGGCCATCAGGCCCTGCACCTGCACGAAGGGCTTGCAGTTCTCCTTGTCGGGCGGAGCATCCATCACGATGCGGCTGGGACCCGTGGCGCTGTCGATGCGCAGGTAGCGCCGAAAGCTCGCGTCCGCCGAGGCCGGGCGCAGCGTGGCGGGCAGCAGCTGATGCGGGCCCGCCAGGGGCGCCAGCCAGGCCTCAAAGGCCGCCTGGCGCGCCGGGTCGGGCCAGGTGACGGAAGCTGCTGAAGGGGTTGCCACGGCCGTGCCCAAGGGCGGGCAGGCGGGAGAGGGGGAGGATGGGTGGCTCATGGATAATCTGATTTTACAAACCCGCTCCCCCAGCCTCTGGGGTGGGCGGGTTCCTCCGTTGATCTGCCCCTGCCCATCGCCCCACGTGCCACGCTGCCACCCCCCCACCGTGCAGACCTCCTTCCTCCGGCCCCGGCCCGCACGGCTGCGGCCACCCGTTCCCCAGGTTCTGGCCTGGGGCGTGGCGCTGGCCTGGTGTGGGCTGCCGGTGCAGGCCCTGGCACAGGCGGGGCAGGTGCCGCCCGCCAGCGCGTGGGATGCGCCCGTGGCGCTCAAAAGCTCGCCCCTGCTCCAGGAAAAGATTCCCGAGGCCGTACGCCCCCAGTTGCCGGTCTTCGTGACCGGTGACCGCATCGAAGGCCAGACCGACCTGAACGCCGTCATCGAGGGCAACGCCGAGCTGCGCCGGGGCGACACGGTGATCCGCGCGGACCGGCTGGACTACAACGTGCCCGAAGACCTGGCCCGGGCCCAGGGCAAGGTGCGCATCAACCGCGCCGGCAATGTGTATGAAGGCACAGCGCTCGAGCTGCGCGTGGACGCTTTCGAGGGCTTTTTCAGCGACGCGCGCTACCAGTTTCTGGCCACCCAGGCGCACGGCGACGCCACGCGCGTGGATTTCATCGACCGCAACCGGGCCGTGGTGCACAACGCCACCTACACCACCTGCGAACGCGGCAATGAAGACAGCTGGCAGCCCGACTGGGTGCTGCGCGCCGCCACCATCCGCATCGACAACGTGGAAGAGGTGGGCACGGCCGAAGACGCCGTGCTGGAGTTCAAGGGCGTGCCGATCCTGCCCGTCCCGTACATCACGTTTCCGCTGTCGGAAAAGCGCAAGTCCGGCCTGCTGCCGCCCACCATTGCGCTCGACAGCCGCGACGGCCTGGCCTACCTGCAACCCTATTACTGGAACATTGCGCCCAACCGCGACGCCACGCTGCGCGCCGCAGTGATGACCAAGCGCGGCGCCAACCTGGGCGGCGAGTTCCGCTACCTGGAGCCCAGCTATACCGGCCAGATCAGCGGCGACGTCATGCCGTCTGACCGCTTGCGCGACCGCCTGCGCTGGAACTTCTCGGGTCAGCACCAGGGCCACTTCGACACCGCCATCGGCGCGCTGGGGCTGAACCTGAACGTCAACCGCGTGAGCGACGACAACTACTGGCGCGACTTTGGCCGGGCCGCCGAGCCACTGCGCCAGCGCCTGCTGCCGGGCGATGCCTCGCTGCACTGGGGGCGCGATGACATGACGGCCTCGGTGCGCACCCTCAAGTGGCAGACCCTGCAGGACGTCAACTCACCCATCGTGCCGCCCTATGACCGGCTGCCGCAGCTGCGGTGGCGCTATGCGCCTTCGCAGCTCGGTGGCGGGCTGGATGCCAGCGTGGAACTGGACACCACGCGATTCCAGGCGGCCCGCGAGCTGACGGGCCAGCCCAATGCGAACCGCAGCTATGCGATGGCGCAGGTCAGCCGGCCGTTTCTGGCGCCTGCGGGTTTCATCACGCCGCGCCTGCAGGTGCACGCCACGCAGTACCAGTTTGATTCGGCACTGTCGAACGGGCAGCGGTCGGCCCAGCGCACCCTGCCCACCTTCAGCTTGGACAGCGGGCTGGTGTTCGAACGCGATGCCGCGTACTTTGGCCGTGCCTTCTTGCAGACGCTGGAGCCGCGCGCCTTCTACACCTACACGCCCTACCGCGACCAGAGCATGCTGCCCGTGTACGACACGGCCGCCAACGACTTCAACTTCGCCACCATCTACACCGAGAACGCCTTCGGCGGCAACGACCGGCTGGCCGACAACAACCTGCTCACCCTGGGCGTGACCACCCGCCTGCTGGACCCGGACACCGGTGCCGAGGCAGCGCGTTTTGGCATGGCGCAGCGGCTGCGGTTCTCGGACCAGAAGGTCACGCTGCCCGGCGGCGGGCCCGTGAGCGAGCGCCTGTCCGATTTGCTGCTGGGTGCCGGCATCAACTGGACGCCGCAGTGGGGCTTTGACTCCACCGTGCAGTACAACCCGAAGACGCGCCGCTCGATCCGCTCCACCATCGGCGCGCGCTACAGCCCGGGCAACTACCGCACCGTGAGCGCCGCCTACCGCCTGCAGCGTGGCACCAGCGAGCAGATCGACATCGGCTGGCAGTGGCCGCTGAACGACCTGTGGGGCGACAAGGGCAAGGATCTGGGTGCGGGCCGCGGGCAAGGTGGCGGGCGCTGGTACAGCGTGGGCCGCCTGAACTACAGCCTGCAGGACAGGAAGCTCGTGGACACCGTGGTGGGCCTGGAATACGACAGCTGCTGCTGGATTGGCCGTGTCGTGCTGGAGCGCCTGCAAAGCAGCGTTACCACCTCGAACACACGCCTGCTGTTCCAGATCGAGTTTGTGGGCTTCTCGCGCCTGAGCCTGGGCGCAAGCCCGCTGGAAACCTTCAAGCAAAATGTGCCGCGCTACCAGAACCTGCGTGAGCAGGTCACCACGCCCAGCCGTTTCAGCAACTACGACTAACGCAAAACGCTCAACGCCATGAATCACCGTGTCATTGCCCTGGCCCTTGCCACCCTGGCCTCCCTGCTGTCCCAGGGTGCCCTGGCCCAGGGCCTGCGTCCCTCTGGCGCTCCGTCGGCCTCCGGGCTGACCACGCGTCCGGCGGCCACGCCCTCCATCACGCTGCCAGCCCCCACCCAGGGCAGCAGCAGCTCGGCGCCACGGCAGGCGGATTACATCGTCGCTGTGGTCAACTCCGAGCCGGTGACCAACAACGAAGTGCGCTCGCGCCTCGCACGCGCCGAGGCGCAGCTCGCACAGCAAGGCGGCGCCATGCCACCGCGCCAGTTGCTGGCCCGCGAGGTGCTGGAGCGCATCATCGTGGAACGCGTGCAGCTGCAGCAGGCGCGCGAGCTGGGCGTCAAGGTGGATGACTTTGCGATCTCGCAGACTGAGCAGGCCGTGGCGCGCCAGAACAACCTGTCGGTCGAGGACCTGCTCCGCCGCCTGGCGCGCGATGGCATCACCCAGGAACGCTTTCGCGAGGACCTGCGCAACCAGTTGCTGCTGCAGCGCCTGCGCGAGCGCGAGGTGGAAGCGCGCGTGAAAGTGACCGACCTGGATGTCGACCAGTACCTGCGCGAACAGCAAAAGGGCACCGACGTCACGTCGATGGAAATCAACCTGGGCCATGTGCTCGTCCTGGTGCCGGAGAACGCCACCCCCGTGCAGGTGGCCGAGCGCCAGGCACGCGCCCAGAGCGCGGCCGACAAGGTGCGCGCAGGCGAAGACTTTGCGGCGGTGGCCCGCGAGTTTTCCGACGCGCCAGAGGGGCAGCGTGCGGGCGGCCAGCTGGGCCTGCGCCCGGCCGACCGGTACCCCGAGCTGTTTGTGACCTCCACGCTGGGCCTGCCCGTGGGCAGCATCGTTGGGCCCGTGCGTTCGCCTGCAGGGTTCCATGTGCTCAAGGTGATCGAGCGCGTCACGGCCGGCGTACCCTCCACGGTGGCGCAAAACCGTGCGCGCCACATCCTGCTGCGCACCGGCCCGCAACTGTCTGAATCGGCGGCCGCCGAGCGCCTGGCCGAATACCGCCGCCGCGTGCAAATGGGGCAGGCCGACTTCGCCACGCTGGCCCGCGAGCATTCGCAGGATGGAAGCTCCAAGGAGGGTGGGGACCTGGGCTGGGCCACGCCGGGCCGGTATGTGCCTGAATTCGAGCAGGCCCTGAACGCGCTCAAGCCCGGCGAGATCAGCGAACCCGTGGTGTCGCGCTTTGGCGTGCACCTGATCCAGCTGCTGGAGCGGCGCGAGGCCAGGCTGAGCCAGCGCGAACAGCGTGAGATGGTGCGCGACACCGTGCGCGAAAAGAAGCTCGACGAGGCCTACGCCACGTGGGCGCAGGAGCTGCGCGGACGGGCCTATGTCGAGTACCGCGACCCGCCACAATGAAGCATATTCCCCGCAAGCGCTTCGGGCAGCATTTCCTGTCCGACAAGGGCATCATTGAAGACATCGTGCAGGCCATTGCGCCCCAGCCCGGCCAGCCCATGGTCGAGATCGGGCCGGGCCTGGCGGCACTGACCCAGCCGCTGGTGGAGCGCCTGGGGCGGCTCACCGTCATTGAGCTGGACCGTGACCTGGCCTTGCGCCTGCGGCTGCATGGCCAGCTCGACGTGATCGAGTCCGATGTGCTGAAGGTCGATTTCACCGCGCTGGCACAGGCCATGCGGGAAAAAACCGCGCAGCCCGCCCTGCGGCTGCGGGTGGTGGGCAACCTGCCCTACAACATTTCCACACCCATCCTGTTCCATCTGCTGGACCATGTGCAGGTCATCGAAGACCAGCACTTCATGCTGCAAAAGGAAGTAATCGACCGCATGGTGGCAAAACCCGCCACCGGCGACTACGGGCGCCTGTCGGTGATGCTGCAGTGGCGCTACGCGATGGAAAACGTGCTCTTCGTGCCGCCCGAGAGCTTTGACCCGCCCCCGCGCGTGGACAGCGCCGTGGTGCGCATGGTCCCGCATGCCGAACCAGCACCGTTGTCGATGCCACTGCTGGAAGAACTGGTGCAGGTGGCCTTCAGCCAGCGCCGCAAGCTGCTGCGCCACACGCTGGGCCGCTGGCTCGAAGCCCGCCAGTTTGCCGGCCACTTCGACACCCAGCGCCGCGCCGAAGAAGTGCCCGTGGCCGAATTTGTGGCTCTGGCGCAGGAATGCTCATAAATCAATAGCTATCAGCGCTTACTGAATAAGCGATGAAGCCTAATTTGACCAAAAAGCGTAGCAACTAGCGCGCCCCAAGCCTGCGACCGCCGCGCAAGGGCCGCCCCGCCGCGCTGGCGGTGTCCCCCTTCCCGGCGAAGCCGAGAGAAGGGGGAAGGCGCAAAGCGCCTCAGGGGGATGGTCCGAGTTACGCGGCGTTCAGCCAGTAACTCGCATTGAAAGGGCTGCTCATGCGCAGCGCCATGGGCGACACATCGACCAGTTTGTCGGTGGGCATCTTTTCCACGGGCTCTGCGCCCATGTCGATACCCTGTACACCGTGGATGTCGCTAGCCTCATTCGCCCGTTCTGCTTGGCTGGTGGATGCAGAACGGGCTACAGAAAAGAATAGAAACACCTGAACGGTATCTTGCGGTCGCCCCAGTAATCGGCAGCGTCGCGGAAGATGTCGAGCAGCTGCTCGCGGGCTTCCTTGTCGAACTTGCCCGTGGCGGGGATCTGCTCCAGCACCACGATGAAACCGGGCTGCGGTCCCGATTTGTGCAGAGGGTCCGTCATGCAGTCGTACAGCGCATCGAAGTTCTTGCCGAAGTGCGACGGAAAAGTGAATTGCCCGGCAATCAGGTCCAGCACATCCTGCTTGGACTGCGCGTGGGCCAGGTTGGCGTACAAGAAATGGTGACCCATGGAGGTGGCTGCATCCTGCAGGTCCTGCACGCGGAAGGCGCGAATGGACTGCACGATGTTGGTGCGCACGCCACGCAGTGGCGTTTCCTGGTCTTTACGAAGTGGCGTCTGCATCTCCGCTACTCTTTCTTTTTAAAGTCCACAAACTTCTGGCATTTCGCAGGACTGCGGGATGCAGCCTGCGGGTGGGGGATTCAAGGGGGCGCGCTGACCGCTGCCAGCGTATCTCTGGCCTGCGTGCAGCGCAACGGGGTCACTCGACGATTTCGCGAAAACTGGCGTAGTGATCGCTGGTGTAGTAGCAGGCGTCCGGCGTCCGGGGCTTGCCGCCACACACAATGCGCCGGGCTCCCCGGTTGCGCGATCCTGGTGTTCTGACGGTGTACTCACGGTAGTAACCCCGCTTGTGGGCGGGCAACAGCCGCTCGCGATTGCCAAAAACCGTTCCGTCCTTGTCATACGGAAAGGGCCCTCCTTCATGAATCAGCGCGTAGGTTGCGCGCCCTTGGGGCGGCAACTCGGCCAATGCAATGGGGGGAATGGAGCCGGTGGTGGACGGGGAGTTCCGGGCATGCCCCGCAACCGGGGACAACACGAACGCAACACCCAGAACACACAAAAACCCTGCTTTGCGCGCCCGGGTGGCTACAGCCTTCAGCATCAACGAACCTTTCACACGACTTATGCAATTCGGGGACGGGCAGTCGCTCATCCTCTAAAAACGCACTTCATACGCCCTTGTTTGCATAAGTCCAGCGTCCAGAAACCTACGGGTTAACCCGAAATTTCGAGCCGCTAGTGTCGCTCAACAGCCCCCAAAAAGCAAGCGCCTGCACAAAGATTGGGCAGGCGCTGAAGGGAAAAGCAGGCACTTAAAGTTAGTGCTTGCTATTGTTCACAGGCTTATCTTGACGCGTTGGCGTCCGCCACCGTCAAAGCTGTCATGTTGACAATCCGGCGCACCGTGGTGCTGGCCGTCAGGATGTGCACCGGCTGTGCCGCACCCAGCAGCACCGGCCCGATGGCGATGTTGCCGCCCGCCGCGGTCTTGAGCAGGTTGTAGGAGATGTTGGCGGCATCAATGTTGGGCAGCACCAGCAGGTTGGCATCGCCAATGAGGTCACTGTGCGGCATGAGGACCGCACGTGCCTTGCCGTCCAGGGCCACATCGCCATGCATTTCGCCATCCACCTCCAGCCAGGGAGCCTGCACGCGCAGGAGCTCCAGCGTCTGGCGCATCTTGACCGCGCTGGGCTGGTTGCTCGAGCCAAAATTGGAATGCGACAGCAATGCCGCCTTGGGCTTGATGCCAAAACGCATCATCTCCTCGGCCGCCATGACGGTGATCTCGGCCAGCTGCTCTGCGGTGGGATCGTAGTTGACGTGCGTGTCCACCAGGAACACCTGGCGGTCAGGCAGCAGCAAGCCATTCATGGCAGCGTAAACGTTCACGCCGGCGCGCTTGCCAATCACCTGGTCGATGTAATTGAGGTGCAGCGCCGTGTGGCCCCACGTGCCCACAATGAGGCCGTCCACCTCGCCCTTGTGCAGCAACATGGCGCCGATGAGTGCCAGACGGCGGCGCATCTCGATCTTGGCAATGGAGACCGTCACACCCTTGCGCTCGGTCATGCGGTGGTAGGTCTGCCAGAAATTGCGGTAGCGGTGGTCCTGCTCGACGTTGACGATGTCGTAGTCGCGCCCTTCCTGCAGGCGCAGGCCAAACTTTTCGATGCGCTGGGCAATGATGGCGGGGCGCCCGATGAGCGTTGGGCGGGCAATCTTCTCGTCCACCACGATCTGCGCGGCACGCAACACGCGCTCTTCCTCGCCCTCGGCATAGGCCACGCGCTTCTTCACGGCGGCCTTGGCAGCGGTGAAGATGGGCTTCATGGTGGTGCCCGAGGCATAGACGAAGGTCTGCAGGTGGTCGCGGTACGCATCCATGTCCGGGATGGGACGCAACGCCACGCCACTGTCTGCGGCCGCCTGGGCTACCGCGGGCGCAATCATCATCATCAGGCGCGGGTCAAACGGCTTGGGGATGAGGTAGTCGGGCCCGAACGCCAGCGGTTCGCCCACGTAGGCGGCGGCCACCACCTCGCTCTGCTCGGCTTGGGCCAGCTCGGCGATGGCGTGCACCGCGGCAATCTCCATCTCGGGTGTGATGGTGGTGGCACCACTGTCCAGCGCACCCCGGAAGATGTACGGGAAGCACAGCACGTTGTTCACCTGGTTGGGATAGTCGGTGCGGCCGGTGGCCATGATGGCGTCGTCGCGCACAGCCTTCACATCCTCGGGCTGGATCTCGGGGTTGGGGTTGGCCAGTGCAAAGATCAGCGGGCGCGGGGCCATCTTGCGCACCATGTCCTGCTTGAGCACGCCACCGGCCGACAGGCCCAGGAACACGTCAGCGTCAGCGATCACCTCCGACAGCGTGCGCGCTTCGGTCTTCTGGGCAAAGACGATCTTGTCCTCGTCCATCAGCTCGGTGCGGCCCTCGTACACCACGCCGGCCAGGTCGGTGACCCAGATGTTCTCGCGCGGAATGCCCAGCTTGACCAGCAGGCCCAGGCAGGCCAGTGCGGCGGCCCCGGCACCGGAGGTGACCAGCTTGACCTTGCAAGGATCCTTGCCCGCCACCTTGAGCCCGTTGAGGATGGCCGCGCCCACCACAATGGCGGTGCCGTGCTGATCGTCGTGGAAAACCGGGATCTTCATGCGCTCGCGCAGCTTGCGCTCCACGTAGAAGCAGTCGGGCGCCTTGATGTCTTCGAGGTTGATGCCGCCAAAGGTCGGCTCCAGGCTGGCAATGATCTCGACCAGCTTTTCGGGGTCTTTCTCGTTGATCTCGATGTCAAACACATCGATGCCCGAGAACTTCTTGAACAGGACGGCCTTGCCCTCCATCACCGGCTTGCCCGCCAGCGGGCCAATGTCGCCCAGGCCCAGCACGGCCGTGCCGTTGGTCACCACCCCTACCAGGTTGCCCCGGCTGGTGTATTTGAAGGCGGCATTGGGGTCCTTGACGATTTCTTCACACGGGGCCGCCACGCCGGGTGAATAGGCCAGCGCCAGATCGTGCTGGTTCACCATCTGCTTGGTGGCCGCAATGGCGATCTTTCCGGGCTTGGGGAATTCGTGGTATTCGAGAGCGGCACGGCGCAACTGGGCGCGCTTGTCGGGGTTATTGTTGTTGTTCTGGGCCGTGGTGTTCTCGGGCATTCAATGTCTCCAACTCAGGATGGGTGCGAAAACCGGTCTCCAAGGGGCGCTGCAGCTGGCAGAACGGCTTCGCTAGGGTCTGCGATTGTAGGACGCGGGTCGTGAAAACCCTAGTAAGCGAATCTGCTTACGCGGGTGGATCAGTGTTGACCTGATGTGCACCAATCCGGCCGCCATGATGCGGCGCAATGCAAACGCCCCACAGCCTTTGGGGCTGTGGGGCGTTTGCAGGGGTGCGAAACGGCGGCCCCGCACTGCGGAGCCCACGCACGTCTTGGCCAGGTCTCAGCGGCTGCTCGGAAAGCTGAACACCGCCCCCTCGCGCACACCGGCACTCGGCCAGCGCTGGGTGATGGTCTTGCGCTTGGTGTAGAAGCGCACGGCGTCGGGACCGTAGGCGTGCAGGTCGCCAAACAGGCTGCGCTTCCAGCCGCCGAACGAGTGGTAGGCCACAGGCACGGGCAGGGGCACGTTCACACCCACCATGCCCACCTGGATGTGGTCGGTGAAGTAGCGGGCTGCTTCGCCGTCGCGCGTGAAGATGCAGGTGCCGTTGCCGTATTCGTGGTCGTTGATGAGCTGCATGGCTTCCTGCAGCGTCTTCACGCGCACCACGCCGAGCACGGGGCCGAAGATTTCTTCCTGGTAGATCTTCATGCCGGGCTTCACGTTGTCGAACAGGCAGGCGCCCAAAAAGTAGCCTTCCTCATGGCCTGCCACCTTCACGCCACGGCCATCCACCACCAGCGTGGCGCCTTCAGCCACGCCCTGGTCCACATAGCCCTTCACCTTCTCGAAGTGCGGCTTCGTGACCAGCGGGCCCATGTCGTTGCTGTTGTCGGTGCCGGGGCCGACCTTCATCTTGGCTATTTCGGTCTTGAGGCCCGCGATCACGGCGTCACCCACCGCGTCGCCCACGGCCACCAGAAGCGGAATGGCCATGCAGCGCTCGCCGCACGATCCGTAGGCCGCGCCCATCAAGGCGCTCACGGCGTTGTCCACGTCGGCGTCGGGCATGAGCACGGCGTGGTTCTTGGCGCCGCCCAGGGCCTGCACGCGCTTGCCGTGTTTGCAGCCTTCGCTGTAGATGTATTCGGCAATCGGCGTGGAGCCCACAAAGCTCACGGCCTTGACGCGTGGGTCTTGCAGCAGAGTGTCCACGGCCAGCTTGTCGCCGTTGACGACGTTCAGCACGCCGGGCGGCAGGCCCGCCTCCAGCGCGAGCTGGGCGATGAACAGCGTGGAGGACGGGTCGCGCTCCGAAGGCTTGAGCACAAAGGTGTTGCCACACGCCAGGGCCATGGGCCACATCCACAGCGGCACCATGGCCGGGAAGTTGAAGGGCGTGATGCCGGCGGTGACGCCCAGCGCCTGGAACTCGCTCCACGAGTCAATCGACGGGCCGACATTGCGGCTGTGCTCGCCCTTGAGCAGCTCGGGCGCGTAGCTGGCGTATTCCACGTTCTCGATGCCGCGCTGCAGCTCGCCGTGCGCATCGGCCAGCACCTTGCCGTGTTCGGCGGTGATCAGGGCGGCGATCTTGTCGGCGTTTTCTTCGAGCAGGACTTTCAGCTTGCTCATCACGCGGGCGCGCTTCAGGGGCGGCGTGTTGCGCCAGGCCGGGAAGGCGGCTTCGGCCGAAGCAATGGCGGCCTCCACAGTAGCCTTGCTGGCCAGCGCCACGCTGGTGGTCGACTGGCCCGTGGCGGGGTTGAACACCGGCTGCGTGCGCGCCGTGTCCGCAACGATCTTGCCGTCAATCAGGTGGCCGATGGTGGAGGTGACGTTCTTGTCGTGGTTCATGGTGATTTCAAGCAAAAAGTGCCTCTAGCGCTTATCCATCAAGCGCCACAGGCTATGAAAAAATGAGTAACTAAGCACTCTCGGCCTGCACTTGCAGTGTGGGGAGCACATGGCCCAGGGCCCGTTCGACGTACTCCTGCTTTTCGCCCACCGGGGCAAAGTAATGCAGCACCTCGCGCGCGGCATCCAGCCCCTTGAGGCGGGCGATGAGCCAGGCGACCAGGTATTGCGAGGCCAGGCAGCCGCCCGCCGTGGCCACGTTGCTGCTGGCGGCGAAGGGCCTCGGCACCACGGCCACGCCCGCCTGAACCACCCAGGGTTTGCTGGTCAGGTCCGTGCAGGCAGGCACGCCGCCGAGCAGGCCCAGGCGGCCCAGCAGATAGGTGCCCGAGCACTGCGCGGCCAGCAGCTGGCGCTCTGGGTTGAGCACGCGCAGCTGCTCCATGATGGCCGCATCGTTGGCCACCTCGCGCGTCTTCATGCCGCTGCCCACCAGCACCGCATCGGCCTGGGCCAGCTGACTCAGGTCTTCATGGGCATCGATGGTCAGGCCGTTCATGGACGTGACGCGGCGCGCGGGACTGGCGATGCGCACCTGCCAATCCAGGTCCCCCAACAGGGCGATGCGGTTGAGCATGCCAAAGGCCACCAGGGAGTCGAGGTCGTTGAAGGCATCGAAGGTCAGGATGGCGATGTGCATGGCGGGCAAGGGGCTTGTGGGGCGGAGGCTCAGGCCGTTTCGGCCAGGGCATCGCCCAGGGCGTTGACCAAGCGGTCGATCTCGGCACGTTCGCTGATGAACGGTGGCGCCAGCTGGATGGTGTCGCCGCCGTAGCGCACGTAAAAGCCCTTCTTCCAGCAGTTCATCGCGATCTCGTACGGGCGCTTGGCGGGTTCGCCTGGCACCGGTGCAATGGTGAAGCCCGCAGCCAGGCCAAAGTTGCGGATGTCCAGCACATGCTTGGCGCCCTTCAGGCTGTGCACAGCCTGCTCAAAGTACGGCGCCAGCGCCTTCACGCGGCCGATCATGTCTTCCTTTTGCAGGATGTCGAGCGCCGCAATGCCCGCCGCGCAGGCCACGGGGTGGGCCGAGTAGGTGTAGCCGTGCGGGAATTCCAGCATGTACTCGGGGCCGCCCGCCGCCATGAAGGTGTCGTAGATCTCCTTGGTGGCCACCACGCCGCCCAGCGGCTGCGCGCCGTTGGTGACCTGCTTGGCAAAGTTCAGGATGTCGGGCGTCACGCCAAAGGCCTCGGCACCCGTCCAGGCGCCGCTGCGGCCAAAACCGCTGATCACCTCGTCAAAAATCAGCAGGATGTTGTTTTGTGTGCAGATCTCGCGCAGGCGCTGCAGGTAGCCCACGGGCGGGATCACCACACCGGCCGAGCCCGAGAAGGGCTCGACGATCACCGCGGCGATGTTGCTGGCATCGTGCAGCGCAATCACGTCCAGCAGGCGGTCGGCCAGCTCTTTGCCGGTGGGAGGCATGCCTTTGTGGAACGAGCCTGCGGGCGGCTGGGTGTGGGGCAGGTGGTCGGCCTCCACACCTTGGCCAAACAGCTTGCGGTTGGCCACGATGCCGCCCACCGAGATACCGCCAAAGTTCACGCCGTGGTAGCCCTTTTCGCGGCCAATCAGGCGCGTCTTGGTGCCCTGGCCCTTGGCGCGCCAGTAAGCGCGCGCCATCTTGAGGGATGTGTCGGCCGACTCGGAGCCCGAACCGGTGAAGAACACATAGTCCAGGCCCGCAGGCGTCAGTTCCTTGATTCGGTTGGCCAGCTCGAACGACAGGGGGTGGCCGAACTGGAAGGCGGGCGCGTAGTCCAGCTTCATCGCTTGCTTGCCGATGGCCTCGGCGATCTCGCGGCGCCCATGGCCCAGGCCCGCGCACCACAGGCCCGAGAGGCCATCAAAAATCTTGCGCCCGTCCGCATCGGTGTAGTAGGCGCCGCTGCCCTCCACGATCATGCGCGGGTTGGCCTTGAACTGGCGGTTGGCCGTGTAGGGCATCCAGTGCGCGTCCAGCCATTCGGCGTCCATGCGGGGGCCTTCGGCGCCAGCGGCGGGTTTTTCGATGTTGACGAAGCTCATGGGGTTCTCCAGTGCAAAGACGGCGACACAAGGCGGGCAGCCCCCAAGGATGGAGGCAGGACGTGGGCCATTGTTGCGCTGCCTGTTAATCTCTCCAATACTCCAATATCAATGTTTACTTGACGGTTTATGCAAGTAAAAACACCTGCACCCCACCCTTCCCCCAAACACCGCGCCGTACTGGGCCAGCTCAGCGACATGGACCTGCGTCTGCTGCAGGTGTTCAAGAGCGTGGTCGAGTGCGGCGGCATGTCGGCCGCCGAGCTGGAGCTGAACATCGGCACCAGCACCGTCAGCCGCCACATGAAAGACCTGGAAACCCGCCTGGGCCTCACCCTGTGCCGCCGGGGCCGCGCGGGCTTCGCGCTCACGGCCGAGGGCCAGCGGGTGTATGACGAAACCCTGCGCCTGCTGTCGGCCGTGGATGCGTTTCGCAGCAGCATCGACGACATCCACCGCCGCATGGGCGGGCGCCTCGACGTGGCGGTGTTCGACAAGACGGCCAGCAACCCGGCCGCGCACATTGGCGATGCGATTGCGCTCTTTGCCAGCCAGGCGCCCGAGGTCAGCCTGCAGATGCATGTGGCGTCCATCCCGGCCATCGAGCGCGGGCTCATCGACGGCAGTTTCCATGTGGGCATCATCCCGGCGCACCGCACGTCGCAAAGCCTGGTCTATGCCGATCTGTTCGCCGAAACCATGCTGCTGTACTGCGGCGCGCGCCACCCGCTCTTCGGCCAGGACCATGCTGCGCTGACCTGGGAGTCTCTGCGCGCCTACCAGTTTGCGGGCCTGGGCTACCACTCGCCCAACATGGAGCTGAGCCACAGCACCCGCCTGCCGCGCAAGGCCACGGGCTTCGACCAAGAGTCGATTGCCACGCTGATCCTGTCAGGCCGCTACCTGGGCTTTTTACCCGACCACTACGCCGAAAGCTTCGAGCGCCAGGGGCTCATGCAGGCGGTGCTGCCCGCACAGTTTCACTACCGCTGCCAGTTTGTGAGCGTGCTGCGCAAGTCGCCGCAGCCACCGCGGGCGGCGCAGGCGTTTGCGCAATGCCTGCTGCAGGCGCATGGTTGATGGCTTGCCCGCGCCGCAGCGCAGGCAGACAATGCCAGCTCTTTCGGCGCATTTTTTGTGGGGCACACATGGCAAACATCTCTTCGATTGGCAGCTCTGGCCTGCAGGCCGCTCAGTTGCGGCTGGATGCCTCGGCCAACAACGTGGCCAACATGAACACGCCCAGCTACCGCCGCCAGGTAGTGCAGCAGGAAGCGGCTGCCGACAGCGCGGGCGTGCGTGCCACGGTGCAGCGCCAGCAAGAGGCCGAAGCGGTGGCGCTGGAGAAAGAAGCGGTGGAGCAGATGTCGGCCACCTACGCCTTCAAGGCCAACCTGCAGACCATCAAGACGCAGGACGACATGATGGGCTCGCTGCTGAACATCAAAGTCTGATTCGGCCCGCCCCGGAGCCAACCAACGAGTCAATGCCCCGCATGCGGGGCATTGCTGTTTTTGCGGCAGGGGCAGTGCGTCAGGCAGTCGGCGCAAGCCCTGCCAGGCGCCGGACCAGCCAGCGCTGAAAGGCCAGCCCCGTCGCCGTGCGGCTGTGCAGTGGAATCGTGACCATGGTGTTCTCCTTGACGACAAAAGATTCACGCCGCCTGCGGGGCATTGCGGCCGGAGGCACGGCGCGCTGCGCGGTCCCAGGCTTTTTCATGGAAGAAGAAGGCCACGGCCTGCACCGTGGGTTCGAGCAGGCTGAGCGTGAGCGAAGCCCACAGGTTGCCGGTGACGGCATAAGCGACCAGTGCCGCCACACAGATGTGGATGATGTAGTAGCTGCCGGTTTTCATCAGCATCGTTTTGTTCTGGCGGGCGGCGCGGCGGATGTGGGACATGGCGTATTCCTTTTCTTCTCAACCTCCCTGCCGTGGCGGGAAGGGCTGTTGAAATGATAGTGATTCTCAATAGAAATAGCCAATTGATACTCACTAATCCGCAGATAGCAGCTATCAAAAGGCGCCGCAGCCGCCCATGCAGATACGCCGTGCCGCATGCGTGAAACAGTTCACACAATGCGCCCAAATTTTGCCGGGGTGCGCCATGCCCTCGTTGCTATGATGGCCGCTCTTTTGCCCAACCCCTTACTACCAACGGGAGCACCGCATGGCCCTCATGGACTTCATCAAGAAACAGTTCATCGACATCCTGGAGTGGACCGAGGACGGCGATGGCACCCTGGCCTGGCGCTATCCGATGGCGGGGATGGAAATCCAGAACGGCGGCACGCTGGTGGTGCGCGAGTCGCAGATGGCGGTGTTCGTCAACGAAGGCCAGGTGGCCGACGTGTTCGGCCCCGGCACCTACAAGCTGACCACGCAGACCCTGCCGGTGCTGACCTACCTGAAGAACTGGGACAAGCTGTTCCAGTCGCCCTTCAAGAGCGACGTGTACTTCTTCAGCACGCGCCAGCAGATCGACCAGAAATGGGGCACGCCCCAGCCCATCACCATCCGCGACAAGGACTTTGGCGCGGTGCGCCTGCGTGCGTTTGGCAACTACGCCTACCGCATCGCCGACCCCAAGCTGTTCCACACCGAAATCTCGGGCACGCGCGACAGCTACCCCGTGGCCGACCTGGAAGGCCAGCTGCGCGGCATGGTGCTGCAGAACATCAGCAACGCCATTGCGGGCAGCGGCCTGCCGTTTCTCGACCTGGCCGCCAACCAGGTGATGTTTGCCGAGGCGCTTGCCAAGGAACTCACCCCGCACTTTGCCAAGATTGGCCTGGTCATCGAGAGCCTGACGGTGCAGAACGTCTCGCTGCCCGAAGAACTGCAGAAGATCCTCGACCAGAAGATCGGCATGGGCATGGTCGGCAACGACATGGCCAAGTTCATGCAATACCAGACGGCGCAGGCCATTCCCAAGTTTGCCGAAGGCGGCGCGGGCGGTGGCGGCAGCGGTATTGCGGGTGACGCCATGGGCCTGGGCGCCGGGGTGGCACTGGGCCAGGTGCTGGCGCAGAACCTGGCACAAGGCCTGCAGACCCCCGTGGCACCCGCAGCGGCAGCGGCCGCCCAGGCCGCGGCGGCCCCGGTGGGCGTGAAGCCCGAGGACGTGATGGCCACGCTGGAGAAGCTGGGCGAGCTCAAGTCCAAGGGCATCCTGACCCAGGAAGAGTTCGACGCCAAGAAGGCCGAACTGCTCAAGAAGCTGGTCTGAACCCGGTCACTATAAAAACAATAGCTGCTTGCGCTTGAGGGATAAGCGCCAGAGGCCAAGTTGGCTTCGAACCGACCGTGCTGAACGGTGCAGGCAGCCCCCGCCCGATGGCCACCGACCCCACCCAGCGTTACTACCGGGCGCCCTGCCCGGGCTGCGGCGCGCCGGTTGAATTCCGCAGCGCGCAGTCCACGCACGCCGTCTGCGGCTACTGCCAGAGCACCGTTGTGCGCAGCGGCGACGTGCTCACGCGCCTGGGCAAGATGGCCGAGCTGTTCGACGACCACAGCCCCCTGCAGCTCATGGCCAGCGGGCGCATCCAGCTTGACGGCAAGGATGTGCCCTTCACCCTGGTGGGTCGCCTGCAATACAAAGGCGATGCAGGGGTCTGGACCGAATGGGCCGCCTTCCTGAACGATGGCACGTTGGCGACGCTGGGCGAGGACAACGGTGCCTACGTCTTCACGCGCCCCATCGACCCCGGTCGCGAAATGCCTGAGCCCGAGCGCTTTCGCATCGGCACCACCACCGCCATCAACGGCAAGCCCTACAGCGTGGCCTACACGGGCCAGGCGTCGCTCATCTCGGCCCAGGGCGAGCTGCCCAAGCTGCCCCCGCTGGGCCAGCCCTTCGGCATGGTGGAGCTGCGCAGTGCCGATGGCGAAGTGGTCAGCATCGACTACGGCCACACCCCGCCCGGCGTGGAACGCGGCCGTGCCGTGCTGCTGGACGACCTGCAGCTCCAGGGCCTCAAGGACGAATCCGCCAAGGACGAGAAAGGCCGCCAGTTCAACTGCCCGCACTGCGGCGCGCCCGTGCAGGTGCAACTGGCCACCACCAAAAGCCTCACCTGCCGCTCGTGCGCCAGCATCATCGACCTCAGCAGCGGCGTGGGCGGCGAACTGCGCTCGGCCGAGCAGGACGAGCCCGTGCGCCCCATCATCCCGATGGGCAGCAAGGGCCAGTTGCAGGGCGTGCACTGGCAGGTGGTGGGTTTTCAGCACCGCATGGGCGTGGAGCCGGGCGACGACGAACACTTTGGCTGGAGCGAATACCTGCTCTACAACCAGAAGCGCGGCTTTGCCTTTTTGGTCGATTCGGAAGAAGGCTGGAGCATGGTGCGCCCCACCACCGGCGCACCACAGATGGCGGCCAATGGCCGCAGCGCCACCTACCTGGGCACCAAGTACGACCTCAAATACAGCTACGAGGCCGAAACCACCTACGTGCTGGGCGAGTTCTACTGGCAGGTCACGCGCGGGCAGAAAACCAGCAACCGCGACTTTGCCAGCGCCAAAGGCCTGCTGTCGATGGAGCAGACCCCGAGCGAGGTCACCTGGTCAAGCGGCGACAAACTGGCTAGCGACACCGTGGTTCAGGCCTTCAAGCTCCAGGACAAAAAAGACGTGCTCCAGCGCGACGACCCCGGTCCCTTTGTGGCCGCCAAGGGTGTGGGCTGTGCCACCATCATCCTGATCGCTGTGGTCATCCTCATCCTGCTCATCATCCTGAGCAATTGCTCCGGCTCGTCGGGCAGCGGCTACCGCAGCTCGGGCGGCTCTTTCGGCGGCTACTCGTCCGGCGGCAGCCACAAGTAGCGTGCGTCCATGTACACCAACGTTTTCAAGGAGATCACACCATGATGGGAATCGAATGGCTCCGGCCCGCAGCCTTCCTCGGGTCCATGCTGTATGCGCTGATTGGCGTGGTCATCTTCTGGGTGTGCTTTGTCATCATCGACAAGATCACCCCCGCCGACCTGTGGCGCGAAATCGTCGAGAAGCAGAACCAGGCCCTGGCCATGGTGGTGGCCGCGATGTGCCTGGGGATCAGCATCATCGTGGCGGCGGCCATCCACTGAGGCCGATGGGTGGGTACTGCCACCCCACCCGTGTGAAAATCCTGGCGCGCCACACTACACCACGGCGCAGTCCCCGCGTGACGGTCCCGGTGCCGCATGCCGTGCAATGTCCCCCGCGCCGCTTCACACCCCTTCCCCATGAACGAATTCCTCTCGTGGAACCTGCTCCACCACCGCCCGTGGGACACCCAGCCCCGCCTCACCGACGCCGAAACTGACGAACTCTTCGAGCTGATGGGCGACCCATCGCTGAACGACGACGCCATGAGCATCGACATGGCCGACGGCTACATGACGGCCATCGCAGCAGGCCCGTCCCCCGTGCTCGTGCATGTGTGGCTGGAAGACATCTTTGCCCAGCCCACGCTGCCCCTGCCGCACGACCCGGCGCGCCAGCAGCGCCTGCTGCAACTGCTGATGCACCGCTATGCCGACATCCAGGCGGCCCTGGCGGTGCGCCCGGCTGAAGCCTCGGTAGACGCCCTCTACACGCCGCTGTCGTCGGTGGTGGCCGAGGGCGACTGCATCACCCCTTACCAGCTCAACGCCCAAGGCGATCGCACAGGCGACTGGGAGCTGAAAGACTGGGCCGAAGGCTTTCGCCGGGCCGTGGCCACCGATGAAGAATGGGAGCCCTTGATGGCAGACCCACAAGCTGCGGCCCTGCTGGCCCCCGTGGTGCTCTACGCCATGGGCTACAACCCCGACCGCCCAGAATTCCAGCTTGAAGCCGAGAGCGCAGAACTCTTGCCCGCACTCATTGCGTCGGTGTACGGCGTGCGCGACTGGTGGCGCAGCTACTGGCGCACCCACGGCGCCGGCTCCGCGCACCCCGTGAACCTCCCCACCGTGCACGACACCCCCAAAGTTGGCCGCAACGACCCCTGCCCCTGCGGCAGCGGCAAAAAATTCAAGAAATGCTGCGGCGCCTGAGAGGCCCTTGACAGATTGACGCCACCACGCACGGACCCGCCAAGCCTCCTCCGATCGCCCCTGAGACCTACCCCGCATGCCCACCCTCGACTGGCTCCACCGCGCCGCCGCCTTCTCTGTTGCCGATCAGGTGCCCTACCGCCTGCTGGAAACCGTGTCGCACCACGGCAGCAGCGGCCAAAGTAGTCAACGCAACAGCACCGACAACCTGTTCATCCACGGCGACAACCTCGAAGCGCTCAAGGCCCTGCTGCCCTTTTACCGGGGCCGCATCAAGTGCATCTTTATCGACCTTCCCTACAACACCCAAAGCGCGTTTGCGCACTACGACGACAAGCTCGAACACAGCCAGTGGCTCAGCATGATGCTGCCCCGGCTGGAGCTGCTGCGGGATTTGCTGAGTGAGGACGGCTCCATCTGGGTGACCATTGACGACAACGAGCTGCACTATCTCAAGGTGTTGATGGATGAGGTGTTTGGGCGGGGGAATTTTGTGGCGAATGTGTTCTGGCAAAAGACACATACGCGTGAAAATCGGACAGACATTTCTGCAGTGCACGACCACCTGATAGTGGTTGCCAAGAATCGTGAAGGGTGGAAGGAAATCAGAAACATGCTGCACTCATCGGAAGAGCAGCTAGGCCGATTCACCAATCCAGATGACGATCCTCGTGGCGTTTGGGCCTCTCTGCCTGCGCACGCGAAGGCAGAGAAAGGGCGGCGTGAAGCGCAGTTCTTCACGATCACGACACCTTCGGGACGAAAGATTGACCCACCTCCGGGCCGTTGCTGGAAGCCCGGCCGTTACCCCGCGCCGGTTCTGTCGCGCTACGCAGGGCGCTATCAATTCGCCAAACACTACTTTCCGGTGCTGGCCGAGCTGAAGGACGGTGGGGAAGAGTTTGTCTGCGCGCAGCAGATCGACAAGCACCCGCAAGTCAAACACTGGGTACGCAATCTGGACACGGCCCCTTGCGGATTCGGTCTGCCCACATCGCGCGGGCGTTTTTACGCCGACTTTGTGGCCGAGCTGGCGGATGGCCGCGTGGCCTTGCTCGAATACAAAGGCGCCCATTTGCTGAACGATCCGTATGAGATCGAAAAGAGCCAAGTGGGTGCGTTGTGGGCGCAAACCAGCGGCGGTCGCGCGGTGTTCGGCTGGCTGACCAAGCAACAGGGCGGCAAAGACCTTCAGCAACAACTGGACGTGGTACTTGCATGACAGAGCCGCAGTCTGCGCCGCTGCAGGCACAAGGTCCGGCCCCCTCCGGCCCCCGCCCCATCGAAGTCGCCCTGCTCATCAGCGTGTTCGTGGTGGCCGCGTGCGGCCTGCTGTACGAGCTGGCGGCGGGCGCGCTGGCTTCCTATGTGCTGGGCGACTCGGTGCTGCAGTTCAGCACCATCATCGGCACCTACCTGTTTGCCATGGGCGTGGGCTCGTGGCTGTCTCGATATTTTGAGCGGCAACTGCCCGCGCACTTTCTGCGCATCGAGCTGCTGGTGGCGTTGATTGGCGGGCTGCTGCCGGCCACGCTGTTTCTGGCCAATGCGTACACGCCCGGCGCGTTTCGCTTTTTGCTGTACGGCATGGTGCTGATGGTTGGCACGCTGGTGGGCCTGGAGATTCCGCTGGTCATGCGTATCTTGAAGCGCAACGTGGCGCTCAAGGACCTGGTCTCGCAGGTGCTCACGTTTGACTACCTGGGCGCGCTGGCGGTGTCGATGGCGTTTCCGCTGCTGCTGGTGCCGCACCTGGGGCTCATCCGCACGGGGCTGCTGTTTGGCGTGATGAACGCGGCCGTGGCGGTGTGGGCGGTTTGGCTGTTCCGGCACGAGCTGCGGCGCGTGAAGGCGCATGTGGCGGCGTGTGTGATGGTGCTGGGCATTCTGCTCGCGGCGCTGGCGGGCGCCGAGCACATCACGAGTTTTGCCGAAGACAAGTTTTATCAGGACCGCATCGTGTTCAGCACCGCGTCGCCCTACCAGCGGATTGTGGTCACGCAGGGGCGTGCGGGGCACCGGCTGTACCTGAACGGCAACCTGCAGTTTGCGCAGGCCGACGAGTACCGTTACCACGAGGCCCTGGTCCACCCCGCGATGGCATCCCACGGCGCGCCCAAGAAGGTGGCAGTGCTGGGCGGCGGCGACGGCATGGCGGTGCGCGAGATATTGAAGTACCCCTCGGTCGAATCCGTGACGCTGGTGGAGCTGGACCCGGCGATGACGACGATCTTCAGCGAGAACCCCACGCTCGCGCGGCTCAACGACCATGCCCTGCAAAACCCCAAGGTGAAGATCGTCAACACCGACGCGTTTGGCTGGCTGCAGGAAGGCCAGGACATGTTTGATGTGATCGTGGTGGACTTTCCTGACCCCACCAATTTTTCCATCGGCAAGCTGTACACCAACAGCTTTTACGCGCTGCTGGACAGGCGCCTGGCCGCCAGCGGCTATGCGGTGGTGCAGACCACGTCGCCGCTGGTGGCACGCCAGAGCTACTGGACAGTGGCGCAGACCATTGAATCCGTGGGCCTGCGGGCAGCGCCGTACCACGCGCACGTGCCCAGTTTTGGCGAATGGGGTTTCATCATCGCCAGCCGCAGGCCCTGGCGGTTGCCTGATGCGCTGCCCGCAGACCTCCGGTTTCTGAGTGCCGACACATTGCCGCTGCTCTTTGACTTTCCGCTCGACATGGCGCGCGTGCCTGCCGAGGTGAACCGGCTGTCGAACCAGGCGCTGGTGCACACCTACGAACGGGAATGGGGGAAACACTGAGAAGCCTCCCTGAGCCGCTGTGTGTCGCCGTTATCAGCGAGCGTATGAAGGACGCGGCCGAATGCCAACGCCCGGAAATCCAACAATCCGTTCACGCTGAGCTTGTCGAAGCGCGGCGCAAGGCTTCGACAAGCTCAGCCCGAACGGTGGTGGGTGGTTCAAGGCACTCAGCCCCCACGGTGTTGGATGATTGACTGCAGATCCCTTTAAAAAAAGACACTCCACGCCATGCAACGCCGCCATTTTCTCGCCACCGCTGCCGCCTCGGCCGCCATGGGCGTGCTGCTGCCAGGCTGCGAGCGCGCACCGCGCGCGCTGCAGGGCGGCTTCACCGGCATCGACATGGCGCGCGGGCACCAGCTACGCGACCTGCTCCAAACCGGCAACTTGCCGGCGCCCACCGTGGTGCGCCGCGCGCAGGTCATCATCGCGGGCGGTGGCGTGGCGGGGCTTGCAGCGGCACGGTCGTTGCGGCTGGCGGGGGTGAACGACTTTGCACTGCTGGAGCTGGAAGACACCCCCGGCGGCAACAGCCGCGGCGGCGTGGTCAGCGGCATCGCCTGCCCGCTGGGCGCGCACTATCTGCCCGTGCCCGGCGACGACGCGCGCGAGGTGCAGGACCTGCTCGAAGAACTGGGCCTGCGCCGCCGGGTGGCCGGGCGCTGGCAGTACGACGAACGCCACCTGTGCCACAGCCCCCAGGAACGGCTGTTTTTTGACGGCGAGTGGCAGGAAGGCCTGCTCCCCGTGCAGGGCGTGGGTGAGGCCACACTGGCGCAGTACCGGCGCTTTGCCGTGGCGGTAGAGCGTGAGTCGAAGGCCGCGCGGTTTGCCATGCCCGCACTCAAGCTTTGGGGCACAAAACAACCGCTGGCGCCCGCCCATCAAGCGCTGGACGCTATTATTTTCAGTGTCTGGCTGGCGCAAGAAGGCTTGGACGACGAGCACCTGCTGTGGTACCTGAACTACTGCTGCCGCGACGACTATGGCGCGGGCACCGACCGGGTATCGGCCTGGGCGGGCATCCACTACTTTGCCAGCCGCCACGGCTTTCACGCGCCCGGCGATGCGGTGGACGAAGCGCGCGAGAGCGTGCTGACCTGGCCCGAGGGCAACGGCTGGATCACGCACCGGCTGGCCGAACCACTGCACACCGGGGGCCAGTTGCGCACCGCCACCAGCGTGCTGCGCATCACCGAAAGCCGCCATGGCGTGCAAGTGGACGCCTTCAACCACGCCACTGGCAGTGTGGAACGCTGGCAGGCGCCGCGCTGCATCGTGGCGCTGCCGGTGTTTGTGGCGGCGCGGGTGGTGCAGAGCCCGCCCGCGTTCCTCGCCGCCGCCGCGCAGCGCCTGCAGTGGGCGCCCTGGCTGGTGGCCAACATCCACATCGACAGCCCGCTGACCGACCGCCCCGGCGCAGCGCCTGCATGGGACAATGTGCTCTACGCCGACCCCACCGCAGGCGGCCTGGGCTACGTGAACGCCGGGCACCAGCGGCTGGACGTGGGCGCCGCCATGGCCGGGCCCACGGTGCTCAGCTACTACCAGGCGCTGGGCGATGTGCCCGATACTCGCCAGCAACTGGCCACGGCGCCCTGGCAACAGTGGGCCGACGCGGCGTTGACCGCCCTGGCCGTGCCGCACCCCGACCTGCGCCAGCGCGCCACGCGCGTGGACATCACCCGCTACGGGCATGCCATGTCCATCCCGGTGCAGGGTACGCAGAGTTTTTTAAGCCAAATTGGCCTCCAGCGCTTATCTGGCAAGCGCAAACAGCTATCAAATGGTGAGCAAGCTGCCTGGATACCCACCCCCGCCACAGCGAGGCTCGCGTTTGCGCACAGCGACTGGTCGGGCTACTCGGTGTTTGAAGAGGCCTTCACGCGCGGGCATGGGGCGGGGCTGGTGGCAGCATCGGCCTGACTGGCACCACCGCGCCCGCGCGCGTGACGAGGCCGCGCCGCGTGGGCGTCAGAGTCGCGGTGAGAGTTGCGTCATGGCAGCGTCACGCAGCATCGGCATCGTGGCGGCTTTCCATCTGCCGTCATCCACCACCATGTCCCGACTCTCTGCCCTTGCCGCCTGCGCCTTGCTGGCGTGCACCGCCACCAGCCCCGCAGCCATCGCCCAACAGGCCTACCCGGCCACGTTGTCAGGCCACGCCCTGCTGCCCGCCCTCACCATGATCGCCGCACCCCAGGACGCACCGCCGGATCTGCGGGTGGCGGGCAAGTTCACCACGCCCCGCCGTGTGGACGCCGTGGGTTCGGTACCCGGTCTCTCGGGTGGGCGCAACACCGGTGTTGCGCTGCCTTTCCAGGGGCAGCCTGTGCAGGGCCACTCGGGCATCAAGCGCATGGCCGATGGCAGCTTCTGGCTGCTGGCCGACAACGGGGCCGGCAGCAAGGCCAACTCGCCCGACTTCATGCTGCACCTGAGCCACTACACCGTGGACTTCCAAAGCGGCCAGTTCCAGCGCAAGAACACGGTGTTCCTGCACGACCCCGACAAGAAGGTGCCGTTTCGCATCACCCACGAAGGCACCGACAAGCGCTACCTGACGGGCGCCGACTTTGACCCCGAAAGCTTCCAGTTCGCCGGGGGCGCGCTGTGGATCGGCGAAGAGTTTGGCCCCTTCCTGATCAAGGCCGACCTGAACGGCAAGGTGCTGGCCGTGTTCGAAACCCAGGTGGACGGCAAGGTGGTGCGCTCGCCCGACGCCCCCGGCGTGTTGATGCCCGGCGCGCCCGATGCCAAACCCACACCGTTCGCGGTCAAGCGCTCCAAGGGTTACGAAGGCATGGCAGCGTCCAAGGACGGCAGCAAGCTGTATGCGATGCTGGAAGGCGCGCTGTGGAACGAGGACGCCAAAGCGTATGAAAACGTGGGCGGCAAGCAGTACCTGCGCGTGCTGGAGTTCGACGTGAAAAGCGAACAATGGACCGGCCGCCACTGGAAGTATGTGATGGAGGCCAACCACCACGCCATCGGCGACTTCAACATGATCGATCAGACCACCGGTTTGATCATCGAGCGCGACAACGGCGAGGGCACGGCCGACAGGGCATGTCCTGCAGACCAAAAGCGCACGGACTGTTTCCACGACCTGGCCAGGTTCAAGCGCGTCTACAAGGTCGAAATGAGCGACGCCAACGTGGGCGGCGAAATCCGCAAGGTGGGCTACATCGACCTCATGAACATCCAGGACCCCAAGCGCCTGGCCAGGAAGCCGCTGAACAACGGCGTGTTGACCTTCCCGTTCTTCACCATCGAGAACGTGGACATCGTGGACGGCACCCACATCGTGGTGGGCAACGACAACAACCTGCCTTTCAGCAGCAGCCGCGACCCCAACAAGGCGGATGACAACGAGCTGGTGCTGCTGGAAGTGGGCGGGCTACTGCAAGCCAAGTAACCCGGCGCCAGCGCGCGGCGGGGGCCGGGTGGCAAAATTCCCGGTTCCCGTTCCAACGCTCCACAAGCCGCGCCACCATGTTCACAGGCATCGTCCAAGCCACGGCAGGCATTGCTGCCATCCACGACCGCGCAGGCCTGCGCACCTTCACGCTCGACTTCCCCGAGGGCTTCTGCCAGGACCTGGCCATTGGCGCCAGCGTGGCCACCGATGGCGTGTGCCTCACGGTCACCGAGATCCTGTCGCCCACGCAGGCCAACTTCGATGTGATGCTGCAGAGCCTGAACATCACCACGCTGGGCAGCTACGGCGAGGGCGACCGTGTGAACGTGGAGCGCGCGGCCAAGGACGGTGCCGAGATCGGCGGCCACCCGCTGTCGGGCCATGTGGACTTCACCGGCACGCTCATCGAGCGGCGCGAGTTCGACAACAACCTGGTGTGGCGCGTGGCCGTGCCCGAGGCGTTTCGCCGCTACATCTTTGCCAAGGGCTACATCGCCATCCACGGCGCCAGCCTGACGGTGGCCGAGGTGAACCGGCAGGAGGGCTGGTTCGAGATCTGGATGATCCCCGAGACCCGCCGCGCCACCGTGTTTGAAGCCAAGAAGGTGGGCGACCGCCTGAACATCGAAATCGAGCGCAGCACCCAGGTGGTGGTGGACACCGTGCGCGAGGCCGTGCAGGAAAGCCTGGGCCGCCTGCAACCGGTGCTGGAGGCGCTGCTCAAAGAAAAGGGCCTGTCGCTGGACGACTTCGTGCAGGCGCCCGTGCTCCCCCACTGATCGGTCGCTACGTTTCCATGTCTGCAGTGGTGCGCCCGCTGACGCGCCGCCTGGCCGAACCCCTGCGCGCGGGCGGCCAGCTGCGCACCGGCTGCAGCGTGCTGCGCATCACCGAGGGGCGCCACGGCGTGGAAGTGGACGCCTACAACCACGCCAGCGGCAACGTCGAGCGCTGGAAGGCACAGCGCTGCGTGGTGGCCCTGCCAGTGTTGGTGGCGGCCCGCGTGCTGCCAACACCCCCGGCCTTTCTGCGCGAGGCCGCGCAGCGCCTGCAGTGGGCGCCCTGGCTGGTCGCCAACATCCACATCGACGCGCCGCTGCAGGACCGCCCCGGCGCCGCGCCCGCCTGGGACAACGTGCTGTACCAGGACGCCAACCCCGGGGGCCTGGGCTATGTGGATGCAGGGCACCAGCGGCTGGACCCACGCTCCACGCTCACCGGCCCCACGGTGCTGAGCTACTACCAGGCGCTGGGCGACCTGCCGCAGGGCCGCGAACAACTGGCCACGCGGCCCTGGACGCACTGGGCCCATGCCGCACTGGCCACGCTGGCCGTGCCCCACCCCGACCTGGCACGCCGCGCCACGCGCGTGGACATCACGCGCTACGGCCACGCGATGGCCATCCCCACGCCGGGTTCGCTCGGTTTTTTCAGCCAGATCGGCCTGCAGCGTCCGGCTGGATTGCGCAAGCCGCTATTGAATGGAGAGCGCGCACCCTGGCTGCCCACGCCCACCACGGCACGGCTGGTGTTCGCGCACAGCGACTGGTCGGGCTACTCGGTGTTCGAGGAAGCCTTCACGCGCGGGCATACGGCCGGGTGGGTGGCGGCCGGGTAGGTTGACCCACATGAACGGCCTTTGAACACGCTGTTCAGCACCGGTTCATCGCCACCGGCGCACACTGCAGGCACAGTCACTTCCGACTGGCGTTCTCAGGAGAGTGCCATGAACACCACCGCATTGATTTCCGCCGCCCTGCTGGCCTCGCTTTTCTCGGCCCCGCTGCTGGCGGGGCAGCACGACGGGGGCCAGCAGCGCGATTCGGCCCACCACCGTACGTTGGCAGACAAACGCAGTCTGCAAGACATGCAGATGGTGCCCACCCGCGTGAACGCCCAGGAGGCTGGCCACGGCTGGCAGTTTTTCTCCGACCCGGCCACGCACCACGCCGTGGCCATCAGCCCCCAGGGGGACTATTACTTCAGCCGCGGCAAGGGGCTGCACTGGGTGGCTGCCGATCTGTCGGGCCGCTGAGCGGCGGGGCTGGCAGTGCGCAGGTAAGGCGCGGGCAGGACGCGGGCGGGCGTGCCAGCTCACCCCCGCAGCCATGCGCTGATGAGCCGTTCCGGCCGGGGCACCGTGATCTTGCGGCCCTTCATCTGCAGCAGCCCTGACTGCTGCAGCTCTTGGAGGATGCGCGAGAAATGCTCAGGGGTCAGATTCAGCTGCGAGGCGATGGCGTTCTTGGTGGTGGCAAGGGTGGTTTCAAACGGCACGCCGACATTTTTGCAAGAGTGCATCAGGTAGGCCACGAACCGCTCGGTTCCGTTGCTCAGGGATTGCCGCTGCAGTTCGCGTACCAAGCCCTCCACCCGCAGGCTCAGCCCGGCGATCATGGCGCGCACAAACCGGGGGTTGCGGTCCAATTCATCAAAAATCGCTTCACGGGAGATGCGCAGCAGCAGCGTGTCGCTGGCGGCCTCAGCGGTCACCACGGCCGCCCGCTCCAGGAACATCACGGACTCGCCAAAACACTGGCCCGGCCCTACGATGCCGCTCAACCGCTTGTCTCCCTTGGGCGTGCAGCCCCACAGCCTGACCTCGCCATAAACCACCATATACATACCGTTGACCGGGTCGCCCCGTCTAAACACCGGCTCTGTACGCTCAAACATGTGCCGCGTGGCCGCCGCCGCCAGGCGCGCAAGCGTTGCGGTGTCCAGCGTCTGGAACAGGGGCAGGCGTGCCAGGAGCACTTCGCTGGGGATCTCGCGCCGCGCCATGGGTTCAAGCCACCGTGACTTCGACCCACTCCACCGCGGCGCCAGGGTGGACGATCTGCGCAACCCGTTCACCCCAAGCCTGGGCGAAAGCGCGCCGGTCGTCTTCGGATGCCTGGGGGCCCAATGCCTGGCGCAGCAACTGGCTCAGTGCGGCCGGGTGCGGTGCCGGGAGCCCCCGGCGCACAAACTCCACCGCCTGCGCGGTATCCACGCGCGTGAACCGGATGTCGCCGTCCAGGGGCACATCGAACTGCAGCAAGTCCCTGCGGCCAAAATGACCGGCCAGGCCCTTGAAGCCCCCCGCGTTGGCAGCGCCAGTGACCAGAGCCGCCACGCTGGCGACGACACCTGTCACGCCTTCGTCCAGCGGCTGGCGCAGCTCCACCCTGATGCCGCCGCGCCGCGGCGTGCCGCCCGGGTACAGTCGCTCCATAGCACACCGCGTCATCAGCCAGGCGCCGGCCACCGTGGGGCAGGAATGCCCGGTCAGCTTGACTGCGTCGATGTAGCGGTACTCGATCAGGCCCTCCTCGGCAGAGCCGAGTAGCCGGGCCAGCGGGTCCATCATCACGATGGCGGGCACAGCGTCGTAGTAGGCGGGGTAAGCGGGTTGGGCGGGGTTTTGCATTGTTGTCATGCCTGCGTGAGTTCTTGCGCTTGCCGCGCCCAGGGCCATCGAAGAATGCGGCCCAGGATGGCGTTGCGAGCAATATAGGGCTGGCGCCAGGTTCGGCTGTCACTGGAGGTGTCGCGGTTGTCCCCCAGCAAAAAGTAGTGCCCGGGTGGCACCCGGTAAGTGTCGCTGAACACCGATGGGCTGGCATAGGGCTCCGCAAGGGCGCGGTCATCAATGCAGACCTGGCCGTCCCTGATCGCCACCGTTTCCCCGGGCAGGCCGATGATGCGCTTGACCATGGCCTGGCCCAGCTCACGCGAGTCCATGACTACCAAGTCCCCCCGGCGAACGGGGGCGCCGCGCCCCAGCCTGCGCGTCAGCGCCAGGCTGCCATCGAACAGCGTGGGTGCCATCGAGTGCGACCGAACCCGGGTGAACCAGAGCATCAGTGGTGCCCGCAGCCGCCCGCAGCATGGCCGTGCGCATGGCTCGCATGGTCATGCCCGTGGTCATGGCCCTCGGCGTATTTGAAGAACGACACGTAGGCGTCCATGTAACCACGCGCCGCCACCAGGTCGTCGGCATCAAAGTTCTTGAGCGCCAGGGCGTGGTTGAAACGCTTTTCCAACTCGGCCCAGCGCGGCGCCTCGATCAAGCCGCGCAAGGGCTCGATTGTCCCTTGGTCAAGCGCCTCGTCCGCAGCGCGCACCTGCGGGGGAATGACGGTACCGGAGGGCTTAATGCCGTCGTACCCCGCGCCTTCGCCTGCGCGGTGGATGCGCACCAGGTTTTCCAAAAACCACTGATCGGCCAGCGATGCCGCCTCACCGCCCGCTGCGCGAACCCTGCCGGCGCGCTCAAAGGCCGCGCGCACCTCGGTTTCGTCTTCGGCACGCACCCATTTCAAGGCGATGTTGACATTGCCCAAGTCCAACGCCCGGCGTCCGTCGAGGACCGCCGGACCATCTGCGGTGTCGCAGTGGGCAGCAGCGGGGCGAACGATCAGGCGGCCAAGCGAGCCGGCGAGCTTGCGCACCAATGTGATGAGTGTTGTCATGGTCTTCTCCTTGCGTGATGGATGAATGGCAGAGGTTTGTGCCCCTGGATGCCCGGCAAATCCGCCTGCACGCCAAGTGAGTTCGGCCAACGGCTCAGGCGTTCAAACCAATGCAGCTACCCTTAGCAAATATCAAGACTGCCAAGTCCGTGCAGGCAGCACGTGTATCACGCCAGCGCGGTTGTTGCGTTCCATCATTAGCCCATCGCCCACTCCCTGTCCGCATATGAATCATGCCCCCGCTTTCTTTAACCACCAGCACGCGCAGCTTGACGCGCAGTTACACGCCCATTTGCTGGATGTCGCGGGCGCGGACTTTGGCAGTGCGCTGCAGCGCCTGCAGCGCTGGCGCACCGACCTGGCGCAGCACATCGAGGTGGAAAACACCCGCCTGCTGCCCCATGTGCCCGAGGGCGCGCGCTGGGCGGCGCGGGTGTACCTGCTGGAGCATGAGCGCATTGCCCTGCTGGCCGAGGAATACATCGCGCGCGTGCAGGCGGTGGTCTGCCACCCGCCACCGGACGAAGCCGCCCGGCGCCGCACCGTGTTGATGCTGATTGACGCCGCCCATGCGCTGCGCCATGTGCTGGAGCACCACCACGAACGCGAACACACGGCCCTGGCCCATGAACTCCCGCTGGACCTGCAGGAGGCCGCCTGGCGCGGGGTGGAAGGCGCCGGAGCATGAGGGCGCCGGTTTTTGCGGTGAAATATGGCTTGAGCGCTTATCCAGAAAGCGCAAGAAGCTATCAAAACAAGAGCTACTGACATGACGCCCCGCCCCCTCACCGTGGACGACCTGCCCGGTCTGCTGGACGTGCAGCGCGCCTGCTACGGAGACGAATACGTCGAAAGCGCCGAGGTGTTCACGCGCCGCCTCGCCAGCCCGGCGCAGTGCTCGCTGGTGCTGGAAGACGGCGGGCGCGTCTGCGCCTACCTCGCGGCCTACGACTCGCGGCTCGGCAAGGTCACGCCGCTGCACGGCGACTTCGAGGCCGTGCCGCAGGCCGACACGCTGTATCTGCACGACATGGCCGTGCTGCCCCGGCTGGCCGGGCGCGGGCTGGCGCGCGCACTGCTGGATCCGTTGTGGCAGCAGGCGACGGCACGCGGCCTGCGCCAGTCGGCGCTGGTGTCGGTGCAGGGCTCGCAGGGCTTCTGGGAGCGCCATGGGTATGCGGCGCAGCCGCTGCACGACGCCGCGCAGAGCCAGCGGCTGGCCGCCTACGGCGCGGGGGCTGTGTACATGGTGCGGGGGCTCAACTTCCCTTGACCAGCGCCATGATCTGTCCGGCATCCAGCGTGCTGGCGCGCTGCTGGATTTGCGGCAGATACTGCGTCTGCAGGTTTTGCGCAGGGCCCAGCAGGCTCTGGTAGGTCGAGCGCAGCAGGGCGGCGTCCATCACGCGGCCGCCGGCGTAGTAGCGCTTGGCCAGTTGCCCCAGTGCGTACGTGGTGGCGAACGAGAAGGCCATGCCCGTGGCCGCGCCGCCCACCTTGCCCATGGTTCGGCCCAGCGCCTTGCCGATCAGGCCGCCGAGCAGCTTGCGGCCAAACTGCTCGATGTACTGCGAAGTCATGCCGATGCCGGCAGCGGCGATGAATTCCTTGATGTGGCCCTGGTCCAGCTCCACGCCGTGGGCCTGGCCGATGCGGTAGACCAGCCGGATCTGCAGCGGAATGATGGCCATCGAGGCCCACGACTGCGGCAGCAGTTCGAGCGCACCGTTCAGGATGGCGGCGTTCAGGATGGTCTTGTCCAGTTCGGCGTCCTGCGCGGGCGCCGGGGCTGTGGTGGCAGCAGCAGCGGTTGCCGCACCCGTGCGCCAGGACGGGGGCGCGCTTTCCGTCTGCGCAGCCACGGCGTCGGCCTGGGCCTCGAAGTCGCGCAGGCCGGCGTTCTGCTCCAGGCCCAGCTGGCGGCGCAGGTAGGCCAGAAACTGCTGTTCTGCCGCGCTCTGGCTGCCGTCGGCGTCGCACACGCACACGGCCATCTCATAAGCCAGCTGGCGGTGTTCAGGCTCGCGCAGCGCCGCCACCGCGCCCGGCACCGTCACGCGCTTGAGCAGCACGTCCTGGTACAGGCTGGCCAGGGGGTGCCCGCCCTGGTCGTCGGCGAGCGAATCGGCCAGGTTGCGGATGGCCTCGCGCTCGCTGTCGGCCTTGTGGCCATCGGCAAAAGCGGCAAACAGGGCCAGGGTGAGCAGGGCGCGCTGGGATTCGGGGTTCATGGGGTGAGATTCCTTGGGCAAAGGGGGACAGGCACATTGTTGACCACACCCACTGACCCGCGCCAGCGCGCCAGGTTCCCCGGTACCGCAAGCGTCACAGGCCATGGCGATAATGCGCGCCATGCCCCACCGCTGGAAACCCAACGTCACCGTGGCCGCCCTCATCGAGCGCGATGGCCGCTTTCTGCTGGTCGAGGAAGAAACCACCGACGGCCTCAAGCTCAACAACCCGGCCGGCCACCTGGACCCTGGCGAGTCGCCCATCCAGGCCTGCGCCCGCGAGGTGCTGGAAGAAACCGCGCACGACTTCGAACCCACGGCGCTGATCGGTGTGTACCTCAACCGCTTTACCAAGACGCGCACCGGCGACGACATCACCTACCTGCGGTTTGCCTTTGCAGGCACGCTGGGCACGCACCATGACTGGCGCAGCCTGGACGCGGGCATCGTGCGCGCCCTGTGGCTCACGCCCGACGAAATCCGCGCCTGCCCCGAACGCCACCGCAGCCCCTTGCTGCTGCGCTGCCTGGAGGATCATCTGGCGGGGCAGCGGTTTCCGCTGCATCTGGTGCACACGGATGTGAGCGTCACCAGCCCGGCCGACTGAACATCACTGCGCCGGCAGCACCGCCACCTGCGGAATGAGCCGGTGGTAGAAGCGGATGGCGTCCTGGTAGTTCGCCACGCTCAGCCGCTCGTTGGTGCCGTGAAAGCGCTTGAGGTCTTCGCTGTTCGCGCGGATGGGCGAAAACTTGAAGATGTGGTCGCTGATGGCGCCGTAGTGGATGGAGTCCGTGCCCGCCACCATCAGCCCCGGGGCCACCAGCGCGTCGGGAAACACCTCGCGGATGGTCTGGTTCAACACCCGGTATTGCGCCGAATCGGTGGGCGCCACCTTGGACGCATCCACCGCCCCGGGCAGCGCCACCAGTTCGAATTTGCCGCCCGGCGCCGCATCGGCCACATGGCTGTGCACATGCGCCAGCACGCCCTCTTTGGTGTCGCCCGGCAGGATGCGGAAGTTCACCGTGGCCTCGGCGCGGCCGGGCAGCACGTTCTCTTTGTTGCCCGCGTTGACGATGGTCAGCGCCGTGGTGGTGCGCAGCATGGCGTTGGTGCTGCCCGCGCCTTCCAACTGCTTTTGCACCACGGGGCCAAACAGCCACAGGTTGGACAGCGCCACGCGCGCAAAGCCACTCATCTCGGGCGCCAGGGTGTCGAACATTTCAAACGCCACGCCCCGGATGCCGGCCGGCAACTGTTTGTCCTCCAGGCGCGCGAGCGCCGCGCTCATCATGGCAATGGCGCTGGTGCCCTTGGGCGGCGGCATGGACGAATGCCCCGGCGTGGCCGACACCTTGAGCACCACCGACATGTAGCCCTTCTCGGCCACGCCGATGAGCGCCGTGGGCTTGGCAATGCCGGGCATCAGGCCTTCAAGCACCAGCAGCCCCTCGTCAAGCACAAAGTCGAGACGCACGCCGCGCTGTTGCAGCAGCGCGGCAATCTGCTGGGCACCGCGCGCACCACCCACCTCCTCGTCAGCGCCGTAGGCCAGGTAAATGGTGCGCGGCGGCTGGTAGCCGCTGGCCAGCAGCATCTCGACGGCCTCCATTTGCGAAAGCAGGTTGCCCTTGTCGTCCCACGAGCCACGGCCCCAGATGAAGCCGTCTTTGACCTCACCGGCAAACGGCGGCACCTCCCAGTCGCCCTCGGTGCCGGGCGCCACGGGCACCACGTCCTGGTGCGCCATCAGCATGATGGGCCGGGCCTGCGGGTCGGCGCCCTTCCAGGTGTAGAGCAGACTCAGGTCGCCCACCACCTCACGCTGCAGTGCGGCATGCACGCGCGGAAAGCGCGCCTGCAGCAAAGCGTGCAGCGCCTTGAACTGGTCGGCACTGAGCTGCGCGTCGTCGCGCGAGGAAAGGGTCTGCAGGCGCACCGCCTCGGCCAGGCGCGCGGCCACAGCCGTCGCATCCACGGCCACCGGGGCGAGGGGCTCCACCTGCAACTGGCGCGAGCCTTTGCGGACGGTGTTGATGCCGACTGCCGCCACCAGCAGCACGAACAGGGCCAGCAGGCCCCACAGGGTTTTCTTGAGCATGGGGGTTGTCTCCTGGAAGCGCATCGTAAACCGCACCGGCACGGCGGGTCGTGCCGACCAGCGCTACACCCCGCGCAGCACACTGAACTCTCTGAACAGCCGCGCCGGCAGCGGCGTGTCAAGCCGCCAGACGATGCTCATCGGTCGGTCACCCTCTGCCGACTCCAGCGTGACAGGGCCACAGGCACGGTAAGCCTCGCCTTTGCGCGGCCGCACGAAGAGTTGGAACTGCCAGCCATTGGTCGCGCTTTCGAGGTATCGCCGGCCACCTGGCGTATCCGGGCCAGCGCTGTTCTGGCTTTGCCAATGGAATCGCTCCGCGCTGATCGCATAGTCGTGGTACGCGATGCGGTCGTGGTAGCCCTCGCTCTTGTCGAGTGTGACGAACAACAGCTCGGTTTTGCGGCTGATCAATGACAAGGTGCCCGCCTGGAAGGGTACGCGGCGCGACGCTGTCAGCCAGCCCACTGCGGTGAGGATTTCACGCGCACCATACGCAGCGTGCAGGCACAAGGGCGTATCTTCGAGACTGGGAATCGGATGCGCGCCCAAGGTGCTGCGGGCTTGCAGTAACGCAGACAACTCCACCAGCTCGGCCGCAATGGCGGGGTGCTGCGCCACGCGCGCCATGAAGGCCTCGTGCCCGCCGGCCTGCTCATGGCGCCCATCTATCTGGTAGGCCAGCATTTGCACGCCCAATGCTTCCTCTGCCGTGGGCACCTGCGAATCTTTGTGACGCGTGCCGACTGCGGCCATCACATCGAGCCGACGTGGATCGTCCACATGCAGCAGGTCGCCAAAGCGGCGGCTGAAGTAATCCTCCTCCGGACCTGGCTCTGCCACCATCAGGCCTGCATCGCGCTTCAGTGCCGTCCAACCACTACGGCCTTGACCGGTACCAGCGCGGTAGACGTCTTCCAGCTCCAGTGCCTGGTCGTGCACAAAATCGGCCAACTGCACGGTCGAGCGGCCACGCAGCGCGGCGTAGGTCTGCAGCTCGGTCTTCAGACGACGCCAGTTCTGCGATATCAAGGCCCGCAATCCTTGCAGCACCTGCTCGCGCGTCTGGCGCTGCAGATGAATATGACAGCCGGGCGGCAAACTGCCGAAGCCGTTCTCCACACCGTCCGTCAGCTCGCGGCGAGACAAGCCGGTCAGACTGGACAACAGACGGTCAAACCGAAACTCCGTGCGGTGCTGACCCACAAAATCGAGCACCAGACAGCTTTCCTTGCCGGGCGCCAGACGCAGGCCGCGGCCAATCTGCTGCTGAAACAGCACCGGGCTTTGCGTGGGCCGCAGCAACAACAGAGTGTCTACCATCGGCAGGTCGATGCCTTCGTTGTAGAGATCCACAGTCACCAGCGCACACAACTCGCCGCTCAGCAGACGCTGCGGCGCTCGGCGCCGCTCTTCGCTGGCCGTTGCACCGACCACACAAGCGGCAGGAAGCCCCGCGCGATTGAGCCAATCGGTCATGAATTCGGCGTGGGCCACCGACACACAGAAAACGATGGCCCGCGACTGCCTTGCGTCAGACGCCAAGCGGCGCCATTCATTGATGACGAGTCGGGCGCGCACGTCGTTGCCCGTGACCAGGTTGTCCACCGCCTCCCGTTCCCCCGGCCGGTCCCAAGGCACTTCCGAGAAGTCGGTGGCATCGTCGCAGGCGTAGTACTCAAACGGCGCCAACAGTTGCAGGTCCAGCGCATGCCACAACCGCAGCTCGACCGCCGGGCTGCCGTCTGGCCGTGCATCGAAATACTGCGCGATGGGTTGGCCGTCGCTGCGCTCAGGCGTGGCTGTCAGCCCAAGCAACACGCTGGGGCGAACTGCTTTGGCTAAAGTATCAAACCGGTCAGCAGCCAAGCGGTGGCATTCGTCCACCACCACCGTGTGCCAGTGATCGGCACCCACGGTGGCCACAAGATTGCGGCTGGTCAGGCTGTCGATGGTGGCAAACAGGTGATCCCAGCGCTCGGGTTGGTGGCTCCCGGTGAGCAGCTCACCGAAATCAGGGGCGCGCAACACTTCACGGTAGGTGCGCAGGGCCTGGCGCAGGATTTCCTCGCGATGGGCAACAAACAGAAGGCGCGGGCGCCCGCCTTGCCTGCGGCAGGTGTTGCGGTAGTCGAACGCCGCGACCACCGTCTTGCCGGTACCCGTGGCTGCCACCAAGAGGTTGCGGCTACGGCCATGGGCACGCTCGGTGGCCAGCTGCTCCAGCATCTCCTGCTGATACGTCTTGGGCTGGAGGTCAAAAAAGCTGCTGGTGGTCGAGGGTTCGCCGCCAAACGACTCGCGGCCCAGCGCTGCCGCCAGGGCTTGCCGGTGTTCAACGTTGCCCGGGTCGTAGCGCTGAAACTCGCTGTCCGCCCATAGCGTCTCGAAATGGGCCACGGCCCGGGCAAACAGTGCCTCTTGCGCACGCTGGGTCAGTTTGACGGTCCACTCCAGGCCGCCGGTCAGCGCCGCACCCGAGAGGTTGGCACTGCCCACATACGCCGAACCGAAGCCGCTCTTGCGCTGGAACAGCCAGGCCTTGGCATGCAGACGGGTGCGCCGGCCATCGAGCGACACGCGCACTTCGCACCCAGGCAGGCGCGCCAGCTCGTCCAGCGCACGCGCCTCGGTCGCGCCGGTGTAGGTGGTGGTGAGGATGCGCAGGCGGGTCTTGCGTGGCGTCTGCCCTGTTGGTTGCGCGCCCATGGCCGTGATCTGCTGCAATACGTCCTGCAACTTGCGCACGCCGGAGACGGTGATGAAGCTGACCAGAATATCTACCTGGTCGCTGGATGCCAGCTCACGGCGGATTTCCTGCAGCAGCGAAGGCGAGCCTTTTCCGGCGGTAAAGAGCCAGGGAACCGCCAGACCTATCTCCGGCGACGCCGGGAACTGCTGGTCACGCTGGACCGCGCGCAGGACCCGCAACGGAGAGGCAATCAGGTCAATGACATCCGCGGATGGACCAGAACCCGTCGAACCATCGACACCGGAGAGCCGTTGGCGCAGCATCACCAGCAGCCCGTTGACCAGTTCCAGTTGCGCTTTGACTTTGTCTGCATCGTCGCCGGACATGTCGCCAAGGAGGGTCGCGAGCTGGCGCGTGATAGCGTCGATCAGGAGATCGGCCGCTCCGCCCTTTATCGCCGACACATTGGCCCGGGACGGGTCCAGCTCAGCGAGCGATCGGGCCAGGCCCTCGGTCAATAGCAGGTCGTACAAACCATCGGGCAATGCCATCGTCGTCGTCCTTGGTGTGGGTGCGGCTGCCTTGATTGTCCTGGCAAGACGCCCTCTGGAGCCTGTCGCCGCAGAACCATCGCAAGCATGGGGGAAAGTTGTTGTGCTATTTGGCATAAAAACAGCCTCCAGCCCAATCCCAGCATGCGTTAAAAGCTATTTTTACAATAGCGCTATGCTCCCCATTTGTTCAGCGATAGCCGGATAATCCTGCCCATGAAAAAGCAACGCGTTGTCGTGGGCCTCTCGGGCGGGGTGGATTCCGCCGTCACCGCCCACCTATTGAAGCAACAGGGCCACGAGGTGGTCGGCATCTTCATGAAGAACTGGGAAGACGATGACGACAGCGAATACTGCTCGTCGAACGTCGATTTCGTGGACGCCGCCGCCGTGGCCGATGTGATCGGCATCGAGATCGAGCACGTCAACTTTGCCGCCGAGTACAAGGACCGCGTGTTTGCCGAGTTCCTGCGCGAGTACCAGGCCGGGCGCACGCCCAACCCCGATGTGCTGTGCAATGCCGAGATCAAGTTCAAGGCCTTTCTGGACCACGCCATGCGCCTGGGCTCCGAGAAGATTGCCACGGGCCACTATGCCCGTGTGCGGCAGAACGCGGCCACGGGCCTGTTCGAACTGCTCAAGGGGCTCGACGCCTCGAAAGACCAGAGCTACTTCTTGCACCGCCTGAACCAGGCGCAGCTGGCCAAAACGCTGTTCCCCGTGGGGGAGCTGCACAAGACCGAGGTGCGCCGCATTGCCGAGGAGATCGGCCTGCCCAACGCGAAGAAGAAGGATTCGACCGGCATCTGCTTCATTGGCGAGCGGCCGTTTCGCGAATTCCTCAACCGCTACATCAGCCACGCGCCCGGCCCCATTCAGGATGACCGGGGGCGCAAGCTGGGCCGGCATGTGGGCCTGAGTTTCTACACGCTGGGCCAGCGCCAGGGCCTGGGCATCGGGGGTGTGAAAGAGAAGGGCGCGCAGCGCGGTGCTGGCGACCATGCGCCCTGGTTTGTGGCCCGCAAGGATCTGGAGAAAAACACCCTTCGTGTGGTGCAGGGGCATGACCACCCCTGGCTGCTGTCCCACCAGCTGGATGCTCAGGACGCGAGCTGGTGCTCTGGTCAGGCGCCGCTGCCGGGCGCGTACGCAGCCAAGACCCGCTACCGCCAGCAGGATGCCGCCTGCACCGTGGTCAGCGCCGATGGCGGGGGTTTTCGTTTGGATTTTCCGCAGGCGCAGTGGGCGGTCACCCCCGGTCAGAGCGCGGTGCTGTATGACGGCGAGGTGTGCCTGGGCGGGGGGGTCATCGTGGATGCCACGCAATGACGGCGCCACTGCAATCGTGGCGCGGCAACCTCGACAGTAAGCATTCAACAGAAAGGGCGACCGGAGTCGCCCTTTTTTGAGTGCTTCAGGCGCTTATTTCACCGCATCGAACAGTGCGCGGGCCTGTGCATGGCAGAACGGAGGCTCGTAGGTACCGTGGTAGGCGCCATAGTAGGTTGCAAACGCTGCCGATGTCGGGTCGGTCGGGGCCTGGCCACCCGGCCCGAAGGTGGCCTGGATGGCGGCATCGACATCCACCGACGTCACATTGGTGAGGCCGCGGCTGTCGAAGTCGGCCTTCATCACCTGCTGGTGCACCGCCGGCGGAACGGTGGGATCACCAGCACCGCCGCACAGCAACACGCGCGCCTTGGGGTTCCAGCCCAGAAGGTCGTTCTTCTTGGCGGCCAGATACAGGGGGTGGGTGGTGCTGGTCTGTGAGCCCTGGATGAACTCGGGCTGGAACAGTGCGTCACGGGCCTGGTTGGGAGTCCCGCCGGGCAAAGTGCCGGACGTGACCAGGGTGGTGTAGTTCAGCGTGGGGCTGGGCAGCAGGTTTTCGACATAGCCCGAATACGGGGCCTTGAAAACCTGCTTGACGTCGGTGTAGACGTTGCCATAGACCTTCTGCCAGGCTGTTACCAGGTAGGGTACGAAGAACTGCACCCCGGCAATGGCGTCGGGAATGCGCAGGGAACCCGACAGGTTGTAGGGGCCCGCGAGGTGAGCGCCCGCAACCACGTTGAATTCGGTGCCGTAGTCGCGCTCGGCGGCACGGTGGGCCGCCATGGACGAGTGCCCGCCTTGCGAGTAGCCCGTGAACATGACCTTGCCGGAAAGATTGGCGCCCACCGCTCCTGCGGCGTTGCGGGCCGCACGCACCGAGTCGATGACGGTTGTGGCTTCCGAATCAGCGTGCAGATAGGGGTGGTAGCTGTAGCCCGATTTGGCAAATCCCAGGTAGTCGGTGGCTACCACCGCATAGCCTTGGGCCGCATACATGGCAGCGAGGAGAAAGGTCTCGCTGTCCTGGGGGTTGGCCAGGGTGCGCAGCTTTTGCACGTCGGTGCCCTTGGCATAGGCCACCAGGGGCGCCCCAACCTCCAGCGCCTCGCACAGGGGGCTTTGCGGGACCAGGCGGGGTTCCGCGAACAGCTGGAGCAACTGGCCCCCTCACTGAACTATGACGCCCTCTTTGCCAGCGCCCTTCAAGGGCGGCCTGCAGTTTTGGGCTATTACTTCACCAGTGACCGGGACGGAAGAGCCAAAGGATCTTTACCAGCGCCCGCCTTGCCCGCTGAGAGACTTCGCGGCCTGCCCTTACGTGCAACATCCTGGGGCGGCTACGGAAGCAATATCGAAGAACTGGCGCGTGCAGTTCCAGTGGCAGGTTTCTTCAACTCCATCACCGATGACGACGGGGTTGTCCGATCACTTCCCTTGCTCGCGGAGTATCAGGGCAAGTACTACGAGTCGCTGGCCTTGGCGATGTTTCGTGCCCTGCTGGAGCTGCCCGACATCTACCCTGACTACGTGAATGCCCACCCCCAGGGCGCGCACGATACGCTGCGCAGCATTGTGCTGCGCCAGCATGGCCGGGAGCTTGCGCTCCCGGTGGACGACAAGCTTGCAACGCTGATCCCCTTTCGCGGGCCCGGCGATGTGGATGGGGGGTCATTCCGGTATGTCTCCGCATCCGACGTTCTGGATGGAAGGCTGCCTGCCAGCAGTCTTCAGGGAAAGCTGTTGCTCGTCGGCTCGACCACTCCGGGCTTGCTCGATCTGCGTGTAACACCCGTTGGCAGAACCTACCCGGGCGTGGAAGCGCATGCCAACATGCTTTCTGCGTTTCTCGATGGCAAGAGCATCGTCCGCCCGGACTATGCAGTGGGCTTTGACGCCGCCCAACTGTTTTGCACGGGCGTCCTTTTGGCCATTGCCTTGCCCCTGCTTTCCGCCACGTGGGCAGTGCTGCTCAGTGTGGCGGTAGTTGCCATGCTTGCGGGCGTCAATCTGTGGCTCTATTTCGCACAGGGCCTGGCGCTGCCACTGGCAACGGTGACGGTGATGGCGATCGCTGCCTTCGCACTGAACATGGTTTACGGCTATTTTGTAGAGAGCCGGGCCAAGCGCGAACTGGCTGCGCTGTTTGGAACCTACGTACCCCCCGAGCTGGTGGACGAGATGGTCAAGCAGCCGGAAAACTACAGCATGCAGGCGGCCAGCCGCGAACTCACGGTGATGTTCTGCGACATGCGGGGTTTTACCGCACTGTCCGAGCAAATGGACCCCTTGCAACTGCAGGCCCTGCTCAACGACGTTTTCAGCCGGCTCACCCACATCATCCGCAGCCATCAGGGAACCATTGACAAGTACATGGGCGATTGCGTGATGGCGTTCTGGGGCGCCCCGGTGCCCATGCAGGAGCACGCCCAGCGTGCAGTGCAGGCGGCGCTGGACATGGAGCGCGCGGTCGAGCAGTTCAACGCCTCCAACCGCGAACGCGGGCTCCCTGAAATCGGCATCGGTATCGGGCTCAACACCGGCACTATGTGCGTGGGCGACATGGGCTCGGACATTCGTCGCAGCTACACGGTGATCGGTGACGCCGTCAACCTGGCTTCGCGCCTGGAAGGCCTGTCCAAACACTATGGCGTACGCACGGTGGTGAGTGAATCCACAAAGGTCCAGGCGCCCCGGTTCGCCTGGCAGGAACTCGACCGTGTGCGCGTCAAAGGTAAGGCCCAGGCGGTCGCCATTTATTCGCCGGTCGCGCTGCAGGATTCGCTAACCCCCCAAAAAACCCGGGAAATCGCCATCTGGCAGCGGTGTCTTGACGCCTACCGTGCTCAAGACTGGGCAGAATGCAGCAAGCTGCTGACGGACTTGTGCCAGACCGCTGTGCCCACCGTCCTCTACGACCTGTACACCGCCAGGGTCAAAGGCCTGGAGGGACAAGTCCGCGACCCCAATTGGGATGGCTCCACCACTTTTGACACCAAGTAGATAACAAGGATGAGCCCATGAAGGTACGCGTGCTGGGCTGCTCCGGCGCCATCGCCAAAAACTGCCGCACCACTTCGTTTCTGATCGACGAGAGCGTTCTCATCGACGCGGGGACGGGTGTGGGCGACTTGACGCTGGACGAAATGCGCAAGATCGATCACGTTTACCTCACGCATTCGCATCTGGATCACATCGCGGCGTTGCCGCTGATGCTCGACGCTGTATCTTCGCTGCGCCAGACACCCGTGCAAATTCATGCGTTGCCCCAGACCCTGGAAGTGCTGAGCAAACACATCTTCAACAACGTCATCTGGCCAGACTTCTCGTCCATCCCGTCGGCCGCGAGCCCTTTCATGCGGTTTTGCCCACTGCATGTGGGCGAGCAACGCGCCACAGCAGGGGTGGTTGTCGAGGCGCTGTCAGCTGTGCACACGGTACCCGCAGTAGGTTATGCCGTTCGGGGGAGGGATCGCAAAGAATGGTGGGTGTTCAGCGGCGACACCGAAAGAAACCCGGCCTTCTGGGGGCGCGTGAACGAGTTGCCCGTGGCCATGCTCGTCATGGAGACTGCCTTCAGCGAACGCGAGAGCGCCCTGGCCCGCCGCAGCCTGCACCTGTCGCCACAGAGCTTGTTGGCGGAGCTGCGGCAATTCAAACAGCGGAGATGTCCGGTGTACATCACGCACACGAAGCCTGCGGAAACGGACATCATCATGGGCGAAATCGGTGACTTACTTGTCAACCAGATTGCAAACCCGCCTGGGGGCGCCTCACTCAGTGTGCGGTGGTTGCACGCAGGACAGGAGTTCACCATGTAGCCAGCGGTGTTTGCAGTTCCATTCTCCCTGAATCACCTGGGCTTGATGAGGCTCTTCTCTCTGAGAGGAGTGAGCCATGAAGAAGTCGAACAGGTCGGCGCGCGTCAAGGTAGTTGTCGCCTGAGTCACGCAGCTTTGAGCTGAGTATGTTGAACGCAGGTAGCCAGCTTGACCACCTCGTCTCGTTCTGGATTGGGTCGCCACGTTGATGAGCGACCAGTCCCGAGTGGCCCCCGACCAGCAAGCTGGATGGCGCTGTCAGGCCTGGCGGTACAGCGTGTGCCGTGCCGCCAAGATGGCCTGGTCTTGTCCGGTGTGACGCTGCTGTGGATGCCGCTGTGGCGGTGCTCCACGTTGTCCCAACGCACGAATTCAGCAGCCCAGGCGCGGGCACCGTCCAGCGTCTCAAAGCCCTGCGCCGGGAATTGCGGGCGGTACTTGGCTATGCGGAACAGCGACTCTGCAAACGCGTTGTCATCGCTGACACGAGGCCACGAGTACGAAGGCTTGATGCCCATCCAGTTGAGCATGGCCAGCACGGTGGTGGCCTTCCGGGTAGAACCGTTGTCGCCATGCAGCACGGGTTTGGTGCCCATCGCCGCGATGCCCTCAGTCAACGCGGTGCGCCGCACCAGATGCACAGCATGCTCGGAGTCGTCGCTCTCGTGCACCTCGGCGCCCACGATCTTTCGGCTGTACGGATCCACGATCAGGTACAGGTGAAACCACATGCCCATCACCTTGGCCGGCAGGTAGGTCATGTCCCAGCACCACACGTGGCCTAGGGCGGTGGCGATGTGGGTGGTGGGTGGCTTTTTTTGCCCTGGGTGACCCGTCCTGCCAGAGGTTGACACCTTTTCTAGAAGGAAATGGCAAGTCTCATGGAATCAGGCAAGAAGCGAACCCAGCGGGACTACACGCTGATTTTTAAGCTGGCGGTGGTCGAGCAGGTAGAAAAAGGCGAGCTGACCTACAAGCAGGCGCAGGCCCGCTACGGCATCCAGGGTCGCTCCACAGTCCTCGTATGGCTGCGCAAGCACGGTCGCCAGGGGTTGGGCAGGCCCAATTGTTCGAAGCGGTCCTGGACGTCCTGAAGAAGGACTATGGGGTGCGCGTCGTAAAAAAGCCTTCGGGCAAGTCCTCGCGCAACGGCTCGTCCAAGGGCTGAGCGTGACGAGGGCTTGCCGTTATGTGGGGCAAAGCCGCCAAGCGTACTACCAGGATCAGCAGCGCCACGCCCAGCGCGAGAGCCGAGCCCAGGCGGTGCTGGTGTTGGTACGCGATCATCGCATTCGCCAGCCGCGCTTGGGAACGCGCAAGCAGCACCATGTGATGCGCGAGCAGCTGGCGCACGAGGGGATCCGACTGGGGCGCGATGCGCTGTTTGACGTGCTGCGCAACGCGCGGATGCTGGTGCCCCCCCAGGCGGGCGTATCACTTGACCACCGACAGCCATCACCGGTTTCGCCGCCATCCGAACTTGCTCAAGGCGGGTGAACAGCAGGTGCAGGCTACGGCCAGCGAGCAGGTATGGGTGGCTGATATCACCTCCCTGCCCACGGCCGACAAGTTCGTCTACCTGAGCCTGGTGACCGACGCCTACTCGCGCAAGATTGTGGGCTGACATGTACATGACAGCCTGCAAACCGAACCGGTAGCCCACGCCCTGAAGATGGCCTTGCGCGCGCGTCAAAGCGACCAGCCCCTGGTGCATCACTCGGACCGGGGCATCCAGTACTGCTCAAGCTACTACCAGGCGATCCACCAGCGGCACGGCGTGCAATGCTCGATGACCGATGGCTACGACTCCTACCAGAACGCGCTGGCCGAGCGGGTCAACGGCATCCTCAAGGGGAGTTGTTGCTGCAGCGCCCCGCCGACCTGGAACAGGCCCGGCACATGGTGCGCCAGTCGGTGCAACTCTACAACGCCGAGCGGCCGCATCTATCGTTGAAAATGCAAACGCCCGATGCGGTGCATCGGGCGTCATTGGCTGGCATCCGCCGGATTGAATCACCGTCACAGGTGTCAACCCAATCCAAGACGGGTCACCTGCGCCTTATTTCACCGTGTCAAACCAGCCTTTGGCCTGAGCAAGGCAAAGTGGTGGTTCGTAAACGCCGTGATAGCTGCCGTAATAGGTGGCGAAGGCAGCGGACGTTGGATCCGTTGGGGCTACGCCATTGATCCCGTAAGCCGCTTGCACATAAGGATCCACATCAACGGAAACGACGTTGCTCACCCCTCGTCTGTCGAAGTCTGCTTTCATCACCGCCTGATGTAGCGCTGGTGGAACTGTGGGATCTCCCGAACCACCGCACAGCAGCACTTTGGCCTTGGGCGTCCAGCCAAGCAAGTCGTTTTTCTTCGCGGCCACATAGAAAGGCTGGCTGTCGATGGTCCTCACGCTGTCCAGATACCCGGGCTGGAACAATGCATCCAGTGCAGCGCTGGTCGTACCTCCCGGAAGCAGGCCGCTCGCCAGCAATGCGGTGTTGCCCATCGTCGCGTTTGGCATCAGTGTCTCGATATAACCTGCGTAAGGTGCCTTAAATACTGTCTTCACATCGGTGTAAACATTTCCGTATACCTTTTGAAAGGACGTCAGCATGTACGGGGCAAATAGCTGGGCGACCGCTGCTGGCTGCGGCGACCGAAGTGAGCCAGAGAGGTTGTAGGGGCCTGCCAGATGAGCACCGGCGGCTACGTTGAACTCGTTACCGTAGTCACGCTCTGCAGCACGCTGTGCTGCCATGGAGGCGTGGCCGCCTTGGGAGTATCCCGTGAACATGACCTTACCGGACAGGTTGGCAGCCACTGTTCCAGCCGCGTTGCGCGCAGCGCGCACCGAGTCAATCACGGTCGTTGCCTCAGAGTCTGCATGCAGGTACGGATGGAAGCCATAGGACGACTTCGCGTAGCCCAGATAGTCGGTGGCAACCACGGCATAGCCATGCGCAGCAAACATCGCCGCCAAGAGGAAGGTTTCAGGATCCTGCGGATTTGCGAGGGTGCGGGTTTTCAGGACGTCGGTGCCGCGAGCGTGAGCCACCAGCGGCGTAGGGCCGGTACAGGCCCCCGCAGGAACCAGCATCACGCCGGATGCATTAGAAATCTCGCCCGCTCGCGCGCCCGGCGTGGCGTAGTTCAATGCAACCACCTTCACATCGCAAGTGGCCTTGCCCACCAGTGCTTGCAGTCCGGAGCTGGCGGTGGCGGCATCTATCTGCGGCGCAGTTAGCGTCGTGACCACCACAGCAGGGTCCACCAGCTCACCGCGGTCCGGATCGTCGGAGCCGCCGCAGGCGACGAGCATTGCCGCAGCAGCGGCGACACAGGTAAGACGGAAATAGTTCATGGATGGATACCTCAGTGCAAGAAACAACGCCGCATCGTGCGCGCACCTGCACTGCAGCATCCATTGGGGATAACGCGGGCCACACCCCACCGCAGACACCTAGGTGACAGCGATTGGCCGCCAGCCTTCAATGGCGTTTGCGTGCTCCGTACGCCAGCTTCATGCCCAGGATGGTGCCCGCCAGCACCAGCGTGATGGCGTTGGCCACCACGATGGGCCAGGCCGACAGCGCGAGGCCATACACCAGCCACAGCGCAATGCCGACCGTGAACACGCTGTACATGCCCAGCGAAATGCCGCTCACATCCCGCGTGCGAAACGTGTGCAGCGCCTGTGGCACGAAGCTGCAGGTCGTGAGGGCGGCGGCCAGATAGCCGATCAGGTCAGAGATTTGCATGGGTGGTGACGGTCGAACGCTCGCTGCGCGGCAGGGTGGGCCTGGATTTTCACTGGTCGCGGGCTGCCCAGTCGGTCAGAGCATCCAGCACGGGCCGGGCGCCACCCGCATTGGCGTGATTGACCACGGCGACCAGCACGTACCGGCGCCCGCTGGCTCCGTGCACGTAGCCCGCCACGGCCATCACATCGCGCAGGCTGCCCGTCTTGAGGTGAGCGGTACCCGCACGGCTCTGGCTGCGGCGAAGGGTGCCATCCACCCCCGCTATGGGCAGCGAGGCCACCAGCTCCGGCATCACCGGGGACGCCCAGGCCACCTGCAGCATGCGGGCTAGCGCCTGTGCCGTGATGCGCGCGTCGCGGCTCAGCCCCGCACCGTTGTCGGCCAGGGGCAGCTCCGCATCGCCCATGCGGGCCACCCACCACTGGCGCAGGGCCTCGCGGGCACCGTCAAAGGTGGCGACCCCGTTTTTTTGCAGCGCAAGGCTCAGGAACACATGCTGCGCCATCACGTTGTTGCTGTGTTTGTTCACGTCGCGCACCACCTCGGCCAGCGCTGGCGAGGTGACCACAAACGCAGGCTTGAGGCCCGCTGGCACCTTCCCATCGCGCACGCTGCCGGTGAGCTTGCCGCCCAGCTCACGCCACATGCCTTCCACCGCCCGCATTGCAAACGCGCGGGGGTCGGCAGCGGCCACGGGCCATGCCCGCTCCCCGCAGGCCGCCGGATAGACACCCTGAAAGGCCACCTTCACCGGGTCGCCCAGCTCGGCACGCAGCCCACCCCGCCAGTCGCCACACTCGGTGCCCGGCGCCGCCAGAGCCACCGTGGCCTGGCGCTGCACACCCGCCAGCGGCGGGTCGTACTGGACGCGTGCCAGCCCCGCTGCGGCATCGGGCACAAAGGTCATCACCGACGACTTGTAGTTGAGCAGCAGCGCATCGGGCGCGGCGTTGTAGGGGCGCAGGGGCTCGCCGTCAAAACGGGCCGGGTCGTGTTCGGGCACATCAAAGGCCGACCGGTCGAGCACGATGTCGCCCACGATCACCTGGATGCCCTGGCCCTGCAGGCGCCGCATCAGCAGCCACAGGCGCTCCATGACCAGCTTGGGGTCCCCCTGGCCCTGGATGTAGACATTGCCCCGCAGGCTGCCCTCCTGCACCGTGCCCTGCAGGTACACCGGCGTATTCCACACGTACGCAGGGCCCAGTTGTTCAAGGGCGGCATAGGTGGTCACCAGCTTCATCACGGACGCAGGGTTGACGGGCACCTGCGCCCGGTGCGCAAGGCGCGGGGACGCGCGCCCGCCTTGGGCGTCGACCACAAGCACCGACAGCGCATCGCGCGGCAGCCTGGCGCGCGCGAGTGCTGCTTCCACTTCAGCGGGCAGCGGGCCGGAAGCAGCGGTGGCGGTGGCGGTTTGGGCCGCGGCGGGGAGTGTGATGGCGGCGGCCATTGCAGAGATACCGCAGACGCCGCACCGCAGGAGCTGGCGCCAGAAATCAGGAAAAGGCAACATGGCGGAAGTCTATCGTCCGCCCCGCCACCCGGCCCCCGTCCAACCCGCAGCCTGCACAGCCCGGGGCAGGCACCGATAATCCCCCGATGCGTTTTTCTCCCCGCGCCATCGGCCTGCTGGCGGCTGTTGTCACCGTCATCATCTGGACGGGCTTCATCGTCATCGCCCGCGCCTCGGCCCAGCGCACGCTCACCCCTTTCGATATTGCCCTGCTGCGCATCACCGGCGCCAGCCTGGTGCTGGTGCCGTGGGGGTGGTGGATGGTGCGGCGGCGCCAGGCCTCCCAAGGCGCTCAGGCACCGGCTTCCAGCCTCTTTGGCATCTCCCCGTTGCCGCTGCGCACCACCGCGCTGCTGGGCACCTTTGGCGGTCTGCTTTACGCACTGCTGGCCTATGCGGGCTTCTTTCACGCCCCGGCCACCCATGCCGCCGTGCTCATGCCCGGCAGCCTGCCGCTGTGGACAGCGCTGTTGGCCGCCGTGGTGCTGCGCGACCACATCACCCCGCTGCGTGCCGCCGGGCTGGCGCTCATCGTGGCGGGCGACCTGCTGGTAGGGGGGCGCAGCCTGCTGGCTGCGTTTTCAGGCGGCGACGTGTGGAAGGGCGACGTGCTCTTCATGCTGGCCGCATCGTGCTGGGCCACCTACAGCGTGCTGGCCCGGCGCCACGCAGTGGATGCCGTGCAGGCCACCATCGCGATTACCGCCTTCGCCTGCCTGGTGTATGTGCCCGGCTATGCGCTGCTGGTGGCGCTGGGTGCAGTGACCAGCCACCTGTCCATCGCCCCCTGGAGCGAGATCGTCTTTCAGATGGTGTTCCAGGGCGGCGGCTCGGTGGTGATCTCGGGCATCAGCTTCACGCGCATGATCCAGCACTTTGGCCCCGTGAAGTCCACCATGATCACGGCACTGGTACCCGGGCTTTCGGCCATTGGTGCGGTGGTGTTTCTGGATGAGCCGATGTACTGGAACCTGTTTGCCGGGCTGCTGCTGGTGACCGCCGGAATCCTGCTGGGCGTGCTGCGCAAAAGCCAGGGCCCTCGCCCCGCTGGATCTGCCGCACCAGCCGTACCGTCCCCGCAACCATCGTCCTCTGCCCCATGAACCTGCTTGCCTTCGACACCAGCACCGACACACTCTCCATCGCCGTGCAACATGGCGACGCCGTGGTGCAGCACACGGGCCCGGGCGGGGCCCAGGCTTCGGCCACGCTGATCCCCGAGGTGCGCCGCCTGCTGGCGCTGGCGGGTCTGTCGTTCGACACGCTGGACGCCATCGTGTTCGGGCGCGGCCCGGGCTCGTTCACCGGCCTGCGTACCGCGTGTGCAGTGGCGCAGGGCCTGGCGTTTGGCGCGCGCGGGGGCCAGGGGGTGCCGGTGCTGCCGGTGGACACCCTGCTCGCCGTGGCCGAAGAGGCGCGCCATCAAACCGGCTGCACGCAGGTGGTGGCCGTGCTGGATGCACGCATGGACGAGGTCTACCACGCCCGGTGCGAGTGGCGGGGTAGCGATCATGTCTGGCAGACCGATGCCGATTTCGGGCTGGGCGCGCCTGAGACGGTGTTGCCCCCCGCCGGATGGACGGTGGCGGGCAACGCGCGCGCACCCTACGGCCACCGGCTGGCCCCTGCCGCGCCCCACGTGGTGGCACTGCCCAGCGCCACCGCACTGCTGCGCCTGGCGCCCGCCCTGCTGGCTGCTGGCGGCGGCATGCCTGCCAGCGATGCACTGCCCCGCTATATCCGCGATAAAGTGGCACAGACCACGGCAGAACGCGCTGCCCTGCGCGCCCAGGCGCCGGTCGCCAACCCCTGAGACATTGCATGAGCGCCCTCCCCACGTCCGCCAACGCCCCGCTGGCCACACGGCCGCAAGCCCGCTTCGAAGCGCTCACGCTGGCACAGCTGGATGCTGTCCTGGCGGTGGAGCAGCGTGCGTATTCCCACCCCTGGACACGGGGCAACTTCACCGATGCCATGGCCTCCGGGTACCAGGCCCAGGTGCTGATGGCCGGAGACCACCTGCTCGGATACTTCGTGGCCATGATGGGGGTGGATGAGGTGCACCTGCTCAACATCACCGTTGCCCCCGAGTTCCAGCGCCAGGGCTGGGCCCGCGTGCTGCTGGATGCGCTGGCCCTGTGGTCGCGCGGCCGGGGCGCGCAGTGGCTGTGGCTGGAGGTGCGCGCCAGCAACCTGCGGGCCCAGCACATCTACCAGACGCACGGTTTCCGCCGGGTGGGCGAACGCAAACGCTACTACCCGGCTGACCAGGGCCAGCGCGAAGATGCGGTGGTCATGAGCCTGCCGCTGTAATGTCCGCCCCCCCAACCGCTCACCATCCTGCACCCGACCGTATGAGCCTTCACCTCAATGCACGACAACGTGCCATGCTGCAAGAAATGGGTATTACCGTGTGGGCCCCGGTTCCTGCGGAGACCGCTGCAGCCGTCGGCCTGGGCCACCCGGGCCCTGCGCGGGGGGCTCCCGCGCCAACCGCAGCCATGCCACAGCCCGCAGCACCCGCTTCTGTGCGCCCTGCGGCCCCGGCGCCTGCACGAACCGCATCACCCGCGTCCCCTGCGGCCGCCGCCGCCGCACCCGCGCTCCGGCTGCACCCCGCCCAGGCGCTGTACCCCGGCGCCGACCCAGCCCAGGTGCCTGCCGGGTTGGGCGCAGGCTGGCTCATCGTGACCGAAAGCCTGACCCCTGCGGACCCGCTGGGCGGGGACGCCGGGCGTCTGCTGGACAACATGCTGCGCGCCCTGCAACTTCACCGCCATCCGCGCGTCTTTCTGGCAGCGCTGGAGCGTGCTGGGCCGGGCAGTGACAACGGGGGTACCGACATCGCCGCAGCACTGGCCGACACCGTGACGGTGCTGGGCCCCGCGATGGTGCTCGTTCTCGGCCACGTGGCCGCCCGCGCAGCGCTGGGCCGCACCGAGCCCCTGGGCCGCCTGCGCGCAGAACCTCATCAGGTGGCTGGCTGCCCGGCCGTGGTGACCTACGACCCTGCGTTCCTGCTGCGATCACAGGACAACAAGGCGGCAGCCTGGGCCGACCTGTGCCGTGCGCTGGCCACGGTGCGCACCACACCCGCTGCGCGGGGTGGCTGACGCGGCGAACGCACACCGCTGTCATCCCTTCGCCACCACGCGGTGCCATAATCCGCCGCTTGCCCATTTATACGGAGACAGCTCCTTGGAAACCTACCCCAGTTGGTAGCTTTCAGCTCCCCGGCCTGCATGCTGCGGGGGGTTGAAAGCACCCCATGCCCCCGCACCGCAGACGCCATATAACAAGGGAGTGAGCCCATGCTCAACATCTTCACGCTCGCCAATGGCCGGCTGTTTCAGGAAGAAATCGAGTCCCTGGAAGAGCTGACCCGCTTCCAGCCGATCTGGGTGGACCTGGAAGCCCCCACGCTCGAAGAAAAACGCTGGATCAAGCAGCACTACGGCCTGTCCATCCCCGAGGATGCGATGGACGAGGACATCGAGGAATCCGCCCGCTTCTACGAAGAAGACAACGGCGAGCTGCACATCCGCAGCGACTTCCTGATCGACGACGACGAAGACCCCCGCTCGGTGCGCGTGGCTTTCATCCTCAACCAGCACAACGCCAACCTCAAGAGCCGGGGCGTGCTGTTTTCCATCCACGACGAAGACGTGCCGGTGTTCCGCCTGCTGCGCATGCGCGCGCGCCGCGCACCGGGGCTGATTGAAGACGCCAAGGAAGTGCTGCTCAAGCTGTTCGATGCCGATGCCGAATATTCGGCCGACACGCTGGAGAACATCTATGACGAGCTCGAGCAGGTGAGCAAGCAGGTGCTGGCCGGAGACGTGACCGACACCCGCGCCGGTGAAGTGCTGGCCGCCATCGCGCGCCAGGAAGACTTGAACGGCCGCATCCGCCGCAACGTGATGGACACCCGCCGCGCGGTGAGCTTCATGATGCGCTCCAAGATGCTCAACTCCGAGCAGTTCGAGGAAGCCCGCCAGATCCTGCGCGACATCGAGTCGCTGGACAACCACACGGCGTTCCTGTTCGACAAGATCAACTTCCTGATGGACGCCACGGTCGGTTTCATCAACATCAACCAGAACAAGATCATCAAGATCTTCTCGGTGGCCAGCGTGGCGCTGCTGCCGCCCACGCTGATCGCCAGCGTGTATGGCATGAACTTCAAGTTCATGCCCGAGCTGGACTGGGCGCTGGGGTATCCGTATGCCCTCGGGCTGATGGTGGCCAGCGCGCTGGGGCCCATGTGGTACTTCCGCAAGCGCGGCTGGCTTAAATAGGTTCCCCCTGTGGCGCTGCGCGCCTTCCCCCTGAGGGGGACGCCTCCAGTGGACCGGCGAAGCCGGATCCGCGGTGGCGCTGGTATTTCGGGCGCGCCGGTTTCACTGCGCGGTGGCGGAACTGGTCGCCGCTGGCGTTTTGACTCCCCAAGCCCACGCCCCGCCCGTTCGGGCTGAGCTTGTCGAAGCCTGTGCAAGCCTGATGGCGGATTCAGCAGTCAACCCAGCGAAAATATGAATCAAATCGCCCTCTAGCTCTTACCCATCAAGCGCTAGCAGCTATTAATTTCATAGTTTTTGCATCAACGTCAGCACCATGTGTTCGGCGTAGCGGCTGGCGACCGTCTGCACAAAGCGGGGGAAGTCCACGTGCGCGGTGTCGTCGGCGCGGTCGGAGATGGTACGCATGGCGGCGAAGGGGATGCCGTAGTCGTGACACACCTGGGCGACGGCGGCGCCTTCCATTTCCACGGCCAGCACGTCGTGGCCGGCGTCGCGCAATGTGGTGCGCAGGCGGTGGGCCTCGTCAGCGGCTGAGACAAAACGGTCCCCGCTGGCAATCAGGCCGTGGTGGGCGCGGTGCGCGGCGCCCTCTATGCCGCCTTGCGCCATGTTTTTAAGGTCAAATCGGCTGCTAGCGCTTGATACACAAGCGCTAGCAGCTCCCAAAAGCAGAGCAGACAGCGTGACATCACAGAGCAGTCGGCTGCGCGCGTAGCCAGGCACCTCCCAGCGCGGAAACAGTGGCGAAGCATCCATGTCGTGCTGGAGGTAGTCCTGCGCCACCACCACGTCGCCCACGTTCACGCCATCGCCCACGCCCCCCGCCACACCGGTGAACACCACGCGCGCCACGCCAAACCGCTCGATCAGCGCCGTGGCCGTGGTGGCCGCCGCCACCTTGCCAATGCCCGAGAGGGCCAGCACCACCGCGCGGCCAGCCAGTTCGCCGCGCCAGAAGGCACGTCCCGCATGCATCAGGCGCTGCGGGTGGACGAGGTGGGCGACCAGGGTGCTTTGTTCGTCGGGCAGGGCGCTGAGGATGGCGGTAGTCACTGCGCCATATGGTTAAAACTGGCACACCCCAGACCAGCGGACGCCGCGCAAGGGCCGCCCCGCCGCGCTGGCGTCGTCCCCCTTCCCGCTGCGCGCAGCGCATCGAGAGAAGGGGGAAGCCGCGAAGCGGCTCAGGGGGATGCTCACTTTTTATCCCGCAGCTCTCGGCGCAGGATCTTGCCCACCGGGGTCTTGGGCAGCTCGGTACGGAACTCGATCACCTTGGGCTGCTTGTAGCCCGTGAGGTTGGCCTTGCAGAACTCCTTGACCTGTGCTTCGGTCAGCGACGGGTCTTTCTTCACGATCACGAGCTTGACGGCTTCGCCGCTCTTCTCGTCGGGCACGCCCACCACGGCGCATTCGAGCACGCCGGGGCAGTTGGCCACCACTTCCTCGACCTCGTTGGGGTACACGTTGAAGCCGCTGACCAGCACCATGTCCTTCTTGCGGTCCACGATCTTGAAGTAACCGCGCTCATCCATGATGCCGATGTCGCCAGACTTGAAGTAGCCGTCATCGGTCATGACCTTGGCGGTCTCGTCGGGGCGCTGCCAGTAGCCCGCCATCACCTGCGGGCCCTTGATGGCGATCTCGCCAGGCTGGCCGAGGGTGGTGACTTCGTTGCCTTCGTCGTCCAGCAGCTTCATCCAGGTGCCGGGAATCGGCACGCCAATGGTGCCGGTGAATTCCTTGGCAGTAACCGGGTTGCAGCTGGCCGAGGGGCTGGTCTCCGACAGGCCATAGCCTTCGCAGATGGGGCAGCCCGTCTTCTCGAGCCACAGCTTGGCCACGGCGCCCTGCACGGCCATGCCACCGCCCACCGAGACCTTGAGGTTCTTCCAGTTGACGGTGTTGAAATCGGGGTGGTTGGCCAGCCCGTTGAACAGTGTGTTGACGGCCGGGAAGCTGTGGAACGTGTGCTTGGACAGTTCCTTGAGCACGGCCGGCAGGTCGCGCGGGTTGGGGATCAGGATGGTCTTGCCGCCCGTGCGCATGCTCAGCATCATGTTCACGGTGAACGCGAAGATGTGGTACAGCGGCAGCGCGCAGATGCTGGTGGGCTGCTCGTTTTCCGGCACCTTCTTCATCACCGGGGCGTTCCAGGCTTCAGACTGGAGCACGTTGGCAATCACGTTGCGGTGCAGCAGCACGGCGCCCTTGCTCACGCCCGTGGTGCCGCCGGTGTACTGCAAGAGCGCAATGTCGTCGGGCTTGATGTCGGGCTTCTTGAGCGTGCCGCGCGTGCCCTGGGCCACCGCCTCATTGAAGCGCACGGCGCCTGGCAGGTTGTAGGCGGGCACCATCTTCTTGACGTTGCGCACCACGTAGTTGACAAGGGCGCCCTTGAGCAGGCCCAGCTGGTCGCCCATGGCGGCCAGCACCACGTGCTTGACGGGTGTGTTGGCAATGCAGCTTTGCAGGGTGGCGGCAAAGTTTTCGATGATGACGATGGCCTTGGCGCCCGAGTCCTTGAGCTGGTGCTCCAGCTCACGCGGTGTGTACAGCGGGTTCACGTTGACCACCACAAAGCCCGCGCGCAGGATGGCGGCCACGGTGACCGGGTACTGCGGCACATTGGGCATCATGATGGCAACGCGGTCGCCCTTGACCAGACCCAGACCCTGCAGGTAGGCCGCAAACGCGCTGGAGAGCGAGTCGGTCTGGCCATAGGTCACGTCCTTGCCCATGAAGCTGTAGGCCACACGGTTGGCGTACTTGGTGAAGGCCTCGTCCATCAGCGCCACCAGGGAAGGGTACTGCGAGGTGTCGATGTCAGCAGGCACGCCTTGCGGATATGCACTCAGCCAGGGGCGATCATTCATTTGCGTTGTCTCCTATCGGTTTTATGGGTGTCATGAGAACCGTGTCGATTTTTCAGCACGGTCGTGCTTTTTCTACTGGGCAATTATGCCCGTCAGCCCTTGAGCGCGGCGAGGACCTCGTCGAGCATTTTCTTGGCATCGCCAAACAGCATGCGGTTGTTGTCCTTGTAAAACAAAGGGTTGTCCACGCCCGCATAGCCCGAGGCCATGGAGCGTTTCATCACGATCGAGGTACGGGCCTTCCACACTTCCAGCACCGGCATGCCGGCGATGGGGCTGGAGGGGTCATCCAGCGCGCTGGGGTTCACGATGTCGTTGGCGCCGATGACCATCACCACGTCGGTATCGGGGAAGTCCTCGTTGATCTCGTCCATTTCCATCACGATGTCGTAGGGCACCTTGGCCTCGGCCAGCAGCACGTTCATGTGGCCCGGCATGCGGCCCGCTACCGGGTGGATGCCAAAGCGCACATTGACGCCTTTTGCGCGCAGGGTCTGGGTGATCTCGTTGACCGTGTGCTGGGCCTGGGCCACGGCCATGCCGTAACCGGGAACGATGATGACGCTCTTGGCCTCGCGCAGCAGCTCGGCGGTTTCGGCGGAGCTGACGGGCACGGCCTCGCCCTGCGGCTCGGCTGCATCACCCTTCTTGGCGGGTGTGCCAGCACCTGAGCCAAAGCCGCCCGCGATCACGCTGATGAAGTTGCGGTTCATCGCATTGCACATGATGTAGGACAGGATGGCGCCCGAGGAGCCCACCAGCGCACCGGTGACGATGAGCAAATCGTTGGACAGCATGAAGCCCGTGGCGGCGGCCGCCCAGCCCGAGTAGCTGTTGAGCATGGACACCACCACCGGCATGTCGGCACCGCCAATGGCCATCACCATGTGGATGCCGAACAGCAGGGCGATCACGGTCATCACGACCAGCGGCAGCATGCCCTGCTCGATGGTTTCGGCCCGCAGAAACTCGCGGCCAAACCAGATCACCACCAGCAAGCCTGCAAGGTTGAGCCAATGGCGCGCGGGCAGCAGCAGCGGCTTGCCGCCGATCTTGCCGTTGAGCTTGCCAAAGGCGATGAGCGAGCCCGAGAACGTGACGGCGCCGATCAGGATACCGACGTAGATTTCAACTTCGTGGATGGTTTTTTCCACTCCTTGCAGCTGGATCGAGGTGTCCACATAGCTGGCAAAACCCACGAGGCAGGCCGCCAGGCCCACCAGGCTGTGCATGAGAGCGACCAGCTCGGGCATCTGCGTCATCTTGACGACCCTGGCGGCATACAGGCCGATGCCGCCGCCAATCACCAGCGCGCCCACGATCCAGGCGATGCCCGAGGGGCTGACACGCGGGCCGAATACTGTGGCGAGCACGGCCAGCGCCATGCCGACCATGCCGAACAGATTGCCGCGGCGCGAGGTCTCGGGGTTGGAGAGCCCGCCCAGGCTGAGGATGAAAAGAATGGCCGCGCCGAGATAGGCGACGGTGGCAAGACTTGGGGACATGTTCGTCTTTCCTCGTTGTTGTCGTTGTTATTTGCGGAACATGGCGAGCATGCGGCGCGTGACCGCAAAGCCGCCGAACATGTTGACAGCCGTGAGCACCAGCGCAGCGAAGGCCAGCCAGAGAATCAGACCATCTGGGCGCCCGTTGATGCCCGCGTCCGGCGGGGCGATCTGCACCAGCGCACCGATGGCAATGATGCTGGAGATGGCATTGGTCACGCTCATGAGCGGCGTGTGCAGCGCGGGTGTGACGTTCCACACCACCATGTAGCCGATAAAACAGGCGAGCACGAACACGGTGAAGTGCCCCAGGAAGGCCACGGGCGCATAGGCACCAATGGCCCAGAACAGCACGGCGAGCACGGCAAACACGATGGTCAGCGTCTTGGCGGACATGGGCTCACCAGGGCCATGGCTCGATTTTTTGACCGCTACGGGAGCAGCGGACACCTTGGGCGCCGGTGCCGCTGCCTGCTTGAGCGGTGGGGCAGGCCACGTGATGGCGCCGTCCTTGACCACGGTGAGGCCGCGGATCGCGTCGTCCTCCATGTTGACCACGGCCACGCCGTCCTTCGCCTTGCACAGCTCTTCGGTCAGGCGCAGCAGGTTGGTGGCATACAGCGTGGAAGACTGCTTGGCCAGGCGCGAGGCCAGGTCGGTGTAGCCGACGATGGTCACGCCATGGCGCACCACGGCCTCGCCGGGCACCGTGAGTTCGCAGTTGCCTCCCTGCTCGGCGGCCATGTCCACGATCACGCTGCCGGGCTTCATGCTCTGCACCATTTCGGCCGTGATGAGCTTGGGCGCGGGCTTTCCCGGGATCAGCGCGGTGGTGATGATGATGTCGGCATCCTTGGCCTGCTCGGCGTACATCTGGCGCTGCGCTGCCTGGAAACCCTCGCTCATGACCTTGGCGTAGCCGCCGCCGCCCGAGCCTTCTTCCTCGTAGTCCACCTTGACGAACTCACCGCCCAGCGACTTGACCTGGTCGGCAACCTCGGCGCGCGTGTCGTTGGCGCGCACAATGGCGCCCAGATTGGCCGCCGTGCCAATGGCCGCAAGACCCGCCACGCCAGCGCCTGCAATGAACACCTTGGCCGGCGGCACCTTGCCTGCGGCCGTGATCTGTCCATTGAAGAAGCGACCAAAGGCATTGGCCGCCTCAATGACAGCACGGTAGCCCGAGACACCGGCCGTGGAAGTCAGTGCATCCATCTTCTGGGCCCGGCTCAGGGTGCGAGGCAGGCAGTCGATGGCCAGCACCGTGGCGTTGCGGGCCGCCAGCTGCTGCATCAGCTCGGGGTTCTGGGCGGGCCAGATGAAATCGACCAGCGTGGTGCCCTCGCGCATCAGCGCGACTTCTTCGCTGCTGGGCGGGCGCACCTTGAAGACGATGTCGGATGCCGACCACAGCCTGGCTGCGTCAGACGCGATTTCGGCGCCCGCGGCGCGGTAAGCGTCGTCACTGAAGTTGGCAGCATCCCCAGCCCCAGACTCCACCGTGACAGAAAAGCCCAGCTTGATCAGCTTCTCCACCACATCGGGCACGGTGGCCACGCGCTTCTCGCCGGGAAAGGTTTCCCTTGGCACGCCGATACGCTGCGGCTGCGGGACTGGGCTTGTCTGCATCAGAGGTCTCCTCGAGTTTTGAAATCGTTGTGCAAGGCCGCCAGGCCATGGGGAGTGGCGTGCCTCAAGGACTGGAATCGGGTGCAGGGAACGGGAACGGCGGAATGGCGAGATAGCCGTCCATCATTCCGACGCTCATGCGCGCAGCGTGGGCCAGGTCCTGCCCCCATTGCAACGCAGGCCGCCCGGCAACCAGAAACTCTTCGTTGTTGCGGGTTTTGGGGCGCAGCAACCGCTGGTCCACCAGCGCATCCACGGTCACCCAGACGCCCGCTTCCGTGACGTAACGGTAATTCACATGGGAGTACGGAACGTTGAGCGCGATCTGGTGGCTGCGCAGCCACTCCACGAGGTCTGGCCGGTTCTTTTCCAGCCATTGCGCGCTGCTGCCCCACCGCTTGAGGCGCAGACAATCCGCGCGCACCGGGCTGCCGGCGGTGGCATCTTCCACGGTGACATCCTGCTGGGGAGGGCAATGGCCCACCCCGGCCGGCGATCCGAGAAGGTCCTTGGTGCGGTTGGTCTGCACGCGCAACACGGCCTGCCAATCGCCCTGCGCACCACGCAGCCCCACAGCGCGGGTTTGCAGCCCCATGCTGGCACCGCCCGGGCCCGTCACGGACTCGTTGGAAGTACCCAGGTCCTGCCATGCACCCGGTGGCAAAGCAAGACGAGCGCGGCCCACCGGATATTCTTCCTTGGGCGGAACGCTCAGCGGTGCACACGCAACCGTGAGAGCCGCCATCGCGAGGGACATCACCCGCCAGAATTTCGAAATCATCAAGGTCATAGAGATAGGTTTATGCAGATTCGCGTCAATCATCCCATGGCGTTCATGCCAGGCATTTCGAAATACCGTGCAATGTGTCCAACCCTGTCACCAGTTCAGCGCAGGCCTTGCACGGCCCCATGATGCGAGCCCCGGCACAAGCTGACCGCGAGCTTACATGAAGAAACTCTTATGGCTGTCGCCTTTGTCTGATGTAGAGGGAACTCCCCAGCGGGCCTGCTGCCCAGGCAAAAAAAAGCCTGGTCGCTGAGAGCAACCAGGCCTGACGGGACGCTGCCGCAGTGATCAGTTCACCACTTGGGCCAGCGCACCCGAGGCGTACTGGGCCGCTACGGCCTGCAGGCTCAGGCCCTTGATCTTGCTGCCCTGGCCTTCGCAGCCAAATTCCAGATACCGCTGCTTGCAGACCTGCTTGGCGGCTTCGCGGGCAGGCTTGAGCCATTCACGGGCGTCAAACTTGTCGGGGTTCTCGAACAGGAACTTGCGCACCGCGCCGGTCATGGCCAGACGGATGTCGGTGTCGATGTTGATCTTGCGCACGCCGTGCTTGATGGCTTCCTGGATTTCCTCAACCGGCACACCGTAGGTTTCCTTCATCTTGCCGCCGTACTGGTTGATGATGGCCAGCAGTTCGGCGGGTACCGAGGAGGAACCGTGCATCACCAGGTGGGTGTTGGGGATGCGCTTGTGGATTTCCTTCACGCGGCTGATGGCCAGGATGTCGCCCGTGGGCTTGCGGCTGAACTTGTAGGCACCGTGGCTGGTGCCGATGGCAATGGCCAGTGCGTCCAGCTGCGTGGCTTTCACGAACACGGCGGCCTCTTCGGGGTCGGTCAGCATCTGGCTGTGGTCGAGCTTGCCTTCGGCGCCAATACCGTCTTCTTCACCGGCTTCGCCGGTTTCCAGGTTGCCCAGGCAGCCCAGTTCGCCTTCGACCGTGACGCCCACCTTGTGCGCCATGTCCACCACCTTGCGCGTCACCTCGACGTTGTAGTCGAAGGACGAAGGCGTCTTGCCGTCTTCCATCAGCGAGCCGTCCATCATCACCGAGCCAAAGCCCAGGTCGATCGCACCCTGGCAGACCTTGGGAGAGGTGCCGTGGTCCTGGTGCATGACGAGCGGGATGTGCGGGAAGGCCTCGACCGCAGCCTGAATGAGGTGCTTGATGAAGGGCTCGCCCGCGTACTTGCGTGCGCCAGCGCTGGCCTGCAGGATGACAGGCGCACCGACTTCGTCTGCAGCGGCCATCACGGCCTGAACCTGTTCCAGGTTGTTGACGTTGAAAGCGGGGATGCCGTAGCTGTTGGCGGCGGCATGGTCGAGCAGTTCGCGCATCGAAACGAGGGGCATGGTCGTGGTGTCCGTTCAGGGTTGATGGGGGAGGCGCCGTACGCCTCGCAATGCGGTGGTAACCGCTTGGTAACCGGCAATTTTAACCGGCGTAGGGCGCTGGGTGCCCGGGCAAATCCAGCCGGTAGCAGGTGGTAAAGGGCGCAGGCGCAGGGACTGCACCAAAGTGCCCCCCGTGAATATCCGCCACGCGACGCAGGATTTCATGCCCCAGATGCAGGCTGTCCACCGGCACCACTTCCGTGCGGCCGGCCGTGCCACCCGCCTGTTGGCGAGCCCCGTCGTCACACACTTGGAGCCAAGCGCCACCGTCGGTGGCGGAGCCTAGCTGGACCGCGATCTGGGTGCCGTCGGGCGTGTGCTTGAGCGCGTTTTCCACCAGATTGCGCAGCGCAATGTCCAGCAGCACCGCATGGCCGGGCACGGTGAGCGCGGGCGGGGCTGACAGGGCCAGGTCGTCGCCCCGTTTCCATGCCGCCTGGGCATAGTCGGCGCACACCGACCGCGCCAGCGCGCTCAGATCCGCGGGCGCCTTGGCTTCGTGCAGCTCAGCCCGGCTGGCGCGGGCCAGGGCCAGCAGCTGGTTGAGCACATGGCCTGCGCGCAGGGCATCCTGGCCGATGCGCGCCAGGGCCTGGGCCCGGGCCTCTTCCGTCAGTTCCCCCGCCAGGGCACTGGCCTGCAGGGTGATGGAGGACAGCGGCGTGCGCAGTTCGTGGGCCACTTCATTGGCCAGGCGGCGCTCACGCACCATGGCGACCTGCTGGCGGTCCAGCAAGGTGTTGATCGACGCCACCACCGACTCGAACTCGCTCCAGGCGTGGCGCGAGGCCAGGCGCTGGGCACTGGCCGGGTCCAGCGCCGCCACATCGGCCGACAGCGCATACAACGGCCGCAAGCCGCGCCAGAGTGCCAACCCCAGGGCCAGAGCCACCACGGGCAGCAGCCACAGCCCCGGCTCGATGAGCTGCCCCGCAATGTCATCCGCCAGCTCGTCCCGCTCGCGCAGCTCCAGCATCACCATGATCTTGCGGGTACGCGCGGCATCCCATTGCGAGAAACTGCGCCAGACCACCTTGTCAGGACCGAGCGTCAGGTTGGCAAACCCTTCGGCGTCGCTGAAAGGCGGCTCGGACACCGAGCCCGTGATGGAAAGCACCCGCCCCTGCGCATCCCACTGCACCACGCTGATGGTCTGCTGGTAGTCGTGCGACTTGAGCCAGGGCATGGGGCTGCGCTCGGTGCGTTTTGGGCCCTCCATTTCCTCGGTCGCCCGCAGGTTGAGCAGCAGCGCGGCCACACTGGCCAGGTGCCCGTCGGTCAGCTCATCGGCCTCATGCACACCGGTCTGGTAGCCGATGAAAACGAAGCTGCCCCAGACAATGGCCAGCGCGCCCAGCGACCACAGCAGCAGCTGCCGGGTGAGCGACGGGCGGCGCCCCGGCGCCGGGCGAGGGCCCGCAGGCGCGTTCACACGTGCTTCTCCTGCGGCATGAAGTAACCCACCCCGCGCATGGTCTGGATGCACGCACTGCCCAGCTTGCGGCGCAGGTGGTGGATGTGGACCTCGACCGCGTTGCTCTCCACCGCGGCATCCCAGCTGTACAGGCGCTCCTCGATCTGCTGGCGCGACAGCACCCGGCCACGCGCCTCCAGCAGTACCAGCAGCACCGAAAACTCGCGCGGCGACACCTCCACGGGTTTGCCTTGCTGGCGTACCGTGCGGGTCGCGGGGTCCAGCTCGATATCGCCCAGGCGGATGGTGGGCGACGCCCGCCCCGCCGCGCGCCGCAGCAGCGCCCGCAGGCGTGCGTCGAGCTCATCCACATCAAACGGTTTGGTCAGGTAGTCGTCGGCGCCCTGGTCCAGCCCGGCGATGCGCTGGTGCACCTGATCACGTGCCGTGACGATGAGCACGGGCGTAGCGGGGTCCGGCAAGGCGGGCGACGCGGCCCAGGTGGCGGGCGGGCTCAGGCGCAGGCGCCTGAGCAGTTCGCTGCCGTCACCGTCCACCAGCCCCAGGTCCAGCAGCACGGCGTCAAAACGTTCGGCACGCAGGGCGCTCCAGGCGCTGACGACGCCGTCACTGACATCCACCGCATAGCCGCGCTGTTGCAAGTTGCTGCGCAGGCCACTGGCTATGCCCGCATCGTCTTCGACCACGAGTATTCGCATGCAGGCATTGTCGCAGCCCGTCCGGACCGCACAGGGACAGGGGCAGCACGTGGTTTTAAGGCGGTGTTAAGTGCGGCCGTCTAACTTCCGGTCCATGCAGCATTCGCCACTCACCCCATCCTCCCCGCCACATCGGCACAAGTTGCTGTTCTGGACCTTGGGCGCCCTGGTCTGTGTGGTGGCGTGGGATGCCGCAGGGCAAGACCTGGCGTTGGCCCAGGTGTTCGGCTCGTCTGACGGGTTTCCAATGCGGGACCAATGGTTTTTTGTGCAGGTGCTGCATGAAGGCGCCCGCCGCGTGGGATGGCTGCTGGTGCTGCTGCTGGCCTTGAGCGTGTGGTGGCCACGTGGCTTCCTGCGAAAGCTGGACGCCAGTGAACGCCTGCAGATGGCCGTAAGCGCCCTGCTCTCGCTGGCCGTGGTCAGTATCACCAAAAACCTCAGCGCCACCAGTTGTCCCTGGGACCTGGCGCAGTTTGGCGGCGTGGCACGCCACGTGTCGCACTGGGCGCTGGGCGTGCTCGACGGCGGCAGCGGGCGCTGCTTCCCGGCGGGCCATGCATCGGCCGGATTCGCTTTTCTGGGCGGCTACTTTGCATTGCGCCACAAGGCGCCGACGGCCGCGCGCTGGTGGCTGGCGGTCGCGTTGCTGGCGGGGTTTGTATTGGGTGCGGCCCAGCAGGTGCGCGGCGCGCACTTCATGAGCCACACGCTATGGACAGGCTGGCTGTGCTGGACCACCGGCTGGCTCTGCGACCTGGCGGCCACCGCATTGCGCCCACGCTTTCCGCATTTCGCCAGCACCACCAAGGCCACCGCTGGCCCGTAGTGGCGTTCGGTAGGCGCTCTGCCCTGCAGCTCAGCCCGCCACGCAGATCTTGAGCATGTTGGTCCCGCCCGGGGCACCCATGGGTTCACCGCAGGTGATGGCGTAGACGTCACCTTTTTGCACGATGTTGCGGTTTTTCAGGTGGCGCTCCGCCTGTTCCAGCGCGGTGTCGCGGTCTGCGCTGGTGTCCATGAGCAAGGGACGCACGTTGCGGTACATGGCCATCTTGCGCTGGGTGGCGACCTTGGGGGTCAACGCATAAATGGGGATGCTGATGCTGTGCCGGCTCATCCATAGCGCCGTGGCGCCGCTGTCGGTCATCGCCACGATGGCTTTGGCGCCCAGATGGTGGGCCGTGAACAGCGCCCCCATGGCAATCGACTGGTCGATGCGGCCAAAGGTCTGGCCGGTGAAGTCGGCATCGAGCTGGTGGTCTTCCGCGGCCTCCGCCGCAGCGCAGATGGTGGCCATCTCTTCCACGGTTTCGAGCGGGTAGCGACCTGCAGCCGTTTCGGCGCTCAGCATCACTGCGTCGGTGCCGTCCAGCACGGCGTTGGCCACGTCACTCACCTCGGCGCGCGTCGGCACGGGGTTGGTGATCATGCTCTCCATCATCTGCGTGGCGGTGATCACGACCTTGTCCAGCTCGCGCGCCATGCGGATCATCTTCTTTTGCAGCGCGGGCACGGCCGCGTTGCCCACCTCCACCGCCAGGTCGCCACGCGCCACCATGATGCCGTCAGAGACCCGCAAGATGGCTTCGAGGTGCGGTATGGCTTCGGCGCGTTCGATCTTGGCGATCAGGCCGGGCTTGTGGCGGTACTCGGAGGCCGCCACATTGCACAGCTGGCGCGCCATTTCCATGTCGGTCGCGTTCTTGGGAAAGCTCACAGCCACATAGTCGGCCTGGAAGCTCATCGCCGTGCGGATGTCTTCCATGTCCTTGGCCGTGAGGGCCGGTGCCGTAAGGCCGCCACCCTTCTTGTTGATGCCCTTGTTGTTCGACAGCTCGCCACCCACCTTGACGGTGGTGTGCACCTCTTCGCCGCGCACGGCATCCACGGTGAGCACGATGAGGCCGTCGTTGAGCAGCAGCAGGTCGCCTGCCTTCACGTCACGCGGCAGCTCCTTGTAATCGAGCCCCACGCCATGGATGTCGCCCAGCTCGGTGCGTGATGCATCCAGCACAAACTGGGCGCCCGACTCCAGCAGAACCTTCCCCTCGGCAAACTTGCCCACGCGGATCTTGGGGCCCTGCAGGTCGGCCATGATGGCCACCTCGCGGCCCGCGCGCTGGGCGGCTGCGCGCACCGTGGCAGCGCGGTCAATGTGGTCCTGCGCCTTGCCGTGGCTGAAGTTCAGGCGCACCACATTCACCCCCGCACGGATCATCGCCTCCAGCAGTGCTGGGTCGCTGGAGGCGGGGCCCAGGGTGGCAACAATCTTGGTGGCGCGGCGGGTTGGCATGGTCTGTCTCTTTCTTCTGGGGATGTAATCGAGTTTCAATTTTCACACGAAGCGGTTACCACCGGGTTACCCGGGGAGTCAGCGCAGCTCCGACCGTCGTTCAGAGCAGGGGGTGTGACAGCAGATGGGCCAGCAAGTGCGCGATGATGGCGGCCTCCAGGCCGTGGCGCGCATAGAGCCAGCCCGCCACCAGGCCGAATGCGCTGTTGCCCGCCAGCACGAATGCCACCACCGGCGGGGTCAGTTCCCCGGCCATGGCCTGTGCGGCCGGCAAATGTCCCAGCGCAAACAGTACAGCACTGAGCAGCACCGCCGCTACCACCAGCGCATTGCCCGGACGGCCCTGTCCGCGCTGCAGCAACCGCCAGCCTACCCACAGCACAAGCGTCATCACGCCCCAGCGAACCAGCAGTTCTTCGGTGATACCCCCGTACAGCAGCTTGACCAGCAGAGGCATCACGCTCCCGGGGTCCGAAGGCTGCAAAGCCGCAGGCGCCACCAGCGCCAAGGTCCACAGCCACACAGCGCCAGCAACACCGCCCAGCGCGCCAGGCACCGCCTGGGCGCGCAGCGCAGGGCCGATGGACTCACCGGCGGCGCAGTACGCTGCAGCGGGGGCCCGCAGGCCTACCTTGGGTGCCAGCCACACGCCCGCCGCGACGCACAAGGCCAGCAGCACGGCGGTCTGCAGCCCGCTGAGCAGCACCATCGCCCACAGGGGCAGCGGCAGCAAGGCCTGGTTGGCCGCCAGCGGCGGCACAAGCGCCCACACCACCGCCACCACACCCGGCATGCCCAGCAGCCACAGCAGGGCGCCCAGGCGCCACCTGTGCTGGCTCATCGCATCAGCGCCTCGATCTCGTCAGCCTTCACCGGCACACCGCGCGTGATCAGCTCGCAGCCCGACTCGGTCACGATGGCATCGTCCTCAATGCGGATCCCGATGTTGTGGAACTGCTCGGGCACCCCGTCGGCAGGGCGCACGTAGATGCCGGGCTCGATGGTCAGCACCATGCCGGGGCGCAGGATGCGGCTGGGGCGGTTGGTGATCGTCTCCCCCGACAACGGGTCCTTGCGTTCGCTCACCTGGCCCACTTCGCCGGGCTCCACATAGCTGCCGCAATCGTGCACGTCCATGCCCAGCCAGTGGCCGGTGCGGTGCATGTAGAACTGAAAGTAGGCCCGCTTGTCGATCACGTCCTGCGCCGTGCCCACCTTGTTCTTGTCGAGCAAGCCCAGGTCCAGCATGCCCTGGGCCAGCACGGCCACGGTGGCGTCGTGCGGGTCCGTGAAGCGTGCCCCTGCCCGGGTGGCCGCCACGGCGGCGTCCTGGCTGGCCAGCACGAGGTCGTACAGCGCGCGCTGGGGCCCGGTGAATTTTCCGTTCGCGGGAAAGGTGCGGGTGATGTCGCTGGCATAGCCATCGAGTTCGCAGCCCGCGTCGATCAACACCAGCTCGCCGTCGCGCACTGGCGCGGCGTCGGCGCGGTAGTGCAGCACGCAGGCGTTGGCGCCCGCCGCCACGATGGAGCTGTAGGCCGGGTACTGGGAGCCGGCCTCGCGGAAGGCGTGCAGCAGCTCGGCATCGAGGTGGTACTCGCGCACATCCTCGCCTGCGCGCAGCATGCGGGCCGAGCGCTGCATGGCGCGGATGTGGGCCTGCGCGCTGATGGCGCTGGCGCGGCGCATGATGTCCTGCTCATGGGCGTCCTTCACCAGGCGCATCTCGTCGAGCAGCGTGCAAACGTCGTTCTGTTCTGCCGGGCAGATCGCGCCATAGCGCACCCGCCCGCGCACCACGTTGAGCCAGCCCTCCACCCGCGCCGCCAGGCCGGTGTGTGTGGCGAACGGGTACCAGACGCAGCCGGTGTTTTCCAGCAGGCGAGGCAGCAAGGTATCCATCTCGGCCATCGAATGCGCTGCATCCACCCCTAACGTGGCGGGCGCAGCGGCCGGGCCCAGGCGATAGCCGTCCCAGATTTCACGTTCCAGATCCTTGGGCTGGCAAAACAGCGTGCTGCGTCCGTCGTGCGTGAGCACCAGGCAGGCGCCAGGCTCGGTAAAACCGGTGAGGTAATAAAAGTAGCTGTCGTGGCGGTACAGGAAGTCGGAGTCGCGGTTGCGCGGGCGCTCGGGCGCAGTGGGGACGATGGCGATGCCGCCTTCACCGAGCAGGGAAGCCAGGCGGGAGCGGCGCTGTGCGTAGGGGGAGGTCTGTGGGCTCATCCACACATTTTGGGTCCATCCGCGACGCATGGGCCGGGCTGGGGGCCAATCTCCCTCGTGGTGTGCGGCGTTGCCGGGCAGCGCCACACCGCCCGGTAGCGCCCCGGACCGCTGCGCAAAGGCAGCGGTACAACCCGTGGCAGACTCTGGCCAGCCTTGGCACCGACCTGCCCCATGGTGGAAAAACCCGCCCCGCCCCAAAACCCATGCCCGTCCTGCTTCCAACCCTGCTGCACTTTTTTCTGGCCACGTTTTTGCCCATGTTGGGGCTGCTGCTGACCAGCGGCCTGGTGATTTATGCGGTGTACGTGCGCTGGATCGACCTGCCGCACAAGTGGCTGCTCGCCCCCCGTGCCGTCCAGGTTCTCATCGGCGTGGCGTTGCTGTGCAATGCATGGACGGGGGTGCGGCTCTATCTGGCGCACAGTGCGCAGCAGGCATGGCAGGACAGCGCCGGGGTCCGCGCCAGCCGCGAGCGGTTTGTGCTGCCGCAGGATTATCAGTATGGCGAGATCCTCATCCCCGCCGGCAGCCTCATCAACCGGAGCGACCCGTTCGACAAGGGCGAGCCCGGCCGACCGCTGGCACTGCACGGGCTGCAGGCCGTGCGCTTTGCGCAACCGGTAGAGATGGCAGGGGTGTGGGCCAGTGCGCTGCAGATCCTGCCTGCGCGGGTGGAGCTGGCGCAGGACCAGCACCTGGGCCCGGTGCACCGCTATGACAACGCCAGCCAGAGCTGGGTGCCGAACACCGTCATCTCGGGCCTAGCCTGCAAAAAAGGCCAGATTGCGCTGTTCCAGGTGCCCCATGTGCCCTACGACGTGCAGGCCGAGCTGGGCAAGCCCGCCCCCGACGGGCCGGATGCCCGATTTCTGCCCAGCCAGTGGCTGTTCCGCACTTGTGAGAACGGGCCGCCCATCACCCTGGAGCCCGCACACGCCACCACGGCACCTGCCGCTGCGCAATAGGGCAGTGCACCGACCGGGCTTACCGGTTCAGGTCCGCCAGACGCTCGGGTGTTCCCACGTCCGTCCACCGGCCGGTGTACAGCGATGCCGACACGCGTCCCGCATCCATCGCCCGGCGCAGCAAGGGGGCCAGCGCCGCCTTGACGCCACCGGGGTTGCCGCTGGCGATGTCGCACCAGGGCGGCGCGAACAGCTCGGCGCGCAGAAGGGCGATGGTGCTGTAGGTGTAGCGCGGCGCGGGGTCGTCGGCAGGCAGGTTCAAGGCCAGGCCCTGGGCCGACAGGCCAAAGTCACCCCGCGGGTTGTGTGCCGGGTTGGGCACCAGCCACAGATGGGCCAGCTGGCCGCTGGCAGCAAAGGCCTGCACCGCCGCGCTGTCAAAGACAAAGTCGGGGGCAAACACATCACCCGCCGCCAGCCAGAACACCGGGCCGAGACGGGGCAGCGCCCGCGCAATGCCACCGGCGGTCTCCAGGGCGCCGCCAAAGTCCACCCCTTCGTGAGAATATGAAATTGATAGCTGCTTGCGCTTATCCAGTAAGCCATGGAGCCCAAAAACACTTGAAAAGCGGTTGCTGATCTGCTCACCCAGCCAGGCGGTGTTGATCACCACCTGCTCCACGCCGGCTTGGCACAGCGCCTGCAGGTGCCATTGCAGCAGGGGCTTGCCGTGCACTGGCAACAGCGGCTTGGGCGTGTGGTCGGTCAGCGGGCGCATGCGTTCGCCCCGGCCAGCCGCCAGCAGCAGGGCGGGAACCGGGGGGTGCATCGGCGTGCTGGCGTTCATGCGGCCACCGCCTTGACTTCACCGCGCTGCAGCGCATGGCGCTCCACCGTGGTGGGCTCGAACAGGGCGAGCAGCGCGTCCATCAACATGTGCGCCTTGTCCGAATGGTCGGCGCCGAAGTTGCAGACATAGACATCCAGCGTCACGGCGCGCTGCTCGGGCCAGGTGTGCACACACAGGTGCGACTCGGCCAGCAAGACAGCCGCTGTCACGCCGCCCGGGCCATGGGCGGACGGCGGGAAACCATGCACCAGCTCCCCCACAGCCTGCAGCCCGGCCTGCACCACGGCATCCTTGCACGCGCGCCCCAGGGCGGCGGCGTCCAGCAGCCACGCGGGGGCGCAGCGGCAGCCATGGAGGTCAGCGGTCAGGTGCAGTCCTTGCATCGCCCGCACTGTAGTGCATCGCTGCTGCGCGCCCGCCACGCGGTGGCCAAATCGGGGACTCGGGAGCCGCCCCGGTAAAATGCCGGGTTTCCCCTGAACCCCCCACCTGAACCCATCCCCATGGCCAATACCCAGCAATCCCAACAGATGGCAAATGCGATCCGCGCATTGGCCATGGACGCCGTTCAACAAGCCAATTCCGGCCACCCCGGCGCCCCCATGGGCATGGCCGACATGGCCGTGGGCCTGTGGGCTCGCCACCTCAAGCACAACCCGACCAACCCGCAGTGGTTTGACCGCGACCGGTTCGTGCTGAGTAACGGCCACGGCTCGATGCTGCTGTACGCGCTGCTGCACCTGTCGGGCTACAACCTGCCCATTGGCGAGCTCAAGAACTTCCGCCAGCTGCACAGCAAGACTGCCGGCCATCCCGAAGTGGGCGTGACCCCGGGCGTGGAAACCACCACCGGCCCGCTGGGCCAGGGCATCACCAACGCCGTGGGCTTTGCGCTGGCGGAAAAGCTGCTCGCCGCCGAGTTCAATCGCGAAGGACATGCCGTGGTGGACCACAACACCTTTGTGTTCCTGGGCGACGGCTGCCTGATGGAAGGCATCAGCCAGGAGGCGATTTCGCTCGCAGGCGCGTGGAAGCTCAACAAGCTCGTCGCGCTGTACGACGACAACGGCATTTCCATCGACGGCCAGGTCCTGCCCTGGTTTGCCGACAACACCGCGCTGCGCTTTGTCTCGGCCGGCTGGAACGTCATTGGCCCCATCGACGGCCATGACGCCGACAAGGTGGCCGACGCCGTCGCCGAAGCCAAGAAGCAGTCCGAGCGCCCATCGCTCATCATCTGCAAGACGCACATCGGCAAGGGCAGCCCCAACCGCGTGAACACCGCCAAAGCCCATGGCGAGCCCCTGGGCGCTGAAGAGATCGCGCTGACGCGTGAAGCCCTGGGCTGGAGCAGCGAACCCTTCGTGATCCCTGAAGACGTGTACGCCAGCTGGGACGCCAAGTCCAACGGCCAGAAGGCCGAAGCCGCCTGGAACGACCGCTTTGCTGCTTACAGCAAGGCCTTCCCCGAGCTGGCCGCCGAGCTGACGCGCCGCATGAACGGCGACCTGCCCGCCAACTTTGCGCAAGTGGCCGTGGACACCGTGGTGGCCGCCCACACCAAGGGCGAGACCGTGGCCAGCCGCAAGGCCAGCCAGCTGGCGCTCGAAGCCTTCACTGCCGCCCTGCCCGAACTGCTGGGCGGCAGCGCCGACCTGACGGGATCCAACCTCACCAACACCAAGAGCACGCCCAACCTGCGCTTTGACATGCAGGGCGCCGTGGTCAAGACCGAAGCCGCGAATGGCGACAAGGTGGGTGGCCGCCACATCAACTACGGCGTGCGCGAATTCGGCATGGCGGCCATCATGAACGGCGTGGCACTGCACGGCGGCTTCATCCCCTACGGCGGCACCTTCCTGACCTTCAGCGACTACAGCCGCAACGCCATCCGCATGGCTGCGCTGATGAAGCAGCGCGTGATCCACGTGTTCACGCACGACTCCATCGGCCTGGGCGAAGACGGCCCCACGCACCAGTCCATCGAGCACGTGGCCAGCCTGCGCCTGATCCCCAATCTGGATGTGTGGCGCCCGGCCGACACGGCCGAGACCGCCGTGGCCTGGAGCGTGGCCCTGAGTAACCGCAACAAGCCCACTGTGCTGGCACTGTCGCGCCAGAACCTGCAGCACCTTTCCGCTTTGGCGCCCAAGCGCAACCTGGGCGACATCTCGCGCGGCGCTTACGTGCTGAGCGAGCCTGCCGATGTGGGCATCAAGAAGAAGCCCGTGGCCGTGATCATCGCCACCGGCTCCGAAGTGCAGCTGGCCCTGAAAGCCCAGCGCCTGCTGGCCGACAAGAAGGTGCCGGTGCGCGTGGTCTCCATGCCCAGCACCACCACCTTCGACCGCGAAGACGCCAAGTACAAGAGCAGCGTGCTGCCCGCCGGAGTGCCCCGCGTGGCCGTGGAAATGGGCGTGACCGACGGCTGGTGGAAATACGGCTGCGCCGCCGTGGTGGGCATCGACACCTACGGCGAATCGGCACCTGCGCCCGTGCTGTTCAAGCACTTCGGCTTCACCGAAGAGAACGTGGCGGCCACCGTGCTGGCGGTGTTGCGCCGCCGATAGAGACGGACGCCGAAGTACTGCTGAACGGAACGCACATGTGGGTACTTACAGAGGCTGCCGATTGGTTTGATCGTCAGCGCGGGGAAAGCGAACAGATTCTGGATCGCTGGGTGGAGGACTCGCAGTACTCCGTAGGATCCATGGTGGGAGCATCGGCGACCAAGGCACTGATGACCTTTGGCGGTGGCTTTGTCGACCTTCTGCGTCTGGGCGATGGTCTCAGACAAGGGACCCTCAGTGGAGCGGGAACTGATGCACTGCGTTTCGCTGCCGTCTTTCCCGTCGGCAAAGCCGTTAGTTTCCTGAAGACCACGAAGGGAATCACAGCCGCGCGATTCGTTGCCGACACCGGTGGTCCCAATTGTTTCTGGGTGGCATCTGCAAAGGCTTTGCGCCAATTGCATCACTCAACCAATGGCCGTTTGCTCGTGGGGGTCGAGGACCTGGCCAAAGCGCTCGGAATGCCGATGAACGCGCTTTGGACGATCCCGAATCTAGCGACCGGCATCGGATATCTGCAGCGGCTCGGCGCCAGAATTGGTGCTGTCACCAAGGTTGCCACTGCCCGAGACATCGAACGCTTGCTGCCCCGTGACGGCAGTGTACTCATGCTGGCAGTTCGGGTGGAGCAGGCCGGCAAGGTGATTGGCGGACACGCGATTTACGCGTTCCGCAACGCATTGGGCCAAGTGCGCTATATGGACCGCACCGTCGGCGGAAAATTCAGTGGTGCCATTCAAGGAACCTACAAAAGCATTGCCGAAATTGCGCCCATGTATGGAGCTTCTGCACTGGTCCCCTATGAAGCGGCGCTCATCCACAACTTGCTTGTGAAATCCGTGCTGCATGAAACACCCCGGCTGTTCATCCCTGTGCTGGGACTGATTGCCGAGGAGCGCGCCAGATGAACCCGGCCCAGTGCAGCGTGTGCGGCATACACGCAACCCAAGAGACCGGGGCGCGCAGGGGCGAGTGGCTTTCGTTTGCAGACTACCAACCGGCGGACGCTGCCATGTTGTCGCATCCGCAGGGACTCGCGTACTTTTGCTCGGAGCATTTGGCTTCCGCACACGCACTCAGGCATCTGACAGCGGATGAAGCAATTGTCCAGTTGCGTGAACAGACCCGGACTGAAGCCGTTTTGTGCGAAAGCACTTCACCTAAACCAGCCAATGGTGTGAGACGACTCATCCAGTGGCTCAAGGCGTGACACCAGCGCGCCTACTCAAATTGCGCCAGACCCTATTCATTTCACTACCCTGGAGAAAAGTATGACCATCAAGATTGGTATCAACGGCTTCGGCCGCATCGGCCGCAACGTGCTGCGCTCGGCCATCCAGAACTTCAGCGACATCGAAGTCGTGGGCATCAACGACCTGCTGGAGCCTGAGTACCTCGCGTACATGCTGCAGTACGACTCGGTGCACGGCCGCTTCAAGGGCACCGTGGCGGTCGAGGGCAACACCCTGATCGTCAATGGCAAGAAGATCCGCCTGACGCAAGAGCGCGACCCCTCCAACCTGAAGTGGAACGAAGTCGGCGCCGACGTGGTGATCGAATCCACCGGCCTGTTCCTCGACAAGGTCACCGCGCAAAAGCACATCGACGCCGGCGCCAAGAAGGTCATCCTGTCGGCCCCCTCCAAGGACGACACCCCCATGTTCGTGTTCGGCGTGAACCACGACACGTATGCTGGCCAGGCCATCGTGTCCAATGCCTCGTGCACCACCAACTGCTTGGCCCCCGTGGCCAAGGTGCTGAATGACAAGTGGGGCATCAAGCGCGGCCTGATGACCACCGTGCACGCAGCCACCGCCACACAAAAGACCGTGGACGGCCCGTCCAACAAGGACTGGCGCGGCGGCCGCGGCATTCTGGAAAACATCATTCCTTCGAGCACCGGCGCTGCCAAGGCCGTGGGCGTGGTGATCCCTGCGCTGAACAAGAAGCTGACCGGCATGTCCTTCCGCGTGCCCACGTCCGACGTGTCGGTGGTGGACCTGACGGTGGAGCTGGACAAGGCTGCCACCTACGAAGAAATCAAGGCCGAGATGAAGGCCCAGTCCGAAGGCGCCCTGAAGGGCGTGCTGGGCTACACCGAAGACAAGGTGGTGGCCACCGACTTCCGTGGCGACACCCGCACTTCGATCTTTGACGCCGACGCCGGCATCGCCCTGGACGGCACGTTCGTGAAGATCGTCAGCTGGTACGACAACGAATGGGGCTATTCGAACAAGTGCCTGGAAATGGTTCGCGTGGTCTCCAAGTAAACACACCTTGCGCGAACGCGGGGCAGGCCCCATGCTTGAGCGCGGTGCGCAACGGCAACCCTCTTCGTCGCGCACCCGGATGAGCGTTGAACAAGCGCTGACAGCAACTACCCTGTTCAAGCAGGTCGCCTGCAAAGGCGACCTGCTTTTTTTTTACGTGCCCCACACGCGGCGACGCGGAACACCCGGGATTCAACGGCTACCCACCGATTGCTCTGCGACTGAAGCCGTGGCCACTGGCACGGGCGCGGGTGCGGGTGCCTGCACGGGGGCGCTGGCGATGTGCACCGTGCGGGTAGGGAACGCAAACTCCACCCCCAAGGCCTTGAGCTCGCGCATCAGGCCGAGGTTCAATGCCTGCTGCATGTCCATGTAGACGCTGAAAGCCGGGTCTTCGACGATATAGACCACTTCGTAGTCGAGCGAGCTGGCACCAAACGCCTTGAAATGCGCGCGGTCAAAACGCAGTTTGGGGTGGGCCTCGATGAGCTTGCGCACGATACCCGGGATGGCCTCGGCCTGCTCGGGTGTGGTGTCGTAGGTCACCCCGAAGCCGAACACGATGCGCCGGCGCTCCAGCATGCGGAAGTTGCTGATGGTCTGCTTGAGCAGGTCGGTGTTCGACATCACGATCTGCTCGCCCTGCAGGCTCCGGATGCGGGTGGTCTTGAGGCCAATCACCTGCACCGTGCCCGACACACTGCCCACCACCACAAAGTCGCCCACTTCAAACGGCTTGTCCACTGCGATGGCAAGTGAGGCAAACAGGTCGCCCAGAATGTTCTGCACCGCCAGGGCCACAGCAATGCCGCCCACCCCCAGGCTGGCGATGAAGGCCGTGATGTTGACGCCCACGTTCGACAAGATAGCCAGCAGCACCACGCTCCACAGCAGCGTGCGCAGGCCCCAGGACATCAGCGTGGCCGATGCGCTCACCTGGGTCATGCCGGTGGAAGAGTGCCGTTGCACGTAGCGGCGCACGCCGATGCCGATCGCGCGCATTCCCCACAGCCCCATCTGCAATGCCACTGCCACAAACCACAACTGACTCAGGCGGCTCTCCCACCGACCGGGCAGGTCCAGCAGGCTGGCGCCCACAAGCAGCGCCACCACCAGCATCAGCGTGCGGCTCGTGCCCTTCAGCACATCCACCACCGTCATGGCCATGCCGCTTTGCGACTGCGTGGCCCATGCCTTGGCACGGCGTGTGATCAGGTACAGGGCCACCAGTATGGCCACATAGGTGGCGGTGGCGGCCGCTACGGCCACGAGAAGGCTCCACAACGGTATTCCGGCGAAGGTGGTCTCCTGAACCCAGGTGAGAAAGGTGGATGGCTGCATGCGGGGTGCTCTCCTCTTCGTTGTGCTGTAGCGGAAATGGCGGGGCGCGGGGCCAGAAAGGTCCGACCTTCGCGATGTGTGGATGGGTGGTGACTCAGCGCCTTGAGCGAAGCACCCGGACGGTGTCGCCCTCTGATCGAGACACCCGGCAAGTCAGAGTTCCCGAAGGAGGGGCAGACCTTGGCCGTCACACAGAGGCTCGGGCAACACACGCAACGGTTCGTAAGACATGCCCCACAGCCATACAGAGGCAGGGCCTACGCCTGTGGGGTGCGCACGCACCAACAATGCATCAACACCAGAACACCCCTGGCTGCCCGCCCGACACCTCGCGGCGGCATCTCCCACAACCTCCAGAGGAGTCCATCACACCATGCATTCATTCGCACCGATCCGTACCGCCGCAGCGGTCCTCGCACTGGGCGCACTGGCCGCCTGTTCCTCCACTCCGGCACCCACCGAGCAGATGGCCGTCAGCCGGACCACCGTGAACCGCGTGGCCTCAGCGCCTGCCGTAGCCACCACTGCACCGGTGGAGATGAGCCAAGCGCGTGAAAAGCTGATGCAGGCCGAAAAAGCCATGGTGGCGGAAGACTATGTGACGGCACGCCGTCTGGCTGCTGAGGCCGAAGTGGATGCGCGCGTCGCCGAGACCCGCGCTGACGCTGCCAGCAACGCTGCCAACCTCGCGCAGGTGCAAGACGGCATCCGCGCGCTGCAAGAAGAAATCAACCGCCGCTCGCCCCGCTAAGGGCGTGGGGCGCTTGCGCCCGCCCTGGCCTCGCCTCAGTCAGCCACTGCTGAGGCGCTGCGATTGCCCAGCATCCATTTCAAGGAACCACACACCATGCATCCTATTTTTCGCCGCACCACCGCCTTGTGCACCAGCCTGATTGCCGTCGGCCTTCTGGCCGCATGCGCCAGCACCACACCATCACCCGCGCTGGAAGAAGCCCGCACCGCAGTGAGCAGTGCCGCCGGAAATCCCGCCGTCAACCAGTATGCACAGCTGGAGCTCAAGCAGGCGACGGACGCCCTGGCCAGGGCCGACCGCGTCTGGGCCGACGACCGTGACACCGCTGAAACCAACCACCTGGCGTACCTTGCCCGCCAACACGCCGAGATCGCTACCAACACCGCCCGTGCACGCCAGCTGGATGCCAACATCAAGCAAGCGGGCAGTGAAGCAGACCGCATTCGCCTGCAGGCACGCACCGAGGAGGCCGACGCCGCCCGCCTGCGTGCCGAAGCACAAACCCGCAATGCCCAGATCGCCCAGCAGCAGGCCCTGAGCGCCGAGCAGCGAGCCGCACAACAGCAAGCCCAGGCCGCGGCGGCCATGGCCCAGGCCAGCGCAGCGCAAGACCGGGTGCGCGCCCTCGAGGCCCAGCTGCGCGACATGGAAGCGCAGCAGACCGAACGCGGCCTGCTGGTCACCCTGGGCGATGTGCTGTTTGCCTTCAACAAGGCCGAGCTGTCGGCCCAGGCTGGCCCGCGCCTGGACAAGCTGGCCAGCTTCCTCCAGCAGTTCCCCGACCGCAAACTGCTGATCGAGGGTTACACCGACAGCGTGGGTGGTGACAGCTACAACCAGGAACTGTCAGAACGCCGCGCCCAGGCCGTGCGTGATGCACTGGTGCAGCGCGGTGTGGACTCCAGCCGCATCACTGCACGCGGCTACGGCAAGGCCCACCCCGTTGCCGATAACGCATCACCCGAGGGCCGCGCCATGAATCGCCGCGTGGAGATCGTGATTGCGGATGACAAGGGAAACCTGCGCGGCAGATAAAGTACACCCCCCTGAGGCGCTGCGCGCCTTCCCCCCGCTCTCGCACCGCTGCGCGTTGCGGGCAGGGGGACGCCGCCATCGCTCGCTAGCGAAGCGCCGCCCGTGCGGCTTGGCGGCCCTTGCGCGGCGGCCACTGGCTTGAGCCACGCCGGTTTCTGCGGCCTATATCAACAAACCAGTCAAAGACCGCGCCGCTTACGCGGCGCGGTCTTCAAACGTTTCGGTGTCCACTTCGCGCGCGCTCTGGGCGTTGTAGCGATTGCCCACCACCGTGCGCTCATTGATCAGCGCCCCCAGACGCTCCATGGTGGCCGCATCCAGTCGCACGTTCACGGCACCCAGATCGTCGTGCAGATGCTCCACGTTCGTGGTTCCTGGGATGGGGATGATGTGCTCGCCTTGGTGCAGCAGCCACGCCAGGGCCAGCTGGGCGGGTGTGCAGCCCACATCGCGTGCAATCGCCTGGTAGCCCTCGAGCAGCGTCAGGTTGACGGCATAGGCATCGGGCGCGAACCGGGGCATGGCGCGGCGGATGTCCTTGGCGTCCAGGGTGGTGACGTCCTTAAGTTCGCCGCACAGGAAACCCCGCGCCACGGGGCTGAAGGCCACAAAGGCCACGCCCAGTTCGCGGCAGGCGTCGAGCACGGCGATCTCGGGGTTGCGTGTCCACAGCGAATACTCGGTCTGCAGCGCCGCGATGGGGTGCACCGCGTGGGCACGGCGCAGGGTCGCGGCGGACACTTCAGACAGCCCAATGCTGCGGATCTTGCCCGCGCGCACCAGGTCGGCCAGCGCGCCCACGCTGTCTTCAATGGTCACGTTCTTGTCCCAGCGGTGCAGGTAATACAGGTCGATCACATCGGTCTGCAGGCGGCGCAGGCTGTCCTCGCAGGTCTGGCGCAGGGTGGCGGGGCGGCCATCGATCACGCGCACCAGCTTGCCATCGCCGTTCACATCCACACCCTGCATGCCACATTTGCTGGCCAGCGTGAAGCGGTGGCGGTGCGGCTTCAACACACGCCCCACCAGATTTTCGTTGGCGCCAAAGCCATACAGCGTAGCGGTGTCGAACAGCGTGACGCCCGCATCCAGCGCAGCCAGCAGCACTCGCTCGCCCTGCTCGGCGGACACCGGCGCGCCGTAGGCGTGCGAGAGGTTCATGCAGCCCAGGCCAATGGCCGAGACGGTGAAAGGTCCAAGGTTTCTTTGTTGCATGCCGCAAGCTTACGGCAAGCGCAACCAGACACCCACGGCGATCCAGCACCGTCCGTGACAGGCCCTGCCCGCCATTGCATGGACAATCTGCGCATGTCTGGCACACCGTCTCACTCACACCCTTCGTCCCTGAGCCCCGTGCTGATTGCCGGCGGCGGCATCGGTGGCATGGCCACGGCCCTCACCCTGCACCAGATCGGCGTGCCCTGCGTCGTCTTTGAAACCGTGCCCGAGCTGCAACCGCTGGGCGTGGGCATCAACCTGCAGCCCAATGCCGTGCGCGAGCTGCACGACTTGGGCTTTGGCAACGAGGTGCTGGACACCATTGGCCTGCAGGCGCGCGAATGGGCGCTGGTGGGGCGCAACGGCAACGAGGTGTACGCAGAGCCACGCGGCCTCGCGGCGGGCTACCACTGGCCGCAGTATGCGGTGCACCGGGGGCAGCTGCAGATGATGCTGTACCACGCCGTCAAGGCGCGCCTGGGCGACGCCGCCGTGCAACTGGGGCAACGCGTGGTGGGCTACCGGCAGGATGCGAACGGCGTCACCGCCATCGTCGAGACACGCGATGGAGACAAGCGCGAAGTGACGGGATCGCTGCTGATTGCCGCCGATGGCCTGCACTCGGCCGTGCGGGCGCAGATGCACCCCACGCAGCCACCCATCCAGTGGGGCGGCGCCATTATGTGGCGCGGCACCACACCGGGGGTGCCGGTGCGCACGGGCGCTTCGTTTGTGGGCGTGGGCTCGCTGCGGCACCGCGTGGTGTTCTACCCCATCACGCCGCCCGACCCGGCCACGGGCCTGGCCACCATCAACTGGATTGCCGAGATCACGGTGGACAACCAGGGCGGCTGGCAGCAAGGCGACTGGAACCGGCGTGTGGCGCTGGAGGAATTCGCTCACCACTTTGACGGCTGGAACTACAGCTGGCTCGACGTGCCCGCCATGCTGCGCGGCGCCACGGACATTTTTGAGTACCCCATGATCGACCGCGACCCCGTGCCCACCTGGGTGGACGGCCGCGTGGCGCTGCTGGGCGATGCGGCGCACGTGATGTACCCCGTGGGCTCCAACGGTGCCAGCCAGGCCATTGTGGATGCGCGCGTGCTGGGGGCGCAGTTGCTTGCGCATGGCGTGGGACCGCAGGCGCTGCGCGCCTTTGACGACAAGCTGTGCAAGGACATCTCGGCGCTGGTGCTGCGCAACCGGGGCTCTGGCCCCTTTGGCCTGCTGGGGCTGGTGGACGAGCGCTGTGGCGGGGTGTTCGACCACATCGACGACGTGCTGCCGCGCGAGGAACGCGAAGGCTTCATGGCCCGCTACAAGGCGGCGGCGGGGTTTGCGATCGAGACGCTGAATGCGGCGCCGCCCACCATTGCACCGGGGCTGCGCGTGACCATGGGCTGACTCGCCATGGGCGCGCATCGTCGCGCACAGGCGGAGTGGGCCGGGTCGCACGAGTCCCCTCAATATCAATTTGATAGCTACCAGCGCTTACTGGATAAGCGCTAGAGGCCTATTTGACCCCAAATCAACCGGCGTTCAACTGCTGTTCCAGCTGGTGCAGCACCTGGTAGCACGCCAGCACCCGGCCTACGCTGGCGTTGGGTTCGCGGCCTTCTCGGATGGCGGCAAAGAACTCGCGGTCCTGCAGTTCGATGCCGTTCATCGACACGTCCACCTGGCTCACGTCGATCTTCTCGTCCTTGCCGTTGTACAGATCGTCGTAGCGTGCCAGGTAGGTGGCGGTGTCGCCGATGTAGCGGAAGTACGTGCCCAGCGGCCCATCGTTGTTGAAGGAGAGCGACAGCGTGCAGATGGCGCCGTTGGCGGCCTTGAGCTGGATGCTCATGTCCATCGCAATGCCCAGCACGGGGTGGATGGGGCCCTGGATGGCGTTGGCCTGCACGATGGGGCTGCCCGCCTGGTAGGCAAACAGGTCTACCGTGTGGGCAGCGTGGTGCCACAGCAGGTGGTCCGTCCAGCTGCGGGCCTGGCCCAGCGCGTTGGTGTTGGTGCGGCGAAAGAAGTACGTTTGCACATCCATTTGCTGGATGTTGAACTCGCCCGCCTGGATCTTCTGGTGCACGTACTGGTGGCTGGGGTTGAAGCGGCGGGTATGGCCGCACATCGCCACCAGGCCGGTCTGCTTTTGCAGCGCCACCACCTCTTCAGCACCCTTCAGGCTGTCGGCCAGCGGGATCTCGACCTGCACATGCTTGCCCGCCTTCAGGCAGGCAATGGTCTGCGCGGCGTGCATCTGCGTGGGCGTGCACAGGATCACGGCGTCCACCTCGGGCAGGGCCAGGCTGTCGGCCAGGTCGGTGGTGACATGGCCGATGCCGTACTTGTCGGCAACTTCCCGTGTCTTGGCCAGGTCGCGGCTGATGAGGGAGACGACCTCCACGCCGTCGATGTTCTTGATGCCGTCCAGGTGCTTAATGCCGAAAGCGCCTGCGCCTGCGAGGGCGACTTTGATGGTTGCATTGCTCATGTCAGTGGTTCTCCAGAATCAGATGGCCCACGGCCGTGTTGCTGGCGGGCACGTGGAAAAAGCGGTGTTTCACGGTGGGTGCGGGGCCGCCGGCCACGTCGGCCATGGCGCCGCGGGCAATGAGCCACATCACGAGTTCGATGCCTTCGCTCCCCGCTTCGCGCACGTATTCGATGTGCGGCACCTTGGCCAGCTCGGCGGGCTCGGCGATGAGGCGGTCGAGGAACCTGTTGTCCCACTCCTTGTTGATGAGGCCGGCGCGCGGGCCCTGCAGCTGGTGGCTCATGCCACCTGTGCCCCAGATCTGCACCTTGAGCGGTGCGTCGAACGACTCGATGGCGCGGCGGATGGCCTGGCCCAGCGCAAAGCAGCGCTGGCCGGACGGCACGGGGTACTGCACCACGTTGACGTGGAAGGGAATCACCTTCACCGGCCACGCCTCGGGCGAGCCGAACAGCAGGTTCATCGGTACGGTCAGCCCGTGGTCCACCTGGAGATCGTTGACGATGGTGAGGTCAAAGTCCTGCTGGATGACCGACTGCGCGATGTGCGATGCCAGCTCGGGATGGCCCATGACCTTGGGCACCGGGCGCGGGCCGTAGCCTTCGTCGGCGGGCTCGAACTCGGCGGCGGTGCCGATGGCAAACGTCGGGATCACGCCCAGGTCGAAACTGGTGGCGTGGTCGTTGTAGACCAGGAAGACCACGTCAGGCCTGTTTTCCTCCATCCACTTCTTGGAGGGTTCGTAGCCCGCAAACAGAGGCTGCCAGTAAGGCTCGCCGGTCTTGCCCAGGTCGATGGCGGCGCCGATGGCGGGTACGTGCGAGGTGTAGACCGATGCGGTAATGCGGGCGTGGTCTGCGGCTGGCGCTGCATCGGACGGGGCCGACTGCTGCGCAGCGTGGTCGCCCAGGATCTGCGCGGCCAGGGCTTCCTGATGGGTGAGCTCCCACTCCTTCCACGCCTGGGATTGCGAGGCCGGGCCCTGCGCGTTGCCGCCCTCGCCCAGGTAGCGGTTGCCTTCAGCGCTGCGCCCCCCGGCAATCATCATGTCGCGGTACTGCTGCTCGCTCATGCCGGTCATGCTGCCCGCCATCTGCTGGAACGACAGGCCATCCGTCGCGCCCAGCTTGGCCAGAAAGTAGATGTTGCCGCCGGTGCGCATGGCCCAGTTCAAATCGCGTGCGCGCACTGCCGCGCGCTGCTCGTCGGTCATGGGCCATTCGGCCAGGTAGGCGTCTTCGTCGGCCTTGAAGCGCGCGCGGTTCTCGGCCTTCATGAGGCTCATGCAGAACTGGTTGAGCCAGTAGCCCTTGCGGCTCTGGTCGGCGTCGAAGATGGTCGTGCCGGGCACGTTCTTGTAGGGTTTGTCCAGGGCCATTTCAGATCTCCTCGGGCCAGTACAGGCGCATGGGGTTGGTGACAAGCAGTTTGTGCTGCAGCTCCGCCGTGGGCGCAATGTGGGGAATAAAGTCCACCAGCAGGCCATCGTCGGGCATGTGGTCCTTGAGGTTGGGGTGCGGCCAGTCGGTGCCCCACAGCACGCGGTCGGGGAACTCCGCAACCACCTTGCGGGCGAACGGCACCACGTCCTGGTAGGCATTCTGCTCGCCACCCAAAGCCTTGGGGCCAGTCACGGAGAGGCGCTCGGGGCAGCTCACCTTGCTCCAAACGTTGGGGTGTTGGCGCATGAATTTCAGGAACAGCTCGAACTCGGGGCCGTCCACCGGCTTGCTCACATCGGGGCGGCCCATATGGTCCACCACCACGGTGGTCGGCAAGGCGGTGAAGAAGTCCCACAGCTCGGGCAGGTCCACCGCCTCGAAATAGATCACCACATGCCAGCCCAGCTTGGCGATGCGCGCGGCAATCTCCATCAGCTCGTCCTTGGGCGTGAAGTCCACCAGGCGCTTGACGAAGTTGAAGCGCACGCCCCGCACACCGGCGTTGTGCATGGCCTGCAGCTCCTCGTCGGTCACCGAACGCCTGACGGTGGCCACACCACGCGCCTTGCCGCCGGAATGCACCAGCGCATCGACCATGGCGCGGTTGTCGGCCCCGTGGCAGGTGGCCTGCACCACCACGTTGCGCGCAAAGCCCAGGTGGTCGCGCAGCGCGTACAACTGCTGCTTGCTGGCGTCGCAGGGCGTGTACTTGCGCTCGGGCGCGTACGGGAACTCGGCGCCCGGGCCGAACACGTGGCAGTGGGCGTCCACGGCGCCTGCGGGCACCGTAAAGCGGGGCTGGCTGGGGCCGGCGTACCAGTCCAGCCAGCCGGGGGTTTTGGTGAAGCCTTCGGGTTGGGTGAATTCGCTCATGCTGCGTGCTCCTTGCTCGCTCAGTCGAGAGAAACCTTCGCCTGGCGGATCACCTCACCGAAACGCTGGCTCTCGTCCTTGACGAACTGGTTGAACTGCCCGCGTGTGGTGGGGAACTGCTCGTAGCCAAAGGTCTTGAACTTCTCGGCCACGTCGGGGCCGGTCAGGGCCTGCTCGATGTCCTTGCGGATCTTGTCGACCACGGCAGCGGGCAGGCCGGGCGGCACGGCAATGGCATTCCAGCCCGTGACGGCAAAGTCCTTGGGGCCACCCGATTCAGCCACGGTGGGCACATCGGGGAACTCGGCCGAGCGCTGGGGCCCGGCAAACGCCAGCAGGCGCAGCTTGCCCGCGCGGTGCAGCGGGCCTGCGGTGGCGGCGCTGCCCAAAGCGAAGTCGATTTCACCGGTGGAGACCGAGGTGTAGAGCTGCGTGGTCTCCTTGAAGATCACATGTTCCATCTGCGCGCCGGTGGCCGATTCGAACAGCTCCGAGCCCAGGTGCACCGGGTTGCCCACCGACCAGCTGCCGTAGTTGAGCTTGCCGGGGCGCGCCTTGGCGTCGGCCATGATGTCGCCCACCGACTTGTACTTGCTGCCCGTGCCCACGGTGAAGAAGAAGTGCGTCTTGAACAGCGGCAGCAGCGTGTCGAAGTCCTTGGCCACGTCGTAGGGCAGCTTCTTGAACAGGCTGGGGTAGGCGGCCAGGTGCACGTTGTCCAGAATCAGCAGGTCGTGGCCGTCCTTGGCGCCGCGCTTCCAGGCGTCGATGGCGATGAAGCCGTTGCCGCCAGGGCGGTTTTCCACGATCACGCCCGTACCCCAGGTACGCGAGAGCTTGTCGGCCACCAGGCGGGCCACGCCATCGGGGCCACCGCCCACGGGGAAGGGGCTGATGATGCGCACCTGCTTGGCGGGGAACTGCTGAGCGGCAGCGAATTGGGGCGCCAAAGCTGCGGCTGCGGCCACGCCGAATGCCATGGACAACGTGCGGCGGAGACGGAAAGAGGAAGACACAGAGAACGTCATGGAATACAGAATCAGAAAAAAGAAAATTGCTATGAAATTAATAGCTGTTAGCGCTTATTGAATAAGCGCTAGAGGCCAAAAAGACTTAAAACCGGGGTTCAGTCGATGTACCTGAGGCCCGCCTTCTCCAGGCCGGGGCGCATGTTGTACATATCGAGGCCCAGCACGCCGCTGGCCAGCTTGGCCCGTTTCTCGCCTTCAAAGCTTTCGCGCTTCTGGGCGGCGGCCAGGGTCTCGACCGCGCGGGCGGCGGGCACACACACCACGCCGTCGTCGTCGGCCACGATCACGTCACCGGGTGTGACCAGTGCACCGGCGCACACCACGGGGATGTTGACCGAGCCCAGCGTGGCCTTGATGGTGCCCTTGCTGCTGATGGCGCGGCTCCACACGGGGAAGTTCATCTCCTGCAGCGTCTTCACGTCGCGCACACCGGCGTCGATGATGAGCGCGCGGGCGCCACGGGCCTGGAAGCTGGTGGCCAGCAGGTCCCCAAAGTAGCCGTCGGTGCATTCGGAGGTGACCGCCGCCACCACGATGTCGCCGGGCTGGATCTGCTCGGCCGCCACATGCATCATCCAGTTGTCGCCGGGCTGCAGCAGCACGGTGACTGCGGTGCCGCTGACCTGCTGGCCGCTGTAGATGGGGCGCATGGTGGGCTTGAGCAGGCCCACGCGGCCCATGGCCTCGTGCACGGTAGCCGAGCCGAGAGCCGCCAGGCCGTCGGCGGCTGCGCGATCGGCGCGGGTGATGTTGCGGTAGACAACGCCAAGTTCAAACATGTCAGAGCCCCTTTGCCTTCAGGCGTGAATCGAGTCGGGAGAACACGCGGCGCGTGTTGGCTTCGTAGATCTGGTGCTTGTCGTCGGCGCTCAGGATGGTGGAGGCCTCGATGTAGCGCTTGGTGTCGTCGTAGTAGTTGCCGGTGGTGGGGTCGATGCCCCGCACCGCGCCGATCATTTCGCTGGCAAACAGCACGTTCTTCACCGGGATCACGGTGTTGAGCAGGTCGATGCCGGGCTGGTGGTACACGCAGGTGTCGAAGTACACGTTGTTCATCAGGTGCTCGTCGAGCAGCGGCTTCTTCATCTCTTGCGCCAACCCACGGAAGCGGCCCCAGTGGTAGGGCACCGCGCCGCCGCCGTGCGGAATCAAGAACTTGAGCGTAGGGAAGTCCTTGAACAGATCGCCCTGGATGAGCTGCATGAAGGCCGTGGTGTCGGCGTTCAGATAGTGCGCGCCGGTGGTGTGAAAGCACGCGTTGCAGCTGGTGCTCACGTGGATCATGGCGGGCAGGTCGTACTCCACCATCTTTTCGTAGATGGGGTACCAGTGCCTGTCGGTCAGCGGGGGGCTGGTCCAGTGTCCCCCCGAGGGGTCTGGGTTCAGGTTGATGCCCACGGCGCCGTATTCCTTCACGCACTTTTCCAGCTCAGGAATGCAGGTGGCGGGGTCCACGTCAGGGCTTTGCGGCAGCATGGCCACGGGCACAAAGTGGTCGGGGAACAGCGTGGAGACGCGGTAGCACAGCTCATTGCAGATGGCCGCCCAGGTGCTGGACACATTGAAATCGCCAATGTGGTGGGCCATGAAGCTGGCGCGCGGGCTGAACAGCGTGATGTCGCTGCCGCGCTCTTTCATCAGCTTGAGCTGGTTGGTCTCGATGGACTCGCGCAGTTCGTCGTCGCTGATCTTGAGGTCTGCCACTTTGGGCATGGCCGCCGGGTCTTTGATGCCGGCGATCTGCGCATTGCGCCAGTTCTCCAGCGCCTTGGGGGCCGTGGTGTAGTGGCCGTGGCAGTCGATGATGAGGCTCATGGGTTGGTGCTCCTGGAAGGTGTTCTTGTGATCGGTCAGGCAGGTGTCATGCCCTGCTTGCGTTTGGCTTCGGCAGCGGCCGGAGAGGCCAGGTAGGCCAGCAAGGCGCGGGCAGCATCCACCTGCTGCGACAACGCGCCGACGCCCGCTGAAAACGTGGTGGTGATCTGGATAGCGGGCGGCAACGGGCCCACGATCTGGATGCCCTGCACATGCAGCAGCTCGCTCAACTGTTGAAAGCCCAGCGCCACCTCGCCCTTGGCCACCAGCGAGCCCACGGGCACACCGGGCGGCGCCTGCACCATGCGCGGTGCGATCTGTTCGGCAATGCCCCAGCGCTCGAACAGCTTGGCCAGCGCCACGCCGCTGGGGCCCGTGGACAGGCTGATGCTGCGCGCGGCCAGCACGGCATCGCGCACGGCGTCTTCGGTGCCAAGGTCGGGCAGCGGTGCCCCCGCAGGCACGGCCACGGCCACGCCGGAGTGCACCCAGTCCACCTTGCTGCCGGGCAACAAATGGCCTGCGGCCAACAGCTTGTCGATGGCGTCGGAGGCAAGGATGACCATGTCAAAGGCTTCACCGGCTGCCACACGTTTTGCGACCTCCACGCCGCCCACGGATTCGATCTGCACCGGTCCCGCCTGGGGGGCACGGGCGGCATAGGCCGCCGTCAGTTCGGCCAGCACCTGGCGGGTGGCCATGGAAGAGATGCCGCGCAGTGGCGGGGGGCTGGTCATGGGTGGGTCTCCTGCGGGCTCTGCGCAGCCGCATGGAAAACGGAGGCTGCCGGGGGCTTTGCGTGGCACCGATTGTGGAGAGCGCGGCCCGGTTCATGAAGTCGGCGCCCGCACTACCAGCTATATCATTCCGCGATCGTTGACTTGGAGCTATTGCAATTAGCAGAGAGCATTCCGGATGGACCTCAAGCAGATCGAATACTTTGTGCGCGTGGCCGAGCTGGGCAGCTTCACGCGCGCCTCGGTGGTGCTGGACATTGCCCAGCCCGCCCTGAGCCGCCAGGTGCGCCTGCTGGAGGTGGAGCTGCGCCAGAACCTGCTGGTGCGCAACGGCCGGGGCGCCACGCCCACCGAGGCGGGCAAGCTGCTGCTGGAGCACGGGCGCGGCATCCTGCACCAGGTGGAGCGCGCCCGCGAAGAGCTGGGCCGCGTGCGCGGCGCCCTGGCCGGGCGTGTGGCCATTGGCCTGCCGCCCAGCATTGCCAAGGTGCTGACGGTGCCGCTGACCCGCGCCTTCCGCGTGAAGCTGCCCGATGCGGCGCTGGCCATCAGCGAAGGGCTGTCGGTGGCCATGCGCGAGTCGCTGACCACGGGCTTGCTCGACATTGCGCTGCTGTACAACACACCCCCTGCGCCGGGCATCGAGATCACCGCGCTGCTGGAGGAAGACCTGTTCCTGGTGCAGCGCCGCCCCGCAGGCCAGACGGATGCCGAAGCCGATGCGCTGGCGCGCGTGCCGGTGTCGCTGGACGAGCTGACGCGCTTTCCGCTGGTGATTCCCACACGCCCCAACTCGATCCGCATGCTGGTGGAATCTGAACTGGCAGCGCGCGGCAAACGCCCGCAGATCAGCCTGGAGATCGACGGCGTGGCCGCCATCCTGGACCTGGTGGCCGATGGCGCGGGCTGCGCGGTGCTGCCGATGAATGCGGTCACCACATCCGGCAAGCCCGAGGTATTCAGCACCCGGCCGATCCTGGGCGCCAGCGTGGATGGTGAGGACGGCGCGCGGCTGCGCAGCAAGCTCTTTTTGGCGGTGAGTTCGCAACGCCCCGCCACGCTGACGCAGCAGGCGATGGCGGAGTTGATACGTGCCACTCTGCAGGCGCTCTACCACGCCCCTTGAAGAAGGGCCACGCCCGCTGTGTACTCCCGCTCAGAAGCTTCCAGCAGCGGCAACACCGGTGCATTGCATCCAGAAAGATGCACCCACAGGACCGTTGATTGTGAAAGCCGGCGCTGCGAAACGTGCCCCATCAACCCTCGGGGGGCTTGGTGTGCACATGGGCCAGCAAGCGGTCTGCATAGTCTTGCCATGAGGCGCCCTTGGGCACACCATCGAACACGCCATCGCGCGCCAGGTCGGCCACCCACTGCTGCTTTTCGGCAATGGCCGATGCCATCAGCGGATCCATGCCTGCCTCGCGCACGGTGTGTGCCGACTCGCGCATCTCTTCGGCGCGGCGCTGGCCATGCTGCACCACGCGACTGAAGAAGTAGCTGCCCTGCTGCTGCCAGTCGATGGACGGAAAGGTTTCGGCCAGCGTGGGCAGCACATGGTCTTGCACACCGTAGTGGCGGGCCGTGGCGTAGCTCTCGATCACCAGCGCCTCCAGCCCCTTGATCATCACGCTGCGGCACATCTTGATGGCGCTGGCCACGCCCAGCTGGTCGCTGACCGGCTTGGCGTCCATGCCCCAACCGTGCAACACGGGCGCCAGCATTGCGGCGTGAGGGCCACCGAGCAGCATGGGCACGGCGATGCCATAGGGCGGCACCGACGTCATCACGCCCGCCTCGACATACCGGGCCCCACGCGCATGGATCAAAGCTGCGGCCTGTTGCTTGGTGCCCGGCGAGGCGGAGTTGAGGTCCAGAAAGAACGCGCCAGGCGCAATGTGCTGCGCCACCGCCTCGGCCACCGCCAGCGTGCTGCTGGCCGTGACGGCCGAGATGATGAGCTTGCGCCCGGCGCACAGCGCGGCCACGCTGTCGGCCGCGTGCACGCCTGCGCCCTGCGCGTGGGCGCGCGGATCGGCCTGCTGCGCCGCATCGGTGAACTTCAGGTCCCACACTGCCAGATCGCGCACGCCGGTGGCACGCAGGCCCGCGGCAAAAATGCGGCCCACCTCGCCATAGCCCACGATGCCCAGGTGGTCCATGCGCAGCAGGTCATCGGTTTGTTCGGTCGGCACGGTGCGGCTGGCCTTCACTGTCTGGGAATGCCCGCGCGCTCGATCACGGCGCGCCATCGTTCGATGTCGGTCTTGAGCAAGGCAGCGGCTTGCTCGGGCGTGGAGGTGCGCGGCTCCACGTTGAGCGCGCGCAACTGCTGCTGAACGGCGGGCGTTGCCACAGTGGTCACCACTTCGCGCTGCAGCCGTTCCACGACCGGGCGCGGCGTGCGCGCGGGCACGGCCAGCGCGTTCCACGACGCAGCCACAAAGCCCTTCACGCCCAGCTCCACCGCGGTAGGCGCGTCGGGCAACACCACAGAGCGCCGCTCGCCGGTGACGGCCAGCACGCGCAGCGCCCCCGCGCGCACCTGCGGCAGGGCAGGGCCCAGAATTTCCACACCCACATCCACCTGCCGCCCGCGCAGCGCGGTGATGAGGGCCGGCGTGCCGTTGAACGGCACCACCTGCGCGTCGATGGCTGCGCTGCTCTTGAACAGCTCGGCCGCCAGGTGTTGCGTGCTGCCGATGTTGATGCTGCCGATATTGAGCTGGCCGGGGCGGGCCCGCGCATGCGCGAGCAGCTGGGCCAGTGTGCCGTGCGGCGAATCGGCAGGCACCAGCACCGCAATGTCAAAAAAACCCAGCGTGCTCACCGGCGTGAAGTCGGCCAGTGTGTCGTAGGGCAGCGACTTGAACAGGCTGGCAGACACCGCCGTGCCGTTCGATAGCAGGAACAGCGTGTGCCCATCGGGCTCGGCACGCGCCACGCTGTCTGCGGCCACCACACCGCCGGCGCCCGGGCGGTTGTCGATGACCACCGGCTGGCCCAGCCGTTCGGCCAGGCCTGTGGCCACCGCGCGGGCCGTGAGGTCGCCCACGCCGCCCGCCGCAAAGGGCACCACGATGCGCAGCGCCTTGGACGGGAATGCGGGCTGCGCATGCACCCCCAGCGCGGTCAGCGCCATCGCGCTCGCGCCGGTCAGGAGGATGCGGCGTCGGACCATCTCAAAACCGCAGAACAAAAACCACGATGCCCGGGAAGGCCACCAGGATCGCGGTGCGCAGGAAATCGCTGGCCACGAACGGCAGGATGGCGCGGTAGGTGGCCAGGATGGGTACGTCCTTGGCCATGCTGTTGATGACGAACAGGTTCATGCCCACCGGCGGTGTGATGAGCCCCACCTCGACCACGATCAGCACCAGGATGCCGAACCAGATCGCGAACTCTTCCGGCGTCATGCCGAAATCCAGCGCGGTGACGATGGGAAAGAACACGGGAATGGTCAGCAGGATCATGGACAGCGAATCCATGAAGCAGCCCAGCACCACATAGATGACCAGGATGGCAACGAGCACCACCATCGGGCTCAGGCCCGAGCCGGCCACCACCTGCGCGGCCTCCTGCGGCAGCTGCGACAACGCCAGAAAGGTGTTGTACACGCCCGCGCCCAGCACGATCATGAAGATCATGCCGGTGGCCACCGCTGTGCCCATCACGGCACCCACCAGGGTTTTGCGGTTCAGGCCGCCCGACATCCAGGCCGCCACACCGGTGCCAAAGGCCCCGACGGCCGCGCCCTCGGTGGGCGTGAAAAACCCGAGGTAGATACCGCCCACCACCGCCAGAAAAATCAGCAGCACGGGCCAGACCTTGGCCGTGGCTTTCCAGCGCTCGGCCATGGGCATGGGGGCGACGGTGCCCATCTCCTGCGGGCGCCACCGGGCGTAGAGCGCGATCACGATCACGTAGCCAATGGCCGCCATGATGCCCGGCACGAACGCGGCCAGAAAGAGCTTGGCAATGTTCTGCTCGGTCAGGATGGCGTAGATCACCAGCACCACCGAGGGCGGAATCAGGATGCCCAGCGTGCCCCCGGCCGCCAGCGTGGCCGTGGAGATGCCGCCCGCGTAGCCTGCCTTTTTCAGCTCGGGCAGCGCCACCTGGCCCATGGTGGCCGCGGTGGCCAGGGAGGAGCCGCAAATGGCGCCAAAGCCTGCGCAGGCGCCCACGGCCGCCATGGCCACGCCGCCCTTGCGGTGGCCGATCCAGGCCTCCGCCGCCTTGAACAGCGCCTGCGACAAACCGCCCAGCGCCGCAAACTGCCCCATCAGCAGGAACAGCGGAATGACCGACAGCGAATAGCTGGAAAACGTGCTGTAGGTCACCTGCTTGAGCTGGTTGAGCACGGGCGCCGTGGTGCCATACACCAGCCAGGCGCCCACCAGGCCACACACCAGCATGGCCAGGCCGATGGGAATGCGCACAAAGATGAGGAGCAGCAGGATCGGGAACGACCAGGCTGCGAGTTCGAATCCGCTCATCAGTGCACCCCCGCTTCCGTGGTCCAGCCCGCGGGCTCCTTGCCCAGGCCGAACAGCGTGGCGGTGCGCGCCAGATAGGCCAGGCAGCCAATGACCGCACCCACCAGGCAGGCGGCATATGCCCACCACAACGGCATCTGCAGGATGAAGGTGGTTTCCATGTATTGCTTCTTCTCCAGCATGCCTTCAGCCAGCTTCCAGGTGAGCAGCAGCCAGACGGCCAGCATGAGCAGATCGCTGATCATCAGCACGCCCCGCCGGGCCCAGGCGGGCAGGTGGGTGTACAGCAGGTCCACGGTGGCATGGCCCCCCTTGAGGTACGTCCAGGGCAGGAACAGCAGCACCGCCACAGCCGTCCCCATCTCCACCAGTTCAAAATCACCGGGAACGGGCGCAAGGCCCAGGCCGATCAGGGACCGGCCGACGATGCTGGCGACGATCATGGTGGTGAGCGCGACCAGCACGATGCCGCCCACGATGGCCGCCCAGCGGGCCAGGCGGTAGATGAATGCAATCATGCGGAACTCTTCCTGCAGGGAGCCAAAAGGGGAGGGTATTTTGAACCTCAAGACCACCGCCCGGCCCAATAAAAAGCCGCCCCTGAGAACACGTTCACAAGGACGGCCGCAGGGCCACCAGGCGGGGCCGGTTTACTTGCTGTGCTTGGCGATCAGCGCGCGGGCTTCAGCAGCCAGCTTGGCGCCGTCAATGCCTTTGCCCTTGACCTCGTTGATCCAGTCGGTTTCCACGCTGGCCGCGGTGCGGCGCCAGCGCTGGGTTTCCGCCTGGTCCAGCGCCACGATGTTGTTCTTGGCCTTTTCCGCAATCTCCCGGCCCACCCGGTCGCCCTCGTCCATGGCACGGCCAAACATGGCGGCCGTCTCGATGCCGGAGTTCTTGTCGATCACGGCCTTGAGGTCGGGCGGCAGCTTGTCGTAGCTGGCCTTGTTCATCGAGAACGCGAAGGTCTGCGTGTACAGGCCTTCCTTGCCGGCAAAGGTGGTGTGGTTCTTCACCAGCTCGGTCACCTTCAGCGACGGCGTCACCTCCCACGGAATGGTGGTGCCGTCGATCACGCCCTTGGACAGCGCCTCGGTCACGCCCGGCACGGGCATGCCCACCGGCGTGGCGCCGAGCTTGGTGAGCATGTTGTTGATGATGCGCGAGCCGCCACGGATCTTCATGCCCCGCAGACTTTCCAGGCCGGTCACCGGCGCCTTGGTGTGGAAAAGCCCCGGGCCGTGGGTGTGCACGGCAATGAGCTTGACGTCCTTGAACTCGTCGGCCGCGTACTTCTCCACATATTCCTGGATGGCGCGCGACGAGGCTTCAGGTGCGCCGATCATGAAGGGCAGCTCGAAAACTTCGGTTTTCGGAAAACGGCCCGGCGTGTAGCCCAGCACCGTCCAGGTCAGGTCCACCACGCCGTCGCGTGCCTGGTCAAACAGCTGTGGGGGCGCCCCGCCCAGTTGCATGGCGTGAAACAGCTGCACCTTGATCCGGCCGCCCGAATCGGCTTCGACCTTCTGGGCCCAGGGCACCAGGGCCTTGGCGGGAATGACGGCCTGGGGCGGCAAAAACTGGTGCAGTCGCAGGGTCACCGTCTGGGCTGCAGCCGTGGTGGCCAGGCTGGCCAGGGCCACCGCCCCCATCACCGCCACGGCGGTGCGTCGCTTCAGGAAGGTCATTGTCTTGTCTCCGATCTGTCTGTTGGAATCCGTGCCGCGCCTCGCGGGGCGCCTTTCGGGCATGGGCGGCGATGTTCACCGGGCCCCCACACTGTGCATGGGGTCAGGCCCACATGCTAGTTCTATGGCGGACTTTCAGCTATGCCGTTATGTTATGTAACCGGTGAAACCCGAACCCGGGCCTGCATGGGCGCCGGGCGGGGCCACGCAGCCTGGACTGGCCTGGCGTGCAGCGGTGCACGTCCGATGGCTGCAGGGGCGGGGATTACCGGGCGGCGGCGCGGCGCACACCGGCGCAAGACCCGCCGCCGTAACCTACAAAATTGATAGCTGCCAGCGCTTATCCATCAAGCGCTGGAGGTCAATTTGACCAAAAAATCACTCTTCCATGCCGGCCCGGATGGTGTCGCGGCCGTTGCGGTCCTTGACGCGGCCCAGGTCGGTATCGAGTGCGCGGGCCAGCTTGTCCACGGCACCGATGAAGGCGTTGGCCATCTTGTCGGCCTCGTCGGTCACGGTGACCGGCTGGCGGCCCGTGACCCGGGCCTCGATGCGGCAACGCTTGTCGTTGGCGCCGGACTTGCCGGCATCCAGGTCGGTCAGAAACACCTCCAGCCGTGTGATGTGGTCCTGAAAGCGGTTGAGCCGGCTCTTGGACTCGTCGGTGATCCATTGCGCCAGCGACTCGCCGCCGTGGATGTGGTCATCGGTGTTCACTTGTACTTGCATGGTGATGCTCCTTGAGAGGGGTTCCAAGAGAGGGCGCCGTGTGCCGGGAGCCAGGCGCTGCGGCAGCCCCGAGAACCCCCATGGTCGCACTTTTGCACGGGCTGCCCGTAAGAACCTGTGAGTTGCCGGGGTTTAGTCGGCCGTCAAAGCTTGTCCAGCGCCACGGCAGGCGACCAGTCGGCCCCTGGCGGCAAGGCGCGGGCCTGCGCCACCCGTGCCGACAGGCGCAGCGCCGCCACGTCACCGGGCGCGCGCTGCAGCACCTGCTCCAGCGCCTGCAGGGCGCCGTCCCAGTCGCGTGCATGAAAGGCTTCGAGAGCGGCCAGGCTGGCCTGGCACAGCACGGTGTCATCGCAGGGGGTGAACACGCGCACGGGCTCCGTCTTGCCCTTGACGATCACGTCGTCCAGCGCACGCAGCGCCGCTCCTGGTGGCAGCTGCGCGGCCGTGGCGGCCGACAGCAGGATGCTGGTGCCGAAAGCCTTGTTGGCGCCCTCCAGCCGGGCGGCCAGGTTCACCGCATCGCCGATCGCCGTGTACGAAAAGCGCTGCTCCGATCCCACATTGCCCACCACCACCCGCCCCGTGTGCAGACCGATGCGCATGTGGATGGGTGGCAAGCCGCGCGCGTGAAGGTCGGCCACCAGCGGCTGCATGGCCTGCTGCATCGCGATGGCGGCCGACACGGCGTGCGCGGCATGCTGTGCGTCGTCCAGCGGCGCACCCCAGAAGGCCATCACCGCGTCGCCGATGAACTTGTCCACCGTGCCGCCCGTAGCGTGCACGATGGGCGTCATGGCGTTGAAGTAGCCGGTGAGCACCTCCACCGTCTGCTCGGCGCTCAGCTGCTCGGACAGCGTGGTGAAGTTGGCCAGGTCGGTGAACATGAGCGTGACCTCGCGCGCCTCGCCGCCCAGGCGCATCAGATCAGGCTGCGCAATGAGGCGCGAGACCACGGCGGGGGGCACGTACTGCGCAAACATGGCCCGCGTCTGCCGGGCCCGCTGGCGCACGATGGCGTAGCCCACCAGCGCGGCCGCGCCATACACGGCCACGGCCGCCACTGCGGGCAGCAGTGGCGGCCACCAGAGCCTGTGCGCAGCGAACAGCCACCACGACACCGCGCCCATGGCCAGCACCAGCGCGGCTGTGAGGCTTGCCGCAGCGGCGGGGTGCCAGTGGCGGCTGGCCCACAGAAGCAGGGGCAGCAGCAGCGCGGTGAGCGCGAGGGTCCAGCCTTCGGGCACGCTGCGCAGCCCGCCCCCGTTCAGGTAGTTGTCGAGCAGGGTGGCCTGCAGCTCCACGCCGGGAAACAGCCGCTCGCCCCCTGCTGTGCCAAACGGGGAGTTGAACAGATCGGCCTGCGAACGGGTGAGCTCGGCCGCGGTGCGCACGGAGCGCCCCACCAGCACGATCTTGCCCTTGAAAAACCCCTCGGGCAGCAGACCCGGCTCCAGCGCCTGATAGTACGAGCGCGTGTCGAACGTGCCGCGCGGGCCGCGGTAGCCGATCCAGTCGAAATGGCGCAGCGCGGGCGCCTGCCCACGCGCCTCGGCCGCGCGCTGCGCCAGCCGCAGCGCAAAGCTCTCGCGCGCTACGGGCGCCCGGCGCACCACGAAATCATCGTCTGGCTCCACCCCGGCGTCTCCGGCATCGGCACCGGCATCCAGAAACCGCTGCAGCGGCTGCACCTCCATCCACAGCGCAGCGTTGGCGCTGTCGATCTTCTCCCGCGTCGAGGCGAGCACCACAGGCCCCACCTGGGCAATGGCACGCGCCAGGGCCGCATCTTCCGCCTCGGAGGAGGGGTCGGCAAACACGATGTCCAGCCCCACGGCGGCGGCGCCTTCGTCGTGAAGGCGCTGGAGCAGCGCCGCGTGCATGCTGCGCGGAAACGGCCAGGGTTGCTGCAGCTCCTGAAAGGTGGGCTCGTCGATGGCGAGGATGACCACGTTCAGACCAGTGCGCTGCGGCGCGGTGAGGGCCGTGAGCACATCGAAGGTCTTGAACTCCAGCGCATGCCAGGGTCGGCTGAACGTGGCCGCCCCCACCAGCAACAGCGCCAGCAGCGCCGCCGCCAGCGCCAGCCCGCGCTGCCGACGCCGGTCTGCGGGCTCAGAAACGGTAGCGCGCGTCCAGAACATACCGGGCCTTTCGGCGGTCTGACTTCGGGGCCCACAGGTTCAGTGCGGCCACACCCACCACCCAGTGCTTGTCCTGCGATTCCCAGAACCCCATCAGGTCCACACCCCATCCGGGGGCCATGCGGGTGAAGTTGTCCTTGTCCTCGAAGCGCTCTGAGCGGTACACCGCCCGGCCGCTCAGGTAGATGCGCTGCGGGCTGGCCCAGGTCGCGCCCAGCACGGCGGTATGGCGTGGAATGTAGGGTATGCGCCCCACGGGCGCGCCGGCATCAAAACTGCGGCTTTCGCTGTCCTGGTACAGGTATTTGGCATAGCCTGACCAGCGGCGGCTGAACATGTGGTTGATGCCCGCTCCCAGGGCCTTGAGGGTGCCGGTGTCAAAGCTGGGCGTGTCCTCCAGCAGGTCGGTGGTGGACAGGTTGACCAGCTGGGCGTTGCGCATTTCTTCCAGGAACGGCAGGCTGGGCGTGCGCAGATCGACCCCCACCGTACCGGGGTTGCGCACGCGCAGGTGGTCGGCGCGGAGGTTCACAAAGGTGCTGGGGCCCAGCTCCATGGCCAGTTGCGCCACCGCGCGCTTGTGGCGTCCGCCCGCCTCCACCAGCCGGTCCTCCACCGGAATGCCCGCCGTCTCCACGCTGGTCAGGGTGGAGACACTCAGCGGCCGCAACCAGTCCTGATAGGCCATCCGTACGGTGGTGCCTGCGGCGGGTTGCCACACCACCCCCACGCGGGGCGTGACAACACGCTCCATGTCGGCGCGCCGCGAGGCTTCCTCGCTGTATTCCTCCAGGTTCACCAGATAGCTCTGGGTCAGGCCGTCGACGCGGTGGCGGATCTGCTGCAGCCCGAGCGCGGCATCCACATGCAGCGCCGCGCCCAGCCGCTGGGTGGTCGCCAGGGTCAGCGCGGTGTAGCGGCGGTCCACATGGTTGTAGCCGCCCACCACAAACACATCGCGGTAGGTGCCGAGGCCGGGAATCTCGGCGGCCACGGCGGCGGCGCCTCCGATCAGATTGTTCTGCCGCTCGCGCACATGTTCCAGCGCGACGCTGAAGCGGCTGCCCCGCGCAGTGTCCACCGTGTGGCGCAGCTGCAGGTCGCTGAACTGCTTTCGGGGTTCGCTGCTCACGCCCATCAGGCTCACGAAGGGGGGCAGTACATACAGCGTGGGGTAGTCGCGCAGCACGATGTTGTCCACGCTGCGGCCGAGCTTGATCCAGGTCTGCTCGGTGGGGCCCCAGCGGTAGGCCATGCCCAGCGCCCCCTGAGTGCTTTGGTTCTCCAGCACCGTGTCGAACCGGAACAGGTTCTCCCCCCGCAGGCGCATGTCGAAATGGTTCACATAGGCAAACAGGTTGATGCGCTCGCTCGGCTGCATCCCTGCGCCCAGCGTGACCGCCTGGGCCCGCACATCGCCATAGCCTGCGCGCAGGGCCGGCCCGGCGTTGGCCTGCAGGTCAAACGGGAAACCGCTGGCGTGGGCCGACTGCGCCTTGAAGAACCACGACACGGGCACATGGGTGTTGTCCATGCCATTGAGCGTGAGAGCGGGCGCCCGCATGCGGTACTGGTCATGGTCCAGCGTCACGCCCACGGCACCATGGGCCCCCGGTTTCTGCAGCAGCGACGCATACCGCTGGCTGGCGCCGAAGGCCATGGGGTCGGTCAGGAAGCCCTGGAACAGGGCGGAGTTCTTGTTGAACTCGCCCGGGTAGCGGTCCGCCAGAAACAGGTGGCTGCCACCCCAGTAGGGATAAAAGCTCTGCTGCGCCAGCTCCAGCGCCCAGTCTTCCATGCCAAAGAAAGCGAGCGACGCGCCCAGGTTGGCGTTGCCCTTCTGGTCGTTGGCCACCTGGTTGAGCGACTTGAGGTAGGGCATGCGCTGCACCGCAGCGCGCGCGGCCTCCACGGCTTCGCCGGGCTGAAAGAGGTCGGTGTGGATCTGTGCCAGAAGCATGTAGGGCACGGGGTCCTTGTCGTCCAGGCTGCTGGCCTGACGCAGCGTGGCCAGCGCGTCCTGGTGGCGGCCAAGCTGGTAGTACGCCACGGCCGTCCAGGTTTTGGCGCGGGCGTAGCGGGGCTCCATCACACCGGCGCGCAAAAAGGCATCCAGCGCGGCCTCGGGCTCGCCCTGCTTGAGGTGCAGCAGCCCCTGGCCGGTGAGCGCCACGTAGTCCGCCGGGTTGTCGCCCAAAGCGGTGGCAAAGGCTTGGCCCGCCTCGGTGAACTGGTTGGTGAAGGTTTCGAGCGTGCCCAGTTCGCCCCAGGCGCCGGGGCTTTGGGGCGACAGGGCCAGTGCCTGCTGCAGATTGGCACGGGCGGGGCCCGCATCCTCGCGTTCAGTGTGGGCGCTGCCCAGGCCCTGCCAGCCCCGGGCGTCTTGCGGGGCCAGCTGCGTGGCCTCGGTGTACGCAGCCAATGTGGCGGGTGCATCGCCACGGCGCCGGGCGAGCTCGGCGCGCACCATTGCCAGCTCTGCATGCGCAGTGCCCTGCGCCGGGGCCAGCGTGGCGGCGGCCTCATCCACGCGGTCGCTCAGCAGTTGCACCCGGGCCAGCTGGGCCACCAGGGCCGGGTGCGCGGGCCAGCGCTGCATGGCGGTGCGCAAGGTGGTGGCTGCGGCAGCTGCATCGCCTTCCATGAGCTGCACGTCCGACTGCATGAGCCAGACCGGCAGCGGGGCCGCCGCCGAAGCCACCTGGCGGGCCAGCTGTTCGCGCGCAGCGAGGACATCGCCCGCCTGCAACGCGATGGCGGTTTCCATCACGGCCACCCAGGGTGCGGGGGCAGCGCCGCGAGCCGGCGCCAAGGCGGCGCGCGCGGCGGGCACATCGCGGGCTGCCAGCGCGGTGCGCACCGGGGCCAGCGCTTCGGGCACGGGCTCGGCGGCCAGGTGCGGCAGCGGGTCGGCGCGCAGGGCATTCACCCACTGGATGCGGTCGCGCGGCTGGCTCAGCACCAGCTTGACCGGGGCCTTGCCCACCTCGGCATAGGCGGCCTCGTTGGCGCCCACCGACACTTGCCCCTGTGCATTGGAAAACTCCACCGTGCCCGACAGCACGGTCAGCAGGGTGCGGCCGTCGTCCTCGACGCTGATGTCCCAGTCGGTGCCGCGGATCGCGGCTGTGGCGGCCGGGGTCTCCAGGTTCAGGCGGGAGCCGTCGGCCCGCCGCGTCTGTGTCCAGGCGCGCCCGGCGTTGAGCAGCAGGGTGGTGACCGGCTGGGCAGGCGTGGCCACGCCCTTGACCTGCAGCACCGTGTTCTGGTGCAGGCGCAACTGGGTGTCGTCGGCAAAGAGCAGGGCCATCCGGGCGGCCTGGCGGGTGCGCACGAAATCGCCCGTGGCCAGGGGCTGGGCGGGGCGCGCGGGCTGCCAGTCGGCCGCCGCGGCGGCGCGCTGGTCGCCCGTGCCTTGCAGGCTGATGATTTCGGCGGCGGCGCCCGCAGGCACCGCGGCCAGCGCCTGCGCCGCCGGCCAGGCCAGGGCCAGCACGGCCGCCAGGGCGGTCACGGTGGGCCGATGCACTTTGTGATGGGACATGTTGTGGCTTTCGGGAAGGCGTGGAACCGTCGCCGTGCCCCTCCCTGGCCTGCGGCGATCCAAAATTATCGCGAGCGCCGCGCCAGAAACCGCCGCCCGCCCGCCCTGCGGCCGCCGCATTTCATGAAGAAAGCCACGTTTTGGCGCACCGCACGGAACCGGTTGCCGATGCAAAGCCGCCGCACGGCCCTTTCCTACACCGGGGAATGGGGTGGGGTGCTACAAAGATACATCCCCGCCCTGCAATGAATGGCGCGCTTTCCGTGCGCCCCTGGAGCTTGCCCCCATGCCTGCCGCCCGCCGCCTCAAGATTGGTTTGTCCGCCTGTTTTCAGCACGCCGACCCCGCCCGCCCGCTGTTCACCGGCAAGACTCTGCAGTATGTCGAGCAGTCGATTGCCCACTGGATCATGTCGGCCGGTGCCATGGTGGTGATGGTGCCCTGCCCCACGGGCGAGACGGCGCGCGGTGATGTCACGCTCGACCACTATGCCGAGTGGCTTGACGGCATCGTGATGCACGGTGGCGCCGACGTATGGCCGGGCAACTACGGTGAGGAGCCCCTGCGCGAGGAGTGGGTGGGCGACCGCGTGCGTGACCTGTACGACCTGGCCGTGGTCAAGGCGTTTGCCCAGGTGGGCAAGCCCATCTTTGGCGTGTGCCGCGGCCTGCAGCTCATCAACGTGGCCTTTGGCGGTGCGCTGTACCAGGACATCGAAACCCAGCACCCGGGCGCACAGCAGCACCGCAACGCCAGCACCTATGACCAGCACTTTCATGACATCCAGATCGTGGAGGGTTCGCACATGGCCAAGCTCTACCCCAACACCCCGCGCGCGCGCGTGAACAGCATCCACCACCAGGGCATCAAGCGCGTTGCGCCGGATTTTGTGGTGGAAGCCTTGAGCGAGCCGGACGGCGTGCCGGAAGCCATCCGCCTCAAACCTGCGCCCGGCCGTGGCTACATCGCGGCCACGCAATGGCATCCCGAGTTTCACAAGACCGGCTCGGACACGCTGGACGACACCGCCATCCTGCAAGACTTCCTGACTGCCTGCGAACTGGCCAAAGCCCATCCGCGCCCGCCTGTGCGCCACCCGTCGTCGCCCCTGCGCGAGAGGGCTGCGCGGCTGCTGCGGCGGGCGCTGGCCAAGCAGTCCTGAGGTGATTCCACGGCGGGCACACAAAATTGGGTGTTTTTGGCCTTCAGCGCTTACCCATCATGCGCCAACAGCTATTAAATATGTAGCATAAAGCTGCTGTTGCATGCCCCCAGGCTGGTGTCGGGCACTGCAATTACTGTAAATTCATCCAGTGAATTTACAGTCCAAACTCGCCATCCTGGCCGACGCCGCCAAGTACGACGCCTCGTGTGCCTCCAGCGGCGCTGCGCCGCGCAACTCGGTGGGCGGGCGCGGCATGGGCTCCACCGAGGGCATGGGCATCTGCCACAGCTACGCGCCAGATGGCCGCTGCATCTCGCTGCTCAAGATTCTGCTCACCAACTTCTGCCAGTACGACTGCCTGTACTGCGTGAACCGCGTGACCAGCAACGTGCCCCGCGCACGCTTCACGGTGGGTGAAGTGGTGCAGCTCACGCTGGACTTTTACCGCCGCAATTGCATTGAGGGGCTGTTCCTCTCCAGCGGCATCATCCAGAGCCCCGACTACACGATGGAGCAGGTGGTGGAGGTGGCCCGCGTGCTGCGCGAGGAGCACGACTTTCGCGGCTACGTCCACTTGAAGACGATCCCCGACGCATCACCCGAGCTGATGGAACGCGCCGGCCGCTATGCCGACCGCCTCTCCATCAACATCGAACTGCCCACCGCCGAAGGCCTGACTGCGCTGGCCCCCGAGAAGGACAGCGCCGCCATCGACCGATCCATGGCCCGCATGGCCGTCCACATTGGCGAGGCACGCGCCGCCCGCAAAGAGCAGACCGCGCAAGCCATCGTGTCCATGCCGCAATCGCGCACCACGCGCCGCGCCAGCGTGCCGCACTTTGCGCCGGGCGGGCAAAGCACGCAGATGATCGTCGGCGCCGATGCCACCAGCGACCGCACCATCCTCGCCACCAGCGCGCGGCTGTATGGCGTGCACCGGCTGCGGCGGGTGTACTACTCGGCCTTCAGCCCCATCCCCGACGCGGCGCGCGCCCTGCCGCTGACCGCCCCGCCCACGGTGCGCGAGCACCGGCTGTACCAGGCCGACTGGCTGATGCGTTTTTATGGCTTCACCCATGACGAGATCGTGCCACCCGCTCAAGTCGGCATGCTGGCGCTGGACATGGACCCCAAGCTGGCCTGGGCGCTGGCACACCGCGAGCGCTTTCCCGTCAACCTGAACACCGCCCCGCGCGAGCTGCTGCTGCGCGTGCCCGGCTTTGGCGTGCAGACGGTGGAGCGCCTGCTGGCCGCCCGCCGCGTGCGCCGCCTGCGGCATGCAGACCTGGCGCGGCTGCATGTGCCGCTCAAGAAAGTGCTGCCTTTTGTGGAGGCGGCCGACTACCGCCCTGGCCCTGCGCTGGACGCTGCCGACCTCGCCGCGCAGTTGACGCCGCCGCCGGTGCAGCGCAGCCTGTTTTGAGCCGGAGAGACCCGCATGCAGCGCCACTCCATCACGCTCGCCCATCCCACCGACTGGCCCGGCTTTCGCCATGCCGCACGAGCCCTGGTGTTGGCCAACGTGCCCCCGCAGGCGGTGGACTGGCGCTGCCAGGCAGATGTGGCCGACGACCTGTTTGCGCCCGAACCTACCGCTAGCAACACCCTGCCCAGCGCGGCGCTAAATGCGCCCACGCTGCGCGTGCCACCCGACTTTGTGCGCCTGTGCGAGCAACTCATCCTGCACCGCGACCCCACCCGCTTTCCATTGATGTACCGCCTGCTGTGGCGCATGGCGCATGGCGGCGCTGAGGGCGAAGCCGCACGGCACGACCCGCTGGACGCAGACCGCATGCTGGCCCACCACATGGCCCGCGCCGTGGCGCGCGACAAACACAAGATGCACGCCTTCGTGCGCTTTCGCCCCGTGGTAGAGCAATGTGGCCAGACCCTGCACATGGCCTGGTTCGAGCCCGACCACCACATCACCGTGGCCAACGCGGGCTTCTTCATCCGCCGCTTCACGCAGATGCGCTGGGCCATCCTCACGCCCGACGCCAGCGTGCGCTGGGACGGCCAGCAGCTGCACACCGGCCCCGGCGCGCAGCGCAGCGACGCGCCGCCGCCGGATGCGGGCGAGGCGCTGTGGCTCACCTACTACCGCCACATCTTCAACCCCGCGCGACTCAAGCTGAACATGATGAAGAAAGAGATGCCCACGCGCTACTGGCACAACCTGCCCGAGGCCGCGCTGATCACCGAGCTGGCCCACACCGCGCACGAGCGCAGCGCGCGCATGGTGGAGGCCGAGCCCACCGTGCCGCGCCGCCGCATCAGCCCGGTGGTGCAGCGGCCCCGGGGCGGCACAGCGGGCTGAACCGGTCGCAGCTTCTGGAATACTCACGGCTGGAATGGCGTCACCCTGACGGTCTGAGGCCACGAAGAACGAAACACAGAGGCAACACCATGAGCATCTTCGACCGGCTTCTGGCCAGTGTGCGCAAGCCGACGGAACGCACCGACACGTTGGGAGCGCAGCCGAGCGGGCCCGTGGAACGGCGCCAGCGCAAGCGAGTGAACGCGCGCAAGGGCACCCGGGTGCTGATCATTGACGACTCGCCCACAGTGGTGGCCGTGCTGCGCAAGGTGCTGCGCTCGGCCGGCTACGAAACCCGCGAGGCGCTGGATGCCGAGCAGGGGCTCGCCCTGATTGCGCAGGACCCGCCCGAGCTGGTGTTTCTTGACATCATCCTGCCGGGCATGAACGGCTTCAACGCGTTGCGCGCCATCCGCAAGCTGCCCGCCTCGCAGCACATCCCGGTGATCATGATCAGCGGCAACGAACACGCCACCGAGCAGTTCTACGCCAACCGCATCGGCGCGGACGATTTCATGAAGAAGCCGTTCTCGCGCCACGAGATCTTCGCGCGCATCGAGGCCTTGCTCGATGCGGACTTCATCCCCCGGCGCAAGGCCGAGGCGCCACCGGCGGCTGCCAGCGCGCCCGCCACGCCGGACTAGCTCGGCGCCCCGTGCGCAGGGGCTGCACCGGGGTGCTCAGTGCTGGTGCCCGTGCGCCCCGTGCACATGCCGGTGCGCAATTTCTTCCGCGCTCGCGGCACGCACTTCGGTGACCTTGCAGCTGAACTTCAGCGCCTGCCCGGCCAGCGGGTGGTTGCCGTCCAGGTGCACTTCGGGGCCCTTGATCTTGACCACGTTGAACACGGCCGGCTGGCCGTCGGCGCCCACGCCCTGCAGCTGGCCGCCTACCTTCACGCCTGGGGGGAACTCGGTTTTGGGGATGGTGCGCACCAGGCTTTCGTCGCGGGCGCCGAAGGCGTCTTCCACGGCCAGGTCCAGTGCGGTGGTAAAGCCCACGGCCTGGCCTTCCAGGGCCGCTTCGACCTTGGGGAAGATGTTGTCATAGCCACCGTGCAGATACGACAGGTTGCCCGCGTCCAGCGGCTTGCCCTGCGGGGTGGTGACCTTGTACGTGATGGTGACGGCGGTGTCTTTGGTGATGGTGGTGGCCATGGTGTGTCTGCTTGCGCTAAAAGCGTGCATTGTCCACGAGGCGCCCGGTGGCCGCCGGGCGCCTCGGAGGCGGGGCGTGCCGCCCCGGCTTACGCGCCAGCCGTCGCCTCTGCCGGCCGCTCTTCCTGCGTCTGCCCCGGATACCGCGCAAACCGCCTTGCCTCGGTGCCATGCACCGGGTCCTGCTGGGCCCAAGGCCACCCGCCGAACTGGGTGCGGCGGTAGTCGTTCATGGCCTGCATGATCTCGGCCTGGGTGTTCATCACGAACGGGCCGTACTGCGCCACGGGCTCGCCAATGGGGCGGCCCTGCAGCACCAGGCATTCGACGGCGGTGGGGCCGGTGTTGGTCAGCACCCAGTCTTCGGTAGCCCGCACCTGCAGCGCGGCATGGCGGTCCACGTCCTGCGGGCCCACGCGCAGGCTGTCGCCCACAAAGAAGTACAGCATGCGCTGCGTGGTCTCACCCTTCGCCGCAGGCAGTGTCCATTGCGCACCGGGCTCCAGGTGGAGCGTCCAGATGGCGACGTCGCCTTCGGGCTGGGAGGCCCAGGATTCGGGCGGCGGCGACAGCGGATCGGGCGCGCCGGGCAGCGCACCGGCCACCACCGTCACCGTGGTGGCGCGGCCTGCGGCGTCGTGGTGCACCAGGCGCGGAATGCGCTCGTCCCACAGCATGGTGAAGTGCGGCTCGACCATCTTGTTGCGTGCGGGCAGGTTCAGCCAGATCTGAAAGAGCTCCAGCGGGTTGGGCTCGGTGGCGTTGAGCAGCGGGAACATCTCGGAGTGCACGATGCCCTTGCCGGCCGTGACCCACTGCACGTCGCCACCGCCAAAGCGTGCGGCGGCGCCCAGCGAGTCGGAATGGTCGATGAGCCCCTTGCGCACCAGCGTCACGGTTTCAAAGCCCCTGTGCGGGTGGCCCGGAAAGCCCGGCACGGTGTCGCCGTGGTACATGCTCCAGCCGTCCTTGTCGCTGAAATCGCTGCCGATCTGGCGATCCTCAATGGGCACGGCCGGGCCAAACGCGGCGTTGCCTGCGGGATAGGCATCGTCGTGGTGCGCGCAGAAAAGAAACGGGTCGAGTGTGGGCCACTGCTGACCGAGCAGCTGGGCGCGCACGATGGGCACCAGGGCGGTGGTTGCTGCAGCAGGTGTGGACGACGACATACGGGGGCTCCTCATGTTGTGTTCCGCCACGATCGGGCGGTGTGCCTGTGGAATATGAAGCCAGTGTCGTTCGAACGGAAGTGCGGCCCGTGGAACAGTGCGGTGCGGCGGGCAGGACAGTGGGGGGCTTTGCCTCCCGTGTTTTGCCAGAAAAGTTGAGTCTAATTCGGCTCTAGCGCTTATCTGTCAAGCGCTGACAGCTACTGTTTTAATAGCTTTCTATCCGTACGATTCCTGATCGCAAGCGTTGTGCATCGCAGCCGATGCTCCTTGGGCCGCGCAGACTGCCAGCAGGCGGCAGGCGGCCAGCGCGACGGTAACCGCGCTGCTCACGCCTTCACCTCGACCACGGGTTCGAAGCCGCCGAAGATCATGCGTTTGCCATCAAAGGGCATGGGCGGGTTGCCGGGTTGGGACGGGTCCATGCGGGGGTCTTCCATCATCTTCTTCATGCCCGCGTCGCGCGTGGCTTTGTCGGGCCATTCGACCCACGAAAAGGCCACCGTCTCCTCGGCCGTGGCCTGGACCGCGCGGCGGAAATCGGTGACTTTGCCGTCGGGGACGTCGTCGCCCCAGCTTTCGATCACACGGATCGCGCCCAGCTCGATAAACAACGCGTCGAAATGGCGCGCGTGCTCAATGAACTTCTGCTTGTTGGCGGTAGGGACCGCGATCACGAAACCATCGATGTAGGACATGGCTTGACTCCTGTGAGGTTGACCAAGGGATGCGCCCGCCTGTGGGCGCCACGTATTCGTTCGGCGAACGCGGACCCGAGCCCGCCCCCATCCATCACTTGCGCCGATAGGTCGCCTGCATCATCTGCGACCAGCTGCCATCTGGCTGTAGCGCGAACGATGTCAAGGTGCGTTCGTTTGCGCTCACCAGCGTGATCACGTCGCGGTAGCGGGCGGTCTTGCCGTCGTCCTTGAAGCTGGGGCCTTCGGTCTCCAGGGTCAGCACCTTCTGGTCGGCATCGAGCACGCCTTCGTACACGAACATGTGGGTCATCATCGAGCCCACCCAGGTGCCGCGGAACACGCTCTTCTCGGGGTCGTAGCCCAGCGTCATCAACATGTGGGCTTCGCCCCCGCCGGGCATGGTGCCCGTGCCTTCGCACAGCACCCACAGGTCGCCCAGGGCGCGCACATGCTCGGAGCCGGTGGATTGCTCTTGAGCGGGCGCGTCGGACTCGCCGGACTCGCCGGGTGGGGCGTCGCAGTTGGCGTCGCTGGTCCAGTCGCCAATCAGCTGCTGCAGCCAGCGGTGCATGGCGTGGGGTTCGGCATTCATCATTTCGGTCTCCTAGGTGGTTGGGGTTTGGCAATTCAGTCAACTTGGGTGGTCGATCCCGTCAATCACGGTCTGGCGCCCCGAGCGGAAAGTAGTGGCGGTAGGGGCGGCCGCCCTCCACGGCCTGCGCAAATGAGGGCCGCGCCAGCAGTCGCGCGCGGTAGGCGCGCAGCAGGGGGTAGCTGGCGGCAATGGGGTGCGTCCAATCGGCATAGAACAGCGCGGGCGCCGCTGCGCAGTCGGCCATCGTGAAACCGTCGCCCGCAGCCCAGGTGCGGCGGGCCCATTCGCCTTCCAGCCATGCATAGGCCTTCTCCAGCTTGTCAGCGGCCCAGGCCACGCCGTCAACGCGCTTGGCGGGGTCGCCAGTCAACGCAGCGTTCACCGCGTGCTGGACGGGCGCCATCACGTGCAGGTCAAAGAACCGGTCCATGAACCGCACCTGCAACGCCGCTGCAGGGTCGGCCGGTATCAGCTGCACAGGCCCCGGGTGGGCCAACTGCAGGTGCTCGATCACGATGCTGCTCTCCACCACCGTGTGATCGCCATCCACCAGAAGCGGAAATTTCGCCAACGGCCAGCGGCGCAGCCATTCGGGCGCATGGTTGCCCGGCGCAGCGGGGTCGAGATTGCGCAATTCAAAGGGAGTCCCGTTTTCATACAGCGCAGTCAGCACCTTCTGGGTGTAGGACGAGAAAGGGTGTCCATAGAGGGCAAGCATGGCCGCACCTGCGTTGGGGTTCTGCGGCGCAAGGCTCATTCGGGCGCCACCACCATCCACGGCACACCAAAGCGGTCGGCCACCATGCCGAAGGCTTTCGAAAAGAACGTTGAGGCCAGTGGCATGTGGACCTGACCGCCATCGGCCAGGGCGTTGAAGAGCCGCTTTGCCTCGGCTTCATCCGCCGGGCTCAGCGCCAGCGAGATGCCCTGGAAGCTGGTGGTGCCCGACCCCATGCCGTCTGACGCCATCACTGTCGTCTCGCCCACGGTGAATTCGGCGTGCATGACCATGTCGGGCGCGGGGCCCGGGCCGCCGCCTTCGCCGCAACCGGGCGCCCCGGCGGGCTCGGGGTTTTCCTTGAAACGCATGAGCGTGGTGACTTTGGCGCCCAGCGCGCTGCGGTAGAAGTCCAGCGCCTCTTCACAGCGGCCTTCAAACATCAGGTAGGACTCGACTTTCATGGGTGCTTTCCTTAGGGATGGTGGAGGGGTGAAACCGGTATCGGCATTCAATTGTGAACACCGTCCACAAAAGATAGCAGAGATAATGAACAGTGTCCACATTTCGACGTTCATGACTGCAACCAACCGCAACACGTACCGCCACGGTGACCTGCGCCGCGCCCTGCTGGACGCAGGCATCGAACTGGCCCGCGCCGGCGGCCCCGACGCCGTCGTGCTGCGCGAGGCCACCCGCCGCGCGGGCGTGGCGCCCAATGCGGCGTACCGCCACTTCGCCAACCGGGACGACCTGCTGGGCGCCGTGCGCGCGGCGGCCGTGGCCGCGGCGGCGCGGTTCATGGAGGCGGAGCTGGAGCGCGTGCCCCTGCAGGGCAGCGCCACCGAGCAGGCACGCGCCAAGGTGCGCGCCGTGGGCGCGGGCTACATGCGGTTTGCGCAGGCCGAGACCGGCCTGTTCCGCACGGCGTTCGGGGGCCAGTTCAGCGTGCAGCAGCAGCCCGACCCGGCCATGGGGGGCGCCACCGGCCGCAACCCGTTTGAACACCTCAGCGCGGCACTGGACGCGCTGGTGGCAGCAGGCGCGCTGCCCGCAGAACGCCGGCCCGGGGCGGAATACCTGGCCTGGTCCACCGTGCACGGGATGGCGCTGCTGAGCCTGGATGGCCCGTTGCGCGGCGTGCCGCCTGCCATGCTGCAGGCGCTTGGCCAGCGTCTGCTCGACATGGTGGAACGCGGGCTGTAGCACGGCCCGCCCGGGGAGCGCCGGGGCCCGAAGCTCAGTTGCCCTTGGCCTCGAAGAAGGGCTTGCCCTGGATGGCCTCCAGGCCCAGCGTGAAGGTTCTCAGCGGCTCCAGGGGCTTGTCCTGACCTTTTTTCACAGGCCGTGGCACGTTGGGGTTGAGGGCGGGCTCCACACAGCCTGTGCGCACCGCCTGCTCCACTTCGCGGCTCAGTGCCCGGCGCTGGCCCAGGCGGCTGCCCGACAGGAACAACATGTCGCCCTGAAGCTCTGCCCGCTGGTCCATGGGGGGCATGGCCTGGAGCTGATCGAACCCCACGCGCACGGAATTGGCACCGTCCAGGCGGTATTGCACCACCTTCACCACCGGCGCCTTGCCCGGTGCTCCGTCCACCACCTCGCCCAGGTAGAAGGTGCGCACCGCCTGCGCGGGCAAGGCGGGCAACTGGTAGCTCTCCGACCAGGTGCTGTTGTCCGCGACAAACAGCGGCCGCAGCGTGGCGGGGGGCTGGTCGTCGGCCGACACCGCAAACACCGGCGCCCGGGCGTTGGACAGCGAGCGGCCGTGAAAGTCGAACTCGACCCGGTCGCCCAGCGCCGCCACCTTGCGCGCAAAGGCCGGAAACAGGGTCTGCTCCGGCCGCACCTGCTGCAAGCGAACGCCGGTGCCCTCCGACTTCCAGCGGCCCGCCATCAGCATGTCCAGCGCGCCGCCCGTCACCGCAAAGCAGAACGTGTTGTCCGCCAGCAGTGCGAGCTGCGTGACGGTGTCCACCGAGCCACCGCGGTAATCGCCCACATAGCGCGCCTCGGCGGGCGTGGCGGCGTGGGTGGCAAAGCTGGCCGCCAGAGAGACGAGCGCAGCAGCCAGCGTGCAGGCGCTGCGCAAGGGGCGAAGGGTGTGGTTCACGACGTGCGTCCAGGAGCAAGGGTGGACCACTATATCGCCGCAGCACCCGGTGGTGCTGACGGCCTGCAGGCACCACCCGGTTCCGGTCTTTCTGCCTACACTGCATGCACCATCGACTGCCGATCGCCGCAAGGAGCACCATGCGCCACCGTTCACTCTGGATCGCCCTGAGCCTGCTAGCCTGCCTGGGGCCGGGCGCCGCGCACGCACAGTCTGCGGGCCACGCTTGGCGCACCAGCGCCACCCCCACAGAACAGGCCCTGGATGCCACGGCGTTCCAGGGGGCGGGCGAGGTGCTGGCGCAGCAGCTCACCGATGTGGAAAGCGCCGTGGTGGTGTTGCGCGGCCGGGTGGTGTACAGCTACTACCGCGATGGCGATGCGGACAGGCTGCGCGACACCCAGTCGGCCTCCAAAAGTGCGCTGTCGGCGCTGGTGGGCACGGCCATCGCGCAGGGCCGCATCGCCAGCGTGGACCAGCGCGTGACCGAGCTGGTGCCGGAATGGGCACCCCTGAACAGCGACCCGCGCGCCGCCACCATCACGCTGCGGCATCTGCTGACCCTGACGCCGGGCTTCTCGCAGGCCGACACGCCCCGCACCCGCGCAGGTACCGCTGCCCCGCTGCCCCCGCAGGAAGCCTGGGCGCGGCCGCTGGCGGCAGAGCCGGGGCAGGTGTTCGCGTATGACAACTCCGTCACGCCGCTGGTGGTGGCTGTACTGGAGAAAACCACCGGCATGCCCCTGGCCGACTACGCGCGCCAACAGCTCGTGGGCCCGCTGGGCTTTGCCGAGCCGCGCTACCAGGGCAGCATCGTGCACCTGCGCACGCTGGACATGGCCAAGCTCGGCCAGCTGTACCTGCAACGCGGCCAGTGGGACGGCAAGCCGCTGGTGCCTGCGGCGTATGTCGATGCCTCGGTGCAGGCCCAGAGCGCGGGCGGCCCTCCCGCGGGATTGCACTACGGCCAGCTGTGGTGGGTGGTGCCGGGCAAGGCGCCACGGGCCACCTTCATGGCCAGCGGGTGGGGCGGGCAGCTCATCTGGGTGTATCCGCCGCTGGACCTGGTGGTGGCCACCACATCCACCGTGTCGGCAGAAAGCGGTCAACGCGGGCAGGCCTTGCAGTGGATTCGCCAGCAGGCCTTTGCCGCAGCCCAGCGCCGTGTGGCGGCAGAGCCGAACTAGCGCAGGACAGGCCCCTGCGCCCCGTGGTCATCCCGGTGCCTTGCCCACAAACGCCACCGTCAGCCCCTCGGCCGTGACGGTGATCGGCCCGGGCTGCAGGCCCAGGCCGTCCAGCACGGCCGTATCCTGCGGGCGCAGCTGGTGCAGGGTGACTTCGCGCAACGACTGCTCGGCCATCGCCGGGGCGTAGGTATTGAGCAGCTGCACCACCGCCGGCTTCAGCGTGGGGAAGTCCAGCCGGCCCAGCCGGATCTGGTGGGCCCGCAGCGTGCGGTCGCTGGCCTCGTAGCGCAGCGCGAACTCCACATCGAACAGGCCCGCATGGCTGCGCCGCAAGGCCGGGCCCGCCGCGTCCACCACCATGGCCGCGCCCAGGCGGTTCACCTCGGGCAGCAGGCGCAGCGCGGGCGCCTGCAGGGTCAGATCGAGCAGGCCCTGCACCGGCACACTGCGCGGAAACCGCTGCGCCGCCATGTCCTGCAGCTGGGCCAGCGGCACGGTGTAGCGGGACTGGGCCCGTGCGCCACGCGCCACCAGCAGCAGCAGCCAGCCCGCCCCGCCCAGGGCCAGGCTGCTGGAAGCGGTGTTCAGAAATCGTCTGCGGTGCAGCATGCGGCAGTCTCCTGGAAGGCCCGTGGGACCGGTTCAGGATGAAAAGGTGCAGCCTGCGTCACCAGGGGTTACAACAAAAACTGCGGGCGCCTGCCATTGCGCCCCGGCGGCGGCGGCTGAAAGGTGCGATGCCCTGTCGCCCTATCGCCCCACCACAGACCAGCCGGCCTTCTGGTTGGATTTGTCGTTTTCGTATTCCCACGCGGTGCCGCAGCGGTCGCACACATAGCGGGTGATGGTGACGGGGCCCGTGTCGCGGTCTTCCTTGCGGTTGCCGCGCTGCACCAGCTCGGCGTGGCCGGGCGCCTTGCGCCAGTTGCGCTGGATGCCTTGGCAGGGCTCGCACAGCGCCATGGGCTTGAGTTCGTTCTGTCGGGCGAGGTCTTTGGTCATGGGGGGCAGCCGTCGGGGGCTGGTGGATGGGTGGGTGGGTTCGTGTACGGCGGGCGGCTACTGTAAGGCACCTGCGGGTGCAAGGGCGCGGCGCGGGGCAACATTTTCAAGCCAAATTGGCCCCCAGCGCTTGCTGGATAAGCGCAAGCAGCTATGAAAAAAAGAGTGTTCCATCAGCCCGTCGTAGGCCGCAGAGCACAACGCCATGCGCCACCTCACCAGGCCAACGCAGTCTGGCGGCCGCTAGCATCACCCCCATGCTGCGCCAGCCCTCGTCTGCCACGACAACGCCATCTCTCGACACTCCGCCTGTATGCGCCGCGATTGACTTTGCTGCGCCAGCGCAGGACGTGGCCAGGCGCCTGATCGGCGTGACGCTGCTGGTGGACGGCGTGGGCGGCACCATTGTGGAAACCGAGGCCTATGACCAGACGGACCCTGCGTCGCACACCTTCGGCGGCGCCACGCCGCGCAATGCCGCCATGTTTGGCCCGCCCGGCTGTGCGTATGTGTACCGGTCGTACGGGCTGCACTGGTGCATCAACACCGTGTGCCGCGAGGCCGGGCACGGCGCCGGTGTGCTGCTGCGCGCGCTGGAGCCCACCCATGGCATCGCCACCATGCAGGCGCGGCGCGGTCTGCAGGACGTGCGCTTGCTGTGCGCAGGGCCCGGGCGGCTGGCGCAGGCGCTGGGCATCGAGGCCAGCATGAACGGGCGGCCGCTGAGTCTGCCGCCGTTTTCGTTGCTGGAGCCGCAGGGGGCGGGGGCCATCGACGTGGTCGCGGGCCCGCGCATTGGCATCTCGAAGGCAGTCGATGTGCCCTGGCGGTTTGGGCTGCGCGGCTCGCGCTACCTCAGCCGCGCGTTTGTGGTGCCCACCGGTGGTGGTCGGCCCAGCGGCGTGGGCTGACTGCCGGGCTGCAGGCTGGGCGGTGGCCGGTCAGCCGGCGGCCATGCGCAGCCTGCGCGCCGCGTCTTCGTCGCGCGCATCGTCGATCTCGCGCAGCACGGCCTCCATGTCCACATCAACATGCTGCGGCGCGTAGTGGCCCGTCAAAGGCGTCTCGTTGCTCAGCAGGCCGCTCTGGTACAGGCTCCAGATCTCGGGGCCGAATTGCGTGCTGCGCAGCTCGGGCGCGAACTGCCCGAAGAAATCGCGCAGGTTGGCCACATCGCGCAGCAGCATGCGCTGGGCGTGGTTGTTGCCCGCAGCGTCCACGGCCTGGGGCAGGTCGATGATGACCGGACCATCGTGGGCGTCCGCGCCGTCTGCGCCCGGCAGGCGCGCCAGCAGGATGTTGAACTCCGACAGGTCGCCGTGCACCACACCCGCACACAGCATGCGCACCACCTCGGCCACCAGCGTGGCGTGGTGGGTGCGCGCGTCTTCGGGGGTAAACCTCACATCGTTCAGGCGCGGGGCGGCGTCGCCGTGGGCGTCGGTCACCAGCTCCATCAGCAGCACACCGTCGTGAAAGTTGTAGGGCTGCGGCACGCGCACGCCCGCAGCGGCCAGGCGGTAGAGTGCATCGACCTCGGCGCTTTGCCAGGCGGCCTCTTGCTCTTGCCGGCCAAGCTTGCTGCCCTTGGCCATGGCACGGGCCGAGCGCGAGTTCTTGACCTTGCGGTTTTCGGTGTAGTCCACCGCCTGCCGAAAGCTGCGGTTGTTGGCCTCTTTGTAGATCTTGGCGCAGAGCGTGTGGTCGCTGTTGCGCACCACAAAAACCATGGCCTCCTTGCCGCTCATGAGCTGGCGGACCACGGTGTCGATCAGGCCTTCCTCGATGAGGGACTGCAGGCGGGGGGGAGCTTTCATCGGTGCATTTTGCCCGGGTGGCGCAATCCCCCGCCCTGCGCCGGTGGACGCAGGGCGTTTCTTTAGCCCGCGCCGCGCAGATCGCGCAGCCGCTGGTGCACCGCATCGCTGCCATCTACCGGTAGCTGGTGCTTGGCCTGCAGGTAGTGGTGGGTGAACACGTCCAGGTAGGCCTCCAGCGTCTGCGCGGCATGCAGCTCGCCCGCCAGTTCCAGGCACAGCGCGCCCACCTCGGAGGTGCAGAAATGGTCCGTGCGGTTGGACCGGCGCAGGTGGTAGCGCGAGAGCTGTTCGGGCGCCAGGCTCAACACGGGCAGGTGGTTGAGGTAGGGGCTCTTGCGGAACATCTTGCGCGCCTCGGGCCAGGTGGCGTCGAGCAGCACAAACAGCGGGCGCTTGCCCTCGGCCTTGGCCACCTGCGTGACGACGCGCGCAGGCTCCACGAACTCGCCGGGGAACACCACATACGGCTGCCACTGCGGGTCGGCCAGCAGCGCCAGCAGGTCGGCGTGCACCTCGGTGCGCGCCCAGCCAAAGGCGTACGTGTCTGCCACCACATCGGCGATCAGCCAGCCGGTGTTGCTGGGCTTGAGCGGCTCGATGTCGGCCATCAGCAGGCACATGCCTGCACGCGTAGTCAGCGTGGGGCGCAGCGCGCAAAGGCAGTGGCTGGGCACCAGGCGGCAGCCCGCGCAGCGTTCGCCTTTGGGGCCGCCCCGGGCCAGAAAGGGCTTGGCGCTGCGGGCGAGGCGCTCCGCGCGCAGGCGCGAGACGGCGTGCGGTGCAGGGCTTGGCGCAGGGGCGGTCACTGCCCGCCCGCCTGCTCCAGCGCAAACAGCGGCAGCTCGGCCTTGCGGCTCAGCCACACGCCGCCACCCAGTTCGATGGCGCCTTCGCGCAGGCCGCGCCGATAGAGCTCGGCGCGGTGGCGGAACACGCGGTTGTCGGTAATCTCTTCGTCGATGATGTCGCGCTCGAAATCCTCGCGCGAGACGGCCTCGACATACAGCGCGCCTGTGGTCAGGCGGCCCAGGTTGAGCAGCGCGGCTTTCAGATCCGGCGGGCTCAGGTAGGGCAGCACGCCCTGGCAGATGACCAGGTCAAACGGCGCATCGGCCACGTAGTCCACCACCGACCCCTGCTGCCACCCGAAGCGCTCGCACAGGTAGGGGCTGAACTCCACGCCCTGGTAGCTGGCGCCCGGAAAGTGCTGCGCCACGATGCCCTTCCACAGCCCGATGCCGCAGCCCACGTCCAGCACACGGCTCACCGGCACGCGCAGGTATTTGAGGTAGCTGCACACAAAGGTGCCCAAGCGCTCCATGTGCGCCGGGTCCACCACGCTGGTCTTTTTGTCAAAGTAAAAGCGCTGGTAGTAGGCCTCGTCAAAAGTGGTGGCGCTGGCGGATTTCAATGGGTGTGTCCTCTGGCATGGATGCGGCGGCGCGAACCGCGCCGGGCCCGGGAGTATCGCCCGCCGCGGTCCGCCGGCTTTCGGCCCGGGCCTACTTGACTGCGGCGTCCTTGGGCGGGCGGTGCAGCGCGCACAGCTTGTTGCCGTCCGGGTCACGCAGGTAGGCCAGGTACAGCTTGCCGCCGGGGCCTTCGCGCCAGCCCGGGGGGTCTTCGCAGGTGGTGCCGCCGTTGGCCACACCGGCGGCGTGGAAGGCATCGGTCTGCTCGGTCGACTGCATGGCAAAACCGATGGTCGCGCCGTTGCCGAAGGTGGCGGGCTCGCCGTTGATCGGGGTGGTGATGCCAAAGGTACCGGTGGGGCCGCGGTAGAAGTAGCGGTTCTTGTTGGCCACCCCGGGCGGCACGCCCAGCGTGCCGAGCACGGCGTCATAAAACTTGCGGGATGCCTCCAGATCGTTCACACCGACCATCACATGACTGAACATTTTGCGTGTCTCCGTTGGGCCCCGGGGGCGGGGCGGTTTGTGGGCGCTGCGATGTTAGCCGCTGGTAGATGCCCCATGCCCGCCGTCGGCGAAAGGGGCGGCTGACAGCGCCGGCCATGCCCCGGCGCGCTGCAGGCCATCGGTCCGAAGCCCATGGGTAATTTCAGAGTAAAATCAGGCGCTAGCGCTTATACAGAAAGCGCCAACAGCTATATTATTAATAGCAAATCAAAGCAGCTCCGCAGGCCCGGGGCGGCCGAACAGGTAGCCCTGGAACTGGCGGCAGCCGTTGCGCAGCAGGAACGCGCGCTGGCCTTCGGTCTCGACGCCCTCGGCCACCACATCCAGGCCCAGGCTGCGCGCCAGCGTGATGATGGTGCAGGCGATGGTGGCGTCGTTGGGGTCGGTGAGCACGTCGCGCACAAAACTCTGGTCGATCTTGAGCTGGTCCAGCGGCAGGCGCTTGAGGTAGCTCAGCGACGAGTAACCCGTGCCAAAGTCATCCAGCGAGAAACCGACGCCCTGGGTGCGCAGCGCCTGCATCTTGAGGATGCTGTCTTCCACATCGTGCAGCAGCAGGCTTTCGGTCAGCTCCAGCTTGAGGCGGGCGGGGTCGGCACCGGCGGCGCGCAGCACGCTGAGCACGCCGTCGGCAAAGTCGGGCTGCCGGAACTCCTGCGCGCTCACGTTCACGGCCAGGCTCCACATCGCCGTCGCGGGCGCTGCTGCCCATTGCGCCAGCTGCTGGCAGGCCAGGGTGAGCACCTGGCGGCCCAGGGGCAGGATGAGCCCCGTCTGCTCGGCAAGCGGGATGAAATCCCCGGGCGACACCATGCCGCGCTGGGGGTGGTGCCAGCGCACCAGCGCCTCGGCGCCCAGCACCTGGCCCGCTTCGTCCACCACTGGCTGGTAGTGGAGCAGGAATTCGCTGCGCAGCAGGCCCTGGCGCATGTCGCCCTCCAGTGCCGATCGGGCCGTGACGGCGGCCTGCATGGCAGGGTCAAAAAAGCACAGCGTGTTGCGGCCCTTGGCCTTGGCCTGGTACATGGCCAGGTCAGCGCGCTGCAGCAGCTCCTGCACGGGCAGCTGCACATCGCGAAACAGCGCAATGCCAATGCTGGGGGTGCTGTGCACTTCGCTGTTTTGCACCGTGTAGGGCTGGTTCAATGCGGTCAGCATCTTCAGCGCGACGGCCTCGGCCTCTGCGCCTGCCGCTTGCAGTTCGGCGTTCAGGCCCTGGAGCACCACCACGAATTCGTCGCCGCCCAGGCGGGCCACGGTGTCGGTGGCGCGCACGCTGGCCCCGATGCGCATGCCCACCTGCACCAAAAGGCGGTCACCCCACTCGTGGCCCATGGTGTCGTTGATGTCCTTGAAGTTGTCGAGATCCAGGAACAGCAGGGCGCCATGGCTGCCCTCGCGCGCACAGGCGCTGGCCGCGCGTTCGAGCCGGTCCATCAGCAGCCGCCGGTTGGGCAGGCCCGTGAGCTCGTCATAGAACGCGAGGCGCTGGATCTCCGCCTCGGCCAGCTTGCGCTCGGTGATGTCGCGCGCCACGCCCCGGTAGCCGGTGAACTGGCCGGCCTCATCAAAGATGGGCTCTCCGCTGATGGAGATCCACACGGGCCTGCCGTCTTCCGCCAGACGCTGCATCTCGAAATCGTGAAACACCTCGTGCGCCTCCAGCTGCCGGCGGTGCTCTCGCCACTGGGCTTCGCTCACAAAGGTGTGGGGCAGCTCCCAGCGCGTGCGGCCGTAGTGCATGTCGTCGGGCACGCCGGCTTCGTTGTGGGGGTTGCCGTCCAGCCGCACAAAGCGGAACTGCGCGTCCTGCTCCCAGTACCAGTCGGAGGACAGCTGGGTGAGGCTGCGCCAGCGGGACTCGCTCAGGCGCAGGGCCTCCAGCGTGCTGAGGTAATCGGTCACATCGGTGAAGGTGCGAACGCGCCCGCCTTGCTCCAGCGCGCGGGTGCGCACTTCGATGTAGCGGCCCTGCAGGTTGCGCCGCACGTAGGTTTCCGGCATGGTGAGCCTGCCGCCGTGGGCCGCGTATTCCGACGCCACGTAGTTGCGCGCCCCCGGCTCGATCAGCTCGAACCCCTGGCCAAAGTCCCCGCGCTCGGCCTGAAAGCGCACCACGTCCTCTACCCGCGGTTGCGTGGCCAGGAGCGACTCGGGCAGGTCCAGCAGCTCCAGATAGCGGCGGTTGTACACGCGGATGCGGCCCTCCACATCCACATTGGTGATGCCCTGCGAGACGCTGGCGAGCGTGCCTTCCAGGGCCCGGGTCTTCTCGGCCAGCAGGGCGCTGGTGCGCTCGAGCTGGGCTTCCACGGCGCTGCGCGCCAGTTCGGCACGGCGCGCCATCTCCAGCTGGCCTACGGTGTTGAGCAGGGGCTGAAGAAACTGCACATCGGCGGCCGAGTAGCCCTCGGCCCGGTTGGCCAGGCCCACCATGGCCACCAGCTCCCCGGCGGCGTGAATGGGCAGCCCCAGGTAGGTGAGCAGCGGCGGATGCCCCCGCGGCGTGCCGGCGCTGCGGTGGTCGCTCCGCGCATCGTTGGTGAGCACCGGCTCCCCGGTCACCAGCGCAGCCCCCACCAGCGAATGGAGGTTGTCGAACACCATGCCACCCTCTGCGTGCTGCGCATACCGGGCGCGGGAGGCTTCGTCCCAGCTGATGTCGGTGATGGCGTGCACCCGCAGGTACGGGCGCCCGTCATCGCCGCGCTGCACCTGGCCCACCATGCCGAACGCGCTTTGGGTGAGCGCCATCAGTTCGTCCAGCAGCGCCTCGAAGGCCGCCCGGGGCCCGGAGCTGGCAATGAACATGGCCTGGGCCCGCGAGATCGCCTGCAGCAGCCTGTGCTGGCGGGCCAGCATGGTTTCTGCGGCGCGCCGGGCCCGGGCGCTGGAACTGCGCTCGAGCACCGAGTCAATCTGTGCGGGCAATGTGAGCAGGTAGTCCAGCGCAGTGTCCTGCACCGCAAAATCATCGAAGCCGTAGCGCATGGCCTGTGCGGCGTGGGTTTCGGCACCCGAGCGCACGATGATCATGGCCGGCACGCCGTCGAGCATGCGCAACAGGTCAAAGGCCGACCCGTCCACCGTGCGCTGCGCCGCCAGCACGATATCGGGCGGGCTGCCCCCGTTGCGGTCCAGGTATTCGCCCGCCTCCCGCAGCGATGCGGCCACCTCCACCCGCCAGCCCGACCAGGGGTCCGCCAGCGCGTCGACCACGGCCTGCGCGTGAAGGGGATCGCTTTCGATCAGCAGGATGGAGATGGGCATGGCCGACCGGCGTGGGGTGATCGAGGGTGCTGTCAGCCCGAAAGTAACAGCGCTGAAACATTATGCGGGTTTCGACCGCACCCCGCGGCCCCGCGGCCAAGGGCCGAAGGCGCCTACTGGATACACTTTGCGCCGCACTCCGCTTTCGGCGCCGTGCCTTTGCCCGGCCCCAACACCCTTCCCCGACCATGCAGCCACTCAGCGTCAACGAATACCTCCGCCAGCACATCCGCACAGTGCCCGACTGGCCCGCGCCCGGCGTGCAGTTCCGTGACATCACGCCGCTGCTGCAGGACCCGAAGGTGTTCCGCGTACTGATCGACGCGTTTGTGCACCGCTACATGGACAAGGCATTGCGCCCCGATGTGGTGGCCGGGCTGGATGCGCGCGGCTTCATCCTGGGTGCCGTGGTGGCCTATGAACTCAACGTGGGGTTCGTGCCCATCCGCAAGAAGGGCAAGCTGCCGTTCACGACCGTGGAGGAAACCTACGAGCTCGAATACGGCAGCGCCACCGTGGAGCTGCACACCGACGCCGTCAAGCCCGGCGACCGCGTGCTGCTCATCGACGACCTCATCGCCACCGGCGGCACGATGATGGCCGGCCGCAAGCTCCTGGAGAAACTGGGTGCCACCGTCACCGAGGGCGCCGCCATTGTGGACCTGCCTGAACTCGGCGGGTCGGCGCGGCTGCGGGAATCCGGCCTGCCGCTGTACACCCTGGTGGATTTCGCGGGGCACTGACGCACCACCCGCGGCGCCCGGTGCTGCGTACCGCCAGGGCTCAGTTCAGTTCGCCGTACTGGGTGCTGCTCAGATCGGGAGAAGGGCCGTCGGCACCGGGCATCTCGGTGTCTTCAAAACCCGTGGGCTGCGCGGGCGGCAGGATGGGGCCGGACCGCACTGGTACGCCCGGCCTGGCGGCCGCCGCAACACCGGCAGCGGTGCCGCCCGCCGCAGAGGCGAGGGCGCGTTTGAATGCCGCCACTTCATCGGCCTCGATGGGCTCAAAGCGCTGCGCCGGACGCGGCGCAACAGCAGGCGTTGCGGGTGCGGGTGCTACCACAGGCTGCGCCAGCGGCGGCCGCACCGGAACGACCGCGGGCGCGGGCGTAGTGGCAGCAGCGGCGGGCAGCGGCGCCGCCGGACGGGCCGGGGCCACCACCGGCGCAGGGGCTGGTGCAGCCACCGGGGCCGGGCGCCGGGGCAGCGATGGCGCAGCCTGCAGGGCAGCGCCCTGGGGTGCCACGCCCTTTTGCGGTATGCCCACCGCCACGTGGTCGTTGATGCGCCAGTAAACGGCCGTCACCAGAATGTCATAGCGGGTCTTGGCGGTTTGCGCGATCAGGGCCTCGATCTCGGACAGGCGCACGGTTTCGCCGCCGTATTCACGCGCCAGATCCATCATCACCAGAAACTGGCGCCCGCGCTGGTCCAGCGAGAGCACCTTGAACTTGTAGCTGGCCGACAGCACCCCTGCACGCACCATGGCGTCACGCACCACGGTGTACAGCAGCTCCCGCCGCTCCATGCGCTCGTTCTTGCGATTGGCAGCGTGTTCGGGGGGCAGGGGCTCCACCAGCGGCTTGCTCTGGCGGCCGGGCGTAAGCGGCACCGTCGCATCGGCGTTCAACAGCCCCGAGGGTTCGGCCAGCGGCCGGGGCTTTGGGGGGGCAGGTTTGCGGCTGAACCAACTGAACAGGGACATGGCTTGCTTTCTACGGGACGGCGCCGGAAAAATCCGAATCGAGTGTAACGTGCCGTACACCCGTTCGAACCCCGAACAAGCCCGCAGGCCGAATCAGCGCGGGTCGCCTGTCAGGTGGCCGCAACGCGGCGGCGGCGGTTGCCCAGCCGCTTGGCCAGCACCGCCCCGGCGGCCATCACCAGGCCCAGTGCGATGGCAGGCTGACGGTTGGTGAGTTCGGTAAAACGGATCGCCGGCAGGCTCCAGAGTTTGCAGGGGGCGCTGGCCTGCACCGTGGCGCTGCGCGTGCGGTGCGAAAAGAACGCGCCTTCCCCCACCACAGACCCGGGCCCCACGATGGCCAGCCGCAGCCGCTCCTTTTCATCCTGGTAGTGCACGCTGAGGCTGCCGCTTTCGACGAGGTACAGCGTGCGGTCGGTCGCGCCCTGGCTGAAAAGGATTTGCCCTGCGGGCAGCACCACAGGCAGCAGGTAGGACGACAGGATGTCCCACTGCGCCGGGGTCAGCGGATTGGTCATGCTGTCATCGGCGCTGGCCTGTGCGATGGCGTCGATCAGACCTTGCAGGTCCACCTTGGAAACAACAGGCGTGGAGGCATTCATGGTGTGCGAAGCTACCCTTGTTACAGATTGCGCACAAGCGCTGTTTACGTCCGTTTACAACATTAGCGACGAGCGGGCGGCGGCGCCCGGCGACCGGGGCTGCACCGCGCTGCCGGTGCCGCCTACTTGCCGATGCAGAAGCTGGAAAAGATCACGCCCAGCAGGTCGTCGGAGGTGAATTCGCCTGTGATGGCGTTCAACGCAGTCTGCGCCAGGCGCAGCTCTTCGGCCAGCAGGTCGAGCGCGGGGCCCTGTGCGTGCAGCTGGTCGGCCGCCTCTTGCAGGTGTACGCCCACGGCCTCCAAGGCCTGCACATGCCGGGCACGGGCTGTGTACAGGCCTTCGGGCGCCGACTGCCAGCCCGCCACGTCCAGCAGCAGGCGGCGCAGCGCGTCCAGCCCCTCGCCCGTGCGGGCGGACAGGCGCACGCCGGGCCGGGTACTTTCAACGGCCGGGGCTGTCGCACCTGGCGCCTTGTCGAGCTTGTTCCAGACATCAATCACGGGGATGTTCTGAGGCATTTTTTGGCCCATAGCGCTTGCTATGACTGCGTCACCAGCTATGTATTCAGGAGCATCCATGCGCTCCAGGTCGTGCAGGAACAGCACTGCATCCGCCCCTGCGATCTCGTCCCACGCGCGCGCAATGCCGATGCGCTCCACCTCGTCGCTGCTGTCGCGCAGGCCGGCGGTGTCAATGATGTGCAGCGGCACGCCTTCGATCTGGATGGTCTGCTGCACCTTGTCGCGCGTGGTGCCTGCAATCGGCGTGACGATGGCCAGCTCGGCCCCTGCGAGTGCGTTGAGCAGCGAACTCTTGCCGGCGTTGGGCTGCCCGGCGATGACCACCTTGATGCCCTCGCGCAGCAGCGCGCCCTGGCGCGTGCGCTGCATCACCGCCGCCAGGGTTTGCTGCAAATTCGATAGCTGTCCGCGCGCATCTGCCTTGCGCAGGAAGTCGATTTCTTCTTCGGGAAAATCCAGCGTGGCCTCGACCAGCATGCGCAGGTGGATGAGCGCGTCGCGCAGGCCATGGATCTCGGCCGAGAACGCGCCGCTGAGTGATCGGCTGGCGCTGCGGGCGGCCGCGGAAGTAGAGGCGTCGATCAGGTCGGCAATGGCCTCGGCCTGGGCCAGGTCGATCTTGTCGTTGAGGAAGGCGCGTTCCGTGAACTCCCCCGGCTGGGCGACACGCAAGCCCCGCAGGCGGGGCTGGCCGGTAGCGGGGTCGGCAGCGGCCCCCGCCTCCAGACAGCGCGCCAGCAGCAGCTGGAGCACCACGGCGCCGCCGTGGGCCTGCAGCTCCAGCACGTCTTCGCCGGTGTAGCTGTGCGGACCCGGAAAAAACAGCGCCAGCCCCTGGTCAATGGCTTCGCCCTGGGCATCGCGAAAGGGCAGGTAGGTGGCTTCGCGGGGCTTGAGGGTGCGCCCGCAAACCGCCTGCATCAGCGCATCCAACCCGCGCCCTGACACGCGCACGATGCCGACGGCCCCCCGCCCGGGTGCGGTGGCAATGGCGACGATGGGGTGTTGGTGGCGGGCAAGCATGTGCGGCGATTTTGGGAATAGAGCGCCAAAAATTGGCGCGGCCCAAGCGCGAGACACCGCGCAAGGGCCGCCCCGCCGCGCTGGTGTCGTCCCCCTTCCCGCGCGCAGCGCGAGAGAAAGGGGGAAGCGGCGCAGCCGCTCAGGGGTTACTTAAATTTCGGCAAGTTAAATTGCGGTGGCACGCCCATGCGGGTGTTGATGATCCACTGCTGTGCAATCGACAAAATGTTGTTCGTCAGCCAGTACAGCACCAGGCCGGCCGGGAAGAAGAAGAACATCACGCTGAAGATCAGCGGCATGAACCACATCATCTTGGCCTGCATCGGGTCTGGCGGCGCGGGGTTCAACGCGGTCTGCAGCAGCGATGACAGCGTCATCAGCAGGGGCAGGATGAAGAACGGGTCGGGCGTGGAGAGGTCGTGGATCCAGCCGATCCAGGGCGCGTTGCGCATCTCGACGCTGGACAGCAGCACCCAGTACAGCGCAATGAACACGGGGATCTGGATCATGATCGGGAAGCAGCCCCCCATGGGGTTGACCTTCTCCTCGCGGTAGATGCGCATCATCTCCTGCTGCATCTGCTGCGGCTTGTCCTTCAGGCGCTCGCGCATCTCCATGATCTTGGGATTGACCGCCTTCATCTTGGCCATGCTGGCGTAGGCCTTGGCATTGAGCCAGTAGAACGCAATCTTGAGCAGCAGCACCAGGCCCACGATGGACCAGCCCCAGTTGCCCAGCAGCTTGTGCAGCTGGTCCAGCAACCAGTACAGCGGCTTGGACAGGATGGTGAGCCAGCCGTAGTCCTTGACCAGCTCCAGGCCCGGATAGAGCTTTTCCATCTGCGTCTCGACCTGCGGACCCGCGAACAGGCGCGCGTCGATGGCTTTGCTGGCGCCCGGTTCAATGCTGCCCAGCGAGGTGAGCATGCCCACGGAGTACAGGTTGGTGTCCACCTTGCGGGTGAACAGTTCACGCTGGGTGCCGTCTGCCAGCAGCCAGGCGGTGGCAAAGTAGTGCTGCACCATGGCCACATAGCCATTGGGCGAATCGCGGGGGATGTCGACCTTGCCGTTCTCGATGTCCTTGAAATCAACCTTCTGGTACTTCTTGGCGTCGGTGAACACCGCCGGGCCCGTGAAGGTGGAATAGAACGAGGACTCACCGGGCGGGGGATTGCCGTCACGCACCAGTTGCAGGTAGAGCTGGGGCGACACGGCCACGTTGCCGGTGTTGACCACTTCGTGCTTGACCGCGATGTCATACGCGCCACGCTGGATGGTCCAGGTCTTGACCAGCTTCAGCCCGCCCTGTTCAGGAGACTCGAAACGCACCGTGATCGCGTCTTGCCCATCCTGCAACTCGCGCGGGCCGGGCACGGCAGTCATCAGGGTCTTGTGCGTGGGGAAGCTGCCGCCAATCAGGCCGGTCTGCGCCACGTACACACGTTGCGCGCTCTCGTCCAGCAGCAGGAAGTTGCGGGACTTGTCGGCCATGTCGATGTGCTGCAGCAACTCGGCCTTGATGAGCGAGCCCCCTTCACTGTCAAAGGTCAGGCGGTACAGGTCGGTTTTCACTTCCACCTGTTCGCGCGCAGCCGGTGCGGCTGCCGGGGCGGGCTGGCCAGGCACGGCCGATACGCCCTGCTGCGAGGCCGCCGCCAGCGGAGCACTGGAGACGGGGACACTGGCGGCACCGGTGGCGCCAGATGCCGCGGTGGCAGCGGCTGGCGCGGTGACCGCAGGCGTGGTGGGGAAAAACGTGGCCTGTTTGCCGTTGTGCAGTTGCCACTTGTCCCACAGCAGAACCATGGAAAAGCCAAAAATCACCCACAGGATGGTGCGGCGAATGTCGTTCATGAAGACTTCTTTGGTGAGGATGGTTGGGTGGTGGAGGATTGTTGCAGCCGCGAAAAAAGCCTCATGCCGCGCGGCAGTTCTTGCGGGACCGGGTCATGCCCCCCATCGCACCAGGGGTGGCAGCGTACCAGCCTGCGCACCGTGAGATAACTGCCGGCTGCAGCGCCATGCTGCTCCAGCGCCTGCAATGAATAGACCGAGCAGGTGGGCTCGAACCGGCACGACGACCCCAGCCAGGGGCTGAGTACCAGCCGGTAGCCCTTGACCACGCCCATCAGCAGACGCTGCATCACCGTCATGGTGCCGCCATCACATGCATGGTTTGCACGGCAGGTGCGGCCGTCGCCGCGGTAGCACCCGGGCGCCGCACCGCATGGGCAAACAGCTGCAGCAGCTCTGCGCGAACCGCCTGCTTGAGCTGGTCCGATGTTGCGCTGACAAACTGTTTGCGGTCAAAAGCGGTGCGAAGGCGCACCACATGGGCAGCGCGTGGCAACTGGGCCTCGAAGGTGGCACCCACGGTGTAGATCTGCCGCTTGATGGTGTTGCGTGTCACCGCCCGGCGCGCCCAGCGCTTGGGCACCATGGCACCCAGCCAGACGCCCTGCACGGCAAACAGGGCCTGCGGCCCTTGCGTTGTCGGCAAGGAACCGGGCCCTGTGGGTGCAGCAGCATTGGCCGGGCTGACAGCGTTGGCGCCGCCAGCCGCTTCCAGCACCAGACGGTGCAGCGCAAAATGCGCTGTGCGGGATACAGTCCCGCCCGCCATGGCTGCCTGGAACTGGGGACGGGTTTTCAGCCTTTGCATGCAAGCGCCCCGTTGGGAACCTGACGGCACAAACCGGCAGCCATCGGGGAGCAGGCCGTAGACCGGAATGGCCTTAGACGGCCAGGCGCTTGCGGCCCTTGGCGCGGCGTGCGTTGATCACAGCACGGCCGCCGCGGGTCTTCATGCGAACGAGGAAACCGTGGGTACGTGCGCGGCGCGTCTTGGAGGGTTGGTAAGTGCGTTTCATGATGCTATTCCTTGAGGTTCAGTTTCGGACGCTGCGCTTGAAGCCCCTGCCGCCTGCATCACCACACACCCTGCAAGGGCACCTTGGCGGCAGACCTGCGGGGCACAAATGTAGGCGCGCCGGGTCAAATCACCCTGAACACATTCAGGGAAACCCGAAATTATCGCAGGCTTGTTCAGTGCTGGCAATGCCTTTTGGCCGCTGGGCCTATCTCCAGGTTGCGTTTCCCTGATCCAGGGGCAGGTCGCATGGCGATGTTGCCACCGGTTCCAAAGCCCCGGCACCCACATCTGGCGCCTTTAAAAAATTGTGGATAACTGTCTGACAAGCTACAATCCGCCGCCCGGACCCGTTCCTCCTATCCACAACAAGAACCACCCTGAAATGACCGAGGAACCCTCCCGCAGCCCCCTGTCGTCACCCGGCTCCGATGCCGGCCAGGGCCTGTGGCAAGCCTGCGTCGAGCAACTGGCGCAAGACCTGCCCGAGCAGCAATTCAACACCTGGATCAAGCCCCTGGTCGCCCAGGTGGCGGAAGACTTCTCCAAGGTCACGGTGCTCGTGGGCAACCGCTTCAAACTCGACTGGATCCGCGCGCAGTACGCGGGCCGGATAGCGGCACTGCTGGAGGGCCTGTATGGCCAGCCCGTCACGCTGGAGTTAGCGCTTGCTCAGCGGGAATCCGTTGTGCGCACTTACGCGCGCCCCGCGCAGACTGAGCCGTCGAACGCCGCGCCACCGTCGGACTCACCCTCCGGCAATGGCGATGACGCCTCGGCCGGGGCTTTCCGCAACCGCCTCAACGCAGCCCTCACCTTCGAGACCCTGGTGGAAGGCACGGCCAATCGCATGGCGCGCTCGGCCGCCATGCATGTGGCGGGCATGCCCGGCCACCTTTACAACCCGCTTTTCATCTATGGCGGCGTAGGCTTGGGCAAAACCCACCTGGTGCACGCGGTGGGTAACCGCCTGCTGCAGGACAAGCCCGACGCCAAAGTTCTCTACATCCATGCCGAGCAGTTCGTGTCGGATGTGGTTAAGGCCTATCAGCGCCGCACCTTCGATGAGTTCAAGGAGCGCTACCACTCGCTCGACCTGCTGCTCATCGACGATGTGCAGTTCTTTGCCAACAAGGACCGCACGCAGGAAGAATTCTTCAACGCCTTCGAGGCCCTGCTGGCCAAGAAGTCGCACATCGTGATGACGTCGGACACGTATCCGAAAGGCTTGGCCAACATCCACGAGCGGCTGGTGTCGCGCTTCGACTCGGGCCTGACGGTGGCCATCGAGCCACCCGAGCTGGAAATGCGCGTGGCCATCCTGATCAACAAGGCCCGCGTCGAAGGCACCGAGATGCCCGAAGAAGTGGCTTTTTTCGTGGCCAAGAACGTGCGCTCCAACGTGCGCGAGCTCGAGGGCGCGCTGCGCAAGATCCTCGCGTACTCGCGCTTCAACCAGAAGGAAATCTCCATCCAACTGGCCCGTGAGGCGCTGCGCGACCTGCTGTCCATCCAGAACCGGCAGATTTCTGTGGAAAACATCCAGAAGACGGTGGCCGACTATTACAAGATCAAGGTCGCCGACATGTACAGCAAGAAGCGCCCGGCCAGCATTGCCCGCCCGCGCCAGATTGCGATGTACCTGGCCAAGGAACTGACGCAAAAGAGTCTTCCCGAGATCGGAGAATTGTTTGGCGGGCGCGACCATACGACCGTTTTGCATGCCGTGCGCAAGATTTCGGGTGAGCGCCAGCAGCTGACCGAGCTGAACCAGCAGCTGCATGTGCTGGAACAGACCCTGAAAGGCTGATAACCGGTGGGAGAGACCCCGAAAAGAGCCCACCCGGTAAACGGGCAAAATGGCGGGTTATACAGCAGGGGGAGGCACGGCCCGTGCCGCTGTCCACGCACCGTCCCAAAAACCACAAGAGGTTGAAGACATGATCGTCCTGAAGGCAACACAAGACAAGGTTCTCGCGGTTCTGCAGTCCGTGGCGGGCATCGTGGAGCGCCGCCACACGCTGCCCATTCTGGCCAACGTGCTGATCCGCAAGACGGGCAACGCCCTGCAGCTGACGACCAGCGACCTCGAAATCCAGATCCGCACCACGGCCGAACTCGGCGGCGACACTGGCGACTTCACCACCACGGTGGGCGCGCGCAAGCTGATCGACATCCTGCGCACCATGCCCGGCGACCAGACCGTGAGCCTGGAATCGCAGGCATCCAAGCTGGTGCTCAAGGGCGGCAAGAGCCGCTTCACGCTGCAGAGCCTGCCGGCCGAAGACTTCCCGCTGGTGCAGGAGTCCGCCGCCTTCGGCCCCGTGTTCGCCGTACCGCAAAAGACGCTGAAGGACCTGCTCGGCCAGGTGAGCTTTGCGATGGCGGTGCAGGACATCCGCTATTACCTCAACGGCATTCTGTTCGTGGCCGAGGGCAAGACCCTGAGCCTGGTCGCCACCGACGGCCACCGCCTGGCCTTTGCCAGCGCCACGCTGGATGTGGAAGTGCCCAAGCAGGAAGTCATACTGCCGCGCAAGACCGTGATCGAGCTGCAGCGCCTGTTGTCTGATGCGGGCGGCGAGAACCAGCCGCACATCGAGATGCAGTTTGCCAACAACCAGGCCAAGTTCACCTTTGGCGGCATGGAGTTCGTCACCAAGCTGGTCGAGGGCAAGTTCCCCGACTACAACCGCGTGATCCCCAAGAACCACAAGAACAGCATCACCTTGGGCCGCGCCCCCCTGCTGGCCAGCCTGCAGCGCACGGCCATCATGACCAGCGACAAGTTCAAGGGCGTGCGCCTGAACCTGGAGCCCGGCACCCTGCGCGTGGCGTCGAACAACGCCGAGCAGGAAGAGGCCGTGGACGAGCTCGACATCGACTACGGTGGCGACACCATCGAGATCGGCTTCAACGTGACCTACCTCATCGACGCCCTGGCCAACATGGGCCAGGACATGGTGAAGGTGGAGCTGTCGGACGGCAACAGCTCTGCGCTGCTGACCATCCCCGACAACGACAGCTTCAAGTACGTCGTGATGCCCATGCGCATCTGAGGCGGCCCCCGCCCTGCTGCACAGCCTGGTCACGATTACTACAATTTTGATAGCTGTTAGCGCTTACTGGATAAGCGCTAAAGCCCAATTTGACCCATATTGACACATCGGAAACACCGGTTTCCACGGATCCCAAGGCCCACCATGACCGTTGACAACAACATCCCTTCCGAGCCCGAAGCCTCCGGCGTCTCCGGCCATGTTGAGCCCACCCTCACCAAGATCGACACCAACCAGGCCGGCGCGAGCGAAGGCTATGGCGAAGGCGCCATCACCATCCTCGAAGGCCTGGAGGCCGTGCGCAAGCGCCCCGGCATGTACATCGGCGATACCAGCGACGGCACCGGCCTGCACCACCTGGTGTTCGAGGTGGTCGACAACTCCATCGACGAGGCCCTGGCCGGGCATTGCGACGACATTGTGGTCACCATCCACACCGACAACTCCATCAGCGTCACCGACAACGGCCGCGGCATTCCCACCGGCGTGAAGATGGACGACAAGCACGAGCCCAAGCGCTCGGCCGCCGAGATTGCGCTGACCGAACTGCACGCGGGCGGCAAGTTCAACCAGAACAGCTACAAGGTTTCGGGCGGCCTGCACGGCGTGGGCGTGAGCTGCGTCAACGCGCTCAGCAAGATGCTGCGACTGACCGTGCGCCGCGAGGGCAAGGTGCATGTGCTGGAGTTCAGCAAGGGCTTCGTGCAGAACCGCATCGTTGAAACGGTGAACGGCGTCGAAGTCTCGCCCATGCAGGTGCTGGGCGACACCGACAAGCGCGGCACCGAAGTGCACTTTTTGCCCGACACCGAGATCTTCAAAGAGAACAACGACTTCCACTACGAGATCCTGGCCAAGCGCCTGCGCGAACTCTCGTTTTTGAACAACGGCGTGCGCATTCGCCTGAAGGACGAGCGCAGCGGCAAGGAAGACGACTTCTCGGGCGCTGGCGGTGTGCGCGGCTTTGTGGAGTTCATCAACAAGGGCAAAACGGTGTTGCACCCCACATCGTTCTACGCCGCAGGCGAGCGCCCGGCTGAGACGTATGGCGGCATCCCCGGCACGCACATTGGCGTGGAAGTGGCCATGCAGTGGAACAGCGCGTACAGCGAGCAGGTGCTCTGCTTCACCAACAACATCCCCCAGCGTGACGGCGGCACCCACCTCACCGGCCTGCGCGCCGCGATGACCCGCGTCATCAACAAGTACATCGAAGAAAACGAGTTCGCCAAGAAGGCCAAGGTCGAAGTGACCGGCGACGACATGCGCGAAGGCCTGTGCTGCGTGCTGAGCGTGAAGGTGCCCGAGCCCAAGTTCAGCAGCCAGACCAAGGACAAGCTGGTGTCGAGCGAAGTGCGCGCGCCGGTCGAAGACATCGTGGGCAAGCTGCTCACCGACTACCTGCAAGAGCGCCCGGCCGATGCCAAGATCATCTGCGGCAAGATCGTGGAAGCCGCCCGTGCCCGCGAGGCCGCCCGCAAGGCCCGCGAAATGACCCGCCGCAAGGGCGTGCTCGACGGCATGGGCCTGCCCGGCAAGCTGGCCGACTGCCAGGAAAAAGACCCCGCCCTGTGCGAGATCTACATCGTCGAGGGCGACTCCGCCGGTGGCTCCGCCAAGCAGGGCCGCGACCGCAAGTTCCAGGCCATCCTGCCCCTGCGCGGCAAGATCCTGAACGTGGAAAAAGCCCGCTACGAAAAGCTGCTCACCAGCAACGAAATCCTCACGCTGATCACGGCCCTGGGCACCGGCATCGGCAAGGCGGGTGGCACCACCGGGGGCGACGACTTTGACGTGGCCAAGCTGCGCTACCACCGCATCATCATCATGACCGACGCCGACGTGGACGGCGCCCACATCCGCACCCTGCTGCTCACCTTCTTCTACCGCCAGATGCCCGAGCTGGTCGAACGCGGCCACATCTACATCGCCCAGCCACCGCTGTACAAGGTGAAGGCCGGCAAGGAAGAGCTGTACCTGAAGGACGCGCCTGCACTCGACGGCTTCCTGCTGCGCATTGCGCTCAACCACGCCAGCGTGACCACCGGCGGCGCCAACCCGCAAACGCTGACCGGCGACACCCTGGCCGAACTGGCCCGCAAGCACCAGATCGCAGAAAGCGTGATCGCCCGCCTGGGCAACTTCATGGACGCCGAAGCGCTGCGCGCCATTGCCGACGGCGTGAGCCTCAAGCTCGACACCGTGGCCGACGCTGAAGCCAGCGCCGTGGCCCTGCAGGCCAAGCTGCGCGAACTGAACACCACCGGCGCCCCCGCCGAAGTGGCTGGCGAGTTCGACGCCCGCACCGACAAGCCCCTGCTGCGCATCAGCCGCCGCCACCACGGCAACATCAAGAGCAGCGTCATCACGCAAGATTTTGTACACGGCGCCGACTACGCCGCCCTGGCCGAGGCCGCAGAAACCTTCCGAGGCCTGCTGGCCGAAGGCGCCAAAGCGATGCGCGGCGAAGGCGACAAGCAGAAGGAAGAAAAGGTCAGCGACTTCCGCCAGGCCATGAAATGGCTCATCAGCGAAGCCGAACGCACCACCAGCCGCCAGCGCTACAAGGGCCTGGGCGAAATGAACCCCGAGCAGCTGTGGGAAACCACGATGGACCCCAACGTGCGCCGCCTGCTGCGCGTGCAGATCGACGACGCGATCGAGGCGGACCGCGTGTTCACGATGCTGATGGGGGATGAGGTGGAGCCGCGGCGGGATTTCATTGAGACGAATGCGCTGCGGGCGGGGAATATTGACGTTTGAGGCGTTTATTCGCCCCAAGGAAAACAACGACTTATCCAAGTCGTTGTTTTTACTGAATTTTTAACTTCCAACGTTGTTGTTATCTTCGGGCATAGATAACAAAACCAACTCAACACCCGCCTCGTTCGGCTTGGTGTCCGCCATAAAAGCTCTCAGTTGTAGGGCAACCCCAGCGGCAGCTCCCGCGCATCCAGCCCCATGGACTGCAGCTCGCGGCGGAAATGGGTCATCGCCAAAGGGAAGGCCTGGGCGACCAGGGCATATTGGTAGTCACGGTCATCCAGCAAGGCATTGGCCGCCGTCTCTTCCAAGCCCGGTGCATAGATGAATCGGGCTTCGTACTCGGCAGCGCAGGTCGCGATGTCGCTTGCATCTGCCTCATTGGTAGCAGTGGCGTCCAGCTTGATCACCACCCCCACCATCAGCGGTGCCTCCGGCGTATTGGGTACTGCCAAACCGACCTCGATCTCTTGCTGCACCGTCAAGCGCATCTTTGCCCCGGCTGCGTCACCCTTGTTTTTGCCGCTCAGCCCCAGCACACGGAAGCTGCGCAGCGTGGGGCGCGGTGTGTTTACTGCAGGCATAGCACGGCTCCATGGCTGAATGAATGGCGGCGGAACTCGCGGGGGTTGTAGCTTGGGTCGGGGCTGCCTACTTCGGAGCGCACCGCAGTGATGGACACCACTTTGCTCATGGAGCGCAGCGGCGCCTGGGGCTTCGCAATCTCTGCCTGCAAGCCCTTTTCTTCCACCAGCGCACAAAAAGCCGCTGGGCTGCGGCGTACCAGGCGCAGCAGCGTGTCCATGGCCTCCGACTGGGCCACATCGTCGTTTTCGTACTTGCTGAATGCCACCGGCCCACCACCAAACAGCTTGGCAGCTTGCGCCTGGGTCAGTTGGTATTGCTTGCGCAGTGCAGTGATTTCATCACCCGTCAGCAAGCCATCCACCTGCTTGCGGAACGCCATCACGATGCGCTTGTTCAGCTTGCTTTCGGCCATGCCTGCAAAGTCAGAGGTACAGGTGTCGCATTGCTGGTAGTGCGAGGGCAGCTCTGCCTTGTGGCCCTTGTATTCGTACTCCACCATCTGCACCGATGCGGTGACATGGCCTTCACCGCAGATCGGGCAAAGCTCTTGTTGTGCGCTCATTGGGGCACTCCTTTCAAGCGTGGCAAGACACGATCAGCACCAGGGCCCCGGTCTTGCTCACTGCAAACTTCACAAAATATTCCATCCGAACAGTTCGCCCGGTGGCTGGAGCGGTCTCCAGCACGTTGACGCTGTAAGCATCACAGGCCGCCCAGGCACCTTTGCCGTTTTCACACCATTCCGAGTCGATGTAATCCCCCGGTTTCAGCGACAGGATCAAATCGCCCACGCGCTCCAAGTCATCGTCAAACCACTTGCGCACATCCTTGCGGCACTTGTCCGTCCAGGCCTTCAGTCGGCTCTCGTCTCGGGCCAGGATATGTACCCGTTCCAACCCATACAGCGGGCCATTGGCAATCTTGACGCGCCCCTGCCCATTTTCCGGAGGATCCCGACTGTACTCCGAAAGGACCATAATTTTTACCATGGTGGTAATTTTAGACAAGGCGGTGGGGGATTACGCCACAGACGCCACCAGCGCCTCGGCCAGGCGGGCCTGCACGGACTGGCGTTCGGCCAGGCGCTGGCGCAGGTCGGCGCACAGGCGGCGCAGGGCGGTGACGCGGGTGTCGATGCGGGATTGCTCGGCGAGGGGCGGCAGCGGAGCAAGAAAGTTTCGCAACGGCCGAATTCCCACTGTAGGTTGCGCGGTACCCGTCAAGCTTCGGGTAGCTTGCGTATAAATGAGCTGCGAAGACAAGAGATAGCTGAGGTATTGCAGACTCATGTGGATCGAGGGTTTCAAAATTCCGATATGCCGCTGCACGCAAAAAGCCCTATCGGAGTCCACAACGACCGCACGGCCATAGCTCGCGCCTACCACGGTATAGAGAATGTCGCCTTCTTGTGGCCGCCGGTACTCAGCAAGCGCATCAAAGTAGTCTTTCGGCACCAACCTACAACCAGCGAAGTTAAGCCTGCCAGCACTGATATTTCCAATCGTGAGAAATGCGATCCCTTCGGCTGCAACGGGTGGGGGTAAATGATCGCCATCAGTAATTACTCGGAATACGGCATCCAAGCGCACCCACTCCCACCCCACCGGCAACGCAAACGGTTTTTCCTCGTCAGTGATGGGCGGCAGGGGTTTGTCGAGTTTGATCTGGCCGGTGGCGATAAGGCGGTCTTTTTCGGCGCGGATTTTTTGCAGCAGGGCGCTGGCGGGTTCGTCGGTGGGGTCTTGGGGCGCGAGCAGGCCGCGCACGGCCAGTTGCAGCAGGGTTTGCTCCAGGGCATCGATGGCTTCGGGGCGGTCCAGCAGCAGGTCGAAGTGCTGGGCCACGCGCTGCCAGTTGTCGGCCAGCTCTTCGGGCGTGGTGCTGGCGGTGAGCGTGCCCAGCAGGGTGCTGACCAGTTGGGCGTGTTGCGCGGCCTCCAGCTGGCCCTTGGCCTCCAGCGCATCGCACAGGCGCATGAGGGCTTCGACACGGGCGACGATGCGGGATTGTTCGGCCTCTGGAGGCAAAGCGATAAGACCCTGGAAAAAATTGGCGTCATTAATTGCAGGGTAGGCAATGCCAACAGCTTTGCTATTCACGTAGTCCGTGAACGGTTGACTGCGCAAGTAATGCAGCAAGTACTGGGGAACAACACCAGAGTGCGGATGCATAACCGCAAACGCTGTGCTCGCAATGGCTCTTGGTGAGTAATCTCGCTCAATTACTGCGATGTTCTTCAAGTACGGACGTATCGTGGAATAAATCACCGTTCCTAGCGCAACATTCTTTCTCGCACGCGAAGGCGCATCGGCTGCTTCCAGAACCTGAATCGCGGAAGCGACGCACCCCTTTAGGTTATCAACCGAGGCAACGTCGATATAGCTAAATGCCCCCGTTGGCTCCCCTTGCCCTAAGTTATGAGTCACCTCGGGTATGCGCACCCACTCCCACCCAGCTGGCAACTCAAACGGCATTTCCTCTTCCCCAATCTCCGCCAGCGCCTTGTCCCGCTTGATCTTGCCCTCGGCGATCAGCCGATCCTTCTCCGCCCGAATCTTCTGCAGCAGCACGCTCGCCGGTTCATCGGCCGGGTCTTGCGGCACCAGTTTGCCTTGCACGGCCAGGGTAAGGATGAGTTCGCGCAGCTTGGCGACGCCACCGGGGGCGGTGGCGATTAGCTCCATATTTGATAGCAGCATGCGCTTATTCCTCAAGCGCTAGCGGCTGTTTTTGCCAGTGACTGGGCGAGGATGCCCTTCAACTCCTCACGCAGGGCCTGGGCTTCGGCCTGCAGGCGGGCGTAGTCGGCCAGCAGCTCGTCGGGGTCGTGGCTTTGCTGCTCGCCGATGTGGGGGTTCTTTTGGTCCAGGTTGTAGCCAGCGGCCTTGATCTGGTCGATGCCAACCTTCCAGGCCCGTTCGTTTTCCACGCGGGCGGCAAATCCATCGGCCTCAGTGCCCCACCAGGCTTTCTCGGCATCGAACTCGTCGATGCGGATGGGCTTGGTCTTGTTGTAGTTCTTCACGCCCGGTGGGTAGGGGTGTTCGTAGTACCAGATGTGCTGCGTGGGCTGGCCTTTGGTGAAGAACAGCAGGTTGGTCTTGATGCCGGTGTAGGGCGCAAACACGCCGTTGGGCAGGCGCACGATGGTGTGCAGGTTGCAGTGCTGCAGCAGTTGTTCTTTGATGCGGGCCTTGGCGCCTTCGCCAAACAAAAAGCCATCGGGCAGCACCACGGCGGCGCGGCCGCCGGGTTTGAGCAGGTGCTGGATGAGCACGAGGAAGAGGTCGGCGGTTTCCTTGGTGCGCACGTCGGCCGGAAAGCCCGCTTCAATGCCCGGCTCTTCAATGCCACCAAAGGGTGGGTTGGTGAGGATGACGTTGACGCGGTCTGCCGCCGTGTAGTCGCGCAGCGGGCGGGCCAGGGTGTTGTCGTGCACGATCTGGCTGGGCACTTCGATGCCGTGCAGCAGCAGGTTGGTGACGCACAGCATGTGCGGCAGCTGCTTCTTCTCCACGCCGCGAATGCTGTTTTGCAGCACGGCTTCTTGCTCTGCGTTGTGCACTTGTTTGCGCAGGTGCTCGATGGCGCAGACGAGGAAGCCGCCGGTGCCGGTGGCCGGGTCCATGACGCTTTCGCCCAGCTGGGGGTTGGTCATGTCCACCATGAACTGGGTGACGGCGCGGGGGGTGTAGAACTCGCCCGCGTTGCCTGCGCTTTGCAGGTCGCGCAGGATTTTTTCGTACAGGTCGTTGAACTGGTGGCGCTCAGCCTGGCGGTTGAAGTCGATGGCGTTGAGTTTGTTGACCACCTGGCGCAGCAGGTGGCCGCTTTTCATGTAGTTGTAGGCGTCTTCAAACACGCCGCGCACCACGTAGCCGCGCGGGTTGCGCTGCGGGTCTGCGCTCAGGCCCTTGAGGGCGGGGAAGAGTTGCTTGTCCACAAAGTCGAGCAAGGCGTCGCCGGTCATGCCCTCGGCATCGGCCGCCCAATGGCGCCAGCGCAGGTGCTCGGCAATGGGGCTTTGGTAGTCGTCGCGGGTGAGTTCGAGTTCCTCTTCCAGCGCGTCAAACACCTTGAGGAACAGCAGCCAGGTGAGCTGGCTGATGCGCTGGGCGTCGCCATCCACGCCGGAGTCCTGGCGCATGATGTCTTGGATGGATTTGATGACGGGGGTGAGGTTAGACATGGGGTGGAAATTCAGAACAAAAACAGGCCCTTGCGCCTGATAGGTAAGCGCTAGCAGCTATCAAAACAGGAGTATCTGGCAGTACACAACGGCACACAGCTAGTGGGCCGGGTGCGTAGCGTACAGCGCTTGCTCCAGCGCCTGCAGTGCGCTCAGATATTGCGGGCGGCCGCCAAAGCTGCGCACCAGCTCTACGGGGCTGCCCAGGTCGGTGAAAGGCTGGAGTTTGAAGACTTCGTTGCTCTCGATGGTGGCGATGCCTTCGTCGGCGTATTTGTCGAGCAGGGCATCGAGCACCTTGCGGGCCACGGGGCCGTATTGGGTGAAGACGTTGCGCTTTTTGACGCGCTGGGCGCGCTCGCGGCGGGTGAGCGGGGGCTGGTCGTAGGCGACGTGCAGCAGCAGGTCGAACGGGTCGAGGTCTTTGCCGACCTCTGCGGCCAGGGCGTCCAGCAGAACCCCTTCGGACTCCAGTTCGGCCAGCAAGGCGGCCTTGCGGTCGGCCTGCTGCCAGGTTTGCAGAAACTGGTCGAGCGAGTCGTACTTTTTGAGCAGGTTGATGCGGGTGTAGTCGCGCAGGCTTTCGGTGATGAGCTTGCCGTCTGCGTTGAGGTACTGCACCCGCTCGCGCGCCACGGCCACGCTGACGTTGTTGCCCAGGGTGTATTTGCGGGGTTCGTCGGTGCCTGCGCCACCCTCGCCAGGGCCTGCGGTGGTGGGCGGCCAAGCGTCAAGGCCCACATCACCGGGCTGGGCGGTGGGGGGCCAATCCACGGGCGGGGGTGGGGCCATGGGCTCACCGGGCTGGGGTTCGTACACCTGCACGGGCTCGCCGTCGAAGTCTTTGTCGGCAAAGAGCTCGGTGGCGCGCTTGAAGTCGAGGATGGTGAACCAGCTTTTTCCCAAGTCTTCGCGCAGGCGGGTGCCCCGGCCAATGATCTGCTTGAACAGCGTCATGGACTTGATGGTCTGGTCCAGCACGATGAGCTTGCAGGTTTGCGCATCCACGCCCGTGCTCATGAGCTTGGAGGTGACGGCAATCACCGGGTAGGGCTTCTCGGGGTCGATGAAGTTGTCCAGCTCGCGCTTGCCTTCGGTGTTGTCGCCGGTGATCTGCACCACGTACTTGGGCTGGCTGGCGCACAGGTCGGCATTGGCGTTGCTGAGGGCTTTGCGCATGCGTTCGGCATGTTCGATGTCTTCGCAAAACACGATGGTCTTGGCGTAGCGGTCGGTGGCCTTGAGGTATTCGGTGACCTTGGCGGCCACGACGGCGTCGCGCTGCTCCATGACGAGCTTGCGGTTCATGTCGGCGCCGGTGTAAATGCGGTCTTCGATGAGGTGGCCGAACTTGTCGCGCTGGCCCTCGGTAGGGCGCCAGCCGAAGGTGTCTTTGTCCAGGTCCACGCGCACCACCTTGTAGGGCGCGAGGTAGCCGTCTTCAATGCCTTGCTTCAAGCTGTAGGTGTAGAGCGGCTCGCCAAAGTAGTCGATGTTGGAGACGTCTTCCGTCTCCTTGGGCGTGGCCGTGAGGCCGATCTGCGTGGCGCTGGCAAAGTAGGTGAGGATGTCGCGCCAGGCGGAGTCTTCTGCCGCACTGCCCCGGTGGCATTCGTCCACCACGATGAGGTCGAAAAAGTCGGGGCTGAACTGCTTGTAGATGTTGCGCTCTTCTTGCGTGCCGGTGACGGCCTGGTAGAGCGAGAGGTAGATCTCGTAGCTTTTGTCGACCACCTTGGTGGTCTTGTTCACGGCCAGGTCAAGGTCTTCGACGGTGACTTGGCCCTGGGCGTCCACCCGCTCCACGCCCTTGGCATGCAGGCTGAGCTTGGCCATGGCGCCCTTGAAGGGGCGGAAGTCGTTGACCATGGTCTGGTCGATGAGGATGTTGCGGTCGGCCAAAAACAGGATGCGTTTTTTGGCCCCGCTTTTCCACAGCCGCCAGATGATCTGGAACGCAGTGTAGGTTTTGCCCGTGCCCGTGGCCATGACGAGCAGCACGCGGTTTTGGCCTGCAGCAATGGCCTCCACGGTGCGGTTGATGGCCCCCAACTGGTAGTAGCGCGGGGTTTTGCTGGGGGCATAGTCGGTGGCGGCAATGTGCTCGACCGCAGGTGTCCAGCCCTTCCAGGCGCAGTACTTGGCCCACAGCTCGGCGGGGGTGGGGAATTGGTCCAACGTAAGGTCGCGCTCCAGCACGCCATCGGACAAGGTGGCATCGCGGAACACAAAGCCATCGCCATTGCTGGCAAAGCTGAAGGGCACGCCCAATAGCTCGGCATATTGAATGGCCTGGGGCATGCCCGCGCCGACGGAGTGCTTGGCGTCCTTGGCCTCCACCACGGCCAGCGGCACGTTGGGCTTGTGGAACAGCACGTAGTCGGCCCGCAGCATGGAGGCCTTGTCGCGGTGCGACGCCTGGCCGCGCACCACGACGCGGCCGGGCCGCAGGGTGTATTCGCGCAGGATGTGCTGTTCCAGCGTCCAGCCCGCTTGCTCCAGTGCGGGTGTGATGAAACGGTCGCAGATGTCGGTTTCGCTGAGATGGCTTTTGGGCGATGCGCTCACTCGTCGGACCTTGTGGTGGGATGGGTGGACAGCAGGGTGTTGGCTGTTTTGCGAGTATGGCCCAAGTGTTACCAAGTGCAGCACCCTGTATTGCACGCAGGCACAATCCCACCCCATGCGCTCCCCCATCGCCATCGTTGACGTCGACCGCCTCGACACCTGGTCCCGCTACCGCGCGGGCCTGTGCGACACCTGCGCGGCCAACTGCTGCACGATGCCGCTGGAGGTGCAGCTGTCGGACCTGGTGCGGCTGGAGCTGGTCGACCCGTTCGAGGCCGAACATGAAGAAATCCGCCACATTGCCAGGCGGCTGCAGAAGGCGCGGCTGATCGACCATTTCAACCACAAGAACGCGGTCTTCACGATGGCGCGGCGGGCCAGTGGGGACTGCAACTTTCTCGACCCCAAGACGCGGCGGTGCACGGTGTACGACAAGCGGCCCGAGACCTGCCGCCTGCACCCGCAGAAGAAAAGCCCCAAGCCGGGCTACTGCGCCTATGGGGCGCGGGATCTGCAACGCCGCGGCTGAGGCCCTGCGGCGCAGCCAGCGCCCGGCATTGCTGTGGAAGCAGAAGGGTCCACTGCTACAGTGGCCGCTCCGTGGACTCGTGAAGGACAACGCCGTGGACACCGATGCCAGCAGCAGTGAGCCCCGCAGCAGCAGCAGCAGCAGCCCCGGGAAACCGCGCATCTGTGTCGGGATTGGCGGCTGGACCTTCGAGCCCTGGCGCAACGACTTCTACCCCGCAGGCCTTGCGCACAGCAACGAGCTGCATTACGCCAGCCGCCAGCTCACAGCCATCGAGGTCAACGGCACCTACTACAGCACCTTCAAGCCGCCCACGTTTGCCAAGTGGTACAGCGAGACGCCCGACGGCTTCATGTTTTCGCTCAAGGCCAGCCGTTTTGCGACGAACCGGCGGCTGCTGGCGGAGGCGGGCGATTCGATCGCGCGGTTTGTAGAGAGCGGCATCGCGGAGCTCAAGGACAAGCTCGGGCCCATCGTGTGGCAGTTCATGCCGACCAAGGTGTTTGAGCCCGGGGATTTCGAGGCTTTTCTGGCACTTCTGCCGCGCGAGGTGGACGGCCGCCGCCTGCGCCATGCGCTGGATGTGCGCCACCCGAGTTTTGCCACGCCGCAGTTTGTGGCGCTGGCCCGCCGATACGGCTGTGTGCCGGTGTGCACGGACTCCGACAAGTTTCCCGCCATTGCGGATGCCCAGGCCGACTTTGCCTACCTGCGGCTGATGCGCAGCCAGGCCGATGTGCCCACCGGCTACACCCCGGAGGCGATTGCCCAATGGGCGCAAGGCGTGCGGGCATGGACCAGCGGCGAGCGGCCGCGCGATGTGTTTGTGTATTTCATCAACGGCGCGAAGGAGCGCGCACCTGTGGGTGCGATGGCGCTGCTGCAGCAACTGGGCATGCGCAGGCGGGCATAGCGCCACCGCGCTTTCGCACTACGCGGTTTCGCGCTGCGTAAAGCCCTGGGGCGGCTCGCCGCCATCGGGCACATTGCCCACCACCACCGCATCCACCCGCGCCGAGGCCGGCCCCTGCTGCGCCCAGTCGATCAGTGCCTGCACGGCGTCTGGCCTGCCCCAGGCGCAGGCTTCGACCCGGCCGTCGTGGCGGTTGCGCACCCACCCCTGCACGCCCAGGCGGGCTGCGGCCTGCACCATGGACCAGCGGTAGCCCACGCCCTGCACATGGCCACTGACGAGCAGGTGCTTGGTGATGGTGTTCGAAGTGTGAGGGGTGGTGTGGTGGTGCGGCATCGGTGGCGGTGACTGTAACGAACTCGCGGGCATGCGGCGGCACGCATGTGCCGCCCGTGCGTACTATGCTGCCGGGCATGTCCGCACCCCGCAAGGCCCTGCCTGCCATTGATACGCAACGCTGCACAGGCTGCGGGTGGTGCGTGGCGGTGTGCCCGCCGCATGTGCTGTCGCTGCAGGTGCTGGGCCCGCACACCTGGGGGCCCAAGCGGTCCACGCTGCATGACGCGCCGGGCTGCACCGGGTGCGCATTGTGTGCGGTGCGGTGCCCGTTTGATGCCATCGCCATGGTGCGGGCGTCGGCCAGCCTCCAGCAACAAAACCCCGTGCCACGGTAGCGGCGTTGTCCCACAGCCGTGCAGGGGCGGGCGTGGTGAGATGGCGGTTTCGTGCAGCGCGGCTACTGCAACCGGTGCCGTTTAGGCCTGCAACGCATGCCCATTGGCTGCAACCACCCCATCATCTGAAGGAGAACCCCCCATGTCTGAAAAGAAAGCCAGCGTTCACTGGGAAGGTGCCGGCAAGTCCGGCCAGGGCCAGATCAGCACCGAGACCGGCGCGCTCGACAAGTACCCCTATGGCTTTGCCAGCCGCTTTGGCGACGACCGCAAGGGCACCAACCCCGAAGAGATCCTTGGCGCGGCGCATGCGGCCTGCTTCACCATGGCGTTTTCGTTTGCTGCCGACAAGGCAGGCTTCAGGACGGAATCCATCGACACCACGGCCGCCGTGCGGCTGGCGAAGGAGGGCGATGGGTTTGTCATCGACCGCATCGCGCTCACGCTCAAGGCCAAGGTACCGGGCATGGATGACGCAGCCTTCCAGAAGCTGGCCGCAGATGCCAAGGCCAACTGCCCGCTGTCAAAGGCACTGGCTGCAGTGCCCGAGATCACGTTGACTGCCAGCCTGGTGGGATAACGGATGAGCAGGCTGCGCTGATTTCAGGCCAAATTGGCCTCTAGCGCTTATGCAGCAAGCGCGAGCAGCTATGAAATTCATACCCAACGGCCCGCAGCAGAGTCTGCCCCGCCCACACGCTGGGCCGCTGGGCCTGGTGCTGCGCTACACTGCGCCCTTCATGTCTTACGCCTTCCGCCCCTTCATCAACGCACGCGCCGCTGCCTTCCAAGGCATGGGCATGATGCCGCCCGCACTCACGCGGTCCAATGGTGAACAGCGGGCACTGGGTGCACGAATGATTACCACCATCACCACCGCGGCCACCTGAGCACGCGCAGGTGGCCGTTTCGGCAGCCACCTGGTGATCGTTCTCTCTTCTCCCCAAGACGAATTGACTGAAACCCAGCTCTGGCAGCTGGGTTTTTTGTTTGTCCGTTCGTTTTGTTCGTTAACCGGAGAAGTCCATGGTCCGCGATCCCGTACCGTCCTTTGTTGAAGCCCCATTGCTGCCACCGTCTGCCACGGCCATGCGCCCCCTGCGTGTGGGCATGATCGGGATTGGCACCGTGGGCGCAGGCACCTTCCGCGTGCTGGCGCGCAACCAGGGGCTCATTGCCGGGCGCGCGGGGCGCGGCATCAAGCTGGTGGTGGTCTGCGCCCGCAGCCTGGCCCGCGCCATGGGCGTGGTGGGCAAGGATGTGGCCCTGACCAACGACCCGATGCAGGTCGCCACCCACCCCGAGGTGGATGTGCTGGTGGAGGCCGCTGGCGGCACCGGCCCCGCGCGCGACTGGGTGCTGGCCGCCATCCGCGCGGGCAAACACGTGGTCACGGCCAACAAGGCGCTGCTGGCCACGCACGGCAACGAGATTTTTGCCGCCGCGCGCCAGCATGGCGTGGCCGTGGCGTACGAAGGCGCGGTGGCGGTGAGCATCCCCATCGTGAAGGCGCTGCGTGAGGGCCTCACGGCCAACCGCATCGAGTGGGTGGCGGGCATCATCAACGGCACCACCAATTTCATCCTGAGCAAGATGCGCGATGAAGGCGTGGGCTTTGCCGAAGCGCTGGCCCATGCCCAGGCGCTGGGCTACGCCGAGGCCGACCCGACGTTTGACATCGAAGGCATCGACGCCGCGCACAAGATCTCGCTGCTGGCGGCCAATGCGTTTGGCATGCCGGTGCGCTTTGCCGATGCGCAGGTGGAGGGCATCACCGCGCTGCAGGGCCTGGACGTGACCTGCGCCGGGCAGCTGGGCTACCGCATCAAGCTGCTGGGCGTGGCACGGCGGCGTGGCGATGAAGGCATAGAGCTGCGCGTGCAGCCCGCACTGGTGCCTGCCACGCACCTGCTGGCGCATGTGAACGGCTCGATGAACGCCGTGATGGTCAAGGGCGATGCCTCGGGCGTGACGATGTACTACGGCGCGGGCGCGGGCGGCGAGCAGACGGCATCGGCCGTGATTGCCGACCTGGTGGACGTGGCGCGGCTGGATGGCACCCACGCGGGCCAGCGCGTGCCGCACCTGGGCTTTCACCCCCACGCGGTGGACGGGCAACTGGCGGTGCTGCCCCGCGCAAAGGTGCACACCCGCCACTACCTGCGCGTGCCGGTGCACAGCGCCCAGCAGATCGAGGCCGTGGGCGCCTGGCTGGCCGGGCAGCACGTGCCGGTGCTGCAGGTGGCATTGGCGCATGACACGGCCTTGCCCCCCGGCACCGGCCCCCAGGTGCTGGTGCTGACGGATGCAGTGGCGCAAGCCACGGTGGACCTGGCCGTGCACGCGCTGGCCGCGCACCCGGCGGTGGCCGGGCCGGTGGTGGCGCTGCGGGTGGAGGTGCTGCAGGGGTGATGCTGTCGGTCAACCCCACGGCCGTTCATGCTGAGCCTGTAGACGCGCGGCACACGGCTTCCACAGGCTCAGCCCGAACGGGTTGGGTCATTGGATGGGGGGGTTAGATTAGTGGTCAAAACAGGCCCTGGCGCTTATCCATCAAGCGCTGGCAGCTATAAAATTTGAATTATCGGCCCATAGTCACACCGCCCGCACCAACGCCGCCACGTCCGCCGCGCCGGGTGTTCCCTCGGCCATCAGCCCCTGCACCACGCCGGCACGGTCGGTGGCGGTGCGGTTCTGGCTCACCTTCCAGACGCCCTCCCAGCGCTCCACCGCCAGCTCGATGCCCATGATGGCGGCCAGCAGCTTGTCGATGTACTCGGGCGGCGCATCGTCAATGCGCCAGGGGTCGGGGCGGTGCGCCTCGTGCCGCTCGCTCAGGGTGTGCAGGATTGCGCGCAGGCGCGCGGGGTCGTCGAACGCGGTCAGGGCGCCGTGGGCGTGCACGGTGGCGTAGTTCCAGGTGGGCACCTGTTTGCCATCGAGGGCCTTGGACGGGTACCACGACGGTGACACATAGGCCTGCGGCCCGTGAAACACCGCCACCGCGGTTTGCGGCAGCAGCGGCCACACGCCGTTGCCGCGACCCACATGGCCCACCAGCGTGCCGTATGGGCCGCGCGAGGGGTCCAGAAACAAAGGCACATGGTTCACATGCAGCGTGCCCGCGTGCGACACCACGAGGGTGGCCAGGGGCTGGGCCTGCACCAGGCCGTGCAGCGCGGCCGGGTCGGTGACCTGGAACTGGCGGTTGGCAATGGTCATGTCAGCCTCCTTCCACTTCCAGCACGGGCGCGCAGTCGATCTGCGTCTTGACCGAGTTGGCCAGAAAGCACGACGCGTGGGCGCGGTGGTGCAGGTCGTCAAGTTGTGCGGCACTGGGCGCGTGCGCCGCGTCAAAGCGCGTGACGGGCCTCAGCTGCACATGGGTGACTGCCAGCTGGCCCTCTGCGTTCTGGGCCATGGTGCCCACGGCCGCGTCGGTGTAGCGGTTGAGCCGGTAGCCCGCGCGGCTGGCAAAGTCCATGAACCACAGCATGTGGCAGCTCGACAGGGCCGCGACATAGGCTTCTTCGGGGTCCACCGCTGCCGCGTCGGAATACGGCAGCGGCACCACATGGGGCGACGACGACGCGGCCACGGTGGCGCCGCCATCGAACTGCCAGGTGTGGGCGCGGTGGTAGCGCTTGTCCAGAAAGTCGTCGGCGCCACGGTTCCAGGTGATGGTGGCGGTGTGCTGGGCCATGGGGGTGGTCTTTCTACAATGGTTCTTCAGTTTATGGCTGCACACGCTGTTTGAAGGAGCCAATTCATGTCACTTGCCGGAGCCAATGCCCACAGCGGAAGCCAAGCCCCGCTGCGCCAGCAGGTGTACGCGCAGCTGCGCCACGCCATCGAGCAGGGCAGCCTGCGCGCAGGCACGCGGCTGCCGCCCTCGCGCGAGCATGCGGCCAGCCTGGGCGTGTCGCGCAACACCGTGCTGTGGGCCGTGCAGCGCCTGCAGGCCGAGGGGTATGTGGAGGCCCGCGTGGGCGACGGCACCTATGTGTCGCAGGCCGTGGCCGCCACACTGCCCGCCCTGCAAGGCCTGGTGGCGCCGCCGCGCGGGCTGTCGCGGCGCGGGCAGCTCATTGCCGACACTGCCGCGCGCTGGCGGCCGCCGCATGTGGCGGCGCGGGCGTTTCGCATTGGCGCGCCCGAGGTGGACACCTTTCCGTTTGCGCTGTGGGACCGCCTCGCGCGCCAGGCCAGCCCTGCCCAGCGCAGCGCCCGCGCGCAGTACCTCGACCCTGCCGGCGACCCCGACCTGCGCCAGGCGGTGGCGCAGTGGCTCTGGGCGTCGCGCGGTATCCGCTGCGATGCGGCGCAGGTGGTGGTGTGCGCGGGCTCGCAGCAGGGCATCGACCTGATCGCGCGGCTGCTGCTGGACGTGGGCGATGAGGTGCTGGTGGAAGACCCCGGCTACCCCGGCATCCGCGCCAGCCTGCTGGGCCACGGCGTGCTGGCGCGGCCCGTGGCGCTGGATGCGCAGGGCCTGCAGATCGACCAAGGCGCGGCCCAGTGGCCCGGCGCGCGCATGGTCGTGGTCACACCCACGCACCAGTTCCCCACCGGCGTGTGCATGCATCTCGCGCGGCGGCAGGCGCTGCTGCAATGGGCGCGCACGCACGACGCCTGGGTGGTGGAAGACGACTACGACGGCGAGTTCCAGTACGGCAAGAACGATGGCGCTGCCCAGCGCGTGCCCGCACTGTGCAGCCTGCCGGGCTCGGAGCGCGTGTTGTACGTGGGCACCTTCAGCAAGACACTGCACCCCGGCCTGCGGCTGGGTTTTGTGGTGGTGCCGCCCGCGCTGGTGGAGGCCTTTGCCATGGCCCGCGCCATCACCGACCGGCACGCGCCCGGCGATGCACAAGCCGTGCTGGCGCGCTTCATTGCCGAAGGCCACCTGCTGCGCCACCTGCGGCAGATGCGCGAGCTGTACCAGGCGCGCCAGCAGATGCTGATCGACACGCTGGCCGACGCGAGCAACGGTGCGTGGCAACTGCAACCCAGCGACCGGGGCATGCACCTGCTGCACGAGGTGGCCCCCGGCACCGACGACGAAACCCTGAGCCGCCAGGCCCTGGCTGCGGGCGTGATGCTGGCGCCGCTGTCGCGCTATGCCATGCAGTCGGCGCGACGCGGCTGGCTGCTGGGGTATGCCGGGTATGACCCCGCCGAAATCCGGGCTGCGGCGCGCGTGGTGGGCGCATTGGCACGCAGGCCGGGATAATCGGCCGCTTCACGATCCCCCTGCGGCGGCACCGCATCGCCCCATTGCCTGCTTTCACCATGTCTGCCGTCGCCCCCGCCTCACCCGCCCAGCGTGTCCTCTCCGTCATCCCCCCGATGACGCAGCTAAACACGCCGTATCCCTCCACCGCCTACCTCACGGGCTTTCTGCGCTCGCGCGGTGTCACAGCCTTTCAGGAAGACCTGGCGCTGGCGCTGGTGCTGCAACTGTTATCGCCCGAGGGCCTGAAGGCCGTGGCCGCCAAGGTGGACGCTTTGCCCGCTAAAAAGCAGAGCCCCGCCGTGCAGAGTTTTGCGGCGCAAAAGGACCGGTATCTGGCCACCATCGGCCCCGCCATTGCCTTTTTGCAAGGCCGCGACAGCACGCTGGCGCACCGCATCGTGGGCCGCAACTACCTGCCCGAGGGGCCGCGCTTTGCCTCACTGGATGTATACGTGGATGACGAAGGCGGCGACCCGCTGGGCTGGGCCTTTGGCGCGCTGGGCCTGACGGACAAGGCCAAGCACCTGGCCACGCTGTACCTGAACGACCTGGCCGATGTGCTGCGCGACGCGGTGGACGAGCGCTTTGAGTTTGTGCGCTATGCCGAGTCGCTCGCGGGCAGCCAGCCCACGTTTGACCCATTGGCCGATGCCCTGGCCGCACCACCCACGCTGGTGGACGAGCTGCTGGAGCAGCTCACGCACGAGGCCATTGCCAAGCACCAGCCCACGGTGGTTCTGCTCTCGGTGCCGTTCCCCGGTTCGGTGTACGCGGCGTTCCGCATTGCCCAGGCCATCAAGGCGCGGCACCCGCACATCGCCACCGTGCTGGGCGGCGGCTTTGTGAACACCGAGCTGCGCGAACTGGCCGACCCGCGTGTGTTCGACTTCTTTGATTACGTGACGCTGGACGCGGGCGAGCGCCCGCTGCTGGCGCTGCTGGAGCACCTGCGCGGCGAGCGCGGCCGCCAGCGCTTGGTGCGCACCTTCGTGCGCGGTAACGATGGCGCGGTGCAGTACATCAACATGATGGAAGCCGACATCGCCTTTGCCGAGGTGGGAACACCCACCTGGGACGGCCTGCCGCTGGACCGCTATCTGTCGCTCCTGGACATGCTCAACCCCATGCACCGCCTGTGGAGCGATGGGCGCTGGAACAAGCTCACCGTGGCGCATGGCTGCTACTGGAAGAAGTGCAGCTTTTGCGACGTGAGCCTGGACTACATCAGCCGCTACGAGGGCGCCAGCGCCGCCGTGCTGGCCGACCGCATCGAGCAGATCGTGCGCGAGACGGGGCAGACCGGTTTTCATTTCGTGGACGAGGCCGCACCGCCCAAGGCACTGAAAGCGCTGGCCACCGAGCTGATCGCGCGCAACGCGGGCATCAGCTGGTGGGGCAATGTGCGGTTTGAAAAAACCTTCACGCCCGACCTGGCCGAGCTGATGGCCGACAGTGGCTGCATCGCGATCTCGGGCGGGCTCGAAGTCGCGTCGGACCGGTTGCTGCAGCTCATGAAAAAAGGCGTGTCGGTGGACCAGGTGGCGCGCGTGACACGGGCGTTCACCGACGCGGGCATTCTGGTGCATGCGTACCTGATGTACGGTTTTCCGACCCAGACCGTGCAGGACACGGTGGACGCGCTCGAATACGTGCGCCAGCTGTTCGCCAACGGCTGCATCCAGAGCGGGTTTTTTCACCGCTTTGCCTGCACCGTGCATTCACCCGTCGGCAAGAACCCCGAGGAATACGGCGTCACGCTGGCACCGCTGCCGCCCGGTGACTTTGCCAAGAACGACGTGGCCTTCATCGACCCCACGGGTGTGGACCACGACGCACTGGGCGGCGCGCTCAAGAAGGCTATCTACAACTACATGCACGGCATCGGGCTGGAGGAAGACGTGCGCAGCTGGTTCCCGTTCAAGGTGCCCAAGACGACGGTGCGGCGCGATCGCATTGAGCGGGCGCTGCGCGAGCGGACTTAGCCGATCGTCATTCCGAACATTGCAAATCGTGACACGGCTTTCGTCCCTCTAACAATCGAATCGTAAAAAGGGCTGCGGTCGAAAATACGATCGATGGATGCTTAAAGTATCACCTGAGGGAATCATTACCGACGGTCGCATCATCGTTCGCCGCTATCTCAATCTGGAACATGGACCATTGAATTCTGTCGTAGCGCTGGTCCTGCACCAAACAGATTCATCGACCGCCCAACAAGCCTTCAACAGCTATGCCACTAGCCCGCATGGCGCGCATTTTCTGATAGACAAGAACGGGCAGGTTTATCAGACCGCAAGTTTGCTGATGCGATGCCAACACGTGGGGCGGCACATTCGTTCCCGATGCCTGGAAATCGACAAGCCTTCATGTGACAGCGTGGCGATGGCTCGTATCCAGGCGATGTCCTGGTCCAACCATGTCAGAGCACTGGATGCCCACGAGCGATCCAAGCCGTATCCACAGCGCTATCCCATCAACGGCGACTCCATCGGTATTGAGATCGTCGGCCGGAGCATTGACGCGAAAACGTATGAGTCGGTAACCTCCGAGCAAAACAATTCATTGCAATGGCTTACCGGAGAGCTTTACTCCCACTTCTCCATTTCAAATAAAGACGTATACCGCCATCCCGCTGTCTCCTACAAGAATCCAGGAGAGGCGGCTACCGCCGTTTGGAAATGAGGATCGCTTATCTTGCTGCGTTGGCAGCACTGGCGGGATTGGTTCTGGGATTCTTTGTATTCATGTTCCAGCCCAAGGTTGTGGTGGGCGATTTCGAGTTTGTCTCCGGAGGTTCGGAAACCTGCCGAAGATTGGATGTCAATTTTTCACGCCTCGAAATTCAAGACTTTTTCTCCAAAGCGGCGGGGGTGAGCAGTCGCCTGATCCACGACGAGTTTGACCTCGCGCCGTGCTACCTAGAAGGCCGCATCATTCATCAACTCAAGTTCTGTACATGGACTTTGCGGCCTGATCTGATTGGAACTCTGGATTGCGCTGGGCAGTTCCAATATCTATTAATGGACGAGCGAGAAAGAATCACTACCCGTCAACACCGGCTTTGAAAGGCGGCGAGACCTGTCGGCTCCGCCATGCTGACACATGTTCTATCGGGCTGGAAAGCCCCGACCAAAATCACGATCGCCTGGCGAGTACCACCTACTATTTCAGCTTCTGGTACGCCTTGTCGGCCGGCGGCCCCCGGTCGGTGTCTTGCAACCCACGCTGCACATCACGGTAGGCCTGCTCGATTTGCGGGTCGGGTTCGCCGTGGGTCATGTCCACCGATTCATCCCGCTCGTGGGGCAGCTTGGGCTTTTCTTCCTTGGCGGCCGACTCCCCGGCTTTCACGGGCCCCTGCGTCCTGGGCCCAGGGGCCTGGCGCTTGGTGGTGTCTACAGAGGGTTCCGGGCCGATCGGGGCCGGGGCGGGTTGATCAGGGGTTGGGGTATGGGGCATGGGGTCTCCGGGTGCTGGCGGGCTATCTGTTGAATCGTAAAAACGCGCACAACCCAGCCCTGTAGGCCCACAGCCCAAAAGCCCGACGGGTGATGGCGACGGCACGCCAAGCCCTTGCAGCCAACGGCCCGCCGAGCATGCGACACTACTGTATGTCTCAACAGGTGTGGGCCGCGCAGGCCCTTGAATCTTTCGATGCGGTGGTGTCGGCCACCGAGGGTTTTCGCAGCCGTGCTGGCCAGCGGCTGATGGCCGAGCAGGTGGCGCACACGTTCAGCAGCGCCACGCTGGGCAAGGTGGATGAAGAAAGCGGCGAGGCCGCGCCCACGCGCTCCATTGCGGTCATCCAGGCGGGCACGGGCGTGGGCAAGTCGCTGGCGTACTGCGCGCCCGCCATCGCCCTGGCGCTGTCGCGCGGTACGCGGGTGTTGATCTCCACGGCCACCGTGGCGTTACAAGAGCAGCTGGTCAACAAGGACCTGCCCGCGCTGGCGGCGCTGATGCCCCAGCCCTTCAAATTTGCGCTGGCCAAGGGGCGCGGGCGCTATGTGTGCAAGCTCAAGCTCGACCGCCTGGCGGGCACGGGCGAGGCCGAGGAAGAGGGCGAAGACGACCTGTTTGCCGAAGAGGAAGCCGCCGCCCGCGCCAAGCGCCCCCGGCACGAAACCGAGGCGTGCATGCAGTTCTACAGCTCCATGGCGCAAACCTTGTCGAAAGGCGCGTGGGACGGCGACCGCGACAGTCTGGACACGCCGCCCGAGCCCGAGGTGTGGAGCCCTGTGGCGGCCGAAGGCGCATCGTGCACCGGCAAGCACTGCCCCGCCTTCAGCCAGTGCACCTACTACGACAAGCGCAAGGAGCTGGTGGGTGCGCAGGTGATTGTGGCCAACCACGATTTGCTGCTGTCATCGCTGGGCGCGCGCGTGCTGCCCGAGCTGGACAACTGCTTCCTGGTGCTGGACGAAGCCCACCACCTGCCCGCCACGGCGCTCGACCAGTTTGCGTGCAGCATGGACCTGTCGCGCATCACCTGGATCGAGCGCCTGTCCAGCCGGGGCCTGCGCATTGGCGCACTGCTGGAGGTCGAAGAAATTGCCGACATCCCCAAACATGCGGCCCAGTTGCGGCAGACGCTGCAGGATCTGGCGCGCATCGTGATGGATGTGTACGGGGTTCAACTCAAAAGCCAGCCCAGCGCCTGGGGCCCGGCGCGCGTGCGGGTGCCGCGTGGCGAGTTGCCCGAGCAGCTCATTGCCCCGCTGGGCCTGCTGGCCGCCAGTGCCGATGGATTCCTCGACGCGCTGCGCGCCATCAGCAAGGCCCTGCGCGCCGAGATGCGCGACAAGCCCGACGAGGCCAAGCGCCTGTCCACGCTGTATGCACAAATTGGCATGCTGGCCCCGCGCCTGGAAGAGCTGCACGCCACGGCCCAGTTGCTGCTGCAGGATGCGCCCGAGGGCGCGGTACCCGCCGCCAAGTGGTTCACGCTGGAGGTGGATGGCGACTTCATCGTGGTCAAGGCGCACGCCAGCCCCATCCTGCCCGGCACCACGCTGCGCAACCACCTGTGGAGCGCGGTGCGCGGTGCGGTGCTCACCTCGGCCACGCTCACCAGTTGCGGGCACTTTGACTTCTTTTTGCGCGAGGCGGGCCTTCATGGCGACGAGGCCACCACCACGCTGGAGGTGCCCAGCCCCTTCAACTACGCCGCGCAGGGCACGCTGATTGCCGCCGAAACCCGCGCCGACCCCAAGAACGCCGCGCAGTTCACCACCGAGATGGTGGACGCGCTGCTGCACGACATTGCGCGCGTGGAATACGGCGCGCTGGTGCTGTTCACCTCGCGCGAGCAGATGCGCCAGGCGGTGGATGCGCTGCCCACCGCCATGCGCAGCGTGGTGCTGGTGCAGAACGCGCTGCCGCGCACGCAGCTGCTCAAACGCCACCGCGAGCGGGTGGACAACGGCGAGCCCTCGGTCATCTTTGGCATGCAGTCGTTTGGCGAGGGGCTGGATTTGCCGGGGCGGCTGTGCGAGTCGGTGTTCATCACCAAGCTGCCCTTCGCCCCGCCCGACGACCCCGTGGGCGAAGCCCGCGCCGAATGGCTGCGCGCCGTGGGGCGCGACCCCTTCAGCGAACTCGTGGTGCCCGCCACCGCCATCCGCCTGGCGCAATGGGTGGGCCGCGCGATCCGAACCGAAGAAGACATGGCGCATGTCTACTGCTACGACAAGCGGCTGACGCGCACCAGCTATGGGCAGCGGTTGCTCAAAGGCCTGCCGCCGTTTGCGCTGGAGCAACGCGCGCCCCTGTGAGGCTGCGCAGTGTCGGACAGGGACCCACGCGCACCCGGGCCGGGGGATGACGCGGCGCGCGCAGCGGGCGCCCTACAGTGGTGGCTACCCCTCCATTCCCCCAGGACACCCCCCATGCAACATCACGAAACCGACGCACAGAACACCTTGTGGAAGCTCATCAAGGACATCCGCTTTGGCATGCTCACGCACCGCACGTCCACCGGCATGCTGCACGCGCACCCGCTCACCACGCAAAACCGCAAGATTGACGAACACAACGAGCTGTACTTCTTCATCCCCAAGTCGGGCGAACTGTATGAACGCCTGCTGACCGATGGCGAGGTGAACGTGTCGTATGCCGACCCCGGCGACGACAGCTATGTGTCGGTCTCGGGCCAGGCGCGTGCCGTGGACGACCAGGGCCAGAAGGAGGCGTTGTGGACACCCATGGCCAAGGCCTGGTTTCCGGGCGGCCCCACCGACCCTGACCTGGCGCTGCTGGCGGTGCGCATCCGCCATGCCGAATACTGGGACGTGGACGAAAGCAAGATGGTGCAGCTCTTCAAGATGGCCAAGGCCGCCATCACGGGCGAAACACCCCGCAGCCTGGGCGAGCACAAGGAGTTGACGCTGTCTTGAGGCTCCCCGTCGCCGGATTACCTATAAAAACAGGCTTCAGCGCTTATCTGTTATGCGCTGACAGCTATTGATTTAATAGCGACACGTCCAAACCAAGGAGCCGCAGGCTCCTTTTTTCTTTGGTGGCGCGGTCTTGAAACCCGCCACCTGGCATCCAATTGCCATCCATACACCATCCATATGGATGTTTAATGGAGTCTCTTTCATGAGCAACATCGTTCCCATCGCCCCCCGCAGCAAGGTGCCCGAGTCGGAAAAGGTCACCATCAACCTCGGTTTTGTGGACCTGGGGCATATCGACCTGCTGGTGTCCGAAGGCTTTTACGCCAACCGCACCGACTTTATCCGCACCGCCATCCGCAACCAGCTGTCGGCCCAGAATGAAGCCGTGCGGCAGGTGGTGGCCCGCAAGATGCTTGTGCTGGGGCTGCAGCGCTTTGGCCGCGCCGAGCTAGAGGCGGTGCAGGCGGCCGGCCAGGCGCTGGAGATCCGCGTTCTGGGCCTGGCCAGCATCGACGACGACGTACCGCCCGCGCTGGCACAGGCCGCCATCGCCTCCGTGACGGTGCTGGGCGCGTTTCATGCAAGTGCCGAAGTCAAGGCAGCGCTGGCGGGGCGCATCCATTGAACCCCGCCACACCGCACCACGGCACGCAGCCTGTGCACCCCACCCCACAAGGAACCCCCATGGACTGGAACATCAACCTCAAGCACCTGATGGGTGAAGCCACCCGGCTGGTGCGCAACGGCCAGCTGGCCGACGCAACGCGGGCCATCCAGCAAACGCTGGGGGGCGGCACGGGCAGTTTTGGAGCCGACGCCCCCGCAGTCGCAGCCCCGCTGCCCGGGCCCGCGGTCAACCTCGCCTCGACATGGCGCAGGGCCGGCACACCAGCCGATGTGGAAGACGCCGTGGTGGTCGAGCGCAGCCCCCGGCAAGCCCCGCGCCCCGCGGCAGGCCCCCCGGTGGCAGAGCCGCCCGGCAGCTTCACGCGTGTGGCGTTTGCCCACCCTGGTGCACGGCACAACCCGCACCACTACCACCTGTACGTGCCGCCGGGCGCCACCGCAGACACGCCCCTGCCCCTGGTGCTGATGCTGCACGGCTGCACACAAAACCCCGTGGACTTTGCCACCGGCACGGGCATGAATGACGCAGCCGCCCCCGTCAACGCACTGGTGCTGTACCCCGAGCAGCCCCACAGCGCCAACCCCAACGGCTGCTGGAACTGGTTTCGCCCGGGCGACCAGCACCGGGGCAGCGGCGAGCCCGCGCTGCTGGTGGCCATGGTGCGTGACGTGATGGCGCGCCACGCGGTAGATGCGCAGCGCGTGTACGTGGCAGGCCTGTCGGCCGGCGGCGCCATGGCCGCTGTGCTGGGGCGCGAATACCCCGATGTGTTCGCCGCAGTGGGCGTGCACTCGGGCCTGCAGGCCGGCGCGGCGCACAACGTGATGGGCGCGCTGTCGGCCATGAAAAGCGGGGCCAGGCCGGGTGCTGCCACCCGTTCCACCGGCAACGCAGGGGCAAGCCCGCCGCCGCCCCTTATCGTGTTTCACGGCGATGCCGACGCCACCGTGCATGCGCACAACGCAGAGCAGCTCATCCAGGCACAGCTCACCGCCCTGGCCACCGCGCAGGGCGGCACACCGCACACGGTGCAAGCCGTGCACAAGGGCCAGTCGCCCAATGGGCGCGGATACACCCGCACCGTCTATGCGCTGCCTGGCGACACTGCAAGCGCCGTGGTGGCAGAGCACTGGCTGCTGCACCACACCGGGCACGCCTGGGCTGGCGGGCACGCGGGCGGCAGCCACACCGACCCCGCCGCCGTGAATGCCACCGCCGAGATGCTGCGCTTCTTCCTGGCGCACCGCCTGACCAGCCAGTGAGCCGCCGGGCCCCGCCGGTGGTGGCATGCGCGCGCCGGGCGGGCCGCCCACGTTTGCTAGGCTCGGGGGCCCACCACCGCGCCGCACGCCATGCCTTTGTCTCGAACCGTCACTCTCACCGTGCTGGCCATGCTGGCGTTTGCAGGCAATTCCCTGCTGTGCCGTGCTGCGCTCCAGCACACCGGGATGGATGCGGCCACGTTCACCAGCGTGCGGCTGGCCACCGGCGCAGCCACGCTGGCGGTGCTGGTGGCATGGCGTAAAAGCGGGCCGGCGTGGCGTGCGGGCAACTGGCCGTCTGCGGCGGCGCTGTGCGTGTATGCGGCCGGGTTCTCGTTTGCCTATGTCAGCCTCACGGCCGCCACGGGTGCGCTGCTGCTCTTTGGTGCGGTGCAGGCCACGATGATCGGCCACGGTCTGTACCGCGGCGAGCGGCTGGGCCCGCTGCCCCTGGCGGGCCTGGTGCTGGCGTTTGCCGGCATCGGGGCGCTGCTGCTGCCGGGCCTGTCGGCGCCGCCGCTGGGGGCCGCCGCGTTGATGCTGCTGGCGGGCGTGGCCTGGGGCGTGTATTCGCTGCGCGGCCGCAGCGGCGGTGATGCCACCGACACCACGGCGGGCAATTTTCTGCGTGCCACGCCGCTGGCCCTGCTGCTGAGCATCGCCACGCTGGGTCACACCGCGTGGGACGCGCCCGGCCTCGCGTATGCGGCGGCGTCGGGTGCGCTGGCATCGGGTGTGGGCTACGCGCTGTGGTACGCCGCTCTGCCCCAGCTTCGTGCCACGCAGGCCGCCACGGTGCAACTGAGCGTGCCCGTGCTGGCGGCCCTGGGCGGCGTGGCCCTGCTGGGCGAGCCGCTGACGCTGCGGCTGACGCTCGCGACCGTCGCCATTCTGGGCGGGATCGGGCTGGTCATCCGCGAGAGGACTCCCCGGGTGTAGTTTCTCCGCGCACAGTTGCAACAGCGATACTGCCGCCCTGTTACCGCTCCTGGCGTTTGCCACACCGCACCCCATGCCCCCCATCGCCGTCATCGACTTTGAAACCACCGGCATCTCGCCCGGCCAGGGCGCGCGCGCCACCGAAGTGGCCATCGTGTTGCTGGAACAAGGGCAGGTGGTGGACCGCTTTCAGAGCCTGATGAAGACCGGCGCGTGGATACCGCCTTTCATCACCCAGCTCACCGGCATCACCAACGCGATGGTGAACGCCGCGCCCGATGCGGCGCAGGTAATGCAGGACGCCGCGCGCTTTGTGGGCGATGCGCCCATGGTGGCGCACAACGCCGCGTTTGACAGCAAGTTCTGGCAGGCCGAGCTCGCGCTGGTCGGGCTGACTGCACCGCAGCCGTTTGCGTGCACGGTGCTGCTGTCGCGGCGCCTGTACCCGCAGGCGCCCAGCCACAAGCTGGGCACGCTGGTGGACTACCACGGCCTGCCGCGCACGGGCCAGGCCCACCGGGCGCTGGCCGATGCCGAGATGGCGGCCGCGCTGCTGGCGCGCATGCAGCACGACCTGCGCACGCACTGGCGGGTGGCCGAGCCCAGCTACACGCTGCTGCAAACGCTGCAGCGCTGCGCCCGGCCCAAGGTGGGCGCGCTGCTTGCGCAGCACGCCGCGGCGTGAGGGCGTTGCGCTGCCGGGTGGTGCCGTATCAATTACTATTAATTTGATAGCTATCATCGCTTGATGGATAAGCGCCAGGGGCACTTTTTACTGATATTTTGCCGCGCTGTGCTCCGGCGGCGCCGCAGGAACGGGCAGGGCCATGGCACCGCGCCGCTGGCACAAATCCCGGAGAATCCGCGCTTTCTGTTTTGTTTCACTCCCGCTTTTCCAACAAAGCGCCCTCTGCATGACCGACGCCACCACTTCCACCACGCCGCCCCCCCTGCCCGACCATCTGTCGGTAGACCCCCGCAGCCCCCACCATGTGGCCGAGGTGTTCAAGCACGACATCGGCATCCGTTTCAACGGCAAGGACCGCACCGATGTGGAGGAATACTGCATCAGCGAAGGCTGGGTGAAGGTGCCTGCGGGCAAGACGGTGGACCGCAAGGGCCACCCGCTGATGATCAAGCTCAAGGGCAAGGTGGAAGCCTTCTACAAGTGACGGCTGCACGGGCGGCCGCACCGGGCCTCCCCAGCCCCTGGGTGATTCACTGCGACGGCAGCGCCTGGCCCAACCCCGGTCGCATGGGGCTGGGCGCGGTGCTGGTGGGGCCCGACGGCACCGTACGGCACCAGATCTCTGAAGCCACCACCTTCACCGGCTGCAACAACGAGGCCGAGCTGCGCGCACTGCTGCGGGCGCTGCAGTGGCTGCAGGGGCAGGCAGCGGCCGCCACCACGGCGGTGCAGGTGTTCAGCGACAGCAGCGTGCTGGTGGAGCAACTGGCCCCACCGGCGGGCGCACCCACCCTGGCCCCCATCGCGCGCCTGGCGCCCCTGTTTGACGAGGCGCGCACCGTGCTGCAGCAGTTTGCACAGGTGAACCTGCAATGGGTTCCCCGCCACCGCAACGGGGCCGCCGATGCGCTGGCACGCGCCGCGCTGGGGCTGGCGCCCAAAGCGGCCACACCGGCCGGGCGCGTGCAGCGCGGGAAGCGCCGCAGGCGCTGACCGGCCCCCTGGCGGCGCAAATCCCCACGCCGACGGTGGTTCGGGCGCCCACACGGCATTCCATCCGTTACCCTTCGGCCCATGCGCGCCTTTCACAGCCTGAGCCTTGCCGCCTGCGCCGCCGCCCTGCTGGTGCTGGGCGGCTGCAGCACGTCGCGGGCCCCTTCAGCTTCTTCGTCCTCGTCTTCCGCGTCACCGCCGGCGCCGATCCGCACCAGCCCGCCGCTGTCTGCCGAGCAGGCGCACGACATCGCCATCCATGCACTGGGCCTGGTGGGCACGCCGTACCGCTATGGCGGCAACACGCCCGAATCGGGTTTTGATTGCAGCGGGCTAATCGGGTACGTGTACCGCAACCAGGTGGGCACACCGCCACCGCGCACGGTGGCGCAGCTCAACCGCTGGGGATACCCGATCGACGGCAGCGAGCTGCGGGTGGGGGACCTGGTGGTGTTTGGCACCGGCCGCCAGCCCAACCATGCGGGCATCTATGTGGGGGAGGGGCGCTTTGTGCACGCGCCCTCCACGGGTGGCACGGTGCGGCTGGACCATTTGCAGTCGCGCCACTGGGCCCGGCAGAACGCGGCGTTTCGCAGGCCGTAGAAACCTCCCCCTGTGTCGCCTTCGGCGCCTTCCCCCGGAGGGGGACGACGCCCTCGCTGCGGGGCGGCCCTTGCTCGGCGTCTATGGCCTCGGCCGCGCCAGTTCCGGACCGTGTATCCACATCCTGGGCCAGCAGACAACGGCGCCTCCGCGACAATCGGGGCCACCATGACCCATGCACACCGCTCCGCACACCCTGTTTCCACCCACGATACGACCCGCATCGATGACACGCGCATCAAGGCCGTGCGGCCGCTGATCACGCCGGCGCTGCTGCAGGAATGGCTGCCCACGCCCGATGCGGCGCTGACCCTGGTCGAATCCAGCCGCGCCGCGATTTCGCGCATCCTGCATGGGCAGGACGACCGGCTGATCGTGGTGGTGGGGCCCTGCTCCATCCACGACCATGGCCAGGCGATGGAGTACGCGCGCCAGCTGAAAGTCCAGGCCGACGCGCTACAAGACGATCTGCTCATCGTGATGCGGGTGTACTTTGAAAAGCCGCGCACCACCGTGGGCTGGAAGGGCTACATCAATGACCCGCACCTGGATGGAAGCTTTGCGATCAACGAGGGGCTGGAGCTGGCGCGCCAGCTGCTGCTGGATGTGCTGGCCACGGGCCTGCCGGTGGGCACGGAATTTTTGGACCTGCTCTCGCCGCAGTTCATCAGCGACCTGGTGAGCTGGGGTGCGATTGGCGCGCGCACCACCGAGAGCCAGAGCCACCGCCAGCTGGCCAGCGGCCTGTCGTGCCCTGTGGGTTTCAAGAACGGTACCGATGGCGGCGTGAAGGTGGCTTCCGACGCCATCCAGGCGGCCCAGGCTTCGCACGCCTTCATGGGCATGACCAAGATGGGCCAGGCTGCGATCTTCGAGACACGTGGCAACCAGGACTGCCACGTGATCCTGCGGGGCGGCAAGCAGCCCAACTACAGCGCTGCCGATGTAGATGCTGCCTGCGCCATGCTGCAGGCGGCAGGCCTGCGCGGGCAGGTGATGATCGACGTGAGCCACGCCAACAGCAGCAAGCAGCACCAGCGCCAGATCACGGTGGCCGGCGAAGTGGCGCAGCAGATTGCGGCGGGGGACGCGCGCATCACCGGCCTGATGATCGAAAGCCACCTGCAGGAAGGCCGCCAGGACATCGAGCCCGGCCGGCCGCTGCAGCATGGCGTGTCAGTGACCGACGCCTGCATCAGCATGGCGCAGACGGTGCCGGTGCTCGAGGGGCTGGCGGCCGCCGTGCGCGCGCGGCGCGCGCGGGGCTGACACCTGCGCGGCGGCGGCCTACCGCTGGGGGGCGGGTTCGATATTGCGTGCCGTCGCCAGGAGCGTGGCGCACAGGGTTTCCTGGCCGTTCCCGTCCACCGCAACGACGTCTGCCGCACAGACGGTGAGCAACCGCCCCGCATCCACCACGCGCCCGCGCGCACGCAGGCAAGCGCCCCGCGCGGGTGCCACGAGTTTCAGGGTGGCGTCCACCGTGGCGTTGGTCCAACCCGGCGGCAGCACAGTGCCCGCTGCCGCCACCGCCGCAAAGTCGGCCACGGCAAACACGGCCGTGGCCTGCAGTTGGCCGGGCCGAAAGCTGAAGGCCTCCGTCACCGGGATTTCCACTTCCACCCTCCCCGCTTCGGCATGGACAAATCGCAGCCCGAGCGTGCGGGCCATGGGCATGGCTTGTACATAGGCCTGCAATGCAGCGAGGGAAGCGGTGGGCGAGGGGGATGGCAAAGGGGTGGTCATGGCGTTTTCCCGGGCGGTGGGGTGGGGGAAGGGGGCTCTACGGTGGCCCTGGGCCGCACGCGCGGCCAGGTGCGGGCAGTCTCGCGCTTGCGTGGCTGTTGCGCCTGCAGCCACGCCTGGTGATCCAGCACCACCTGCTTTTGGGCCTGCAGCTGGCGGATCTGCTCGGCCAGCGCGTCCGCACGCTCCTGCAGGGCGCGCACCATGTCGTCGATGCCCAGCGTGCCCGCGCGGTAGTCCGCAAGCCGCCGTGCAATCTGGGGCAAGGCAAAGCCCAGCTGGCGCGACATGGCGATGAACACCACCTCGCGCTTGACGCTGGCGGGATAGTCGCGGTAGCCGTTGGCCCGGCGGTGCGGGCGGATCAGCCCCAGCCGCTCATAGTGGCGCAGGGCGTGAACGGACACCGAGGCCTGGCGGGCAAGTTCGGAGATCTGCATGGCGCACAGGCTAGCAAGCCTGGTGCTGCGCGAAGGTTGCCTGCGCGACTCTGACGGCCGGCCCCACGCGGTGTAGCATTGCTGCTTTACAAGTTGTCACCCGTCGCCTGCGCCATGGCGCCGGTGTCTGACCGTTCGGCGTGTGCCGCTATACCGACCCCACCCTGTGTTGATACAGCTCCAGCCCCTTTGCAACGCCCCGCAGGCCGCCCTGCGGCTGGAGGGGGGCTGCATCACGCCCACGGGCCAGGAGCGGGCGTGACGATGCTGCCTGCCCACGCTTCCCACGAGGCCGCGCGGCTCCAGGCACTGCAGTCCTACGGCATTCTCGACACCCTGCCCGAAGAAGCCTTCGACCAGCTGGCCACACTGGCCGCACGGGTGTGCGACTGCCCCATGGCGGTGGTCAACTTTGTGGACAGCGAACGCCAGTGGTTCAAGGCCGCCATCGGCGTGCCGTTTGCCCAGACCGACCGTGCCATCGCGTTTTGCGCCTACGCGCTCGATGGCCGCCGCGAGCCGGTGGTGGTGCCCGATGCCAGCCAGCACCCGGTATTTGCCAACAATCCGCTGGTGGTGGGCGAGCCCTGCGTGCGGTTCTATGCCTGTGTGCCCCTGGTCAACCCCGAAGGTTTTGCGGTGGGCACCCTGGCGGTGCTCGACACCGTTCCCCGCAGCCTGGGGGCCGAGCAGATCGAGGGCCTGAGCATCCTGGCCGACCAGGCCATGGTGCAGCTGGAGCTGCGGCGCCAAAAGAGTGCCTTGGCCGAGCTGGTGCAGGAACGCGACCACATGCATGCCGAGCTGCTCAAGCAGGGGCAGGCACTGCGTGTGGCCGGGCAGATTGCGCGCGTGGGCGGCTGGACGGTCGATATCGCCACGCGCCAGCTCACCTGGTCGCAGGAAATTGCCGACGCCTATGGCCTGAGCCATCGCGTCTGCAGCCTGGCCGATGCACTGCAGCTCTACACACCGCCACACCGGGAGACGATGCGCCAGGCCTTTGAAGCCTGCATGGCCCAGGGCACGCCGTTTGATGTGGAAGCCGAGGTGATGATGCCCGGGGGCGCGTGCTACTGGGTGCGAACGGCGGGGCAGGCCGCACGCAACAACGCCGACGGGCAGATCGTGCATGTGCAGGGGGCGTTTCAGGACATCACGGCGCAGTTCCAGGCGCAGCAGGCGCGGCGCGAGAGCGAAGAGCGCTTTCTCCTGGTGTCGCGCGCCACGGCCGATGCCGTGTGGGACTGGAACCTGGTGACCGATCTCATGTGGTGGAACGAGGGCATGCAGAACCTGTTTGGCGTGCCGCTCGACCAGCTGCCGCCCGACAGCACGTCCTGGACGCTGCGGCTACACCCCGAAGACGCCGAGCACACCCTGCACGGCATTCATGCCGCCATCGACAGCACGGCCCACCACTGGTCGGCCGAATACCGCTTCCAGCGTCAGGATGGCAGCTACGCCTGGGTGCTCGACCGCGGCTTTCTGATCCGCGATGCCGACGACAAGGCCGTGCGCATGGTGGGCGGCATGACCGACATCAGTGCCCAGAAGTTGGCCGAGCTGGACGCCCAGCGCGATGCACAGAACCACGCCGAGCTGCTGCAGGTGCAGCAGCGCATATCGTCCATGGACATGCCCCTGCCCGAGGTGCTGCAGCTGGTCGCCAGCACCGTGCTGCGCCAGACGGAGGCGCGCGGCGCGATGGTGGAGCTGCTGGAAGGCCGCCAGCTGGTGGCCCAGGCCTCGGCCGGCGACCATGTACGGCCCGTGGGCAACCTGCTGGCGGTGGACGAGAGCCTGCTGTGGCCCGCACTCAGCCAGGGCCAGACGGTGGTGTGCAACGACACCGAAGCCGAGGGCTGGGACATGGCCTCGATGCCCCACCGCCATGGCGTGCGCTCGGTGATGGCCGTGCCATTGCGTGCCGGCGAGGCGGTGGTCGGTTCGCTCAAGGTGACCTCTGACAAGGCCCACGCGTTTTCGCGGCGCGATGTGGCGCATCTGGAGATCCTCACAGAGTCCCTGGGGGCCATGGTGCAGCTTCGGCATGTGGCCGGCCAGCTCAAGGCGTCCGAGCAGCAGTACCGGATGCTGTTTGACGAGCACCCGCACCCGATGTGGGTGTACGACAAGGAAACCCTGCGCCTGCTGGCCGTGAACCAGTCGATGGAAACGCACTACGGCTACACCGAGGCCGAGCTACTCAACATGCAGATGACGGACCTATGGCCCGCAGAACGGCGCGAGGCCATGAAATCTGCCATCGAAGCCATTCCGATCGACCAGCGCAGGAAGCCCGTTGTCAGTCGCCACCTCAAGAAAGACGGCACGTTCATGGACGTGGAGATCACGGCGGGCGGCATCAGCTTCGATGGCCGGCCCGCCCGCCAGGTGCTGGCCACCGATGTCACCGAACGCCTGCGCACCGAGCGCGAGCTCGCCCGCATGGGCCGCGCCCAGCGCCTGCTCAGTGCCTGCAACGAAACCCTGGTGCGGGCCACCTCCGAAACCGCACTGCTGCAGGCCATCTGCCAGATTGCCGTGGACATTGGCGGCTACCGCATGGGCTGGGTGGGTTTTGCGCTGGACGACGAGCGCAAAACCATTGCCCCCGTGGCCCACGCGGGCCACAACCAGGGCTATCTGGAGCAACTGCAGCTGTCCTGGTCGGCCAACGACCCGTATGGCCGGGGGCCGGCAGGGGTGGCCGTGCGCACGGGCAAGCCCGTGATCGTGCAGGACATCCGCACCGAGGGCAATTTCGCCGACTGGACCGGCCGCATGCTCGACCACGGCTTTCACGGCGTCATCTGCCTGCCGCTGCAGGACCGCGACGGCGGTCGCGACCGCACCTTTGGCCTGCTGTACCTCTATGCCCCGGAGATTCTGCAGATCAGCGCCGACGAGGCCGCACTGCTGCAGGAGCTCGCCAACGACCTGGCCTTTCGCATCACCAGCCTGCGTGCGCACAAGGCGCAGCAGCGCCTGCAGGCGTCGGTGCTCAAGGTGGCGGCGGCAGTGTCAGCCAGCACGGGCACCGAATTTTTTGTGCAGCTGGTGCGCAACATGGCCGATGCGCTGGGCGCCCAGGGCGGCTGCGTGGTGCGCCTGCTGCCCGATGCGCCCGGCAAGCCCCCCCGCGTGGCCACGCTGGCAGCGGTGCTGGACGGGCACATGCTGCCCAACAGCGAATACAGCCTGGAAGGCACTCCCAGCCTGTTGCTGATGTCGCAACGCGAGTACGTGGTGGCCGACAAGGTGCAGCAGCGCTACCCCGATGCCCCCGTGCTGCGTGAGGTGGGTGCCCAGGCCTATGCCGGGCAGCAGCTTTGCAATGGCGATGGCGAGGTGGTGGGCATTGTCTTCGTGCTGTTCCGCCAGGCACTGGCAGAGACGGACTTCATCACCTCCACCCTGCAGATCTTTGCGGCGCGGGCGTCTGCAGAAATCGACCGGCAGCTGGCCGACGCGCGCATCCGCCACCAGGCCTCGCTGCTGGACAAGGCGCAGGATGCCATCCTGGTGCGCGACCTGCAGCACCACATCATCTACTGGAACAAGAGCGCCGAGCGCCTGTATGGCTGGACGCAGCTGCAGGCGCTGGGCCAGTCGATCGAAACACTGCTGTACGACGACCCCACCCACTTCCGCCACGCCACGCAGGCCGTGATGGACCACGGCGAGTGGACCGGCGAGATCGTCCAGCACCACCGGGATGGCAGCCCCATCGAGGTGGAAGGCCGCTGGACGCTGGTGCGGGGCGACGATGGCCAGCCGCAATCCATCCTGGCCATCAACACCGACATCCGCCAGCGCAAGGCCAATGAGCGCGAGATCCAGCGCCTGGCGTTCTACGACGCCCTCACCGGCCTGCCCAACCGCATGCTGCTGATGGACCGCATGGGCCACGCGCTGGCCAATGCCCAGCGGCGTCAGCAGGGCGGCGCGCTGCTGTTCATTGACCTTGACAACTTCAAGACCCTCAACGACACCCTGGGCCACGACCAGGGCGACCTGCTGCTGCAGCAGGTGGCGCAGCGGCTGAACACCTGTGTGCGCAGCGTGGACACCGTGGCCCGCCTGGGCGGCGACGAATTCGTGGTGATGCTGGAAGAGCTCAGCCCCAGGCCACACGAGCTGGCCCTGCACGCGCGTGGCGTGGGCGAGAAGATCCTGTCCATGCTGGCCGTGCCGTACGCGCTGGCAGGCTACCAGTACCGCAGCACGCCCAGCATCGGCATCGCGCCCTTCACGGGCGAGCAGACCACGGTGGGCGAGCTGCTCAAGCAGGCCGACCTGGCCATGTACCAGGCCAAGACGGCAGGGCGCAACACGCTGCGCTTTTTTGACCCCGACATGCAGGCCGTGGTAACGGCCCGGGCAGGCCTGGAAACCGACCTGCGGGCGGCGCTGGCGCAAGAGGAATTTTTGCTGCACTTTCAGCCACAGATGCACCAGTCGGGCCGCTGCGTGGGGGTGGAGGCGCTGGTGCGCTGGGCGCACCCCCAGCGCGGCATGGTGGCGCCTGCGCAGTTCATCCCGCTGGCCGAGGAAACCGGGCTCATCCTGCCGCTGGGCCGCTGGGTGCTGCACACCGCCTGCAAGCTGCTGGCCAGCTGGCAGGACGACCCGGCGCTTTCGCACCTGACCATGGCCGTGAACGTGAGCTCGCGCCAGTTCCGGCACGCCAGTTTTGTGGACGACGTGGCCCGGGTGCTGGCCATCACCGGCGCGCCGTCGTCGCTGCTCAAGCTGGAACTCACCGAAAGCGTGCTGGTGGAAGACATGGAAACCACCATCGCCACCATGGCCGCGCTGCGCTCGCACGGCGTGGGGTTCTCGCTGGACGACTTTGGCACCGGCTATTCGTCGCTGAGCTACCTCAAGCGCATGCCGCTCGACCAGCTCAAGATCGACCAGAGCTTTGTGCGCGACCTGCTGACCGACCCGAACGACGCGGCCATTGTGGATACCATCATCGGCCTGTCGCGCAGCCTGGGCCTGGAGGTGATCGCCGAAGGCGTGGAAACGCCCGAGCAGCGCGAGCTGCTGGCCCGCGCAGGCTGCCAGCTCTACCAGGGCTACCTGGTCAGCCGCCCCCTGTCGGTGGACCTTCTGGACGCCTTCCTGCACGCGCCGGCGGCGTAGGCCCCCCCGCCCAACCGGCCGACCGGCCCCAGAGCAGCTATTACGGCTGCTTTTTTTTCGCGCGGTCGCCGCGACCGGCCAGGGTCACGGGCGTCGCGGAGGTTTCTCCTTTGTCTTCTTCTTAATGTCTCTATAAATACATAGTCGTAGTAGTAGAGGCAGGCCCTGGGTGTGGACAAGTGCGTTTTCCTGAACGCTGGCGCCTACTTGGGTGCGGCCCAACCCTGTGCACCCGCCCCCGCTGCCGCTGTCGTCGCGCCGGGGATAAAACCTGCAAACCTCTCCATGGTGTGGATAACCCCCGGGTTGTGCCAGAACTGTCCCCAGTCTTGTGCACTGGCGGTGGGGTGCGCGGGAATTTCATCAAAAAGAGGCTCCAGCGCTTGATGGATAAGCGCAAGCAGCTATTTATTTCATAGTAAAAAGACGTGGCATGCGCGGCGTGGACGGCGGTCGGGCCAGAAAGCGGCTTCACTTCGCACGGCCCGCAATCCATCCGGGCGGCCAACCGGGCGGGCTGGCGTTTCGTCCGCTCAGGCTTGGGAATCCCGTGAACCAGGCGCAGCCAGTGGCGCGTATCACCCCGGCAGGGCCCGGGCGGGGTTGGGGTTCCGATTGTTCTTCTATAGCTTTATATATAAATAACAGTAGTAGTAGAGCAGGCGCATGGGTGTGGACAAGGCGCTTTTCTCCAATCCTGACAAGGGCTTGCGTTGCCGCAAAGTATGTGGGGCGGCATGCACAAAGCACGGGGCCCGCAGACAACAACTTCGGGCGCGTGCGGTTTTGTGTGGATAACTGCGAGGTTGTGCCACTTCTCTCCACAGCGTTTTCCACAGATGCCGCCCTGATGGCCTACCCATGTACGGAACACAGGCGCAAAAAAACCCGGCGTTCGGGGCAGAACGCCGGGTGGGTGGAGGGCCGTGCCGCTGCCGCGGTGTTACTGGGCCGGTGCGGCGGGCTTGCCGTCGCCACCGCGCATGCCGCCACCCATGCCACCGTGGTGGGCTCCGTGGCCGTGACGGCCTTCACCGCCCTTCATGCCAGCCATGCCCGCCATGCGGTGCCCCCGGTGGGACTTGGCGTCAAAGGTTTTTTGCTGCTCGGGCGTCAGGGCCGCGTAGAAGGTCTTGGTGGCCTCGCCCCGGTGGTCGGCTTCAGCCGCGCGCTGCGCGCGCAGGGCCCGCATGCGGTCGATGCGCTCGGGGGTGGTGAGCTGCTCCATGCCCGAGCGGTCCAGTCGGGCGGCGCGCTCGCCGGGCTGCATGGATGCGGTGAAGGCCGTCCAGGCGGGTTCCTGCGCGGCGGTCAGCTTCAGGTCGCTCTTGAGGGCCGCCAGGTGCTTGGCGCGGTACTCAGCGCGATGTTCGGCGCGGTTGCCGTGGTGTTGGCCACCGGCCTTGTGGCCATGGTGGCGTTCACCAGCGTGGTGGTGGCGGCCGTCCTGGGCGGCGGCACCTGCCGTGGGGGCAGTGGGGGCGGTGGTCATGGCGGGTGGTTGCTGCGCCAGTACGGGCAGGGCGAGAGCCGCCAGAACAGCGGTGGCGGCGAAACGGCGTGGAAGATGGAAAGCCATGGTGTGAGTCCTTTCACAGGGGTTGAACAGTCAACTCGCTGGAACGGTGGTTCCGGCGATTGGGGTTCAGTGTCTGCCCCGCATGTATCGCCGCGGTGCATGCGGGATGAGGCTGTGTAAAGTTGTGACAAGAACTTGGTTGCCAGGCCAGCCATTTTTAGAATGAAAATGGCCGTTAGCGCATGATGAATAAGCGCTAACAGCTATCAAAATAGTAGTGAATGGGTTCTCTTGACCGCCATCAAGCCTGTCGTGTGGCTGGGCGGTTGGAGCGGACCACCGACAATGGCGGGCTGGCGTCTGCAGGCTGCAGGTGCCCCACGCTTTCTCCCATTCCCGAACCCCCCGAAAAAGGTTTTCCGTGTTCAAGAACATGATCGTGTACCGCATTGCGCCGCAATGGCAGGTGAAACTGACGCAAGTGGAAGAGGCCCTGGCCAAGGCGCCCTTTCTGGAATGTGGTGCCACGCAGGAAAAGTCGCTCGGCTGGGTGCCGCCGCGCGGTGATGCGCATGGCCCGCTGGCCGAATCGGTGGGCGGGCAGTGGATCCTGCGCTTCATGGTCGAATCCAAAGTGCTGCCCGGCAGCGTGCTGGCGCGCCGCGTGAAGGAAAAGGCCGAGCGCATCGAGCAGGAAACCGGTCGCAAGCCCGGCAAGAAGGAAAGCCGGGAGCTGAAAGACGAGGCCAAGCTCGACCTGCTGCCCATGGCCTTCACCAAGCAGGGCTCGATGTGGGTGTGGATCGACACCGCATCGCGCCTGCTGGTGCTGGACACCTCATCCCAAGGCCGTGCGGATGAAGTGGTGACGCTGCTCGTCGAGTCGCTGCCGGGCCTGTCGGTGTCGCTGATCAACACCCAGACCAGCCCGCAGGCCGCGATGTCGCACTGGCTCAAGGAACAGGAGCCGCCCGTGGGCTTCACGGTGGACCGCGAGTGCGAGCTCAAGAGTGCCAGCGAAGAAAAGGCCGTGGTGCGCTACGCCCGCCACCCGCTCGACATTGAGGAAGTGCAGGCTCACATCGACGCCGGCAAGCTGCCCACCAAGCTGGCGCTGACCTGGGACGACCGCGTGTCGTTCATGCTCACCGAGGGGCTTCAGATCAAGAAGGTGGCGTTTCTCGACACCGTGTTTGAAGGCACCAAGGCCGATGATGGTGGCTTTGACACCGACGTGGCCATTGCCACGGGCGAGCTGGTCAAGCTGATTCCCGACCTGATCGAGGCGCTGGGGGGCGAGGCCGAGAGCGGTGTGGCCAGTGCAGCGCAGGCGGTGGCCGCAGGCGCTGCGCCGCCCTCTGCGCCATCCGCGCCCGCGCGCAAGGCGGGGGGCGGTGGTGTGGTTACCGGTCCGCTCGAGGTGCCGGTAGATTCCGACCCGGAGTCAGCACCTTTCTGACAGCGGGGTGGAACCCGCTGGGGCGGGTGCTTCAGCGGGAGGCTTCTTCGACCATGCCCGCGAGCGTGTGCACATAGGGGTCCGCGATGCCCAGCACACCGAATTGCGCCACCAGCTGATCAAGGTATTCGCGGTTGCTGCCAATGCGGCCGCAGGCACGCGCAATGATGGCGGCGGTCGCTTGCATCGACAGGTCGCCGCAATGGTGCGGGTGGGCGGTGTTGGCCGTCAGCACCACGGCCTGCACTGTGCCCTGGGGGGTGTGCAGTGGCAGCAGTACCGGGCAGTAGCTGCCGTGGATCATTTCGCGGCGCCACAGCAGGCGCGATTCGGTTTCGACCAGCGCAGCGGGTATGCGAAACGCCAGGCCCTCGCACTGCCCGTTGTCACTTTGCAGGGTGAGCACCAGGCCGGGGCAATCGGGCGTGCCGCGGCCAATGGTGGTGCTCAGCGCAAAGCGGCGCGCAAACCCTTGCAGGCTGGCCCTGCGCACCTCGTCAAAATGAAAGCCCGGGTTCCAGACCAGTGAGCCATAGGCAAACACCCACAGGTCCTCGTGCGCTGCCAGACCGGCCAGCACTGCGTGGCGCGAGCGTTCCACATCGCAGTCGGGCAGGCGCCAGTGGGCGGGCAGTCCCTGGCAGCGGGCCTGTGCGTCCCACTCGGCCAGCACCTCGTCGGTCAGGCGCAGGCCCGAGGCGTGGGGCGGCGTCACCCGGCCTTGCAGCTCGGGCAGGTGTACGAAAGGGTTGCTGGTCATGTCATGGCGCCGCTGGTGTCATTACTTTGGCGCCAGGTCGAACACCAGCACCTCGGCTTGCAACCCGTCGTGGAGGGTCAATGCGGACTCCGCCTCCAGCAAGGCGCCATCGCCGCCCGCCAGCGGCACCCCGTTGACCTTGAGCGTGCCCCGGGCCAGGTGCACGTAGGCCAGACGCTCGGGGTGGAGCGTGTGGGTGGCAGCCTCCTCGGTGCCATCGAACAGGCCGGCCCAGACGTTGGCATCGGCATTCATGCTGACTGAGCCCTCCAGCCCCTTGCGCGACGCAATGCGCACCAGACGCCCGCGGCGGTCGGCCGCAGCAAAATGTTTTTGCTCGTAGCTGGGGCGGATGCCGGTGAACAGCGGCTTGATCCAGATCTGCAGGAAGTGTGTGTCCTGGTCTGGCAGTGCATTGAACTCGCTGTGCTGTACGCCCCAGCCCGCGCTCATGCGCTGCACATCGCCGGGCCGCAGGATGCCGGTAGCAGGCGCGTCGCGCTTGTCACTGTCGGGCTCAGCGCCTGCCGGGCCTACAGGCTGGCGCTGGTGCGTTGGCAGATTGTCCTGGTGGGCCAGCGCGCCATCGAGTACATAGCTCACGATCTCCATGTCGCGGTGCCCATGCGTGCCAAAGCCCTTGCCGGGCGCCATGGTGTCGTCGTTGAGTACCAGCAGGTTGCCATGGCCCTGGTGGCGCAGGTCAAAGTAGGCGCCAAACGAAAAGCTGTGAGCGCTGTGCAGCCAGCCTGTGGAGGAGCGGCCCCGCTCGGAGGATGGGCGGACCGTGATCACGGCGGCGGCTCCCGCAGGGGCCTGGGTGCGGCCGCATTGGTTGACCTCGTGGAGCTGACACAGACGTAGACGCGCGCGCAAGACCAAGTCTTCGGCGGGCGGGCGTGGTGGCGAGGTCTCGGGCGCAGTGTTTCAACCATGGACTGAACTTTAAATGGCGGTGAACCATGGATAAACAGGCGATGGATGAACTCACTGTTCTGGTGGTGCAATCAATGATGGGTGGCGCATGGGTGGCCCAGGCCACGGGTTGTTTCTCTGCCCGGCCAACAAAAGTGCATGGAACATGGGGGCCCTCGGGCCCGGCGCCTCACCGCCCCAGCAGCGAGCGCGCCACCAGCTCTTTCATGATCTCCGACGTGCCGCCATAAATGCGCAGCACGCGCGCGTCGGTCCAGAAGCGCGAGATCGGGTATTCGGCCATGTAGCCGTAGCCGCCAAAAAGCTGCAGGCAGGCATCGGCCACGCGGCTGAACAGCTCGGTGGTGTGCAGCTTGAGCGCGCTCACCGCCTCGGGCGTGAGCATGCCTTGCTGGTAGGCGGCCACGCTGGCGTTGAGGAAGGCCTCGGCGGCGGCGATGTCGCTGGCGCACTGCGCCAGCGTGAAGCGCGTGTTCTGGAACTGGCCGATGGGCTGGCCGAAGGCCTGGCGCTCCTGCACGTATTTCAGCGTGGCATCGAGCGCGCCCTTGGCGCCGTGTACCGCCTGCACGCCGATGATGAGGCGCTCGCGCGGCAGCTCGCGCATCATCTGCACGAAGCCCTGGCCTTCCACGCCGCCGAGCAGGGCGTCTGCCGGCACGCGCATGTCGTTGAAGTACAGCTCGGAGGTGTCGCCCGCGTGCTGGCCGATTTTTTCCAGGTTCTGACCGCGCGTGAAGCCGGGCGTGGCTGCATCGACGAGGAACAGGCTCACGCCCTTGGCACCCAGGGCCGGGTCGGTCTTGGCCGCCAGCACCAGCAGGTCGCAGTTCTGGCCGTTGCTGATGAAGATCTTGCTGCCGTTGATGACGTAGTGGTCGCCGTCGCTGTCACTCACCCGTCGCGCGGTGGTGCGGATGGCTTTCAGGTCGCTGCCCGCGCCGGGCTCGGTCATGCCGATGGCGGCGATGGCCTCGCCGCTGGCCATGCGCGGCAGCCAGTACTGGCGCTGCGCCTCGGTGCCGCAGTGCAGCAGGTAGGGCGGGATGATGTCGTTGTGCACCTGCAGCCCGCCGACAAAGCCGCCGTAGCCCCGGCGCGAGAGCACCTCCACCACGGCAAACGAAAACGGCACGCTGGCGCCCGGGCCGCCATAGGCATCGGGCACGTCGGCGCACAGGTAGCCGTTCTCGCCCATCTTGCGCAGCAATTCGCGCGGCACGCGGCCGGCCTTTTCCCAGGTGCGGTAATGGGGTTCGATCTCGGCGTCGCAGAAGCGCTCGAGCGACTCGGTGAAGAGCTGCAGCTCGGCTTTTTCGTCGGCCGTGAGAAAGGTGTTGGGAAGCATGGTGCTATTGAAAGTAGAGCTGTCAGCGCTTGACCATCAAGCGCTGGAGGCCAAAATGACTCAAACCCTTTCAAAGATGGCGGCAATCCCTTGGCCGCCGCCAATGCACATCGTCACCAGCGCGTAGCGCCCGCCCGTGCGGTGCAGCTCGGCAATCGCCTTGGTGGTGATGATGGCGCCGGTGGCGCCTACGGGGTGGCCGAGCGAGATGCCCGAGCCGTTGGGGTTGACCTTGGCCGGGTCCAGGCCCAGCTCCTGCACCACGGCGCAGGCCTGGGCGGCGAAGGCTTCGTTGGCTTCGATCACGTCCATGTCCTGCACCTTCAACCCGGTGCGCTGCAGCACCTTCTGCGTGGCGGGCACGGGGCCGATGCCCATGTAGGCTGGCTCCACGCCGGCGTGCGCGTAGCCCACGAGGCGGGCCAGGGGCTTCACGCCCAGGGCGCTGATGCGGTCGCCCGCCACCAGCACCACGGCGCTGGCGCCGTCGTTGATGCCCGAGGCATTGCCGGCGGTCACCGTGCCGCCGTCTTTCTTGAATGCGGGTTTCATGCCGGCCAGCACGTCGAGCGTGGTGGAGGCGCGCACATGCTCGTCTTCCTGGAACAGCACGGTGCCCTTGCGGGTCTGGATTTCAACCGGAACGATCTGGTCCTTGAAGTAACCGGCGGCGATGGCGGCGGCGGCGCGCTGCTGGCTGGCCAGGGCCAGTTCGTCCTGCATGGCGCGGGAGATTTTGTAGCGCTCGGCCACGTTCTCGGCGGTGATGCCCATGTGCATCTTCTGCCAGGGGTCGTGCAGGATGCCGAGCATGTAGTCGATGCTCTTGGCGTCGCCCATGCGCGCGCCGTAGCGCGCGGCGGTATCGAAGTAGGGGCCCCGGCTCATGGACTCGGACCCGCCGCCCACAGCCACGTCGCAGTCGCCATAGCCAATGGCCTGCGCGGCCGAAATGATGGCCTGCAGGCCCGAGCCGCACAGGCGGTTGACGTTGAAGGCGGGTGTCTCGATGGGGCAGCCCGCGTCGATGGCTGCCACGCGGGAGAGGTATGCGTCCTTGGTGTCGGTGGGGATCACGTTGCCCATGACCACATGGCCCACGGCGTCGGGCGCCAGGCCCGAGCGGGCAATGGCGGCCTTGACGGCGGTGGTGGCGAGCTGGGTGTTGGGCACGTCCTTCAGGGTGCCGCCGAAGGTGCCGATGGCGGTGCGGGCGGTGCTGACGACGAAGACGTCACGGTGGGTCATGGGGAAGGCTCCAAAAGAAAGAAAAAGATTCAACGGCCCTGGAAAGCGGCGGGGCGCTTGGCGTGAAAGGCCTCGATACCCTCGGGCAGGTCGGCACTGCGCGCACAGGCCACGAAGGCCTCGGCCTCGGCGGCCAGTTGCGCAGGCAGGTCGTGGTCGAAAGCGTTGCGCATCAGGCGGCGCATGTGGCCGTAGGCCAGGGTGGGGCCGCCAGCCAGGCGCTGGGCCAGTGCCTGCACGGCGGCATCGAGTTCGGCGGCGGGCACCACGCGGTTGACCAGGCCCAGGCGCTCGGCGTCCTGGGCGGTGTAGGTGTCGCCGAGCATTGCAATCTCCAGCGCGCGGCGCAGTCCCACCAGGCGCGGCAGGGCCCACGAGGCGCCCACATCGCAACTGGTGCCGAGGTTGATGTAGGCCAGGTTGAAGCGCGTACCCTCGGCGGCCAGCACGAAGTCGGCCTGCAGCATGAGCGAGAGGCCTGCGCCGGCGGCCACGCCGTGCACCTGGGCGATGACGGGGGCGTTCAGTTGCGCCAGCAGCGCCACGGCCTCGTTGAGCGGTTCCAGCAAGTCCTTGGCGCCCTGCACGGGGTCGGCACGCAGCGTGGCCAGGTCGCCCCCGGCCATGAAGCCCTTGCCCGCGCCGCACAGCACCACGCAGCGCACGCTGTCGTCCTGGGCCAAGGAGCGCACGGCGTCGCGCAAGGCGGTGGCCATGGGCACGTCGATGGCGTTGAGCGCGCCGGGGCGGTTGAAACGCAGCGTGGCGATGGCGCCGTTGCGCTCCAGCAGCAGGGGCGGTGGCGTGGTCGCGGTCATATTTGCTCCTGAAACAAGAGCTGCCAGCGCTTGCTGGTAAAGCGCTGGAGCCCTGAAAACCTTTAAATTCAGCGGTACAGCGCCTCGATCTCGGCGGCGTAGGTCTTGTAGATGCTGGAGCGCCGCACCTTCATGGTGGCGGTGACTTCGCCGTCGTCGTGGTCCAGTTCCTTGGTGAGCATGTGGAACTTGCGGATCTGCGCCACCTGCGCCAGCTTGGCGTTGCCGGTGGCGATCTCGGCGTCGATGAGCTGGCGCACCTGGGGGGTCTCGACCAGCGAGCGGAAATGCGTGAACGGAATGCGCTGCGCCTCGGCCCATTTGCCCACGGTTTCGTAGTCGAGCATGACCAGCGCGCCGACGAACTTGCGCCCCTCGGCGACGATGACGCACTCCTTGATGTAGGGGCTGGCCTTCATGGTGTTTTCGATCTCGGACGGCGTGAGGTTCTTGCCGCCGGCGGTGATCATGATGTCCTTGAGGCGGTCCACGATCTTGATCTGGCCGTCCACCAGGCGCACCACGTCGCCGGTGTGCAGCCAGCCATCCTGGATGCTTTGCGCCGTGGCCTCGAGGTTCTTGTAGTAGCCCGCGAACACCATCTCGCCCTTGATCTGGAACTCGCCGCCCATGTCGTCGTCGCTGCCCTTGGCGATGCGCCACTCCACGCCACTGGTGGGCACGCCCACGGTGCCGACCTGCACATCGTCGAGCCTGTGGCCGGTGACCATGCCGGTCGATTCGGTCAGGCCATAGACCTCGACCAGCGGCACGCCGAGCACGCGGAAGAAGCGCACCACGTCCGGCGGAATGGGCGCCGCGCCCGTGAGCGCCACTTTCGCCTCGCGCAGACCGATGAAGTTCTGCAGCGCGCGGAACACCAGCCAGTAGCTGGCGGTGAAGGTGAACATGTCGCCGATGCTCCATTGCGCACGGGGCTTTTCGGCCAGCGGCTGGCAGGCGGCGTAGGCCTTGCGGAACAGCGCGCGGCGCAGGCCGCCGGTTTCCTGCAGCTTGATGCTGATGGCGGCGTGCATCTTCTCCCAGATGCGCGGCACGCCCAGGAACATGGTGGGTGCCACCTCGCGCAAATCCTCCTGCACGGTGCGGATGGATTCGCCAAAGTGGACCTGCGAACCTACGTACACGGGCACGAAGGTGGTGAGCATCTGCTCGGCCACGTGGCACAGCGGCAGGTAGGACAGGTGGGTGGTCTCGCGCGAGAGCTGGAGCCGGTCCACGATGCCGGGCACCACGCCGCGGATGTTGCGGTACGAGACCATGGCGCCCTTGGGCTTGCCGGTGGACCCCGAGGTGTAGATCATGAGCCCGATGTCGTCCAGCTGCTGGCGGGCCAGCGCGGCCTCCACGTCCTGCAGCTTGCCGCCTTGCGCACCCAGTTGCTCCACCTCGTCGAAGGGGACGATGAGGCCGCGCACCCCGGGCGCAAAGCTGCGCAGGCCCTTGGTTTCCATGACCACGATCTTCTTCAGGCGCGGCAGATCGTCCAGGGCTTCGAGCACCTTGTCGGTCTGCTCCTGGTCCTCGCAGACGATGATCTCGATGTCGGCATGGCCCACCACGTAGGCCACTTCCGAAGACGGGCTGGTGGGGTACACGCCGACGGTGACGGCGCCCACCAGGCCCGCGCCCATCTGCGTGAGCACCCATTCGATGCGGTTCTCGGAAATCACGCCGACATGGCCGCCATCGGGCAGGCCCAGGGCGCGCAGGCCCAGGCCGAAGTGGCAGGCACGCTCGAAGTACTGCGCCCAGGTGAAGGGCTTCCAGATGCCGAAGTCTTTTTGCCGGATGGCGACACGCTGCGCATCCTGGCGTGCGCGTTTGCGCAGCATCTGGGGCAGGGTGAGTTCGGGGAGATTCAACATATCAATGATCCATTGCGCATCGCGAACCCATAGCCGTCAAAACTGGCGCTGCAAAAGCCAGGGCCGCCGTGCAAGGGCCGCCCCGCCGCACGGGCGGCGTCCCTCTTCCCGCATCGCGCAGCGAGGCGAGAGAAGGGGGAAGGCGCGAAGCGCCACAGGGGGTTGTTCGCGCTCACGACAGCCAACGCTTGCGGCGTTTGTAGTGCTTGATGTCTTTGAAGCTCTTGGCTTCGCCGCCGCCGCCCATGCCGAGATAGAACTCGCGCACGTCGGGGTCGCCCGCCAGGCGGTCGGCCGTTCCGTCGATGACGATCTTGCCGTTCTCCATGATGTAGCCGCTGTGCGCCACGGCCAGGGCCACAGTGGCGTTCTGCTCCACCAGCAACATGCTGGTACCACGCTCGGCGTTGATGCGCGCGATGATGGTGAAGATGTCTTCGACCAGTTTGGGAGAGAGGCCCAGCGAGGGTTCGTCGAGCAGGATGAGCTGCGGCTGGGCGATGAGCGCGCGGCCGATGGCCAGCATCTGCTGTTCGCCGCCCGACAGATAGCCCGCCAGGCCCTTGCGGCGCTCGTGCAGGCGGGGGAAATAGCTATAGACGATGTCGAAGTCGGGTGGTGCCGCGCCCTTGCGGCCCGTGAGCGCGTAGGTGGCGGCGACCAGGTTTTCCTCAACCGTGAGGTCTTCAAAAACCCGGCGCCCTTCCATCACATGCGACAGGCCGCTGCGCACCAGTTGCTGCGGTGCCAGCGCGGCGGTGCTCTGGCCGTTGAAGAGGATGCTGCCGCTCTCCAACTCGCCATCTTCCAGTGCGAGCAGGCCCGACACCGCCTTGAGCGTGGTCGACTTGCCCGCGCCGTTGCTGCCCAGCAGCGCCACGATCTGGCCGCGCGGCACGGCCAGAGACAGGCCACGCAGGGCCTGCACGACCTTGTTGTAGATGACCTCGATGTTGTTGACTTCGAGGACGTTGTCCGTGTTTTGCTGGGTCATGTCAGTGATCCATCGCGTCGGGTACTACCCGCGGCCTACGAAACTGGCGCGGCCCAGGCCAGGGCCGCCGTGCAAGGGCCGCCCCGCCGCACTGGCGGCGTCCCCCTTCCCACGCGCAGCGTGAGAGAAGGGGGAAGCGGCGCAGCCGCTCAGGGGGTTGTTCACAGTTTTATCCAGTCGGAGGCGGCCACCATTTTTTGCGCCTTCATATCTGCGCGATACACGCGGCCCACGGGGATGGAATTGCCCCGGATGGTGATTGGCACGCCGATCAGGCCGCCGGTGTCGAAGTCCTTGATGGAGTTGAGCGCAGCCTTGAGGTTGGCGCCCGTCATCGGCTTGTTGGCGTCGAGGCAGCGCTTGGCCGATTCGAGGAACAGCATGGCGGCGACGAAGCCCTGGATGTAGGCCGTGCTCTGGTATTCCGGGCGCATGGCGCGGATTTTTTCCAGCATGGGCGCTTTGTCGGTGTCGTAGTAGTAGCGGAAGGGCATCACGCCCATGAAGCCGTCGCCGTCCGGGCCCATCTTCATGACGGTGGAGCTGTCCATGGTCCAGAAGGTGCCCATCCATTTGCTGGTCATGCCCTGCTGCTTGCCCTGGGTGATGAACTCGGGGATGGGCGCGAGGATGTAGCCGTGGAAGATGGTGTAGTCGGGCGCGGCACGGCGCAGCTTGATGACCTCGCCCGAGACGTCCACGCTGCCCGGGGGCGTCATGATCTTCACGACCACGTTCAGGCCCAGCTTCTTGGCCTCGGCCTCGCTCTCGTCGATGGGGTCGCGGCCGAACTCGGAGTCGGAATAGACGAAGGCCACCTTGGCACCGGGCTTTTCCTTGGCGATGTGCTTGAGCAGGATGCCGAACATCTCGGTGTAGTCCGGGCCCACCAGGAACTGGTTGGGGTATTTCTGCGGGTTGTTCAGCTCGGTGGCGAACGAGGCGCCGGCCATCAGGATGTTGCCGTTGCGGTCCAGCTCGGGGTTGATGGTCTTGGCGAAGCCCGTGGAGTCGCCGTAGTAGAGGTTGACCTTGTTCTGGCTGGTGATCTTCTTGAACGCGGCCACCGACACATCGACCTTGTAGCCGGTGTCTTCGGGGACGTACCTGACCTTGCGGCCCTTGATGCCGCCCGCGTCGTTGACGATCTTCACGTAGTCCTGGATGCCGGCGTTGATGCCCACGCCCGCGAAGGCGAACACACCCGTCATGGGGATGGAGCCGCCGATGACGATGTCTTCTGCGCCCTGTGCGAGCACGGACAGCGGGTGCATGAGCGAGGCGGCGCCTGCGGCGGCGGCGCCCAGCATCAGGCTGCGGCGCTGGGGGGAAATGCGTTGGTGGGCCATGCTTGTCTCCTTCGGTTGTGATGTGGTGGCAGGAAAAGGGGTGGCTTCAGTTGCGGAAGGGCCACAGGTGGAAGAAGCGGCGGATGCGCCGCCACACCTCGGCCAGGCCGTGCGGCTCGAACACCAGGAAGCCGATGATCAGCAGGCCGAAGATGATGGTGCGCACGGGCGAGAGGAACACCGTGTATTCGGTGCTGTTGGGCAGCAGGTCGAACACCAGCTTGAGCAGCTCGGGCACCATGGTCATGAACACCGCGCCGAGAATGCCGCCGAGGATGCTGCCCATGCCGCCGACGATGATGGCGGCGAGGAAGAAGATGGACATGAGCAGCGGAAAGCTCTCGGGCGTGACCACGCGGAAGAAGTAGGCCCACAGGCCGCCCGCCACGCCGGCGTAGAACGACGACAGGCCGAACGACAGCAGCTTGTAGCGCAGGAGCGGAATGCCCAGCACCTCGGCCGAGATGTCGCGGTCGCGGATGGCGATGAAGGCCCGGCCGATGCGCGTGCGGAACAGGTTGGCCGCGCCCAGCAGCATGAGAATGGTGACGGGCACGATCAGCCAGTAGAGGCGAAACGAGGTGTCGAGCGGCACGCCGAACAGGCTGGCCGGTGGCACGCTCAGGCCGCCCGTGCCGCCGGTGAACTGCAGGTTGGCAAACAGGAAGTGCGCGATGAACGAGGCGGCGATGGTGGCAATCGCCAGGTACAGCCCCTTGACGCGCAGCGAAGGCACGCCCACGACGATGCCGCCGAGCATGGCCACCACGCCGCCCGCCAGGATGTTGAGCAGGAAGGGCGTGCCCACCTTGGCCTGCAGGATGGCCACGGTGTAGGCGCCCAGGCCCATGAAGGCGGCCTGCCCCAGGCTGACCAGCCCGGTGTAGCCCGTGAGGATGTTGAGCCCTGTGGCGCTGGCCACATTGATGCTGACCAGGCAGGCGAGGTAGAGCCAGTAGTCGCTGGCCATGAAGGGGAACAGCACGAGCAGCGCGGCAGCCACGGCCAGCCACGCCTTTTGCGTGCGCGAGTCGAACAGCGCCGCGTCGGCGATGTAGGTTTCCTTGAGGGTTCCGATGCGCATCAGAGTCTCTCTATCTCGTGGGTGCCGAACAGGCCGTAAGGGCGGACCATGAGGATGCCGACCAGCACGATGAAGGTGGCGAGCAGCTTGTATTCGCCACCCAGGTAGGCGCCGGCCAGAGCTTCGACCAGGCCGATGCACAAGCCGCCGATGAGTGCGCCGAGCACGCTGTCGAGCCCGCCGACGATCACCACCACCAGCACCGACAGGCCGAACACGCCCATGCTGGATGAGATGCCGCCGATCGAGCCGACGATGATCCCGGAGATGGCCGCCAGCATGGCGGATGCCACCCAGGACAGCGAAAACACGCGCGGCACGTTGATGCCGACCGAATACGCGGCGGCCTGGTCGCTGGCCGTGGCACGCAAGGCCACGCCGCCGCGCCAGAAGCGGAACACCAGCAGCACGGCGGCGATGAACACCACCGCGATCACGGCGCCCCAGAACACCTTGGGCGCGAGGAAGGCATCGCCCACCATGATGGGTTGCGTGGGCATGAAGTCTGGCAGGCGGCGCTGGTCGGCGCTCCAGATCATCTCGACCAGACCCACCAGCACCGAGGCCAGGCCCACGGTGACCATGAACACCGAGATGGGTGGCTCGCCCAGCAGCGGCCGGATCATGGTGCGCTCGATCACCGCTCCCAGCAGCCCGGTGCCGAGCACCGCAGCCGGAACGGCCATCCACAGCGGCAGCGCCATCATGGAGGAAAAGGTGAAGAACAGGTAGGCGCCGACCATGAGCATTTCGCCAATGGCGATGTTCACCACGCGCGTGGCCTTGTAGACCATCACGAAGGCCAGTGCCGCCAGGGCGTAGAGGCCGCCGCTGGCAATGCCCGTGAGGCTGATTTCAAACAGATAGGCCCAATCCATCATGCGGCTCCTTGCGCGGTGGGGGCGCTGGTGGCCCCGGCCTGCAGCTTGCGGCGAAGATCGCCCACGTCGCCCGAGCCGAGGTAGGCGCGGTTCACTTCGGGGTCTGCCTGCACCACTGCGGGCGTGCCCTGCGCGATGACCTGGCCGAAGTTCAGCACCACCACATGGTCGGACAGGTCCATCACCATGCCCATGTCGTGCTCCACCATCAGCACCGTCACGCCCCATTCGGCGCGCACGTCGAGGATGAAGCGCGCCATGTCTTCGGTCTCTTCGCGGTTCATGCCGGCCACGGGCTCGTCGAGCATCAAAATTTCGGGTTGCATGGCCAGGGCGCGTGCCATCTCGACGCGCTTTTGCAGGCCGTAGGGCAGGGCCGCGACACTGGCGTGGCGGATGTGGTCGATTTCCAGGAAGTCGATGATGCGTTCCTCGATGTCGCGGCGCAGCTCGGCTTCTTCCTTGCGGGCGCGGCCCAGGTAGAACAGCGCATCGAACACATTGGCCTTGAGGTGGGCGTGGCGGCCGAGCTTGATGTTGTCGAGCACCGTCATGCCGCGAAACAGCGCAATGTTCTGAAAACTCCGGCCCAGGCCCATGCGGGCGCGCTGCGGCGCGGGGATGCGCGTGATGTCCTGGCCCTTGAACCGGATGCTGCCTTGTGCGGGCCGGTAGAAGCCCGAGATGGTGTTGAACAACGAGGTCTTGCCGGCGCCGTTGGGCCCGATCACGGCGGTGATGGAGCCCGGCTGCACGGCAAAACCCACATCGGTGAGTGCCTTGACGCCACCAAACGCCAGCGTGACCCCCTCAACCTGGAGCAGGGGCGGTGGCGGTGCAGAAGAAGGGCCGGAACGGTGGGTTTCCATGGGCTTTCAATGCGGGTTTGTTCTGAGCAGAAAATCCAGGCAGACGCTGCCGAAATTTCCTACTTGTGCGTAAACTGTTTACTCACGAGTAGATTCTGGAAGCCACCCCCCGTATTCGGCATCCGTACTTTCCCGAGGAATCTCCATCCATGCCCAACGCCAAAGTGGCAGCACCCCGCAGCGCAGCGCGCAAGCCTTTGTCCAAGCCGACACCCGTGAAGGCACCGGTACCGTCAGACGCTGACGGCGCCGCAGCGTCGCCGTGGGCGCCCGTGTCGCACCGCGAACAGCAGCGCGAGGCCAAGCGCCATGCCGTGCTGCAGGCAGCGGCGCAGCTGTTCAACGAGCGCGGGTTTCACGCCACCTCGCTCGACGACATCGCCGCACGGCTGAACGTGACCAAGCCCACGCTGTACTACTACGTGAAGAACAAGGACGAGATCCTGCTGCAGTGTGTGCGCCAGGGCCTGGACATGATGCTCGCGGGCATCGAGGCCTCGCGCGCTGCGGGCGGCCAGGCCATCGACCAGCTTGTCACCTGCATGCAGGTGTACGCGCGCATCGTCACGCAGGACTTCGGCATGTGCCTGATCCGCGTGGGCGACGAGCAGCTGCCCCCCCAGAGCCGCAAGGAGCTGCGGCGCCTGAAGTCCGCCATCGACCAGGAGTTCCGGCGCCTGGTGGCCCAGGGCGTGGCCGAAGGGTCGCTGCAGCCTTGCGACCCCAAGATGACGGCCTTTGTGATTGCAGGGGCGCTCAGCTGGATCGGCCGCTGGTACCAGCCCGGCGGTGAATACACGCCCGAGCAGGTGGCGCAGCAGTGCATTGCGACGCTGTGTGATGGGGTGCTGCGGCGGCCTGCGGACAACACTGCGCTGGGCGCCGCCGCCGTGCCCACCCCCAAACGCAGGGCGGCGGGCGGCAAAGCCAGGACCGCTGTCCGGCCCAGCGGGGGCTGATGCGCCTCGGCAGGTTGAAATTCAAGCAAAATTGGCATCTAACGCTTGATGGATAAGCGCGAGCAGCTATTTGTTTGATAGCGTTTTGCGCGGTATCTTGTGGTTGTTGTGTTCTGCCTGCCCCGCCGCCAGGTCATCCAATATCGGGCAGTCCGGCCGGTCGTTGCCCTTGCAGCAGGCCACCAGCGTTTGCAGGCTGCGCTGCATGGCCTGCATCTGGGCGATGCGTTCGCTCAGGTCGTCGATGTGCTGCTGGGCGATGCGTTTGACCTGGCTGCTGGCGCGGCTGCGGTCGTGCCACAGGCCCAGCAGCTCGGCGATTTCTTCCATCGAGAAGCCCAGGTCGCGGCTGCGGCGGATGAAGTGCAGGGCGTGCACGTCGGCCTCGGTGTACTGGCGGTAGCCGCTGTCGGTGCGTGCCACACCAGTGATGAGGCCCAGCGATTCATAGTGCCGCACCATGCGCGCCGAGATGCCTGCGCGCCGGGCGGCGACGCCGATGGGCACGGGCCAGGTGGTGGCGCGGGGCTCGGCTGGTTTTCCAGGCGTGGGGGCCGGGGTGGTGCGTGCGTGCTGGGGCGTTGGCATTGTCATGGAGGGCCCTTTGTGGGGAGGGGGCAGTAGTGCGTGTTCGCGTTCATCCATCGCAACCGTTCGGGCTGAGCGTGTCGAAGCCTCGCGCGGCGCTTCGACGGGCTCAGCGTGAACGGGTTGAGATTTTTGAATACATACCCGTATCAGGCGGCTACGGTGTAGCCTTCTTCGGCAATGGCGGCGGCCAGGGCCTCGCGGGGGGCGGTGCTGTCCACGTCCACCTTGCCGCTGGCGCGGTCGATGCGCACCTGGGCGGCAGGGTCTACCTGCTGCACGGCCTGGGTGACGGCGCGCTCGCAGTGGCCGCAGGTCATGCCCTGTACCTGGAAAGTCGTGGTGGTGGTTGCCATGGGGTGTCCTTGGTAAGGTTGTTGAAAGGAAGGCCGTTGCATCGACCGGTTTGAATCATGAAGCTTGACATCGTGGCAGAGTCAAACGCCGTGCAAGACACTCATGATGTGAGGGTTGATCAGAATCAACGCTTGACCTTGCCACCACGTCAAGGATCACCATCCCCGCCATGAACACCATCACCACCCCTCCCATCTCTTCCTCTGAGGCGATGCACTCGCTGGACCTCGGTATTTCCGGCATGACCTGTGCAAGCTGCGTGGGCCGCGTGGAGCGCGCGCTGCGCAAGGTGCCGGGCGTGCAGGAGGCCTCGGTCAACCTGGCGACCGAATCTGCCCGCATTGCCTTTGTCACGCAGGTGGGCGCTGACGCCACTGCCATGGAGGCGGTGCTGCGCCGCGCGGTGCGCAATGCGGGCTACGAGCCACGCGCGGCGGGGCAGGAGGATGCGCCCGAGGATTTGTCGCCCTGGGCCGGCTTTTTACCCGTGGGCATTGGCCTGCTGCTGTCGGCGCCGCTGGTGCTGCCTATGGTGGGCGACCTGTTCGGCCAGCACTGGATGCTGCCCGCCTGGGTGCAGTTTGTGCTGGCCACGCCGGTGCAGTTCGTTCTGGGGGCGCGGTTTTACAAGGCGGGCTGGCATGCGGCCAAGGCGCTGAGCGGCAACATGGATTTGCTGGTGGCGCTGGGCACCAGTGCGGGCTGGGGCCTGTCGGTGTGGCTGTGGCTCACGGCCCACGAAGGTCATGCGCCGCATCTGTACTTTGAAGCGTCTGCCGTGGTGGTCACGCTGGTGCTGCTGGGCAAGTGGCTGGAGGCACGCGCCAAGCGCCAGACCACGGCGGCCATCCGCGCGCTGCATGCGCTGCGGCCGGATGTGGTGCATTTGCTGACCCAGCAGGGCGAGGTGGATGTGCCGGTGGCCGAAGTGCTGGTGGGCGACCAGCTGGTGGTGCGGCCGGGCGAGCGCATCCCCGTGGATGGCACGGTGCATGAGGGCCACACGCAGGTGGACGAATCCATGCTGACGGGCGAGCCCCTGCCCGTGGCGCGTGATGTGGGCGCGGCGCTGACGGGGGGCTCGATCAACGGCGATGGCCGCATCGTGATGGCGGTGACGGCCGTGGGCGCCGAGACGGTGCTGGCACAGATCATCCGGCTGGTGGAAGACGCCCAGGCGGCCAAGGCGCCCATCCAGCGGCTGGTGGACCAGGTATCTGCCGTGTTTGTGCCCGTGGTGCTGGTGGTGGCGCTGGTCACGCTGCTGGGCTGGCTGTGGATGGGCGTGGGCATGGAGGCCGCGCTGATCCATGCCGTGGCGGTGATGGTGATTGCCTGCCCCTGTGCGCTGGGCCTGGCCACACCGGCGGCCATCATGGCGGGCACGGGCGTGGCGGCCAAACACGGCATTCTGATCAAGGACGTGCAGGCGCTGGAGCTGGCCCACAATGTGGATGTGGTGGCTTTTGACAAGACCGGCACGCTGACGGTGGGCCAGCCCCGGCTGACGGCGTTTGAGGTGGTGCCCGGCCTCGACGATGCGGCCGTGATGGCGGCGGTGGCTGCGGTGCAAAGCGGCAGCGAACACCCGCTGGCGCGTGCCGTGGTGTCGGCTGCGGGTGAGCGGCAGATCAGCGTGGCCACCGCGCAGGACGTGCGCGCCGTGCCCGGGCGCGGCACCGAGGGTGAGGTGGACGGCCAGAGCTACCTGGTGGGCAGCCTGCGCTGGATGCAGGAGCTGGGGGTGGACATGGGCCCCCTTGCAGCGCGGGCCCAGGCGTTGCAGAACGAGGGCGCCACCGTGTCGGCGGTGGCGCAGCGTGCTCCGCAGGGCTTCCAGCTGCAGGCCCTGATGGCCTTTGGCGACGAACCCAAGCCCGGCGCGCGCGAGGCGCTGGCACAGCTCAAGGCGCGCGGCATCCGCACCGTGATGATCTCGGGCGACAACCGGGGCGCGGCCGAGGCCATGGCCCGGCGCCTGGGGCTGGACCCCGATGCGGGCGAGGTGATGGCCGAGGTGCTGCCGGGCGACAAGGCCGCCAAGGTGGCTGCGTTGCAACAGGGCACCGATGGCAAGCGCCATGAGCGCCGCCGGGCCGCCCCAAGGCGCGAAGACCCCCTCGGGGGGCAGCGACCCAGCGCAGCGGCGGAGCGTGGGGGCCACATTGTCGCGATGGTGGGCGACGGTGTTAACGATGCCCCGGCACTCGCGGCCGCCGATGTGGGCATGGCCATGGGCAACGGCACCGATGTGGCCATGCACGCGGCCGGCATCACGCTGATGCGGGGCGACCCGATGCTGGTGGCAGCCGCCCTGGACATCTCGCACCGCACGGTGATGAAGATCCGCCAGAACCTGTTCTGGGCGTTTGCATACAACGTGGCGGGGATTCCGCTGGCGGCGCTGGGCTACCTCAACCCGGTGGTGGCGGGGGCGGCCATGGCACTCAGCTCGGTCAGCGTGATGGCGAATGCCCTCCTACTCAAGCGCTGGCGCATGTGATAAACACGTACGACCCTGCCATGGATGTCTGGCACACTGCAACGTTTTGTTGCAAGTCGGCGGCGCCCAGGGGACCGGCGGCCTGTGTGTACATCCCCATCTGAAGGACGACAGATCATGAACCTCTTTTCGCTCATGCGGCAGTTCACCATACGGTTTCGCATGTTGGGCGCCATTGCCGTTGTGCTGGGCCTGCTGGGCCTGCTGGGCGGCGCTGGCATGCTGGGCATGTTCCGCATCCATGCCATGAGCCAGGACTTCATGGACCACTCGTTTGCCGAGGTTGGGTACATGGCCGAGCTGCGGGGTGAGATGGGCGCCATCCGTCAGTTCGAGAAGGACATGATCATCGGCTACGAAAAGCCCGAGGACGTCAAGGCCGCCCACGCCAAATGGCTGGACAGCCAGGACCGCGCCAAGAAGGTGGCCGGCAAGTTCCTGGAAGGCGAAGAAGATTCGGACAACCCGGTGGTGCGCAACATCGTGAAGCGCCTGGACAGCTACCGTGAGCTGTTCGCGCACGTGGCGCGCCAGCTGGAAGCCAGCGGCTACGACACCGCCACCATCGCCAACCGCATGAGCGCCAAGGCGGTGGCCGAATTTGCGGAGGCCGACAAGCTGATGGCCGAGCTGGATACCGTGCTGCGCAGCGAGGTGGCCAAATCGGTGGCGGAGCAGGGCCAGGTGTCCAGCGAGACCGAGTGGCTGTTTGTGCTGGCGGTGCTGATCACCGTGGTGGTGGTGGTGCCCACCACGCTGATGAACATGAACTCCATCTGCCGCCCGCTGGAAGACGCACGCAAGATGGCGCAGGCGATTGCAGGCGGCGACCTGTCGCAGCACATTGCCGCCGAGGGCAAGGACGAAGTGGCTGACCTGCAGCGCGCACTGCGCGACATGCAGCAGGGCCTGGGCGCGCTGGTGGCGCAGGTGCGGGACGCCAGCGGCAACATCGCCACCGCCAGCCAGGAGATCGCCACCGGCAATCAGGACCTGTCGCAGCGCACCGAGCAGACGGCCAGCAACGCGCAGGAGGCCGTGTCTTCGCTGTCGCAGCTCACGTCCACGGTGCAGCAGACGGCATCTTCGTCGCAGATGGCCAACCAGCTGGCGGCGTCGGCATCGCAGATGGCCACGCATGGTGGCGGCGTGGTGCAGCAGGCCGTGGCCAGCATGCAGGAGATTTCGGCGTCCAGCCGCAAGATTGGCGACATCATCGGGCTGATCGATTCGATTGCCTTCCAGACCAACATCCTGGCGCTGAACGCGGCGGTGGAGGCTGCCCGTGCAGGTGAGCAGGGCCGCGGCTTTGCCGTGGTGGCCAGCGAGGTGCGCAGCCTGGCCCAGCGAAGCGCGGCGGCGGCCAGCGACATCAAGGGCCTGATCCAGAGCAGCGTGACGGCCGTGGACGGCGGCGTGCGCCATGTGGAAGAAGCGGGCACGGCGATGAAGGACATCGTGGGCAGCGTGCAGCGCGTGGGCGACATCATTGGCGAGATCACCGCCGCGGCGTCCGAGCAGTCGGCCGGTATCGGTCAGGTGAACAGCTCGGTGGGCGAGATCGACCGCATGACGCAGCAGAATGCTGCGCTGGTGGAAGAGTCTGCCGCTGCGGCCGATTCGCTGCGCGAGCAGGCCGCACGCCTTTCGCAGGTGGTGCAGCAGTTCCGTCTGGCGGATTCGACAGGGCACGCGTACGCGGGCCCCGGAGCCACGGGCGCAGCACCGCTGGCCCGCACGGCGCAGGCCCTGGGCACCAACGCGGCCCAGCCCCGGCTTGAGGGCTGATACCTGACGCGCCGCACTGCGGTGAAAAAGTAGCCCCGCTGGCTCCGTCTGCGGGGCTTTCTTTATGGGAGAGGGTGGCCGGTTTATTGACCTGCGTCATGGGTTGGCCGCTTCCTGCATGGCAATCTCGGGGCCTGTGCCTAACCGGGGAGCGCGCCATGTCGTCCATCTGTCTGCGAACCATTCGTGAGGAGCATGCGTCGCTGGCGGCGGTGCTGCAGTCGTTGCACCTGATGCTGAACCAGGGCCCGGGCGACGAGCCCGCGGCGTTCTTTGACGTGATGCGGGCCATGCTGTTCTACATCGACGAGTTTCCAGAGCGCCAGCACCACCCCAAGGAGTCGCAGTGGCTGTTCCCCAAGGTGGCCGAGCGCTCACCCCAGGCGGCCGAGGCCATTGCCCAGCTGGAGCGCGACCACGAAGGCGGCGAGGCGGCGGTGCGTGAGCTGCAGCACCTGCTGCTGGGCTGGGAGCTGATGGGCGATGCGCGCCGCGAGGCGTTTGCCCAGGCGCTGGAGCGCTACATCCGCTTTTACCTGGAGCACATGCGCCTGGAAGAAACCGTGGTGCTGCCCGCCGCGCAGGAATCCCTGCAGCCGGGCGACTGGGCTGCCATCGACGCGGCCTTTGCCAGCAACACCAACCCGCTGGCCCCGGGCAAGCCGCGCGACGCGGCGTATGACCGGCTGTTCACGCGCATCGTGATGCGGGCGCCGAGCCCGATAGGCTTAGGTTCACCCCCCTGAGCGGCTTCGCCGCTTCCCCCGCTCTCGCTACGCGGGCAGGGGGACGCCGCCAGCGTGGCGGGGCGGCCCTTGTGCGGCGGCCCGCGCTAGGCCAGCGCCAGTTTCCACCGGCGCGTGAACCCGGACGCGGCACTCCGTTTTTGCCTGCTCAGGCACCCAGTGCCGGATAGTCCGTATACCCCTCGGCCCCGCCGCCATACAGCGTGGCGCGGTTCACCTCGTTGAGCGGGGCGTTGGCCTTCAGGCGCGCCACCAGGTCGGGGTTGGCGATGAAGGGGCGGCCAAAGGCCACGATGTCTGCGCCGTGGGCCAGGGCGGCATCGGCCAGTTCGCGGGTGTAGGCGTTGTTCACCATCCAGGCACCCTTGCCACCGGCTGCGCGGTAGGCGGCCTTGAGGGCGGCGTAGTCAAACGGGCGGCCTTCCACCTCGCGCGGGCCGCCGGTGGCGCCTTCGATGATATGGAGGTAAGCCAGGCCGAGCGGCGCCAGCTCACGCACCACGTGGTCGAACAGGGTTTGCGGGTCGGCGTCCACGATGTCGTTGGCGGGGGTGACGGGCGACAGGCGGATGCCGGTGCGGCCGCCGCCGATTTCCTCGACGATGGCACGGGTCACTTCCAGCAGCAGGCGGGCGCGGTTGGCGATGCTGCCGCCGTAGTCGTCGGTGCGCTGGTTGGCGCCAGTCTTGAGGAACTGGTCGATCAGGTAGCCGTTGGCCGCGTGGATTTCCACGCCGTCAAAGCCCGATGCAATCGCGTTGCGCGCGGCGTGGCGGTAGTCCTGCACAATGCCGGGGATCTCCTCGGCATCGAGCGCGCGGGGCATGGAGGTGTCGGTGAAGGTGGGCACGCCGTCCTTGATCAGCACGGTCTTGGTGTGGGCGCGGATGGCCGAGGGGGCCACGGGGTGGGCGTTGCCCGGCTGCAGGTCGGTGTGCGAGACGCGGCCCACGTGCCACAGCTGCACCACGATCTTGCCGCCGGCAGCGTGCACGGCGCGGGTCACTTTCTTCCAGCCATCCAGCTGCTCGGTGCCGTACAGGCCGGGCACATCGGCATAGCCCTGGGCTTGCGGGCTGATGGCTGTGGCCTCGGAAATGATGAGGCCGGCGCTGGCGCGCTGTGCGTAGTAGGTGGCCACCAGGTCGGTGGGGATGGCCTCGGGCGAGCGGTTGCGCGTAAGCGGCGCCATGGCAATGCGGTTGGCCAGCTGGAGGTCGCCCGCGCGGGTGGGTTCAAACAAAGAGGTCATGACGGGGGTCCTGTAAAGCAATGTGCAAAAAAAGCAGCAAAGAGCCTGTTGACGATCTCCCAGGGGTCGCGCAGCGGTCTTTGCGGGATGGGATGCAAGGCGCGGTGCGCAGTGGATAGCCCCGCTATCCACAAGCGCCGCAACGCCGCAGACCGCCCGCAAAGGCCACTGCCCGAAGGGTTGGAGCGAAATCGGGTGATTGGACGCCCCAGCTGCTTGCATGGGCATGAGCCCATGCGGCGCATCCGAAGCATCCACTCATCCCGATTGCGCTCCAACGCGATCCCCTGCGAGATCGCCAACAGGCTCTTAGAGCTTAATGCTGCAGCGCAAAACGTGCAGTGCACTGGCGTCAACAAAAGCAATGGTTTTGTGTTAGCCCGTCATGGCCGAGCCAGCGGCACCGCAGGTGTTGCATGAGAATGGGTCGCCATGTCTTTTTCACCGCCTATTGCTCCGACCCCCGTCTCCCCGTTGCGCAGCCTGTGGCTGGCTGTGGCCTTGTCGATGGGTGCGGCCATCTCGCTGGGCATCACGCGGTTTGCCTATGCCTTGCTGTTGCCACCCATGCGCGAAGACCTGGGCTGGTCGTACACGCTGGCGGGCGGCATGAACACGGTGAACGCGCTGGGCTACCTGCTGGGCGCCCTGGCCACGCCCCTGCTGTTGCGGCGCGTGGCTCCCGGGGCGGTGCTGCTGGTGGGCGCCGTGATGGCCACGGTGTTCATGGGCCTGAGCGGATTTTTCACGCAGGCATCACCTCTGCTGGTGCAGCGCCTGCTGGCCGGTGGGGCCAGCGCGCTGGTTTTCATTGCGGGCGGCTTGTTGGCGGCGCGGCTGGGTGCCCAGGTGCCGGGGCGCAGCGGCTTGCTGCTGGGCCTGTATTACGGCGGCACGGGCTGGGGCATCAGCCTGTCGGCCTTGCTGGTGCCTGCGGTGCTGGGCGTGGCGCCTGCGCCGCATGGCTGGACCTGGGCCTGGTGGGCGCTCGCGCTGGCTTGCGTTGCGGCCACGGCGGTGCTGCTGTGGCCCGCGCGGGTGTTGCACGGGCTGGCGGCACCCGTGGCCGCCGCGCCCGGAACCACACCGGCGGCTGCAGTGCCCGACCGTGTGCGGTGGCGGGCATTGGCCCCTGCACTGCTGGGCTACGGCCTGTTTGGCGTGGGCTATATCGGCTACATGACGTTTGTGGTGGCGCTGCTGCGCGAGCAGGGCCGGGGCGCGGGCGAGGTGACGCTGTTTTATGCCCTGCTGGGGCTGGCCGTGGTGCTGTCGTCGCGCATCTGGGCCGGGCTGCTGGACCGCAGCCGGGGCGGCGAGGCCCTGGCGCGCCTGAATGGGTTGCTGGGCGTGGCCACGATCCTGCCCGCCATCACGGGCGCGTGGCCGGTGGTGTTGGCCTCGGGGCTGCTGTTTGGCGGGGTGTTTTTGTCGGTGGTGGCATCGACCACGGCGCTGGTGCGGCACAACCTGCCGCAGGCGCTGTGGGCCAGCGGCATCAGCGCGTTCACCATCGTGTTTGCGGCCGGGCAGATTGTGGGGCCCACGGTGGTGGGCTGGATTGCCGATGGCCCTGGAGGCCTGGCGCGCGGGCTGGTGTTCTCGGCCTGCGCGCTGTGGGTGGGGGCGCTGGTGGCGTGGCGGCAAAAGCCGCTGTAGCGCAACTGGAGTTTTGGCCGTGCGTCGAGCTGCGTGCTCCCAATCGATACTGGCGGGGCCTAGGCCAGGAACGCCGAGCAAGGGCCGCCCCGCAGCGAGGGCGTTGTCCCCCTGCCCGCGTAGCGAGAGCGGGGGGAAGGCGCGCAGCGCCTCAGGGGGTGTCCCTATTTCAGCAAGCCTTCCGCCTTCATGGCGGCCTGCACTGCGGGGCGGGCACCCACGCGTTCACGGTAGGCCGCCAGGTTCGCGAGGCCCGAGATGTCGAGCTTGGTGGGTTGGGTCCAGTTGGTCACGGTGAACAGATAGCCGTCGGCCACGGTGAACTGGTCGCCCATCAGGTACTGCTTGCCGGCGAGCTGGCTGTCCACCCACTGCAGGCGCTGCAGCAGGCGCTCGCGCACCATGGGCTTGTAGTCTTCGGGGGTGGCGGGGTTGAACAGGGGGCTGAAGCCCTTGTGCAGCTCGGTGCCGATGAAGGTCAGCCACTCTTGCAGGCGGTAGCGCGCCAGTGTGCCGTTGGCGGGGGCCAGTTGCTTGTCGGGTACCTGGTCGGCAATGTACTGCACGATGGCCGGGCCTTCGCGCAGGCGCTCGCCGTTGTCCAGCTCCAGCACGGGCACGTAGCCCAGCGCATTGATGGTGTAGAAGTCGGTGCCGTCCTGCAGCTTGTGGCTTTTGGTGCTGGCCAGCACGGGGGTGTAGGCCAGGCCGGCCTCTTGCAGGGCGATGTGGGGAGACAGGGAGCAGGCGCCGGGGGAGTAGTAGAGCTTCATGGATCGGTCCTTGAAAACGGTCGGAAACCGCCGATCCTATGCGCTGTGCAGCTTTCTTGCTGGCGGCCTAAGCTGCACAGGTCCCGGAGGCGGAAACTGGCACGGCCCACGTCAGTGCCGCCGTGCAAGGGCCGCCCCGCCGCACGGGCGGCGTCCCCTTGGGGGCTGAGGGCCGCGGCTCCAAGCCTGCCTGCGCAGGCTTGGACGTGACCGAAGAGCTGGCGCCTCTGGCGGCGGCACCGCGGCGCCGAAGGCGACACAGGGGGGTTAGGTGTCGTAGCCTGGAAGGTCGCGCTGCACCTTGCGCAGCAGCGCGGGCCACGCAAAGGCGCCGCCCAGGCCGCCGGTCTGCACGCGCATGGCCTGGGCCACGCCGCTCACGATCTGCGGGTTCACCTGTGTCAGTTCGCCACCGGCCTGCGCGTCAATCTGGATGCGGCAGGTGTTCTCGAAGGTGTACATGGACAGGAAGGCGTCGGCAATGGTCTTGCCCACCGTCAGCAGCCCATGGTTGCGCAGCATGAGGAAGTTGGCCTCGCCCAGGTCGGCCTGCAGGCGCGGCTTTTCTTCGTCGCGGAAGGCCACGCCTTCGTACTCGTGGTACGCCAGCGAGCCCAGCACAAAGGTGCTTTGCTGGCTGATGGGCAGCACGCCGCCCTTTTGCGCGCTGACGGCCACGCCGGCGCGCGTGTGGGTGTGCAGCACGCAGCCCGCCTCGGGCCGGGCCTCGTGCACGGCGCTGTGGATCACAAAGCCCGCCGGGTTCACCGGAAAGGGCGAGTCGTGCAGCTTGTTGCACGCCATGTCCACCTTGATCAGGCTCGACGCCGTGATCTCGTCGAACATCAGGCCGTAGGGGTTGATGAGGAAATGGTGCTCGCCCAGGCCCGACACCGACTCGGGCAGCTTGGCGCTGATGTGGGTGAAGACCAGGTCGCTCCAGCCGTACAGCGCAACAAGCCGGTAGCAGGCGGCCAGGTCGCAGCGCAGCTGCCATTCTTCGGGGCTGACGCTGCCCTGCAGCGAGGGGATGGTGAGCATGGGTGGTGTCTCCGCTGTCTGTGTTGATTGTGGGAGGCACCACTGTAGGCCGATGGGGCGCGGGCGACTGTCAGGCAGGCTACACAGGCGCCAGTCGCATGGGCCGCGCGACGTATAAAAATGATAGCTGCCAGCGCTTGCTGGATAAGCGCTAACGGCCAATTTGGCTTGAACTTTACACGGCCGGTGCTTCTGGAATCGGCGCGCGCATGCCTGCGTTGACCAGGTTCCAGGCATTGATCACGCCCACGGCAAACCCCAGCTCGGAGATTTCTGCTTGGCTGAACACGGCTTGCAGCCTCGCAAATTCCTCATCGCTCGCGTCGCTGTTGGGTGTGGCGGTCAGGATCTCGGCCCAGCGCAGTGCGGCGCGGTCGCGGTCGCTGAAGAACGGCGCCTCGCGCCAGCCGGCCACCGCGTTCAGGTGGCGCGGCTCCATGCCGTTCTTTACCAGCACATGCCAGTGCATGTCCATGCAGTACGCGCAGCCGTTGATTTGCGACACGCGCAGAAACACCAGTTCGGCCAGGCGCGGGCCCAGCGGGCCTTTCTTGATGGTTTCGGACAGGTTCACCAGGCCCATGAAGGCCTTGGGCGACAGCTGGTGGTAGGCGAGGCGGGCGGTGTGCTGGGCCATGGAAAACTCCTGGAGGGTTGGAAAGACAACAAGCTGCTCTGGAAGAAGCCGCAGCGAACGGGCTGTTGCCGCTTTCCATACCCTTCAAGACGTTGCGCAGTGCGCGGTTGTGACAGCGTGGCCTTTAAAAACCGTCGCTTCTTTGGCGCCAGTGTTCGTCCAGCACCGCAGGCACCCGCGTCAGCTTGTCCGGGTTGCGCACTGCATGGATCGCCACGATGCGCTCGCCATCCGTCACAAAAGCCTGCACCGAGTCGAGGCGGCCATTGGCGTAATGCAGCAGACCCGGCTCGCCGTTGATGAGCGCCATGCGGTACACCAGCTGCGCGCCCAGGCGGCGGTGTTGCGCCCAGTACAGCATGGCAATGCGAAACCTACCCACCAGGGGTTGGGGGAACGCGGCAACCTTGCCGCCCCCATCGCCGATGAGCTGCGCGTCTTCGCTCAGCAGTGCCTCGATGGCGTTGCGATCGCCGCTGTGGGCGGCTTGCATGAAGCGCTGCAGCAGCTGGTGGTGCACCTTGCGCGGCACATCAAAACGCGTGCGTGCCTGTTGCACCCGCTCGCTGGCGCGGTGCACCGTCTGGCGACAGGCGGCCTCGGTCTTGCCCAGATGCGCGGCGATCTCGGGGTAGTCGTAGTCGAACACCTGGCGCAGTAAAAAGGCCGCGCGCTCTTCGGGGCCCAGGCGCTCGAGCACGTACAAAAAGGCCACGGACAACTCGCCCGCCAGCTCGGCCGCTGACTCAGGCGTGTTGTGGTGGATGCCGCCGCTGTCAGCGTTGTCGCCCTGCAGCTCCACCAGCGGCTCGGGCAGCCACCAGCCCACATAGGCCTCCCGCTCGGCCTTCAGTGCCCGCAGCCGGTCGATGGCCAGGCGCGTGACCACCGTCACAAGCCAGGCCTCGGCTGACTGTAGCGCAGCCAAGTCCTGCCGGCTCCACCGCAGCCAGGCGTCTTGCAGCACATCCTCGGCATCGGCGCGCACGCCCAGCATGCGGTAGGCGATGCCGAACAGACGGGGGCGCAGGGTGGCGAAAAGATCAGGGGATGTGGGGTTCATCGCTGCGTGGGGGGCGTGCGTGCGAAAGGCTGCAAGGCTTTCATGCCAAGACGTGCCAGCCTGGCGCTGTGTGACAGCGTGCGCCGCCAGCTTTTGTTTTGATAGCTACTTGCGGTTATGGGATAAGCGCTGATGCCCGATTTGATGCAGCTTTTACGGTGAAGGCCACTTCACCGCGCCCTCACCAGGTAAGGGCTGCGTCACCCGCTCCAGCTGCGTGAGATAGGCCAAGGCCTGCGCATTGTTTGTGCCGCACATCTCGACAGAAGGCATCAGCCCCCCGCACACCGCTGGTCGCTCTGGCTGCCCAAAAATGCGGCAGCGTGCATCGTCCCCCAGTTGAATGCAACGCACCCCCGCAGGCTTGCCCAGTGGCATGCCAGGGATGGGTGAGCTGATCGACGGGGCGATGCAGCAGGCGCCACAGCCGGGGCGGCAGTTCATGGGCTGTGCGGCCCTAAGCAGCGGCGGTGGGCTGCAGGCGGGTGGCGGCCCACAGCACCTGGTCCACCACGGCACGCACGCGGTCGCGGTGGGCGGGCTGGATGAGGGCGCCGCTGTCGTCAAACGCGCTGCCTGCCGAGCCCAGGGCAAACGCCTTGGGCGCCAGCCAGCATTCGGCATTGATCAGCAGGGGTGCCAGGTGGCTTTGCGAGCGCAGGCCGCCCAGGGCGCCGGGCGAGGCACTCAGCATGCCCACGACCTTGCCGCGAAAACTCTTGCCACCGTCCTGCCAGTCGGGGTTGCCCTTGACGGGGCTGGAGGCCCAGTCGATGGTGTTCTTGAGCAGGGCGGTGTAGCTGCCGTTGTACTCTGGCGAGCAGATGATCCAGGCCGGGTGCTGCCAGAGGATTTCCTTCAGCCGGATCACGTCGGCAGGCGTGCCCTGGGCTTCGAGGTCGGCGTTGTACAGCGGGATGTTGAAGTCCGACAGCTCCATCAGCGTGACGCTGGCCCCCGCATCGCGCGCGATGGCGGCGGTGGCGTGGGCCAGTTTGCGGTTGAAGGATTGCTGGCGGGTGCTGCCCGCGAAGATGAGAAGTTGGGTCATGCGGCGCATTGGAGCACAAAGCGGTGGCAGGAATACTGCAAGTGAAACACCCTGCAGTGGCAGGTTGTTTCACGTGGAACATGTGGAGGCCGCTCGCGTCGTGACCATGGTTTTGCACAAAAAGCATGCAAAGGTGGGAAAATCGCGGGTTTCCCCCAGCGCCGCCGCCCCCTTGGGGCGTTGCTCGGCCCGTACCTGCAGCCCCTGTCGGATAACGGGCCCCAGCGGGCAGTATTGAAAGACGGGCCATCACCGGCCCCGGAGTGTTCCCCATGTTGTACCCCCAGGAATTTGATGTGATCGTTGTCGGCGGTGGCCATGCAGGCACCGAGGCCGCGCTGGCCGCTGCGCGCATGGGCAGCCGCACGCTGCTGCTCACCCACAACATCGAGACGCTGGGGCAGATGAGCTGCAACCCCAGCATCGGCGGCATCGGCAAGGGCCACCTGGTGAAAGAGGTGGATGCCTTGGGCGGTGCCATGGCGCTGGCCACGGACGAGGGCGGTATCCAGTTCCGCATTCTCAACAGCTCCAAAGGCCCAGCGGTGCGGGCCACGCGAGCGCAGGCCGACCGCATTCTGTACAAGGCCGCCATCCGCCGCATGCTGGAGAACCAGCCCAACCTGTGGCTGTTCCAGCAGGCGGTGGACGACCTGATGGTGGAAGGTGACCGGGTGGTGGGCGCGGTCACGCAGGTGGGCATCCGCTTCCGCAGTCGCACCGTGGTGCTGACGGCGGGCACCTTTCTCGACGGCAAGATCCATGTGGGCCTGAACAACTACGCCGCAGGCCGGGCAGGGGATCCGCCCGCCGTGTCGCTCTCGGCGCGCCTCAAGGAGCTGAAGCTGCCCCAGGGTCGCCTGAAGACCGGCACGCCGCCCCGGCTGGATGGGCGCAGCATTGACTTCTCGAAGTGCACCGAGCAGCCGGGCGACGGCATGCCCGGCGGCGTGAACGAGGGCACGGTGCCCGTATTCAGCTTCATGGGCAATGCACAGATGCACCCCCAGCAGGTGCCCTGCTGGATCACCCACACCAACGAACGCACACACGAGATCATCCGCAGCGGCTTTGACCGCAGCCCCATGTTCACCGGCAAGATTGAGGGCGTGGGTCCGCGCTACTGCCCGAGCGTGGAAGACAAGATCAACCGCTTCGCCGACAAGGACAGCCACCAGATCTTTCTGGAGCCCGAAGGCCTGACCACACACGAGTTCTACCCCAACGGCATCAGCACCAGCCTGCCGTTCGACATCCAGTACGAGCTGGTGCGCAGCATGCCGGGGCTGGAAAACGCGCACATCCTGCGCCCCGGCTACGCCATCGAATACGACTACTTCGACCCGCGCTCGCTCAAGAGCAGTTTCGAGACGCGCCAGATCCAGGGCCTGTTCTTTGCCGGGCAGATCAACGGCACCACGGGCTACGAAGAGGCGGCAGCGCAGGGCCTGTTCGCCGGCCTGAACGCCGCGCTGCAGTGCCGGGGCGACGCCCCTTGGCTGCCCGGCCGCGACGAGGCCTACTTGGGCGTGCTGGTGGACGACCTGATCACCAAGGGCGTGACCGAGCCCTACCGCATGTTCACCAGCCGGGCCGAGTTCCGCCTGCAGCTGCGCGAGGACAACGCGGACATGCGCCTCACGGAAGTGGGGCGCCAGATGGGCCTGGTGGACGATGCGCGCTGGGATGCCTTCAGCCGCAAGCGCGATGCGGTTTCACGTGAAACAGAGCGCTTGAAGGCCACCTGGGTGAACCCGCGCAACCTGCCTGCCGCCGAGTCGCAACGGGTGCTGGGCAAGAGCATTGAGCACGAATACAACCTGTTCGAGCTGCTGCGCCGCCCCGATGTGAGTTACGCCAACCTGATGTCGATGGACGGTGGCAAATACGCATCGGCCGATGTTTCACGTGAAACCCTGGGCGACCTGAGCGAGCCGGTGGTGGAGCAGGTGGAGATTGCCGCCAAGTATGCGGGCTACATCAACCGCCAGAAGGACGAGGTGGAGCGTGCCGCACACTTCGAGAAGCTGCGCCTGCCGCCCGACCTGGACTACATGCAGGTCACGGCCCTGAGCATCGAGGCGCGCCAGGTGCTCACCCGCCACCGGCCCGAGACCCTGGGCCATGCCTCGCGCATCACGGGCATCACGCCCGCGTCGATCTCGCTGCTGATGGTGCATTTGAAGAAGGGTGGGTTCAAGGAGTTCGCCGTGGCACCGGCAACGCCCACCAAGGCAGAAGGCGAAGTGGCAGCATGACGATGACAGTGAGCAACGACACCCTGCGCCAGCAACTGCAGGCTGGAGCAGAGGCTTTGTCTCTGGGTTTGGCCGATGCCCAGATCACGCAGTTGATGGACTTCTTGGCGCTGCTGCAAAAGTGGAACAAGGTCTACAACCTGACCGCCGTGCGTGACCCGCAGGAGATGATGACGCACCACCTGCTGGACAGCCTGGCCGCCGTGGCGCCGCTGCGCAGGCATGTGGCGGGCCTGCAGCAGGGTGGGGCGGTGACAGCGGTGAAACTGCTGGATGTCGGGTCGGGCGGCGGCCTGCCCGGCGTGGTGTTTGCCATCTGCTGCCCGGATGTGGATGTGAGCTGCGTGGACACCGTGGGCAAGAAGGCGGCGTTCATCCAGCAGGCGGCGGTGGCGCTCAAGCTGCGCAACCTGCACGGGGTGCATGCGCGGGTGGAGACGCTGACGACGCCGTTCGATGTCATCAGCTGCCGTGCGTTTGCCTCGTTGCCCGATTTCGTCACCTGGTCGCGCAGCGCGCTGGCCGCGCCCCACGGTGTGTGGCTGGCCATGAAGGGCAAACACCCCGAGGACGAAATTGACGCGCTGCCTGCGGATGTGGTGGTGTTTCACGTGGAACAGCTGGCTGTGCCTGGGCTGGATGCGGAGCGCTGCATCGTCTGGATGAAGCCTGTCTGATGGCATCGGCGCTGCGGCGCCGACTTTTCAGCAGCCGGGACAGGGGGGTCGCGTAAACTCGGCTCCTCACTCGGACGCATCGTTCATCGCGCCCGACCAAAACCCCCGGGAGAAACCATGTTCGGCATCGCAGACTACGGCGCCTTCGTCGCCGCCATTGTGTTGTTCCTCGCCATTCCCGGCCCAGGTAATCTGGCGCTGATCACCTCCACCAGCAAGGGCGGCGTGCGGGGGGGCATGGCCGCCACCCTGGGTGTGATTGCGGGTGACCAGGTGCTGATGTGGGCGGCGGTGGCCGGTGTGGCCACGCTGCTGGCCACGTACCCGGCGGCCTTCCATGCCGTGCAGTGGCTGGGCGCGGCCTACCTCGCGTGGCTGGGCTTCAAGATGGTCACTGCCAAGCCGGGCGCCCAGCCCATCCTGAACATCGAGCCACGCCACTATTTCAAGCAGGCCGGGCTCATCACCTTGCTCAACCCCAAGGCCATCGTTTTCTATATGGCGTTCTTTCCGCTGTTCGTCGATCCTGCACGCCACCAGGGCATGCTGACCTTTGGCGTGATGGCGGCCACGGTGGCCGCGTTGACGTTTCTCTATGGCCTGACGGCCGTGCTGCTCACGCACCACCTGGCCGAGCGCATGCGCGCCAACCCGCGCATCGGCCGCGTGCTGGAGAAAGTGGCAGGCGTCTTCCTGATCGGCTTTGGCATCAAGCTGGCCATCTCTAAATAACACCACACGAACTGCAGCACCCACATGGCCAAGATCTTTTGCGTTGCCAATCAAAAGGGTGGGGTGGGCAAGACCACTACCACCGTCAACCTTGCCGCCGGCCTGGCCAAGATCGGCCAGCGCGTGCTGATGGTGGACCTGGACCCGCAGGGCAACGCCACCATGGGCTCGGGTGTGGACAAGCGCAGCCTGGACCTCACGGTGTACGACGTGTTGCTCGAATCCGCCTCGGTCAAAGAAGCGGCCGTGCTGTCGGAAAAATGTGGCTACTGGGTGCTGGGCGCCAACCGCGAGCTGGCGGGCGCCGAGGTGGAACTGGTGGCGCTGGAGCACCGCGAAAAGCGCCTGAAGGCCGCGCTGGCCGAGGTGGGGGGCGATTACGACTTTGTGCTCATCGACTGTCCGCCCAGCTTGAGCATGCTCACCCTCAACGGCCTGTGCAGCGCCCACGGCGTGATCGTGCCCATGCAGTGCGAGTACTTCGCGCTCGAAGGGCTCACGGACCTGGTCAACACCATCAAGCAGGTGCACGCCAACCTGAATGCCGACCTGCAGATCATCGGCCTGCTGCGCGTGATGTTTGACCCGCGCATCACGCTGCAGCAGCAGGTGAGCGACCAGCTCAAGGGCCACTTTGGCGACAAGGTGTTCAATAGCGTGATCCCGCGCAACGTGCGTCTGGCCGAGGCGCCCAGCTACGGCCTGCCCGGTGTGGTGTTTGACCCGGCCGCCAAGGGCAGTCAGGCGTTTGTCGAGTTTGCGCAGGAGATGGTCGAGCGCGTGCAAACCATGCCTGCGGCAGCGTCTTCCATAGCAAAAATGGCCCCCAGCGCTTGATGGATAAGCGCCAATAGCTATTAATTTTGTAGTAATGAAGGCCTCCAACATCCTGCTGCTGCCCGGCTGGCAGAATTCCGGCCCTGACCATTGGCAAAGCCGCTGGGAAGCGAGCCACGGCTACCACCGCGTAGAGCAGCACGACTGGATGCGCCCGCTGCGCGGCGATTGGTCCGCACGCCTGGAAGAAACCGTGGCCGATGCCGATGGCCCGGTGCTGCTGGTGGCGCACAGCCTGGGCTGCATCCTCACCGCCTGGTGGGCGGCGCACACCCGCCACGCGGCCAAGGTGCGCGGCGCGCTGCTGGTGGCGCCGGGCGATGTGGAGCGGCCCGATCTGGCCGCGCAGATCCACGGCTGGGCGCCCATTGCGCGCCAGCCCCTGCCGTTCCCGGCCGTGCTGGTGGGCAGCCGCAATGATCCGTACTGCAGCTTTGAGCGTGCCGAAGCGCTGGCCCAGGCCTGGGGCGCGCGGTTTGTGGACCATGGCGAGCGCGGGCACATCAATGCCGAATCCGGGCTGGGCGACTGGCCCGAAGGCCACGCACTGCTGCACACCCTTTTGAACGATTGAGAACAAACCATGGTCACCAAAAAACCCAAGGGCCTCGGCCGCGGCCTGGAAGCCCTGCTGGGCCCCAAGGTCGAAGACAAAGTGGAGCAGGTCCAGGCCGCCGAAGCGGGCCTGCCCAGCAGCCTGCCGCTGAGCGAGCTGGTGCCCGGTGTGTATCAGCCGCGCACGCGCATGGACGAAGGTGCGCTGTATGAGCTGGCCGAGTCCATCAAGGCCCAGGGCATCATGCAGCCCATCCTGGTGCGGCGCCTCACGGGCGGGGAGCACGCGGGCAAGTACGAAATCATTGCGGGCGAGCGGCGCTTTCGGGCCTCGCGCCTGGCGGGCCTGGCCGAAGTGCCGGTGCTGGTACGCGATGTGCCCGACGAGTCGGCAGCCGCCATGGCGCTCATCGAAAACATCCAGCGAGAAGACCTCAACCCGCTGGAAGAAGCCCAGGGCCTGCAGCGCCTGGTCAAGGAGTTTGGCCTGACGCACGAGCTGGCCGCGCAGGCCGTGGGCCGCTCGCGCAGCGCGGCCAGCAACCTGCTGCGCCTCTTGAACCTGGCCGAGCCGGTGCAGACCATGCTCATGGCGGGCGACATCGACATGGGCCATGCGCGCGCATTGCTCTCGCTGGACCGCGCCGCGCAGATCACGGCCGGCAACCAGATCGCGGCCAAGAAGCTGTCGGTGCGCGAGGCCGAGGCCCTGGTCAAAAAGATCGGTGCCGAGTTCAGCCTGGTGCCGCAAAAGCCCCAGAAGGAAAAGTCGCGCGACTTGAAGCGCGTGGAAGAAGAACTGTCGGACCTGCTCATGGCCGAGGTCGAAGTGCGCGTGAAAAAGCGCGTCAAGCGCCATGGCCGGGTGGAAGACATGGGCGAGCTGGCGATCCAGTTCGGGTCGCTGGAGGCTTTGAACGGGCTGATCGACCGCCTGCGCGGCTGAATACGCTTCTCCCCCCTGAGTCGCCTTCGGCGCCTTCCCCCCAGGGGGGACGACGCCCTCGCTGCGGGGCGGCCCTTGCTCGGCGTCTCTTGCTTGGGGCCGCGCCGGTTTCATGCGCTGTGCGCAACGCATAGACGGTACTGTCGTTGTCTCTTGCCGACCGATCGGATGCGTGAAATAGCGCACACAAACGGTTTCCACAAGTAACTTGCACGGGCAAAATGCGTCCTTGCGGGGCCTACACTGCGCTGCGTTCAACACACCCGGGTTGACCGCAAGGCCTCATCACAGGGCGGCGACGATGCCGCTTTGTGGCCCACGATGGTTTGCCGGGTGATCCACGTATCTCCTGGAGCAGACCTCATGACAACCTCTTTGCGCTACCTGACCCCCGCCTGCCTTGCCGCCGGCCTGTGCATTGCCAGCCTGGGCGCCCAGGCCCAAAACACCAAAACCCCCAAGGTGCAGTTGTGGATGGACCTGTCCACCGGCACCATGGCGGGGATGCCCGAGATGGACAGCCTGCCCGGTGGCGGCGGCATGCTCGGCGGCCTCATGGGGGGCATGGGCGGCGGTGCGGCGCCGGGCATGGGGGGCGGCAGCAACACGTCGTACGGCAACGCCCGCACCATGTCCATCATGCCGCCGCGCGTCATCGACATCGCCTTGCACAACAGCCTGCGCCCCGGCATCGAGGCCACCCAGTACATCCCGCCCGGCATGCGCATGGGCGAGTTCTTGCCGCTGATCCCGCCGCGCGCCCAGCCCACCCAGACCGAGCCGGGCGAAGTGCCGCGTGAGTACCAGCAACAGCAGCCCAAGGGCCGCATCCTGCTGTACTGGGGCTGCGGTAGCGCAGTGCGTGCGGGCCAGCCCCGCGTGATCGATCTGGCACGTGCCAAGCCCACCGACTACGCCCAGGCCTTCGCGGGCCGTGCCGTGCCGGACCGGGGCCCGCGCGTGGGCCCGGCCTATGCGCTGTACCCCAACGAACGCAACCAGGTCAGCCTGTCGCGCGACAGCTCGGTGGTGGGCGAGCACCAGGTGCGTGGCGACGGCGTGCCTGTCTCCATGAAATTCACCCTGGGCGCGGCGCAGGACCTGATGCCCGCCATCGACCTGCGCACCACCGGCAAGCCGCAGGACAGCATGGGCACCAGCTGGCAGCCGGTGCGCAATGCGCGCGCCTATTACCTGCACGCCATGTCGCAAAGCGGGGACGACCTCATCATGTGGTCCAGCGCCGAGACGCCGGACACCGGCATGGGCCTGTTCGACTACCTCTCGCCCGCCACCATCGACCGCTGGCTGAAGGAGCGCGTGCTGCTGCAGCCCGAGACCACGCAATGCGCGATTCCCCAAGGCATCTTTGCGGGCGGCGGGCGCGATGCCACGCCCATGCTGCGCATGATGGCCTACGGTGGCGAGAGCCACATCGTGTATCCACCCCGTCCTGCCGACCCCAAGGCCGCGTGGGAGCCTGAATGGTCGGTGCGCGTGCGTGTGAAGTCGCACACCATGGCCATGCTGGGCGAGGAGATGCAGGGGCGCCGTGGCGGCATGGGCGCAGCACCCGCTGCACCGTCGGGCGGCACAGGCGCATATTCCAGCGGCATGGGCGGCGCGCCCGCAGGCCAGCCGCCCGCAGGCGATGGCGGCACGGACGCGGGCAACGTGGTCAACCCCGTCAATCTGCTGCGCGGCATTTTTGGCCGCTGAGAACCGAACCATGCTCGCCCTGCGCATGCCCTGGCCCCTGCCCGCACTGGCGGCGTGGGCGTGCGCGTGGCTGATCTTTGTGGCGCTGCAGCGTGCGGTTCCACCCGTGGCCGCGTTGCTGGTGGCCTGCCTGCTGGGCACGGCGGCCAGTGTGCTGGGCGACAGCTGGTGGCGGCGCGGGCTGATTGCCGCCGGGTTCCCGTTGTCGCTGGCGCTGCTGGGGGCGGCCAGCCTGCCCACGTGGGCGTGGCTGGTGCCGCTGTCGTTGTTGTTGCTGGTCTACCCGCTCAATGCCTGGCGCGATGCGCCCCTGTTTCCCACCCCCCGCCACGCGCTGCAGTCTCTGGCCGTGCAGGCACCGCTGCCTTTGGGCGCGCGCGTGCTTGATGCGGGCTGTGGCCTGGGCGATGGTCTCAAGGCCCTGCGCCATGCCTATCCCGCCGGCCAGCTGGAAGGGCTGGAGTGGAGCTGGCCGCTGCGCCTGCTGTGCGCCTTGCGTTGCCCCTGGGCGCAAGTGCGGCGTGCCGACATGTGGAAGGCCGACTGGAGCGCTTACCAGATGGTGTACCTGTTTCAGCGACCCGAGAGCATGGCCCGCGCGGCCGCCAAGGCCCAGGCCGAGCTGGCGCCCGGTGCCTGGCTGGTGAGCCTGGAATTTGCGGTTCCCGGCTGGCTGCCCAGTGCCCAGCTGCGCGCGCCCGGCGGGCGGGTGGTATGGCTGTACCGCATGCCGCGCCAGCAGCAGGGGGGATGACATGCATGCCAACCACTCCACGCGCCAGTGCCTGTGTCCATCTGTGTCGTGGGCCCCACACCGTTACAGAAAAGATACAAGCTTTTGCTACATTGCGCGGCTGGCTACAACCCCATACACAACAACCAAGAAACTCACAGCCAGAGGGGGCCGCACACAGCACGTATCCGCGCCGGGAGGGGGCGCACGGGCTGCAGGCACCCGCCTTGACCGGACTTCCATCACGCACGCCGTATTCACAGCACCCTTCCTCTGGCGGGGTTGTTGCGCGGCTGCGCGTGGTAAGCGCGGGGTGTTTCTGGTGAGCAACTGACCGATCTGCAAGGAGCATCCATGACCGCCCACCCATCCCGATTCCGTCCGCGCCTGCTGTGGGTGCTGGCGCTGAGCGCAGCCCTCACCGGCTGCGCCACCATGCAGAGCCACGACAAAACGGCGACCGACATGCAGACCGCCGGGCGCAGTGGCGGTATCCCCGCCGCGCTGGCCAGCCTGGAGAGCACGGCCAAGACCGAAGAAGAAAAAACGGCGCTTCTCTACAACATGGAACGCGGGGAACTGCTGCGCATGGACCGCCGCTACCCTGACAGCACCAACGCTTTCCTGCTGGCCGACAACAAGGTCAAGGAATGGGAAGAGACTGCCAAGACCAACCCCTCCAAGCTCATGGGCACCGTGGGCGCAGCCCTGGTGAGCGAGCGTCTGAAGGTCTATGAGGGCCAGGACTATGAAAAGGTGTGGCTGACCACCCGCCTGGCGCTCAACCGCCTGGCCGTAGGTGATTTTGAAAACGCCCGTGTGGACATCAAGCGCACGCACGAGCGTGAAGCCATCATTGCCGAGTTCCGCGCCAAGGAAACCCTGGCCGCCGAAGAAGAAGCCAAGTCCAAGGGCGCCACGTCGGGCGGCAAGGAACTCAACGGCTACCCGGTCGAAACGCTCAACGACCCCGAGGTGCTGGCCCTCAAGAACGGCTACTCCAACGCCCTGAGCCACTATCTGGCGGGTTTCCTGTACGAAATGCTCAACGAGCCTGGCCTGGCTGCGCCCGGCTACCGCAAGGCCATCGAGCTCAAGCCCGACACCCCCGTGCTCGAAGAAGGCCTGCGCGGCCTGGACACCCGCACCGGCTTCACCTGGAAGCGCCGCCAGCGCATGACCGACGTGCTCTTCATCGTCGAAGCTGGTGACGCGCCTGCGCGCAAGCCCAAGGCGTTTACATTGCCCGTGCCCACGGGTCGCGGCCTGGTCACGGCCAGCATTTCCTACCCCGTGATCGAGCCTTCTACCGATCCGCTGCTCACCACCATCTCTGCGGCCGGCACCGACCTCAAGCTGGAAAAAGTGGTGGACGTGAACGTGATGGCGCGCCGCGCGCTCAAGGACGAAATGCCCGGCATGGTGCTGCGTGGCTTCACCCGCGCTGTGGCCAAGGGCGTGCTGCAAAACGAGCTTCAAAAGCGCGGCGGCCTGATTGGCGGCATCATCGGTGCGGCGGCATCGGTGGCCACCGAGCAGGCCGACGACCGCATGTGGCGCATGCTGCCGGGCCGCGTGTACGTGGCGCGTGGCTACCTGCCACCGGGCGAGCATGTGGTGACCGTGAACGGCCGCCAGCTGCCCCAGCCCATCAAGATCGACGGCCAGTACGCCCTGGTGCCGTTGCGCATGTACGACAACAGCGTGCTGACCGGCGACGTCGCCATGCTGGGCCAGCTGCCCGCCGTGGCCGCCGCTCCGCAGCCAGCCGTGGCGCAGCCTGCCGCGCCTACGCGCACCACCACGAGCAGTACCCGCGCCCGGTCCGTCCCGCGCTCGGCGGTCAAGTCCACCTCGACGCAGCCTGCGCCTGCCGCCAAGTAAACCCTTTCACCTTTTGAAGACCTCCAAGGAGCCTCTGGCATGAGAACCCGTTTTGCCCTTGCAGCCACCGTGCTGACCCTGGCCACCGCCGCTGGCGCCCAGCAGCACGACCCCGCCACGCCCCCGGCCGTTGCCTCCAAGGTGGCGCTGCGGGGCGAGGCCAACAGCATCGCAGTGCGCGAGATGCGCATCGTTCGCCGCAACGACATCCTGGTGGTGCAGGCCGACATGTCCAACATGGGCCGCACCGACCGCACCGTGTTCTACCGCTTCAAGTGGCTGGACAGCGTGGGCAACCAGGTGGGCGATGGCGAGTCCTGGAAGCAGATGACCGTGCTGGGTCTGGGCCAGCAGACGGTCAAGAGTGTGGCGCCGACCTCTGCAGCCATCGATTTACGCCTTGAAATGAATGTGGAGCCTCGCTGAAGACATGAAGCACCCCCTGAGTCGCTTCGCGCCTTCTCCCTCTCTCACGCTGCGCGTGGGAGGGGGACGCAGCCAGCGCACGCCAGCGAGGCGCCGCATGTGCGGCGGGGCGGCCCTTGCGCGGCTGCCCGCGTATAGAACGCGCCAGTTTTCAAGCGCAGTAGGCCACGCGAAGCGCTTTCGATAAGACCGTAGGAAACCAACACCATGAACCAATATCGCATCCAGCGCACTGCGCTCATCCTGGCCTTCGCGGCCAGCACCCTGGCCCTGTCGGCCTGCCAGAATCTGTCGTCCCCCACCGTGCGTTTTGACCGCCAGGTCAATTACGGCGACGCCAAGGCGGTCGAGCTGGTAACCAACGAGTTCGGCTCCACCGATCTGCAGATGATTGCCGAGAAGATGACCGGCAGCCTGCTGGAAACCGGCATCTTCCAGGGCCGCCCCACCGTCACGCTGGCCCCGGTCAAGAACAAGACCAGCGAGTACATCGACACCAACAACGTGATGAGCTCCATCCAGACGGCCCTCACCAAGTCGGGCAAGGTGCGCTTTGTGCGCTCCATCAACCAGATGCAGCAGGGCGTGGATGAACTGCAGCGCCAGAACCAGAGCGGCCTGTACAAGCAGGGAACCACGGCCCGCGTGGGCCAGATGACCGCGGCCAAGTACCAGCTGGAAGGCGAGCTGACCAGCATCGTCAAGCAGAACAACACCACCAAGGACGTGTACTACAAGTTCACGCTATCGCTGTTCGATGTGGAAGAGGGCACCGTGGAGTGGCAGGACGAAAAGGAAATCCGCAAAACGAGTAAGAGGTGACATCCCCCTGAGGCGCTGCGCGCCTTCCCCCTTCTCTCGGCTTCGCCGGGAAGGGGGACGACGCCCTCGCTGCGGGGCGGCCCTTGCTAGGCGTCCCTCGCCTGGGGCGCGCCAGTTTTTGCCGGCATGAGCACTGCTCGCGTCGGTTGATCGATTCAAGACTTCCTTTAGCTCACAAGGAGCACACCATGCAACGCAGAATCACACTCCACACGGCCCTGGCCGTTATCGCGGCCACCACGCTGGCCTGGGGCACGGGCGCGCAGGCGCAGCAGCCCGGTGCCGCACCCAAGATCGCCGTGACCGACCTGGCCTATGCCCAGCGCGTGTCCGAATATTTTGTGGCCGGCACCTACCAGCACAGCAGCCAGATGAGCGCCCAGGGCAGCCAGGGCGGCAGCCACAGCCACGGCATGTACGGCGGCGGCGGTTCCTACTCGGGCCAGCAGTCCATGCAGGCGTCCGAGCAGGCCAGTGGCACCTATGTGGCCGGGCGCTACAGCTACATCGAGCAGCGCGAGCTCGGTGGCTACACCAACGACATCAAGGGTGCGCTGCTGCAGGGCACGTACTTCCGCCTGGTGCAGGGCAAGGGCTTTGACGCGGGCAAGCCCCAGCCGACCAAGGCCGAGCAGGTGCTCAACCAGGTGCAGGGCGGCAAGATGGCCACGCCCCAGGCGCAGCCCCAGGTCAACAACGTGATCGCCCGCATCAAGAAGGGCGAGTTTGCCGGTGCCGACTACGTGCTCTTCGGCGTGGTCTCCAGCATCGACTTCACCGATGCGCTTTCGCCCCTGCAAGGCACCACCAGTGCCACGCGCCAGTACGGCCTGCAGTTGCTGGCCGACTTCTCGCTCATCAACACCAAGACGTACGAGATCAAGGCCGCGTTCTCCGCCCAGGGCCAGGGCAACGACACCAAAATCCTGTCGATCCGTGGCGACATCGCCCCGCCCAACCGCGCCAAGGTGATCCGCGAGACCTCGCAGTCGCTGGCGCAGGACGTGTACCAGCAACTGGCCACGCAGCTGGGCTACACCGACGCGCACCTGGCCCGCGGCGTGCGACCGCCGGTGGTCTACCAGCAAGGCGGGCAGCCCATGCCGCAGCCCCAGCCGCAGCAGCCCGAGCAGGTGTTGATCCTCAAGTAAACGGTGACCCACCCGTGCCCGCAGTGACGCGCCGCACCGCCACCGCCCTGCGGGGTTCCAAGGCCAGCACCGTGCTGGCCTTTTTCATGCGGGCCTGGCACACAATGGCCCGTGTGCGCCCGCTGGCGCGGTGGTGCGCGCTGGGCCTGCTGGCCGGTTGCGCCACCGTGCCCGGTTCGCCCGAGGCTGTGCCCGGCCTGTCTGGCAGCGGGTTCACCCAGCTGGCCCTGCCGGGCGAGGGCACGGCTGTGGTGCAGGCGCTGCACCGCGTCGAGCGGGTGCCGCCTGTGCGGTACCGCGTCATCGTGGTGCCCGGTTCGGGCTGCGCCGGGATGGGCGCCTTTGCCGGGCGCTACTTTGCCGGCTTGCAGCATGCGCAGGTGCTGGTGCTGCACAAGCCCGGCGTCAGCCCACAGGCGCTTACGGCACCGGGCGACTGCTCCCGTACATTTGTGCAGCACGACCGCCTGTCCACCTGGCTGGCCCACGCGCGGGCCGCGCTGCGCGCCGACGCCCTGGAGCGCCAGGGCCAGGCACCCGTGCCGCAGCTGCTGGTGGGCATTTCCGAGGGGGCTGAGTTGCTGCCCGCCCTCGCACCCGAGGTGCCCGCTCTGGCGGGGCTGGTGCTGATTGCGTCCAGTGGTCTCGACCCGCAGGAGGCGGGCGCGCTGCAGGCGCAGCGCCTGGGCGTGCTGCCGGACTGGCAGGCCGTGGGCGATGAAGTGGCGGGGAATATGCCGGACACGGCGGTGGTGCAGGGCCGCAGCCTGGGCTACTGGCGCGACTTGTGGAGCTGGCGGCTCACCCAGCCCCTGCTGCAGGGCCCCTGGCCGGTGTTGCAGGTGTGGGGCGGCAACGATGCGCTGGTGCCCCCGGCCGCCTACGAGCGATTTGCAACGCTGGCTGCGGCGCGCAGCATGCCTTACTGTGCGCGGCGCTTTGGCGGGGCCGACCACGGCCTGCAAGGCGGCGCGACGGGTGGGGACGGCGTGCAGCGTGTGTGGGCCTGGACTGAGCAATGGGCCCGCAACCCGTCCATCGGGCTGTGCGGCCCGCTGCAATAGCCCGGCGCCAGCCGCCCCCCAGCAGTCACCGCGCTGGCGCCGGGGCCTTACGGATCAGCGACACCACCAGCGTGATCACCGTGAGCGGAATCACAAAACCCATCATCACGGCCGAATAGGTGGGCAGCGCCGCATGTTCCTGCGCCGACATGATGAGGTAGGTGACGTAGGCGGCGTAGTAGGCCAGGAACACGCCCCCTTCCCACCGGGCAATCTCGCGGCCTGAAAGAAAGATGGGCAGCGTGGCCAGCGCCACCGCCAGCATCACCCACATATCGAAGGCCATCAGCGAAGAAGGCACCACCAAACCCGAGCTGCCCGAAACCAGACCAGATAGCCCCAGGCAGCCCAGGATGTTGAAGGTATTGCTGCCAACCACATTGCCTACGGCTATGTCTCTCTCGCCCTTGATCGCTGCTGCGATCGAAGTGGCTACCTCTGGCATTGATGTGCCTGCCGCCACGATGGTCAGACCAATCACCACATCACTCACCCCCAGGGCCTTGGCAAACACCACCGACGCCGTCACCATCCAGTCCGAGCCCACCACCAGGAGCCCCAGCCCCACCACGATCAGCACCAGTTGCACCCACAGGCGCGAGTCCCAGGCGCCCGGCGCAGAGGGTTTTAATTCGGTTTCGTACTCGTTGGGTGTGGCGTGTGCGTCCTGCGCAGCGCGGGTTTCACGGCGCGACTGCATGATGAGAAACACCGTGTAGGCCACCAGCAGACTGAAGAGCAGCGCACCATCCAGCAACCCCAGGCGACCGTCCAAGCTCAGCACCAGCAGCAACAGCGACGCGCCGATGATGATGGGCACCTCTTGCCGGATGAGCTGGATATGCACCACCAGCGGCGCGATTAGCGCGCTCAGCCCCAGAATGAAGAGCACATTGAAGATGTTGCTGCCCACCACATTGCCGATAGCCAAGTTGGTTTGCCCATTGAGAACTGCCCCTACGGACACCGCCATTTCCGGGGCGCTGGTGCCAAAGGCCACGATGGTCAGACCCACCACCAGCGGCGAGATGCCAAACGACAGCGCGAGCTTGGACGCGCCCCGCACCAGCACATCGGCACCGGCCACCAGCGCGGCCAGGCCCGCTGCGAACATCAGAAAGTTGAGCATGGATGCACCTCGCGAGGACAGGATGGAAATTCAGCGGCAAAGACCCGCAGTGTGCCCGCGCGCTCGGCCGGACGGACCAACGAGCCCAGACGGACAGGGGCTTTTAAAGACACCCGTTTTTACCGGGGCCGGTACATCCTGAACAGCTGTTCCGGCCCCACCGTGAAGTAGTCCGCCGGGCCGCCACCGCGCAGGATATGGCCTGCACCCGCCGTGTGGTACACCCCGTCCTTGAGCAGCGCCCGGTCGATGTGCACGGCCACCACTTCGCCCAGCACCAGCCAGGTGTCCACCTTGGCACCGTCCACGCCCTGCAGCTGCAGGATCTGGGTGCTGCGGCATTCAAAGGTGACGGGGCTTTCGGCCACGCGCGGCGGTGCGACCAGGGTGGAGGGCAGCGGGGTGAGACCCGTCAGCGTGAACTCGCTCACCTCGGGCGGCACGGCGGCGCAGCTCTGGTTCATCACCTCTGCCAGGTCGCGCGTGGCCAGGTTCCACACGAACTCGCCGGTCTCCTGCACGTTGCGCACCGTGTCCTTGTAGCCGATGCTGGCAAAACCCACGATGGGCGGCACGTAGTTGAAGGCGTTGAAAAAACTGTAGGGCGCGAGGTTGGTGGCACCGGCTGCGTTTTGCGTGGCAATCCAGCCGATGGGGCGGGGCCCCACGATGGCGTTGAACGGGTCATGCGGCAGGCCGTGGCCCAGGCGGGGTTCGTAGCTGTGGATGCCATCGCGGCGGGGTGGGGAGGTGTTCATGGGGCGCAGGGAGTGGATGAAGTGCACGCCGCAGCGGATGTTTTTTTACCGCGCAGTCTGTGGTGCGCACCATACCGCAGGCTTCTGGCGGAGACAGCCATCCGGTTTTTGCTGTGCTGCAAAAATCATAGCTGCAAGCGCATGCTGGTAAAGCGCAAACACCCTTTTTTATTCGAACAGTTGAGACAACAACGGCGCGGCGCCCCTGGTGGTGATCATCAGGGGGAGCGGCCGGAGCACAGGGCGCCTGTGCCGCTGAGATGCCTCGGTAACAGGGCTAAACGCGTGCCCGAGAAGCGACGAGTCACCGCCCAAAAAAATGGACCTCGAGGGTCCATGGGCAGCCGGCGGTGGGCGGTCGCCGCTGGGGTGTTGGCAGTCTTATTTCTGAAACAGCACCAGCTGGGTCTCTGTCGGCGCCATGCCGCCCCTTTCGGCGGTCATCGTCACTTCGTAGCGGGTGCCCGGCAGCGGGACCTGCGAGGTGAAGCTGAAGGAGAAGTCTCCATTGCCATCGGCCTGAACGCGCTGTGACAGCAGTTCCTGATTCAGGCCAAAAACGCCGACCAGGGTGCCTACCGCATTGACCTTGGCATCGACCACCGCGCCAGGCACGGTGCGCCCACGCACGACCACCGGGCCTCTGTCTACCGTGGCGTGGTTGGCGTGGCTGGTGACCTGCAGCTGCACGGTGGCAGGCGCAGCGTTGACTTGCGAAGCGACGTTGAAGGTCCAGTTCTGGCGCATGCCGTTGCCGGCCATGTCGCGGGCAGTCACCTCCACCGGGTACCGGCCGGTGGGCAGGTCCGCGCGGTAGGTGAAAAACTGCGGCGTGATCTGCGAGGCGGTCGTGACGTCGCGTCCCGCGACCACGATGCGCACGCTTCTGGGGTCCACACCCACACCGCCGACGTCGTCAAACGTGCCGGACACCGAGGTGGCCGCGGTGCGCGGAACCGTCTCCCCATCGCGGGGCGACACATGGCGAATCACCGGCGGCTTGGCATCGGCGATCAACGGCTGGGTCAGGGTGGAGGAGACCGTGCGGTCACCGACACGCAAGGTGGCCACGGCGGGGCGCGAGGGCGCCAGGTTGTCCATGCGGCGGATGGTGTACGCACCCTCGTACACACCGGGTGATACCTCGCGCATCGGCACGTTGTCGATGACCCCGGGAATGTCGAAATCCGCCCTGCCGCCGGGCGCGCCGTTCAGCGTGAAGCGCAATTCGGCGCCGGGCTCCATCTTGTCGATGGGGGCGACCGAGAAGCGGTCTATCTTCAGGCCCGGCGGCGGTGCCACCGCCACGTTGCGGCCGCCGATGTCGGCGGGAAGCGCGTAGTTGCTGGTGATGGTGCGGTTGCGCACCTTCAGCGTGGCGCGCACGGCACTGCCTTCACGGAGCCGGTCCTGGCGGCGAAGGGTATAGCTGCCCGTGTAGACCCCCCGTTCGGTTTCCTGCAGCACGATGCTGCGCGGCACGCCGGCAAGGTTGAGTTGAACCCGGCCCCGCGGTGTGGCTTCTACCGTGAACTGCAGTTCGGCCCCGGCGCGAAGGCCGTCGTCTGACACGACCTGCAGTGACCGCAGCTCAGGCTGGGAGGGCTGCGCCATGACCGTGCCCGGAACTGCCACCAGGGCGGCAGCGGCGGGAAGAAGCAGGAATAGGGCGGCCACATGGTGGCGAATCTGTTTTGTCATGGTGTGCAACCTGGTGCTGGGGTGAAACCAGTCTGGGTGCAACAGATGTTGCCAAACGTAGGCGAGGAGGCCCAAGTGCGAAGGACAACGCGCCGATCCCCTGTCAGGCGACCCCTGTGGCCGGCAGGTGACCTACTGCACAGGGCCGGGCTGCTGCTGCCCCAGAAACCGCCCCGGCGGCTGCCCCACCGACTTGCGCACCATGGCGCTGAAGGCGCTCGCGCTGTAGCCCAGCTCGGCGGCGATCTGGCCCATGGGCATGCGCCCGGCGGCCAGTGACACGGCCTTGGCGAGGATGACCTGCTGTCGCCATTGGGTGAACGTGCTGCCCAGTTCGGACCGGAACAGGCGTGCCACGGTGCGGGGGCTGGCGCCCGTGTCGTGCGCCCAGTCGGCCAGGGTGTCGTGGCGCGTGGGGTCGGCCAGCACGGCCTCGCACAGGTGGCGCAGGCGTTTGTCCTGGGGCAGGTCCACGCCCAGCTTCACGGCGGCGGCGCGGGCGAGTTCTTCGCGCACCAGGGCGCTCAGGTGTTGCTCGCGCCGCAGTTCGGCTGCAGTGAGGGCGGGGCCGTCGTCGGGCGCGGTGGGCATTTCGCGCACCAGGGCGCGCAGCAGGTCGGATACCTCCAGCACGCGGCACTGCCGCCAGGCGCCTTCCTGCCCGTGCGGTACGCCGGGGCCGCACTGGCCGCGCGGCTGGTGAAAGTACAGCGTGCGCAGGTCGGCGTCTTCCACCATGGTCACGGCGTGCTCCACGCCGGGGGGAATCCACAGTGCACGCGAGGGCGGCACGATGTACGTGCCGTGGTTCACCGTGAGCCGGATCACGCCCGTGGTCGATATCGCCACCTGCGCCCAGGGGTGGCGGTGGGGCATCACCTGTGTGTCGGCGGCCAGCCAGCGCAGCTTGGCGCGCACCGGGCGCGCGGGGGTGGGCACAAACAGCTCGGGCGTGAGCGAGCCGACATACGACAGCCCGCGCGGGCCGCCGCGCCCGCTGGCCGGCCTCGGGCCCGGCACCACCTGAGCGGCAAAGTGTTCCACCGCCACTTCGGTGGGTGCCAAGGGGGCGGTGCGTGGTTTTGGCATGTTTGCAATAGAAATTGGCCGCCTATCGTAAACCTGCCGAGCCAGCCCTGCCTAAGATGAAGTCCATGACCGCTTCCTCCTCTGGCACCCCTGCCCAACCCGTCCCCCTGCGGCAAGACGCCCGCACCATTGGCCTCATCGGCCTGGCGCACGGCAGCTCGCATTTTTTTCACATGCTGCTGCCGCCGCTTTTTCCCTGGCTGATTGGCGAGTTCGGCTTCAGCTATTCCGAGCTGGGCCTGCTGGTGTCGGTGTTTTTCGTGATCTCGGGTGTGGGCCAGGCGCTGTCGGGCTTTCTGGTAGACCGCGTGGGTGCGCGGCCGGTGATGTTTTTTGCACTGTCGAGTTTTGCCACCGCGGGCCTGGTGGCGGGCACCGCACAGGGCTATACGGGGCTGCTGCTGGCGGCGGCGCTGGCGGGGCTGGGCAACGCGCCCTTTCACCCGGTGGACTTCACCATCCTGAACAAGCGCGTGTCGCCCCAGCGGCTGGGGCATGGGTTTTCGGTGCATGGCATCAGCGGCAACCTGGGCTGGGCCACGGCGCCGGTGTTCATGGCGGGCATTGCCACGGCCACGGGCTCGTGGCGCACGGCCTGCCTGTGCGGTGGGCTCCTGGCCCTGGTGGTGCTGGCCATCATGGTGTGGAACCGCGACGCGCTCGATGACCGCCAGGGCACATGGGCGCACCAGGCCAAGGGCGCTGCAGGCGTTGCCGCCCAGCCCGAGCACCCCATGGCCTTCCTCAAGCTGCCCTCGGTGTGGCTGTGTTTCTCGTTCTTCTTCTGGAGCACCTGCGCGCTGAGCGCCATCCAGAGCTTTGCCAGCCCGGCGCTGCAGACCATGTACGGCCTGCCGCTCAGCGTGACGGCCATGGTGGTCACCGGCTACATGCTGTTTGGTGCGGCGGGCATGTTGATTGGCGGCTTCCTCGTGGGGCGCGTGCAGCGGCTCGAGAAGATCATCTCGGTGTGCCTGCTGGGCTCTGCGGCGCTGCTGGTGGTGGTGGGCATGGGGGTTTTGCCCGGCATGGCGGCCGTGGTGGTGGCCTCCCTGGCGGGGCTGGGCACGGGCCTGGCGGGCCCCTCGCGCGACATGCTGATCAAGCGCGCCGCGCCCCCCGGCGCCACGGGGCGGGTGTATGGCACGGTGTACTCGGGGCTGGACCTGGGTTTTTGCCTGGCGGCCCCGGCCTTTGGCGCCATGCTGGACCACGGCATGACGTCCGGCATCTTCTACGGCTCGGCCGTCACGCTGGCAGTCAGCGTGGTGTCGGCGGCGCTGGTAGGGGTGGGCGTGGCTGCGCGGGCCGCGCGGCCGGTGGCATCGGCTGCGTGATGAAAATATGAATCAAAAGTGCCTCCAGCGCTTGATGGATAAGCGCGGGCAGCTATTGAATTGGTAGTACATGCCGAAGGCGCGCAGGGCAAAGCTGCCGACAGCCCCCAGCCCATGAAAAAAGGCCCCGCCAGGCGGGGCCTTTGTGTGGGCGCAGTGACGGGCGCTTAAGCGGCGATGGCCTTGAGCGCCTGGTTCAGCGTCTTGCTGGGGCGCATCACGGCGTCCAGCTTGGCCACATCGGGCAGGTAGTAGCCGCCGATATCTGCAGGCTGGCCCTGCACGGCCGCCAGTTCGGCCACGATGGTCTGCTCGTTGTCGGCCAGCTGCTTGGCCAGCGGGGCGAACAGCTTGGCCAGTTCGGCGTCGGCCGTTTGTGCGGCCAGCTCTTGCGCCCAGTACAGGGCCAGGTAGAACTGGCTGCCACGGTTGTCGAGCTGACCGGTTTTGGGCGAGGGGTTCTTGTTGTTGTCCAGCAGCTTGCCCGTGGCGGCGTCCAGCGTCTGGGCCAGGATCTTGGCCTTGCCGTTGCCGGTTTTCAGGCCCAGGTCTTCCAGCGACACGGCCAGTGCCAGGAACTCGCCCAGCGAATCCCAGCGCAGGTGGTTTTCTTCCACCAGCTGCTGCACGTGCTTGGGCGCAGAGCCGCCGGCACCGGTTTCGTACATGCCGCCACCGGCCATCAGCGGCACGATGGACAGCATCTTGGCCGAGGTGCCCAGTTCCATGATGGGGAACAGGTCGGTCAGGTAGTCGCGCAGGATGTTGCCGGTGGCGCTGATGGTATCGAGGCCACGGATCACGCGCTCCAGCGTGTAGCGCATCGCACGCACCTGGCTCATGATCTGGATGTCCAGGCCGGTCGTGTTGTGCTCGTGCAGGTACATCTTGACCTTGGTGATCAGCTGCGCTTCGTGCGGGCGGTACGAGTCGAGCCAGAACACCACGGGCATGCCGGAGTTGCGGGCGCGGTTCACGGCCAGTTTCACCCAGTCGCGGATGGCGGCGTCCTTGACCTGGCACATGCGCCAGATGTCGCCGGCTTCCACGTTCTGGCTCAGCAGCACTTCGCCCGTGGCCAGATCGGTGATGTTGGCCACGCCGTCTTCGGCGATCTCGAACGTCTTGTCGTGGCTGCCGTATTCCTCGGCCTGCTGCGCCATCAGGCCCACGTTGGGCACCGTGCCCATGGTCTTGGGGTCGAACGCGCCGTGCCACTTGCAGAAGTTGATGATCTCCTGGTAGATGCGGGCGAAGGTCGATTCGGGCATCACGGCCTTCACGTCCTTCAGGCGGCCGTTGGCGTCCCACATCTTGCCGCCGTTCCTGATCATGGCGGGCATGGAGGCGTCCACGATGATGTCGTTGGGCGAGTGGAAGTTGGTGATGCCCTTGGCGGAATCGACCATGGCCAGCTCGGGGCGGCCTTCGTGGCAGGCGTGCAGATCGCGCTTGATCTCATCGCGCTGGCTTTGCGGCAGGGTTTCGATCTTGCTGTACAGATCGACCATGCCGTTGTTCACGTTCACACCCAGTTCCTCAAAGGTCTTGGCGTGCTTCTCGAAAGCGTCCTTGTAGAAGATCTTCACGCAGTGGCCGAACACGATGGGGTGCGAGACCTTCATCATCGTGGCCTTCACGTGCAGCGAGAACATCACGCCGGTCTTGCGCGCGTCTTCAATCTCTTTCTCGTAGAAGGCCAGCAGCGCCTTCTTGCTCATGAACATGCTGTCGATCACTTCGCGGTCGAGCAGGCTGACCTTGGGCTTGAGGATGATGGTCTTGCCGCTCTTGGTGATCAGCTCCATCTTCACGTCGCGGGCGCGGTCCAGCGTCATGGACTTTTCGCCATGGTAGAAGTCGCCGGCGTGCATGTGCGAGACGTGCGAACGCGAGGCCTGGCTCCACTCGGCCATGCTGTGCGGGTTCTTGCGCGCGTATTCCTTCACGGCCTTGGGCGCGCGGCGGTCGGAGTTGCCTTCGCGCAGCACGGGGTTCACGGCCGAGCCAGTGCACTTGCTGTAGCGGGCCTTGAGTTCCTTTTCCTTGTCGTCCTTGGGCTGGTCGGGGTAGTCGGGCAGGGCATAGCCCTTGGCCTGCAGCTCGGCAATGGCCGCCTTGAGCTGCGCGACGGACGCGGAAATGTTGGGCAGCTTGATGATGTTGGCATCGGGCTGCAGCGTCTTCTTGCCCAGCTCGGCCAGGTTGTTGGGCACGCGCTGTTCTTCGGTCAGGTAGTCAGGGAACTCACCCAGGATGCGTGCCGCCACCGAGATGTCGCTCTCCAGCACGTTGATGCCTGCCGGCGCCGCAAAGGTGCGAACGATGGGCAGAAAGGAAGCCGTGGCCAGACGGGGTGCCTCGTCGGTCAGGGTGTAGATGATGGAAGGTTGCTGGGTCGTCATGGCTTGTCTCACGAAACAGAGTAGGTAGGTGCCCCCGGCTGCGTCGCAGCGGGGCCAAACGCGGATGCTCTCTGATTCTCCTTGCTCGGGGCTGTCACCGCCCGCTGTTTTTGCAATCGAATCTCACAATGCAAAATTATCATAAGCCCGGGGCACTTTTTTTCACCAAATAGGTGGTAATCACCCTGCGGCGCTCTGCAGTTTGACCGCGTTGGCGGCAGCGCGCCACCCCCTGTACACCCTATGAAAGGCCCCCTGGAACAGCCACCACGCGGCCAGGCAGGACGGCAAACTGCGCCCAGTGCGCGGGCAGGGCTTCGGGCGCCGTTCCGGTGAAAGCCCCGAAGGCGGGCAGGATCAACTGTCCATCGCCCCACCCAAAGCACGGCGCCCGCAGCGCATCCCGCGCCGGGCCGCGCAGCCGCAGCGTGGGGTGCAGGTGCCCGGCAATCACCGTGTGGCCCGCAACGGCCTGCGGGTGGTGGCAGGCCAGCACCGGCACATCGGCGCGAGGCAACCAGAGCTCGTTGACCAGCGCCAGAGCCAGCGTGGCCGGTGGGTCGCCCGCATGCAGGTCGTGGTTGCCGCGCACCAGGGTCATCGCCACACGGGCATGGCGCTGGCGCCAGGGCAGCAACTGCTGCCACAGCGAATCGGCCGCGCCGCTGCGTGCGTGCAGAAAGTCGCCCAGAAACACCAGGTGGTCGGCGCCGGTGGCAGCGAGCACCGCATCCAGCCGCGCCAGGTTGTCGGCCGTGGTGCCATGCGGCACCGGCTGGCCCGCGCGGCGGAAGGTGGCTGCCTTGCCGAAATGCACATCCGCCACCAGCACCATGCGGGCAGCGGGCCACCACAGGGCGCGCTGGGGCAGCAGCTGCAGCGCGGTGCCGCAGGGCAGGGTGATGGCGTGCGCACCGATGGTGTGCGTGGGGGTGGCCAGCGAGGTCATGGTGCTCAGAATCCGTGGCGTCTGCGGGCGCGACGAGGGCTGGCCACGGCCGGGTCTCGGCGCGTGTGCCGTGCCGAGGTCGCGGAGCCTTCAGGGAGGTCCCACGCCATGTCCGTGGATTGCACCGGGTGCTGTGCCAGGTGGGTGCCCGTGGTGGCGTCGGCCGCCTGCTCCAGCGCTTGCACCATGCGCGCCAGCCGGTCGGCCAGGGTCTCGGTGCTCAGGCGCTCGCGAAAGCGTTCCACCATCAGCGGCAAGGCAAACGGGGTGGGGCGCTCAAGCGCGTGGATGGACAGGGTCTGCGCCTGCATGCCGCGCAGCGTGCGGGCCAGGCGCTCCATGTCCAGCTCGTTGGCCAGCAGCTCGGCGCGGGCCTGGGCCAGCAGCAGGTTGCCGGGGTCGTACTGCGCAAACACGTCGTAGTACAGCGACGACGAGGCCTGCAGCTGGCGGCTGCTGCGCTGTTCGCCCGGGTGGCTCTGGAAGATCAGGCCCGCGATGCGCGCGATCTCGCGAAAGCGCCTGCGCGCCATTTCGGTGGCGTTCAGGCTGGCCAGCACTTCGTCTTCGAGCCCGCTACCGATGGTGGTGTGCGTGCCTTCGCCGATCAGGCGCGGCAGCAGCGCGGGCCAGTCCACGGGCTTGGCCGACAGCAGCTCCAGCCCGTAGTCATTGACCGCGATGGAGAAGGTGTTGGGCACCTGCTGCGACGCGCGCCAGCCCAGCAGCCCGGCCAGGCCCAGGTGCACCAGGCGGCCCGCCAGCGGGTACAGGTACAGGTGCCAGCCCTCGCGCGTGTGCAGGGTTTCGGCCACCAGGCGGCCCGGGGTGGGCAGGGCCGACCACGCCTGCTGCAGCTCCAGCAGTGGCCGGGCGCAGCGCATCTCGGGCGTGGTGAACTGGCCGCGCTCAGCCTGCGCCAGCTGCTCCAGCATCGCATCGGCCAGCGTGTTTGACAGCGGCATGCGCCCGCCGCTCCAGCGCGGCAGCGCAGCGCTGCCCTTGGGGGCGATGCGCACATAGGCCGTCATCTGCTGGGTGCGCACCAGCTCCAGCAGGCGGCCCGCAAACATGAACACATCGCCCTTGCGCAACCGGGCGATAAAGCTCTCTTCCACCGACCCCAGGCGCCCGCCGCTCACGAACTGCACCTGCATGCTGGCATCGCTCACGATGGTGCCGATGTTGCTGCGGTGGCGGCGCGCCAGGCGCGCATCGGGCACGCGCCAGATACCTTCGTCGTCGGGCACCACGCGGTGAAAGTCCGGGTAGGTGGCCAGCGATGAACCGCCCTGGCGCACAAACTGCAGCGCCCACTGCCAGTCGTTATCGGCCAAGGCCGCGTAGGCTGGGGCGCGGCGCACTTCGGCCAGCAGCGCATCGGGCACAAAGCCGCCGCCCAACGCCACGGTGACCAGATGCTGCACCAGCACATCGAGCGGCGCACGCGGCGTGCGCCTGTCTTCAATGTGGCCCTGCGCCAGCGCAAGGCGCGCGGCGGCGGCCTCCACCAGCTCCAGGCTGTGCGTCGGCACCAGCGTGATGCTGGAGCTGCGCTCCGGCGCATGGCCCGAGCGGCCCGCACGCTGCACCAGCCGCGCCACGCCCTTGGCCGAACCGATCTGCAGCACCTGCTCCACCGGCAAAAAGTCCACGCCCAGGTCCAGGCTCGATGTGCACACCACGGCCTTGAGCTGCCCGGCTTTGAGGCCTTGCTCCACCCAGTCGCGCACCTCATGCCCGAGCGACCCATGATGCAGCGCAATGGTGCCGGCCCAGTCGGGCCGTGCCTCCAGCAGCGCCTGGTACCAGCGCTCTGCTTGCGACCGGGTGTTGGTGAACACCAAGGTGGACGCTGCCGCTTCGATCGACTGCACCACCTGCGGCAGCAGGCTCAGCCCCATGTGGCCCGCCCAGGCAAAGCGGTCGGCCCGCGCGGGCAGCATCACCTGCACCTCCAGCCGCTTGTCGATGCGGCCTTGCACCAGCACGGCGGGCGGCGGCTGTGGCGCTTCCGCCGTGCTGGGCAAGGGCTGGGGCAGCAAGGTGTGCAGGGCCTCCTCCAGGTTACCCAGCGTGGCCGACATGCCCCACACCTGCAGCGCCGGGTTCCACCCCGACAGGCGCGCCAGCGCCAGTTGCACCTGCACGCCGCGTTTGTTGCCCACCAGCTCGTGCCACTCGTCCACCACCACCAGGCGCACGCTGGCCAGGCGCTCGCGCGCATCGGCGCGGGCCAGCAGCAGCGAGACGCTTTCTGGGGTGGTCACCAGCAACGTGGGCAGGCGGCGGTCTTGCGCGGCGCGCTCGCCGCTGGCCGTGTCGCCCGTGCGCAGGCCGCTGGTCCAGTCGGGCGCGAGGTCGGGCAGCGGTGCCTGCAGGGCGCGCAGCGAATCAGCAGCCAATGCGCGCATGGGCGTGATCCACAGCACGGTGAGGGGTGGTGCCGCAGCGCGGCGGGTGCGCAGCGCGGTGCGGGCGTTGGGGGCTTCTTCGGGCGCTGGTGCTGCATCGGCCCGCGCCAGATGCTGCAGCGCGCCCAGCCACACCGCATAGGTCTTGCCCGCGCCCGTGGTGGCGTGCAGCAGGCCCGAGCGGTCCTCGCCCATCGCGCGCCACACGTCTTGCTGGAAGCCGAAGGGCTGCCACCCGCGCGCCGCCATCCAGGCGGCTGCGGCACTCGGTGCCACCGGGGGCAGGGGCTTGCGCGGGCGGCGTGTCGTGCTCATATGGCCGCGTCCTGCCCCGGCAGCAGTGCCATCAGCGTTTGCAAGGTATCGGCCTCGGCCACGGGTTTGTCTTGCCGCCAGCGCAGCATGCGCGGAAAGCGCACCGCAATGCCGCTCTTGTGGCGCGGGCTGCGCGCAATGCCTTCGAAGCCCAGCTCAAACACCAGCGTCGCATCCACGCTGCGCACGGGCCCGAAGCTCTCGCGCGTGGTCTTGCGGATGATGGCGTCCACCTGCGCAATCTCGGCATCCGTCAGGCCCGAATAGGCCTTGGCAAAGGGCACCAGCTGCCGGTCCGGGTCGTCCTGCGGCCCGGTCCATACGGCAAAGGTGTAGTCGGTGTAGAGGCTTGCGCGGCGGCCGTGGCCGCGCTGGGCGTAGATGAGCACGGCGTCCACGCTCATGGGATCGATCTTCCACTTCCACCACACGCCCACATCCTTGGTGCGGCCCACGCCGTAGTGGGCGCTGCGGTGCTTGAGCATGAAGCCCTCGGTGCCCATGCTGCGCGCGGCCTCGCGCTGGCGTGCCAGGTCTTGCCAGTCGGCGCCATGCAGCAACTCGCTCAGTTGCAAGGTCTTGTGCGGTGCGGGTGCGATGGTGGTGTCATCACGCTGTTGCAGCGTGGCCTCCAGCAGCGTACGGCGGGCCTGCTGCGGCTCTTGGCGCAGGTCCTGCCCGGCGTGTTCGAGCAGGTCGTAGGCCACCAGCACCACGGGCAGCTCGCGCAACAGCTTGGGGGTCAGCGTCTTGCGGCCCAGGCGCTTTTGCAGGTCGGCAAAGGGGCGGGGCTGGGGCTCGCCCGGCAGCCACACCAGAATCTCGCCATCAACCACTGTGCCGTCAGGGAGCTGCTCCATCGCGGCCTCGGCCAGTTCGGGGAAGCGGTCGGTCACCAGCTCTTCGCCGCGGGACCAGATCCACACCGCACCGTCCCGGCGCACGATCTGCGCGCGGATGCCGTCCCACTTCCATTCCACCAGCCAGTCACCTGGCGTGCCCAGCAGTGCGGGCATCTCGGCCACGGGCTGGTTGAACGGGTGGGCCAAAAAGAACGGGTAGGGCTGGCCTGCATCGGCAGCATCCTGCGCGCTTGCCTCGTCGTCCACCGGCGCGATCAGCGCCTGGTAGTCGCTGGCCTGCGGCTGCCGGCCGATCTGCGTGTAGCCCATCAGCCGGTGGGCGATGCGCTTGGGGTCCAGCGCGCTCACCGTGGCCAGCGCCTGCGTCACCTGCAGGCGCGACACCCCCACGCGGAAGTTGCCGGTGATGAGCTTGAAGTACACAAAGCGCTGCTCGGGCGCCAGCATGTCCCATTGCGTGCGCAGCCGGGTATCGGCGTCACCCTGCGGCAGGGTGCGCAGGGGCAGCAGCTGGGCCATCCATTCGGCCAGAGTCAGTTCAATGGGCTGGGCGGGCGGGGGCAGCAGCAAGGCCAAGGTTTCGGCCAGGTCGCCGACGGCCTGGTAGCTCTCTTCAAACAGCCACTCGGGCAGGCCCGCAGCCTCTTGCGCCAGCGCTTTCAGGCGCTTGGTGGGCACCATCTGGCGCGGCTTGCCGCCTGCCAGAAAGTACGTGGCCCAGGCTGCATCGGCGGGCGGTGCCACGCGCAGGTAAGCCACCAGCGCCGCGAGTTTGGCCGACTGCGCGGTGGTGGCGTCGAGCGCCTGGAACAGCTGGGCAAAGGCCCTCATGGCGCGGCCTCGGGTTGCGTGCCCGGCTCCTCAGCAGGGGCCGAAGGGACCATTGTGTTGGCGTCGTCCTCGTTGTCGTCGGCGCCGTATTCAGTCTTGAACACCTGCGCGTCCAGACCCTGTTCGCACAGCCAGCGCACCATCACCTCGGTGCTGCCGTGAGTGACGATGACGCGCTCGGCCCCGGTGGCGCCGATGGCCTTTTGCAGGCTGGGCCAGTCGGCGTGGTCGCTCATCACAAAGCCCCGGTCCACGCCCCGGCGGCGGCGCGCGCCGCGCACCAGCATCCAGCCGCTGGCAAACGCGTCGGAGTGTTCGCCAAACCGCTTGAGCCACGGTGTGCCCGCTGCCGAGGGCGGTGCCAGCACGAGCGCGCGTTTCAGGTCCGCCTTGGTCAGGCCCGGGTCCGTCACGCGCAGCGTGGGCGGCAGCGCCACACCGGCCGCGCGGTACACGGCGTTGAGCGGCTCCACCGCGCCGTGCACCACGATGGGTCCGATGCTGGCGTCCACCCCATGCAGCAGCCGCTGCGCCTTGCCAAATGCGTAGGCATAGAGCACGCTGGCCTTGCCCGCCGCTGCGTTGGCTGCCCACCAGGCATTGATGTCGGCAAACAGCGCGGGTTGCGATGGCCAGCGGTAGATGGGCAGTCCAAAAGTCGATTCGGTGATGAAGGTGTGGCAGCGCACGGGCTCAAAGGGCGGGCAGGTGCCGTCGTCTTCGAGCTTGTAGTCGCCCGAGGCCACCCACACCTGGCCAGCGTGCTCGATGCGCACCTGTGCCGACCCCAGCACATGGCCTGCGGGGTGCAGCGACACCCGCACGCCGTGGTGGTCGATGACCTCGGCATAGGCCAGCGTCTGCAGCGCGATGTCCGCCCCCAGCCGGTTGCGCAGCGTGCCCGCGCTGTCGGTATGCGCCAAGTAGTGGGCCGAGCCCATGCGTGCGTGGTCCGAGTGCGCATGCGTGATCACCGCCCGGCTGACGGGCCGCCACGGGTCAATGTAGAAGTCCCCGGGCGGGCAGTACAGGCCTTCGGGGCGGTGGACGATCAGGTCGCTGCTGGGCATGGGCAAGGAAGCATCGTAGGCGGCACGCAAAAGCCGGGGTGGGGTCCGGGGTTTGCGGCGCGGGCATTTGCGTCGAGAATATGAATAAAAACAACCTCCAGCGCATACCCATATTGCGCTAACAGCTATCAATAACGGAGCAACACACGGCGATCACCTTTACTGCCGATTACGCGTTGCTATGCTCATCATCCTGCGCACAGCCCCGCTGTCTGCAGGCCAAAACCGCTTTGTCTTGCGGTACCAGATCGTGGCCGTGCAACGTCACCGGCCGGGCACCTCAGGGAGCACACCATGCGCGATGTGGGCAGGTTTCTGCGTTTCATGCTGGGGACATCCGCTGTCCTTTGGCCACTGCTGACCTGGGCCCAGGCTGCAGGTAGCCCGCCCCCGCGCACCAACGCCTTCAACGACCCGTTCGTGCAGGTCACCCGCGCGCTGCCGCAATGCCCCGTGCCGGAGGGCCCGCTGTACACCGAGGCTGAGGTGCGCGAACTGGCCCATGTGCGCTCACAGCACGGCGGCAGCTGCCACCGCGTGGGGCGCTGCCGTCTGCCCAACTCCTACCTGTACGACGCCGAGATCATCCCGCGCGTGCAGCGCTACATCCAGCAGGACGGGCGCTTTGACGACACCAGCGTGTGGGTGCTGGGAGAGCGGCGGCTGGTGACGCTGATGGGCTGCGTGCGCTCGCAGGAACAGGCCGAAGCGCTGGAGAAGGCCGTGTGGCTGGTGGACGACGTGATGGGGGTGATCAACCTGTTGCAGGTGGGGACCGAGCGGGGCGGTGTGCGCTACCCGACCTCGAAGCGGTGAAGGGAAGCGATCCTGCCGCGAAAGCGGGCGAAAACGCCTATAGACGCGCGGGCGCTTCAGATGAACAAGGTGGACAACATGTGCATCGGCACAGGCAGGCAGGCCGGGCGTGGCATCCGTCGCCTCGAAGAAGTCCGCGCCTTGCTGGGCGGGACGGATGGACGAAAAGATGGGTGGAAAATGCGGCCGGGTGATGTGGTGCTTCGCCTTGCATTCTTCGCAGGCATGCAGCTTGGGAACAAATTGGTGGTTCTTGCGTGAACCCACTGGGCCCAGGGTGTCCCACACGACGCGTGAAGCTTCGGCCGACACCGGTTTGCAGTGGCCGCGCCAATCGACATTGCCCAGAACTGCCACGTAGAAGCCGAGAAGGTTTGACACGAGATCTTCTTCGCTGAAGCCGCTGTCTGTGAAGGCGGAGAGCGAGGCCTGGACATCCTCAAATCCCATCGATACTTCTTTGAAGATGGCCAGCGCCACAGATCGCTGGGTGGCCAGCGGCAGCCCCTTGCGGATGAAATAGAACTTCGCGAAATCGCGCGAGAGGCCGAATTTGCGCATTCCCTGCCGGTACATCACCACATGGTGGTCCGGACGCCCGGTGACCTGCAAGCCACGCTCCAGCGACACGTCCTTCCATAGATAGGCGGCGCTCGCATGGCGGTTTGCCGGTTACTCGACCGACACAAGGTGACCTATATCGATCCAGCCGCAATTGCACGTGTAGATGAGGCGATTGGGAATGTCAGAGCGAGATGACATGGATGTTCAACGAGGAAGTGGTGAAGAAGAAGGCCGCCCCTTGTGGGAGGGCTGTGTCTTGGGACGAATCAATCAAAGTGAGTGATTTCAAAGCGGATCGACGGGGCGCCCGCATCACTGTCCTGGTAGGTAGTCAACAGGACCAAATCGTGCTTTTCGGAGGTGTATTGCGCCTCCCTGATTCCCGGAGAGACGGTGTTCTTGTTGCTGACCACCGTCGGGTCATTGCCGCCGGTGCTGACGGAGTGCAGGGCCAAGTTTTGCAGTTGCCGGGTCATTTCGTCCCACACCGCATCGGCGGTGTCAGGCGGCACCTTGAAGCTCAATTGCGATTGGGCCGGCTTGTTCCCATCACCGACCGAGCCGAAGTATTCGCGGCCCTGTGCGCCGTCCGGCACCTGGACATCGCGGACCAGTGATGAGATGCCCAGGTAGTACACGGGCGAGCCGGGCCGCGTCACGTAGTCCTCTACGGCAAAGAGATAGCCCAGCGTGGTCATCGCAGCTAGGAGAAGTGAAGCAGCGACAACGGCGGCCAGTCGAAAGACAGCGCGGAGGGTTGGCTCTGGCATTGTGGGATTGGAGTTGTGCAGAGGGGGCCAGTGATTCTGGCCGTGCATTCCAAGGTGGCGATGTAAGAGATGTAATGGACCGTTTTCCTCCTCGGTTGGTTGGCATGCCATGTACATTGTTTGCCCTCTCCTCGTGCCGTGGGAACACCATCCAAGGGATTTCCATATCCGCAGAAGAGGGGAGGTATTGCACATTGCGTGCTACCAACAACTTAGAGGTTTGTATGCCATTACGTTTTCATCGTTTCTCGCGGTTATCAGTCCCCGCATTGGCGGCTGTTTTGACATGCACGGTGCCCACCATGGCTTGGGCAAAACCCTTCAAGTGGGCAGGCTCCAGCGACATCCAGACCATGGACATCCACTCGCAAAACAGCGCCCTGGGCAACGGCATCCACGCGGCGGTGTACGAGTCGCTGGTGATGTTCAACAGCCGCACGCTCAAGGTCGAGCCGCTCTTGGCCACATCCTGGCAGCAGGTCACGCCCACACAAATGCGCTTCAAACTTCGCCAGGCGGTGAAGTTCAGTGATGGCTCGACCATGACGGCCGACGACGTGGTCTATTCGCTGCAGCGCGCTATGAGCAAGACCTCCACGTATTCCATCTACACCCAGGGCATGGACCGCATCGCCAAGGTGGATGGCGAGACCATCGACATTTTCCTGAAGAACCCCAACCCCGTGTTGCTGAATCAGTTGACCGAGCTGCGCGTGATGAGCAAGGCCTGGGCCGAGAAGAACAATTCGGTGGAGCCCAAGGACATCAAGGCCAAGGACGAAACCTATTCGCACCGCAATGCCATGGGCACCGGGCCGTTTGTGCTCAAGGAATGGGTGCCCGACCAGAAGATCGTGTTCACCGCCAACCCCAATTGGTGGAACGCGGGCAAGGCCGAAGGCAACGTGACCGAGATCACCTACACCCCCATCAAATCCGAAGCCACACGCATCGCAGCGCTGCTGTCGGGCGAGGTAGACATGGTGCGCGACACCAGCATCCAGGATTTGGCCCGCATCAAGGCCAACCCCCAGCTCAAGGTCATGGAGATGGTGGAGAACCGTACGGTGTACCTGGCCATGGACCAGTTCCGCGACGAGCTGCCCGGCGGCAACATCAAAGGCAAGAACCCGCTCAAGGACCTGCGCGTGCGCAAGGCGCTCTACCAGGCCATCGACAGCGCCACGCTGCAGCGCGTGACCATGCGCGGCGTGTCCAAGCCCACGGGCGCCATGGTGTCGCCGCTGGTGAACGGATGGACGGAAGCCGTGGACCAGCGCCTGCCGTACGACGCTAACGCCGCGAGGGCATTGCTGGCCGAGGCGGGCTACAAGGACGGCTTCGAGGTGGACTTTGCCTGCAGCAACAACGCCATCGTGCAGGACGAAGAGCTGTGCCAGGCCATCACTTCCATGTGGTCGCGCGTTGGTGTGAAGGCCCGGCTGCGCACGCTGCCCGCTGTCACCTACTACCCCATGGCACAGCGGCACGAGGCCAGCATTGCGCTACTCAGCTGGGGTGTGCCCACGTTCGATGCGCTGTACACCCTGCAATCACTCGTCCGCACCAAGACCACGGGCGGCGACGGCAACTACAACCTGGGCCGCTACACCAATGAACGCATGGACTACATCGTGGACCGTGTGAAGACCGAAACCGACCTGCCCGTGCGCAACCGCTTGCTCACCGAAGGCCTGCAGCTACAGAACGACACCGTGGCACACATCCCTCTGCACAACCAGATGCTGGCGTGGGCCATGAAGAAAAACGTGGAGCTGGTGCAGCGGCCGGACAACCGGATTGACTGGCGCTTGATAAAACTCAACTGAGCCCGGCGCCCCTGCGCAGACTTCTCTCCCAGTGGCCGTGAATATGTGTGGCCATTTCAGCGGCCTCACGTCCGCTGTACTGGGGCACGGAACAGGGTCGCACCGGTTGCGCAGTGTGCAGCGGCTTTTTTTGTGCTCAGCGCGCAGGCTGCAGCATGATGATGGCCATGCCCGCCAGCGCCACCAGCACCCCTGCCACGTCCCATGCCGTAGGCCGGATCCCATCCACCACCCACAGCCACGCCAGCGCCACACCGATATAGACCCCGCCATAGGCCGCGTAGACGCGGCCGGCGCCTGCGGTGTCGTGCAGCGAGAGCAGCCACGCGAACAGCGCGAGGCTCAGCGCCGCCGGCAGCAGCAGCCACGCTGGCTTGCCGTGCTTGAGCCAGAGCCAGGGCAGATAGCAGCCCACTATTTCGGCGAGGGCCGTGGCAATGAAGAGCAATAGGGTATTGGCCATTGCGAGAGTATGAATGTCTTCATCGGGGCAAAGGAGCGTGAGACGCGAAGCTGTTTTTGAGGGCTTGTCCGAATTTTCGTGTGTGAGGCTCATTGAACCTTCACCGATTTTGTGAAGCTGGTTGAAGATCTTACGTGCTCGATTTCGTGAACCGGTCTTCGTAGAGGATCGCAAACTGGTTCATCGCTGATTTCCAGTTGTTGGCCGCCCGCCCCCAGTCCTCGGTGATGTTGCGCAGTACCAGCCAGATCAGCTTGGTGGCCGCGTCGTCGCTAGGGAAATGTCCTCTGGTCTTGATGATCTTGCGCAGCCGCGCATTCACGCTCTCAATTGCGTTGGTCGTGTAGATCACGCGCCGTACCTCGGGCGGGAAGGCAAAGAACGGGATGACCTTGTCCCAGGCCCTGCGCCAGGCGCTGGCGACAGTGGGGAACTTCTGCCCCCACGGCCCAGCCTCGAATGCGTGCAACTCGGCCTCGGCCGCTTCGGCGTTGACCGCTGTGTAGATCGGCTTGATGGCCGCGGCCAGCGCCTTGCGATCCTTCCATGACGCAAAGTCCAGGCTGCCCCGGATCAGGTGCACGATGCAGGTTTGCAGCGTGGTGGCCGGGAACACCGCTCCCAGCGCCTCTGGCATGCCTTTGAGGCCGTCGGTGACAGCGATCAGGATGTCGTTGACCCCGCGGGTCTTCAGATCGTTGAAGACCTTCATCCAGAACTTGGCCCCTTCTGTGTTCTCAATCCAGATGCCGAGGATGTCGCGGCTGCCGTCTGGCAGCACGCCCAGCGCCAGGTACACAGCCTTGGAGCGCACTACGGCGTCCTCGCGAATCTTGACCCTCAAGGCGTCGAAGAACACGACCGGGTACATCGACTCCAGCGGGCGTGTCTGCCAGGCCGTGACCTCGCTCATCACCTCGTCGGTGACGCGGCTGATGAGGTCGGGCGAGACGTCCACCGAGTACATCTCGGCCAGAAAGCCCTGGATCTCGCGCACCGTCATGCCGCGCGCGTACATGGCGATGATCTTGTCATCAAAGCCCGTGAAGCGCCGCTCGTGCTTGCCGATGAGCTGCGGCTCGAACGTGCCCTCGCGGTCGCGGGGAACGTCGATGCGTAAGGCCCCCACGTCGGTCAGCACGGTCTTGGCGCTCTTGCCGTTGCGGTGATTGGCCGCCGCCCCTTCGGGCTTGGCCTGACCGGGCGCGTAGCCCAGGTGATGGCTCATCTCGGCGCCCAGCGCCCGCTCAAGCACCGATTTCTTGAACTGCTGAAAGATACCCTCCAGCTCGGCCGGTGTCACCGGCCCGGGGATGAGTTGCTCGAGCAACTCGGCTGAGAATTGCGGCTGCGCCGCCTTGTCCGCTGATGCGGTGGTCTTCGTCTTGCGTGGCATTCATGCTCCTTGTTGACATGCTATGCCTCACACACAAAATTTCTGACAGGCTCGTTTTTGATTGACCGCGCGAAGCGCTGGCCTCGGTTTGGTGGGTTTACCCGCCAAACCGAGGCCATAGCTCCCTCTCTCACCCCGGATAGCTACACTCGCGCGAATCATGGGGTGTCTCCGGTTGCTTGTTGTAGCTCCCTCTCTCACCCCGGATAGCTACACTCAAACAGGTGCCAGCGTCCCTTTGCTTGTGAGTTGTAGCTCCCTCTCTCACCCCGGATAGCTACACTCTCAGGCCCTTGCGTTGCACGTTGCCCATTCGTTGTAGCTCCCTCTCTCACCCCGGATAGCTACACTCCACCACGGGCAGCGGGCCGCAGGTAACGGGGTTGTAGCTCCCTCTCTCACCCCGGATAGCTACACTCTCGGTGCTGTGCACCTGGCGCGAGTCCGTCGTTGTAGCTCCCTCTCTCACCCCGGATAGCTACACTCTTGGTATCCGGTGTAGAGGGCTTCGCCGCCCGTTGTAGCTCCCTCTCTCACCCCGGATAGCTACACTCGCGGCGGCCGATGGCGTGGCCGTGCAGGACGTTGTAGCTCCCTCTCTCACCCCGGATAGCTACACTGGCAAGTGCGGGTGAGCCGGTGGCAATCCGGTTGTAGCTCCCTCTCTCACCCCGGATAGCTACACTCCATTGAGCCCGTCACCAAGATCACTGCGCAGTTGTAGCTCCCTCTCTCACCCCGGATAGCTACACTCCTTATGCCGAATTTCGCCCCGCTTTAGCGGGTTGTAGCTCCCTCTCTCACCCCGGATAGCTACACTCTGGAGAACGGCCAAGGGCAGCAGCAAAGAGGTTGTAGCTCCCTCTCTCACCCCGGATAGCTACACTCCGGCACGCTGGAGGCCATCCCCGGAGGCCCGTTGTAGCTCCCTCTCTCACCCCGGATAGCTACACTCCGGGGTCTGCTGGGGTGCGGGCGTCGCTCCGTTGTAGCTCCCTCTCTCACCCCGGATAGCTACACTCTCAGCGCGGCGTCAATCGTGTCCACGGGTGGTTGTAGCTCCCTCTCTCACCCCGGATAGCTACACTCGATACCCACCAGATTGCGTGCATCAGACACGTTGTAGCTCCCTCTCTCACCCCGGATAGCTACACTCCAGCTATCTTTCTACCACCCTTACGGTGCAGTTGTAGCTCCCTCTCTCACCCCGGATAGCTACACTCCATTGAACCGGTGACCAAGATCACAGCGCAGTTGTAGCTCCCTCTCTCACCCCGGATAGCTACACTCTGGCCCCCTTGAAACCCGCTCCAGGCCTGGCTTGGAGCGGGTTTCCGTTTTGAAAAACGGCTTTTCAAAACAGCGCAATCTGGGCTGCATTCACCTTTTTTTCCTGAAACAGCGGCAGTCCGACCAGCATCTTCATGCTGGCAAACTGTTTTTCGGTCACTGTCAATACCCGCACAGAGCCTTCTGGGGGCAGGTTCGCGAGCAAGCGCTTCATGTGTTTCTCTTCGGCGTCGCTGCCGTTCAAGATGCGGCCATACACCGAGTACTGGATCATGTCGTAGCCGTCGTTGAGCAAAAAGCGGCGGAACACGGTGTAGGCGCGGCGTTCGGCCTTGGTCACCACGGGCAAGTCGAAGAACACCATCATGCGCATGAATCGTCTCGTGGCCTGGCCCATGGTGGCGATATTGAAGTTCTGCTACGGCTACATCTCAAAGCTGTGCTGGGTCAGGCCTATCAGTGTTGGCAGCTCAAGCACCTGCTCGCTGCCACCATTTAGCAGCCTGGCCAGCGACTCTGCTGCTTGCTCTATGGACGACAGCACACTCATACGTCCCCGCGGCATGGCCACGTCTACGTTCAGAAGGCCCACCAGGGCTACCTTGTCAGCGGGTCGCAATTCACCGTCCGTCTCAGCAGCGCAGGTTTGCGCCACGTGCAAGTCCACTATGGCGCGGTAGGGCTCTATCAGGTCGTCAGCCAGGTTGAAGGCGTTTTGCTCGCTGCAGTGAAATAGCCCCACGCTGGGCAGCAAGCCATGAGCGACCAGCGCCCGGGCACAGGCACCACGCATCACGGCGTAGCCATAGTCCAGTGCGGCGTTGATCCAGCCCTCTTGGCTGCGGTGGAAGCTGCGACCAAACAGTTGCGGAAAGTAGTACGCGCTGGCTTGCGCCTCCATATTTCCGGTGTCGCCCGAGCGCACCCGACGCGCATACGAAGCCAGGCGGTCAGCTCCGGCCACCGCCAGCAGTTGCATGCACCGGGCTTGGTTGTCGATTTTGCTTTGCACGATGGTGGCCCAGGCGCGCTTGGCGGTGGGCTTGTCAATGCTCAGCTGCAGGCGCTGCATGCGGGTGGCCCGGCTGTGCTGCAGAAAGGGCAAGAACACGCCATTGGGCTGGTGGTTGTCGCCCGTGCTGTACATGCCAATGCCGTATTCGGCGCAGGCCGAGAGCACGGGGTGCGTGAGCGTAATTTCACGGTGGTTGAGCACGATCACCGCGATGTCTTCAAACGGTACGCGGGCCGATTGCTCTTGCTCCACCACCAGCGCGAAATGCTCGCGCTTGAGCTTGGCGGGCTTGCTGACGATGACGCTACGCCAGACCATGGCGCTGCTCCGGACGGGAGGGGTGGATGTGACCAAGCACATCAACGTTCAATTTCTCAAAAGATAGAGCGGTTTTGACTCCAATGCCTTCGATCGCTCCCACTTTGGTGCTCACCGTATTTCGGTCATGCAGCCACAGGTTGATATTGCCCGTGCCTCGGTGACAACTGCCAAAGTAGCCCGTCAGTGCCGCTTTGCCCTTTTGTTGGACGCGAACGAGATCGTTAGGAAACAACGAGTACAAAAACTCAAAACTCTCATCCACCAACGTCCACTCTTCCTCGTCCTTGAACGCAACAATTGCCCGGTTGGGCAAGCCAGTCACCCGATGGTGCACATACACCGGCACCAAGTGGAACTTGCCCGCCTTGGTGAACACGTCCACACGCAGCATGGTGTCGTTCTTGGCAATACCACCGCGAACAGGAATGCCACTGAGCTTGTCGATCACCAGCTTGACGGTGCGCACGATGGGGCCTGTGGGGTCGCCGCTCTTGCCGGGCTTGTAGAACGGTTGGTCTGGGCCAAACGCTTTGTCCGATTTGCCGCCATGGGCCTCCAGGCGTGCGCGAATCGCTGCATACAGCTTGGCATTGCGGTGCGGGTCTGCCAGATTGTCCAGGTCCTTGAGGCTCAGGCTTGCTAGCGGTACTTTCTGCACCACGCCGCCTTGCTTGCGCAGGCTTTCAGGCTGGGCGTAAATCGTCTCTTTGTGTGCCGCGCCATCGTTTCGCCGCTGGGGCGCGCGTGACACAAACAGCGTGCGCACCTCCAGCAGGTCCTGCGCTGAATACGTACCCAGCCTTTGCAAATCCTCGCGCAACGCCTGCAATTCGTCCGTGTACAAGCGCGTCTGCAGCTCGTGCCTGAAGTGCGCCCAGGGTTCGGGAAAGTGCTGCACACCGCGCGCATGGGCCTCGGGGTTGAGGATCTCGCCAGTTTCCGGGTCAGGGAATCCCTCCTTCAGGTAAGCCACTTCCCGATTGCGTGCGTAGTCGGCCAGGGCTTTCACCATTGCGTGGCTGCAGGCGGCCACCACGGCGGCATCCAGCGCGTGGTGGCGGTCGCTCTCGCTGCGTACCTTGCTCAGGCCCCATCGGGCGCGTAAGAAGGCCGTGAGTTGACCATTGACCACCACGCAGCGCTTGTTGGCATTGCCATCGGCACGCGGTGCCAGCTGCAGGTGTTCTTCTACATAGTTTTTGAAGAACTTGCAGATATAGCGGGTGTCGTTGAGGTTGCGGTCTTTAAAGCCGCTGGCCTCCTCTGGCCCGTAGTTCTTTCGAAGCAAGCGGTTGCGCTTGGCCATGCGGTAGCTCTTGTTGCTGTTGACCCACGCCGCATAGTTGCGCCAGCGGTCGCCGTCCTCGCCGCCAGCAAAGCTGGTCAGGTACTCATACGCCGTGCGGTTGCCCTTGTTCTGGTTCTCGCGCGTCAGCACCAGCACCTTGTTGTTCTTGCTGTCGTCGTAGCTGCGCGAGTAGGGCAGCGCGTGGTCGATCTGCGCGTAGTTGGCATCGTTGAGCACGCGATCAATGTCTAGGCCTTCCAGCGAGTACGCACACTTGCCATGCTGCTCGCGGTAAAGCATCCACTTTTCAAAAACAATGCCCTTGGGACGATAGCCATGGTCTTGTTCAAAGCTCTCTCGCGCCTTGTCATTGCGATCTCTGAATTCCTCCTGCAGTTTTTTGACCTCGCGCCGCTCATCCAGTGGCCGTGACAGATCTCGCGCCATTTCAATGTGCACTGCGGACAGGCTGCCATGCTTCTTGATGATGGCGTTCACCACCTTGCGCGCCTGGTTCAAGGCTCGTAGCACCACGGGGTTGCGCGGCACGTCGATGTCATCGCGGAACACCATGGAGCCGGTGCTGCTGCGTTCGTCCTTGTAAAACGACGGCAGGTAGCGATTTGTGCCCGTGCCCAGCACCACGCGCTGGCTGTGGTGGCCATAGTCGCCGATTTGCGCGACCGCCTCGTCGTAGCGCAAACCACGCTCCATGTGCGGCACGATCTGGAGCAGTGCTTTGAGCGACAACGCGTGAAACTTGTCAAAGCGCAGCCCCAACAAAACGGGTATGACGGCCTGCGCTTGCGGCAGTGCCAGGGCGGCAAGTTCGCGCTCCACTTCGGCATCGTCCTTGTACACGCTGAGTACCCAGCCAACGCTGTCAAGCCACTGCGGCCGTCCGTCCAAGGCTGCCACGCTGATCTGCCGCCAAGCGTCTTGCAGCCCTGCCTTGTTCAGCGCTCTGCGCAAGTCATGCCAAGCGGGTAGCTTTACCAAAGGCTGGTCTTCGGGGTCTTTGGTTTTGCCTGCTTCCTTTTGTGCCTCGCTGGGATAGGCCAGCCCGCCAAATCGGGCAGTGTCGGGTATGTGACCGGCCTTGACGAGCGCAGTCTTGAGCGTTTTGTACTTGAACTGCTCGGTCTGGTAGGGCAGCAGCAGCGCCAATGCGCGCTCGTCCTGCGTCAGAGCACGCGATGCACCGTCCACTATCACGCGCAGGTTGTTCAACCGGGTCAGCCACACATGGCGCTCTGCGGTGAAGCTGGCCTTGGGGGCGCGAAACTCGGCTTTCTCAAAGGTGCAGTGGCCCAGCATTTTGAGCAAGTCTGCGCCCGCTAATGCGGGCTTCTGGTTCCAGAACAGGCCACTCTTGCGGTCGCCGTCGCCGCGCACGCGCGCTTCAAAATCAGCGCTGGCGTACGGGTTGCCAAATCTGCGCTGGTGCTCGAACAGCAGCGCAAACTCTTTGTCGAGCAGGACCCTTGAAAGGGCCTTGTCGTATTCACCGCGCTTGTTGCGCTGGGCGTGCGGAAACTCGGCCAGCACCATTTCCGCTGCAGTGCGATAGCCCTTGCTGGCAAACTTTGCGGCGGTGTCGGCCAGGCCCTTTTTTACGCGGCCGCCTTCGCCCTTGGCATCCCCTTCGGCCTGCATCTCTTCGGCCTTGCTGGCCCAGTGGAATCCCCGGTGTTTGCACAGGTGATAGATCACACGAGCCCACTCTTGGTTTGACAGCAAACGTTCGAGCGCCTCAACGCGCAATTGCCAGGTGGTTACCGAAGCCGATGGCAGCTGTTTGAAAAACGCAGCGCTATCGATCAAGCCTTGCTGTTTGAGCAGCCGCCCCAGCTTGGTTAGGCGCCAGCTTCTGCGGTACAGCCGCCGCCGCAAAAGGCGGGCTTGGCGCCTGGCCAGGTTCAAAGACTCGCCCTCTTTGGCCGTCTCTGCCTTGTCGAAGCAGCGAACGCCAATGTCCACAATGCGTGCCTCGTTCAAGACGGCCCAACCGACCGAAGCAATGCCAATGTCCAGGCCCAGCGTAAGAAATTGATTGATGGGAGGCGTGTCATTTGCCGCTTGATTCATGTGGTCTCCCTGCTACACTCGCACCGTTTGTAGTTATCCGGGGTGAGAGCCGTTGCTGCAATAAGGAGGGGTCGAATGGCCCCGTCCGTACCCAAAAGCCTGGCAGGGCAACCTGCCAGGCTTTTTCATTGTCTGGGTTCGCAGGCTTTTGTCAAAAAATGTATCTCTAAGTTGAGCCTTGCTCCCTTGCTATTCGCCGACGTGAAGGCTCAAAGGGCATGAAAAAAGCGCCGCAAGCGGCGCTCTTTAAAAAAGCTGCGGTGCTTTTGAGGAGAAAATCCTAGTCAAAACGGCGTCCAGCGCTTATTGGACAAGCGCTAATAGCTATAAAAAACATAGCGTTCCGCCCTGAGCGCATTCAACCTGCGACTACAGCGAAAAAATCTTCCCCGGATTCAGGATGTTCTTCGGGTCCAGCGCACGTTTGATGGCCCGCATCATGTCCACCGCGCCAGCGCCGGTTTCATCCACCAGAAAGCCCATCTTGTGCAGGCCCACGCCGTGCTCGCCGGTGCAGGTGCCGCCCATGCTCAGCGCGCGGGCCACGAGCTTGTGGTTCAGGTCTTCAGCGGTCACGCGCTCTTCAGGGATGTTGGGGTCAAGCAGGTAGCCAAAGTGAAAATTGCCGTCGCCCACGTGGCCGACGAGGAAGTAGGGGATGCCGCTGTCCTCGGCCTCCTGCACCGAGTCGAGCAGGCAGTCGGCCAGGCGGCTGATGGGCACGCAGGTGTCGGTGCTGATGGCGCGGCAGCCGGGGCGGCTTTGCACGGCGGCGAAGTAGGCGTTGTGCCGGGCTGTCCACAGGCGTGTGCGCTCTTCGGGCGTGCTGGCCCATTCAAACGCGTTGCCCCCAAACTCGCTGGCGATGTCCTGCACCGTCTCGGCCTGCTCCTTCACGCTGGCGGGGGAGCCGTGGAATTCCATCAGCAGCATGGGTTCCTCGCGCAGGGTGAGCTTGCTGTGTGCGTTGACCATGCGCACGGTGTGGTGGTCGATGAGCTCCACGCGCGCAATCGGCACGCCCAGCTGGATGGTCTGGATGGTGGTGCGCACGGCCGCTTCAATGCTCGGGAACGAGCAGATGGCAGCGCTCACGGCCTCGGGCAGCGGGTACAGGCGCACCGTGATCTCGGTCATGATGCCCAACGTGCCTTCGCTGCCCACCATCAGGCGGGTTAGGTCGTAGCCGGCGCTGCTCTTCTTGGCGCGCGTGCCGGTGTGGATGACTTCGCCGCCGGCGGTGACCACCTGCAGCGCCAGCACGTTCTCGCGCATGGTGCCGTAGCGCACGGCGTTGGTGCCACTGGCGCGGGTAGCGCACATGCCGCCAATGCTGGCATCCGCACCGGGGTCGATGGGGAAGAACAGGCCCGTGTCCTTGATGGCCTCGTTGAGCTGCTTGCGTGTGATGCCGGGCTGCACGGTCACGGTGAGGTCTTCGGCGTTGATGCTCAACACGCGATTCATGCGGCTCACATCGATGCTGATGCCGCCCTGCACGGCCAGCAGATGGCCTTCGAGCGACGAGCCCGCGCCGTAGGGGATCACCGGCACTTCATATTCACTGGCGAGCTGCACCACATCGGCCACGTCCTGCGTGCTTTCGGCAAACACCACGGCACTGGGCGGTGGGGCCTGCAGCGAGCCCTCGTCGCGGCCGTGCTGCTCGCGCACCGCCTGGGCCAGGGAGCACTGCGCGCCAAAGCGCGCCTGCAGCCCGTCGATGAGGGCCTGTGGCACGTCCCGCAGGTGGATCTCGGGTAGGAGGTGGGCGGCGGCGGTCGGGGCGTTCATGGCATGTCTCCGGAAAGGGCCAAAAAGAATACCACCTGGATGTACTGCGCGACGCTTGGAACGTGCGAAGGCCTGTCCACGCCCTGGAGTTCCAGCGCAGACAGGCCTTCACGGGCTAGCACCCGTCTACGGGGGGAAGGCGTCGGCAGGGCATGGCGGCCCGGGCTGGCGCTTTCCGGGCAGGGTCAGGACTGTGCTCCTTTTTCAAACTCTTCGCGAGACAGCGTACCGTTCTTGTCGGTGTCGAGCTCGTTGAACCTCTGCACGATGGCCGGCAGGCGGGCAACTTCTTGCGCGCTCAGCTGGCCGTCCTGGTTGGTATCCGCCCGCTCGAACGCTGCGGACGCGGCGCTCGCGGTGGCGGGTGCCTTGGAGTTGGCGGGGGCCGGGCCGATGGTGTAGCCAGAGCCACTGCTCTGGGCGTTGCCTTTGCCGCCGGGACCGAACTGGGGGGATGCGCTTGCCGTTTGTGCGTGCAATGCGGCCGCGCCGCCCAAGGCAAGGGCCGCAAAAAGCATCACGCTGCGGGTATCGAACGAATAGCTGCGTCGTTGCAGTGCTTTCATAAGAGCCAGGCTCCTTCGAAGTTGAACAGGGCTTTATTGCACCGCGGCAGCACTGGCAGCGCCAGCACTCTTGCCCGCTGTTGCCCGTGCCAACATTTGCCAGCGCGGTGTAACGCTGTGGGGCCCGCGTGTGAACCTTTGTGGCCGGGTTGTGGCGAAATGTGTAGTCCGGACGACTGGCCCGGTGGCGGCGAGGGCTCTTTAGCCGGAGCAATCACCGTGTTGGCTGGCAGCGGCCACAATGGTCATATTCACCCGAGTGGGCCGCGCGGACCGTGCGCGCTCCTCGCGCCATTACATAACCATCACGAGGTCACCATGGGCAACCGGCTCACACAGATCGCAACCCGCACCGGCGATGCCGGCACCACCGGCCTGGGCAACAACCACCGGGTTTCCAAGAACAGCCTGCGCATTCACGCCATGGGCGATGTCGATGAGCTCAATTCGCACATCGGCCTGTTGCTGTGCGAGCCGCTGCCTGACGCCGTGCGCGGGTTGCTGGTGCAGGTGCAGCACCAGTTGTTCAACCTGGGTGGCGAGCTCTCGATCCCGGGGTTTGAACTGCTCAAGAAAGAGGCCGTGCTGCAGCTGGATGAGGCCCTGGAGGAGCACAACGCTGCACTGCCCCGGCTGCAGGAATTCATCCTGCCCGCAGGCACACGTGCGGCATCACAGGCCCACGTGTGCCGCACGGTAGCGCGGCGTGCCGAACGGGCGGTGGTGGCGCTGGGCAATGAGGAGGCGATCAACGACGCTCCACGCCAGTACCTCAACCGCCTGTCCGACCTGATGTTCGTGCTCGCCCGCGTGCTCAACCGCGTGGATGGCGGCGACGATGTGTACTGGAAGAGCGAGCGCCTGGCCCGGCAGGAAGTCGGCAGCGAGTAGCCGGAACCGCAGCGGGTTGCACCGGGGGCTGGTGCAATTTTTCTGGCTCCGGTTTTGCCCACCTTGGTTTATGCTGGCCTGAAACCCCCCCCATCCTTTGCTGTCCCTGCATTTCATGGCTGCCCACGTTCCCACCATGCTGGCGATGATCATCGTCAGTTCGCTGCTGATGGCGGCCTCCCTGGCCGTGGTGGGCTGGGGGCGACGACGCGATGGGCTGGGCTACTGGGCGGCGGGCCTGCTCGTCAACGCGCTGGGGCATGTGCTGCTCATGCTGCGCGGCCGGGTACCGGATGTGCTGTCCATCGTGGTGGGCAACCTGCTGTGGTCCTGTGTGTTCGTGGCGATGATTGCCGCCATCTACCAGTTCCAGGGGCGCCAGCCCCGCTGGCTGCTGCTGTTGGTGCCGCCGGCGCTGGTTACGGCACTGGTGATCGTGTTCATGGACAACTTCGCGGCGCGGGTGGGCTGGGTCGGTCTCATGATCGGGCTGCAGGCCCTGTGGGCGATGGCCATCGCGCTGGAGCACCGCCGGTCCACCGTGGGGCGCGGGCAGTGGCTGCTGGTGGCCGGGTTTGCGCTGGAAGGCGCGGTGTTGCTGGGCCGGTCGTTGCTGGCCATGGGGTTGCAGGGGGGCGCAGGCGCCACGAACATCCTGCAGGGCAGCGGCCTGCAGACCCTCACCTTTGTGGCCACGTTCACGGTGGTGCTGGTCAGCTCGATAGGGTTTGTGTTCATGTCACGCGACCGCGCCGACGAGAACAACCGCATGATGGCCGCGCTGGATCCGCTCACGGGGGTGGCCAATCGGCGCTCGCTGATTGCCGCGCTGGACCGTGACGTGGCCCGTGCCGTGCGCACCCGCGAATCGATCGCGCTCATGATGGTGGACATCGACCATTTCAAGCACGTGAATGACCGCTACGGCCATCCCGTGGGCGACCAGGTGCTGTGCAGTGTGGTGAATGTGCTCAGTGCGCGCGTGCGGTCGCAAGACCTGGTGGGCCGCTATGGCGGCGAGGAGTTCATGGTGGTGCTCCCCGACACCACGCTGGCAGGCGCCGAGCAGCTGGCGCGGTACCTGTGCAGGGCGGTGGAAGAATCCCGCTGCCCGGTTCGCACCAGCGGCGATGCGGGCGCGGGTGCTGCGAGCGCGGAGGGCCAGACCATTGCCGTCACCGTGAGCATCGGCGTGTTCGGTGGGCGCCTGGAGCCCGGCGACAGCTGGGACATGCTGATAGCGGCGGCAGACCGGGCGCTCTACGAGGCCAAGGAAAAAGGCCGCAACCGCGTGGAGGTGGCCACGGCCTTGCGGCGCCCCGCATCCCAGGCCACCGCCGACAGCTATTCGGGCGCGGACGCGGCATCCCGGTACTGAGCGCGGGCATGTGCGGCTAGGTTGGCGTCTGCACAGACCTTGTGTTGGAATGCAGGTTTCGGTCCACAAGATCACCCGTTTTCAGGAGAGCCTTTTTATGAACGCCCGTGTTCCCCCCAATGTCCTGCAACCTGCACTCGCCCTGGAGCGGGTGAGCCAGGCCTGGGACAACGACATCGTGCGCCAGCTCACCGACTACATCGCCATCCCCGCCAAGTCGCCGATGTTTTCGCCCGACTGGGCCGAGCAGGGCCTGCTGGACACCGTGGTGCGCAACGCCGCCGCCTGGGTCGAATCGCAGAAGGTGGAGGGGCTGAAGCTGGAAGTGGTGCGCCTGGAAGGCCGCACCCCCGTGCTGTTCTTCGAGATCGAGTCCACCCAGGCCGGCGCCACCGACACCGTGCTGATGTACGGCCACCTCGACAAGCAACCCGAGTTCTCTGGCTGGCGCAGCGATCTGGGCCCTTGGACCCCCAAGTACGAGGACGGCAAGCTCTACGGCCGCGGCGGCGCCGATGACGGCTACGCGGTGTATGCCAGCATTGCCGCCGTGCAGGAGCTCAAGCGCCAGAACGTGCCCCATCCGCGCATCGTGGGCCTGATCGAAACCTGCGAAGAAAGCGGCTCGCGCGACCTGCTGCCCTACATCGACGCCCTCAAGCCCCGCATGGGCAACGTGGCGCTGGTGGTGTGCCTGGACTCGGGCGCCGGCAACTACGAACAGCTGTGGCTCACCACCAGCCTGCGCGGCATGGCCACCGGCACGCTCAAGGTGGAGATCCTCACCGAGGGCATCCACTCCGGTGACGCCTCGGGCCTGGTGCCCTCGTCGTTCCGCATCATGCGCCAGGTGCTCGACCGGCTGGAAGACAGCAAGACCGGCCGTCTGCTGCCCCAGAGCTTCCACTGCGAAGTGCCCGCAGACCGCCTGGCCCAGGCCCGCGCCACGGCGGCCATCCTGGGCGAAGAGGTCTACCGCCGCTTTCCCTGGGCGCACTACGACTGCGGCGGCTCCACCACCTTCGCGCTGCCCACCACCACCGACCCGGTCCAGGCCCTGCTCAAGCGCACCTGGGAACCCACGCTCAGCGTCACCGGCGCCGAAGGCTTTCCCGCGCTTCAGGACGCCGGCAACGTGCTGCGCCCCTACACCGCCTTCAAGCTCAGCCTGCGCCTGCCCCCGCTGGTGGATGCAGCCCAGGCCGTGCAGGAGCTGAAAACCCTGCTCGAAGACAACGCGCCCTACCAGGCCAAGGTCACCTTCCAGGGCACCAGCGGCGCTACCGGCTGGAACGCGCCCAGCACCACGCCGTGGTTCGAGCAGGCGCTCAACGAGGCCTCCCAGGCGCATTTCGGCACGTCCTGCGGCTACATCGGCCAGGGCGGCACCATCCCGCTGATGAACATGCTCAGCGAAGGCTTCCCCACAGCGCAGATGATGGTCTGCGGCGTGCTCGGCCCCAAGAGCAACGCGCACGGCCCCAACGAGTTTTTGCATGTGCCTTACGCCAAGCGCCTTACGGCGTCGGTGGCCCATGTGATTGCCGCCATGGCGGAAAACTCGGTTACAACCCCCTGAGGCGCTGCGCGCCTTCCCCCCCTTCGCTCGAAGTCGCTGCGCGGCTTCGGGAAGGAGGACGATGCCCTCGCTGCGGGGCGGCCCTTGCTCGGCATCCCCGGTATTGCGCCCCGCCTGATCCGCGTTTTGTTCCCTTGTCCGACCCAGCCCTTTGACCATGACCCTCGACGACGACGAGCTTGCGCCCTCGACCCTGACCACCTTCACCGCCAGCGATGGCGAGAACCTGGCCGTGCAGGACTGGCCCTTGCCAGAAGGTGAGCCCTGCCGGGGGACAGTGCTGCTGGTGCACGGCCTGGGCGAGCATGTGGGCCGCTACGACGCACTGGCACGCCGCCTGAACGACTGGGGGTTTGCCGCGCGCGGCTACGACCAGTACGGCCATGGTGAATCGGCCGGGCCGCGCGGCGGGCTGACGTCGGACATGCGGCTGCTGGACGACCTTGCCGACCTGGTGGACGCCACCCGGGCGCGCGTCCCTGCAGGCCAGCCCCTGGTGCTGCTGGGCCACAGCATGGGTGGGCTGGTGGCGTCGCGCTTTGTGTCGCTGAAGATGCGGCCCGTGGATGCACTGGTGCTGTCTTCCCCCGCGCTCGACGCGGGGCTGGGCGCCGTGCAAAAGCTGCTGCTGGCCACCTTGCCGCACGTCGCACCCAACCTGCGGGTAGGCAACGGGCTGGACGCGCAGTACCTGTCGCACGACCCTGCCGTTGCCGCCGCCTACTTGGCCGATCCGCTGTGCCACGACCGCATCAGCGCCCGCCTGGCCCGCTTCATCGCCTCCGCCGGGCCCGCCACGGTGGCGCGGGCCGCGCACTGGAGCGTGCCCACGCTGCTGCTGTGGGCGGGCAGCGACAAGCTGGTCAACCCTGCCGGCAGCCGGGCGTTTGCCGCGGCAGCGCCCAAGGCCGTGGTGCAGTCCCACTGCTTCGAGCCCCTGTACCACGAGCTGTTCAACGAAAGCCCGGAACTGGCCGAGCCGGTGTTCGACATGCTCCGGCGGTGGCTGGTGCAGCGTTGTCCCGCGTGACTCAAAGCAAAAATGGGCTCCGGCGCTTGTGTGACAAGCGTTAGCAGCTATAAATAATATAGCATTTGTCCGTTTGTCAGGCTGGTGTCTCCGGCACCGCACGGCGGCGATGCCTTGCCAGCCATACCAGCGCCGCGCCTGTCACCGCAATGGGCACGAGCGAGCCCGCATTGAGCAGCGTCCAGCCCTGCGTGGTGACCAGCACCCCCGATGAAAAGGCACTGAGCGCGAGCGTGGCGTACACGCAGAAGTTGATGGCGGCCTGGGCGCGGTCTTTCTCCTCGGGGCGGTAGGCCGTCATGGCCAGGGCGGTGCCGCCGGTGAACAGAAAGTTCCAGCCAACGCCCAGCAGGAAGAGCGCGATGCCGAAGTGGTGCAGCTCCACACCCATCAGGGCCACGGCCACGCAAGCGAAGTTCAGCGCCACACCCGCGCCCATCACCGGCAGCACGCCCAGGCGCTTGATCAGGTGCCCGGTGAAGAAGCCGGGGGCAAACATGCCGATCACGTGCCATTCGAGCACCAGCGCGGACGCATCAAAGTCAAACCCGCACACCTGCATGGCCAGGGGCGTGGCGGCCATCAGCAGGTTCATCACGCCGTAGCCCAGCGCCGCGCCCAGGATGGCCACCACCATCGCGGGCTGGCGCAGCAGCACAGTCAAGGGGCGCCCCTGCTCGCGCTGGCCCGCCGCGTTGAGTACCACCGGCTGGGCTTCGAAGCGGATCGCCGACATGCACAGCATGGACAACAGCGCCACGCCGATCAGCGCGATGTAGGCGCCGGCAAACGGCACCGGGAACAAGGTGCGCGTGGCGCTGGCCAGATTGGGGCCCGCCACGGCGCCCAGCAGGCCCCCGGCCAGCACCAGCGACACGGCCTTTTCGCGGTAGTCCGGCTTGGCCAGCTCGGCGGCCGCAAAGCGGTACAGGCCGCCGTTGGCGCTGTAGTAGCCCGCCACCAGCGTAGCGGTGCACAGCAGCCAGAAGCTTGCGCTGAACGCCGCCCAGGCACACAGCGCGGCCGATGCCACGGCCACGGCCAGCCCGATCTGGAACGACACCTTGCGGCCCCAGCGCATCTGCGTCCTGGCCACCAGCGGTGTGGACAGCGCACCGCCCACCACATAGCCCATCACCGGCAGCGTGGCCATCCAGCCAAAGGGCGCGAGCTGCAGGCCCACCAGGCCATTGATGGCGATGAAGACAACGTTGTTGGTCAGGAAAAGGCCCTGGCACAGGGCCAGCAACCACAGGTTCTTGTTCACGGCAGGGGAGCGCTCGGGGCGTGCGGTAGGGCGTTGGGAGGGTGGACTGATGCAAGTCAAGGCCGGTCGGCAGGGCGGCGCACCGGGAAGGTAGGGGCACATCAAAACCCGACTGCATTGCTGCGGCATTGTGCACTGCCGTTGATGAAGATCAGCGGATGCGTGCGGCCTCCCCCGTATGGTCGCGCCCAGTGCTGTGGCTCCCTGTCGGGGCCGGCGTTTGAATGTTTGTGATGCAACCCCTGAACCCGATGGAGGCGGTGCGTGCCGACGAGGCTGCAGCCCCCGCCCTGGAACTCGTCTGCCCCGCCGGCAGCCTGCCCGCCCTGAAAGCTGCCGTGGACCACGGCGCCAACTGCGTCTACCTGGGCCTGCGTGATGCCACCAACGCGCGCAACTTTGCGGGCCTCAACTTTGACGAGGCCGCCATCGCCAACGGCATTGCCTATGCGCATGCACGCGGCTGCAAGGTCTTCATGGCGCTCAACACCTACCCGCAGGCCAGCAACCCCGGCCCGTGGCGCAGCGCACTGGACAAGGCGGTGGACCTGGGCGTGGACGCGGTCATCCTGGCCGACCCCGGCCTCATGCACTACGCGGTGCAGCGCCATCCCCGGCTGCGCCTGCACCTGTCGGTGCAGGGCTCGGCTACCAACTACGAGGCCATCAACTTCTACCGCGAGCAGTTCGGCATCGTGCGCGCGGTGCTGCCGCGTGTGCTCTCGATGGAGCAGGTGCGCCAGGTGATCGACCGCACGCCGGTCGAGATCGAAGTCTTCGGCTTTGGCAGCCTGTGTGTGATGGTCGAGGGGCGCTGCGCACTGTCGTCGTACGTGACCGGCGAATCGCCCAACACGCACGGCGTGTGCTCGCCCCCGAAGGCCGTGCGCTGGGTGGAGACGCCGCAGGGCCGCGAGTCGCGCCTGAACGGCGTGCTCATCGACCGCTATGCGCCCGGCGAGAACGCGGGCTACCCCACGCTGTGCAAGGGGCGTTTCGACGTGGGGGATGACGAGAACTACTACGCCATCGAAGAGCCCACCAGCCTCAACACGCTGGAGCTGCTGCCCCAGCTGCTCAAGATGGGCGTGCGCGCCATCAAGATCGAAGGCCGCCAGCGCAGCCCCGCGTATGTGGCGCAGGTCACCCAGGTCTGGCGCGAGGCCATGGACCAGTGCCTGGCCCACCCCCACCGCTACGCGCCCAAGACGCGCTGGATGGCCAGCCTGGACCAGGTGGCAGAAGGCCAGCAGCACACGCTGGGTGCTTACCACCGGCCGTGGAAATGAAATGATCAGGCGACAACCCCCTGAGCCGCTGCGCGGCTTCCCCCTTCTCTCTACGCGCTTCGCGCTGGGGGAAGGGGGACAACGCCAGCGCACGCCAGCGAAGCGCCGCGTACGCGGCTTGGCGGCCCTTGCGCGGCGTCCCCTGGCCTGGATCGCGCCAGATCGAAGGTCGGTGCGCCGCTTTGAATCCGAAATATCACGATGAAACCCCGGAGACCGCCCCATGAAACTCTCTCTCGGCCCGCTGCTGTACTACTGGCCCCGCGACACCGTGTTCGCGTTCTACGAGGCCATGGCCGCCACGCCTGTGGATGTGGTGTACCTGGGCGAGACGGTGTGCTCACGCCGCCATGAGCTGCGCCTGGCCGACTGGCTGGCGTTGGCGCGCATGCTGCGGGACTCGGGCAAGGAGGCGGTCTTGTCCAGCCAGGTGCTCATCGAGTCCAGCGCCGACGTGGGCGTGATGCACAAGATCACGGGCAACGGCGAGTTTCTGGTCGAGGCCAATGATATGGGGGCCGTGAGCTGCCTTGCGCGTGCTCCCGCCGGGCCGCAGGCCTTTGTGGCCGGACCGCACCTGAACCTGTACAACGCGCACTCGCTGCAATGGATGGCGCAGCTGGGCGCCACCCGCTGGGTGATGCCGCTCGAAATGTCGCAGGACGCCCTCTCCGCCGTGCTGGCGCAGCGGCCCGCAGGGTTGGAGACCGAGGTGTTTGCTTACGGGCGCATGCCACTGGCCTATTCGGCACGCTGCTTCACCGCGCGCCACCGCAACCTGCCCAAGGACGACTGCCAGTTCAGCTGCCTCGACCATGCTGACGGACTGCCGCTGCGCACGCGCGAGAGCGAGGGTTTTCTGGTGCTCAATGGCACACAAACGCAATCGGCCCGCGTCTACAACCTGGCCAACGAATTGGCCGCGATGCGCGCCCGGGGCGTGGACGTGGTGCGCCTGAGCCCGCAGGCCCAGCACATGCCGCAGGTGATCGCGGCGTTTGACGAAGCCCGCCGCGCCGTGGCTGCGGGGGATGCTGCCGAAAAGACCCCCGACTTTGTGGAGCGCATGCAGCCCTTCATGCCCGATCTGCCCTGCAACGGCTACTGGTTCGGGCGACCGGGCCTGGAGCAGGGGCTTCACGGCGCTGTGGGCAGTGCAGCCTCGCAGCCTGCCATGCATCCATAACGCGAAGCGAATCACCGCATGTACCCCGGCGAACGTTTCAACAGCATCAGCCACCTGGTGGGCGCCCTGCTGGCCACGGCGGGCACGGCCGTGCTCATCACCCTCGCGGCGCGCCTGGGCGACCCGTGGAAGGTGGTGGCGTTCAGCATCTACGGCGCCATGCTGGTGGCGCTGTACGCCGCCTCCACCGCGTACCACAGCGTGCGCCGGCGCCCCATCAAGGCCGTGCTGCAAAAGCTGGACCACTGCAGCATCTACCTGCTGATTGCGGGCAGCTACACGCCGTTTGCGCTGGTGTCGCTGCGCGGCGCCTGGGGCTGGTCGCTGCTGGGCGTGGTGTGGGGCCTGGCCCTGCTGGGCATTGCGCAGGAGATCTGGTGGGCGCGGGGTGCGCGGGTGTTGTCGCTGGTCATCTACGTGCTCATGGGCTGGCTGGCGCTGGTGGCCGTGGTGCCGCTGTGGCAGGCGCTCACGCCCGCCGGGTTTGCCTGGCTGCTGGCGGGCGGGGCCTGCTACACGCTGGGCATCGTTTTCTATGCGCTGGACCACCGCGTTCGCCACGGCCATGGGCTGTGGCACCTGTTTGTGCTGGGCGGCAGCGTCTGCCACTTCTTCACCGTGTTTTTCTACGTGGCCTGAGGGCCCGTCTTTGACCTATGGCTGCTTTCCCTTCTTCGCCCACGCCTGCCGCGAACCCACGGCTGGTGCCGCCGCCCGTGGGCGCTTTGCTGGCGCGCCTGCCCGCCTACCCCGGCTCGCTGCTGCTGGTGACGGCGCTCAACCTGGCGCTCGCGCGGCACCTGCCCGATGACGTGGGCCGCTTGTTGCTCCACAAGAAGATGCGAGTGCAGGTGCGCGATGCGCGCCTGGCCTTTGACTTTGCCTGGACAGGCCAGCGCTTCGCCCCCCATGCACCGCTGGTGCCGCCGCAGGTGGCCGACGTGACGCTGAGCGCCACGGCCCACGACTTCCTGCTGCTGGCCCAGCGCCAGCAAGACCCGGACACGCTGTTCTTCAGCCGCCGCCTGTCGATGGAGGGCGACACCGAGCTGGGCCTGGTGGTGAAGAACGCGCTCGATGCCATCGAGCTGCCGGTGCTGGACCCGCGCCAGTGGGCGCAGAGGCTGGCACCGCGCCAGGTGCTGGGCCACCTGCGGCGCCGCCTGGACCCCACACCACGCAACGGAGGATAAGCATGGCCACCGACACCCATCCCCAGAACCACCCCTTGGTCTATTCCTGCTCGGGCTGCTCCAGCGCCGCGCAGCTGGCCAACCACGTGGCGCTGCAGCTCGACCGGCGCGGCGTGGCCGAGATGTCGTGCATCGCCGGGGTGGGCGGCGACGTGCCGCACCTGATGAAGACCGTGCGCTCGGGCCGGCCCATCATCGCGCTCGACGGCTGTCCGCTGGTCTGCGTCAAAAGCACGCTGGCGCGCCACGGCATCGTGGCCGACCGGCACTACCAGCTGCAGCAATACGGTGTGAAAAAGCGCGCCCACGAAGACTTCGACCCCGTGCAGGCCGCGCTGGTGCTGGAGCAGGTGGAGGCCGACCAGCAGGCGCAGCCCTTGGCTCGCTCTGCCGCCGTGGAGCCCTCGCATGGCTGATGCTGCCCACACCCGCCGCATCATCGTCGCGATCTCGGGCGCCAGCGGCGCCGTGTATGGCGCGCGCCTCTTGCAGGTGCTGCAGGGCCAGAGCGGCATCGAGACGCACCTGGTCGTCTCCGACGCAGGCTGGCGCAACCTGCAGCACGAGCTGGACATGGACCGCGCTGCGGTGGAGGCCCTGGCGCACCGCGTGCACGACGTGGCCAACGTGGGTGCGGCCATTGCAAGTGGCTCGTTCCAGTGCCATGCCATGGTGGTGGCACCCTGCTCCATGCGCACACTCGCCGCCATTGCGCACGGCCTGGCCGACAACCTGCTCACGCGCGCGGCCGACGTGGCCCTCAAGGAGCGCCGCCGCCTGGTGCTGATGGTGCGCGAGTCGCCGCTGCACCTCACGCACCTGCGCAACATGGTGGCCGTGACCGAGATGGGCGGCATCATCTGCCCGCCGCTGCCCGCCTTCTACCTGCGCCCGCAGACCGTGGGCGAGGTGGTGGACTACAGCGTGGCGCGCGCGCTCGACCTTATCGATGTGCAGCACGACCTGGCGCCCCGGTGGCAGGGTCTGGAGCGGAGTGCTCCATAATTGATAGCTGTTTGCGCTTGTTGTACAAGCGCTAGCGGCCAATTTCATTCAAATTCTGGACCTGATATGGCCTACAGCGACCTGCGCGACTTCATGGCCCAGCTCGAAGCCACGGGTGATCTGCGCCGCGTGGCGGAGCCGGTGTCGCCCCACCTGGAGATGACCGCGCTCAGCGATCGCGTGCTGCGCGCAGGCGGCCCGGCGCTGCTCTTCACCCAGCCCACGGGCCACCGCATGCCGGTGCTCACCAACCTGTTTGGCACCACCGACCGCGTGGCCCGCGCCATGGGCGTGGCCGACCTGCGCGGTGTGCGCGCGCTGGGCGAATTGCTCGCCACGCTCAAGGAGCCCGAGGCCCCCAAAGGCTTCAAGGACATGCTGGGCATGGGCCAGCTGCTCAAGACCCTGTGGAACATGGCCCCGCACACCGTGGCGCGCGGCGCACCCTGCCAGCAGGAGGTGTGGGAAGGGCCCGATGTCGATCTGGCCCGCCTGCCCGTGCAGCACTGCTGGCCCGGCGACGTGGCCCCGCTCATCACCTGGGGTCTGACCATCACGCGCGGTCCGCGCAAGGCGCGGCAGAACCTGGGCATCTACCGCCAGCAGGTGCTCTCGCGTAACCAGGTCATCGTGCGCTGGCTGGCGCATCGGGGTGGCGCGCTGGACTTTGCCGATCACTGCGCTACGTACCCCGGCCAGCCCTACCCCGTGGCGGTGGCGCTGGGCGCCGACCCCGCCACGCTGCTGGGCGCCGTCACGCCCGTGCCCGATGCGTTGAGCGAGTACCAATTTGCAGGCCTGCTGCGCGGCGCACGCACGGAGGTGGCGCCCGCGGTGGGCGTGCCCCTGCAGGTGCCCGCCACCGCCGAAATCGTGCTCGAAGGCCACATCCAGCCCGATGCCCACCACGCGAGCGGCTGGCAGCACGCGCTGGAAGGGCCGTACGGCGACCACACCGGCTACTACAACGAATGCGCCGAATTCCCCGTGCTCACCGTGGATCGCATCACCCTGCGGCGCGACGCGATCTACCACAGCACCTACACCGGCAAACCGCCCGACGAGCCCGCCGTGCTGGGTTTGGCGATGAACGAGCTATTCATCCCGCTTTTGCAAAAGCAGTTCCCAGAGATCGTGGATTTCTACCTGCCGCCCGAAGGCTGCAGTTACCGCATGGCGGTGGTGAGCATCCGCAAGGCCTACGCAGGCCACGCGCGGCGCGTGATGATGGGCGTGTGGAGCCACCTGCGCCAGTTCATGTACACGAAATTTATCGTGGTGGTGGACGACGACGTGGACGTACGCGATTGGAAAGACGTGATCTGGGCTATCACCACCCGCATGGACCCGGCGCGCGACACGCTGCTGGTGGAGCACACGCCCATCGACTACCTGGACTTCGCCTCGCCCGTGAGCGGCCTGGGCAGCAAGATGGGGATGGACGCCACCAACAAATGGCCCGGCGAGACGCAGCGCGAGTGGGGCCGGCCCATGCGCATGGACGAAGCTGCGTCAGCCCGGGCGGAGGAGCTGTTTGCGGCGTTGGGCTTTTGAAAACCCGTTCATCCGCGCAGCAGCCTGTCCTCGGCCAGCGAGAGCGCGGCAGGGTGGCCCGACAACACGAGGGTGTCGCCTTCTGCCAGTTGCGCTTCGTCCACCGCGGGGCTCATGTGCCCATTGCCGCGCCGCAGGTTCACCACCCGCACACCCATCGCCGGCAGGGCCAGCTGTCCCAGGTTGCGGCCCAGCGAGGTGGCGCCGGGCGGCAGGTTGATGGTGGACAGGCGCTCCTGGTCGCGTTCGTGCACCGTGTCGTCGTCCGCGCCATGGAAGTAGCCGCGCAGCAGGTTGTAGCGCGCATCGCGCTGTTCCTGCACCAGCCGCAGCACGCGGCGCATGGGCACGCCCACCAGGGCCAGAGCGTGGCTGGCGAGCATCAGCGAGCCTTCGATGGCCTCGGGCACCACCTCGGTGGCGCCGGCCTCCTGCAGTTTGTCCAGGTACAGGTCGTCCTGCGTGCGCACCACCACCGGCACCTGCGGCGCGTGAGAGCGCGCATTGGCCAGCACCTTCAGCGCGGCGGGCACGTCGATATAGGTCACGGCCACGGCGCTGGCACGCACCAGGCCGGCGGCCATCAGCGCCTGCAGACGGGTGGCATCGCCGTACACCACCGAGTCGCCAGCCGCCGCGGCCTGGCGCACGCGGTCCGGGTCCAGGTCCAGCGCCATGTAGGGGATGCCCTCGTGCTCCAGCATGCGCGCCAGGTTCTGGCCGCAACGGCCGTAGCCGCAGATGATCACGTGCTTGCTGGTGTTGATGGATTTGCGCGCAATCGATGTCATCTGCAGCGACTGCTGCAGCCAGTCGCTGGCCACCAGCTTCATCACGATGCGGTTGCTGTACATGATGAGGAAGGGCGTGGCCAGCATGGACAGCACCATGGCCGCGAGGATGGGGTTTATCAGCGCCGGTTGCACCAGCCCGTTGCTCTGCGTGAGCGACAGCAGCACAAAACCGAACTCGCCCGCCTGCGCCAGGTACAGCCCGGTGCGCAGCGCCACGCCGGTGGTCGCACCCATGCCGCGCGCCAGGACCAGGATGATGGCGAGCTTGAGCCCCAGCGGCACCGTGAGCAGCAGCAGCACCAGGGCCCAGCGGTCCACCAGGATGTGCCAGTCCAGCATCATCCCGATGGTGATGAAGAAAAGGCCCAGCAGCACGTCGTGAAAGGGCCGGATGTCCGTGCCCACCTGGTGCTTGTATTCGGTCTCGGACACCAGCACGCCCGCAATGAAAGCGCCCAGCGCCAGGCTCAGGCCCGCCAGCTCGGTCAGCCAGGCCAGGCCCAGCGTGATCAGCAGCAGGTTCAGCATGAACAGCTCGTCGCTCTTGCGCCGCGCCACCAGCGTGAGCCACCAGCGCATCAGCCGCTGGCCGCCGGTGAGCAGCAGGCCCACGAGCACCGTGGCCTTGATCAGCGCCCACCCCAGCGAGGTCAGCAGCTGGTCGGGCGATGAACCGAGGGCCGGAATCAGCACCAGCAGCGGCACCACGGCCAGGTCCTGGAACAGCAGGATGCCCATCACGCGGCGGCCGTGCTCGCTCTCCAGCTCGGCCCGTTCGGCCATCAGCTTGACCACAATCGCCGTGCTGCTCATGGCCAGCACGCCCGACAGCGCCAGCGCCGTCTGCCAGCCCATGTCCCACACGCCGCCCACCCAGCGCGACAGCACCAGGGCCAGCCCGGTCACCACGGCCATGGTCAGCACCACCTGCATCAGCCCCAGGCCAAACACCTGCTTGCGCATGGCGCGCAGCTTGGGCAGGCTGAACTCCAGCCCGATGGCGAACATCAGGAACACCACGCCGAACTCGCCCAGGTGGCGCACACCTTCGGAGTTTTGCGCCAGTGCCAGTGCGTGCGGACCGATGAGCACGCCGGCGGCCAGGTAGCCGAGCATGGGGGGCAGCTTGAGGCTGCGGCAGACCACCACCCCCAGCACCGCGGCCAACAGGTAAAGCAGTGTGAGGGCGAGCGAAGACATGACAGCGATGCTATCCGAGCCTTGCCCGCCGCGCCTGTCCACCGCGCGCGAAAGCGCTGGCCGAGCCAGTGGGCTTGGTGCACCCTGCACGGTGGCAGGCAGGCCCGGTCGATAGAATCGCCATATGACTCCCGCCCCTGCCGCGTTGCCCCCTTTTGATGCTGATCAGGCCCTGCGTCTGGCCCGTGAGACCTTCGATATCGAGGCGGCGGCGTTGACCGGGCTTGCCGCCCGCGTCGATGGCGTGTTTGCCAAGGCCGTGCAGCTGGTGCTGCAGGCCCGGGGCCGGGTGGTGGTGATGGGCATGGGCAAGAGCGGCCATGTCGGCCGCAAGATCGCCGCCACGCTCGCCTCAACCGGCACACCCGCGTTCTTTGTGCATCCTGCCGAGGCCAGCCACGGCGATCTCGGGATGGTCACCGGCGACGATCTGGTGCTGGGCATCTCCAACAGCGGTGAAAGCGGTGAGCTCACTGCCATCCTGCCTGTGCTCAAACGCCTCGGTGCGCCGCTGATTGCCATCACGGGCGGCCTGCATTCCACGCTGGCCCGCCACGCCGACCTGGTGCTCGACTGCAGTGTGGAGCGTGAGGCCTGCCCCCTGAACCTGGCCCCCACCGCCAGCACCACGGCCCAGCTGGCCATGGGTGACGCCCTGGCCGTGGCCCTGCTCGATGCCCGGGGCTTTCGCCCCGAAGACTTTGCCCGATCCCACCCCGGCGGTGCGCTGGGCCGCAAGCTGCTCACCCATGTGAGCGACGTGATGCGCACCGGTGCCGAGGTGCCGCGTGTGCCGCCCGACGCATCGTTCAGCGGTCTCATGCGCGAAATGAGCGCCAAGGGCCTGGGCGCGTCGGCCATCGTCGATGCCGCCGGGCAGGTGCTGGGCATCTTTACCGACGGCGACCTGCGCCGCCGCATCGAGGCCGGGGCCGACCTGCGTTCCACCACCGCCGCCCAGGTCATGCACGCCAACCCGCGCCGCATCGCACCCGACGCCCTGGCCGTGGACGCCGCCGAAATGATGGAAGCGCATTCCATCACCAGCGTGCTGGTGGTGGACGCAGCGGGCGCCCTGGTGGGGGTGGTGCACATCGGCGACCTGATGCGCGCAAAAGTCATATGACCCCCCTGAGTCGCTTCGCGCCTTCCCCCCGAGGGGGACGCACCCCCTGGCCCGGCGAAGCCGGTTCCACGGGTGCACTCGCTTTGGCCGTCCCTGTTCAAACTCTGTGTAATGACCTCTGACGCAACCTTTCCCGTGCTGCAATTCCCCCCCGAGTTGCTGCTGCGCGCCCAGGGCGTGCGCGTGGCCTTTTTCGACGTGGATGGCGTGCTCACCGATGGGGGCCTGTATTTCAGCGAAACGGGCGAGACACTCAAGCGTTTCAACACGCTGGACGGCCACGGCCTCAAACTGCTGCAAAAGGCAGGCATCACCCCCGCCGTGATCACCGGCCGCGACTCTGCCCCGCTGCGCGTGCGCCTGAAGGCCCTGGGCGTGGAGCATGCGGTGTTTGGCACCGAAGACAAGCGCCCCGCTGCGGAGCAGATGCTGGCCACGCTGGGCCTTGGCTGGGCGCAGGCGGCGGCCATGGGCGACGACTGGCCCGACCTGCCCGTGATGCGCCGCAGCGCCTTTGCCTGCGCGCCCGCCAACGCCCAGACCGAGGTGCGCCACGCGGCGCATTTCGTCACCCAGGCGCGTGGGGGCGACGGGGCAGCCCGTGAGTTGTGCGATCTGCTGCTGGTGGCCACGGGCCGCTATGCGCAACTGCTGGAACAGTACACCGCATGAGCAGCAACGATGACCGCCACACCCTTTTCTGCGGGGCAGCCGCGTGAAGCGCCCGCTGATTCGCCAGGGCTGGGAGCAGCTCTCGCTGTATCTGCCGGTCGTGATCATGGGGTTTCTGGCGCTGGGCACGTGGTGGCTGGTGCGCAATGCACCCATGCCCCAGCTGCCTTCCCTGGAGCGACCCCTGGGACATCAGCCGGACTATTTCATGAAGTCGTTTTCCGTCAAGAGCTTTGACGCCACCGGGCGGCTGCAGAGCGAGGTGCGGGGCGACGAAGCGCGGCACTACCCCGACACCGACACGCTGGAGATTGACCAGGTCCGCATGCGCTCGGTGACGCCGCAGGGCCGTCTGACGGTGGCTACGGCCAATCGTGCCCTGACCAACGCCGATGCTTCGGAAGTGCAGCTTTTCGGCAATGCCATCGTCACCCGCGAGCCGTTGCCGGCCAAGCCGGGCGCGCCCGCCCAGCCCCGGCTGGAGTTTCGGGGTGAATTTCTGCACGCCTATACCGGTACGGAGCGCGTACGGTCCGACCAGCCCGTCACGCTCATCCGCGGCAATGACCGTTTCACCGCAGAGTCCATGGACTACGACAACCTGGACCAGGTGCTGCAGCTGCGCGGGCGCGTGCGTGGCGTTCTCCAGCCCGGCACGGCCAAGCCCTAACCTGCCCGCATCAGCCGCCAGACCGCATGACCACCACACCCCTCGTCTTCATCACCGGCGCATCCAGCGGCATTGGCCAGGCGCTGGCGCTGCGGTTTTACCGCGCTGGCTTTCGCCTCGCATTGGTGGCACGGCGCGCTTCTGAGATAAAAACGTGGGCTGAGGCACAGGGGATAAGCGCCAATAGCTATGAAATTTATAGTGCAGACGTTGCCGTAACAGACAGCATCGTCGCAGCGGGCAAGGACTGCATCGCGCAGCAGGGGGTGCCCGACGTGGTCGTGGCGAATGCCGGCATCAGTGTGGGAATGGACACGGGTGTGCGCGATGACATTGACGTGATGGCACGCACCTTCGCCACCAACAACATCGGCATGGCGGCCACCTTCCATCCCTTTGTCGATGCCATGGTGCAGCGGGGCAGCGGCACCCTGGTCGGCATCGGCAGCGTGGCGGGGATACGGGGCCTGCCAGGACACGGCGCTTACTGCGCCAGCAAGGCGGCTGTCATCAGCTATTGCGAGAGCCTGCGCGGAGAAATGCGGCCCCACGGACTCCGCGTGGTCACCCTTTCGCCGGGCTATATCGACACCCCCCTCACGCGCAAGAATCGTTACAGCATGCCGTTCCTGATGCAGGCGGATGATTTTGCAGACCGGGCCTTCCGCTCCATCACGGCGGGCACCAGCTACCGCGTCATTCCGTGGCAGATGGGGGTGGTTGCGAAATTGCTGCGCCTGGTGCCCAACCCGCTGTTCGACAAGCTGCTGGCAGGGCGCCCCCGCAAGCGCCGCCAGAGCGAGCAGTAGACAAAGCGCGCGCACATCCATTTTTTGTGCAGTGCCAGCCAGCGCCAGGCGTAAAAAAAGCCCCCGAGGGGGCTTTCAGAGAAATCCTGCCGGCGAGGCATCAGTAGCCATTGCCACCACCACCGTAGCCGCCACCACCGCCACTGCGACCACCGCCGCCATTGCGTGAGCCGGATCCATAGGGACTGCGAAAACCGCCTTCGCTGCGGCCGCCGCCACCGCCACCGCCATAGCCACCACCGCCTTCGCGGTTTCCACCATAGCCGCCACCGCCACCACCTTCACGGCCGCCGCCATAGCCACCGCCACCGCCACCGCCACCGCCACCGCCACCGCCGTATCCACCCCCCCCGCTGCGACCACCACCGCCGCCGCCGTAGCCACCACCACCGCCACCAAACCCACCGCTGCGTGGAGGGCGGGGTTCCATGGGGCGGGCTTCATTGACAACAATGCTGCGGCCTCCCAGCGGCTGCCCGTTCATGCCGCTGATGGCAGCCTGGGCCTCTGCGTCGCTGCCCATCTCCACAAAGCCAAAGCCCTTGGACCGACCCGTGTCGCGTTCCATCATCACCTTGGCGCTGGTCACCGCACCAAACTGGCCAAAGGCCTGCTCCAGATCGCCGTCGCGCACCGAGTACGGAAGATTGCCGACGTACAGTTTGTTGCCCATCGAGGGACTCCTCAAAAACACATGGATAAAGCGATGGAGTTCCGAAAACGCAGCCAGCTAATCTCAATGACGCTCTCAGCGAAACTGACGGATCACCGCAAACTTGTAAAGCGCGAAAAATCGCGCCAACTCATTATGCGCCACACTTTTGCGGAAAAGGCAAGCATCAATTTGTGCTGTGGCGTCCATGCTGCGCGGCCATGAAAAAAGGAGCCCTTGGGCTCCTTTTTTTGCCTCAGTCAACCCAGAAGGGTCGACTGAAAGGGCTTTTTAGTAGTTGCTACGGCCACCGCCGTAACCACCACCGCCGCCGCCGCTACGGCCACCGCCGTAACCGCCGCCACCACCACCGCCGTAGCCGCCACCACCACCGCCGCCGCCGAAGCCGCCGCTGCGGGGAGCGCGGGGCTCCATGGGACGGGCTTCGTTGACCACGAGGTCACGGCCGCCAAAGTTGGTGCCATGCACGCCCTGGATGGCGGCTTGGGCTTCAGCATCGCTGCCCATTTCGACAAAGCCGAAACCCTTGGAACGGCCGGTGTCGCGCTCCATCATGACCTTGGCGCTGCCGACGGAACCGTACTGGCTGAAGGTCTGCTGCAGATCTTCGTCGCGGAAAGAATAGGGCAGGTTGCCCACGTAAAGTTTGTTGCCCATGAAGGACTCCTGAAAAAACACAAAAACGCGATGGAGTCCGACGCAATCAACAAACCTGTGACGACTTCAAAGACGCGAAACTGACCATTCACCGCTAAGCTAACTGCTTTCCTGCACGCAGAAAAGCGAACCCATTATTAATCACTTTTATGGGCGTTGTGGGTTTTATTTGTGAGGTTTCCGGTCCAAAGCCCTGTATTGGTGTGGTTTGCAGGGAAATCCCCATAGGGGTCGATGGGATAAAATCGACGCGTCTTTGGGGAGTAGCCCGCCCGGCCGCGCAATGCGCCGGGGGCATGCGTCAACACACTTGGGCTCTGTGAGCCTATGGCGTATGCGGTTTTTGAGCTGGGCGAGACCATTGACTGCACGCCGATCCCAATGGCCGGAGTCGGGGCGCAGTCAATGCGTTTTCCACCCATCCGGCCGGACAGGACCCCCTCCCATGGAAGCCTTCTTCATTTCCACCGCCATCGTTGCGCTCGCCGAGATGGGCGACAAGACGCAGCTGCTCGCGCTGGTGCTGGCGGCACGTTTTCGCAAACCCTGGCCCATCGTGCTGGGCATTCTGGTCGCCACACTGGTGAATCACGGCCTGGCCGGCGCGGTCGGTGCCTGGGTCACCACGTTCCTGGGGCCGCAGATGCTGCGCTGGATATTGGGGGCATCGTTCATCGCCATGGCGGTGTGGATGCTGATCCCCGACAAGCTCGACGAAGGCGAAGCCGACGGATCGCCACGCTGGGGGGTGTTTGGCACCACCGTGGTCGCATTCTTCCTGGCCGAGATGGGCGACAAGACCCAGATCGCCACCGTCATGCTGGCTGCGCAGTACAACGCCTACCTGTGGGTGGTGGCCGGCACCACGCTCGGCATGATGATCGCCAATGCGCCGGTGGTGTGGCTTGGCGAGCGCATCACTCGCCGCGTGCCCATTCGCGCCGTCCATGTGGTCTCGGCGGTGATTTTTCTGGTGCTGGGGTTGGTGGCGATCTTCACGCCCGCCGGGTGAGCAGCAGCGGCCGTTTTGGTATATTTGCCAGACGCGCCGATTTGCCACAGCTTGCGGGCGCTTTATAAATCCTGCTAAAGACCCGTCCGACACATCCGCCCGGCCTCGTTTTTAGCGACGCCGGGTTTTTTTATGTCGTTTTTTGCCACGCCCCAGTCCATGCATTTTCCGGAGGTCCTGCCGCTGCAAAGCGGTGCGTCCATCCGCGACTACCACCTGGCCTACGAGACCTACGGCACGCTCAATGCCGACCGCTCGAACGCCGTGCTCGTGTGCCACGCCCTCAATGCCTCGCACCACGTGGCGGGCGTCTATGCCGGGCAGGACAAGAGCGAGGGCTGGTGGGACAACATGATCGGCCCCGGCAAGCCCGTGGACACCGACCGCTTCTTCGTCATCGGCGTGAACAACCTGGGCTCCTGCTTTGGCTCCACCGGCCCGATGCACCAACACCCCGACACGGGTGAGGTCTACGGCGCGGATTTCCCCGTGGTCACTGTGGAAGACTGGGTCAACGCCCAGGCGCGGTTGCTCGACCGTCTGGGCATCCAGCAACTGGCCGCCGTGCTGGGTGGCAGCCTGGGCGGCATGCAGGCATTGAGCTGGACGCTGCAGTACCCCGAGCGCATGCGCCACGCGGTGGTCGTGGCCAGCGCGCCCAACCTCACGGCCGAGAACATCGCCTTCAACGAGGTGGCGCGCCGCGCCATCGTGACCGACCCGGACTTCCACGGCGGGCACTTCTACCGCCACGGCGTGATCCCCAAGCGGGGGCTGCGCATCGCCCGCATGATCGGCCACATCACGTACCTCAGCGACGACGTGATGAACGAGAAGTTCGGGCGTCAACTGAGAGAAGGCCTGGAGCTGAAATACAGCACGCAGGACATCGAGTTCCAGATCGAAAGCTACCTGCGCTACCAGGGCGACAAGTTCAGCGACTACTTCGACGCCAACACCTACCTGCTTATTACCCGCGCGCTGGACTACTTCGACCCTGCGCGCACCCATGCCGGCAACCTCACGCGCGCCCTGGCCCGGGCGCAGGCCAGGTTCCTGCTGGTGAGCTTCACCACCGACTGGCGTTTTTCCCCCAAGCGCAGCCGCGAGATCGTCAAAGCTCTGCTCGACAACCGCCGCCGCGTGAGCTATGCCGAGATCGACGCGCCCCATGGGCACGATGCCTTTTTGCTCGATGACGCCCGCTACATGGGTGTTATGCGCTCATATTTCGATAGCATTGCCAAGGAGTTGCAATCATGACCGAAAAAGCGGCAATGCAAGCCCTGGCGCGCCTGGTGCCCCCAGGCTCGCGCGTGCTCGACCTCGGTTGCGGCAACGGCGCCATGCTGGACTACCTGCAGCGCGAGCGCGGCTGCAGTGGCTACGGCGTGGAGATCGACGACGCCAACGTGCTGGCCTGCGTGCAGCGCGGGGTGGATGTGATCCAGCTCAACCTCGACGAGGGGCTGGCCATGTTCGACGACAACAGCTTTGACGTGGTGCTGCAGATCGACACGCTGCAGCACCTGCGCAATGCTGAGACCATGCTGCGCGAGACAGCGCGTGTGGGCCGCACCGGCGTGGTGGCGTTCCCCAACTTTGCGCACTGGCCCAACCGCCTGTCCATCCTGCGCGGGCGCATGCCCGTGACGCGGCGCCTGCCCTACCAGTGGTACGACACGCCCAACATCCGCGTAGGCACCTACAAGGACTTCGAAGTGCTGGCTACCAAGAACAGCCTGCGCATCCTCGACTCCTTCGGGCTGCAGGACGGCGAAGAAGTGCGCTGGCTACCGAACGCGCGGGCAGGTACCGCAGTCTTCCACTTCGAACACGCGTAGCGCTTACCGGGGTGTACGCCCCGGCGACACGCCGCTGTCAAGCGCATAGGCTAAGGTGCGGTCTCCGTTTGCAGGAGATCCGCATGAAACGCATTGCACTGCGCGCCGTGACTGCCGCCGCGCTGCTCACCACCTGGGCGCTGGGTGCCGTCGCCCAGGCCTGGCCACCCACCCCCACCGTCATCGCCCACCGGGGCGCCTCAGCCCTGCGGCCCGAGCACACGCTGGCCGCCTATCAGCAGGCCGTTGACGATGGCGCCGACATCATCGAGCCCGACCTCGTCATCACCAAGGACGGCGTGCTGGTGGCCCGGCACGAGAACGCGATTGCCATCCTGGGCGCCGACGGCTCCGTGAAGGAAGCCACCACCGACGTGGTGGACCGCCCCGAGTTCGCAGGCCGCAAAACCACAAAAACCATCGACGGCCAGGCCATCACCGGCTGGTTCACCGAAGACTTCACCCTGGCCGAACTGAAGACCCTGCGCGCCCGCGAGCGCATCCCCGCACAGCGCCCGGCCAACGTGGCCTACAACGGCCAGTTCGAGGTGCCTACGCTGCAGGAGGTGATCGACCTGGCCAAGGCGGCGAGCGCCAAAACCGGCCGGGTGATCGGCATTTACCCCGAGACCAAACACCCCACCTACTTCCAGTCCATCGGCCTGCCGCTGGAGGCGCCGCTGCTGGCCGTGCTGGAGAAAAACGGCTGGAACCACAAAGACGCGCCCGTGTTCGTGCAATCGTTCGAGGTCAGCAACCTGCAGGCGATCCGCAAGCTCAGCAGCGTGCGTCTGGTGCAGCTGGTGGCGCCCTCGGGCCGGCCGTATGACTTTGTGGCCCAGGGCGCGGCCAACACGCGCGCCTATGCCGACCTGATCACGCCCGAGGGCCTCAAGCAGGTGGCCACCTACGCCAACGCCATCGGCCCAGTCAAGACGCTGGTGGTGCCGGTGAAGGATGGCGTACCGGGCGAGCCTACCCCGCTGGTGGCGCGTGCCCGCGCCGAAGGCCTGGCCGTGCACATCTGGACGCTGCGGCCTGAAAACGCCTTCCTGCCCGCCGGGCTGAAAAAGGCCCCCACTACCGACGGCACGGTGCGCGGCGACAGCGTGGCCGAGATCACGGCCTACCTGCGTGCGGGCATTGATGGCTTCTTCACCGACGACCCTGCCGTGGGCCGGGCGGCGGTTCAAGCCTTCACGGCGACGAAGTAACGGGCGCGGGGCGTGGCTTGCGCGGCGCGGCGCGTGCGCCCTGGCGCTCCCCCAGTTGCCGCGCCTTCACCACCCACTGCGCCAGCCGCTCGGGGCTGGCGCTGCGCACCGGGCCAAAGCTGTGTACGCGCACGGGCCGGATGCCGCAGAACTCCAGGATGGCCTTCTTCATCTGGTGGTGGCCGGGCATGCGCGTGACCCAGCGGAAGTACCAGGGCGGGGAGTCCATGGTCACCAGCAGCTCCGCCGAGCGGCCGGCCAGCAACTTGTCCCACAGCGACGAGCCCTTGCGGTACCTGAAGGCGTAGCCCGGCAGGAACGTACGGTCAATGAAACCCTTGAGCAGCGCAGGCATGGCGCCCCACCAGATGGGGTAGACCCACACCAGGTGGTGCGCCCAGGTAATGTCGGCCTGCGCGGCCAGCAAGTCAGGCTCCAGCGGGGCGGCGGCGCCGTAGCCTTGAAACAGCGGGTTGAACGCCAGCTGCCCCACGTCCAGAAACCGCACCTGTGCCCCTGCTTGTTGCGCGCCGTCGGCATACGCGCGTGCCATGCCAGCGCACAGGCTGTCGGCAGCGGGGTGGCCCAGGATGACCAAAATGTTTTGCTGCTCTGTCACAGATGCTCCCTCACGGTGGTGTTGATGGCGCCATCGTCACCTTGCCCCACGGGGCAGAGTCAAGCGGTCAGATCAAGTCGGGGCGAATCTCGCGGCGCCCCCGCGTTAGCTGCGCCAAATAGCGCGGGGTTGTGTGTGGGGGGAGCCACCGTCAGCGCGGAAGGTGTGGCGCAGGCTTCGGGCGCCACGGGCACGGCCAGCGTGTCGCAGGTGTGCAGTTCAGCTTCAAGCCCCGCAAGAGCTTCGTCCAATGCAGCAAGGCGCGCCAGCTCTTGCGCCACGGCCGCCCGCCGCCCGGCCACCAGCTGGGCCATGCGTTCCCAGCCAGCGGCCGTGTCGATGTGGGGCAGGTCGTTCAGTTCCGACAGCCGAAAGCCCAGCGCCTGGGCCCGGCGGATCAGCAACACGCGGGCCAAGTCGGCCTCGCCATAGTGGCGATAGCTGCCCGCGCGCGCCACCTTGCCCAGCAGGCCGCGGGCTTCGTACAGCCGGATGGCCTTGGGTGTGGTGCCGGTGCGTTGGGCGAGTTCTCCGATGCGCATGGGTGGCTTTCAGGAAGCGATAAAACTATGAAATTAATAGCTGTTAGCGCTTGCTGTATAAGCGCTGAGGTCCAATTTGACTCATATTTTTGGTGCAGGCCAGCGGGTTGATGCCGGGCAAGGACCGCAGGGTGCTCCAGGCTGCACGATAAGCTGCTGCGCTCTGATCTCACCTTCTGTCCCTGCCCCGCCATGCCCCAGTTTGCCGCCAACCTGAGCCTGATGTACACCGAGTTGCCGTTTCTCGACCGCTTTGCCGCTGCGGCGCGCGACGGATTTGCGGCGGTGGAGTTTCAGTTTCCCTATGCCTTCGAGCCCGCCGACATCGCCGCGCGGCTTGCGGACAACGGCCTGCAGCTGGTGCTGTTCAACGCTCCGCCTGGCGGCACCGACCGCGCCAGCTGGGCCAGCGCGTGGGAGCTGCAGGCGCGCGGCACGGCGGCGCAGCCGGGGCGCGAGGCCGAGTTCCGCGCCGGGGTGCACGAGGCGCTGCGCTATGCCGAGGTACTGGGCTGCCCGCGCATCCATGTGCTGTCGGGCATGGTGCCGCCGGGGGTGGAGCGTGAAGCGCTCAAGGACCTGTGCGCCAGCAACCTGCGCTGGGCGGCCACCGAGGCTGCGCACGCAGGGCGCGACATCCTCATCGAGCCCATCAACCTGCGCGACATGCCCCGCTACTTTCTGAACCGGCAGGACCACGCGCACGAACTGCTCGATGCCGTGCAGGCCCCCCACCTCAAGGTGCAGATGGACCTGTACCACTGCCAGATCGTGGAGGGCGACGTGGCCACCAAGCTGCAGCGCTACCTGCCCACCGGGCGTGTGGCGCACATCCAGATTGCCGGGGTGCCGGGCCGCCACGAGCCCGACCACGGCGAGCTGAACTACCCCTTCCTGTTCGACACCATCGACGCGCTGGGCTACACCGGCTGGGTGGGCTGCGAGTACAAACCGGCAGCTGGCACTACGGCAGGGCTGGGCTGGATGCACCGGAAGACGCGCTGAACCGTTTGTGTGTCCTCGCGCAGCCCAGCGGCCGCGCGCAAGTACGCAGCTTTGCGTAAGGGAATGCGTGAATAAATGTAACAAGACTCTGGCCGTAGAGTGAAGAAGGGCGTTCCCTCGCGCCGGGACCCCTTTCCAAGACCGGCTCAGCCGGCTATTAGCATTCATTTTCAGGAGACTTCCCCCATGGCCGCATCCCTCGCGAACAACCGGTCCGTCGCGCGCCAGGTCACGCTCACGGCCATCACACTGGTTGCCGTGGTGCTGGTGCTGGTGGGGCTGGCGATTGCCGTGCTGACCGAGCGCAGCACCCGGGCGCAGGTGGTGTCCAGCGTGGGCAACACGGCGCAAAGCGTGGCCCAGTCGCTGGACGCAGCAGACAACACCAACCGTGAACTGGTGCAGCTCACCATGAGGGGCTTTCAGCGCTATTTCGAGGCCAACATGCACCTCGACGAGGCCACGGGCGAGCTGCGCAGCTACGGGGCGCTGGTCAACGAGGACTACGGCTCGGTCGACAAATTTGCCAGCGAAACCGGTGGCATCGCCACGGTGTTCGCCAAGAAGGGCGACGACTTCATCCGCATCACCACTTCGGTCAAGAACGACAAGGGCGAGCGCCAGCAGGGCACCCCGCTGGGGCGCACCGACCCGGCCTACGCCAATGTCTCCAAGGGCGAGCCTTACACCGGCGTCACGGTGGTGGGTGGCAAGCCCTATATGGGGCACTACCTGCCGGCCAAGGACGCCTCGGGCAAGGTGGTGGGGCTTCTCTTTATCGGCAACGACATCAGCGTGTTCCACGCCATGCTGCAAAAGCAGGTGACGCAGACGAAATTCTTCGAGCATGGCGGCACCTACGTGATCAACCCCGGCACTTCGCTGGACCAGGCAGCATTCGTGTACCACCCCACGGCGAGCGGCAAGCGCGTGCTGGAAGCGTACCCCCAGGCACGCCCGTTTTTTGAAGCCCTGGCCGCATCGCCCGACGGCTTCGTGCGCGAAGCCGCCCCGGTTTTGGGCTCCGACGCACAGGACCCCTGGGCCCTGATGCGCAAGACCAGCGGCGGCTGGTGGGTGGTGGCCGAGGTGCCCGACGGCGAGGCCATGGCCAGCCAGCAGCGCGTGACGATGGCGGTGTGGGCCCTGATGGCGGTGGCGGTGGCGTTGCTGGCCATCGGCCTGTTCCTCATGCTGCGCCGCAGTGTCAGCCGCCCCCTGCAGGACCTGACCCAGGCCATCACCCTGGTGGCGCAGGGCGACCTGACTGAAACCTTCCGCACCACGCGGCGCGACGAGATCGGCGCGCTGGTGCAGGAGGTCGAAGGCATGCGCCAGCGCTACACGCAGATGCTGCAGCAGGTGCGCACGGCGGTGGACAGCATCACCACCGCCAGCGCCGAGATTGCCAGCGGCAACCAGGATCTGTCAGCGCGCACCGAGGCCACGGCCAGCAGCCTGGCGCAGACGGCGCAGAGCATGGACCAGCTCACCGCCACGGTGCGCCAGTCGGCCGACGCCGCACGACAGGCCAACCAGCTGGCCAGCACTGCCGCCGAGGTGGCCGCACGCGGCGGCAAGGTGGTGGGCGAGGTGGTGACCACCATGGGCGATATCAACCAGAGCTCGCGCAAGATCGCCGACATCATCGGCGTGATCGACTCGATAGCGTTCCAGACCAACATCCTGGCGCTCAATGCGGCCGTGGAGGCCGCCCGCGCGGGTGAACAGGGCCGGGGCTTTGCGGTGGTGGCCAGCGAGGTGCGTTCGCTGGCCGGGCGCAGCGCCGAGGCCGCGCGCGAGATCAAGGCGCTGATCGGCGCGTCGGTGGAGCGGGTGGAGTCGGGCGCGCGCCTGGTCCAGAACGCGGGCAGCACCATGGACGAGATCGTGGGGTCCGTCAAACGGGTGGGCGACATCATTGGCGAGATCACTGCGGCCTCGGGCGAGCAGTCCGACGGCATCGGCCAGGTCAACACCGCCGTCAACCAGCTCGATCAGATGACGCAGCAGAACGCCGCGCTGGTGGAGGAATCCGCCGCCGCCGCACAAAGCCTGCGCGAGCAGGCCACGCGCCTGGCCGGGGCGGTGCAGGTGTTCAAGCTGTCGCAGGCGGACGATGGCGAAGCGCTGCACACCTTGCCAGCGCCGGCTCCCATGCGCTCGATCACGTCGGGTTAGGCGCTGCCCGAGCGGCGCCAAGGCGCAGCAAAAGACGCGTGGCGCGGGCTGGGCGTCGCAGGATCAGCGGGGCGCCAGGATCGCCATCGTGAGGCGCGACACGCAGGTCAGCTCGCCCGCATCGTTGGCCATCTCGATCTGCCACACCTGCGTGGTGCGGCCAATGTGCACGGGCCGTGCGGTGCCCGTGACCCAGCCGCTGGTGGCCGAGCGCAGGTGGTTGGCGTTGATGTCCAGACCCACCGCATGGTGGCCTTCGGGGCTGGCGTAGTAGGCGCCGATGGAGCCCAGCGACTCGGCCAGGACCACGCTCACCCCGCCATGTAGCAGACCAAAAGGCTGCACCGTCCGGTGGTCCACCGGAACACGGCCCCGCACAAAGTCATCGCCCAGCTCGGTGATCTCGATGCCCAGGTGCTCGGCAGCGGTGTTGTGGTTGGCGGCGTTGATGATGGCCAGGGTGGCGGGTTTTTTCCAGATGGGCATGGCGGGAGGGTTGCGTGGGGCCAGAGTCTTGCAAAGGAGGTTATTGTGCCCAAGCATTGGGCGCGCGTGGGTGGGCCAGGAATGGAGGCAGCGCACCGGTGCATACAATTTGCTCAACCTTGATGACCCGGCTTGGGCCATGATTTCGGCGCCCGTGTGGGCCTGTGGCGGTCAACCAGCGAAAGGCGGTCAATGGATCGGATGGCGAAAGATAGGGACGGCACAGGGCCTGATCTGGCGGCTTGCGCACTGCAGGTGCTGGCGGCCACCACCGTGCCTGCAGCTGCCAGTGCAATACTGAGCAGCCTTGCCGAGTGTGGACTGCACGCCGATGCGGTGCTCTGGCAGACGGGGGATCATGTGGCATGCGAGCCCACCACGGCGGAGTTGCCATTGCCGCTCCCGTCCACGCTGGCCGCGCTGCTCCAGGCGCAAGGAGTGTCTTGCCACGTTTTGCACTCTGACGCCGATGGCCCGCAGGCCGTGCTGGTGGCGGCGCCAGACTCGCTCAGCCAGATCAGCCCAGCGGCGGCAGGTGTATTGCGCCTGGGCACACAGCGGCTGGCAGAGCTGCTGACGCTGCAAAACCTGCAGGCCTCGGTGCAGCACCTGGAGCAGTCGCGCCAGTTGCAGCAGGCGCTGTTTGCCATGGCCGACCTCGCCTCTTCCGATCAGGACATGGACAGCATGCTGCGCGGCCTGCACGACATCATCGGCAGGCTGATGTATGCCCGCAACTTCTTCATTGCGCTGTATGAGCCGCAGCGTGACAGCCTGCGTTTCATTTACTTTGCGGACGAGGTCGACGAGGGCATGTACGACCCCGAGCAGGAGATTCCCGCCTCCGAGCTCAAGGAAAGCTTCACGTTGGCCATCATCCGGCAGGCGCGCTCCGTGCGTGGCCCGGCATGGGAGGTGGCGCGCCAGCTCGGCATCGTGCGGGGCCCGGTGATGGGCACACCCTCGGTGGACTTCATGGGCGTGCCCATGCGCCGGGGCGCCGAGGTGCTGGGCGCCATTGCGGTGCAAAGCTACCGCGAAGGGCTGGGCTACACCGAATCGGACAGCGCGGTGCTGGGCTTTGTGGCCGAGCACGTGCTGACTGCGCTGGAGCGCAAGCACGGGCGCCAGGCGCTCGAGCGGCGTGTGCAGGAGCGCACACGCGAGCTGGCGCAGGCCAACGAGCAACTGCAGGCGCAGGTGGCCGAGCGCGAGCGCGCCGCCCACCTGCAGGCCACGCTGTACCGCATTGCCGCGCTGGCCAACGGGCAGGAAAGCGATGACCAGTTCTACCGCAGCCTGCACGCGGCCGTGGGCGAGCTGATCAACGCCGAGAACTTCTATATCGCCCTGGTGTCCGAGGACGGCAGCACCCTGCACTTTCCCTACTGCGTGGACGTGGCGGGCGAGGGCGGGAAGACCCGCCCTATGGCACGCGGGCTGAGTGAATACGTCATGCGCCAGGGGCAAACCCAGCTGGTGGACACGGGCCGGCTGGAGCAGCTGCGTGCCAGCGGTGAGGTGGCGATCCAGTCGCAAACAGGTACAACGGCCACGGTGTGCTGGCTGGGCGCGCCCCTGCTGGGTGCCCAGGGCGTGATGGGCGTGGTCACGGTGCAAAGCTACCGCCCCGACCTGATGTTTGGGGAGCAGGATGCCGCGTTGCTGACCTTTGTGTCGCACCAGATCGCCACCAGCGTGCAGCGCCGCCAGCAGGCGGAGGCCCTGCACGCGCTCAACAGCGAACTGGAGCAGCGGGTGCAGCAGCGCACCCAGGAGCTGCGCCAGGAAATCGCCATGCGCGAGCAGGTCGAAGCGCGTCTGCAGCACGAGGTGATGCACGACCCCCTCACCGGCCTGCCCAACCGGGTGTATCTGCGCGACCGCCTGGAGCGGGCGCTGGCCACCCACCGGCGCGATCCGCAGCGCGGCTTTGCGCTGCTGTACCTGGACGTGGACCGATTCAAGCTGTTCAACGACAGCCTGGGCCACCAGGCTGGCGACATCGTGTTGCGCGAGGTGGCGCGCCGCCTGCTGCAGTGCGTGCGCACCCCCGACGTGGCCGCCCGCCTGTCGGGCGACGAGTTCGCCATTCTTCTGGAGGATGGCCCGCAGCCGGCCACGGCCTGCAAGATCGCGCAGCGCATCCAGACCTGCATGCAGGAGATGGTGCAGGTGGGCGATCGTGCCCTGCGCCTGTCGGTCAGCATCGGCATCGCAGTGGGCCGCACGCACCACAAGACCATCGACGAGCTGCTGCACGACGCCGATGTGGCGCTGTACCGCGCCAAGGAGGGCGGGCGCCAGCGGTTTGTGCTGTTTGATGACCGCGAGCAGCGCGCTGCGATGGACGTGCTGCAGGTGGAGCAGGAGCTGCGCGATGCGCTACAGACCGCGCAGATCGTGCCGCATTTCCAGCCCATCGTGCGCCTGGCAGATGGTCAGGTGGTGGGCTATGAGACGCTGGTGCGGTGGCAACATCCGGTGCGGGGCTTGCTGGCCCCGGGCGACTTCCTGCCGATTGCCGAGCAGACCGGGCTCATCGAATCGGTGGACTGGCATCTGTACGGCCTGGCCTGCGAGGCCGGTGCACCCCTGGTGCACGAAGGGGGGTTCCTGACCCTGAACGTATCGGCGCGCCACTTTGCCAATGGCGACTTCGACCGGTCGCTCCTGGCGCTGTTGCGGCGCACGGGTTTTGATCCGGCCAGGCTGCACATCGAGGTGACCGAAAGCACGCTGCTGGGCGACCCCGCTGCCGTGGCTGCGATCCTGCAGCGCCTCAAGGACGCAGGTGTGGGCACGGCGCTGGATGACTTTGGCACCGGCTATTCATCACTGGGCCATGTGCACCGGTTCCCGCTGTCCATGATCAAGATCGACCGCTCTTTTACCGGCGAGCTGGACAAGGCCCAGCCGTCGCGCAGCGTGGCCATCATTGATGCGGTGCTCAGCCTGGGGCGGGCGCTCAACCTGGACGTTGTCGCCGAAGGCGTGGAGACCGATGCCCAGCGCCAGGTGCTCCTGGCCATGGGCTGCGTGTACGGCCAGGGGTACCACTTCGGCCGCCCCGCGCCGGCGGCGCACTGGGTCAGTTGAAAGGACTGACCCGCACACACGCCGCACCGCGTGAAGGGCGGACGCCTCGTCACAGGCGCATGCTGCCCGTTTCCACATAGCGCTGGTGCCACGACAGCGCCTCGTTCAGCAGGTGCGGCGTGTGCTGGCCCACCGCGCCGCGTTTTGCGCGGGCCACGTAGTCGTGCAGCGCGGGCCGGAAGTCCGGGTGCGCGCAGCGTTCGATGATGATCTCGGCGCGCTGCGAGGGCGAATGGCCGCGCAGGTCGGCCAGGCCTTGCTCGGTGACGAGGATCTGCACATCGTGCTCGGTGTGGTCCACATGCGAGGCCATGGGAACGATGCACGAAATGGCGCCGTTCTTGGCCAGCGACGGCGTCATGAAGATCGACAGGTAGGCATTGCGCGCAAAGTCGCCCGATCCACCAATGCCGTTCATGATGGCCGAGCCCATGATGTGCGTGGAATTCACGTTGCCGTAGATGTCGGCCTCGATCATCCCGTTCATCGCGATCAGGCCCATGCGCCGGATCAGCTCGGGGTGGTTGCTGATCTCCTGCGGGCGCAGCACGATGCGCTCTTTGTAGAAGTCGATGCGCTCGTTGAAGTCCTGCATCGCCGCGGGGCTCAGCGACAGGGCGGTGGCCGAGGCGCTGGCCAGCGTGCCCGAGCGCAGCATGTCCAGCATGCCGTCCTGCAGCACCTCGGTGTAGGCCGTGAGATTCTCGAACGGCCCGTTGTTCAGCCCTGCCAGCACCGCATTGGCGATGTTGCCCACGCCCGACTGCAGCGGTAGCAGGTCTTTGGGCAGGCGGCCCTTCTTTACCTCGTGCTGCAGGAACTCGATGATGTGGCCCGCGATGCGGTTGGAGGTGTCGTCGGGCGCGGCGTACACACTGTTGCGGTCGGGCTGGTTGGTCATCACCACGGCCATCACCTTGCTCGGGTCGCAGTGCAGGTAGGGCTCGCCAATGCGCTGGTTGGGCTCCGTCATCGGGATGGGCTTGCGGTGGGGGGGCACGTCGGTGCCGTAATAGATGTCGTGCATGCCCTCCAGGCCCGGGTTGTGCCACGCGTTCACTTCCAGGATCACCTTGTCGGCCTGGTCCAGCCAGGTCTTGTTGTTGCCCACCGAGGACGAGGGGATCAGCCGCCCGTCGGGCAGCACGCCCGCCACCTCGACCACGGCCACGTCGAGCTTGCCCAGAAAACCGAACCACACAAACTGCGCCACATGCGACAGGTGAATGTCCACATACTGCATGTGCCCCGCATTGATCTGGCGGCGCACCGTGGGGTCGGACTGGTAGGGCAGGCGCATTTCGATGCCGTCCACCTGCGCCAAGGCGCCATCCAGCTCGGGCGCGGTGCTGGCGCCTGTCCACAGCCCGATCTTGAAGCCCTTGCCCTGGGCGTTGAGGCTCTCGATGCGGCGGGCCAGCGCCCCGGGGACGGCCTTGGGGTAGCCCGCGCCGGTGAAGCCGCTCATGCCGACATGGGCTCCGGCAGGGATCAGCGCCGCGGCCTCGTCGGCGGACATGGTGCGGGAAAGAAAGTCTGGGTACAGCACCCGATCGGCGAAAGACATAGGCGCGCGCGCTCCGTGGGGTTCGTTCAGCAAAGCCTCCATCGTAACAAGCCGCCCTGGCCCACTACGGGTTTACCCTGAAATCATGCGGTGCCCGGCTCTGCCTGAGAAGCGCGGCCCCGGTGCGTGGCCACCCCACGCAGGGCGCCGATGACCCCTGGCCGCTGCGGGTTAGCATCGGCGCCCATGACCTCTGCCCCGTCCTGTCCCTCATGCCGCCAGCCCATGCAGATCCACCGGTTCACCAGCAACCAGGGCGAACCGCTGGAGCTGGACATCTGCTTTGCCTGCCAAGGCCTGTGGTTTGACCGGCACGAGAACCTCAAGCTCTCACCCGCATCGGTGGTGGAGCTGTTCCGCGTGCTGCACGAACACCGCACCGACCAGCACCAGCCACTGGCCGACCCCATGGCCTGCCCGCGCTGCAACACCACGCTGGCCAAGGGCTTTGACGTGGTGCGCAGCGGGCGCTACATGATCTACCGGTGCGGGCGCCAGCACGGGCGTTTCAGCGCCTTCTCGTCCTTCATGGTCGAAAAAGGCTTTGTGCGCCACATGACGCGCCCCGAGATCGACGACCTGGCCCAGCGCGTGGGCGCCATCTACTGCACCAGCTGCGGCGCACCGGTGGACATCCGCAAGGACCACGCCTGCCCCTACTGCCGCGCCGCGTTTTCGCTTATCGACCCGCAGGCCGTCATGCGCGCAATGGAGGGCTACGCGCAGGCCAGCGCCCGGGTGCCTGCGGGCACGCCGTCGTCCCCGCCGGTCGACATTGGCGATGCCCTGGTGGCCCTGGAGCGCGACCGCACGCGGGCAGAGCGCGAGCGGCATAAAAATGCGTTCGGCCACACTGCCAGCGCTGCGGATGCCGGGTTCACGGGCGACCTGCTGGCGGCGGGGGTGGAGATGGTCTGGGCGTTGATCAAAACCAGAAGCCACTGAGAGGCTAGCGTCTCAGCCTCCGGGGTCGCTCGCGCTGCAGTAGATCGCCGCGCGGGCCGCGCCATACATGATTGCCGGGCGCGGAAATTGCCCACGCGCGGGGCGATGGCGTCCACAATGGGGCAGGCCTGTGCCCAGGGCCACCCGCATCCCACCCACCGTGGCGCCTTCTCGCCACCCGAGGAGAGCCCCATGCCTCAGCCGCCGCCCCCGAGCCGACGCCGCCCCGCCCACCCGCAGCGCGCACGGGCCACCCCCGCGCAACACGGTGACTGCGGCACCGACCAACCCTGCCTGCTGGAGCGCGCCCAGCTCCACGCGGTACCCAGCACCCTGCTCATCCCCCTGGCCGCCCGCGCGCATGGCGGGCGGTACTTTGCCTGGCTGGCTTGCCAGGACGCGGTGGCCACCCGCCTGCTGGCCGGGCTGGGGGCCAACGTCAATGCGTACCTGGACGACCTGCCCACCGTGCTCAACGTGCTGTGGCGCACGCGCGCCATCAAGGAGGCCGGGCGTGCCTTCTTTGCAGAGCACCCGCAGGCACTGGGCGTCAACCTGGGCTGTGGGCTGACGCACTATTTTCAGTGGCTCGACACGGGCGCCAACCGTTGGCTCGATGCCGACCTGCCCGAGGTGATGGCGCTGCGCGAGCAGCTGCTGCCACTGCACTGCCCGCGTGCGCAGCAGGCGCGCGTGGATCTGGCGCAGCCCGGCTGGTGGAAGCGGCTGGGGCTGCCCGGCAAAGCCGGCACGCACCCGGTGCTGCTGGTGTGCGAGGGCGTATTGATGTACCTGCAGCCCGGGCAGGTGCAGGCCGTGCTGGCAGAGTTTGCGCAGTGCGCGCCGCCGGGCTCGCGCATGGTGCTGGACGTGCTCACCCGCCAGGCCGTGGGGCATGCAGCCACCCACCCCAGCGTGGGGCGCACGGGCGCAGAATTCTGCTGGGGCGTGGGCCGCATGGCCGAGCTGGAACAGGTGCACCCGCGCCTGACGCTGCTGCGCGAGCAGAGCGTGGCGGAGTGCTACGGCTGGACAGGCATTGCGCTGGACATGCTGTGGCGCCCCTGGCTGGGCGCGCCGCTTTATGGCATGGCCACACTCGGGGTGGACGCCGACCGCTGAAACCGCGGAAATCCTCCGGCGACCACGGCCCCTGTGGTCGCTACGGCGCCAGCCACCGCGCCCAGGCCGGCGGGCGCCCTGTCAGCTGCCCCACGATGGCGGCCTGCAGCGGCGGCAGGCGCCGCGCGCCCTGCAGCACCCACTGGCGCAGCAGGCGCGGCACGGGGCGCGGGTCGGTGTACAGCCGCACGATGGCGTTGGTGCCCTGGTAGATGGGCCAGGCGTGGCGGTGGTGGGCGCGGGCATACGCGGCCAGCGCGTCGGCGCTGCCGATGTCCTGCCCGCGCTGGCGGGCGTCCACCAGGGCGGCGGTCAGCCGCTCCACCCCCGCCAGGCCCAGGTTGTAGCCATGGGCCGTCACCGGGTGCATGCCCACGGCGGCATCGCCCAGCAGGGCGCAGCGCGGGCCGGCAAATCGCTGGGCATACACGGCGACCAGCGGGTAGGCGTGGCGCTCGCCCTCCAGCTGCATGGGCCCCAGCCGTGCGCCGAACTGGGCCTGCACCTGCGCCGCAAAGGCCTCGGGGCTGAGCGCCATCAGCGCGGCGGCGTCGGCGGCAGCGGCCGTGACCACCACCGAGCACAAGGGGTGCCCGCCCACCGGGTCGTCGGGCAGGGGCAGCACGGCCAGCGTGCGTTCGTAGCCAAAACACTCATGCGCCACACCGCCATGGGGCAGGGTGTGGCGCATGCGGCAGACGATGACCGTGCGGCCAAAGTCGGTCATCTGCGCGCCCATGCCCAGCTGGCGGCGCGTGGCAGAGAAGCGGCTGTCCGCCGCCACCAGCAGCGGGGCACACAGGCGCCGGGGCGCGGCGGCGCTGTCGTCGGCCGCCACGTAATCCAACTCGGCCTGCGCACCCAGCGTGGCTACGCGGGTAACCTGGGCGCGGGTAATGATGCGCACGCCCGGCGTGCGGGCTGCCACCGCGTAGGCACTGCGGCGCAGTGCGTGGTTGGGCACGATGAAGCCCAGCGCGCCGGGCGCCGTTTCCGCCGCGCCACCGTGGGAGCCGCTGGCCGCGTCCAGCTGCAGCGCACTGTGGTGGCCCAGCGGGCCGTCGTGCACCTGGGCCTGGGCGATCTGGCCCACCTCGTGGTGGGCCAGGTGCGCCCAGGTGCCCAGCCGCTGCAGCGTGGCGCGGCTGGGGTGGGTCAGCGCAATCTCGCGCCCGTCCGGTGCGGGCTGCGCCAGTGCGGTGTCGGCCTGCTGCTCCACCACCGTGGCGGTGAAACCGGCCTGCGCCAGGGAAATGACCAGCGACAGGCCTGCCGGGCCGGCGCCGACGATGAGAACGTCGCTGTGAGGGGTCATGGCAAGAACAACGCAATGGCGGAGCGTGCCATTGTGGGCGGGCGCACTGGCGCGGGTTTTGCCCTGCGTCAACCGGCAATGCCTTGGGGAATTTTGCTATCAATAAAAGAGCTTTTGGCGCTTGATGGAAAAGCGCTGGAGGCCAAAAACACTTGAATTCCTGGCAGTGGCCAGCGCAGTGCCAGTTTCTCAGGCCCTGGCTGTCTTGCGCGGGGCCTTGGCGGCCTTCCTGCGTGCGGGGGACGACTTCCGGGGCCCGCGCAGATGCAGCGCCCAGGTCACCACCAGCCACAGGTACGACAGCGGCACGCCGCACGCCGCCACCCAGGCCAGCGAACCCGGCGCCGCCGTCAGGGAGCGCGGGTTGGCGATGGTCATGAGAAGCTGCAGCGTGCCCGTGCCCAGCACCGGGTTGGCCTGCGCGCTGCCCGAGCGCGCCATGCGTGCGGCCATGAAGATGAAGAACTCCATCAGCAGCGCGCCCACCACAAAACACGCCAGCAGCACCAGAAGATGGCCCAGGGCCCGCCGGTCGCCCTTGACCAGAAAGTACAGGGCCGACACCAGCGCCAGCGCGGGCAGCAGCCAGACCAGTGCGGGCCAGGCGGAGATGAGCATGTGCATGGGAGGGTCTGACGTCGCAGCAGGTGAAGAAAAGGCACCGCGCGCCGGTGGCGCACGGCGGGTGTGGCTGCGGATGATAGACGCTGCGGCTGGCAACCCGGCCAGCGCGGGAGCGCGTTGTTTCCGGGATCGAAACGCACTATGCTTTTAATAGCTGCCAGCGCTTGCTGGTAAAGCGCCAGGGGCCTGAAACACTTCAAACCTTGGCACACACCCCTTGCCACCTTCACGGCGCCCGTCGGGTGGGGGCGTTGGGTGCCTCGCTGCCGGGGCTTGCCACCATCTCGCGCATGCGCCGCCGCAGTGCGCGGTCCCGGCGTTCATCGGCTTCCCAGTCGGCCTTCACGCCGCGCCACAGTGCCAGCGCCATCAGCAGGATGACGCCGGTGAACGGCAGCGCGAACACGATGGTGGCGGTCTGCACCGCCTTCACGCCGCCCGCCAGCAGCAGGCTGATGGCAATGCCGGACACCAGCACGCCCCAGATGATCTTGACGCGGGCCGACGGGTTCTCCTGCCCGCCGGTGCTCATCATGCCCAGCACCAGCGTGGCCGAGTCGCCCGATGTGACAAAGAACACCAGCACCAGCAGCGTGGCCACAAACGACATCACGGCGCCCCAGGGCAGGGCGTTGAACATGGCAAACAGCGCGGTCGATACATCGGCCTTGACGGCTTCGGCCAGCGGGATGCCCTGCATGATCTCCATGTGCAGCGCCGTGCCGCCAAACACCGAGAACCACACAAACGCCGCCAGCGTGGGCGCCAGCACGGTGCCCAGAATGAATTCGCGGATGGTGCGCCCGCGCGATACGCGTGCAATGAACAGGCCCACAAACGGCGACCAGCTCACCCACCAGGCCCAGTAAAACACCGTCCAGCCGCCCACCCAGCCGCTGTCGCGAAAGGGCGTCATGCGCAGGCTCATGCGCACAAACTCGGTGAGGTAGCTGCCCAGCGTGTTGGTGAAGGTGTCAATGATGGCCACCGTGGGCCCCAGCACAAACACCGCCAGCGCCAAGAGCGACGCCACCACCAGATTGATGCTGGACAGCCACTTGATGCCGCGTGTCACGCCCGTCACCGCCGACGCCAGAAACAGCACCGTGGTCACTACGATGATGCCCACCTGCGACGCGGCCCCCACCGGCAGCCCGAACGCGCCGTGCAGCCCGCTATTGATCTGCAGCGCCCCCATGCCCAGCGACGCGGCCACGCCAAACGCGGTGGCGATCACCGCCAGGATGTTGACCAGCGGGCCAATGCGCTGCAGCGGCGCCCAGGGCAGGGCCATGACCGCGGTGCTGACCAGCGCCGAGCCGCCCTTGCGGAACTGAAAGAACGCAATCGCCAGCGCCACGATGCTGTACACCGCCCAGGGGTGCAGCCCCCAGTGGAAGAAGCTGTAGCGCATGGCCGCGTTGGCCGCTTCGGGCGTGTGGGCTGCAATGCCCGGCGGTGGCGCACCGTAGTGCGAGATGGGCTCCGCCACGCCCCAGAACACCAGGCCAATGCCCATGCCTGCCGCAAACAGCATGGCAAACCAGGCGCCGATGGAGAACTCGGGCTCGTCGTCCTCCTGGCCCAGCTTCAGGTCGCCATAGCGGCTGAAGGCCAGCACCAGCGCCATCACCACCAGCCCCAGCACCACCCACAGGTAGAACCAGCCAAAGTTGCGCGTGATGGCCGCCAGGGCCGTGTCGAACACGGCGCCCAGCGAATCGGGCGCAAGCACCCCCCAGAGCACGATGGCGAGGATCAGCCCCGCCGAGATGAGAAGTTCCATGGATCACCTTTCTTCTGCTGCTTGATCGACCAGGAGATGCGCAGGCCCCGCCGCCCGCCGCGCAGGGCCCGGGGCGCAGCGTGCCACGGGGGCCGGATCGACGCAGTGGGGGCTCGGAACGCCAGCAAGGCGGGACGGGGCGGATGCCGACTTCGGCGGCAACTGCACAGCTCCGGAGTGAAAGCGGGCCGTGTCGCAAGGATAGTGCGAGGACGCGGCCCGGCGCCGATGCGCGCTTGGGGACCAGCGGCGCGGCAAGGCAGGGCATTGGCGCGCCCCGCCGTGTGCGGGGCTCAGGGCCCCGGCGGGGCGTGCGCCAATGAAGAGGGGGGCGAGTGTAGACAACAGGCGCGCTGCGACGCGGGCAATACCGCAGTCAAGCGCAGGGACGTTGGGCCCGTCAGCGGGCGGCGGCCGCCGGGGCCGCTGCGGACGCCACGCCGTCGGCCACAAAACCGGCCACCGCGTGCAGCACCTCGGCCTGCTGCAGGATCTTGCGGTGGCCCAGGCCTTCGGTGGCCAGCAGCGTGGCGCCGGCAATGTGGTCGCGGTAGGACTCCCCATCGGCAAAGCGGTTGATGCGGTCACCCCGGTCGTGCACCACCAGCGTGGGCAATGCAATGCGTGGGCCCACGGCCGGGGGCTCGAACTGGCGCATCAGGATGCCCTCCCGCGCCTCGATGCGCCGCTGCATCGCCGCGCGCGTGCGCTCGGTCAGCCCGAACACCTGCGCAAACAGCCGCGTGTATTCGTGCGGAGATGCGGGCGGTGCCAGCAGCACCAGCCGCCCCGTGGCCAGGCCCCGGCTGGCGGCGTGCGCAGCGGCGTTGGCGGCCAGCGAATGCGCCACCACGGCAGCGGGCGCCAATGCCTGCGTATGCAGGCGGGCGGTGGCGTATTCGATGGCGCGGGCGAACTGCGGCAGGTTGCTGACCCGGCCGCGGCTGCCGCCGTGCGCGGGCAAATCCAGCAGCACCGGGCGCAGGCCGCGCGCGGCCAGGGCCTGGGCCAGCGGCAGCATCTGGCGCGCATGGCCGCCCCAGCCGTGCAGCAGCAGAACGGCAGGGCCGTGGGGTTGGGCTCGCGGGGTGTAGACGGTGATCTCGGCGTCTTCAAACGGCCAGCGCTCGGTGCGCCAGTCTGCGCCCGGCGCCGCGCTGCGCCCGGGCCGGCGCAGCGGAAGCGGCGTGCCGAACAGCCGGTAGGCCGCACGCACGGCCAGCGCAGGCCACAGCCGCTCGGTGGCGCCCAGGCCCGCGCGCAGCAGACGCATGGCGGGGTGCTCGCCGTAAAAGCTGGAGGTGGCCTGCAAGGCCGAGGCGGCAGACGGGGAGGGGGTGGAGGTCATGGTGGGGCTCCAAAAAAAGGGGAACAAGGCAGGCGCACGGGCAGGCCGCGCTCAGTAAAAGATCCAGTCGCGGTTGCTGCGCGGCAGCCGGGCCAGCGTGGCGCGCACCAGCTGCACCAGGCAGGCCAGGGCGGCCAGCCCGGCGACAGCGGTCACAGTCCAAAAAATCGGCAACATGGGGCTCTCCTTTCTTCGCACGGTTGTGCGAAATTGGGGTGAAGAAAAACGATGGCCATCGTTGTGGGGAAGCAAAAGAAAAAGGGAGGTCAGCAGCGGCCTGCGCGGCCGCGCTGGTCAGCGTTTCGGCGGTACGGCACCCAGCGCGGGTGCGGTTCAGCGAGCGGGGGCCGGGGTGTCGTTGGCATAACTTTTCAGCAGGCGCCCCCACGACGCCTCGGTGCGCGGCACGGCCTGCGGGTCGCGCAAAAAGCGCACGTCGTGCAGCAGGCCCATGATCATGGAATAGATCTCGCCCACCAGCTGGTCGGGCGGTGTGCCGGCGGGCAGGTGCCCGGCATCGATGGCCTGGACCACCGTGCGGCGCAGCGCAGCGCGCCAGCGCGTGATCTCGCTGTGCAGCAGGTCGCGCAGCTCGCCCTCGCGGTCGTCCAGCTCGAAGGCGCCGGCCGTGTAGATGCAGCCGGTGAAGGCCTCCACATCGCGCGTGCGGGCGATCCAGCGCCGCACGATGTCGTTGAGCCGCGGCAGACCCTTGGGCTGCTGCATGGCGGGCACGAACACATCGGCCAGAAAGCGCCGGCCAAACTCCTCGATCACCGCCTTCTGCAGCGCCTCGCGCGAGCCAGCACGCGAGAAGACGCCGCTCTTGGACAAGCCCACGCGGTCCGCCACCGCCTGCAGCGTGATCGACTCCAGCCCCTCGGCCGCAGCCAGGTCCAGCGCGGCGCCGACGATGGCGGCGCGGGTGAGTTCGGCCTTTTGGGTTTTCGCGTCCATCGGCGCAATTTAGCACAATCGTGCGAAACAGTGCAACCCCGCTAGCGGGGTCAGGACCACAGAACACAAGCTCACGGTGCCGCGCGACCTGTCAAGCCCGCGACGCACCCGGCTGGCCCACCCGCCGCCCGGCTGGTACGCTGCGTCGCCATGGAGACAACAGCACACACCCCGCCGCCCTTCATTCCCCAGATCCGCCTGTACCGGAACTGGCTGCGCGACCAGCGCGGCCTGCAGTTCGACAGTTACGACGCGCTCTGGCGCTGGTCCACCACCGATCTGGACGCCTTCTGGCAAAGCGTGTGGGACTATTTCGAGATCGAGTCGCCCACGCCCCACACGGCCGTGCTGGCCCACAACACCATGCCCGGTGCGCAGTGGTTTCCGGGCGCCCAGGTCAACTACGCGCGCCAGGTGTTGCGGCATGTGGATGCCGCGCACGCCGCGGGCCTGCCCGCCATCATCAGCCGCAATGAAAAAGGTCAGCACCGTGAACTCTCCTGGCCCGAGCTGCGCCGCCAGGTCGCGTCGCTTGCGCTGCACCTCAAGGCCCAGGGCGTGCAGCCCGGCGACCGCGTGGCCGCCTACCTGCCCAACGTGCCCGAGGCCATGGTCGCCTTCCTGGCCACCGTGAGCATCGGCGGCGTGTGGAGCATCTGCGCGCCCGACATGGGCACGCACGCAGTGCTCGACCGCTTCCGCCAGATCGAGCCCAAGGTGCTCATCAGCGTGGACGGCGTGACCTACGGCGGGCGCGACCACGACCGCACCGGCGTGCTGGCCGAGCTGCGCGCCGCGCTGCCCAGCGTGCAGCATGTGGTGCTGCTGGGCAACCTTGATGCTTCTGTTTTGATAGCTGGTTGCGCAACCTGGGCAAGCGCTACAGACCAAAATGATGCTCAAACCGCAGCGTTCGAGCCGATGTGGCTGCCGTTTGACCACCCGCTGTGGATCGTCTATTCCAGCGGCACTACCGGCCTGCCCAAGCCGATCGTGCACGGCCATGGCGGCACGGTGCTGGTGGCGCTGCAGCTCAAGGTGCTGCACAACGACATCGGCTGCAGCTACGCGCCCAACAGCCTGGGCGAGCGCTACCACTGGTACAGCTCCACCGGCTGGGTGATGTGGAACGCGCAGCTCAGCGGCCTGCTCTCGGGCACCACCTGCGTGATCTACGACGGCAACCCTGGCGGCAGCAAAGACAACCCGGACTGGGGCGTACTGTGGCGCTTTGCGGCCGAAACGGGCGTGACCTTTTTCGGTGCGGGCGCGGCGTTTTTTGCGAACTGCATGAAGGCGGGCATCACGCTGGCCGACTACGGCGACCTGAGTCGGATCCGCGCGCTGGGCACCACGGGATCGCCGCTGTCGCCCGAGGTGCAGCAATGGGGCACGGCGCAGTTCGAGGCGCTGGGCACCCATGACATCTGGTGGAACAACATCTCCGGCGGCACCGATTTTTGCGGCGCCTTCATCGGCGGCAACCGCGAGATGCCGCAGGTGCCCGGCGAGATGCAGTGCCGCATGCTGGGCGCTGCCGTCGAGTCCTGGAACGCCGAAGGCCTGCCGGTGATGAGCGAGGTGGGCGAGCTGGTCTGCGCGCAACCCATTCCGTCGATGCCGCTCTACCTGTGGGGCGACAAGGACGGCAGCCGCTACCTGTCGAGCTACTTCGACATGTACCCCGCAGGCCACGGCCGACAGCCCGGCGGAGGCGACGGCCCCGCCAGCATGGGCGCGGTCTGGCGCCACGGCGACTGGCTCAAGATCGGCGCCAACGGCGGCTGCGTGATCTACGGCCGCAGCGACGCCACCATCAACCGCCACGGCCTGCGCATGGGCACGAGCGAGATCTACAGCGCGGTGGAATCACTGCCCGAAGTGCTCGACAGCCTGGTGGTGGACCTGGAATACCTGGGCCGCGAAAGCTACATGCCGCTGTTTGTGGTGCTGCGCCCTGGCAGCGTGCTGGACGACGCGCTGCGCGGGCGCATCAACGGCGCGGTGCGCACGGCGCTGAGCCCGCGGTTTGTGCCCGACGACATCTTTGCCGTGGCCGAGGTGCCCCGTACCCTGAGCGGCAAGAAGCAGGAGCTGCCCATCAAGAAGCTGCTGCTGGGCCAGCCCATCGAGAAGGTGGTGAACAAGGACGCCATGGCCAACCCGGCGTGCCTGGACTGGTACGTGGCGTTTGCGGCCCAGCGCCATGCCGCGGGCGGGGGCCAGCCCGGCTGAGCCCGACAGGCGGCCATCACCTACACGCAGGGGCCGCGTGTGGGGGCAGACTGTGCGCTGCTGCGCCCCGCCATAATGCGCGACCCCGCCACGCGCCCGCCCTGCAGGAGAGACTTGCCCATGACCACCCCTTCCCACCCCAAGCGTTTTTCGATGATCCGCGAGTTCCACCTGGCCGACTGGTTCACGCTGGGCAATGCCGTGTGCGGCGTGGGCGCGCTGTTCTCGACCATGACCTACCTGGAAACCAGCGACGTGCGGCACGTGTATTTTGCCTGCGCGCTGGTGCTGGCCGCGCTGATCTTCGATGTGTTCGACGGCCGCATTGCGCGATGGCGCCAGAAGAGTTCGGCCATGGGCCGCGAACTCGATTCGCTGGCCGACGTGATCTCGTTCGGTGTGGCGCCCGCCATCATTGCCTACGGCTGCGGCATGCAGGGGCTGTACGACCGCATCGTGCTGGCGTACTTTGTGGCCTGCGGCGTGTCGCGCCTGGCGCGCTACAACGTCACGGCCGAAACGCTGTCGGGCGACGATGGCAAGGTTAAATACTTTGAGGGCACGCCCATCCCCACCTCCATCGTGCTGGTGGGGCTCATGGCACTGGCAGCCTACCTGGGCGCCGTGCGCGAGAACCTGTGGTTTGGCCAGGTGATGCTGGGTGGTTTTGTGCTGCACCCGCTGGTGCTGGTGTTTGCGGTGTCGGGCTCGCTGATGATCAGCCGCATCAGGATTCCCAAGCTCTGAGGCGCCACCATGCCGCTGCAGAAGATCGCTGCGTTTTCCGATGGCCCCGTGGGCGGCAACCCCGCCGGGGTGTGGACAGGCGATGCCTTGCCGCCGCCTGCCGAGATGCAGCGCATCGCAGCCGAGGTGGGATTTTCAGAAACCGCATTTGCCGCGCCGCAGGGCAGCGGCGACTGGCGCGTGCGCTACTTCTCCCCCGAAACCGAGGTGCCCTTTTGCGGGCACGCCACCATTGCCCTGGGCGCAGCGCTGGCGCGGCGTGAGGGCGACGGGGTGTTTGACCTGGCGCTCTCCCACGCCCGCATCACGGTGGAAGGCCGCCGCAGCGGCGACCTGGTGCAGGCCGCACTGCAGTCGCCCCCCACACGCAGCGGGCCGCTGCCCGCCGGCCTGCTGGACAGCCTCCTCGCGCTGTTTGGCCTGGCACCTGCCGACCTTGACCCGCGCATCCCGCCTGCGCTCATCCACGGCGGTGCAGACCACGCCGTGCTGGCCTTGCACAGCCGCGCACGGCTGGCGGCCATGCACTACGCGCAGGACGCGGGCCGCACGTTGATGCTGGCATCCGGCCTGGTCACGGTGGTGCTGGTGGTGGTGGAGTCAGACCAGCTCTTTCACACGCGCAACGCATTTGCCTCGGGCGGGGTGCTGGAAGACCCCGCCACGGGCGCTGCCACGGCGGCGCTGGCGGGCTACCTGCGCGACCTGGGCTGGCCCCATGGCGGGACCATCGACGTCGTGCAGGGCGAAGACATGGGCATGCGATCACGCCTGCGGGCCGAGATCGGGCCGGTGCCCGGCAGCTCCATCCGTGTGTCGGGCACGGCGCGGTGGATGCGCAGCGATGAATAAATTACTATAAATAAGATAGCTGCTGGCGCTTGATGGGTAAGCGTCAGCCCCATTTTTGACCATTATTTCTGAATCAGCCCCCCGCTGCGGGCCGCCGGTTCACCAGCACGATGCCCGCCGCCACCAGTACCAGCGCGGCCACCAGCCCTGCGGTGATGGGCTCGCCCAGCCACCAGGCGCCAAACAGCAGCGCAAACACGGGGGTGAGAAACACAAACACCGAGATCTTCGTGGCCGGGTAATGCGCCAGCATCCACATCCACGCCAGGTAGCTCACAAACGCACCCACCAGCGCCTGCACCAGCAGCGAGCCCCAGGCAAATGCGCTGAACTGCCAGTTCCACGGCTCTCCCAGCGCCAGCGACAGCCACGGCAGCGCGACGGCGCTCACCCCCACCTGGTAGAGCAGCTGCTTGGCGGGCGCCACGCGCGCCAGCGGCGTGGTGCGGATGACCACCGTGGTCAGCGCCCACATCAGGCCCGCCGTCAGGCCCAGCAGATCACCCAGCCACGCCTGCGGCAGCGCCGCATTGGCGGGGCCCAGCAGCCCGTCGCCCAGGGCCAGGCCCACGCCCACAAAGGCGGCGGCCAGGCCCAGCCACTGCCAGCCCTTCAGGCCCTCGCCCGGGATGAAGCGCGGCAGCAGCACGGCCACCCAGAACGGCGCGGCATACAGAAACACCGTGAGCCGCGAGGCGGTGGTGTACTGCAGGCCCAGGTAGATGCAGGCAAATTCGCCGGCAAACAGCACGCCCGCCAGCAGCCCGGCGCGCAGGGCACCCGCGGGCTCCGCGGCGCTGGACAGCTGCACCCCGCGCCACATGCACCAGACCGCAACTGCCACCGTGGCCAGCGCAAACCGCACAAACGCCTGGAACACCGGCGCCACCTCGGCCACCGTGGCCTTGACCAGCACCTGCTGGAAACCCCAGAACATGCAGCAGGCCAGCAGCAGGGAAACGGCGAGGGAGTCGAGGTGGGTTTTGCGGGTGAAAGGCATCGGGCGATTATCAAAGGGCTTGCCGGTGGTGCGCGTCGCCTGCGCGGCCTCGATCGGCTTCGAGCGGCCCTGGTGCGGGGCTGTTGCAGGCCGCCTGTCCCGTGCGCCCGGCCCAAACAGGCGCTTACACGGGCCCACGGTACACTTTGCGCCTTCTGAAACCGCTTTCCGCGCCTTCTCTCCCCTACCCGCATTCATGGCCCTTACGACGGCGGCCCAGGCCCGCACCAGCTTTGACCTCAAAAGTGCCTCGCTGCCCGTAGTGGCCGTGGTGCTCAAAACCACCGACGCCGCGCAGTTCGCTGCCGATCTGGCCGAGCGTGTGGCCGATGCACCGGGCTTTTTTGACAGCGACCCCGTGCTGATCGACCTGGCTGCCGTGCGCGAGGCCGAGGCGCCCATCGACTTTGCCGCCATCGTGGCCGCGCTGCGCCGCCACAGCACGCTGCCCGTGGCCGTGCGCGGCGGCAGTACCGCGCAGATGGACGCGGCCCGTGCCGCCGGGCTGGCCCCGGCCCCCGACGCACCGCCCGCCCGCGCCGATGTGCCGCCCGCAGCCGCCGAGGTGCGCGAGGTGGTCCGCGAGGTCGAGGTGGAAGTGGTGCGCGAAGTGCCCGTGGCAGGCCCGGCCACCCTGGTGGTCGACAAGCCGCTGCGCTCCGGGCAGCAGGTGTATGCGCGGGGCGGCGACCTGGTGGTGATGGCCGTGGTGAGCTTTGGCGCCGAGGTCATTGCCGACGGCAACATCCATGTGTATGCCCCGCTGCGCGGCCGTGCCATTGCCGGCGCACGGGGCAACACCGAAGCCCGCATCTTTTCCACCTGCATGGAGCCGCAGCTGGTGTCCATTGCCGGCATTTACCGCACCACCGAAACCGCGCTGGCCGCCGAAGTGGCAGGCCAACCGGCGCAGGTGCGGCTGGAAGGCGAGAAGCTCATCATCGAGCCGCTGCGCAACCCTGTACGTATCAACCCCAGAGAGACTCAGTAAACCCATGGCCAAAATCGTTGTTGTGACTTCCGGCAAGGGTGGTGTGGGCAAGACCACCACCAGCGCCAGCTTTGCCTCCGGCCTCGCCCTGCGCGGCCACAAGACCGCCGTGATCGACTTTGACGTCGGCCTGCGCAACCTGGACCTCATCATGGGCTGCGAGCGCCGCGTGGTGTATGACCTCATCAACGTGATCCAGGGCGAGGCCAACCTGAACCAGGCCCTCATCAAGGACAAGCAGTGCGACAACCTGTTCGTGCTGGCCGCCAGCCAGACGCGCGACAAGGATGCACTCACGCAGGACGGCGTCGAGAAGATCCTGAACGACCTCGCCGGCATGGGCTTTGAATACATCATCTGCGACTCGCCCGCCGGCATCGAAAGCGGTGCGCTCATGGCCATGCACTTTGCCGACGAGGCGCTGCTGGTGACCAACCCCGAGGTGTCCAGCGTGCGCGACTCCGACCGCATCCTGGGCATGCTGGGCAGCAAGACCAAGCGGGCCATCGAGGGCGGCGAGCCGATCAAGGAGCACCTCCTCATCACCCGCTACAACCCCAGCCGGGTGGAAGACGGCCAGATGCTGAGCCTGGAGGACATCCAGGACATCCTGCGCATCAAGCTGATTGGTGTGATCCCGGAGTCGGAGGTGGTGCTGCAGTCGTCCAACCAGGGCACGCCCGCGATCCACGCCCAGGGCAGCGATGTGTCCGAAGCCTACAAGGACGTGATCGACCGCTTCCTGGGCGCCACCGACAAACCCCTGCGCTTTATCGAGGCCGAGAAGCCCGGCTTCTTCAAACGCCTGTTCGGGAGCAAATAAGCCATGGCTTCTTTCCTGTCCTTCCTGCTTGGCGAAAAGAAAAAGACTGCCAGCGTCGCCAAGGAGCGCCTGCAGATCATCCTGGCGCACGAACGCAGCGGCCGCAATGCTGCCGAGCCCGACTACCTGCCCGCGTTGCAGCGCGAGCTGGTGGCCGTGATCTCCAAGTACGTCAAGATCAACCCCGAAGACCTCAAGGTGCACCTGGAGCGCCAGGACAACCTGGAAGTGCTGGAAGTCAAGATCGAGCTGCCTGAGGCCGCGCGCTAGGTCGCTCCAAATTTTGGGTCATTTTGGCTGCTGGCGCTTATCCAGCAAGCGCTAGTGGCTACAGTTTTGGTAGCAATTGAATCAGCGGGCGTGCTTTGCCCACTTGCCGGCCAGCGCCTGCGCAATGCTCAGCCCGCGCTGCCCGGGCACCACGATGGCGGTCTCTCCGGCCGCGAGGGTGCCTGGCTGTTCCACGGCCAGGTAGTAGCCGCAGCAGCCGGCCAGGGCCATCGCCCGGCCCGCCTGGGCGAACCCCATCACGGCGTTGAACTTGTAGCAGGGCTCGCGCGGCGCGGTCACGCGCAGCACGCAGTGGGGGAAATGCCATTCGTCGCCCACAAACACGTCGTGTTCCAGGGGCCCGTCGATGGTGAGGTTCTCCCCCATGAAACCCGGTGGCAGCGCCTCGTCGAACAGGCTCACGCCCCGGTCCCGGCGCTGGGCCTGCCAGAACGCATAGTGCACGGCCGGGTAGGCGTACACGGCCTTGCCCAGGCCGCCATGCACGCTCAGGTCGGCCTGCTCGTCACCCGCCAGGCCCAGCGGCCCCACCGCCACGGGGCCGGCGACGGGCGCCTTGCCGATGCCAGTGAGCACTGATCGTTCGCCCATCTTGAGGCGCCGGGCCGTGCCGATGTTCACGTGGCGCACGACCACCGTGGCCGCGCTCACAGCGGGTGCTCGGTGTAGAACTTGCCCCCGTGGTACAGCAGGGGCGATGCGCCTTCGCGGTGCTCGCAGCGTTCGACCTCGCCCACAAAGATGGTGTGGTCGCCTTCCTTGTACTGGCTGCGGTTGAAGCACTCGAACGTGGCGGCCGCGCCGGCCAGCAAAGGGGCGCCGCTGATGCCGGGCCGGTGCGCGAGGCCCGCCCAGCGGTCAATGCCACGGGTGGCAAAACGCTCGGCCAACGCCTTCTGGTCTGCGGCCAGCACATGGATGGCGTAGTGCGAGCCATCGGCAAAGGTGGGCAGGGTGCTGGCACCGTGCGAGAGGCTCCACAGCACCAGCGGCGGTGCCAGCGACACCGAGTTGAACGAGCTGGCCGTGAGCCCCACCAGCTCGCCCGTTGCGGTGCGGGCGGTGACGATCGTCACACCGGTGGCAAACATTCCCAGCGCATCGCGAAACTCGCGTGCAGAGAAACTGGGCGGCAGGGCAAGAACAGGACGGGGGGGCAAAGGGTTCACAAAAACGGCGCCAGCGGGGGCAGCAGGGGGATGCAACTATTATCAGGCGCCACCCACCGCCGCGCTGTAGCGGGGGTTACCACCCCCCATCCCCCCATGTCTGCACTACCTACCTTCTCCTCCCTGGGCTCGGGCCCCACCGTGCTCATGCTGCACGACGCCGATGGGGGCCACCTCAGCTTCGCGCCGCAGGTGGAGACCCTGGCCACAGCGGGCTACCGTGCCGTGGCCTGGAACATGCCCGGCTATGGCCACAGCGCACCGGTGGAGCCCTACACCTTCAAGGCGCTGGCCCAGAGCGCCGTGGCCCTGGTGGAGGCCCTGCAGAGCGGGCCGGTGACGCTGGTGGGGCACGGCATGGGCGCCATGGTGGCGCTGGAGCTCGCGGTGCGCCACCCCGCGTTGGTCCACCGCCTGGTGCTGATTGCCGGGGGCCCGGCGCTGGATGACGCCGCCCTGCAGGACTGGGTGGCGCCCCGGTTGCACGCGCTCAAAGCGGTGGACGCGGGGGGCAGCATGGAACAGCTGGCGCAGACGCTGGTGCCGCAGTTCATCGGCACCGGCGCACTGCCCGAGGGCGTGCGGCTGGCCGGCCACGCGCTGGCGCAGGTGTATCCCGGCGCCTACCGCCGTGCCCTGCAGGCCCTGCCCACGTTCGACCGGGGCGCGGCCGCACTGGCGCGCCTGGCCATGCCCACCCTGCTGGTGGCGGGCGGGCAGGATCGCTGCACGCCGCCCGTGGCCCTGGAGGCGCTGGCACAGGTGCTGCCCGATGCGGCGATGGTGCTCATGCCGCATGTGGGCCACTGGCCGCAGCTCGAAGACCCGGAGGGTTTCGACGGCGTGCTGCTGGACTTTCTGGCCCAGCGCCGCACCCTGCATTGAGCCGACTCGGGCGTGTGCCGCGTGCCCGGGCACCCCGGCAGGCGTGCGCAATTTTGATTTCCACCGTTTGACCCCATGCTGTTTGCCCTGAAAAAAGTCCTGTCTGCACTGTTGCTGCCCCCGGTGTCGAGCATCCTGCTGGCGCTGCTGGGCCTGTGGCTTGCGCGCTACCACCGGCGCACCGGGCTCACGGTGGTGGTGCTGTCGTTGCTGTCGGTGCTGGCGCTGTCCTGGCCGCCGGTCTCGGGTGCGCTGGTGCGCAGCCTGGAGCGCTACCCCGCCGTAACGCCCCGGCAGCTGGCCCAGGCGCAGGTCCAGGCCATCGTGGTGCTTGGCGGGGGCCCCGATACCGTGGCACCGGAATACGGGGTGGAGATGCTCAGCAGGGGCTCGCGCGAACGGGTGCGTTATGCGGTGCACCTGCAGCAGCAGACGGGGTTGCCCATGCTGGCCACGGGCGGCTCCAGTGGCGGCACACGGGCCGAGGCGCTGGTGATGAAAGAGGTGGTGGAGCGTGAGTTCAGGGGGCGGGTGCGCTGGACGGAGGTGGAATCCCTGGACACCCGTGGCAACGCGGAAAAATCCGCGCGCCTGCTCCAGGCTGCCGGTGTGCAGCGCGTTGCGGTGGTCACCCACGGGTGGCACATGGTGCGCGCGGTCCGGGCCTTCGAGCGCGCGGGCCTTCAGGTGCTGCCTGCGCCCATGGGCTTCAAAAGCGGGCAGGGGCGCAGGCTGTACCGGGTGTTGCCCCGCGCCTCCGCGCTGGCCGACAGCAGCCTGGCGCTGCATGAATGGCTGGGCATCCTCGCCCAGCGCTGGTCACTCAACGCCTGAAGGGAGATCGGCGGGGCGCCGGTGCGCCTTGCCCATCACGGCGCAGCGTGCGCCCGCAGGAAACCGCGGGCCTGTGTGAGTGCCTGTGCGTCGGCCTCTACCGCGCCCGGCGGCCCGCCTTTGCCCCAGAGGGCGCCGCCCCAGGCCATCGACAGAAACTGCGCACACAGCGCCACCGAGTCGATCATGGGCTGGGCCTTGGTGCGGTCGCCGCTGGTGGTGATGAGCGACAGCGTCTTGTGGCTCATCGCGTCCTTGAAATCCAGGCCCGGCACCCGCATCCAGGCGCTCCAGTGGTCCAGATACGTCTTGAGCGGCGACGGGATGCTGTACCAGTACACGGGTGCCACAAAGACGATGTGGGTGGCTGCAAGGGTGGCATCGAGCAGCGTTTTCATGTCGCCCTCGGGGGGCGCGTAGGTGCCCGTGGTGTGGCGCTGGTCCACAAAAGGCGGCAGGTCCATGCGTGCCAGGTGGTGCCAGGTTTGCCGGGTGCCTGCAGGCAGCGCAGCGGCGGCCTGGCGGGCCAGCCATTCGGTGTTGCCGATGTGGCCGGGCGCGCGGGTGGAGGTGGTGAGGAACAGGTAGTGCGGTGTGGGCGGCGTTGTCATGGCGCGATCGTAGCGCTGGCCTGCGCGGGCCCCAGGTACGCCAGGCACAGCGCGACCAGTGCATCCTCAAACTCTGCGCTGTCCAGCAGCGGCGACTGCTCCAGCGATGCGGCCCGCACGGCACCCATGAAGGCGCGCGTGAGCACGAACAGCCGGGCCGCCGACGGCGCTTGCAGGTGGTGCTCGTCGGCCATGCGCTGCAGGTGCAGGGCGATGCGTTCGCTGGTGCCCCGCACCGACACCAGCATGGTGGCGCGGTAGTCCTGCTTCCACGACAGGCGGGCGAGCGCCCGCAGCTCCTGCGGCCCGCCTCCAAACGCCTGCAGGTAGTGGCGCACATAGTGGCGCACCTGCTGTTCGGGGGGCCAGCACTCGGCGCGGGCCCGCGCCAGCAGTGCGTCCAGCGCCAGCATCACGCGGTCGCAGTGCTGGTCCAGCATGGCCACCAGGATGGCCTCCTTGCTGGGGAAGTACTGGTAGAGCGAGCCCACGGACACACCCGCCAGCTCGGCGATGCGGTTGGTGGTCAGGGCAGCTTCGCCCTGCGTGGCCACGATGCGGGCCACGGCCTCAAAGATGGCATCCACGGTGACCTGGGAGCGTTCCTGCCGGGGCGTGCGGCGGGGGGGTGGGGTGGTCGGGGGCATGGGCAAACCTGAGCGCAATGCGAGTAGGCGGCGGGGCCGGGGCGGCCTATTCTGCCGCCATCGGCCCAATCAACCCAACCCAATCCATCACCCGGAGAAGACAGACATGAATGAAACCACCCAGCTCGCCCTGGGCGCCACGGCCATCGGCCTGGCGGGCACCTGGGTGTGGCGCCAGCGCCCGGCCCTGCGCACGCTGCACCGCGCCAGTGCCATGGCGCTGGCCCTGTTCCTGGGTGCGCATGTGCTCGGGCACCTTGCAGGCCTGGCAGGGGCCGCCGCACACCAGGCCGTGCTGGAAGCGCTGCGCAGCATCTACCGCCAACCGGTGGTCGAGGGGCTGCTGCTGGCCGGTGTGTTGTTCCAGGCGGGCAGCGGGCTTGCGCTGTTGTGGCGCGGCTGGCGCCAGCGCAAGGGGGTTGTGGCGTGGGCACAGGCGCTATCGGGGGCGTACCTGTCGCTGTTCCTGATGATCCATGTGGCGGCCGTGCTGGCGGCGCGCCAGCAAGGGGTGGACACCAACTTGCAGTTTGCGGCGGCGGGCATGCACACGCCGCCCTGGCAGTGGTTCTTTGGGCCGTATTACTTTCTGGCGGTGCTGGCTCTGTGCACCCATGTGGGCTGTGCCCTTTACTGGAACCTGTCCCGAAGCCAGGGCGCCCCGGCGTTGGCGGCCGCCCTGTTGGTGGGTCTCGTGCTGGCAGCCATTTTGGTGGTGATGCTGGCAGGCGGCTTGCAGGGGCTTGCGATCCTGCTGGCCACCGGGCCCAGCAACATGCCGGCAGTGGCCTGAAGCGACCCCGTCGTGGGCGACTCAGGCCGCCTTGACCGACAAGGTGCTGTGGCCATGGTCCATGCCGCAGAAACCGAAGTTCATGGCAGGCACCTGGCCGCTGATCAGCTCTGCCAGGGCCTTGCCCGATCCCGCGCCGTGCGTCCAGCCCAGGGTGCCGTGCCCGGCGTTGACCCACAGTTTGCCCACGCGCGTCTGCCCGATGAAGGGGATGTTGGTGGGTGTGGCGGGGCGCAGGCCGGTCCAGTACTGGGGGTCGCCACCCTGTTCGGGCGTGCGGGTGTCGCACACGCCGGGCAGGATTTCTTCGATGCGGCGCGACAGCATGTGGCAGCGTGCCCGGGCCACGGCGCTGTCCAGCGACAGGTCATACCCGCCCAGCTCGATGGTGCCGGCCACGCGCAGCACGTTGCCCAGGCGACTCATGGCGATCTTCTTGCCGTCGTCGATGGTGGAGACCATGGGCGCACCTTCGGGCCTGAGCAGCGGGAAGGTGGCGCTGTAGCCCTTGCCCGGATAGATGGGCAGATCCACGCCCACGCTGCGCAGCAGCGGCGCGCTGTACGAGCCGCAGGCCACCACCACGGCATCGGCTTTTAGTATGAAGTCTTTTTTGCCTCCGGCGCTTGACTGGCGATGCATGACAGCTACTGAATCAATAGCGTTGCCGATCTTGTTGAGGCGCAGCACATCATGGTCGTAGAGAAACTGGGCACCGCGTGCCACGCAGCGGCGCGCCAGTTCCTGGGTGAAGACGCGCGCGTCGCCGCTCTCGTCGGTGCTGGTGTACGTGCCGCCGGTGATGTGGTCGCCGTAGGCCTTGAAGGCCGGCTCGATCCTGAGCAGCTCTTCGCGGCTGACCAGCCGGCGTTGCACGCCGTGCTTACGCATGAGCTCCACGGCGTGGCCCGCCGAGTCAAAGGATTTCTGGTCGGTGTAGAAGTGGGCAATACCGCGTTCGAGCCGGTTGTAATCGATTCCGGTGGCATGGACCAGGTCCTTCAGGGCCGCATGGCTGTAGGCGCCCAGCGCCACGATCTGCTGCACATTGCGTTCGAACGCGGCGTCGTTGCACTGCGCCAGAAACTGCAGGCCCCATCGCCATTGCTGCCAGTCCATCTGCGGGCGAAACAGCAGCGGCGCCTCTTTGTCGAACATCCACTTGAGCGCCTTGAGCGGAGCCTCGCGGTTGGCCCAGGGTTCGCAATAGCTCACCGAAATCTGCGCAGCATTGGCAAAGCTGGTTTCGAGGGCGGCATCGGGCTGGCGATCGACGACGGTCACGTCATGACCGCGCTCCAGCAGGTGCCACGCTGTGCTGATGCCGATGATGCCGGCGCCCAAGACAATGGTTTTCATGGGGCGCAGTGTGCGTGACATTGCTTTCAATAAAAAGCAAAATTAAACTTGATCCAAAAACATCAGCGTGCCTTATGGAGGGCGCTGGCCAGGCACAATTTTCAGCTTCCGAGACGACCATGAGCTCCTACGATCCTGCTGCCCTTGAATGCCTTGCCGCCATTGTGGAAGAGGGGGGGTTCGAGCGCGCCGCACAGCGCCTGAACGTCACCCAGTCGGCGGTATCGCAACGCCTGCGCGCGCTGGAGGCCCAGGTGGGCTCGGTGCTGATCGTGCGCAGTCGCCCGCTGCGGCCCACCTCGGCCGGGCAGTTGTTGCTCAAGCACACCAAACAACTGCGCCTGCTGCGCGCCGACCTGGAGCGCGACCTGCACGAGCTGGCGCCGAGCGCGCCAGGGGGTACACGGGAAGACGAGCGCATTGCCATCGCCATCAACGCCGACAGCATCGCCACATGGGCCATGGGCGCGCTGCACGACCTGGTGCGCCAGCGCCTGCCGCTCGAAATCATCGTGGACGACCAGGATTTCACGCAGGAATGGCTGCGCTCAGGGCAGGTGCTGGGCTGCGTCACCACGCTCAAGCAGGCCCTGCGCGGCTGCAAGATGGTGCCGCTGGGGGCCATGCACTACGTGGCGGTGGCTTCTGCCAGCTATGCGCAGCAGCACCTGCCGCAAGGGCTTACGCCGCACAATTTTCGCGACGTGTCGTTCCTGTCGTTCAACCGCAAGGACGATATGGCCGCCGAGTTTGTGGCGCGCGCGTTCGGGCTCAAACGTGTGGCACTCAACCATCTGTTCGTGCCGGGCTCCGAGGCGCAGATGCGTGCGGTGGCTGCAGGCTGGGCGGTGGGGGTGATTCCGGAACTGATGGCGCGCGACGCGCTCTCGGACGGCAGTGTGGTCAACCTCGCACCCGGCCACTCGCTTCCGATCCAGCTCTACTGGCACTGCTGGAATCTGGAATCGGCCGTGCTGGACGCCCTGACCGACGCCCTGACCGCCACCGCTGGGCGGACCCTGGAGGCGCCGGCTGCCTAGGGGGCACGGTGAGCAAGGGGCCACGGCGCTGATGCGCCGTTAAACGCCCGGAGCCCACTAAAATCGTAAACGACGTAGTTGCATTGCAACTTAGTCATTTATTTTTATACTGCAATGTATAAAATAGCGGGCATGCAAACGCCGCAACCCAAAGTTTCGTTCAAAGAACAGATGCACCAGGCGCGGGAGGAAGCCATCCTGCAGTCCACATGTCAGCTTCTGGGCGAAAAAGCCTTTGATGCCATGACCATGGACGACGTCGCCAACGCCGTGGGCATTGCCAAGGCCAGTCTGTACAAGCACTTCTCCAGCAAGGAAGAGCTGTGCAGCGCCGCCATGGTGCAGATCCTCGGTCGTGTACGGGCGTACCTGGCCGAACTGCCCGAGGCCATGCCGCCGGTGGACAAGCTCCACGCGCTGGTGCGCTGGTCGCTGGAGCGGTTGCTGGCCAACGAAATGCCGTTGCTGCCGAGCCGCAACTCCACACTCCGGGCGGTGCTGATGGCCAACAAGGATTACCTCAACGGCCTGGTCGCCGTGAGTGACCAGATTGGCGAGTGGATCACGCTGGCCCAGTCCCAGGGCGTGATCAACCCCACACTGCCACCCCTGGTGGTGCTGTACACCCTGTATGCGCGCGCATGTGATCCGGTGGTGAGCTTTCTCAAGGAAAGCGGCCAGTACTCGGACGCGGAGATCGTGGATCTGGTGGTGCGCACGTGTTTCGACGGCCTCGCCGCCCGCCCTTGAACGCGGGCGCGTTCTGCGCCGCAGCCCCAAAGAAGAAAGCCCGGCATGCCGGGCTTTCTCGCATTCAGACCCAGGCCTGCATCATTGGGGCAGGATCACCTTGTCAATCACGTGAATCACGCCATTGCTGGTGAACACATCGGCAGTGGTGATGTTGCTGGTGCGCATGTTCTGATCGGTGATGACCAGGCTCGCGTTCACCGAGAAGCTCTGGCCCTGGACGGTCGCAATGGCCGTGTTCAGGGGCACTTCGGCCTTGAGCACCCGCGCGGGAACCACGTGGTAGGTGAGTACCTTGGTCAGCAGGGCCGTGTCGGCCAGCAACGCTTCCTTGGTAACCCCGAGCTCAGACAGCAGGGCCGCAAAGGCCGCGTTGGTGGGTGCAAACACCGTGAACGGGCCGGGCCCCTGCAATGTGCTGACCAGCCCGGCTGCCACCACCGCCTCCACCAGAATGCTGAAGTCCGCAATGGACGACGCGGTGGCGACGATGTCCTTGTCTGCCGGCAGCAGCACCCGGTCTACCAGATGCACCACGCCGTTGCTGGCCTGGATGTCGGTGGCCGTGATGGTGGAGACGCGGTTGCGGCCATCGGTGATCTTCAGGCCGCCCGACGACTCCACCTTGAAGAAGCCACCCGACACCGGCGCAATCGCCTTGCCCACGGGAACATCCGCCAGCACGACCTTGCTGCCCAGCACGTGGTAGGTCAGCACCGCCGTCAGCAGGGGCTTGTCGGCCAGCAGTGCCTCCTTGGTGACGCCCAGCTCCCCCAGCAGTGCCGCGAAGGCGGCATTGGTGGGCGCAAAGACGGTCAGGCTGCCGGTGCTCAGCGTGGGGGCGAGCCCCGCAGCCACGACGGCTTCCACCAGGATGCTCAGGTCGGGGTTGCTCTGGGCGAGCTCCACGATGTTGCGCTGGGGTTCGTCATCGTCGCTGCCGCCACAGGCCTGTAGCAGGGTGGTGCTGGCGCCCAGCGCAGCGGCGAGCAAAACGGTACGGCGGTTGAATACGGTGTTCATGGGCTTCTCCTCGCAAAGGGTGTTGGGTGAAGGGCGTGGGTGCGATGCTTATTTGGGCATCAGAACGGTGTCGATGGCATGGATCACGCCATTGCTGGCCGCAACGTCTGTTGCGATGACCTTGGACTGGTCGACCATCACGCCCATGCTGGTGGACACCGTGAGTTCCTGGCCCTGCACGGTCTTCACGGCACCGGCTTTCACGTCTTTGGCCATCACCTTGCCTGGCACCACGTGGTAGGTCAGCACCTTGGTAAGGGCCGCCTTGTCAGCCAGCAGGCCATCGAGCGTTGCCTTGGGAATCTTGGCAAAGGCTTCATCGGTCGGCGCAAACACGGTGAACGGGCCGGGGCCCTTCAGGGTGTCGACCAGACCGGCTGCCTGAACGGCGGCCACAAGGGTTTTGAAGTTGCCGGCCTTCACGGCGGTATCCACGATGTCCTGGGCCATCACGCTCAGGGAGGCACCTGCGGTCAGGGCCAATGCAATCAGGGTCTTCTTCATGGGGTGCACCTCGGGTTGGGTGGAAAAAAGCACGCCAGGATGGGCGTGACGGGAATGTATAACCAATTGGTTTAAAAGTAAACCACATGGTTATACATTAACCAATCGGTCGCGTTCGGGCAAAAAAAAGCCCCGCGGTGGCAGGGCTTCTTGGGGCGCTGAACGCTCGCGGGGCTAGCGCACGATCAGCAGGGGCACCTTGCTGTTCGCCAGCACCTGCGTCGTCACCGAGCCCATCACCAGCGTGGCGAGTGCGCCGTGGCCGTGCGAGCCCATCACCAGCAGATCGAACTTGCCGGTGTTAGCCACCTTGGCAATGTTCTCGCCCACCGAGCCCACCTTGAAAATGCGCTTGGCATCCACGCCGTGGCGCGCCAGAAACTTGCCCACGGGCGCGAGGATTTTTTCGGCCTCTTCAGCGTGGTAGGTGTCGACCACTTCCTTGCCCAGTGCTGCACGCGCGCGCGTTGGCAGCGGGGCCTGTACGGTCAGCACGGTGTACTGGTGGGTGCCGGCCAGCAGCTCCTCGTGGGTGGCCAGGTAGGCCAGCATCTTCTTGGTGTAGGCGCTGCCATCGACAGCGAGCAGGATATTCATGAGGTTCTCCGAAATGGGATGGGGCAGACTACTCTGCGCGGGGTCCTGTTGTCTTGACCTGAGTCATGGTTTTTGTCCTGCGCGCGGCGGTGTCCAAGGCGCCGCCGCGCGATCATACGGCGATCACGCACTGGGGCTTGAAACTCTCCTGTTCGCCTTTGCGGGCATAGCCCAGGGGATTTGCCACCACGCGGCACTGCCACAGGGTCCCGTCTTGCGCCTCACCCCGCACCGTGTAGTCGCTGGGGGCATGCAGATGCCCGTGCAACCACAGCCGCGCGCGCGGCAGCAGGCGATCCAGTGCGTTGCAAAAGCCCGCAGTGCCGGGCACCAGGCCGTAGCGCGGGTCAGCGCTCAGCAGGCTCGGTGCGAAATGCGTGACCGCGACAGTGGGCCCCGCAAAAGGAGCGGCGAGCGCGTCAGCCAGCCACTGCTGGCAGGCCAGTGCCTGGTCACGAATGGCTTCGGCCAGAAAGGGCTCGGCGTTGCGGGTGCTGCCCGTCTTGCGCAGGTAGAAATTTGCGGCCCTGAAGGCCTTCTCGCGCAGTTTCAGCCGCCTGCCCAGGTCGGTGTTTCCCTCATGGTCTGCGAGCGCATCGAAATCGCTCCAGAGGGTGGTGCCGACAAAACGCACGCCCCCCACCACCAGTGTTTCACGCTCCAGCCATGCAATGCCCAGACGATCGCAGGTGCTGCGCAGCCGCGTGTGGGCCTCATCAAAATCCTGCGCGTCGTATTCGTGGTTGCCCGGTACGAAAAGCACCGGGGTGGGCCACCCGGCCCCTCGTGGCAGAGGCGAGAACCGGGCCAGTCCAAAGTCCTGATCGGCCAGCTGCGAACCCTCCTGGTATGAGCCCACATCGCCGGCCAGGACGAGAACATCGGCGCCTGGCGCAGGTTCAGGGAGGAAGTGGGGATGCGCCTCAAGGTGCAGGTCGGAAAGCAGCTGAATGTTCATGCACCGCTGAGTCTACGGGCAGGGCGCTAGACCGGGAAGGTCCGCCGCGCGGAGCGCGCCAAGGCGTGCAGCAGCCAGTTCATCGCTGCCTGCTGGGGGCCGCGCCGGCGCCAGAGCGCGTCCACATGTACGGGAGGCACATCCAACGGGAGGGCCCTCTGCACCAATGCGTCTGCAATTCCGGTGACGGGAACGAAGTGACGCGGCAGCACCGTGAGCAGGTCCGAGCCGGAGACCACGCGCCCCGCGGTGAAAAACTGGTTGACCGTGATGACCACCTTGCGCTCGCGTCCCAAAGAGGCCAGCGCCTCGTCGATGAATCCATAGGGGCGGCCCGAGAAGCTCACGAGCATGTGGCGTGCTGCGCAATAGGCATCCAAGGTCAGGGGGGCATTCGCCAGGGGGTGGCCCTGTCGCATCACGCACACATACTCGCCGTCGTAGAGGCGGCGGCTGTCGAAAGCGACAACGCCGCCAGTCTGTGCGCGGGCGGTCAGGTCTGCCAGCACCGAGGGAAAGTAGCCCACGGCCATGTCGGCAGCCTCTTCCTCCAGCAGGCGACGAGGGTCGCGGGTCGTCAAGGGGAGTACCCGGATGGAAATGCCCGGTGCTTCCCGCTCGATCGTTTCCACCAGGCCCGGAATCAGCGTGGCGGCCGTGGCGTCGGCCATCGCCAGCACGAACGTGGACTCGGCGGTGGCGGGATCGAAGTGGCCCGGCGCCAGGCACTGCTCAAGGTGTGCCAGGGCCTCGCGCACCGGGGGCCAGAGGGCCAGCCCACGCGGTGTCGGCTCCACCCCCTGGCCGCTGCGTACCACCAGTTCGTCGCCGATGACATCCCGCAGTCGCCGCATGGCGTTGCTAACCGCCGGCTGGGTGAGCGCCAGCTTGTGCGCTGCCCGCGTCAGGCTGCGTTCGGCCATGACCTCATCGAACACACGCAGGAGATTCAGATCCAGAGACCGGAAATTGATGGGGTCCATGGCCAAATTATCACTGGTATGAATATTAGTGATTCAAAATATAAACTTGAACAAACAAAGGGTTAACCCTAATATTCCCCCATAGCGCGCGGCAATCCAGCCCAGCGCCAAGAAAGGGAAATCAAAAATGACCAGCTTCGCCCACGTTGACCATCCTGCCGAACATCCTGGTGTTGTCCGTGCGGAGAACGCTGCCGCAGCGCTCCGGCAGATTGCCGCGAATTTCGATGGGGCGCGCGGTGCCGCAACCCTTTTGCTGGCAGCCGTAGTCTCGGCATTGCTGGTGGTGGCCAACCAGATGATCGACACCTGGAGCGAAGGCCACCTGCTGGCTGCCTGGATGGTGCTGTGGCTGGTAGCTTTTGCGGCGCTGGCCTTGCTCAGCGCCCCGGCCCGCCGTGCCGGGGCAGCGCTGCGTGTCGCAACCCGTGCCTGGGCGGAAGGCCGACGCCGCGCGGCGGAAGACGAGCGGACGTGGCAGGTTGCAGTCCGGGATCCGCGTGTCATGGCCGAACTGCACCACGCCATGGGCGTTGCCACAGTGCAAGACATCCGTCCTTATCACTGAAGCGTGCGGCGCCCCTGGCGCCACCGGATCAGCACCTGAAGCCGTGGCGATTGCTCGCCACGGCTTTTTTGTTGCGGCAGGGCGCTCTGCGGTGGACGAAAAAAAACCGCCCGTCGGATCGAACGGGCGGTTGGCAGGATCAGGCAAGCGCGGAATCAGCTTGCCAGTCGTTGCTCCAGGGCAGCTTTGGTGTCGAGCAGAGCCTTGGGCAGGTGGTAGGCCAGCTGCTCGAAGTGGGCATCGTGCAGCTTGAACTCTTCGGTCCATGCCGCTTTGTCGATGTTGGTCACAGCCTGGAACTGCTGGGCACTGAAGTCCAGCCCCGTCCAGTTGATTTCGCCGTACTGTGGAGCCACGCCAAACATGGTCTCCTGGCCGGGGGCCTGGCCTTCAATGCGATCGATCATCCACTTGAGCACGCGCATGTTGTCGCCGTAGCCAGGCCACACAAACTTGCCGGCCTCGTCCTTGCGGAACCAGTTCACGCAGAAGATCTTGGGCGCAGCCTTGCCGGTGGCAGTGACCTTGCCTTCCATGTTCAGCCAGTGCTGGAAGTAGTCGCTCATGTTGTAGCCGCAGAAGGGCAGCATGGCGAAGGGATCGCGGCGCACCACGCCTTGGGCGCCGAAGGCGGCGGCGGTGGTCTCGGAACCCATGGTGGCAGCCATGTACACGCCTTCGGTCCAGGTACGGGCTTCCGTCACCAGCGGCACGGTGGTCGAGCGGCGGCCGCCAAAAATGAAGGCATCGATGGCCACGCCGTTAGCGTCGTCCCACTGCGCATCCAGGGCAGGGTTGTTGGTAGCCGCCACCGTGAAGCGCGAGTTGGGGTGCGCAGCCTTGGCGCCGGTTTCCTTGGCGATCTGGGGCGTCCAGTCCTTGCCCTGCCAGTCGATCAGGTGATCGGGCAGCTTGCCGGTGTCCTTTTCCATGCCTTCCCACCACACGTCCCCGTCATCCGTCAGGGCCACGTTGGTGAAGATCACGTCCCTGTCCAGGCTCTTCATGCAGTTGGGGTTGGTGTGCATGTTGGTGCCGGGGGCCACGCCAAAGTAACCCGCTTCGGGGTTGATGGCATACATCTTGCCGTCGGCATGGGGCTTGATCCAGGCGATGTCGTCACCGATGGTGGTGACTTTCCAGCCCGCGAAACCAGCTTCTGGTGGCACCAGCATCGAGAAATTGGTCTTGCCGCAGGCGCTGGGGAAGGCTGCAGCCACGTGGTACTTCTTGCCCTCTGGGTTGGTCACGCCCAGGATGAGCATGTGCTCGGCCAGCCAGCCTTGGTCCCGGCCCATGGTGGATGCGATGCGCAGCGCCAGACACTTCTTGCCCAGCAGCGCGTTGCCGCCGTAGCCCGAGCCGTACGACCAGATCTCGCGCGTTTCGGGGTAGTGCACGATGTACTTGACCTTGGGGTTGCAAGGCCAGCTCGTCGTGTCCTTTTCGCCTTCGGCCAGGGGTGCGCCCACCGTGTGCATGCAGGGAACGAACTCGCCTTCTACACCCAGCACGTCGTACACGGCCTTGCCCATGCGGGTCATCAGGCGCTGGTTTACGGCCACGTAGGCGCTGTCGGTCAGCTCCACGCCGATGTGGGCAATATGGCTGCCCAGCGGGCCCATGCTGAAGGGCACCACGTACATGGTGCGGCCCTTCATGCAACCGTCGAACAGCGGCTGCAGCGTGGCGCGCATTTCGGCGGGGGCCATCCAGTTGTTGGTGGGGCCGGCGTCTTCCTTTTGGGCCGAGCAGATGTAGGTGCGGTCTTCCACGCGGGCCACGTCCGATGGATCGGACCAGGCCAGGAAGCTGCCAGGGCGCTTGGCGGGGTTGAGCTTCTTGAAGGTGCCAGCATCGACCAGCTGCTGGCACAGGCGGTCGTACTCTTCCTTGGAGCCATCGCACCAGTAAATGGTGTCGGGTTTGCACAGGGCGGCCATGTCGGCCACCCAGGCGAGCAGCCGGGCGTTTTTGACGTAAGCGGGGGCGTTGAGATTCAGGCCCTGCATGGTGGGTGCGTTCATCGGGGAGCTTCCTAAGTTGAAAAACAGTTTTTTCAAAGGAAGCGGACCGGGGGAGATCGCGGCAAGGCCTTGCGCAATTGCGGTGCTGAGCGCTGCCTTTGAAAAAACGGCTTTCGTGCTCAGTCGGCGGGCGGGAGCGTGAATCAGCCCCACGGGTGGAGGCTAGTTCCACGGATTCCGCGGGTCGGCTGGGATGTCGATTTTATGAATCTGCCGCCGGCTTGTCTGTCAGACAGGGGGTAAATCCATGCAAAATATGCATGGGGTTATGCGTGATTTGAGACGCTCCGCCAGCGTTCGTAGCCGTTCCTGCGCAGCTCGCAGGCGGGACAGGTGCCGCAGCCATAGCCCCAGGCGTGGGGGGTGTCACGCACACCGTGGTAGCAGGTGTGGGTGTCGGAAACGATCAGCGCCACCAGGGCCTCGCCTCCCATCGCCCGCGCCAGCTCCCAGGTGTCGGCCTTGTCCAGCCACATGAGCGGCGTCTCGAAGGTGAACCGCTGCCCCATGCCCAGCGACACGGCTACCTGCAGGGCCTTGAGCGTATCGTCCCTGCAGTCCGGGTAGCCTGAAAAATCCGTTTCGCACATGCCACCCACCAGCGTGTGCAGGCCGCGCCGGTAGCCCACGGCCGCCGCCAGGTTGAAGAACAGCAGGTTGCGCCCGGGCACGAAGGTGTTCGGCAGGCCGGACTCGGTCATCCGGATTTCGGTCTCGCGGGTCAGCGCCGTATCGCTGATGTTTCCGAGCACGGCGAGATCCACCATGTGGTCCGCGCCCAGCCGGGCCGCCCAGTGGGGGAACTGCCCGCGCAAGGCGGCCAGCACGGCCTGGCGGGCCTGCAGCTCCACGCTGTGGCGCTGGCCATAATCGAACCCGATGGTTTCCACATGGGCAAAGTGTTCCAGCGCCCACGCCAGGCAGGTCGTGGAATCCTGCCCGCCAGAAAAAAGGACGAGTGCGTGTCCGGGTCTCATGAAGCTTCTCGCGATAAAAATGGGGCGGACGTAAAAAAGCCCCGCATTGCGGGGCTGTGCGCGATGGTGATGGTTGCCGGGGCCGCCCGATCAGGCCATCGTCACGGCGATGAAGGCCAGCAGGAACATCATGATGCCGCCGACCACCGGCAGCACCACGGGAACCAGATGAACCACGTTTTCCACGGGGTCGTTCGATGGCGTTGCGGGGGAGTGCGAGGTGTTGTGGTCAGACATGGTGGGCTCCAGATGCTTAAAACTTGCGCAATTCTAGCCGCGGCAGCGCGAGCGGAGTGCAAAACCCCGCACGGCATCACTTCAGATCAGATCAGGTCGGCCTGCATGCCGGCTGTGCGCAGCTGGGCCAGCACTTCATCCACGTGCGCCTTGCCCCGGGTCTGCAGCACCAGTTCGATCTCCACGTTCTGCGCGGCCAGCATGGTGAAGGCGCGCTGGTGGTGCACCTCTTCAATATTGGCGCCCGCGTCGGCCACCGTGGCGGTGATGCGTGCCAGCACGCCGGGCACGTCGCGCGCGCTCACCTTGATGCGCGCCAGGCGCCCGGAGCGCACCATCCCGCGCTCGATGATGGCGGCCAGCAGCAGCGGGTCGATGTTGCCGCCGCACAGCACCAGGCCCACGCGCTTGCCCTTGAAGCGCTCGGGGTAGCGCACCAGTGCGGCCAGCCCGGCGGCCCCCGCACCCTCCACCAGCGTCTTTTCGATTTCGAGCAGCATCAGCACTGCCTGCTCGATGTCGCCTTCGTCCACCAGCACCAGGTCGTCCACCAGGCGCCTGACCACCTCCTGCGTGATCTTGCCCGGCGTGCCCACCGCAATGCCCTCGGCAATGGTGGATGTGCCCTGGGGGTGGTGCGTGCCCTTGACGGCGTTCACCATCGCCGGAAAGCGTGCGGTCTGCACACCGACGATCTCGATGCCGGGCTGGATCGCCTTGGCGGCGGTGGCCACGCCGGCAATCAGCCCGCCTCCCCCCACGGCGATCACCAGCGTGTCCAGGTCGGGCACGGCCTGCAGCATCTCCAGCGCCAGCGTGCCCTGGCCCGCAGCCACGGCCTCGTCGTCGTAGGGGTGCACAAAAGTCAGGCCCTGTGTGTCAGACAGCATGTAGGCGTGGGCGCGCGCTTCTTCCAGCGTGTCGCCGTGCAGCACCACCTCGGCGCCAAAGCCGCGCGTGCGCTCCACCTTCACGCCGGGCGTGAAGCGCGGCATCACGATCACGGCGCGCAGGCCCAGCCGCTGCGCGTGGTAGGCCACGCCCTGGGCATGGTTGCCCGCGCTCATGGCCACCACGCCGTGCGCGCGCTCCTCGGGCGTGAGCAGCGTGAGCTTGTTGCAGGCGCCGCGCTCCTTGAACGAGGCAGTGAACTGCAGATTTTCGAATTTGAGGAACACCTGCGCGCCCACGATCTGCGAGAGCGTGCGGGATTCCACACACGGCGTGTCCAGCACCTGGCCTTGTAGGCGGGTGGCGGCGGCCTGGATGTCTTGAAGGGTGATCATGTCCGGCATTGTGGCGGGGAATGCTGCGGGCCGGGCCACTGTTCAACTGGCGCTACCAAAATAATAGCTATTGGCGCTTGATGAGCAAGCGCTTGAAGCCGTTTTGACCAAAACTTTATGCCGCCCGAGCGGCTGGGCGTGCTGGCACGCCGGATGGGTTCGTTCCCTTCCTCACACCACCCGGTTCCACTCCAGCGCCCGTGAGCGCCAGTGCGCATCAATCGTCTGCGTGAAGTCCGCCCGCACCAGTTTGGCGCGGTTCTCCAGCCAGTCGGCGTTTTCGCGCCGCACCACGATGCCTTCGAGGTGGCCCTGGCGGAACTGGCTGTCGTGGGCGTGCACCCAGTCGCGCAGCTGGTCCAGCGTGACCTCGCCCGCGTACAGGCAGGGCACGGTGTTGAAGCCCATCTGCGCGGCCCAGGCGTTGCGCCGCTGGGTGCTCCAGAAGCGCTGTTCCTGGCGGTCGTACACGTCGAACAGCATCCACCAGTCGGGCAGGGTGGCGTAGTCGAGCGAGTGGCGCGCGGCGCACCATTCGCCAAAGGCCACCAGGTGCGTCCCCAGGGCGTCGAACAGCTTGTCTTCGTGCGCGGCCAGCCAGGGGCCCAGGCGGGCGAACTGGCCGTGGAAGGGTTGGGGCAGGTACTGGCCCCGGTTCTGGGCGCGCAGCACGCCGTCGGGCGAGACCGAGAAGCCCAGGTTGGCGCCGTCGAGCTTTTCCTCCAGCACCACAGGGCCGCTGAGGATGTCCTCGGCCTCGGCGGGCGAGAGCACTTTGTCGTCGCGCGGCTCGCCCGTGGCCAGCCAGGCGATGTGGGGGGTGTGGGGGAAGCGGAAGAAATCTTCGGACATAGGTGTTCTATTTTGCGCGCCGCGCGGGCGGGTGTTTCTGGCGCCAGCGGGCTTGCAACCAGTCGGGCAGCAGGTTTTCCACCTCCAGCCCGACGTCGTGCAGGGCCTGGCGGCAGTCGATCCAGTCGGTGTCGGCGGCGTTGGTGATTTGGGTTGCGTGGCCTGCGTCCAGCGCGGCGAGGGCGGCGGCCACCATCTTGCGGTCGGCCAGGTCGGTGACGGCCTCGGCCAGCTCGGGCGGCAGCACGGCGTTGCCATTCTTGTCGAGCAGCACATCGACCCACACCACCTCGCCGCGATCCATCTTGTGCATCAGGGCCAGCCAGCCGTAGTCCTGCTCGGTGAGCTTGTGGCGGTATTCGCCGCAGACATGCCAGTCCACGTCGAGCACGGCGTGGCGCGTGGGGTCGGCCTCGAAGGCTTCGAGCCAGTCGAACACCTGCTGGCGCAGCGCGGCTTCTTCCACGGGGGTGGCGTCCTGGCGAAAGGGCGAGCCCTCGTCGACCGCGCTGGCGACGATGAGCACATTGGTGTCCACCAGGCGGGCCTGCATCGCTCCTGCCTCAGCCATCGGCGGTTTCCCTTAAACGCAGTGCGCGTGCCCGGGCCTGCTCGCGCGCCTCGCCCATCGCGTCGCCAAAAAAGCGCGGCGGCCAGTTGCGCACGGCGCCAAATTCGTCCACGTCCAGCGGCACCAGCACGGCATCGGCCCCCTTGCGCTCGACGAACAGCATGCGGCACTGCGCGGTGCTGGTCTGGCGCCGGGCGATCAGGGTTTGCATGCGGCGGAACAGGTGCTCGGAATGGGTTTCGACGAGAAACTGCACCTGGCGCTGCTGGCTCACCTCGGCAAACATTTCGGCCAGCACGGCCTGGGCCAGCGGGTGCAGGTGGATTTCGGGCTCTTCCAGCAGCACGGTGCTGCCCGGCGGTGCGCAGTAGGCCACGGCCAGCACCGGCAGCACCTGCGACACGCCCACGCCCACGTCGCGCAGGTTGGCCACCACGCCGTCGTGGTGCACCAGCACCTCGTAGCGGCCCGATCGGCCCACGGCGCGCACGCTGAGCTGCTCGGCCATGCCCATGCGCTGCAGCCAGTGCGACACGCTGCGCAGCACGCTGCCCTGGTGCTCGGACGGCAGCAGGGTGTTGGCCAGCAGCGCGTCGATGGCCTTGTGGCCGTCGCTGCCCACCTCGCCGGGCGCCGTCTTGTTCCACACATAGTCGCGCTCGGGGCGGCGGCGCAGCGGGCCGAGGTAGACGATGCCCTCCAGCTCGCGGCGCAGGGCCAGGCTCAGGTCCTGCAGGTGGGCGCCGTCGCTGCCCAGCAGGGCCAGGGCCTCGGCAGGGAGGGCGATGGAGCGCTCGGGCGCGAGCTGCGGGCCCTTGCCGCGCGGGCGGGGCTCGTCGTCCACGTACACCGCGTAGGCGCCGCGCTCGCGCCGCACAGCCCGGAAGCGCCGCGCCACGGTGGACAGCTCCAATTCCTGGATGGCCACCGCCCCGCTGGCCGTCTGCCCGTAGCTGCAGGCAAAGCGCCCGTGGCGCACACGCTCGCCCTCGGGCCGCTGGAAGCTGAGTGCGATGGAGAACTGGCGCGGTGCGGCCGCGCCGCGTGCCAGCACCGCATCAAAGCCGCCAAAGTGAAAGTAGTCGTTGGCCTCATCCCCGCCCAGGTTCAGGTGGATGGTGCGGTCGGGCGAGGCCACGGTCTGCTTGAGCAGCAGCAGGCTTTGCAGCAGCGTGGACTTGCCCGACGAGTTGCTGCCCAGCAGCATCGTCACGGGCGCCAGTTGCACCGGGCCGCTGTCGCGCCAGGCCTTGAGGTTCTGCAGGTGGAGTTGGTCGATCATGGCAAGGGCATCTTACGCGGCGTGCAGGTTTGAATAAAAACGGCCTACAGCGCTTATCTGACATGCGCAAACAGCTATCAAATATGTAGCTAATCCTTGAGCGCCAGACGGCGCGCCAGCTTGTGCAGGTTGCTGGCGTCGATGTCCAGCTCGCGCGCGGCGCGCGCCCAGTTGCCGGCGTGGCGGGCCAGGGCGGCCTGGATGCAACGGCGCTGGCAATCATCCACCGCGTCGCGCAGCGTGCCCGGTGCCTCCGGTGCGGGCCCGGTGGCGGGCGCCACGGGGGGCAGGGCCGGTGAGGTGCCCGGGGTGCCGGGGCCTTGCAGGGCATCCAGGTCGAGCAGGGCGGCCTCCAGGGTCACGATGTCGTTGCGCGCAGCGCCGCGGCTCAGGGCCTTGAGCGCGGCGCGGCTCACCACGTGTTCCAGTTCGCGGATGTTGCCAGGCCAGGGGTAGCGGCGCAGCGCGTCCTGCGCGCCGGGCGACAGGCGCAGGCTGCGCAGGCCCAGCCGGGCGCGGTTCAGCTCCAGAAAGCGGCCCGCCAGCAGCAGCACATCGTTGCCGCGCTCGCGCAGCGGCGGAATGGGCACGGGGTACACCGAGAGCCGGTGGTACAGGTCTGCGCGGAAGTCGCCCGCAGCCACCTGCTCGCGCAGGTTGCGGTTGGTGGCTGCTACCACGCGTACGTCCACGCGGCGCGGGCGGTCGGCGCCCAGGCGCTGGATCTCGCCGTTCTGCAACGTGCGCAGCAGCTTGGCCTGCACGGCCAGCGGCAGCTCGCCCACTTCGTCGAGGAACAGGGTGCCGCCCTCGGCGGCTTCAAAGCGCCCGGGCCGGTCGGTGACTGCGCCCGAGAACGCGCCGCGCACGTGGCCAAACAGCTCGCTTTCGGCCAGCGACTCCGGCAGCGCCGCGCAGTTCACGTGTACCAGCGGGCGCGCAGCGCGTGGCGACTGGCGGTGCAGCAGGCGCGCAAAAAGCTCCTTCCCCACACCGGTCTCGCCCAGCAGCAGCACCGGCAGGTCCGAGCCCGCCACCACCTCCAGCTCGTGCAGCAGGCGCAACAGGGGCTCGCTCTGGCCGACGATCTCCATGTCGCCATCGCCTGCACGGGTGGTGCGCCCGTCGTCGGCGCTGCGGGTGGGGGGGGCGCTGCGCAGCGCCTGCACCTCGCGCTCCAGCCGCGAGATGCGCACGGCCGCCTCCACCAGCACCTTGCAGTCGGCCAGCGCGGCGCGTGCGGCTTCGCCAAAGGTGCCGGTCTGTAGTGCGTCGAGCGTGAGCACACCCCAGGGCTGGCCGTCCACCTGCAGGCTCACGCCCATGCAGTCGTGCACGGGCAGGGGCTCGCCCACCAGGGTGTCGAGCAGGCCGTCGTAGGGGTCGGGCAAGGTGCTGTCGTGGTCAAAGCAGGTCACCTCGCGCCGCGCCAGGATGGCCGCCAGCCGCGGGTGCTGGCCCACGGCAAAGCGGCGCCCCAGCGCCTCGCGCACCAGGCCCTCCACGGCCACGGGGCGCAGGTGGTCCTGTTCCAGCTGCAGCAGCGCCACAGCGCCGCAGTGAAAGCGGGCCCGCAAGTGGTCCACCAGCCGCTGCAGGCGCACGGCCTGGGGCAGGTCGGTCGAGAGGTCGGCCAGAAGGGGAGTGTCGGTCATGGTGATAAATACCCTTTGCGGGTGAAATGTACCCGCAAAACAAAAGGTAAAAAACACCCTGGATGCTGCAAGTGATTGTTTTGCAAGGCAACCGGTGCTGGCGTGTGGCTTGCAACAAGAGCGTGTGTTTGCTTTATCTGAAACCACAACCATGAATTCACGCCACGCACTGCATTGGGAGGCCCGCCATGGGTAACTATCGAAAACTCTGGTTCACGCTGATTGGCGTGCTCATCGTCACTTTCAGCCTGCTGGGTTACTACGGCGCCGAGGTGTACCGCACGGCGCCGCCGATCCCGGCAAAGATCACGACGGCTGGGGGGGAGGTTCTGTACACGCACGACAGCATCCTCGATGGCCAGACCGCCTGGCAATCGGTGGGTGGCATGCAGCTGGGCTCCATCTGGGGCCACGGCGCCTACCAGGCACCCGACTGGACGGCCGACTGGCTGCACCGCGAGCTGCTCAACTGGCTGGAAGTGGCCGCCGAGCGCAAGCACGGCAAGTCGTTTGCCGAGCTGGACGCCAGCGACCAGGCGGTGCTGCGCGACCGCATGAAGACCGAATACCGCACCAACACCTACAACCCCGAAACGGGTGAGGCCACGGTGTCGTCCACACGGGCCGATGCGATATCGATGACGGCGCTGTACTACGACCGGCTGTTCAGCGATGCGCCCGAGATGCAAAAGACGCGCGAGAACTTTGCGATGAAGGAGAACACCCTGCCCAGCGCCGAGCGGCGCGCGCAGATGACAGGCTTCTTCTTCTGGACCGCCTGGGCCGCCGCCACCGAGCGCCCGGCCGACGTGGGCGGCAGTGGCGCCACCTACACCAACAACTGGCCGCATGAGCCGCTGATCGGCAACAAGCCCACGGCCGAGAACATGGTCTGGTCGGTGATGAGCGTGGTCGTGATGATGGCGGGCGTGGGCTTCCTGGTGTGGGGCTGGGCCTTCCTGCGCAAGCACGATGAGGCCGACCCCGAGCCGCCCAAGCACGACCCGCTCTCGCGCGTCCCGCTCACGCCTTCACAGCGCGCCCTGGGCAAGTACCTGTTCCTCATCGTGGCGCTGTTCAGCTTCCAGGTGATGCTGGGCGGCTTTACCGCGCACTACACGGTGGAGGGGCAGCAGTTTTACGGCATCAACGTGTCGCAGTGGTTCCCCTATTCGCTGGTGCGCACCTGGCACATCCAGAGCGCGCTGTTCTGGATCGCCACGGGGTTCCTGGCCGCAGGGCTGTTCCTCGCGCCGCTCATCAACGGTGGCAAGGACCCGGCCTACCAGAAGCTTGGTGTGGACATCCTCTTCTGGGCGCTGGTCGTCGTCGTCGTCGGCTCGTTCGCCGGCAACTACCTGGCCATCGCGCAGATCATGCCGCCCGAGTGGAACTTCTGGCTGGGCCACCAGGGCTATGAATACGTGGACCTGGGCCGCCTGTGGCAGATCGGCAAGTTCACCGGCGTGGCCTTCTGGCTGGTGCTGATGCTGCGCGGCATCGTGCCCGCCTTCCGCCAGCCCGGCGACAAGAACCTGCTGGCGCTGCTCACGGCGTCGGTGGTGGCCATCGGCCTGTTCTACGGCGCGGGCTTCTTCTACGGCGAGCGCACCCACCTGTCGGTGATGGAGTACTGGCGCTGGTGGGTGGTGCACCTGTGGGTCGAGGGCTTCTTTGAAGTGTTCGCTACCACGGCGCTGGCCTTCATCTTCTCCACGCTGGGCCTCGTGTCGCCACGCATGGCCACGGCTGCCAGCCTGGCCTCGGCATCGCTGTTCATGCTGGGCGGCGTGCCCGGCACCTTCCACCACCTGTACTTCAGCGGCACCACCACGCCGGTGATGGCGGTGGGTGCATCGTTCAGCGCGCTCGAAGTGGTGCCCCTGGTGGTGCTGGGCCATGAGGCCTGGGAACACTGGCGCCTGCAGCACCGCGCGAAGTGGATGGCCAACCTCAAGTGGCCGCTGATGTGCTTCGTGGCCGTGGCCTTCTGGAACATGCTGGGCGCGGGCGTCTTCGGCTTCATGATCAACCCGCCGATCGCGCTGTATTACCTACAAGGTTTGAACACCACGCCGGTGCACGCCCATGCTGCGCTGTTCGGTGTGTATGGCTTCCTGGCGCTGGGCTTCACGCTGCTGGTGCTGCGCTATATCCGCCCGCAGCTGGTGTTCAGCGAACGCCTCATGAAGACGGGCTTCTGGTGGCTCAACGCCGGCCTGGTGCTGATGATTGCCACCAGCCTGCTGCCGATTGGCCTGTTCCAGTTCCACGCCAGCGTGAGCGAAGGCCTGTGGTACGCCCGGGGCGAGGGCTTCATGCAGCAGCCCTTCATGCAGACCTTGCGCTGGGTGCGCACCTTCGGTGACGTGGTCTTCATCGTGGGCGCGCTGGCGATGGCCTGGCAGGTGGTGAGCGGGCTGTTCGGCTCGCGCGCACCGGCAGAGGCGGGCCCTTACCTGGCGCAAGCGCGTCGCTGAAATCAATGCACCGTGCGCGGCAGCCGCCACCAGCGGCAGCCGCGCACACCCCTGAGCAGCCCACAAGGACGGACCATGAACATCGACAAATTCAAGCACCAGCACACCGACATCCTGCGCGGCATCGCCATGTTGCGCGCGCTGGCGCAATCGGGGGTGGAGGCCAACGCCAGCGCCATCGCCCAGGGCATCGTGGCCATGAGCGGCACCATCAAGCTGCACCTGGCCGTGGAAGACCAGGTGCTGTACCCCGCGCTGCAGCGCGGTGGCAACGCCGAGCTGGCCCGCATGGGCCGCCAGTACCAGAGCGAGATGACTTCCATCGCCAGCGCCTACGACGCCTTTGCGCGCCGCTGGAACACCGCCGACGGCGTGCGCCGCGATGCACAGGGTTTCCGCAACGAGGCCAACGTGGTGCTGCGCCGCGTGTTCGAGCGCATGCAACGCGAAAACCATGACTTCTATCCGCGCATCGAGGAGGAAGAAGCCACCGCCTGCCATTGAGCAGCACCCTCCTGCACCCCACTGCATGCCTGCGCATGCACCTCTGATCCATCGGTAGGGCCTGACGGCACCTTCCTTTCTGCCGGTCCCTGTGCCGGCATTTTTTTACCCCTGCTTACCGCCCCAATTGTGTTGAATCAAACTACCTATAGTGTTTGATGGGTATCGTAGACACCATAGGTAGTGTTTTTTAACCCGTTCCACAGATTGGTCGAACCCATGGCGTCCACCCTTGCCACCTTGCCCCGCGAAGTCGTTTTGCGCAGCGGCCAGCGCGTTCCGTTTGATGCCGAACGCATCCGCGCCGCGCTGGCCAGCGCCGGGCAGGCCTCGGGTGAATACGGCGCCGACGAAGCGGCATTGCTAACCGCCCAGGTCACCAAGGTGCTCATCCACCGCTTCCACGGCCAGGCGCCCACCATCGAGCAGATCCAGGACGTGGCCGAGCAGACGCTGATCGCCGCCAACCACCTGGCCACCGCGCGTGCCTACATCGTCTACCGCGAGCAGCACGCCACGCTGCGTGCGGACAAGCAGACGCTGGTCGATGTGGAAAGCTCCATCAACGAATACCTCACGCGCGCCGACTGGCGCGTGAATGCCAACGCCAACCAGGGCTATTCGCTGGGCGGGCTGATCCTGAACGTCGCGGGCAAGGTCACGGCCAACTACTGGCTGTCGCACGTGTACACGCCCGAGATCGGCGATGCGCACAGGAGCGGCGACCTGCACATCCACGACCTCGACATGCTCAGCGGCTACTGCGCGGGTTGGTCGCTGCGCACGCTGCTGCACGAGGGCCTGAACGGCGTGCCCGGCAAGGTGGAGGCGGGGCCGCCCAAGCACATGAGTTCGGCCGTGGGGCAGATCGTGAACTTTCTGGGCACGCTGCAGAACGAGTGGGCGGGCGCGCAGGCGTTCTCGTCGTTCGACACCTACATGGCACCGTTTGTGCGCATCGATGCCATGGACTACGCCGCCGTGCGCCAGTGCATCCAGGAGCTGGTCTACAACCTCAACGTGCCCTCGCGCTGGGGCACGCAGACGCCGTTCACCAACCTCACCTTCGACTGGACCTGTCCCGAGGACCTGCGCGAGCAGGTGCCCGTGATCGCTGGCAAAGAGATGCCCTTCGCATACGGCGACCTGCAGGCCGAGATGGACCTTATCAACCGCGCCTATATCGACGTGATGACCACGGGCGATGCCAAGGGCCGCGTGTTCACCTTCCCCATCCCCACCTACAACATCACCAAGGACTTCCCCTGGGAGAGCGAGAACGCGCAGCTGCTGTTCGACATGACCGCCAAGTACGGTCTGCCGTACTTCCAGAACTTCATCAACTCCGAGCTGGAGCCCAACATGGTGCGCTCCATGTGCTGCCGCCTGCAGCTGGATTTGCGTGAATTGCTCAAGCGTGGCAACGGCCTGTTCGGCAGCGCCGAGCAGACCGGCAGCCTGGGCGTGGTGACGATCAACTGCGCGCGGCTGGGCTACCTGCATGCGGGTGATGAAGCAGGCCTGCTCGCCGCGCTCGACCGCCTGATGGAACTGGGCAAACAAAGCCTGGAGACCAAACGCAAGCTCATCCAGCGCCTCATGGACCAGGGCCTGTTCCCCTATACCAAGCGCTACCTGGGCACCTTGCGCAACCACTTCAGCACGCTGGGCGTGAACGGCATCAACGAGATGGTGCGCAACTTCACGGCGGACCAGCACGACATCACCAGCGACTGGGGCCATGCGTTTGCCGTGCGCCTGCTCGACCACGTGCGCGAGCGCATGACGGCCTTTCAGGAGGAAACCGGCCACCTCTACAACCTGGAGGCCACGCCCGCCGAAGGCACCACCTACCGCTTTGCCAAGGAAGACAAAAAGCGCTGGCCCGGCATCCTGCAGGCCGGCACGGAGCAGCAGCCCTACTACACCAACTCCTCGCAGCTGCCTGTCGGCTTCACCGACGACCCGTTCGAGGCCCTGATGCGGCAGGAGGCGCTGCAATCCAAATACACCGGCGGTACCGTGCTGCATCTGTACATGGGCGAGCGCTTGTCCAGCGGTGCGGCCTGCCGCGATCTGGTGCGGCGCGCGCTCACGCGCTTTCGCCTGCCCTACATCACCGTCACGCCCACGTTCTCGATCTGCCCCACACACGGCTACCTGGCGGGCGAGCACCCGTTCTGCCCGCGCTGCGACGAAGAGCGGCTGGACGCCAAGCGGCGGCGTCTGGTCGCCTAGATTTTGAGCAAAAGTGGCCCTGGCGCTTGATGGTCAAGCGCAAGCAGCTATCAAAACAGAAGCAAACCATTTCCTCCACCCCCGAAAGGACCCCGGCATGAGCCATTTCTCCGCCACCGAACACACCGCCATCTCCAGCGCCGCCGCCGTGCAGCTCACCGACGACGAGCGCCAGCCCTGCGAGGTCTGGACCCGCGTGATGGGCTACCACCGCCCCGTGGCCAGCTTCAACACCGGCAAACAGGGCGAACATGCCGAACGCCGCTTCTTCGCCGAAACGCACCGTGGCTCCAGCCGCAACGGCTGCTGAGCCTAGTGCCGCCGCCCTGCGCCTGGGCGGCATGACACCGCTGACCACCATCGATTTCCCCGGCCGCCTCGCGGCCGTTTTCTATTGCCAGGGGTGCCCCTGGCGCTGCGGGTATTGCCACAACCCCGGGCTGCTGGACGCCACCACGCCTCCCGCGTTGCCGTGGAACCAGGCGCTGCAGTTTTTGCACAGCCGCCGGGGCCTGCTCGATGGCGTGGTGTTTTCGGGCGGCGAGCCGACGCTGCAGGCCGCGCTGCCCGCTGCGGTGGACGCCGTGCGCGCACTGGGCCTGCAGACTGCGTTGCACACCGGCGGCATGTACCCCGGGCGGCTGGCGGCACTGCTGCCGCGCCTCCACTGGGTGGGGCTGGACATCAAGGCCCTGCCGCAGCGCTACGACGCCATCACCGCCACCCACGGCAGCGGCGCGCGCGCCTGGGCCGCGCTCGATGCCATGCTGGCCCATGGCATCGACCACGAATGCCGCACCACCTGGCACGCGGGCCTGTTTGGTGTGGACGAACTGCTGGAACTGGCCCAGGCCCTGGCCGCGCGCGGGGTGCGGCATTGGGCGCTGCAGGAATGCCGGGTGCTTGACGCCCCGGCCTGGGCGCTTACGCCCGCACACCAGCAGCAACTGGCCGCGCTGTTTTCCGGATTCACCTTGCGCCGGGTGTAAGCGCCGGGTGTGAGCGCCGGGCGCAGATTTCCTGCGTTGCAATGGCCTGCATGAAATGAATCTGCAAATACTTCGGTTGTTGCACACGCTTTGATGCGCATCAGAGGTGATTTCCGCTACCAGCATGGACCATCCTTGCCATCGCCCCACAGGCACCACCAAGCAAGGAAATCCTCCATGAACCCCCTCGGCCTCCAGCTGCTGCAAGCGCTCAAAACCCACGGCGCGCGCGAAATTTTCGGCATCCCCGGCGACTTCATCCTGCCCCTGTTCAAGCAAATCGAGGAAAGCGGCATCCTGCCGCTGGTCACGCTCAGCCACGAACCCTCGCTGGGTTTTGCCGCCGATGCCGCCGCGCGCATGCACTGCGGGCTGGGCGTGGTGGCCGTCACCTACGGCGCGGGCGCGCTCAACGTGGTCAACGCGGTGGCGGGGGCCTATGCCGAGCGCTCGCCGCTGGTGGTGCTGGCCGGCTGCCCCGGCGAGGTCGAGGCGCACTCGGGCCTGGTGCTGCACCACCAGGTGCGCCATGTCGATTCGCAGTGGCGCATCTTCCGCGAGATCACCTGCGACCAAGTGCGCCTGTCCGACCCCGCCACCGCGCCAGCCGACCTTGCCCGCGTGCTGCGCAGCTGCCGCGAATACTCGCAGCCCGTGCTCATCGAGGTGCCGCGCGACATGACGCTGCACCCCATGGCCGAGGTGCCGGTGCTGCCCCCCAGCCCGTTCAACGCAGCCGCCGTGGCCGAATGCGCCGACGAATGGATGGCCCGCATCCAGGCGGCCCGGCGCCCCGTGCTGGTGGTGGACGTGGAGGTGCGCCGCTTTGGCCTGGAAGCCCGCGTGGCCGAACTCGCGCGCCGCCTTCAGCTGCCCGTGCTCACCACCTTCATGGGCCGGGGCCTGCTGGCCGAGGATGCGGGGCATGCCGGCGTGCCCTTCCACGGCACCTACCTGGGCGTGGCGGGCGCACCGGAGACCAGCGCGCTGCTGGACGACTCCGACCTGCCCGTGATGCTGGGCGCCATCCTGTCGGACAGCAACTTTGGTGTGAGCGCCCAGCGCATGGACTTCCGTCGCGCGCTCATTGCCGCGCACCGCGAGGCACGCGTAGGCCACCACCTGTACCAGGACATCCCCCTGGCCGCGCTGGTAGAGGCCCTGCTGGCGCGCGCCCCGGCCGCGGGCAGCCAGGCCCTGCGCACGCTGCCCCCCCGCCCGCCTACCCCGACGGCCTGGTGGCCGACGACACCCCTGTGTGCGCCGCCGACCTGAGCCGCGCCCTCAACGACCGCATCCGCACCCACGGCCCCATGAACATCGTGGCCGACATCGGCGACTGCCTCTTCGCCGCCATGGAGCTGCTGCCCACGCCTCTGGTGGCGCCGGGCTACTACGCGTCGATGGGCTTTGGCGTGCCGGCCGGCATTGGCGCCCAGGTGGCCACGGGCCAGCGCAGCCTGATTCTGGTGGGCGACGGCGCCTTCCAGATGACGGGCTGGGAGCTGGGCAACTGCCCGCGCCTGGGGCTAGACCCCATCGCCATCGTGCTCAACAACCAGACCTGGGAGATGATCCGCGCGTTCCAGACCGAATCGCGCTGCGCCGCCCTGGGCGACTGGCACCTGGCCCAGGCGGCCGATGCGCTGGGCGGGCGAGGCCACCGCGTACACACCCGCGCCCAGTTCAAGGCGGCGCTGGACGCAGCCTTTGCCGAGCGCGGGCGCTTCCAGCTCATCGAGCTGATGGTGCCGCCGGGTGACAGCACGCCCACGCTGCGGCGGTTTTCCGAGGGCATCCGGGCCTTGCGGGCACGGGCGACAGCGGGTTGACCGTAAACAGTCGGCAATATCTATTCAAAAACTCCCACCCACAAAGGAATACCTGGTAAATTTATCTATTCATATAATGATTCATGAGCCGTCCCTCCCCACACGCTGAGAACCTCCTTCGGGCCCTGCGCCGCCAGGGCGGTGTCGCCACCAGCGCCGAGCTGGTCACCGCCCTGGGCGTGAGCCAGCCCACGGTGTCGCGGGCCCTCATGCCGCTGGTGCGTGCGGGCCAGGTGCGCAAGGTGGGCGCGGCGCGCTCGCAGCGCTACCTGCTGCCGCGCGCGGTGGGCGAGGTGGGTGACGACATCCCCATCCTGCGGGTCAACACGGAGGGCGTACCCCAGCCGTTTGGCCGCATGGTGCCCCTGGCGGGCGGTGCCTACTGGGTGGACGAGGAGGATGGCGTGAGCGAGCGCCACGACAGCCTGCCCTGGTTTCTGGCCGACATGCGGCCCCAGGGCTTCATGGGCCGCAACTTCGCGCAGCTGCACCCCGACCTCTCGCTGAACACGGACCCGCGCCACTGGTCCGACGACGACGTGCTGCGCGCCCTGGCCCTGCGCGGCGAAGACCTGCCGGGCAACCTGCTGGTGGGCCAGGCATCGCTGGCGCGCTTTCATGCGCTGGGCCCGCGCCTGGCGCGCGCCGCCTCGGCCGATGACTACCCTGCGCTGGCCCGCAGCGCTTTGCAGGGGCAGCTGCCGGGCTCATCCGCCGGGGGCGAGCAGCCCAAGTTTTGCTGCGTGACCGCAGGGCGCAGCGTGATCGTGAAGTTTTCGAGTGCAGGCGTGAGCCCGGCCGACCAGCGCACGCGCGACTTGCTGCTGTGCGAGCACCTGGCCCTGCAGGTACTGGCGCAGGCCGGCCTGCCCGCCGCGCACACCGAAGCCTTTGTGCGCGACGGCCGGGTCTTTCTCGAATCCCAGCGCTTTGACCGCTGCTCGCCCTGGCAAGGCGGCCCCGCGGGCGCACCGCCCGGGCGCATCGGCATGGTGTCGCTGATGGTCTATGACGCGCAGTACGTCGGCGAAATGGACCACTGGGCCGCCACAGCGCAGCGCATGCAGGCCCGCGGCCTGCTGACCGCCAACGACGCCCGCGCCCTGCGCCTGCTGGAGGCCTACGGCGTGCTGATCGGCAACACCGACCGGCACTACGGCAATATCTCGCTGGTGCTGGTGGACGACGATTGGCGCCTGTCCCCCACCTACGACATGCTGCCCATGCTCTACATGCCCATCGCGGGCGAACTGGTGCCGCAGGACCTGGGCCTCCACAAGAAGGCGCCCACAGCGGCCACGATCGACGTGTGGCCGCAGGCCTGCGCGCTGGCAGGGGCTTTCTGGCGTGCCGTGGCCAGTGAGGGCCGGGTATCCGAAGAGTTCCGGGCTATTGCACAGGCCCATGCTGCCACCCTGGCGGCCCTGCACGGCTGAGGTCGGGCAAGCCCTCAGCCCGCGCCCACCACCCGCAGCACCTCGGCCCCATAGGCCTCCAGCTTCTTCGCCCCCATCCCGCTGATGCCCTGCAGGTCGTCGAGCGTGGCCGGGTTGCGCTCGGCAATCGCGGCCAGCGTGGCGTCGTGAAAAATGACGTAGGCGGGCAGGTTGTGCTCCTTGGCCACCTCGGCGCGCCAGGCCTTGAGGTTGATGAAGCGCACCTGCGCATCAGGCCCCAGGTTGGCGGCGGCGGCCGGGGGGGCGCTGCCCGTGCCCTTGCGGGTGCGCGTGCGCTTGGCCGGTGCGGCGGCGGTGGATTCGCGTAACTGCACCGGCACCTCGCCCTTGAGCACGGCGCGCGAGCCTTCGGTGAGGCACAGGGTGTCAAAGCTGTGGCCGCTGTCCAGCATCACCTTCTGCAGGCCCAGGGCGCCCGTGGCGATCAGCTGGCGCAGCACGCCGCGCAGCTGGGGCTCGGTCAGGTCCGCGCCGATGCCGAAGGTGGAGATTTTTTCGTGCCCAAACTGCGCGACCTTCTCGGTCTTCTTGCCGCGCAGGATGTCCATGATGTGCCCCGTGCCAAAGCTGATGCCGCTGGCCTGGTTCACGCGGTAGATGGTGGAGAGCAGCTTGCGTGCCGCATCCGTGGCGTCCCACACCGCAGGCGGGTTCAGGCAGTTGTCGCAGTTGCCGCAGGGTGTGGACTGCTCGCCAAAATACGCCAGCAGCCGCACGCGGCGGCAGTCGGTGGCTTCGGCCAGCGCCAGCAACGCATCCAGCTTGCCGCGCAGCGCCTGCTTGAACTCCTCGCCCGCCGGGCTCTCGTCGATCATGCGGCGCTGGTTGACCACGTCGTTCAGGCCATAGGCCATCCAGGCATCGGCGTTCAGCCCGTCGCGGCCCGCGCGGCCCGTCTCCTGGTAGTAGCCCTCGATGTTCTTGGGCATGTCCACATGGGCCACAAAGCGCACGTCGGGCTTGTCGATGCCCATGCCGAACGCGATGGTGGCCACCATCACGATGCCTTCCTCGCGCAGGAAGCGATCCTGGTTCTTCTGACGCACTTTCGTGTCCAGACCCGCGTGGTAGGGCAGGGCCGTGATGCCCGCGTCGCACAGCGTGGCGGCCAGCTCTTCCACGCGCTTCCTGGACTGGCAATACACCACGCCCGCCTCGCCCGCATGCTCGCGTTCGATGAAGCGCAGCAGCTGCGTGGTGACGTCCTTCTTTTCCTCAATGCGGTAGCGGATGTTGGGCCGGTCAAAGCTGCTGATGAACAGGCGCGCGTCTTCCAGCTGCAACCGCTCGATGATGTCGGCGCGTGTGAGGTCGTCGGCCGTGGCGGTGAGCGCAATGCGCGGCACGCCCGCATACCGCTCGTGCAGCACCGTGAGCGCGCGGTATTCGGGGCGAAAATCGTGGCCCCACTGGCTTACGCAATGCGCCTCGTCGATGGCAAACAGCGACAGGTGCCCGCCCTGGTACAGGCTGTCGAGCAGGCCCAGGAACCGCGGCGTGTTCAGCCGCTCGGGCGCAGCGTACAGCAGCGTGATGTCGCCGGTCTGCAGTCGCAGCTCCACGTCCTGCGCTTCGTCAAAACTCAGCGTGGAGTTGAGAAACGCGGCAGAAACCCCCGCCTCGTGCAGTGCCCCCACCTGGTCGTGCATCAGCGCAATCAGCGGCGACACCACGATGGTCACTCCACGCCCCTGCTGCTGGCGCACGATGGCCGGCACCTGGTAGCACAGGCTCTTGCCGCCGCCCGTGGGCATGAGCACCAGGGCGTCGCCGCCGCCAATCACATGCTCGACGATCGCTTGCTGCGGGCCGCGGAACTGTTCGTAGCCGAAGACGTCCTGCAGGACGGTGTGGGCGGGAGACAAAGCGGGGGACAGGCGGGAAGACAAGCAAATACTCTGAAATTGATAGCTGATAGCGCTTGTATATCAAGCGCTAGAGGCCAATTTGACCAATAATTTCGCGGCGAGTGTGCCCGCTCGCGAAGGGGCCTATTGTGCGCCGGGTGCCATGTCCCAAGGATTGATCAGCACCACGGGTGCGCTGGCAAAGTCGCTCACGTTGCGCGTGACCACGGCCAGGCCATGCTCCAGCGCCGTCGCGGCAATCAGCGAGTCGAAAGCCGCCATCGGCTTGCCCGCTGCCTCGGCCTGCGCGCACAGGCGCGCCCAATACCCGGCCGTATCCCGTGTGAAGGCCAGAGTCCGCTGCCCAAACCCCGCCTGCACACTGGCGAGCCAAGTGGCCAGTTCGCTCTGGCGGCGCGAAGGCGACAGTCGCACAATGCCCCGCTCCAGCTCGGCCAGTGTCAGAGCTGAGACAAACAGGTCGGCAGACGTGCGCGCGCCCATCCACTCCAGCACTGCGGGATTGGGCGCGGGCCGCACCAATTCAGACAGCAGGCAAGTGTCCAGCAGGTACTTCACTTCAGATCACTCCAGCGCCAACGTGCGAATGGGTTCGGCTGACCGTGCCGTATCCAGCGGCTCCCCACGTGGCGCCTGCAACAGCAGGGACACCAGTGCATCCTCGCCCGCCAGCCGCCGGTACTCGGGCGCGGCCATCAGCACCACGGCGTCGTTGCCACGCCGGGTAACCAGTTGGGGGCCTTCATTCAGTGCGCACTCCACCAGTTCGCTAAAGCGGCTTTTGGCGTCTTGTAGTTGCCAAGCATGCATAAAGGCTCCTTTTATTGATCTGACTAGACTGACTAGTATGATTGGGTGGCGTGATGCTGTCAAATCAAGAGGGCCTTGCCAATCACCGGCTTACAATTTCGCACGGTGCCCACCCTGCTTGCACACGAGCAAAAAAAGGCTCTTCTTCCTCTTCATTGATTTCATGCGGCCTCTATTCACAGAGTGCGCTGCCGTGGCTTAAACGTGTGCACTTTCCCGGCGTTGCGCGCTCGCTGAAGAAAGGTTTCACATGAACAACATCGCTTCGTTTGCGCGTCAGGCGCAAACCCACCTTCAAACGATTGCAGGCGCCGACCGTGCCAACGTCAAGCGGTCTCACGTCTATGAACTGATGGCCGCTGCGCTGGGGCTCGGCTCCCATGCCGCGCTGAAGGCACATGGTCTGCTGTGTCCCCTGCCATCGCAGCCGCTGCTGGCGCACTACGGCAACTTGCATCCCGGGCCTTGCGCGGCGCGGGCCGAGGCGTTGGGCATGGCCCGTGAGCGCAGCGGACCATTGGCACAGGCCCTGTGCGCGGACATGGCAGCGCATGCGCTGGGCCTGGTGCCATGGGAAGACATCCTGGAGGCCCTGCTTTCTGGCAGCCGAGAGTTGTACCGCGAAACGCCGCGCGACGATGCGTACTACGAGGCACTGGAAGCAGCGCTGGAGAACGACCCCCACGCCTGGCCAGAAGATCCGGAACCCTTGCGCCTAAATAGCCCCTTCGTGTGCCAGGCCTTGCAAAAGGCAGCTGAGCAGGGCGAGGGGCGCGCCCACTTGGCGCTGGGTCTTCTGATCGAGCGCGGTGCCCGGCTGGACGCAGGGCACCACGACGGATGTGACGATCAGGATGACGATGACTATGAAGACATGGACGACGTCCCCGATTCGCGGGCTGGCTTGTATTGGTACGAACGCCAGCAAAAGGGCGAGGTACTGACAGGCGTCGAGTTGGAATGGGCCGAGGGTTATGCAGAGCGCGTCCAGCGTCGCGCTGCGGCGTCGCGCGAGCGGGCCGCGCGCAGCAGCTCTGCCCGGGACCACTTCAACGCCGCGGCCGCATTGGGCCAGCACGATGCGTTGCTGTTGCTGGCGGACCGCTATGGCGACGACAGCTTCTTTGATCTGCAGGCGCCGCAGGTTCGTGCCGACCCTTTGTGGATCGCCGACCTCGCGCAGCGCGTAGGCCGCTACGAATGGACGTCTGCCTGGGTGACCTTGGCGGCCGAGCGTGGCGACATGCGGGCCATGCGCGAGCTGATGGAATCGTGGCACGCGGACGATCCGCTCAAGGTATGGACTTGGTTTCACTACGCCAAGTTGCTGGGTAAGGATCTCACCCAAGGCGACTACCGGGCTATTCACGAGGATGGCTCCAGCTACGACGACGATGTGGGTGGTCCCATGTTCGTAGACGGGGTGGATGGCATCGAACTCCCCACGGCGGATGAATCCGTGCGCCAAGAAGCTCTGCGGGCGGTGCATTCCTTGTTCGCACACATGAAGGCAAATTAGTCCAGGGTAGAAAGCCGTTTAGCCCGGCTTTCTACAATAGCGCCCTATGCAAGCCCTTCACTACACGCGCGCCGCGCAACTGCCCGCCATCCTCGCCCAACGCATCGTCATCCTCGACGGCGCCATGGGCACCATGATCCAGCGCTTCAAGCTGGGCGAGGCGCAGTACCGGGGCGAGGGCTACAGCGGGCCCGATGGCGCGGGCGACCGGTTCAAGGACTTTCCGCGCGATGTGAAGGGCAACAACGAGCTGCTCAGCATCACGCGGCCTGACGTGATCCGTGACATCCACGAGCGCTATCTGGCCGCCGGCGCCGACCTGATCGAAACCAACACCTTCGGCGCTACCACCGTGGCGCAAGAAGACTACAAGATGGCCCACCTGGCGCGCGAGATGAACCTGCGCTCGGCCCAGCTGGCGCGTGCCGCCTGCGACAAATACAGCACGCCCGACAAGCCCCGCTTCGTGGCCGGCGCCCTGGGCCCCACGCCCAAGACGGCCAGCATCAGCCCCGACGTGAACGACCCCGGCGCGCGCAATGTCGACTTTGAGCAGCTGCGTGCGGCCTATTACGAGCAGGTCGAGGCGCTGGTGGAAGGCGGCGCCGACGTGCTGCTGGTCGAGACGATTTTTGACACGCTCAACGCCAAGGCCGCGCTGTTCGCCATCGACGAATTTTTTGAAAACAGCGGCGAGCGTCTGCCGCTCATCATCAGCGGCACGGTCACTGATGCCTCGGGCCGCATCCTCTCGGGCCAGACGGTCACGGCCTTCTGGCACAGCGTGCGCCATTCCCGCCCGCTGGCCATTGGCCTCAATTGCGCCCTGGGTGCCACGCTGATGCGCCCCTACATCCAGGAACTGAACCGCGTGGCCGAGGACACCTTCATCAGCTGCTACCCCAACGCCGGCCTGCCCAACCCCATGAGCGACACCGGTTTTGACGAAACGCCCGAAATCACCAGCCGCCTGGTGCACGAGTTCGCCGCCGAGGGGCTGGTGAACATTCTGGGCGGCTGCTGCGGCACCACGCCGGACCATATTGGGGCGATTGCGAAGGCGGTAGAGAACGTGCCCACGCGCAAGATGTTCTATCCCGCCGAAGCCTAGAGTAGCTGCCCCCCTGAGTCGCCTGCGGCGCCTTCCCCCAAGGGGGACGCCGCCAGCGCGGCGGGGCGGCCCTTGCGCGGCGGCCTTTGGTCTGGGCCGCGCCGGTTTCGCGCGCTGCAGGTTTTGCAACGCCCACCCAAGGGTGAGAGATTCGCGCTGAATGAACGGTTTGTAGGAAAATTGGCACCTGGCGCTTGATGGTCAAGCGCCAGGTGCTATCTAATTAATAGCAATTGTTGCCGCTCTGAAGTGCGGCAACGCAGTGCCGTTCCAGGCAGCCCACCATGATCGACAACGCTATCTTGCCCGCCGACACGGCACCTGCCGACGATGCTGCTCAAAAAGCCGCCGCCCACGCCGCGCTCAAGCTTGAAAAGCGCCTGGTTCGCCAGGTCGCCCAGTCCATCACGGATTTCGGCCTGATCGAAGACGGCGACAAGGTGATGGTGTGTGTGTCTGGCGGTAAGGACAGCTACGCCATGCTGGACGTGCTGCGGATGCTGCAGCAGCGCAACGGCCACAAGTTCGAGCTGATCGCCGTCAACCTGGACCAGAAGCAGCCGGGCTTTCCGGCCCATGTGCTGCCCGAGTATTTGACCCAGGTCGGCGTGCCTTTCCACATCGAAACGCAGGACACCTACAGCGTCGTCAAGGAGCACATCCCCGAAGGCAAGACCATGTGCAGCCTGTGCAGCCGCCTGCGCCGGGGCATTCTGTACCGCGTGGCCGACGAGCTGGGTGCCACCAAGATCGCCCTGGGCCACCACCGCGACGACATGCTGCAGACGTTCTTCCTCAACATGTTCTTTGGCGGCAAGCTCAAGGGCATGCCGCCCAAGGTGCAAAGCGACCGGGGCGACCACCTCATCATCCGCCCGCTGGCCTACGTGGCCGAAGACGACCTGACCCGCTGGGCCGAGATCCGCAACTTCCCCATCATTCCCTGCACGCTGTGCGGCAGCCAGGAGAACCTGCAGCGCAAGCAGATCGGCCAGATGCTGCGCGACTGGCAGCAGCTCTACCCTGGCCGCATCGAGAACATGGCGGTGGCGCTGCGCAACCTGGTGCCCTCGCACTTCATGGACCCGCGCCAGTTCGACTTCAAGGGCCTGGTGCCCAACGGAGTGCAGGACGCCGATGGCGACAAGGCGTTTGATGCCGAAGAGTTCCCTGCGCAGGCCGTGGGCATGCTGGCGGGCTTGCCGCTGATGCCCGCCATGCCCCGCTGAACCTGACACCGACGATTTTTAGATTGGGCCACCCCATGACCACGCTCAAAGCCCCCGAACTCCTCCTGCCCGCTGGCTCGCTCGACAAGATGCGCGCCGCCTACGACTTTGGCGCCGACGCGGTGTACGCAGGCCAGCCGCGCTATTCCTTGCGTGCGCGCAACAACGAGTTCCGCCTGGAGCAGATCAAGCAAGGCATTGACGAGGCGCACGCGCGCGGCAAGAAGTTCTTTGTCACCAGCAACCTGATCGCGCACAACGACAAGATCCGCACCTACCTGCGCGACATCGAACCCGTGATCGACTGCCAACCCGACGCCCTCATCATGGCCGACGCGGGCCTGATCATGATGGTCAAGGAAAAGTGGCCCGAGCAGGTGGTGCACCTATCGGTGCAGGCCAACACCACCAACTGGGCGGCGGTGAAGTTCTGGCAGAAGATGGGCGTGGAGCGCATCATCCTCTCGCGCGAACTGAGCCTGGACGAGATCGAAAAAATCCGCCAGGAATGCCCCGACATGGAGCTGGAAGTGTTCGTGCACGGCGCGCTGTGCATTGCGTATTCGGGCCGCTGTTTGCTGAGTGGCTACTTCAACCACCGCGACCCCAACCAGGGCACCTGCACCAACGCCTGCCGCTGGAACTACGCCACGCACGACGCCGACATCGACCCCACCACGGGCGAGGCCATTGCGCAAAAGATGGAAGGCGACTTCAACTTCGAAGCCGCGCAGCAAAAGGCCGAACAAGCCTTTGCATCGACCACCGGCAGCGGCGAGCGCCACCCCAAGGCCGACAAGGTGTACCTGATCGAAGAGGCGGGCCGCCCAGGGCAAATGATGCCCATCATGGAAGACGAGCACGGCACCTACATCATGAACAGCAAGGACCTGCGCGCGGTGGAGCATGTGGCGCGCCTGGCGCAGATCGGCGTGGACTCGCTCAAGATCGAAGGCCGCACCAAGAGCCTGTACTACGTGGCCCGCACCGCCCAGGTGTACCGTCGCGCGATTGACGACGCTGTGGCCGGCCGCCCCTTCAACCCCGAGCTGCTGATTGAGCTGGAAGGCCTGTCCAACCGCGGCTATACCGGCGGCCTGCTGGAGCGCCGCCCGAGCAACGACTACCAGAACTACATCAACGGCCACTCGGCCACGCAGCGCAGCCAGTATGTGGGCGAAGTGCTGAGTGCCGAGGGTCAGGCCGAAGTGGGTTTGCAGGGCGACTGGGTGCAGGTGGAGACCAAGAACCACTTTGCCGTGGGCGACCTGATTGAGGTGGTGCACCCGAGTGGGAATGTCACTGTGCGGCTGCAGGAGATGCGCAACGTGGAAGGCCAGAGCGTGGCCGTGGCGCAGGGCAGCCCGGTGCGAGTGTGGATACCGCTGGCTGGGCGGTATAGCGGGGCGTTGTTGGCGAAGGTGATGGAGTCGCAGCCTGTTGTGGGGAATACTGAGCCTGCGATGTTGGCCTGAACGGTCTGTTCACTGCGGTTGATTCGCTTCAGAATCCCGCATGGCCCTCCCCATCGACCCCTCTCGCTCCGCCTTGCCTCCCGTGGCCCAGTTCCTCGCCGAGGCGGCGTCGCAGCGGCAGTCTGCTTTGCTGGGGCCGGATAAACCCGGGCCTGTCGCAGCGCCCGCTCCGCTTTCGGGGGCCGACCCCAGCGCTCCGCCGCCTTCGGTCGCATCCCCCAGTCCGCCCGCCGGGCCGCTGCCCACACCGGCCGACAAGGCAAGCATTTCACCGCAGGCGCGCGAGCAGTTGGCTGCGGGGTTTGACCCACGGGGTGGCGGCGCAGCCAATAGCGGTTTGCAGGGCGCGCGGGGTGATGGCGCGTTGCGGGCGGCACCTCCGGCGCTGCCCAGCGGTGCTCAAGCCGCGTCGCAGCCTTCAGGTTCGGCCACCACGTCGGGTGCGTCGGCGCTGCGCGGTGCGGCCTGGCCCACGTCAGGGCTGGGCGCACCGCTGCTGCGTCTGGTCAGCACGCTGGTGGCGCAGGTGACGGCGCAGGCGGGCGTTCCGCAGCGCGTGGTGGCTGCGCAGCCCTGGCCCATCGGGATGGCCCAGGCGCTGGAGAGTGGCGCGCTGGATGCCGATCAGCCCCCGCTGCAGACCTGGCTGGTGCGCCAGGGCGTGGTGTTGACGCCCGAGGGGCCACGTGGCATGGCGCTCACCTTGCGCGCACCGGTCCCGTGGCTCGCTGCGCAGCAGGCGCAGACTGCAGGGTTGGGGGCAGCGGCGCAGACCAGCGCCGCGGGTGCGTTGCAAGTGCCCTTTGCCGGTGGCGGGCAGGCGCTGCAATCCAGCGTGATGGCCCTGGTGCTGCAGGGCATGGAGGCGGCTGCGCCGCGCACCAGTGCGCTGCTGGTGCTGGACCTGCAACCGCAACTCGCCGCCACCGTTTATGGGCGCGAGATGCTGCAGCAGGCGACCACAGGCCGGCTGGACCCCTGGACGCAGATGGCCGTGCTGCAAGCCAGCGGCCAGGTGCCGCGCGAGGACGAGCGTGCGCGCAATGGTGCGTCGGGCCTGTGCGATACAGTGGGCTGCCCTTACGCCGCGCGGGCTGCGTGCGTGCAGCCGTTCTGCCTGGCGATGCACGGGGTTCTGCCGCCCGAGCCGGTGGGGCCGGTGCTGCCGGCCTGACCACGCAACAAACAACCGTGCCCACAAAAAACCGCCAGGGCCGGATCGCGGCGGCTGACGGTGGTTTGTGGTCCTGTCTGCCTGAATGAGGTGATAGACCCCTCCTGATGCATATCCCTACCGTTCGGGCTGAGCCCGTCGAAGCCTTGCGCGGCGCTTCGACAAGCTCAGCGTGAGCGGTTTGTGTGGCGCTGACAACGCAAAGGGAGCGTCGCCAAAACCAGCGCACCCGTGGAACTGGCTCTGCCAGGCCACCGGGTGCGTCCTCCTCCGGGGGAAGCGGCGCAGCCGCTCAGGGGGTCAGGGATACAGCCCGCGCATTTCGCGCGCATGCAGGATGCGCTGGCAGGCCACGATGAAGGTGGCGGTGCGCAGGCTCACCTTGTGCTCCTGCGCCACATTCCATACGCCCGCGAAAGCCTCTTGCATGATGCGCACCAGGCGCGCGTTGATCTCGTCCTCGCTCCAGAAGAAGCTGGAGAAATCCTGCACCCATTCGAAGTAGCTCACCGTCACGCCGCCCGCGTTGGCGATCACGTCGGGCAGCACCAGCACGCCCTTGTCGTGCAGGATGTCGTCGGCCTCGGTGGTGGTGGGGCCGTTGGCGCCTTCGATCACCATCCTGGCCTTGATCTTGCCCGCGTTGTCCTTGGTGATCTGGCCTTCCAGCGCGGCGGGGATCAGGATCTCGCAGTCCACCGCCCAGAAGTCGTCATTGGCCAGCGCCTCTGCGCCGGCAAAGCCGCCCACGCCCCCGCGTTGCTTCACGTGGTCCAGCAGGGCGGCAACGTCGAGGCCGTTCTTGTTGATGATGGTGCCGGTGTGGTCCTGCACGGCCACCACCTTGGCGCCCGCATCGGCAAACAGCTTGCCCGCAGTACCGCCCACGTTGCCAAAGCCCTGCACGGCGATGCGCGCGCCTTCAATGGGCAGGCCGGTCAGCTTGGCGGCTTCCACACCCACGGTGTACACCCCTCGGCCCGTGGCCTCCACGCGCCCCAGCGAGCCGCCCAGGTCCACCGGCTTGCCGGTGACCACGCCGGTGGCGGTGGCGCCCACGTTCATGGAGTAGGTGTCCATCATCCAGGCCATGATCTGGCCGTTGGTGTTCACGTCGGGTGCGGGGATGTCCTTGGAGGGGCCGATGAGCAGGCCGATCTCGCTGGTGTAGCGGCGCGTCAGGCGCTCCAGCTCACCCATCGACAGCTTCTTGGGGTCCACACGGATACCGCCCTTGGCGCCGCCGTAGGGCACGTTCACCGCCGCGTTCTTGATCGACATCCAGGCCGACAGGGCCATCACTTCCGACAGCGTCACGTCCTGGTGAAAACGCACGCCGCCCTTGCCGGGCCCACGGCTCAGGTTGTGCTGCACGCGGTAGCCCTCGAAGTGTGCGATGGTGCCGTTGTCCATCTCGATCGGTACGTCCACGATCAGGATGCGCTTGGGGCGCTTGAGCGTCTCCACCCAGCGGGCCAGATTGCCCAGGTACGGCGTGACACGGTCCACCTGCTGCAGGTAGTTGCCCCAGGGGCCGAGGTGGGTGGCGTCAAGGTAGGACGGCAGGGTGTGCGCAGCGCTGGCGGGGGTGGTGCCGGCGGCGCCTGTGGATGAAGACATGTGAAATTCCTTGTGGGATCTGTTCAAGCCACAAAGCTTATGCCTGCCGCCGCAGGCTGTCTAAGGCCGGAGTGTTTGCGGGTTATGCGTTTACAGCATGGGTCTGGGGGCTGGCGGCCACTGCGCACCTCAGCGCTGCGGGTGGACAGCATTGCGCCGGAAACCTGCGTGCGCTGGCAACACGGCTCACGCCACGCTTGCGCTTGTTACCAATCCCTAACATTTGGTCGATAGACTCCACCCGCCCCGCGCGGACTGCCCGGTGCGGTGAACCGGTGCGCACAGGGCTCCATGCCGCGTGCCTTCTCTTTGTCTGACTCCAAACGACTTTGACCTGGCTCTTGGGCCACAAGGGGATTGAATGAGTGTGATCTGTCCGGCCTGCACGGCCGTCAATCGGGACGGTGCCCGGCATTGCAAGAGCTGCGGAGGCACGCTGGGCGCGTTGCCGTTGCCAGTGCCCGCGCCCGCGCCCGCAGAAGCGGCCGTGGAAGCGCCGGTTCAGGAGCCCGTGCCGCCGCCCGCTGCCGCACCAGCACCAGCACCAGCACCAGCACCAGCAGTGTTCCCCGGAGCGCAACAGCCATCTGCTGGGCTACAGCCAGACGCGCCACTGAGCGTGGAGGACCTCGAAGAGACCCTACCCGCCCGCCGCCCGACCGCTCTGTATGCCGGGGTGGCAGTGGCCGGTGTTGCGCTGGTGGGCGCGCTGGCCTGGTGGCTGCTGCGCGATGCGCCGGCGGCCGCTTCGGTGCCGGTGGCAGCTCCTGCGGAGGCCACCGCCCCCACGGTGGCCCGAACGCCCGATGAAGACATCATCACGGAGGCGGCCGAACCCGCAGGGCCCGCCCCGGCAGAACCGGCGGTTGCGCTGGTACCCGACCCGGCGGTGGCCGCGGCGCCCTCTGCAGTGGCCAGCGCCCCTGCCCGCCCTGCACCTCCGCGGCCCCGGCCCGCCCCTGGCGACAGCAACGATCCTCCCTGGCAGCACCCGGGCTCGCGCGCACCGGCACCGGCCAGCCTCTCGGGCCCCGCCGCAGCAACGACGCCCGCTGCGGCGCCGGTGGCCGCCGCGCCCCTGCCGCCGCCCGACCCGCTGGCCCCGTTGCGCGCCGACCTGCGCCAGTGCGATGGCGAGGCCCACATGCTGGGCAAGGGCATGTGTGTGGTGCGCGTGCGCCACCGCCACTGCGGCAACCACTGGGGCAAGGTGCCCGAGTGCCCGCTGGGCCAGCGCAACGACGAGCTCCACAACAACTGATCCGCATTCACATCACAACAACGACGACGAGGGAAACACCATGAAAACACCGCTATGGAATGCAGACGGCCAATACTCCATCTTTCGCCTGCCCGAGGCGCTGACCTGCTGGCCCGCGCTGGGCGTGATGGCCGCATCTTTTCTGGCGGCTGCACTGGTCTTTGCGCTCGGCGGCTTCATGGCCCGGCTGGGCTGGGTGTTTCCGCTGGTGATGTCCATCGTGGCGTTTGTGATTGCGCTGGCGGGCACCAGCGGCGCTGGCATCTGCCTGACCGACCTGGCGCGCCAGCGCCCCTACCGCAGTCCCACCCGCTACCTGGTGGCCGGGCTGGCGTGCCTGCCCAAGTTGCTGGGCGCGGGCCTGCTCATGGTGCTGGCGGCGCTGGCCGTGCTGCTGTGCCTGGCCGTGGTGTTTTTTGTGTGCAAGATCCCGGTGCTGGGGCCGGTGCTGCTGGTGGTGGCGGTGCCGGTTGCGGTGCTGGTGGTGGCCGCCGCCCTGGTGGCCTGGTATGTCGCCACCTCCATCGCCGGGCCCGCCATCTGGGACGGCGAGCGGGTGCTGCATTCCCTGTCGATCGCCTGGCACATCACGCGCCAGTACCCGTTTGCCGCCATCGGCAAGATCGTGGGTGGCGTGCTGCTGTGTGCGGTGTTCGCCTCGATGCTGATGGGGGTGGTGTCGTTTGCCGCCTTCACGGTGGCGGGCGTGGGGGCCTCCGTCATGGGTGTGGGCATGCAGTTTCACCCGGGCATGCTGGCAGGCTACGGCATCGGCGGCCACATGGTGGGTGCAGGCATCGGCTTTTCGCTCGTGTTTGCGCTGGCCACGGCCTTTGTGTTGCTGTTGCCGCTGATGGTGGGCGTACTGACCTGGTGCGAGTTTTCTGCGCGGGTCGATCTGCACAAGCTCCGCGAAGCCACTGACGAGAAGCTCCAGGACGTGAATGCCAAGGTTCAGGAGATGAAGGACAAGGCACGCGCCCCAGCGGCCGATGCGGTCCCCGTGCCGGCAGCATCGGCCCCGGTGGTGGCGCCGGTTGCTGCACAGGCAGCAGGGTCCGTGGAGGCGGCCGCCGGGTTTGCCGCCGCAGCAGCCCCTTCAGCCCCTTTGGCCCCGGCAGTCACCCCCACCTGCCCGCAGTGCCGTGGCGCCGTGGAGCCCACAGACCGCTTCTGCGATCACTGCGGGCACAAGCTCACTTGAGCCGATCGCACCCCCGCCGTAACTCGCAGCCCCTGACGGGGTATGAGAAAAGCCTCACTCCACCGTGAAGTGCTCCAGCGCCGAATCCCCGGGGGGGTAGCGCAAGTCCAGGTTCTGCAGCACCTCGCGCAGCACCGTGGCAATCATCAGGTTGCGGTGGGTTTTGGAATTGGCGGGCACGATGGTCCAGGGCGCCCACGGGGTGTGGGTGGCGTTCAGCAGCGTGTCGTAGGCGCGGCGGTAGTCGGCCCACTGCTTGCGCACCTCGATGTCGCCCATGCTGAACTTCCAGTGTTTGGTAGGGTCGTCCAGGCGCTCCTGCAGCCGTTCGCGCTGCTCGTCAAAACCGATGTGCAGCAGGAACTTGAGCACGATGGTGCCCGTCTCGCTGAGCATGCGCTCGAAGTCGTTGATGTGCGCCAGACGCTGCTGCTGCTGCGCGGGCGTGATCCAGCCGTTGACCACGGGAACCAGCACGTCTTCATAGTGGCTGCGGTTGAACACGGTGATGTCGCCCGCCTGCGGCACCTGCTGGTGAATGCGCCAGAGGTAATCGTGGGCGCGCTCGGTCTCGGTCGGCGCCTTCCAGCCCACGGCGTGCACGCCCAGTGCGCTCATGCGGCCAAAGACGCCGCGGATGGTGCCGTCCTTGCCCGAGGTGTCGGTGCCCTGCAGCACCACCAGCAGCTTGTAGCGGCGGTCGGCGTAGAAGAGGTTCTGCAGCACATCCAGCTCCTCGGCCAGGGCTTCGACGGCGGCCTTGTCATCGGTCTTGTTGCCGCCCGAAAACGGCTTGGCAGCGGGGTCCAGCGAATCCAGCGAGAACAGCGTTGCTGCCTTGCCGGGCTCGCCCGGCAGGCGGGGCGCGCCGGGCTGGCAGCGCGCCCAGCGCTGTGCAGTGGTCTTGTCGCGGGCAGAAAAGATGGCGGCGGGCGAGGCGGTGTCTGGCACAGGGACTCCTTGAAGTGATGGCGGTGCCGCATCAGCGCACGCGGCTTGTCAGCGTACACCGCGCACCACGCGGTCGGCCAGCGGGTTTGTCGGCACAGTACGCTCACCGTTCGGGCCCGGGGCGCCTGTATTTGCTGCAAAAATAATAGCTTATGGCGCTTGCTGGATATGCGCTGGAGGCACTTTTGACCAGATTTTTTACGTCAGCCTGCCATGCCATCCGGCGTGTTCCGCCGTGCCGCGCTGTCCCGCATCAGCGCCACAAAGCGGGCCGCGCCCAGGCCCAGGGGCCGCTCCTTGGACCACACCACATCCACCCACAGCGCAGTGCCGTTGCTCAGGTTTTCAAACGGCATCTCGATCAAGCGGCCGGCCTCGATGCGCGGCTGCACCAGCGCGCGCGGCTGCCAGCCCCAGCCCAGCCCGGCTTCGATCAGGCCCAAGGCGGCCAGGTGGTTGTCGGTGCGCCAGTGGTGGCGGGCAAACACGAAACGCGGGTCGGTCTGCGCCAGGTCGCGGCTGGCCACCACGATCTGGCGCGTGGTGGTCAGGTGCTCCTCGCGCAGCATGGCGCGCTCGGGCGGCGCGCCACGCGCAATAGCCGAGGCGCGTGCGTCCTGCAGCACCGCGTGGTCGGGCGCCATCACGGCCACCAGGGTTTCGGTGCCCACTTCCTGAAAACCTTCGCGGCCGTCGATGCTGGGCCGCTCGAACACCAGCGCCAGCTGCGCGCGGCCGCTGTGCAGCAGCGCCAGTGCGTCCACCTGGGGGGCGGCCAGCACCTCGATCTGCAGCAAGGGGTGCTCCTGCGCCAGCGCCGCCAGAGGCTCTGTCCAGCGGGCGGCCAGCAGCTCGGGGGCAATGGCCAGCGTCAGCCGCTCCTCCAGCCCCTGCGTGAGTGCCAGCGCCTGGGCGTTGAGCTGCTGCAGCTGTCCCGCCAGCAGCCGGGCCTGGGGCTCCAGCGCGCGCGCCGCCGCCGTGGGCCGGGGCTCGCGGCCGCTGCGGTCAAACAGCTGCACATCCAGTTCCGCCTCCAGGTGGGCAATGGTCATGCTCACCGCCGACGGCACCCGCGACAGCGCCCGCGCTGCGGCCGAAAACGAGCCGTGGTCGAGCGCCGCCAGAAACACCTGCACGCTGTCAGAAGAGAAGGCCATGGGCGTGGGTTATCAATAAAACTGAAATAAGCTGACTTTATATATCAGCTACAGGCACATACAGTGCAGGCCTTATGGATAAGCAACCCACCCTTTTCGGCCTGCAAGGCGTCAAGCGCCGACTGATATATGTGAGCCTGTACGAGCTGATCGCCATTGCCGCTGCCACGGCCGGTCTGGCCCTGCTGAGCGGCCAGGGCGCGGGCCACTCGAGCGTGGTGGCGGTCGCAGCCTCGGTGATTGCCATCGTCTGGAACATTGTCTTCAACTGGGCGTTCGAGCGCTGGGAGGCGCGCCAGCCGGTGCGCGGACGCAGCGTGGCGCGGCGCGTGGCGCATGCCATCGGGTTCGAGGGGGGGCTGGTCTTCACGTTGGTGCCGCTGTTTGCCTGGTGGTTCGACATCACCCTGTGGCACGCGTTCGTGATGGACCTGGGCCTGATCGTGTTTTTCCTGTGCTACACCTTTGTCTTCAACTGGGTGTTCGACCACCTGTTTGGTCTGCCGGCATCGGCCCTAGGCGCCCACTGAAGTGGCCCGTGCGCCGCGCCTTTGCCGCGCAGTGATGGCAAGCCGGTAAAATCCGGCGCTGCCCAAGGAGCGTTGCAGCGGCCCCCCAACCGGGTGGCCGTCAGGCTTGGGTACCGAAAGAGCCCCCGCAGGCCCCACCGCAACGACGCTCACCTGTTCTTCTGCTGTTCCTACAGGTGAGCCTTATGTCCGCTATCCCGTTGCCCCCACCCATGAAGCTGTCCGGCCTGGAGCCTGTCTCCATCGGCGAAGGCACGCTGTTCGTCAACATCGGCGAGCGCACCAACGTCACCGGCTCCAAGGCGTTCGCGCGCATGATCCTGAACGGCCAGTACGAAGAAGCCCTGGCCGTGGCGCGCCAGCAGGTGGAAAACGGCGCGCAGGTCATCGACATCAACATGGACGAGGCCATGCTCGACAGCAAGGCCGCCATGGTGCGCTTTCTGCAGCTGATCGCCTCCGAGCCCGACATCGCGCGCGTGCCCATCATGGTCGATAGCTCCAAGTGGGAGGTGATCGAGGCCGGGCTGCGCTGCATCCAGGGCAAGGGCATCGTCAACTCGATTTCTATGAAGGAGGGCGTTGACGAGTTCAAGCGCCAGGCGCGGCTGGTCAAGCGCTACGGTGCGGCGGCCGTGGTGATGGCGTTTGACGAAAAGGGCCAGGCCGACACCTACGAGCGCAAGATCGAAATCTGCGAGCGCGCCTACCGCGTGCTGGTCGACGAGGTGGGCTTCCCGCCCGAAGACATCATCTTCGACCCCAACATCTTCGCCGTGGCCACGGGCATTGAAGAGCACAACAACTACGCCGTCGATTTCATTGAGGCCGTGCGCTGGATCAAGCAGCACCTGCCGGGCGCCAAGGTGTCGGGCGGCGTGTCGAACGTGTCTTTCTCCTTCCGTGGCAACGACCCGGTGCGCGAGGCCATCCACACCGTGTTCCTGTTCCACGCCATCAAAGCGGGCATGGACATGGGCATCGTCAACGCGGGCATGGTGGGCGTGTACGACGACCTGGAGCCCGTGCTGCGCGAGCGCGTGGAAGACGTGGTGCTCAATCGCCGGCCTGATGCCGGCGAGCGCCTGGTCGAGATCGCCGAAACCGCCAAGAGCGGCGCCAAGGACGAGAGCAAGAAGCTCGAATGGCGTGGCACGCCGGAGCACCCCAAGACCGTGGGCGAGCGCCTGTCGCACGCGCTGGTGCACGGCATCACCGACTTCATCGTCGAGGACACCGAAGAAGCCTACCGCGACATCCTGGCCAAGGGCGGGCGCCCGCTGCACGTCATCGAAGGCCCGCTGATGGATGGCATGAACGTGGTGGGCGATTTGTTTGGCGCGGGCAAGATGTTCTTGCCCCAGGTGGTGAAAAGCGCGCGCGTGATGAAGAGCGCCGTGGCGCACCTGCTGCCCTACATCGAAGAGGAAAAGCGGCAGATGGAGGCCGCCGGTGGCGACGTGAAGACCAAGGGCAAGATCATCATCGCCACGGTGAAGGGCGACGTGCACGACATCGGCAAGAACATCGTCACCGTGGTCTTGCAGTGCAACAACTTCGAGGTGGTGAACATGGGCGTGATGGTGCCCTGCCACGAGATCCTGGCCAAGGCCAAGGAAGAGGGTGCGGACATCGTCGGCCTGTCGGGCCTCATTACCCCCAGCCTCGAAGAAATGCAGTACGTAGCCGGCGAGATGCAGAAGGACGCGCATTTCCGCACCAAAAAAATCCCCCTGCTCATCGGCGGCGCCACCTGCTCGCGCGTGCACACGGCCGTCAAGATCGCCCCGCATTACGAAGGCCCCGTGGTCTACGTGCCCGACGCCTCGCGCAGCGTGAGCGTGGCGCAAAGCCTGCTGGGCGATGGTGTCGAGAGCTACGTGGCCGAGGTGAATGCCGACTACGACAAGGTGCGCACCCAGCACGCCAACAAGAAGGCCACCCCGCTGTGGCCCCTGGCCAAGATCCGCGCCAACAAGACGCCGGTGGACTGGAGCACTTACCGCCCCACCGTGCCCCGCGCACTGGGCCGCCGCGTGTTCAAGAACTTCGACCTGGCCGAGCTGGCCCGCTACATCGACTGGGGCCCGTTCTTCCAGACCTGGGACCTGGCCGGCCCGTACCCCGCCATCCTCACCGACTCTGTGGTGGGCGTGGAAGCCACGCGCGTGTTTGCCGACGGCCAGGCCATGCTCAAGAAGATCATCGAAGGCCGGTGGCTCACGGCCAGTGGCGTGATGGCGCTGCTGCCCGCCAACACCGTGAACGACGATGACATCGAGTTCTACACCGACGACACCCGCACCGAGGTCGCCATGACCTGGTACGGCATGCGCCAGCAGGCCGAAAAGCATGTGATCGACGGCGTGACCCGCCCCAGCCGGTGCCTGGCCGACTTCATCGCGCCCAAGAGCAGTGGCATTGCCGACTACGCGGGCATGTTTGCCGTGACGGCGGGCCTGGGTGTGGAGAAGAAGGAAAAAGCCTTCATCGACGCGCTGGACGACTACTCGGCCATCATGTTCAAGAGCCTGGCTGACCGCCTGGCTGAGGCCTTCGCCGAGGCCCTGCACCAGCGCGTGCGCACCGACCTGTGGGGCTACGCAGCGGCCGAGCAGCTGAGCAACGACGACATGATTGCCGAGAAGTACCAGGGCATCCGCCCCGCGCCCGGCTACCCCGCCTGCCCCGACCACAGCGCCAAGACAGACCTGTTCCGGGTACTGAACGCCGAAGAGATCGGTATGAGCCTCACCGAAAGCCTGGCCATGATGCCGGCTGCCAGCGTGAGCGGCTTCTACATCGGCCACCCTGACGCCGTGTATTTCAACGTCGGCAAGATCGGCGAAGACCAGTTGCACGACATGGCGCTGCGCCGGGGGATGGACGAGAAGGTGCTGGCGCGGCTGCTGGCGCCGAATCTTTAGACTGCTATTGAATCAATAGCTGTTGGCGCAATCTGGATAAGCGCTGAGGCCGTATTTGATCCGATTTTTTCACTTGCTCTGGGTGAGCCATGCTCGCCGGGCTGGCGAACGGCACATCGTAGAGCCCGCACCGTATTGGATCACTGAAAACAACTGTTGATTTGTGAATTGAAAAAACAGTCTTTTGATTGTGAAACAACAATTACTAAGCTGTTTTCTTCAAATACAGCTTATAGTGCGTGCCTCCAGCCATAAGGACTTGGCGAGGTTCAATTTGCGCAAGTCCAACCCGCCGCGCCCATGGAAGACTTCACCGTTCGCACCACCGAGCAACTGCCCCAGTTGCTCAAGGCTTTTCGCAAGGCGGCCCACCTCACGCAGGCTGATGTGGCCATGCGCCTGGGCGTTACCCAGCAGACGGTTTCAGCGCTGGAGCGCAACGCCGAGACGGTGAGTGCCGCGCGGCTCATGAAGCTGATGAACATCCTGGGGGTGGAGTGGGTGCTGCGTGCAAAGCCTGGCGCTGCATCGGGCCCCCCATCAGACCCCACCGCACCCACGTCAGGCAGCTCCGCAGACTGGTAAGTCATGAACACGCCCGTACGCAGCAGCAAGTCCCTCGGGTTGTGGATGAATGGCCACTTCGTGGGCACCTGGAGCCTTGAGTCCGGTGGTGATGTCTTGCAGTACGACAGCGAATGGGTGGCATCGCCGCTGCGCAGGCCGTTGTCGCTCTCGCTGCCTTTTACGCCGGGCAATCGACCCCACAAAGGTGATGTGGTCCGCTTCTATTTTGAGAACTTGCTGCCCGACAGCAAAGACATCCGCGAGCGCGTTGCGCGCCGCTACCAAGTGGGGTCTACCGACGCCTACACGCTGTTGCGCGAAATTGGCCGCGACTGCGTGGGCGCGCTGCAGATCGTCCCGACAGGCGGTACACCGCCCACCGACCTGCGCGTTCAGGCTGAGCCGTTGAGCGATGCCCAGGTGGCGCAGGTGATTCGTTCTACCGTGCAACCCGCCGCCTATGGCGACAGAGAGGTGCGAGACGACTTCCGTATCTCCATCGCGGGCGCACAAGAGAAAACGGCGCTGACCTTTTGGCAAGGCCGCTGGTGCCGACCGCTGGGCGCAACGCCCACCACCCATATCTTCAAGCTGCCCATGGGTGTCATCGGCAACCTGCTGCTGGACATGCGCCACTCGGTCGAAAACGAATGGCTCTGCGCCCAGCTGGTGGCGGCCTTTGGGTTGCCCGTGGCGCACTGCGAGATGCTGCAGTTCGAAGACCAGAAAATTCTGGGCGTGGAGCGCTTCGACCGGCGTTGGGGACAAGGCGAGCAACTGCTGCGTTTGCCGCAAGAAGACATGTGCCAGGCCACAGGGACCTCGCCGGTGCTCAAATACGAGGCCGATGGCGGGCCTGGCGTGGACCGCATCATGGCGCTGCTCGACGGGTCTGCGGAGCGCGAACGGGACCGCTACCGATTTTTTATGGCGCAGTTGTTGTTCTGGATGCTGAGTGCCACCGACGGGCACGCCAAAAATTTCAGCCTTTTTTTGCGTCCGCAGGGAGCGTTTGAGATGGCACCGTTGTACGACGTGCTCTCCGTCTACCCCATGCTGGGGGAAGCCCCAGGAAAGCTTTCAGCGCACCGCGCACGCATGGCCATGGCGGTGCGCTCCAAAAACGCGCACTGGCAGGTGAACAAGATTTTGCTGCGCCACTGGCAGGCCGTGGGCGCCCGCTACGGCATCGTCTCCCCCAGGGGTTTTGGCGTGGACGACCTCATCGAAAAAGCCGTGCAACACACCCCCGCGGCGGTGCAGTTGGTGCAAACGCAGTTGCCCCAGGGGTTTCCTATGGAAGTGGCAGAGCCGATTTTTAACGGCCTGCTGGACGCAGCCCAGCGTTTGGGCCGGGCGTTCGGTTGATCAGCACCCCCGGGAGCACCCTGGCTTCGACACGCTCAGCCCGACACGGATCATGGGGTCGCGTTCAGCCAAATCTTGCTGCGATTTTGCAAAAATGATAGCTGTTCGCGCTTGTGGAATAAGCGCTAGATGCCAATTTGGACTGCATGACGGACTTTCCTCGGAAATCTCCCGCAACACCCCTCTAACCGTCGGGCTGAGCCTGGAGACACCCCCTCAAAGAAACTGCGCCCGAACCCCCACCATCAGCCGCCGGCCTGCAGCCGGCTCAAAGAATCGGCCGTTGCCGTCGTTCACGATCAGCGTGCCCGCGTAGCGGCGGTTGAACAGGTTGTCCACCCGGGCCCAGACCTGCCAGCGCGTGCTGCCCGGCGCCGCGCTGCCCAGTTGGTAGCCGGTGTGCAGGCCCGCCACGGCGTAGCCGGGGGCCGAGGCGGTGTTGGTGTCGTTGGCAAACACCGCGGCCGCAAGATGCAGCGTGCCGCCCAGCTGCCAGCGCGCGGTGGCCGCGTAGTCCGCCGACAGCAGCGCCGTGTGCCGCGCCGTGCCCGGCAGCCGGTTGCCCGCAGCCACAGCCGCACCGCCCGCACCGGCAAAGGGGTTGCCAAAGTAGGCGTCCAGGTAGGTGTAGCTGGCCCGGTGCGTCCAGGCGCCCATGCTGGCGCGCCATGCCAGCTCCAGGCCACGGCGGCGCACGTTGTCCACGTTTTGAAAGACCGAGCGGCCACTGACGGTCTCCACCGGCACGATCTCGCCCTGGCTGCGGGTATCAAACCATGCCAGATCCAGTTGCTGGTTCTGGCCGCGCCACTTGGCGCCCACCTCCCACTGGCGGCTGCGGGCGGCAGAGAGGCCGAAGTTGGGCCCGGTGTTGCTGCGGCTGTAGGCCATTTCGGCAAGCGTCGGCGTCTCGAAACCCCGGCCGACGTTGGCGTAGAGGTTGAGCGTGTCGGTGGCGCTCCACACCAGCCCTGCGGCCGGGCTGGTGTGGCGCCAGGTGCGTGCGCCGCTGTCGTCGGGGTTGGCGGGGGTGATGAAGCGGTCGTTCACCTGCACGCGCACCTGGCTCGCCCGCACGCCCGCCACGGCGCGCCAGCGCGGTGTGATCCACGCGTCGAGCTGGGCGTGCAGATCGGTGTTGGCGGCGCTGTCGCGTTCGTTGCGCCGCAGGTCGCCCCGGGTGCCACCCTGGTTCACGAAGCCCTGGCGGCGTTCGGACATCCGGTTCGCCTCCAGGCCCACCGTCCAGGTCAGCGGCAGGCCCGAATCCGTGCGCAGCGCACGGGTCCACGCCAGGCCGACACCGTGGTAGCCCCGGTCGAGGTCCACCACGCCGCCCGCGCTGGTGGCGCCTGTCCCGCTGAAAGACAGGTACTGCGTCAGCTGGCGGGTGCCGCCGTAGGCGCGCAGCTGTACGCTGTCGGTAGGGTTGAGCTGGCGCTCCAGCACCACACCCAGCTGGTTTTGCGCCACCGCCTTGCGGGTATCGAAGGCGGTGGCCACGGCGGCCACCTGCCGTGGCGCGCTCTGGAACTGCAGCAGATCGAGCCCCAGCGGGTCTTGCGCCAGCGGCTGGGCGTACAGGTTGAGCAAGGCGGTGATGCGGGTGCGCCCATCGGGGCGTGCCACCAGCTTGCCGTTGAAGTGGGTGCGCCGCGCCGCGCTGTGGTCGCGCCAGCCGTCCGTCTCCAGGTGTGAGACGCTCACCAGCCCGCCCAGAGCCTGGTCGCCCACGTCCAGCGACGCATCGACCAGTCGCAGGCCATAGGATCCCCGTGCCACGCCAGCTTGCGCCGCACCGCCGGGCTGAGGGTCGCGCGTGGTGACCTGCACCACGCCCCCGGCAGCATTGCCATACAGCTGCGCCAGCGGCCCGCGCAGCACCTCGACCAGTGCGGCCGAGGGCAGGTGGGCCGTGGCGGCCTGGCCCTGGCCGTCGGGCATGCTGGCAGGGATGCCGTCCACCAGCACACGCACCCCACGCACGCCAAAGGTGGAACGCGCACCAAAGCCCCGCACGGCAATCTGAAGGTCTTGCGCGTAGTTGCCACGGTCTTGCGCCACCACACCCGCCTGCCCGGCCAGCAGTTCTGACAGGTGCACCAGCGGTGTGGTGGCCGCAAACCCCTCCACCGCCACGCTGGTGTGGCTGGCGGCGCTGTCAAACTGGCGCTGTGCCTGGGCGCTATCGATCACTTCGACGGTGGCCAGGGCCGGAGTGAGGGCGCCGGGTGCATTGCCGCCACCCTGCGGCACAGGCACCTGGGCCTGCACGGCCGCGCAGGCGCCGCCTGCCAGCAGTGCCGCGAGGAGGCCCTGGCGGCGCCAGCGCGCTGCGCTCACCCCTGGGCCCCTGCCGCCATCTCCAGCTGCATCATGATCATGTTGACCAGCGTGTGCACGGTAGGGCGTCCGGTTTCGATGATGTAGTGCGCGGTTTCACGGTAGAGGCTGTCACGCACGGCGTAGAGCTCGCGCAGCTTCTCCAGGGGGTTGCCGCCCTGCAACAGCGGGCGTGTGCGGTCGTGCTTGACGCGCCGGTAGATCTCTTCAGGGGCGGCACGCAGGTACAGCACATTGCCAAACTGGCGCAGGACCTCGCGGTTCTCGGGGCGCAGCACAGCGCCGCCGCCGGTGGACAGGACCATGCCGCCCGGCTGCGCCGCCACTTCGGCCAGGGCCTCGGACTCCAGGTCGCGAAAGCGGGCCTCGCCCTCGGTCTCAAAAAAGCTGCGGATGCTGGTGCCGATGGACTCTTCCAGCAGGTGGTCCAGGTCGATGAAGGGGACGCCCGCCCGGTGGGCCAGCTGTCGCCCGATGGTGGATTTGCCCGAGCCGGGCATGCCGACCAGAGCGCAGCGAATCTGCATAGATGTTGTCCTGTGTACGTGCGGCGCGTGGGGTGTGGGCCAGTGTGTGCGTGCCTGCATCCGCCGCGCGCTGCCCAGTGTAAGGGCGGTGCCGCGCCCAGGCGGTCACAGCGCGGCGTAGACCAGCGCCGGGTACAGCTCGCACAGCATGCGCAACTGGCCGGGCGCCTGGGTGAGCAGGATGGCGAAGAGGTCCTGGGCGGGATCGACGAAAAAGAAGGTGCCGCCCAGCCCGCTCCAGCTGTAGGTGCCTGCCGATCCGGGGCTGGTGGCCAGGCCGGTGGCCTCGCGCACCGCCACGCCCAGCCCAAAGCCGTAGCCCGCGGGCAGGATGTCGCCCGCCGTGGGGATGCTGCCCAGGTGGTCGGCGGTCATGAAATCCACAGTGGCGCGGCTGACCAGGCGGATGGCGCGGCCGTCCGCTTCGCGCAGCGTGCCCCGGCCCAGCATGAGCTGCAAAAAGCGCGCGTAGTCCCCCGCAGTAGACACCAGCCCGCCGCCCGCGGATTCAAATTTTGGCGCCGCAGAGACATCGATCAGCGCCACCTCGGCACCGGTCTGCGGATCGCGCGCAAACGGCTCGGCCAGGTCGGGCAGGCGCTGGGGCGGCACCACGAACCCGGTGTTGTGCATGCCCAGGGGTTCCAGGATGCGGCGCTTCAGGATTGCGCCCAGGCTCTCGCCCTCGATGACCTCCAGCACGGCACCCAGCACATCGGTGGCGCGGCTGTATTCCCAGCGGCTGCCGGGCGTGTGCACCAGTGGCAGCGGGCCCAGTGCGGCCACCAGTTCGGCATTGCCGTGGCGCCGCGAGCCCACGCGCGCCGCCCGGTACTGGTCGGGCACGGTGCCCGCCTCCCACGCGTAGCTCAGCCCGGCGGTGTGGCGCAGCAGGTCGTGCACCGTGGCTTCGCGCGTTGCGGGGCGAGTCGTGCCGGTGGCTTCGTCATACACCCTTTGGTTGGCAAATGCGGGCAGGTAGTGCGCTACGGGGTGAGACAGCAGCAGGCGGCCTTCTTCCATGAGCATCAGGGCCGCGAGCGAGGCCACCGGTTTGGTCATGGAATAGATGCGGAACACGGTATCGGGCGCCATGGCGGGCGCGCCTGCCCCGGGCCGCTGGGCCCCCACGGCTTCGTGCAGCACGGTATGGCCCTGGTGGTGCACCAGCGCCACCGCGCCGGGCAGCAGGCCTTGGTCAACGTGGGACTGGAGCGCGGTGCGCAGGCGGGCAAAGGCGTGGGGCTGCATGGGTGGTCTCGGAGGTGTTTTGAAAACACATCAGCGTAGCAGCGTGGCCGGGGTGGTGGTCGTCACCTGTGCAACAGGCGCAACAGGCGCAACAGGCGCAACAGGCGCAACAGGCGCAACAGGCGCAACAGGCGCAACAGGCGCAACAGGCGCAACAGGCGCCGGCAACGGAAAGACGGGCCATGCGCCTGTGGGAGCACGCCTACCCGCATTGCAGCGGATGGAGGGTGGACGCGGCAGCACCCGCACCGTAGTCTGTGCGCATGTCCGAACACTCGTTGAAAAAACGCGCCGTGCAGCTTGTGCAACCCGTGTGGAAGCTGCTGCAGCCCTTCTGGCGCGCCACCACGCTCTGGCTGGATGCCGACGGGCTGCGCATGAGTGCTGCCATGTCGTTCTACGGCATGCTCAGTCTGGCGCCCCTGCTGCTGCTTTTGGTGGGGGTGATGGGCTGGTGGATGGACCGCAGCTACCTCGAAAGCAACCTCATTGCCCAGGTGCAGGCCGTCATGGGCCAGCAGGTGGCCGACGTGGTGCGCCAGGCCATGGCCAGTGCGCAGGCGCCCGCCGAAGGGCGACTGGCCTCGGTGGTGGGTTTTGTGGTGCTGGTGTCGGGCGCCACCGGGGTGTTTGTGGAACTGCAGTCGGCGCTGGCGCAGCTGTGGCGGGGCGATGAGCCACCACCCCAGCGGGCCGCCTGGTGGCGCATGGCATCGCTGCGCCTGCGCGGGCTGGGCTATGTGCTGGCGCTGGGTTTTTTGCTGATGGTGTCGCTGGCGATGTCCACCCTGATCAACCTGCTGGCGGGCTGGGCGGGAACGCGCCTGTCGATGGCGCCCCTGGCACCCGTCATGCAGCTGGTCAACGAAGTGGTGGCCTTCGGCTTTGCCGTGGCACTGTTTGTGGGCCTCATGCGCATTGGCGTCGGTGCCAAGCCACCCTCGCGCTGCATCATGGCCGGCGCCGTGGTGGGCGCCACGCTGTTCACCGTGGGCAAGCAGCTGTTGGCCTGGTACCTGTCTACAGCGGCCGTGGTATCGGCCTATGGCGCGGCGGGCTCGCTGGTGGTGCTGCTGATGTGGATCTACTTCTCGTCGGCCGTGCTGCTGTTTTCTGCCAGCTGTGCACGGGCCTTTCAGGAGGAGCTGGGCGCACCGGCCACGGTGCGGCAGCGCCCGCCGGTGGCTCCATAGCGGCCAAGCCCGTTGACACCGCTGTATGCAGGCGACGGCGGTGCCGCCGGGAGATCACTGCTCGGCAAAAGCGCGTTCAATCACGAAGTCGCCCGGCTTCGTGGTGTTGCCTTCCTTGAAACCGCGCTCTTCCATCATGTGCTTGAGGTCGCGCAGCATCTCGGGGCTGCCGCAGATCATCACGCGGTCTTCGGCCGGGTTGAGCGCGGGCAGGCCCAGGTCGCGGGCCAGCTGGCCGTTCTCGATGATCGTGGTGACACGCCCCTGGTGCTTGAAGGGCTCGCGCGTCACGGTGGGGTAGTACTTGAGCTGCTTGGTGACCATCTCGCCCAGGAACTCGTGCTTTGGCAGTTCCTGCGTGATGTAGTCGTGGTACGCCAGTTCCTTCACTTCGCGCACGCCATGCACCAGCACCACCTCTTCAAACCGCTCGTAGGTCTCGGGATCGCGGATCACGCTCAGGAACGGGGCCAGGCCCGTGCCGGTGGACAGCATGTACAGGCGCTTGGCAGGCAACAGGTAATCGATCAACAGGGTGCCGGTGGGCTTCTTGCCCACCACAATGGTGTCGCCCACCTGGATGTGCTGCAGGCGCGAGGTCAGCGGGCCATCGGGCACCTTGATGGAGAGGAACTCCAGGTGCTCCTCGTAGTTGGGGCTCACGATGCTGTAGGCGCGCAGCAGGGGTTTGCCGTTCTCGCCGCGCAGGCCGATCATCGTGAAATGCCCGTTGGAGAAGCGCAGCGCGGTGTCGCGCGTGGTGGTGAAGGAAAAAAGGCGGTCCGTCCAGTGGTGGACAGTCAGGACGCGTTCATCGAGAAAGGCGCTCATGGTGCTTGGATCGGGCAAAAAATGAACAATGGAAAAGGGCTGGCAGGGGCAGCCGCGCCCGGGCGCTGCGCGTGCGGGCGCAAGGCAAGGGGGATGGCCGCCGGTGGACGGCGCAACCCCGTATTGTTCCGCATCTTCCATAACCTGCCGTTATTTGGCGATTGCAGGCCGCCTTGCACAAATCCTGCGGGCCGCCCCGGTGTGCCCTACCATCGCGTCAACCCTCTTTTCTGGAGCTTGCGCATGATGCTGCGACGACCCCGCCTGCTGCAGTCCGCCACTGCAGCCACGATGCTGGCTTTTCTTGTGCCAGTGCACGCCCAGGGCGTGATCAAGATCGGCGAAATCAACAGCTACAAGGCGCAGCCAGCCTTTCTGGAGCCCTACAAGAAAGGCATGGAGCTGGCGGTGGAGGAAATCAATGCCTCGGGCGGGCTGCTGGGCAAGAAGGTCCGGCTCGTCATCCGCGACGACAACGCCAACCCGGGCGACGCCGTGCGCGCCGCCGAAGAGCTGGTGTCGCGCGAAAAGGTCGATGTGCTCACGGGGTCGTTCCTGTCGCACATCGGGCTGGCGCTCACGGACTTTGCCCGCCAGAAGAAATTTTTCTTCCTCGCCAGCGAGCCGCTGACGGACAAGATCGTCTGGCAAAACGGCAACCGCTACACCTACCGCCTGCGCCCCTCCACCTACATGCAGGTGTCGATGGTGGTGCCCGAGGCCGTGGCCCTCAAGAAGAAGCGCTGGGCGCTGGTGTACCCCAACTACGAATACGGCCAGTCGGCCGTGGCCACGTTCAAGCAGCTGCTCAAGGCGGCCCAGCCCGATGTGGAATTTGTGACCGAGCAGGCGCCGCCCCTGGGCAAGGTCGATTCCGGCAGCGTGGTGCAGGCCCTGGCCGACGCCAGGCCCGACGCGATCTTCAACGTGCTGTTCGGTGCCGACCTGTCCAAATTCGTGCGCGAGGGCAACACGCGTGGCCTGTTCCAGGGCCGTGAGGTGGTCAGCCTGCTGACCGGAGAGCCCGAATACATGGACCCGCTCAAGGACGAAGCGCCCAACGGCTGGATTGTTACCGGCTACCCCTGGTATGGCATCCAGACGCCCGAGCACAAGACCTTCTACACCGCCTACCAGGCCAGGTTCAAGGACTACCCGCGCCTGGGCTCCGTCGTGGGGTACAGCGCCATCAAGTCGCTGGCCGAAGGCATGAAGAAGGCGGGCTCCACCGACACCGAAAAGCTGGTGGCCGCGTTCAAGGGCCTGCAGGTGTCCACGCCGTTTGGCCCCATCGTGTACAGGCCCGAAGACAACCAGTCCACCATGGGCGGTTATGTGGGCCGCACCAGAAACGAGGGTGGCAAGGGCGTGATGGTGAATTACCGCTACATCGATGGCGCGAAGGTCCAACCGTCGAACGACGAAGTCAAAAAAATGCGCGCGGCCGAGTGACATCCGCCTGAGACGCTTCGCGTCTTCCCCCTTCTCTCGCGCTGCGTGTGGGAAGGGGGACGCAGCCCTCGTTGTGGCCGCGCCGGTTTCATGGGCTATGGGCGGTGCGCAGGTTGCGCCGCGGAGACTGAGATGGGTTTTTCGGGTTTTGTCGTTCAGCTGCTCAACGGTCTGGCGGGGGCCTCCTCGCTGTTCCTGGTGGGGGCCGGGTTGTCGCTGATCTTCGGGGTGACGCGCATCGTGAATTTTGCCCACGGCTCGTTCTTCATGGTGGGCATCTATGTGGCCTATTCGCTGGTGGCCCAACTGGGCACGGGCCTGGGCTTCTGGCCAGCGCTGCTGCTGTCGGCCGTGGCCGTGGGCGCGCTGGGGGCAGTGGTGGAGGTGGTGCTGCTGCGCCGCATCTACAAGGCGCCCGAGCTGTTCCAGCTGCTGGCCACATTTGCGCTTGTGCTGGTCATCAAGGACGCGGCCCTCTGGATCTGGGGGCCCGAGGAACTGCTGGGCCCGCGCGCACCGGGCCTCTCGGGCTCGGTCAGCATCCTGGGGCGCCAGTTTCCCTCGTATGACCTGTTCCTCATCGTGGTGGGCCCGGTGGTGCTGGGCCTGTTGTGGCTGCTGCTCACCCGCACGCGCTGGGGCACACTGGTGCGCGCCGCCACGCAAGACCGCGAAATGGTCAGCGCCCTGGGCGTGAACCAGGCCTGGCTGTTCACGGCGGTGTTTGCGCTGGGCGCGCTGCTGGCGGGCCTGGGCGGTGCGTTGCAGCTGCCGCGCGAGCCCGCCACGCTGGAGATGGACCTCAACACCATCGGCGCCGCGTTTGTGGTGGTCGTGGTGGGCGGCATGGGCTCCATTCCGGGCGCCTATGTCGCGGCCCTGTTGATCGCCGAAATCAAGGCCATCTGCATCTGGCTGGGCGTGGTGGACATCTTCGGGTTCAGCGTGTCGTTCTCCAAGCTCACGCTGGTGGTGGAGTTTCTGGTGATGGCCGTGGTGCTGGTCTGGCGCCCCTGGGGCCTCATGGGCAAGCCGCAGGGCGTGAGCCGCAACACCGGCCTGCCCGAGGCGCCCCTGCGCCAGCCCGAGCGCTGGTTCAAGCTGGGTGGCGCGGCGTTGGTGGCGGTGCTGGTGCTGTTGCCGTTGCTGACCCCGGGATCGCCCTACCTCACGGTGCTGATGATCGACCTGCTGATCGCCGCGCTGTTTGCGGCCAGCCTGCACTTCATCATGGGCCCGGCGGGCATGCATTCGTTCGGCCATGCGGCCTACTTTGGCCTGGGCGCCTATGCCGCGGCGCTGCTGGTGCGCTCGGCCGACATCCCCATGGAGCTGGCGCTGGTGCTGGCGCCGCTGGCGGCGGCGGCGGGCGCGCTGCTCTATGGCTGGTTCTGCGTGCGCCTGTCGGGCGTCTACCTGGCCATGCTGACGCTGGCGTTTGCCCAGATCACCTGGGCCATCTGCTACCAGTGGGACGGCTTTACGGGCGGCAGCAATGGCCTCACGGGCGTGTGGCCGGCCGAATGGCTGTCAGACAAGCGCAACTACTACTACCTCACGCTGGCCCTGGTGGTGGGCGGTGTGCTGTTGTTGCGCCGCGTATTGTTCTCGCCATTTGGTTATGCGCTGCGGGCAGGGCGGGACTCGGTGCTGCGCGCCGATGCGATCGGCATTGACGTCAAGCGCATGCAGTGGGCTGCCTTTGTGATTGCCGGGCTGTTTGCGGGCCTGGGCGGTGCGCTGTTCGCGTTCTCCAAAGGCAGCATCTCGCCCGAGACGCTGCACGTGAGCCGTTCGGTCGATGGCCTCGTCATGGTGCTGCTGGGCGGCATCCAGACGCTGGCGGGCCCGGTGTTGGGTGCCGTCACCTTCACCTGGCTGCACGACACCGTGGCGCGCAACACCGACTACTGGCGCGCCATGCTGGGCGCCATCATCCTGATCCTGGTGCTGCTGTTCCCGCAGGGCATTGCAGGCGGCATCCAGCAGCTCTTTGACAACAGGCGCGCAGCGAAGAACATGAAGGAGGGCAAGGCATGAGCCTGCTCAAAGTCTCTGGCCTGGGCAAATCCTTTGGCGGCGTCAAGGCGGTGGATGGCATCCACTTCGAGCTGGCTGCCGGCGAGCTGCTGGCGCTGATCGGCCCCAACGGCGCGGGCAAGTCCACCACCTTCAACATGGTCAACGGCCAGCTGCCTGCCGATGCAGGCTCCATCCAGCTCAATGGCCAGGAGCTGGTGGGCCGCAAACCGCGCGACATCTGGCGCATGGGCGTGGGCCGCACCTTTCAGATCGCCGAAACCTTTGCATCGCTCACAGTGGTGGAGAACGTGCAGATGGCGCTGATCTCCCACGACAACCGCCTGTTTGCGATGTGGCGCAAGGCGGCAGACCACAAGCGCGACGAAGCCCTGGCGCTGCTCGACCAGGTGGGTATGAAGTCGCAGGCCGACCGCCCCTGCAGCGTGCTGGCCTATGGCGATGTGAAGCGCGTGGAGCTGGCCATCGCCATGGCCAACAGCCCTAAGCTGCTGCTCATGGACGAGCCCACCGCCGGCATGGCGCCCCAGGAGCGCCACGAGCTCATGGCGCTGACCAAGCAGCTGGTGATCGACCGCAACATGGCCGTGCTGTTTACCGAACACAGCATGGACGTGGTGTTTGCCTATGCCGACCGCATGATCGTGCTGGCGCGCGGGCGCCTGATTGCCGAGGGCAAGCCGCTGGGGCTGCGCGACCACCCCAAGGTGCAGGAGGTGTACTTCGGCACCGGCAAGACCTTCGAGAAGAAAACGGCAGCCGCTGCCCCACAGGCCGCATGAGCATGACGACGACAACCAACGAACCCCAACCCTTGCTGCTGCAGGCCAAAGCGCTGCAGGCCTGGTACGGCGCGGCGCAAATCCTGTTTGACGTTCATCTCGACGTGCGCCGCGGCGAGGTCGTGGCCCTGATGGGCCGCAACGGCGCGGGCAAGTCCACCACGCTCAAGGCGCTGATGGGCCTGCTGTCCAAGCGCAAGGGCAGCATCCAGTTCATGGGCAAAGACCTTTCCAGAACCGACCCGCACGACGCCGCGCGCCTGGGCCTGGGCTTTGTGCCCGAAGACCGCCGCGTGTTCACCGACCTCACGGTGATGGAGAACCTGGAGGTGGGTCGCCAGCCCGCCCGCCACTGGCCCGACGGCACGGCCGCGCCGGTGTGGACGCCCGAGCGCCTGTTCAAGCTCTTCCCCAACCTGGGCGAGATGCGGGAGCGCCCCGGTGGCCGCATGAGTGGCGGCGAGCAGCAGATGCTCACCGTGGCCCGCACGCTCATGGGCAACCCGTTTCTGGTGCTGCTCGACGAGCCCTCCGAAGGCGTGGCCCCGGTGATCGTGGAGCAGATGGCGCACATGATCCTGGAGCTCAAGGAGCAGGGCGTGAGCATCCTGCTCTCTGAGCAGAACATGCACTTTGCCGAGCTGGTGTCCGACCGAGCCTATGTGCTGGAGCGGGGCCAGATCCGCTACCAGGCCAGTATGGTCGAGCTGTCGGCCAATGAAGAGATACGCAGGGCCTATCTCAGCGTCTGACGCTAAACCTTCTTTGCCCGTGCATGCGGGGCTGATGTCCTGAGGAATTTATGGTGTTTTTGGTCTCTAGCGCTTGATGGGTATGCGCTAGCAGCTATCAAAACAGGAGTTGCGGCGTGCAGTGTGTGTTCAGCACGCTGCACAGGCACCTGCGGTCAGAGGCGGCACGCACCTGAACACCGCGCCAAAGCAGCGCCCCCAAAAAGCACCACCATTGCCCCGCACATCGCCGCATTGCACCCGCGCCACGTCGGCACAGTGGCAGGGGGCTTTTTCCACGGGGGACGAGGCCCGCGCGCTGCGGCCTTGCAGCCAAAGCCTGGCCCCAGCCATCCCGCAAGGAGAACACCATGTCCCAGAGCGAAACGGATATCCATTTGATCGTGCTGCGCTTGCTGCGCGAGGGCTATGCCGCGCTGAGCGCAGCCCAACGCAGGGTGGTCGATTCCCTCATGGCGGTGTGCTGAGGCGCTTGGCGGCGGCGTTGCGGCCGCCTTGCCCGGCCCGTCAGAACGTGATCTTCACCGACGGGGCGCTGCGCTGCGCCTCGCCGTGGTACACGGCCTCGATGTTGTTCCCATCCGGGTCCAGCACAAACGCCGCGTAGTAGTCGGGGTGGCAAGAGCCTGTTCAAAGTCTTTTTGGAGATCGCATTGGAGTGCAATCGGGATGAGAGGATGCTTCGGGTGCGCTGTATGGGCTCGTGCCCATGCAAGCAGCCGGGGCGTCCAATCGCCCGATTTCACTCCAACCCTTCGGGCAAGTGCCTTGCCGGGCGGTCTGCGGCGTTGCGGCGCTTGCCGATAGCACGGGCTATCGGCGGCGCACCGCGCCTTGCATTCCATCCCGGCAAGGTACTTGTGCGACTCCAAAAAGACTTTGAACAGGCTCTTCGCTCGCCGGGCGCGCCGTTGTCAGTGCCGCCGTGGGCCAGTGCGGCCTGGTAGAAGGCGTCCACCATCGCCCGGTCCTGGGCTTGAAAAGCCAAGTGCGTGCGGCCGGTCAGGTGGCCTTGCGCGGCAGGGCTGTCGGCCGACGACACAAACAGCTCGTCCGCCCAGAAATAGCCCTCGTCGGCGCCACCCATCGGCACCTTCAGCGCCCCCAGCGCGGCTGTGTAAAACGCCTGGCTGGCCGCCAGATCGCGCACCACGAGCTGTATGTGGTCAATCAGGCGGCCCCGGTGCAGTTCCTGTGTTTCCATGCCTTGTCCCTTCTTCAAGAAAGTGCGTGCAGACCCACGCGGTTGCCATCCAGGTCATGGATGTGCGCAAAAAACCCCATGCCCGGTGGCAATGCCTGGCGGGGCAGTGCGACCTGGCCGCCATGGGCTACGGCGCGCTCCAGTGCGGCGTCGAGCGAGGGCGAAGCGTCCAGGTACACCAGTGTGCCGCTGCCCGATACCTGCTGCGCCGTCGGGCCCATCATCAACGCGCCGCCCACGCCGTCTGCAGCGCCGTCGTAGGGAAACACGGCACCTTCACTGAGCCCCATGTTCTCGCGGTGCAGGGGCTGGCCCAGCACGGCTCCATAAAAAGACTGGGCGCGGTCCAGCTGGGGGGTGGGGATTTCAAACCAGGTGATGGCGTTTTTCATGCAAAAGCTCCTTGTGTGTGCCAAGTCAATAAAGAAGCCTTGATGGTCGCGGCGGCCTGCTGACAGCGCAGTGTCAGCAGCGTGTCATCGGGCTCATGCGCTGCGGCCCGGGCTCGATGCCGCAACCTGCGCGCGAAAGCTGCGGGGCGACAAGCCTGCGTCGCGCGTGAAGGCGCGGGTGAAGTACGCCGGGTCGGCATAGCCCAGCGTGTAGGCAATGGTGGCCACGCCAAGGTGCGTGTAAGCCAGGTTGCGCCGCGCCTCCCGCATCAGCCGCGCTTCGATCAGCCGCTGGGCCGATGCGCCTGTGGCGGCCCGCGCCACGCGGCTCAGGTGCGTGGGCGACACGGCCAGCGCCCGCGCGTAGTCCGCCACCTGCCAGTGCTCCAGAAAATGCGCTTCGATCAGCGCCTCCAGCCGCTGCACCAGGCTGGACTCTGGCGCTGCCGCGTCGCCCGGGCTGTGCTCTTCCATCGCGCGGGCCACCCAGCCCAGCAGCGTGGCGCTCAGGCCGCGCAGCACCAGCGCACGCGCCTTGGCCCGGCCCGAGAACTCCTGCCAGACCTGGGCCATGGCCTGGTGCAGCTCCGGCGGCGCAGGCGCCACGGCAGGCCGCGCCAGGTCGCGCCGCACATCGCCCACGCGCACAAAAATCTCGTCCATCAGCTCGTCGGCCAGCGTGGCCACCCAGCCCTCGGTGTGCTGCGTGAAGCGGAACGCATGCACATGCCCCTGCGGTACGTTGATGAGCATGCCGGGGCGCAGCACATGCCGCTCGCCATCCAGATGCGCAACACCGCCGCCCGCGGTGATCAGCAGTACCTGGTGCAACCGCGTGTGCCGGTGCGGCGCCAGCTCCCAGTCGTGCAGCGCCGATCGCTCGGCAATCGTCTCGCAGTGCAGCACATCGGGCAGGTGCTGCGACTCGCCAAACAGGCTGTACGAGCGAATGCCGTCGATGTTCGAAAAGTGCATGTTCTGGCTCCATCCGTCCATTCAAGACGGCGACTGTGCCACGTATCTTTGCGGGGCTGTTTTGATCAATGTCATGAACCACCATCCCCCGGAGACATCCATGAAAACCCAGGTTTGCATCATCGGCGGAGGCCCCTCGGGCCTCATGCTCTCGCAGCTCTTGCACCTCAAGGGCATTGAAACCATCGTGCTGGAGCGCCAAAGCCGTGAATACGTGCTGGGCCGCATCCGTGCCGGCGTGCTGGAGCACGGCTTTGCCGCCCTCATGCGCGAAGCCCAGTGCGGCGAACGCATGGACCGCGAAGGCGAGATCCACGACGGCTTCATCATCGCCCACGACGGCAAGATGGACCGGGTCGATTTGCACAAGTACAGCGGCGGCAGCTCGGTGGTGGTCTACGGCCAGACCGAGCTGACGCGCGACCTGTACGAAGCGCGCGACCGCATGAAGGGCATCGTCATCCACAACGCCGAAGACGCGCAGCCGCACGACCTCAAAAGCGCCAACCCGTTTGTCACCTACCGCAGCGGCGACGAAGTGGTGCGCATCGACTGCGACTTCGTCATCGGCGCCGACGGCTTCCACGGCGTGAGCCGCAAGTCCATCCCGCGCGACGTGCTCAAAGAGTATGAAAAGGTCTACCCCTTCGGCTGGCTGGGCGTGCTCTCGCGCACCAAGCCCGTCTCGCCCGAGCTGATCTACGCCAAGCACGAACGCGGCTTTGCGCTGTGCTCGCTGCGATCGCAGGTGCTGAGCCGCTACTACATCCAGGTGCCGCTGACCGACAACGTGGAAGACTGGTCCGACGAAGACTTCTGGGCCGAACTGAAACGCCGCCTGCCCGCCGAGGTGGCCGCACAGCTCACCACCGGCCCCTCCATCGAAAAGTCCATCGCGCCCCTGCGCTCCTTCGTGGCTGAGCCCATGCGCTACGGCAACCTGTTCCTGGCGGGCGACGCCGCCCACATCGTGCCGCCCACGGGTGCACGGGGCCTGAACAGTGCCGCGTCGGACATCTACTACCTGTACCACGCCATGCTGGCCCACTACCAAAACGGCGACAGCACCGGCCTCGACAAATACTCCGAGAAGGCCCTGGCCCGCGTGTGGAAGGCCCAGCGCTTCTCTTGGTGGATGACGACCATGCTGCACACCTTCCCGGATTCCATCCCGTACGACCAGAAGCTGCAGGACACGGACCTGGCGTACCTGTTCTCGTCCGAGAAGGCGCTGGGGTCGCTGGCGGAGAACTATGTGGGGTTGCCGTTTTGACACTCCGGTGGCGCGCATGGGTGTGTCGCCTGCTGGGGTGATGGCGCTGTTAAGTGCCTGGTAGAAACGCATCGAAAAATCAAAGGCTTGCAGGGGATTCACCCTTGCAAGCCTTTCTATTTGCTGGTATCGCTCCTGCGAGCACTTTGTGTACTCAGCGCACCATAGGCCCATCGAACAGGATTGCATGAGTCCATTCGTTATGGCGGGGGTTGTGTACCGCAATTCGACGAACCTGCTTGGCTGCTTGAGGCTGGTCGCGGACATGCGGTGCCTGTAAACGAATGAGGACTGTCAGCACCATTGCTTCGGTCACGAACATCCAGTGCGATGCGCATCGTGACACCTAGTCGTCTTCGGGCATGTTGTCAAAACCCATGGGGGGCTCCCAGCACGCCACTCATCCCAAACCGGTATAGGGCGAAGACTTTTTGACGTTCGGCGCAATGCTCTGGGACAGACCTCGCAGCTAAAAAGCCCCCCAGTAGGGTTTGCTCTGCGCAAGTCGTGACAAGAGACTGCAGCCATGAACTTCAAGCCATTCATCCGTACCCTGCTCCGCATCGCAAAGGCCTTGTCGAAGGGGTTCCTCGTGTCTTTGCTCATCGGATTCGTCATGGTGACGACGGCCCAGCTTCTGGGGCGGGAGACGGAGTTCTCACTGTCACTGTTTCACGGATTGAGCTTCAAGTCTCAACCGCTACAACTTTCTGACCGGGTGGCCCAGGCGGATAAGCCTGTGCCCGCGTGTGCACATTCGGATCCTGGGGTAGTGAATTGCGCCCGAGCGGAAGATGCCAAGCCCCGGCGGCAATAGAAACTTATGTTTCGATTTTTGAGTCGTAACTGGAAATTTGGTAAAAATATCAACGATCATTTCGTTTTCTTGTATTCACTCCATCTGCGGCATAAAATCGAAACCAAAGCTTCGATTTATGAAAAGAATCCCCATTCAAAGCGTTGCGGCCTTTGGCCAGGTGGTGCGCGCTGTGCGCAAGGCCGGTGGTGTGCGCCAAGACGACGTGGCGGGCAGCGTGGGTGTCAGCCACGTTTACTTGCGCGACCTGGAGCACGGCAAAGAGACGGCGCAGATGGGCCGCGCGCTGCAGGTGCTGGCCGAGCTGGGGATCCGCATGGAACTGGAGATCCCGGACGAAGCCTTTGAGAGATTGCAAAGCGACGCCGTACGACTCGCCGCCAAGAAGACCGCCTTTGAACAACAGGCTCAGCAGTCGCAGGAACTGATGCGTGCCGCAATCAAGCGTAAGAGCGAAGAAGAGGACGGCAACCCATGAGCCAGCGACAGTTGCAAGTCCAGATCAACGGTCAGCTGATTGGCTCGCTGTTTGACCAGAACAACGTGTGGGGATTTCAATACGCTGAAAGCTGGCTGCAGCAGCCCAAGCCCTTCGCGCTGTCTCCGGCGCTGCCCCTCGGCCCCGAGGTTTTGCTGGACGGCGCCACGGTGCGGCCTGTCCAATGGTTTTTCGACAACCTGTTGCCCGAGGAACGGCTGCGCGAGGTCATCGGCAAAGAAGAGGGTGTTGAGGCAGCCGACGCATTTGGCTTGCTGGAGCGGCTGGGGTCGGAGTCGGCAGGCGCCCTGGTGCTGCAGCCGCCGGGAGCCCCCGATGCGCCCCAGGGGGCTGTAGAGCTGACCCGAGAGGCGTTGTCTGCACGCATCCGCAACTTGCCAAGGGCGTCCCTCACCCACCAGGCCCCCAAGCGCATGTCGCTGGCCGGGGCTCAGCACAAGATGGTGGTGGTTTTTGACCCGGGCACCGGCCAGCTGATGGAGCCCCTGAAAGGCAGCCCATCCACCCACATCCTCAAGCCCAACTCCACCGCCGATGGATTCCCCCATTCCGTGGTGAATGAGCTTTTTACGATGCACCTGGCAGGTGCCTTGGGGCTCAAGGTGCCGAAGGTATCGCGCCTGTATGTCCCGGAGCCGGTTTACATCATTGAGCGCTTCGACCGTAAGACGACATCAGGCGGGGAGATACAGCGTGTTCACGCGCTTGATGGCTGTCAGTCCCTCAACGAAATGGCTTACGCCAAGTACCGTAGCGCTACCTTCGACAAGCTGCTGCAGCTGATTGAACTGTGCCGCAACAGGGCCGCTGCGCGCCTGGACGTGTTTCGCTGGATCATGTTCAACACGCTCGTTGGCAACTCCGACTGCCACCTCAAAAACATCTCGTTCTTGATCGACGACGAGGGCACGCGCGTTGCGCCCTTCTACGACCTGCTGTGCACTGCCGTGTACCACACCAAATCCATGGCCAATGAGCAGGCTGTGTGGCCTGACGAAAAGCTGGCCATGCCCATCGTGGGGGCCCATTTCTTCAGCGGCGTGACCCGCCCCAGGCTGATCGAAACAGGCGTCGCCCTGAAGCTCGGCAAGAAAACCGCTGAGCGGGAGATCAATACCATGGCGGGCAAGCTCGCCCAGGCCGCTGACAGCGTCATCCAGGCCATGGAGGCCGAACACGACAACTCGCCGCAAATGGGGCAAGCCCCGGCGGCCACGCGAGGCGCTGAAGCGCACCTGCTGAGGGCCATTCGGCATGTGGTCATCAAGGACATGCTCGCCTTGGTGCGCTGATCGGCAGGCAGTCGCTCTGCACAGCGAACTCCATCTGCTACGGAAAATTTAGGCAGAACTGATGCTTACGCCCGCACGGCAGGCCCGATAGCATAGCGCCAAGTTTTCAGATCATTTGCCCAATGTGTCGATGTGAGATTCGACGATGGCTTGAACACGATGAAGCTGCCGACGCAGCGTTTTGAGGCCGCGCACTTCACCCGCGATAGTGCCAACTAACAGCCAGGAAAATCTCAAAGATGGATTGGGTCCCGATAGTCTTCATTGTGTTCAAGGTGGCCGTGTTCGGCACCGGCATGTTCTTCGCCATCAAGTGGCACTACGACCAGGGGAAGAAGGCGAAAGAAGAAGCCAGCAGATCGCCAGTGCTGGCTGAACGCACACCGGGCGCATCGGAGTAGGTGGCTGATTTCCTGCGACAGCCTGCGGACCATCAGACTTCTACCTACCTGTATCGCGCTATGGTGGCCTGCAATCAAAGCGGCGACAGCACAGCGGCCTGGAGCGGTTGGCGGACTAGCTGGCGGGCAGCTTGCTGTTGACCACCTTGGCCCTCGCGCTGCGAGCCTTCGCCGTTACGCCGTTGGACACCTTGCCTTGTTCCACCCAAGCCACCAGCGGGGCCAGCATGTCGAACTGGTCGGTGGCGGGGCCGCCGGAACAGCGGTTCATGCCGGGCACCAGGAACAGGCGCGCAAACGCACCGACGTTGATGGTGTGGTGGGCCAGCTGGCCTGCTTGCCGGGCTGTGGGTGCACAGGGTGCAATGATTGCTATTGAATAGATAGCTGATCGCGCTGATCCATCAGGCGCTAGCGGCCTCTTTGGTTCTAAATTCAAGCGCCTGTGCAATGCCCCGGCGCAGGATGCCCGTGCGCAGGTCGAATTCGGGTAGCACCCACTGCGCAAAGGCCTGGGCTGGTGCGCTCCAGCGGTCGGGCGCGGTGTTGGGCGCGGTGCGGTGGGCGGCGCTGATCTGGGCCCAGGCCCATTCCAGCAGCACCAGCGCCACGGCGCGCAGGTAGTCGTCGGCCACCCAGTAGGGCAGCTCGGGGTCGGTCTGGGCGGCGATCGCCAGGGTCTGTGTGATCTCCACCAGCGCATGGCGGCGTGCACTGGCAGCCGGGCTGGGCGCTGCGCCGGGCAGGCTGCCCAGCAGGGCGCCCAGGCCATGGCCGCCATCGGCCAGCACCTTGCGCACCAGCAGGTCGATGGCCTGGATCTCGTTCGTGCCCTCGTAGATCATGGCCACGCGCGCGTCGCGGACGATCTGCTCGATGCCCCATTCGCGCACGTAGCCGTGGCCGCCAAACACCTGCAGGCAGGCGCTGGCGCCGTGGAAGCCTTCGGTTGTGAGCGCGGCCTTGAGCACGGGCGTAGCGAGCGCGCACCAGCGTTGCGCAGCAGCGCGCTCGGCCGTGTCGGGGTGGTGCTTGGCCACGTCCAGTTGCAGGGCCGTGTGGTAAGTCAGTACGCGCCCGCCGTCGATCCAGGCGCGCTGCGTGTGCAGGATGCGGCGGATGGCGGGGTGGTCTTGAATGAGGCTGGTGTCCTTGGCGCCGGGGGCGCGCATCTGGCGGCGCTCTGCGGCGTAGGCACTGGCTTTTTGCCACGCGGCCTCCAGCAGGCCGATGCCTTGCAGGCCCACGTGAAGGCGTGCGGCGTTCATCATCACGAACATGGCGTTGAGGCCCTTGTTCGCCTCACCCACCAGCCAGCCGGTGGCGTCGTCAAAGCGCATTACGCAGGTGGGGCTGCCGTGCAGGCCCATCTTTTCTTCGATGCGCTCGCAGACCACGGCGTTGTGGCTTCCATCTTGAAGAATCTTGGGCACCAGGAATAGCGACAGGCCCTTGGGCCCCGCCGGTGCATCGGGCAGGCGCGCCAGCACCAGGTGGACGATGTTGTCCGTCAGGTCGTGCTCACCGCCGGAGATGAATATCTTGCTGCCGTTCACCCGCGCGCTGCCATCGGGCTGCGGCACTCCGCGGGTGCGCACCAGGCCCAGGTCGCTGCCGGCGTGGGCTTCGGTGAGGCACATGGTGGCCAGCCATTCGCCGGTGGCGACCTTCTCCAGGTACTGCGCCTTCAGCGCATCGCTGGCGTGGTGCCTGATGCATTCGTACGCGCCGTGCAGCAGGCCGGGCGCCATGGTCCAGCCGTGGTTGGCACCGGCCAGCCATTCGTACAGCACGCATTCCAGCACGGCGGGCAGGCCCTGGCCGCCGTCCTCCGGCGCGCAGGCCAGCGCGGGCCAGCCGCCTTGCCAGAAGGCTTGGTAGGCATCGCGAAAGCCCGGCGGCGTGTGCACCTGGCCTGCGTCAAAGCGGCAGCCCACCTCGTCGCCTGTGCGCTGCAGCGGGGCCACGGCAGTGTCTACAAACCTGGCGGCTTCGGCCAGCACCTGGGCGGCCAGGTCGGCATCGGTGTCGGCAAACGGCGCCAGCGCCTGCCACTGCGCGGGGGCCTGCAGCACGTTGTTCAGCAAAAACTGGATGTCGGCGAGTGACTGGCGTGCGGGCATGATTGCTCTTAATGTGATAGCTGCTAGCGCATGATGGATAAGCGCTGGAGGCTGTTTTGATTGAATTTTTGAGCTGAGTCGGCGGGCCGCTCGCCTTCGGCCCGAACGGGTGATGGGGTTCGCGTTAAAAGCGCTGCCACGCCTGTGTCCGTGGATACCGGCGCGCCCCAAAGCGAGGGCCGCCGCGCAAGGGCCGCCCTGCCGCGCTGGCGGCGTCCCCCCTCCCACGCGCCAGCGTGAGAGAGGGGGTGAAGGCGCGCAGCGCCTCAGGGGGGTGACCCTCAGCTTTCCGAAGTGAACCCGATCTGCTTGACCAGCGGACCCCAGCGTTCGAACTCGGCCTTCTGGTCGGCCAGCATTTCCTGCGGGGTGCTGCCGTGCGCCACCAGGCCCACGATGCCCAGCGCATCGATCACGGTCTTGTCCTTGAGGGCGGCCGTGATGGCTGCGTTGGCGCTGGCCAGTGTGGCGGCCGGGGTCTTGGCCGGGGCGTAGAAGCCGAACCACTCCTCGGAGGTCACATCGGGGTAGCCCAGCTCGGTGAAGGTGGGCACATCCGGCAGGTAGGGCGAACGCTTCTTGCCCGACGAGGCCAGCACGCGCACGCGGCCGGTTTTCATGTACTGCAGGTAGTCGCCGCTGGGGTTCATGGCGGCAGCGATCTGGCCGCCCACCAGGTCGGTGATGCTGGGCACGGTGCCACGGTAGGGCACGTGCTTGAGGTCCACATTGGCGCGGATGCCGAGCAGGGCGCCCAGCAGGTGGGGCATGGTGCCCGCGCCGGGCGTGCCGTACATGGCCTTGTCGGGGTTGGCCTTGGCCCACTTCAGGAAGTCCGCCAGCGTTTTCACTTCAGCGGGCACGGCAGGCCCCACCGCCAGGCCGTGGTGCATGATCGCGCCGATGGAAACGGGCGTGACTTCCTCCGGCTTGTAGCTGAGCTTGGGGTAGATGTGGGGGTACACCGCCAGGGCCGACACGGGCGCCAGCGTCAGCACCGAGCCATCGGCCGCAGAGTTTTTCAGCGTTTCCACCGCAATGCGGCCGCCGGCGCCGGGCTTGTTCTCCACAAAGCCGGGATTCTTGCTGTAGGCCGTTCCGCCCAGCTTCTCGGCCACGCGGCGCGCCACGCTGTCGCCTGCGCTGCCGGCGGGAAAGCCATACATGATCTTGACCTGGTCCAGTGCCTGGGCAAATGTGGTCAGGGGGTAGAACGCCCCGAGGGCCGCGGCCGAGCCGAGGGTTTGTACAAAGTGGCGTCGGGTGCTGGTCATGGCAGTTGTCTCCTGGTGGTTTTTTGATGCGCGATGGCGGGGAAAGGGAAAAACGGAAAAGGCGGGATCGGTCAGCGCGGCGCCATGCGCAGGGCGCCGTCCAGGCGGATGACTTCGCCGTTCAAGTGCCCGTTGGTGACGATGTGGCAGGCCAGCTCGGCAAACTCTTCGGGCTTGCCCAGGCGTGGCGGAAAAGGGATGCTGGCCGCCAGCGACTGCTGCACGGCTTCGGGCAGCTCTTTCATCAGCGGCGTGGCAAACAGGCCGGGTGCCACGGTGCACACGCGAATGGCGTGCTGCGCCAGGTCGCGCGCCATGGGCAGCGTCATGCCGGCCAGGCCCGCTTTGGATGCGCTGTAGGCCTGCTGGCCCACCTGGCCGTCAAAGGCCGCAACCGAGGCGGTGAACATCATCACGCCGCGTTCGCCGTTGTCCAGCACGGGCAGCTTGGCGCACGCTGCAGCAAACAAACGGCTAACGTTGTAGCTGCCGATGAGGTTGATGTTGACCACGCGCACAAAGTCTTCCAGCGGCGCAGCGCTGCCGTCGCGCTGCACCACGCGCTTGGCGCTGCCGATGCCGGCCACGTTCATCAGGATGCGGGCGGGGCCGTGGGCGGCGGCTGCCCGGTCGATGGCGGCGGTCACGCTGGCCGCATCGGTGATGTCGCAGGCGCAGGCCACGGCGCTGCCTGCGCCGAATTCGGTGTTGATGGCTGTCGCCACTTTTTCAGCCAGCTCGGCATTGCGGTCGAGCACGGCCACATTGGCGCCCCGGCAGGCCAGTTCGCGTGCGGTGGCCTCGCCGAGGCCCGATGCGCCACCCGTCACGAGGGCGGCTTGTCCTTGAATCTGCATGGTGGAATCCTGGTGGTGGCGCTCAGGCGCCGGGTTTGAGGATGTGGGGGGCGGTGTCGTCGTGCAGGGCCTGCACCAGCGCATCGCGGTGCTTGAGCACGGCGCGCTGGTTGACGGAGCCCTTGTCGGTGATCTCGCCCTTGTCGATGGAGGGCGGCTCGGCCATCAGCAGCGCGCGCGCCACGCGGCTGGCGCTGCCGGTGGATTCGCGGGCCATCTGGTCCAGCACCGCCTCGATGCGCTGGCGCACGGCGGGGTGGGCCACCACGTCGGCCAGGGGCGCGTCGGGGCCGAGGCCTGCAGCCTCCGCCACGGCGCGGCAGGCGGGGGAGGGGAACAGCAGGGCGCCCACTTCCTTCATGTTCAGGCCGGTCAGCACCACGTCCTGGATGTAGGGCGCGCCCGCCACGATGATCTTGGCGCGCATGGGGCCCACGCTCACGAAGGTGCCGGTGGAGAGCTTGAAGTCTTCGGCAATGCGGCCGTCAAACGCCAGTCCCCGGTGGATGTTGTTCTCGTCGATCCACTTCACGGCGTCGCCGGTGCACAGGTAGCCTTCGTCGTCAAACGCATCGCGCGTGGCAGCGTCGGAGCGCCAGTAGCCGGGCGTCACGTTGGGGCCGCGGTAGCGCACCTCGGTCTTGCCATCCACCTCCACCAGCTTGAGCACCATGCCGGGCACGGGCGCGCCGATGTGGCCGGAGCGCACGTCGGGGCTGTTGCAGAACATGGCCGAGGGGGCGGATTCCGTCATGCCCAGGCCCGTGCACATCACGATGCGCTCGCCAATGGCGGCCTCTTGCGTGGCGTGCAGGCTGTCCCACACGGGCTGGGCCAGGCCGGCGCCGGAGTAGAAGAACAGGCGCACGCGCGACAGCAGGTTGGTGCGCAGCTGGGCGTCGGTCTTCATGGCCTCGGCAATCATTTCAAAGCCCGTGGGCACGTTGAAGTACACCGTGGGGGCGATCTCGCGCAGGTTGCGCAGCGTTTCGCCAATCAGTGCGGCCGTCGGCTTGCCGTCGTCGATGTACAGCGTGCCGCCATGCATCAGCGTGAGGCCGAAGTTGTGGTTGCTGCCGAAGGTGTGGTTCCACGGCAGCCAGTCCACCAGCACGGGCGGGGCCTCGGCCAGCACCGGCAGCGACAGCGTGATCTGCTGCAGGTTGGCACACCACATGCGCTGGGTGTTGATGACCGGCTTGGGCATCTTGGTGGAGCCGCTGGTGAACAGGAACTTCACGATGGTGCCGGGGCCGGTGGTGTGCATGGCTGCGTCCACCGCCGGGGTGGGGGCGGTGGCCTTAAGGCTGCTGAACGTGCCGGTGGTGCGGCCCGCGATGGCGCCCTGGGCCAGGATCACTTCCACATCGGCGGCCACCGTGGCGGTGATGGCGCGGCCGTAGCGCGCGCCGTCGGCCGCAAACACCAGGCCGGGCGTGAGCGTGTCGATGACGTGGCGCAGCTTGTCGTAGTCCTGGCTCACGGTGGCGTAGGCGGGCGACACGGGGCAGTAGGGCACACCGGCGTAGATGCAGCCCAGCGCCAGCAGCGCGTGTTCGATCGTGTTTTCACTCAGCACCACCACCGGGCGCTCTGCGCTCAGGCCGCGGTCCAGCAGCGCCTGGCCAATGCTGCGCGCGGCGTCGAGCGCCTGGGCGTAGGTCACGTGCTGCCAGTCACCGGTCTCGCCGCCACCGAGCTGCTCGCGCCGCGCCAGAAAGCTGCGGTCCGGCGTGGCCTCGGCCCAGTGCACCAGGTAGTCGGTCACACGCCGTGCGTAGGCGCCCAGGGGCAGGTCGGCCTGCAGGTAGCGCACGCCCGCTGCGCCGTCGCGCAGGCTGACGCGGGTGACGCCGAAGGTCACCGGGCGGTAGCGGGGCAGGGTGGACGAAGGGGGCGTGTGGGGCAGTGCGCTCATGGGGAATCCGGGGTGGTTGGGGCAGAGGGCTGCAGGCGGTTCGTATGGACCCGCGTCGAATCCCTACAGGCCGTTCGGGCTGAGCTTGTCGAAGCCTGGTGCCGCGCTAGGGCAGGCTCAGCGTGAACGGGTTGAGGTGTTGAACGCAAGGGATACCTCGTCACTCAGTCCTGCTTGCGGACCTTGGCGGCGCGGCCTTCGAGGAAATCGGCCAGGCGCGCCTTGGCCTCGGGCGCACTCTGCGCAATGGCGGCCATCATGGCTTCGGTGAAGAAGCCCTGGTCGGCGGGCTGCTCGGCAATGCGGGGCAGGGCGTGCATCAGCGCGTAGTTGGTCAGCGGGGCGTTTTCTGCCACACGTTTGGCCAGCTCCAGGGCCTTCTCGAACGCCTTGCCTTCGGGCACGAGGTACTGCGCAAAGCCGACCTTTTCACCGTCCTGCGCGTTGTAGACGCGGCCGGTCAGCATCATGTCCGTCATGCGCGCGGCGCCAATCAGCTTGGGGATGCGCACCGCACCACCACCGCCCACAAAGATGCCACGCGAGCCTTCGGGCAGCGCGTAGAAGGTGGATTCGTCGGCCACGCGGATGTGGCAGGCACTGGCCAGCTCCAGCCCGCCGCCCACCACGGCGCCGTGCAGCGCTGCGATGACCGGCACGGGGCCGTACTGCACACGCTCCAATGCGGCATGCCACATGCGCGAGTGGTGCAGGCCCTGGCCGGCGTCGCGTTCTTTCAGCTCCGACAGGTCCAGCCCGGCGCAGAAATGGGGGCCGTCGCCATCGATGACAGCGGCGCGCACGGTGCTGGGCATTTTCTCGAACAGGTCGCGCAGCGCGAGGATCAGGCCGTCGTTCAGCGCGTTGCGCTTGGCCGCACGGGTCAGGCGGATCACGGCCACTTCCTGCTGGTCGCCGGTGAGTTCGAAATGGATGTCTGGATGGGTCATAGAGGCTTTCGTGTTGGTTGAATTGTGGTTATAGTTCATAACCAATTCAAGCAAGCAAAGCCCGTTTTTTATTGGTGTTTACCCTTGATCTGCGTCACGTCCCGTGGCGCATGCTGGCGGCATGGACCAACAAAACAGGGTGCCAACCCAGGAGACACGCATGGACCACGCAAACCTGATTGCGATCGACATCCACACCCACGCCGAAGTGAGCTGCTGGAACCCGTTCGACAACTACGGCGAGGAATACGACCGCGCCGCCGACAAGTACTTCAAGAACGGCCGTCGCCCCACCATTGCCGAAACGGTGGCGTACTACCGCGAGCAGAAGATTGGCCTGGTGATGTTCACCGTGGACGCGGAGTCCAAGATGGGCCGCCGCCGCATCCCCAACGAAGAGATCGCCGAAGCGGCCAAGGCCAACAGCGACATGATGACGGCCTTCGCCAGCATTGACCCCCACAAGGGCAAGATGGGCGCGCGCGAGGCACGCCGCCTGATCGAGGAGTTCGGTATCAAGGGCTTCAAGTTCCACCCCACGGTGCAGGCCTACCACCCCTACGACAAGATGGCCTGGCCCATCTACGAGGTGATTGCCGAATACGGCATGCCCGCCATCTTCCACACCGGGCACAGCGGCATCGGCAGCGGCATGCGCTGCGGCGGTGGCCTGCGGTTGGAATACTCCAATCCCATGCACCTGGACGATGTGGCGATTGACTTCCCCGACATGCAGATCGTGATGGCGCACCCGAGCTTTCCGTGGCAGGACGAGGCATTGAGCGTGGCCACGCACAAGCCCAATGTGTGGATCGACCTGTCGGGCTGGAGCCCCAAGTATTTTCCGAAGCAGCTGGTGCAGTACGCGAACACGCTGCTGAAAGACCGCATCCTGTTCGGCAGCGACTACCCGCTGATCACCCCCGAGCGCTGGATGAAGGACTTCCAGGAAGCGGGCTTCAAGCCCGAGGTGATGCCGGGCATCCTGAAGGGTAACGCCGTGCGGTTGCTGGGGCTGGACAAACCGCAGGGTGCGGCAGCAGCGGCCACCGCGCCTGCCCCCATGCCGCAAACCCCTGCCTGATCAGTCGTAGATCTTCTGCAGCAGACGAATCAGCGTCTTGCGCTCAGTGGCGGTGAGGCGTCCGCTGGCGTCCTGCTCCAGTTGGGCCACGGTCGCTTCGGCTTGCGCCGTCAGATCGGTGCCTTCGGAGGTGAGGTGCACGCCCATGGCACGGCCGTCGCTCGGGTGCGGCCGGCGCTCGATCAGGCCGCGCCGCTCCAGCGCGGCGATCAGCCCCACCATGTTGGGCGGCAGCACATTGAGCGTGGCGCACAGCTGGCGCGAGGTGATGCCCGGGTTGTGCGCCACCAGCGACAGCACCGAGAAATCCACCACCTTGAGGTCGTACACCGACATGCGTTCCATGAACACTTCGATGATGGCCAGCGCCGCGCGGCGCGTGTTGTAGCCCACCAGCGTGCGCAAGAAGGTGGTGTCCACCTGGTCCACCGACTCGGCGGTGGCAGGCATCAGGGTTTCAGCAGGGGCCGTGGACGGCACGGTTTTCGGGTGGGAGCGAACGCTGGGCATGGGGCAATTGTGACGGGATGGGCTCAACGGCACGGTGCCGGGCAGGCCGACAAAGGGCGTGGCGCCAGGGGTTGGATAAAAAATTTGAAGGAAATCGGCCTCCAGCGCTTGACCAGTATGCGCTGGCAGCTATCAATTTGATATTGGTGGTTGCCCTCGAATCACACGGGGCTGCGCAGCACCCGGCGGTACTGCACGGCCTCGGCCACATGGCTCACCTGCGTGGTGGTGGCACCCGCCAGGTCGGCAATGGTGCGTGCCACCTTCAGCGCGCGGTGCGTGCTGCGTGCCGACCAGCCCAGGCGCGCGGCGGCGGTGTTGAGGAACTTGGCGGCCGCGTCATCCAGCAGCAGGTGGGTGTCGATGGCCTGCCCCTGCAGCGCCTGGTTGGTGGTGCCCTGGCGTGCCAGCGCCACCGCCCGTGCGCGCGCCACGCGCTCGCGGATGGCCCCGGTGGCCTCGCCGGCGGGGGCTTGCACCAGCTGGTCGGCGGGCACGGCCGGCACCTCCACATGCAGGTCAATGCGGTCCAGCAGCGGCCCGCTGAGCTTGGACTGGTAGCGGTTGATCTGATCGGGCGTGCAGCGGCAGGCGCGCTGGGTGGAGCCCAGGTAGCCACACGGGCACGGGTTCATCGCCGCAATCATCTGGAACCGGGCTGGGAAGTCCGCACGCTGCGCCGCCCGGGAGATGGTGATGTGGCCGGTCTCCAGCGGCTCGCGCAGCGCTTCCAGCGCAGCGCGCGGGAATTCGGGCATTTCGTCGAGAAACAGGACACCGTTGTGCGCCAGCGATATTTCGCCCGGCCGCGGGGGCGAGCCGCCCCCCACCAGCGCCACCGCACTCGCCGTGTGGTGCGGTGCTGCCGTGGGCCGCTGCCCCCATCGGTCGGTATGAAAGCGCCCGGCCAGGCTGGCAATGGCGGCGCTCTCCAGCGCCTCGTCCACGGTCATGGCGGGCAGCAGGCCGGCAAATCGCAGCGCCAGCATCGACTTGCCCGAGCCTGGCGGCCCGGCCATCAGCACGCTGTGGCCGCCCGCGGCTGCGATCTCCAGCGCGCGTTTGGCGCTGGACTGCCCCTTTACGTCGGCCATGTCCGGCCCTGCGGTGCTGGTGGCCATGGGGGTGGCCTGCAGGCGTGTCCAGCCGTCGTTGGCCACATCGGCATCGCCCGCCGCCACGCTGCCCGGCGGCAGGAAGGCGCGCACCACGTCCAGCAGGTGCCGCGCCCGCACCACCTGCGCTGCGGGCACCAGTGCGGCCTCTTCGGCGCTGCCCGGGGGCAGCACCAGCTGCGCGGTGATCTGCTGCGTCTGCAGCGCCAGGCTGGTGGCCAGTGCGCCGCGCACGGGGCGCAGCTCGCCCGACAGCGACAGCTCGCCCGCAAACTCGTAGCCCGCCAGCCGCGCCCCGTCCACCTGCCCGCTGGCGGCCAGGATGCCCAGCGCTATGGGCAGGTCAAACCGGCCGGAATCCTTGGGCAAATCTGCGGGGGCGAGGTTGACGGTACTCGACGATGTAGCCTTACGGAAATGTACAGGGTAGATTTTCAAATGAAGTTGTCATCCAGACCTACCTGGCGCAGGAGGAGTAGTGCGTTTTAGATTCCACGTTCAACATAAGCTGCATCAGACTGTTTACAAAAAGATTGAAGAGGTTGACGTGGCGGACTTCAAGGTTCCTGTGGACTCTTGGGTGGCCGCTGCATTAGGCCGGGCAGCTGCTGCGTCAAGCCTTCAGCCGTTAGAAATTTCGATAGTCTCAAAGTATCGGAAAGTTTTGTGCGCTCTAGCAAATTCCGCGGAGTGGTTGCGCTGCGCAAGTATTTCGCCAGAGGAGCTTACGGTCGAAAGTCTTGTCGATGCAATCAGGTGCATCGATGCATATGTGTCCACTCTAGATAATTCAACCGCAGCTGGTAAATCTCAGACTTCCTATCATTTGAGGCGACTCCTGGTTGATTTTGCGAAATATTATGAAGTTCCGAGAGTATCCCGCCTGAGGGTTATCTATCGAACTCCGCATGTTTCGCGATCCCCAGGCCGGAAAATGATAAGTGACTGGGCGTCTTCGGGGAGTGACGTGCCGTACCCCATTGGCGCCACTTCATTTAATTCACCCAGTGAATTGCGTGAAAAAATTGCAGCGAAAATTTCAGGAACGTTGGGCGAAATAAAAATAGCTGCAATGCGCGAAATCAATGATATCGAAGAAATCTATCACAGGTATGAGCGATTGTTCGGTTCATCTGAGGTTTCGATGGATATCGTTGAGCGGCTTCTTGAAGGTTTAGCAAATCGAAAACAGCCTTCAAATGCGAAGAAATTTACCGAATGGATTCATTCCCTTCCAATTAATGTTTTGGCTGCTGCATACTGGAAAATATCTCAGGATGCGCTAAGGGGGGAGCTTGAGGGCTTGAGTCAATTCAGGTGTTTAAGAGCGCCTGAGATTATTGAATATATTAAAGAAAAATGCCTGCGTGGCTGTCGGATTGATCTTTTTGCAGAGTTTGTTGGAAACAGAATTATCGATCAAAGAGGTATGCTAGGCTGCCTAATTATTCTGCAGATTCATACCGGATGGAATGTTAATTCTGTCCTTGAGATGGATGCAGATGGTATTCAGAAGAATAATAATGGAGGATACTTTATCCAAGGATATAAGAGTCGTACAGCAGAAGACACTCCATTTGTGGAGGTTTTGGCATCAGATTCTGAAGCTATCCGAGTCATTCAAATTTTGCTATCACGACTTAATGCTATGAAAGTGTTGGGTTGGGTATCTTCTAGCGAGAAGAGGTTGTGGCTCAACAGTCGCTGGGCACGGACCGGGAAGAGTCATCCATTTGTGGGATGGGGCACTCTCCTATCAATGTTTTGCAAGAGACACGGCTTAGTACAGTTTTCGTCAGAGCAACTCAGAGTAGAAGTCCTTGCAAGTCACGGCATTGTCGCCGGCGGGCTGGAGGCGGCGAGACATGTTGCGGGTCATGCAAGTATCAATACCACCGCTATATATCTGGACCAGTTGTTACTTCAGCGCCTAAATTCATCATATGCACTTGAGTTTGAGCGGCGGTTGGAAAAATCCGTTCGCTATCGAATGGGGCAAGTGCAAGAAATGAACAGCGAATCAGACCTTCTGTATGCCATCGGCGATGGTACGAGTTGTGCAGATCCCTTCAATCCTCCAGAGCCTGCGTTTATTGAGCACGGTGTCTGCTCAGGCGCGGGGTGCCATCGCGGTGAAGGGTGTTCGCACCGCCGTATCTTGATTGATCGTACCCGCATGGAAGAAGCGTTCCGAACTAAACGCTTCTATGACGAATGCTGGCGCGACTTGTTAAGTTCTAACAAAGAGTATTTTTTGAAAATACATATCCCTGCCATGTTGGTTAATACGGCGCTGATTGGCATTATTGAAAATGGGGCTTACAGACACATTGCGAAAGCAGTTAGAAAAGAAGTTTATGAAGGGCGTTGAGATGAGGCTCAATCGAATAGGGCATAGTTTGCCAGATAAAGAGCTGGAGATGGTGGATTTTGCGCTTGAAAGTCCCGTTGTCTACAGGGGTGGGAAAATATTGGCAAAAATATATGAGGCGAGAGAAGATGAGGCGGGTTATATTGAAATTGATCCCTCGCATTTTTTCCTGCCCCCTGCTCCATTTGCTGATGGAGTAATCTCCTTGGCCGAGCGCAGTGATCTTGTAATGGCTGCCTTTCTGGCGGTTCGCACATATGCGGAGAGACAAGAACCAAGTAAATCGACGCATATAAATGTAAAGAAAGCTTTTCGTGTACTGGCGAAGACTTTCGAGTTTGCTTGGCTTCGAGGTTACTACAGCCTCCAAGACTGGTCGCCGGAATTGACGGACTCACTACCTAAGCTATTGGGTGAAGGCGGATGGGCAAAGGCTCTAAATATTTCTGAGCGTGTGAGTAAATTGATTGAAGGAGATCCAAAAAATTTAGCTGAGAAATACATCGGTCAACGGAGGACTAAGGCAGATGAGTATTCGATAAGGGGGAGGCTGCAGATTGATTTAGGTACGAATATCATGCAGGCTGAATTAGATTCGGTCCGTGATGTTCTTTCTGAAGCAATGGGTCAGCCACTGACTGGGAGCAGTCCCTCTTCAAGAAGGGTACGGTCCGCAGCAACCTCTGGAATGCTGGTCTCCGCCTTGCGTGAGCAACTCGCTTGGATAAATCTTCTTGCTGAGGCGGGGAGTGGCCAATTAATTACCTACGCGCCCTATCCGTCCCCGGTAAAAACCGCTGAAGAGTATGGGCGCGGGAATTCCGGACGGACACCAAATATCACACCAACCCAGGTCGCTAAACTATTGGCTGAAGGGCTGCGTCTTTCCGAAGAAGCTAGCGTCCATATTCTTGCTTTGTTAGAAGACGTTGTGGTGCGAATGGAGGGGGATGCTTTGAATGGACAGGGCGTGTCGCGCAAGTCTGCGCTCGCAGCTCTAGAGTCATCCGCTCACAGGCTTAGGTTGCGCGACGCGTTTGGGATGGATATCACCGGTCTTATGCCAACACAGGCTACTCCTAAGGAACAGTCGTTGGATGGCGCTCTGGAAACCTTGTACTCGGGATGCTTCGCCCTAATCGGGCTTATGAATGCACGCAGAAAGGACGAGGTCCAACATAGGAAAATTGGTCTTACCCGAGCATCGTTGGAAGTGGTGGATAAATCACTTGATTTGTATATGTGCTCTTTTTATATGCAAAAGACGCACAAGCTGCATGTACCAATGTATGTTGGGCGGGCTACGGTGAACGCAATTCACTGTCTTGAGCATCTCGAGAGCTTGACCATGCGATTGGCATTGGCGGTTGGCGGAGAAGACCGTGTGCTAGCAGATTCTGACCGTGCGCTCTTTCGCCAGCCGAACCTGCAGTTCGGGACAAAGCGTGCTCATTCACGAGTTTGGTTTGAATTCGGAACCGGTCGAACTACCGAAGGGTTCTTCAAGAGGGCATTCGGTGAATTTGCTGAGTTCGACCGAATTACCTCCCATATGTTTCGCCGTGGATATGGATTGCTGTTCATCTATCGGTTCGAAGGTCCAATATTGGCATTGACCCAAAAGTACGGACATTTGGATCCAACTGACACCATCACTTATTTAGTAGATCCAAGGCAAGGAGGGGGAGGGCCTAAAGTTAACCAATTCGCTCGAATGTCTCCTGAGCAAATACAAGAATCTATAAATGAAGTCCAAGGAATTGAACGAGAGATACGCTCGGTAAGCGATGAGAGGCTCCAAGAGATGGTTCGTCAATTAGTCGATGGAAAAAATGTCGGAGGTGGGGCTTTTCCAAAGCTCATCCGACGACTTCATCAGCGCTTTTCCTTACGCACAGATTATGGCAATATGGAGCCGGACAAGCAAGGGTCAGTTGTCGCAGATCTTCTGAAATCGAGAGGCCATCAGTTTCGTCCGTATTGGCATGGTAACTGCTGCGCGCCAAGTGAAGCGCTTGCTAAACGTGCGCACTGTAATAACAAGGAAGGCAGGGGAACACGTCGAGAAAACGCTGGACCGATCATCTGCGCTGGTTGCCAATATCACCATATTGTTGCGGATCACATTCGCTCGCTCGAAGGGTATGCTTTGTCGATTCGTGCTCGTTTAGTCGATGCAGAATCTAGCGCATTAGCGCGTGCTCGTTTAACACCCGTTTTAGAAAATTTGGAGCGTGTAGTTGTCTTGCATCGGCGTAGGATGGAGCATGCCAATTAAACGCAATCTGCCTTCGCAATCTGCGACTGGCTATAAGCCGCTAGTGGCCTTCGGAAACGAAGAAGCAGCAAAGCAGAACATTGATCTGAAAATATCATTCCTTACAGATTTTTGTGCCGCTCGTTCAAATCACTTAGCAGCTCAAAAGCTAGCCGTTGGCAGTTTGTCGAAAGTTTTGAGTGAACTCGCCGATGAAGACTTTCTTGCACTAGCACTTTCACTACCTGACAGCAAACGAAAGTTCAATGCATTTGAGTGCGCTGATTTACCTGCCAAGCTGCGAGTCCTTGTACCTGCGTTCCGATCCAACAGCGCAGAAACACTAAGAAAGGACTCTGAGCGAACGGCGGCAGTCGAGAGAGTGGTAAGGCTTGTCTCCGAATGTCGCGAAGCCGGCAAACCATCGAATAAAAAGGTTGAGAAGGTAGCTGCGCTGAAGCGACAACTAACGATAGAAATTCGACTGCGCAAAATAGCCGAAGAAAACATATATACCCAGAAGAAAATCATTGAGCGGCTTGAAGAGAAGGTAGTGAGCTTTGATAATCGCTACGCGGCACTACACCGTCAATGCGAGGAAACAACTGAGTCTCTTAGAAGGGAAATCAGGCAGTTGCTATTAAAGGGCAGCGTTACGGCATCAGAAACAGCTCTAGCTGTTTCGCCATTGAGGCCGCGCCGCCAAGGGAAGTTAACGTGACTCGGATATTTAAAGGTGGGGCAGGACCACCGATAGTTATTTACGATTTGGTACTCGAAGTAGTTGTTGCCGAAGCGACGGACTACGCGTTTCATCTCCTCGTGCATGAGGGGCTATCAGGGACGACTGTCGATACGACCACTAACCACATCGTTCGGTTTGCTAACTTCATTTTGAGTGAACCAAGGCGGGGAGTAAGGCCATGCTCCCTGCGAGAGGCATTGCACGGCCTGACCAATTCACGGGTCAAAGCTTTTCGAGATCGTGAGCTTAAATCGGTAACGTTCAATTCCAGATCGCGAAAAAAGGAGCGTAAGGCTAAAGCGACTGTGAATGCTCGACTTGCTGCCGTTTATCGTTGGCTTTGGTGGCTGCGAGGAGAAGGATTTGTGTCCGAGAACGTTGTCGGACCAAAAGATTGTGCGGTTGAAATGGGGACGCTTGGCAATCAGGAAATACCAACGCGTAGAAACAGGCGGAAAAATTACTTACGCGAGAGTCGTAAAGTCGCCTCAAGGGAGCGGTTGAGCATGCCTTTGCTTTATCCCGATGCGGAAGGTCGGGGAAGGCTGAAAACGGGTTTCGTTCCTTCGAGGGATTTTGTAGATATGGTAGTAGAGTGCCTGATGAAAAGGGAGTCGAGTCAGTACCGAAATCTAAGGGACGCGCTAATCGTCGATCTTGCCGTTGAAGTAGGGTTGCGAGTGGGCTCGATTGCTTCGCTCAAAGTCTCAGACTTTGATGAAAGATTGATCGAGAACACATTGGAGTCAACGGTGTCCATCACACCATCAGTGCAGAAGTTTTCCTACGAGAATTCTTTCGACGTCCCCGTTTGGTTAGCATTGAGAGTGTGCTCGCTGATCAGAATTCGGGACGAGTACGCAAGGGCCCGTGGCGCTATGGCCGCCCTGAGTCATCAGCATATCTTCGTTTCGGACCGCACTTTCGGCCCACTGAAATCACGCTCGATATCACAGTTGCTTAGTGAGATTCTTAGCTCCCTGGGGGCGCCTAAGGGGACGTCAATTCACGCGTTCCGTGGACTGTTCTGCACTGAGGAAGTTGAACGAGAAATAGCGCATAGAGTCGAGAAAAAAATGGACACCTCAGCTGCTTCCGTATCGGCAGTGATTGCCATGCGCATGGGTCACGCAGATCCGAACTCTTACTTTTCCTATGTTTCGCGTGCAATGTCTCGACGCGCTGCGCAGGATAGGGCAAAGCGATTAATTTCGACGCAGAAGTGACGCAGTAACCCCCGGGGGGTTAGTGGGTCACTTCTGCGTGGAAATCAACATTCTTGGCTTGACCATTGGCTCACGGGGGCACCACAATGAGCGATCGGAGGCCTCTCGATACACCTGGAGAACGAGGGCAGTAAGCTTGTTACCCAGTAGTGTCCCGTAGCGCCCATAGTAGGCACTAAAACAGCAATCTCTCCCGGCGATCTAGACATTTTCACTGACTGAAAAGTCTCTTGTACAGCGCAGATCGGGCATCCTTTTCACCAGTGAGATCAGGCATCATGCTCGTCGTCAGACCGTGGCGGATCACGATTCGAAGGGAGTTGGCCGGACCTCAATGACCCACATCAGGGCTGGACACTGAAACGATCGAGCCGTTGTCTCCACCGGTTGCACCTAGTGCTCACCCAGAAGGTAAGTACGGATATCTGACGGTCCTGGCGCCATATACTTGTCCTGCCAAGTGTCGTTCTCTTTGAGAAAACCCTTGTCAACAGCCTTCTCAACATTCTTGCCTGCAAGTTCGGCTGCACGTCGAATCTCCTCCTGGACGGCACGAAATCGGTAGTGCTCGTGAACGTCCAACACATGCACCGCGTAGGCACAGGCGAGGGCCCTATTGCCTCGAATGATTGCCATATTCTCGTCATTGGCGTAGGAAGCCTTAAATCCAAGGTTGTGGCTGCCAGTCACCACCACGCAGTCTGCTTCTGACATGGGATCGATCACCACCACTTTGTCGTGCACGATGGCGTGGCCGATCTTCAACAGTTCTCTGTCGAAATTTCCCACGGGATCCCGCAGCGCAGCCGCGCGTACCATCAACACGTTGGGCGCTCCGGCAGGTGTGTAGATGGCGGGAAGCGTCACCTTCGGGTCCTCAGGGTCGCGCGGCTGGTAACCCGGCATGGCAGTGGGATCACTGATTACTCCAGCGATGAACAACCCCGGTTTGTGGCGCCCGAAAGCCAAAGCCGCAGAGATGGCGGTGTTAGCGTCCTCCTGCTCCTCTGCCGTGCGCCCCGGATTGAAAACAAGAAAGAAGATCGCGTGCTTTGCTTTGGCCATGAGATCGAACAAGATCTCCAAGTCCGGAGGAACAGTGCGGGTGGCCGCTGTTTTCCGCGTGGGTGTGTTGGGCGAGAACCAAAGCTGCACCTGCGTAGCTCCGTGGTCAAGAACCGCTTCTGAAGGCGTGCTGTTTTCCTTTCGCAGATCGCCCCCCTGGTTGGCGTTGTTCGCCTTGGACAAGGGATCGGGCACGGGCTGCTTGTCCTTGTATAGATGGTTCCAATAGGTCAGGTAGTGACTCGCAACTTCGCTGGAACGAAACACGACTGCATTGTTTGTCTGAGCGCACAAGCCCGTGGGCGTCCAGTTGGTACTTCCTGTCCATACGGCCTGAGGCTGATCGTCGACCACCAACACGGCGAACTTGTTGTGCCCGATGCCTGAAGAAGTGTTGAACATCCGGTCTTGCATGCTCCGCGTCTTTAGCTTCTTCGTTCCAATGGCAGTGCGCAGCCGCTGGCGAGCTTCAGCGTTGGTCACGTCCCACTCACCGGTTTTCTCGTCCTTACCTGCTGTGGAAAGAATGAGATGCAATCGCTTTGAATGTTGCAACAGCAAGTCAATCAATTCGGGATCGCTGAGCTCATACAGTGCGGCATAGATCGTTCCGCCTTCAGCCTCTGCCCGTTCGAACAGCTCGCGCAGCAGCGGCAAGATGTCTCCAGCCAGATACCGGCGAAGAGGATCTCCGACAGTCTCGATGCGCTTGCGCACCACCGAAGCACTGGGCATTTTTCCCTTGGGCGTGCGCAGCTGCTTGCGCAGATTCTGTGTTGACAGGATACCGTTGTTGAAACCGATACTGATTTCGCCCAGATCATTGGACGCCACGATCTCATTGGTTTCAACCGCTTCGCCATAGAACGCCAAAGAAATCTTTTTTCCCTTGTACTTTCCAGGTTGTGCGGTATCTGTTGCTGGCACAGGCTTCATTCCAGCCTTCATAGGTCCAACGGGCTGGATCTCGTACTTGACCCGCAGTGGGCCACTGCGGGTCATCAGCGTATTGCGGCTCTTGCGCAAGGTGAGGTCACGCCACGAGAATTTCTGAATGGGCCAGACGCTGGTGTCTTGTTCCTCCCAGTCCGGATTGGACTGGGACTCAAAGGCGACCCAGGTTGGTAGCACACGACGTTCACCCGTGTCGACAAAGATACGGGTGACCATGAATCCCAAGCATCCCTCAATCTTGCCATCGGTCTCCCAGGCTAGGTAGGCCACCTCGTCATTGCAAAATGTTCTTGCCTTGATGATCTCAGCCATGGGTGTACCTCGTTGTAGTTCAGGATAGCCAGCATGAGACGGCAGAAAATCGACAGTGGCAAGTCAAACTTGCGCACCGGCCGAAATGATGTTCTGAGCGGCCGGGCGCGACCAATGGGCAGCCTTTTCGCCTTGTGACAGAGCCTTCCGCTTTGCTAAACCCTGACTCGAAACACGAATGACTGGCAGCCAACTCCCGGTACTCAGCGTTTGTCTCGGAGCGCTACTACAGCTCACAAGCCGCGGCTATCGAGCACAATCCAAGAGCATCGCGCCTAGCGTGCGGAGACGACAGAAAGAGGTGTGAATTGAGAAGCGACGGGTACGCACGAGACGAGGTCCTATTTGCCGGATCTCAAAGTCTGATCGAGCCAGAAGGGCGGTACCAAGACTGTCTGGTCATCGTCCCCCGTGGAAATGACCGCCGCGTCGAAGGAGGCTATTTGGTTGATGTGTGGGTATTTCCGGTAGGTCATTTTGGCGAAGTTTTGGATCGAGTAGGTGGCAAGTTGTTCTTCGTTCTAGAAGATCAGAGACCCGACGGCCCGCTAGAACTTGAATCAAGTTCACTAGTCGCGTGGATCTCAGGCCAAAGCCAGCTGCAAGCCGCCGACGATTTCGTAGCGAAGCTCGGCGACTTCGTGTTGTCACTATCAGATCGCGACGCCTACCGGAAGATAGCGTCCGCATTAGCGGGAGCTGCACAGCGCCTGCTAATGAAAGCGCACGATATCGCCGTGCTGAACGCCTACCATCCCAATTCTAAAAGCCTGACCCGAGCCAGAGCGTTCGCAACATTTCGCTCGATCCTCCTTAAGGGCGACGAAGAACTATTCGCCTTCGTATCCATTCGCTCTATCTTGAACTTGGCGTTGAGTGGATCGCAGCTGAAGAATGCTGCATCTATTGAAGCGGACGTTCGGGTGGCTGCAGGCCTCGAGCTGCCTGTTTCATTGAACTTTGGAGAAGCACTCCATTCCCTGAACCCAATCAACGTAGTTATAGGCTCGAATGGTCAAGGGAAAACACGTCTACTCCTCGGGCTCGCGCAAGCCGCTGTAAGCCGAATGCTATCGATGCGCGACGATGTCGGCGCTGAGTTATTGCAACCAGATTCACTTAAGGTGGTTGCATTTACCTACGAGCCCTCGCACTGGAGTCGATTGAGAACCCACGGTATTGAAGTGGTGTCAATGGGCATTGACTCTGCTTCTTGGCGGCGCGTCACGTCGTTGATCCATCAAATTGCATCGAGTGACGACGGGCAGGACAATCTTCGTCAAATCGAGCTAATACTCGCCCAATTCATTCCCACCGACGAACTCTTTCTGCCGCTCATAGCCCGCGAGGTGGATGGCGTCGAGAGAATTCAATTCCGTGAGTTCATCGAGCGAATGAGCGCTAATCTACTGGCAGGGGTAGATCTGACGAAATCTCCGATCATGGAGGCGCCGACGAAGGGCACTTACTCGCTGAGCTCGGGGGAAAAGAGTCTTCTAAGCTTTTGCTTATCGACGTTCCTCCATACCCGCGGTGGAGCACTCGTTCTCATTGATGAGCCTGAAAATCACCTGCACCCGGCCTTCATTTCTCTGCTCGTGAAGACTCTTGTCAGCACGCTGGTAGCAACGGAATCGCGGGCTGTGGTCGTCACTCATTCACCGTTTGTTGTTAGAGAAGTGGATCGCAGTTCAGTGTTGATCTTGAAGCGAAACATGGAAGATTTGCCGGAGCTGTATCGCCCTTCTCTCCAAACCCTAGGTGGCGACATCTCCATGATCGTGGACCACGTATTTCAGGACGGAAGCATCAAGAAGGCTTACGAGCGCCGTATCGACGCGGTCATCGCCGAGAGAATGGCAGAGGGCGCCCAGATTGTGACAAATGATCTCGTGGTGGATTTGGGCAATGACGGCGCGCGCTATCTGCACGCACAAGCAGCTCTGGCAGGTAACTGAGATGCCCACCTATCTCGGTCTGGCGCGAACTGCACAGGAAGACTTGGCTGCAGTTCAAACCTACATCTCCAAGCAAGGCAGTGGGTGGCAGGACATCCAGCGAGTGTTTGCCAGAGTCGCAAAGATGTTTGCGCTCTACTCCGAAAGCTACGCTGAACCCGGCCGTATGCTCCTCAGGGCATCTGAACTCGAGTTTGCGCAGGCAATGTACCGGCTCTACGACTCAGACGCCAACTACTTGCGTTACAAAAATGCGCCTCGCAAGCCGGGCTATGTTGGATGCTGTCCCTATTGCGGAATAAAGGGGTCAATGACCGTAGATCACTACCTTCCACGAAACAAGGAAGCGTTTCCCCATTTCTCAGTTCTTTCCGCCAATCTGGTGCCTGCCTGTAGTGGCTGCCAGGGGCACAAACTCGCCTACTACGCACCTTCGACCGGGAGGGTCGTGCGCAACTGGCGGCGGCAAGTAAAGTCAATAGATCGGTTGCAGCGTCCGTATCGATTTAGAACAAGCGAGAAACGGATTCTCCATCCTTATTTTGATCGTTGCCTGGCCGAGCAAGTTCTCATCGCGCACATCGAAATCGATGCGGGAGGTACACCGTCACTTGTGTCGATTACGCCCCGACTTAATTTGGCTAGATCGACCCGGCGCTCTATCGAGTTTCATCTCGAACGTCTTCACGTGCTCGAGCGCGCCAGGGGCGAAGTGGGGCACCTTCACAACGCAATTTTGAAGGGTATCAAGGGTGTACTGACACCGACCGAATTGCTCGAAAATTTGGAGACTCAGCTTGCCTCGGCACAAAGTCGCGGCGGAAGTCCAAACTTCTTCGACGCACTCTACTTGCGAGCGCTGATCCTCAGGAAGGATCTGCATTCACAACTGCTACACGAGGCCGCAGTTCCGAAAGCAGAGTTAGTGCGCGTCAGCCAAGTTCGTCGAGTAAAGATCCCTGCTCGTCGCGGACGTCGATAGACGGGCGAATGTCGGCCGCTTAGGCGCGAGGATACTGGGGCTGCTCCAGCTCACTTGCCCTGTTGATTTCCATGCAAAGCTGACCCACCGGGGGTTAGTGGGTCACTTCTGCGTGGAAATCAACATCCAGACCCTACCGAAATGTTACATTTTGACTCCTTAAATATTCACTGACAGTGAAGTTTTGAGGTGAAAAGTCCGGATTATGTGGTTCAATGCATCAACGGCGGGGGGAAACATGGCCCCGGCGCGGTTCAGTAAGTTTGTGATTTCTCTAACCCAGAAGGTAGAAGGCTCAGTGGTTGGGTGCCAGTGATGGCGCCGCTTCGTCAGGCAGTTGATGAAGCAAGAACGCAGCTCGCAGTCAGACGGCGGCGAGCGGACAGCGAAGGTCCCAGACCCGCAGCGATCAGCGCTAGGTGCTCAAAGCGCAGTGCGATTGGTCTAGGTGGGGACGTTCGATAGTCAGCGGCAACTGTGGTGGGCTTGGTGTCGAGTTGGCTCCTTTACGGCGCTGCCTTGAATGGGGACGCAGGGCAATTCCGCTCTGTATAAGGAGAGTCCACATGGACAAACAAACTTGTGAGAACCACATCGCGGTCCTGAAGAAGGTCCGTGGTGCTTGCGATAGCCAACTCGACGTAGGTGTTAAGGCTGAATTGGATGCGGTAATCGAGGCGCTTGAGCGTTTCGAACCGGACCATGGCGCTGAACGGGCAATGAGGCTCGCGCAGCGCGCACTTCAGATCATCGCGGTGATTGTCAAAATCATGACGAACATCGGAGGCTGATGTGATGCCAAACACCCCAGGCCCATTCTTTGTTTTTCTAGGTTGAGGCATAAATGGACATCGGCAACGCAATCCAGTTGGCGAGGAAGAAGCGAAAGCTCTCGCAAGCGGAATTGGCCGAGCGCGCGGGCATTTCTGCGTCCTATCTCTCCATGCTCGAACGAAACCGGCGCGACCCCCCACTATCGACGGTGAGCCGCATAGCTAAAGCTCTGGTGATGCCCGTCGAGATACTGTTTTTCCTAGGGGCCGAAGGTAGCGAGCTGGGGCGACTGGACCGAGATCTTGCTGGCCAGTTGGCATACACCGCCTTGGAGCTACTGAATGAGCCTGTTCCTCCTCAAGCCAAGTTACCCGCACAAGCCGATCTGGAGTCTTGAGAATCTCGCTGATTCACTGCGCGTGAGCAGCGCAGAGTTGAAGGCCATCGCAGCTCTTGCAGATCGTTCCTACACCCGAGTCCAGTTAGAGCCCGGCAGCACCCGCGAGGTCTTCTCCGCCAGGCCACGGCTTAAAGAAGTTCAAAACCGTATCAAACTCGCAATCCTGACGCGTGTGGCATTTCCTCGCTACTTGACCGGGAGCGTCAAGGGACGGGACTACATCACCAACGCGCAACTGCATTCGGGTGCCAGGATTCTCATCTGTGAAGATGTCACCAAGTTCTTTCCCTCGGTCAGCGCAGAAAAGGTCTTTGACATCTGGAGGCACTTTTTCGGGTTCTCGGATCAGGTTGCACACCTGTTGACCCGGCTGACCACGAAGGCCGGTTCACTGCCTCAGGGCGCGAGCACCAGCAGCTACCTGGCGAACCTTGTGCTTTGGCGCGAAGAACCGTTGCTTCAAGCGAAGCTGGCCGCCCATGGAATTACCTACTCGCGCTACGTTGACGACATGTCCATGTCGTGCAAAAGCAAGCTCAGTACCGAGGAAATCGAGCATGTGATCGCCGATGTCTACGGCATGTTGCGAAAGAACGGGTTATCCGCAAAGCGCAAGAAGCACGAAGTATTCACTAGCTCGGAACGGATGATCGTGACCAAGGTGGTGGTGAATGCCAAACCATCCTGGAACGGACAACGCCGCGCAGCCGTGCGGACGCAAGTCCACGTGCTGGAACAGCGAGTGTCTTCAGGGGAAACCGGCGCAGAGCTGTACAAGTTCGTTGACAGGACCGGCAACCTGGTTGGGCAACTGGGACGGTTTCACAAGCGCGAGGCTGAACTTCTGCGGCAAAGGGTTCGAAGGGCGCGCGAGATCCTTCAATCAAGAGGTATGACGTTCACGACTACAGCCTCGACCCAGCCTCATACTGATGCCGACCCTCCCTCGTTCCCCTGGGAATCTTCGCCCCAATCATCCAATAACCGCGCTAGCCGCTCAATGCGGTGGCGGTGCGGCATGGTGTGACCGCCCCTCCCAGTCCACTTCGATGAAAATGGTCGGCTATATAGTACGCTGTGTAAATTCCATTTAGATTTGCCACGCCTGTTCCTCTTTGCTTTGAACGGCATTTTTCGCGGAAGCGTTTATAACGCTTTCCCCCTGTAAAAGCAGGCTTCTTCGATACGTTCTAACTCAGCACGAAAGGCTAGTTTCGGATCAGTACTAGTGCGACGACCTTCTGTCAGGCATCGGTTTTGCCTGCTTTCTTTGCGGGAGCCATCGTGTCGAGTGCCGCCTTGTGCTTCGCATAACGCTCAAACAGGAAGGCCACGCGCTCAGCCTCCGTCTTAAAGACCGTCCTCCCGTAGGCAACATCCACAGCCTTGTCTAGCTTCTGATGAGCCTTCAGGAGCTCGGCTGGCATTGCCAACGGGTCATACATCTCCGCAAGTGTGGCTTTTGAAAAATTTGCCCTTGTGTCAAGGACTACCTGTGCCGCAGCTTCGATGGCTGTACGCTGCTTTTCGGTTGGCTCTGGCCAAGGAAAATTGTTGTACACGATGCCCGCCGAATATCGGTAGTCGCTCTTTATCCGCCCGCAGACGGTACGCACCCAAGCCATGTGCATGAGAGAGGTGAGAACACCGAAGTGGTACGGCGTGGCCTCTGGAATGACGTAAAGCTGATTTGAGGCTACAACCTTCGGAGGTAAGAAGGCGATTGGTATGTAGAGCCTTTTTTCAGACGATGCTGTCGGCATGGCCAGGTAGGGTTTGCTGGGCTGCCGAACCTCAGCAAACAGTGTTGGGGTTGTCGCCAAGCTCTTCGTTGTCTCTCTATCGCTGCCACTCCTCCATTTTCGAACGGCTTCAACGCGCCGATAAATCGGCGGAAGACTACGGAGCTCACCTGGCGCAGCGTCCTGCAGCCACAAGCACCACCGTGGCTCGCTGTGTAAGAACTCTCTTCCTCCGATGAACTCCCGAATGAATTTCTTGGCTCCAGGGGACTCGGCAAGGATTGCGGCCTTGTCGTTAGCGAACAGCGTGAAGTGCCCATCGTCAAGGGCAAAACTTCCATAGTTCACTTCGGGTGAGGAGAAAAGCGGTTCACGACGGTTCTCCAGCAGCGTAATGGCAGCATCCACGAGGTACGGATTGAGCCTGGCCACAGTAATTTCAACCGGCTCGGAGTTTGGCTTTTCGTACTCAAAAAGCCGCTTCGTCGGGACTGATTGCCGCCCGAAGCCGATGATGACGCAGTGCACCGCAGCTTTTCCCTTCGCTTCGCTTGACCACTCGAACGTGCGGTGGGCAAAGTTGATGGTGACACCTCGCCTCAGAAGGTCTCCCCATAAAACTCCGACTTGTTCTCCCTGGGTGATGGAATTTGTAGACACTAACGCGGCCAGAATCTGGTCGTTCTGAACCATCATTTCCGCAGCTTTTCGGTACCAACAGGACACGTAGTCAAGGATGCCGGCACCTTTCAAGCTGCCAAAGGTAGCCAAGACTTCCGCCTTCTGAAGGCTGGTCTGCTCCTTCTTCCCAATGAAGGGCGGATTGCCGACGATGTAGGTGAGGTCCTTGGGCTTAACGACTGTCTGCCAGTCGATGGCCAGGGCGTTACCGTGAACGATGCTCGGTGCCTTTTTCAGCGGTAACCGGGCGAAGTACTGGCCGAACTCTTCAGAGACGCACAGGTTCATCTGGTGGTCGGTCATCCACAGGGCGACCTGGGCAATCTGTGCTGCGAACTCCTCAATCTCGATGCCGTAGAACTGGTCCACGTCCACGAACATGATTTGGCCAATGTCGAGCAAGCTGCTGGTAGACGCCTTGAATGTTTCGCGCAGGACATCGAGCTCTAGAAGACGGAGCTCGCGGTAGGCGATGACGAGGAAGTTTCCGCATCCGCAGGCGGGGTCAAAAATTCTGATGCTGCCCAGCTTCTCGTGGAAGGCCAACAAGCGCTTCTTGTCGCGCTTAACGCGCTCGAATTCTTCCTTCAGCTCGTCAAGGAACAGAGGCCGGAGAGCCTTGAGAATGTTGCCTTCGCTGGTGTAGTGGGCCCCGAGGTTGCGCCGCGCCTTCTTGTCCATGATGGACTGGAAGAGCGCCCCAAAGATGGCCGGCGAAATCCGCGCCCAATTCAGCGTCGTGCAGTCGAGCAAGGTCTCGCGCATCTTCGAGTCGAACGAGGCCAGCGGTAGCGCTTCCTCGAACAGCTTGCCGTTGATGTATGCGAAGGCCGCCAGTTGATCGTCGAGATTCTTTAGCCTTTTGGCCTGTGGTGTGTTGAGGACCTGGAACAGATTGGCCAGCAGGGCCGCCAGGTCGGAGCCGTCTTCAGCGGACCTAAGCTCTATCAACTCCTTAAACTGCTGCCGCTCGAAAATCGCGTTGTCCTCGGCGAACAAACAGAACAGCAAGCGCACAAGGAAGACTTCGAGGGGGTGCCCCTCGTAACCGATGGCCTTCAACTGGTCATGTAGCTTACCGAGCTTCTCGGCCGCCTTGATGTTGACCGGGTCTTGCTCGCCGAAGCTGCGGGTTTCATAGCCAGCGATGAAGCCGAAGAGCCGTACGTTCTTGTGCAGCTCCTTGAGGGTGAATTCGTGTTCGTGACCTTCGTCGAGGTCATACAGCCGGAAACGGCCAAAGTCTGAGACCAAGACGTAGCGGGGGAGGTCACGCTCCTTCAAGCCGCTGAAGTAGTCCGTGGCCTGGGTGAACGCACGGTCCAGGTCTTTACCCAGTGACTTGTGCTCAACCAGGAGCACCCCCTTCCACAGAAGGTCGATGAAACCGCCCTTCCCGTCTGACTTCTTGACCGGTGTTTCGAAGGATGCGGTGCGGCGCCGGGTGATGCCGAAGACATTGAAGAAGGCGTCCCAGAAGCTCTTGGCTTCAGCGTCCTCCGAGGCCTCCCCTTCCCATTCCTTTGAAAATGCAACAGCTCGTGTTCGTATCTCATTCCAGCTCAGCGGCATGCAGTCTTTCTCTCAATTTTTATAGCCTGTGTGCAGGGACGCGGCCACAGGTATTTTGCTGTGTGTCAGGGCGAGCCCCTTGGTGCTGCGCACCAAAGGTCGGACAACAGGTTCCGGTACGCCCCCCCCGAGCATCGAGGCAGGTCGCGGCCCTGCGGGTAACCAAAAGACCATATCGCAGAACCACGTTGGACTCTCTGACCAGCACTGAGGTATCGCAAAGCAGTCGTTGGTGAACGCAACATGATTATGGACGTGCTGGCGCGCGAGCAAAAATTCATCAACTCCTCTGTGCAAGAGCGCCCCCATACCGAGCTTAAAAAGCTCAACGACATCCGCTTCGCAATCCCATTCAGTATTCCCGACATCCTGCGCGGGATGTTCAACTATCTGAACGAGAAGCGCGCGGTTATGAAAGACTAGGTTTAGGCTACCCGGTTGCTGGACACCGGCCGGCGAGCGGGGACAGGTCAGGGCAGTCGGAACAGTGGGACACGGTTCGGACCATTTGCAACCGGCTGCGGGACTTGCTTCCGGAAGAGCAGCAAGGTAATTGAGGAATGCAGATATTCACCAGGCTTGACTGATTAGACCGGCCGCACTTTGCAGAAGAGATCGTTCGAGCCGTTCAAGTGGCGACGCTGTTGACGATAAGCAAACTCGAGGGAGTGATCAGCCAGTGAGCTCGACGGCGCTCACCGAGCGTTCTTGGCGACAAAGGTCCGCCCAACCCGTGAACCTCGAACGACTCACAACAGCCTGAAGCAGTCAATGGCTAGTCATCTGGACGTACATATCGTCGCCGCTGAGTACATAGTTGGGACAGTCCGGCCCACCATTCGCCGTTTACTGCTGATTGAGCAGTGCCAGCGCCTTGCGCTTGCCCAGCTTGAGCACTGCAGCGATGCGCTCCAACTGCGCGGCCCGTGGATGGACTTGGCCGGTCTCCCACTTGTAGACCGACAGCGAGGAAGCACCCAGCATTTGGGCCATCTGTTTCTGTGTGATGCCGAGTGCCGCGCGTTTCTCGATCAACACCTGAGCATCGAACTGGAGCTGCTTTGATCTCTTGGGAGTGGCGTCTTCTGCCACTGCCTTGACTTTGGGCGCATCCGTTGCCTTGACCTGCCGTTGAGTGGCTTTGAGCTGGGAAGTCAGTGCCTTGACCTCTCGCTTCAGAGCTGCGATCTCTGAGCGATGGCCATTGATCGCTTTGCGCATACCCTGAAGTTCAGGCTTGAGCTCCCTGCGAGCCATACGAACAACTTCAGCGCGAAAGGCATTGGAAAACGTATTCATAGGCCCAATGGTAACTATCGCGACCGGCTGCTCCTGGCCGCTTGCGGCCGTTGACGGAGGATACCTGCTGCAGGTGTTCATGGTGCCGGACTGACGGGTCATCATCACCGGAATGCCCAAAGTGGTCATGTAGCCAGACTGAGTGTTCAAGTGAACCGGAATACGCAACCGCTCAAGGGCCACGCGCTGGCGGGCCTCACGCAGCCAGCGGTGCACCATGTTTGGGTTCAGGCCGTGACTCAAAGCCACGGCTGACACTGAGGCTCCCGACTGGCGTGTTTGCTCCAGGACGGCGTCCTTGAACTGCCCCGTGTACTCGCGCCGCATTGGGCGCTCATCTATCGACACTCGATCCATCGTCTCCACGATCCTCCATCGTGGGGACGATGCACGATCACGTCGAAAGCTTCAAGATGGGATGGCCGGACGCATACACTGCAGCGGACGTGAGATCGGCCTGGCGCCCTCAACACCGACTCTCTCTGCAACAGACAGTTCGGCCAACTGCCTGGTCAGGTAGACCAGCGACTCTTCGGTCTCGCGTTGGACTTAGCTCCGCTCCGAAGGCGACAGACGTTTCTTTGAGTGACTTGCCGCTGCCGATCCTTCCAGCAAGTCAAATAGCTGCGCGAATGCTGGGACGCTGCTCGGCAGTGATTTCAGTATGGCCTCGAAACGTCCAGTCAAGGCATTGTGGTCGCGCGGGTGATCCGTAACACCAGGGTATGCGATATCCAGAAAATTGCACAGCTTTTGCACATTCTTGCTGTAGGTTTTGAAATTGCCGCGTTCGCAGCGACTGATCTGCGAATGGTGCACGCCGGTTGCGCTACTCAATTCGGAAATGCTGAGAAATGATCGCAACCTCGCCGCCTTTAGTCGTGCACCAATGGTCTCAGATTGAGTTGGTTTGATCTTCTTGCGCATTGTGTGAATTATGTGCAAAAATTACAAAATAGGGTGGGAATTGAACGATGACTGTTTACGTTGACAATGAGCGCATTCAGTGGCGCGGCAAACTGTGGTGCCACCTTGTCGCGGAGTCTCTCGACGAACTCCACGCTTTCGCTACCACTCTTGGACTTCAGCGCCGTTGGTTTCAACACAAGGCGTCCTATCCGCACTACGATGTGACTACTGCCGTTCGGGAGCGCGCCCTGTTGCTTGGCGCACTCCCGGGTACCAAGGAGCAGATCATCACCAGTGCAAAACTCTTGCGAACGGAGCTCAAGGTGCAATCAACACTGGCTGCAGAGAATGCTCATTCCACGCGTCAGCTGGAGATCGCCTGATATGTCGCCTCTCCAAATCAAAGAACCTCCTCTTACCGTGGCTGAATACTTTGAACGGGCAGGCGATACGGATCGATTTGGACAAATGCCCGATGGGCTGACCCAACTGGGCTTCGGGCTCTTCGGAGAAGTGGGTGGCTTGCTCGCAGCTCTGAAAAAGTCTCGCAGAGACAAGCTGAAGGAACCCAAAACGCAGATTGCAGGCGAGGAAATCGGCGACGCCCTCTGGTACCTCGTGAGCTTGGCGACCCACCGCAGCGTCGCACCTGATGTACTGGCGACGTCCTGCATGATGAGTCTGCGCGATCGCCTTAACGAAGCTCCGCTGGTGCCCAAGCCTGGCGTGACTTTCGAGGAGATTGACGGTCTCGTGGAGGTCCATCATGCGGAACTCCAGGACCAGAAAGAAAAGCTGCTTCGCGCATTGGCTGGGAGTTGTGGCCAGTTGACGGAGCATACTCAGGAGGAGTTGGAGGCTTTCTCGCCAGAAGCGGTCGCCAAGTCGTTAGGCGGACTGATGGCCCAGCTCGCGCTGATCGCATACTGCTTTGAGCTAGAACTCGCCGATATTGCAAGGGAGAACCTCGGAAAAATTAGGGACCGCTGGCCGGGTAAGGATCCAGAGTTCAATCGGCTGTTCGATGCGACCAACTGCGAGGAGTATGAACGCTTTCCCCGCCAGTTCGAGATCGAATTCGTTGAGCGTCAGGTGGGGTCGCGAAAGGTCGTTGTACAGCGGATGGGCGGCGTCAATATTGGTGATCCGCTTACCGACAACAGCAACGTTCCAGACGGGTACAGCTTCCACGACGTTTTTCACCTGTCCTATGTTGCACATCTAGGCTGGTCACCCGTCATGCGGGCACTTCTCAAGCTCAAGCGAAAGTCTCGCTCTGAAATTGACGAGAATGAGGACGGAGCACGCGCGATCATCATTGAGGAAGGCATTGCCACCTGGATCTTCAACCACGCAAAGGAACGCAAAGATTTCTTCGAAGGCGTGGCAAGGGGAGAGCTGGAGTTTGGCCTGCTCAAGCAGGTGCGCAGCATGGTGACGGGATACGAAGTAGCCGAGTGCCCGACATGGCAATGGGAAATCGCTATTCTTCGCGGCTTCGAGGTGTTCCGGCAGCTGAAATCTGCAGGTCGGGGTATCGTGAAAGTTGATATGGAAAATCGCTCTCTGGAATTCGTCCTTGATCGGGAAGTGAAAGTGCCAGCATGACTCCCACCAGTTTTGTCCAAGCCCTCGCTGCAGTGAAGCTGCCGAATGTGTTCAACCCCTACGCCGACATCTGTGAGGTGCATGATCGGTCAAATGCGGCGGCCATGCGTCGTCGCGGGCTACGAACGCTTCTCACTGCGGCGCAGGCGATAGGTATTGACACCCTCTGGATGGGGCGCGATCTCGGCTACCGAGGCGGCCGTCGTACTGGCTTGGCCCTCACTGACGAAATGCAGCTGATGCAATTCCCGTCTATTTACCCGGGTGCTGAGCCTGAGAAGTCCACCCTTGGCCCTGCCGTGGCCGAGCGGACTGCGGCCGAGATATGGGCTGTTTTGGCGCAGCTGGATCTGCCGCCGTTACTGTGGAACGTGTTCCCTTTTCACCCACACGAGCCGGGCAACGCCTTTACGAACCGCAAGTTCACGGCTGCGGAATTGCGCGTTGCGGATGGGTTGAATCGTCAGCTGATCGCTTGGCTGGGCATTCGGCGCATTATCGCGATCGGTCAGGATGCAGCACACTATGCCGCGCAGTTCGGTGTCCAGGTGGAGTGCGTCCGGCACCCCAGCTACGGCGGAGTGACAGAATTCCGCGACGGCATCCGTCGTTTATATGGGTTGCCCCGCCCCCCCGTGGCTCACGCCGGAGAGCAAACCTCGCTGCTCTGAGCAACTGCGGTTGCAGGTTCCGCCGGCGAGGTTTTCATGGCCGCCTCAACCCCGGCGAGTACTGCCTTACCAGAACCGACACCGCCCCAGCTTTCGTAGTCGAGGTGAGCATCCGTTGAGATGCATGTCAGCCTCCCTGCGGGAATCCCCGTCTCAGCCGAAACGAAGCTCAGCAGATAGCTCAAACCCACCAAGTTACCGAGTGCTCGCTGGGCATAGTAGTGTGAGCGATAGATGGCCGTGAGCTCCAAGCTTCGCTTTTTGACAAGCTTGAAAGTGAGGTGGCTGAGGCAGGGAAAATTTGAGACCATCGCCCCATCGCGAGCCGCGCCGTACAAAGGAACCTCACAGAATGCGCGGTCCTCATCGATGTCGGAGACGTCATGCACGCCCAATTCGTAGTTGGAAGTGTATGCCTTCCCGGCCCCTGCCGCACGTCGCAGCTTTTGAGTAACCAATTCCAGCGGGTTGATTATTGAGCCAGGCGTCTTGCCTGCTCGTCGCATAAGGCGCATTGCATAGGTTCCCCAGGTACCTGGTTCTTGGGCTCGATCCATGATCGTAAGAAACCTATCGGTGAGTTTCTCCGCTCCCACCTTTTTGTACAGCGCATAGGGGAAAATTGTGCCCGCCACCGTCTGAACACTTAGATTCTGATGCCTGCGGAGGGCATCATCAACGACGCCGATTGCTACGCGCTCGTTAGGCAGGACAGTCATCGGGTCCGCGATCTCCAAGAGGATGTTTCTGTCACGCCGGTCATGCCGCTCCAGATGACGCATCGCTTGGAGCCAGGCTGGAACGATTCGATCTTCGGTAATGATTCCACTCATTTCCTATCTCCCAAAAGCTTCTAGAACGTGCAGATCGACGAAATCTTCCGGTAGCCAAGCGTGCCCATCCACGCCCCAGCCCACCCCCCAGCTATTGCGGATCAGTAAGTAACGCTTGCCCTCAACGTCCATACCCCATCCCACAGCGAGCAGTGCGTGGTACGCGTCGGGAATGACGCTTACCTGATGGACTACAACGCCGGCAATAGGTGCGAACAGGCCTTCAGTGACGCGAACCACCAAACCAACTATCTGGTTGTTGGACAGGCCATCAAGGATCACCTGCATGGTGGGCTGATGCAAATTGATCGAGCTGCAGTACAGGTGTTGCCCTTCGGGGCAGGCGGGCATGCCGACAATGACAGGGTCGTTGAGTTGATACGGGAAATGCTCATCCAGAGGTTGTCCAGGCATTTTGGTAACCGTGATGGCATCAACCGATCGCAAGCCTTCGCCGATCTTCCATCCGGGAGAAATGGACCCTGCCGCCTGGTACAGAAATTCAGCGCTGAGCACGCTAGGCGCGGAGCTCTCCGCGCGATTGAGATCCGACATGGCGAAAGCCATGCAGGTGCTGCGCTGCCCTTGAGACCGAGCCGGTCCCAATGACGTGGAAAGGTCTACGACAGGTCGAATACTCATCCTTGCAGGGCCTCCTGCAGATGACGCTGTCGCGTTCCTAGACTGAGGCCATCTGGAAGTACCTCATATTTCGCGCGCAGGCTCAAGTGTTCAAGTTCTGCTCCGGGAGGCTCCCAGGGCCTGCGTTCGGCCAAGGCCACCGGGAGTGTATGTGTGCTTTCCGTACTAGCCTCTGTCGGTTCCAGTACGTACTGCATATCGCGCTGCGCACCTGTCACGACCGGCCCTGCAGGTTTGGCCTCATGACTCACGTCTCTGAGCACGGGGCGGATGGTGAAACCCGCATCTGCCGCCTCATCCATTGTCCAGACATAGCCCGCCCCCGCATGGCTGGGGAGACGCAGGAGAAAGCGATCCGTTGCACGAGGCTCGATCACCACATCGCGATCAGAAGGGTCCAGGAGCCAGACATCGCCGCCGTTACGGGGCATCTCGATGGCACCGGCTAGAGTTGCTTCTTTCACTGCCCTAGGCTGCACCCTGTTCATGACTGTTGCCGCGTTAGGCGCCAGCCAATTGAACTGTTTGAGCTGCCACACCATCGCTTGGTAGCTCACTCCAAGACGCAGCGAGAGTTGGTAGACGATCTCAGCATGTTGTAAATGGCTTCGCCCCCATCCTTTGCGCTGCATGACATGGAGCAGCAGCCAGCGCGGCATCAATAGCTTGAACGCAAACTCGTTGGCTGCCTGCTCGTGGGGCGCCGCCTTTTCGCCGTACTCCAGGTGCTCATCCGCCGTGGTGTCATGCCCCAGGAAGTAGTGGCCCAGTTCGTGCGCGCAGGTGAGGTGCAGCAGGCCTACGGGGCGCCGTGAATTCACCAGGATGCCCGGCATTCCGTTGGGCTGAAGAAATGCCCCGAGTAACTTTTCCAGAGGCCGCATCATCACTGGCACCCCACCAGCCTCGGCTATCGCCACGGGATCAACACGCGTATATCCGTCTTCCTGAACGCGTCGCTTTGCTTGCGCACCGTCAAGAATCTCTGCGGCGCGCTTGGAAGCATCCAGAAGTTGATCGCGCAAACTCATTTGCTGCTCCGTGAGCCTTTGTTGCTGGCGGATGTCCGCAGAAATTCTGCAAAACGCGCGACTTCTTCCAGGTCCTTGCTAGATAGTCCATGTAGTGCTCGGGCGGCGAAGGCAACTTTTGTTTCTGCTGCAGGTGCTTCACCTCTCAGGAGATAGTCCACCGTTTTCCCGTACAAGCGGGCTAACTGCTCCAGTTCTAACGACTCGACCTTACGCACGCCCGACTCAATGTTACTGATGGCCGGGCGAGATAGATTTAGCGCGCTCGCCACTTCTTCTTGAGACAGTCCGAGATACTCGCGGGCCTCGCGCAGCCTGCTGGCCATCAGTGCCCGCTGTGTACTTTGATCGTCAGTGCTCATTTGCTGTGCTCCTTGACGTATTGGATGACACGAGTACTCAAGTCATCCATGAATTGCTTCATGCTGTCGTAACCGCCGCGGCGAATAACTTCACCGGTGGGAAGTTCCATACCCACAATTTTCTCGATATCGATCAATGCGGAGACAGCAGTCATGGAGTCCATGGCCGCGACCAATCCATCAATAGACGTGGACTCGGCATCCAAACCGAGAGACTCCTCCTCCCAGAATTTCTCAAGCGACTGTCGTATCTGGTCAACTGTGTCACTTTCGATCATTTTGAGCTCCTGGAAGGTGTTCGTTATCCTCACACTGGTTGTAATAATATCGTACATACTGGATATGTCAACAGTAGTGCAGTTTTGCGAGCTTTGATAGTCTGCACGCTTAACTTGTGGGTCTAAAGGGGCGAACTGCCGCAACTGGGGCCTCGACGCTGTGGTCAAAGATACCGCGGCAGCGCTGGTCCACCATTCCTGGGAACCCGAGACGCTCAAACCTCGGCTGCAGAGCGCAAGCGCCTAGATGTCCGGCAAAGCTCGTCGTCGTAGGCGCACTGCGGGCTCTGTAGTTCCTCACTAGTCCTAAACTAGCTTTGAAGAGTCGCTCAATCCGACCGACACCCTGGTCGCGCGTGGCCAAGTGCTTTTGGCGGTCCACCGGCCCAGATAACGAGTTCCGGCATGTATATCTATTTCACGAACGACCGCCCAGCCAGCGATGTGCTGGTGGAGCCAACCGTCGAATTGCATCACTGGCGCATTTTGAGGCGGGGCAGCGGCACCTTGCACATAGCGGCGCAAGTCGCTTCAGGATCGTTTCGAGTCACCTCTTCATTGATCGGCATCGACCTCGCGCAGAGGACCGTCAGGACGGAATCAGGCCGAATCTATCGCCTGTGTACGCCACCAGAGGACGAGTCAAGTTTGCGCACAATGATGACCGTCAACGCGTCGCGTGACCTCGTGCACATATCTGACGACATAAGTGATGTGATCTGGGGCGCAGTCACATCTGGTGCCTGGCCAACGGGCATGAAAGGCCTCTTACCGCCATCTCCATAGACCTTCGGTGAGTTCGTTGATGAGGTGCGGTCATGCTCTCCTTTCAGAACGGAATGTCATCGGGTTCCTGACCAGGGGCCGGGATCTTGGTCGCGGCTGGCTCTGAAGTTACGGTGGTCCCCGTCGTCGCCCCACCCAGGGCTTTCTCCAGCGCCTTCTCCACCGCATCAATTCGCGTCTGGCAGACCTTGTAGGCCGCCACAGATTCCTCCACGATGCTCAGCAGGTCATCAATGTTGGGTTCTGTCTGTTTTCGCAGAGTCTGGGCATGTCGCTGCAGTACTCCGTACGATTCTTTGAAAGTGTTGTCGCTCATGGCTTGCTGTCCTGGGTGAGCTCTGCGGCCCGTATTCCGTCTCTGAACTGGATGGTGATATGAGTCTCGGCGCTGTTCGCACTGGTAATGGCCTTGCCAGAAGCATCGCGCGCTAGCACGAATCCCCGACTCAATGTCTTGTCCGGCCCTTGCCCGGCGATCTCGCGCATTAGAGCCTGGGTGTCTGTCCTTGCGTCCGCGAGGACCTTGCGTGCTTGGGAGACTAGGTCTTCGAAGTTGTGGGCGGTGCTGTCCTTGACGTAACGCACATCGGCTGCAGCTCCGTGGATCACAATGTCCTTGTGGGCTTGGACTTGGTTGCGGGCGACCTGAAGTATCTGCTTGGACTCAGCACGGATCTCGGAGAGCAGGGCCGGAACCTCGCTGCGTGCTGTGCTCAGTTGCTGCGCTGCCAGGCGACGCACTTCGTAGAGGTGAGTTGTAGCCTGCTCTGCCGCCGCATGAAGGGCCTGAGCTGAATTCAAGCGGGTCTGGGCCAACAGTTCCGACGCCCGCTGGCGGCTGCGGGCAATCTCCTGGCGTGCACCGGCTTCTATGGCAGTGAAGTGTTCAACAACGGTGGGCCGGGCTCCGCCCACCGTACGGGTGACCTCCTGGATGATTTCTGCGTACAGACCCTTGGCTTCCTGGACCCGTTGCAGGATCAGTCGCTCGATACCGGCAATCACCTTGGAGGGCGTGTCAAAGCGAATGTTGGCGACCTCATCCAGTACGCTGTTGTCCCGTTCATGCCCAATGCCTGTCAGGACCGGCACATCGGTCTCACAGATGGTACGCACCAGCGCGTAGTCATTGAGCCAGGCCATGTCATTGATGGCCCCGCCACCCCGGATGATCGCCACGGCATCGGGGAGACCGCCAGCCTCCCGCATGCGCTCTACGGCACCTAGCAGTTCCAATCGAATCTGAGCCGCGGCACCGTCCCCTTGGAAGCGACTGTGCACATAGACGAACCGGCAGATGCTCAGGCCTTCCAGCCTTCGTGCCTCCGCCTGGAAATCCCCTAGCCCAGCGCCACCCTCCGGAGCAACCACCAGGACCAAGTTGTAGTCCCAAGGAGTCGGCAACTGTCGGTTGAGATCGAACAGTCCTTCGAGTTGGAGGCGTTCACGGATCTCACGCTTACGCGCCTCAAGATCGCCGAGGGTGTAGTTCGGGTCAATGGCATCTACTTCCAGGCTGAAGCCGTGCTGGGGTTTGAACACCGGTCGCGCCCGAACAAGCAGCTTGATCCCAGGCCCGACCTGAGCTCCGGTAGCGGCCTCAAACTGGGGCAGTATTCGGCTCGCAGTGCTCGACCAGATAATGGCAGTGGCCTTGGCGGTGATCACCCCGGATGTATCCCGCTCGGAGACCTCCAAGTACACATGGCCACCGCGCACCCGCGTGTCCACCACCTCCACTAGGACCCACACTCCTGACTTGAAGGCTTGGGCCACTGCCGTCGAGACCCCCTGCAGCAGCTGGGACAGCGGCATCCCCCGCTGGCTCAATGAGACCGGGGCTGTAGCGGGGGGCGGCACCACAAGCGAGGATGAAGGTGTAGGGGCTGAATGGTCAGCTGGCAGCCACTGGGCAAAAGGGGCCAGTTCACGACCTTGGGGCACATACCACTGGCGGCGACTGGGATCCCACCGGGCGCCCAGGGCTTTGACGCGATCTTTATCGGCGAAGGAGGAGACGAGATAGGTGCCGCTCATTGGTTGGAAGAAGCAGGCGCAGAGATCTCTCGCGCGCCCGTACGCCAGGATGCCAAGTCTTTGAACTCGCGCGAGCAGCCAGAGCACACCAGTCGGTCGGCATATCTCATCGCTCCAGCGGCATCGCGTTCGACCACCCGACGGTAGCTCGTGGCTCCACAGAGGCCGCAGCGGTTCAACTGAATTGGTTGGGCGGAGGGCATCGGCAATAGGGGTTGGCTTGCCACGGGCAGTTGCCCGTGGCTGCAGTCAAAGAATTGTGCAATAAAGGCGCGCCGTCAGGTTGAGCTTGCGTGGTTAAGCGAATCACAGGCTGGTGCAGGAGTTGATGCGGAAGAGGAAACCGCTTGGCGGTGCGCGTTCGTGTGTCCGGACTTCTGTTCAATCAGCAATTGAACAGTTTTGCGGTCAACTTCGCGTGCTGCAGGCCGGGATTCCAATGATGCCTGGAAGTAACTTAACTATAGATTCGACTATCAATCTATAGTTAAGTTGTGTATTTTGGCCCGCCGTGGGTCACTGGGCAGCATTGTCAGAAACCGCTTCAGGAAAACATCCTGGTTTTTTTCGGTGCAGTGTTGACTACACTAGATCGGGAACAACAGGAACTTGGGCGCAAGTTGGCTTACAAGTTGCGCAATCGCTCGATCAGTTCATCGGCTCTAGCTGTGGTTATGCCGGTCTTGCCATCCACGAGAAACAAGGAGCGATTGAATGGTCGGAAAAGCCATGCGCGGTCGTCCAAAGCCAGCCATGGAAAGATAGCGCGGTCATTCCTACGCAACCATGCGTAGCACTCCGCTTCGCGCTCATAGCTCAGCAGTGAACTGGGGACGTCTGCGAGACTGCTAAATTTCCCCGTAGTGCCAACAATTCGGTGCGCCATGTTCGGCGAGAAACGTGAACGCAAGCCATGGAATGGCACAGTGAGGCGCCAAGTGCTTGTGATCACGACCTCGCAATCAGGTACTTTATGCAACACCTTCTCAAACACAGGTAGACAACAAAAGTGCCGTGAATCGTGGCAATGCTCGGGGTGCAAGACTCCATCGATATCCAAAAACAATGTGCGCAACGGGGATCCCTATCGTCCTGGATGTTGGTGGGGCTGCTTAAGGGATCGACCTCCACAACACGATCAAATGCTCTCCTTTACCTCAGTGGAACAACTCCGGCTCGATTCATAGACGGCATCTGTAGCACACGGCTTTCTCGAACACCCGAGGTGAAGGGCTCGACGGGGAACTCAACAAGGCATGCCCGCCGTCCCAGTTCGGCCAGCGGAGTATCGAATTGCGAATGTGCGTAGTGTTTGCCAGCAGCCGTCTCATAAACCAGAGCCTTGTAGCGCGGTGACTCCGGCTCTTCTGCCTCCCAAATGGTGGCAAGTTCATCAAGCATCCAAACCCCAGTCTTGTTCATCTCGCCTGGTGTCATGACCCGGGCAGATGAAACGTAGTGCTCATGCACGGTGCAGAAATTCACCAACTCAGTGACATCGTGAACCGAGCTGAGCATGCAAGTCGTTCGACCATTAAATACTGGGGCAGTCAATTCCACTAGGACGTACAACGTACGGTCTTCCAATGTACTGACTGGAATCGGCAGACCCTGACTACTTTCGATGGCGCCCTTCACCGAGGCATAAACGGAAATCATTGGAAAACTATCAAATGAACACTATAGATTGTAGTCCTATGGTATTCGTTTGACGGTAATTGGGAGATGCCCTCCCGACGCATTCCTTCAAACCACCTGCCAAAAGTGCTCAGGTTGGTTCGTACTGCGCGGGGGCTTACACAAGAGGACTTTGGTGTTGTCTCCAGCCGCACATACATGAGCGGGCTGGAGAGGGGAATCAAGAATCCCACCTTGAAGAAAGTCGATGAGATTGCTTCCGTGATGGAGGTGCATCCACTCACTCTCTTGACTCTGGCCTATGCGGAGTCCACCGAGCTAAAAGATGTGCGTGAACTCCTCCAAGTGGTTCAGCAGCAGGTGGTGGATCTTCGAAAACAAGGCGTTTAGAGGGCCCGCAACGGCCGGTGCGTAAATTCAGTCCGTGACCGGCATGCCCTCTGACACGGTGCCACTTATCCACAATCGGCGAGCCGCGGGTAGTTATCCACAACAACTGCGTTGATATCAAGCTGGTTCGAGAGTGTGAAATTACCTTGCACACATCGCTAAAAAAGTGCTTGACTACATTTAATGCGCTTGTTGTGCGGGAACTCCAGTCCTGCGTTCTGCAGCGCAGAGCGCACGCGCTCGCGCGCCTCTTTCACCTCCACCTCGGCCAGGCCCACCAGCGTGAAGCTCGGCAGACCATTGGCCAGATGCACTTCCACGGTGACGGAAGGCGCCTGCAGCCCCAGAAGGGCGCGGCTTTGCACCAAAGCAAGACTCATGAAGCGGTTTCTCCCCAGATGGGTGCGTTTTATGGTTTTTTGACACCGCGTGCCGGACAGGCGCACCAGCAAGGTGCGGCAGAACCGGGCGCGCACCGCCACTGTAGCGGGGTTCGCTGTAACGCAACGCAACGGGGAGCGGGCCATGCACCGGCGCGTGGCACGGTCCGTGCTTAAAGGGCTTGTCCCTACTTTGTCCCACCCGGAGGAAACATGACCCGCGCCATCATCAAGACCCTCGGCGTTGCCCTTGTGGCAACCCTGCCCCTGCTGGCCCACGCCCAGCTCAGCGGCAACGTCAGCCTGACCACCAACTACAAGTTCCGGGGCCAGGACCAGGATGCCTCCAGGTCCAAGGCCGTCAAGCCCGCGCTGCAGGGCGGTTTTGACTACGCCTTCGGCGACACCGGCTGGTATGTCGGCAACTGGAACTCCAGCGTCGACTGGCTTGCCAACAACTCGCTCGAGGCCGACCTGTACGGCGGCTACAAGTTCAAGGCCGGCGATGTGGACCTGGACGTGGGTGCGCTCACCTACATCTACCCCGGCAACAGCTCCGGCAACACCACCGAGCTGTACGGCGGCGTGAGCTTCGGCCCTTTCAGCGCCAAGTACTCGCACACCGTTTCCAAGGACTATTTCGGCTGGGCCGGCGCCAAGGCAGGCTCGGGCCTGAAGGGCCGCAACACCGGCTACCTGGGCTTCACGTTTGCGCACGAAGTGGCGCCCAGCATCACGGTCAAGGCCACGGTGGGCTTCACGCGCTTTTCCAGCGACATCAAGGACCAGGGCGTACCCAACTACATGGACTACAGCGTGGGCGGCGCGTATGACTTCGGTGACGGCCTCTCGCTCGGCGCGGCCGTGGTGGGCGCCAACAAGAAGGCCTACTTTGGCGATGTCAACAAGTCGCGCGTGATCGTCACGCTGACCAAAACCCTGTAAGCAAACCCCATGGGCGCGCTGCGCCCGTTCCGGAGGAATCGAAAATGAAAATGGTGACAGCCATCATCAAGCCCTTCAAGCTGGACGAGGTGCGTGAAGCGCTTTCGGACATCGGCGTGCAAGGCATCACAGTGACCGAGGTGAAGGGCTTTGGCCGCCAGAAGGGCCACACCGAGCTGTATCGCGGTGCCGAGTACGTGGTGGACTTTCTTCCCAAGGTGAAGATCGAGGCCGCCATTGCCGACGACCTGGTGGACCGCGTGATCGAAGCGATCGAAAGCGCCGCCCGCACCGGCAAGATTGGCGACGGCAAGATCTTCGTGACCCACCTGGAGCAGGTGGTGCGCATCCGCACTGGCGAAACCGGCAAGGAAGCCCTGTAAAGGCCCGGCCGCAAACCATCCAAGAAGAGAAACGCCATGAAAAAACTGTTTGCTTCCTTCATTCTCGGGCTCAGTCTGCTGTCCTTCGGCTCTGCAGCCCTGGCCCAGGCGCCCGCTGCGCCTGAAGCTGCTGTGGCAGCCTCGGCCGCCGCCGAGGCTCCTGCTGCCGCACCCGCACCGGCCCCGGTTGCTGCCCAAGCGGCTCCGGCCGAGGCGCCTGCTGCCGCTGAAGCGCCTGCGCCCAAGATCGACTCCGGCGACACCGCCTGGATGCTGACCTCCACGCTGCTTGTGATCCTCATGACCATCCCCGGCCTCGCGCTGTTCTACGGCGGCCTGGGCCGCAGCAAGAACATGCTGTCGGTGCTGATGCAGGTGTTCGTGGTCTTCTCGCTGGTGTCGCTGCTGTGGGCCATCTATGGCTACAGCCTGGCGTTCTCGGGCGAAGGCAAGTTCCTGGGCGGGCTGGACAAGATCTTCCTCAAGGGCGTGAACCAGGAGACTTTTGGTGCGCTGGCCACCATTCCCGAGTACGTGTTCATCGCGTTCCAGGGCACGTTTGCCGCCATCACCGTGGCACTGATCGTGGGCTCGTTTGCCGAGCGCATCAAGTTCGCCGCCGTGCTCATCTTCTCGGTGCTGTGGTTCACCTTCAGCTACGTGCCCATGGCCCACATCGTGTGGGGTGGCGGCCTGCTGGCAGCCGATGGCGCGCTGGACTTTGCCGGCGGCACCGTGGTGCACATCAACGCCGGTATCGCCGGCCTGGTGGGCGCGTACATGGTGGGCAAGCGCATCGGTTACGGCAAGGAAGCCCTCACGCCCCACAGCCTGACGCTGACGATGGTGGGTGCCTCGCTGCTGTGGGTGGGCTGGTTCGGCTTCAACGCAGGCTCTGCCGGCGCTGCCAACGCCAACGCCGGTCTGGCGTTCATCAACACCGTGCTGGCCACTGCAGCCGCCACGCTGTCCTGGATCGCCGGCGAAGCGCTGCACAAGGGCAAGGGCTCCATGCTGGGCGCGGCCTCTGGTGCGGTGGCGGGCCTCGTGGCCGTGACGCCAGCGGCCGGGTTCGTGGGCCCCATGGGTTCCATCGTGATCGGCCTGATCTCCGGTGTGGTCTGCCTGTGGGGTGTGAGTGGCCTCAAGCGCCTGCTGAACGTGGACGACGCGTTTGACGTGTTCGGCGTGCACGGCGTGGGCGGCATCGTGGGTGCCATCCTGACCGGTGTGTTTGCCGCGCAAAGCCTGGGCGGCACCGGCGGCCTGGCCCCCGACACCTTCGCCATGGGCGCCCAGGTGTGGATCCAGGTCAAGAGCGTGCTGTTCACCATCGTGTGGTCTGGCGTGGTGGCCTTCATCGCCTACAAGATCGCTGATCTGCTGGTGGGCCTGCGTGTCTCGGAAGAAGCCGAACGCGAAGGTCTGGACATCACCTCGCACGGCGAGACAGCGTACAACCGCTGATCCTCGGCCCTGCGCCCAACGCGCTGCGGTGTCTGGTGGCACCGCAGCGTCGCAAGAAGAACCAGCGAGTTGCTCCCCCTGGGGATTGAACGGGCCCGCCGCTACACACGGCGGGCTTCTTTTGGTCTGTGGGGGGGCTCAGCCATTTGCACGCGCGCTGTTCAAAAAATTCACACCCCCGCCACGCCACCCTGAACACGGCTGCCGCTACGATGCAAGGCATGGACCTTGCCCTTGCCCAGATCACCGACCGCGTGCGCGCCGCTGCCGCCGACCAGACACCGCTGCGCCTTCGGGGGGGTGGAACCAAGGATTTCTGGGGCCATGCGCTCCAGGGCGACGTACTCGATACCCGCGTGCTGCGCGGCATCCTGAGCTACGAGCCGAGCGAGCTGGTGGTCACCGTGCGCGCGGGCACGCCGCTGGCCGAGCTGGAAGCCGCGCTGGCCGAGCAGGGCCAGTGCCTGCCCTTCGAGCCCCCCCATTTCGCAAGGACCCCCGCTGAGGGAGCCACGGTGGGCGGCATGGTGGCCGCAGGCCTGTCGGGCCCCGCGCGTGCCAGCGTGGGGGCGGTGCGTGACTATCTGCTGGGCGTCACGCTGCTCAACGGCCGGGCCGAGCTACTGACTTTTGGCGGCCAGGTCATGAAAAACGTGGCCGGGTACGACGTGTCGCGCCTCATGGCAGGGGCCTGGGGCACGCTGGGCTTGCTGACCGAAGTGAGCCTCAAGGTGCTGCCCGTGCCGCCCGGCGAGGCCACCTTGCGCTTTGACGACTGCAACCAGGCCGACGCGCTGCGCAAGCTGCACGCCTGGGGTGGCCAGCCCCTGCCGCTCAATGCCAGCTGCTGGGTGAACGATGGCACGGCGGGCGCGGGCACGCTGTATGTGCGCCTGCGTGGCGCCGTGGCGGCGGTGGAGGCCGCATGCCGCAGCATGGGCGGCACGCGGCTGGACAACGCCACCGTGGCCCCCGACTGGGCAGCCTGCCGCGAGCAGACCTTGCCCTGGTTTGCCGCCCGTGCCCAGCACCCGGACCATGCCCTGTGGCGCCTGTCGGTGCCCGCCACGGCGCCGGTGCTGACCCTGCCTGCCGGTGCGCAGCCCCTGGTGGAGTGGCATGGCGCCCTGCGCTGGGTGCAGGCGCCTGAATCCGCAGGTGACGCACTGCGCGCCGCTGCCGATGCAGTGGGTGGAAGTGCTTCTGTTTTTGTAGCTGCTGGCGCAAGTGGGACAAGCGCTGTAGGCCAATTTGACCTCAAATCCCCGGCGCTGGAGCAGATCCACGCCCGGCTCAAGCGCAGCTTCGATCCGGCGGGCATTTTCAACCCCGGCCGCATGGCGCCGGGCTGGTGACAGCGGCTGCCGCGCACCGCCGGGCCCTTTTCACGCATCTCATGCGACGCTTGCGCCACCTCACCGGACACCGCCGCACGGTCGCCAGCAACCGGGTGCTTGGCCTGCTGCTGGCCTTCAATGCCGGAGCGGTCAATGCCGGGGGCTATCTGGTGGTGCACCTGTACACCTCGCACATGACGGGCTTCGTCTCCATGCTGGCCGACAACCTGGTGCTGGGCAACATGGCCTTGGTGCTGGGCGCCGTGGGGGCGCTGCTGGCGTTTGTGAGCGGCGCTGCCACCACCGCCGTGATGGTGAACTGGGCGCGCCAGCGCAAGCTGCACAGCAGCTACGCACTGCCGCTGCTGGTGGTGGCAGTGCTGATGCTGGTGTTTGGCCTGGTGGGCGCCATCACGCTCAACTGGCGCACGCCGTTTGCCGTGCCCACCACCGTGTTGCTGCTGTCTTTCATCATGGGCCTGCAGAACGCCACCGTGACCAAGATGTCCTCGTCCCAGATCCGCACCACCCACATGACCGGCGTGGTGACCGACCTGGGCATCGAGCTGGGCAAGATGCTGTACTGGAACCGCACCGGCACCGCCCCCGAATCGCAGGTGCGCGCCAACCAGGCGCGGCTGCGGCTGTTTGCGGGGCTGCTGGCCATGTTTCTGGTGGGCGGCATTGCGGGCGCGGCGGGGTTCAAGCATGTCGGCTTCGTGTTTGTGGTGCCGCTGGCGCTGGTGCTGCTGGCCCTGTCGCTGCCGCCGCTGTGGGCCGACCGTGCGCGCTTGCGCCATCCGCTGCGCAAGCTGCCGGCATCGGGCCTGCCGCTGGACCCGCCGCCCGACCCACCGGCCATGCGCTGAACCTGCTTTGCTCCCCCCATTTGGTACCCGTCCAGGCCGCACCCCATGCAAACCCAACTCTCCCCCGAATACGCCGCCCGCGCCGATGGCCTGGAGGCCGAAGCCATCCTGCGCAAATGCGTGCACTGCGGCTTTTGCACCGCCACCTGCCCCACCTACCAGCTGCTGGGCGACGAGCTGGACGGCCCGCGCGGCCGCATCTACCTCATCAAGCAGGTGCTCGAAGGCGACGAGCCCACCCGCAAGACCCAGATGCACCTGGACCGGTGCCTGACCTGCCGCAACTGCGAAACCACCTGCCCCAGCGGCGTGCAGTACGGCCACCTGGTGGACATCGGCCGCAAGATCGTTGATGAAAAAGTGCCCCGCCCCGTGGGCGAAAAAGCCCTGCGCTGGGCGCTGAAGGAAGGCCTGCCCTCGCCGCTGTTCGCCCCCGCCATGAAGGCCGGGCAAATGGTGCGCGGCCTGCTGCCCGCCTCTTTGAAAGCCAAGGTGCCCGCCGCCCAGGACGCCGGCGCCTGGCCCACACGCGAACATGCGCGCAAGGTGCTCATGCTAGCGGGCTGCGTGCAGCCCGCGATGATGCCCAACATCAACACCGCCACGGCCAGAGTGCTCGACGCGGTGGGCATCCAGACCGTGATCGCGCCCAAGGCCGGGTGCTGCGGCGCCGTCAAGTTCCACCTCAACGACCAGGCAGGCGGCATGGCGGAGATGCGCGCCAACATCGATGCGTGGTGGCCACTGGTGGAGCAGGGCGGGGTGGAGGCCATCGTCATGAACGCCTCGGGCTGCGGCGTCACCGTCAAGGAATACGGCCACATCCTGAAGGACGATGCGGCATACGCGGCCAAGGCCGAGCGCATCAGCGCCCTCACGCGCGACCTGTCGGAGCTGCTGCCCGCCATGCTGCCCGAGCTGGCCCGCACGCTGCGCGGCCGCGTGCCGCCGTCCGACGTGCTGTACGCCTACCACCCGCCCTGCACCCTGCAGCACGGCCAGAAGCTGCGCGGCGGGGTGGAGGCGCATCTGGCGCAACTCGGCTTCAGGCTGCGCGTGGCCCGCAACGAGGCGCACCTGTGCTGCGGTTCCGCCGGCACGTATTCGGTGCTGAACCCCGAGCTGTCGTACCAGCTGCGCGACCGCAAACTGGGCCATTTGAACGAGGCCTTTGGCGAACAGCCCCCGGACACCATCCTGTCGGCCAACATCGGCTGCATCACCCACCTGCAAAGTGGCACGGCCACGCCCGTGCGCCACTGGGTGGAGGTGCTGGACGAGGCGCTGGTTTCCTCCCGCCAGGGCTGACGGGCCAACGCACTCACCGCCTGGCAGCCCAGGCGCGCAGTTCGGCTTCGGGCAGGGGACGGCTGAAGAGGTAGCCCTGGAACAGGTCGCACCCCGAGCGCCTGAGGCGGTCGCGCTGGGCGTCTGTTTCCACCCCTTCGGCGAGAACGCGCAGGTCCAGCTGGTGGGCCATGGCCACGATGGCGTCGATCAGCACGGCCGGGCGCTTGCCCTCGCCACTTTGTTCGGGCGCGTCGATGTCCATGATGAAAGACCGGTCGATCTTGAGCACGTCGATGGGCAGGCGCTTGAGGTATGCCAGGCTGGAGTACCCCGTGCCAAAGTCGTCCAGCGCAAAGCGCATGCCATGGCGTCGCAACCGGGCCATTTTCTCCAGGGTCGCTTCCAGGTCGTCCACCAGCACGCTCTCGGTGAGTTCCAGCTCGAGCGAGGCCGCGCTGATGCCCAGGCGCGAGACCAGGTTCTCGACGCGGCCGGTGAAATCGGGCTCGCGGAACTGGCGAGCGCTCACGTTCACGGCCATCGTGAGGTCTCTGGCCCAGCTGCTGCAGGCCGGGTCGGTTTGCCAGCGGTGCAGGGCGCCGAAAGCTTCCTCCAGCACCCAATGGCCCAGGGGCACGATCAGGCCACTGGCTTCGGCGTCCGGGATGAACTGCGTCGGTGACACCAGACCCCGCTGCGGGTCTTGCCAGCGCACCAGCGCCTCCACGCCGACCAGTTGACCCAGCGCGTTGAGCTGCGGCTGGTAGTGCAGCACCAGAGGCACCGGGGCGGACTGGAGTGCGCGGCGCAGGTCGTTGCGCAACGCGAGGCGCTCGCTGGCGGCTTCTTGCAGTGCGTGCGCAAAAAACTGTACGCGGCTGTCACCTGCATTTTTGGCGCGGTGCATGGCCGTCTCCGCTTCGCGCAGCAGCTCGGGGGCATCACGGCTGTCATTCGGGATCATCACCACCCCCGCTCCGGCCGACAGGTGCAGCGTATGGCCTTGCACTTGCACGGGCTCGGCAATCGCAGCCAGCACTCGTTCGATGCAGCGTGCGGCCTCGGCCGACGCATCCTTCAGATCGCCCGGCAGGTCGCACAGCAGCAGGGCAAAGGTGTCGCCATCCACGCGGGCCAGCGTCTGGCCTTGCAGCTGCAGCGCGCTCATGCGCTGCGCCAGCGTGCGCAGCACGGTGTCACCCGCAGCCATCCCCAGCGAATCGTTCACTGATTGAAAAGCATCGATGTTGATGGCCGCCAAAGCTGCGTGGCGCGATTGCGCACCCGCGGTGGCAAGTGCCTGCTCCACTTGCTCCAGCAGAAAGCGGCGGTTGCTCAGCCCGGTCAGTGCATCGAAATGGGCCAGCCGCCGGATTTCCGCCTCGGCCGCCAGCCGGGTGCGGATGTCGCGCACAGCCACCGCGCGCACCTGCCGTGTGCCCAGCTGCTGCATGCGGACACTGCATTCGCAGGGGATGATCTGCCCGTTGGAGTCGATGAGGCCCACCTCCCAGATGCCCTCGGCGCCATGCGCCATGCGTTGCTGGATGACTTCAACATACGAGGGCGCCACCCACGACAGAACGGCCGTGCCAATCAGGCCGCCAGGGGCCACGCCCATCAGCCGCTCGGCGGCAGAGTTGGCATCGGTGACCCGCCCGCTCTCGTGCAGGATGATCGCCTCGAAGGAAGCGTCAGACAGCTGGCGAAAGCGGGCCTCGCTCTCGGCCAGTGCCGTGTTGCGCGCCTGGATTTCGGCCGCCATGCGTTCCATGGCGTGCCCCAGCTCACCGAATTCACCCTGGCCGCGCCACTGGGGTAGATCGGTATAGTCGCCAGCGCCGATGCGCTGCATGCCGACGCGCAATGCCGCCACCGGCCGCAAGATGCCCTGCCCTGCCGTGCCAGTTCCAGAAGACCCAGTGCGGCCAGCAAAACGGCCGCTGCGAGCGCCAGGCCTTGCCGGTGGATCTGACCCCAGGTCTGGGCGGCCACCGGGCGCAGGTCGTAGTCAATCCACAGCAGTCCCTGTCGCGTGGCACGCATTTCACCGGGCTGCAATGCCAGGGTGACGGGCGCCAGTGCGGTCAGCCGCAACTGGGCGCGATCCAGGCTCAAGAACTCCCGCTGGGCCTCGCGCACCTGGCGGGCCGATTCTTCGGTGAAACCCGGCACCAGGCCGGCGGCTGGCTGGCCTTTCCAGGCAAATCGGGTGGCTGCCACCACCTTGCCATCGGGGCCCAGGAGCGCCGCGTACGCGATCACCGGGTTCAGCCCCAGATGTGACACCACGCCCTCGGTGCCGCTGCCATCGCCGCGGCGCAGTACGGTTTCCAGCGCCCTTTGGGTTTCCAGCAGTTCTGCATGCGCCGTGCTGTTGGCAAAGTGCTCCAGCTCGCGGGTGTAGCGGTGCCGCTGTGCCACCACGAACATTGCAAACACGACCGCGCTGGCCAGAACCAGTGACAGCGGCAGCCACAACCGCAACCTGAAAACGCGCACAGGGCGCACAGGGCGCAAGGTGCTCTGGGGCGCGCTCATCGGGTGTTGCCGCGCACAAAGCGGTCGTCAATGAGCGACGCCGCATCCACAGCGCGGTGCAGCAGGCCCTGTTCACGCATGTTGGCAGCCAGGCGCTGCGCTGACTTGGCCAGCCGGGCCTCGGGCCCGCTCAGCAAGGTGCGGTTGGCGGCTGCGTCGGGCAGCTCGATGCCACCCAGTGCCGCATCCATCTCGGCAGGCGTCAGGCCCAGGCGCGGTGTCATGCGCTGCAGCGCGTCTTCCCGGGCAGTGGCCAGGTGCCCCAGTGCACGCTGGTGGGCTTGCAGCAGCTGTGCAATGTGTTGCGAACAGCAGTCCAGAGCCTCCTTGCGCGCCACCAGCACGTCCACGATTTCTCCGGGTATCTCTCGGCTGTCGAACAGGACCTTGGCACCGCTTCCGCGCAGCACCTGCAGCACCGGGTCAAACGTCACCAGCGCATCCACCCGCCCATCGCGCCAGGCCGAGAGGTGTTCATCCATCGGCAGGGGCACGACGGTGATGTCCGCGGATGCGAGCCCCGCCTTGCGCAGGGCCGCCTGCAGCATGTAGGCTCCAACGGCGGTCTGCTCCACACCCACCTTGCTGCCGCGCAGGTCGCTCAGGTCGGCCAGGCCAGGGCGCACCACCAGTGCGTCGGCACCGCTGGATACATCCATCACCCACACCACTTTCAGCGCAATTCCCTCCTGGGCCAGCGTCAGGGCTTCGTCCAGTGTCAAACCGGCCATGCCCAACTGCCCCGTGCGCAGCGCATCCATGCTCTGGGTGGTGGACCCCAGCTCCACCAGCCGCACCGGCAGACCGTCGTGCAGGCCCAGGTCGCGCGCCAGGTACAGCGGCTCGTAACCCGTCCAGGTGTTGGTGCCCACGGCAAGAGGCGGGTCGTAGCGCGGGCCGCAGGCCGTCAACCATGCCGCACTACCTGCCAGGGCCAGGATGGCGCAGAACCTGCGCCACCCGATGCAGCGCGCCAGGGGGTCTGCGGGGAGGTGCACAGAGGGGGGCATGGCCAGAATGGTAAGCGAGTGTGACGAAGTGTGTGCACCCCGCATGCGATCAGCCGGGAGGGGGGCTTGCCCGGGCCTGAACGGAAATCTGGGATGATCCGGGATTGTCCTTCCCGCCCTGCAGCAGCGCCTGCCGCTTGATTGCCTAGACCATGTCCGTCGATTCTTCGCCTGCCTCCCCCGCTTCTGATCCCGCTCCCGCATCTTCGGATGCTATTGCTGCTGCCGGTGCTCCCCGTGATCCCCGTGCACGCCGAGGCGGTCGGCGCAAGCCGGCGCACGAGGCGGGCAACGGCGCCAAGGCGGGCCCTGCGGCCGGTGCCGCCCCGTCGCAGTCCAAGGCGCCGCACCCTGTTCTGGAGCAACTTGCCGGCTTTTACCCGCACCTGTTCGGCGCGGTGTTCCGCCCGCTCAAGCGGGGCATCTTTCAAGACCTGCTGGCCGCCCACCCGGACGTCTTCGAGCGTGATGCGCTGAAGGTGGCGCTGGGCCTGCACACCCGCTCCACCCGCTACCTGCAAAGCGTGGCCGCGGGTGACAAGCGCCACGACCTGCAAGGCGAGCCAGTGGAAGACATGGCGCCCGAACACGTGCACCACGCGCTGCTGGAGGTCTATCGCCGCCGCAAAGCCCGCAGCACGGAAGACCTGCTGCCCAAGCTGCGCAACCGCATGATCGCGGCGTTTGAAGCCTCGGGCCTCACGCGCGAGGCGTACACCGAGCTTGTGCACGGCCGCGACGACGCCGCCAACGCCCTCCTGGAGGAGGCCTTTGCCGAATGGTCTGCCCGCAACGCCAAGGACGAAGCCCTGCTGCGCGCCTTTGAAGCCAGCGGCCAGACGCTGGAAGCCTTTGCCGACATGTACGGCATGGTGGCCCGCACCGTGGGCCAGCAGCTCGAGCGCGCACGCCGGCGCCAGGCTGCGCAAGCGCAGGCAGCGGCTGCTGCAACCACCGAACCCGCCCAGTAGCCCAGCACCCGCTGCCCTGCGGGACGTGTGGGCCACAGGCGACACCGCGCAAGCCGTGCCGTGCTGCTGACACCAGGTTGTCAGCAGCACGGCGCGAGCATCCCTCTCCCGTTCCCCCAAACAGAGAGAGAAAGCGAAACGCCCATGCAAACGTCTACCGCCACTGCCTTCCCCCCGGCCCAACTTGCTGCCGACCCCGCTTCCGGCCCCCACACTGTTCACATCGACGCTTTCCAGGTCACCGGCCTGTCTGTGCGCACCCGCAACAGCGACGAGAACGACCCCGCCACCGCCCGCATCGGCTCTCTGTGGGACCGGTTTTTCAGCCAGAGTTGGGAGCGCCACCTGCCCGCCGCCGGCCATGACGGGCGCCTCTTCGGCGTCTACAGCGCGTACGAGTCCGACGCCCACGGCGCTTTCGACGTCACCGTGGGCGTGGCCACCGACCCTGGCGCGAACTCAGGCGCGGGGGGCGATGCGGGCGGCGAAAAGATCCGCATAACGCCCGTGTTGGCCGGCACCTACCTGGTGTTCACCGGCGCGGGCCCCATGCCGCAGATGGTGATCGACACCTGGGGCGCCATCTGGGCCTACTTTGCGCGCAATCCCCAGGTGCAGCGGCGGTTTGGCACTGATTTCGAGGCCTACAGCGGCCCCGACCAGGTGGCCATTCACATCGGCATCGTGGGCGATGCGAGCTGTTGCATGCAGCAAAGCGCAGCCACCACGGAGCCCCCCTGTGCACAGCAGGCAACTCATGCAAAAATGATAGCTGCCAGCGCTTGATGGACAAGCGCTGGGGCCAAAAAACACCAAAAGTCTCACCTCCCCACCATGCGCCGCGCTGACCGCCTGTTCCAGATCGTGCAGCTCATCCGCGGGCGGCGCCTGTCCACAGCCGCCTTCCTGGCCGAGCGGCTGGAGGTGTCGGCTCGCACCATCTACCGCGACGTGGCCGACCTGCAGCACCAGGGCGTGCCCATCGAAGGCGAGGCCGGCGTGGGCTACCGCCTGGGCGCCGGCTTCGACCTGCCGCCCCTCATGTTCAGCCAGGGCGAGGCCAACGCGCTGGTCGCCGCCGCCCGCCTGGCCCAGGCCTGGCTGGACACCGGCCTGGCGCGCGAGGTGGAAGGCGCCCTGGGCAAGATACTGTCCGTGCTGCCCCCCGCCGCCCGCGTGGCCGCCGAGGCGCAGGCGCTCTACGCCCCCGCCGTGGGCCTGGGCCCCCGCGCGCTCACCACCCTGCAGGCCCTGCGCGAGGCCGTGCACACGCGCAACATGGTGCACATTGATTACGCTGACGTGCAGGGCCGCCCCACCCAGCGCCGCCTGCGGCCTCTGGGCTGCTTTTACTGGGGCAAGGTCTGGACCCTGTCGGCCTGGTGCGAACTGCGGGGCGACTTCCGGGGCTTTCGCATCGACCGCATCGTGGACCTGGTGGTGCTGGAAGAACACTTCCAGTCCGAGCCCGGCAAGACCCTGGCCGACCTGCTGCGCAAGGTGGAGGCGGAGATGGCGGACTGCGGGCCGGAAGGGGAGGCGGCGCGTACACCGCCAGCGGCCCCCTGATGGCGGCCGTTCCATGAATCCCACCAATTTCCAGTTTCCTCTTTCCCGTGATGTGCTGGGGCAAGGACGCTGCCAGTGACACGTTCTCTGATTGCCGTCGGTTTGGTTGCGGCCGGCGCCTTGCTTGGCGCTGCGACCACCGCAGAACTCAACGAGGCTCGGCCCTTGCTCGGCCCAATGGCCGTGGATGTTTCGCGTTTTTTGAACCGGGCTGCGCTGGCATTGGCCGTGACGCTGGTTTGTGGCCTTGGGAGGTTACCTGAGCGTCATGTCCTGGGCGTGATCGCTATTACGCACTCACCGGTTATTGGCTGAGCGCACGCTCATAACCCATAAATCGCTCGATATTCACACGTTGTTGCAAAGCGTCTCCAATCAGCGGTATTGGTAACCGATGTTACTTTTTGCGGTAATTTTGCTGAATTAATCGCGCTGACTGTCAACAGAAAATACCCGGGCCGCCGCTATCATGCGCTCCACTTTGCACCAACCGGCCGGACAGTCAGCAGCACATGAAACGTCGCGTCACCATTCAAACCCCCCTGGGCGACCAGCTCAAATTCAGGCAACTCCAGGGCAGCGAAGAGATCAGCCAGCTGTTCACGCTCGATGTGGACCTGCTCAGCGAAAGCAAAAGCATCGATCCCAAGGCGCTGTTGGGCAAAAGCGCCACCATCGTGGTGGAAACCGAGGGCGGCGGCACGCGCTACATCGACGGCATCGTCACCCGCTTTGGCATGCAGGGGCAGGACCACCGCATGTATTCGTACCGGGCGCGCCTGAGCCCATGGCTGTGGCTTGCCACGCGCAAAACCGATTTCAAGGTATTCCAGAACAAAACCGTTCCAGAAATCATTGAAGAGGTTTTGGGTAAATACGGTTATCCGCTGGATAAAAAACTCAACCGCAGCTATCGCACCTGGGATTATTGCGTTCAATACAACGAAAGCGACTGCCAGTTTGTGTCGCGCCTCATGGAGCATGAGGGTATTTATTATTACCACCAGCACTCAGCCGGCCAGCACGTGCTGACGCTGGCGGACGATATTGTCGCGTCTCACAGCCCTCTGCCCGGCGCGGCATCCATCCCCTTCTACCCGCCTGAAAAGGCCGCCATTGCCGACCGCGAATGTGTCTACGCATGGGAATTGGCAGAAGAAATCAAGTCGGCCAGACACTTTAATGACGACTATGACTTCAAGAAGCCCAAGGCCGATTTGTCGAATATGCGCAAAGACCCACCCGGCCACGCGCACGACAGCTACGAAGTCTACGAATGGCCGGGCGGCTACACCGAATATGCCGACGGTGAAACCTATGTAAAGGTGCGGCTGCAAGAAAACCTCACCCGCCAGAGCGCGGTGCAGGGCAAGTCAAGCTGCCGCGCGCTGGCGCCCGGCTACACCTTCAACCTGGAGAACTACCCCCGCGGCGACCAGAACCAGCAGTACCTCATCACGGCGGTGCAGTACCACTTCCAGGAGAACCCCGAGGTCAGCAGCGTGGCCAAGCCCACGCCCAAAACCACCAAGGAAGAGGTGGGCTCCATCCAGCGCTTTGTGCTCAAGGCCCAGCCCACCAGCCTGCCCTTCACCCCGCCCCGAGTCACGCCCAAACCCCGCAGCCTGGGGCCACAGACGGCTGTGGTGGTGGGCCCGCCCGGCGAAGAAATCTGGACCGACAAATACGGCCGGGTGAAGGTCCAGTTCCACTGGGACCGCATCGGCGCCATGGACGAAAACTCCAGCTGCTGGATCCGCGTGTCCCACCCCTGGGCTGGGGCGCGCTACGGCGGCATCTTCACGCCCCGCATCGGGCAGGAAGTCATCGTGGACTTTCTGAACGGCGACCCCGACTACCCCATCATCACCGGCCGCGTCTACAACGCCGACCAGATGCCGCCATGGGAACTGCCCAAGCACAAGACGCAGTCCGGCTTTCAGACCAACTGGAGCAAGGGCGGCGGCGGCAAACACATGCTGCGGTTTGAGGACCAAAAGGGCATCGAGCACATTGAGCTCTCTACTGACCATGGCAATACGCACTTGCACATGGGCTACCTCATGAACCAGAGCAGCGAGGCCAAGCGCAGCTATGGCTTTGAGCTGCGCACGAATGAGTGGGGAGCGATTCGGGCAGACAAGGGGTTGTTGATCACGACCTATACGCAAGACTTCAAGCAGAAGGTGGCGCATGACAACCCGGATGGGTTTGACGGCCTGGGCGAAGGCCTCGCCAACACGGCCGCGTTGATGGAAGAAGCAGGCGAGGCCGTGGCCGCCATGAACAGTGCCATCGAAGCCATCAACGGCCTCAAGACCTCGCACATGATGGAGCTGAGCTCCGGTATTGCTGCAATGACAGGCGGCAAGGCAGCCATGGCCACGTTGTCGAAAGCGGCAGCCGCCATTGCTGCGCTTGCAGGCGGCGGCGGGGCCGGAGGTGGCGCAGGCGCCGAGACGCTGATGCCCACCAACACCGACCCAGCCATGCCGCAGTCGCAGGCACTGCGCGAGCTCTCCAAGGACATCAGCAAGCCCGTGGTTTCCATCGTGAGCCCTGAGGGTCACTCGATGATCAGCCCGAAGCCAATCGTGATCAGCTCCGGGCAAAGTGCATCCATGCATGCCAAGGAGCACATCACCTTGTCCACGGGGGCACAACTCACGCAGCTTGCGAAAGGCGGCATGCTCACCCACGTGTCGGAAGGCGGGCAGCGCAATACGGTGGCTAAAGGTGACGTTGCCTCTGAGGCACAGACGGGCAACATGAACCTCACGGCGCAGCAAAACATCACGCTCGCCTCCAAGCAAGACACAGCCACTGTCGTTGGTGACCAGAACGTCAACATCCAGGCCACCAAGGACTCGGTCCTCGTCAAGGCAGCCAAGCACATCCGCCTGCAGGCGGGCGAGAGCATCACGCTGACGATTGGCGAGGGCGAAGGCGTTGCGTCACTCAAGCTCACCGACAAGGGTGAGGTGGTGATCAAGGGCAAGAACGGCTTGATCAAGCTCAGTGAGTTGCTGGACGTGCATGGCGCGCCCATCCAGCTCAACTGCTAGGCGATGCCTTTTGCTGAACGCTGCTGACCAACTAATTTTTAAGCAATTTATGCAGTTTCATATCAACGAAGGCTCATTTACCTTGCCGGGTGGCATCCAGGACAACAGCATGAACATGCTGCTGACAGGGAGCAGCGGACTCAATTTGAGTCTGATCATGACCCGCGATCGCCTGGAGGCCGGTGAAACGTTTGATCAATTCGTAGAGCGGCAGATCAAAGCTGTGACTTTGCAGGTGAGCGACTACCGAATCGGTGAGCGCCATGTGCAGAAGTCTCAAGACAGCGCTGAAACGACGGCTGTTGAACTGGCTCAGCAGTTCAAGCAAAACGGGCAAACCATCTATCAGCGGCAACGCACATGGCTCCTGCCAGATCGTGTACGAGTCCTTGTGATGACAGGAGCCTCGACCGTCCCCATCACAGAGACGCAGAAGAAGCAGTGGGCGTCAATTTGTGCCAGCTTTCAGCCGCGCACCTAGTGCTGACCACGCGGCTTTCGTGCTGTCCTCGGCCCTTCCAGGTGCAGCGGAGTTCTGCTGGTTTGTAGCAGGCCCGCCCTTTAGAAACCCCTTCCAGCCAGACTTCTTGTCGAGCTGCGTTTGTTCAGTGGCGCTTTTCCCATGAGTCAGTACCCACCCGCTGCCCGCTTGGGCGATCCGATTGCGCATAGCAATGCCAATGCGCGTCTTTTGGCCAAAGTCGTGGGTATCGCTGCTGGCGCGGCTGTATTGGGCGCACTGTGCGCTGGCACGATTGCAGCGGGCGTTACAGCGGGTTTGGCGGCAGTGGGCACCGTCGCCACTGGTGGGCTTGCCGCACCGATTCTTGCGGGTGCAGTAGTACTGACAGGCGCGTTGGCATCTGCTGCCGTTGCATACGCGGGGGGCTCCATTGGCGAAGAAATTGCGGATTGGTTGGTACCCGAAACCTGGGAGGTTACCGGGGAGATTGCCACAGGCTCTGCTGATGTCTTTGTCAACAGCATACCGGCGGCCAGAGCAACCAACGCTGTACCTCTCGATGAGGTGGTCTGCGGCAAACACACGGTCACTCCCGTCAACTTGATTGCTCAGGGCGCGGCTGTAGGGCCTAAAAAAACCGTCATCAACGCGGCACTGGCCGCTCGCAAGGGTGACAAGGTGGTGTGCGGAGCAACCATTCATGAGGGCTCTCCCAACGTTTTTATCGGAGGAGAACCGGAGACCGTCCGCGAGTTCGATAGCGAGGTGAATCCGCTCCTGCAGGCAGCATTGTTTGTGGTGCAACTGCGTAACCTGCGCCAGAACGCCAAATGTCTTTGGAACTTGGTGAAAGACCCGAAGGCTCTGATCAAGAGCGCCGACTGTCTGATAAAGGCTGGACAGGCCGCAGTCGGCGCAGCCATGGCGATACCAGCAATCCTGAGCAACCCCGTTCATGTCGCTACGGGCGCCAAGTTGTTGGCGGGTGAAGAGGACCTCGACTTCGTTTTGCCAGGTGCGCTTCCTGTGGTGTGGCAGCGTGTTTACAACAGCCTTGATCTGCGCCCTGGGGGCATGCTTGGCGAGGGATGGAGTACCCCGTACTCCATGGAACTGCACCTTGGCCATGGAGCCCAGGGGCAGGAGCAGGTGGTTTTTTTTGACGCAGATGGTCGGGATATCACCTTCGATGCGCCCGTGCCTGGAGAGGGTACGTTCAGTGTGGCCGAGGGCATTGGAGTGCAACGCACGCCCGGCGGCGAATATGTTGTGGTTACCGCTGATGGGCGATACCAATGGTTTGCACAAGTCCACCCCGGGCGTCCACGGGTTCTCAGTCTGCTGCGGGTGGAAGATCACAACGGAAACTACCACTCCCTGCGCTACGACGACATGGGGCGTTTTACGCACATGGCCGATAGTGCGGGGCGCCTGTTAGAGCTGCAGTATGCGGACGGTACGAATCGACTGCGGCAAGTGGTTCTTCGCGGCGGCGCAGAAGGAGAAACGCCGCACGTGCTGGTGCGTTATGAGCATGACAGCTCCGGTGGTTTGGCGCAGGTGCAAGACCGCTCAGGGCAAATCAGCCGCAGGTTCGCCTATGCCGGCGGCAGGTTGGTGAGCCACCAGCTACCCACGGGCCTGACGTGCTACTACGAGTGGGCTGAGTTCGGGCATCCGATGGGCACCCGTCACGGACCGCATGCTCGCGTCGTGCGGCACTGGACCGACGATGGCGAAGAATACGTGTTCACCTACCAGTTCCATGCAGGCGGTGGTGGAACAACGACCGCAAAGGATTCTTTATCGCGGACTCTTCAGTGGGAATGGAACAGCGACTATGAACTTACGCGCCACGCGGACGCTTTGGGTTCAGTGACGGTTCAGACCTGGAGTGAGACCAAGCATCTGCTGAGCCATGTGGACCCTTTGGGTCGCACTACCACTTACAGCTATGACGACGCGGGCAATCTAGTTGCGGAGACCGACCCCTTGGGACGTGTCCAAAGATGGCGCTGGAGCCCAGCACCCGCAAGCCTGCTGATCTCGACATCGGACGCTGCCGGGGCTGCTTGGACTTACCGATATGACGATGCTGGCAACCTAACGGCTGAGATTGATCCTCAGGGGAGCATCACCCAATACGCGAACAATCCCCAGGGCGTGCCTGTGGTGATAACCGACGCAAATGGAGGACGCAAGCAGCTTCGTTGGGACAGCCGGTCGCTGCTGACCGAGTACACCGATTGCAGCGGCAAGACGACCCGCTTTGAGTATGACAAGTACGGCTTTCTCGAGTGCGAGATTGACGCCATGGGGCATCGCACCGCGCTGCAGCATGACCCAAAAGGCCGGCTATTGAGGCTGACACTGCCCGATGGAGCCGAGTACCGATACAGTTACGACGCTGCGGGCCAATGCGTCCTGGCCGTTGACGCGCTGGGTCACAGTACCAGCTACAGCTATAACCAGCGCGGCCATCTCACCGGCCGCAGCAAAACCGTAGGCAGCCTGAGCAGCAACATTCAGCTGGGCTACGACACAGCAAGGCGCCTGTCTGCCCTGATCAACGAAAACCGCCAGGCCTACCAGTTCACCTACGACGCAGCCGACCGCCTGGTTACAGAGACCCGCATCGATGGCACACGCCAGGTGCTGTACTACGACGCTGCGGGCCAGGTCACCGGCGTCACCGAGCACCCCATGCCCATGGGGCAGGGCGACGCGGTGCCTGGCCTCAGCGAGGTGCAGCCCATACACACCCAACTGGTGCGCGATGCGGCCGGCCAGCTCATAGAGAAAAACATCTTCACCCCCGGCGTCGCGACCGGAACGCCCCATGCCGCCCCGCCCGTGCTGCAAGCGCGCTTGGCATACAGCTACGGCCCCACCGGCCACATCTTGCAAGCCCAGCAATTCAGCGCACAGGGTGAGCTGCAATCCCGCCAGACATGGCAGTACGACGCATTGGGCCAGGTGCTGAAGGAAGAGGCCGAGCACGCGGTGCAAGGCCGCCTGCACAGCAGCACGTTGCAGTACCAATACGACGCCTTGGGCAACCGTACCGCAACCCAATTGCCCGACGGCCGCACCCTCAACCACCTGTACTACGGCAGCGGCCACCTCCACCAGATCAACCTGGACGGCGCCGTGCTGGCCGACATCGAACGCGACGACCTGCACCGCGAAGTCCTGCGCACGCAAGGCCGCTTGGCCAGCCGCTTTGCCTACGACCCCGTCGGCCGCAAAGCGGCCACCTGGGTGCGCCCTGCCATGCTGCGCGTGGGCCACGGTATCGGCAACGACCAAAACTCCAGCGCCGCTTGGAGCCCCCAAAGCGCAGACTGGACCCAACGTCTGCAGCACCGCAACCCCGAAGACACCCTGCTCAAACGCTACGGTTACGACAAGAACGGCGAACTCACCAGCGTAGAGCACAGCCAGCAAGGCCAAACCCGCCACCAATACGACCAGGCCGGCCGTATCACCCACACGCTGGCGACCCAGCCCGAGCGCAGCGAACACTTCCACTACGACCTGGCAGGCAACCGCATCAGCGCTCTGGAAGAAAGCAACCTCAGCACCCAGGGCCGAGGCTGGGTGCAATACAACCGCGTCAAAGTGCTGCAGGACAAGCGCTACGACTACGACGGCTTTGGCCGCCTGATCAGAAAACGCATAGGCAGCCACACCGAACAGCACTACCGCTACAACCACCATCACCAACTGACCCAGGTGGCGGTAGTGCGCGCAGGCAAAGACGGCCAACCCAAAAGCCAGGTCTTCAGCTACCAATACGACGCCTTGGGCAGGCGCATCGCCAAGACAGACAGCTTCGGCACCACCGTGTTCACTTGGGAAGGCATGCGGCTGCTGCAGGAAAGCAGGGGCCAGCACACCAGCACCTACATCTACGAGCCGGACAGCTACGTGCCCCTGGCGCGCATTGATGGAAGCGGCAGCGTAGAACCCCACCCAGCCGCAGCACATGCGCTGAGCGCAGGCGGAGACGCCAGCGAAGGCAAACAGGCCAGCATCCCCACGACCAACCCAGGCTGGAGTGACCGGTTCAATGCAGGGGCTGCAGCCAACGACGGCTCAACCAACACCCCGGCAACGGCGCAGGCCAAGACAGCAGCCACAGCCACGCAGACAGCGCAGGTCTATTACTTCCACACCCAGCCCAACGGCCTGCCGGAAGAGCTCAGCGACAACAACGGCCACCTGGTGTGGACAGCGCAATACAGCACGTGGGGCAGCACGGTGCGGGAGGAATGGCAGAGCTACGACGAGGCGGGAAGACCTGTTCAGCGGCTGGAGCAGCAATCACCGAGCCAGACCGTGCAGATTCAGCAGAACCTGCGGATGCAGGGGCAGTACCTGGACAGAGAGACGGGGCTGCACTACAACACGTTCCGGTACTACGACGCGGACTTGGGGGCGTTTACGACGCCGGATCCGATTGGGCTGTTGGGTGGATTGAATCTTCACCAATATGCGCCCAACCCGATCTCTTGGATTGATCCTTGGGGGTGGAATGCGAAGCCAGAAACGGCTGCCGATTTCGAGTCCAGAATTTCACGTATGCCTGCATCTGAAAGAGTGGGAGCCGTTCGTGGAAAAATAGAAAAAGTGGCGCGCAGAAATGGTTGGGAATATGATCAAAAAATGAGTCAAACTAATGGAAGGGATGTGTACCGTACAAAAGATGGCTCTTACAGAGCGGCGGATACACAGCATGGACGAATCGAACACACCGATAGTCGTGGGAGGCACATGGGGGAATATGATATTGATGGTAAAAATACAAAGCCAGCGGATGGTTCTGGCCGTCATAATTTAAAATGCAGATGAAATTATGCAAAAATTAATAAACTTAGATTCTGACTTGGAGCGTGGAGCTGTATTGAGATGTTTCGGGAGCTATCCCTATGAGGAAATTGTCGACTTCATGATCGTAGAACTTCCCTTCAATGGTAGGCGGGAGTATGCGTTAATGGTTATATCTGGATATAAGGCGGGATTGATTTTTGTAATTTTGCCTGATGAGTCTTATGTTTTTGGTGAAAACGGGGGGGGGGTAAACGTTGAATGGTTGAGGGCCAATTGGAGTAAATGGGGATATTTTGAATGTCCGGTTGAACAGGTTCAGGTGTTTACAAATTTCCCGAAGCTATAAGCGATATAAATTAGTCGGTAACCTGAACCAAAATTCTGCAGCCACACCGAGCAGCACTACCGCTACAACCACCAGTTGCCGCGGTCAGCGCTCAAAAGCAACACGCCGATGCAGGTAATGAAGGACTTGTACTAGACGCACCCGCATCTGTTTCACAAGCGACCATACGATCGTCCGGGATGTGACAGGCAGGCGCGTCGCCAAGACAGGAGCTTTGGCACCACCGTGTTCACCTGGGAAGGCATGCGGCTGCTGCAGGAAAGCAGGGGCCAGCACACCAGCACCTACATCTACGAGCCGGACAGCTACGTGCCCCTGGCGCGCATTGATGGAAGCGGCAGCGTAGAACCCCACCCCGCCGCAGCACATGCGCTGAGCGCAGGCGGAGACGCCAGCGAAGGCAAACAGGCCAGCATCCCCACGACCAACCCAGGCTGGAGTGACCGGTTCAATGCAGGGGCTGCAGCCAACGACGGCTCAACCAACACCCCGGCAACGGCGCACGCCAAGACAGCAGCCACGCAGACAGCGCAGGTCTATTACTTCCACACCCAGCCCAACGGCCTGCCGGAAGAACTGAGTGACAACAACGGCCACCTGGTGTGGACAGCGCAGTACAGCACGTGGGGCAGCACGGTGCGGGAGGAATGGCAGAGCTACGACGAGGCGGGAAGACCTGTTCAGCGGCTGGAGCAGCAATCAGCGAGCCAGACCGTGCAGATTCAGCAGAACCTGCGGATGCAGGGGCAGTACCTGGACAGGGAGACGGGGCTGCACGACAACACGTTCCGGTACTACGACGCGGACTTGGGGACATTTACTACGCCGGATCCGATTGGGCTGCTGGGTGGGCTGAATCTGCACCAGTACGCACCCAACCCTATCAGCTGGATTGATCCATGGGGATGGGCGCGGGACTGTGGACAAGGCGTCCGTAGAACTAAACATACCCCTAACAGGCTGCTGAAATACTGCTGGAGAACTCAAAAAATGACGGCTTTGAGGGTGCCTCACCCCTTACCGGGTTCGAAATAATCGCTTGTAGGCCGTTTTACGCGGTCGATGTTCTTGGCTGCCGATGGGCAAACCAGTATTTCAGCAGCCTGCTAATGCTACGCCGCATACTAGATATACTCGAACAAATAAAAATGGGAAGGTTGATGTGCTCGATTATCACCCAGGCGGCCCCAATGCTGTGCATAAATCTGATTACTGGAAAGTGTATCGTGACGGAGAGGTGCAGGGGAGAATAGGACATGGCGGGTTCAGTCGGTATGACAAAATTAAAGATAGTCCGGTCTATGTGGATGGGCAGCTGAAAAACATGCCAAATTAGGATATTTATGTGGTTGAATGATGAAATTATTCCAGGCAAGTCCTTGGGTGGAGTTTGTCTGGATGAGAAGGTGGACTTTGCTGTCGAGCGCTTCTCTCTGCATTACGATGTGAAAGTTGGCGACGGAGTTGTGAAATTTAACGATGATTTAATTATATTGGGATATGATAAAAATAGATTGATTTATTCTGTCATGTGTGGTGTTGGGTATCCGCATAGATTTTCTGGAAAATTGTGGGCTGGAATGACAGTTGCTGAAGTTGTTGAAAATTCAAGAACTCAGGTCGCGTGGGGTGGATGCGTTATTGTTGATGGCATCAACGGCATCGGGCTTCCGTTGCCGAGCGGTCTAGACGATTTCGAAGTTCTCACTGATTTTCTCGAATTTGATTATGTATTTCCTAACCTCTCGGTTTTTAGGCTATAACGGATAATAAGGATGTTGCAGGCTGGAGCTAAACTTACGGTCCAGTTGTTGTGAACATCCAGCTGGGCTACGACACAGCAAGGCGCCTTCGCACCCTCGTCAACGAAAACGGCCAGCACTTCGGCTTCCAATACGACGCGGCCGACCGCATGGTCGAAGAAACCCGCGTGGGCGGCCAGCGCGTCACGGTGGAATACGACGCCAACGGCTGGCCCATTGCAGTAACCCACCACCCCGGCGCGGGCGACCTTGCCGCAGGCCTTCCCAGCGGTGAACCGCAAAACCAGCCCCTGCGCACCGAGCTTGTCCGCGACGCAGCCGGGCGCCTGGTCGAAAAACGCACCGCCGCCCACCACTACCACTACGCCTACGACCCGTTAGACCAGCTCGTGCGCGCCCAAAAGCTGGCAGTGCAGGCAGACGGCAGGCTCAAGCCCCTGCACACCAGCACCTTTGCCTACGACAAGGTTGGCAACCTCATCGAAGAAACCGCTACGGACGAAACCACCGGCCAAAGCCACACCCTGCGGCACAGCCACGATGCCCTGGGCAACCGCACGCAAACCCAGCTGCCGAGCTTGCCAGGCCAGCCCCACCTGCAAAGAGCGCTGAACTACCTGCACTACGGCTCGGGCCACCTGCACCAAATCAACTACAGCCAGCGCGACACCCAAAACAACACCCAAGGCCCTGACGCCCTGGCCGTGCACCAGCTCATCAGCGACATCGAACGCGACGCCCTGCACCGCGAAACCCACCGCACCCAGGGCCAGGTGCAAACCCGCTACGCACTGGACCCCCTGGGCCGCAGGCAAGGCGCCTGGAGCCAGCCCATAGACCAGCGCAGCCGCCCCTACCAGGCCAGCGACACCCACTGGCAGCGCGCCGTGCTCAGCGCAGGCACGCCCGAGCAAAACCCCTTTGACGGCTTGATGAAAGCCTACGCCTACGACAAGGTGGGCGAGCTGCGCCAAAGCCGTCACAGCCTGCACGGCGACATAGCCCACCAATACGACGCAACCGGGCGCATCGAACACACCGTGCGCCAGCTCTTTGGTGCGGACCAGGCCCACCGCCAAGCCCAGCCAGCCGCGGCCAACAACGAGCGCTTCCAGTACGACCCCGCCGGCAACATCCTGGACAGCCACCGCCAAGCCGAACTGGCCCAACGCACCCAGCACCTGCAAGAAGGCTACGTGCGCGACAACCTCGTGCGGGTGTACGAAGACAAACGCTACGCCTACGACGGCCACGGCAGGCTGATCCAAAAACTCAGCGGCAAGCACACCGCACAGACATTCGAATGGGACGAAGAAAGTCGCCTTACGGCAGTCACCACGACCCGGCGCCCCGACACCGAGCACGAGACGACGCAGACCACCCGGTTCGACTACGACGCCATAGGCCGGCGGATTGCCAAACACGACAGCTTTGGCACCACAGTCTTCATCTGGGAAGGCATGCGCCTCATCGAAGAGCGACGAGGCAGCGCCGCCATTAGCTACGTGTACGAGCCCGACAGCTATGTACCGCTGGCGCGCCTGGATGCGGATGGAGAAAGAACCGAGCAGGGCGGGCTGGGCACCACCCAAGATGCGCAGCAGCCGAGAACATCAAAAACCATAGCTGCCAGCGCAGACCAGCAAAGCGCTGGGGGCCAAAAACACCCAAACTATTCCCAGCAACCGGCCAACGATGCATTGGAAGCCGAATACTGGCAAGCGCTCAACCCCAAAGAAACAGCGGAAAACACCGGCACCGACGGCCCCAGCGCAACCTCCAAGCTGTGCGAGGTGTACTGCTTCCACACCGACCAAGTAGGCCTGCCCGAAGAGCTAAGCAACGCCCAAGGCCAGATCATCTGGCAAGCCCAGTACAAGACCTGGGGCGGCACGGTAGAAGAACGCTGGGAAGCGAGACGCCTGCACGGAGCCAAAGTGCAGGGGCAGACGGAAGGGGATATCCCACGGGGAGACCGACAAGAACAGAACCTGCGCTTCCAGGGCCAATACCTGGACCGTGAGACGGGGCTGCACTACAACACGTTCCGGTACTACGATGCGGATATTGGGAGGTTCATCAGCCCGGACCCGATTGGGTTGGAGGGCGGAATTAACTTGGGAAGTTACTCGCCGAATCCGATTGGTTGGATTGATCCTTGGGGGTGGGCTTGTATCCCCAACAAGGTTAGCGGGACCGCTCGGGAAGCGCGTGTTGGAGGGAAGCTTGAGGCAGTATTCGGAAAACCTAATGTCCTGCGAGAGAGATACTTGCGTGATGCAAATGGAAAAATTGTTCGAGATCCCAAAACCGGCGAGGTACGAAGAGTTGACTTCGTAGTTAAGGGAGCGGACGGTAAAGGAAAGGCTGTGGAAGTTACTAGCAAGACTGCCGATAAGTCAGCGCAGTTAGATAAGGAAGCTCGAATTCGTGCGGCCGGAGGTAAATATGTTAGAGATCCAAAGACTAAACAGCTAATTGAGGTTAAGGATGCCTCCAGGGTGATTCGAGTTGATTGATTGGAGATATATGGATAACTATCTTGTTTGGCCTTCTGTAAATGATATTTACAAATCTTCAAAAAATACGGCTTGGAGAAAGCAAGTTCTTGAAAAAAGGGTTGTAATAATGCAATTCTTAAAAAATAATAACTTGCTGCGAGTAGAGCCGTTTGATGCTAATGGTGAATTGAAGTTGGATTTGGTACTTATGCGATCTGATGTGACTGACGACGGGGATGCTATGTTTGAAAAAGTAATTCCTAATTGGCAAAAAGCGCGAGATAAAGATGGAAAAATCAACAATTTGGAAATTTTAGAAAAAGGGCTTAAAAAGATAAGAGAGAAGTAGGTGGTGCTTAAGCCGCCTCACAGCAGTCACCACCACCCGGCGCCCCGGCACCGAACACGCAACCACCCAAACCACGCGGTTCGACTACGACGCCATAGGCCGCCGGGTAGCCAAACACGACAGCTTTGGCACCACAGTCTTCATCTGGGAAGGCATGCGCCTCATCGAAGAGCGCAGAGGCAGCGCCGTCATCAGCTACGTGTACGAGCCGGGCAGCTACGTACCGCTGGCGCGGCTGGATGCTGAGGGAGAGAGAACAGAACAGGGTGGGCTGGGCACCACCCATGATGTGCAGCAGCCACAAACATCAAAAACCATAGCTGCTAGCGCAGGCCAGGCCAACGCTGGAGGCCGAAAAGACCCAAACTATTCCCAGCAACCGGCCAACGACACATTGGAAGCGAGTTACTGGCAAGCGCTCAACTCCAAGGGCACAGCGCAAGGTACCGGCACAGGAGGGCCAAGCGCAAACGCCAAGCTGTGCGAGGTGTACTACTTCCACACCGATCAGGGGTGGGCCTGCCCAAAGAGCTCAGCAACGCCCAAGGCCAGATCATCTGGCAAGCCCAGTACAAGACCTGGGGCAGCACGGTCGAAGAACGCTGGGAAGCACGCCGCCTGCACGGAGCGAAAGTGCAAGGGCGCGGCGAATTATTTCGCCACCACCTTCACGGCATGGAGCGACTGCATGGTGTTGAATTTCACCCGGATGTTTTTGGCAGGCACCCCAAGGCGCACGAGTTCGTTGCGGGCTGCGGTGGCGCGCATGAGGGCGATGTCGCGGGCGTCGACGGGGGCGTCTTTGCGGTTGCAGTAGCCGGTGATCTCCAGACGCTCGTCGGGTGTTCTGGTTTCGGCAAGCCGCGCGAGCAGCGACAGGGTTTGTTCAGATAGCTTGACCTGGGCGGGGCTGAACTCGGCCACGATGCCGTCTTCGGGCAGGCGCGGTGGTTGCGGTGTCGGCTCGGAGGCCGCCTCTATGGCCGGGGGTTGGGGTGACGCCTCCGGAGGCGCTGTGGTTTCTGCAGTTTTATCTGCCTCTGCTGTGGTGGAAGGAAGACATGCGCAGCCCGACAGGGTAACGATGGCAGCGGCAAGCAGGCTCAGCGACAGATGGCGTGTAGAAATGATCATGATATTGGTGGTAGTGGAAAAAAAGGAGAGGTGGCTCGTGGTGCGCGGCGCCCAGCACCGTTGCGCTGCTACGGCGACAACTGCCAGAAAGTCACCTGGACGAACTTGGCGTCGTTCGCCCAGGGGTCCCAGATGGTCTTGTCCCCCTTGCTCATGGCGCCGGGCCAACTGCCCAGGGATGTGGACATGGCCCGCGCATAGCTGCCGCGTGTGCGCAGTGTTTCCACCGTGCCGTTCTTGGTGTAGCTGTAGCCGCCAGCGGGTATGTCGCCCCCGGGGTACACCACGATCACATGGCCGTTGGCGGACTCTTTCTTTCCGCCCACCACCAGCACGCCTTCACGGGCAAGGCGGCCCACCTGGCCGGAGTCCACAGTCTTCCAGTGCGCCTGTCCGCGCAGGTGCTCGATGAGTGCGTTGGCGTTCAGCCAGGGCTGGCTGGGCAGATACTGCTGGATGACATGCCACACCGCATGGCTGCACGAGTTCGGGTGAAGGTCGTAGGCCGTGTCACAGGCCTGCTTGAGTTTGCTGACAGAACTGGCATCTACGGGCACGGGGTCTGGTCCTCTGAAGGGGTTGTGGCGGATGTGGAAGAAGGATGGGGGCGGTAAGCCCCTGCCTTGGCGTCCCAGCGCAGGGTGGGCAGGCGGTAGTTGCCGCCCACGGCGGGCGAAAGCACTTTCAGGCGCAGCTCTTGGGGCAGCCCATGTCGCCATCGACCTGCGCTGACCACCAGCTCCTGGGGCGGGTCTACAGGGAACAGGTGCGGAAGACGGCCTACGCACCGGCCGGACGCATCCACCAAAACGGGCCGCGGGAAGTTCTCCCAGGGTGCGTCGGCGGGAAGGCTTTTGTAATGATCGTCAGTGAAGACGCTGATCAGCCGCATACGGGCGGGTTGCCCGGGGCGTGCAAGGTCGCAGACCCTGACAGCAGCGCGGTAGTGCTCCATCTCACCGGGCAGGGGTGTGCCGGGGGGCGCCGATTTGCACTGGGCGGCAGACAAGGTGATGAAGCCGCTGGCGGCGTGCGCGGAACACGCGACAGCCAACAGCGGTGCGAGCAAACACGCCCGCAGGGCAGGTGCAGATGTCAAAAGGATTCTCCCCCGGCAGCAAAAATAAGCGAGCGGGTGATCTGGCGTCACCCTGAACGACAGCGAGTGTCGCCGCAGATTTTTGCAATTCAGGGGCAGATGCAGCGTTTGGCAACCGCTTGCATCACCTTTAACAAATCACAACAGATGGCCCAGGCCACCCGCCCGCCGTCGTGACGCATGCGGGCGGTTGCTGTTGCAGTTGCCGTGAAGTGGCGCGCGGGTTAACCCAGCGCCGCCTCAATGTCCCCCGCCAGTTTTTTGGGCGCATCCTGCGGTGCATACCGGCGGATGACGCGGCCATCCTTGCCGACGAGGAACTTCGTGAAGTTCCACTTGATGGCCTTGCTGCCCAGCAAACCAGGGGCTTCGGCGGAGAGCCATTTGTACAGCGGCGAGGCGTCGGCCCCGTTGACGTCGATCTTGGCCATCATGGGAAAGCTCACGCCATAGTTCAGCTGGCAGAAGCTGGCGATCTCGTCGTTGCTGCCGGGGTCCTGGCTGCCGAACTGGTTGCAGGGAAAGCCCAGCACCACCAGCCCCTTGTCGGCGTACTGCTTGTGCAGCTCTTCCAGCCCACCGAATTGTGGCGTGAAGCCGCAGGCGCTGGCAGTGTTCACGATGAGCAGCACCTTGTCCTTGTACTGCGACAGGGGCACGGTTTGCCCGTTCATCTGCTGGGCTTCAAAGTCGTAGATGCTGGTGGGCATGATGAAAAACTCCTGGTTGGGATGACGCGCCATCGTAGCGGCTGCGCTCCCAGTTAGTGCGCGGCACCACCGGGTCGGCGAAACTGCAGTGCGGCGAGCAGCGATGCCAGCAGGATCATCCCGCCGCCCAGCACGGTGCGCGTGCTCAGGGTGGATGCACCCAGCAGGGCCGATGACACGCTGGCGAACATCACCTCCGACAGCATGACGAGCGCCGTGGTGCCCGCGGCCAGGCGTGCGGCGCCAAACTGCAACGCCCAGTTGCCCAGCATCAGCAAACCGGCCAGCAGCAGGCCGGTGACCACCCAGGTGCTGTTGGGCGCCGGAAACGGCTCCACCACTCCCAACTGCAGCCCGACGCCGGCCGCCACCAGTGCCATGAGCGTGCAGCCGCCGAACATGGTGACCATGCGGGCCGGCCCCGGCACGGCGTGCAGGCGGCGCAGCGTAACATTGGTGAGTGCAAACATGAATCCGCCCAGCAGGGCCAGGCCGTCGGCCAGGCTCAGGTTCTGCAGCAGGCGCGCGGCGGGCGCGGCCTCGGGCAGCAGCACCAGCACCACGCCCGCAAAGGCCAGCGCCAGGCGCAGCAGTGCCGCCGGCGTGGGTCGCTCGCCCAGAATGCGCCAGGCCAGCAGCACGGCCCAGGCGGGCATCAGATAGAACAGCAGGATCACGCGCACCACGTCGCCAATGGTCACTGCCCAGTTGAAGGCCACGTTGTTCAGCCCCGAAGCCAGCGCCAGCAGCCACAGCTGCGGGTGCGCGCGCATCTGCTGCAAGATGCCCGGCCGCCAGGCCAGCAACGCCACCAGCACCACGGCATACATGCAGGCCGTGGCCCACAGCGGATGCAGCCCCGCCTGGTACATGCGCTGAAACGGCCACCACGCCAGGCCCCAGACGAAAGCATTGAACAGCAGGGCGGCAAAGGGCAGAGGAGAATGCATTGAGAGTGAAAACAGGCTCTAGCGCTTGATGGATGAGCGCCAATAGCTATCAATTGTGTAGCAAATAGTTCCATGCAGCACAGCCATTAAAACTGGCACGCTCCCCTACCAGTGCACACGTGGAACTGGCTCTGCCAGGCCACGGGGTGCGTCCACCTCCCGCGCAGCGAGAGAAGGGGGAAGGCGCGCAGCGCCTCAGGGGGAGCCTTCCGTGATTCCGGGCCACCGGGTGCGTCCCCCTCCGGGGGAAGCGGCGAAGCCGCACAGGGGGGCCTCGCAATCAGAAGTCAGTGGTGCGTATCGTGCCGCGCAATGTGCAGAAGGTGGTTCACTTCGTCGCGGTAGTGGATGCAGTTGCGCTGGTGCCAGCGGCGGATGACCCACATGATGCCCGCCACCACGAGCCCGAAGGTGATGATCGCGCCAAACACCGACAGGCCCAGCTTGAGCGACAGGCTGTAGAACGCGCCCAGGCCCAGGATGCAGGCCTGCTCATTGAAATTCTGCACCGCAATCGAGCGGCCCGCGCCCATCAGGTTGTGGCCCCTGTGCTGCAGCAGCGCGTTCATCGGCACCACCAGGTAACCCCCCAGGCCACCGAGCAGGATGAGGAAGGGAATGGCCACCCAGATGTTGCTGATGAACACCATCAGGATCAGCAGCAGCCCCATGCCGATGCCCAGCGGAATCACCTTGGTGGCCATGTCCAGCCGCATGCGCATGGATGCCACCACCGCCCCCACGGCCGTACCGATGGCCACCACACCGGTGAGGGCCGATGCCTGCGTGGTGTTGTAGCCCAGCGCTGCAGAGGCCCAGGCCAGCACGATGAACTTGAGGTTGCCACCCGCGCCCCAGAACAGCGTGGTGGTGGCCAGTGAAATCTGGCCCAGCTTGTCGCGCCACAGGCGGCCGTTGCAGGCCCAGAAATCCGGCAGCAGGCTCAGCGCGTTGGACAGCACGGAGCGCGACGCATCAGCGCGCAGCGGGCGCATTTCCACACCGGTGTGGGGGATGCGGGTGTTGAACCAGGCGGCCACGGCGTAGACCACGATCAGCGCGGCGATGGCGGCCTCTGCCGCCGTGTCCACACCGGTGTCGAGCCCCGGGACATCAATGCTCAGCAGCAGCGCCGACAGCTGCAGGCCCACCAGCTGCCCGCCCAGCAGTACCCCCAGAATGATCGAGGCAATGGTGAGCCCCTCGATCCAGCCGTTGGCCTTGACCAGCTGCGATGCCGGTAACAGTTCGGTGAGGATGCCGTACTTGGCGGGCGAGTAGGCTGCAGCGCCCAGCCCCACCACGGCATAGGCAATGAGCGGGTGCGAGCCGAACAGCATCATCAGGCAGCCCACCACCTTGATGGCGTTGCTGACAAACATGACCTTGCCCTTGGGCAGCGCATCGGCAAAGGCGCCCACGAAGGGCGCCAGCACCACATAGAACAGGGCAAACATGGGCACCAGGGCAGCGCGCTGCCATTCAGGGGCACCTTCTGTGCGCAGAAGCTCCACGGCGGCCACGAAAAGTGCGTTGTCGGCCAGCGAGCTGAAAAACTGCGCCGACATGATGGTGTAAAAACCGCGCTTCATCGAATGGCTGGAGGCTGCATCAGTTCGGCTGATGCGCTGTTAAATATGGATACGCTCGCTAGTGACGGACGGTTATATCACGCGGATAAACGGCCGCAGTGCCAGAATCCTGTGCGTATTCCCCGGTAAACCGCTCGTTTGCACCTGGTTCTTTTCCATGCCCCGTCCTGTCCACGCCACCATCCACACCGCCGCACTGCACCACAACCTGGAGCGCGCGCGCCGGTCCGCGCCGGACGCCAGGGTCTGGGCCGTCGTCAAGGCCAACGCCTACGGCCATGGCATCGAGCGGGTGTACGAAGGCCTGCGCGGTGCCGACGGCTTTGCGCTGCTGGACCTGGCCGAGGCCGAACGCGTGCGCCAACTGGGCTGGCGCGGGCCGATCCTGCTGCTGGAAGGCGTGTTCGAGCCCCGCGATCTGGAGCTGTGTTCCCGCCTGGGGCTGTGGCACGCCGTGCACTGCGACGAGCAGATCGACATGCTGGCGTCGCACAAGACCCAGGTGCCGCACCGGGTTTTCCTCAAGATGAACTCGGGCATGAACCGCCTGGGTTTCACGCCCCAGCGCTACCGCGCGGCGTGGGCGCGGCTCAATGCGCTGCCGCAGGTGGACGAGATCTCGTTCATGACCCACTTCAGCGACGCGGACGGCCCCCGGGGCGTGGCCCACCAGATCGAGGTGTTCAATGGGGTGACGCAGGACCTGCCCGGTGAGCGCAGCGTGTCCAACAGCGCCGCCACGCTGCGCCACCATGCCGATGCGCGCCTGCGCTCCGACTGGGTGCGCGCCGGGATCGTGCTGTACGGCAGCGCCCCGGATTTCCCCGAAAACGATGCGGATCACTGGTCCCTGCAGCCGACCATGACGCTGGCCACCCGCCTGCTGGCCGTGCAGCAACTGCAGGTGGGCGACACGGTCGGCTATGGCTCGCGCTTTACGGCCGAAGGGCCGATGACCATCGGGGTCGCAGCCTGCGGCTATGCCGACGGCTACCCGCGCCATTGCGACACCGGCACCCCGGTGCTGGTCAACGGGGTGCGCACCCGGCTGGTGGGCCGCGTGAGCATGGACATGGTCACCGTGGACCTGACGCCACTGCAGCAGGCGGGTGTGGACGTGGGCTTTGGCAGCGAGGTCACGCTCTGGGGGCGGGCTAGCAATGGTGTGGTGCTGCCCATCGACGAAGTGGCGCAGGCGGCGGGCACGGTGGGGTACGAGCTGATGTGCGCGCTGGCGCCGCGCGTGCCCGTGGCGGTGGATGCGCCTGCCTGAAACGCCAGGAAGTTCACGGTCTGGCAACCCCCGGGGATCGCGCAGGGAGCCCTGCGCCGTGCCCGTGGTGTGAAATGTGCGCATTCACAGTCCTTCACGCTTTTTTGCCAGCGCTCCCTCCATGGCCACGACCCCTCACAAACGCAGCAGCAACAGTACCCACAGCACCGCAAAGAACAGCCGCAACCGCGAGGCGCAACGCAGCTCCAGCTGGCGATCGGTGCGCATGCCGCACCACGGCACCGTGGCGCGCACCCTGCAGCAGCGCTACAGCCTGCGCTGGCACGGGCTGCTCATTGGCAGCTTCACGCTGCTGATCATGTGGTCCACCTCCCATGTGCAGATGCTGCTGGGGGTGGAGTCGCTGGCGCTGCGGTACCTGGTCACGCTTTCGGTGGGATACCTGGGGTATCTGCTGGTGCTGCGGGCCTGGGCGGCGAGGCTGGTGCGTCAAGGCCGAAACGCGGGCAAGTCCGGCGATAACAGCCACGGCGATGTGAGTCTGGATCTGCCGGACCTGCCCTGGCCGCGCGGCGGGTCGCCGGGGGGTGGCGGCCAGATGCCGCTGCCGCGCACCGGCGGAGGCGACTTTGGTGGGGGCGGCGCGTCGGGCGACTTTGGCGGCGGGTGGGTGCAGGGGCTGTCCGGCAGTGGTTCGGGCAGCGAGACCGGCGTGCTCGGGGATGTGGCGGGGAGCGCCGCCGAGGCCATTGGCAGCGCCGACGATGGAGCCATCGTGGTCGTGCCGGTGGTGGCCATCTTTCTCATCGGCGCGGCGCTCATCTTTGGCGCGGGCTCGCTGGCCATGCTTTTCTTTGGCTGGGATGTGCTGCTCACCGTGGCCGTGGAGCTGGCTTTTTCGGTGGCCACGGCGCGCGCTGCGGTGGGTGTGGAGCGCGAGGGTTGGCTGATGGCCGCGGTGCGGCTCACCTGGAAACCGCTGCTGGGTGCGCTGATCTGTGCCGTGGTGCTGGGGGCCACGCTCGACCATTTCCTGCCGGGTGTGCAGTCGCTGCCGCAGGCGGTGCGCTTTCTGTCAGCCCCGTAGGGCGGCGGCCGAGGCGTGCCGCACGGCCTCGGTCATGTGGTGCAGCGCCTGCACGTTCAGGCGCCAATACTGCCAGTACAGCGGCACATCCACGGGTTTTCCGGGAATCAATTCCGCAAGGGTGGCGCGCTGCAGGTCGTTGTCCGCAAGGGGGTCGGGGACCATGCCCCAGCCCAGGCCCGCACGCGCCGCCATCACAAAGGCATGCGCCTCGGGCAACCAGTGCACGGGTGGTGCGATCTTGCGGCGCGTGATGCGCCCCACAAACCGTGCCTGCAGGGCGTCCTTGCGGTTGAAGACCAGCATGGGCGCCTGCGCGAGCGCGGCGGCATTCACGCCCTGGGCGAAGTGGCGTTGCATGAACGCAGGGCTTGCCAGCGCCCGGTAGCGCAGCGTGCCCAGCGGCAGCACCTTGCAGCCCTGTACGGCCTGCGGGTCGGCCGTGACGGCGGCCATCACGCGGCCTTCGCGCAGCAGGTTGGCCGAGTGGTCCTGGTCTTCCACATGGATGTCGAAGGTGATGCTCTGGCCTTCGGCCGCCTGGGCCATGGCGTGGGGGAACCAGGTGGCCAGCGAGTCGGCGTTCACCCCGATGGCCAGGCGCGTGCAGGTGTGCTGCCCGCCGCCGAGCGTGGCCAGCGCGTCGGCCTCGCTCAGCGCAATTTCGCGGGCGTGCCGGTACAGCGCCTGCCCCGCCTCGGTGGCCGTGCAGGGCGTGGCGCGCCGCACCAGCACCTGGCCCACACGCTCTTCCAGCAGCTTCACGCGCTGCGACACCGCCGAGCGCGTGATGTGCAGCACGGCGGCGGCGCGCTCAAAGCTGCCCTCGTCGATCACCGTGGCAAAGGCGTTGAGCTGGGCGGAGTCAAGAAGCATGTGGCGTTAGAAATACTGACGGATCGTTAAAAAGTATAGCTGGCGCCACCCCCGTGCCGTGCCCACAATGCGTGCCCATGAGCACCACTGCGTTTTTTCATGGGTTCACCTCCACCGCCATTTTGATCATGGCCATCGGCGCACAGAACGCGTTTGTGCTGCGCCAGGGCCTGCGGCGCGAGCATGTGCTGCCCGTGGTGCTGGTGTGCGCGCTGTCTGATGCGGTGCTGCTGCAGGTGGGCGTGTGGGGCATGGGCGGCGTGCTGCTGGCGCGGCCCGAGTGGGCGCAGCTCATGCGCTGGGCGGGCGCGCTGTTTCTGCTGGCGTATGCCGTGCAGACGGCGGCGCGCGTGCTGCGCCCCGGCCAGCTCCTGGTGACTGCTGGCGGTCCCGGGGCCAGCCTGCGCACCACGCTCGCCACCGTGATGGCGCTGACCTGGCTCAACCCGCATGTCTACCTCGACACCGTGGTGCTGCTGGGCACCATGGCCACGCCCTATCCCGCCCTGGGCCGCGCGACGTTTGCAGCGGGCGGCGCATTGGCCAGCGCGTTGTGGTTTACAGGGCTGGGGCTGGGCGCGCGCTGGCTGGCACCGCTGTTTGCCACCCCGCGTGCCTGGCGTGTGCTTGACGCGGTGACGGCCACCACCATGCTGGTGCTGGCAGGGGTGATGGCTCTAAGCTAAGAAGAATAAGTTCGTTTTCTAAAAGCGCCGCTTGGGGGATAGTCTGACCATTCAGCATTAATTGGCGTTTTTGCCTATCCTCCCGTCCATGCGCTTCAAACACCTTCTCCTGGCCGCCGCCGTTGTTGCGGCCCTGCCCCTGGCCGTACAGTCCGCCACCTTCCGCTGGTCCCGCTCGGTGGACATTTCCACCTGGGACATCCACACCCAGAACGTGGGTGTGAACAACACCATGCACGGCGCGGTGTACGACACGCTGGTGGAATACAACAGCAAGACCTTCAAGCCCGAGCCCTCGCTCGCCACCGAGTGGAAGCTGATCAAGCCCACGCAGCTGCGCCTGACCTTGCGCAAGGGCGTGAAGTTCAGCGATGGCAGCGAGTTCACCGCCGACGACGCCAAGTTCTCGCTGGAGCGCGCCAAGGCTAAAAGCTCGAACTTCGCTGTTTATACCCAGGGCATTGACCGTGTGGAAAAGGTCGATGCCTACACCATCGACATCCACTCCGACCTGCCCAACCCGGTGCTGGTGAACCAGCTCACCGAGCTGCGCATCATGAGCCGCGCCTGGGCCGAAAAGAACAAATCGGTCGAGCCCAAGGACATCAAGACCAAGGACGAAACGTACGCCCACCGCAATGCGCTGGGCACCGGCCCCTACCAGCTCAGGCAGTGGACGCCTGACCAGCGCGTGGTGCTGGAGCCCAACCCCCACTGGTGGGGCAAGGGCAAGTACCCCACCAACCTGACCGAGATCGTCTACACCCCCATCAAGGCCGATGCCACGCGCACAGCGGCGCTGCTGTCGGGTGAGGTGGATTTTGTGATCGACCCGAGCCTGCAGGACCTGGCGCGCATCAAGCAGACGCCCAACCTGCAGGTGCTCGAAGGGCCCGAGTACCGCACCATCTTCCTGGGGCTGGACCAGTTCCGTGACGAGCTGCCCGGCTCTGACGTGAAGGGCAAGAACCCGCTGAAGGACCTGCGCGTGCGCAAGGCGCTGTACCAGGCCATCGACATCCAGTCCATCCAGCGCGTGGTGCTGCGTGGCCTGGCCCAGCCCACGGGCACACTCATCGCCAACCAGGTCAACGGCTGGACCAAGAAGGCCGATGTGCGCTACCCCTACGACCCCAAGGCCGCGCAAAAGCTGCTGGCTGAGGCGGGCTACCCCAACGGGTTTGAGGTGGACTTTGCCTGCAGCGCGGGCCGCTATATCAACGACGAGCAGCTGTGCCAGGCCATCACGTCACATTGGGCCAAGGTGGGCGTGAAGGCCAAGCTGCGCTCGCTGCCGTTTGCCACCTACTTCCCGATGATCCAGCGCAACGAAGCCAGCATCTACCTGCTGGGCTGGGGTGTGCCTACGTTTGACGCGTTCTACAGCCTGCAGTCGCTGGTGCGCACGACGGGCGCGGGTGGGGATGGCAACTTCAACCTGGGCCGGTTCTCCGACCCGCAGATGGATGCGCTGATCGAGCGTGTGAAGAAGGAAACGGACACCGCCACGCGCAACGGCCTGATCGAGCAGGCGCTGATCAAGGAGCATGAACTGGTGTCGCACATCCCGCTGTACAACCAGGTGATTCCGTGGGCGGGCACCAAGAAGGTGGACATCATCCACCGCGCCGACAACCGCATCGACTGGCGGTATCTGAAGGTGAACTGATCCCGGTTGCCAGCAAAAAGCCCCGGTGCTTTCAGTCAGAAGCGCCGGGGCTTTTTTGCGTCCGCAGGTGGCGTATCAGGCCAGTGCGCGATGCACGGCGGGGCGCTGCAGCATGCGCTTCGTGTGCGCAAACGCCTTCGGGAACTGGGCGATGTCCACGCCGTCGCTGTGCAGCCAGGTGCCGATGGTGAACAGGTAGCCGTCGGCCACGGTGTACTGTCCGCCCATCACCCAGGGGCCCTGGTCCGCCTGCGGCAGGTAGTGGCTTTCGATGAGGTGGAAGCACTCCGTCATGTTCTGCGGCACCTTGCGCTGCATGGCCGCCTGGGCCTCTGGCTCGTCGGCCCAGCGGCTGGCGCGGGGGCGGTGGGCATGGGCGATGTGCACGGTGGACGCAAAGTAGCTGTGGAACTCCTGCATCCGCGCAAAGCCATGGGCGTCGGCGGGTGCCAGGCGCGCCTCGGGAAAGCTCTGCGCCACATAGGCCAGCAGCGCCGGGGTTTCGGTCAGCGTGCCGTGCGGCGTGACCAGCGCGGGTACGCGGCCCTTGGGGTTTACCGCCAGGTATTCGGGCGTGCGTTGCTGGCCAGCGCCGAAGTCCACGCGCACCAGGTCGTAGGGGGCGCCCGCTTCTTCCAGAGCGATGCGCACGGCCTGAGCGCAGGTGCCAGGGGTGTAGTAAAGCGTGAGGTTGGACATGGGATAAATGCTACAAAAATACTAGCTGTTAGCGCATCATGGATAAGCGCTGGCGGCCAATTTGGCTCAAAATTCAGTACAGACCGCGTGTGCGGGCCATCAGCCGCACCAGGCCCAGCAGCGTATCTGTATGCGGAGTGGGTGTGTGGGTGATCTGCCCCAGCTCGCGCACGGCGCCCACCAGGGCGTCGATCTCCAGAGGCTTGCCCGCCTCCACGTCCTGCAGCATCGAGGTCTTGAACGCGCCCAGCTTGCGGGTCACGGCGTGGCGGTCCTCGGGTTGCTGGTCGATGGGCAGGCCCAGCTTTTCGCCGATGGCCTTGGCTTCCAGCATCACCGCGCTCACAAAGCCGCGCACCAGGTCGTCGTCCAGGATGCGGTCGGTGGTGGCGCCGGTGAGGGCGCTGATGGGGTTCATGGTCAGGTTGCCCCACAGCTTGAACCAGATGTCCTTCTGGATGCAGTCGCTCACCTCCACATCGATGCCGCCGCGCTGCAGCGTGTCTGCGAGGGCCTGCAGGCGCGGGCTGCGGCTGCCGTCCGGCTCGCCCACGATGAGGCGGTTGCCGAAGTGTTGCTTCACGAACCCTGGTGCCTCCAGCGAGCAGCTGGTGTGCACCACGCTGCCCACCACGTGGTGCGCCGGGATGGCCTGGGCAATCACGCCTCCTGCGTCCACCGATTCGAGGGCATGGCCCTGCGCCGCGCCGCCAAAGCCGTCGAGAAACCACCAGGGCACACCGTTCATGGCGGTGAGCACGATGGTGTTCGGCCCAATGAGCGGCGCCAAGGCGCGGGTCACGTCGGGCAGCCCCGGGGCCTTGACGGCGATGACCACCAGGTCTTGCACGCCGAGTGCTGCCGGGTCGCTGTGGGCGGTGACGGGCACCTGCGCCAGCGTGCCATCGGCGCGCCGCATGCGCAGCCCTTCGGCCTGCAGGGCGCGCAGTGTGTCGCCACGCGCCACCATGCTGACCGGGTTGTCCGCCTGCGCCAAGGCCACGCCCAGCCAGCCGCCGATGGCGCCAGCGCCGTAGATACATGCTTTCATGCTTATCTGTCCTTAAGGGTCTGGGTCTGATCGCAGGGCTGTTCAATACCCTGCGGGCCGCGCCGGGGCGGCGTTCTCGGCGCTGCGGTAGCGCGCCAGCAAGTCTTGCGCAGCGCTCACCAACAGCATGGTGTCCACACCCACGGCCACAAACAGCGCGCCTGCGGCCAGCCACTGGCGCGCCTGCGACTCGGTGGTGGCCAGAATGCCCGGCGCCTTGCCCGCACGCAGGATGCGCGCGATGCCGTCGTGGATGGCGGCCTGCACGTCAGGGTGCCCCGGGTTGCCGGGGTGGCCCATGGAGGCCGAGAGGTCCGCCGGGCCGATGAACACGCCGTCGACACCGGGCGTCGCAGCAATCGCATCCAGGTTGGCCATGGCCTCCACCGTCTCGGCCTGCACCAGCAGGCAGATCTGCTCGTTGGCCTCGTGCACATACTGCGGGTACGCCTGCCAGCGCGACGAGCGGGCCAGCGCGCTGCCCATGCCGCGCACACCCTCCGGCGCGTAGCGCGTGGCGCGCACCAGCTGCCGGGCCTGCTCGGCGGTGTCCACCATGGGCACCAGCAGCGTCTGCGCGCCGATGTCCAGGTACTGCTTGATGAGGGCCGTGTCGCCCACCGGCACGCGCGCCACGGGGTGGGGCGCCTTCGCGCCGGGCGGCAGGGCGCTGGCGGCGCTGGCGATGGCCTGCAGCTGGTGCAGGATGGAGCGCAGGTCGTTGGGCGCATGTTCGCCATCAACCAGCAGCCAGTCGTAGCCGGTGCCCGCAAGCATTTCTGCGCTGTAGGCGTTGGCCAGCCCGAGCCACAGGCCGATCTGTGCCTGGCCCTGGGCCAGGGCCTGTTTGAAGGGGTTGTGAGGTGTCTGCAATCTGAGCTCCGTACGACATTGCCAAGCCCGCCATCGTACGGGCTGTTGCCAGCCCGCGTGGGCCTGGCCGCTATAGTCAGCTCCCCGGTTCCAGGGGCATCCAACCACATCTGACATGGCCAAAGACAAAACCACGTTCACCTGCACCGAATGCGGCGGCACCAGCCCGCGCTGGCTGGGCAAATGCCCGTCCTGCGGCGCCTGGAACACGCTGATCGAACAGGTGGCCGAGGCCGGGCCGGGCAAGAACCGCCTGAGCACGCCGCAAGGCTACGCGGGCCTGGCCAACGCGCAGCCCGTCCTGCCGCTGGCGGCCATCGAGGCCCAGGACGTGGCCCGCACCCCCAGCGGCATCGACGAGCTGGACCGCGTGCTGGGCGGAGGCATCGTGGAAGGGGGTGTGGTGCTCATCGGCGGTGACCCGGGCATTGGCAAATCGACCCTGCTGCTGCAGGCCATGGACGCGCTGCAGCGCGCAGGCCTGCCAACTTTGTACGTGACGGGTGAGGAGAGCGGCGCCCAGGTGGCGCTGCGCTCGCGGCGCTTGGGCATCGACGGCAGCCAGGTGCAGCTTCTGGCCGAAATCCAGCTCGAAAAGATTCTGGCCACGGTCGAGGCCACGCAGCCTGCCGTGGTGGTCATTGACTCCATCCAGACCACCTATTCCGACCAGCTCACCAGCGCGCCGGGCTCGGTGGCCCAGGTGCGCGAATGCGCGGCGCACCTTACGCGCATGGCCAAGGGCACGGGCATCGCGGTGATCCTGGTGGGCCATGTGACCAAGGAGGGCGCGCTGGCCGGCCCACGCGTGCTGGAGCACATGGTGGACACCGTGCTGTACTTCGAGGGCGACACGCACAGCCAGTTCCGCCTGGTGCGCGCCATCAAGAACCGCTTCGGCGCGGTGAATGAGATCGGCGTGTTCGCCATGACCGAAAAGGGCCTCAAGGGCGTGAGCAACCCGAGCGCCATCTTCCTCTCCCAGCACAGCGAGCCCGTGCCCGGCAGCTGCGTGATGGTGACGCTGGAGGGCACACGCCCGCTGCTGGTGGAGATCCAGGCGCTGGTGGACAGTGGCGGCCCCAGCCCCCGGCGCCTGTCGGTGGGCCTGGACAAGGACCGCCTGGCCATGCTGCTGGCGGTGCTGCACCGCCACGCGGGCGTGGCCTGCATGGACCAGGACGTGTTTGTGAACGCGGTGGGCGGCGTGCGCATCAGCGAGCCGGCGGCCGACCTGGCGGTGATGTTGTCGATCACCTCCAGCCTGCGCGGCAAGGCGCTGCCGCGCGGCTTTCTGGCGTTTGGCGAGGTGGGGCTGGCCGGTGAGGTGCGGCCCGCTCCCCGCGGCCAGGAGCGCCTGAAGGAAGCCGCCAAGCTGGGTTTCAGTGTGGCCGTGGTGCCCAAGGCCAATGCGCCCAAGAAACCCATTGAGGGGCTGACCATCCACGCGGTGGAGCGGGTGGAAGAAGCCATGAACGTGGTACGGGGCTTGTAAGCAATGCCCACAGCCACACACGGTTGAGGCCGTAAGACAATCCCAGCCTATGAATTTGCGCAATATCCTGGTGCCCCTGGGGGCGGTGGCCCTGATCGGGTTTGGTTTTTATGCCTACGGCTGGGCCGGTGTGGCGGCCGTGGTGGGCGGGCTGGTCATGTGGGCTCTGCTCCATTTCACGCGGCTCATGAACGTGATGAAGAAGGCGGCCAGACGGCCCATCGGGTACGTGGGCAGTGCGGTCATGCTCAACGCCCGGCTGGCCAAGGGCGTGAACCTCATGCATGTGGTGGCCATGACGCAGGCGCTGGGTGAGCAGTTGTCCACTGAAGGCGCCGACCCCGAGACCTATCGCTGGACCGACGGCACCCGTTCGCACGTGACCTGCGAATTTCTCCATGGCAAGCTGGTGGCGTGGACCTTGTTCCGCCCCGAGGACCACGCCGACGCTGGCGGCGAGGGCGGACCGCCCGCGGCCCCGTAAAATCCCGCTTTTGCGACCCACAGCAACCAAAGGACACCCATGAGCCCCGTAGTTCCCTCGATGGCCGACCGTGACGGCAAGATCTGGATGGACGGCCAGATGGTCGATTGGCGCGACGCCAAGATCCATGTGCTGACCCACACCCTGCACTACGGCTGCGGCGCCTTCGAAGGCGTGCGCGCGTACAACACCGCCAACGGCACGGCGATCTTCCGCCTGGAAGAACACACCGACCGCCTCTTCAACAGCGCCAAGATCCTGCGCATGAAGATTCCTTTCACCAAGGAAGAAGTGAACGAAGCCCAGAAGGCTGTGGTGCGTGAAAACAAGCTCGAATCCTGCTATCTGCGTCCATTGACCTGGATCGGCTCGCAAAAGCTGGGTGTTTCGCCCAAGGGCAACCAGATCCACCTCATGGTGGCCGCCTGGGCCTGGGGTGCCTACCTGGGCGAAGAAGGCATGAAGCGCGGCATCCGCGTCAAGACCAGCAGCTACACCCGCCACCACGTCAACATCACCATGACGCAGGCCAAGGCGGTGAGCAACTACACCAACTCCATTCTCGCCAACATGGAAGCGCTGGAGGATGGTTACGACGAAGCCCTGCTGCTGGACAGCTCGGGTTTTGTGTCCGAAGGCGCGGGCGAAAACATCTTTGTCATCAAGAACGGCGTGATCTACACGCCCGACCTGTCGGCCGGTGCCCTGAACGGCATCACGCGCAACACCGTGTTCCACATCGCCAAGGACCTGGGCCTGGAGATCGTGCAAAAGCGCATCACGCGCGACGAGGTGTACATCGCCGATGAGGCCTTCTTCACCGGTACAGCCGCTGAAGTGACCCCCATTCGCGAACTCGACCGCATCGAACTCGGCAGCGGTTCGCGCGGCCCGATCACCGAAAAGATCCAGAGCGCCTTCTTCGATATCGTCGGTGGCCGCAACCCGAAATACGCCCACTGGCTGAGCAAGGTCTGAAGAACATGTCGCAAGCTACCGTTGAACTCCTGGCCAAAGACCTGAACCCCCAGGGCGGCGTTTTCTGCCCCAGCCCCAAGGCCGACATGAAGCTGTGGAGCGGCCACCCCAAGGTGTATCTGGACGTGGCCCGTACGGGTGAAGCCAAGTGCCCGTACTGCGGCACGGTGTACCGCCTGAAGGCCGGCGAAACGGCGAGGGCCGGTCACTGACCGGTGCGCGCCTCCGCGCATGCGCGCTGCCAGATGCTGCCCGAAACCGGTTCCCCGTGCTGAGCGATCATCTGCGCGAAATGACGCCGCTCCCCGCCGCGCAGCTTGATGAGCGGCGCGGGCTGCGCCGCGTCGGGTACCAGGCACAGCCTGGGGTAGAGCAGGTACCACTTCCACCACAGGGCCTGCTGGTAGAAAAAGGCGGTGTCCTCGGCGCGCAGCAGTACGAGCCGGAACGCGTTGGCGCGTCCCAGCACCTGTTGCGCCGCCACGTGGATCAGCAGGTACGCCGGGTCCGCAATGCCCTGCAGCACCGCTGCGCCACCATCCTCCTGCTGGCGCAGCCGGGCCAGGTAGCTGGCGGGACCGGCCTCGATCAGGGCGTGGTGGAACTCGCGCTGCCATGCGCCCACGAACGGATCGCCCGGCGGCGCACCGAAAGCCCAGCTTTCAACGACGGGGCAGGCAGGGTTGTGCGTAAAGCCACCAAGGTAAAACCCAACGAATCCGGCACCCTGCTGCAGGCGCAGTGCGTCCAGCCAGTCAGGGGCGCGTGTCAGCACGATGGTCGCATCAAGCCAGTAGCCACCGAAACGGTGCACCAGGTACAGCCGCAGCCAGTCGGACTGTTTGGTCGGGTGCAGCGCCGTGAAAGCGTCTGGCAGGTGGTCGCGGGGCACATAGTCGTGCAGGTTGCCCGGGTGGACCAGCCGGAGGGCGTAGCCGGGGCAATGCTGCTGCCAGCTCTGAAGGCATTGGCGCACGAACGCGTCGGGCTCGGGCTGGTTCCAATATGTCCACAAGATCAAAGGGATGGGCTCATCCGCAGTGGCCGCAGCGACACTGCTGCCCTGGTAGATACTGGGCGCCGGCATGGCATAGCTGGCACGCTGGCGCGGCCGGGCGCAGCGCAGTGCCCATCGGAAAAGGCTGGCAGGGATTCGCTTCATGGTGGGGCGAATTGTCCGTCAGGGCCGGGTGCTGCATCACGGCCGTCGGTTGGGCGACCAGGCTGAAGCGCCGTGAAGGTACTGCACTTTGTCACCGGTGGTTTTTCCGGCGCTACGCAGGTGGCGGTGGATTTGTGCGAAGCCGCACAGCGCACCCCGGGCATGGAGGTGCTGCTGGTGCTGCGGCGCAAGCGCAGCACCCGCATGGATCGGGTGGAGGCGCTGCGGGCACGGGGCCTTGAGGTGAGGGTGGTCTCCAACTGGCTGCACGCGCTCACGGTGTGGGAGTTGCGCCGCATCATCCGTGCCTGGAGGCCCGACGTGGTCTTTGCCCACGGATTCAGCGACCATATCTGGGGGCGGCAGGCAGCGGTGGCCGAAGGCGTGCCGCGCATCTTCCACGTGGAGCACAACGCGCGCGAGCGGTACACGCGGCGGCGCCTGCGCCAGGCGCTGGCACTCGCACCGCACACGCAGGCCAGCATTGGCGTGTCCGAGGGGGTGCGCACCAGCCTGATTGAGCGTGGGTTTGCGCCCGCTCAGTGCCTGGCCATCCCCAATGGCATTGCGCTCGAACGCTTTCCCGAAAGTTTGTTGCCGCCGCGCTGGCAAGACCGGGAGCCGACCATCCTGATGGCCTCACGTTTTGCGCGGCAGAAAGACCATGCGACGCTCATCCATGCCCTGGCGCTCCTGCGTGACAGGGGCCTGACGCCTGCGCTGTACCTTGCGGGAGCGGGCAGCGAACGCCTGTTGCGCCAGGCGCGGGCGCTGGCGGAGCGTCTGGGTCTCAACGCCCAGGTGCGATTTCTGGGCAACGTGAGCAACCTGCCCGAGCGCCTGGCCGCCACGCAGGTTTTTGTGCTTTCCAGCCGGTGGGAGGGCATGCCTTTGGCGCTGGTGGAGGCCATGGCCGCAGGCTGCGCCTGCGTCGCCACCGACGTGGTCGGGGTGCGCGAAGTGATCGACCAGGGCCGCACGGGTCTGCTGGTGCCGCCCGGTGACGCTACAGCCCTTGCCGATGCCCTGCAACAGGTGCTGCTGGACCCTGCCATGGCCGCCCGCCTCGGGGCCGCGGCGCGCGCGCAGGCGCTGAAAGCCCACGGGCACGAGCTGATGTGGCAGCGCTACCGGGCGCTGCTGATGAACGGGGGCTCGGCATGAAGGCAATGGCACTGTCTGCGCGCACCACCACCGTGGCAGCCTTCTTGCTGCCGGCCCTGGCACTGTGGGTGCCCTCGGGCTATTCCTATGCAGCGCTGCTGCTGTTGCTGGGAGCCGTGTGTTTTGCGCCCGCATGGCTGAGGCACAAGCCGGGCGCACCGACGCTGGGGTTGGCGCTGCTGCTGCTGGGCATGGGCTGCATGGCGTATCTGATGTCGCTTGACACGGGGGTGTCCCGCTGGGACAAGGCCCTCAAATGGTTCCTCGGGGCGCTGTGCCTGCTGTACATCACGGCCAGCCCGCCACCGCCGCGGGCCTTTCTGGCGGGGCTGCCCATCGGCTGCATCGGCATGGGGGTGCTGGCGTTCTGGCAGGTATGGGGTCTCGGCTTGGAACGTGCGACCGGCTACACCAACGCCATCCAGTGGGGCAACCTGGCGTTGCTGCTGGCGTGCCTGGCCGCGGTGCCCCTGGCGGTTTTCTGGCGCCAGCACCGCGGGCCGTGGCGGGTGGTTATGGGGCTGGCGGTGGTCCTGGGGTTTGCAGCCTCGCTGCTGTCGCAGTCGCGCGGGGGCTGGCTGGCGGTAGGGGCCGTCTTCCCGCTGTGGCTGTGGGTGGTGTGGAGCCTGCGCCCGCACAGGTTCGGGCGCGTGCTCGCGGCGCTCGCACTTGTGCTGGCGGCGCTGGTGCTGGTGCTGGGCTTCACGCCGCGCTTCAAGGAGCGTGTGGGTCTTGCGGCCACCGAGATCAGCGGGTACGTACACGAGGGGCAGGAAAACACCTCGCTGGGCTTGCGGCTCGCGCAGTACCAGCTGGTGGCCCAGATGATTCCGCAAAAACCCTGGCTGGGCTGGGGCGCGCACGGTTTTGTCGAAGAGATGCAGCGCCGCGTGGACGCGGGAGAGTATGTCCCGGAGATGATGTATTACCGGGAAGTCCACAACGTCTTCCTGGATGGCTGGGTCAAGGTGGGGCTCGGGGGTGTCCTGCTGCCGCTGGCCCTGCATGCCTGGGTGCTGGGCATGTTCTGGCCGACCCGCAGGCGCATGGCCCGCCATGCCGAAGACACCCCCGCCTGGCGCGCCGCGTTGGCGCTGCGCACCATGGGCACCGTCGTGCCCGCGAGTTATCTCGTATTTGGCATGTCGCAGCCCTTCTTCAACCACAACAGCGGCATCATGTGCTTCGTGTTCTATGTGGCCGTGCTGTGGGCCGCGCTGCAGGGCGTCGAGCGGGAACACTGACGTGCTGCCGTGGCTGAGCGTCCTCGTGCCTGTGTACAACGTGAAGCCTTGGCTGCACGAGTGTCTGGCGTCCGTCATCGACCAGCTGGGCGACGACGCAGGCGTGCAGATACTGGTGCTGGACGACTGTTCCACCGACGGCAGCTGGGCGCTGATGCAGGAACTGGCCGGGCGTTGGCCGGGGCGCCTGCAAATGCTCAGGCACGAGCGCAACGCCGGCCTGAGCGCAGCGCGCAATACGATGATCGATGCCGCGCAGGGCGAGTACCTGTGGTTCCTCGACTCCGACGACAAGCTGCTGCCCGGCAGCATCGCCCGCCTGCGCACCATCGTGCAGGCGCACGCGCCGGATGTGGTGCTCTGCGATTTTTCGGTGTGGCGCGAGCGTGTACGCCTCAAGCACCGGTTGCGCGGCGAGCACCACCGGCGCAGCTTCCGGGGCCCGGCGTCCCGGCTGGAGCATGACCGCTGCGCCTTGCTGGCGGGCATGCTGTCCACGGGCGAACTGCACGCGTGGTCCAAGATCTCGCGGCGCACGCTCTGGGGCGATGGGCTGCGCTTTCCCGTGGGCCGGCATTTCGAGGACATGGCCACCATGCCCCTGATGGCCCTGCGTGCCCGCAGTTTTTATTACGAGCCCCGACCCTGGGTGGCCTACCGCCAGCGCGCGGGCAGCATCCTGGCCAGCATGAGCGTGCCCAAGGCGCTGGACCAGTCTGCGGCGCTGCTGCCTTTTGCGCAGGCGCTGCAGGCTTCGCCCTGTGCCAGCCACCAGAACCTGCGTCTGGCCCTGGCGCAGCAGGCGGCGCGCAGCCTGGTGGGGGCGATGCGTGCCGCGTGCCGCGCGGGCGCGGTCGAGGTGGCTGATGAGCTGCGCCGCAACTTTGTAGAGGTTTCGCCACTGGCACCGGCAGAACTGTCACGCGCCTACCTGCTGCGCGGCTGGTGGCTGCGGCGCCAGCGGTTCCTGCGCTGGTTCAACGCCCGGCCCTGAATACCTGCCGCAGTGTTGTTTGGATTCGATCAGGCTTGCGATGGTGACCTGCCCAGCGCTGCACACCACTCCTGCTCCAGCGCCGCAACCAGCTCACCCGCAGGCAATGCGCGTGCCGCGGCCACTCCCTGGCCTGCCCACAGCGAGAGGTAGTCATCGCGCCCCTGCGCGGCTGCAGCGCGGCGCAAGGTGCCGGTCAGCGCGTTCTGCACGGGATAGGCGGGAATTGCGGCCTCGTCGCGCGCCAGCCGTTCCATCATCGTGTTCACGATGCCGCGCGCGGGGCGGCCTGAGAAGACGCGTGTCACGCGCGTATCTGTGCCCTGTGCGCGCGCCAGTGCATCCCGGTACGCCTGGCCAATGCCCGATTCCGTGCAGGCCAGAAAGGCCGTACCCATCTGCACGGCGTCCGCACCGAGGGCCTGCGCCGCCGCAATGCCGCGCCCGTCCATGATGCCGCCCGCCGCGATCACGGCCACCCCCCGGGGGTGCAGCGCGTCCACGCACTGCGGGACGAGCGCCATCGTGCCCACCATGGCCGCAGCAAAGTCGGCGTGCGAGGGGCCGCTCTGCCCTGCCGGTTGACCTGCCACCGGCCCTCGGGGGTCGGGGCGTCCCATGGGCAAAAAAGTGCCACGGTGGCCTCCGGCCTCCATGCCCGAAGCGCATACCGCGTCCGCGCCCACATCAGCCCAGGCGATTGCCTCGGCCACCGTCGTGGCCGTGCCGATGACGGTGCACCCCGCACCATGCAGCCGCTCGACCTGCGCGCCATTGAGGATGCCGAAGGTAAAACTTGCCACTGCCGGGCGCGCCTCCACCAATGCATCGAACTGGCTTGCGAAATCCTCGCACCATTGGGCGGGCGCTGCGGGCTGAAGACCGAACTCGGCGTACAGCGGCGCCAGACGTGCAAGCGCACGCTCCACCGTGGCGGGGTCGGGCGTGGGCGTGTCCTGCACAAAGAGATTGAGCCCGAAGGGCCGGTCCGTGCGCCGCCGCACCTCGGCCGCAGCCTCGGCCATGGCGCTGGGGGACCGCATCCCGCAGCCCAGCATGCCCAGCCCTCCGGCAGCAGACACAGCCGCCGCCAGTGCCGGGGTGTCGGAACCCGTCATGGGGCCCTGGAGGATGGGCAGACGAAGCGAGAGTGCTCGCCAAAGAGGTTGGAAGGTCATGGGAGGCTTGTGCGTGAAAGAAAAGAGAGGGGAGGTCAGGCCGCCAGCACCTGCTGCAAGGCATCCAGCGCCGCAGAGCGGTACCCCTGGCGCCACACGAGCAGGGTGCTGATAGTGGTCAGCGGTTGCTGGCGCAGCATCGCCGCCTGCGGCGAGAGCTCGAGCACCGAACGGGGCACCACACCCGCACAGCCCCCGCCCGCCACGCAGGCCAGGATGGCATGGTAGGAGTTCAGCTCCAGCAACTGCGGCTGCGTTGCGCGGGAAGCGAACCAGTCCTGTGCGATGCGGCGGTAGGTGCAACCAGGCTCGAACACCGCGAGCGAGGCCGCCTGTACATCCTGGGGGTGTTTGACCGGCGGGTGCCCGGCCGGAAGCACCAGCAGCAGTTCTTCGACGAACACTGGCCGTGTTTCCAGCGCAGGGTCAGGCGCCTGGCCGGGCGGCCAGGCCACCAGCACGGCGTCCAGCGTATGGGCGCGCAGGCGCTCCAGCAGCTCACGTGTGGGCGCGGTGGAGAGTTCCAGTCCCACGTCCGGCCACCGGCTGTGCAGCCGGGCCAGCGGCGCAGGAAGGCGGCTGGCGGCGGTACTCTCCATGGAGCCCAGGCGCAGGCGACCCGTTGGTTGCCCCGGACGCAACGCCTGGCGCGCTTCCTCGGCCAGCGCAAGCAAGCGGTCGGCATAGCCCAGCAGCACCTGGCCCTCCGGGGTCAGCGCCATGCGTTTGCCCTCGCGCAGGAACAGCTCGGTACCCAGCTCGGATTCGAGCTGGCGCACGCGGGTGGTGACGTTGGATTGCGCTCGCCGCAGCTGTTCGGCAGCACGCGTGACGCTGCCCTCAGCTGCCACGGTGCGAAAGATGTCAAGTGCCGCAAGGTCCAGCGGCGTTGAAGCGTTTTCCATCTCAAAACAATATGTATTTCAAAAATTCAATCTCTTGATAAGATGATATGCAACACGGTCCCGAGTGGCAATCCTTTCCTGATCTTGCGCAGTGCAACCGGTTTCTTTTCCTCATCAGCCCGCAGACGGGACCTCTCCGCTGCGCGTGGCGCTGGCCGGCATGGCGGCGCTGGCCGTGGCGATGGGCATCGGGCGCTTTGCCTTCACCCCGCTGCTGCCCATGATGCTGCACGACGGGGTGGTGGACATCGCCACCGGCAGCTGGCTGGCCACGGCCAACTACGCGGGCTACCTGGCGGGTGCGCTGCTGTACATGGCCCTGCCCTGGCTGGGCCGGCGGTGGGGTGCAGGTGCGGTGCCGGGCAATGCGGCGCTGGTGCGCGGCGGGCTCGTGGCCACGGTGCTGCTCACCGGGCTGCTGGCCCTGCCGTGGCCGGCATCGTGGCCGCTGCTGCGCCTGCTGGCGGGGGTGGTCAGCGCGCTGGTGTTTCTTGGCACTGCCAACTGGTGCATGGGGCGGCTGGCGCACTTGGGGCGCCCGGCCCTGGGAGGGCTGATTTTTTGCGGACCGGGCCTGGGCATTGTGTTCACCGGCCTGCCCACCGGCGCCATGGTCGCTGCAGGCTGGAGCGCTGCGGCGGGCTGGCTGGCGTTTGCCGTGCTGGCGGCCGTGCTGTGTGGTGGCGCGTGGACGGTCATCCGGGGTTCTGAAGCTCCGACGCCTGAGCCTGAGGTGGCAAAAGATGCCCCACCGCAACCCGCCGCGCGCCCCGTGCCAGAGCGCGCCCTCCTTGCCACGGCCTACAGCCTTGCGGGCCTGGGGTACATCATCACCGCGACGTTCCTGCCCGTCATCGCGCGTGCAGCGCTGCCAGCGGGGTCGCTCTGGCCCGATCTTTTCTGGCCCATGTTTGGCGCAGGGGTAGCGCTCGGCGCGTTCCTGTCGACACGGATCGCGCCCACGCGGGACCGGCGCATGCTGCTGGCCGGGGCCTTTTTGCTGCAGGCCGTGGCCATCGGCCTGGGGCTGGTGTGGCCGGGGCGCACGGGGTTTGCGCTCGGCAGCCTGCTGCTCGGGCTGCCGTTCACGGCCATCACGTTCTTTGCGCTGCAAGAGGCGCGGCACCAGTGGCCGCAGGCGGGAGCCGGTTTTACCGGGCTGATGACCGCCCTGTATGGCATCGGGCAGATCGCGGGGCCGCCCATGGCGGCGGCCTTGCTGGCACGGGCCGGGTCACAGGCCCAGGGGTTTGACCATGCGCTGGGCGTGGCAGGTTCTGTGCTCGTCCTGGGCGCGGCAATCTATGGCTTCATGGCGTGGCGCTGGCGGCGGTGACGGGCAGGCGCAACACAAAGCAGGCCCCAGGGGCGCCATCCGGCCGGTCCTCGCAGTGCACCGTGCCGTTGTGCCGCCCGGCAATCGAGCGCACCAGCGCCAGCCCCAGACCCACGCCCCCGGCGCGCTCGCTGGCGCCGGGCAGGCGGTAGAAGGGTTCGAAGATCCGTTCCCGGTGGGTCACAGGCACGCCCGGCCCCCGGTCGCACACGCGTACCTCGGCGTGGCCCTGGCGGCGCTCGATGGCCAACGTGATCTCGCCGGTGCTGTAGCGCCGTGCGTTTTCCAGCAGGTTGCGGATGGCACGGCGCAGCAGCTTGGAGACGCCGCGCACATCCACCGAATCCGAGCCCACGTCCAGGTCGGCATCCACCCGCGCGCACTCTTCGGCAGCCAGCCCGATCAGGTCCACCAGTTCCACGGTGCCCACATCGGCCTCGCGCGCATCCAGGCGGCTGGCCAGCAGGATCTCGTCCACCAGCTGGTCCAGTTCGGCAATGTTGCGCAGGATCTCCGCGCGGAAGGCGGGTGAGGGCTGCTGTCCGCCCATCAGCTCCATCCCCATGCGGATGCGGGTGAGGGGTGAGCGCAGTTCGTGCGATGCGTTGGCCAGCAGGGATTTGTGCGACTGCACGAGGGTTTCGATGCGCGCTGCCGCCGCATTGAACTGACGCGACAGATCGGCCACCTCGTCCAGCCCCTGCTCGGGTACGCGCACCGACAGGTCGCCTTCGCCAAACTTCTGCACGCTGCGCTGGAGCGCTTCAAGCCGCAGCGTCAGGCGCCGGATGATGGGGTACACGCCCAGCGCCACGGCCACGCCCACAATGCCCAGCAGCCACAGGAAACCAAACGGCGGGCGCGTCCAGAACGCGGCGTCACTCCGGTTGGCGCCGCCGCCGGGGCGGCCCCCCCGATCCCCGCGCTCGCCCCGGGGCTGGCGCGGTGCCAGCTGCAGCACAAAGGTCTGGCCGGTGGCCGTTTCAATGTGGAATTCGGAACCTTCGCCAGGGTCGCCGGGCTGGCGCGTGCCGAGGCCCTGCACCAGCACGTTGCCGGCCGGGTCGCGCAGCACCATCTCGCGCGAAGGCGGCACAAAAGGCTGTGCGTTCTGCGCCTTCTGCTCTTCGGCAAACCGCCAGGCCCAGCCCACGGCCAGGGTGAGCACCGCCATGCCGCCCACCACGGCCAGCCAGATGCGCAGGTAAAGGCGGCGGGAAAAGGGGTTCGTCAGGGACATGAAAACACAAAGGGCGTGAGCAAAGGACCGCTATCCACCGTGCGCGCGGCCAGATACTGGCGCTGCCTGAGCCGGTGGCCGCCGCGCAAGGGCCGCCCCGCCGCGCTGGCGGCGTCCCCCTTCCCGCAGCGCGTAGCGGTGCGAGAGAAGGGGGAAGCGGCGCAGCCGCTCAGGGGGATGAACGCCATCAATCCTGCTGCTTGGCAAACACGTAGCCCACACCGCGCACCGTGAGGATGCGGCGCGGGTTCTTGGCATCGGCCTCAATGGCGGCACGGATGCGGCCCATGTGCACGTCGATGCTGCGGTCAAACGCCTCCAGCTCGCGGCCGCGCACCGCCTCCATGATCTGGTCGCGGGTGAGCACGCGGCCTGCGCGTTCGGCCAGGGCCACCAGCAGGTCGAACTGGTAGGAGGTGAGCTCGGCCGGCTGGCCCGCCACGGTGACGGTGCGTGCATCGCGGTCGATCTCCAGCGAGCCGAAGCGCAGCGCCTGCGTGGCAGGTGTGCTGCCGCCGTCGGTGCGCCGGCGCAGGATCGCGCGGATACGGGCCAGCAACTCGCGCGGCTCGAATGGTTTGGGCAGGTAATCGTCGGCACCCAGCTCCAGGCCGATGATGCGGTCCATGGGGTCGCCCTTGGCGGTGAGCATGAGCACCGGCACCTGCGCCGCACCGCCCTGCAGCGACCGGATGCGGCGGCACACTTCCAGGCCGTCCATGTCGGGCAGCATCAGGTCCAGAATGACCAGATCGGGCAGTGGCCCGGCGTCGGGCCCTTGCAGCTGCGCCAGGCCACTTTTGCCGTCGGCGCGGTGCGTGACCTGCAGGCCCGACTGGCCCAGGTACTCGCCCACCATCTCGGCCAGGCGGGCATCGTCTTCGATCATCAACAGTTGCGAGCTCATGGGATCAGTGTAGTGCGGGGTTCCTGAGGGACAAGCCCATGGTCCCGCGCAGGCGTCTCCCCGTGTTGAAGCGGCCGTAAAGTTGCGGTAAACCGGCCGGAGACCACCCAGGATGGTCGGAATCCATTTGCTTCTAAGTTGATAGCTGATTGCGCTTGCGTATCAAGCGCCAGAGGCATTTTTGGCCCTTGAAGCCAGCCACACCAGCAGCAGCACCGGCACGCCCAGCATGGCGGTGGCGGTGAAGAAGTGCGCGTAGCCAAACGCGTTCACATAGTCGCCCGAGAAGCCCGCCACAAACTTCGGCAGCAGCAGCATCATCGAGCTGAACAGCGCGTACTGCGTGGCCGAGTAGCTCACGTTGGTCAGGCTCGACAGGTAGGCGATGAACGCCGCCGACGCAATGCCGCTGGCCAGGTTGTCGGCCGACACCACGGCGATCAGCGCCGTCACGTCGTGCCCGTGTCCGGCCAGCCAGGCAAACAGCAGATTGGTGCAGGCACTGAGCACGGCGCCCAGCATCAGGATGCGCATCACACCAAAGCGCATGGACAACACGCCGCCCACAAAGGCGCCTGCCAGCGTCATGATCACGCCGTACACCTTGGTCACGGCGGCCACCTCGTCCTTGGTAAAACCCATGTCCACGTAGAACGGGTTGGCCATGATGCCCATCACCACGTCGCTGATGCGGTACACGGCAATCAGCGCCAGGATGAGCGCCGCGTGCCAGCCGTAGCGGCGCAGAAAGTCGGCAAACGGCTCCACCATGGCGCTTTGCATCCACTCTGCCGCGTTGCGGGCGGGGGGCAGTTGCACCGGCGCGGGCTCGCGCGAGAACAGCACCGTGACCACGCCCACTGCCATCGATGCGGCCATCACCAGATAGGCCACCTGCCAGGCGCCGTTCTGGTAGGCCGCGGCGCCTTGTGCCGCACCCTGTACAACCCCCTGCGCGATGGCCTGGCCCACCGCGGGGGCCACCTCGGAGCGCGCGGCAATCCAGAGTACGCCCGCGCCAGCCCAGATCATGGCCAGGCGGTACCCCGTCTGGTAGGACGCCGCCAGCGCTGCCTGGTGGTTGGCGTCGGCCGATTCGATGCGGAAGGCGTCGAGCGCAATGTCCTGCGTGGCTGAGCCAAATGCCACGGCCAGCGCACACCACACGATGGGCCCCAGCGTGTGGCGCGGGTCGGCCAGCGCCATGCCGATGAGCCCGCCCACGATCAGCGCCTGCGACAGCAGCAGCCAGCTGCGCCGCCGCCCCAGCGCGTGGGTGAGCAGCGGAATCGGCAGCCGGTCCACCAGCGGCGCCCACACCCACTTGAAGCCATACGCCAGGCCCACCCAGCTCAGATACCCGATGGTGCTGCGGTCAACGCCCGCCTCGCGCAGCCGAAACGAGAGCGTGCCCAGCACCAAGAGCAGCGGCAGCCCGGCAGAGAACCCCAGCGTCAGCATGCGCAGGCTGGCGGGCTCCAGGTACACGCGCAGGGTCTGCAGCCAGGGCGTGCGGGGCGATTGTTCAGGGGTGAGATTGGGGGTGGATGAAGTGGAGGTGTCTGACATGGGCGCGCCGAGGTTTTGTCTATCATCGCCGACACACCCTTGCAGCAAGCCTGTCGGTCTCCATCTGGGAGCCAGCGCTGGCATTATTTCCTCAGGCGTTCATCCTCAATACGGTGGTTCTCTGTATGTGCACCTTCTGCCCCGCCCCTTCTGTTGCGCCATCGTCCCCATGGTCCGCGCGCCGCGCGTTTTTGCTGGCGGCGGGCGCCGCTGCGGCCACGCCAGTGCTGGCGCAGGTCGAGGTGGGCTCGGCGTCCAGCCTGCGCAAGCTGGTGCCGGCGGAAACGCTGGAGCAGTCGGCCGCACAGCAGTACCGCCAGATGCTGGAGCAGGCCAAGGCCAAACGCGCTCTGGCGCCCGACAACCACCCCCAGCTGCAGCGCCTGCACGCGATTGCCAAGCGGCTGATCCCGTACACCACGCCTTGGAACGAGCGCGCCAAGCAGTGGCGCTGGGAGGTCAACCTCATCGGCAGCTCGCAGATCAACGCGTTCTGCATGCCCGGCGGCAAGATTGCGTTCTACACCGGCATCCTCGACCAGCTCAAGCTCACCGACGACGAGACCGCCATGATCATGGGCCACGAAATGGCCCACGCGCTGCGCGAACACGCGCGCGAGCGCATCGCCAAGACGCAGGGCACCAACCTGGCGCTGCGCCTGGGCTCGCAGCTGCTGGGCCTGGGTGACCTGGGCCAGGCGGCGGCGGGGTTGGGCGGGCAGCTGCTCACGCTGCAGTTCAGCCGGTCGGACGAGAGCGATGCCGATCTGGTGGGCCTGGAGCTGGCTGCGCGCGGCGGGTTCAACCCGCAGGCGTCCGTGAGCCTGTGGGAAAAGATGGGCAACGCCACCGGCAGCAAGCAGGGTGGGCTGGCCTTCCTGTCCACCCACCCGTCGGGGCCGGCGCGCATCAAGGAGCTGCAGTCGAATGTGCCCAAGGTGCAGGGGCTGTATGAATCCGCCAAACGCGGCAGTTGATTGCTACTGATTCAATAGCTTATGGCGCTTTTCAGGCAAGCGCTGCAGCCTGACTTGGCATGATTTCTGCGGGCGTGGGTTCCTGCGCCGCACTCACCCGGTTGCGCCCGGCGTTCTTGGCGTCGTACAGCGCCTTGTCGGCGCGGGCGATGGCGGCGTGCAGGTCTTGCACGCCATGCACCAGCGCCACGCCAAACGACAGGGTGAGCGCAAGCGGCGTGGCGTCCACCTCCAGCGGCGTGGCCTGCACGGCGGCGCGAATGCGCTCGGCGGTGGCGCAGGCCTTGTCCAGCGGGCTGGCGGGCATCAGCGCCACAAACTCCTCGCCGCCCCAGCGCGCCACCACGTCGCCGTCGCGCAGGTTCTGGCCCAGCATTCTGGCGATGGCCATCAGCACCTCGTCGCCCACCGCGTGGCCGCGCTCGTCGTTCACGCGCTTGAAGTGATCGACATCGCACAGCAGCAGGGTCACGGGCGTGCCGTCGCGCTGGCTGCGCGCCAGCACATGGGTGGCCAGGGTTTCAAAGTGGCGGCGGTTGTTCAGGCCGGTCAAAGGGTCCAGCGTGGCCTGTTTACGCAGGCGGTCCTCGGCAGTCAGCACCGTGCGGCGGTAAAAGGCTGCCAGCGCCGACAACATGCCAAACACCAGGGCGACGTGCAGGGCGTTCACCCATTTCAGGCTGATCGGCGACAGCGGGGTGAGCGGCCCCAGCCAGTCGCACACGGCCCTGAGGCCCAGGTAGTAGGCCAACAGCGCCAGCACCAGCGGCACGGCATAGCCGCGCGTGTTGGCGACCACAATGGTAGGGATGAACAGCAGCAGGTAGTAGTGAAAGCCGCTGTCCCAGCCAATGAGCAGCGAGCCCAGGGCGGCGTGCAGCATCACCTCCAGCCAGATCAGCGTGACGGCCGCAGTGTTGCGCCGCATCGTGACCAGCTGGTACGCGCCCACGTACATTGCGATGCTGATCAGGTTGATGATCGCCAGGGGCCCCGACCCCAGCCACCAGAACAGCACGACATAGCCCGCGTCGATGACCGCCGCCATGACGGCCACCTGCTTCACCATGGCCCAGTAGGCCTTGCCCGCGAGGCTGGAGCCGCGCTGCGGCACCGCAAACCGGCGCGGGGTGCGCGGGGCGATGTCGCTGTCAGGGGCAGAACGGGCCATGGCGTGCGCGGGTAGGGTCACAAAAGGTCACATTCTAGGGACGCGACCACTGGCGCACGGAATTTCAATTCAAAAGTGCCTGTAGACCTTGCTGAATAAGCGCGAGCAGCTATCAATTTTGATAAGTCCAGCGCAACACTCAGGTACCCGCCACATACGGATTGCTCTGCCGCTCGCGCCCAAACGTGCTCTCCGGCCCGTGCCCGGGGATGAACACCGTCTGGTCCCCCATGGGCCACAGGCGCCCGGTGATGCTGTCGATCAAGTCCTGGTGGTTGCCCTGCGGGAAATCCGTGCGGCCGATGCTGCCCGCAAACAGCACATCGCCCACAAAGGCCCGGTCAATCTGCGGCGCGTGGAACACCACATGGCCGGGGGTGTGACCGGGGCAGTGGCGCACGTGCAGCGTCTCGTTGCCAATCTGCACCGTGTCGCCATCGTGCAGCCAGCGCGTGGGCGTGAAGTGCTGCGCAGGTGGAAAGCCGAACATGGCGCTTTGCTGCGGCAGGCCATCAATCCAGAACTGGTCGCCCGGGTGCGGGCCGACGATGGGCAGTTGCAGACGCTCGGCCAGCTCGCCCGTGCCCCCTGCGTGGTCGATGTGGGCGTGCGTGAGCCAGATCTGCTCCAGCGTGAGGCCCCGGCGCTGGATTTCGGCCAGCAACGTATCCAGATCGCCGCCGGGATCGATGACGGCGGCCTTGTGGGTGGCGTCGCACCAGACGATGGAACAGTTTTGCTGAAAGGGCGTGACGGGGACGGTGAGGTAATTGAGCATGGGCGTGGCGATGTTTTTTCAAGAAGGATTTTCACAAACCCTTCAGCGGCGCGGACTGCGCTACGCCACCGCCAGATGAAAGCAGATGAAGCGCATCCAACATGCGGCAATGGTACGCAGTGCCGGAAACAAGATGGACTTCTCATTAAGCGTTGTGTCTCACCCTGATGCACAACCTCACTCAATCGTCATCGTCTTCAGCCCATTTCCGGCGCCGATGTTCGTCATAACGGTAGGGCCGGTAACCAGGACCATAGTACACAGGCGCAGGCGCACCGTAATACACGGGTGCCGGCCGATAGTAAACAGGCGGTGGCCGGTAGTAGACCGGAGGCGGTGGCTGGTAATACACGGGCGGGGCATACACGGGCCCCGGCGCGTAATACGCCGGGCCTGGTGCGGCGTACACCACACCAGGAACATTGATGCCGACGGACCAGTTTGCGCCGGCATGGGCAGACGCACCCACGAAAAGAGCCCCAGCAGCGACTGCGGCGCACTTCAAGGTATTGGAAAGATTGAGGTTCACATCAAGCTCCACGAGGCGGTAAACAAAGTACCGCCTATATGAAACGCGCAGACCACCGTCCGCGTTCACCTCGAAAGCATGACGATGGTTGCCAAACGTAAAGAAAAATCTGCGCCGCAAAGCAACAGCGCGCCTGCGCCAGGTCTTCGGCGGCACAGGCTGCGGTGGTAAGCCTGTGCCTGGTAGGGCTGTCCGTGATTTTCCGACCAGGTGCAAGGGCTGTTGGGGAAGGTTGGTCGAAAGGCCGCAAATTCCTGGCTCGGACCCCTCCCGCGATCAGTGGCGTCACGGCTACCGCGCGATCCGCTCAGGGAAGGATAGTGATGCACCCTACGCTGCTGGCGGCTGTCAGCCGTCCTGCCGCGTCGTATCCCCGTACCTCATAACAATAGGTTCCGTTGATGAAGACCGAGGCGTCGATCAGGCTTGTGGTGTTGACCGTTGACAAAGCAAAGCCATCGCGCAGAACCTGGAACCTGGCGACATAGGGATCGTCGCTCCAGTCCAGCTGGATGGCCTGAGGCCCAACGCGTGTCAGGGCCAGCGTGAGCGGCGCAACGGCAGGCTGGACAGGGACGGCCACGCCGATGCCCACGGCCACGTCTCCGCCACCACCGCAAGCGGCGAGGCTTCCCAAAATAATAGATGCTGCCACGCTGCGCAGCACAAGGCTGCGCGTGAATACGGTCATGTACGACATCTGGTGCTCCTCAGGGTGCCGTAGCGGGACCGGCGGTCACCGACAGTTTGGATGAACTCAGGTACAGCTGCGGCTGCGACCCGCCAGCCGGTGGGCCGATGCGCAGTTCAAGAAAACGGTCGAAAGGACTCGCGGTGGGGAGGTTGGCGATCAACGTGGAAGGCGGCAAGCTATCGCGTGGCAGCACCCCGGCAGCACCTCGCAAGTCAGCCCCTTTCGGCTGCTGATTGACCTGGATCCAGGAAAGACGCAACAGGCCTGAAGGAATCAAGGCCGTGGTCGTCAGCTGTATCGACTCCCGGTTGGGGAAGCCACCACCACCGTCACTCACGACCAGTTGGGCCTGATCGATGGGCAGATCCATAGAGGTGTTGCCAATCACGAGGCGAAAGGCACGGATCGATCCAATATAGCGTCCTACAGAGGGGTCAGGGTCGGCGTCGCGGGTACTGTCGTCATACCGCACTGAAAACGACCAGTTGCCAGATGCAAGATCAGCGCGAGAAAAACCCAAATACGGGGGGAGGGCCGCGAGTTGTTCAGTCGACGGCGGCTTGAAGCTGCCGCTGCCTGAAAGCAGGATTTCGGCAGCGAAGCCGGTTCGCGGCATGGCGAAGCCCGCCGAGAAAACGGCAGCCGCACTGAATAGAAAAAGAGCCAACCGTGGGCGGCGCTTCGTTCGGGGTAGTTCGTGTTGCATACAGCCTTTTGCGTGAGACCCGATGGGGGCAAAGTCCCTGTTTAACGCTTGGCACGTGCATTCGCCGACTTCCGGCGCGCTGGATGTGTTACGGATCGTTTGGCCTTCGCATCTGGTTGCAGTCGGTTTGAGGTCCTAAGTGAGCAATGCCCTATAGACTCAAAAAAGGACTGCGACGCGGACATTTTTGTGCAGGAACCATAATTACATTTCATTGCTCAACAGCTGAGCCCGCCGCAGTGCTGGCTAGGCCTCTTGGGAATCCCCCGTGGGCAAGGTCAGTTGGCCGTTGCGCAGCGCCGGTGCTGGGCGTGAAGGCCGTGGCGGCGGCCGATATCCGGCGGGTGCACCACGCGCCCGATGACAACGAACTATTCGAGTCGGTGGTGCCCGCGACAGCCAGCGCGCCGACGCTGTGCATTCTGGAAGTGGCGCGGCTGATGCGACTGGGCCAGGCCTGGTGCGAGCAGGCACAGGTGGAGCCCGCCGAAGCAGCGGCCACGGGCGCACCGGCAGTCCCTGCACCGCACCAGGTGGGCACAACACAACGCCACGCCGTGTTCCGGATCGGTGTGGAGCAGTGGGCGGTGCCGGTAAGCGCCGTGGAGCGTGTGGTCCCCGTGCCCGCCACAGAACTGGCGCTGGGGCCCAAGGAGCGCACTTGGGCCATCGGCCAGTGGCAGGGCCGCAAGCTGCCGTTGGTGGACATCAGCGAGGGCCGCCAGGCCAGCGATCGCCAGTCCGCGCCGTGGATGGTGATGCTGGGCCAGGGGCCGCTGCTGCTGGGGCTGACGGTGTCGGAGTGCCAGCAGTTTGTGGATCTGCCGCAGGCTGCCGTGGCCAACATGCCAAGCGACCCCTTGCTGGCGGGCGTGGCGCTGCTGCCAGACAGCGCCGGGCTGCAGGTGCTGGATGTCGCCAAACTCTTTGGCCTGACGCCCGAGGCATCCATCAGCCGGCGTGCGCCGGCCCCGTTGCATGCGCCCGGCGGCGCGGTGCAACCCGACGCCACCGAGCCCTTGCCCTATCTGGTGTTCGATGCGGATCAACGCTATGCGTCCCCGGTCGATGGCATTGTGGGGGTGGTGGAACTGCCCGCCCAGGCCAGAGAAGACCTTCGTTCGGGGCGACCGGCCTTTCTGGCGTGGCGTGGCCAGACGGTTCGCCTCGTCAGCCTGCCCGCCATCGCCAGGTCGGAAGGACTCGCAGACCCGCAGCTGGCGGTTCTTGTCCAGGCGCCCGGCGGCACGACGGCGCCCTTGGGCATCGCCATCCACAGCCTGACGGACTGGCTGCCCGCCCACAGCGCGCGGCGCAGCGGCATGCGCATGGGCGCCATGGGTGAGTTCGGGCTGATCAATGCCAAAGGCGCGGTGGATCACGCCAACCTGGTGGTGGTCGACCTCGCCCAGATGGCGTACCTGCTGGGCTGAGCCCAGCGACCTGACCCCCACTCCCATCGCCGCACGATTTACCCCAGGATTCACCATGACACCCGCACCCGTACCCGCCGACGAGGCCGACCGACTGAATGCCCTGCGCGACCTGTTGCTGCTGGACACCCCGCCCGAAGAGCGCTATGACCGCCTCGCCCGATTTGTGGCCGAGCAACTGAACGTGCCGATTGCCCTGCTGACGCTGGTGGATGGGCAACGCCAGTGGTTCAAGTCGCGTGTGGGCCTGGAGGCAACAGAAACCCCCCGTGACATCTCCTTTTGCGGGCACGCGATCATGAAGAATGATCTGTTTGTCGTCGAGGACGCCAGCAGCGACCCCCGCTTTGCCGACAACCCCCTGGTGACGGGCGAGCCCCACATCCGGTTTTATGCCGGTGCCCCGCTCAGTGCCCCCAGCGGGCACCACATTGGCACGCTTTGCGTGATCGACACCGTGCCGCGCACCTTGGGGCCGGTGGAGCTGTCCATTCTGGATGCACTGCGCCGCTTGGCAAACGAGACCCTGGCCGGAAAAGAGGCCGACGAATGACCGCGCTGTTGCCCCGGATCTTGCTGGTTGAGCCGCAGTTTGTGTTGCGGCGCACCATCGTCATGGTCGCCCGTGATCTCGGCATGGTGGATTTTCATGAGGCCAGCAGCGTGGGCCGCGCCCGCACGCTGCTGGCAGCGCAGGCCTATGACGGCCTGGTGTTGGACCTTCACGAGGAGCAGCAGGCACTGGAGCTGCTCGGCGAGCTGCGGCTGGGCCGGTTCGCCACGGCGCGGGATGCCAGGGTTGTCGTGCTGGCGGCCGATGCGAAGCCCGACGCCGCCACGCGCGTGCAGGCCCTGGGGGCTACCTGCGTGCTCAACAAACCGGTGCGCATCAGCGATTTGCTCCACATGCTCGTGGCTGCACAGGCTTGTTGAACAGGGCTGGGGCGCGCTGCACCGCCGCTTGCGCAAGCATCCAGGGGCCGCCGGGGCACCGTTGCCGCCCGCGGCCCCGCTTGGGTGCTGCGCCGCAGGGATCATGTGTGCATGAAATGCTATAATTTATATAGCTATTAGCGCTTTATCCGTAAGGGCTAGAGGCGTATTTGGCACTAAACCGATCACAGATTGGTTGCGCCGATCACTTCGGGCATGTCGGTCAGGCCCTGCAGCACTTTTTCGATGCCGTCCTGCCGCAGGGTGAGCATGCCGGCCGCCAGCGCCGAGTGCCGGATGTCCGAGGCGGGGGCTCTGCGGCGGATGTGCTGGCGGATGGAATCGTCGCTGATCATCAGCTCATGGATGCCCAGCCGTCCGCGGTAACCGTGGTTCTCGCACTCCTTGCAACCTACCGCGCGCCACAGCTGCATGGCACCCGTGGCGTCGCCATGCTGTTTGCGCCAGCGTGCCACCTGCGCCGAGCGCGCCTCGGGCGTGTTGCTGGTGCCGCTGGCGAGGTATTGCGAGGCCAGATCGTTCAGGGCTTCCTCGTCGGCCAACCGGGGCTCGCGGCAGGCGGTGCACAGGCGCCGCACCAGGCGCTGGGCAAGAATGGCCAGCAGCGAGTCCGAGAAGTTGAACGGGTCCAGCCCGATTTCGAGCAGCCGCGCAATGCTCTCGGGTGCCGAATTGGTGTGCAGCGTGGACAGCACCAGGTGCCCCGTGAGCGAGGCTTCGATGGCGATGCGCGCAGTTTCCTCGTCGCGCATTTCACCGATCATGATGACGTCCGGGTCGGCCCGCAAAAAGGTGCGCATGGCGGCGGCAAAGGTCCAGCCGATGCGGGCGTTCACCTGCACCTGGCGCAGCCCGCTCTGGGTGATTTCGATAGGGTCTTCGGCCGTCCAGATCTTGCGCCCGGCAGTGTTGATGTCGCGGATGACCGAATGCAGCGAAGTCGTCTTGCCGCATCCCGTGGGGCCGACCACGAGCACCAGGCCGTAGCTCTTTTTCATCACACCGCGTATGGCCACCAGGTTGGCCGGGCTCAGGCCAATGGCTTCCAGCGGCAGGGGCTTGGCACCGGCCAGCAGGCGCAGCACCACGTCTTCGAGGCCGCGCGAGGTGGGCACGGTGACCACGCGCAGCTCGACGGGCGGGCCGCCGAAGCGCGAGAAATCGATCTTCCCGTCCTGCGGCTTGCGGTGCTCGGAGATGTCCATGTTGGCCATGATCTTGATGCGGGCCACCATGGCAAACCGAAAGCGCGCTGGCAGTTCGAGGTAGGGCGTCAGGTCGCCGTCGATGCGCAGGCGCACGCGCACATTCTGCGGGGCGGGCTCGGTTTCGATGTGGATGTCGGAGGCGCGGTGGTTGATGGCCTCGTCAATCACCGAGTTGATCAGGCGCACCAGGGTGTTGTCCGACTCGCTGATCACGTCGGCCTGCTCCGCATCGGCGTCGGGTGCGGCGGCGCTGAGGTTGCTCAGCAGCTCCTGCGAGGTGGCGCGCGCCTGTCGCAGCGGTGTCGCCCGGCTGGGTGCGGTAGGCCTTCTGGATGGCGGGCGCCAGCGTGCCGGGCGCGGCCTGCAAGGGGATCAGCCGCCTTTGCGTCAGAAAGCGGATCTCGTCGATCAGTACCCGGTCCCAGGGGTCGGCCATGAGTAGCACCAGCGCATCGTCGCGCGCGATCAGGGGCAGCACCGACTCGCGCTCGGCCACTGCGCGGGGGATGAGGGCGAGGGCCGACTCCTCGGGCGTGATGTCGCCCGGGTGCACGGTGTACTCGCCCAGCCACGTGGCAATGACGCTGCGCAACTGGTCTTGCGTGAGCGCACCGCGGTCCACCAGGATCTGACCGATGGGCCGCTGCACCCCATCGGCGCGCTCGCGCTGCTGCGCCTGCAGCCCATCCTGCAGCGCAGGAACCGACAGCAAACCCGCATGCACCATGGCCTCACCCAGGTGCCGCGCCTTGCCCACGGTGGGGTGCGGCGTAGACAGCTGCTTCCACAACGCGTCCGCACTCTGCGGGCGAAAGCTGTGGGCGGGTGCGGGGGCGGGCGCAGAGATGGCGGCGTCGGTCATGGGGCGGGCGGATTCACAGGCTCAATTCGTAGTCCACCGTGATGGGTGCGTGGTCCGAGAATTTTTCGCCTTTGTAAATGGATTCAGTGCGTGCCAGCGCCGCCATCGCCGGAGTGGCCAGGTGGTAGTCCAGACGCCAACCCACGTTGTTGGCATAGGCCTGCCCCCGGTTGCTCCACCATGTGTAGGCGGTGTCGGTCGCGGTGGGTTGTAACTGTCGGTAAACGTCTATGATGCCGCCGCCTTCATCAGTTGTGTGCAACAACTTTGTCATCCAGGCCCGCTCTTCGGGTAAAAAACCACTGTTTTTCTGGTTGCTGCGCCAGTTTTTGAGGTCGATTTGCTGGTGCGCAATGTTGATGTCGCCGCACAGGATGAAATCGCGCTCGGCCTTCAGGCGCATGAGGTGCGGATGCATCTCTGCCAGGAAGCGGAACTTGGCCTGCTGGCGTTCTTCGCCCGAGGAGCCACTGGGAAAGTACGCGCTGATGATCGACAGCCTGCGCACCGGCGTGTCAAAGCGCAGCTCCACATATCGGCCTTCTGTATCGAATTCTGCAGACCCATAGCCTATGACTACATCCGACGGCTCGTGGCGCGTGTAGATGCCCACACCGGAATAGCCCTTCTTCTGCGCAAAGTGGAAGTGGCCCTGCAGGCCCGCCATGCGCTCGAACCGGTTGGCCATGTCGGCCGCCTGGGCCTTCACTTCCTGCACACAAATACAATCCGGCCGCGTGGCTGCCATCCAGCTTTCCACGCCTTTGCTGGTGGCCGAGCGGATGCCATTGAGATTGAGGCTGGTTAACTTGAACAAGGATTTCCCCATGGTGGATGTTGGCGTGCAAACCCCCGAACAGGGCCAGCTGGCGCAGGATTTCGTCCGTTTTGCTGTGGAGTCGGGCGTGCTGCGGTTTGGCGAATTCAAGACCAAGGCAGGGCGCCTGAGCCCGTATTTTTTCAACGCCGGACTGTTTGACGATGGCCGCAAGATCGGGCGGCTCGCGGAATTCTATGCAAAAGCCCTGCTGGCCAGCGGCATCGAATTCGACATGGTGTTCGGCCCCGCCTACAAGGGAATCCCGCTGGCCGCCACCGTGGCCGTGGAGCTGGCGCGCCTGGGCCGCAACGTGCCCTTTGCCTACAACCGCAAGGAGGCCAAGGACCATGGTGAGGGCGGCACGCTGGTCGGTGCTCCGCTCAAGGGCCGGGTGCTCATCGTGGACGATGTGATGTCGGCCGGGACTGCGGCCCGCGAGTCCATCGCCATCATCCGCGCCGCGGGCGCGACGCCGCACGCGGTGGTCATTGCGCTGGACCGCCAGGAGAAAGCCACGGAGAATGGCCAGGACGTGGACCATAGCGCCGTGCAGTACGTGCGCAACCAGCTGGGCATGCAGGTGTGCGCCATTGCCAGGTTGGCAGACTTATTGCTGTATCTCTCGCAGAACGGGGAAGAGGGGATGCGCTCGCATCACGAAAAAGTGCTGGCCTATCGCCAGCGGTATGGTGTTAACGAAGGGCAATGATTTGTGAGCAAGTCGGCGTGGGTCACCGGTGGGTTGGTGTTGCTCCTCGTGGGCGCAGAGTTCGCTGCTGCGCAACCCCAGGGTGCGTCCGGCAGCATTTACACCTGCGTGGACCGCAACGGGCGCCGACTGACTGCCGACCGGCCCATTCCCGAATGCCTGGACCGCGAACAGCGCGAACTCAGCCCCTCGGGCACCACGCGCCGTCAGATTGGCCCATCGCTCACCGAGATTGAACGGACGGCCCTGGAGGCCCAGCGCCGCAAGGAGGCCGAAGAGCGTGCCCGCGTGGTCGAAGAGCGCCGCCGCGAACGTGTGCTGGTGGCGCGCTACCCCGACAAAGCCGCCCATGATGTCGAACGGGCGGCGGCCATTCAGCTGGTGGACGACGTTACGGCCACCGCAGAGAAGCGGATTGCCGAACTCCAGGCCGAGCGCAAGAAGCTGGACGTGGAAATGGAGTTCTACAAGAAGGACCCCAACAAGGCGCCCATGACCCTGCGCCGCAAGATGGCTGAAAACGAAGAAATTGTGGCCGAGCAGCAGCGCTTCATCGCGGGGCAGGACCAGGAAAAGCGCCGTGTGCACGCCCGTTTTGACACCGAGCTCGCCCAGCTGCGCAAGCTGTGGGATGCGCAGCGGTCACCCCCGGTGATTGCCACCACCCCCGCTAGCGAGACACCGGCGGCCCCTGCCGCTTCGCGCTAGTCAGACACGCGGCAGACGCACACACAACAAAGGGGCCCTGGGGCCCCTTTGTGCTGGCGGCGTGCGCCCTGGCAGCGTCCGGCTTCAGCCCGCGAGCATGGCGCGCAGAAGTTCGTTGACCTGCGTCGGATTGGCCTTGCCCTTGCTGGCCTTCATGATCTGGCCCACCAGCGCGTTGAAGGCCTTGTCCTTGCCCGCGCGGAACTGCGCCACGTTGTCGGGGTTGGCGGCAATCACCTCGTCGATGATCTTCTCCAGCGCGCCGGAGTCGTTCATCTGCTTGAGGCCCTTGGATTCGATGACGGCATCCACATCGTTCGATTCCCCGGTCCACAGCGCATCAAACACCTGCTTGGCAGCGTTGTTGGAGATCGTGCCGTCGGCAATGCGGCCGATCAATGCTGCCAGCTGAGTTGCCGTGACGGGGGCCTGCTCGATACCGGTCTCCGCCATGTTCAGGCGGCGAGACACTTCGCCCATGATCCAGTTGCTGGCCAGCTTGGGCTGGCCGCAGGCCTTGGCCGCCGCTTCAAAGTACGCCGCCATGGCCTTGCTCTGCGTGAGCGTGGTGGCGTCGTACTCGGGCAGGCCGTAGTCCGCCACAAACCGTGCCGCCATGGTGCGAGGCAATTCGGCCATTTGCGCCCGTTCTTCCTGCACCCACTGCTCTGAAATGTGTAGCGGAGGCAGGTCAGGGTCGGGGAAATAGCGGTAGTCCGCCGCATCTTCCTTGGTGCGCATCGCACGCGTTTCGCCCGTGTCCGGGTCGAACAGCACGGTGGCCTGCTGGATCGAGTGGCCGTCTTCGATCTGCTCGATCTGCCAGCGGATTTCGTAGTCGATGGCCTGCTGCATGAACTTGAACGAGTTCAGGTTCTTGATCTCGCGGCGCGTGCCCAGCGGCTGGCCGGGCTTGCGCACCGACACGTTGGCGTCGCAGCGGAAGCTGCCTTCCTGCATGTTGCCGTCGCAGATGCCGATCCAGGTGACGATCTTGTGCAGCTCTTTGGCGTAGGCCACGGCTTCGTCGGACGAGCGCATGTCGGGTTCGGTCACGATCTCCAGGAGCGGCGTCCCCGCGCGGTTCAGGTCGATGCCGCTCTGACCGATGAAGTCTTCATGCAGCGATTTGCCAGCGTCTTCTTCGAGGTGGGCGCGCACCAGGCGCACAGTCTTCTTCTCGTCACCCAGAAAGAACTCGACCTCGCCGCCCTGCACCACCGGGATCTCGAACTGGCTGATCTGGTAACCCTTGGGCAGGTCAGGGTAGAAGTAGTTCTTGCGCGCGAAAATGCTCACGGGCGCAATGTGGGAGCCGAGTGCCAGTCCCAATTTGATAGCGCAGGCCACGGCCTCGCGGTTCATCACCGGCAGGGTGCCCGGCAGGGCCAGGTCCACCGCGCAGGCCTGCGTGTTGGGCTCGGCGCCAAAGGCGGTGGGCGCGCGGCTGAAGATCTTGCTCTGGGTTGCGAGCTGGGTGTGGGTTTCGAAGCCGATGACGACTTCGTAGCCATGGATCAGTTTGGCGGTCATGTCAGAAGCCCTCCGGACGGCGGAGGTGGAAATCGGTGGCTTGCTGCAGGCGGTGCGCAGCGTTCAGAAGGCGGGCTTCCTGGAAGTAGTTGCCCAGCAGCTGCAGGCCCACTGGCAAACCGCCTTCGCCAAAGCCCGCCGGAACGCTCATGCCGGGCAGACCGGCCAGCGAGCCGGGCAGGGTGAAGATGTCGGCCAGGTAGTCGGCCAGCGGGTCGTTGCCGTGGTCGCCCAGCTTCCAGGCCACCGTGGGGGCCACGGGGCCGGCGATGACATCGCATTCCTTGAAGGCATTCTGGAAGTCGTCAGCGATCATGCGGCGGATCTTCTGCGCCTGCAGGTAGTAGGCGTCGTAGTAGCCGTGGCTCAGCACATAGGCGCCGATCATGATGCGGCGCTTGACCTCGTCGCCAAAACCTTCGGCGCGGGTCTTCTTGTACATGTCTACCAGATCGGTGTAGTCCTTGGCGCGGTGGCCGAACTTCACGCCGTCGAAGCGGGAGAGGTTGGACGACGCCTCGGCCGGGGCAATGATGTAGTAGACCGGAATGGACAGCTGCGTGCGCGGCAGGCTGATGGGCACGAGCTTGGCGCCGAGCTTCTCGTATTCCTTCAGGGCACCATCTACGGCGGCGCGCACATCGGGCGCCAGGCCTTCGCCAAAGAACTCGGCGGGGATGCCGATGCGCAGGCCATCGATGCTGTCATTGAGCTTGGCGCTGAAGTTCTCGGCGGGCACGTCGAGCGACGTGGAGTCGCGGTCCGGGTCGGGGCCGCACATGGCGGACAGCAGCAGCGCGCAGTCTTCGGCCGAGCGCGCCATGGGGCCGGCCTGGTCGAGGCTGGAGGCAAACGCGATCATGCCGTAGCGGCTGGCGCGGCCATAGGTGGGCTTGATGCCGGTAATGCCGCAGAACGACGCGGGCTGGCGGATGGACCCGCCGGTGTCGGTGCCGGTGACGGCCGGGGCCAGGCGCGCGGCCACGGCCACGGCGCTGCCGCCGGACGAGCCGCCCGGGATGCGGTCGGTGGCCCAGGGGTTGCGCACCGGGGCGGGGGCGTCAAAGCCCACGGGGGCGACGGCGGAGTTCTCGTTGGCCGAGCCCATGGCGAACTCATCGCAGTTGAGCTTGCCTAAAGTGACGGCGCCCGCGTCGGCCAGCTTGGTGACCACGGTGGCGTCAAACGGCGACTGGTAGCCTGCGAGCATCTTGGAGCCGGCGGTGCTGGGGAAATCCTTGGTGACAAAGATGTCCTTGTGCGCAATCGGCACGCCCGCCAGCGGGCCGGCGGTGCCTGCGGCGATGGCGGCGTCCTGCGCGCGGGCCTGGGCCAGGGTGATGTCCGGGTTCACAGCCACGTAGGCGCCCAGGTTCTGGTGGGACTGTGCGCGGGCGAGGAAATGCTGGGCGGCCTCGACGGCCGAGACGCGGCGTTCGCGCAGCTCGGTGGCCAGCTGGGCCACGCCCAGGTCATGCAATGCGGTGGAAGTCATGCGGCGGGGCTCTTACTCGATCACTTTGGGCACGAGGAACAGGCCTCGTTCGACGGCGGGGGCGCTTTGCTGGTTGGCTTCGCGCTGGTTGGGCTCGCTGGCCACGTCCTCGCGCAGCCGCAGGGCCACGTCCTGGATAGCCGCGACGGGGTGGGCCAGGGGTGTGACGCCCGAGGTATCCACAGCCCGCATCTGTTCCACGATGTCAAAGAAACCATTGAGCTGCGTGTGCATGCGCTCACTTTCGGGAGGTGTCAGCTCAAGCCGTGCCAAATTGGCGATCCGGCCGATGTCCTGGGGGGTCAGTGCCATAGGGAGGAAAATTGAAGGAAACCAGAAGTAAAGCTGTGCCGCGGGCCGCGCCGCGGGAAGTTATTCACAGGGGATGGGGTATTATCCCGGCTTTGCCGCAATAGCCTCTTTTCTGCCGGTCATTGTGCGAAAAAAGTGATTTTTGCCCCCCCACCACTCCCTGACACACCCGGCGATGGCAGGCCGACGTGCATGCCGTGCCTGAGAGGATTCTTGAATGTTCGGAGCTTTCCGTCGGTATTTCTCCACCGACCTGGCCATTGACCTTGGCACAGCCAACACCCTCATCTTCGCCCGCGACAAAGGCATCGTCCTCGACGAACCCTCGGTAGTCGCCATCCGCCACGAGGGCGGCCCCCACGGCAAGAAAGTAATCCAGGCCGTAGGCCACGAGGCCAAGGCCATGCTGGGCAAGGTGCCCGGCAACATCGAAGCCATCCGCCCGATGAAGGACGGCGTGATCGCCGACTTCGTGATCACCGAGCAGATGATCAAGCAGTTCATCAAGATGGTGCACCCGCGCACGCTGTTCACCCCCAGCCCGCGCATCATCATCTGCGTGCCCTGCGGCTCCACCCAGGTCGAGCGCCGCGCCATCAAGGATGCGGCCGAAGCGGCGGGCGCCACGGCGGTGTACCTCATTGAAGAACCCATGGCAGCCGGCATCGGCGCTGGCCTGCCTGTTTCCGAAGCGTCCGGCTCCATGGTGGTGGACATCGGCGGCGGCACCACCGAAGTCGGCGTGATCTCGCTGGGCGGCATGGTATACAAGGGCAGCGTGCGTGTGGGTGGCGACAAATTCGACGAAGCCATCATCAGCTACATCCGCCGCAACTACGGCATGCTGATCGGCGAGCCCACCGCCGAAGCCATCAAGAAGAACATCGGCTCGGCCTTCCCCGGCTCCGAAGTGCGCGAAATGGAAGTCAAGGGCCGCAACCTGTCCGAGGGCGTGCCACGCAGCTTCACCATCTCCAGCAATGAAGTGCTGGAAGCCCTGACGGACCCGCTCAACCAGATCGTCTCGGCCGTGAAGAACGCGCTGGAACAAACCCCCCCCGAGCTGGGCGCCGACATTGCTGACCGCGGCATGATGCTCACTGGCGGCGGCGCGCTGCTGCGCGACCTGGACCGCCTGCTGGCCGAAGAAACCGGCCTGCCTGTGCTGGTGGCCGAAGACCCGCTGACCTGCGTGGTGCGCGGCTGCGGCATCGCCCTGGAGCGCATGGACCGCCTGGGCAGCATTTTCACGAGCGAGTAAGTCGGCAGGCCTGTATGCTGCAGGCACTTTTTTTGCGCTCTGAATTGCATGACTGCACCTGCTCCAATGCCTGTTTCTGAGCACCCGCCCGTGGAGCCCGCTCCCCGCGGCAGATCCTGACCGCTGCGCACCATGCCCCTGGGTACTCTGGAGCGCAGCGCTCCCCCTTTCTTCAAACAGGGCCCTTCGGCCCTTTCGCGTCTGGCCGTCTACAGCGCCCTGGCGGTTTTTCTCATGGTGGCCGATGCGCGGTTCCAGATCACCGACCCTTTCCGTCAGGTGGTGGGAACGGTGCTGTACCCCGTGCAGTGGCTGATGCTCAAGCCCGTGGAGCTGGCCCACCACGGCGCCGGGTATTTCCAGTCGCTGCAGGTGGCGCAGCAAGAGCTGGACGCGGCGCGCAAGAGCATGACCACGATGGGCCAGCGCGCCCACCAGGCGGAACAGCTGGCCCTCGAAAACGGGCGGCTGCGCCAGCTGCTTGCGCTGCGCGACCGCCTGGACACCCCCGCGCAGGCTGCCGAGGTGATCTATGACACCGCCGACCCCTACACGCGCCGCGTGGTGATAGACCGGGGCCAGATCGGCGGCGTGGTGCCGGGCTCGCCGGTGATGGACGAGGCGGGCGTGCTGGGCCAGGTCACACGGGTGTTTCCGCTGGTGAGCGAAGTCACCCTGGTGGTGGATCGCGACCAGGCCATTCCGGTACTGAATGTGCGCACGGGTGCGCGCGGCGTGGCGTATGGGGATCCGGTGGCCGGCCATGACGGTGGCATGGAGCTGCGATTCATGCCCGCCAATGCAGATGTGCGCGAAGGCGACCTGCTGACCACCAGTGGCGTCGACGGGCTGTACCCCTCGGGCCTGCCTGTGGCCCGTGTGGTGCGGGTAGAGCGCCGTGCAGACTCTGCCTTCGCCCGCGTCTATTGCATGCCACTGGCGCAGGTGCAGGGTGTGCGCCATGTGGTGGTGCTGCAGCCGCTGGCCGAAAACTCGCTGCCGCGGCCCGAGCCTGAACATCCCGCCCCAGCCAAGCGGGGAGGGCGCAAGGGATGAGTGCGGTTGCGTCGATGCCCTGGGCGCTGCCGGGCGCTACATTGTCCGCGCGCACTGGCTGTGCGAGTGGCCCGGTCACCCGGTCGGCAGGAGGTGCGCCATGATCATGCCGCGCGGCGAACCGTTGTTGCTGCCGGTCAATCCGGTGTTCATTGCCGCCAGCCTGGCGGCGGGCCTGGCGATCAACATGCTCCCGCTGGGCCGCATTGTCTGGGCACCCGATGTCCTGATGCTGCTGCTGGTGTTCTGGGGCGTTCACCAGCCATCGCGCATTGGCATGGGCGTGGCGTTCTTCCTGGGGCTGTGCATGGACGTGAGCCAGTCTGCCCTGCTGGGCCAGCATGCGTTGTCCTATACCGTGCTGTCGTTTGGCGCCATTGCCATTCATCGCCGGCTGCTATGGTTCAGCGTGCCTTCGCAGGCGCTGCAGGTGCTTCCCCTGTTTGTGCTGGCGCACGCCGTGGAGCTCTTGCTGCGGATGGTGGCCGGGGGCATATTTCCGGGGCTGTGGAGTTTTTTGGCGCCGGTGCTGGAGGCACTGCTCTGGCCGCTGGCCAGCTGGGTGCTGCTGGCACCGCAGCGCCGGCCGCCCGACAGCGATCAGAATCGGCCCTTGTAGCAGCATGCCTGACGTGGTTTACCTGCCCATCAACCTGGCCTCGCCGAGTGCGGCGTGCTGCGGGCGTGTCTGCCCCTGGGGCGTGGCATGACTGAAGTGCGCAGCAGCGAGGCTGACGTCTCGCGCTTTCGGACCCGGGCGCTGGTCATCGGCGCTGTGGTGTTTTTTGCTTTTTGCCTGGTCGCCGCCCGCCTGGTGTTCCTGCAGGTGGTGCGGCACGATGACCTTGCCGCGCAGGCCGAAAGCAACCGCACGGCGGTGGTGCCCATCGTGCCCAACCGTGGGCTCATCCTGGACCGCAATGGCGTGGTGCTGGCGACCAACTATTCGGCCTACACGCTGGAGATCACACCCTCGCGCGTGCGCGACCTGGACGACACCATCGATGCGCTGGCCAGCGTCGTGGAGATCCAGACCCGCGACCGACGCCGCTTCAAGCGCCTCATGGAGGAGTCGCGCAATTTTGAATCCCTGCCCATCCGCACCCGCCTGACCGATGAAGAGGTGGCGCGGTTTACCGCGCAGCGCTACCGGTTTCCAGGGGTGGATATCAAGGCGCGGCTGTTTCGCAATTACCCGCTGGGGGACGTGGGCGCGCACGCCATTGGCTACATCGGCCGCATCAACCAGGCCGAGAAGGCGCGTATCCAGGACTCGGAGGACGAAGCCAACTACCGCGGCACCGAGCACATCGGCAAGCTGGGCATCGAGCAGAGTTTTGAAGCCGCACTGCACGGCACCACGGGCGTGGAGCAGATGGAGACCTCCGCCGGGGGGCGCGCGGTGCGCAAGCTGTCCAGCCACGCCGCCACGCCGGGCGACAGCGTGATGCTGTCCATCGACATCAAGCTGCAAAAGCTCATTGAAGAGCTGTACGGCAACCGGCGGGGCGCGCTGGTGGCCATTGATCCGCGCAACGGCGAGGTGCTGGCGCTGGTCAGCATGCCCACGTTCGACCCCAACCTTTTCGTGGAGGGGATCGACGTCGAGAACTGGACGGCGCTCAACGAGTCGATCGACAAGCCGCTGCTCAACCGGGCCTTGCGCGGCGCCTACCCGCCGGGCTCCACCTACAAGCCCTTCATGGCGCTGGCTGCGCTGGAGCTGGGCAAGCGCTCGGCCAGCCAGGTGGTCAACGATCCGGGGTACTACACCTTTGGCGGGAACATCTTCCGCAGCCACGAAGGGGGGCTGGGCGGGGTGGACATGCACCGTGCCATCCAGTTCTCCAGCAACACGTACTTCTATTCGCTGGCCGTGGAAATGGGGGTGGATGCCATCCATGACTTCATGGCGCCGCTGGGCTTCGGGCAGATCACCGGAATTGACCTGAACGGCGAGCTGCGCGGCACCTTGCCCAGCACCAGCTGGAAGCGCAACGCCTACAAGCGCCCGGACATGAAGCGCTGGTTCCCTGGCGAAACCGTGTCGCTGGGCATTGGCCAGGGCTACAACAACTTCACCATGCTGCAGCTGGCGCTGGCGCAGGCCACCATGGTCAATGGCGGTATCCGCCACCGGCCGCACCTGGCCAAGGCGGTGAAGAACGCGGTCACCGGGGCCATCACCGAGATCGAGCAGCCGCCGGGCGAGAACCTGGGCTACGACCCGCGCAACGTGCAGATCGTGCGCGATGCCATGGTGGCGGTGAACAAGGGCGGCACGGGCACCCGCGTGTTTGCAGGTGCTCCCTACACCGCCGGGGGCAAAACGGGCACGGCGCAGGCCGTGAGCCTGGGGCGCAACGTGAAGTACAACGCCAAGGCCATGGAAGAGCACCAGCGTGACCACTCGCTGTACGCGGCGTTCGCACCGGCAGAAGCCCCCACGATCGCGTTGGCGCTCATCGTGGAGAACGCCGGGTTTGGCTCAGCGCACGCGGCGCCGATCGCGCGGCGGGTGTTTGACTACTGGTTGACGGGCGTCTACCCCAGCGAGGAAGACATTGCGGCCGTGCAGAAGGGCCAGGCATCGGCGCCGATCGGCAAACCGCGCAACGTGGCCGATATCCCTGTCATAGCGCCTTGATGCTGCAAAAAAGATAGCTGCTAGCGCATGCTGGATAAGCGCTGGTGGCCTTTTTTATGCATATTTTGGGGTGAAGATGCTTTCAGCCTGCCGCAGCGCTCGCCCTGGCCGGTGGCTGTAGCTGGCTGAACACCAGCGCCGCCACAATCAGCCCCGCGCCGGAGAACCCCGCCCAGCCCAGCCGTTCGCCCAGCAAGGCCCAGGCGGTCAGCGCGGCGAACACCGGCTCCAGCCCGAACACGATGGCGCTGCGCATGGCATCCACACGCTGCTGGCCCCAGGCCTGCAGCGTCACCACCACCACGCTGGCCAGCAGGCCCAGGTACAGCAGGGCCAGCAAGGCATCGGTGGGCAGGTGGGGGGCGGCGCGCACCCAGTCCATGCCGCCGCCCTGCACCAGCAGCATGGCAGTGGAGGCCAGTGCCATCACCGTGGCCTGCGCGGCGGCCATGCGCGTGGCCCGCAGCGGCTGTGCGGCCGTGCGGCGCGCGCATTCCTCGAGCGCCAGGATGTACAGCGCGTAGAACACGGTGCTGGCCAGCGTCAGCGTATCGCCCAGGTTCCAGGGCTCGTTCTCGTGGAACATCAGTGCCATGCCCGCCAGTGCCATCACGCAGGCAGCCCACAGCCGCCAGCCATAGCGCCGTCCCAGGAAGGCCATGGCGATCAGCGGCACCACCAGCACGTTGAGCCCGGTGACAAACGCATTGCGGTTGCTGCTGGTGCGTGCCAGGCCCTCGATCTGCAGCCAGAACGCCAGGAACAGCAGCAGCCCCAGCGCACAGCCCCACAGCCGCTCGTGCCGCCGCATACCGAGCCACAGCGGTGCCAGCACCACCAGCGCAATTACAAAGCGCAGCCAGATGATCTGCAGTGCATCGAGGTGCGCCGAGAGCAGTTTCATCGCCGGGAAGGTGGTGCCCCACACCACGGTGACGGCCAGCAGGGCCATCAGGCCCCAGCGTTCAGTACGCATCGGAAGAACTTCCCAGAATCCAAAAACCAAAAAGAAAAAGGGCCGCCGGTTGCCCGGCGGCCTCTGCGTTGCAGTGCAGTCCGCTGCGGGCGGTGTTCAGTGGCTGACCTGGCCCAGGAACGCGCGGATGCGGTCGTTGGCCGGGTTGCCAAAGAACTCCTGCGGCGGCGCGTCGTGCGCGATGCGGCCCTGGTCGAAGAACATCACGCGGTCGGCGACCTCGCGCGCAAAGCCCATCTCGTGGGTGACCACGATCATGGTCATGCCACCACGGGCCAGGCCCCGCATCACGTCCAGCACTTCCTTGACCATCTCGGGGTCGAGTGCCGATGTGGGCTCGTCAAACAGCATCACCTTCGGCGCCATGGCCAGTGCGCGTGCAATGGCCACCCGCTGCTGCTGCCCGCCCGACAGCTGCCATGGGTACTTGTGCGCGTGGTCCTGCATGCCCACGCGGCGCAGCAGCTGCATGGCTTCATCATTGGCCTGCGTGCGCGGCGTGTGACGGATGCGGCGGGGTGCCAGCGTCACGTTGTCCAGCACGCTCATGTGGCCGAACAGGTTGAACTGCTGGAACACCATGCCCACTTCGCAGCGCTGGCGCTGCAGCGTGGCAAGGTCGTCGCACACCTCCACGCCATCGATGGTGATGCGCCCGCTGTCGTGCGGCTCCAGGCGGTTGATGGCGCGCAGCAGCGTGCTCTTGCCCGAGCCTGAGGCGCCGATGATCACCGTCACCTCGCCGGTGTGGAACACGGTGGAGACGTCCTTGAGCACCTGGTGCGCGCCAAACGACTTGCACACCCGCTCGGCCACGATGTAGGGCTTGGGCTGGTTGGTTGCCATCATAGGTTGCGACCCTCCACGTCAAAGCGGTACTCGACGGCGTTGGAGATCTGCGTGACCAGCGTGGTCAGCAGCAGGTAGGTGATGGCCACGGTGGTCAGCGTGGCAATGGGCTGGAAGGTGGCCGACTGGATGCGGTTGCCCACGTTGGTGAGCTCCACCACGCCGATGGCATAGGCCAGCGACGAATCCTTGAGCAGCGCCACAAAGTTGCTCACCAGCGGCGGCAGCGAAATCTTGAACGCCTGCGGAAACACCACGTCCAGAAACACGTGCATGCGGCCCAGGCCCAGCGCCTTGGCCGCCTCGGTCTGCCCGCGCGGCACGGCCAGCAGGCCGGCGCGCAGCGCCTCGGCGTTGTAGGCACCCACGTTCAGCCCCAGCGCCACCACTGCAGCGGCAAAGTCGGGCAGGTTCAGCCCCGGCACCAGCACCGGCAGGGCAAAGTACACAAACAGGATCTGCACCAAGAGCGGCGTGCCGCGGATGGCCCAGATGTAGATGCTGGCCACCCAGCGCAACACCGCCCAGCGGGCGGTGCGGGCCAGGGCCGCTGCCGTGCCCAGCACCAGCCCCACAGTGCCGCTGACCAGCGTGAGCCACAGCGTGGTGCGCGCACCTTCAGAGAACGCCTGGGCGTTGGGGCCAATCGGGTCCGGGAAGAACGACAGCACATGGCCCAGCAGCGAGAGGGCCAGCACCATCAGCACCAGCGCAGCGACCAGCGTGGCATTGCTGCGCTGTTGTCGGGACCAGCCTTGTGGCCAAAGAGCGAGAAGCATGGATCAGACGACCGGGAGGTCTTGGTTGGAAAGCGGGGTCAGCAGCCGCGGCGTGGCGCCTGCCGCCAAAACACCAAAGGGTGCGCAGCAGGCCCCTGGCCCGCTGCGCACCCCGGATGGTGTCGTGGGGTCAGTTGCAGCGTACGTCTTCGTTGAAGTACTTCTTGGAAACCGTGGTGTAGCTGCCATCGGCCAGCACTTCGGCAAATGCCTTGTTCCAGGCTTCTGCCAGGCCCGTGTTGCCCTTGGCCATCGCCGGGGCAATGCGCTCGACGAACAGCATGTCGCCCAGCTTGAAGCCGGCCTTGGTGTTCTTGGCGGCGGCTTCCTTGGCCACGAACTTGTCGCTCACCCAGGCGTCCACGCGCTTGGAGATCAGGGCGCGCTGGGCGTCGGTGTCCTGCGGAAAGTTCTTCACTTCCTTCACGCCGCTGACCTTCTTGACCTGCTCCAGGTAGCTGGTGCCGGTTTGCACAGCCACCACCTTGCCGGTCAGGTCCTTGGCGTTGCGGATTTTTTCATCCATGGCCACGATGATGCCGCCCGAGCAGTAGTGGGGGTTGGCGAACGTGACGGCCTTGGAGCGCTCGTCGGTCACGCCGTGCGAGGCGATCACGGCGTCCCAGCGGCTCTGGCCCAGGCCGGTCAGCAGGGCGTCAAAGCCCAGCGTCTTCCATTCGAGCTTCAGGCCCATCTTCTTGACCACCAGCTCGGCCACTTCCACCTCGAAACCCGTCAGCTTGGTGCCTTCGAAGTAGTTGAACGGGGCAAACTGGCCTTCGGTGGCCACAATGATCTTGCCGTCCTTCTTGATCTCGTCCAGCGTGCGGGCCTGGACGGCGAGGGCAGCGCACAGCGCCACGGCGGTGACAACGGCAGACTTGAAAAACTTCATGACAGGTTCCTGTGGGGGTGGTTCAGGTACAAAAAATCCGGCATGCGGGTAGGCAAGCCGGAGCGGGTGAATGCAGGCATCGCCAACAGCGATGGGCCTCGTCATCAAACGGAAAAGTGCCGAAATTATAGGGCGCACGCCCGGTTGTGGGCCATGCAGGGGAACCCCGATGACGCAGGCCACCGCCCGCTGTAGGCGGCCCTACCGCAGGAATGCGTCATATCCCGTCTTCAGGATCAGTGTGCTGACCACCAGGATGAAAATCCACCGCACAAAACCCGTGCCGTGCTTGAGGGCCAGGTGCGTGCCCAGCAGGCTGCCCACCACATTGGCGATGGCCAGGGTCACGGCAAAGTGCCACCACACATGGCCCTTGGCCGCAAACAGCGCGATGGCAGCAATATTGGTGGCGCAGTTGAGCAGCTTGGCCGAGGCCGAGGCGTTCAGGAAGTCATAGCCCAGCAGCCGCACGAACAGAAACACGAAGAAGCTGCCAGTGCCCGGGCCGAAGAAGCCGTCGTAGAAGCCGATGAGCACGCCGATCAGGCAGGCCACCCCCACTTCGGCCCTGCCTGCAAAGCGGGGAGTGTGGTGCCGTCCCAACTCTTTCTTGGCCAGCGTGTAGACCAGCACCCCCAGCAGCACCAGGGGCAGCAGCTTGCGCAGGAAGTCGGCTGACATCACCGTGACGGCCCAGGCCCCTGCAAACGAGCCCGCAAAGCCTGCCGCCGCCGCAGGCAGCATGGCCGACCAGCGCACCTGCACCTTGCGGCTGTACTGCCAGGTGGCCATGGCCGTGCCCCACACCGAGGCCGCCTTGTTGGTGCCCAGCAGCGTGGCAGGCGGCGCGCCAGGGAACGCCGCAAACAGTGCGGGCACCATGACCAGCCCGCCACCGCCCACGATCGCATCGACAAAGCCCGCCAGCAGCGAGGCCAGCGTAATAAAAATCCATTCCATCGCAGGATTTTCGCAGCTTGCCCGCTATGAATTCAGGACTTGCCCGGCCCTCGTCACACGGGGGTGCAGCGTACGATGGGCAAGAAAAAGGCGCTGGGATCGCCAGCGCCTGGAAAAAACGCACCTCAAGGGGTGCTTGAAATTTGGTTATTGGTAGAAAGGATGTCTCCTCGGGCCCCTCGCTTGGCACACCGAAGCGCGCTTTCGAGTGCCGCAACTGTAGCGACTGCACCCCGCTGGTGCATTGGGGGTTTCCCGCCCCCGTTGTGCCCCGTGCCCGGGCCAGCGGGCTGAAGGCTGCGCCGTTCTGGTGCCACCCGCTGGTACCGCTTCCGGCACCCCAAAGGTGCCTGGCTTACCGCACCTGGCGCGCCTGCAGGATCCACTCCGCCGCCTTTTCCGCAATCATCAGCGTGGGCGAGTTGGTGTTGCCGCTGGTGATTGTGGGCATGGCCCCGGCGTCCACCACCCGCAGGCCCGCAATGCCGCGCACGCGCAGTTGCGAGTCCAGCACCGCCATCGGGTCATCGTCCCGCCCCATCTTCGTCGTGCCCACGGGGTGGAAGATCGTGGTGGCAATGTCGCCCGCCAGGCGCGCCAGGTCTTCGTCGCTTTCAAACTGCACGCCGGGCTTCCACTCCTGGGGCTGGTATTTGGCCAGCGCTGGCTGGGCCACGATGCGGCGCGTGACGCGCAGGCTGTCGGCGGCCACCTGGCGGTCTTCGGGGGTGCTCAGGTAGTTGGGCGCGATGGCGGGCGCGGCCCTGAAGTCGGCGCTCTTGATGTTCACCGTGCCCCGGCTGGTGGGGTTGAGATTGCACACGCTGGCCGTGAACGCCGGAAAGCTGTGCAGCGGGTCGCCGAAGGCGTCCAGCGACAGCGGCTGCACGTGGTATTCGATGTTCGGCCAGGGCTGGTCGGGGCTGCTGCGGGTGAACGCGCCGAGCTGCGACGGGGCCATGCTCATCGGCCCGGTGCGTCTGGCGGCGTATTCGAGCCCGATGCGCGCCTTGCCCCAGAGCGAGCTGGCCATGGTGTTGAGGGTGGGCACGCCGCCCACCTTGAAGACCGCGCGGATCTGCAGATGGTCCTGCAGGTTGGCGCCCACGCCGGGCAGGTCGTGCACCACGTCGATGCCGTGCTGGCGCAGCAGCGCGGCCGGGCCGATGCCGGACAGCTGCAGCAGCTGCGGCGAATTGATGGCCCCCGCGCTCAGGATGACCTCGCCCGTGGCGTGGGCCGTGACCATCTCCTTGCCGTTCCACACCAACACGCCGGTGCAGCGCTTTGTGCCGTCGGGCTGCGTGGCGACGATGAGTTTGGTTGCGTGGGAACGGGTCCACATCGTGAAGTTGGGGCGGCCGTAGCAGGTGGGGCGCAAAAACGCCTTGGCTGTGTTCCAGCGCCAGCCGCTCTTCTGGTTGACCTCGAAGTAGCCCACGCCTTCGTTGGTGCCGCGGTTGAAGTCGTCCGTGGCCGGGATGCCGGCCTGCTGCGCGGCCTGGGCAAAGGCGTCCAGCACGTCCCAGCGCAGGCGCTGTTTCTCCACGCGCCACTCGCCGGTGCTGCCGGTGGACCTGTTGCCGTGCAGGCGCTGGAAGTTTTCGTCGGCGGTGCCGGGCTGGTCCAGGCGCCAGTGGTCCTCGTGGCGGCGAAAGTACTGCAGGGCGTTGTCCCAGCGCCAGCTGGCGTCGCCCGTCAGCGCGGCCCACTGGTCGTAGTCGCGCGCCTGGCCGCGCATGTAGATCATGCCGTTGATGCTGCTGCAGCCGCCCAGCGTCTTGCCGCGCGGGTAGCGCAGGGTGCGGCCGTTCAGGCCCGCGTCGGGCTCGGTGTTGTAGAGCCAGTCGGTGCGCGGGTTGCCGATGCAGTACAGGTAGCCCACGGGGATGTGGATCCAGTGGTAGTCGTCCTTGCGGCCCGCCTCGATCAGCAGCACGCGGTGGCGGCTGTCGGCGCTCAGGCGGTTGGCGAGCAGGGCGCCGGCCGTGCCCCCGCCAATGATGATGGTGTCAAACGTGGAGTCGCTCATGGGCTGCAAGGCAAAGGTGTAACGGTGGCCCATTGTGCGGATAGCGCATGTCCTGTCGATAGGGGGCAAGGCGTTTGCTATATATTTAATAGCTGTTGGCGCTTGATGGTATTGCGTCAGACACTGATTTGATAATAATTACACGCCACGGGCCCCCGTCTGTGGTTGGCGGGCCTTTGTCTGACGGTCGGCAGCCGCCGGGCTCCGCTACCATGCACGCTCACTTTTGTTTCTGGCGGCATCTTGTGCCGCCCTGTCCATGACCGATCACGCGCCCCGCATTGTTCACACCGAGACCCCCCAGGGGCCGTGTGCGCAGCTGCGTGGGCGGTGGGGGGCGGCCGAGCTGGGCGTGGCGGCCCAGTGGGCGGCCGTGTCAGGCCAGTTGAGCAGCCATCCGGCGGCGCCCGCCCTGGGGTGGGACTTGCGCGAGCTGCAGTGGCTGGACCACGTGGGCGCGCAGCTGCTGTGGAACCACTGGCAGCACGCCTGGCCGCAGCAGCTGGCCTGCACCGAGGGTCAGCGGGCCATCCTGTCCCGCGTGGCAGAGTTCACCGCCCCGGCCCCACCGCCCGAGCCATGGCGCCTGGGCGAGCAGATCGACCACCTGGGTGTGCTGGTGCTGCACGGCGTGGACCACGGGCGCCACCTGCTCCAGATGGTGGGCCAGCTGGCGCTGGACATCGGGCGGCTGGCGCGCGCACCGCGCCGCGGGCCGTGGCGCGATGTGTCGGGCCATCTGTACCGCATGGGCGCCACGTCGCTGCCCATCACCGCGCTGGTGGGGTTCCTCATCGGCGTGGTGCTGGCCTACCTGATGAGCCTGCAGCTGCGCCAGTTTGGCGCCGAATCGTTCATCGTCAACATCCTGGGTATCTCGCTGATCCGCGAGCTGGGCCCGATGCTGGCGGCCATCCTGGTGGCGGGGCGTTCGGGCTCGTCGATCACGGCCCAGATCGGCGTGATGCGCGTGACCGAAGAGCTCGATGCCATGCGCGTCATGGGCATCCCCCACGGGTTTCGCCTGGTGATGCCACGCACCCTGGCGCTGGCCATCGCCATGCCCCTCATCAGCGTGTGGACCACGCTGGCGGCGCTGGCGGGCGGCATGCTGGCGGCCGATCTGGTGATGGACATCTCGCCCGCGTATTTTGTGCAGGCGCTGCCCGCCGCCGTGCAGGTGGGCAACCTGGGCCTGGCCATGGCCAAGTCGGTGGTGTTTGGCGCGCTGATCGCGCTCATCGGCTGCCACTGGGGGCTGCGCGTCAAGCCCAACACCCAGAGCCTGGGCGAGGGCACCACGGCATCGGTGGTGTCCTCCATCACCATGGTGATCATCGTGGACGCGGTGTTTGCGGTGGCTTTCAAGAACATTGGCATATGACCAGGAAGCCCCCCCTGAGCCGCTTCGCGTCATCCCCCCAAAGGGGGGGCGCCACCCGGAGCCTGGCAAAGCCAGCTCCACGGTGGCACTGGCATGGGGACGCGCCAGTTTCAACGGGAGCGAGGCCATGACTGAGCGCATCGCCAAGCCCGCGCACATCTTCGTCGCGCCAGACGAGCCGCCCATCGTGGACGTGCAGGGCCTGTGGACGCAGTTTGGCAAGGGCGATGAAATTTTCACCGTGCACCAGGACCTGAACTTCACGGTGCAGCGCGGCGAGATGCTGTCGCTGGTGGGCGGCTCGGGTACGGGCAAGACGGTGCTGCTGCGGCAGATCCTGGGCCTGGCCAAGCCAGCGCGCGGCAGCGTCACGGTGCTGGGGCGCCCGGCGGCCGATATGGGGCGCGAGGGCGCGGCCAGCCGCGTGGGCATGCTGTTCCAGCACGGCGCGCTGTTCTCGGCCTTCAACGTGCTCGACAACGTGGCCTTTGCGCTGCGCGAGCAGGGCACGCTGCCGGCCGAACTGGTGCGCGATGCGGCCCTGGTCAAGCTGCAGATGGTGGGCCTCAAGCCCGAGCATGCCACGCGCATGCCGGCAGACCTGTCGGGCGGCATGGTCAAGCGCGTGGCGCTGGCGCGGGCGCTGATCATGGACCCGCCGCTATTGCTGCTGGATGAACCCACGGCCGGGCTCGACCCGAGCAGCGCGGACGACTTTTGCGCCCTGCTGCGCGAGTTGCGCGCATCGCTGGGCCTGACCGTGATCATGGTCACGCACGACCTGGATACGCTGTTTGCGCTCTCCACCCGCGTGGCCGTGCTGGCCGACAAGAAGGTCATCGTCACCGGCCCGCCGCACGAGGTGGCGCGTTTCAAGCACCCGTTCATCGAGCACTTTTTTCTGGGTGAACGTGGCCAGCGTGCCATGGCCCCGTTGCAATCCGTGGAGCAGGCCGTGGCACCACCCGCCGCCCTGCCCATGCCCGACAAGGAAGGCACCTGATGGAAAACAAATCCCACGCCCTGGCCGCAGGCATCTTTGTGCTGGTGGTGGCCGCGCTGCTGGCCGGTCTGGCCGTCTGGCTCACGCGCGACAACGCCAACTACGAGCAGTACGAGCTGTCCACCAAGGACGGCGTGACCGGCCTGCAGCCCCAGGCCGCCGTGCGCTACAAGGGCGTCTCGGTGGGCAAGGTGACGCGCATCGGTTTTGACCCCCAGGTCGAAGGCAATGTGCTGATCCGCATTGCGGTGAACGAGCAGGCGCCCATCGGCCCCGAGACCTTTGCCGTGCTGGGCTACCAGGGCGTCACCGGGCTGGCGCATGTGCAGCTCGATGACGCCGAGCAGCCCTACCCCGAACTGCCGCCCGGCCCCAGCGGCCTGCCGCGCCTGCCGCTCAAGCCCTCGCCGTTTGGCCAGCTGGCCGAGCAGGGCCCCGCCATCCTCACGCAGGTGGAAGAAGCCACGCGCCGCATCAACCAGGTGCTGGGCGACGGCAACCAGCAAAAGCTGACCGAGGCACTGACCCAGATCGGGCAGGCCGCAGGCAGCGTCAGCGCCCTGAGCCAGCGGCTGGATGCCACCGTGGCGCAGCGGCTGGACCCGGCGCTGGCGGCGCTCCCGCCCCTGGCCAGTGAAGCCCGCAAGACCCTGCTGACGGTGCAGCAGGCCGGCAACAGCGTGTCGGCCCTCGCGGCCGATGTCAGCAAGACCACCCAGCGCCTGGGCGCCGAGGGCGGCCCCATCGACCAGATCACCGTCGGCACGCAGGCGCTGGCCCGCGCGGCCGACCAATTCGGCACCACCACACTGCCGCGACTGAACCGCGCGGCCGACGACACCTCGCGCGCCGCCCGCCAGCTCAGCCGCACAGCGGGCGGGGTGTCTGACAACCCGCAGCTGTTCATCTACGGCTCCGGCCGCATCCCGCCCGGCCCCGGCGAGCCGGGCTTTGCTGCACCGTGAGGAATGTTGTGATGCAAAATACTATGAAAAACATAGCTGTTCGCGCTTATCCATCAAGCGCCAGAGCCACTTTTGGTTCAATTTTTGTGGTGCTGGCACTGGTGCTGGCAGGCTGCTCGGCGCTGCCCAGCCCGCCCTCGCGGCCCGTGCAGTACGACCTGGGCCCGAGCCCCGTGGCCGATGCGCCCGCCGAGCGCCTGGCCCCGCTGCCACCCCTGGCGCTGGCCGACCTGGACGCCCCCGGCCTGCCCGACGGCAGCAACGCCGTGCTCTACCGCCTGGCCCATGCCCAGGCGCAGCAGCTGCGCCCCTACAGCCTGGCGCGCTGGAGCCAGCCGCCTGCGCAGCTGGTGCAGCAGCGCCTGCGCGAACAGCTGGGCCAGCGGCGCGCCATCCTCAAGGCCGAAGACGCGGCCGCCCAGGCCCGCGATGCCGCACAGGGCGGGCGCTTGCCCACGTTGCTCAGGGTGGAGCTGGAGGAGTTCAGCCACATCTTCTCCAGCGCCACTGAAAGTGCCGGGGTGGTGCGCCTGCGCGCCACGCTGTTCGATGTGACGCGGGCCGGCGAGTCGCTGCGCGGGCATCAGGTGTTCACCGTGCGTGCAGCCGCACGCAGCGCCGATGCCGCCGGTGGCGTGGCGGCGCTGGCCGATGCGTCGAACCAGGCCGCGCTGCAGGTGGCGCAATGGGTGGAGCAGCTCGGGCGTTAGTCCCGTGCTTCGGCCTTGAACGGGCTGCCGTGCGGAGCGCCCGGCTGCGCCGCCCTGCCAACCGGCTCGACGATTCCCGTCACCACGCGCGCATAGCGCGCAAAGCTCCAGTACGCCCAGGCCCAGTCCATCAGCACCACCAGACGGTTGCGAAAGCCGATCAGGAAGTACACGTGCGCAAACAGCCAGAAAAGCCAGGCGAAATAGCCCGAGAACCGCACCGGCCCCGCGGGTGATGTGAGGTCCACCACGGCCGAATTGCGCCCGATGGTGGCCAGGTTGCCATAGTCGCGGTAGCGGAACGGCTCGGTGGGCTGGCCCGCCAGGCGGCGCAGGATGTTGGCGGCCGCAGCGCGCCCCATCTGCTTGGCAGCGGGCGATACACCGGGGACGGGCGTGGGCGCTTGCCCGGGCGCGTGGCTGTGCGCGGCGGCCAGGTCGCCGATGACGCTGATCTCGGGGTGGCCGGGCAGCGTCAGGTCCGGCGCCACCAGCACGCGGCCCGCCCGGTCGGTGGTGCACCCGGTGGCAGCGCCCAGCTGGCGGCCCAGCGCCGAGGCGGCTACACCGGCAGCCCAGACCATGCATTTGCTTTTAATTTGATAGCTGCTGGCGCTTGATGGGATTGCGCTGGAAGGCGATTCGACCAAAAGTCCATCGCCGTCAATGGCCGTGACGCGGGCGTTCAGGCGCACCTCCACGCCCAGCTTTTCGAGCTGCTCCCGGGCGCGTTCGCTCAGCGTCTCGGGCATGGCCTGCAGCACGCGTGCCCCGCCTTCGAGCAGGATGATGCGGGCAGCGGCCGGGTCGATGTGGCGAAACTCGCCGGGCAGCGTGTGCCGGGCGATCTCGGCCAGCGTGCCGGCCATCTCCACGCCGGTGGGCCCGCCACCCACCACCACAAAGTTGAGCCAGTCGGCGCGGCGGGCCGGGTCGGGCTCTTTCTCGGCCGCCTCGAAGGCCAGCAGGATGCGGCGGCGGATCTCGAACGCGTCGTCCAGCGTCTTGAGGCCCGGTGCGTGCGGCGCCCAGTCATCCCGGCCAAAGTAGCTGTGCGTGGCGCCCGCCGCCACGATGAGGTGGTCGTAGGGCAGGTGCAGCCCGTCCTGGAGATGCACGGCGCGGGCTGCCACGTCGATGTGCGCGACCTCGCCCAGCAAGGTGGTGGCATTGGGTTGGCCGCGAAACAGATGGCGGATGGGCGCTGCAATCGCGGGGGCCGACAGGCCCGCCGTCGCCACCTGGTAAAGCAGTGGCTGAAACAGATGGTGGTTCGTCCTGTCCACCAGGGTGACGTCCATCGCCGCGCCGCGCAGCGCCCGGGCGGCCTCCAGCCCGCCAAAGCCACAGCCAATGATGACGACGCGCGGACGCCTGGAGGGGTTCGAAGAACTGGTCATGCCGCCATTATTGAAGAGCTCCCCGCCCCGCATGGCGCTGGGGCCGCATACATTGCTCTTCACGCCATGGATGGCCACGGCCTCGTTGGTGCCGATCTGGTACTGCAGGGCCGAGTCGCCCGAGAGGAACACCGCGTTGCCGGAGACAGCGATGCAGATGAACAGCGAGTTGCCGTGGGACGAGAGTGCCAGGTCGCCCGTGTTGCCGTTCCAAATCGCCGCGGTAGAGCCCTCGGGCAATGACGATTGCCACACCGCTACTGGTCGTTGTGCGAGAACATCTGGGGTGCAACCGGTTGGTGAGCCGGACACTGCGAGGGAAGTGCAACACTTTGTACTGGTTTGCGTGGCGCTGCAGCCACCAAAGCACGTGTGCACAAGGGGCGTGCGCTGATGCGCTACAGCGCCGGGGGGTGGAATCCGTCAATGCCGTAGGCCTGTGCTGACGCGTGCTGCGTGGCCCGGACTACGGGGGGCGCGAGGATTCATTTCTACAGTTCATTCCATCGCATCCAGCAAATGTTCCACGCATTCCGAGTGGATGGCGGACGCGAAATTTTTCGAGGATGACACCATGAATGAAGACACCGTGAAGGGCAACTGGAAGCAGTTCAAAGGCAAGATGATCGAACAGTGGGGCAAGCTGACCAACGATGACTTTGATGTCATCGATGGCAAGCGCGAGCAGTTCCTGGGCAAGCTGCAGGAACGCCAGGGCCTGGCCCGCGATGCGGCGGAAAAGCAGCTCAAGGACTGGCAGGACCGCCACCCCGACTTCCGCTTCAACGACTGACAGCCAACGCGCTGCGAGGGTGCGGCGCCAAGCCGCCATGGCAAGCCGCCGCACCCAAAGAACTCCAGTTATTGCTACCAAGACCTGACAACCAGATTTGAGGAGAAAACCATGAAATTCGCACGCACCCTGATTGCTTCCGTCGCTGCCGGCCTGCTGGCCACCTCGGCTTTTGCCATGACCAAGGAAGAGCACAAGACCGCCAAGGACACCATCGAAGCTACCTACAAGGCCGACAAGGACAAATGTGATGCCCTGACGGCCAACGCCAAGGACATCTGCCAGAAGGAGGCCAAGGGCAAGGAAAAGGTGGCCAAGGCCGAGCTCGAAGCCCAGTACAAGCCTAGCGCCAAGAACACCCAGAAAGTCGCCGAAGCACGCGCTGATGCTGCCTACGACGTCGCCAAGGAAAAGTGCGACGACCTGAAGGGCAATGAGAAGGACGTGTGCGAGAAGGACGCCAAGGCCGCCCAGGTGAAGGCCAAGGAGGACGCCAAGGTCGCCGCAGTGCAGGCCAAGCCCGCTGACAGCGCCGCCGAAAAGAACGCCGCTGTTGCTGAAGCCCGCAAGGATGCCAACGCTGAAAAGAATGACGCCAACTACAAGGCTGCCAAGGAGCGTTGCGACGCAATGTCCGGCGATGCCAAATCCAAGTGCGTGGACGACATGAAGCGCATGTACAACAAGAGCTGATCACGCTTCGGCGTGGTAGTGCCTGGGGTGCCTGGGTAAGCCTCGCCATGCCGTGACTCCTCCAAACCCCGCCTTGTGCGGGGTTTTTTGCTGGGGCGGTGGTCGCCGCCTGCCACTTGACGCCCCGCTGACATGCGTCAACACCCGCTGTCGCCCAGCGGCCTAAGCTCGCACCCTTTTTATCTCCGCTGCAAAGGGATTCCCATGGCACAACTCGCTTGGTCGGACGCGCTGGCCCTGAACCTTCCACTGATGGACGACACCCACCGCGAGTTTGTTGAACTCCTGGCGGCGGTGGACGCGGCAGACGATGCCCAGCTGCAGGACGCCTGGCAGTTGCTGGTGGAACACACCCACCATCATTTTGCGCAGGAAGACGCGTGGATGGCGTCTACCCGGTTTGCGTCTGGCAACTGCCACAGCCTGCAGCACCAGGTGGTGCTTCAGGTCATGCGTGAAGGCGCGGCACGCGCTGCCCAGGGCGATCAGAAAGTCTTGCGGGTGATGGCCAGCGAACTGGCCCTGTGGTTTCCGCAGCACGCGCAGAGCATGGACGCAGCATTGGCACTGCACCTGCGCCGCGTGGGGTTCGATCCAGTCTCGGGGGTTGTGCATGCGCCGCACGCCCTGCCGGGCGAACTGATCCAGGGCTGCGGCGGATCGACCTGCTCCGATGTGCAGGAGGAGCCCCGGCCGAGCCCGGCCATGGCCTGAAAGCCCACCGCCGCCGCCTCTCCTGCCGTTGCGCCACGGTCGGCGGTCGTGGCACAGCAGCACCGTGGTTGTACCCGTGCAGTGCTGGCGTAGCTATGGCATGCTGCCAGGTCTCTAGGCAGCGTGGACGGCATTGCCGCTTGGCTCCATGGCAGAAACCGGTTTTCAATGGGTTCCGAACGACGAATCCGCGCGTCTGCAGGCGTTGCAGCGCTACGGCATTCTCGACACGCCGATGGAGCCCGCCTACGACGATCTGGCCCGCATCGCCGCGCACATCTGCCAGGCTCCGGTGGCGCTGATCAGCCTGCTCGACAGCCACCGCCAGTGGTTCAAGGCCTCGGTCGGGCTGGCGGTGGAGGAAACCCCGCTCGACCAGTCGGTGTGCCGGTATGCCGTGCGCCAGCCTGGCGTGTTCATCGTTCCCGATCTGGCGCAGGATGCGCGGTTTGCCCACTTTCACATCGTGACCCAGGAGAACCCGCTGCGGTTCTACGCCGGCGCTCCGCTGGTCACGCCCGATGGGTTTGCACTGGGCACCCTGTGCGTGCTCGACCACCAGCCGCGCGCGCTTTCGCCGCAGTCAGAGGACATGCTGGGCGCTTTGGCGCGGCAGGTGATCCGACTGCTGGAGCTCAAGCGCGCCAACGATCTCCAGGGCCAGATGCTGGCCGATCTGGAAGAGGCACGCCACCAGATGTCGGTGCTGGCCCATACGGACGTGCTCACGGGCCTGGCCAATCGCCGCTCGTTCACCGAACGCCTGCGGCAGGAGCTGGCGCTGCTGCAGCGCGACTGCGAACCCGCCTGCCTGCTCATGATGGACATCGACCACTTCAAGCAGGTCAACGACCTCTACGGCCACCATGTGGGCGACCGGGCGCTGCAGCTTTTTGCGGCACTGTGCCGCGAGGTTTTCCGCGCGGGTGATGTGGTGAGCCGCTGGGGAGGGGAGGAGTTTCTGGCCATGCTGCCCGCCACGCGTGTCGAGCAGGCCCAGGCCGTGGCGCAGCGGGTGCACGCGGCACTGGCCGAACGCGCCCTGCCGGGTGTGGAGCCACCGCGGGTGATGACGGTGAGCATGGGGCTGTCGAACTTCGACCCGCTGCTCCCGCTGGACCAGACCCTGCGCGCGCTGGACGACGCGCTCTACACCGCCAAACGCGACGGCCGCAACCGCACGGTGGTGGTGTAGGCGGGCTGCCACCTTTTAGCGATGCTTCTTTTTTGATAGCTGTTGGCGCTTGACTGGTAAGCGCTGAGGCCACTTTTTGCATTGAATCGGCAAAGTTTCAGTGCCCCGGGCCGCGTGGCAGCACCAGGGCGGCCATGCACCAGCACAGCTCCCGCAGCGCCCGGCGCAGGGCGGGCGAATCCGGTGCGGTGGCGGGGCGGCATTCATTGCGCGGGCAGAACGCCGCCTCCAGCACCTGCTGCTTGGCGCAGCCCAGTGCCACCCGGTCGCGGGCCCGCAGGGCGGCCAGCAGCTGGTCGCGGTGGCGCTGCACACGCGCCGCCTCGGTAGGCGTGAGGCCGGGCGGGGGTGTTGTGGTGAGGCCCGCACTGTTGTGGGCCAGGTGCGCGGCCCAGGGCGTGCGCGTGGTGGTCTGCGGGCTCATGCGGCAACCGCCTGCGCCGTGGCGGCGCGTGGGCTCTTCGACAGCCCATACCAGTTCACCTTGCGCGTCAGCACCATCACGGCGGCCAGCACCAGGAACAGCGCAATCGAGCCCACCACCAGCGCCGTCTGTTCCAGCTGCAGCAGCACGTACAGCAGGCCATACAGCACCGCGATGCCCGCCCCCAGCGGCACCCCGCGCCTGAGCCCGCCCAGCATGTGGCTGGCGTAATAGGCCAGCAGCAGCACGCAGGCGCTGGCGGCCACGGCGTACGAGATGCCGAACGGCAGGTGCTCCGACAGGCTCACCAGCAGCAGGAAGAAGCTGCACAGGGCGCTGCCCACCAGCAGGTACTGCACGGGGTGCACGCGCAGCTTCTGCATCAGCTCGAACAGGCCCACGGCCACAAAGGTGAGGGCGATGAAAAGCACGCCGTATTTGGTGGCCCGGTCGCTCAGGGTGTAGGGGTTCACGGGGTCTACAAACGCCACGCTGAAGCTGTCGGCGCAGTCGCGTGGCGTGGTACCTCCAGGGGCATATTCGCCCTGGGTGCTGGCATCGTCGTACCCCCCAGCGCAGATACGGCTGCCGTTCGCGATGTCTGCCTGCGCTGTGGTGGCCAGCGACGACAGGTGCCACCGCGCGGAAAAACCTTCGGGGCTGACCTCGCGCTCGGAGGGCAGAAACCGCCCGGCAAACGACGGGTGGGGCCAGCTGCTGGTCATCAGCACCTCGGTGTTGCCGCCCAGCGGCACGATGGACAGCCGCTCGGTGCCCACCAGCTCCAGGTCGAGGGTGGCAGTCAGGCCATCGGCCTTGCCGCGCACCGACTCTGGCAACGCTGCATGCAGGCCGCGGCTGTACGTGGGGTGAAACGTGCCGGGCTTCAGCGGCAGGGCCTGATCGCCCAGCACAAGCTGCGCCGTGCGAATGCCCCGGGCGTCGCCCACGGCCATCATCAAGAGGGGTGCGCCGCAGTGCATGCGCGAATTTTTCAGGGTGCTGCGGGGCAGCAGGCTGGCCAGGGAACCCCACTGCGCCGTGATGTGCGACTTGAGCTTGTAGGTGTTGACCTTGTGCAGGCCGCGCGCCCGTTCTTCCATCGCGGCGCCGGTGGTCAGCCTGAGCTGCTCGGGCATGGCGGTCAGGATGAACTCGCGGCGTTTTTCAACCATGCGGCGCTCATCGCCCTTGCCGACTTCCTCATCCCAGCTTTCCACGCAGGCGCTGTGGATCATGGGGCCCATCAGGGTCTGCGGCCCGGCCAGGCTGTCGGCCACGCTCTGCGCGGTGAGGCTGCGGTAGCGCTGCCGGTCCCGCACCACGTCTTCGACCAGCCCCAGGCCAAAGAGCAGCAACACGGTGATGGCAGCCAGCGCGGCCAGCTTGGTGAACAGGGGGTGTTTGAGCAAGAGATCCTCCACAGGTGATGTTGTGGAGGCAGTGTGGTGGCGCGTTGTGAGGGCGCCATGAAGTTTGTGAGGCCAGTGTGAAGTGGCTGGCACCGTGCTGGGCGAGCAGGCGTTGCGCCTTCAGGGGTGGGAAAACTCCAGGCCCACCCGCAAGCCCGGAGCCGTGTTGCGCACCACCATCTGCCCCCCATGCAGCGCCATCACCCGCCGGACGATGGCCAGCCCCAGGCCCGACCCGCTGCGCTCGCCGCCCGGCCGGGCTGTGGTGAAAAAGCGTTCGCCCAGGCGCGGCAGCGCGTAGTCGGGCACGCCGGGGCCGCTGTCCTGCACGGCCACGGTGCTGCCCGCCAGTTCCACCCGCACCGTGCTGCCTGCGGGCGCAAAGTCGATCGCGTTGTCCAGCAGGTTGGTCAGCGCCAGCGTCACCAGCTCGGCCTCCCACGGGCCGCTGGTGCCGTGCCCTTCCAGCACCAGGCTGATGCCGCGCTGCCCCGCACGGGCGCGGGTCTGGGCCACGGCGGCCTCGGCGCAGTCGTGCAGCGCCACGGGCACGCGGCCTTCGGCGTGCTGGCGCTGCTCCAGCTTGGACAGCTCCAGCAGCCGGTCGATGATGCGCTGCAGGCGCTCGCTTTGCTGTACCACCTGGGTTGCAAACCCGGCGCGGTCGGCGGCGGGCAGCTCGTCCTGCAGCAGCTCGCCCGCGCCCCGGATGGCGGCCACGGGGCTTTTGAGTTCGTGCGTGAGGGCGCGCACATAGCCCTCGATGTAGTCGCGCCCCTCCAGCCGCGCGCGCATGCGGTCCATGGCGCGGGCCAGGTCGCCCAGCTCGCCGGGCACCTCGGGCACGGCCAGGGCGGTGGTGGGTGGTGTACCGGGGTCGTGGTGCTCGCCATCCGCCGGGCCCTGCACGCTCAAGGCATAGTCGCGCAGGCGGCGCACGTTCCACACCATCCACAGCGTCACCGCCACGCCCACGGCGGCCGAGAGCGCCAGCAGCAACAGCCCGCCCATGAACACCTTGCGCTCGGCACGGTCGATGAAGCGCTGCACGGTGCGGGTGGGTTTGGCCACCGTCAGCACGCCTGCAATCTGTTCTTTCACGTAGATGGGCGCCGCCACATGCATCACGCCGCTGGTGTCGTCGCCTTCCACCTCGCGCGTGGAGCGCGCGCCGTACTCGCCGCGCAGCGTGCGCGCCACGTCGCGCCACTGCGAGTAGTCGGCGCCGATGGCGCGGTTCTCCGAGTCGAACAACACACGCCCCGTGGTGTCGGTCACATAGATGCGGTAGTCCAGTGACTGCTTGGAGAATCCCCAGATCGCTGCATCGATGGGCCGCGTGGCGTAGCGGCGCACATGCTGCGCAAACGGACTGGTGCTGCTGTTGTCAGCCCCCGCGGCCAACCGCCCGGCGGCCAGGTCTTCGCTGGCCAGCTCGGCCAGGATGTTGGCCGTGTCCACCATCATGTCCTCCATCACCTCGCGCACGCTGGGCTTGATCTCGGCCATGAAAACGCGCAGCACAAAAAACGCGGCGATGCCGTTGATAAGGAAGAAGGCAAACAGCAGGCGGATGCCGAGGCGCATGGTGCGTTACTTCAAAAACAATAGCTGCCAGCGCTTTTCAGATGGGGGCGGTTTCAAGTCCAAGTGCAACATTAAAAGTTAATGGACTGAATCGGGCTGTTGTGCCAAGCGAGCCAAATGCTCGGCATACACCTCAATAGGCTTGCTCCAGCCCAAAGTCATCCTGGGGCGGCCATTGAGTTCATCGGCCACCGCATCAAGCTGCTCCTGGGTGTAGCCACTGAGATCCGTGCCTTTGGGGAAGTACTGACGCAGCAATCCATTGGTGTTCTCGTTGGAGCCTCTCTGCCAGGGGCTGTAGGGATCGCAGAAGTACACCTTCATACCGGTGTTGCGCGTGAGCTGCTGGTGCTCTGCCATCTCCCGGCCCCTGTCGTACGTCAGGCTCTGACGCATGGGCTGGGCAATGGAGTTGAGCTTGTCACTGAAGGCCTGCAGGACATGCGCTGCGGTAGCCGGGTTGGGGTGCGGCAGCTTGACCAGTACCACAAGGCGTGTGGTGCGCTCGACCAGCGTGCCAATGGCACTCGCATTGCCTTTACCCTTGATGAGGTCTCCCTCCCAGTGCCCGGGCAACTGGCGATCTTCAATCTCAGGCGGGCGCACATGGATGCTCAGCAGATCGGTGATTTGTCCACGCCGGTCCTCGCCTTTGGAGCGGGGCCAGCGCTTGGCGCGGGCCATGCGCAGACAGGACACCAACTCCTTTTTGAGCTCTCCCCGAGGCTGGGCATAGATGCAGGTGTAGATGCTCTCGTGTGACACTTGATTGCGCTTGTTGTCGGGGTGCAGTTTCTTTAACTGTCCAGCGATTTGCTGGGGAGACCAGTGCTGGCGCAAGTAGTCGCCAACGATCTTGAACAAAGGTCCATCACGGTGAAGTTTGGGCTGGGGGCGGGCAAAGCACCTGCGCTTGTCACTGCGTTGCTGGGCGAACTTGGAGTTGTAGCCCTTGCCGCCCGCATTGCGTTGGCACTCTCGGCTGATGGTGCTTTTGCTTCGCCCCAAGGCTCGGGCTATGGCGCTGAGACTTTGCTTTTGCTGCAGTCCAAGGGCGATCGCATGGCGTTCGCTCTGGCTCAACTGCTGGTAATTCTTCTTTGACATCTTGGCCTCAATTCTCGGTGTTGCACTTCAGAATTGAGGCCGCCAAGCGCCAGCAGCCAATTTGGCTTCAGATGTCCAGGCAGTAACCCATGCCCCGGTGCGTGCTGATGTATTCGCGCGCAGGGTCCAGCTCGCGCAGCTTGGCGCGCAGGGTCTTGATGTGGGTGTCCACCGTGCGGTCGGTGCTTTCGCTGTCGTCGCCCCAGGCAGCGGCCAGCAGGGCGTCGCGTGAGTGGATGCGGCCTGCGCCACGCAGGAGGTGGGACAGCAGGTGGTATTCGCGCCGGGTCAGCGGCAGGGCCTGGCCGCGCAGGCTGATGCGCTGCCCGGCCTCGTCGTCGTGAAAGAGCGGGGTGGCGGGCGTGGCCGCGTGGCCGTTGCCCGCCCGCCGCAGCAGCGCCTTCACGCGTGCCGCCAGCTCGCGCGGGCTGAAGGGTTTGGTCAGGTAGTCATCGGCGCCCAGCTCCAGGCCCAGCACGCGGTCGATCTCTTCGCCGTGGGCGCTGAGCATCAGCACGGGCAGCGCAGCGGTGGGCGCAGCATTGCGCACATCGCGCAGCAGATCCAGCCCGCTGCCATCGGGCAGGCCCACGTCCAGCACCAGCAGGTCAAAACGTGTGCTTTGCAGTTGCTGGCGCGCGTCGTGTACCAGCAGGCTGTGCGTCACGGCCAGGCCGTCGCGCTGCAGCGCGTAGGCCACTGTGCGGGCGATGGCGGGGTCGTCTTCGAGCAGAAGGAGTTTGGCGGACATGCCTCAATCATCCCCGGTGCTGCGCACTCCGCGCAGACCACGCCACTGGCGCGGCGCAGGCAAGGGCCGCCGCGCAGTGAGGGCGTCGTCCCCCCTCGGGGGGATGGCGCCGCAGGCGACTCAGGGGGTGGCTCATTTTCAGCGCGCGATCAGGATGGGGAACAGCTTGCCCAGCCCATCCGCCATCACCTCTACCGCCAGCGCGGCCAGGATCAGGCCCATGAGCCGGGTCATCACGTTGATGCCGGTCTTGCCCAGCACGCGCGCAATCGGGTCGGCCAGGGCAAAACACACGGCGGTGGCCAGCGCGATGACCACGCCGTAGCCCACCAGCGCCAGCGTCTGCCACACGCCCTGTGCGCGGTCAGCGTAGATCACCACGGTGGACATGCTGGCCGGGCCGGTGAGCAGCGGGATGGTGAGCGGCACCACGGCAATGCTGCTGCCTGCGGCGGCTTTCTCTGCCCCTTCTTCAAACTCGTTGGTGCTGGGCTTGGCCTCGGCGGGCTGGGCGTTGAGCATGTTCATCGCGCTGATGAGCAGCAGCATGCCGCCGCCCACCTGAAAGCTTTGCAGCGAGATGTTGAAAAAATCCAGGATCTGCAGGCCCAGCAGCGCACAGGCCGCAATCACACAGAACACGCTGAAGCTGGCCACCTGGATGGTGCGTCGCCGCTGAGGGTACGAAAACCCCTGCGTGTAGTGGATGAAAAACGGCACGATGGCCAGCGGGTTCACGATGGCCAGCAGGGTGATGAGAGGTTTGAGATCCATATCAGTTTTCCGTTGTGCAGCTTGTCGCCCACAGATTTTCAACTTGGCGCTGTCGAAGCCAGTGCCCCGCGCAAGGGCCGCCGAAGCCGCGTATGCGGCGCTTTGCTTGTGTGCGCTGGGGGCGTCCCCCTCCCGCTTTGCGTAGCGAAGCGAGAGAGGGGGAAGGCGCGAAGCGACTCAGGGGGTGTCTCATCTACCTGCCTCCAGAGACTTCGAGGAACGACATGGTGGTGTAGGGCGACGCATCCGACATCAGCCACACGATGGCCTCGGCCACCTCTTCAGCCGTGCCGCCGCGCTGCATCGGCACCTGGTGGGCCAGGTCGCGCACGCGGTCGGGCAGGCCGCCGCTGGCGTGGATGTCGGTCTCGATCAGGCCCGGGCGCACGGCGTTCACGCGGATGCCTTCGGCGGCCACCTCGCGCGCCAGGCCCATGGTGAAGGTGTCGATGGCGCCCTTGGCCGCTGCGTAGTCCACATACTGGTGGGCCGCGCCCAGCCGCGCGGCGGCGCTGGAGACGTTGACGATGGTGCCACCCTGGCCGCCATGTTTTGTGCTCATGCGGCGCACGGCCTCGCGGGCGCAGACAAAGCTGCCGATCACGTTGACATCGAACATGCGGCGCAGGCGCGCCACGCTCATTGCGTCCACCCGCTGGGTGGTGTCCACCACGCCCGCGTTGTTCACCAGGGCGGTGATGCGCCCGAGTTGTGTATCCACGGTGGCAAACATGGCCAGCACCTGGGCCTCGTCGGCCACATCGGCCTGCACGGCCAGCGCGGTGCCGCCAGCGGTGCGGATCTGCTGCACCACGGCATCGGCAGCGGCCTCGTTGCCCTGGTAGTTCACGGCCACCGCCCAGCCCTGGCGCGCGGCCAGTTGGGCGGTGGCGGCGCCAATGCCTCGGCTGGCGCCGGTGATTAACACGATCTTGTCCATGAAAGCGTGGTCTCCTGCAAGAATGGCGCATTGGAACAGGTTCTTTGCGCTGCGCGGCGGTCGGGTGCGCGGCGCAACGCATCGTTGGCTTTTAACTCAAGGAGATTGCAGCATGGGACAGTTTGTCGATCTGACGTCCGGTGACGGATTTGTGTTTCCGGCCTGGGTGGCGCGGCCGGATGTCGCCCCCCGTGGCGCGGTGGTCGTGCTGCAGGAGATCTTCGGGGTCAATTCGCACATCCGTGCGATCGCCGACCGCTTTGCCGCCCGCGGCTACCTGGCGGTGGCGCCCTCGACCTTCCACCGGGTGAAACCGGGGGTCGAACTGGGCTATACCGCTGACGACATGCAGGCGGGCATGGGCCTGAAGGCTGCGGTGGAGGCGCTGCCCGCGCCGGGCGTGATGCCCGACATCCAGGCCGCCATCGACCACGCCGCAGAGCAAAGCGGCCGCAAGGTGGGCATTGTGGGATTCTGCTGGGGCGGCCTGCTGACCTGGCGCGCGGCCTGCGAACTGCAGGGGCTGTCGGCTGCCGTGCCCTACTACGGCGGCGGCGTGACCACCCCCGAAGAAATCGCCCGCCAGCCCCGCGTGCCCGTGCTGGCGCATTTTGGCGAGCGTGACCACTGGATCCCGCTCGACGGCGTGCAGGCGTTTTCGCGCGCCCACCCCGGGGTGGAAGTGCACGTCTATGCGGCTGACCACGGCTTCAACTGCGACCAGCGCGGCAGCTACGACGAGACCGCTGCCATGGCGGCGCGGGACCGCACGCTGGCCTTCTTCCACAAACATCTGGCTTGATGGCTCCCCCTGAGTCGCCTACGGCGCCTTCCCCCTGCGGGGGACGCCCCCAGTGCGGCGGGGCGGCCCTTGCACGGGGGCAATGGCGTGGATGTGCCCCGTGGAGGCTTCAGGGGAGTGCGATGGATTGATCGTGTCGGGAGGTTGCCATGGCGGGACTGACGTGCGTGCGGGGTTTTATGTCTTTTAGGCTTTCAGCGCTTATGCAGCAAGCGCTGGCAGCTATTATTTTGATAGTTATGGCCGGTGCGGCGGCGCCGGTGCGTGCCGCCGACTACGCTGGCCCGCTGTTCGACGCCCACCTGCACTACAACGAGGAGGCGTGGGATGGCAAAGCGGGCCCGCATCCGCCTGCGGATGTGCTGGCGCGCATGAAGGCCAGCGGGGTGCGCGCCATCGTGGCCAATTCGCGGCCCAATACCGGCTCGCTCACCCTGGCGGGCCTGCGCGAGACGCGCGAGGCGGGTGTCACCGTGGTGCCCTTTGTGCGGCTGTACCGCAACCGGGCCGACTACACCGGCTGGTTTGCCGACGAAACGATTTACGACATGGTGCTGGCCGAACTGGCGCGCGGCACGGGCGCGGGCCCTTACCGCGGCATTGGCGAATTCCACCTGTACGACAGTGCCAACGCCAACGGCCCGGTGGCGAAAAAGCTGATGGCGCTGGCCGAGCAGCGCGATCTGGTGGTGCTGGCGCATGTGGACGATGCGGCGATCGATCTGCTGATGGCCCACACGCCCTCCAAGGGGCAGAAGGTGCGACTGATCTGGGCGCATACCGGCATCGGCGGCGCGCCGGTGGAGCGGGTGGATGCGCTGCTGGCGCGCTACCCCGGCCTGGTGGGCGAGCTCTCGTACCGCCCGGGCCTGGTGTGCGACGACAACCAGCTGTGCCCCGCCTGGCGCGCGCTGCTGCTCAAGTACCCCACGCGGTTTGTGATCGGATCGGACACCTGGGTCAACCAGCGCTGGCAGTATTACGAGAGCCTGATGCAGGGCTACCGCCAGTGGCTGGGCGGCCTGCCCGCCGACGTGGCGCGCAAGGTGGCGTGGGACAACGGGGCCGGGCTGTTCGGCACACCAGCGCCGGCGCGCTGATTGCTATTCGCTGATCGTTGGGTCAGAGGCTGCGCAGCCGCGCCTGCAGGTCCAGCGCGTTCTCGGTAGCGGCTCCGCTGGCCGTGTTGTCGAAGATGCACCACACGCTGGCGGCCTCTAGCGGGGACTCCTGCGTGGCCGCTTTCAGGCGCGTGGCCAGCGCATCGATCAGGCCCGCGTCATAGGCCGAGTAGTAGGTGCGCGGCGAGCCGTGCAGCCGGCAGTACACCAGAGCGGGCCACCCGCCCGGTGCGCGCCCGGCATCGTGCAGCACCGGGTCGGCCAGCACGCGTGCGGCCTGCCAGTGCGCCAGCAGCGCGTCGGCCTCGGGGGTGAACCAGCTCGCATGGCGCGGCTCCACGGCCAGGCCGACACCGCCCGGCAGCAGGCGCCGCAGGCTCGCAAAGAAGATGTTGGCCACTGGCGCATCCAGCACCAGGCTGGGCGGCAGCTGCACCAGCAGGCAGCCCAGGCGGTCGCCCAGGCCGATGGCTTGCTCCAAGAATGTCTGCAGCAGGGCGGTGGAGTCCTTGAGCCGCGCGTCGTGCGTGATGCTGCGCGGCAGCTTGACGCAAAACCGGAACCCTGCTGGCGTGGCCGCAGCCCAGCGCGCGTAGGTGCTGCGCGGGTGCGGCCGGTAGAACGAGGAGTTGATCTCCGTCGCCGGGAGCTGCTGCGCATAGCGCGTGAGGTGCGGGAGCGCGGGGTCGGCCGCAAAGCGATACTGGCTGGCGCGCGGCAGGCTCCAGCCGGCGGTGCCGATGAACAGCGGGGCTCCCGCATCGGAAGAGGCGGGGTGAAAGGTGGCTGAAGGTTCGGCGGCGGGTGGGCGCATCAATGCACTCCGTGGTGTGTGCAGATGCGATGCTGCCCCCGGCGGTGCGGGGCAGGGGTAGGAATTACCGCCGGGTTCGTGAGAGGTATTGCTTGCGCCAGAACAGCGCCACCAGCCCCAGTGCGATGAACGCCATCGCGCCCAGCGCCCACCAGAAGCCGTCGGCCTTGTGGATCAGCGGCAGGAACTCGAAGTTCATGCCGAAGATGCCCGCAATCAGGTTCAGCGGCAGGAACACGGCAGTGAGCGCGGTGAGCGTGCGCATGATGTCGTTGGTGCGGTTGCTCTGCACGCTGAAGTGCATCTGCACGGCGGTTTCGGTGCTTTGCTCAAGCCGCCGCACGTGGTGCACCACGCGCTCGATGTGCTCGAGCACGTCGCGGCTGCGCACCTTGAGCAGGTCCAGCTCGCGCAGGCCGGTGGGCGTCTCGGGCAGGGGCCAGGTTTCCAGCGCGTCGATCCAGTCCTGCACGGCGGTGCGCTGGTCTTCGCAGATCTCGTCGAGCATGTGCAGCGACAGGCGTGCTTCGAGCAGCGAAGTCCAGTTCACGTAGCGCGCACGGGGTTTGAGCAGCTCGTTTTGCCAGTGGTCGAGCTGGCGCGTGAGCTCGCGGCGCAGGTCCAGGTAGCCATCGACCATCTGGTTGACCACGCGCAGCATCAGGTCGGCCGGGCTGGTGGGCACGCGGGCGCCAGGCATGGGGCTGCTGCGCCCTTCGCTGGTGCTGGCGGGCAGCGAGGCCAGCAGGCGGGCCGCGTAGGCGTCGCGCACCGCGCAGTCGGCCGGGTGCACGGTCAGCAGCAGCTGGTCGAACACCGCAAAACCCACCGGGCTGGTGTCGATGCGCCGCAGCACGGGCGGGCCCGAGCGTTTGGGCGGGCTGCTGCCGGTGGGTGCAGCCGGTGCGTCCGGGGGCCGGGGCGGCTCGGCGGCGTCGCCATTCAGGGTGGCCAGGCGGCGGAACACCAGCAGGTCGTACTGCGAGGTGTAGTCGTAGTGCGAGGGCAGCTGGGCGTTGAGCAGGTCGGACACGTGCAGGTCCACCAGCTGCAGCCCCACCAGGGTCTGCAGGCTGGCCTGGATCTCGGCCAGCCGCGCCTGGAAGGCCGGGCGCGCGCAGGCGATCCAGACAAAGCCCTGCGTGGGCATCTGCGTGGGCAGCGCGGCCAGCTCGTGCACGCCGCCGCTGTGGATGTGGAAGATGCGCATGCAACCCCGGTTTTGAATAAAAAGTGCCTCCAGCGCTTGCCCATCAAGCGCTAGTAGCTCTTATTTTCGGAGCAATCGTGCCACGTCGCGTGCGAAGTAGGTCAGCACGCCATCGGCGCCGGCGCGCTTGAAGGCCAGCAGGCTTTCCATCATCACGGCGTCGTGGTCCAGCCAGCCATTGGCGGCGGCGGCCTTGATCATGGCGTACTCGCCGCTCACCTGGTAGGCGAAGGTAGGCACCTTGAACTCGTCCTTCACGCGGCGCACGATGTCCAGGTAGGGCATGCCGGGCTTGACCATCACCATGTCGGCGCCTTCGGCGATGTCGATGGCCACCTCGCGCAGGGCCTCGTCGCTGTTGCCGGGGTCCATCTGGTAGACGTTCTTGTCGGCCTTGCCCAGGGCGCCGCGGGTGCCCACCGCATCGCGGAAGGGGCCGTAGAAGGCGCTGGCGTACTTGGCGCTGTAGGCCATGATGCGCGTGTGGATGTGGCCCTGCACCTCCAGCGCCTCGCGGATGGCGCCAATGCGGCCGTCCATCATGTCGCTGGGGGCGACGATGTCCACGCCCGCCTCGGCATGCGTGAGCGCCTGGCCGGTGAGGATCTCCACCGTCTCGTCGTTGATGATGTAGCCGGTGTCGTCCAGCACGCCGTCCTGGCCGTGGCTGGTGTAGGGGTCCAGCGCCACGTCGGTCATCACGCCAAGCTGCGGGAATTCCTTCTTGAGGGCGCGCACCACGCGCGGGATCAGGCCGTCGGGGTTCAGGGCCTCCTTGCCGTCGGGCGTCTTGAGCGAGGGGTCAATCGCCGGGAACAGCGCCAGCACCGGGATACCCAGGCGCGCGCAGTCTTCGGCCACGGGCAGCAGCAGGTCCAGGCTCAGGCGGTCCACGCCGGGCATGGAAGTCACGGCTTCGCTGCGGTTCGTGCCCTCGTGCACGAACACGGGGTAGATCAGGTCGTCGGCGGTGACCACGTTTTCGCGCACCAGGCGGCGGGTGAAGGCATCGCGGCGCAGGCGGCGCGGGCGGTTCTGGGGGAAGGGGGCGGGGCTTTGGAGATGCATGCCGAAGATTATCCCCTTGTGCCGCCGTGCGGCGTACCCCGGCGGGCGCACGCGTCAGCGCCCGGAAATGTCCCTTGTACCCGCCCAGCCCCGGTGCTAAATTGGCGCCGGGCAGCTTGCTGCCCCCCGCTTTTCCTCCCTGAGCGGGGGCCTGGATTGCAGCGATGCACAACAGGCTTTAAGGGCCCGGCGCAATTGCCGGGCTTTTTTTTGGAATCGCCGAAACGCCCCCGCATGCGCACTTAAACTGCCCGCATGCTCTGGGTCAAAGCCTTTCACATCGTCTTCGTGGCCAGCTGGTTTGCCGGCCTGTTCTATCTGCCGCGCATCTTCGTCAATCTGGCGATGGTGGCGCCCGGCTCGGCCGCCGAGCGCGACCGCCTGCTGCTGATGGCGCGCAAGCTGCTGCGCTTTACCACCTTGCTGGCCGTGCCCGCGCTGGCCCTGGGCCTGTGGCTGTGGCTGGGTTACGGCATTGGCCGTGGCGCGGGCAATGGCTGGATGCACGCCAAGCTGGCGGTGGTGGTGCTGGTGATCGGGTACCACCACGCCTGCAGCGTGGTGCTGCGCAAGCTGGCCGACGGCACCAGCCGCAGGAGCCATGTGTGGTTCCGCTGGTTCAACGAAGTGCCCGTGCTGCTGCTGTTGGTGGCGGTGGTGCTGGTGGTCGTCAAGCCCTTCTGACGCAGCCGCACACGGCGCATGCACAAGACCTCCGCCTGGCCCCTGGCGCTGATCTACACGGCGCTGATCGTCTTTGCCAGCCTGTTCCCGTTTGACGGCTGGCGCGCCCAGGGGATCAACCCGCTGGTGTTTTTGCTGGCACCGCTGCCGCCACCGTACTGGACGGGTTTTGACGTCACCACCAACATGGTGGGGTATGCGCCGCTCGGGTTTTTGCTGGTGCTGGCCATGCTGCGCTCGGGCTGGACGCGGGGCGTGGTGCCGCTGGCCACGCTGGCGGGCGTGCTGCTGTCGCTGGCCATGGAGTTCCTGCAGATTTACCTGCCCCGCCGTGTGCCCTCCAACCTGGACCTGCTGCTCAACGCTGCGGGCGCGCTGGCGGGCGGGTTGAGTGCGGCGTTGCTGGAGCGCCTGGGCGCCATCGACCGGTGGAGCGATTTCAAGGGCCGCTGGTTTGTGGCCGACGCGAGCGGTGCCATCGTGCTGCTGGCGTTGTGGCCGGTGGCGCTGCTGTTTCCGGCGGCTGTGCCGTTCGGACTGGGGCAGGTGCTGGAGCGGCTGGAGGCGGCGTTGACCGAGTTGCTGGCCGACACACCGTTTCTGGCCTGGCTGCCGGTGCGCGAGGCGGCGCTCGACCCGCTGTCACCCACTGCAGAGCTGCTGTGCGTCACCCTGGGCCTGCTGGCGCCGTGCCTGCTGGGCTACTGCGTGATCCGGTCGGCGGGGCGGCGGGCCCTGTTTGCGCTGGCGGTGGTGGCGGTGGGGGTCACGCTCACGGCGTTGTCGGCGGCCTTGAGCTGGGGGCCCGTGCACGCCTGGGAATGGATGGGCCAGCCGGCACGCGTCGGCATGTGGGGCGCCATGGCGCTGGCGGCGCTGTTGCTTGGGCTGCCGCGGCGCGCGTGCGCGGCCTTGCTGCTGCTCACGCTGGCCTGGCACCTGGCCTTGCTCAACCAGGCGCCCACCAGCGCGTACTTTGCCCAGACGCTGCAGATCTGGGAGCAGGGCCGGTTCATCCGCTTTTACGGGCTGGGCCAGTGGCTGGGATGGCTGTGGCCCTACGCTGCGCTGCTGTATGTGCTGCTGCGCGTGTCGCGCCGCGAAAGGCACTGAACCCGGGCGGGTTGCATCGGCAGGGGCCACGCTCCCCGAAAAACTAAAATGCCCGGATGAGCGACACCACATCCGCACCGGCCGCAGTGCCCGGCTACTACCAGCGCCACATTTTTTTCTGCCTGAACGAGCGCACCAACGGTGAAGACAGCTGTGCCCACCACAACGCCCAGGCGGGTTTCGACCGCTGCAAGGCGCAGGTCAAGGCCGCAGGCCTGGCGGGCGCTGGCAAGGTGCGGGTGAACAAGGCGGGCTGCCTGGACCGCTGCGCAGCGGGACCGGTGGCCGTGGTCTACCCCGAGGGCACCTGGTACACCTATGTGGATGCCGCCGACATCGACGAGATTGTCGAATCGCACCTCAAGAACGGCCAGGTGGTGGAGCGCCTGGTCACGCCAGCGGAACTTGGCCGCTGAACGCGCCTCCATCCTCCGTTCCGCAAATTTTTGGTGTTTTTGGCCGTTGGCGCTTATCCATCAAGCGCGAGCAGCTATTGATTTGGTAGTAAACCCGTGAATGCACAGACCGAACGCCTGACCCTGTCCGGCCCCGCAGGCGCCATCGAGGCGGTGCGTGACGCCCCCCTGCTGGCCGATGGCGCGGCCCCCCGGGGGGTGGCGGTCATTGCCCATCCCCACCCGCTGTTTGGCGGCACGCTGGACAACAAGGTGGTGCAGACGCTGGCGCGTGCGTTTGTGCAGTGCGGCTGGACGGCTGTGCGCTTCAATTTCCGGGGTGTCGGCGGTACCGAAGGCGTGCACGACGACGGCCAGGGCGAGTTGCAGGACATGCTGGCCGTGGTGGAGCAGGTGGCGCCCGCGGCCCAGGGGCAGCGCATTGCACTGGCGGGTTTCTCGTTTGGCGCATTTGTCACCAGCCATGCGCTGGCAGCCCTCTGGCCGGAAGGGCGTGTGGACCAGGCGGTGCTCATCGGCACTGCGGCCAGCCGGTTCACCGTGGCGCCCGTGCCGCCGGACGCCCACCTGCGAACGCTGGTGGTGCACGGCGAGCACGACGACACGGTGCCCCTGGCAGCGGTGATGGACTGGGCCCGCCCCCAGATACTGCCTGTCACAGTCATCCCCGCAGGCGGTCATTTCTTTCACGGACAATTGCCGCTTCTGAAAAATCTGGTGGTCCGCCACCTCCAATCGGGCGCCTGAGCGGGCGGCCCGGCCGGCCTGGCCGGTGTCGTCATCTCCTGCGCGTCTTTCTCTCCAACCCCTACCTCGAGCCTCTCCAGCCCCTTCTTGCCCCATGAAACGAATCCTGTCTGCGTTGCGATCTCTGGCCGTCTTTGCTGCGGTGGCCCCTGCCGCCTTTGGTGCCCATGCCCAGGCCCCCCAGCCTCCTGAAATTGCCGCACGCACGTACATGCTGGTGGACGTCACCGCCAACCAGGTGCTCGCCGCCAAGGACATCGATGCGCCGGTGGAACAGGCCTCGCTGACCAAGCTCATGACGGGCTACCTGGTGTTCGACGCACTGCGGAGCAAGAAGATTTCGCTGGACCAGAAGCTGCCCGTGAGCGTGCGTGCCTGGAAGATGCCCGGATCGCGCATGTTCATCGACCCCAAGATGCAGGTGCCGGTCGAAGACCTCATCAAAGGCATGATCGTGCAGTCCGGCAACGACGCCACCGTGGCGCTGGCCGAGGGTGTGGGCGGCACCTACGAGAATTTCGTCAAGCTCATGAACGATCAGGCCAAGGCCCTGGGCATGACGGGAACCAGCTACAAGAACCCCGAAGGCCTCACGGAACCCGGCCATCTGACCACCGCACGCGATCTGAGTGTGCTGGCGGTGCGGCTGATGAAGGATTTTCCGGAGTACATGCATTACTACTCCACCAAGCAATACAGCTATCCGGGCACCCCGCCCTCCAACGGCAGCAACCGCAATTCGCTGCTGTTCCGCGACCCCACCGTGGACGGCCTCAAGACCGGCCACACGGCTGCTGCGGGCTACTGCCTGGTGGCCACGTCCAAGCGGGAGTTTCCGGGCGTGGGCCAGCGCCGCCTGCTGTCCATCGTGCTGGGCACTGCCAGTGAAAACGCGCGCGCCAATGAAAGCCAGAAACTGCTGAACTGGGGTTACACCGCGTACGAAGCCGTCAAATTGTTCGATGTGGGGCAGCCTGTGGCCACGCCCGCGCTGTGGAAGGGCACGGCCAGCACACTCAAGATTGGCCGTGAAGAAGCGATTGTCGTGGCCGTGCCTGCGGGCAGCGCGGGCAAGCTCACCACCCAGATCGCGCGCCCTGACCCCTTGGTGGCACCCTTCACCAAGGGTCAGTCCATCGGCACGCTGAAGGTGCTGCTGGGCGACCAGCCCGTGGCCGAGGTTCCGCTGGTCTCGCTGGAAGGTGTCGAGCAGGCCGGCATCCTGGGTCGCGCGTGGGACGCGATCCGGTTGTGGATTAAATAGGACACAACCCCCTTGAGCGGCTGCGCCGCCAGCGCCCGCAAGTGAAACGACGCTGCGCAGCTGGGGCGGCCCTTGCGCGGCGGTCGCTGGCATCGGCTGTGCTCTTGCAGCAATGGTGGGACGACGCGCCAGGCGGCTGGGTTCGGCGAGAAAGCCGCGTGGTGCTTGCCTGTTTTGGGGCTTGCTGCTACATTAGAAGGCTTTTCGGAATTTCCGAAGGGATTCACGTTTTCGCTTTCACGAAGCAAATTCACGTTTAGGGACGTATTTCATGCCAACCATCAATCAACTGGTCCGTCAGGGGCGCGAGGTCGAAAAGACCAAGTCCAAGAGCCCCGCGATGGAAAACTCTCCACAGCGCCGTGGCGTGTGCACCCGTGTGTACACCACGACGCCCAAGAAGCCCAACTCCGCTCTGCGTAAGGTCGCCAAGGTGCGCCTGACCAACGGTTTTGAGGTCATCTCCTACATCGGCGGTGAAGGCCACAACCTGCAAGAACACAGCGTGGTGCTGGTTCGCGGCGGTCGTGTCAAGGACTTGCCTGGTGTGCGTTACCACATCGTGCGCGGTTCGCTCGACCTGCAAGGCGTGAAAGACCGCAAGCAGTCGCGCTCCAAGTACGGTGCCAAGAAGCCCAAGGCCAAGTAAGCCCTGCGCTTTTGCACAAAATTTTCGGTGCTGTTTCCCGCGTGGCGCGGTGATGCAGCGTAGTGACCCCAAACGCAGGTGTTCTGCGCGGGTCGAGTAAGTGAGAGTTCTGAATTGGCTCTCGCGGTGTCTGAAAAGATGCCAACTGAAGCAAAGATAGAGGTGAAAAAATGCCACGTCGTCGCGAAGTCCCCAAACGTGAAATCCTGCCGGATCCCAAGTTCGGCAATGTCGAGCTGTCCAAATTCATGAACGTGATCATGGAAGGCGGCAAAAAGGCAGTTGCAGAGCGCATCATTTACGGTGCCCTGGAACTGATCGAGAAGAAGCACCCTGACAAGGATCCTCTGGAAGCCTTCACCGTTGCCATCAACAACGTGAAGCCCATGGTCGAAGTGAAGTCCCGCCGCGTCGGTGGTGCCAACTACCAGGTGCCTGTGGAAGTGCGCCCTGTCCGCCGTCTGGCCCTGTCGATGCGCTGGATCAAGGAAGCCGCCCGCAAGCGTGGCGAAAAGTCGATGGCCCAGCGTCTGGCCAACGAACTGCTCGAAGCCACCGAAGGCCGTGGTGGTGCCATGAAGAAGCGTGACGAAGTGCACCGCATGGCCGAAGCCAACAAGGCATTCAGCCACTTCCGCTTCTAAGCAGACGAGCTGCCCTCGTCGCTCTGCGCAAGGCTGCCGGCAATTTTGCCTGCAGCCTTGTGGCGATTGAGGCAGTCACAAAACTGATGGGTTGCAGCGTCAAAAATGCTGGGCCCGCCCCCGAATAACACGAACCATCCAAGGATCCACCATGGCTCGCAAAACCCCCATCGAGCGCTACCGCAATATCGGTATCTCGGCCCACATTGACGCTGGCAAGACCACGACCACCGAACGTATTCTTTTCTATACCGGTGTGACCCACAAGCTGGGTGAAGTGCACGATGGCGCTGCCACCACGGACTGGATGGAGCAGGAGCAAGAACGCGGCATCACGATCACCTCGGCTGCCGTGACCTGCTTCTGGAAGGGCATGGACATGTCCTACCCCGAGCACCGTTTCAACATCATCGACACCCCCGGCCACGTGGACTTCACGATTGAAGTGGAGCGTTCCATGCGCGTGCTGGATGGCGCCTGCATGGTGTACTGCGCCGTGGGTGGCGTGCAGCCCCAGTCGGAAACCGTCTGGCGCCAGGCCAACAAGTACAAGGTGCCGCGTCTGGCCTTTGTGAACAAGATGGACCGCACCGGTGCCAACTTCTTCAAGGTCTACGACCAGATGAAGCTGCGCCTGAAGGCCAACCCCGTGCCCGTCGTGATTCCGATTGGCGCCGAAGAGAACTTCAAGGGCGTGGTCGATCTGCTGAAGATGAAGGCCATCATCTGGGACGAAGCGTCCCAGGGCATGAAGTTCAACTACGAAGAGATCCCCGCCGATCTGGTCGCGTCTGCCAAGGAGTGGCGCGAGAAGATGGTCGAAGCTGCTGCTGAAGCCTCGGAAGAGCTGATGAACAAGTACCTGGAAGAAGGTGACTTGACCGAAGCCGAAATCAAGGCAGGCCTGCGCCAGCGCACCATTGCCACCGAGATCCACCCGATGCTCTGCGGCACCGCGTTCAAGAACAAGGGCGTGCAGCGCATGCTGGACGCCGTGATCGACTACCTGCCCGCACCGACCGACATCCCTGATGTGACGGGTACGGACGACGACGAGCAGCCGATCAGCCGCAAGGCCGACGACAGCGAGAAGTTCTCTGCGTTGGCGTTCAAGCTGATGACCGACCCGTTCGTGGGTCAGCTGACCTTTGTGCGCGTCTATTCGGGCGTGCTGACCAAGGGCGACACCGTCTTCAACTCGGTCAAGGGCAAGAAAGAGCGCATCGGCCGTATCGTGCAGATGATGGCCAACGATCGCGTGGAAGTGGACGAAATCCGCGCCGGCGACATCGCTGCCTGCGTGGGCCTGAAGGAAGTGACCACCGGCGAAACCCTGTGCGATGTCGGCTCGCCGATCGTGCTCGAGCGCATGGTGTTCCCCGAGCCCGTGATCTCGCAGGCTGTTGAGCCCAAGACCAAGGCCGACCAGGAAAAGATGGGTATCGCACTGCAGCGCCTGGCCGCAGAAGATCCGTCGTTCCGCGTGCGTACCGACGAAGAATCCGGCCAGACCATCATCTCCGGCATGGGTGAGTTGCACCTCGAAATCATCGTGGACCGCATGAAGCGCGAGTTCGGCGTGGAAGCCAACGTGGGCAAGCCCCAGGTGGCCTACCGCGAAACCATCCGCAAGACGGTGGAAGAGGCCGAAGGCAAGTTCGTGCGCCAGTCCGGCGGCAAGGGCCAGTACGGTCACGTCGTGCTCAAGATCGAACCCAACGAAGCCGGCAAGGGCATCGAGTTCGTCGACGCCATCAAGGGCGGTGTGGTTCCTCGCGAATTCATCCCGGCCGTGGAAAAGGGTATCAACGAAGCCGTTACGCAAGGCGTACTGGCCGGCTACCCCGTGGTGGACGTCAAGGTCACGCTGCACTTCGGTTCGTACCACGATGTGGACTCGAACGAACTGGCGTTCAAGATGGCTGCCATCTTCGGCTTCAAGGAAGGTTGCAGGAAGGCCGGTCCGGTCATCCTGGAGCCCATGATGTCCGTCGAAGTGGAAACGCCTGAAGACTACGCCGGCAACGTGATGGGCGACCTGTCCAGCCGTCGCGGCATGGTGCAGGGCATGGACGACATCGTCGGTGGCGGCAAGGCCATCCGCGCTGAAGTGCCGCTGTCGGAAATGTTCGGCTACTCCACCACGCTGCGTTCGGCCACGCAAGGCCGCGCCACGTACACGATGGAGTTCAAGCACTACAGCGAAGCTCCTCGCAACGTCTCGGAAGCCATCATGGCTTCGCGCGCCAAGTAATACCTGTGGTTGAAAGGTCCGCCCTGGGGCGGACCTTGTTCCCATGAATCTGTATCAAATTGGCCGTTGACGCTTGTCCAGCAAGCGCGAGCAGCTATCAAGACAGTAGCAAATTTTTTTGCAATCTGCGACCCGGTGCCGTCCCGTTGCCCTGTGCAGGACGAATCAGCAATCGGGTGCAGACGTTAAACCCCGACACAGGCATTGCTCTTTGGAGAATTGAAAATGGCAAAAGGTAAGTTCGAACGTACCAAGCCCCACGTCAACGTGGGCACGATCGGCCACGTGGACCATGGCAAGACGACGCTGACGGCAGCCATCGCTACCGTGCTGTCCGCCAAGTTCGGCGGCGAAGCCAAGGCCTACGACCAGATCGACGCAGCGCCCGAAGAAAAGGCCCGCGGCATCACGATCAACACCGCCCACGTGGAATACGAAACGGCCAACCGCCACTACGCCCACGTGGACTGCCCCGGTCACGCCGACTATGTGAAGAACATGATCACCGGCGCTGCCCAGATGGACGGCGCCATTCTGGTGTGCTCGGCCGCTGACGGCCCCATGCCCCAGACCCGCGAACACATCTTGCTGGCTCGCCAGGTGGGCGTGCCTTACATCATCGTGTTCCTGAACAAGTGCGACATGGTGGACGACGAAGAACTGCTGGAACTCGTCGAAATGGAAGTGCGCGAACTCCTGGACAAGTACGACTTCCCAGGTGACGACACCCCCATCATCCGTGGCTCCGCCAAGCTCGCCCTGGAAGGCGACAAGGGCAAGCTGGGTGAAGAAGCCATCATGAAGCTGGCAGAAGCCCTGGACAGCTACATCCCCACGCCTGACCGCGCAGTGGACGGCGCCTTCCTGATGCCCGTGGAAGACGTGTTCTCCATCTCCGGCCGCGGCACCGTGGTGACCGGCCGTATCGAGCGCGGCATCATCAAGGTCGGCGAAGAAATCGAAATCGTCGGTATCAAGGACACCGTCAAGACCACCTGCACCGGCGTGGAAATGTTCCGCAAGCTGCTGGACCAGGGCCAGGCTGGCGACAACGTCGGCCTGCTGCTGCGCGGCACCAAGCGCGAAGACGTGGAGCGTGGCCAGGTGCTGTGCAAGCCCGGCTCCATCAAGCCCCACACACACTTCACCGCTGAAGTGTACGTCCTCTCCAAGGACGAAGGCGGCCGCCACACCCCCTTCTTCAACAACTACCGTCCCCAGTTCTACTTCCGTACCACGGACGTGACCGGCGCCATCGAGCTGCCAGCCGACAAGGAAATGGTCATGCCTGGCGACAACGTGTCGATCACTGTGAAGCTGATCAACCCCATCGCCATGGAAGAAGGTCTGCGCTTCGCCATCCGCGAAGGTGGTCGTACCGTCGGCGCTGGCGTCGTGGCCAAGATCATTGCTTAATTCTTGAGCAGAAAAGGAACTTGCCATGTCCAAGCAAAAAATCCGCATCCGCCTGAAGGCGTTTGACTACAAGCTGATCGACCAGTCCGCTGCCGAGATCGTTGACACCGCCAAGCGCACCGGCGCCATCGTCAAGGGTCCCGTGCCCCTGCCGACGCGCATGAAGCGTTTTGACATCCTGCGCTCGCCGCACGTCAACAAGACCAGCCGCGACCAGCTCGAAATCCGCACCCACCAGCGTCTGATGGACATCGTGGACCCTACGGACAAGACCGTGGACGCCCTGATGAAGCTCGACCTGCCCGCTGGCGTGGACGTCGAAATCAAGCTGCAGTGATGCAGCAATGGCTGCTGTGAGGCGGGCTTGCCTGCCTTGCAGTGACTGAAATAACGCGAACTTGCTTGAAAAAGCAGTTCGCGTTATACTTTAGGGCTTCGCTTGATTTGCGCCCGTAAAACGGTGCTCCATGGCGAAGTTTTATTAACCTTCTTTCATGCACGCAAGCGAGAGTTTGCGGAAACGCCGTAGCCAATTGAAGTTGCGGCGGTGAGAGTTTTGGAGAAAACCAATGAGTCTGAGCAACTCCCTCGGGTTGCTGGGTCGCAAAGTGGGCATGATGCGTCTGTTCACCGATGATGGGGACGCAGTGCCTGTCACGGTGGTGGATGTGTCCAACAACCGCGTTACCCAGGTCAAAACCCAAGAGAACGATGGCTACGTGGCCCTGCAGGTCACGTTCGGCTCGCGCAAAGCATCGCGCGTGACCAAGCCAGAAGCCGGCCACCTTGCCAAGGCAGGTGTGGAAGCCGGTGAAATCATCCAGGAATTCCGCGTGACCGCAGAAACCGCCGGCAAGTACGCCGCGGGCGCTGCTGTGCCTGTGGCCGATGTCTTTGCCGTGGGCCAGAAGGTCGACGTGCAGGGTACTTCCATCGGTAAGGGCTACGCCGGTACCATCAAGCGCCACAACATGGCCTCGCAGCGCGCGTCGCACGGTAACAGCCGTTCGCACAACGTGCCTGGCTCGATCGGCATGGCACAAGACCCCGGTCGCGTGTTCCCCGGCAAGCGCATGACGGGCCATCTTGGCGATGTCACCAAGACCACGCAAAACCTCGATGTCATCCGCATCGATGAAGCGCGTCAACTGCTCTTGATCAAGGGCGCTATTCCGGGCTCCAAGGGTGGGTTCGTGACCGTGCGTCCCGCCGTCAAGGCCAAAGATTCCAAAGGAGCGAACTAATGCAGCTCGAACTCCTGAATGACCAGGGCCAAGGTGCATCCAAGCTGGATGTTCCCGAAACCGTGTTCGGTCGTGAATACAACGAAGATCTGGTTCACCAGATCGTGGTGGCCTATCAGGCCAACGCACGCCAAGGCACTCGCGCCCAGAAGGACCGCGAGCAAGTCCGTCACTCGACCAAGAAGCCTTTCAAGCAAAAGGGTACGGGTAACGCACGTGCAGGTATGACCTCTTCGCCACTGTGGCGGGGGGGCGGTCGGATTTTTCCGAACATGCCTGACGAAAATTTCACGCAGAAGATCAACAAGAAGATGTACCGCGCCGGTATGTCTGCCATCTTGTCGCAGCTGGCCCGCGAAGGCCGTCTGGCTGTGGTCGATTCGCTGAAGCTTGATTCCCCCAAGACCAAGGTCCTGGCTGACAAGTTCAAGGCGATGAACCTGCAATCGGTGATGGTGATTGCCGACGAAGTGGACGAAAACCTGTACCTGGCTTCGCGCAATCTGGTGAACGTGCTCGTCGTTGAGCCCCGTTACGCCGATCCCGTGTCGCTGGTGCGTTTCAAGAAAGTGCTCGTCACCAAGGGTGCAATCGACAAACTCAAGGAGATGTTCGCATGAGCACACTCAAGTTTGACGAAGGTCGTCTGATGCAAGTGCTGGTCGCTCCCATCGTGTCCGAAAAGGCCACCATGGTTGCCGAAAAGTCCAATGCAGTGACGTTCAAGGTGCTGCAGAACGCTACCAAGCCAGAAATCAAGGCCGCTGTGGAATTGATGTTCAAGGTGGAAGTCAAGGGCGTTTCTGTGGTGAACACCAAAGGCAAGACCAAGCGTTTCGGCAAGACCGTGGGCCGCCGCGACAACGTTCGCAAGGCATACGTCACGCTGCAGCCAGGTCAAGAGCTGAACCTCTCCGGGGAGGCCGCGTAATCATGGCTGTCGTTAAGATGAAACCTACCTCGCCCGGCCAACGTGCCGTGGTGAAGGTCACGCGTGACCACCTGTACAAGGGTGAAGCGTACGCCCCCCTGCTGGAGCCACAATTCCAGAAGGCCGGTCGTAACAACAACGGTCACATCACTACCCGCCACAAGGGCGGTGGTCACAAGCACCACTACCGTGTGGTGGACTTCAAGCGCAACAAGGACGGCATTCCGGCCAAGGTTGAGCGCATTGAGTACGACCCCAACCGTACGGCCCACATCGCTCTGGTGTGCTATGCCGACGGCGAGCGTCGCTACATCATCGCTCCCCGCAACCTGGAAGTGGGCGCAACCCTGCTGTCCGGTTCGGAAGCTCCGATCCGCGCTGGCAACACGCTGCCTATCCGCAACATCCCTGTGGGTTCGACCATCCACTGCATCGAGCTCAAGCCCGGTGCCGGTGCACAGATCGCACGTTCGGCCGGTGCTTCGGCAACGCTGCTGGCCCGTGAAGGCGTGTATGCCCAGGTGCGCATGCGCTCTGGCGAAGTGCGCAAGATCCACATCGAATGCCGCGCCACCATTGGTGAAGTGGCCAACGAAGAGCACAGCCTGCGCCAACTGGGCAAGGCCGGTGTGAAGCGCTGGATGGGTATTCGTCCTACGGTTCGCGGCGTGGCCATGAACCCTGTGGATCACCCTCACGGTGGTGGCGAAGGCCGCACCGGCGAAGGCCGCCATGCAGTCGATCCTTGGGGCAATCTGACCAAGGGTTATCGCACCCGTAACAACAAGCGCACACAGATCATGATCGTGTCGCGTCGCAAGAAGTAAGGGGTAACAGATGACTCGCTCTCTCAAAAAGGGTCCATTTGTTGACCATCACTTGATGGCCAAGGTCGAAAAGGCCGTTGCCACCAAGGACAAGAAACCAGTCAAGACCTGGTCGCGTCGCTCCATGGTTCTGCCCGAGTTCATCGGTCTGACCATTGCCGTGCACAACGGCAAGCAGCACGTACCTGTCTATGTCACCGACCAGATGGTGGGCCACAAGCTGGGCGAATTCGCCCTGACGCGCACCTTCAAGGGTCACCCCGCTGATAAAAAAGCGAAGAAGTAAGGAACGACCATGTCTGAAACACGTGCAGTCCTCCGGGGCGTCCGTCTGTCGGTCGACAAGGGCCGTCTGGTCGCCGATCTGATCCGCGGCAAGAAGGTGGACCAGGCTCTGAACATCCTGAACTTCACGCAGAAAAAAGCTGCGGGAATCGTCAAGAAGGTTCTGGAGTCGGCCATCGCCAACGCCGAACACAACGATGGCGCTGACATCGACGAACTGAAGGTCAAGACCATCTACGTCGAACAAGGCACCACGCTCAAGCGCTTCACCGCGCGCGCCAAAGGCCGCGGCAACCGCATCAGCAAGCCCACGTGCCATGTGTACGTGACGGTTGGCAACTAAAGGCTCGGGAAGACTATGGGACAGAAAATCCATCCTACCGGCTTCCGCCTTGCGGTCAGCCGCAACTGGTCCAGCCGTTGGTACGCCAGCAACCGTGATTTCGCGGGCATGCTGGCCGAAGACATCAAGGTGCGCGAGTACCTGAAGGCCAAGCTCAAGAACGCGGCTGTGTCGCGCATCCTGATCGAGCGTCCTGCCAAGAACGCACGCATCACCATTTACTCGGCACGTCCTGGTGTGGTGATCGGCAAGAAGGGCGAAGACATCGAGAACCTGAAGAAGGAACTCGCTGCTCGCCTGGGCGTGCCGGTTGCAGTGAACATCGAAGAAGTGCGCAAGCCTGAAATCGATGCCAAGCTGATCGCCGACAGCATCACGCAACAGCTCGAAAAGCGGATCATGTTCCGCCGCGCCATGAAGCGCGCCATGCAGAACGCCATGCGTCTGGGTGCCCAGGGCATCAAGATCATGTCGTCCGGTCGTCTGAACGGTATCGAAATCGCTCGTTGCGAGTGGTACCGTGAAGGCCGCGTGCCACTTCACACGCTGCGTGCGGACATCGACTACGGCACCTCTGAAGCCAAGACCACCTACGGTGTGATCGGCGTCAAGGTCTGGGTCTACAAGGGTGACACGCTGGGTCGTAACGACCTTCCAGCTGTGGAAACGCCCCGTCCCGACGAAGAGCGCCGCCCACGCGGTCCACGCCGTGACGGCCGCCCAGGTGGCGATCGTCCAGGCGCAGGCCGTGGAGCCCCACGTCGTCCTGTCGGTGGTAACACCGCACCGGCCGACGGCAGCGACAAGCCAGCGGAAGCTGGTGGCGCTGATAACACCGCCGTTAAGCGCGTACGCAAAGTCGCCGCGCCCGCTACAGCAGCGGACGGTAAAGGAGAATAACTATGCTGCAACCTGCTCGCCGCAAATACCGCAAGGAGCAAAAGGGCCGTAATACCGGTGTCGCAACGCGGGGTGCCTCCGTTGCGTTCGGTGATTTCGGTCTGAAGTGCACCGATCGGGGCCGTCTGACGGCCCGCCAGATCGAAGCTGCACGCCGTGCGATTTCACGTCACGTCAAGCGTGGCGGCCGTATCTGGATCCGCGTGTTCCCGGACAAGCCAATTTCTACCAAGCCCGCAGAAGTGCGTATGGGTAACGGTAAGGGCAACCCCGAGTACTACGTGGCCGAAATCCAGCCCGGCAAGATCGTGTTCGAGATCGTCGGTGTGCCCGAAGAACTGGCCCGCGAAGCGTTCCGCCTGGCTGCAGCCAAGCTGCCGCTGCGCACCACGTTCGTCAGCCGTCACATTGGCTCGTAATTCAGGAGAACAAGCAATGAAGACTACTGAACTGCGCCAAAAAGACGTCGCCGGCATCGAAGCCGAAATCAAGGCTCTGCAGAAGGCCCATTTCGGCCTGCGCATGCAGAAGGCTACGCAGCAACTGGGTAACACCAACACGCTGCGCACCACGCGCCGTGATATCGCCCGTGCCAAGACCATCCTTGCTGAAAAGCAAGCCGCCAAGTAAGGAGCCCATATGACGGAACCTAAAAAATCCCTCAAGCGCACCTTGGTTGGCAAGGTGGTCAGCGACAAGCGTAACAAGACCGTGACCGTGCTGATCGAGCGCCGTGTGAAGCACGAGCTCTACGGCAAGATCGTTGGCAAGTCGAGCAAGTACCACGCGCACGACGAAAACAACGAGTACAAGCTGGGCGACACCATCGAAATCACCGAGAGCCGTCCGCTCTCCAAGACCAAGAACTGGGTGGCAACCCGCTTGGTGCAAAAGGCCGGTCTGCTGTAATCCGGCAGCCTCTTCGGCTCCGGGGCCAAGACCCCGGGCGGCAAAGCCCTTCAAAACGACCCACAATGTGGGTCGTTTTGCGTTTGGGGCCGCACTTTGCTGGTGGCTCCGGGCAGTTCGGCCCACCCATATTTCCCTTCATCCACCCATCCCAAGGAGATAGCAATGATCAAAGTCGGTGACACCCTGCCCGCAGCCACGCTGATGGAATATTCTGAAATTGAAGGTGAAGGTTGCAGCATCGGGCCCAACCCGGTGGCGGTGGACAAGGCCACTGCGGGCAAGACCATTGCGCTATTTGCCTTGCCCGGCGCCTTCACACCCACCTGCTCTGCCAAACATGTCCCCGGATACGTCGAGAAGGCCGCCGAGTTCAAGGCCGCTGGCGTGGATGAAATCTGGTGCCTGAGCGTGAACGACGCATTCGTGATGGGGGCTTGGGCGCGTGACCAGAAGACTGCCGGCAAAGTGCGCATGCTGGGCGACGGCAGTGCCGACTTTGCAAAAGCGACAGGTCTGACCCTGGACCTCACCACCAAGGGCATGGGCTTGCGCAGCAACCGCTATTCGATGCTGGTGCGCGATGGCAAGGTGGTCACGCTCAATGTGGAAGCACCGGGCAAGTTCGAAGTGAGTGACGCTGACACCCTGCTTGCCCAGGCCAAGGGTTGATGGATAGCGCGAATGCTATTAAATAAATAGCATTTGACGCTTTCTGGTTATGCCCTGAAGGCCGATTTGACTAAAAAATATCGACCTTGAGATAGTGGGCGCCAGCGATGGGGTTGTGGTAGTAGGGCGGTATCTCGGCAAAGCCCAGGTCGGTATACAGCGCCCGCGCCGACTCCATATCGTCCAGCGTGTCGAGCAATACACAGGCATAGCCGGCCTGCCGCGCCCGGTCCAGCATGGCCTCGGCCAGCTCGCGGCCCAGGCCGAAGCCGCGGAAGGCCTTGCGCACGAACAGGCGCTTCATCTCGCTGGCGTTGGGGTAGTCGGCGGTGTCCAGGGGGCGCAGTGCGCAGCATCCGGCAATGGCGCCCTCCACCTCGGCCAGCAACAGCGCGCCGCGTGGCTCGGCATAGTCGCCCGGCAGGCTGGCCAACTCCCTCTCAAAGTCCTGAAAACACAGGTCGACGCCGAGGGTGTCAGCGTACTCACGAAAGATGTCGCGGACGGCGTCCATTTCGACGGGCGAGCTGGGGGCCCGCAGGATGACGGTAGGCTTGTCCAAAGCGCAGCGGTGGTGGCAACAAAAAACCGCAGTGTACCGACTCCGCTCTAGAACCCAGGCGAAGCGCCCAGTGATGCCACCCACCAGGCCAGGCCGGCACTGAGCGAGAGCACCAGCAGCGCCAGGGCGCGTGCAGCCAGGTTGTCGCGTGACGGCACCGTGGGCACGGGCAGCACCTTGTCACCGTGAAGCATGGGCCGGACCAGGCGCTGGCGGCGCACCAGCACGTAAAAGAGGATCGCGGCCAGGTGCAGCCCCACCAGTCCGAGAACCAGGTACTGCCCGATTTCCTTGTGGTAACCGGTGGCCTGGCCCACCACTGCGTTCGATACGAAGCGCGTGAGCGGGCCTGAGAAAGCGATTTCGTCGTCGCTGAGCAGACCGGTGCCCACCTGCGCGAGCAGTACCGCCAGCATCCCCACCACCGCAAGGGCGCCAAGGGGGCTGTGGCCCGCGTTCTCCTCGGCAGGGTCGTTGCCCCGCAGGTAGCGCACCAACCGGGCGGGCGACAGGAGAAAACTCGAAAACCGGGACCAGCGCCCGCCCACCACACCCCACACCAAGCGGAATACCAGCAGTGCCAGCACCCCGTAGCCGAGCCGGAAGTGCCACTCCATCGCATTGCCCCCCACCTTGGCGGTGATCACCAGGCCCACGACGCAGGCGGCCAGTGCCCAGTGAAAGAGACGGGTGGGAAGGTCCCAGATGCGTACGGTGTGTTGCGTCATGGTGGCGGGGCGCGCGATGGCAAGGCAGGAATGGCATGCATTGTGAAGGAGCGCGGGAAACCCCGAAAGGGCCCGTCACTGCCAAACAGGCGGTAAACGGTCATACTTCCGGCGGTTTCCCCCGCTTTTGTTCATCTGCAAATAAAGGAAATTCCCCATGAAAACACTCACCGCGTAGGTCCTCGCCGCTGCAACACTCACGTTGTCCGCACCAGCTTCTGCCCAGTTTGCGAAGGCGGAAGACGCCATCAAATACCGCCAGAGCGCACTGTTTGTGATGGGCCAGCACTTCAGCCGCATTGGCGCCATGGCCAATGGACGCATTCCTTTTGACGCCAAAGCCGCCCAGGAGAACGCGGATGTGGTGGCCGAGATGGCCAAGTTGCCCTGGGCAGGGTTTGGCGCGGGCACGGACAAGGGCGCGCCCACCAAGGCTTTGCCGCAGATCTGGACTGAGCAGGCCAAGTTCAAGGAGCACTCGGACAAGCTGGAGGCCGAGGCGATCAAGCTGGCCGCTGCCGCAAAAACCGGCAATCTGGACAACCTGAAGACCGCGTTTGGCGCCACAGCCGGCACGTGCAAGGCCTGCCACGACGCCTATCGGGGCAAATAATTTGCTACTAAATTAATAGCTGTAAGCGCTTATCGGTAAAGCGTTACAGGCAGATTTCATTAGAATCCAACCGGGGCTCGCAGCCCCGGCGCCAATGCGAGCTCAGCCTTCGGCCAGCAGCTTCTCGATCAGCAGGTGCAGGGCGGCAAAATCGGGTGCGCCGACATAGGTTTTCACGATCTCGCCGCGTTTGTTCACGATGAAGGTGGAGGGGGTGAGCCGCACATCGCCCCAGGCCTTGGCCACGTTGCCGGTGTTGTCGATGGCCACCTTGAAGGGCAGCTTGCGGGTCTCGGCAAAGTTCACCACGTAGCTGGGCGGGTCGTAGCTCATGGCCACGGCCACGGTGTCGAAGCCCTTGGCCTGGTACTTGTTGTATGTGGCCACGATCTCCGGCATCTCGGCCACGCAGGTGGTGCAGCTGGTGGCCCAGAAGTTGACCAGCGTCACCTTGCCCTTCATGTCGGCGGTGGTCTGGCTCGATCCGTCCAGCAGTACAAAAGTGGACTCCGGCGCTGCGGATCGGCCTGTATCCAGGTACACGTAGGCGCCCAGGGCCACAAACGCCGCCACCGCCACACCTGCTGTCCAATGCTTGATCGCCATGACTTTTCGATTCCTTCTGAAAATGCAACCCGTGGCACTGCACCGATGCATCCGGGGAGATTGTGCCGGACCCGCCCTGGCGGCACGCCCGATACCGCAGGCCGCGCAGGCCCATTGGTTCCGATGGAGTGGTAAAGGCGGCAGAAAGTTCGGGCGCCGGGGTGTGGGGCAGTTGACCTGTGTCACTGTGCCGATAATCGACCGATGAACTGGACCCCGACCCGCGCTGCTGCCCTGGCGCTGTTGCTGTGTGTATTGCAGGGCTGCAGCCCTGCGTTGAACTGGCGCAGCGTGCCCCTGCCGGACGCTGGCATCACCATCACCCTTCCCTGCAAGCCCGACTACGCCACGCGCACGGTGGAGCTGGCGGGCGCGCCGGCCGAGCTGTCCATGTCGGGATGCGATGCGGACGGCGCCACTTTTGCCGTGTCGCACGCTGCGCTGGGCGATCCGGCGCTGGCGGGGGCGGCGCTCAGGCACTGGCGTGCGGCGGTGTTGGCCCACCTCGGCCCCGGCGCTGCCGGATCGGCGGTGGATGCTCCCTACGCGCCCCGTGGGGTGCTGCCCTTGCCAGAGTCGGTGCGCACGGTGGTGCAGGGCCAGCGCGCCGATGGCAGCACCGTGTATGCCCAGGGCGTGTGGTTTGCGCGCGCTCAGGGGCCGCAGTTGCGGCTGTACCACGCGGTGGTGTACACGGGCACGCCACGCCCTGAGCTGGCCGAGCAGTTCTTTGCAGGCTTGGTGCTGCCATGACCGGGCACGAGGTGCTGCCGCGCCGGGCGGCCGTCATTGTTTTTCTGGCGTTTGCGTTTGCCTACTTTTTGTCGGCGCTGGTGCGTGCCGTCACGGCCACGCTGGCGCCCACGCTGGCCCAGGAGTTCGCGCTGTCGTCCAGCGACCTCGGGCTGCTGGCGGGAGGCTTTTTCCTGGGGTTCGCCGCCACACAGCTCCCCCTGGGTACCTGGCTGGACCGGCATGGCCCCCGCAAGGTCGCGCTGGGGTTCTTGGGTGTCGCCGTGGCGGGGAGCCTGGTGTTCTCGGTGGCCACGGGCTTTTCGGGCTTGCTCGCCGGGCGCATGTTGTGTGGCGCAGGGGTCAGCGCCTGCCTGATGGCGCCGCTCACGGGGTACCGGCGCTGGCTGGAGCCCACGGCGCAGATGCGGGCCAACTCCTGGATGCTGATGACCGGGTCGCTGGGCATGGTGGCGTCCACGCTGCCGGTGCAGTGGGCGTTGCCGGTGGTGGGGTGGCGGCCGCTGTTCTGGGGGCTGGCGGCGCTCATTGCGTTGTCCATGGTGGTGATCGCCCTCTGGGTGCCTGCCTGGGCGGCGCCGCTCCGGGGTGCGGCCCATGAAGGCCGCGCACCTTCACCGGGGGGCGGCGCAGCAGGCGTGGCGGCGGGGTATTCAAAGGTGTGGCGCCACCCGTACTTCCAGCGACTGGTGCCGCTCGGGTTCTTCGTGTACGGCGGCATGGTGGCCATGCAGACCCTGTGGGCCGGGCCGTGGATGCAGCGCGTGGCGGGCTACACCGCGCTGGAATCCGCAACGGGCCTGTTCTGGATCAATGTCTCCATGCTGTGCACCTTCTGGACCTGGGGCATGGTCACGCCCTGGCTGCTGCGCAAAGGGCTGGACGCCAACCGGCTGATGACCGCGGGCCTGCCGCTGTGCCTGCTGGTGCTGCTGGGCATCATCCTTGCAGGGCCGCAGGCCGGGGGGGGTGCCTGGGCGCTGTTTTGTGTGTCATGCACCTTCGTGTCGCTGTCGCAGCCCGCAGTGGCCATGGCGTTTCCCCAGATCCTGGCGGGGCGGGCGCTGTCCGCGTACAACCTCGTCATCTTTGCGGGCGTGTTTGTGGTGCAGTGGGGCATTGGCCTGGCGGTGGATGCGTTTGCGGCCGCCGGGCTGGATACGGTGCCCGCATTTCAGGGCGCCATGGCGGTGTACCTGGCCTGCAACGCTGGCGCCTATGCGTGGTTCCTGCTGGGGGGGCGGCGCCATAATGCACTGCAAACCTCCGCACCATGAAGACTTACCCACCGAAAGACCAGCCTCGGCCCGCCTGCCGCGTGCAAACGATGGGGCGTTGCCTTGTGGCGCGCAAGTCATGACCATGAGCTCCACCAGCATCCTCATCATTGCCCACGCCCCGTTGGCCCACGCGCTGCGGGAGTGTGCGCTGCACGTGTTTGCCGATTGCGGCGACAGCGTGGCCGCCCTGGACGTGCAGCCCAACCAGCCGCCTGAAGAATCGCTGGCCCAGGCGCGCATCCTGCTCGACAGGCTGGGGCCGGATTCCACCCTGGTGCTGACGGATGTGTTCGGCGCCACTCCCTGCAACGTGGCGCAGCGCCTGGTCGATGGTGTGCGCTCGCGCCTGGTGACCGGCGTCAACCTGCCCATGCTGCTGCGCGCCGTGAGTTACCGGGCCGAGCCGCTCGACTCTGTGGTGACCCGCGCGGTGGTGGGGGGCACACAAGGGGTGATGCAGGTGGCCATCTCCGCTCCGCAAAACCAGAACCGACGTACCGTACATGATCAAGACTCGCACGACCATCAACAATAAGCTGGGCCTGCATGCCCGCGCCTCGGCCAAGCTCACCAAGCTGGCCGGGAGTTTCCCTTGCGACGTTTTCATGAGCCGGGGCGAGCGCCGCATCAATGCCAAAAGCATCATGGGCGTGATGATGCTGGCCGCCGGCATGGGCACCGAAGTCGAGATTGAAACCAGTGGCGACCGCGAGCAGGAGGCCATGGATGCGCTCCTGGCCCTCATCGCCGACAAGTTCGGCGAAGGTGAATGAGGATGGCCCCCACGGTCGCGCACTGCGTGTCGCTCCCTGCTCCCCGAGGGGCCCCAGCCCGCCTTCGGGCGGCCGGGCGGCGGGCTGAGGCGCTCTTCTCTGCGATCTGCATCGGATAACTCCCATGACCTTCTCCGTCCACGGTCTTGCAGTTGCCCGCGGGATCGCCATCGGCCGCGCGGTGCTGGTGGCGTCCAGCCGTGTGGACGTAGCGCACTATTTTGTGGAGCCCCATCAGGTCGAAGACGAGATCGAGCGCGTGCGCCAGGGACGCAATGCCGTGGCCGAAGAGCTGCAGCGGTTGCAGAACGACATGCCGGCCGATGCGCCCCACGAGCTGACCGCGCTGCTTGATGTGCACCTTATGCTGCTGCAGGACGAAGCCCTCACGGGCGGCGTCAAGCACTGGATCAAGGAGCGCCTGTACAACGCCGAATGGGCGCTGACCACCCAGCTCGAAGTGATTGCGCGCCAGTTCGACGAGATGGAGGACGAGTACCTGCGCGAGCGCAAGGCCGACCTGGAGCAGGTGGTCGAACGCATCCTGCGCTACATGAAAGGTGTGGCCAGCCCGGTGGCGCCGCCACCCAGCAGCCCGCGCCGCAAGACCCAGCAGGACCTGCTGCTCGATGACACGGTGGATGTGCCGCTGGTGCTGGTGGCGCACGATTTATCGCCCGCCGACATGCTGCAGTTCAAGCAAAGCGTGTTCGCCGGGTTTGTGACCGATGTGGGTGGCAAGACATCGCACACCGCCATCGTCGCGCGCAGCATGGACATCCCTGCCGTGGTGGGTGCGCGCAGCGCCAGCCAGCTGGTGCGCCAGGACGACTGGGTCATCATCGACGGCGATGCGGGCGTGGTCATCGTCGATCCGTCGCCCATCATCCTGGCCGAATACGGCTTCCGCCAGCGACAGGTGGAGCTGGAGCGCGAGCGGCTGGCGCGCCTGCGGCACACGCCCGCCATCACCATCGACGGCCACAAGGTGGAACTGCTGGCCAACATCGAGCAGCCCGGCGACGCTGCGGGCGCCGTGCGCGCCGGGGCGGTGGGTGTGGGGCTGTTCCGCAGCGAGTTTCTGTTCATGGGCCGCACGGGCAACCTGCCCGGTGAGGACGAGCAATACCGCGCCTACTGCGAAGCCATCGAGGGCATGCAGGGCCTGCCCGTCACCATCCGCACCATCGACGTGGGCGCCGACAAGCCGCTGGACCACAAGGCCCACAAGGACAACTACCTGAACCCGGCCCTGGGCCTGCGCGCCATCCGCTGGAGCCTGGCCGACCCGGCCATGTTCCGCACACAGCTGCGTGCCGTGCTGCGGGCGGCGGCCCATGGCAAGGTGAACCTGCTGTTCCCCATGCTGGCGCACACGCACGAGATCCAGCAGACCCTGGCGCAGGTGGACCTGGCCCGTGCCGAGCTGGATGCGCGCGGCGTGCCCCACGGCCCGGTGCAACTGGGCGCCATGATCGAGGTGCCCGCGGCTGCGCTCATGGTGCGCACCTTCCTCAAGTATTTCGACTTCCTTTCCATCGGCACCAACGATCTGATCCAGTACACCCTGGCCATCGACCGCGCCGACGAAGCCGTGGCCCACCTGTACGACCCATTGCATCCGGCCGTGCTGCGGCTGGTGGCCGACGTGATTGCCGAAGGCGAGCGGCAGGGCAAAAGCGTGTGCGTGTGCGGCGAGACGGCGGGTGATGTGGCCATGACCCGCCTGCTGCTGGGCCTGGGCCTGCGCAGTTTCTCGATGCACCCGGCGCAGATCCTCGCCATCAAACAAGAGGTGCTCAGGGCCGACACCCGCAAGCTGGCGCCGTGGGCGCAGCAGGTGCTGGGCGGGGACGAGCCTGCCGCGCTGCTGGCCCATTAGGCGAGCGCAAAAATGCTACTAAAATAATAGCTATTGGCGCTTGATGGATAAGCGCCGAGGGCCAATTTGACCAAAATTCTTGGATCAACGCGCCCGCATTCCCATCACCGCGGCGCTGATGATCATCACCGTTGCCAGCCCAATGCTCCAGCTGAACGAGCGGCCGCTCACCACGATCAGCAGCGCGGTGGACGCCAGCGGTGTGATGTAGCTCAGGATGCCGATGTGCCGCGCGTCCCCCAGCTTGAGCGCCTTGTCCCACATAAAAAACGACGCCCCCAGCGGCCCCAGGCCCAGCACTGCGAGCAGCGCCCAGTCGCGCGGCTGCAGCGCCACGGCGGGCTCCAGCGCCACGTGGCACAGCAGCGACAGCACGCCCGACACCAGCCCGAACAGGCCGATGGCGGTGGTCGGAAAAGCCGCCACGCGCTTGGTCATGAGCGAATAGGTGGCCCAGATGAAAGCCGCCGCCAGCGCAGGCAGGTAGCCCCAGGCCAGCGTGCCACTCAGCTCGCGCCCGCCCGCAATCGCAATGGCTGCGCCTCCAAAACCCAGCAGCGCTGCCAGCACATGCGGCAGGCGCAATGCCACGCCGGGCAGCACCACGGGCGAGAGCACCACGATGAACAGCGGCCACAGGTAGTTGACCAGGTTGGCCTCCACCGGCGGCGCGTGGCGCAGCGCGATGAACAGCAGAAAGTGGTAGGCAAACAGGCCATACACCCCGAGTGCCAGCGTGCGCAGCGGGATGCGCCACTGCGACGGGTCATGCAGCACGAACGGCCAGGCGGGCACGCTGCCGATAACGAGCGCAATACCCGTGAGCAGGAAGGGCGGAATGTGGGTGAGCGACACCCCCAGAGAGGCGAGGGAGGCCCACAGAGCGATGGCGCCCAGGGCATAGAGGTTGGCTTGCATGGCCGAGAGCTTACGCGCGCCTGCTGTGGTGAATCGTCGCGCAACACCGGTCCATCGTCGCGTCACCGGGTTGTTGGTGTGTGGTCAGCGATGTTGAGCGCGGCGCAGCGCAGCCGTGAGGGCCGAGGGCGAACGGTAGCCCGTGCGCCGTGCCACCTCCGCCACCGCCATGCCCGCGTTGCGCAGCACACGGGCCTGCGCCAGGCGCAAGCCACGCAGCCAGGCGATGGCACCCACGCCGTTCTCGTCCCGGCAGCGGGCGGCAAACTGGCTGGGGCTCAGGTACACCTGCGCCGCGAGGTCGGCCACGGTCAGTTCCCGGTGCCATTGCTGCGCTGCCCATTGCTGCAGCGCGGGCCAGTCGATGGCGCGGCGGCGTGTGGGGCCGGGCGTGGGCAGGTCCGCGCGGGCGCTGCCAAGCCATGCCTCAAGCAGCAGCGCGGGGCCGTGGGCTTGTGCCAGCGGGCGGCCCTGCTCCAACGCACCGGCCAGATAGTGGGCCAGGGGCAGGGCACTGGCGGGCGGGGTGATCCGGTGGCGCTGGCCGGTGCAGTGCGCCCAGCCGGGGCGGGCGCTGTCGAGCACCAGGCACACGCTGCCCCGGGATGATTCAAAGTCGTGCCTGTCGCCTGGGGCTATCACGCAGCCGCCGCCGGGTGAAACGCGCATGCCGTGTCCTGCGACCTCCAGGTCAAGCGTGCCGGAGAGGCCCAGCAGAATCTGGAAGTGGTCGTGGCTGTGGCTGCCCGGCGATGCGCTGTAGTGCCGCAGCGAGAGCGATTCCGTCGGCGTCATCGCACGCTGTGGTGGTGTTGCTCGGCGCGTGGCTTACACGCCAGCGGCGTGCGCCTGCTGGTCGGCGTGGTAGCTGCTGCGCACCATGGCGCCCACGGCCGCGTGGCTGAAGCCCATCTTGTAGGCCTCTTCCTCGAACATCTTGAAGGTGTCGGGGTGCACGTAGCGGCGCACGGGCAGGTGGCTGTTGCTGGGCGACAGGTACTGGCCGATGGTCAGCATGTCGATGTTGTGTTCGCGCATGTCGCGCATCACCTGCAGGATCTCTTCGTCCGTCTCGCCCAAGCCCACCATGATGCCGCTCTTGGTGGGAACATTGGGGTGCAGGGCCTTGAACTTTTTCAGCAGGTTCAGGCTGAACTGGTAGTCAGAGCCTGGGCGCGCTTCCTTGTACAGGCGGGGTGCGGTTTCCAGGTTGTGGTTCATCACGTCGGGTGGCGCGGCTTTCAGGATTTCGAGCGCACGGTCGTCGCGGCCCCGGAAGTCGGGCACCAGGATCTCGATCTGCGTAGCGGGCGACAACTCGCGGATGTTCTGGATGCATTCGACAAAGTGGCCGCTGCCGCCGTCGCGCAGGTCGTCACGGTCCACGCTGGTGATCACCACGTACTTGAGCTTGAGGGCGGCAATGGTCTTGGCCAGGTTCAGCGGCTCGTCCTTGTCGAGCGGGTCGGGGCGGCCGTGGCCCACGTCGCAGAAGGGGCAGCGCCGCGTGCACTTGTCGCCCATGATCATGAAGGTGGCTGTGCCTTTGCCAAAACATTCGCCGATGTTGGGGCAGGAGGCTTCTTCGCACACCGTGTGCAGCTTGTGCTCGCGCAGGATCTCCTTGATTTCGTAGAAGCGTGTGGTGGGGCTGCCCGCCTTCACGCGAATCCACTCAGGCTTCTTGAGCACTTCGCCTTGCTCGACCTTGATCGGAATGCGCGAGAGCTTGGCGGCCGCTTTTTGCTTGGCCAGCGGGTTGTAGGCTTCGACGGATTGCGCTTCGCGGACGACTTCAGGGGTGCTCATGGCGTGTAGACAGGTTCAGGGCGCCAAACGGATGCTGAGCTGCTGGCCCAGCACCTGCGCGGCTTCTTCCCAGGTGGTGTGGACCCCGATTGTAGAAAGGTCCACCGTCTGCAAACCTGCGTAACCGCAAGGGTTGATGCGGGCAAAGGGCTCCAGGTCCATCGCCACATTCAGCGCCACGCCGTGGTAGGTGCAGTGCCGGCTGACCTTGATGCCGAGCGCAGCGATCTTGCCCAGGCCTTCGAAGTCGGGGGTTGGCGGGGCGACACCCACCCGTTTCTGCGGGCGTTGGGGCAGCATGGCGTGGCTGTGCGGGTCATCAAGGCGCACATAGATGCCGGGGGCGCCGCCCACCCGGTGCCCGGTGATGCCAAAGTGCGCCAGCGTGCGGATCACGGCCTCTTCCACGCGGTACACATATTCCTTGACGAAATAGCCTGCACGTTGAAGGTTGATCAGTGGGTAAGCCACGACCTGACCGGGGCCGTGGAAGGTGACCTGCCCGCCCCGGTTGGTGGCCACCACGGGGATGTCGCCTGGGTTGAGCACGTGATCACTCTTGCCTGCGAGCCCCTGTGTGTACATCGGAGCGTGCTCACACACCCAGAGCACATCGGGTGTTTCGGGGTTGCGACTGGCCGTGAAGTCCTGCATGGCCTGCACGGTGGCGGCATAGTCCACGCGGCCCAGCATGTGAATGGCGATGGTCATGCAGAGAACCTGCGCTTGTCTGCGGTCAGAGCACCACTTTGACGAGGGGGTGCGACGACAGCGCCCGGTACAGCTCGTCGAGCTGCTCCCGGCTTGTTGCCGTGATGGTGATGGTTACTCCGAGGTAATTGCCAGCGCGGCTGTCGCGCAGTTCAATGGTGCTGGCGTCAAATGTGGGGTCGGCCTTGCGGGCCAGCTCCGTGATGGCGTGCACAAAGCCATCGACCTTGGCCCCCATCACTTTGATCGGAAATCTGGAGGGGTATTCGATCAGCGAGTCCTTGCGAGGATCGCCAGGTTGTGCATCAAGACCGTTGGCAGGAGGCGAAGGAGGTGTGGTCATGGTGAGGGGTTCTTTTGCTTCGATTTCAATAGCTGCAGGCGCTTTGCCATTGTGCGACAAGGCCCGGGCGGCGCGTCGATAACTGGTCCGTTTCTGCGCGGTGAAGCACGGCAATGCACATCGCATTGCACCCCGAAACCCGTTGGCCCATCACCACAGGCGGGCGAGTCCTGGTGGCGGTTACATGACCCGTTTGCGGTTTTTTGTCGTTCGCCACGGGTTTTTACTTATAATTAGAGGCTTTGTGAAAGTTGCAGTCTGTAACGCGGGCGTCATTCAACAATGAAAACAATCGCGACAGAGACTGAAACTGAGGCTGAAGAATCTGACTTCAAGCCCCTGACGGCCCAAGAGGCTGATCAGTGGCGCAGTCGCAATCCCCCCGTCTCCGTGTGGAAGGTGGTGGCGGGTCAGGCGCTGGTCGGGCTGCTGGTGGCTCTTGGGGCCTGGGCGGTGGCGGGAAGTGTGCAGGCAGGCTGGTCTGCTGCGTATGGTGCGCTGTCCGTGGTGATTCCGGCAGCCTTGTTTGCCCGGGGTGTGCTGCGCCAGAAGGCGTCGATCAACCCGCGCGCTGCGATGGTGGGGTTCTTTGGCTGGGAGATTGCCAAGATCGTATTGACGGTTGCGCTGCTTGCGGCGGCACCCTGGGTGGTTCCCGGCCTGAGCTGGATCGCCCTGCTGGTGGGCTTGGTAGTCACGATGAAAACGTACTGGGTTGCGCTGTTGGTGCGGCCCGGTGTTCGAAAAACCGATTGATTTAGAGAAGAGTTGTCCGATGGCCGCAGAAGCGCACGCTCCGACTGCAAGTGAATACATCGTTCACCACCTGCAGCATCTTCAAAACGTCAAGCAGACCAAGATTGTTGACTTCACGGTCATCAATTACGACTCCATCATTATTGGTTTGGTTCTGGGTGTCATCACCCTGCTGATTCTCTGGTCGGCTGCCCGCAAGGCGACTTCCGGCGTTCCTGGCCGCTTCCAGGCTGCGGTGGAAATGCTGGTCGAGATGGTGGACAACCAGGCCAAGGCCAATATCCACAACGCTGAAAGCCGCAAGTTCATCGCCCCCCTGGGCCTGACGGTGTTCGTCTGGATCTTCCTGATGAACTTCATGGACATGATTCCCGTGGACCTGCTGCCCTCCATCTGGGCCCAGATTTACGGTGCTGCCGGCCATGATCCGCACGACGCCTACCTGCGCGTGGTGCCCACTGCTGACCTTTCCACCACTCTGGGTCTCGCATTTGCGGTCCTGATCCTGCGCTTCTGGTACAGCGTCAAGATCAAGGGCGCTGGCGGTTGGGCGCATGAGCTGGTTTCCGCGCCTTTCGGCACCAGCAAGAACCCCATCTTCGCCCTGATCCTGGGCGTGGTGAACGTGCTGATGCAGATCATTGAATATGTCGCCAACACCGTGTCGCATGGCATGCGGTTGTTCGGCAACATGTACGCCGGTGAACTGGTGTTCATGCTGATCGCCCTCATGGGTGGTGCGGCTGCACTGTCGCTGTCGGGTGTGCTGCTGCCTGTGGGCCACGTCATCGCTGGCACCATCTGGACGCTGTTCCACATTCTGGTGATCTCCCTGCAGGCATTCATCTTCATGATGCTCGCACTGATCTACCTCGGTCAGGCGCACAACGCGCACTAAGTTTCCCTTTCGTTTTTTCTTTCCTCAACTTTTCTTTTTTACTCAGGAGTCATCATGGAAAACATTCTCGGTCTCGTCGCTCTGGCTTGTGGTCTGATCGTTGGTCTGGGCGCTATCGGCGCTTCCATCGGTATCGCACTGATGGGTGGCAAGTTCCTCGAATCGTCGGCACGTCAGCCTGAGCTGATCAACGAACTGCAAACCAAGATGTTCATCTTGGCCGGTCTGATCGACGCTGCCTTCCTGATCGGTGTGGCTATCGCTCTGCTGTTCGCCTTCGCTAACCCCTTCGCTTCCACGTTCTTGGCCAACCTGCCCAAGTAAGTTCCGTTCAACGCCACTTTAGAAAGGTGTTGCCGTGAGTATCAACGCGACCCTGTTCATTCAGGCCATCGTCTTCCTGATCCTGGTGTGGTTCACGATGAAATTCGTGTGGCCCCCGATCGCCAAGGCGTTGGATGAACGAGCCCAGAAAATCGCCGAAGGCCTCGCTGCTGCCGACCGTGCCAAGTCCGAGCTGACCGCTGCCAACCAGCGCGTCGAGAAGGAATTGTCACAGGCGCGCAACGAAACGGCCTCGCGTCTTGCGGACGCCGACCGCCGTGCCCAGGCCATCATCGAAGAAGCCAAGGCACGCGCCACGGAAGAAGGCAACAAGATCGTTGCTTCCGCCCGTGCTGAAGCCGAGCAGCAAACGGTGCAAGCCCGCGAAGCCCTGCGCGAGCAGGTGGCCGCGCTGGCCGTCAAGGGTGCAGAGCAGATTCTCCGCAAGGAAGTCAACGCCGGCGTACACGCCGACCTGCTCAACCGCCTGAAGACCGAGCTGTAAGGGGACACACATGGCTGAACTCGCCACCATTGCCCGCCCCTACGCCGATGCCCTGTTCAAGGCCGCTACTGCGGGTGCGGGCGTGGACCTGGCCAGCACCGCTGACTGGGTCGATGAACTGGCGGCCATTGCCGCCAACCCCCAGTTGCGTCAGCTGGCGGACAACCCCAAGGTGACGGCAGACCAGGTGTTTGCCGTCTTCACGGGTGTTGCGCGTTCGGCGCTGTCCGATACGGCCAAGAATTTCCTGCGTACAGTCATCGACAACGGACGCATCAACGCGCTCCCGGAAGTGGCTTCGCAGTTTCGTGCCCTCGTGAATCGCCGCAACGGATCTTCTGATGCCGTGGTGTACAGCGCCTTCCCCATGGACAGTGCTGCACTGTCCGAGGTCGGCGCAGCGCTGGAAAAGCGCTTTGGCCGCAAGCTCAATCTCGCTGTCCAGCAGGACGAGTCACTGATTGGCGGCATTCGCGTAGTGGTGGGTGACGAGGTGCTGGACACTTCGGTCAAGGCCCGTCTTGAACAAATGAAAGCGGCCCTCACCGCCTAGTGCGCGGCGAGGACAGCGAACCAAAGAAAGAAGGAAAGAGTCATGCAACTCAATCCCGCAGAAATTTCTGAACTCATCAAGAGCCGCATCGAAGGTCTGGCCGCCAGCAGCGATATCCGCAACCAGGGTACCGTGGTGTCCGTGTCTGACGGTATCGTGCGCGTGCACGGCCTCTCGGATGTGATGCAGGGCGAAATGCTCGAGTTTCCCGCCACCAAGGACGGTCAGCCTTCCTACGGCCTCGCGCTGAACCTTGAGCGCGACTCCGTCGGCGCCGTGATTCTGGGCGAGTACGAGCACATCTCCGAAGGCGACACCGTCAAGTGCACGGGCCGTATTCTGGAAGTGCCGGTCGGCCCCGAACTGATCGGCCGCGTGGTGAATGCCCTGGGCCAGCCTATCGACGGCAAGGGTCCTATCAACGCCAAGCTCACCGACGTGATCGAAAAGGTCGCTCCTGGTGTGATCGCCCGTAAATCGGTGGACCAGCCTCTGCAAACCGGCCTGAAGTCTATCGACTCGATGGTGCCCGTCGGCCGTGGCCAGCGCGAGCTGATCATTGGTGACCGCCAGACCGGCAAGACGGCCGTTGCCATCGACGCCATCATTGCCCAGAAGGGCCAGGGCGTTACCTGTATCTACGTCGCCATCGGTCAGAAGGCCTCGTCGATCAAGAACGTGGTGCGCGCTCTGGAACAAGCCGGCGCCATGGAGTACACGATCGTGGTGGCTGCATCGGCCTCCGAATCGGCCGCCATGCAGTACGTGTCGGCCTACTCCGGCTGCACCATGGGCGAATACTTCCGCGACCGCGGTGAAGACGCCCTGATCGTGTATGACGACCTGTCCAAGCAAGCTGTGGCTTACCGTCAAGTGTCCCTGCTGCTCCGCCGCCCACCAGGCCGTGAAGCCTACCCTGGCGACGTGTTCTATCTCCACAGCCGCCTGCTCGAACGCGCAGCCCGCGTGAACGCCGACTACGTCGAAGCCTTCACCAAGGGTGAAGTCAAGGGCAAGACGGGTTCGCTGACGGCTCTGCCCATCATCGAAACGCAAGCCGGCGACGTGTCTGCCTTCGTTCCTACCAACGTGATTTCGATCACCGACGGTCAGATCTTCCTGGAAACCAGCCTGTTCAACGCCGGTATCCGCCCCGCCATCAACGCCGGTATCTCGGTGTCGCGCGTGGGTGGTGCTGCACAGACCAAGCTGATCAAGAATCTGTCCGGCGGTATCCGTACCGATCTGGCTCAGTACCGTGAACTGGCTGCGTTCGCGCAGTTCGCTTCCGATCTGGACGAAGCCACCCGCAAGCAGCTGGACCGCGGTGCCCGCGTGACCGAACTGCTCAAGCAGGCGCAGTACAGCCCGCTGTCCATCTCGCTGATGGCTTCCACGCTGTTTGCTGTGAACAAGGGTTTCATGGACGACATCGATGTCAAGAAGGTGCTCGACTTCGAACACGGCCTGCACCAGTTCCTGAAGACCAGCCACGCCGCTTTGTTGGCCAAGCTGGAACAGGCCAAGGCCATGGACAAGGATGCTGAAGCCGAATTGACCGCAGCGATCGCCGCGTTCAAGAAGTCGTTCGCTTAAACCGGACGAGGAGCCATCATGGCAGCAGGCAAGGAAATACGCGGCAAGATCAAATCGGTGGAAAACACCAAGAAGATCACCAAAGCCATGGAAATGGTGGCTGCATCCAAAATGCGCAAGGCGCAGGACCGGATGCGGGCTGCCCGCCCGTACAGCGAGAAGATCCGCAACATTGCAGCCAATCTCGGCAAGGCCAACCCGGAGTACGTGCATCCGTTCATGAAGATGAACGATGCCAAAACCGCTGGCGTGATCGTCATCACCACGGACAAGGGTCTGTGCGGTGGCATGAACACCAACGTGTTGCGTGCCGTGACGACCAAGCTGCGTGAACTGCAAGGCGCGGGTGTTTCGACCGAAGCCGTGGCAATTGGCAACAAGGGCCTGGGTTTCCTGAACCGTGTGGGCGCCAAGGTGGTTTCGCACGTGACGGGCCTGGGCGACACGCCCCATCTGGACAAGCTGATCGGCCCCGTCAAGGTGCTGCTCGATGCCTACGCCGAAGGCAAGATCAACGCGGTGTACCTGTCGTACACCAAGTTCATCAACACCATGAAGCAGGAATCGGTGGTGGAGCAGCTGCTCCCCCTGTCGTCCGAGCAGATGGAGGCCGAAAAGACCGAACACGGCTGGGACTACATCTACGAGCCCGATGCGCAAAGCGTCATCGACGAGTTGCTGGTCCGTTACGTCGAGTCCCTGATCTATCAGGCGGTTGCGGAAAACATGGCGTCCGAGCAGTCGGCGCGCATGGTGGCCATGAAGGCTGCCACCGACAACGCCGGCAGCGTCATTGGCGAGTTGAAGCTGGTCTACAACAAGACGCGCCAGGCAGCGATCACGAAAGAACTTTCGGAAATCGTGGCTGGCGCCGCTGCTGTGTAAGCAGCTCAACAAACTACTTTATTGGAGCGAAAAATGGCTCAAGTGCAAGGCAAGATTGTTCAATGTATCGGCGCTGTGGTGGACGTTGAGTTCCCCCGCGACCAGATGCCCAAGATTTATGACGCCCTGAAGCTCGAAGGTTCGTCGCTGACGCTGGAAGTGCAACAGCAGCTGGGCGACGGCGTGGTGCGTACCATTGCTCTGGGCTCGTCCGACGGCCTGCGCCGCGGCATCATGGTGTCCAACACCGGCAACCCCATCACCGTGCCTGTGGGCAAGGCGACGCTGGGCCGCATCATGGACGTGCTGGGCACGCCCATCGACGAGCGTGGTCCGGTCAGCCAGGACCTGACGGCCTCCATCCACCGCAAGGCCCCTGCGTACGACGAACTGTCGCCTTCGCAAGAGCTGCTGGAAACCGGCATCAAGGTGATTGACCTGGTGTGCCCGTTCGCCAAGGGCGGCAAGGTGGGTCTGTTCGGTGGCGCCGGCGTGGGCAAGACTGTGAACATGATGGAGCTCATCAACAACATCGCCAAGGCCCACAGCGGTCTGTCGGTGTTCGCTGGTGTGGGCGAGCGTACCCGTGAAGGGAACGACTTCTACCATGAAATGGCCGATTCCGGCGTGGTTAACCTCGAGAAGCTCGAAGAGTCCAAGGTTGCCATGGTGTACGGCCAGATGAACGAGCCCCCAGGCAACCGTCTGCGCGTGGCCCTGACCGGTCTGACCATCGCCGAGTCGTTCCGCGACGAAGGCCGCGACGTGCTGTTCTTCGTGGACAACATCTACCGCTACACGCTGGCCGGTACCGAAGTGTCCGCTCTGCTGGGCCGCATGCCTTCCGCCGTGGGTTACCAGCCTACGCTGGCCGAAGAAATGGGCCGCCTGCAAGAGCGTATTACGTCCACCAAGGTCGGTTCGATCACCTCCATCCAGGCCGTGTACGTGCCAGCGGATGACTTGACCGACCCATCGCCTGCTACGACGTTCGCCCATTTGGACTCCACCGTGGTGTTGTCGCGTGACATCGCTTCGCTGGGTATCTACCCCGCCGTGGATCCTCTGGACTCCACCAGCCGTCAGCTGGACCCGAACGTGGTGGGCGAAGACCACTACAGCACGGCCCGCGCAGTGCAGGGCACGCTGCAGCGCTACAAGGAACTGCGCGACATCATCGCCATTCTGGGCATGGACGAACTGGCGCCTGAAGACAAGCTGGCCGTGGCCCGCGCGCGCAAGATCCAGCGTTTCCTGTCGCAGCCTTTCCACGTGGCCGAAGTGTTCACGGGCTCGCCAGGCAAGTACGTTCCGCTGTCGGAAACCATCCGTGGTTTCAAGATGATCGTGAACGGCGAATGCGATCACCTGCCAGAGCAAGCGTTCTACATGGTGGGCACCATTGACGAAGCCTTCGAAAAGGCCAAGAAGGTGGCCTGATGAGCCGTCGGCCGGGCAGCCCATGGCGGCTCGGCCTTCAGCAATCAAGCAACCCACCTTTTCTTAGGAGCAATGATGAACACCATCCTCGTTGACGTGGTCAGCGCCGAAGAGTCCATCTTCTCCGGTGAAGCGCGTTTTGTCGCTCTGCCCGGTGAAGCTGGCGAACTGGGCATTTACCCTCGCCACACCCCGCTGATCACCCGCATCAAGCCGGGCTCGGTGCGCATCGAAATGGCCGATGGCTCCGAAGAGTTTGTCTTCGTGGCCGGTGGCATTCTGGAAGTGCAGCCCAACCGCGTAACTGTGTTGTCCGATACCGCCATCCGTGGCAAGGATCTGGATGACGAGAAGGCCAACGCTGCGAAGGCTGCCGCCGAAGAAGCGCTCAAGAACGCCAAGAGCGATATTGATCTGGCCAAGGCACAGTCTGAGCTGGCAGTCATGGCCGCGCAGATTGCAGCGCTGCGCAAGTTCCGCCAGAAGAAGTAATACGGCTTCTTGCGAACGCGTACGAAAAACCCGGCAATGCCGGGTTTTTTGCTTTCCAGACGGGTTACTTCAACCCGATTGTGTCTTCCCACTGTGTTCATGGCTCCGTGGCTGATGGGCAGTCGCCGTTGTGTGGCAGGCCGTAAAACATCGCTCGCATTGGCGGCCGCAGCTTCCGTTGTAGCGGCGTTGGCGCCAAAGAGGGCGGCTGGCGCGCCTTCAAGCGAGGGTGGCCCCTATCGCACGACGGGGGCATCCGGCAGTTCGTTCACGCCGGGACCGTGCGACGTCCGTGGAAAGTGCCGGACGAGGCGTGAAGAAACGACTTCGATGGTGTTCTGCAGCCCTTGTTCATACTCAGAGCGCCGAAAGTGCGCTGACATCTGTGCGATGAGCTGCTGCCATTCAGCAGGGGGTACATGCCGGGACACTCCACGGTCGGCCACGATCTCGATGGCGTGTTCGGGCATCAGCAGATAGATGAGCACGCCATTGTTGTGTTCGGTGTCCCACACGCGGTACTTGCTGAACAGCATGATGGCCCGTTCGCGCGCACTCGCCTGTCGCCGCAGGTAGCTCCAGGGCAGGCTGAGCTCTGCGACGATGCGGATCTGACCGGTGTGCAGTTGCTCGCTGGCGGTCACACGTTCGGCAAGGCGCTGCAGCGTTTCCGGGGGCAGGGCGCGGCGTGCGCTGTGTTCGGCCCAGCGATGGCGCACCAGGCGCGCGATGGCACGAGGCAGTGCCGTCACAGAAGGTGGGATGGCTTCAGGCTGCATGTTCACCAGTCTCCCGAGGCGCCGCCGCCCCCAAAATCACCGCCACCGCCGGAGCTGAAGCCTCCGCCGCTGCCACTGCCGCCCCAACCCCCGGCGCTTCCGCCCCAGCCGCCGGTGGAACTGCCGCCGCGTCCCCGAACCACGTTGGCGCCGGAACCCCCGAAGATCCACGTGTAAAACAGCGCCAGCACACCGACCCCCCCTGCCACGGGAAGGCTGGCGGTCACCATATACGCAAGGAGGCCGACACCGCCGCCCATCAGCAGGCCGCCCACGGGGGCGCCAAAAACTTTGCGAGCCAGGGGGCCGATCACCATGACACCAAAGAACAGGAAGACTGCGAGATCCGACCAATCGAATCCGTCACCGGAGTTGCTGGATGAATTCGCTCCAGTGTCTGCGAGGGTGGGGGTCGGAAGCGCCTCGCCGGCTATGCGTGCGGACAGTTGGGAGATGGCGGCGTCCAGCCCTCCGGCAAAGTCATTCTGCTGAAACCTGGGTTTCATGGCGCCGTCGATGATGCGTGCCGCTGCGATGTCGGGAATCGCACCTTCCAGCGCCTTGGCAACTTCAATGCGCATCTTGCGGTCGTTCTTGGCCACCAGCACGATCACCCCGTCGCCGACGTCGCGACGGCCGATCTTCCAGGCATTGCCCACGCGATTGGCGAAGGAGGCAATGTCTTCCGGCGCCGTGGTGGGCACCATCAGCACCACCACCTGCGCACCCAGGGACTGCTCCAGCGCTTGCAGCCGCGCTTCCAGTGCGGCTTTGTCGGCGTCGCTCAGCGTGCCGGTGAGATCCACGACAGGGGAGGTGAGCGCCGGAACAGGTTGCAGCGCCCCGTCTGCACGCGCAAAAGGGAGTGCAAATGCTATAATAAATATAGCTATCAGCGCTTTTCTGACAAGCGCTAGCGGCATATTTTTCTCAAAACCGTGGGCTCAGTCAGCCCGCCTCAAGGCTTGGGGCGGGACGCAGAGAAATCCACGGTCGGGGGCGTGGCGATCTGGGCTTCGTTCGCAACGGCCAGGCCGGGCTTGGGGTCATAGCTGAAGACCATGGCCGTGAGGTTGGTGGGGAAACTGCGCGCGAGCACGTTGTATTCCTGAATGGTCTGGATGTAGCGGTTGCGGGCTACGGTAATACGGTTCTCGGTGCCCTCCAGCGTGACGCGCAGGTCGCGGAAACCCTGGTTGGCCTGCAACGTGGGGTACCGCTCGGAGACCGCCATCAGCCGCGACAGCGCGCCCGACAACTCCCCCTGTGCCTGCTGGAACTTGCTGAACGCTTCCGGATTGTTCAGGGTCTCCGGGGTCACCTGGATCGCGGTGGCCTTGGCTCGCGCCTCTATCACGCGGGTCAGGGTCTCCTGCTCGAAGTCCGCCTCGCCCTTGACGGTGGCGACAATGTTGGGCACCAGGTCGGCGCGCCGCTGGTACTGGTTGAGGACTTCGCTCCATGCGGCTTTGGATTGTTCGTCCAGCCGCTGGAAGTCGTTGTAGCCGCAGCCTGTCAGCGCGAGAGCGGCGGCCAGGACGGCAAGGATTCGTTGGATCATGGTAGGTTTGCCCTGCAGTTGGTAGCCCGGGGCCAATGACCGGGGCACCGGAACAACCCGATGCCGGTCTTTGGCGGTGCGGTAGATTCTGCAACATCCTGGGGCTCCAGGGCCAGTTTCCGGACGCATGACGCGGCATTGGGGATGGCCCCACAATTGCGACCTCTGTGGCGCCCTCTGGCCGCCACGCCGATCTTCCAACGCCTTTGCTTCCCCACACCACCATGCCCCGCTCCAGCGCCGCCACTTTATGGGGTTCCCCGGACGAAACAGAAGCCGCGTTCTATGAAGCGCTGCAGCTTGGCGACATTGAACTGCTGATGTCCTGCTGGGCCGAAGATGACGACATCCTGTGCATCCACCCGGGTGGGCCCCGGCTGCTGGGTGCAGGGGCCATTCGTACCGCCTTCGAGGCGATGTTCGCGCATGGCACCGTGCGCGCTCGGCCCCTGCAGGTCCACCGCGTGGTGGCGCTGACCAGCGCCGTACACAGTGTGGTCGAACAGGTGGAGGTGATGCTGCCCGACGGTCTGCACCAGGCCGTGGTGCTGGCTACCAACGTTTACCACAAGGCGCCCGAAGGCTGGCGCATGGTGGCGCACCACGCAAGCCCGGGCGGCGCGCCGGATGCCCAGGTGGTGGAAGCCCAGCGGCACGTCCTGCATTGATCGCATGCCAGTAGTTATGAGTATTTTTGGCCTGCAGCGCTTTATAGATAAGCGCCAGAAGCTATGAAATATATAGCGCCTCGATGGCTCCCCGGGGGGCAGATGCAGACGATCTGGCCGGCCCTGTATTCACGGCGTGTGTTTGGCCCACGCCCCGAATACCGGCGTGAGCGCTGGGACACGCCCGATGGCGACTTTGTGGACGTGGATTTTCTCCACGATGGCGCACTGCGTGCGCCACATGCGCCGTCCCCACGCCGCCGTCCTCTGCTGGTGGTGTTCCATGGCCTCGAAGGTTCATCGCGCAGCCACTATGGCGAAGCGTTTGCCGACCTGGCGCGCGAGCGGGGGTGGGCCTGCGCGCTGCCGCACTTTCGGGGTTGCAGCGGGGAGATCAACCGTGCGCCGCGCGCCTACCATTCGGGCGACCATGCCGAGATCGGCTGGATGCTGCAGCGGCTGCGCGCCGCGCATGACGGGCCGCTGATGGCCGTGGGCGTCTCGCTGGGGGGCAATGCACTGCTGCGCTGGGCCGCTGAAGTGGGCGAGGACGCCGCGCGCCATGCCGATGCAGTCGCTGCCGTGTGCTCGCCGATTGACCTGGCCGCTGGGGGCCATGCGATTGGGCGCGGATTCAACCGGCAGGTCTACACCCGCATGTTCATGCGAACGCTGGTGCCCAAGGCCCTGCGCAAACTGGCGCAGCATCCGGGGCTGTTCGACCGGCAGGCGCTGCTGGCGGCGCGCGATCTCTATGCTTTCGATAACGTGTTCACCGCGCCACTGCACGGGTTTCGGAACACCGAAGACTATTGGCAGCGTGCATCGGCCAAGCCCTTGCTGCACCGGATTCGTGTGCCCGCCTTGGTCGTTAATGCGCTCAACGACCCGTTTGTTCCGGCCGCCAGCCTTCCTTCGCCGCAGGAGGTCCGCAACCCGTTCGTGACGCTCTGGCAACCGGCACATGGCGGGCATGTGGGCTTTGCCCGTGGCCGCCTGCCCGGGCATGTGCGTGCGATGCCTGACGCCGTGGGCGAATGGCTGGCAGCCCACGCAGGGGCTGGGGCCATGACGCGGCCTGATATGCCGGTGGGTGCAGAATCACCCCATGGATGACATCGTCAAACAGGCGCTGGCCAAGTGGCCCAATGTGCCCGCCTGCTACGGCTGGCTGGGCCTGGATGCGCGGGGCCGCTGGTACCTGCGCGATGATTCGGCGCAGGCTGCAGGGCCCTTCCCGCTGAGCAAGGGATCACTGCTCCAGCATGAGAAGCTGATCGAGTTCATTGAACGCAACTACGAGCCCGACGCGCACGGCCAGTGGTTCTTTCAGAATGGCCCTCAGCGGGTGTACGTGGAGCTGGAAACCACGCCCTTCATCTGGCGCATACAGCCGGATTCCTCCGTGGTATCCCACACCGGTCGTGCAGCGGTGGTGCACAACTGCCTGGTGGACGAGCAGGGCCGTGTCTACCTGGCCACGGATATGGGGTTTGGCCTTGTGCACACGCTGGATGTGGCACTGGCAGTACAAGCTGTTGAGGCAGGGCACTGGACGCCACAGCAGGTGCACGCGGCCGACCTGCCAGAGCGGTTTGGCTATGCCATGAGCCCGCTGGACCGCAGCAAGACGGCCGCGTGACACCGGTAGCGCGCGCATAAAAAAACCGGTCTGCGACCGGTTTTTTTATGCCACCCCTGCCGTAGAACAGCACAGGGGGTTTGCAGACGTCATTTGACCGTTGCGGTCATGAACTCGACCGCTGCACGCAAATCGGCATCCGATGCCTGGGCGGCACCGCCACGGGGGGGCATGGCGCCCTTGCCATTGAGCACACTGTTGTAGAGAGCGTCCATGCCGCCCGCCATGCGGGTAGCCCAGGCGGCCTTGTCACCCAGCTTGGGGGCGCCCGCGACACCTGCAGCGTGGCACACCTGGCACGCCTGCTTGTACAGCGCCTCACCAGTGCCTGCACCAGCCACCGCTGCCGTGGCAGGTGCTGCAGCGGCTTCAGATTGCGACACCGATGCTGCGGCCACTGGAGCCGCCGCCGGGGCACTGGCTTCGGCAGGCGCTGCAGCCGCTCCCTCGGCGGCGGGGCCTGCGGGTTCGGCGAACTTGGCGCCAGCGGAGTTGGCCATGTATGCCACTGCGCGGGCAATCTCGGTGTCGTTGAAATCACCGCCACCCTGGGGAGCCATCGCCCCCTTGCCCTTCAGGGCGGACTGCACCAGTGCTTCAAAGCCTGTGGCAATGCGGGCAGACCATGCGGCTTCATCACCCAGTTTGGGAGCGCCGGCAGCGCCCGTGGCGTGGCAGGCGGCGCACTGTCCTTTGTAAGCTTCTTCACCCGACCTGAGCGGACGGTTGGCATCACGGATTTCGACCATGCCGACCTTCTGGATGCGCTCGGCGATGGCTTTCTCGGGGTTGGCGGCGCCCGCAGCGGGCTTGTCGGCCGACGTGACATACAGGACCAAGCCAATGATGGCAAAGACCGGAATCACAAACGAACCAAGTACCGCGATCAGCAACTGCTTGGGGTTCTTGATCGGGCCGGTATGGGCTTCTTCGTGGTGGTTGTCGCTCATGACGTCCTCTGGTGTAGCGGGGCTTTGATGAAATCAACCTTAAATTATATCTGCGGGTCTGCCCGCTCGGCCTGGACTACCCGCTGCCGTCAACACACGCCCCAACGCGCGCCCCCACATGCCGCACCTGCCTGGATGCAGGCACGGAGCGCAGTGGGCTTCAGGACGGTGCCCCCGCGGTTGCTGGGGGCGCGCCACCCCCCAGGGCCTTGTAGAGCGCCACCTGATTCTGCAGCTGTGCCAGCCGCACCTGCACGACGGCCTGTTGCGCCACAAACAGCGAGCGCTGGGCATCCAGCAGATCCAGATAGCTGGACACGCCGTTGCGGTACCGCAGGTCGGCGAGCTGCAGTCTGGCGGCCTCCGCTTGCGCCTGCGCCTGCTGTGCCCGGGCCTGCTCGCCCAGTGTGGCCTGGCCCGCCAGCGCGTCGGACACCTCACGGAACGCTGTCTGTATGGCTTTCTCGTACTGGGCGACGGCAATGCTCCGGCCTGCTTGCGCACTCTCGAGGTTTGCCTGGTTGCGCCCCGCATCAAAGATGGGAAGCAGAAGTGACGGTGCAATCGTGAACCCCCACGACCCGCCCTTGAACAGGCCGGACAGCTCTCCGCTGGCACTGCCCGCCTGGGCGGTAAGCGCTATCCGGGGGAAAAATGCGGCACGTGCAGCACCAATGTTGGCGTTCGACGCAATGAGCTGCTGCTCCGCCTGGAGAATGTCCGGCCGGCGGTTCAGCAAGTCGGACGGCAACCCCGCAGGCAATTGCGCCATCGCGGGCGCAGCCGCAAGTCGGCTGCCCGCGAGGCTGCCGCGAATGTCCTCGGGCAGCGATTGGCCCAGCAGCAATGCCAAGGCGTTTTCGTCCAGTGCGCGCTGCCGTTGCTGCTGGGCGAGCGTGGCACGCGCTGCCTCTGTCAGCGATTGGGCTTGGCGAAAATCGAGCTCGGAGGCAACTCCCGCATCCAGCCGCATCTTGGTCAGGCGTACCGACTCTTCGCGGGAAGCGAGGGTCTGGCGCGAGAGATCCAGCAATTCTTCGTCGGCCAAGAGGTTCAGCCAGCCATTGGCCACGGCGGCAATCAGGCTCACCTGGACTGCATTGCGCCCTTGCTCCGTGGCGAGGTACTGGGCCAAGGCTTGTTCCTTGAGGCTGGCAATGCGGCCGAAGAAATCGATCTCCCATGAAGAGATGGCCAAACCCACGCTGAAAGCGTTGGTCAGGTCCCCCGTGCCGGCGGCGGGTGCCCGGGACGCATTCGCAGCCAGGCCAACGCCGGGATACAGGTCGGCACGGCGCACCTGAAATGCTGCGCGTGCCTGCTCGATGTTGAGCACGGCGACACGCAGATCGCGGTTGTTGGCGAGGGCTACCTCGATCAAATGCTGCAGCCTGGGTTCGGCAAAGTAGTTCTGCCAGGGCACGGTGGCTGTGGCCACATCTTGTGCCATCGCTGCCGTGCTGGCATAGGTGGCGGGAACCGGGGCTTCGGGGCGCTCATATGTGGGGATGAAGGAGCAGCCCGCCAGCAGGGCAGCGGTTGCCAGTGCGATGGGTGCGCTGCGCTTAGTCATGGGTTCCAACTCCTGCTGCCTCTGCATGGCGGCGATTCATTTCCTGCTGGCGTGCGCTGCCTTTGAACAGGCCGCGCACCAATACGAAGAACACCGGCACAAAGAATACGGCAAGCGCCGTACCGGTGATCATGCCTCCCAGCACGCCGGTGCCGATGGCGCGCTGGCTGGCCGAGCCTGCGCCCGAGGCAATGGCCAGTGGCACCACACCCAGCCCGAAAGCCATGGAGGTCATGATGATGGGGCGAAAGCGCAGGTGTGCGGCGGTCAGGGCCGACTCGATCAATCCCTTGCCTTGCGCCTGCAGATCCTTCGCAAACTCGATGATCAGAATGGCGTTCTTGGCGGACAGCCCGATGATGGTGATCAGCCCCACCTGGAAGTACACGTCGTTCGAGTAGCCGCGTAGCAATGTGGCCAGCAGAACGCCCAGCACACCGAGCGGTACGACCAGAATCACAGCCAGGGGGATCGACCAGCTTTCATACAACGCTGCCAGGCACAGGAACACCGCCAGGATGGCAAAGCTGTACAGGATGAGCGACTGCGAGCCTGCAAGTTTTTCCTCGCGCGACTGACCCGTCCATTCGTAGCCAAAACCGGCGGGCAATTGCGCGGCCAGTTTTTCCATTTCGGCCATCGCAGCGCCCGTGCTCATGCCCGGTGCGGGCGAGCCAGAGATGCGCATGGCGGGATAACCGTTGTAGCGCACCGTTTGCTGCGCGCCGTTGACCCAGCGCGTGGTGGCGAAGGCCGATAGCGGCACCAGCTTGCCCTGGCGATTGGTGGCATGGATTTGCAGCAAGTCATCAGGCTGCATGCGCGCGGGCGCGTCGGCCTGGATCACCACACGCTGCAGGCGGCCCTGGTTCGGGAAGTCGTTCACGTAGGTCGATCCCAGTGCCGACGACAGGGACGAGTTGATCGCATCGAACGGCACGCCCAGGGCGTTGGCCTTGTCGCGGTCGATGTCGATCTGCAGTTGCGGCGCGTCTTCCAGGCCATCAGGGCGCACCTGGGCCAGCACCTTGCTCTGCGCGGCCATGCCCAGCAACTGGTTGCGGGCATTGACGAGCGCCTGGTGCCCCGCGCCGCTGCGGTCCTGCAGGCGGAAGGTGAACCCGCTGGCGCTGCCCAGTTCGGGGATGGGCGGTGGGCTGAGCGGAAAGATGAAGGCATCACGTATGCCCATCAGTCCTCCGAAGGCGCGGTTCGCCAGGTCCTGGGCCGACTGGCCCGGACCCGCGCGTTCCTTCCAGTCCTTGAGTGTCACGAATGCCAGCGCGGCGTTCTGACCCTGGCCAGAGAAGCTGAAGCCCAGCACCCCCACCATGCTCTGCACTTCAGGCTGCTTGAGAATGAACTCTTCCACCTGCTGCATCACATCCAATGTGCGCTCCTGTGTCGCACCGGGCGGCAATTGCACGTTGACGATGATGTTGCCCTGGTCTTCCCCCGGCAGGAACGATGTGGGCAGGCGCATGTAGACCACTACGACAGCACCAATGATGGCTGCATAGATGATGAGGTAGCGTGCCGCACGCTTGAGAATGCGGGCTACCAGTCCTTCGTAGCCCTTGGCGGTGCGCGAGAAGCCACGGTTGAACCAGCCAAAGAACCCCCGTTTTTCATGGTGGTGACCGGCTTCAACGGGTTTGAGCAGTGTGGCACACAGTGCAGGCGTCAGCGACAGCGCCATGAAGGCGGAGAAGCCGATCGACGCCACCATCACCGCCGAGAACTGGCGGTAGATGTTGCCCGTGGATCCGGCAAAAAATGCCAGCGGAACAAATACCGAGATCAGCACCACGGTCACGCCAATGATGGCTCCCGAGATCTGGCGCATCGCCTTGCGGGTGGCCTCCAGTGGCGGAAGGCCTTCCTCGCTCATGATGCGTTCGACGTTTTCCACCACCACAATCGCATCGTCCACCACGATGCCGATCACCAGCACCATGCCGAACATGGTCAGCACATTGATCGAGAAGCCAAGCGCCAGCAGCGTGGCGAACGTGCCCAGCAGTGCAATCGGAACAACAATGGTAGGGATGATGGTGTAGCGCCAGTTCTGCAAGAACAGGAACATGACCAGGAATACCAGGCCAACGGCTTCCAGCAGCGTGATGGCCACCTGCGTGATGGAAATATCGATGAAGCGCGAGCTGTCATACGGGATGCTCCAGGTCGTGCCTTCTGGGAAGTAGCGCGATAGCTCGTCCATCTTGGCGCGCACAGCCTTCGCGGCTTCCAGCGCATTGCCGCTGGGCGACAGCTGGACGCCGATACCCACGGCGGGCTTTCCGTTCAGGCGCGCCGTGGTGGCGTAGGCCTGGCCACCAAGTTCCACGCGCGCGACGTCCTTGATGCGCACTGTGGACCCATCAGTATTGGCGCGCAACACGATGTTGCCGAACTGCTCGACGCTCGACAGTTGGCCGTTGACGACCACTGTGGCGGCGATGCCCTGGCCCGCCACATTGGGCAGGTCGCCGATCGTGCCGCTGGCTACCTGTGCGTTCTGTGAGCGGATGGCCGCCGTGATTTCGGCGGCGGACAGGTTGAAGCTGACCATCTTGGCAGGGTCGATCCAGATGCGCATGGCGCGCTCGGTACCGAAAAGCTGCGCCTGGCCGATGCCGTTGACGCGTTGCAATTCGGGCACGATGTTGCGCGATGCGTAGTCCCCCAGTGCCACCGTGTCCATTTCGGGATTGGTGGACGAAAGCATCGTGAACAACAGGAAATTGGAGCGCGATTTGTCGACCCGTACGCCCTGCTGCGTCACGGCAGACGGCAGGCGCGGCGAGGCCCGCGACAACCGGTTCTGAACATCCACCTGGGCCAGATCGGCGTTCGTGCCCGGCTGGAAACTGAGCGTGATGCTGCCGGAGCCGTCTGCCTGCGCGACCGATTCCATATAGAGCAAACCGGGTGAGCCGTTCATCTCGCGCTCGATGACGGACAACACGCTGTCTTCCAGCGTCTGTGCAGATGCCCCAGGGTAGGCTGCATTGATGACGATGGCGGGTGGTGCCACCGGAGGGTACTGGGCAATCGGCAACTGGGTAATTGCCACGGCGCCCATCACCATGATGAACAAAGCGATCACCCACGCGAAGATCGGACGGTCAATAAAAAACTTGGCCATGGTTGGTCGCCCCTTATGGCTTGGAAGCCGCTGCGGTGGGGCTGGGCGCTGTTACAGCAGGCGCAGATGCCGTACCGGGTGCCTGCCACGGGACGGGTTTTACAGGTGTTCCGGGTGGCAGCATCTGCAGCTTCTGAAAGCCATCCACCATGACTTTCTCTCCGGCCTTGAGCCCGTCGAGAACGACCCAGCGGTTGTTCTGCGCCGCGCTGATCTTGATCGCCCGTTGGGACACCTTGCCATCGTCTCCCACCACACTGACGGTGTCGCCCTGCTGGGTCCGTGTCACGGCCTGCTGGGGGAGACTGATGGCATTGCTGGCTTGCGCCTGTTCAAGGCGCACCCGCAGGTACAGACCAGGCAGCAGTTCCCCTTTCGGGTTGGGCACTTCGGCGCGCAGTGTGACTTGGCCTGTGGTGGAGTCCACCGACAGATCGGTGAACAGCAGTTTCCCGGGCTGTTCGTACTCCGTGCCGTCACCCATGACGAGCTTGACACTGGCAGCGTTGCCGTCGCCAGTGCGCTTGAATTGCCCGCTTTCCACGGCACGGCGCAACCGGTATACGTCGCTTGCGGACTGGGTGAAGTTCACGTAAACAGGGTTGATTTGCTGCACGACAGCCAGTGGTGTTGCCTCGCCTTGACCCACCAGTGCGCCTTCGGTCACCAGTGCCCGGCCAATGCGGCCGGAGATGGGTGACGTCACGCTGGCGTAGCCGAGGTTGATATCTGCCGTGCGCACCGCAGCTTTCGCTGAGGCGACGTCAGCCAGTGCCTGCTTCTCAGCTGCCTCCGCATTTACGAATTCCTGTTTGCTGATGGCGTTTGCACCCACCAGCGGCCGATAGCGCTCCACCAGCGCGCTTGCCTGGGCCAGGTTGGCCTGGGCCTTCGCGAGGCTTGCCCGGGCGCTTTCGGCCGCTGCGGCGTAGGGCGCAGGATCGATACGGAACAGGGGCTGGCCCGCCTTCACATCGCTTCCTTCTTTGAAGAGCCGCTGCTGCAGGATGCCCGCTGCTCGCGCGCGCACCTCGGCAATTCGGGAGGCTTCAATGCGTCCTGGCAATTCGGTCACGAGCCCTATATCACCGGGCGTAGCAGTTACGACGCCCACCTCGACCGGAGGCATTTGGGCGCTGTTTCCAGGGGCTGGTTCGCCGGATTTGCCGCAAGCCGTCAAAAGCATCGTGGTCGTGAGAATGGCCAGTGCGGTGCGTGTCTTCTGCTTGGACAGGCTCAAAGGCGAGGTGGTGGTGCATGCGGCACGCATTTTTGGCATGGGAGACCTTTTGATGGGCATCAAAGAAGTGGGGGGCAGAAGCGGAGGGCGAATGTAGCGTTTCATCGCCGTCGGCAACCGTGGAAGCTGGTCTGAAATTATACATACAATCATGAATGTATAATTGCTACCAAGACCTTGCTGCGGAACGTCGGCGGTCGGGTTCAATGAGACAAGGAACGCTATGGCGCGTAAAACAAAAGAAGAGGCGATTGCAACGCGCAATGGGTTGATTGATGCTGCGGAATGTGTTTTTCTTGAGAAGGGCGTCTCGCGCGCATCGTTGAGTGACATCGCGCATGCTGCTGGAGCGACTCGTGGGGCCATCTACTGGCACTTCAAGGACAAGGTTGACCTGTTCAAGGCCATGATGGAGCGGGGAACCTTGCCGTTGGAGCAGGGGTACAGGGAGATTGAGTGCAGCACCTGCGCGGATCCCGTGCAGCGTTTGCGGGCGATGATGGCGTTGGTGCTGCGGACCGTGGCGTCTGATGAGCGCACACGGCGAGTTTTCGAAATTGCTTTGTACAGGGTGGAGTACGTGACGGATCTCGCAGGCGTGCGAGAGCGGCATGTAACAGCTTCTGAAGCCTTTACGCGGCAGTTGTCGCGGGATTTTGAGAACGCCGCGCAGTTACAGGGCATTGTCTTGCCGATGACGCCCATGGAGGCTGCGGTCGGCCTGCATGCGTTGTTCAATGGGTTGATGCAGAACTGGATATTGAATGAAGGTGCGTTTGATCTGGTGCGCGTCGGGCGCGTCAGCACGGATGCGTATCTGCTGGGACTTGGCTTGTCGCTACCGGCGGGTTGAGCGGGGTGGCGGCGCGCGGTGGGACGAATTGTGTGGCGAATGCAGGATCTTCCGGTTGGGGGTGGCCTGCTGACGTGCAATAATCGAAGTCTGCGCTGACGCGCGGTGTGCGGCTGTAGCTCAGTGGATAGAGTATTGGCCTCCGAAGGCTGTCGTCATCGGCGAAAAACGCAACAGGTAGACTCTTGGTCTCCAAACAGCATGCGGCTGTAGCTCAGTGGATAGAGTATCGGCCTCCGAAGCCGAGGGTCGTGGGTTCGATCCCCGCCAGCCGCACCAGAATTAACGACTTACGTGAGCTACTCATGCCCCACGCAGCAGTCGGTTGATTTCCTACCTACTCTTCTGAAGCCAGTGCTGGGCCCAGAGAAGTTCTAAGTGCAAGGGTCAGAGGCGTTCATGGCCATTTTCTGTGGCCCATCCGTGGCCCACTTGTAGCCCATCCAAAACCTATTGTCCTTCGGTGGAGGTCATGTTTGACTATTGGTCTTAGGCCCATTCAGCTTGCGCTGCATTCATCCGGCCGCCTGCCCTTACGAAGCAGGCATTTCTTCTTGCTTGCTGGAATCGAAATATTCGCGACAAGCGGTAGCTAATTTCGTTCGCGATTTCTTCACCTACCCCCTACCCCAAGCAGCGTGCCATGCCATTGACCTCGCTTCTCAATCATTTGTCGATCAAGGGCAAGAGTGTGTATGTCTTCGATGACCATCGCATAGCACTTGCTGCTTGAGCTAGCATCGGACTACCGATGTGATCCGCTTCTAGTGTCCTGAGTTAAAAATTCATTGAATTATTTTCCCTGACGGTGATCAGTCGTGTAGTGTGTTGTACGACGAGGTGGCCATGAGCGGAAGACCAAAGACTCCATTGGTGTTGGGCGCGACGGAGCGAGAGCAACTGATTGCGCTGACCAAGCGTCGCAAGACAGCGCAGGCCTTGGCCCTGCGAGCGCGGATCGTGCTCGCTTGCGCAGAGGGCTTGGACAACAAAGTGGTGGCAGCGCGCCTGCGGGTCACGCAGCAAACAGTTTCCAAGTGGCGGGGCCGTTTTGTTGAACTTCGCATGCAGGGTTTGTTGGATGCGCCACGTCCTGGCGCTCCGCGCACGATTGAAGATGAGCGCGTCGATGCAGTGATCGCCAAGACGCTGGAGTCTGTGCCAGTAGGCGCGACTCATTGGAGTACCCGCACCATGGCCCACGCAATGGGCATGTCACAGACGGCTGTCAGTCGAATCTGGCGGGCTTTCGGTCTACAGCCGCACCGCCAGGAGACGTTCAAGCTCTCCAGTGATCCGCTGTTTGTCGACAAAGTCCGTGACATCGTCGGCTTGTACATGGACCCGCCCGTCAAGGCGATGGTGCTGTGCGTGGATGAGAAGAGCCAGATACAGGCGCTGGACCGCACACAGCCGATCTTGCCGCTGGCACCAGGTATTCCTGAGCGCAGAACGCACGACTACATGCGCCATGGAACGACGACGCTGTTTGCGGCACTGGACATTGCCACGGGGGAGGTGATTGGACAGTTACACAGGCGCCATCGCAGCACGGAGTTTTTGCAGTTCCTGCGTACCATTGAAGCGAATGTGCCAGCCCAGCTGGATGTGCATTTGGTGATGGACAACTACGGCACGCACAAGACCCCTGCGGTCAAGGCATGGTTTGCAAGACACCCCAGGTTCCACGTGCACTTCACGCCAACCTCCGCGTCTTGGCTCAATCAGGTGGAACGTTGGTTTGCAACCCTGACCGAGAAGTACATCCGTCGCGGCACACACCGATCGACAAGACAGCTTGAGCAGGCGATTCGCCAATACCTGGAACTGAACAACTCAAATCCCACACCGTTCGTCTGGGTCAAGTCTGCCGATGACATCCTGGCGAGCATCGAGAGATTTTGTCTACGAATTTCTAACTCAGGACACTAGTGACCGGTCGCCCGCTGTGAACCATCTGGGCGGCGCAGCCAGCTGCTCTACATTGCTCCAGTCACCCGTTTCGCCAAGAAGATGTTCAACTTTCTCGTCACCTCCATCTATGGGGCCTGGGATCGCCCGCGCTACGAGTACGAACGCTGCAGGATTCTCGAGCAATCTCATGCTCACTGAGCAGAGAGGCGGTGCGGCTTGCGTTGCAGCTACGCTCCCGCTATACAAGCCGCACTTGGCATCTATATGGGGTAGAAAGAAAGCAAGCGTTGTTTTGTGGATGAACGTTCCCGGCGTTATCCGTGGCTTTTGGAGACCGATCGTGGTGTCTACCCGGTCGCCAAGGTGCTGATGATTGACAAGGGTGCACCGCTCACGTTGATTGCACTGAGCAACGGCAGACGCGTGATCTGTGAAGAGCGGCTGGTCGTGTGTGCCCGGACCGTGGGAGAGGAGCGGCAGATTGCTGCCAAGGGTGAAGGGAAATGAGGAAACCGGCACCAAGTGCAAACCAGTGAAAGGATCAGGTGTGTAGCAACGAACTCCTCTTACCCACGTGTTGGAGGGGCGATGCACTCATTCCCTGACCACCGGCATGGAGTTGAAGTTGATCTTGTCCGGTGAACTGTTTCCGATTTGATTTTCAAGCCTAGCCACGGGGACTCTTGCTGTGGCAAATGGCGCGGCCTTGCTAGGTCGAGACCGAGTCGTGTGGCCTTCACATCAACCACTTCCATAGGAGGCAGTAAGGGTATCTCCTATGGTGCGAGGTTTTAGCAGAGCATAAAAATGCGTCTGTCGAGAAATCGTCACCACTCATTCAACGTCGACTGCCAGTGCTGCCAGTCAGATGTTGGGCAAAAAAGCCCGAATCGGAATAACTCCGGTTCGGGCTTTTTCGTTTTCTGTCTTTCAACTTTGCTTCGGACGAGATCACACCCTCATCCGGCTGGCGGAGCTTTGCTTGATCGGAATTCTGTTGGGCTGTGGCGGTTGCTTGTCGGAGATCTTCTGTGTCTAGGGCTTACTTTTTCACAGGTGGATCACAAGTCGTCATTTCCGTAAACACAACTGCCAGGAGCTTGACCATGACTGAACTGAATCGCCGCGACATTATGAAGACCGGAGGATCGATGCTGATCCTTGGCGCAGCCGGGGGGGTGCCTGCAATCGCATCAGCGCAAGAGACCGTCAAACTGGGGCTCTTGCATTCGCTGTCGGGCACTATCGCCATCGCGGAGGCGTCTTTGGTCGATGCAGAAAAGCTCGCCATTGAGGAGATCAACGCAAGCGGTGGCGTCATGGGACGGAAGATCGAAGCTGTGGTCGAAGATGGTGCCAGCGACAACTCGGTTTTCGCAGAAAAGGCCCGCAAGCTTCTGGAGCGAGACAAAGTGGCTGCCATCGTGGGTTGCTACACCTCCGCCTCAAGAAAAGCGGTTCTGCCCGCACTCGGACGTGCCAAAGGTTTGCTGTACTACCCGACGTACTACGAAGGCCAAGAGCAGGACAAACAGGTTTTCTATCCATCGCAGGAGGCCACCCAATCGGTCATCGCCGCTGTGGAGTGGCTCGCTCGTGAAAAGGGCAAGACCTTCTTCTTGGTCGGCTCCGACTACATCTATCCCCGCACCTGCAACAAGATTGCGAAACCCACCATCGTGAAAGCTGGCGGCAAGGTGCTTGGCGAGGAATACGCCCCACTGGGTCACACCGAGTTCTCCTCGATCATCAACAAGATCAAGGCCGCAAAACCAGACTGCATCTACAGCACAGTCGTCGGTGGCTCCAACGTAGCCTTCTACAAGCAACTGCGCGCGGCTGGCCTTGACGGCTCGAAGCAGGTGCTGTTGTCCACGGTGGTTTCTGAAAACGAAATCGAAGGTATCGGCAAGGATAACGCGGCTGGCTACTACGCCTGCATGGGGTACTTCCAGAGCATCAAGTCGCCTGGCAACGAAAAATTCGTGAAAGCCTTCAAAGCGAAGTATGGACAGGATCGGGTTATCGGAGACCCGATGCAAGTGGCCTACAACAGCGTCTACCTGTGGAAGATGGCTGTGGAGAAGGCCAAGTCCTTTGACGTGGACAAGGTGATTGCCGCCTCGGGAGGCATCGAGCTGCAAGCCCCTGAAGGCACCGTGCGCATGCACGCTACGAACCACCATGTGTGGAAGAAAGTGCGCATCGGACGCGCACGCCCTGACGGTCAATTCGAAATCGTGTGGGAAGCCCCTGCATTGGTTGAGCCCAATCCCTTCCCCAAGATCTGAGGAAGCAGGACCGATGACCGGGCGCCGCTGGCGCTCGGCCATTTCAACGCAGCAGGAGCGGCAGGATGAGTTTCGATATTGCAGTGATGCAGATGTTCAACGGGGTCAGCCTGTTCAGCATTCTGTTGTTGATGGCGATTGGTTTGGCCGTGGTGTTCGGACTCATGGGCGTGATCAACATGGCCCATGGCGAATTGATGGCCTTGGGTGCGTACATGACGTACGTGGCATCACTGGCCTTCGAGCGCTGGGCGCCAGCCTGGATGGACGTTTACCTGTTCGCCGCCATACCCTTCGCATTCATGGTGACCTTTGCGTTTGGCTACGCACTGGAACGCGGCTTCATCCGCTTCTTCTACAACCGTCCGCTGGACACGCTACTGGCCACTTGGGGCCTGAGTCTCATCATGCAGCAGACTTACCGCACCGTATTCGGCGCGCAAGAGGTCAGCGTGCCGCTGCCCAGCTGGCTCGCCGGCGCCTGGGAGCCGGTGGTGGGCATTCAGTTGCCGATCACGCGCATCTTCATCGTCGGTCTGACGATCACGGTCGCGGTGGCGGTCTACATGTTGTTGTACCAGACCCGCTGGGGCGTGAAGGTTCGCGCGGTGACGCAGAACCGCGCCATCGCCGGCGCCACAGGAATCAATACCCAGCGGGTTGACGCCCTCACATTCGCGCTCGGTTCGGGTCTTGCCGGTATCGCCGGCTGTGTGTTCACCATGATCGGCTCCACCAACCCGGGCACAGGTCAGCTCTACATCGTCGACTCTTTCATCGTCGTGGTTTTCGGTGGCGTGCAGAGCCTTGCGGGTACAGCACTTTCTGCTTTTGCCATCGCTCAGACGCAAACATGGCTGGAGTTCCTCATGAGCGGATCGATGGCCAAAGCCACCATCCTGTTGCTCGTCATCGTGGTTCTCTACTTCCGACCGAATGGCCTGTTTGCTTTGCGCACCCGGAGCTGAACCATGCAAGACAACAAACACAAGCGCAGCCTCGTCTCCACCATTCTCTTGATCGGTCTCTTGGTGGTGGTGCTCCCCCTCGTGCTGGACCCGTTTCGCCTGAACCTGATCGGCAAGTACCTGGCGTTCGCATTTGTTGCGCTCGGCATTGTGCTGACCTGGGGCTACGGAGGCATCTTGAGCCTGGGTCAGGGTGTGTTCTTCGGTCTGGGTGGTTACATGATGGCGATGTTTCTGAAGCTCGAGGCTTCGGCACCTGAACTCCCGGACTTCATGGTCTGGAGCAGCGTGGAGCAACTCCCAACCTGGTGGATTCCTTTCAAATCTCTTGGACTCACAGTGCTGTGCATCGTCGTGATTCCCGCTGTATTGGCCTACGTGTTCGCGTACGCGATCTTTCGCCGCCGGGTCAGCGGCGTTTACTTCGCGATCGTGACGCTGTCCCTTGCGCTCACCCTCACCGTGGTCGTGATCGGGCAGCAAGGAGACACAGGCGGTGCGAACGGCATCACCGATTTCCGAACCTTGCTTGGCATGGACATCCTGTCCGATCACTCGTTGAGGATGCTGTATTTCGTCGAAGTCGCGGTGCTGTCGCTGGCCATGCTGTTGTCTCTGGCGGTGGTGCGCAGCCGCTTCGGAAAGATCCTGATCGCCATCCGAGACCGCGAAGACCGGGTTCGCTTCAGTGGCTACGACACGGCGCACATGAAGGCGTTTGTCTTTGCCTGTGGTGCCTTGCTGGCGTCCTTGGGTGGCGCGTTCTTCACCCTCCAGGTGGGTTTGATTGCGCCCAGCGTCATTGGTGTCGTGGCGTCGGTGGAGATGGTGATCTACGCAGCTGTGGGAGGGCGCATGTCGGTGCCAGGTGCCGTCGTCGGTGCCTTGCTCATCGGCTTCCTCAAGTCGTACTTGTCGGAGGCATTTCCCGAGGGTTGGCTCTACTTTCTGGGAGCTGTCTTCATCCTGGTGGTGTGGGTCATGCCCAACGGGTTGGCGGGGCTGATGGACCAGTGGTCCAACCGCCGTCGGAGCAGGGCTTCGTGATGAATGTCAGCGCCACTCTCCCACGAGTCCCACACAACGGTGCCAATCCTATGTCTCAAACGGCTACCCATACGAGTGAAAAAGTGCTCGTCGTCGAAGACCTCACGGTCTCGTTCGATGGTTTCAAAGCGGTGGACTCCCTGAGTCTTTCTGTGGACCGAAACGAGCTGCGCGTGATCATCGGGCCCAACGGCGCGGGCAAGACCACGTTGCTCGACATGATCTGCGGAAAGACCAAGCCTACGTCGGGGCGGGTGATGTTCAACGACATGGACATCACGCGCCTGACCGAGCACCAGATTGTGCGGGCGGGCGTAGGTCGAAAATTTCAGACGCCATCGGTTTACGAGGACCTCACGGTGCTCGAAAACCTCGAAATTTCCCTACCGCGCACACACGGTGTCTTTCAGTCTTTGACCTTTCGGCGAACACCCGAGGTCATGGACCGCATTCACGCGATGGCCGAGAAGATCTATCTCATCGAGGCCATCCACAGCCGTGCCGGTCAGCTCAGCCATGGACAAAAGCAGTGGCTTGAAATCGGGATGTTGCTCATGCAGGAGTCATCCCTGCTGCTGCTCGACGAACCCGTGGCGGGCATGAGTCCTCGTGAGCGCGAGCAGACCGGTGATTTGCTCAGTCTCATCGCTGCCGGCAAGTCCGTGATCGTGATCGAGCACGACATGGACTTCGTCAAACGCATTGCGCACAAGGTCACCGTACTCCATCAGGGAAAGCTTTTGAGCGAAGGCAGCGCAAGCGAGGTTCAGCAAGATCCCCGCGTCATCGACGTTTATCTTGGCCATTGAGGAGAGAACAGCATGTTGGAGATTTCTCAACTCAATGTCGCCTACGGCGAGTCCCATGTGATCCACGATGTGTCGTTCAAGGTAGGCCCGCGAGAGTCTGTGGCCATCATGGGTCGCAACGGGATGGGGAAGACCACCTTGCTCAAGTCCCTGATCGGGCTGCTTCCGGTGCGTTCGGGTGCGATCCGGTTGGATGGCGCGGAGATGGTCGGGCAGCCCAGCTACCGTCGCGTGCAAAACGGCATGGCCTTCGTCCCGCAAGGCCGCATGGTGTTCCCTTTTCTCTCGGTGGAGCAAAACATCCTCTGCGGAGCCGAGCACTCTGGTTATCGGCAGGTACCCGACTACATCTACCAGTTCTTCCCGGTGCTGAAGGACATGAAGCAGCGCAAGGCAGGGAATCTCTCGGGCGGTCAGCAGCAGATGCTGGCCATCTCGCGAGCCTTGGTCTCCGACCCGAAAGTTCTGATTCTTGATGAACCCACCGAAGGCATCCAGCCTTCAATCATCAAGGAAATTGCACAGACCCTCAACGTTCTTCGCCATGAGCGGGGATTTGCCGTCGTGGTGTCTGAGCAGGTACTGAGTTTTGCCCTGGATCTGGCTGACCGGTTTCTGGTCATCGATCGCGGGCGGATCGTGCACGAAGAAATGCGTGCTGAGCTCAATCAGGAAAAAGTGAAGTCGTTCCTGACCGTTTAACCCCCAACCCCTCCCAGGAGATTTTCATGAGACATGGTGACATTTCCAGCAGCAACGATTGTGTCGGCGTCGCGGTCGTCAACTACAAAATGCCCCGCCTGCACACCACCGCAGAGGTGTTGGCAAATGCGCGCGCCATTGGTGAGATGCTCGTTGGCATGAAGAAGGGACTGCCCGGCATGGACCTGGTGATCTTTCCAGAATATTCAACGCACGGGATCATGTACGACTCGAAAGAGATGTACGAGACCGCTTCGACAGTTCCAGGCGCTGAGACGGAGATTTTTGCCGAGGCTTGCCGCAAGGCCAACGTCTGGGGTGTGTTTTCCTTGACGGGAGAGCGTCACGAAGAACACCCCAACAAGGCGCCTTACAACACGCTCATCCTGATGAACAACAAGGGGGAGATTGTTCAAAAGTACCGAAAGATCATGCCTTGGGTGCCTATCGAGGGTTGGTATCCCGGCGACTGCACGTATGTCTCTGAAGGCCCGAAGGGCATGAAGATGAGCTTGATCATCTGCGACGACGGCAACTACCCTGAGATCTGGCGTGATTGCGCCATGCGCGGTGCAGAACTGATCATTCGTTGCCAAGGCTATATGTATCCCGCCAAGGAACAGCAGATCATGGTGTCCAAGACCATGGCTTTCCTCAACAACACTTACGTTGCGGTGGCCAACGCGGCTGGGTTCGACGGTGTGTATTCGTACTTCGGCCACTCGGCCGTGATCGGCTTCGATGGCCGCACGCTGGGCGAGTGCGGTGAGGAGGAGATGGGCATCCAGTACGCTGAACTGTCCATGAGCCTGATCCGTGACGCGCGCAAAAACGGGCAATCGCAAAACCACCTGTTCAAACTGGTGCACCGGGGCTACACCGGGTTGATCAACTCGGGCGATGGCGACAAAGGTGTAGCTGCTTGCCCTTACAACTTCTACGCCAACTGGATCAACGATCCGGAAGGAACGCGCGAAATGGTGGAGTCGTTCACACGCACCACCGTGGGCACGGAGGAATGCCCGATCGAGGGCATCCCCAACGCCGCGACCAAGCATCGCTGAGCCCGAGACGCGTCTTCTTCATCTTCAGGATCCTTGCATGTCAACAGCACTCGACGAGTACCTCATACGCACCGAACCGTTCTACCAGGCAGCGGGTCCCGAGATCGAGTGTTATGAGCGCGCGTACGCGCATCGGATGCCGTTGATGCTGAAAGGTCCTACCGGCTGTGGGAAGACGCGCTTCGTCGAATACATGGCGTGGAAGCTGCAGCGCCCGTTGGTGACGCTGGCCTGCAACGAAGACATGACAGCTTCCGATCTGATCGGGCGCTATCTCCTCGATGCCGATGGAACTGCGTGGCACGACGGGCCCATGACGCTCGCCGTGCGCCACGGTGGCATCTGTTACCTCGACGAGGTAGTGGAGGCTCGACAGGACACGACGGTGGTGATCCATCCGCTCACCGATGCTCGCCGCATTCTCCCGCTGGACAAAAAAGGCGAGGTCGTAAAGGCGCACCCGGACTTCCAGTTGGTGGTGTCGTACAACCCGGGCTATCAGAGCAGCTCCAAAGACATGAAGCCATCAACGCGGCAACGGTTTGCCTCGTTGGAATTCGACTACCCACCCGAAGACAAGGAGGTCAGCATCGTGGCACACGAAGCCGGAGTGTCTGACGTGTTGGCACGGCAGTTGGTCACCATCGCTCACTGCACCCGTGCACTGAAGCAAAAGGGATTGGACGAAGGCGTGTCCACTCGTATGCTCATCTACGCCGGCATCCTCATCCGAGACGGCATGTCGAAAGCCCAGAGTTGTGAAATGACGATGATCCGCCCGCTGACAGACGATCCCGACATGGCGCTGGCCATCCGCAATTTTGTCACTGCCCAGTTTGGATGACCGTGTCGCCTCACGTGAGCTCCGAGCTGTCGGGCGTTGAGCCTTTGTCGGGTTTACTGCCAGCGTTGCGCTTGCTGGCGCACGGGTTGAGCAACGGCCAGATCGCAGTGGAGGACAACAGCATGACGGGTCGGACAGAGCGCGCTGTGCTCACATCCACCCAGCTCTTGCTCACCAGCCGCCCAATGGATGAGAAGCCCGCTTTACCCGAGCGTCTGTTCGGCTTATTGCGCGCGACGGTGGCCCATGCCGTGGCGCACCGGCGGTTCTCTCGCCCTGCACTTCCGACGCACACGCTGAAGCCCTTGGGGCTCGCTGTTGTTTCTGCGATAGAAGACGCCCGAGTCGAGCGCCTGTTGTGGTGCAGGTATCCAGGTGTGCGCCAATGGTTTCTGGAGCACCTGGCCCCGGTCCCCGATCCAGGTGACCTGAGCTTTGAAGCACTCGTCTCACGCATGGACCGCATCTTGCTGGACCCTGGGTACAGCGACGACAACCATTGGGTCAACAAAGCAAAACGACTGTTCGAAGAGGTGGCCGCGGCACATGGGCTGGAGGCCTACGACGAGTTTCGTGCGGTCGCGTCCATCTTGGCCAATGACCTGGGCCAGATGCGCGTTCGTTTCGATCCGCAGCACCACGTCGTGCCCTCGCCCTATCGGGATGACAACAGTTACTTGTGGACGTTTCCCGAAAACAATCAGGCCCAGGACGAGGCGATCGCCTCACCTCAGTCGGCTACCCCCCGCATGGCGAATGTGACCAACGGGGACGCTTCGTCATCTCCGCAGGACAACCAGGAGGAAATGGAACTCGGCAGGTTTGTGTACCCCGAGTGGCACCACGTGCTGGATCTCTGGCGCCATAACTGGTGCACCGTGTTGGAAAAGCTGCCAAGCAGCTCGGTCCAGGGGCCATCACGAGGTGGCATTGCCGCTGCCCATTCCGTCAAGCCGATGGCCCTTCGTCGTTTGAGACGATTGAGCCGCCGGCACCGGTTGCGAAGGCAGTGGGAGGGCGATGACATCGACCTGAACGCCGCCATCGAAGTGTTGGTCGATCGTCGACTCAGCCTTCAGCCTGAGCCGCGTTTGTTCATGCGAGCAGGGCGGGAGACTGGGGCCTCCAGCATTCTGGTGCTGCTCGATCTTTCCGAGTCGACCAACGAACCTTGCGGTTCTTCTGGTCAGACCTTGCTGGATCTGGAAAAGCAAGCGGCTTTCATGCTGGCGGACGCGACCGCCAACACAGACGACCGCATTGCCATACATGGGTTCAGCTCCAACACGCGGGCGCAGGTGGACTACCACCGGATGCTTGAGTTCGGAGTGCCACTGCAAGGCGCAGCCCGATCCCGCCTGGCTTCGGTGCCAGGGCGCCACTCGACCCGCATTGGAGCGGCACTCCGCCATGCCAGCGCTTTGTTGCAGGATGAGGGGGACAATCGACGCGCGATCTTGCTCGTGACCGACGGCGCACCAGCGGATGTGGACGTGTTCGACTCCGAGTACCTCACAGAAGACGCGCGGGTGGCGGTGATGCAAGCCCGAGTGGCTGGCGTGAGAGTTTTTTGTATTGCCGTGGACGCCCAGGCCGACCATTACGTTCGCAGAATATTTGGCTGGCGGGACTATTGCATTGCCGAGAACGCTTCATCTCTTCCTACTCAGCTTCAACGGGCTTATGCCCGACTGGTCGGAGGATGAAGCATGTACGACTTGTGCAGCCACAGGTTGTGTTGTCAAGATGGGGATGTTTGCAACCATGCGTGAGAAGCTTTTGCCGCGCAAGCGGTGCGGGTGCGGCGTGAGCCGTAAAGGGGAGCCTAATGGCTAACAAAGACCCTATCAGGGTCGGTATATTGTTTTCCGCGACGGGTGTGACATCGACCATCGGGTTATCGCAGATGCATGGCGCCCTCTTGGCTGTTGATGAAATCAATGACTCGGGCGGCATAGACGGCCGGGAGCTGCAGCCCGTGCACTACGACCCCGAATCCAACCCGATTCGCTACGCTGAGTTGACCGAACGCCTCATCCATCGGGACGGCGTGAACGTGATTTTTGGCTGTTACATGTCCAGCAGTCGAAAGGCGGTGATTCCGATCATCGAAAAGTGGAACAAGCTGCTGTTTTATCCCACGCTGTACGAAGGCTTCGAGTATTCCGCCAATGTTATCTACACCGGGGCCGCTCCCAACCAGAACAGCGTGCAGCTGGCCGAATTCATAACGTCGAATTTTGGCGCCCGTGTGTATCTGATCGGATCCGACTACATCTACCCCTATGAGTCCAACCGGATCATGGGTGAGTTGGTCCTGCAGCGCCAAGGCAGCGAAAAACTGGCAGAGCGTTACGTACCTCTCGACGCGACCGAGCGCAATTTCGCAGATGTCATGTCGGACATCCGTAACAAGCGACCAGACTTCATTTTCTCTACGGTGGTCGGCGATTCCACTGCATCGTTGTACCGGGCTTACGCAGATGCCGGCTTCGACCCCAAGACGATGCCGATTGCCAGTCTGACGACTTCCGAGGCGGAAATTTCGCAGATGGAGCGTGGCCTTGCGACAGGTCACTACACATCTGCCCCTTATTTTCAGTCGATCGACTCGGAGGCCAACCGACGCTGCCTCACCAATCTTCGACAGCGGGTTGGTGACTCATGTGTTCCGAATCTATGCTGGGAAGCGTCATACTTCCAGATGCACATATTTGCCAACGCAATGCGCCATGCAGGCAGTGACGACATCTCGACATTGATGCCTTACATCCTGGGTAGCGAATTCGACGCGCCTCAGGGCCGGGTGAAGATTGATCCGACCAATCACCACACCTGCCTCTACCCGCGTATTGGTCGGGTCAATTCCGATGGGCAGTTCACGATCGTCCGCCAGGCCCGCCGATCGGTGTACCCGGATCCTTACCTCGTGACTCATTCACTGGGTGACTGGGCAGCGCGTTTGGACACGCTGGACAAGTTGGAGTGCTGATGAGCGAACAGGGTGAACACCGTTCTTCGTTGCGGGCCACGCCCCAGCAGCTCAAAGAACTGCGAACCTTGAATGTTGCAGTGATTCATCCCGACGACGCGGACGGACGCCAGCTTACCCAACAACTGCAGCGCATTGGTTGCAAGGTACAGGCCTTCTGGCCACCAGTGCATTCGATCTCCAAAGATGTCGATGTCGCATTTGTTGCTGTTCGACCCGACATCCTGAACTTGAATATGGACTGGGCACGATCCGAAGATGCTCCCACGGTCATTGCCGTTGTCAACTACGAAAACCCGACCATCGTGGAGGTGGTGCTGGGTTTGGGGGCCAAGGCAGTGCTTCCCTCGCCGGTCCGAACGTTTGGCTTGCTTTCAACGTTGGTGCTGGCGCGAGAGTCACACAAGGAAAATCGTGGCTTGCAAAGGCGCTTGCGCAAGGTTGAGGCGAAGCTGGTTGGCGTGCGACACATCGCTGACGCAAAGGTGATTCTGATGAAAACCCATCACGTTTCAGAAACTGAAGCCTACGACCTCATTCGTGAAAAAGCCATGAGCACGCGCTCCACAACAGAGGAGGTTGCCAAGGCGATCTTCGAGGCACATGAAGTGCTATCAATGGGTGGAAAGCGCTGAACGTTTCAAATCGACGAGAGCAAAGGTTTGTCGGTGTGGCAGTTAGTACCGTGCATGGATTCGGAAGTCGACTCCTGGGCTCTTATGAGGCATCAAATCCGCTTTCCATGGTGACCTAGAGTAGTTCCGTCAGAAAGAGATCGGCAGACCAGAGGCTGCCCTGCTTCAAACGAAAGAGAGTCGGATGCAGGGTGGACATCGTTGGATTATTCGTGAAAAAGCAGGGCTTCGTTAACCTGACTGCTGGCTCAGTTTTGACTCGGAGATCGTCACATCGGCATGTAGGATCACTCCACCAAATATCAACGAAGATGTCCAGCCAACCGCTATTGAAATCTCCAGTCTTTCACATGATCGCCGGCGCACCAGATCCCGTTGCGCCCTTCAGTCATGCCGTTGAATGCGATGGGTGGGTGTTTGTCACCGGACAAATGCCCTTCGTTGACACCTCGTTGGACACCCCTTACCCGGACGGTATCGAGGCCCAGACGCGGCAAGTCTTGAAGAACCTCCGGACCGTTCTGGCCGGTTGCGGTCTAGGACTGGAGCATGTGGTCTCCGTGCGTGTTTACCTCACGCATTTCGAGGCTGACTACGCGGCAATGAATGCCGTGTATGCCAGCCATTTTGAGGGCGGGAGGTATCCCGCTCGAACATGCGTTGGCGTGACTGGCCTGGCCAAGGGTGCCCGGATCGAAATCGATCTCGTGGCGTGTCGAAGCGGCCTGCCGGTCTCTGCCGAACCACTTGCCTGAAGGAGCTTGGATGAACTGGTTGGATAACTCGATCATGCGACAGCGCGGCGTGGCGCAGGGCCGGGCGCCAGAGACACACGCGCTGACCGAAGCGGTCCAAGGCAAATACCACTACACCATCGGCCCATACTCGGACCCCGTGTTGAAGATTCGTCCGGGCGACCGCGTGGTAGTGGAAACGCGTGATGCTTTCGAAGGCAAGGTGAAGACCGAGCAGGACCTGCCTTCGCGCGTGTTGAGCATGCCCTTTGTCAACCCGCAGAACGGTCCCATCATGGTGGAGGGCGCCAGCAAGGGGGACGTCCTGGCGGTGTACATCGAAAAGATGTCTCCAAGGGGTGACAACCCCCGCGGCACCTGCGCGATGATTCCCCAGTTTGGTGCTCTCAGCGGCACATCGCTCACTGCGCTGTTGGCAGAGGATCTTCCCGAGATCGTGCGCAAGGTGAACGTGGATGAAGAGGGCGTGTACTGGAGCAAGCGCGTCACGCTGCCATACCGTCCACACATCGGCACGCTGAGCTGCAGCCCGGAGATCGACTCGATCAACACGCTCACGCCCGACGCGCACGGCGGCAACATGGACTTGCCCGACATGGGCCCAGGCAGCATCACCTACTTGCCGGTTCGCAGCGAGGGCGGGCGCTTGTTCATCGGCGACGCACACGCCTGTCAGGGTGACGGCGAGGTCTGCGGCACAGCGGTGGAATTCTCCAGCACGACGACCATTCAAGTTGACCTCATCAAAGGCTGGCAGCTGGAATGGCCACGGCTTGAGAACGAGGTCATGATCATGGCCATCGGCAGCGCCAGACCACTTGAAGATGCCACGCGCATCGCCTACAAAGAGCTGATCCTGTGGATGGAAGCCGAATATGGCTACGACCGCTGGGACGCCTACATGATGCTCAGCCAATGCGGACAGGTCCGCCTGGGTAACTTTGTCGATCCCAAGTACACCGTCGGCGCAGGCATCAGCAAGAAGTACCTCGCGCCTGCCTGAGCAAAGCGCAATTCAAACCAGCAAGGAGAAAAAATGGATCTCGGATTGAAGGGCCTGAAGGCCGTGGTGACCGGCGGCACAAAGGGCATTGGACGCGCCATCGCGCAGACGCTGGCGGCCGAAGGCGCTCATGTGGCCTTCTGCGCACGCAACGCCGAGGAGGTTGCACAGGCGGTGAAAGACTTCCCCAACAACGGCGTGAAGATCAGTGGGCGCGCAGTCGATGTTGCCGACGGGCCGGCGTTAGCCGCGTGGGTGAACGATGTGGCCGCTGAGTTCGGCGGGATCGACATCGTTGTTGCCAACGTCAGTGCACTGGCGATCGCCACCGATGAGGCCGCCTGGCAGCGTGGCTTCGAGGTCGACATGATGGGAACGGTCCGGCTAGTCAACGCCGCCATGCCCCACCTTGAGAAAAGCAGCAAGGCCTCCATTGTGACGATCTCCAGCGTCTCCGGCCGGGAGATCGACTTTGCCTCGGGCCCTTATGGAGCCTTCAAAGCGGCCATCGTCCATTACACACAAGGCCTTGCCCATCACCTGGCAGGCAAGGGCATTCGCGCCAACACCGTCTCGCCTGGCAACACCTACTTTCCCGGTGGCGTCTGGAGCCAGATTGAGACCGGCAATCCTGAGTTTTTTAAAATGGCTCTGGGCATGAACCCAACCGGGCGCATGGGCACGCCCCAAGAGATGGCCAATGCGGTTGCCTTTCTGGCAAGTCCTGCAGCGAGTTTCATCACCGGGACAAATCTCGTCGTTGATGGCGCGCTGACCAAGGGTGTTCAGTTGTAGTTTTCCGGTCTGGCCCTTGCGAAGAATGCCGGAAGGTACCTAGAAACCAGCGATGTGTGGTGACTTACGTCTCCCCAAATCTGTTCACTTGTAAACTGGAGTTGGGAAGCTTTTCAGTGATTGATCTGGCCTCATTTTGAGGAGCTCGCTCGGAGTCAGGTTGCTGAGGAGCCGTAAGGGAAAGTCAAGGTGTCTAGGAAAAGATGCATCCATAGGTGCCTGAATATTCATACGCTGTACAGCGTATGAATGCGTTTGAGCGTATTGATGTGCTACCGCGAAGCTGGGGGTCACTTGCTTGCACTCCAACTCCAGATTGCCAGCGTTCGCTGCCCTCATGGCGAACTCCATCCTACGCAAGCAGGTCTTAAGTCCAGTGAGTTGGGGCTAGTTTCCACAAAACTAGCGCGACCCCGTGTCAGCGTCTCAGCCCTAGGTGTCGCATCCCGGACGATTGCCTAGACTCTAAACGCTATCCCCTCTTCATGGCCAGAGCGGTCCTGCAAGAGTTGATAGAGTCCTTGCAATCTACCCAGGGAGTAAAGCCATGTTGATTGCCCTGCACAAGAACGCCCGCACCACGCCCGCTGTGCGTGCCGAGATCGCAGCCAGCAACGAGCCAGCCAACGTCCTGGCCCTGCGCTTCGGGATCACTGAGCAGACGGTCTACAAATGGAAGAAGCGCGATGTTTTTGCAGACCGCTCGCACACGGCCCATCACCTGCAGACCGTGCTCACGCCTGCGCAAGAGACCGTGGTGCTCCACCTCAGGCGTACCCTGCTGCTGCCCCTGGATGACCTGCTGGCGGTCACGCGCGAGTTCATTTGCCCCCATGTCTCACGCTCTGGCTTGGACCGCTGTCTGCGCCGCCATGGCGCGGGCAACCTCAACGCCCTCAAACCCCAGGAGCCTGCGGTAGCACACAAGGCCTTCAAGAGCTACGAGCCTGGCTATGTGCACATGGATGTGAAGTACCTGCCCCAGATGCAGGACGAGAGCAGCAGGCGCTATCTGTTCGTGGCCATTGATCGGGCTACGCGCTGGGTGTTTGTGCAGCTCAAGACCAACAAGACAGCCGCCAGTGCGCAAGCCTTCCTGAAGGCATTGCACAAGGCCTGTCCGCTCAGGATCACCAAGCTGCTGACCGACAACGGCAAGGAGTTCACAGACCGCCTGTTTGCCAGCCGGGAACGCGAACCCAGCGGCAACCATGAGTTCGATCAACTGTGCCAGGAGCTGGGCATAGAGCACCGGCTGACCAAGCCCAGAACACCGAGAACCAACGGTATGGTGGAGCGGTTCAATGGGCGTATTGCAGACGTCCTGAAGACCCACAGGTTCAACAGCCGCGAGGACATGGAGCAGACCTTGTTGCGCTATGTGGCCCTGTACAACCACCAGTTGCCGCAATCAGCGCTCAAGAGCAGTACGCCCATGCAGGCCATGAAACAGTGGTATCAGTCGCACCCGCATCTGTTTAACAAGCGACCATATGATCGTCCGGGATGCGACACCTAGGGATTCAGTGGAGATAATGAGGGGCTTCGCGAAGGAAGTTGCCAATGCCTGCTGCGCACACTGAAAACCGCAATGGGCCTCTCTTGGACCTTGAGAGGGATCGGGGCCGAGTCGAAAAGGCGTAGCTGGCATGGACTCTCGACTGCCACAATTCCACCCCAATCCAGAATCGGCAAAGCCTGCCCAAGGCGCCGGCAAATGACACTCCAGGCGCGCACCTCGATCCAGGGGATGCAGGCAATCTGGTAGGCCTGCCGCTTGGACGTAGAGACCGCATGCGTGTGCCAGACTTCAATGGCCAAAACGAGCCTATCCGTGGTTCGGCAACGCACCACCAAATCGGGGATGTACCGGCGCCCAGCCATCTTCAAGGGCTCCTCGGCCCGAACAGTGATTGCCCGGCGCGAAGACCGCTTGAGCGCCATTGCGCAGGCCAAGGCCAAGATCGAGCAGCGCGCGGGCGAGCGCCATCAGGGCGAGCAGCAGGAGTACGAGGCCAAAAGCGCCAAGCGCAAAGTCCAGCGCGATGCCGGCAAGAAGCCACGCGGCAAGGACCCCGAGGCGCCGCAGGCCGGCCCCAAGGACGCCGACCAGGTCAACCTCACGGATGAAGAGTCGCGAATCATGCCCGTCTCGGGAGGGGGCTTCGAGCAAAGCTACAACGCGCAAGCCGGCGTGGACACCGACACGATGATGGTGATCACCGCGCACGTCACGCAGGCGTGCAACGACACTCGAAGTCGATGCGCGCCGAGATCGGTCGCGATCAGATCAGCGCAGCCGGTGGTGGGCGCTGTGCAGCGGCGGGTGTGCTCAAGCTCGAAACGCCCGCATTCGCGGGGATTCGGCACGAGTGGCCACTGAAGTTTTCCTGGTCGTATAGATCAGGTGGATTTGAGGCTGCAGCCTGGGGGCTGAGGTGCACAAATCGTTGGGTCAAGTCTGACACTGGGTCAGAACGCACTCCAAATGAAGTGCGGTATGGGGGCTATGTTCTGCGAACTTGGGGAGCCGCGCAAGCGTTGGCGACCAGTCCGCTTCTGAGCTTAAAAACGAAACTGTTTGCTTCAGCTGATGTGAGCCTCACGGGAAGGAGTCCGGATCGCTGTGTCAAAAAGGTTGCCGTGGTCGCATTCCAAGCGTGGATTTCGCACGATTCCCCCATCACCCAGCTTGCTATATACAATCGCCATATACATTGCGCTTGAAGGAGCCACCATGTCCATAGGTACCGTCTTCATCAACAACCGCACCCAGGCGGTTCGTTTGCCAATTGATGTGCGCCTGCCCGACGGGGTGCGCAAGGTCGAGGTGCGCGCCAAGGGCAACGAGAGGATCATCGCGCCGGTCGGCCAAACGTGGGACAGCTTCTTCTTGGATGGCCCGACTGTCAGCGAAGACTTCATGTCCGAGCGAGCATCTCAGCAACAGGCGGAACGGGAAAGCCTCTGATGCTGCGTTACCTGCTGGACACCAACATCGTTATCTACGTCCTCAAACGACGCCCCCCGGAAGTTCTATCTGTCTTCAACGCCAACGCCAGTCGCATGGGGATCTCGTCGATCACACTGGCCGAACTCATTCACGGCGCTGAGAAAAGCACGCGAATCAGTGAGAACCTTTCCGTCGTTGAGGATTTTTGTAGCCGCCTCGAGGTGTTGCCTTACACCAGCAAAGCCGCCCAGCATTACGGAGCTATCCGCGCTGGCCTGGAGAAGCTGGGGCAGCCGATTGGTGTGAACGATATCCACATCGCTGCGCACGCCCGCAGTGAGGGATTGGTGCTGGTCACCAATAACGTGTCAGAGTTCAAAAGGGTGCCAGCGCTTGAGATTGAGAACTGGGTGGGGTCGGTGGGGTGATCTGGGGAGGATCGATCGAGCGGCGTTCCAAAAAGCCAACTCCAACTCCAAACTCAACCAGCACCGTGGGATGTTCGTAACCCTCAAAGACGATGAGATCGTGCTGGCCTGCGCTTCAAACAAGCTTTAGGGTGGGGCTATGGTCACTTGGGCATTGATTGACCCACGAGGCACTTTTCGCCATCGACTTGCGGTTGGCTGTGACTTTCGGCGGCAATGGTCGCAAAGTGAATGTGATGAATAGTCACAGGCCACTTCAGAGAACTCTTTGTACATCAATGACTTATGGACAAATGCCGCCACTTGCTAGCTTGTGCTGGCTGATGCTGCATGCAGATGTGGAACGTCATCTCTGGCCTCCGAAGCCATCGTGGGTTCGATCCCCGCCAGCCGCACCATCCAGCCTCGTTGAAATTTGCCTGAGCTGCGCGTTCTTTGTTTCACTCGGCCAAAAGAATGCTATAATTCAAAATTCTCCGGAGGGGTGCCCGAGTGGCTAAAGGGGGCAGACTGTAAATCTGTTGGCTTACGCCTACACTGGTTCGAATCCAGTCCCCTCCACCAGTTGAAAGCAGAGCAGAGCTGAGGTTTGACGCGCAAGCGCCGCAAATTGGTGCGAGGCTAGTGCGGGAGTAGTTCAATGGTAGAACCCTAGCCTTCCAAGCTAATGACGCGGGTTCGATTCCCGTCTCCCGCTCCATTGCTTGTTGGGCTGGTTGGTGAGATAGAAATTTTGATGTTGCGTGAAGCGGCGTCAAGTTGCCCATGTGGCTCAGTGGTAGAGCACTCCCTTGGTAAGGGAGAGGTCGCGGGTCCGATTCCCGCCATGGGCACCACGTTCAGGTGCGTCCGATTCTGGTAGCGCCGAGATCCAGTTGTTTTGGTATTGATTTTTTTCGGAGTCGGAAAAATGGCAAAAGGTAAGTTCGAACGTACCAAGCCCCACGTCAACGTGGGCACGATCGGCCACGTGGACCATGGCAAGACGACGCTGACGGCAGCCATCGCTACCGTGCTGTCCGCCAAGTTCGGCGGCGAAGCCAAGGCCTACGACCAGATCGACGCAGCGCCCGAAGAAAAGGCCCGCGGCATCACGATCAACACCGCCCACGTGGAATACGAAACGGCTGCCCGCCACTATGCCCACGTGGACTGCCCCGGTCACGCCGACTATGTGAAGAACATGATCACCGGCGCTGCCCAGATGGACGGCGCCATTCTGGTGTGCTCGGCCGCTGACGGCCCCATGCCCCAGACCCGCGAACACATCCTGCTGGCTCGCCAGGTGGGCGTGCCTTACATCATCGTGTTCCTGAACAAGTGCGACATGGTGGACGACGAAGAACTGCTGGAACTCGTCGAAATGGAAGTGCGCGAACTCCTGGACAAGTACGACTTCCCAGGTGACAACACCCCCATCATCCGTGGCTCCGCCAAGCTCGCCCTGGAAGGCGACAAGGGCAAGCTGGGTGAAGAAGCCATCATGAAGCTGGCAGATGCCCTGGACAGCTACATCCCCACGCCTGACCGCGCAGTGGACGGCGCATTCCTGATGCCCGTGGAAGACGTGTTCTCGATCTCTGGTCGCGGCACCGTGGTGACCGGCCGTATCGAGCGCGGCATCATCAAGGTCGGCGAAGAAATCGAAATCGTCGGTATCAAGGACACTGTCAAGACCACCTGCACCGGCGTGGAAATGTTCCGCAAGCTGCTGGACCAGGGCCAGGCTGGCGACAACGTCGGTCTGCTGCTGCGCGGCACCAAGCGCGAAGACGTGGAGCGTGGCCAGGTGCTGTGCAAGCCCGGCTCGATCAAGCCCCACACGCACTTCACCGCTGAGGTGTATGTCCTCTCCAAGGACGAAGGCGGCCGCCACACCCCCTTCTTCAACAACTACCGCCCTCAGTTCTACTTCCGTACCACGGACGTGACGGGCGCCATCGAGCTGCCAGCCGACAAGGAAATGGTCATGCCTGGCGACAACGTGTCGATCACTGTGAAGCTGATCAACCCCATCGCCATGGAAGAAGGTCTGCGCTTCGCTATCCGCGAAGGCGGCCGTACCGTCGGCGCTGGCGTCGTGGCCAAGATCATTGCTTAATTGGCAGGATACAGGGGTATAGCTCAATTGGCAGAGCGTCGGTCTCCAAAACCGAAGGTTGTAGGTTCGATTCCTACTGCCCCTGCCACTTGAAAGTGGCCCAAAACAAGCCCGCCAGACCCTGGCGGGCTTCGGCGTCTTAGGTGACACCGTGTTCAGAAGCAGGAAATATTTCAAAGATGGCCACTTCACAGGTTGAAACTGTCAATACCGGCGCAGACAAGATCAAGCTCGCAGCAGTTGTGGCTTTGGTGGTCGCTTCGGTGGCGGGCTTTTATTTGCTGAGCAAGCAAGGACCGATTGCTCAATGGGGGGCGCTCATTGCTGGGCTGATTGCCGCAGCAGGAATGTTTTTGGTCTCCGAGCCTGGCCGCCAGTTTGTAGCCTTTGCCAAGGATGCTTGGCGTGAAGTGAAGAAGGTCGTGTGGCCCACCCGCAAGGAAACCTTGCAGATGACCGCCTACGTGTTTGCATTTGTTGTGGTGATGGCGCTTTTCCTGTGGCTCACCGACAAGACGCTGGAATGGGTCTTGTACGACTTGGTTTTAGGTTGGAGGAAGTCATGACCACGGCTGCGGAAATCACTGGAGCGGAAGCTCCTGCCGGCGCTGCTGCATCGGCGAATCCAGACTTGCGCTGGTACATCGTCCATGCCTATTCGGGCATGGAAAAGGCGGTGGAACGCAACATTCTGGAGCGTATCGGTCGCTCTGGCATGCAGGACAAATTTGGCCGTATTCTCGTCCCGACCGAAGAAGTTGTGGAGATGAAAAACGGTCAGCGTAAAACGACCGAGCGTCGGCTTTTTCCTGGCTACGTATTCGTCGAAATGGTCATGGACGACGACACCTGGCACTTGGTGAAGCACACCAACAAGGTGACTGGATTTGTGGGTGGGGCAAAGAATCGGCCAGCCCCCATTTCTGAAGAAGAAGTCCAGAAAATTGTCAGCCAGATGCAGGAAGGCACGGACAAGCCTCGCCACAAGATCGAGTTTATGGTGGGTGAGTTGGTCCGGGTCAAGGAAGGGCCCTTCACAGACTTTAATGGCTCTGTGGAAGAAGTGAATTATGAAAAGAGCCGCGTACGCGTCTCTGTCATGATTTTCGGTCGCTCAACGCCGGTTGAGTTGGAATTCGGTCAGGTAGAAAAAACCTGAAGCCTGCACCCTCAGGCATGGATCTGGATGTCGCACTTTTCGGCTCGGTGCGAACATTTTGATAGCGAGTCGTTAACCCCGGGGAGCCACAAGCTGCGTAGTGCGGCGCTGGCGTTATCACCCGCAAGGAGTAAAGCATGGCGAAAAAAATCGTCGGTTTTATCAAGCTGCAAGTTCCAGCTGGTAAGGCCAACCCGTCACCACCCATTGGTCCCGCACTGGGCCAGCGCGGTCTCAACATCATGGAGTTCTGCAAGGCGTTCAACGCCCAGACCCAAGGTGTGGAGCCAGGTCTGCCATTGCCCGTGGTCATCACGGCATTTGCGGACAAGAGCTTTACCTTCATCATCAAGACGCCTCCCGCGACGACCCTGATCAAGAAGGCCATCAAGCTCGAAAAGGGTTCTTCCAATGCCCTGAAGACCAAGGTTGGCAAGATCACGCGCGAACAGCTCGAAGAGATCGCCAAGACCAAGATGAAGGACATGAACGCCGCTAACGTTGACGCTGCTGTCCGTACGCTGGCTGGTTCCGCACGCTCGATGGGCGTGACGGTGGAGGGTTTGTAAATGGCCAAGTTGACGAAAAAGCAAAAGGCCCTGCAGGGCAAGGTTGACAGCACCAAGCTGTACGCTTTTGCAGATGCAGTGGCGCTCGTGAAAGAAGCTGCAACGGCCAAGTTCGATGAGTCCATCGACGTGGCAGTGCAACTGGGCATCGATGCCAAGAAGTCGGATCAAGTGGTGCGTGGCGCCGTGGTGCTGCCCAATGGCACTGGCAAGACGACCCGCGTGGCTGTGTTTGCGCAAGGCGCCAAGGCAGATGAAGCCAAGGCTGCAGGTGCTGACATCGTTGGCATGGACGACTTGGCCGCCATGGTCAAGGCTGGTGACATGCCTTTCGACGTGGTGATTGCTGCCCCTGACGCCATGCGCGTTGTGGGTACCCTGGGCCAGATCCTCGGCCCTCGTGGACTGATGCCTAACCCCAAGGTTGGCACCGTGACCCCTGACGTCGCCACCGCTGTGAAGAACGCCAAGGCCGGTCAAGTGCAGTTCCGCGTGGACAAGGCCGGTATCGTGCACAGCACCATTGGCCGCCGCTCGTTCGACAACGAAAAGCTGCAAGGCAATCTGGCTGCGCTGATCGATGCCCTGAACAAGGCCAAGCCAGCTTCTAGCAAGGGCCTGTACCTGCGCAAGGTTGCTGTGTCCTCCACGATGGGCGTTGGCGTCCGCGTGGATACGCAATCCATCGCAGCGTAATTGCGATAAAAAATCTTCGGGCCTGTCAAAGGGCCTGATGTGGTGGGCTGCAGGTGGTGCAATACCTGCCTGCAGGCCATCCAAGACCGTTGGTGTGTGGCTCGCCGCACTTAATCCCCTTGTGGGGCCAACGCAGATGGCGATCCCGCTGCAGATGGAATTCGTTCCGAAACAGTTGGTCGCTGCAACAAGAGCGCGCAGGAGGGTGCAAGCCTGAATGCGCAATTTAAGGAGTAGACCTTGAGTCTTAATCGCAGTGAGAAAGAAGCGGTCATCAGTGAAGTGACCAGCCTCGCCGCTAAAGCTCAAACGCTTGTGATCGCGGAATACCGTGGCATCACGGTCGCCGACATGACCAAACTGCGCGTTGATGCACGCAGCAAGGGTGTGAGCCTGAGTGTTCTGAAGAACACCCTGGCCCGCCGTGCTGTGGCAGGCAGCCAGTTTGACGTGGTGGCTGACCAGATGACTGGTCCCCTGATCTATGGCTTCTCCGAAGACGCCGTGGCCGCCGCGAAAGTGGTGGCTGACTTTGCGAAGACCAACGACAAGTTGGTGATTCGCGGTGGCGCTTTCGGTGGTAAAGCCCTGGACGTTAACGGCGTGAAGCAACTGGCCAACATTCCTTCCAAGGAAGTTCTGCTGGCTCAGATTTGTGGCTTGCTTATGTCCCCCATGTCGCGTACGGCCGTTGTGCTGGGCGCACTGGCGGCGAAAAAAGGCGAAGGCGCAGCCGCTCCGGCCGCCGAACCTGCAGCAGCTTGATAGCTGGGCAGTCAACCAACACAATTGTTAGGAAATCAAAATGGCATTCGATAAAGACGCATTTTTGACCGCGCTGGACAGCATGACGGTTCTGGAACTCAATGACCTGGTGAAGGCCATTGAAGAGAAGTTTGGCGTGAGCGCTGCAGCCATGGCTGCTCCTGCTGCCGCTGGTGGTGGCGCTGGCGCTGCTGCTGCCGAAGAAAAGACGGAATTCAACGTGGTGCTGACGGAAGCCGGCGCCAACAAGGTGTCCGTCATCAAGGCAGTGCGCGAAATCACCGGCCTGGGCCTCAAGGAAGCCAAGGACCTGGTGGACGGCGCTCCCAAGAACGTCAAGGAAGGCATTGCCAAGGCCGACGCCGAAGCAGCCGTCAAGAAGCTGGTGGAAGCCGGCGCCAAGGCCGAACTCAAGTAATTCGGTCTTGCTCAAGGGCTGGAGTGCTCCTCAAAGGGCCTCCAGCCTTTGGTGCTTTCAGAGAGCACCCGTAAGCCCCGTTCGCAACGAGGCTTTCGAGTGTCTTCTGACAACCCCGACAGCAGAAGACGCCTTGGTTCGGGTGATGTGCAACGCATCACCGTCCGCCATGGTTGGTAGTGGCCAACCGCCAAGCCCATAAGGACAACGCTCCTTGTGGGTCAGTCGTCGAAGACCCAGGACTCATGTCTTTGCCCGGAGATCTCATGGCCTATTCCTACACCGAACGCAAGCGAATTCGCAAAAGTTTCGGCACCCGCGATAGCGTGCTCGAAGTTCCTTATCTGCTGCAGATGCAGAAGGATGCCTACACCGCTTTCTTGCAGGCTGATAAAGCACCCCAAAAACGTACCATTGAAGGTCTTCAGGCTGCATTTGACGCCGCCTTCCCCATCGTCTCCCACAACGGGTTTGTGGAGATGAAGTTCATCGAATACAACCTGGCCAAGCCGGCTTTTGACGTGCGCGAGTGCCAGACACGTGGTCTGACCTTTGCCTCGGCCGTGCGCGCCAAGGTTCAGCTGATCATCTATGACCGCGAGTCCTCGACATCGCAGTCCAAGGTGGTCAAGGAAGTGAAGGAGCAAGAGGTCTACATGGGTGAAGTGCCCCTGATGACCGACAAGGGCTCGTTCATCATCAACGGTACCGAGCGCGTGATCGTGTCGCAGTTGCACCGTTCGCCTGGCGTGTTCTTTGAACACGACAAGGGCAAGACGCACAGCTCGGGCAAGCTGCTGTTCTCGGCACGGATCATTCCATACCGTGGCTCATGGCTGGATTTCGAGTTCGACCCCAAGGACATCCTGTACTTCCGTGTGGACCGCCGCCGCAAGATGCCGGTCACGATCCTGCTCAAGGCCATCGGCCTGAACCCCGAGTCCATCCTGGCGAACTTCTTCGTCAACGACAATTTCCGCCTGATGGACAGTGGCGCGCAGATGGAATTCGTGTCCGAGCGCCTCAAGGGTGAAGTGGCGCGCTTTGACATTACCGACAAGAGCGGCAAGGTCATCGTCGCCAAGGACAAGCGCATCACCGCGCGCCACACCCGTGAGCTGGAGCAGTCTGGCACCACGCACATCAGCGTGCCCGAAGACTTCCTCATTGGCCGCGTGGTCGCCCGCAATATTGTGGACGCCGACACCGGCGAAATCATCGCCAAGGCCAACGAAGAGCTGACCGAAGCGCTGCTCAAGAAGCTGCGCTCTGCTGGCGTGCAAGACCTGCAGGTCATCTACACCAACGAACTCGACCAAGGTGCCTACATCTCGCAAACGCTGCGCATCGATGAAACGGTGGACGAGTTTGCTGCGCGCGTGGCCATCTACCGCATGATGCGTCCTGGCGAACCGCCGACGGAAGACGCCGTGCAGGCGTTGTTCCAGCGCCTGTTCTACAACCCCGACACGTACGACCTGTCGCGCGTGGGCCGCATGAAGTTCAACGCCAAGATTGGCCGCGACGAATCCACCGGCCCCATGGTGCTGTCCAACGAAGACATCCTGGCCGTGGTCAAGATTCTGGTGGACCTGCGCAACGGCAACGGCGAAGTCGATGACATCGATCACCTGGGCAACCGCCGCGTGCGTTGCGTGGGCGAGCTGGCCGAAAACCAGTACCGCACCGGCCTCGCACGTATCGAGAAGGCTGTAAAGGAACGTCTAGGCCAGGCCGAGCAAGAGCCGCTGATGCCCCACGACCTGATCAACAGCAAGCCGATCTCGGCCGCACTGAAGGAATTCTTCGGCGCATCCCAGCTGTCGCAGTTCATGGACCAGACCAACCCGCTGGCGGAAATCACGCACAAGCGCCGCGTGTCGGCCCTCGGCCCGGGTGGCCTGACCCGCGAACGTGCCGGCTTCGAGGTACGTGACGTGCACGTGACCCACTATGGCCGCGTCTGCCCTATCGAAACGCCTGAAGGCCCGAACATTGGTCTGATCAACTCGCTGGCCCTGTACGCCCGCCTGAACGAGTACGGTTTCATTGAAACCCCGTACCGTCGCGTGGTGGATGGCAAGGTGACCAACGACATCGATTACCTCTCTGCCATCGAAGAAGGCAAGTACGTGATTGCGCAGGCCAATGCGCAGCTCGACAAGGACGGCCGCCTGACGGGCGAACTGGTCTCCGCCCGTGAAAAGGGTGAGTCCATCCTGTGCGGCGCAGACCGAGTGCAGTACATGGATGTGTCGCCTGCACAGATCGTTTCCGTGGCGGCTTCGCTGGTTCCGTTCCTGGAGCACGACGATGCGAACCGCGCACTGATGGGCGCCAACATGTCGCGCCAGGCCGTGCCTGTGCTGCGCCCCGAAAAGCCGCTGGTCGGCACGGGTATCGAGCGCGTTGCTGCAGTCGATTCCGGCACGGTGGTCACGGCCAACCGTGGTGGCATCGTGGATTACGTGGATGCCACCCGCATCGTGGTGCGCGTGAACGACGCCGAAGCCGTGGCTGGTGAAGTGGGCGTGGACATCTACAACCTGATCAAGTACCAGCGTTCGAACCAGAACACCAACATCCACCAGCGCCCCATCGTCAAGAAGGGCGACATGCTGGTCAAGGGTGATGTGATCGCCGACGGCGCATCGACGGACTTTGGCGAAATCGCCATCGGCCAGAACATGCTGATCGCGTTCATGCCCTGGAACGGCTACAACTTCGAAGACTCGATCCTGATCTCCGAACGCGTGGTGGCCGAAGACCGCTACACCTCGATCCACATCGAGGAACTGGTGGTGATGGCCCGCGACACCAAGCTGGGCGCCGAAGAAATCACGCGCGACATTCCGAATCTGTCGGAGCAGCAGCTGAACCGTCTGGACGAGTCCGGCATCATCTACGTGGGCGCCGAAGTGCAGCCCGGCGATACGCTGGTGGGCAAGGTCACGCCCAAGGGCGAAACCACCCTCACGCCCGAAGAGAAGCTCCTGCGCGCCATCTTCGGCGAGAAGGCATCGGATGTGAAGGACACCTCGCTGCGCGTGGACCAGGGCTCGCAAGGCACGGTGATCGACGTGCAGGTGTTCACCCGCGAAGGCATCCAGCGCGACAAGCGCGCCCAGCAGATCATCGACGATGAACTCAAGCGCTTCCGCCTCGACCTGAACGACCAGCTGCGCATTGTGGAAGCCGACGCCTTTGATCGTATCGAGAAGCTGCTGACCGGTCGCGTGGCCAACGGTGGCCCGCAAAAGCTGGCCAAGGGCACGAAGATCGACAAGGCTTACCTGGCCTCGGTGGAGAAGTTCCACTGGTTTGACATCCGCCCTGCGGAAGACGAAGTCGCCACCCAGCTCGAATCCATCAAGAATTCGCTGGAGCAGACGCGCCACAGCTTCGACCTGGCTTTTGAAGAAAAGCGCAAGAAGCTCACGCAAGGTGATGAGCTACCCGCTGGCGTGCTCAAGATGGTCAAGGTGTACCTGGCCGTCAAGCGCCGCCTTCAGCCTGGCGACAAGATGGCCGGCCGCCACGGTAACAAGGGTGTGGTGTCCAAGATCGTTCCCGTCGAAGACATGCCTTACATGGCCGACGGCACCCCTGCCGACATCGTTCTGAACCCGCTGGGCGTGCCATCGCGGATGAACATTGGTCAGGTGCTGGAAGTTCACCTGGGCTGGGCCGGCAAGGGCATTGGCCAGCGCATCGGCAACATGCTGCAGGAGCAGGCCAAGGCCGCTGAAGTGCGCAAGTTCCTCGAAGAGGTGTACAACTCGCGCGGCCGCACGGAAGACCTCTCGCTGCTCAGCGATGACGACGTGATGGCCATGGCGGCCAACCTGACCAACGGTGTGCCCTATGCGACGCCCGTGTTCGATGGTGCTTCGGAAGAAGAAATCAAGGACATGCTCAAGATCGCCTACCCGGACGACATCGCCGAGCGCAAGGGCCTCACGCCCACCCGCACGCAGGCTTACCTGTTTGACGGCCGCACGGGCGAGCGCTTTGAGCGCCCGACCACCATTGGCTACATGCACTACCTGAAGCTGCACCACCTGGTGGACGACAAGATGCACGCGCGCTCCACCGGTCCTTACTCGCTCGTCACGCAGCAACCGCTGGGCGGCAAGGCCCAGTTCGGCGGCCAGCGTTTCGGTGAAATGGAAGTGTGGGCGCTCGAAGCCTACGGCGCCGCCTACGTGCTGCAGGAAATGCTGACCGTGAAGTCCGACGACGTGGTGGGCCGTACCAAGGTGTACGAATCCATCGTCAAGGGCGAACACGCCATCGAGGCCGGCATGCCGGAATCGTTCAATGTGCTGGTCAAGGAAATTCGTTCCCTGGGCCTGGACATCGAACTCGAACGCTCCTGAACAGGATCGGGATTATTAAAAAAGTGAGCTGCTGGCGCTGATTGATAGAGGCTTTGCATGTGTTTTCACATGCAAAGCACCATGCATCAAGCGCTGTCAGCTATGATTTTTGACGAAAAGGAAAGAGTCACATGAAATCGCTACTCGACCTGTTCAAGCAATTTACGCCGGATGAGCACTTTGATGCCATCCGCATCGGCATGGCCTCGCCCGAGAAGATCCGTTCGTGGTCCTTCGGTGAAGTGAAGAAGCCTGAAACCATCAACTACCGCACGTTCAAGCCCGAACGCGACGGTCTGTTCTGCGCCAAGATTTTTGGTCCCATCAAGGACTACGAATGCCTGTGCGGCAAGTACAAGCGCCTGAAGCACCGCGGCGTGATCTGCGAGAAGTGCGGCGTGGAAGTCACGCAGACCAAGGTGCGCCGCGAGCGCATGGGCCACATCGATCTGGCCGCACCTTGTGCCCACATCTGGTTCCTGAAGTCGCTGCCATCGCGTCTGGGCCTGGTGCTGGACATGACGCTGCGCGACATTGAACGCGTGCTGTACTTTGAAGCCTACGTGGTGACCGACCCTGGCATGACCCCGCTGAAGAAGTTCAGCATCATGTCCGAGGACGACTACGACGCCAAGCGCAAGGAATACGGCGACGAATTCATCGCCAAGATGGGCGCTGAAGGTATCAAGGACCTGCTGGAATCCATCGACATCGACCTGTCGATCGAACGTCTGCGCGGTGACCTGACCGGCTCCGAAGTCAAGGTCAAGAAGAACGCCAAGCGCCTGAAGGTGCTGGAAGCGTTCAAGAAGTCGGGCATCAAGCCCGAGTGGATGGTGCTCGAAGTGCTGCCCGTGCTGCCCCCGGACCTGCGTCCGCTGGTGCCGCTGGACGGCGGCCGCTTTGCGACCTCCGACCTGAACGACCTGTACCGCCGCGTCATCAACCGCAACTCGCGTCTGCGCCGCCTGCTGGAGCTGAAGGCACCGGAAATCATCGCCCGCAACGAAAAGCGGATGCTGCAGGAAGCCGTGGACTCGCTGCTGGACAACGGCCGCCGTGGCAAGGCCATGACGGGCGCCAACAAGCGTGCCCTGAAGTCGCTGGCCGACATGATCAAGGGCAAGTCGGGCCGTTTCCGCCAGAACTTGCTGGGCAAGCGGGTGGACTACTCCGGTCGTTCCGTGATCACCGTGGGCCCAACGCTCAAGCTGCACCAGTGCGGCTTGCCCAAGCTGATGGCGCTGGAGCTGTTCAAGCCCTTCATCTTCTCGCGCCTCGAAGCCATGGGCATCGCGACGACGATCAAGGCCGCCAAGAAAGAAGTCGAATCCGGCACCCCCGTGGTGTGGGACATCCTGGAAGAGGTCATCAAAGAGCACCCCGTGATGCTCAACCGTGCGCCTACGCTGCACCGTCTGGGTATCCAGGCGTTTGAGCCCATCCTGATCGAAGGCAAGGCCATCCAATTGCACCCCCTCGTTTGCGCGGCCTTCAACGCCGACTTCGACGGTGACCAGATGGCTGTTCACGTGCCGCTGTCGGTGGAAGCGCAGATGGAAGCCCGCACGCTGATGCTGGCCTCCAACAACGTGCTGTTCCCTGCTTCGGGCGAGCCCTCCATCGTGCCTTCGCAGGACGTGGTGCTGGGCCTGTACTACGCCACTCGCGACCGCATCAACGGCAAGGGCGAAGGCCTGGTGTTTGCCGATACCGGCGAAGTGCAACGTGCCCTGGACGCTGGCGAAGTGGAGCTGGCCGCCAAGATCACGGTGCGCATGACCGAGTGGACCAAGGACAAGGAAACCGGCGAATTCGTACCGTCGTACTCTCTGGTCGAAACCACGGCGGGCCGTGCGCTGCTGTCTGAAATCCTCCCCAAGGGGTTGCCGTTCTCGCACATGAACAAGGCGCTCAAGAAGAAGGAAATCTCCAAGCTCATCAACGTGTCCTTCCGCAAGTGCGGCCTGAAGGAAACCGTGGTGTTTGCCGACAAGCTGCTGCAAAACGGCTTCCGCCTGGCCACACGCGCCGGTATCTCGATCGCCATCGACGACATGCTGGTGCCGCCCCAGAAGGCCGGCATCATCGAGCGCTCCGAGAAGGAGGTCAAAGAGATCGAACAGCAGTATGTGTCCGGTCTGGTGACGTCTGGCGAGCGCTACAACAAGGTGGTGGACATCTGGGGCAAGGCCGGTGACGAAGTCTCCAAGGTGATGATGGCCCAGCTGTCCAAGCAGAAGGTCATGGACCGCCACGGCAAGGAAGTGGATCAGGAGTCCTTCAACTCCATCTACATGATGGCCGACTCCGGCGCCCGCGGCTCTGCCGCCCAGATCCGCCAGGTGGCCGGTATGCGGGGTCTGATGGCCAAGCCAGACGGCTCGATCATCGAAACGCCCATCACCGCGAACTTCCGCGAAGGCCTGAACGTGCTGGAGTACTTCATCTCCACCCACGGTGCCCGTAAGGGTCTGGCCGACACGGCGCTGAAGACGGCCAACTCGGGTTACCTGACGCGCCGTCTGGTGGACGTGACGCAGGATCTGGTCGTGACCGAAGAGGACTGCGGCACTTCCAATGGTTCGCTGATGCGCGCCATCGTCGAAGGTGGTGAAGTGATCGAGTCGCTGCGCGACCGTATCCTGGGCCGTACCGCCGCCGAAGACGTGCTGCACCCCGAAACCCGCGCTGTGCTGGTCGAAGCGGGCGTGATGCTCGAAGAAGACGTGATCGAAGAGCTGGAAAGCGCTGGCGTGGACGAAGTGAAGGTGCGCACCGCACTGACCTGCGAAACCCGCTATGGCCTGTGCGCCAAGTGCTATGGCCGCGACCTGGGCCGTGGCGGCCTGATCAACCTCGGCGAAGCCGTGGGTGTGATCGCTGCCCAGTCCATCGGCGAGCCCGGCACGCAGCTGACCATGCGTACGTTCCACATCGGTGGTGCCGCTTCGCGTGCTGCCATCGCGTCCAGCGTGGAAGCCAAGTCCAACGGCGTGATCGGCTTCAATGCCACGATGCGCTACGTGAGCAACACCAAGGGCGAGCTGGTGGTGATTGCACGTTCGGGTGAGATCATCATCCAGGACGAGCATGGCCGCGAGCGTGAGCGCCACAAGGTGCCTTACGGCGCCACGCTGACGGTGAAGGCCGACCAGCAGATCAAGGCCGGTACGATCCTGGCCAACTGGGATCCGCTGACGCGACCCATCATCACCGAGTTCGCCGGTCAGACCAAGTTCGAGAACGTCGAAGAAGGCCTCACCGTTGCCAAGCAGGTCGATGAAGTGACTGGCCTTTCCACGCTGGTGGTGATCGACCCCAAGCGCCGCGGCGCTGCCAAGGTCGTTCGTCCGCAGGTCAAGCTGATCGACGCCCAGGGCAACGAGGTGAAGATCCCCGGCACCGACCACTCGGTGACCATCGGCTTCCAGGTGGGCGCTCTGATCCAGGTGCGCGATGGCCAGGACGTGGGCCCCGGCGAAGTGCTGGCGCGTATTCCGGTCGAAGGCCAGAAGACCCGCGACATTACGGGCGGTCTGCCCCGCGTGGCCGAGCTGTTCGAAGCCCGCACGCCCAAGGACAAGGGCACGCTGGCCGAGATGACCGGTACCGTGTCGTTCGGCAAGGAAACCAAGGGCAAGGTCCGCCTGCAGATCACCGATCCTGAAGGCCACGTGTTCGAAGAACTCGTGCCCAAGGAAAAGAACATCCTGGTGCACGAAGGCCAGGTGGTGAACAAGGGCGAATCGATTGTGGACGGCCCGGCCGACCCGCAGGACATCCTGCGTTTGCTGGGTATCGAAGAGCTGTCGCGCTACATCGTCGATGAAGTGCAGGACGTGTACCGCTTGCAGGGCGTGAAGATCAACGACAAGCACATCGAGGTGATCGTTCGCCAGATGCTGCGCCGCGTCGTGGTCGAGAACGTCGGCGAGTCGAACTACATTGCCGGTGAACAGGTCGAGCGTTCCGAGATCCTCAACACCAACGAGGCACTGCAGTCCGAAGGCAAGATTCCTGCGACCTACAGCAACCTGCTGCTGGGTATCACGAAGGCATCGCTGTCGACCGACTCGTTCATCTCCGCCGCTTCCTTCCAGGAAACCACCCGCGTGCTCACCGAGGCAGCCATCATGGGCAAGCGCGACGAGCTGCGTGGCCTGAAGGAAAACGTGATCGTGGGTCGCTTGATCCCGGCTGGTACCGGCCTGGCCTACCACCAGGCACGCAAGGCCAAGGACGCCATGGACGACGCAGAGCGCCGTGCCATCGCCGAAGCCGAAGCCGCCGAGATGGAAGCCCAGGGCGAAGCAACGGAAGTCGAAGGCAGCGCATCCGCCGCTACCGACGCAGCCGCTGACTAAGCACCCGGGCTGGCTCCAGAAAGCTCCCGTCCTGTCCCTGGCAGGCCGGGAGCTTTTTTCTGGGGACACGCAGAAAGATCGATCCCCCTGGATCGTTTTGATTGTCTTTTTTGGGCCGGTAATGCGCAGTTCATGCCAAGCCGGCCAATGAGCATGTGGTCATCGCCCCTTTTCTGGATTGTTTTTGCCATCGCCATGTTCTGGGCACTGGGCGCGTACAACCGTCTGATGCGCTTGCGCTCGGCCGTGGTGCAGGCGTTTGGCAGTTTTGATGCGCACATGGTGCGGCAGCTTGCGTTTCTGGGCGAGGTCGATGCATCGCATGCCGCACAGGCACCCGAGCTCGCTGGCGCCGCAGCGCCCGAGATGGCAGCCTTGCAAGGTGCCGCTACCCAGCTGAGTGCGTCGCTGGCCATGGCCCGTGCGCGGCCTCTCAAGCCCGACGCCGTAGCAGCGCTGGCGGCGGCGCGTGAGGTTCTGCATGCCTGCTGGCAGAAGGTCGACCGCGGCATGCCAGCGCAAAGCGTCGCCGCCACGCCTGCAGGGGCTGATTCCGCGGTCGTGCCTCCATCGGTGCCCAGGGCACTGGGCGCGCGGTGGCAGGAGCTTGTTCAGCAAAACGAACAGGCGATTGGTGTGTTCAACGATGCGGTGTTGCACTACAACGCCGCCATTGCCCAGTTTCCGGCCAGTGTTCTGGCTTGGGTGTTCGGATTCAAGGCCGCACGCGGGCTGTAGACAGTAAGCGAGAAACACGATGAGCCCATCCCGGCCACCACCTCCTGCCCGCGCACCGAGCGGTTCCGGCCCTGACCAGGCTCTGCGTGCTGCCCGCACTCCGCCCGCGGCGGGCGGCCAACCCGTGCCGCTGTGGCAACAGCTGGCAGCTGTGGCCGGGGCCTTGCAGGCCATCCGCGCCGGCCAGTCGGGCACTGCAGCCCTGGCGGCCGTAGACGCCGCGTTACGCCCGGGCGTGCAGGCTCTGCTGTTCCAGGTGCTGCGCCAGGCGGGGCGGGCCGAGGCGCTGCGCAGTCAGATGGTGGCACGCACGCCCCCACCGGCTGCAGATGCGCTGCTGTGCACGGCGCTGGCGCTGTGCTGGGACCCCGAACAATCCCCGTATGAGCCTTTCACCCTGGTCAACCAGGCGGTGGAAGCCGCCAAGCGCAGCGCGTCCACCCGGGCGCAGTCGTCGTTCCTCAATGGGTGCCTGCGGCGTTTTCTGCGCGAACGCGAGGCGCTGGTGGCACGGACCGACCGTGATCCGCTGGCCCGATGGAACCATCCGGTGTGGTGGATCGAGCGTTTGCGCAAGGACCACCCCACACACTGGGAGCAGATTCTGCGGGCCAACAATGCCCACGCTCCGATGACGCTGCGCGTTAATGCACAAAAAAGCACTCCAGTGCTTTACCAGAAAGCGCTCGCAGCTATTAATTTGGAAGCAAAACCGGTGGGTGATATGGGGCTGCTGCTGCGCAAGCCCGTACCGGTGCCAACCCTGCCGGGCTTTGCTGAGGGCTGGGTTTCAGTGCAGGATGCCGCCGCCCAGATGGCTGCGCCCTTGCTGCTGGGAGGGCTGGATCTCGCCCAGCCTTTGCGTGTGCTGGACGCCTGCGCGGCACCCGGGGGCAAAACCGCCCACCTCCTGGAGATGGCGGGGAGCGGTTCGCCCCTGCAGGTTACGGCCCTGGAGGTGGATGCCGTTCGCAGTACCCGGATTGGCGATGCCTTGCAGCGCCTGGGACTGCGTGCCAAGGTGGTGGTGGCCGATGCAGCGCGCCCGCAAGACTGGTGGCAGCAGCACTGCGAGGGCGTCCCGTTCGATGCCATTTTGCTGGATGCTCCCTGCACCGCTTCCGGCATCGTGCGACGCCATCCGGATGTCCGCTGGCTGCGCCGTGAAAGCGATATTGCCCAGCTCGCCAGGCTGCAGGCGCGTTTGCTGGCAGCGCTTTGGCCGCTTCTGCGCCCGGGCGGTCGGCTGCTGTACTGCACCTGCTCTGTCTTCCGGGAAGAGGGCGATGAACAGGTGCAAACGTTTCTTGCACACAACACCGACGCCACGTTGCTCCCGTCGCCGGGCCATTTAATTCCCGGCAACGACGACAAGCGCGGTGCCGTCCCGGACAATCAGTCGGGTGATCACGACGGTTTTTTTTACGCACTGTTGCAAAAATCAGCGTAATGAGCTTCTCAGAGCTCGTTGGCTGCTGGCCGGGATGTTTTGCCTGTTCATGGGCTGGGCTGCATGGGCGCCGTCGGCCGTGGCCGGGCAACCAGTGGCTCCGGAAGTGGGGGAGCTGCGCCTGGACCGGGCCGAGGACGGCCTGTATCTGAGCACCACACTGGATCTGATCCTGCCGGAACTGGCAGAAGACGCCCTCTACAAAGGCATCCCCATGTTCTTTGTCGCCGAGGCCCAGGTGCTGCGCGATCGCTGGTACTGGTCTGACCGCCAGGTTGCCGAAGCGACCCGTTACCTGCGGCTCAGTTATCAGCCCTTGACCCGACGATGGCGATTGAACATCTCGCCTGTGCCCTTTGCAAACAGTGGACTGGGGGTGGTACTGGGCCAGAACTTCGATGACTACTCGGACGCACTATCGGCCATTCAGCGCATTTCGCGCTGGAAGATCGCTGATAGCGACGTGATCGAGGCCGATGCGGTCCACACTGTCAATTTCCGGTTTCGACTCGACATGTCCCAGCTGCCCCGTCCTTTCCAGATCGGGGTGGCGGGGCGATCGGGCTGGAACCTTCTGGTGTCCCGCAGCCAGCGCCTGGCCGCGGAACCTGCAAAGTGAACCCGCCCGGCACCTCACAGCCCACCGCGTCTGCCTCTGCCCAGGCGGCGGCCAGCCAGTCGCGCGCCGTGCGGTGGGCGGTGGGGGTTGGCGCGGCCATCATGTCGGCCATCGGCCTGGTGCTGATGTTCCTGCTCACCCTGGCCACCAACAACCGGGCGCTGTACGAGCGCAACTACGCATGGCTTTTCGGCGTGAATGTGCTGGTGGCGATGCTGCTTCTGGCAGTGCTGCTGTGGGTTGCGGTGCGGTTGGGCATGCGCCTGCGCAAGGGGCGCTTTGGCAGCAGGCTGCTGGTCAAACTCGCTGCCATCTTTGCGCTGGTGGGTCTGATGCCGGGGTTGCTGATCTACGTGGTGTCCTACCAGTTCGTCACGCGTTCGATCGAAAGCTGGTTCGATGTCAAGGTCGAGGGTGCCTTGTCCGCAGGGGTCAACCTGGCGCGCGTGTCCCTTGACGCCATGGCGGCCGACATGGCCGCCAAAACCCGCAATGCGAGTGCGCAGGTGGCACAGGTCCCCGATGCGGCAGCCGGCCTGGTGCTGGAGCGCATCCGCGACCAGCTGGGCGCCACCGATGTGGTGCTCTGGAACGCGGCGGGCCAGGCGGTGGCCAGTGCCGGCCAGTCGCGTTTCAGCCTGAACCCCGACCGGCCGGGGGTGCCCTTGCTGCGCACCGTGCGCCAGCAACGCGCCACCGCACAGATTGAAGGGCTCGACGATATTTCCGACCCCGCAGCCGTTCAGAACGCGCGCGTGAAGGTACTTGCGCTGGTGAGCAGCCCCAGCGTGGGGTTGCTGGTGGAGCCGCGCTACCTGCAGGCCACGCTGCTGCTGCCACCCGCGCTGGTGGCCAACGCCATTGCGGTGCAGGAGGCCAATCGCGAATACCAGGAGCGCGCCCTGGCCCGGGGGGGGCTGCGGCGCATGTATGTGGGCACCCTCACGCTGAGCCTTTTCCTGGCGGTGTTTGGCGCCGTGCTGCTGGCGGTGTTGCTGGGCAATCAGCTCGCCCGCCCACTGCTGGTGCTGGCCGAAGGTGTGCGCGAGGTTGCCGCGGGCAACCTCAGCCCCAAGGCTGTGCTGCAAGGCAAGGACGAGCTGGGTGGGCTCACGCGTTCTTTTGCGCTGATGACCCAGCAACTATCCGACGCGCGCCAGGCGGTGGAGCAGAGCATGGGGGAGGTGGATGCCGCGCGCGCCAACCTGCAGACCATTCTGGACAACCTCACGGCCGGGGTCATCGTGCTCGATGCCCAGGGCCTGATCCGATCATCCAACCCGGGCGCAACCCGCATCCTGCGGGCACCGATGGCGGCGTATGAGGGGCGGCCGCTGTCGGAAGTCCCCGGGCTTGCCGAATTTGCAAGATCGGTACAGGGGCACTTTGATGCCTTTCTGGGCGATCACGAACGCCACGGGCTCGACCACTGGCAGCAACCGTTTGAGCTGCATGCAAGCTCCGGCGGAGTCGGCCAGCACGCCACCAGCCTCGTGGCGCGGGGGGCCGAACTGCCCGATGCGACCAGGCTGTTGGTTTTTGACGACATTTCCGAAATTGTTTCTGCCCAACGCGCGCAGGCCTGGGGCGAGGTGGCGCGGCGCCTGGCGCATGAAATCAAGAACCCGCTCACGCCCATCCAGCTGTCGGCCGAGCGGCTGGAAATGAAGCTCTCGGGCAAGCTGCCCGGCCCCGAGCAGGCCATTCTCGCCAAGTCGGTGAAGACCATCGTGGATCAGGTCGATGCGATGAAGCGGCTGGTCAACGAGTTCCGCGATTACGCGCGTTTGCCCGCGGCAGAACTCCATGCGCTGGACCTCAATGCCCTGGTGACTGACGTGCTCCATCTGTACGGTGAAGAGAACGCCACGGTGCGGGTGCAGGCAGAGCTGGACCCGCGCTGCCCTCCGATAGCAGGCGATGCACAGCAGCTGCGGCAGGTCGTGCACAACCTTTTGCAAAACGCGCAAGATTCCACCGAACAGGCGCGGGCCGGCACTGCTGATCCCGTGCCGCCCGTGCGCATCAGCACCCGCTGGAGTGAGTCCTCGCGCCGCGTGCGGCTCACGGTGTCAGACAGCGGAGGAGGCTTTCCCGCGCACATCCTCCAGAGGGCCTTTGAGCCCTATGTCACTACCAAGGCCCGGGGCACTGGACTGGGGCTGGCCGTGGTCAAAAAAATTGCCGACGAGCATGGTGCGCGTATCGACCTGTCCAATCGCACGGAGGATGGCGTGGTGCGCGGGGCCCAAGTGTCGTTATCATTCGCCCCTGAACCAGCGGTGGCGTCATAACAACACCGCCCCGCAGTACCCCAAGGCGCTTCAACACACATGGCAAACATTCTGGTGGTCGACGATGAGCTCGGCATTCGTGATCTGCTGTCGGAAATCCTGAACGACGAAGGTCACAGCGTAGACCTCGCAGAAAACGCCACCCAGGCGCGCTCCGCCCGGGCCGGCAACATCTACGACCTCGTGCTGCTCGACATCTGGATGCCAGATACCGACGGGGTTTCGCTGCTCAAGGAATGGGCCACGGCGGGTGTGCTGACCATGCCCGTGATCATGATGAGTGGCCACGCCACGATCGACACTGCCGTCGAGGCCACGCGGATCGGCGCCTTCTCGTTCCTTGAAAAACCCATCACCCTGCAAAAGCTGCTCAAGGCGGTGGAGCAGGGCCTGGCGCGCAACGCTGCCCACCAGGCCGCCCCGGTGGCAGCCGCCCCGGCGCCCGTGCACGCCCCGGCCGACCCCACGTTTTCGCAACTGCCCGCCGTGACGGCGGCCCTCATGGCCGGCGTGGAGGCAGGGCCCCATGCGCACCAGGGGTTTGACCTCGATCGCCCCCTGCGCGAAGCACGCGATGGCTTTGAAAAGGCTTATTTCGAATTTCACCTGGCCCGCGAAGGCGGCTCCATGACGCGCGTGGCCGAAAAGACGGGGTTGGAGCGCACGCACCTATATCGCAAGCTGCGCCAGCTGGGTGTCGATCTGGGCCGGGGTAAGCGCGGCTAGGTCTGCAAGAAATTCCTGGCACTCTGGTTCAAAGGCAGTTTTTTCTGGTTATAATTTGAGGCTCAGGCCCGGTAGCTCAGTCGGTAGAGCAGAGGATTGAAAATCCTTGTGTCGGTGGTTCGATTCCGCCCCAGGCCACCAAATAAAAGCCCTTGATTTTTGCGAATCAAGGGCTTTTTCAATTCCGGGTGCGTCGCGCTTCGGTGGCTTCTGGCCGGGCGGCAGCTCTGCCCCCACTGCCCTGCGGGTTCTTCTTGCCCCAAAACTGCATCCGATATCTTCGTTCACCGAGGCCTCAGCCGGTGCGCGTTGAACACTTTTTCATCGCTTCCACACGTCACCCATGCCCCTCCTGAAGGACACCACCCTCGGTATCGACTTTGGCACTTCCAACTCCGCGATGGCCGTGCGCCAGGGGGCAGGGTTGGCGCGGATGATTGCGCTGGAGGGGAGTGCGCACACACTGCCCACTGCACTGTTCTTCAACGCAGAGGATCACCGCACACACTTTGGTCGCGATGCCGTGGGCCAGTATCTGGCAGGCACCGAGGGGCGCCTGATGCGGTCGCTCAAGAGCCTGCTCGGCAGTGCGCTGCTGCAGGACAAGACGGCGGTGCACAACAAGATGGTGAGCTACCAGGACATCATCAGCCTCTTCTTGCGCATGCTGGTGCAAAGGGCGCGCGATGAGCTGGGCGGCATGCCCGCCCGTGTGGTGATGGGGCGGCCGGTGCATTTTGTGGATGGGGATGCCGACCGCGATCAGCAGGCGGAAGATGCGTTGCGCCAAGCTGCGCTGGATGCGGGGTTTGCCGAGGTGTCGTTCCAGCTGGAACCGATTGCTGCCGCGCTGGACTACGAGCAGCGCGTCGCGCACGAGTCGCTGGTGCTGGTGGTGGACATTGGGGGTGGTACCTCGGACTTCACGGTGGTGCGGCTGGGGCCGGAGCGCATGGCGCGTGCCGAGCGCGGCAGCGATGTGCTGGCCACCACCGGCGTGCATGTGGGTGGCACCGACTTTGACCGGCGGCTGAGCCTGGACCTGTTGATGCCCTTGCTCGGGTTTCGGCACACCGGGCCCACGGGGCGCGAGGTGCCCAGCCGGGTGTTTTTTGACCTGTCCACCTGGCACCTGATCCAGTGGCTGTACTCGCCGCGTGCACTGCGCGATGCGCAGAACCTGCGCACCGACTATTCCGATGCACGGCTGCACGCGCGGCTCATGCGGGTGCTGCACGAGCGCCTGGGGCACCGCATGGCCAATACCGTGGAGCAGGCCAAGATCGCCGCGTCGCTGGCCGATGCCGACGCGCCCATGCCGCTGGACTGGATCGAGGCAGGGCTGGGCGCCGCCGTCACAACACAGGGGCTGGCGCAGTTCCTGTTGCAACCCCTCGAACTGGTGGTGGCCTGCGCGCAGGAATGTGTGCAGCTGGCGGGCCTGGGTGTGCAGGGGCTGGATGCGATCTATCTCACCGGGGGCTCGTCGGCCTTGCGGCCGCTGCGCCAGGCGCTCAAAGCGGCGTTTCCCGACACTCCCCAGGTGGAAGGCGATTTGTTTGGCGGGGTGGCGGCCGGGTTGGCTGTGTCGGGGCGATAGATCTGGAGGGGGGCGGCGGCACCAGGGCCGGTAGTGGATTCGCTGTGGCGGATGAAATGCTATTAAAAATATAGCTATCAGCGCTTGTCCATCAAGCGCCAGGTGCCAATTTGGCCTGAAATCCGAGGTGTTATCAGCTCCCGGCGTCGCCTACTTCGTCTTCATTTTCCCCGCTCGCGCCGCTGCGCTTCCACGTCAGGGCCGTGTCGTACAGCGCGTTGCGCGATGCACCCGTGATCTCGGCAGCCAGGCGCACAGCGGTTTTCAGCGGCAGCTCCTGCACCAGCAGGCGCAACACCCGCAGGCTGGCGCCATCGTCGCTGGCCACCGCCACCGGGTGCAGCAGCACCACAAACTCGCCGCGCGAGCGCTGGGGTGCGCCGTCCAGCCAGGCCGTCAGCTCCCGGGCGGGCCGCGTGGTCACTTCCTCAAACTGCTTGGTCAGCTCCCGTGCCAGCGTTACCGGGCGATCACCCAGCACCGCCAGGGCCTGGGCCAGCTCGTTGATGCGGTGGGGGGCTTCAAGCAGCACCACGCAGCGCGGCTCCGGGGCCAGCTGCTGCGCAATCACCGTGGCGCGTTCTGCGTTCTTCACGGGTAGAAACCCTGCGAACACAAAACCGCCATGTTCAGTGCTGTGGGCCACTGCGCCTGCCACGCTCAGCGCTGTGGTGATGCTGCTGGCGCCGGGCAGGGGCACGGCCCGCAGGCCGGCCGCCTGCACGGCGGCCACGAGCCGGGCGCCAGGGTCACTCACGCCGGGCGTGCCAGCGTCACTCACATACACCACGCGCTGGCCCAGCTGCAGCCGCTGCACCACGTTCTGCGCGGCTTCGGCCTCGTTGTGCTGGTGCACGGCCAGCAGCTGGGCGGCACCCTTGTCGATGCCGTAGGCGCGCAGCATGGACTGTGTGTGGCGCGTGTCTTCGCAGGCCACGGTGTCGGCCATCTGCAGCACGTGCAGCGCGCGCAGGGTGATGTCCGCCAGGTTGCCAATGGGTGTGGCCACCACGTACAGGGCGCCCTCGGGATAATGCTGGAGAGCCGCCGCTTCGCGCGCGGCATCAAGGGCTGAAGCGAAAGATGCGCTCAATGAAATTCCTTGGAATGAGAAAACCGGCGAAGGACTCGGGCCCTGCCACCACCACACGCGCACGCGGCAACGCGGCGGAGGACCAGGCCCTGGCCCATCTGCAGGCGGCCGGCCTGCAGCTGGTGGTGCGCAATTATCGGACGCCCGGGCGCGGCGGTGGCGAGATTGACCTGGTGATGCGCGAGCGGGATGGCACGCTGGTCTTTGTCGAAGTGCGCAGTCGGTCGGGCAGCGCGTTTGGCGGCGCCGGGGCGAGTATCAGCGCCACCAAGCAGCAGCGCATCATTTTTGCGGCCCGGCACTACCTCCTACGCCTGCCATCGCCGCCGCCCTGCCGCTTTGATGTGGTGCTGGTCGAGGCCTCGGTGCAGTGGCTCAAGGCGGCCTTTGATGCGCAGTAGGCATCGGGGTTCCGCAAAGCGACCAAGCCCCCAGCGCAAGACCGGTGGCTACGGTTTGCTACAAAAGCTGTAACACCCGGCGGGTATCATCGGGCCCTCATGCTTGAGCAACGCATCCAACAGCATTTCATCGACAGCGCCGACCTGAAGTACCAGGCCGCGCAGGTTCTGAGCCATCCCATCGCCGCCGCCGTGCAGGCCGTTCTGGCCTGTGTGACCAGCGGCGGCAAGGTGTTGGCCTGTGGTAACGGCCCCTCGGCCGCCGAGGCGCAGCAGTTTGCCGCGTTCTGCGTGGCCGGCTTCGAGCGCGAACGGCCCGAACTGGCGGCGCTGGCCCTCACGTCCGACAGCACCCTGCTCACGGCCGCAGCGGGCGGCAGCCACGATGCCGCGCAGCAGTTTGCCCGCCAGGTGCGTGCGCTGGGCCAGGCGGGCGATGTGCTGCTGGCTCTGTCGGTGTCCGGCAACGACGCCAACCTGCTGGCCGCTGCCGAGGCCGCCCACGAGCGCGACATGACAGTGGTGGTGCTGACGGGCCGCACCGGTGGCAAGCTGGCCGCCATGCTGCGCGAAACCGATGTGTTGATCAGCGTGCCCCACGACCGCGCCGCACGCGTGCGCGAAGTCCATGCCCTGGTGCTGCATTGCCTGAGCGACGGCGTGGACGCCCAGTTACTTGGTGAACAGGAGATTCCCCTATGACCCCGACAACCGTGAACCGCACCCAGCGCACTGTCATGACCGCACTGGCGGCAGCCACCCTGGCTGCAGGCCTGTCGGCGTGTGCTCCATTGATCGTCGGCGGTGCCGTGGTGGGCAGCGTCATGGCGGTGGACCGTCGCACTGCAGGGACGCAGATCGAAGACGAGGGTATCGAGCTGCGCGCTGCCAACCGGATTCGCGAAACCCTGGGCGACCGAGTGCATGTCAACGTGACAAGCTACAACCGCCAGGCGCTGCTGACCGGCGAAGTGCCCAACGCACAGGACCGCCAGACGGTGGAGCAGATCGTGTCACAGGTGGAGAACACGCGCTCTGTGGTGAACGACCTGGCCGTGATGCCATCGACCACCCTGAGCCAGCGCTCTAACGACACCTTCATCACCGGCAAGGTGCGCGCCAGCCTGGTGGATGCGCGGGACATCTCGGCCACCTCCTTCAAGGTGGTGACGGAGCGCAATGTGGTGTACCTGATGGGCCGGGTTTCGCAGCGTGAGGCCAATCGCGCCACCGAGATCGCCCGGGGTGTCAGCGGCGTGGCGAAGGTGGTGCGGGTGTTTGAAATCGTGTCGGAAGAGGATCTGCGCCGCCTGGCGCCGCAACCCGCACCGGTGACCACCGACAGCAGCGACGCACCCCGGGGGTGAGTCGCGCACGCCGCCAAGGGCGTGGCACGAAAGCAAAAGGGGCTCTGCAAGGCCCCTTTTTGCATATGCATTGTGCGTGCCCCCGCGGGCGCAGGCGTCAGGTCAGCCGCTGGATAAGGCTGGAGGTGTCCCAGCGGTTGCCCCCCATCTTCTGCACATCGGCATAGAACTGGTCCACCAGCGCCGTCACCGGCACGCGCGAGCCGTTGCGCTTGGCTTCGTCGAGCACCAGGCCCAGGTCCTTGCGCATCCAGTCCACGGCAAAACCAAAGTCGAACTTGCCGTCCACCATCGTCTTGCCCCGGTTGTCCATCTGCCAGCTCTGGGCGGCGCCCTTGCCGATCACGTCCAGCACCTGCTTCATGTCCAGCCCGGCGTTCTTTCCAAAGGCCACGGCTTCCGACAGCGCCTGCACCAGCCCGGCAATGCAGATCTGGTTGACCATCTTGGCCAGCTGCCCTGCGCCGCTGTCTCCCAGCAAGGTGAATGCGCGGGAAAACGCCATGGCCACCGGCTGGGCGGCCTCGAAGGCCCCTGCATCTCCGCCACACATCACCGTCAGCAAGCCGTTCTGCGCCCCGGCCTGACCGCCGGATACGGGCGCATCCACAAATTGCAGGCCCTGGGCCTTGGCCGCCGCATACAGCTCGCGCGCGACCTCGGCCGATGCAGTGGTGTGGTCCACGAAGATGGCGCCCGGCTTCATGCCGGCAAAGGCGCCATCCGTGCCCAGCGTGACCGAACGCAGGTCATCGTCGTTGCCCACGCAGCAGAACACGATGTCGGCGCCTTCTGCCGCCTCACGCGGGGTTGCAGCATGTTTTGGGGCCTTGGCGCTGGCGTACTCTGCGCACCATGCTATAGATTTTGTAGCGGTACGGTTGTACACCGTGACTTCATGCCCGGCCAGGGCGAGGTGGCCGGCCATTGGGTAGCCCATCACGCCCAGGCCCAGAAAGGCGACCTTGCGGGAAGGGGTTGCGTCGTAGTTGCGGGGGTTGGTGCTTGGCATGGGTAGAGAAGAGCAGGTGCAGGTGGAAAAAACAAAACCCGCCCTGGGGGGCGGGCTTCACGGGGTCCTGAAGGCGGAGAGGCGCAAGCCGGTTCAGGCTCAGACGATGGCGAAATGCTCCGTGCCGGACGCCAGATCGGGAGACTTGGCGCGCTGGCTGTTGAGCTTGATCTGCAGGCGCAGGTCATTGAGCGAGTCGGCGTTGCGCAACGCGTCTTCGTAGCTGATCACGTTGGCTTCGTACAGGTCGAACAGCGCCTGGTCAAACGTCTGCATGCCCAGGTTGCGGCTTTTTTTCATGATCTCCTTGATCTCGGAGACTTCGCCCTTGAAGATCAGATCGGAAATCAGCGGCGTATTGAGCATGATTTCCACCGCGGCCGCGCGGCCCTTGCCATCCTGCTTGGGGATCAGGCGCTGCGACACCATGGCGCGCAGGTTGAGCGACAGGTCCATCAGCAGCTGGGCGCGGCGCTCTTCGGGGAAGAAGTTGATGATCCGGTCCAGCGCCTGGTTGGCGCTGTTGGCGTGCAGCGTGGCAAGGCACAGGTGTCCGGTTTCGGCGAACGACACCGCATGCTCCATGGTTTCACGGTCGCGGATTTCGCCCATGAGGATCACGTCGGGCGCCTGGCGCAGCGTGTTCTTCAGGGCCGCTTCCCAGCTGTCGGTGTCCAGACCCACTTCGCGCTGCGTCACCACGCAGTTCTTGTGCGGGTGCACGAATTCCACCGGGTCTTCCACCGTGATGATGTGGCCGAAGGAGTTCTCGTTGCGCCAGTCGACCATGGCGGCCAGCGTGGTGGACTTGCCCGAGCCTGTAGCACCCACCAGGATGCACAGGCCGCGCTTGGTCATCGTCACTTCCTTGAGCACCTGCGGCACGCCCAGGCCATCGATGGTGGGCAGCGTGAGCGGAATCGTCCGCAGCACCATGCCCACCTTGCCCTGCTGGATGAAAGCGTTGACGCGAAACCGCCCGATGCCGGCGGGTGAAATGGCGAAGTTGCATTCCTTGGTGCGCTCAAAATCGGCCACCTGCTTGTCGCTCATGATGGCGCGTGCCAGGGTGAGCGTGTGCGTTGGCGTGAGCGGCTGGGGCGAGACCTTGGTCACTTTGCCATCGACCTTGATCGCGGGCGGAAACTCTGCGGTGATGAACAGGTCGCTGCCATTGCGGCTCACCATCAGCTTGAGCAGGTCGTTGATGAATTTACTGGCCTGATCGCGTTCCATCAGATGTTCTCCCCGGGCTGTTCGTCCGCTGTGCGTTCGTTGGTATTGTGTCGGCGCATCGCCATCACTTCTGGTTGTCGCTCAGGCGGGCACTTACCACCCGCAGGCGCAGCGAGAGCTTGCGGGCCAGCAGTGCAATCAGGCTGGCAGCCAGTTGCGGATCCTTGGTCATCATGTCGTCCATGGCTTCGGCGCTGAGCACGGCGATCTCACAATCGGTGAGCGTGGTACAGGCGGAAAACCGGATGCCACTGTCCAGCAGCGACATCTCGCCCAGGATATCGCCGGGGCGCGTCTCGGCCAGTCGCAATTGCTCGCCCCAGGGCTGCACGCGGTCCACGGCGATGGTGCCGGTCAGCAGCACCACCATGAAATTGCCATATTCGTCCTGGCGGATCACGTCGCGGTTGGACGGCACGGCCGCAAACTCGAAAAAGCGCTCCATGCGCTCCACAGCGTCCTTGTCCAGGTGCGCCATGTACTTGTCTTTGGCCCACAGGCCCTGCAGCAGCTTGCCGCCCCGGCTGGTGGGCAGGCGCTTGGCGCCCACTTCCACAGCGCGGGCCTCCCAGGGGACCAGCATGGATTCGTCCACGCCCTGGCCCGCAAACGCGGTGGAGAACAGCACGGAATCCGTGTGGTCTTCCGCAGGCTTGCCGCCCCGGCTTTTCATTTTCAGAAGGCTCAGAATGCCTTTCATACAGTGCTCCGGTGTGCGGCGGTTCATGGCGCCGCAGGATTCAGGGTGGGGCGCAGATCAGCCGGGGAAGTTCTCGGGGATCTTGGCCTTGCTGCGGGCTTCGGCCGGGCTGATGATGTTGCGGCGCACCAGGTCGGTCAGGTTCTGGTCCAGCGTCTGCATGCCCACGCTGTTGCTGGTCTGGATGGTGGAGTACATCTGCGCCACCTTGGCCTCGCGGATCAGGTTGCGGATGGCGCTGGTGCCCAGCATGATCTCGTGCGCCGCCACGCGGCCCGAGCCATCCTTGGTCTTGCACAGCGTCTGCGAGATGACTGCCTGCAGCGATTCGGACAGCATCGCGCGAACCATTTCCTTTTCTTCGGCCGGGAACACGTCGATGATCCGGTCAATCGTCTTGGCGGCACTCGATGTGTGCAGCGTGCCGAACACCAGGTGGCCCGTTTCCGCAGCCGTCATGGCCAGGCGGATGGTTTCCAGGTCGCGCATTTCACCCACCAGGATGGCGTCCGGGTCTTCACGCAGTGCCGACTTGAGCGCCGCCGCGAACGACAGCGTCATGGGGCCGACTTCGCGCTGGTTGATCAGGCACTTTTTGGACTCGTGCACGAACTCGATCGGGTCTTCCACTGTGAGGATGTGGCCGTATTCGGTTTCATTGAGGTAATTCACCATGGCCGCCAGCGTGGTGGACTTGCCCGAGCCCGTGGGCCCGGTCACCAGCACCAGGCCGCGCGGCTTGAGGGCCAGGTCGCCGAAGATCTTGGGAGCATTGAGCTGCTCCAGCGTCAGGATCTTGCTGGGAATCGTCCGGAACACGGCGGCCGCGCCGCGGTTCTGGTTGAAGGCGTTGACCCGGAAACGGGCCAGGCCTTCGATTTCAAACGAGAAGTCGACTTCGAGAAACTCTTCATACGTCTTGCGCTGCGAGTCGCTCATGATGTCGTACACCATGCCGTGGACCGTCTTGTGGTCCAGCGCATCGACATTGATGCGCCGTACATCGCCGTGGACCCGGATCATGGGCGGCAGGCCCGCGGACAGGTGAAGATCGGAGGCCTTGTTCTTGACGCTGAACGCGAGCAGTTGGGTAATGTCCACGGAGTCCCTCTATCGTTTGATACGCTTGCCAAACATTATGACCACGATTGCTAACAACCTCCAACAGGTTCTGGGCAGGATCGCGCAGGCATGCCGGGCTGCCGGCTGCGATCCGGCCAGCGTTTCCTTGCTGGCGGTTTCCAAGACCTTCGGCGCACCGGCGGTGCTGGAGGCGGCAGCCGCAGGCCAGCGCGACTTTGGTGAAAACTACATCCAGGAGGGTGTGGACAAGATTGCCGCCGTGCGCGCTGCCCTGCCTGGTGTGGCGCTGCAATGGCACTGCATTGGCCCTATCCAGAGCAACAAGACCCGACTGGTGGCCGAGCACTTTGACTGGGTGCACACGGTGGACCGGCTCAAGATCGCCGAGCGCCTGTCGGCCCAGCGGCCCGATCACTTGCCGCCGCTGCAGGTATGTATCCAGGTCAACATCGACGGTGGGCCCACCAAGTCGGGCGTGGCCCCGCGCGATGCGCTGGACCTGGTCCGCGCTGTCGCAAAACTGCCACGGCTTGCCGTGCGGGGGATCATGTGCATCCCGGACCATGCTCCTGAATTTGAAGCGCAACTCGCAATCCACATCAGCGCCAGAGCGCTTTTTGATCAGATTGCTGAGCTCCGGGAGCCAGGCCTTGCGCAGTTCGACACCCTGTCCCTGGGCATGACCGCCGACCTGGAGGCCGCCATCCAGGCCGGCAGCACGCTGGTGCGTGTGGGCACCGGTGTGTTTGGTGGACGGACCTACCCCGCCGCTTGAGCAGGTTCAGCCCGGCAGCGCGAAGCGCGCCACGCAGTCCAGCGCCGCCGTCACGTCTGCCTCGCTCACATCCAGGTGCGTCACCCAGCGCAGCCGCGTGGCGCCGCCATAGAGGCTGCTGGTCACGCGCACACCATGCTGGGCCAGCCAGGCGGTGAAGGCGGGCGCCACCTCCGCATGCAGGTCGGTGAAGAGGATGTTGGTCTGCCACGGCAGTACCGTGATGCGGCCCTGCAACGCCGGGTGGCTGCGGTTGGCCTCGGCCAGCCCTTGCGCCAGCCGGTCCAGGCGGGCGTGGTCTTCGGCCAGGCGGTGCACATGCTGCTGCAGCGCATAGTGGCCCGCAGCCGCCAGCACGCCTGCCTGCCGCATGCCGCCACCCAGGATCTTGCGCGTGCGGCGCGCCTGGCGGATGAAGTCGCGCGAGCCCAGCACCAGCGAGCCCACGGGCGCGCCCAGGCCCTTGCTCAGGCACAGCGACGCGGAATCAAAGTGGCTGCACAGCGCGCGCGCTTCGTCATACACGTCTGTGTCGTTGCGCGCGGCATTGGCCGTGGCCGCATTGAACATGCGCGCGCCATCCAGGTGCATGGCGAGGCCGCGGCTGCGTGCCAGCTGCGCCACTTCGGCGATGTAGGGCGTGGGCAGTACCTGGCCGCCGGTGGTGTTCTCCAGCACCACAAGGCGGGTGCGGGCAAAGTGCGGGTCGTCGGGTTTGATGGCGGCGGCGATGTCGGCGATGCGCAGCGTGCCGTCAGGTTGGGTTTCCACCGGCTGGGGCTGGATGGAGCCCAGCACTGCCATGCCGCCCGCCTCCCAGCGGTAGGTGTGCCAGCTCTGGCCCACGATGGCCTCGTCGCCGCGCTGGCAGTGGCCCCACAGCGCGATCAGGTTGGTCTGCGTGCCCGAGGGGGCGAACAGCGCCGCTTCAAAACCCAGCAGTTCGGCGGCGTGCTCCTGCAGTGCGTTCACCGAAGGGTCGTCGGCAAATACATCGTCGCCCAGCGGGGCCTTGAACATGGCCTCGCGCATGGCAGGGGTGGGCTGGGTCACGGTGTCACTGCGAAAGTCTGGCATGGGCGTCCTGTGGGCAAACAGAGCAAAAGGCGCATCGTAGCGGCGCGCCGGGGCGTCTGGCTGCTGCAGGGGTTTCTTCGGGCGGCGGCTGTCGCTTGTTTGCCATGCATGCATGCCGGTCGCCGCCAGAATGCAGCGCAAGCCTTGCCATCTGTTGGGACCTCTGCATGACCGATTGCCCGTTGTTCGCCAAAGTCCTCGTTGCCAACCGCGGCGAAATCGCCCTGCGCATCGTGCGCGCCCTGTACGACCTGGGCATTGCCAGCGTCGCGGTCTATGCCGACGACGACGCCGCCAGTCCGCATGTCGGGGCGGCCACCCAGGCCGTGGCGCTGGGGGCCACGGGGCCGGCGGCCTACCTCGACGGCGCGCGCCTGCTGGCGATCGCACGCGAGCACGGCTGCGACGCCGTGCACCCCGGCTACGGCTTCCTGAGCGAGCGCGCCGACTTCGCGCGCGCCTGTGCCGACGCCGGGGTGCGCTTCATCGGCCCCACGCCGGGGCAGCTGAGCCTGTTCGGCGACAAGGCCCAGGCGCGCAGCCTGGCAATGCGCTGCGGCGTACCGCTCATGCCGGGCACGCAGGCGGCGGTTTCGCTCGAAGAAGCGCAGGCCTTCTGGCACTCGCAGCAAGGTGCGGGCATCGTCATCAAGGCGATTGGCGGCGGTGGCGGGCGGGGCATGCGCGCCGTGCAGTCGCTGGACGAGCTGCCCGCGGCCTACGCCCGCTGCCGCAGCGAGGCGCAGGCCGCCTTCGGGGTGGACGGGGTGTACGTCGAGCGCCTGATGAACAACGCGCGCCATATCGAGGTGCAGGTGCTGGGCGACGGGCGCGAGGCGATGGCGCTGGGCGAGCGCGAATGCACGCTGCAGCGTCGCTTTCAGAAGGTGGTGGAAATTGCGCCCAGCCCCTCGTTGCCCGGGCCACTGCGCGAGCGCATCATCGGCGCCGCCCTGGCCATGGCGCGTGAGGTGCAGTACGAGGGCCTGGGCACCTTCGAGTTTCTGGTGGATCTGGCCTCCAGCGATTTGCCCTATGTGTTCATCGAGGCCAACCCGCGCCTGCAGGTGGAGCACACCATCACCGAAGCTGTCACCGGCGTGGACCTGGTGCAGACCCAGCTGGCCCTGGCAGCAGGGCAGACCCTGCGCGACCTGGGGCTGAACCCCGACCAGCCCCCGGCGCCCGAAGGCTATGCCGTGCAGTGGCGCATCAACGCCGAAACGCTGGACGCCAGCGGCGGCGCCGTGCCGGGCAGCGGCACGCTCGCCCGGTTCGATCTGCCCGCGGGCCCCGGCATCCGCGTGGACACCCATGGCGTGGCGGGCACCGCGCCATCGCCGCACTACGACACCCTGCTCGCCAAGCTCATCGTGCACACGCGCGGCCCCCGCTTTGCCGATGCGCTGCGCCGCTCGCAGCGGGCGCTGCAGGAGTGCCGCATCACCGGCGTGGCCACCAACCTGGGCTTGCTGCAGGCGCTGGCCGGGCGGCCCGAGATGGCCAGCCAGCAGGTGCACACGCGCTGGCTGGAGTCGGTGCTACCAGACTTGCTAGATGCTATTGAAACAATAGCTGATGACGCTTTCCTGCAAAGCGCTGGAGGTCAAAAAGACGTTGAATCCTCCGCCCCGGCACCCGAAGGCGCCGTGCTGGCGCCCATGCCCGCGCGCCTGGTGCAGCTGAGCGTGGCCGAGGGCGATGCCGTCGCCGCAGGCGCCGAGCTGGCCGTGCTCGAAGCCATGAAGATGGAGCATGTGCTGCTGGCCCCGCACGCGGGCCGGGTGCGCCGGCTGCTGGCCGCGCCGGGCGCCTACCTGGCGCAGGGCGAGCCCCTGCTGGTGCTTGATGCCGCCGAGGTGGCGGCACAGGCGTTGGCGGACGACACCGCAGTGCACGACCCCGACCACATCCGCCCCGACCTGCAGCGCGTGCGGGACCGCCATGCCTTCACCCTGGATGCCGCGCGCCCCGCTGCAGTCGCCAAACGCCATGCCCAGGGCGGGCGCACGGCGCGCGAGAACATTGCCGACCTCTGCGATGAGGGCAGTTTCATCGAGTACGGTGCGCTGGCCATTGCCGCCCAGACTCGCCGTCGCAGCCTGGAAGACCTGATCGCCAATACGCCCGCCGATGGCATGGTGACGGGCATCGGATCGGTCAACGGCGCGCAGTGCGGCGAGGAAGCGGCGCGCACCGTGGTCATGTCGTACGACGCCACGGTGCTCGCGGGCACGCAAGGCATGCGCAACCACGCCAAGACCGACCGCATGCTGGACATTGCGATGGCGCAAAAACTGCCCCTGGTGCTGTTTGCCGAGGGCGGCGGCGGCCGGCCTGGCGACACCGATTCGGCGGTGCTGGCGGGTCTGCACATCCACACCTTTGCCCGCTATGCTGCCTTGTCGGGCCAGGTGCCGGTGGTGGGCATTGCGGCCGGGCGCTGCTTTGCGGGCAATGCGGCGCTGCTGGGCTGCAGCGATGTGATCATCGCCACGCGCGGCTGCAACATCGGCATGGGTGGCCCGGCCATGATCGAAGGCGGCGGGCTGGGCGTGTTCAAGCCCGAGCAGATTGGCCCGAGCCGCGTGCAGCATGCCAATGGCGTGATCGATGTGCTGGTGGAGAACGAGGCCGAGGCCGTGGCGGCCGCGCGGCAGTACCTGTCGTACTTCCAGGGCCGCACCTCGCAATGGACGGCCCCCGACCAGCGCGCCCTGCGCAGTGTGGTGCCCGAAAACCGCCTGCGCGTGTACGACACCCGCGCCGCCATGGGCGGCCTGGTGGACGAGGGCAGCCTCTTGATGTTGCGCACGGGCTTTGGCGCCGGCATCCATACGGCGCTGGCACGCATCGAAGGCCGGCCCGTGGGCCTGATCGCCAACAACCCGCTGCACCTGGGCGGCGCCATCGACGCCGATGCGGCCGACAAGGCCGCGCGCTTCATGCAGTTGTGCAACGCCCATGGCCTGCCCCTGGTCAGCCTGGTGGACACGCCCGGCTTCATGGTCGGCCCCGACGTCGAGGCGACGGCGCAGGTACGCCATGTCAGCCGCCTGTTCGTCACCGCCGCCAGTCTGCGCGTGCCGTACTTCAGCGTGGTGCTGCGCAAGGGCTACGGCCTGGGCGCCATGGGCATGACGGCCGGCGGCTTTCATGCCCCCGTGTTCACGGTGGCATGGCCCACGGGCGAGTTCGGCGCCATGGGCCTGGAGGGTGCGGTGCGCCTGGGTTTCCGCAAAGAGCTGGAGGCCCAGCCCGAAGGCCCCGCGCGCGACGCCCTGTTTGCCGAACTGCTGGCGCGCCAGTACGCCAATGGCGAGGCCATGCAGATGGCCACCACGCTGGAGATCGACGCCGTGATCGACCCGGCCGAAACGCGCGCGTGGCTGGCGCGCGGTTTGGCGTCGGCGCAGGTAAAACCCCTGTCGCACCGTTTCATCGACACCTGGTAAGCGCCTGCGAAGCGCGGCACCCCATGCTAAGCTGCCCCGCCTGGCCCGCCCGCACCGGGGTGGCGCCCCCGTTTGATGGAGACCTTGCACATGCCCGGACTGTTGCCCGATATCGACCCCGATGGTTTGCTGGAGTTTTCGGTGGTCTACACCGACCGCGCGCTCAACCACATGTCCAAGCGCTTTACCGGCGTGGTGCAGGACATTCTGGGCACCCTGAAAGAGGTCTACGGCGCGCATACCGCCGTGCTGGTGCCCGGCAGCGGCACCTTCGGCATGGAAGCCGTGGCGCGCCAGTTCGCCAACCAGGAAAAAGTGCTCATCGTGCGCAACGGCTGGTTCAGCTACCGCTGGACGCAGATTTTTGACGCCGACAAGGGCCTGGGCGGCGGCTCCGTGGTGTGCAAGGCGCGCCAGCAGGGTAGCGGTCCGCAGGCGCCCTGGGCACCATGCCCTGCCGACGAAGTCGCCGCCACCATCCGCGCCGAGAAGCCCAAGGTGGTGTTCGCACCCCATGTGGAGACGGCCAGCGGCATCATCCTGTCTGACGACTACCTCCGCACGCTGACGGCGGCTGCGCATGAGGTGGGCGCGCTGTTTGTGCTGGACTGCGTGGCGTCGGGCGCGATGTGGGTGGACATGCAGGCCACGGGCGTGGATGTGCTCATCAGCGCGCCGCAAAAGGGCTGGAGCGGCTCGCCCTGCTGCGCCATGGTGATGTTGAGCGAACGTGCGCGCCAGGCGATCGACGGCACCACGAGCAGCAGCTTTTCGTGCGACCTCAAGAAGTGGATGCAGATCGCCGAGGGCTACGAAAAGGGCCAGCACGCGTACCACACCACCATGCCCACGGATGCACTGGTGCGCCTCTCCGAGGTGATGGCCGAGACGCGTGAATATGGATTTGCCAAGGTGCGTGACGAGCAGATCGAATTGGGCGCCAAAGTGCGGGCGCTGCTCGAATCGCGCGGCTTCCCCAGTGTGGCGGCCGAGGGCTTCAAGGCACCCGGCGTGGTGGTGAGCTACACCACCGACCCCGGCATTCAGAACGGCAAGAAGTTCATGGAGGTGGGGCTGCAGACCGCTGCGGGCGTGCCGTTGCAATGCGACGAAGGGCCGGACTTCAAGACCTTCCGCATCGGCCTGTTTGGCCTGGAGAAGTGGCACAACGTGGACCGCACCGTGGGCCATTTGTCGAAGGCGCTGGACCAGATTGCGGCTGCGGCCTGACTGCCTGCATGGGCGTGAGGGCGTGCGCGCTGTACAGGTTGTGCGCGGCTGGCTATGACCCGCGCTGACCTCAGCCCCGCGCACCGCTCGCTGCGCACCGCCAAACGGCAGGCGCTGGGACTGTTGCTGCTGGTGACGGCGGTGTTCATCGCCACCAGCGTGGTCGAACGCGGACTGTGGCTCAACGGTGTGAAGGCCATCGCCGAGGCTGCCATGGTGGGGGCGCTGGCCGACTGGTTTGCGGTGGTGGCGCTGTTTCGCAAGCCGCTGGGCCTGCCCATTCCGCACACCGCCGTCATCGCACGCAACCAGGAGCGCATTGGCCGCAACCTGGCCGCATTTGTGCGCGACAAGTTTCTGGATGTGCCCTCGCTGGTCGCGCTGATCCGCCGGCACGACCCCGCCGAGCGGCTGGCGCAGTGGCTGCTGGCACCGGGCAACACCGCGCTGCTGGGGCACCAGACCACGCGGCTTGTCTCTGCGGCGCTGGAGACGGTGCAGGACGCGCAGGTGGAGCGCTTTATCCAGAAGGCGGCCCGTGCATTGATCGGGCAGGTGGACATGTCGCGTGCGTTGGCGGCGGTGCTGGACACCCTCACGCACAACGGCCGCCACCAGGCGCTGCTGGACGACGTGTTGGCCAAGCTCATTGAACTGCTGAAGAACGAGGACACACGCGCCTGGGTGGCGCAGACCATCGTGCTGTGGCTCAAGAAGGACCATCCGCGCACCGAGAAGTTGCTACCCAGCGACTGGCTGGGCGACAAGGGCTCGGCTCTGCTGGCCCGCGCGCTGGAGAGCCTGATGGCCGATGTGACCGCCAACCCGCAGCACGCACTGCGTGCGCAGTTTGATACCGCTGTGCAGCGCTTTATCGAGCGCTTGCGCAGCGACCCGGAATGGGAGCGCAAGGGCGAGGAGGTCCGCACCTGGCTGCAGACCGATGCCACTGTGGGCGGCTATGTGCAGACCTTGTGGCTGGACCTGCGCGGCGCGCTGCAGCGCGACCTGGCCGATGCCGATTCGGTGCTTGCGCGGCAGGTGGGCAAGCTGGGGTTGTGGCTGGGCGAGTCGCTGGCGGGGGATGCGGCGCTCAGGCAGTCGTTCAATGACCGGCTGGAGCACTGGGTGCAGGGCCTGGCGCCGGATGTGTCAGCGTTCATTGCGCAGCACATTGAGGACACGGTGCGGCGCTGGGACGCCGAGGAGATGACGGATCTGATCGAAGTGAATATCGGGAAGGATCTGCAGTACATCCGGATCAATGGGACGGTGGTGGGCGGGCTGATCGGGCTGGTGCTGTTTGCGGTGTCGCACGCGGGGGAGATTTGGCGGGCGGTGGGGGGTGGCTGAGTGCTGCCAAGCCATGGGTCCTATCTGCCCAGGAAAACACCGTCGACGCGTGCACAACCAGGGTTCAGTGCCACGAGTCGTGTGCGCGTTCTGGAATCCGCACCGCAAACCTTGGCAAACTTCACCTCGTTCGCTCCTGCGGTGCATCGGTGTGGTGAGGACTACTTCTGGTTGCAAAAAAACTGTGGGTTGACGTCGGCTAGGGGCCTTAGGCTCTCGCCACTTCACCTTGGGTGCTGTCTTGACGCAACATGTAATGCCGGGTCCGATGGGGACCAAGATTGGGGACGAGGAATTTTCGGGTGAATCCGCGTGTTTGCGACGGGACTACGTCCCCAATGGCTTGACTCCTGGTCCTATCGGGCTTGGACGTGACGCGGCTGGGCACTATCCGTGGGACATCAAAGAAAAACAGAGCGTTCCGGCAGGAGGTGACCTGGGCCCTCAAAAAGCGGGGGCTGCCTTACTGTCCCGGTTCTTCGTTCCCGGCGACAAGATTGTCGGAAATCTCTTTTTCGGTGGCGCGGGAATGGACGGGGGCTACATCTCGGACATGGTGAGGGCATTTGCAGAGAAACACGTCCAGCTAATCTCCGTAGATCCAAAAAAGTGGTCTGGTGGAACGCTTGCAGATGCCGCCATCGGCGTGGATGTTTTTCGCGCTGGGAAATCGCTAATTCAAGTGCCGCTCGATAAATTTCCACAGAGTGGAACCCAGTTCAACCTGATCGGCTATTCCTACGGGTCTCTAGCTGCCGCGCAGGTCGCGATAAATTACGGCGCTGGGGGTACTGTTGTGAATCATTTGGTCCTGATTGGCTCTCCCATCAGCGGGAATTTTCTTCAGCAGGTCAAGACAACGTCATCGTCGTGGATCTGAAAGCTCAGGGTGATCCACTGTATGCCGGTATGAGTCGCGAAAAATTATTACTGTCTACCCCCAGCTTGGGAAAACAGATGGTCGAAGCCTCAGGCCATTTTTACTAGGCCCCCAATACCGATGAAGGTAAGCGTCGGCGGCGGGAGCTGGCGGCGTACCTTTACTCAAAAGGGCTTAGATAGTGGCATCCCTTCTTAGCCGTGCGAGGTGGATTTTCTACGGGGCGGCAGCGGCTGTCCTTGCCTTGGTAAATATCTATCTGTTGACTGTCCATGCCCACCTGTGGACAAGCGGAAAATTCATCGTGGGTGCTTTTTCTGGGCTGTTGTTGGCACTAGCGCTGGCGTTGGCTGGAGTTTTCTGGGGAGCTGGTTTTTATCTACGAAGAGATGCACTCTTGGATAGGCTGCTGTCGGCGGCTTTTCTGGTCTCGTTGCTTTGGTTTTTTATTCCAGGGCGATTTTCTGTGGAGTGATCTGAGGCCCGACCCCCAGTCTGCGACCCCTTCGCTGTGCGAAGGGGCAACCTACGTCGGGGCGGTTTCGGGGTGCGCCGTGGAACTCGCTTTGCGCTGGCGCGCGCGCTCGGACAACCACGGCGAGCCAGAGCACGAAGCATGGGCGCTGCGACGCCCATGCCACCCCGCAACCGCCCCGCCGCAGGCGTAGCCAGCAGGGGTGGGGCACCGAACAGCCGAACATCCACACGGGCCTTTGCTTCGCTCGGCCTCGCGGTCGCGGCGCGAAGCGCCTGCGCGTTCGGGGCCGAGCGCAGTGCAGCGAAGCAATGGCCCGAATGGAAGTTTTCTCCCCAGCCCCTCTGTATGCGCCGAGGAGCGCAGTGGGCGGGGTGGCATGTGTGCCGAAGGACACACATGCTTCGTGGACTAGCTCGTCGCAGTTGTTTGAACGTAGCGCGAAAGGCGCGCAGTGAGTTCTGCGACGCACCCCGTCCGCGAGCACCACAGGTTGCCCCGGCGCGAAGCGCTGGGGACGCAGACAGCGGGGTCGCCCTTTCTTTGGTGACTTTCTTTCGGCGACGCGAAAGAAAGTTACTCGCGCGCCGGGCGACTCCCGGCCTCCGCTCTCCGCAAAGGCGCGCCACAAGATCAGCACGCGAGCGTCGCCGTCGACAGATGAATGATCAGAAGAAACCGGATACTACAAAAACAATAGCTACCAGCGCTTGATAGATAAGCGCTAGGGCCCGATTTTGTTCTCAAAACAACCGAAACACCAACGGCATCAACACCGCCGCCAATACCACCTGCAACCCCAACGCCAACCCCGCATACGCCCCCGCCTCGGCATGCACCTGCAAGGCATGCGCCGCCCCAATGCCATGCGACGCGGTGCCCAGCGCAAAACCCCGCAGCGCCATGCCCTGTGCATCGGTGGGCAAGCGCATCAGCCCAAACAGCCAGCGCGCCGACAGCGCCCCCACCATGCCCGTCAGCGCTGCAAACACCGCCGCCAAGGCAGGCACGCCGCCGATCTGCGCCGCCACGCCCATGGCGACGGGGGCAGTGACCGACTTGGGCGCTAGCGACATCAGCACATCACCCGGCAGGCCCAATGCCCAACCCAGGCCCACGGCGCTGGCTGCAGCCGCACTGCCACCGGCCAGCGACGCCAGCACCAGCCGGCCCCAACGCGCGCGCAAGGCCGCGCGGCGCTGCCACAAGGGCCAGCCCAGTGCGACCACGGCAGGGCCCAGCAGGAAGTGGATGAACTGTGCGCCTGCAAAGTACGTGGGATACGCGGTGCCAGTGGCCAGCATGAGAGCGGCCAACACCACCACCGACAGCATCACCGGGTTGGCCCACGGCGCGTGGCCCGAGCGCACCGACAGCGCCTGCGCCAGCACGTAGACCGCCAGCGTGGCCGTCAGCCCGAACAGCGGGGCCGACGCCAGGTACACCCACAGTTCAACGAAGTTCGGCATCGTCGCCCGCCTGGGGTGTAGGTGTGGGTGTGGGTGTGGGTTGCCACAGGCGTAGCACCAGCGCCGTCACGGCCATGCCGATCCAGGTGGAAAGGACAATCACCACGATGAGCTGCAGGCCGTACGCGCTCAGCAGCGCCAGGTGCGTCATCACGCCGACGCCCACGGGCACGAACAGCAGCGACAGGTGATTGAGCAAAAACGTGGCGGCAGGTGCCACGGCCTGCTGCACGGGCGCCCAGCGCAGCGCCAGCAGCAGTGCGACCATGCCCACCACGGGCCCCGGCACGGGCAGCGCCAGAAAGTGCGACAACGCCTCGCCCGCCGACTGCATGAGCAGCAGAAAAGCCAGGCCCTGCAGCGGCTTCATGGCGCGTCAGAAGCGGGGCAGGTCGGGGTGGCTGATCTGCCCGCCGCGCACCAGCATCTTTCCGTATTCGGCACACCGGTTCAGCGTGGGGATGACCTTGCCCGGGTTGAGCAAACCGGCGGGGTCAAACGCATGCTTGAGCCCGAACATCTGCGCGTTCTCCGCCGCAGAGAACTGCACGCACATGCTGTTGAGTTTCTCCACGCCCACGCCATGCTCACCCGTCACCGTGCCGCCCATGGCCACGCTGGTCTCCAGGATGTCCGCGCCAAACAGCTCGCAGCGGTGCAGTTGGTCGGCATCGTTCGCATCGAACAGGATCAGCGGATGCAAGTTGCCGTCGCCCGCGTGGAACACGTTGGCGCAGCGCAGCTGGTACTTCTTTTCCATTTCCTGGATGGCGAGCAGGATGTCCGCCAGGCGCTTCCTCGGGATGGTGGAGTCCATGCACATGTAGTCAGGGCTGATGCGGCCGCTGGCGGGGAAGGCGTTCTTGCGGCCGCTCCAGAAGCGCAGGCGCTCGGCTTCGTCGTTGCTGACCGAAATGGCGGTGGCGCCCGCAGCGCGCAGCACGTCGCTCATGCGGCCGATTTCTTCCTCCACCTCTTCGGGGGTGCCGTCGCTTTCGCACAGCAGGATGGCTTCGGCCGTCAGGTCGTAGCCTGCGTGCACAAAGTCCTCCACGGCGGCGGTCATGGGCTTGTCCATCATCTCCAGCCCGGCGGGGATGATGCCGGCGGCAATGACGGCGGCCACGGCGTCGCCCGCTTTGCGCACGTCGTCAAAGCTGGCCATGATGCAGCGCGCCAGTTGGGGCTTGGGGATGAGCCTGACCGTCACTTCGGTGGTCACGGCCAGCATGCCTTCGCTTCCGATCACGGCGGCCAGCAGGTCGTAGCCGGGGGCATCCAGCGCTTCGCTGCCGAATTCGACGGGCTCCCCTTCCACCGTGAAGCCCTTCACCTTGAGCACGTTGTGCACGGTGAGCCCGTATTTGAGGCAGTGCACGCCGCCCGAGTTTTCGGCCACGTTGCCGCCGATGGTGCAGGCGATCTGGCTGCTGGGGTCGGGGGCGTAGTAGAGGTTGTAGGGGGCAGCAGCTTCGCTGATCGCCAGGTTGCGCACGCCACACTGCACCACGGCCGTGCGGCTTTCGGGGTTGATGTCGAGGATGCGGTTGAACTTGGCCAGCGACATCGTCACGCCCAGGGCGTGCGGCATGGCGCCGCCCGACAGGCCCGTGCCCGCGCCGCGTGCCACCACGGGCACCTGCAGCTGGTGGCATACCTGCAGCACGGCCTGCACCTCGTCATACGTTTCCGGCAGACACACCACCAGCGGGCGCTGGCGGTAGGCGGTGAGGCCGTCGCATTCATATGGAGTGGTGTCTTCGCTGTGCCAGAGCAGGGCGTGTGAGGGTACGACGCGGCTCAGGGCCTGGACCACTTCGGCCTGGCGCGCGGCGCGTTCTGACGGAGCTGCGGTGGGGGCGGCGGCAGTGTTCATGGCTGCCACTGTAGGGGATGGCCGGGTGCCCGGGCGTGAGCTTTTCTGCAGGCGTTTGTGAAAAGCGCCCGAATGCTCACTAATTGATAGCTATTGGCGCGTGATGGACAAGCGCTGGGGCTGATTTTTGCCTGAACCTGGTGGAGTAGGGCGCGGCTCGGGCGAGGGCCGCCGAGCAAGGGCCGCCCCGCAGCGAGGGCTGCGCCCCCCTTCCAGGCTCAGCCGAGAGAAGGGGGAAGGCGCCAAAGTCGACTCAGGGGGATGCCCCTACTACGCCATCGTCTTGCGCAGCCACTCGGCAAATGCAGCGCATTCCCACCGGTCCATGGTGCCGGTGCGCCAGCACAGGTAATGGGCGTGCGGGCTGGCGGTGTCGGTGGCAAACAGGCGCACCAGCGTGCCCTGGTCGAGCCAGGGCGCACCGAGCTTCAGGCGCACCAGCGCTACGCCCATGCCGGCGGCGGCGCCGTCGCACATCAGGCCGATGTCGTTGAACTGCGAGCCTTCGCTGGGCTCGGCCCAGTCGAGGCCGGTGGCGGCAAACCAGGTGCGCCAGGGCTCCAGCGGGCTGCGCAGCAGGGGCACGCCCTCCAGGTCTTCGGGGCGCTCGAACGGCCCGTGTTCGCGCACAAAGGCGGGCGAGGCCAGGGGCGTGACCACATCGCGCGCAATTTCCACGTGTTCCACGTCGGCATAGTGGCCGGGGCCAAAGCGCACCATCAGGTCTGCGTCTTCGGCCACCACATCGAGCAGCGGGATGGACACCTGCAGCGCCAGGTCGATCTCGGGGTACGCCTCGGTGAACTGGCGCAGGCGCGGGATGAGGATGGTGCGCGCAAACGTGGGCGTGACGGCCAGCTTGAGCCGCCGGCGCCCGGGCGCGGCCGCCTGGCCCGGAAAGCGCTGCAGCGCGCCCAGCCCTTCGCGCACATGGGCCAGGTAGGCGCTGCCCTCGGTGGTCAGCGAAAAATCGGCCCGGCCAAACAGCCGCACGCCCAGGATCTGCTCCAGCTGCTTGACCCGGTGGCTCACGGCGCTGGGCGTCACGCACAGCTCGTCGGCCGTCTGCGTCACGCTGCGCAGGCGGGCCAGGGCCTCGAACGTCAGCAGGCACTGGATGGGCGGAATGCGCCGCGCCGCGCTGCTGAGGAAGGAGGTGGGAGCTACCGTGGCCATGGGACAGAACGGGTTATCGGGCTAGCGGAAGATCACGGTCTTGTGGCCGTTCAGGATCACGCGGTGCTCGCTGTGCCACTTCACGGCGCGGGCCAGCACCTGGCTTTCGGTGTCGCGGCCGCGGGCCGTGAGGTCTTCCACCGTGTCGGTGTGGTCGGCGCGGGCCACGTCCTGCTCGATGATCGGGCCTTCGTCCAGGTCGGCCGTCACGTAGTGAGCCGTGGCGCCTATCAACTTCACGCCCCGGTCATGGGCCTGGTAGTACGGCTTGGCACCCTTGAAGCTCGGCAGGAAGCTGTGGTGGATGTTGATGGCCCGTCCGGCCAACTTTTGACATAAGTCAAGAGAAAGTATCTGCATGTAACGGGCCAGCACCACCAGTTCGGCCCCTTCGGCCTCGATAATCTCCAGCTGCCTGGCTTCGGCCTGCGCCTTGGTCGCGCTGGTCATGGGGATGTGATGAAACGGCACGTTGTAGCTGGCCGCCAGCTGGTAAAAGTCGCGGTGGTTGCTGATGATGGCGCGGATGTCGATGGGCAGCAGGCCACTCTTCCAGCGGAACAGCAGGTCGTTCAGGCAGTGGCCCTCCTTGCTGACCATGAGCACGGTTTTCATGGGGGCTGCCGTGGCGTGCAGGGTCCAGCGCATCTGGTGGGGCTCGGCAAAGGTGGCCAGGCGGGCTTTGAGGGTGGGGTGGTCGTGCTGGTCGCAGGCAAACTGCACCCGCATGAAGAACAGCCCGGTGGCGTGGTCGTTGTACTGCGCGGCTTCTTCGATGTTGCCGCCGTGCTCCAGCAAGAAGCCCGAGACAGCGTGCACCAGCCCCAGGCGGTCGGGGCAAGACAGGGTAAGGATGTAGGCGTTGGTCATAGCTGCGCAATTGTCGCAGCATGGCCTGTGGTGCGTGGAACGCGCGGGGAACAGGAAAAGGTCGATGGACAATCCAGGCTACGCCTCCAAATTGCTCCCGTGGCAGGGGATGCTGCTGTACCTGGTGGTGGGGGTGGCTTGGGTGTTTGTGGGCGATGCCCTGCTCATCCACTGGGTCAGAGACCCCGAGGCGCTCACGCATTTTCAGACCTGGAAGGGCTGGGGCTACGTCGCCTTCACCGCCCTGCTGGCCTGGTGGTTGCTGCGCCGCATGCGGCGGGCCGAGCGGGTGCGCATGGCCATGGCGCAGGAGCTGTCGCAGATCGTGCGCCACGCCCCTGCCGGTTTTGCGCGCGTGGCGCTGGACGGCCAGATCCTCTGGGCCAATGGCCGCCTGTGCGGGCTGCTGGGCGTCTCGTTGGAACACCTGCTCACCCTGAGTGTGCGGGACGTGATGCCCCCTCCCGATCTGGAGCGCGCCCGCATTCTGCTGGCGCGCCTGGTGGAGGGCACGATCGCCCACTTCGTGGAAGAGCGCGAGTGCCTGCGCCCGGGCGATGGCAGCCGCGTGCCGGTGCTGCTCACGGTCACCATGGTTCCGCAGGCGGGCGACGAGCCTGCCCACCTCGTGTGCGTGGTGCAGGATCTGGACGAGATCAAGGCCGCGCGGGCTGCGCTCAAGAGCAGCGAGGCGCGCCAGCGGCTGGCCGCCACGGTGGTGGACAACACCATCGAGGGCGTGGTGGTGACCGATGCGCAAAGCCGCATCCTGTCGGTCAACGCCGCCGTCACGCGCCTCTTGGGCTACACCGAGGAGGAGCTGCTGGGCAAGACGCCGCGCATCTTCAAGTCGGGCCGGCACGACAAGAGCTTTTACGACGCGATGTGGGGCGTGGTGCGGCACACAGGCCACTGGCAGGGCGAGATCTGGAACCGGCGCAAGAACGGGGAGGTGTTTCCCGCGCACATGTCGCTCTCCGTCGTGCGCGACGCGGCAGGCCAGATCACGCACTACGTGTGCATGTTCACCGACATTTCCGCAGACAAGGCCCAGCGCAAGCAGCTGGAGTTTCTGGCGCACAACGATGCCCTCACGGGTTTGTCCAACCGTGCGTGGTTCGGCCAGCAGCTCGAGCAGGTGGTGCAGGAGGCCAGCATCAGCGGGGAGCTTTTTGCGGTGCTGCTGCTCAACCTCGACCGCTTCAAGGACGTGAACGACAGCTACGGCCACACCATCGGCGACGAGGTGCTCAAGCACATTGCGCGGCAGGTGCAGTCGGCACTGCGGCCCGGCGACGTGCTGGGCCGCCTGGCGGGCGACGAGCTGGCCGTGGTGGCGCGCGACCTGCGCCATGCCGAGGGCGCCGCCGCCGTGGCGCGGCACCTGATAGCGGCCGTGGCCGAGCCCTGGCGTTCGCCCGACGGGTTTGAAGTGGTGGCGGGCGCGAGCGTGGGGATCTGCATGTTCCCCGAGCACGCGGGCAGCAAAGAGCTGCTGCTGCAGGGCGCCCACGCGGCGGTGTACGGCGCCAAGGCACAGGGCCGGGGGGCGTGGTGCTTTTTCCATGAGGCGATGACGCAGGCCGCCCGCGAGCGGCTGGCGCTGGAGTCGCGCCTGCGCCTGGCGCTGGCCCAGGGCCACCTGCAGATGTACTACCAGCCCCAGGTGGACATCGCCACCGGCCGCATCCTGGGTGCCGAGGCGCTGGTGCGCTGGAACGACCCGGCGGAGGGGCTGATATCGCCCGCCCGCTTCATCCCGGTGGCCGAGACTTCGGGGGTGATCGGGCCGCTGGGCGAGTGGGTGCTGCGCGAGGTGTGCCGCCAGGGCCAGCAGTGGCGCGCCGAAGGCCTGCAGCCCATCACGCTGGCGGTGAACGTGTCGCCACGGCAGTTCCACCTGACCGACCTGGCCGGCTGCGCTGCCAGTGCGCTGGCGGAGTCGGGCTTTCCGGCCGAGTCGCTGGAGCTGGAGATCACCGAAACCGCCCTGGCGGAACGCACCGACGAGGCGCGCCAGGTGCTGATGCGGCTGCGCGCGCTGGGCCTGCGCATTGCGGTGGATGACTTTGGCACCGGATATTCATCGCTGGCGCAGCTCAAGCGTTTCCCCATCGATGTGCTCAAGATCGACCAGGGTTTCATCCGCGACATCCCGCAAAGCGAAGATGACATGGCGATCAGTGCCGCCATCATCGCCATGGGCCACAGCATGGGCATGGCGGTGCTGGCCGAGGGGGTTGAAACCCCGGGCCAGCTGGCGTTCTTGGAAGAGCGCGGCTGCGACACCTACCAGGGCTACCTGTGCAGCCGCCCCCTGCCAGCCGACGCGTTTGCTGCGCTGCTGGGCGAACAGCGCGGCGCTGGAGGCTGAGCGCCGGTGGCGCTGGCGCGGCCCGCTTACCCGCCCGCGCGCCCACCCTGCTGCCACCGCTGGCGCAGCGCGGCGCAGTGATCCTGGGGTGGCAGGGCAGGGGTCTGCACCACGGAATCCACTTCTGTTTTGATAGCTGATTGCGCTTGACCAGCTTGTGCCAGAAGCACTTTTGACCTCAAATCTGCGGGCCAGTGCGTGGGCACGCCCCGGTCGCGCATCACATGGCCGCCGCCCGCAAGCAGCAGCACGGTCTGCCCCGGGCGCACCGCCTGCAGCGCGCTGCGGGCCAGGCTGGCGTCGCGCGCGATCTGGATGCGCGCCATCGGGGCCATCTGCGATTCGGGCAACAGGCCGCAATGGCCTTCGCGCAGCGCCTCGTACTGGCGTTGCAACGCGGGCGCGGGCAGGTGCTGGTCCCAGGCTGTTTCGCCCATGGTTGCGCTCATGCGGGCGCGGGGCAGGTTGCCGCCCAGCACAGGCACACCGGCGGCCACGGCGGCCATCACCACGGGGCCATAGGCCTTCCAGGGCCAGGCGGCGTCGTTCCAGTGCAGCGCGGCCTGTACCTGGGCTTCGGTGGCGTCCGGGGCAAGGGCCTGGGTGCCGTGGCCGCTCTCGGCCATCTCCAGCACCACGGCGGCCAGCTGCCCCCGCGCCGCCAGCCATTGCACCGCACCCTGCTGCAGGCGCTGGTGGTCTGGCGCGTCGTGCTGTTCGCCCAGCAGCAGTACATCGGCAGGCAACAGGGCCGCGAGGGCGCCGGGCCAAGCGGCGGTAGACAAGCGCATGGGCCCTGCGTGCGGCGCGGTGCCCAGCGCGCCGCAACCACCCAGCACCACCGCCAGGGCCAGCGCGACCGCCGGGCGCCAGGGGGCGCGGGTAGGGTTCTGAGGGGCTGGCGTCGGGGTTTTGGGGGCGGTCATGGCGTAAATGCTAAGGGCTTCAGACTTGATGCAGGTCAAGAATGCGGGTATGCCCCCTGCCTACACTGCGCCCATGCGCGCCAAGCCCACCCTGACCACCAAGCTACTGGCCATGGGTGCGGGTTTTCTGTTGGTGGCGCTCACGTCCATCAGCCTCACCCTGTGGGTCACCTGGAAGCTGGAAGGCGGCGCCGCCGCCGTCAACGAAGCGGGCCGCCTGCGCATGAACATGCTGCGCATGGTGCTGGTGCTGCAGACCGAACCCCAGGAGGCGGTGCGCGACCGAGTGCTTCAGTTCGACGCCAGCCTCGACCTGTTGCGCACGGGCGACCCTTCGCGCCCCCTGTTCGTGCCCTGGAGCGATGAGACCAGCGCCCGTTTTGAGGCCATTCGCAGCCAGTGGGCGCAGGCCCGTAGCGACTGGGTGGTTGCGCCCCCGCCCAGCCGTGCGCAGACCCTGGCACAGGCCGACGCATTTGTGCAGGAAGTCGATGGCTTTGTGGACGCCATCGAGATTCAGATCGCCGGCTGGACCGCAGCGCTGCACCTGTTCCAGTTGTTCATGATGGCCGTGGCCATCGTGGCGGCCATGACCTTCATGGCCGTGAGCTACCTGCTGGTCATCAACCCCGTGGCCCGGCTGCAGCAGGCCCAGACACGCCTGCGCCAGGGCGAGCTGGGAACGCGGCTGCCTGTCGAAACAGACGACGAGTTCGGCCAGCTCTCGGCGGGCTTCAACCTCATGGCGCATGCGCTGCAGGCGTCCCATGACGGGCTGGAGCACAAGGTGCGCGAGAAGACCGCCAGCATCGCGGTGCAGAACCAGCGCCTCGCGGCGTTGTACGAGGTGAGCGCGCTGGCCTCCACCGCCGGTAGCCTGGAGCTGCTGGCCCAGGGCTTTGTGCGGCAGATCCGCCGAGTGGCGGGGGCCGACGCCGCCGCAGTGCGCTGGTCCAACGAGGCCAACGAACGCTATGTGCTGCTGGCAGCAGACGGCTTGCCCCGCAGCATGGCCGAGGGCGAGCACTGTCTGCACACCGGCAGCTGCCTGTGTGGCCAGGCCCAGGCCCAGGCCCGCACGCGGGTCATCCCCATCACGCCGTCCACCCAGCTGTCCCTGCCCCACTGCCGCGAGGCGGGTTTTGAAACCATGGTGACCATTCCGGTGCAGATGCAGCAGCGCGTGCTGGGCGAAGTGGACCTGTTCTTTCGCTCGCCGGTGGAGATGACCGACGAGTTGCGCGAGCTGCTAGAAGCCATGACGCGCCACCTGGCCAGCGCCATGGAAGGGCTGCGCGCCACCGCGCTCGAGCGCGAGGCGGCGGTGGCGCAAGAGCGCAGCATGCTGGCGCGGGAGCTGCACGACTCCATTGCGCAATCCCTGGCTTTCCTCAAGATCCAGACGCAGCTGCTGCGCGATGCCGTGGCGCGGGGCGACACGGTCAAGCGCGACCGCAGCATGGGCGAGCTGGAAGAGGGCGTGCGCGAGTGTTATGCCGACGTGCGCGAGCTGCTGGTGCACTTTCGCACCCGCACCAGCGATGAGGACATCGAATCTGCACTGCGCGCCACCTTGTCCAAGTTTGAACACCAGACCGGCATGGCCACCACGCTCAGCATGGAGGGCCATGGCCTGCCGCTGCCTTCGGACCTGCAGATCCAGGTGCTGCACATGGTGCAGGAGGCGCTGTCGAACGTGCGCAAGCACGCCGGTGCGACGCGGGTGGACCTGCGCATGCACCGCCACCCGCGCTGGCGTTTTGAGGTGCAGGACAACGGTCGCGGCTTTGACGTGGCCACCGTGCCGCCCGATTCGCTGCATGTGGGCCTGGGCATCATGCGCGAGCGGGCCCAGCGCGTGGGCGCGGTGCTGCAGGTGGAGTCCTCGCCCGGCCAGGGCACCCGCGTGTGCATCGAGCTGCCCACGGTGAACGCCGCGAGCACGCCGGTTGTGCCATCTTCCGGTGATATGGTGGCGGGTCGCGCCCCCGGCAGTGCCGGTACCGACACCGTCTTTGCACCCCCGGCTGTTGCGGCCAGGGTGCCCACGCCCACGACATGACAACAAGCACCCATCTTTCCGTTTCTCCGCCCCCCGCTGCCGATCCGGATGCCGGGCAGCAGCCCCCGGTCACGCTGCTGGTGGTGGACGACCACACGCTGTTCCGTCGCGGGCTGATCGCGCTGCTGGGCCAGGATGCCGGCCTGCAGGTGGTGGGCGAGGCGGGAGACGCTGCCGAGGCCCTGCGTCTGGCGCCGCAACTGCAGCCCCAGGTGATCCTCATGGACAACCACCTGCCCGGCGTGATGGGTGTGGATGCCATCCGGGGCCTGCGCGAAGTGGCGCCCGCGTCGCGCGTGCTCATGCTCACCGTGAGCGAGGATGCCCAGGACCTGGCGGCCGCGCTGCGCAACGGCGCACAGGGCTACCTGCTCAAGACGATCGATGGCGACCTGCTGGCCGAGGCCATCCGCCGCGCAGCGCGCGGTGAGCCCGTGGTGAGCCCCGAGCTCATGGGCAAGCTGGTGGCGGCATTCCAGTCGCAAGGTGTGGCCGAGGCCGCCGCGCTCATGGCCGCCCCGGCCACAGCCCCGGCGCCGCTGCCGGAGGCGGGCAGCGGTGCGGCGCCCTTGTCGCCCCGAGAGGAAGACGTGCTGCGCGAGATTGCCCGCGGCGCCAGCAACAAGGAAATCGCGCGCGCGCTGGACATCGCCGAAACCACGGTGAAGATCCACGTGCAGCACATCCTGCGCAAGCTCGGACTGAGCTCCCGCGTGCAGGCGGCGGTCTACGCGTCGGACCGCCAGCGCACGGAGTAGCGGCCCTGCGCTGCGGGCCGTACCAGCCAAGGCCCGCAGCATTCATTTGCTATTAAATATGTAGCTATTGGCGCTTTACCACAAAGCGCTGGAGCCTGTTTTGGCTTGAAATCCGCTCCCTGGCCGGGGGGGCGGATGCGTTGGTGTGCGCGCTGCCTGCGTGCGGCAGCTGCCCCGGCTTTGCAGACCATAGTTCTTTCGAACGATGCGCACCTGCTGCCTGGCCTGTGCGGACTAGTTCTTTTGCTGCGGTGCAGATGTGCTTGCGGAGGATGTTCACGGCGGTCCGGAAAACCGACCATACAGCCTACGCAAAAGAGAAGAACAGGAACCGCGCAATGGCCTCCACCCCCTTGCCCCCGGGCGACAGCCCGCAGCGCACCCGCCAGGCCTGGTCGGTGCTCATCGTCAGCACCTTCGCCTTCACGGTGTGCTTCATGGTCTGGATGATGTTCGGCGTCATCGGCATCCCCATCAAGAAGATGCTGGACCTGAACTCCACACAGTTCGGGCTGCTCATGTCCATGCCCGTGCTCACGGGCTCGCTGGTGCGGGTGCCGCTCGGCATCTGGACCGACAAGTACGGTGGCCGCATCGTGATGACCGCGGTCATGGCCACCACCGTGCCCGCCATCTGGATGATGGGCTACGCCACCGAATACTGGCACTTCCTCACCATCGGCCTGTTCGTCGGCCTGGCCGGCGGCTCGTTCTCGGTCGGCACGCCCTATGTGGCGCGCTGGTTTCCCAAGCACCGCCAGGGCACGGCCATGGGCGTGTACGGTGCGGGCAACTCGGGCGCGGCCGTGAACAAGTTCGTGGCGCCGGTGATTCTGGTGGCCTTCGGATGGACCATGGTGCCGCAGGTGTACGCGGCCATCATGCTGGGCACGCTGGTGCTGTTCTGGTGCTTCAGCTACAGCGACCCGGCCCATCTGGTGCCCAGCAATGTCAAGTTCACCGACCAGCTCAAGGCGCTCAAGGACCCCAAGGTGCTCAAGTACTGCCAGTACTACAGCATCGTGTTCGGCGGCTATGTGGCGCTGTCGCTGTGGATGGTGCAGTACTACGTGGGCGAGTTTGGCCTCGACATCCGCGTGGCCGCGCTGCTGGCCGCCTGCTTCTCGCTGCCCGGCGGCGTGCTGCGTGCCATCGGCGGCATGCTCTCTGACAAGTACGGCGCGCACAGCGTGACCTGGTGGGTGATGTGGGTGAGCTGGATCTGCCTGTTCCTGCTGAGCTACCCGCAGACCGACTTCACCATCGTCACCGTCAACGGCCCCAAGACCTTCCACATCGGCCTCAATGTGTACATGTTCACCGGCCTCATGTTCTTGCTGGGCATCGCCTGGGCTTTCGGCAAGGCGAGTGTCTTCAAGTACATCAGCGACGACTACCCGCAGAACATCGGCGCCATCAGCGGCATCGTGGGCCTGGCTGGCGGTATGGGCGGCTTCATCCTGCCCATCCTGTTCGGCGCTCTGATGGACCTCACCGGCATCCGCTCCAGCGCCTTCATGCTGATGTATGGCGTGGTGTGGGTCTCGCTGATCTGGATGTACTTCACCGAGGTGCGCCGCACCGATCTCATGGGCACACAGACCGCCGCCACCGCCGCGACTGCGCCTCGCTGAACCCTCAATTTCCAAGGAACCACCATGTCAGCCACACCCGCCAGCAGGCGCCAGGGGCGTCTGCTCACCCTCTGGGCCCCCGAGGACAAATCGTTCTGGGAGCGCGAAGGCGAAGCCATCGCCAAGCTCAACCTGTGGATCTCGGTGCCCGCACTGTTCCTGGCCTTCGCCATCTGGCAGGTCTGGAGCGTGGTCGCCGTGAGCCTGCCGGGCCTCGGGTTCAAGTACTCGACCAACCAGCTGTTCTGGCTGGCCGCAGCGCCCGCGCTGTCGGGCGCCACGCTGCGTATCTTCTATTCGTTCATGGTGCCACTCGTCGGTGGCCGCCGCTGGACGGCGATCTCCACCGCCAGCCTGCTGATCCCCGCCATCGGCATCGGCTTTGCGGTGCAGGACAACACCACGGCCTACCCCACCATGCTCATCCTGGCGCTGCTGTGCGGCCTGGGCGGCGGCAACTTCAGCTCCAGCATGGCCAACATCAGCTTCTTCTTTCCGAAGGAGCGCAAGGGCTCGGCGCTGGGCGTGAATGCCGGCCTGGGTAACCTGGGCGTGTCGGTGGTGCAGTTCCTGAGCCCGCTGGTGGTCACCGCCGGCATATTCGGCATCTTCGGCGGTGAAGGCCAGACCATCGTGAAGGACGGCAACACTGTGCAGGTGTGGACGCAGAACGCGGCTTTCATCTGGGTGCCGTGGATCGCCATCACGGCGCTGGCCGCGTGGTTTGGCATGAACGATATTGCCGATGCCAAGGCGTCATTTGCCGCGCAGGCCGCCATTTTCAGGCGCAAGCACAACTGGCTGATGTGTGTGCTGTACCTGGGCACCTTCGGCTCGTTCATCGGTTACGCCGCAGGTTTTCCACTGCTCATCAAGAGCCAGTTCCCCGGCATCAACCCGCTGGCGTATGCCTGGCTGGGCCCGCTGGTGGGCGCAGTGATCCGCCCCTTTGGCGGCTGGCTCGCCGACAAGCTGGGCGGTGCACGCGTCACGCTGTGGAACTTCATCGTCATGGCGATCGCCGTGATGGGCGTCACGTTCTTCCTGCCCTCAGAAGGCAATGAGGGGCAGTTTGCAGGCTTCTTCGTGTGCTTCCTGGTGCTGTTTCTCACCACCGGTATCGGCAACGGTTCCACCTTCCGCATGATCCCCGTGATCTTCCTGACCGAAGCCATGCGCGGCGTGGACACCCACAACCCCGCTGCCGTGGCACAGGCCAACAAGGAGGGCAACACCCTGGGCGCTGCCACGCTGGGCTTTACGGCCGCCATGGCTGCCTACGGCGGGTTCTTCATTCCCAAGAGCTATGGCAGCTCGATTGCCCTGACCGGCAGCCCCCACGCGGCGCTGTGGACATTCTTCGCGTTCTACCTCGTCTGCATCGTGCTGACCTGGTGGTACTACGCCCGCAAGCAGGCCGAGATGCCTTGCTGACACCCCGCACACCGAACAGATAAAGGAGCCCCCGATGAGCCATTTCCTCGATCGCCTTTCGTACTTCTCGCAGCCCCGTGAGACCTTTGCACAAGGCCACGGCGAAACCAACGGCGAAGACCGCACCTGGGAAGACGCCTACCGCGACCGCTGGGCGCACGACAAGATCGTGCGCTCCACGCACGGCGTGAACTGCACGGGATCGTGTTCGTGGAAGATCTACGTCAAGGGCGGCATCGTGACCTGGGAAACCCAGCAGACCGACTACCCCCGCACCCGCCCGGACCTGCCCAACCACGAGCCCCGCGGCTGCGCGCGCGGCGCCAGCTACAGCTGGTACCTGTACAGCGCCAACCGCGTGAAATACCCCATGGTGCGCGGGCGTTTGCTCAAGCACTGGCGCGCCGCGCTGCTGCTGGCCAAGAGCCCGGTGGACGCCTGGGCCAGCATCGTCGAGAACGACGCGGCCAAGAGCGAGTGGCAAAAGCAGCGGGGCCTGGGTGGCTTCGTGCGCAGCACCTGGGACGAAGTCAACCAGATGATCGCTGCGGCCAACGTGTACACCATCAAGAAGCACGGCCCCGACCGCATCATCGGCTTCTCGCCCATTCCGGCGATGTCGATGATTTCGTATGCCGCTGGCAGCCGCTACCTGAGCCTCATTGGCGGCGTGTGCATGAGTTTTTACGACTGGTACTGCGATCTGCCCCCCAGCAGCCCGCAGACCTGGGGCGAGCAGACCGACGTGCCCGAGTCGGCCGACTGGTACAACAGCTCCTACATCATTGCCTGGGGCTCCAACGTGCCCCAGACGCGCACGCCCGACGCGCACTTCTTGACCGAGGTGCGCTACAAGGGCACCAAGGTCGTGTCCATCACGCCCGACTATTCCGAGGTCGCCAAGCTGGGCGATTTGTGGATGCACCCCAAGCAGGGCACCGACGCCGCCGTAGCCATGGCCATGGGCCATGTGATCCTCAAGGAGTTTTACTTCGACAAGCGTTCGGCGTACTTCGATGACTACGCCCGCCGCTACACCGACCTGCCGCTGCTGGTGGTGCTCAAGGAAAAGACGCTGCCCGACGGCCGCACGGTGATGGTGCCCGACCGCTATGTGCGCGCCAGCGACTTCCCCGGCCAGCTCGACCAGTCCAACAACCCCGACTGGAAAACCGTGGGCTATGACGAGCTTGGCCAGGTCACGCTGCCCAATGGCTCCATCGGTTTCCGCTGGGGCGCGGACGGACGCGCTGACCAGGGTCTGTGGAATCTGGAAGACAAGGACGCGCGCACGGCCAATACCGTCAAGTTGAAGTTGTCGGTCATCGAAGACGGAGCGCAGGCGCACGAGGTGGCCGATGTGGCCTTCCCGTACTTCGGCGGCGTGGCAACGCCCAACTTCACGGCCAACGAACAAGGCGGCGACGTGATGGTGCGCCGTGTACCGGTGTCCCACCTGGAGCTGGCCGGGCACGAAGCCCAGGGCCGCGTGATGGTGGCCACGGTGTTCGACCTGCTGGCCGGCAACTACGGCGTCGACCGCGGTCTGCCTGGCGAGGTGCCCGGTGGCGGCTACGACGCCGACCGCCCCTACACCCCCGCCTGGCAGGAGAAGATCACCGGCGTGCCGCGCGACCAGATCATCACCGTGGCGCGCCAGTTTGCCGACAACGCCGACAAGACGCATGGCAAGTCCATGGTCATCATCGGTGCGGCCATGAACCACTGGTACCACAGCGACATGAACTACCGCGGCATCATCAACATGCTGATGTTGTGCGGTTGCATCGGCCAAAGCGGTGGCGGCTGGGCGCACTACGTGGGCCAGGAGAAGCTGCGCCCGCAGACCGGCTGGACCGCGCTGGCCTTTGCGCTGGACTGGATCCGCCCACCCCGCCAGATGAACAGCACGAGCTTCTTCTACGCCCATACGGACCAATGGCGCTACGAGAAGCTGGGCATGGAGGAAATCCTCTCGCCCCTGGCTGACAAGAAGGCCTACCACGGCGCGCAGATCGACTACAACGTGCGCGCCGAGCGCATGGGCTGGCTGCCATCGGCACCCCAGCTCAAGACCAACCCCATGCAGGTGGCCAAGGATGCCGCTGCAGCGGGCATGGATGCGAAGGATTACGTCGTCAAGTCGCTGAAGGACGGCACGCTCACGATGAGCTGCGAGGACCCCGACCATCCGTCCAACTGGCCGCGCAACATGTTCGTGTGGCGCTCCAACATCCTGGGTTCGTCGGGCAAGGGGCATGAATACTTCCTCAAGCACCTGCTGGGCACCACCCACGGCGTGCAGGGCAAGGACCTGGGCAAGGACGAAGCCAAGCCCGAGGAAGTGCAGTGGCACACCAACGCACCCGAAGGCAAGCTGGACCTGCTGGTCACGCTCGACTTCCGCATGAGCACCACCTGCCTGTATTCGGACATCGTGCTGCCCACAGCCACCTGGTATGAGAAGAACGACCTCAACACCAGCGACATGCACCCCTTCATCCATCCGCTGTCCACGGCGGTGGACCCTGCCTGGCAGGCCAAGAGCGACTGGGAGATCTACAAGGGTTTCGCCAAGGCCGTGAGCGAGGTCAGCGTGGGCCACCTGGGCGTGGAAAAGGATGTGGTGCTCACGCCCATCATGCACGACACGGCAGGCGAAATGGCCCAGCCTTACGCCGTGCGCGACTGGAAGCGGGGCGAGTGCGAACTCATCCCCGGCAAGACGGCGCCCCAGGTCACCGTGGTCGAGCGCGACTACCCCAACCTGTACAAACGCTTCACGGCCCTCGGCCCGCTGATGGATAAGGCAGGCAACGGAGGCAAGGGCATCGGCTGGAACACCCAAACTGAAGTCGGTCAGCTGGGCGACCTGAACGGCCGCGTGAAGGAAGAGGGCGTGACGCAGGGCATGCCCCGCATCGTGAGCGACATTGACGCCACCGAAGTGGTGATGATGCTGGCGCCCGAGACCAACGGCCACGTGGCCTGCAAGGCATGGGAGGCCCTGGGCAAGCAGACCGGCCGTGACCACGTGCACCTGGCGCTGCACCGCGAGGACGAGAAGATCCGCTTCCGTGACATCCAGGCGCAGCCGCGCAAGATCATCAGCTCGCCCACCTGGTCGGGCCTGGAAAGCGAAAAGGTCAGCTACAACGCCGGCTACACCAACGTGCACGAGTACATCCCATGGCGCACCCTCACGGGCCGCCAGCAGTTCTACCAGGATCACCCGTGGATGCGTGACTTCGGCGAAGGCTTTGTGAGCTATCGCCCACCGGTGCACCTGAAGACGCTGGAAGAAGTCGAGGGCAAGAAGCCCAACGGCAACCGCGAGATCGCGCTGAACTTCATCACGCCGCACCAGAAGTGGGGCATCCACAGCACGTACAGCGACAACCTGATGATGCTCACGCTGAACCGGGGTGGCTCGGTGGTGTGGATCAGTGAAGACGACGCCAAGGTCGCCGGCATTGTGGACAACGACTGGGTCGAACTCTTCAACGCCAACGGCGCCATTGCGGCCCGCGCGGTGGTGAGCCAGCGTGTGAACCCCGGCATGGTGATGATGTACCACTCGCAAGAGAAGATCATCAACACCCCCGGCTCCGAGATCACCGGCACCCGTGGCGGTATTCACAACTCGGTCACGCGCATCGTGCTCAAGCCCACCCACATGATTGGCGGCTACGCGCAATACAGCTACGGCTTCAACTACTACGGAACCATCGGCACCAACCGCGACGAGTTCGTGCTGGTGCGCAAGATGGACCGTATCGATTGGCTCGACGATGAGCCAGTGTCCGGCACTGCCGCCCACGCCTGAGCACCGCAAGGAGAAAAACGATGAAAATTCGCGCACAAATCGGCATGGTGCTGAACCTGGACAAGTGCATCGGTTGCCACACCTGTTCCGTCACCTGCAAGAACGTCTGGACCAGCCGTCCCGGGATGGAATATGCCTGGTTCAACAACGTGGAGACCAAGCCCGGCATTGGCTACCCCAAGGAATGGGAAAACCAGGACAAGTGGAACGGCGGCTGGGTACGCAACCCCGACGGCTCCATCGCCCCCCGCCAGGGCGGCAAGTGGAAGCTGCTCATGCGCATCTTCGCCAACCCCAACCTGCCGCAGATCGACGACTACTACGAGCCCTTCACGTTCGACTACGACCATCTGCAGTCGGCTCCGGAAAGCAAGGCCGCCCCCACGGCCCGCCCGCGCAGCCTGATCACCGGCAAGCGCATGGAGAAGATCGAGTGGGGCCCGAACTGGGAGGAAATCCTGGGCGGCGAGTTCAGCAAGCGCAGCAAGGACAAGAACTTCGACGATGTGCAAAAGGACATCTACGGCCAGTTCGAAAACACCTTCATGATGTACCTGCCGCGCCTGTGCGAGCACTGCCTGAACCCGGCGTGCGTGGCATCGTGCCCCAGCGGTTCGATCTACAAGCGCGAGGAAGACGGCATCGTGCTGATCGACCAGGACAAGTGCCGCGGCTGGCGCATGTGCGTCAGCGGCTGCCCCTACAAGAAGATCTACTACAACTGGCAGTCGGGCAAGGCCGAGAAGTGCATCTTCTGCTATCCCCGCATCGAGGCGGGCCAGCCCACCGTGTGCTCCGAGACCTGCGTGGGGCGTATCCGGTATCTCGGCGTGCTGCTGTATGACGCAGACCGCATCCAGGAAGCCGCCAGCGTGGAGCGCGACCGCGACCTGTACCAGGCCCAGCTCGATATCTTCCTGAACCCCAACGATCCCGACGTCATCAAGCAGGCGCGCATCGACGGCATTCCGGACAGCTGGATGGAAGCGGCCCGTAACAGCCCCGTCTACAAGATGGCCGTGGACTGGAAGGTCGCCCTGCCCCTGCACCCCGAATACCGCACGCTGCCCATGGTCTGGTATGTGCCACCGCTGTCGCCCATCACGGCGGCTGCCAACGCCGGCCATGTGGGTGTGAATGGCGAGATCCCGGACGTGTCGCAGCTGCGCATCCCCGTGCAGTACCTGGCCAACCTGCTCACCGCCGGTGACACCGGGCCCGTGGTGCGGGCGCTGGAGCGCATGCTGGCCATGCGCACCTACCAGCGCGACAAGCATGTGGAGCAGCGCCAGAACCTGTCGGTGCTCAAGCAGGCCGGCCTGTCGATGGCGGAGGTGGAAGAGATGTACCACGTGATGGCAATTGCCAATTACGAAGATCGCTTCGTGATCCCGTCGGCCCACCGCGAATATGCTGAAAACGCTTTCGACATCCGGGGCGGTTGTGGCTTCTCGTTTGGCAACGGTTGCTCCGATGGCGCCACCGAGACCAGCATGTTCGGCGGCAAGAAGCCCCGCACAATCCCGATCAAGGCCACGGTCTGATTGCACACAGGAAGGAATCACCATGTTCAAGAAGAACCCGACCTCCGTGCGCCTGACCCTGCGCGCCCTGGGCTACCTGCTGAGTTACCCCGACGCGCAGCTGCGCACCGTGATGCCGCAGCTCATCGACGCCTTGCAGACCGAACAGGCCCTCTCGGCAGACCGGATGGACGAGCTGAAGGCAGTGTGCGAGCACCTGGCCGCACTCGACCCGCTGGAAGCCGAAGCCCGCTATGTGGACAACTTCGACCGCGGCCGCCAGACCTCGCTGCACCTGTTCGAGCATGTGCACGGCGACTCGCGCGACCGGGGCCCGGCGCTCATTGACCTGATGCAGACCTATGAAAAAGCCGGTCTGCAGTTCGAGGCCGAAGAGCTGCCCGACCACCTGCCCGTGGTGCTGGAGTTCGCATCCACCCAGCCGCCCGAGGTGGCCAGGGAGTTTCTGGGCGAAATGGCCCACATCCTGAACGCCTTGTTCAGCGCATTGGTCGCGCGCAATAGCCCCTATGCCAGCGTGATCGCTGCGGTGCTCGAAGTTGCCGGGCAGCGTGTGCAGTCGGTGGCGCTCACCCCCGAGCCGCCCATGGACGAGGTCTGGGCCGAGCCCGAAGCGTTTGGTGGTTGCAGCACGCAGGGCCAGTCCAGGCCCGACCAGCCGCAACCGGTGCATTTTGTTCGTAACGCCCGCACCGAGCGGGCTCCAGAAGGAGTCTCAGCATGACCGCCTGGCTTGATACCCTGTTGTTTGGCATTTATCCCTATATCTGCCTGGCCGTCTTTTTCATTGGCAGCTGGGTGCGGTTTGACCGCGACCAGTACACATGGAAGAGCGATTCGTCGCAGCTGCTGCGCACCGGCAGCCTGCGCTGGGGCAGCAACCTGTTCCACATCGGCGTGCTGTACCTGTTCTTCGGGCATACCTTTGGCATGCTCACGCCACACTTCGTGTACGAGGCCTTCATCAGCGCTGGCACCAAGCAGATCATTGCCATGGTGACGGGCGGTATCGCGGGTGTGCTGGCCTTAATCGGCCTGTCCATCCTGCTGCACCGCCGCCTGTCGGACCCGCGCATCCGCGCCACCTCCAAGACCAGCGACATCCTGATCCTGGTGTTGTTGTGGTTGCAACTGGCGCTGGGCCTGGCCACCATTCCACTGTCTGCCCAGCATCTGGACGGTTCCATGATGATGAAACTGGCCGAGTGGGCCCAGCGCGTGGTGACCTTCCGCAGCGGTGGTGTGGAGTTGCTTGCAGAAGCCGGCTGGATCTTCAAGGCCCATATGTTCCTGGGCATGACGATCTTCCTGGTCTTCCCGTTCACACGACTCGTGCATGTGTGGAGCGGCTTCGGCACCCTGGCATACCTGCTGCGCCCTTACCAGGTGGTGCGTGCGCGCCGAATGAACCTTCCGGCCGGCCACATGCAGTCGCAGGACCGCCGCGCCTGAACCCCATCATTGCAAGGAGTACCCCATGAGCGGATGTGGAACCGGGAGCTGCGGATGCAGCTCCACAGACAGCAGTGCGTCGGCAGCCCCGGCCAGCACGTTGACCCCCACGCAGACAGCGGCCTATGAGGCACTGGCGGCAACGATGGGCCAGGCACCCTCGATGGCTGCACGGCAGTTCGATGCCGTGAGCCCCGGCGGTGCTGTGGCAGGGATAGCGCGCATCAACGGCATCGCCCTCAATGCAGCCAACGAGCTGCTCGATGAAGAAACCCTGCGCCAGCGGGCCTGCACCGAGCTGCTGCGCCAGGCCGCCCAGCAGGCGGGTTTGCTTTCTGCGGATGATGTTCCGGGTGTTCAAGGGGCAATCAGCGCCGAGGCGTCCCATGCCATCGAGCAGCTGCTGGACCGCGAACTGCAGGTTCCGGAGCCGTCGGAAGAGGCTTGTCGCCGATACCACGATGCTCACCCTGCAGCGCATGCGCAGGGCGAGCGTGTTCAGTTGCGCCATGTGCTTTTTGCCGTGACGCCGGGTGTGGATGTGAAACAACTGCGCCTGCGCGCCGAGGCCATGCTGATCGAGCTGCGCTGTGCGGACGATGGAGGGGCAAAGTTCTCCGAGGCGGCGGCGCAGTGGTCCAACTGCCCGAGTGGCCAGCAGGGCGGAGACCTGGGCTGGCTCACCCGTGGGGACTGCGCGCCCGAGTTTGCCCGCGAAGTGTTTGGCAGTGCCGAGATCGGCGTGCTGGCACGTCTGGTGCACAGCCGTTTTGGCTTGCATGTGGTGGAGGTGGTAGCGCGCGACCCGGGGCAGCAGCCCGCGTTCGAGGAAGTGCGCCAGGCTATCGCACTCACGCTGCGCCAGCAGACGTGGGTGAATGCCTTGCGCCAGTACCTGCAGCTGCTGGCGGGCGCTGCCGTGGTGGAAGGCGTTGCACTGGATGCGGCCGATTCGCCCCTGGTGCAGTAACTGCACTGCCGACTGACCGCACCATGCCCGACGAATTGCTTGACCGATTGCGCCGCTTTCACGACGACGCGTTTCCCCAGTACCGCGAGCAGTTCAAGACGCTGGTGGATGAGGGGCAGCATCCCACCACCCTGTTTATCGGCTGCTCCGACTCGCGCCTGGTGCCCTACCTGCTGACTGGCGCGGGCCCGGGTGAGCTGTTTCTGGTGCGCAACGTGGGGGCCTTTGTGCCGCCTTACGACGGCTCACACGGCCACCACGGCACCACGGCGGCCATCGAGTTCGCGGTGCTCAACCTGCACGTCAGCCGCATCGTCGTGTGCGGCCACAGTCACTGTGGGGCTATCAAGGCGATGTATGGTGAGGTTTCGCCCGAGGCGCCCAACCTGGACCGATGGCTGGACCTGGGGCGCGAAGCCCTGCTGCCCATGCAGGTGGGGCCCGAGGTGCTGCGGCGCACCGAGCAGCGCGCCGTGGTGCTGCAGCTGGAGCGCCTGATGGAGTACCCCATGGTGCGCAGCCGGGTGCAGTCGGGTCAGATCAGCCTGCACGGCTGGCACTATGTGATCGAAGAAGGAGAAGTGCATGTGTTTGATGTCAAGACGGGCGGCTTCGTGCCGGCCTCGCGGGCTGACAACAGCGGCACCGGTCCTTACCACCCGTATGTGGAGCACGACGGGCAGGTACTTCTGGACGAGCTTTGACCTTGCCGGGTATTTTTCGCGGTAGTCCGTGGTGAATACGCCCTGCTTGATGGAACGCAAGACCCCACCGGCGTGAAACCCAAATCATCGGCCCCCATGAAACGCGAACCCCAGCCCCCCCTCAAACCTACCGCCCCCCTGCAGCCCATCAGCCTGGATGTTCTGCGGGAGAAATACCTCAAACCCGGCGAAACCACGGCCGACGAGCTGTACCAGCGCGTGGCGCGGGCCCTGGCCTCGGTCGAAAAGCCGGAGCTGCGAGAAAAATACGAGGTCCTGTTCCTTGCCAACCTCAAGGCCGGCGCCATCGGTGCGGGCCGCATCATGAGCGCAGCGGGCACCGATATCCAGGCCACGCTCATCAACTGCTTCGTGCAGCCCGTGGGCGACTGCATCCAGGGCGTGGACGATGAGGGCTTTCCGGGCATCTACGAAGCCCTGCGCGAGGCGGCCGAGACCATGCGTCGTGGCGGTGGCGTGGGCTACGACTTCTCCCGCATCCGTCCCAAGGGCGCGCAGGTGAAGGCCACAGCCTCCATGGCCTCGGGGCCGTGCAGCTACATGAACGTGTTCGACCAGTCCTGCTCAACCGTGGAAAGCGCGGGCGCACGCCGGGGCGCGCAGATGGGCGTGCTGCGCATCGACCATCCCGATGTGCACGAGTTCATCACTGCCAAGCGCACGCCCGGCCGCTGGAACAACTTCAACGTGTCGGTGGGTGTGTCGGACGAGTTCATCCAGGCCGTTCAGAACAACGCACCGTGGGAGCTGGTGCACAAGGCCCGCCCCGGCGCCACCCTGCTGGCCCAGGGAGCCCGCCAGCGCGCCGATGGCCTGTGGGTGTATGCCACCGTGCCCGCGCGCGAGTTGTGGGACACGATCATGAAGTCGGCCTACGATTTTGCCGAGCCGGGCATCCTGTTTTTGGGGCGCATCAACGAAGACAACAACCTGCATTACTGCGAAGACATTGCGGCGACCAACCCCTGCGTCACTGCCGACACCTGGGTGATGACCTCCGAGGGCCCGGCGCAAGTGGCCGACCTGGTGGGCAAGCCGTTTGCTGCCGTGGTGGACGGGCGTGCCTACCGCGTGGAAAGCCAGGGGTTCTTCAAAACGGGCACCAAGCCTGTGCTGGAGCTGCAAACCCGCGATGGGCACTCGCTGCGCCTGACGGCAGACCACCGTGTGCGCCGCGTGGCGCGCAAAACCCGTTATTGCCTTGAGGTGGAATGGACGCCAGCAGCTCAACTACAGCCTGGCGATGAGGTGCTGCTTCACGACCACCGGGCTTTTGCGGGCTGGGGCGGTGCGGGAACGCAGGAGGAGGGCTACCTGCTCGGCCTGTTGATTGGCGACGGAACGCTCAAGGCAGACAAGGCCGTGATTTCGGTGTGGGCCCCTGAACTCAAAGCCGTGGGGCAGGGCACCATGGCTTTCGCCGCCACCGGGGCGGACGGCATCATGCGGGCCGCCACCGCGGCGGCGGCCACGTTGCCGCACCGTGCGGATTTCAAAGGGTTTCAGCGCCCTGTGGCGGGGCGTGGCGAGGTTCGCCTGGCCAGTGCGGCGCTGTGGAAGCTCGCACATGAGATGGGCATGGCGCCAGGTCACAAGATCATCACGGCCACCATGGAGAAGCAATCTTCTGCCTTTGCGCAGGGGCTGCTGTCGGGGTTGTTCGACGCCGACGGCTCGGTGCAGGGTACGCAGGACAAAGGGGTGAGTGTGCGTTTGTCGCAGAGCGACGATGCGCTGTTGCAAACCGTGCAACGCATGCTTGTGCGCATGGGGATTGTGTCCACGCTATACCGGAACCGCCGCATTGCGGGAACGCGCGACTTGCCCAATGGCAAAGGCAGCATGCAGTCCTACCTCACCCGGGCGCAGCATGAGCTGGTCATCAGTGGTGACAACCTTGAGTTGTTTGCCGAGCGTGTCGGCTTTTGCGACACGGAGAAATCAGCGCGCCTGCAGGAAGGGCTGGCGCAATACCAGCGTGCGCTCAATCGCGAACGCTTTACCGCTACTGTGCAGGCGCTGGTCGATGCGGGAATGGAGGATGTGTACGACGTCACCGTGGCTGATGTGCATGCCTTCGATGCCAATGGCCTGGTGGTCCACAACTGTGGCGAGCAGCCACTCCCGTCGTATGGCTGCTGTGACCTGGGGCCCATCATCCTCACCCGCTTTGTGCGCCACCCCTTCGGTTTTGGGGGTGTGGCCGCGTTTGACTTTGACGCATTCACCCAGGCCGTGGCGCTGCAGGTGCGCGCGCTCGACAACGTGCTCGATGTGACCTACTGGCCCTTGCCGCAGCAGCGCGACGAGGCCATGGCCAAGCGGCGCATTGGCGTGGGTTTTACCGGCATGGGCAACACGCTGGCCATGCTGTGCCTGCGCTACGACCTGCCCGAGGGCCGCACGATGGCGGCACGCATTGCCGAGTGCATGCGCGATGCGGCCTATGCCGCATCGGTGGACCTGGCGCGCGAGAAAGGCGTGTTCCCGAAGTTCGACGCCAGGGGCTATCTGGCCGAAGGCACCTTCGCCAGCCGCCTGCCGGAGTCGCTCAAGGCGGCCATCCACCAGCACGGCATCCGCAACAGCCACCTGCTGTCCATCGCGCCCACGGGCACGGTGAGCCTGGCCTTTGCCGACAACGCCTCCAACGGCATCGAACCACCGTTTTCGTGGATGTACAAGCGCAAAAAGCGCGAGTCCGACGGCAGCACCTCCGAATACGCGGTGGAAGACCACGCCTGGCGCCTGTACCGCGAGCTGGGCGGCGATGTCAATGTGTTGCCGGACTATTTCGTCTCGGCCCTCGCCATGCCCGCCGAAGGCCACATCGCCATGATGGAGGCCGTGCAGCCCTTTGTGGACACCGCCATTTCCAAAACCGTCAACATTCCCGCCGACTATCCGTACGAAGGGTTCAAGGACCTGTATCTGCAGGCCTGGCGCGCCAAGCTCAAGGGCCTGGCCACCTACCGGCCCAACAGCATTCTGGGTTCGGTACTCGAAACGCATGCAGAAGCTGCACCAGCGCCTGCTGCCGTGGCAGCGCCCGCGCCCGCCGCGCCGCCTGTGGACCCCATGCGCACCGTGATCGAAAGCCGCCCACAAGGGGGCCTCTCGGCGGTGGCAGAGAAGCTTGAATACTGGACGCAGGAAGGCCACAAGACCCTGTACCTCATCGTGTCCTTCCTGCCCGTGCCCACCGGCGTGGGCAACGGTACGGTGGACCGCGCCATCGAGTTCTTCATGCCCGTGGGCCAGAGCGGCGAGTCGCAGCAGTGGATCACGTCCAGCATGCGCATGCTGTCTCTGGCGGCACGGGGCGGCTTTCTGGAGCGGGCGCTGTCGGACATGCGCAAGGTCGCCTGGGACCGCGGCCCGGTGCGTCTGGGCACACACCGCAAGGACGACGGCACGCTGGTGCCCATGTGGCACGACTCCGAAGTGGCGGCCATGGCCTTCGCCATCCAGAATATTCTGGCGCGCCGTGTGTCCGACCCGGTGCAGCAGCAACTGCCGCTGGATGAACCCGCACCCTCACCCCTGGCGGTGCCGCAGGCCATGGCGGGCAAAAAATGCACCGAGTGCGGAGCCCATGCCGTGATACGCAAGGACGGGTGTGACTACTGCACCCAGTGCGGCCATCTGGGAAGCTGTGGGTGACCCAGGCACGGCCCTCCATCCCTATCCGCACGGCTTCGGGCAAACCCTCCGCGCAGGCGCTTGCGCAGATGGACAAACGCTGGCGCTGGCGTTATGTGATGCTGGCGCCCCACCGGCTGGGCTTCTTGCTGGCGATGGTGGTGCTGGTGGCTTCCGGCGTGTGGTGGGCGCTGGTGCAGCTCGATCGCTCTACAGCATGGCTGGGGATGTCGGCCGCGGTGTCGCCCACGCTGGCGCACTCCGCGGTGATGGCGTTTGGTTTTATTCCGCTGTTCTTTTCAGGCTTTCTGTTCACCGCAGGCCCCAAGTGGCTGGGCGTGCAGCCCTTGCCGGTACAGACGCTGCAATACCCGCTGTTGGCGCAGGCGCTGGGCTGGCTGCTGTGGCTCGCAGGCGCGTACCTGCAGGCGTGGGTGGCTTATGGCGGGCTCGCGCTGGCGTGCGCGGGGCTGTTGTGGATGAGCGCGCGGTTCTGGGGCCTTGTGCGGTTGAGCCGGGCGCAAGACCAGCTGCACGCGCGTGTGATTGCCTGTGCGTGTGCGCTGGGGTCCGTCAGCCTGGCGGGTTTGTGGCTGAGCCTGGTCGGCGGGCAGGGGGCGCTGGCGCGCGTCTGGGTGTTCACGGGGCTCTGGGGGTTTGTGGTCGTGGTGTATGTGACGGTGGCGCACCGCATGATCCCGTTCTTCACGTCCAGCGCCATGCCCATGGTGCAGTCCTGGCGGCCGTTCTGGGTGCTGTGGCTCATGCTGGCGGCAGCGTTGATGCAGGTGCTGGCCGCGTGGCTGGAGTGGGCGGGAGTTTCCGCCAGCCGGGCGGGGCCTGTCTGGGGGCTGTTGCATGGCACGCTGCAACTGGCGGTGGGGGGTATCCTGATCTGGCTTGCCGTGGTGTGGGGGCTGGTGCAAAGCCTCAAGAACAAGTTGCTGGCCATGCTGCACATCGGATTTCTGTGGCTGGGGGTTGCTTTTCTGCTCGGGGGCGCGGCGCAGTGGCTGGCCTGGGGGCTGGGCCTGGGCGGTCTGGCGCTGGGGGCGCTGCATGGGCTCACCATGGGGTGCCTGGCCTCGCTGATGCTGGCCATGGTCACGCGGGTCTCCTGCGGCCACAGCGGCCGCGCGTTGGTGGCCGACCGCATTGCGTGGTCGCTGTTCTGGCTGCTGCAGGTGTGCACCGTGCTGCGGATTGCCGCTACGGTGCCCGGTGTTCCCGGCGCTGTCACGCTCTGGCTCCTGCCGTTGGCTGCGGTGCTGTGGGCTGGCACCATGGGGGTCTGGGGTACACGCCTTGGCCGGTGGTATGGCTGCCTGCGGGCCGATGGTCGCCCGGGCTAAGACTTTTCCAGGAGCTGAAATGGCTGTCATTCCCTGGCCTCTGAGCCCCGCTGCAAAAACACTGCCCCCGGCTGCACGCCCGCCGGTGGCTGACGATGTGGCGGGCATGGCGGCAGCGTTGATCCAGTCGCGCCAGACCATCTTGCCCAAGCGCCTGGGCGCCCCGGGCCCGGGCACCACCGAGCTGGCCCAGATTCTGGGGGCGGCGGCCCATGCGCCCGACCACGGCCAGATCCTGCCCTGGCGTTTCATCGTGGTTCCGCAAGCCTCGCGCCCGCCGCTGGCCGAGGTGTTTGCCCAGGCGTTGCTGGAGCGCGACCCTGGCGCTACGACCGTGCAGGCCGAGCAGGCGCGCGAAAAGGCCTACCGCGCTCCGGTGTTGCTGCTCGCCGTGGTCGATGCCGCGCGTGGCGATGCCGACATCGACCTGGCAGAGCGCACGGTTTCCGCGGGTTGCGCCGTGCAGAACATGCTGCTCATGGCCACGGCCCAGGGCTATGGTTCGGCATTGACCAGCGGCAAGGCGCTCAAGTCGGCCAGCCTGCGTGCGCTGTTCCGGCTCGCCCCGTCAGAGCATGCGCTGTGCTTCATCAGCATCGGCACCGTACATTCACGCAAGGCTGCGCGCGCGCGGCCGCCCGCTGAGGCCTATGTCAGCACGCTGGATGCCCAGCACGGCGTAGTGCCTGGTTTCTGATTTCCTTTTTTTTCCTGCTTTCCTCCTATTCCCCGACTGCGAGACTTGTTCATGGATATTTCCAGCTTTGACGATTTGCTCCAGGCCGCACGCATGCAGCCAGAACCCCAGCGCCTTCTGTTTGTTTTTGCAGCGGTGGAACTGCCCGACGACGCCACCCCTGCGCAGCGCGCACGCTTTGAAGCCGGGCAGGGCGGGGCGCTGGTGCCGCTGATGTGCGTGGACAAGACGCCGCAGGAGCTGCCATCCTTCGCTGCGCTGGTGGAGGAAGCGCGCCAGTTCACGGCGCCCGGCCACGACTGGGCCATGGTGTTTGCGGCTGCGATGTCGGGCACCCTGAACAAGGCGCCCACCAGCGCCGATGCCGAAGCACCGCTGCAGCGCATGGTGGATTCCATCAAGGCCGGCGCCCATGGCGCCTACATTCCGTTTGACCGCCAGGGCCAACCGGTGCGGTTTGGGTGAATCGGGCCATGGCGTCCATCCCTGCTTCGGTTTCCGTACCCGTGCCCGCGCCTGTGTCTGCATCAGCAAAGCACGTGCCGGGGTTCAGTGCGCCCGCCGTGGGGTTCGAGCAGCCCTTTGCCATGCTGGAAGCCTGCCATGAACGCGTCCAGCGCACGCTGGGCCTGCTGGGCCGGTTGCGCACCCACGTGCGCGAGCACGGTGCCGATGACGACGCCCGGCAGGCCGCGCGCGATGTGCTGCGGTACTTCGACATTGCGGCGCCACTGCACCACCAGGACGAGGAGCTGCATGTGTTTCCGCTGCTTCTGGCCCAGGCACCGCCCGATGTTCGCGCCCTTGTGCAGCAACTGCAGCAAGACCATGTTGCGATGACGACCGACTGGGCGGCGGCCCGTGGGTGCCTGCAGGCCCTTGCCGACGGGGCTGCCTGCGCCTTCAGCGCTGACGACGAGGCCGCCCTCGACCGGTTTGCCGGGCGTTACGGCGCGCACATTGCCGCCGAAGAGGGACTGGCCTACCCCACTGCTGGCGCACTGCTGGCCCCGCAGGCCCTCGCCGCCATGGGGCAGGAGATGGCCGCCCGGCGTGGGGCTGTGTCGGTATCAAAATGATAGCTGTTGGCGCTTTGCTGATAAGCGCTAGAGGCCAATTTGGCTTGAAATTCTCAGCCACTGCCCGGTACCGCTGACCCTGCTGTTCGGCGATGCCCGGCATGCCATCCGGGCAGCACGGCGGGGGCTTCACTGCAGGGCGCGCGCGCCATACTCGGCGGCTTGCCAGCTTCGCCTTGCCTTGCCGTGTTCCGTATTCGCCCGTCCTTTGTCATTCGCACCCTGGCCACCCTGGCGCTGGCCTGGGGTGCCGCAGCACTGTGTGAGGCGCTGCACACGCCTTTGCCCTGGATGATCGGGCCCCTGCTGGCCACGTCGGTCGTGTCGATCGTGGGCGGCCCCACGGAAAGCTGGGGCCCGTTGCGCAACGCGGGGCAGTGGACCATCGGCGCAGCACTCGGCCTGTATTTCACGCCGGAGGTGGTCGTGCTGATTGGCGGCTTGTGGTGGGGCATTGTGCTGGGCATCGTGTGGGCGCTGTTCCTGGGCTGGCTTTTCGGGGCATGGCTGTACCGGGTGCACGCGCCGCGCATGCACGGCGTGCCCGCCCCCATGCTGCGCGCCACCAGCTACTTTGCGGGGGCCATTGGTGCCGCGTCGGAGATGACGCTGCTCTCCGAGCGCGAGAACGCCCGCACCGACCTGGTCGCCGCCAGCCACAGCCTGCGCCTGCTCATCGTCACGGTGACGATTCCGTTTGCGCTGCAGTTCAGTGGACTGCACGGCCTCGATATCCTGCCGCCCACGCTGCGGGTGGTGAACGGGCCCGGGCTGGCGCTGATGGCGGTACTGACCGGTGCCGGGGCGTTGCTGATGGACCGGCTGGGCCGCGCCAACCCCTGGTTCATGGGTGCGATGCTGGTGTCCATGGGCCTCACCATGGCGGGCCTGAGCCTGTCGGCGGTGCCCCAGGGGCTGGTCAATGCGGCCCAGCTCGTGATCGGGGTGAGCCTGGGCGTGCGCTTTCGCAGGGATTTCCTGCGCACCGCGCCCCGCTGGCTGGCCACGGTGGCCGTGGGCACCCTGGCGCTCATGGCGGTGTGCGCACTGTTTGCCGGGGCGCTGGCATGGGCCACCGGGCTGCCCTGGGTGACGTTGCTGCTGGGCACCTCGCCGGGCGGCATCACCGAGATGGCCATCACCGCCAAGGTGCTGCAGCTGGGTGTGCCGGTGGTCACGGCGTTCCAGGTGTGCCGGCTGATTGCGGTGCTGATGCTGGTGGACCCGCTGTACCGGCGGATCTATCCAAGGGACGAAAAAAAGGCACCTTGAAGCGTGTGAGAAGAGGAGCCGCGCGGCAAAACTGGCACGCCCCAACGCCAGGGACCCTGGCAAGGGCCGCCCCGCAGCGAGGGCGTCGTCCCCCTGCCCGCGCAGCGCAGCGTAGCAAGAGCGGGGGAAAGCCGCGAAGCGGCTCAGGGGGGTGTCGCTGTTAATGCACCACGACCGGGTTCTGCGCCAGCCCGGCATAGCGGTCCAGCGCATCTTCCACTTCTTCCTGCGTCGGCGTGTCGCGCTGCCAGGCCAGGATCTGTTCCTGGAACATCTCGGCCCAGGATCCGTCCAGGTAGACCTCCTTGCCGGAGCGCTTGTCCACGATTTCAAAGCCATGGCGCGCAAGCTGGGGAGCGGCGGGTGCGGTGTCGTTGAGCACCGGGGTGCTCTTTTTCTCCACGGCGTCAGGCAGCATATGGACCACCACGAAGGATTCTGAGTCGTAGAGCATGTGCATCGTGTTCCCCTTGTCGATATAGATGTCAGATGACAGCGGGTGGGCAGAGTTCAAGGGCCTTAGAACCTGTTCAAAGTCTTTTTGGAGATTGCATTGGAGTGCAATCGGGATGAGTGGAAGCTTCGGATGCGCCGCATGGGCTCGTGCCCATGCAAGCAGCCGGGGCGTTCAATCGCCCGATTTCACTCCAACCCTTCGGGCAAGTGCCTTGCCGGGCGGTCTGCGGCGTTGCGGCGCTTGCCAATAGCCGGGCTATTGGCGGCTCACCGCGCCTTGCATCCCATCCCGGTAAGGTACTTGTGCAACTCCAAAAAGACTTTGAACAGGTTCTTAGGTAAACCACGGCTTTTGTCCCCTGCTGCGATGCAGTATTTCATGAAAAACGGGGCACGCCGGGTTCGCGGGGCTTTTTTGCCCGGATGGCGTCTGGGCGCAACACCCCGTGCATGGCAAGCGGGCGCGTGGTCAGGGCGGGCTGCTGGAGCGCAGCTGCAAGTCGGCGTAGTCCCCATTGGCCTGGGTCAGCCGGATGCGCACCGGCAGGTAGCCCAGCGCGGGGGCCACCCACAATTCGGCTTTCTGGTCATAGTCCTTGCGGGGCAGGCGCTGCAGCTTGAGGGTGGGTGTGGTGCCCACGGGCAGTTCGAGGGTTTCGGGCCCTTCGATGGTGAAGGTCCAGCGGTCGGCGCTGCGTGCGCTCACGGTGTTGAGCGTGATCCGCGTGCCGGGCACGAAGCGGCCCGGATCGGCGGCGAGCAGGGCGCCCAGCTGGATGAAGACGCTCAGGCGGTCCTGCACGCCCGGCGCGGCCGGGGCCTCTGGCGTGTTGGCACTGAAGGTGACGCGGCCCTTGGTGTAGTCGAAGTGCGCCGCCTGCTCGCTGCGCGCCCGGTCCGAGAACCGCTCCGGCAGCAGCCCCTGCGCGGTGACGGCGCCCGCGCTGCGCTGGGCCCGGGTGCCGACCAGAAACGCGCTGATCTCCTGCCGCGCCTCGTAACGGCTCCCGTCGTGCTGCCACAGCAGCTCGGCGCGCGCGCTGTAGGCAAATTTCTTGGCCTGCCCGTTCACGTCAAACGCCAGCCGGGTGGAGGGGGGCAGCCGCACCGGCGGGGGCGCTGTGCTGGCGGGCGTGCCCGCGCCAGCCCCCGGGGCGGCTATGTCCACCCCTGCGGCGGGTTCTGCGGGTTCGGGCACCGAAGCGGGCGCGCCCGGCGCTGATGCGGCAGGCGCGGGCGCAGTGGCCACCGGCTCTGCCTGGGCCACCGGTGAGACATCACCGTCATGCGTCGCGCGTTCCACAGGGCTGGCGCCTGCAGCATCCGGCTCCGACGGGGATTCGGGCAGAGCGGGCGCTGCAGGGGAGGGCGCCTCGGCGGCGGTTTGCTGCGGCGTGGGGCGTGCGGGTGGCCGGGGGCGCGGGGCGGGCCGCGGCTTGGCAGCAACCGGTGCAGGCGCCACGGCAGCCACAGCGGCAACTGCGGCCACCGGTGCCGCGGGGGGCGGCGGCAGGGCGATGCTGCGGGTGCTGAACACCTTGCCAGCGGTGGGGGCCGGGCTGGTGTCCCACGCCAGCGGGATGCCGCCCAGCACCAGCCAGTGCAGCGCCAGCACCAGCGCGGTGATGGTCAGGAGGGCGCGGCGCGGCATCGGCCTGCGTGCCAGGGGCGTGGTCAGGCGCTGCCCGCGCCCAGGTCGCTGGACAGCCGGGCGGCGGCCGCACGCAGCGGGGCGTCGATGGCGCCGCCCCATTCGGGGTCGAAGGTGGCAATCGAGCCGAGGGTGGTGATCCCCAGCTCCAGGTGCCCGTCTGAATCAAATACCGGCGCGCAAAACGCCACGATGCCAGGCAGCAAGGTATCCACCACCCGCGCGGCCCCCCGTTTGCGCACCTCGTCCAGCAGCGCGTGCACCTCGGCCATGGTGGCGGGCAGGTCGGTGCGGCGCATCTTCACGGCGCGGGCCAGTTCCTCCTTGAGCAGCGGGGCCACCACGTCAGGCGACATGAAAGCCGCAAAACAGCGGCCGGTGGCTGACGACAGCAGCGGCATCACGTCGCCCAGGCGCAGGTTGGCGGTGACGGCCTGGGGCGACTCCTCCCAGTGCACGATGGTGGGGCCATGGTTGCCCCACACGGCCAGCGCCAGCGTGTGGCCGATGCTCTCCATCAGCTCGGGCATGCGCTCGCGCGCAAGGCGCACGGCGTCCAGTCGCGCCAGCGAGGCCAGCCCCAGCTTGAGCGCGGCGGGCCCCAGGTCGTAGCGCGCGGTGCGGGGGTCCTGCGTGACCAGGCCCAGGCGCTGAAAACTCACCAGATACCGGTGCGCCTTGGCCGCGCTCATGCCGGCCGAAGCCGCCAAATCCCTGAGCATCAAGGGCCCGCGCGAGCGCGTCAGCCCTTCCAGCAGGGCAAACCCCACCTCCACCGACTGAATTCCTGCACGTTCTTTGTCCATGTGCACTAAAATTTAAGAGTTTTGTTTAGTTAAATCAATTTACCCAAGCGTAATTAGTGCTGGGTGATGCCCCCAATCCCTCAAATCCCTTGAGACCGAAGGTTCTGCCACCATGAAACTTGCTACCTACAAAGACGGCTCGCGCGACGGCCAGCTGGTTGTCGTCTCCCGCGACCTGGGCACGGCCCATTATGCGACCGGCATTGCCAGCAAGATGCAGCAGGTGCTGGACGACTGGGGCTTCATCTCGCCCCAGCTGCAGGACCTGTATGACCAGCTCAACAGCGGCCGCGCGCGCCACGCGTTCCCCTTCGACCCGGCCCAGTGCATGGCCCCGCTGCCGCGCGCCTACCAGTGGGCCGACGGCTCGGCCTACATCAACCATGTGGAGCTGGTGCGCAAGGCGCGCAACTCCGAGGTGCCCGAAAGCTTCTATACCGACCCGCTGATGTACCAGGGCGGCAGCGATGATTTCATCGGCCCCTGCGACGACGTGGTGGTGCCCAGCGAAGCCATGGGCATCGACTTCGAGGCCGAAATTGCCGTGGTGACCGGCGACGTGAAGATGGGCGCCACGCCAGAGCAGGCGCTGGACGGCATCCGCCTGGTGATGATTGCCAACGACGTGAGCCTGCGCAACCTCATCCCTGCGGAGCTGGCCAAAGGTTTTGGCTTCTTCCAGAGCAAGCCCGCAACCGCCTTCAGCCCAGTGGCCGTCACACTGGACGAGCTGGGCGACGCCTGGGACCACGGCCGCCTGCACCTCACCGTGCAATCCACCTGGAACGGCCGCAAGGTGGGCATGTGCGACGCCGGTCCCGAGATGACCTTCCACTTCGGCCAGCTCATTGCCCACGTCGCCAAGACGCGCAATGTGCGCGCCGGCTCCATCATCGGCAGCGGCACCGTGAGCAACAAGGGCGTGACGGACGCCAACGGCCGCACCGAATGGCCCAAGGGCTACAGCTGCATTGCCGAAAAGCGCTGCATCGAAACCATCCAGGACGGCAAGCCGAGCACCGAGTTCATGAAGTTCGGCGACACCATCCGCATCGAGGTCAAGGGCAAGGACGGCGCCAGCATCTTTGGTGCCATTGACCAAGGCATCGCAGCCCCCTGAGCCGCCTTCGGCGTCATCCCCCTCAGGGGGACGCCACCCGTGGCCTGGCGGAGCCAGTTCCACGGTGGCGCTGGCCTTGGCACGCGCCGGTTTCCATCGACGCGCGCAAGGGTGACCAGACGAACAAGCAAAAAATGGCTACAGCGCTTTCTGGATAAGCGCTAACAGCTATCAATTTAGTAGTATTTTCAAGGAGACAACTTTCATGCAACGCCGCACCCTCTTGTCCGCCCTGGCCGCCGCAGGCGCCACCACCGCAGCACCCTGGGCCGCTGCTCAATCCACCTGGCCCGACCAACCCCTGCGCTGGGTTGTGCCGTACCCTGCCGGTGGCGGTACCGACGTGCTGGCCCGCACCGTGGCCGAGGCCATGCGCCAGACGCTGGGCCAGCAGATCGTGGTGGACAACCGCCCCGGCGCCTCCACCAACATCGGCGGCCAGGCCGTGGCCACGGCCAAGCCCGACGGCAACACCTTCATGTCGGCCGACAACGCCATCCTGGCCTACAACGAGCACCTGTTCACCAAGCTGCCGTTCAATCCTGAAAAGGACTTCACCTACGTGGGTGGCATCAGCCGCTTTCCGCTGGCGCTGGTGGTGCACCCATCGTTTGAAGCCAGGACGGTGAAGGAATTTCTGGCCTATGCCCGCGCCAACCCCGGCAAGCTCAACTACGCATCGCCCGGCAACGGCTCGCCGCACCACCTGGCGATGGAGATGTTCAAGAACCGCACCAAGACCTTCCTCACGCACATCCCCTACCGCGGTGCAGCGCCCGCCATGCAGGACGTGATGGGCGGCCAGGTGCCGTGCATGTTCCTCGACCTGGCGGCCGGCCTGCCCGTGATCCAGTCGGGCAAGGTGCGTGCCCTGGCCATCGGCTCGTCCAAGCGCGTGGCCGCATTGCCCGACGTGCCCACCCTGGCCGAAGCGGGCGTGCCCGATACCGAAGTGTTCGCCTTCCAGGGCATCCTCGCGCCCGCCGGTTTGCCCGCCGCGATCACCACGCGTTTGAACGCCGACCTGAACAAGGCCCTGCTCAATCCCGCCGTGGTCAAGCGCATGAACGACTTCGGCATGGAAGCCCTGCCCGGCACGCCCGAGCAGTTCCGCACCATGGCGCGGGCCGAGTCCAAGCGCTGGGGCGAGATCATCAAGGCGGCGGGGGTGAAGCTGGATTGACCCTTTGCGCAGCGGTGCTGCCGCATCTCCCGATGCGGGACGCACCCGGTGGTCTGGCAACGGCAGGTCCACGGGCGCAGGGGTCAGAAATGCGCCCACTTCGGGCGCCGCCGGCCTGCCTTACCCTGGCAGGTGGCACACCGCCTCTACGTTGTTGCCTTCCGGGTCAATGACAAACGCGCCGTAGTAGTGCGCGTGGTAGTCGGGCCGCAGGCCCGGGGCCCCGTTGTCCTTGCCCCCGGCGGCGATGGCGGCGGCGTAGAAAGTGTCCACCTGTGCGCGGCTTTGGGCGCGCCACGCCAGGTGGCAGCCTGCGGTGGCTGGTGGACCACCGTACGGCGAGGGGCCGTCGATGAACCACACATCGGCCTTCTTGCCATCCGGCTCGGACGGGTCTGCGTAGGCAAGGCCCAGCATGTTGGCGCCGTAGTTGCCTTCAAAACAAAGGGTGTAACCCAATGGCGCCAGGGCGGCGCTGTAAAACGCCTTGGCGCGGGCGATGTCGGTCACGCGGAAAGTCATGTGGTCCAGCATGGGCAGGGGCTCCTCCAAAAAATGGTGTCCCGATTTATACCCGAATACTGTGTATATAGACAGTATTTTGAATGGCGCAGTGGCACGGCGGCACCCGTGGGGTTATCGCGCGTGTGACGGGTGCTCCGCGTGGCGGCGCCGCACAATCGTTGTTCCCGGCCCGCCAGCGGCAAGCGCCCTGCAGGCAGCCCCCACCAGAAACACTCATCCCATGCTGAATTTCGACTTCCACAACCCCACCCACATCGCCTTCGGCCAAGGCCGCATTGCCGACTTGGCCAAGCTCGTGCCCGCTGCCGCCAAGGTGCTGATCCTCGTGGGTGGCGCCAGCGCCGAAAAGACCGGCACGCTGACCGAAGTGCGCGCCGCGCTGGGCGAGCGCCAGCACGCCACCTTCAGCGGCATCGAGCCCAACCCGAGTTACGAGACCTGCATGAAGGCCGTGGCGCAGATCCGCGAGGGCGGGTTTGACTTTTTGCTGGCCGTGGGCGGCGGCTCGGTGATCGACGCCACCAAGTTCATCGCGGCCGCCGTTCCGCTGGAGGGGGAGCCCTGGTCAATCCTTGAAAAATACGGCCGCAACGTGAAGAGTGCGCTGCCGTTTGGTGCTGTCCTCACGCTGCCCGCCACAGGCTCGGAGATGAACAGCGGCAGCGTCATCACCCACCGCGCCAAGGGGGCCAAGCTGCCTTTCAGCAGCCGGCACACCTACCCGCAGTTCTCGGTGCTCGACCCCACCAAGACCTACACCCTGCCGCCCCAGCAGCTGGCCAATGGCGTGGTGGATGCGTTTGTGCACACGGTGGAGCAGTACCTGACCTACCCGGTCAACGCGCCCGTGCAGGACCGTTTTGCCGAAGGCATCCTGCAGACGCTGATCGAGGTGGGCCCGCGCCTGCTGACAGCACAAGAGCCGGTGTATGACGACCGCGCCAACCTGATGTGGGCCGCCACCATGGCGCTCAACGGCCTCATCGGCGCCGGCGTGCCGCAGGACTGGGCCACGCACATGATCGGCCACGAGCTGACCGCGTTGCACGGCATCGACCACGCGCGCACCTTGGCCATCGTGCTGCCCGCGCTGCTCAACGAGCGCCGGGTGGCCAAGCGCGAAAAGCTCTTGCAGTACGGCGAGCGCGTGTGGGGCATCACCACGGGCACCGACGACGAGCGCATCACCGCCGCCATCGAGCGCACGCGTGATTTCTTTGAAAGCATGGGCATCGCCACGCGCCTGTCGGGCTACGGTCTGGGTGCCGAGGTGGTCACCACCGTGGTGGCGCAGCTCGAAGCGCATGGCATGGTGCAGCTGGGCGAGCAGCGCGAGATCACGCCCGCCGTGAGCCGTCGCATCCTCGAAGCCGCCCTGTAAGCGGCCCGCCCAGGGCCGTCAATACCCTTGGGGCCGGGTTTGGTTTGTGCGCGTGGGTTAGAGTAAACCCTTATCTTGCGGGAGAGAGGGGCGGCACCGCCCCCGCCGAAGGCGCAAACTCCCATCATCGCTCAGGCACACCGGACCGCAAGAGACCATCGCCGACTGGAGAGAGGCCGCCGCACTGCGCAACGCGGGCGGGGGCCCACCGAAGGGGCTGGCTGCCACCGCAGCTGAAACTCTCAGGTACCAAGGACAGGGGGAGAGGCGCCGCAGGCCCGTCATCGACGGGTACTGCTCAGCCCGAAATCCCTCTGGATGTCTTCATCACCCTCTGCTGCCGCGCCTGCCGTGGCGCCCAATAAGCGCTCGGCGCTCAAATTTCTCTGCGGCTTCCTGGCCGGTCTGGTGCTGGCCGGCAGCGCCGGTGGGGCCTGGGTGCTGCACCTGCTGTGGCAACAGTTACCCACGGTAGACCACCTGGCCGACTACGACCCCATGTTGCCCCTGCGCATTTATGCCGCCGACGGCAGCCTGCTGGCGGAGTTCGGCGAAGAGCGCCGCGATTTCGTGCCCATTGGCCACATACCGGCGCACGTGCGCCAGGCGCTGCTGGCGATTGAGGATGCGCGGTTTTACGAGCACGGCGCGGTGGACTTCACCGGCCTGGCGCGCGCTGCGCTGCGCAATGTGGTGTCTGGCGAGCACGCCCAGGGCGCGAGCACCATCACCATGCAGGTGGCGCGGGTGTTCTTTCTGAGCCGTGTCAAAACCTACAGCCGCAAGCTCATGGAGATCCTGCTGGCCTACAAGCTGGAGGCCATGTACAGCAAGGACAAGATCCTGGAGCTGTACATGAACCAGATCTACCTGGGCGAGCGGGCCTACGGGTTTGCAGCGGCCGCGTCGGTGTACTTCGACAAGACGCTGGACGAGCTGACAGTGGCCGAGGCCGCGATGCTGGCCGGCCTGCCCAAGGCGCCTTCGGCCTACAACCCGGTGGCCAACCGCGAACGCGCCACCGTGCGCCAGCAATACATCCTGCAGCGCATGCACGCGCTGGGCTACCTGGACACCGCCGCTTACGACGCGGCCAGTGCCGAGGTGCTCGCTTTGCGCACGCAGCCACGTTCCATCGACCCTGCCGCAGCGTTTGCCGTGGAACAAGCGCGCAAGATGGTGGTGGACCGGTTTGGAGAAGCGGCGTATTCGCTGGGCTTGGATGTGGTCACCACCCTGCGCCTGGCAGAGCAGCAGGCCGCCACGCGCGCGCTGCGCGCCGGGCTGCTGCGCGCGCAGGCGTCGCAGGGCTATGCGGGCCCCGAGGCACGCTTATCGCACACCGAGGCCGCCCGAAACGGCCACCCCCGGGCCCTGAGTGCAGCGCTGGCGCCGTACCGGGACAGCGGTGAACTGCGGGTGGCCCTGGTGCGCGAGGCGTCGCAGGCGGGCGGCATTTCTGCGCTGCTGCGCGACGGCACGCGCGTGCAGATTCCGCGCAGCCGCCTGACTGCCAGCGCCCGCGAGGCCTTGGCGCCCGATACGCCCACGCAGCGGCGCATTTCATCGGGCGCGGTGATTCGCGTGGTGGCCGACGCACGCCAGCAGTGGAGCCTTGCGCAGCTGCCCGGCATGGAAGGGGCGCTGGTCTCCATGGACACGGACACCGGGGAGATTCTGGCGCTCGCGGGCGGCTTCGACCACGCACTGAACCAGTTCGACCATGCGGTGCAGGCCCTGCGTCAGCCCGGCTCCACCTTCAAGCCGTTCATCTTCTCTGCCGCGCTGGAGAAGGGCTATGCACCGGGCACGCTGGTCGACGATACGCAGCGCGTGGTCACCCCCGCCGCACGCGGTCGCGCCGCCTGGAGCCCGCGCAACTATGGTGGCAATTACGAAGGTTTCATTTCCGCGCGGCGCGGCCTGGTGCGTTCCAAGAACATGGTGGCGGTCAACCTGATGGAAGCGGCCGGAGTGCAGTATGTGCAGCAGTTCGCCACCCGCTTTGGTTTTGACCCCGCGCTCAACCCGGCCCGGCTGCCGCTGGCGCTGGGCGCGGGCGCAGTCACGCCACTGCAGCTGACGCAGGCCTACGCCGTGTTTGCCAATGGTGGCACGCTGGTACAGCCCCGGCTGATCCGCACCGTGAGCGAGCGCGGCGGCGAGGTGCTGTACGAGGCGCAAGGGTCATCGCCCCGCGCCGCCGTGGTGTCCGAGCGCAACGCCTTCGTGCTCGACAGCATGCTGCGCGACGTGGTCGAGCACGGCACCGGCAGGCGCGCCAGGGCGCTGGGCCGCCCCGACGTGGCGGGCAAGACCGGCACCTCCAACGACGCGCGCGACGTGTGGTTTGCAGGCTACTCGTCGGGCGTGGCCTCGGTCGTGTGGATGGGCTACGACCAGCCGCGCAGCCTGGGCCGGCACACCGGCGGCACGCAGGCACTGCCGGTATGGACGGACTACATGGCCGTGGCCGTGCAGGGGCGCAAGCCGGTGCTGCGCACCATGCCACTCGACCTGATGCGCTTTGGCGACGACTACCTGTACCCCGAATACGTGTTTGGTACTTGCGTGGATGACCGTACCGCCTTTGTGCAAAGCCCGTTCGAATGCGGCCTGGAGAGGCGCCGCGATTCGGCCGTGGCGCTGGAAAATAGGGATGAAAATGGCCTCTGGCGATGGATGGATATGCGCTGACAGCTATCAAAATTGAAGTGATACGGCGTCGCCGCACCGCGTTGGTTTCAAGGTGCGGTCACAGCGGACCGGGCTGAGGCGTGCTTCCCCGACCTGTGGCGCACTTTCTGGCGCGGCACCTGCGTTGAACTGCGATGGGTGCGGAACGCGCGGCAGCGCCATGCTGTAAGCCAATGCCGCAAACCTGCCGGCATTGCGGGACAACGGGCCTTGTGGCTGGTACGGTGCCAGTTTGGTGTTTCACATCAACCCCTAACGAAAGCGACCTCCATGGCACACATCCTCATGGTTCTGACGTCCCACGACCAACTGGGCGACACCGGCAAAAAGACCGGATTCTGGCTGGAAGAGTTTGCAGCACCGTACTACGTGTTCAAGGATGCCGGCGCGCAGATCACGCTCGCGTCGCCCCGCGGCGGCCAGCCTCCGCTGGACCCCAAGAGCGACGACGAAGACGCCCAGACCGACGCAACGCGCCGCTTCAAGGCCGATGCCGAGGCGCAAAAACAGCTGGCCAGCACCGTGCCGCTGTCCAGCGTGAAGGCCGAGGACTTTGATGCCGTGTTCTACCCCGGCGGCCACGGCCCGCTGTGGGACCTGGCGGAAGACGCGCAGTCCATCGCGCTCATTGAAAAGACCTTTGCGGCCGGCAAGCCGCTGGCGCTGGTATGCCACGCGCCCGGCGTGCTGCGCCACGCCAAGGCGCCCGACGGGTCGCCGCTGGTCAAGGGCAAGCAAGTGACCGGCTTCACCAACAGCGAAGAAGAGGCCGTGCAGCTGACGCACATCGTGCCGTTTCTGGTGGAAGACATGCTCAAGGCCAACGGTGGACACTATTCCAAAGGCACCGACTGGGCACCCCATGTGCTGACCGATGGTGCGCTGATCACGGGGCAGAACCCGGCATCGTCGGAGCCGGGCGCAAAGGCTTTGCTCAGCCAACTGGGCAAGTGACCAACGCAAAGAAAAAGGGGCTTGGGCCCCTTTCATGGAGCCGTGCTCTACTGCAACGGTGAAGAACAATTCAAGCCAGATTGGCTTGTGGGGCTTGATGTATACGCGCTGGCAGCTATCAATTTTGCGTTTCTGGGTGCTGCATCGGAGCCCTGGCTTCGACAGGCTCAGCCCGAACGGTTTGGGGCCAATCCGACGCATCCAACCAGCCAGGCAATCCGCACCCGCCCGTCGGCGTTGTGAAGCTGCTATCAGGCAGAGGCCGGCGCCGGTGCATCCACTGCGCTGGCCTCCACTTCCACCAGACAGTCGTAGAACGTGGGCGCGCGGCCCAGGTCGGTCAGTGCCTGGCTGGTCACCTCGTTCACGTTGGTGCCGTTCAGCCCCAGCTTGCGCCACCAGATGCCCAGGCCGTTGACCACACCGGGCCTTGCGCGGCGCGAGACGGCGGCGTGGCACAGGTAGCTGCCCCGGTCGTTGAACACGCGCACCACGGCGTCGTTGGCGATGCCCCGCGCTTCGGCGTCGTCGGGGTGGATTTCGAGCAGCGGGCGGCCCTCGATGGTGCGCAGGCTCTGCACGTTCACAAACGTGGAGTTCAAGAAGTTGCGCGCGGGCGGCGAGATCATGGCCAGCGGGTAGCGGGCGTCCGTGCCCTGCAGTTCGTAGTTGGGCAGGTGGTCGGGCAGGCCGTCCAGGCCCTGCGCGGCCAGGCGGGCGCTGTAGAACTCGCACTTTCCAGAGGGTGATGGGAAGTTGCCTTCGGCGAACGGCGCATCGGGCAGCGCCAGCGTGGCAAAGCCTTGGCTTTCAAGCAGTGCGTAGTCCACCGCATCGCCAAACGCCTGGCGGCACAGGGCCTCGTCGCTGTCGGCAAAGCCGGGCTCGGTGAAGCCCATGTGCGCCGCCAGGTCGCGGAAGATCTGCGCATTGCTGCGCGCCTGGCCCTGCGGCGCGATCGCGGGGCGGTTGAGCACTACGTCGGTGTGGCCGTAGCTCAGGTGCACGTCCCAGTGTTCGAGTTGTGTGGTGGCGGGCAGGATGTAGTCGGCGTAGTCGGCCGTGTCGGTCTTGAAGTGCTCCAGCACCACGGTGAACAGGTCTTCGCGCGCAAAGCCTTGCACCACCTTGCCCGAGTCGGGCGCCACGGCCACGGGATTGCTGTTGTAGACCACGATGGCCTCCACCTTCGGGCCGAAGGCGGGCGCGGCCTCGCGCAGCAGGTCGTCGCCAATGGTGACCATGTTGAGGGTGCGGGCCGTACCACCCGTTGTCCGTTGAGGCATCAGGTCGGGCCGCTGCAGCACCGCGCGCTGCACGGGGAACTGACCGGAGCTCGACAGCAGCATGCCGCCCGCGCGGTGGCGCCAGGCACCGGTGAGCGCGGGCAGGCAGGCCACGGCGCGCACGGCATTGCCGCCGCCGCGCACACGCTGCATGCCGTAGTTCAGGCGGATGGCGGCGGGCTTCGTGGTGCCATAGTCCCTGGCCAGCTGACGAATCTGTTCTACCGGAATGCCGCAGACCTCGGCCGCGCGTTCGGGTGGCCATTGCAGGGCGCGTTCGCGCAGCGGTTCCCAGCCCAGCGTATGGTGGGCGATGTAGTCGTGGTCCAGCCAGTTGTGCGTGATCAGTTCGTGCATCAGCGCCAGGGCCAGCGCGGCGTCGGTGCCCGGGCGCAGGGCGATGTGCTCATGGCATTTGTCGGCCGTCTCGCTCTTGCGCGGGTCGATGCACACCAGCTTGGCGCCGTTGCGTTTGGCCTGCTGCGCGTAGCGCCAGAAGTGCAGGTTGCTGCCAATGGAGTTGCTGCCCCAGATCAGGATGAGCTGCGATTCGGCGAAAAACTCCACCTTCATGCCCACCTTGCCGCCCAGCGTCTGCGTGAGCGCCTCGGCCCCGGCCGACGCGCAGATGGTGCGGTCGAGCTGCGATGCGCCCAGCTGGTGGAAAAAGCGCCGGTCCATGCTCTCACCCTGCACCATGCCCATGGTGCCGGCGTAGCTGTAGGGCAGGATGGCCTCGGGCGCGCGTGCGGCGATGGCCTTCAGGCGCTGTGCGATGTCCGTCAGTGCCTCGTCCCAGCTGACCGGGGTGAACTGCCCGCTGCCCTTGGCACCCGTGCGTTTGAGCGGTGTGAGGATGCGCTCGGCGTGGTAGGTGCGTTCGGTGTATTTGCTCACCTTGGCGCACAGCACGCCGTCGGTGTGGGAGTGTGCGGGGTTGCCTTGCACGCGGGTGGCGATGCCGTTTTCCACGGTGGTCAGCAGCGCGCAGGTGTCCGGGCAGTCGTGGGGGCACGCGCCCCGTACGGTGGAGGAATCTGCCGATGGGTGGGTGGGCGAAATGGGCATGGCTATTGCTGTGGGGTAACGGTCAGTACACTTAGGGTTATTACCAAGGCGCACCACCGCTGCGGTTACAGAGCGCCGTGAGCAGGCGGAATCATGGTTGCGGGCGTCGGCACTGGCGCTGTCCGTGTTCCGGCCCCCAAGGGCCATGCCTTGCAGTGGCAACCGTTTTACTTTCAGATAGACAGGATTTCACCATGAACCACAAGGGCTTGGGACGCAGGCAGTTTTCCGTTGGCCTGGGTGCCGCCGCGCTCGGGGGCTTTCACCTGGCACACGCCCAGAGCGAAGGCCGCATCGTGCTCGGCCAGTCTGCCGCCTTCACGGGCCCCGCAGCCCAGCTGGGCGTGCAGTTCAACCTGGGTGCCAAGCTGTATTTTGACCAGCTCAACGCGCAGGGCGGCGTGGGCAAGCGCACGATCGAAATCCGCACCATGGACGATGGCTACGAGCCCGACCGCTGCGCCGAAAACACCCGCAAGCTCATTGCCGAAGATGTGTTTGCCCTGTTTGGCTATATCGGCACGCCCACCAGCCTTGCAGCCCTGCCGATCTTCACCAAGGAGCGGGTGCCGTTTTTTGGCCCCTTCACGGGTGCCGAGGCGCTGCGCCAGCCGTTCAACCGGCTGATCTTTCATGTGCGCGCCTCGTACTACGACGAAACCGCGCTCATCGTCCGCCAGCTGACCAATCTGGGCCTGCAGAAGATCGCGGTGTTCCACCAGAACGACGCCTACGGCAAGGCGGGGCTCGACGGCGTGACCCGCGCGCTGGCGGAACTCAAGCTCGCGCCGGTGGCCACGGCCACGGTGGAGCGCAATTCAACCGACGTGAAGATGGCGGTGGAAAAGCTGGTGGCTGCCAAGCCCGATGCTGTGGTGCAGATCTCGGCCTATTCCGCTGCGGCTGCGTTTGTGCGTGCCGCGCGCAAGGCGGGCTATGGCGGTACGTTCTACAACGTGTCGTTTGTGGGCACGCAGGCGCTGGCCGACGAGCTGGGCAAGGACGGTGCGGGTGTGGTGGTGTCGCAGGTGGTGCCCTCGCCCTACCAGCCCTCGCGCCAGATCACGCGCGAGTTTCTGGAGGCCATCAAGAAGGGCGGCGACAAGGTGCAGGCCAATTACTCCAGCATGGAAGGCTTCCTCGCCGCCCGCATCTTTGCCGAAGGCCTGCGCCAGTCGCAAAACGGCGGCAAGCTCACGCGCGAAGGCCTCATCACCGGCATCGAGTCGCTGGGCAGCCAGGTGATCTCGGGGTTTCCGGTAACGTTCAGCTCGGCCAGCCACGCGGCATCCAAATTTGTCGAAATGTCGATGCTGACCGGCGACGGGCGCGTGAGGACCTGACGGGGTGCCGGGGTGCCGGGGTGCCCGCCGAGGCCCCCGGCACCGGCAGGTGATCAGCCCAGGGTGCGCGTGCGCGCCAGGCCTTGCATGAAGGCCTCGCAACGCGCGAGTTGCTCCAGGCTCACATACTCATCCGGCTGGTGGGCCTGCCGGATGCTGCCGGGGCCGCACACCACGGTGGAGATGCCTGCGTTCTTGAACAGGCCCGCCTCGGTGCCAAAGGCCACCAAGGTGGTGTGCTTTTCGCCGCTCAGCTCCTGCGCCAGGCGCGTCACCGGGTCGTCCTTGCTGCCCAGAAAACTCGGGATCTCGCAGATGGTCTCGAACTCGAAGCCCGCTGCGGGCGCCACCTTCTTCATCGCAGGCTCCAGCGACTTGGCGTAGGCCACCACCTCGGACTGCATCTGCGCCGCATTGGCCGTGGGCAGGTCGCGGAACTCGTAGCGGAACTCGGCGTCGCGCGGCACCACGTTGTCGGCAATGCCGCCGTGGAACTGGCCCACGCTGGTGGTCGAGAACGGCACGTCAAAGCCCTCGAAGCGGGGCTCGTTCTTTTCAAAGCCTTCCGCCATGTCGCGCACCCGGCCCACCACGCGGGCGGCCATCTCGATGGCGTTGACCGAATGCGGCGTGAGGGACGAATGCGCCTCCTTGCCACGCACGCAGCACTTGTAGCGGTACACGCCTTTGTGCGCGATGGCGGGGATCATGCTGGTGGGCTCGCCCACGATGCAGGCCAGGGGCTTGATGTTCGCGTCGCGCAGGTCGGCGATGAGTTCCTTCACGCCAAAGCAGCCAATTTCCTCCTCGTAGCTGAACGCGTAGTGGAGGGCGAACGGCGCATCGCTGTTCAGGAACTGCTCGGCCTGCGACACGGCCACGCCGATGAAGGCCTTCATGTCGGCGCTGCCGCGCCCGTACAGGCTCGGGCCTTCCGGGCCGTCCTTGATCAGCGCACTCAGCGGGTCCATGGTCCAGTCCTGCCCGTCCCACGGCACCGTGTCGGTGTGGCCCGAGAGGATCACGCCGGCGGGTTTGCCTTCGCCCAGCGTGGCGAACAGGTTGGCCTTGGTCTTGTCCTCATTGAAGGTCAGGCGGCTTTTCACGCCCAGCCTGGCCAGGTGGTCGCGGATGAAATGGATCAGCTCCAGGTTGGAGTTATGGCTGACGGTGTTCATGCGCACCAGGGTTTGCGCAAGTTCGAGGGCGTGGGGGGAGAGTGTCATGTTGCAGTGCAAATAAACCCGGGGTGGCGCAAGGGGTGGTCAGCGGGCTAGACTGTGAGATCGTAAGGACACATATCATGAACGTTATCGACTCCATCGTCACCCAGGCGGCCAGTATTGCAGCGGTGCGCCGGGATATTCACGCCCACCCCGAACTCTGCTTTGAAGAGGTGCGCACCGCCGACGTGGTGGCGCAAAAGCTTACCGAGTGGGGCATCCCCATCCACCGGGGCCTGGGCAAGACCGGCGTGGTGGGCATTGTCAAGGGGCGCGACGGTGGCGCCAGTGGCCGGGCCATTGGCCTGCGCGCCGACATGGACGCCCTGCCCATGCAGGAGTTCAACACCTTCGCCCACGCCAGCAAACACCAGGGCAAGATGCACGCCTGCGGCCACGACGGCCACGTGGCCATGCTGCTGGCGGCAGCGCAGCACTTTGCCAAGCACCGCAACTTTGATGGCACCGTGTACCTGATCTTCCAGCCGGCAGAAGAGGGCGGCGGCGGTGCCCGCGTGATGATCGAAGACGGCCTGTTCGAGCAGTTCCCCATGGAGGCCGTGTACGGCATGCACAACTGGCCCGGCATGCCGGTGGGCACCTTTGCCGTGAGCCCCGGCCCGGTGATGGCATCGACCAGCGAGTTCAAGGTCACCATCCGCGGCAAGGGCGGCCATGCGGCACTGCCGCACACCGGCATCGACCCCGTGCCGATCGCCTGCGGCATGGTGCAGACCTTCCAGACCATCATCAGCCGCAACAAGAAGCCGGTGGACGCGGGCGTGATCTCGGTCACCATGATCCATGCGGGCGAGGCCACCAACGTGGTGCCCGACAGCGTCGAGTTGCAGGGCACGGTGCGCACCTTCACCACCGAGGTGACGGACCTCATCGAAAAGCGCATGCGCCAGATCGCCGAGCACCACTGCGCCGCGCACGATGCCACCTGCGAGTTCGAGTTCGTGCGCAACTACCCGCCCACCGTCAACTCGCCTGCCGAGGCCGAGTTTGCCCGCAAGGTGATGGCCGGCATCGTGGGCGAAGAGCGCGTGGTGGCGCAAGAGCCCACCATGGGCGCCGAAGACTTTGCGTACATGCTGCAGGCCAAGCCCGGCGCGTACTGCTTCATCGCCAACGGCGATGGCGCCCACCGCGAGATGGGCCACGGCGGCGGCCCCTGCATGCTGCACAACCCCAGCTACGACTTCAACGACGACCTGATCCCGCTGGGCGCGACCTACTGGGTCAAGCTGGCCGAAGAGTGGCTGGCTCAGCCGGCGGCCTGAAGTGAAACACCCCCTGAGTCGCTTCGCGCCTTCCCCCTCTCTCGCCTCGCTGCGCGAGCCGGGAGGGGGACGCCCCCAGCGCGGCGGGGCGGCCCTTGCGCGGGGGCGCTGGTTTAGAGCGCGCCAGTTTCATGCGTCGCGGGTGGCGCACAGCGCAACGGGCAACTGATACCCGTTGCGGTTTTTGTCCTAAAGCTCTGGCGTCCCTGTGTGCTCCGGGTGTTCTTTTTTGTTTCCAATCCTGTTCACGAAAGCAACTGCCCATGATCGGCATCGTCGACGCCTTTTTGCCCAGCTACGCGCAGGCCCGGACCAAATTCCTTGAAGCCGCGGCCGCAGCCGGGCTGCCCATCGAATCGCACGCCCACCCCCTGAAGGGCCGCGACGGTGAAGACCTGGCCATGGACGTGGTGCGCGACGGCCCGCTGGACGCGAAGAAACTGCTCATTGTGAGCAGCGCCTGCCACGGCGTGGAAGGCTACTGCGGCAGCGGCGTGCAGGTGTTTGCGCTGCACGACCAGGAGTGGCGCGACAAGGCGCATGCAGCGGGTGTTGCCACGCTGTATATCCACGCGCTCAACCCGTATGGCTTTTCGCACATCCGGCGTTTCACGCACGAGAACGTGGACCTGAACCGCAACTTCCAGGATTTTTCAAAACCCCTGCCGGTGAACGAGGCCTACCGAGAGGTGCACCCCCTGCTGCTGCCCGAGCAATGGCCGCCCGGCCCGGAGAACCAGGCAGCGGTGGCGGATTACATCGCCACCAAGGGCGAAGCGGCCTGGCAGGCCGCCATCTCGCAGGGCCAGCACGAGTATCCGGACGGCATCTTCTTTGGCGGCACCGCGCCCACCTGGAGCAACCGCACCTTGCGCGGCGTACTGCGCCAGCACGGTGCAAGCGCACAGGGCATTGCGTGGATTGACCTGCATACGGGGCTCGGCCCCAGTGGCCATGGCGAACGCATCTATGCCGGCAAGGACGACGCCACGTCGGTCGCCCGCGCCCGCGCCTGGTGGGATGGCGGCGGCGCCACACCCGTGACCTCGATCTATGACGGTTCGTCCACCTCCGCCTTCCTCACCGGGCTGATGTGGGGCGCCATCTATGACGAATGCCCGCGCGCCGAGGCCACCGGGATCGCGATGGAATACGGCACCGTGCCGGTGCTTGACGTGATGAATGCCGTGCGCGCCGAGCAGTGGCTCCACCTGCACCCCGAAACGCCCGCTGACAAGGCCGCGCAGATCAAGGCGCAAATGCTGGCAGCGTTCTACACCAACACCGACGCGTGGAAGGGTCAGATCATCAGCCAGGCGCGGCAGTCGATGTTCCAGGCGGTGGATGGGTTGACGGCCTAGAAATATGCATCAAATTGGCCTCTGGCGCTTTATGGATAAGCGCCAATAGCTATAAATTTAGTAGCAAATGAGCCCCCGGTGCGCAGCGCACGGGTGCGGCTGATCACTCCAGCCGCGCGCCCTGCGTGGCGCCGTGGGCTGTGCGCTGGTCGTACGCTTTTTCCCGGTCGGTGTGCTCCCGAAGCAGCCGGTGGCCCAGGGCGTTGGCCGTGCGTTCGAGCGTGGCGCAATCTTCTACAGCGGGCAGCCGGGCAATGCCCTCGTCAATGGCCTGCGCCGCGTCGCGCCCGAACTGCACATGCCCCTGTTCGTGCCGCGACAGGGCGGGCAGGTAGCGGTCAAACACAGCCTGTTGCGCGGGTGTGGCGGTGCGCAGCTGTGGCAGCTGCACCTCGGTGCGCAGGTGCGTCTGGACCTCCGTGATGGTGCAGCGCCCCGAAGGCTCGCGCCACCAGCGAAAGGTCCAGCGCACGTTCCACCGGGTATAGCCATGAAAGCGCTGCCCGTTCACGGCAATTGGCGTGGCGCGGTTCAGTGCCTGCCGCAGGCTCTCGCCGGGCTGGGCGTCCACGGTGTAGGGGCGCTGCAGGTTCTGCTCGGTGATTTCTGCCCGGGCGGCGGTGATGCACACCAGCACCACCAGGGCACTGCGCAGCCCGGCCATGAATCCCGAAGCCCTCATAACGGGCTCATTCGCCCCAGGGCAGCATCAGCGTCAGCAGCGAGAGCTGGTCGAATTCGGGCGCAAAGGCGTCGATGATCTGCTGTGGCTCGGGGCACAGCGTGGTGTCGGTGATCACGCCAAACTGAACGCCGCCACCGTAGCTCAGGATGGACACGCCGAGGCCGATGCCGCCCGACTGCGGCACCCAGAACATGCACTGCGTGACGCGCGCGCCGCACAGCGTGAGCTGCTCCTTGGGGCCGGGCACATTGGTCATCACCGCCGTGGTCTTGCGGCCAAACAGGTTGAGCAGCGCATCCTGCGCGGGCTTGATCATCAGCCCCGCCACCGCCAGCATGGCAAACGCCAGGATGGGCTGGGTGCTGCCCTTGAGTGCGTTCATGCGCTTTCGCACTTCGTACACCCGCTCGATCGGGTTGGCCATGCCGATGGGCAGCACCAGCGGCACCAGGCCAAAGCGGTTGCCCAGCTTCCACGCGTCTTCCATGGGGCGCAGGTTGACGGGGATCATCGCGCGGATCTCCTGGCCCGAGGGGTCGTCGCCCTGGCTGCGCAGGTAGCCGCCAATGGCGCCCGCCACGCACGACAGCAGCACGTCATTGACCGAGCAATTGAGCGCCTTGCCAATGGCCTTGACCTCCTCCAGCGGAATCGGCGGGCACCAGGCCACGCGCTTTTCGCTGCCGGGCTGGCCCTTCAGGCGCGTGGGCGTATCGTCGGGCATCAGCGCCAGGGCGGCTGCATCGGCGGCCAGCTGGTAGGCCACACGCGCCATGTCCATGGTGCCTGCCAGTCCGTGGTGCATGGCTTTTTCGGGGTCGCCCAGCATCTTGAGCGACCGGGCGGCGCCATCGCCCGCCAGGTCCAGGGCCTTGATGGTGAGCCCGGTGAAGGGCTTGATGAGCGCATCGGCAATCCAGTCCTCGGCCGTGGCGGCCTGCTCGCGCTGCCTGCGGGAGCGCCGGGGCGGCTCTGCGCCGCCGTCCACGATGGACATCGTCACCGAGATCAGCGCAATGCCATCGGCAATGCAGTGGTGGATGCGCACAATGAGCGCGCTGCCCGGCTGCCCGTCATCGCCCACAAAGTCTTCGATCAGGTGCATCTGCCACAGCGGGCGGCGCGTATCCAGGGGCTGCATGGCCAGTTCACCGACCCGGTCCTGCAGTGCACGCTGCATGCTGACGCCCTTGCGGTGTGGCAGCTTCTCGCGCAGCACATGGGCCGTGATGTCGAAGTTGCGGTCTTCTACCCAGGTGGCGCCGGCTGCGTCTTCCACCACCCGCTGGTGAAAGCGCGGGTACTGCAAAAGGCGCTGCTGCACACGTTCGCACAGGGCCTCCCAGGTGATGCCGGGTGACAGGGTCCACACCCCGTTGATCATCATCAGGTTGCTGGGCGAATCCATGCGCAACCACGCGGTATCGACCTTGCTCATGCGCTCGCCCGACAGGCCCAGCATGCCGGTGGCGGCGCGGCGCACGTTCTTTTGCACCACGGTGGCCGCCTTGCGGGCGGCCGGGGGCAGGGCCTGGGCGGCGCGGCGCGCCACTTCGGGGGCCTGGGCACGCGCCTTGCGCAGGCGGCTGGCGGCCCCCTGTGCAGCGGTGGCGCTGGGGGCTGGGATGCGGGTCACCATCGGATGTACACCTGTTGTGGTTGTTTTTGGGGGCTTGCCTCTATGCACGGCGCCACTTGGCGGGGCGCGCAGCCCGTAAGATACAACGCAGCAATCCTTTGCCGATACCGTTCTTTCCCTCCCCTACGAACCCAAGGAGCACACAGACATGGCTGACCTCAACGCCACTTTCGAAGCCGCCGTGGCCAATTCCAAGAACCTCAGCGAGCGCCCTGACAACGCCACACTGCTCAAGATCTACGCGCTGTACAAGCAGGCCACCGCCGGTGACAACAGCGAGAAGAAGCCCAGCTTCTCCGACATGGTGGGCCGCGCCAAGTGGGACGCCTGGGAAAAGCTCAAGGGCACCGGCGCCGACGAGGCCAAGCAGCAGTATGTGGACCTGATCGCGTCGCTGAGCTGATACGGCACGCGCTCCCCACAGGCGACCTCGGGTCGCCTTTTTTTGGCCCGCACGGGGGCAACTCCGAAGGGCGGGCCCACCGGAAGGTGAGCAAAGTGCCAGTTCTCTCTGCCATTGCGGCAAAGGGCGCTGCATTTGGCGGCAGTTTGGGCAATTCCCATTGTTTTGCCGCTCCCGGACACTGGTTTGAGTAGCGGCAGGAGCCTGTCGGGGCCGCCGCAACCATTCCCTTCCGGAGACAAACACCATGGCTTCCCGTCACCCCTTTTCCACCCTTTACCTCAGTGCGCCCGATGTCATAGCGCTGGTGCAACGCAAGGGCATCGAACAATGCCTGCGCGGCATCGCCGACAACATCCATGCAGACTTTCTGCGCTGGAGCGCATTCGACAAGACCGCCCGCGTGGCCAGCCACTCGCGCGACGGCGTGATCGAGCTCATGCCCATTGCCGACGAGCAGACCTATGCGTTCAAGTACGTCAACGGCCACCCCAGGAACACGCGCTGGGGCCTGCCCACGGTGATGGCGTTTGGCGTGCTGGCCGATGTGGCCACCGGCGCGCCGGTGATGGTGAGCGAGCTCACGCTCACGACCGCCCTGCGCACCGCCGCCATGTCGGCCGTGGCGGCCCGCGCACTGGCACGCCCGGGCGCGCGTACCATGGCGCTGATCGGCAACGGCGCCCAGAGCGAGTTCCAGGCGCTGGCCTTTCACCACCTGCTGGGCATCGATACCCTGCGGCTGTTTGACACCGACCCGGCCGCCACCGCCAAGCTGCAGGTCAACCTGCAAGGCACTGCGGGCCTGCGCACCGTGGCCTGCGCTAGCACGGCCGAGGCCGTGCGCGGTGCCGACATCGTGACCACCGTGACGGCCGACAAGACCAACGCCACCATCCTCACCCCCGACCTGCTGGCGCCCGGCATGCACGTCAACGCCGTGGGTGGAGACTGCCCGGGCAAGACCGAGCTGCATGCCGACGTGCTGCGCCAGGCCCAGGTGTTTGTCGAATACGCGCCGCAAACCCGCATCGAAGGCGACATCCAGCAGCTGCCCGCCGACTTTGCCGTCACCGAGCTGTGGGAAGTGCTGGCAGGTCAGCACACCGGTCGGGCCGGCGATGCGGCGGTAACGGTGTTCGACTCTGTGGGTTTTGCGCTAGAGGACTTTTCTGCGTTGCGCTTCTTGCGCGATGCGGCCACCGAGCTCGGCATGGGCCAGCCGATCGAACTGATTCCCGAACTGTCAGACCCCAAGGACCTGTTTGCGGTGCTGCGTTCGTGCAGCCCTGCACTGCGCGCCGTGGCCTGAGAGGCCGCGGCGGGTCAATCCCGCCACACCACGCTGCTGGCCGGGTCTGCGCGGGTGGTGCGGAAATGGTTGGCCGGGTGTGCCAGGTCTGCCATGCCCAACGAGATGCCGCAGACGATGGTGCGGTCGTCGCCAATGCCCAGCACTTCGCGCAACACCCCGGGGTACGATGCCAGTGCCGCCTGCGCGATGGAGCCCACGCCCAGGCTGTGCGCGGCCAGCATGAAGTTGCTCACATAGGCGCCGCAGTCCACCGCGCCGTACACGCCCAGCGCCTCGTCGCTGGTGACGATGGCCACGTGCGGCGCGCCAAACATCGTGAAGTTCTGCGCGGCCTGCTGCGCTGAGGCCTCGCGGTCGCCCCTGGCGATGCCCAGGGCTTCGTACAGACCCCAGCCACATTCACGCCGCCGCTCCTGGTACACGCCCCGGTATTCGCGGGGCCAGGGCAGGTCGGGCGCCGGCGCTGCGGTGGCCATGTGCGACTGCAGTGCGCTGCGCAGGCGTTCCAGCGTGGCACCGCTGGCGATGGTGAGCTGCCAGGGTTGCGCGTTGCACCACGAGGCGGTGCGCTGTGCAGTGGCCAGGATGGATTCGATGGTGCTGCGCGGCAACGGCTGGGGCAGAAAGGCGCGGCAGCTGTAGCGGGTGTGGAGCAGCCCGGAAAGCGTGTCAAAGGCCGGGCTGTGGGCGGCTGTATCCGTGGGCGACATGGTGAGCATCCCGGCGGCTACGCCTTGCGGGCCTTGGCGGCGGGCTTGGCGGTGGTCTTGGGCGCCGGCTTGGCAGCGTCAGCCTCTGCCGCCGGTTTCTTCTTGCCGGCAGCGGGCTTCCTGGCACCGGGGTGGGGCGCGTTGAGCAAGGCATCGAGCTGCTCGCCAATTTCGGCCTCGATGCGGTCCTTGAACGCACCGAACAGAAAACCGAGCTGCGCCTTCATCTCGAACTGGTGCGCATCCACCAGCAGCGTGCCCTTGACGCCCGAGCGGGTGAAGGTGAGCAGGTCTTCCTTCTCACCCTCTTCATAGGTGCATTCCATGTCGAATTTTTCCTCGGCCTTTTCGGCCCAGGAGAAAGCCACTTTGCGGGCTTCCTTGAAGCCCAGGTGGTGGTCGCGGTGGATATGGATGTCAGGCACCGGGTGTCTCCTTGAAGTGTCGGGGTTCAGGTAAAAGGGCGCGCAGGGCCTGGTGGCGCTCGGGCGGGGGCTGCTGCGTCAGTTGTCGTACGGCATCATAAAACCGGGGCCAGTTGCGGCCCTCGCGTTCAAACAAGGCCTCGAACGCGGGCACCAGTTCATCGTAGGCGGCCTGGGCGGCAAAGCTGGCGTTATTGGCCTGGGCCACCCAGCGGTCGTAACCTGCCACCTGGGCCGTGGTGGCCACGGGTGCGGGGCCGCCCGGGGTGCCCAGCCAGCGCGCACGCAGGGCGGCGTAGTCGGTGCGAAAGGCGGTCATTGCTTCACTTTTCATAGCTGTTAGCGCTTTGCCATCAAGCGCTGGAGCCCCTTTTTGTTCATAAATTGCTGCGAGCCGGGCCCGTGTGGCCCGCGTCAGCGCGCGGAAGGCGCTGCGTCGCGCCTCGCTGGTAGCAAAGGCTGCGCGCGCCTCGGGCGTGGACTCGGTGGCCAGCCACTGCGCAATGCCCATGCGCTCCACCGCCGTGGCAAAAGATTCGTTGAACAGGGTGTCGTTCTTGGCGTACACCACCTGGTGCGCCAGCTCGTGGAACAGCAGGCGCACAAAGTCGCCCTCGGGCCAGGCGATGAAGGTGGACAGCAGCGGGTCGCCACCCGCCCAGTTCATGTAACCCAGCGTGGAGTAGGCGGGCACGCCGTACACCTCCACTTCCAGTCCCTGCGCGGCCAGCTCCGCCGCTTCGGCTTGCGCGTCGGACTCGGTGAAGTAGCCCCGGTAGCCAATGCAGCCCGTGACCGGAAAGCACCAGGTGTGCAGCGTGAGGGAATAGGGCGGCGCGGCCACCACGTTCCAGACGGCTGCGGTGCGTTTGAGGTCCGCATAGCGGCGGTAGCTGGCGTTGTCGGGCAGACCCAGCTCGGCCACGGCAAAGGCGCGGGCACGCTGCGCAAGCTGCAGCCGCTCGCGCAGGGCGGGTGGGATGTCGGTGCGGGCGATCCAGCGGTCGATGGGCTCGGCCGCGTGCATCAGCTGCAGGTGGCCGCGCACCGATTGCCAGTAGTAACCCAGCGCGCTGGTGGGGCCCGTGGTGCTGGCACAGCCCGCCAGGGTCAGGCTGATGAGCAAGGCGGGCCAGCGCCGCAGGCGAAGGAAAGGCGGGTGCATGGCGGCAGTTTATGGGCAGATCAGCAAGTCGCGTGCGGCCGGGGTTGTCAGCCTCGCGACGCCCGTTTCTAGAATGTGGCGCATGAACGCTGAAGCCGCCCCTCCCCCGCAGTCGTTGCCCGACGGCCTGTTCGCCGACGAGGCTGGATGCCCGCGCTGCACCTGGTGCCAGGCCACGCCGCTTTACCGCCACTACCATGACACCGAGTGGGGTTTCCCCGTGGCCGACGACCGCAGGCTCTTCGAGAAGATCTGCCTGGAGGGCTTCCAGGCCGGTCTGAGCTGGCTCACCATCCTGAACAAGCGCGAAGCCTTTCGCGCGGCGTTTGCGAACTTCGATGCCGAGCTGGTTGCAGCCTTCGGCCCGGCCGACGTCGAGCGCCTGGTGCAGGATGCGGCCATCGTGCGCCACCGGGGCAAGATCGAGTCCACCATCAACAACGCGCGCCGCGTGCTGGAGCTCAAGCGCGAGTTCGGATCGCTCGCGCACTACGCCTGGCGCTATGAGCCCGCAGCCACCGACCGGCCCGAGCGCATCACGCGCGAAGTGGCGCGCACGCTGTCCACCTCTGCCGCGTCCATCGCCATGTCCAAAGACCTCAAGAAGCGCGGCTGGACCTTTGTGGGCCCCACCACGGTGTACGCCTTCATGCAGGCCATGGGGCTGGTCAACGATCACCTGGAGGGCTGCCATTCGCGCGCCGCAGCGCTGGCTGCGCGCAGGGCGTTTGTGGTGCCGCGCGGCTGAGCGATGGATCGATAGATCGTTCAGGCCCGCGCCACGGGACGCAGCAGCCACAGGGCGGCCAGCGCAGCCAGGCCCAGCAGCGTTGTGAGCCACACGGCCGCTACCCCCACACCGTCGAGCAGCATGCCAAACAGCACCGGTGCAAACGCCTGCGCAACACGGGCGGGCACCATCATCAGGCCCTGGCGGGCGCCATAGCCCGCAGGCCCAAACAACACCAGCGGTAGCGTTCCCTTGGCGATGGTCAGAATGCCATTGCCCGCGCCATGCAGCAGGGTGAACACCGCCGCCGCAGGCCCGCCCACCACCATCAACAGGCCCGCGCCCACGGGGTGTGCCGCGGCAGCCAGCTGGGCCGACAGCAGCGGGTGCAGGCGGCGCAGCAAGCCGAACTCCAGCAGGCGCGCCGCCACCTGCGCAGGGCCCACAAGAGCGGCCATGGCGACTGCCGCCTGCAGCGATGTGCCACTGGCCTGCAGCAGGCGCGGCAAATGCGCGGCCATGGCGGTGCTGGTGAACCAGGTGACGGCAAACACAAAGGACAGCAGCACGGTGGTGCGCAGCGGGTGAGCGGAAGCGGGCGGTGCGGATGCCGCCGGTTCCGTGGTGGCCGCCGCAGGTGCATCCGCTGAAGGTTGGGGAAGCTTTTCTGCAGTGTCGGCGCGTGGCAGCCAGCCGTTGAGCGGCACGCCCACCAGCAAGTGCAATGCCGCCCAGCCGGCACATGCGCCACGCCAGCCCCATTGCACCTCCATCCAGGCCGACAGCGGCCAGCCCACGGTGCTGGCAAAACCTGCAATCAACGTGATGCCGGTGATGGCGCCGCGTGCGCCCTGGCCATACAGCCGCACCAGCGTGGCAAATGCGGCCTCGTACAGGCCGGAGCCCATGGCCACGCCCATCAGCACCCAGGCGGCAAACAGCCCCACCGGGCCTTGGGCCAGCGCCATGCCGGTCAGGCTGGCGGCAAACAGCAGGTTGGTGCCCACCAGCACCGGGCGGCCACCATGGCGGTCGATGGCCCGGCCTGCGAAAGGCCCAAGCAGCGCCGACACGATGAGCGCCACCGAAAACGCTGCGAACACCGTGGGTGTGGCCACGCCCAGGTCGCGCGCCATGGGCGCGGCCAGCATGGCGGGCAGGTAATAGGACGAAGCCCAGGCCAGCGTCTGGGCCGTGCCCAAGCGCGCCACCGTCCAGCGTTGTGACGCGGCACTCATGCGGTGCCGAGCGCCATGGTGTGGTCTATGGCTTCAGGCACGCTGGCCCTGCGCGTTGATGACGACTTCGCCATCTTCTTTGGTGAAAGCGCCTCGCTGCGGCGCAGGCAGGATGTCCAGCACCTTCTCGGACGGGCGGCACAGCCGCGTGCCCAGGGGCGTGACCACAATGGGGCGGTTGATGAGAATGGGGTGCTGAAGCATCGCGGCGATGAGCTGCGCATCGGTGACGCCCGGTGCGTCCAGTTGCAGCTCGGTGAAGAGCGCCTCCTTGGTGCGCACGGCGTTGATCACTGGCTCGCCCGTGGCAGCAATCAGCGCCACCAGCGTGGCGCGGTCGGGCGGGGTTTTCAGGTATTCGATGACCTCGGGCTCCACGCCGCTGTTGCGGATCATGGCGAGGGTGTTGCGGGACGTGCCGCACTTCGGGTTGTGATAGATCGTGATAGTGGTCATGGCGTGCTGGAAAGTAAGGGAGCAACGGGCGAAAGTTTGCCACTGCGCCGGGGCCAGCCCGGCAAATTTTCCAGCGCGCTCAGCAGCCGCTGGCCTGCATCGCTCAGCGCGCCGTCGTTGTGCACTTCCAGGCTGACAGTGCCTGGGGGCGGTGTGTACGCCAGCGCGCGCTGCACCCGGGCCTCCACTTCTTCGCGCGTCTCGCGGCCCCGCGACAGCAGCCGTGCGCGCAGCACCTGCGGGCTGGCGGTGATGTGCACCGCTACGAGGTCCGGGAAGCGCGCCAGGGCCTGGGGCAGGTAGGCACGCGAGCCATTGAGCAGCACCCAGTGCCCTTGCGCCAGCGGCGCCAGTTGCGCATGCCGTACGCCGTAGCCCAGGCCGTTGGCCTGCCAGTGCAGGGCAAACGCGTGCTCGCTGCATAGTGCAGCAAACGCTTGGGGCGAAACGCTGTCATGCGCTTCGCCGCCGGATGTGGCGGCACGGCTGATGGTGCGCTGCGCCCAGTGCACGGTGCAGGGCTGGGGCAGGTGGGCGCGCAGCCAGTCCAGCAGGCTGTCCTTGCCCGCGCCCGAGGGGCCCATGCAGTAAATCAGTCTGCCGGTGGTCATGCGCCCATCTCCAGGTGATCCAGCAGCACAAAGTCTGCACCGGGCGTGGGCTCTGCGAACAAGGCGAGGCTGTTGAATTGGAGGTTGGGCAGGTCCGAGAAGAATTCCTGTGCAGCCTCGAACACCAGCGCCTGCGTTGGCGGGTCCACCTGCGCCAGACTGCCGGTGAGCGACATGTGAAAGCGGAACTCGTCCAGCACAAACGGGTAGCCCCATTGCTGTAGCAGTGCGTCATGCCGGGCGGTGAGCCCTGCCGCGCGGCGCCGCTCCAGGTCCGCGTCAGAAAGAGGGGCGGCCAGGGGCTGCAGCGCGGTTACGCAGGCGGCGGCGGTCTCCTGGATCTGCGCATTGGCGGGGTGCAACGCCGGGGGCACCAGCGCCAGAAAGTCGTCGATGCGTTGCACCTGCAGCGGCGGCAACACAAAGGGTTGCAGCCCGCGTGCCACGGACTGCACGGCCTGGTGCAGCGTGATCCAGTCGGTGCCGGGTTCCAGGGCAAACGGCGCCTTGAGCGTGGCGTGCCAGCCGTAGCGGCGGGGCGCTGCGGTTAGGCGGTGCAGGTCGTCCGCCGCCACGCCGTCGATGGCGAGCTGCTGCAGCGGCTGCAGCAGCGCGGCGCAGCGCCCCAGCCAGTGGCTGCCAGCCAGCCAGCCCAGGCTGCCCGGGTTGGGTGCGAAATAGACCGCATAGCGGTGGTGGGTGGGTGGCATCTCAGGCGTGTTCATCGTGGTCAATGGTCAGTTTCACGCGGTCGCCCGCAAACCAGGCGCGGGCCCATTCGATGGGCGTGCCTGCGAGGTCCACGTTCAGGCTTTCTACCTGCAGCACGGGGCGTGAGGTGGGTTGGCGCAACTGGGCGGCCACTTCAGCGCTGGGCAGCTCTGCGGTGATGCGGCTTTCGCGGCGTGTGTAGTCGGCCACGCCGTGGGCGGTGAAGCCGGCGGTGATGGAGCCTGTCTCGCGCACCACGGCCGCCAGGTTCTCGAAGCGGGGCAGGGGAAAGTAGCGCTCGCTGATGTGCAGGGGCTGGCCCTCGGCGTCGCCCCGCACGCGCAGCGCCAGCAGCGGGCTGCGCGCGGGTACCTGCAGCGCCTTGGCCAAGGCAGCCGTGGCCCGCGTGGTCTGCGCCTGCAGCACCACAAGGCTGCCGCGCAGCCCCGCCTGTGCCAGGCCCTGCTGGTGGCGCGTGCGCTTGCCCAGCACCAGGTCCACCGCAAAGTCTTCGACATAGGTGCCGCTGCCCTGCGTGATGCGCACCAGCCCCTGGCTGCACAGGCTGGCGAGCGAGCGGCGGATGGTGTGGCGGTTCACGCCGAACTGCTCGGCCAGCGCGTGCTCCGAGGGCAGGCGCTGACCGGGAGGGTAAACGCCGCTGCCGATGGCCTCGGCCAGCTCGGCGGCAATGCGCGTCCAGAAGCTGTCGCGCGCAGGGCGCAGTGGTGGTGCTTGCGGGACCTGTAGCGGGGTCGTGAGAGAGGTGGTGCTGGCTGTCATGAAACCTACATGCGCGCTCTTTAAGCTGGCGCCAGTTGTTCAATTTGTCTATACAACTTTCAGGGTACCACTTCCATGTTTCAAGCCTTTGACAACCCGGGGCCGGGCCGCCCCCTGGGCCGCGCGCAGTGGATGGCGCTGCTGGCCCGGGCGCCGCTGGGGCTGCTCGAATCTGCGTTGCACGAGCATGCCACGCGCCCCGCGCGCTGGCTGCGAGCGCCCGAGACCGGCCTGATGATGGTGCAGGGCCGCGCCGGTGGCACGGGCGAGCGCTTCAACCTCGGCGAGGTCACCGTCACCCGCTGCGCGCTGCGCGTGGCCGACGCATCGGACGCCGCCGAGGCCACTGTGGGCGTGGCCTACGTGCTGGGCCGATCGCACCGCCAGGTGCAGCTGGCGGCCCTGGCCGATGCGCTGCTGCAAGACCCTGTTCAGCAACCGGTGCTGGACGCACAACTGCTCGAACCCATCCGCAACCACCTGCGTAATACGCAGGCCGAGCGCCAGGCGCGGGCTGCCAGCACCAAGGTGGACTTCTTTACCGTGGCGCGCGAGAGCGGTGCCGACAACGACGAGGACACCGAATGAGCACGAACCCCTTGGCATCGCTGGGTGCCGGATTTTCGAACGAAGCCTTTGGCAGCCAGGCGGTGTTCCGCGCGGTACTGCAGGCGCTGTCGCATCCCGGCCGCACGGTATCGGTAGAACACGACGCGCAGAACCCCTCTGTGGGGTATGCCGCATCGGCTGCCGTGCTGTTGGCGCTGCTCGACAGTGACTGCACGCTGTGGCTCTCGCCCAGGCTGGCAGCCCGTGATGCCGGTGCCTGGCTGCGTTTTCACACAGGCTGTACCTTGGTGGCCGACGCTGCGCAGGCCCGCTTCATATGGGTAGCGCAGGGCGACGCACTGCCCACGCTGGGCAGTCTGGCCCAGGGTACCGACATTTACCCCGACCAGTCGGCCACTTGTGTGGTCGACGTATTGCGTGCCGCCGAAACCACGGCGGACGCGAGTGATGCGTGGCACTTGCGTGGCCCCGGCATCCAGAAGGTGGCGGCCTTGCAGGTGGATGGTTTGCCCGACGACTTCGAGGCCCAGTGGGCGGCCAACCATGGGGTGTTTCCACGCGGTGTGGATCTGCTGCTGGCCACTGCAGACCACATCGTGGGTCTGCCACGCACCACGCGGGCAACGCGCGGTGCCACTGCCCTTCAGGAGGCCTGAGCATGTACGTAGCCGTCAAAGGCGGAGAAGCCGCCATTCTCAACAGCTACCAGTTGCTGGCCCGCCAGCGCCGGGGCGATGCGGCACAGCCTGAACTCTCGGTGGCGCAGATCCGCCAGCAGCTCAAGCTGGCGGTGGACCGCGTCATGACCGAGGGATCGGTGTACGACCCCGAGCTTGCGGCCCTTGCCATCAAGCAGGCGGCGGGCGATCTGGTGGAAGCCATCTTCCTGCTGCGCGCCTACCGCGCCACGCTGCCGCGCCTGGGCACCACGTGCCCGCTCGATACCAGCCGCATGGCGCTGGACCGGCGCATCTCTGCCACCTTCAAGGACCTGCCCGGCGGACAGGTGCTGGGCCCGACCTACGACTACACGCAACGGCTGCTCGACTTCACTTTGCTCGCGCAGGGCGAAGCAGTTGCAGCACCTGCTGCGCAAGGCAGTGCGGCGGCCTTCACGCCTCCCAACACACCGCGTGTGGTGGACCTGCTCAACCATGAAGGGCTGATCGAGACCCGCCCTGTGCCGCCGGGTGATCCCATGCCCACCGATCTCACTCGCGAGCCGCTGCGTTTCCCCGCCAGCCGGGCCACGCGACTGCAAAACCTGGCGCGGGGCGACGAGGGCTTCCTGCTCGCCATGGCGTATTCCACCCAGCGTGGCTATTCGCACTCGCACCCGTTTGTAGGCGAGGTGCGCCTGGGCACGGTGGCCGTGGAGATCGAACCCGAAGAACTGGGCTTTGCCATCGACATTGGTGATATCGAGATCACCGAGTGCGAGATGGTGAACCAGTTTGCCGGCAGCAAGAGCCAGCCACCGCAGTTCACACGCGGCTACGGCCTGGCCTTTGGCCACAGCGAGCGCAAGGCGATGGCCATGAGTCTGGTGGACCGCGCCCTGCGCGCCGACGAGTTGGGTGAGCCCGTCGAGTCCCCTGCGCAGATGCAGGAGTTCGTGCTGGGCCACAGCGACAGCCTGGAGGCCTCAGGCTTCGTGCAGCACCTGAAGCTGCCGCACTACGTGGACTTTCAGTCCGAGCTGGAGCTGGTGCGCAAGATGCGCGCCGCTGCCGCCCACCCCACAACCCCCGCAGAGGAGGACGCCGCATGAACGCCCCCATGGAACCCGCCGTGATGGGCTTGCCCGCCGACGCAGCGCCGGTGGACGGCCACTTCAACTTTGCCTACCTGGACGAGCGCACCAAGCGCATGATCCGCCGCGCCATCCTGAAGGCTGTGGCCATCCCCGGCTACCAGGTGCCGTTTGGCTCGCGCGAAATGCCGCTGCCCTATGGCTGGGGCACGGGCGGCATCCAGGTCACCGCGTCCATCATCGGCCCGCAGGACTGCCTCAAGGTCATCGACCAGGGATCGGACGACACGGTCAACGCGGTCAACATCCGCCGCTTCTTCGAGCGCACCACCGCCGTGGCCACCACCACCCGCACGCGCGAGGCCACTCTGATCCAGACGCGCCACCGCATCCCCGAGACACCGCTGGCCGAGGGCCAGGTCATCGTCTACCAGGTGCCGGTGCCCGAGCCCATGCAACGCCTGGAGCCGCGCGAGACCGAAACGCGCACCCTGCACGGCCTGGCCGAGTACGGGCTCATGCATGTCAAGCTCTACGAGGACATTGCGCGCTACGGCCACATCGCTACCACCTACGACTACCCCGTGCTGGTCAATGGCCGGTACGTGATGGCGCCGTCGCCCATCCCCAAGTTCGACAACCCCAAGATGCACATGAACCCCGCGCTGCAGCTGTTTGGTGCGGGCCGCGAAAAACGCATCTACGCCGTGCCGCCCTACACACCGGTGGAGAGCCTGGGTTTTGAGGACCACCCGTTCGAGGTGCAGCGCTGGGACGCCGCCTGCGCGCTGTGCGGCGCCACGGACAGTTTTCTGGACGAGGTCATCACGGACGATCAGGGCGGGCGCATGCACGTGTGTTCGGACTCGGACTACTGCCAGGAGCGCCAAGCACAGCAGGTGCAGCAGGCCGAATCTGCGCAGGTGGAAGGCGGCGCCGCATGAGCGCTGTGCACATCCGCGAAGCCGGGCAGGCCGACCTGGAGAGCGTGCTGGCGCTGTATGCCGCCATTGAAGACAGCCCGGCCGACGTGCTGACCCTGGAAGAAGCCCAGGCCGTGTGGGCCCAGTTCGCCCGCTACCCCAGCTACCGCCTGTGGGTGGCCTGCGACCCCGCGCAGCACGGCGCCGTGGTGGGCACCTATGCGCTGCTCGTCATGCACAACCTGGCGCACCGGGGCACGCCCTCGGCCATCGTGGAAGACGTGGTAGTGGCACAGGACCAGCAGGGCCGAGGCATTGGCCGCCAGATGATGGCCCACGCCATGCAGCAGGCGCGCGACGCGGGCTGCTACAAGCTCGCGCTCTCGTCCAACGCCCGCCGCAAGGGCGCGCATGCCTTCTATGAATCCCTGGGCTTTGCGCAGCATGGCCTGAGCTTTGTTGTCGAGACCCTCACATGAATCACCCCGAACCTTCTGCGCCGCTGCTGAGCGTGCGCAATGTCAGCAAGCGCTATGGCGACCGCGTGGCGCTGCAAGGCGCGTCCTTTGATCTGTGGCCGGGCGAGGTGCTGGCCGTGGTGGGCGAGTCGGGCTCCGGCAAGTCCACGCTGCTCAACGCCATTGCGGCGCGCAGCGCCCCGGACGAAGGCACGGTGCAGTTCCGCCAGCGCAGCGGCGAGCTGCAGGACATCTATGCCATGTCCGAAGCCCAGCAACGCTTGCTGGCGCGCACCGACTGGGGCTTTGTGCACCAGAACGCGGCGGACGGCCTGCGCATGGATGTGTCCGCCGGTGCCAACGTGGGCGAGCGCCTGATGGGCCTGGGCGAGCGCCACTACGGCCGCCTGCGCGCCACGGCCACGGAATGGCTGCAGCGCGTGGAGATCGATGCCGCGCGCATCGACGATGCACCGCGCACGTTTTCAGGCGGCATGCGCCAGCGCCTGCAGATTGCGCGCAACCTGGTCACGCAGCCACGTCTGGTGTTCATGGACGAACCCACCTCGGGCCTTGATGTGTCGGTGCAGGCGCGCCTGCTGGACCTGCTGCGCCAGCTCACGCGGCAGATGCAACTGGCCGCCATTGTGGTCACGCACGACCTGGCCGTGGCGCGCCTGCTGGCGCACCGCATGGTGGTCATGCAGCGCGGCCGCGTGGTGGAGGCGGGCCTGACCGACCAGGTGCTCGACGACCCGCAACACCCTTATACCCAGCTCCTCGTTTCTTCGGTACTGCAGCCATGAACCAGTCTTCCATTGCGCCCATTCTCCAGATGCAAGGGGTGACCAAGCGCTTCACCCTGCACCACCAGAACGGCATCGAACTGCCTGTGCTTGCCCAGGTGGACCTGGCCGTGCAGCCCGGTGAATGTGTGGTGCTGGACGGCCCCTCGGGCATGGGAAAGAGCACGCTGCTCAAGATGATCTACGCCAACTACCGGGTCAATGCGGGGCGCATCACGGTGCGTTCGGCCGATGGCGCCGTGGTGGATGTGACGCAGGCCACGCCGCGTGCGCTGGTGCAGCTGCGGCGCGACACCGTGGGCTATGTCAGCCAGTTCCTGCGGGTCATCCCGCGCGTGTCGGCGCTGGACGTGGTGGCAGAGCCGCTGGCCGAAGACGCGGGGGACGACCCTGCAGGTATCGAGGCAGCGCGTGAGGCTGCCCGCCAGTGGCTGACCCGCCTGCGCATTCCCGAGCGGCTGTGGCACCTGCCACCCGCCACCTTCTCCGGCGGTGAGCAGCAGCGCATCAACATCGCCCGCAACATGATCAAGCCCAAGCCGCTGTTGTTGCTCGACGAGCCCACCGCATCGCTCGATGCGGCCAACACCGAAACGGTGATTGCGATGATCCGCGAGGCGGTGGAGCGCGGGGCGGCCTTGGTCGGCATTTTTCACGACGCCCAGGTAGGTGCCGCCGTGGCCACGCGTCGCGTGAACGTGGGTGACTTTCGGGGAGCATCGGCATGACTGCGACCGTGTTCAAGAACGCCCGCATGGTGCTGCCGGGCGAAGTGGTGCAGGGCAGCCTGCAAGTGGATGGCGGGCGCATCGCGTCGCTGGACAGCGGGGCCACCTCGGCCCTGCAAGGCATCGACCTGGGGGGCGACTACCTGTTGCCGGGCCTGGTGGAAATCCACACCGACAATTTTGAGCGCCACCTCATGCCGCGCCCCAAGGTGCAATGGGCCGAGATGCCCGCACTGCTGGCGCACGACGCAGAGATTGCGGCCGCAGGCATCACGACGGTGCTGGACGCGCTGGGCGTGGGCGAGGCCGATGTGGACAGTCTGCGTGGCAGCGCCTGGAACCGCGTGCTCGACACCATCGACACCTGCACCGAGCGCAACCTGCTGCGCGCAGACCATCACCTGCATGTGCGCTGCGAGCTGCCCGCACCCAACACCATCGACCTGTTCGAGCCCTTCCACGGCCACCCGCGCCTGTCGCTGATCTCGCTGATGGACCACACCCCGGGCCAGCGCCAGTGGGAGAACATCGAGCAGGCGCGCACCTACTACACCGGCAAGAAGGGCTGGAGCGCCGATAAGTTCGAGCGCCAGGTGGCGCATGCGGCCACGCTGCAGGCGCAATACGCCGAGCCGCACCGCGCGTACTTTGTGGACTACTGCCGCACGCATGGCATCTCGCTGGCCAGCCACGACGACACCACTGTGGCGCATGTGGAGCAGGCCCATGCCGAGGGGGCGGCCATGTCGGAGTTCCCTACCACGTTGGCCGCTGCCCAGGCCGCGCACGAGCGCGGGCTGCTCACCGTGATGGGCGGGCCCAACGTGGTGCGCGGCGGTTCGCACTCGGGCAACGTGGCGGCGGCTGATCTGGCGCGCCGCGGGCTCTTGGACATCCTCTCGTCCGACTACGTGCCCGGCAGCCTGCTCAGCGCGGTGATGCGGCTGGTGCAGGAGGGCATCCTGCCCCTGCCACAGGCCGTGGCCACCGTCACCCGCAGTCCGGCCAAGGCGGCGGGCATGGCTGATCGCGGTGAGCTGTCGCCCGGCCTGCGCGCCGACTTGGTGCAGGTGCACATGGCCGAGCTGCCGGATGGCAGCCGCCAGGCCGTGGTGCGCGGCGTATGGCGCGAAGGCCAGCGCGTGCTGTAGAAAAAATAAGCCAAATTGGCATCCAACGCTCTCACAGCAAGCGCTACTAGCTATTGAGTTTGTAGTGCGCAGGGTGCTGCATCCGCTCACTTGCGCTGACACCCAAACTTCCCGAAACCGTCAAGCCACTGTCACGCAAGCTCCGCACACTGCGGTTGTCTAGACAGATTTTTCAGGAGATCCACCATGTCCACTGCCCTGCGCATCCAGCGCCTGAACAAGCACTTTGCCAATGGCAAGCACGCGCTGCGCGACATCGACCTGACGGTGCAGTCGGGCGAAATGGTGGCACTGATCGGGGCCTCGGGTTCGGGCAAATCCACGCTGCTGCGCCATGTGGCCGGCCTGGTGGTGGCCGATGGCAACAGCGAGTCGCTGGTGGAGGTGGATGGCCGCTGCGTGCAGCAGGGCGGACGCATCCACAGCGACATCCGCAAGGTGCGTTCGCAGGTGGGCTTTGTGTTTCAGCAATTCAACCTGGTGGACCGCCTGCCCGTGTTGATGAACGTGCTGGTGGGCCTGCTGCACCGCACGCCCTCGTGGCGCGGCTGGCTGCGCATGTTCAAGCCGCAGGAGCGCGCCCTGGCGCTGGAGGCCCTTCACCGCGTGGGCATTGCCGAGTGCCATGCGCAGCGCGCGTCCACCCTGTCGGGCGGGCAGCAGCAGCGCGCCGCGATTGCGCGCACCCTGGTGCAGGGCGCCAAGGTGGTGCTGGCCGACGAGCCCATTGCGTCGCTGGACCCCGAGTCCTCGCGCAAGGTCATGGACATTCTTGCGCGCATCAACCGCGAAGACCGCTGCACCGTCATCGTGTCGCTGCACCAGGTGGATGTGGCCATCAAATACTGCCCGCGCGTGGTGGCGTTGCACCACGGGCAGGTGGTGTACGACGGCCCCTCGGCCGCCCTTACGCCCGCACTGTTGCGAAGCCTGTATGGCGTGCACGCCGACGAAATCCTTGCGGACGCCATGCCCTTGCATCCGGTGGCTGCGCCGGTTGCTGCACCAACCCCTCAGTGGGCACCTGCCATGGTTCGCGCTGCCTGATCGGGCAGTGATTCTTTGTCTTCCCTCTGGAGTTTCCCCATGTTCAAAAAACTGCTTTCCGCGCTCGCTCTGGGTTTGGGTCTTTCCGGCGCCCACGCCCAGGACATCAACTTCGGCATCATCTCCACCGAGGCCACGCAGAACCTCAAGGCCGACTGGCAGCCACTGCTGGACGACATGGCCAAGCAGACGGGCTTCAAGATCCGCGCCTTCTTTGCGCCGGACTACGCCGGCATCATTGAAGGCATGCGCTTCAACAAGGTTCAGGTGGCCTGGCTGGGCAACAAATCGGCCATGGAGGCGGTGGACCGCGCCAACGCCGAAGTCTTCGCGCAGATGGTCAATGCCGACGGCACCCAGGGCTACTACTCACACCTCATCGTGCACAAGGACAGTCCTCACAACACGCTCGACGACGTGCTCAAGAACGGCAAGTCGCTCAGCTTTGGCAATGGCGACCCCAACTCCACTTCGGGCTTTCTGGTGCCCGGCTACTACGCGTTTGCGCAAAACAAGGTCGACGTGAAAACCCACTTCAAGATCGTGCGCAGCGCCAACCACGAGACCAATGCGCTGGCCGTGGCCAACAAGCAGGTGGACGTGGCCACCAACAACAGCGAAAACCTGGACAAAATCAAGGAGCGCCAACCCGAGAAGTTCAAGGACATCAAGATTGTCTGGACCTCGCCGTTGATCGCGCTCGATCCTCTGGTTCTCCACAAGGAAATGCCCGAGTCCACCAAGACCAGGATCCGCGACTTCTTCTACAACTACGCCAAGACCGATGCGCGCGAGAAAGAGATCGTGATGAAGATCTCCAAGCTCTCGGGCTTCAAGCCATCGACCAATGCCCAGCTGATGCCCATTCGCCAGCTCGACCTGTTCGGCAAGCGCAACAAGATCGAGAGCGATGCCACCCTGGCCGATGCCGACAAAAAGTCGCGCCTGGCCGAGATCGACCAACAGCTGGCGTCGCTGAAGTAAGCCGCTCGTATTTCATTGCTGCCCGGGTGTCTCCATGTCCTCTGCTCTGAATCCTTCGCTGGCAGCCCTCGCCAGCCATACGGCGCCCAGGCGCAGCCTGGTGTGGTACCTGTCGTGGGGCATCCTGCTCGTGCTGCTGGCAGCGTCCTGGAAGGGCGCGGACATGCGCCCGCTGGACTTGCTGAGCGACTCGGGCAACATGGCCCGCTATGCGGCGGAGTTCTTCCCTCCCAATTTTTCGCAGTGGGAGCTTTATGTGCAGGAGATGCTGGTCACCCTGCAGATTGCGCTGTGGGGCACGGCGCTGGCGGTGATCACGGCAGTTCCGCTGGCGCTGCTGGCCTCCTCCAACATCGTGCCCTGGTGGGTCTACCAGCCGGTGCGCCGGGTGCTCGATGCGTTCCGCGCCATCAACGAAATGGTGTTTGCCATGCTGTTCGTGGTGGCCGTGGGGCTGGGGCCGTTTGCGGGCGTGCTGGCGTTGTGGATCCATACCTCGGGTACGCTGGCGAAACTGTTCTCCGAAGCGGTGGAGGCCATTGACCCGCAACCCGTGGAGGGCATCCGCTCCACCGGAGCCAGTGCACTGCACGAAATCATCTACGGCGTTATTCCGCAGGTGATGCCTCTGTGGATTTCTTTCACGTTGTACCGCTTTGAAGCCAATGTGCGCTCTGCCTCGGTGGTGGGCATGGTGGGGGCGGGCGGCATTGGCGTGGTGCTGTGGGAAATCATCCGGGGCTTCCAGTACGCCGAGACCTGCGCCGTGATGCTGATCATTGTGGTCACGGTGAGCGTCATCGACCTCGTCTCCGCCCGCATCCGCAAGGCTTTGGTCTGACAAGGAAAGACGATGGCATTGAGCCTTGAAGACATCACCCACCTGCTCGCAACCCGCGGCGTGAACCAATACGGCCGCGAGGCGGTCAGCCAGCTGGAGCATGCACTGCAGTGCGCGCAGTGGGCCGAGAAGTCGGGCGAAACCCCGGCCACGATCGTTGCGGCCCTGTTGCACGACCTGGGCCACCTGCTGGCGCCCGGGGGCGACACGGCCGAACAGGACGACCTGCACCAGTACATGGCAATCCCGTTCCTGCGTGGCCTGCTGCCCGACGCGGTGCTGGAGCCCATCCGCCTGCATGTGGATGCCAAGCGCTACCTGTGCACGATGGAGCCGGGCTACTGGGAGACGCTCTCGCCCGCGTCGCAGCACAGTCTGGTGCTGCAGGGCGGAGCCTTCACGGCCCAGGAAGCGGTCCTGTTCGCCGCCCAGCCCTTCGCCCATGAGGCCATCCGTCTGCGCCGCTATGACGACCATGCCAAGGTGCCAGCGCTGGCCACGCCGCCACTGGGCTACTACATGGCGATGGTGGAGCGTCTGGCCCAGCGCCCTGAGGCTGATGCTGTGGTCGATCCTGTAGCCGTTGCGTCGTAAACATCCGCAGGCGGTTCGCGTCAGCCTCCTTTGCCGGTTCCCATCCAGCCCAGGTCCATGGGCCGGTCTTCAAACTCGGTGTTCAGTACCACGGTGCTGGTCGTGCGTGCCACGCCTGCAATGGCCTTGATCTCGTAGATCACATCTTCCAGCGCACGCGCGTGGGTGGTGCGGATCTTGGCCAGAAAGTCGTACTCGCCCGCCACGCTGTGCAGCTCTTCTACCTGCGGCATGGCGCGCAGGCGCGGTGCCACGTCCCGGCAGTGGATGCCGCCGTCGTTGCGGATGGCCACAAACGCGGTGAAGTTCAGGCCCACGCGCTCCGGGTCCACGCTGATGGAAAAGCGGCGGATCACGCCCTTGTCCAGCATCTTCTTCACGCGCTCGTGCACGGCGGCGGTCGAGAGGCCCACCTCGGCGCCCACTTCGGCATAGGAACGCCGGCCATCTGCACCAAGCGCCGAAATAATTCTGGCGTCCATGTCATCCGTCTGAATATTTGCTTGCATATGGCCCTGATTTTGGTAAAAATTCCGTAAACGCTCGGATTTCCATAAATTATTCGGTCAGGTGAAGAATATGCCGGCAATTTTCAATGCGCAAGCCCGTAAGCAACGCAACTGGATGGTGGCGGTGGCACTGGTGCTGGTTTACGTGGTGTGGGGCACCACGTATTTCGCCATCGGCATTGCCTTGGAGAGTTTGCCGCCGCTGCTGATGAACGCCATCCGCTTTTTGTGCGCAGGCGGCGTCATGCTGCTGCTTGCGGTGTGGCAGGGGCACGCTCTGCCCACACGCGCCCAGTGGCGCAACTCGGCCCTGGTAGGTGGGCTCATGGTGTTTCTGGCCATGAATTTCATTGGCTTTGCACAAAAGCTGGGCATCGGCTCGGGCCTGATGGCCACGGTGGTGACCACCATGCCGATGTGGCTGGCGTTGTGGTCGCGCTGGGGCGGCGAGCGTGTGCCCTTCACCAGCTGGGTTGGCCTGGCGCTGGGGGTGGTGGGCGCACTGCTGCTGGCGCTGGAGGGTGATTTTTCGGCCACCTGGCTGGGCGCCTTGCTGGCGTTTGGCGCTCCACTGTGCTGGAGCATCGGCTCGTACGCCTCGCGCAGACTGTCGTTGCCGGCACCGGCCATGGCCGCAGCCGCGCAGTGGTTTGCTGGTGGTGCCATGGGGCTGGTGGTGGCGTTGTGGTTCGAGCCGTTGTCTGCGCTGGGCCAGGTGAGCGCCAGGTCATGGGCTGCATGGATTTATCTGCTGGTGTTTGGCACGCTGGTGGCGCTCAATGCCTATTTGTGGCTGCTGCAGAACACGTCGGCTGCGTTGGCGGGGAGTTATTCGTTTGTGAACCCGGCGGTGGCGTTGCTGGTGGGGGTGGCGCTGGGGGGCGAGTTGTTGACGGGGTGGGTGTTTGCGGCATTGCCGCTGATTGCTGCGGCGCTGGTTTTTATCTTGTATGGCAAGGCGCTGCAGGTGTGGTGGGCGGGGCGGCGGGCGTGGTTGATGGGGTATCGGGCGGGGTAGGCGGGGTGGGGGCAGGTGGGTGGAGGCTGTGTGCATCTCTTCCCCAACCTGTTCGGGCTGAGCTTGTCGAAGCCTGGGTTTGCGCGCTGGTTTGGGTGGCGTGCCGTTGCATAGGGCGGAGGCCGGGAGTCGTCCGGCGGCGAGTAACTTTCTTTCGCGTCGCCGAAAGAAAGTCACCAAAGAAAGGGCGCCCCCCAGTCTGCGACCCCTTCGCTGTGCGAAGGGGCAAACCTGCGTCGGGGCGGTTGCGGGGTGCGCCGTGGAACTCGCTCTGCGCTGCGCGCGCCGCTCGGACAGCCACGGCGAGTCAGATTACGAGGCATGCGCGCTCCGACGCGCATGCTCACCCCTCAACTGCCCCGCCGCAGGCGCAGCCAGCAGGGGTGGGACAGCCGAACATCCGAACATCCACACGGGCCATTGCTTCGCTCGGCCTCGCGGTCGCGGCGCGAAGCGCCTGCGTGTTCGGGCCGAGCGAAGCGCAGCGAAGCAATGGCCCGTGTGGAAGTCCGATCCCCGGGTTCCCTTCAGGATGCGCCGAGGAGCGGAGGTTTTGGCGGATCAGGGCTCGCGTCTGTTTGAGTGACGCGAAGCGGCGCGAGTTGAGCGAGACCCCGCCAAAACCGAGCACCGCAGGTTGCCCGCAGGGAAGCGAAGGGACGCAGCGTGTAGGGTCGCCTTCTCTTTGGTGACTTTCTCTTGGCGAGACAAGAGAAAGTTACTGCGCCGCCGGGCGCACACCCCGGCTCCCGCCCTGAACAAAGGCATGCTGCCAGATCAGCGCCCAAGCCCTGGCTTCGACAAGCTCAGCCCGAACGGTTGGGGATGACGCCCAGGCTTCGACGGGCTCAGCCCGAACGGGTGGGGCGGTGCAAATGCTTCAAACATAATAGCACCTACCGCTTAAAGGACGGGCGCTGTAAGCCAATTTCATCGAAAAACGACTGACTTCGACGAATCTCAACCAACATCCGGCACCACCGCCGTCGCCTCAATCTCCACCTTCGCCCGGTCCTCCATCAACCCCGCCACCTGCACACAGGCCATGGCCGGGAAGTTCTTGCCCAGCACCTCGCGGTACACGGCGCCCAGCTCCTTCAACCGCGCGTTGTATTCCGTGCGGTCCACCACGTACCAGGTCAGCCGCACCAAGTGCTCAGGCCCTGCGCCTCCGGCTTCCAGCACAGCCCGCACGTTCAACAACGTCTGCCGCGTTTGGTCGATGAAGTCATCGCTCTCAAACTGCTGCTGCGCATTCCAGCCGATCTGGCCGCCAGTAAAAACCATCGTGCCGCGTGCGGCAACGCCGTTGGCATACCCCTTGGGGGTGACCCAGCCCTCGGGCTGCAAAAGGGCGTGTTGCAGTGTCATGGTGCTTTCACTTCCGCTTGAGGGGTTGCAGCGGCCTGGCGCAGCTTGAAGCGTTGCAGCTTGCCGGTTTCGGTGCGGGGCAGCGCGGTCACGAACTCGACCACGCGCGGGTATTTGAACGGGGCGATGGTGGCCTTCACATGGTCCTGCAAAGTTTTCACCATGGCGGCATCACCCGTGTGGCCGGGTTTGAGCACGCACACGGCCTTGACCACCATGCCGCGTTCTTCGTCGGGAACGCCGATCACGCCGCACTCGGCCACAGCCGGGTGGCGCAGCAGGGCGTCTTCCACCTCGGGGCCGCCCACGTTGTAGCCGGCGGTGATGATCATGTCGTCATCGCGCGCCTGGTAGAAGAAATAACCGTCGGCGTCCTGCGTGAACGCGTCGCCCGGGTAATTCCAGCCGTCCTTCACGTATTTGGCCTGGCGCGGGTCATCCAGGTATTTGCAGCCCGTGGGGCCAATCACCGCGAGCTTGCCTACGGTGCCGCGTGGCACCTCGTTGCCATCGTCATCCACCACCTTGGCGGTGTAGCCGGGCACCACCTTGCCGATGGCGCCTGTCCGCGCCTCGCCACCTGCCGATGAAATGAAGATGTGGAACATCTCCGTGGCGCCGATGCCGTCCGTCATGTCGATGCCGGTGGCGTCCTTCCACAGCTGGCGCGTGGCGTCGGGCAGGCCCTCGCCCGCGCTCACGCAGATGCGCAGTTGCGGCAGCCCGATCTTCTTCGCGAAAGGAGCCATCTGCCGGTAGAACGTGGGCGCGGTGTAGCTGATGGTGACGCCCGCGTCGCGCATCAGCGTCACCATGGTTTCGGGCGTGTAGGGCTGGTCGGGGAAGTACACACTGGCCCCGGCCCACATCGGAAACACCAGCAGCCCGCCCAGTCCGAAGGTGAACGCCAGCGGTGGCGAGCCCGCCACGATGTCGTCGGGCGTGGCCTTGAGCACATGGCGTGGCCAGGCCTCGCAGCCTGCCAGCACGTCGCGGTGCGTGTGCACGGCGGCCTTGGGTGCGCCTGTGGTGCCCGAGGTGAATGCCATCAGCGCGATGTCATCGGCCGATGTGGGGCAGGGCTGCATGCTGCCGGGCTTGCCTTGGGCGCGCTGCAGCAGGTCGGCAGGATCCGTGGCGGTATGAAAGGGCACGATGGTGGTCAGCACGGGGTGCTGGTCTTGCGCCGCCGCCAGTTCGGCCAGCAGGCGGCCATCGCACAGCGCCAGCGTGGGCTGGGCGCGCTCGATGATGTTGGCCAGCTCACCCGCGCGCAGCAGCGGCATGGTGGCCACCGCTATCAGCCCGGCGTAGACCGTGCCCAGCCAGGCCAGCGCCATCTCCACCGTGTTGCCGCCGCGCAGCAGCACGCGGTTGCCGGGCACCAGGCCGTGGTCCTGCGTGAGCACCTCGGCAATGCGCGCGGCCTCGGTGCGGGCGTCGCGGTACGTGTAGGTGCGGTGCGGGCCGCGCAGCAACGGGCGGTCGATGTTGCCGGCCCGCTCGGCCCGCTCGGCCTGGTCGAACAGGGCGTGCACCAGGTTGGCCTGATCCGGAATCTGCAGCTCGGGCAGGTCATAACGCAGCGTGGGCCAGGCGCTTTGTGGCGGCAGGCGGTCGTGCACAAAGTGGTCGGGCTGGGCGGAAGAAACACTCATATTCAGATCACTCCTGCAAAGCGGCCTTGCCAATGATGAGTTGCTGCACCTCGGTGGCGCCTTCGTAGATGCGCAGCGAGCGGATGTCTCGGTACAGCGATTCGACCTTGCTGCCCACCTCCACGCCGCGCCCGCCGTGCAGCTGCAGCGCCATGTCGATCACACGCTGGGCGTTTTCGGTGGCGGTCATTTTTGCCATTGCGGCTTCGGCGGTCACCCGGGCTTGGCCTTGATCGCGCAGCCAGGCCGCGCGGTAGGTCAGCAGCGCGGCGCTGTCCACCAGCGCGGCCATCTCGCCGATCCTGGCCTGCGTGAGCTGGAAGTCGGCGAGCGTCTGGCCGAACATGCGGCGCTGGCGCGCGTGGTGCACCGCCTCGGCCAGTGCTCGGCGCGCCATGCCCAGGGCGGCGGCGGCCACCGATGCGCGAAAGATGTCCAGCGTGCGCATGGCCAGCTTGAAGCCGCCGTTCTCTTCACCCAGCAATGCCGTGGCAGGCACGGTGCAGTTGGTGAACAGCAGGGTGGCCAGCGGGTGCGGCGCCATCACGTGGATGTGTCGCGAGGCGTCCAGCCCCGGCGTGTTCGCATCGACGATGAAGGCGCTGATGCCGCGCGTGCCGCCTGCCGGGTCGGTCTTGGCAAACACGCAGTAGAAGTCGGCAATGCCGCCGTTGCTGATCCAGGTCTTGGTTCCGGTGAGGGAATAGGAGTGTTTTTGGCCGCTAGCGGTTGATGGATAAGCGCTGGTAGCTACTGTTTGCATAGCGCTCACGTCCGAGCCCGCTTCGGGTTCGCTCAGTGCGAACGCCGCAATCAATTCCCCGCGCGCCACGCCCTGCAGGTAGTGCGCCTGCTGCGCCGGGCTGCCCGCCAGCGTGATCGCGCCGCTGCCCAGCCCCTGCATCGCGAACGCAAAGTCCGCCAGCGGCGAGTGGTAGGCCAGCGTTTCGCGCAGCAGCACCAGCGCGCGCGAGTCGAGCGCGGGAAGGGCGCCGCCGTGGGCGGCAGGCACGCAGTAGCGCAGCCAGCCGCCCGCGCCCAGGCGCTGCACCCAGTCGCGGCAGGCGGCGCGGTCATCGGTTTCATCGACCTCTTGCGCGGCTGCCCAGGGCACCAGGCCCTCGGCGAGGGTGCGGTGGGCATCGTCAAAAAAGGGCAGGGCCAGGTGCGCCGTCGAGGGCGGGCGTGGGGCCGGGGGCGTTGCAACGTGCATGGGTTCAATCTCCCTGGAATACGGGCTTTTGCTTGGCGGCAAACGCCTCATACGCCCGTCGGAAGTCTTCCGTCTGCATGCAGATGGCCTGGGCCTGCGCTTCGGCTTCGATGGCCTGCTCGATGGTCATGCTCCACTCCTGGCTCAGCATGGTCTTGGTCATGCCGTGGGCGAAGGTGGGGCCGTCGGCCAGTGCGCGCGCCGTGGCCTGCACGTTGGCCAGCAGGTCGGCGCTTTCATACAGGTCGTTGAAGAAGCCCCAAGCCAGGCCTTCGTGCGCCGTCATCGCGCGGCCTGTGAACAGCAGCTCGCTGGCGCGGCCCTGGCCGATCATGCGCGGCAGCAGCGCACAGGCGCCCATGTCGGCACCGGCCAGGCCCACGCGGGTGAAGAGAAAGGCCGTTTTGGTCGCCTCGGTGCCGTAGCGCATGTCGCAGGCCAGCGCCATCATCGCGCCCGCACCTGCGCAGATGCCGTCGATGGCGCCCAGCACGGGCTGCGGGCAGGCACGCATGGCTTTCACCAGGTCGCCCGTCATGCGCGTGAACTCCAGCAGCTCGGGCATGGTCATGGTGGTCAGCGGGCCGATGATCTCGTGCACGTCGCCGCCCGAGCAGAAGTTGCTGCCTGCGCCGGTCACCACGATGGCCTTCACGTCGGTGGCGAAGCGCAGCGCATAGAAAAAATCGCGCAACTCGGCATAGCTCTGGAAGGTGAGCGGGTTCTTGCGGTCCGGCCGGTTGAGCGTGACGGTGCCCACCCCATCGGCAAAGCTCCAGGCAAAGTGCTCGGCCACATAGCTGGCCTGCGGGTTGAACTGCTCGCGCATGGGGTTGCTCGCCCCGATGTAGTGCTTCATTCGGCTGTCTCCTTAGAGCGTGTCATGAACTTTTACGTGCCCACGAAAGTCGGGGAAAGGCCCGACAACTAGGCGCAGGACGCGCCGCAGTATGGATACTGCAAGCGGCCTGCAACAACGTGGGCGGGCCTTTCCCCGGCTTTCCCGAAGGGTTGGGCCAAAAGGCCAGCGCTCGCTGCGTTGCAGTCCTTGCCAAGGCACGGGCCTTGGCGGCGGCCTGCGCCTTGCGATCGCAGGCCTTGTGGCCCAACGTGGGTACGTAAAAGCTCATGACACGCTCTCGTTGTTCTGTGTGTGTTCCTTCACCTTGCCCAGCAGGCGGTACAGGGTGGCGATGTCGCGCTCGCCCAGCGCGGCGAAGGCCTCGACGATCCATTGCTCGTGCTGGCGCGCCATGGTGTTGAACTGCGCGCGGCCCTGCGGCGTGAGGCGCACCAGGTAGGCGCGGCGGTCGCCTTCCACATCCATGCGCTCGACCAGCCCCTCGGCCACGAGCTGGTCGGTGATGCCGGTGATGTTGCCGCTCGTCACCATCATGCGGCGCGAGAGCTCTTTCATCTTCATGCCGTCCGGCGCGCGCTCCAGTTGCGCCATCAGGTCAAAGCGTGGCAAGGTGGTGTCGAACTGCGCGCGCAGGTGGCTGCGTACCTGCTTTTCGATGAGCTGGGTGCAGGTGAGCAGGCGCAGCCACAGGCGCAAGGCCTCGGGGTGCTCGCTGGGGGCAGCGCCGTGCAGGCGGGCTTCGAGATCCATGGTGGCTTACTCGATTGCTTCAATTTTGGTAGCTGCTTGCGCTTGACTGGTAAGCGCTGCGACCTGTTTTTGTTTTGAAATCTCGCGCAGCATCTGGTCGCGGCCGCTGTGGTATTGCACAGGCCAGTCGGTGTGCGCTGCGGCCACAGGGCCCAGCTGCGCGGCGGCGTGCAGCGTCCAGGCCGGGTCGGCCAGGTGGGGGCGTGCAATGGCACACAGGTCGGCGCGGCCGGCGGCGATGATGCTGTTGGCGTGGTCGGCCTCGGTGATCGCGCCCACCGCCATGGTGGCAATGCCCACCTCGTTGCGGATGCGGTCGGCAAACGGCGTCTGGTACATGCGGCCGTACACGGGGCGCGAGTCGCGCGTGGTCTGGCCGGAGGAGACGTCAATCAGGTCGGCGCCCGCGGCCTGGAACAGGCGTGCGATGGCAATCGCGTCGTCAGCGGTGTTGCCATCCGGGAGCCAGTCGTGGGCCGAAATGCGTACGCTGAAGGGCTTGTCATCGGGCCACACGGCGCGCAGCGCGGCGAACACTTCCAGCGGGTAGCGGCAGCGGTTGTCCAGGCTGCCGCCATAGTCGTCCGTGCGCTGGTTGGTGACGGGGCTCAAAAAGCTGGCCAGCAGGTAGCCGTGTGCGCAATGCAGTTCCAGCCAGTCAAAGCCGCAGGCCACGGCCCAGCGGGCGCTCTCTACAAACGCGGCGGTCACGCGGTCCATGTCGGCGCGGGTCATGGCAGCGGGGGTCTGGTTCTGTGCACCGTAGGCGATGGGGCTGGCGGCCAGCAGGGGCCAGTTGCCCGCCTCCAGCGGCTCGTCCGTGCCCTCCCAGCCCACGCGGGTGGAGCCCTTGGGGCCGCTGTGGCCGAGCTGCAGGCCGATCATGGCCGTGCTGCTGCCGTGCACAAAGTTCACGATGCGCGCAAAGGCGGCTTGCTGCGCGTCATTCCACAGGCCCGTGCAGGCGGGGGTGATGCGCCCTTCCGGCGTGGGGCTGGTCATTTCCACCATCACCAGCGCTGCACCGCCCAGGGCCCGCGCGCCCAGGTGCACCAGGTGGAAGTCCTGCGGCACGCCCTCGACCGCGCTGTAGGTGGCCATGGGCGAGACGACGATGCGGTTCTTCAGAGTCACGCTCTTTAACGTGAAGGGTGTGAGCATGGGCGGCACGGCGGCCTTACCTCCGGCGAGCCACGCCTCGTACCCCTCCAGCCACGCTGCATCGCGCAGCCGCAGGTTCTCGTGGCTGATGCGCTGGCTGCGCGTGAGCAGCGAGTAGGTGAACTGCTCAATGGGCATGCCGGTGTAGCGCGCCACGTTTTCAAACCACTCGGTGCTGTTGCGTGCGGCGTTCTGGATCTTGAGCACCTCCACGCTGCGGCGTGCCTCGTAGTGCTGCAGCACTTCGTCGATGGGCAAGCTGGTGGCGAACTCGTTGGCCAGGTCGATGGCGTCTTCCAGCGCCAGCTTGGTGCCGCTGCCAATCGAGAAATGTGCGGTGTGCGCGGCGTCGCCCATCAGCACGATGGGCACCTGCTTGCTGCCGATAACTTCGCGGTGCACCCAGGTGTTGCAGATCACACGCGGAAAACGGATCCAGTTGGCCGAGCCGCGCAGGTGCGTGGCGTTGCTGATAAGCGCGTTGCCGTCCAGGTATTTGGCAAACAACTTCTCGCAAAACGCAATCGCCTCGGGTTGCTCCATGGCGTCCAGGCCGTGGGCCTTCCACACAGTCTCGGGCGTTTCGATGATGAAGGTGGAGGTGTCGGCATCGAACTGGTAGGCATGCGCCTGGAACCAGCCATGCTCGGTCTGTTCGAAAGCAAACGTAAAAGCATCCAACTTTTTGTGTGTGCCCAGCCAGACAAAACGGCACTCGCGCAGGTCGATATCGGGCTGGTAGGTGGTGGCGTAGCGGGTGCGGATGCGGCTGTTCAGGCCGTCGCTGGCAATGACCAGGTCGGCGTTGTACTGCGTAGCCAGCGCCTGGTCGTCGGCCACGTCGGTCTCGAACACCAGCTCCACGCCCACCGCCAGGCACCGGTCCTGCAGGATGTTAAGCAGCCGCTTGCGGCCAATGCCGCAAAAGCCGTGGCCGGTGGAGCGCACGCTGCGGCCCCTGAAGAACACCTCGATATCGTCCCAATGGTTGAACGCATCGCCGATGAGCGCTGCCGTGGGCGCATCGGCCGCTTGCAGGTTGGCCAGCGTCTGGTCCGACAGCACCACGCCCCAGCCGAAGGTGTCGAACGGCCGGTTGCGCTCCACCACGGTGACACTGTGCGCCGGGTTCTGCTGCTTCATCAGCAGGGCGAAATAAAGGCCTGCGGGGCCGCCGCCAATGCAGAGGATGTTCATGGGAAAATAGTTTAGGCTTAAACAAAGTGCTGTCAATGGGGCGTTCCCGGCGAAGCCCCCAGGGTTCCATGGGGTGTTGACGCGCCGCAGCGAACTTTTCAAGATGCGGCGCATGAAGCACTTGCTGCACACCCTGGAGGGGCGGCTGGCGACTTTGCCGGTGCCCATGGCGGTCCAGCTACCCGCGGGCCAGAAACTGGGCGCACCTGACCCGGCGGTGACCTTGCGCTTTCGCGACCGCATGGCGCTGGTAGCGCTGGCCACGGGCGAGATTGGCAACGTGGGCGCCGCCATCGTCGAGGGGCGGGTGGCGCTGGAAGGCGGCATGCGCGACCTGATGGCCGCTGCGGCAGGGCTGCTGACGCGCGATCCGGCGCGCGACCACCACGATGGCTGGTGGCACCGTGTGCTGGCACGCGCGCGGTCGATGGCGGTGCACACGCTGGCGCACGACGCGCGCCATGTGCAGTTTCACTATGACTTGTCGGATGACTTCTATGCGCTGTGGCTCGACCCGCGCCGCGTGTATTCGTGTGCCTACTACCGCGCGCCAGACCTGACGCTGGCCAAGGCTCAAGAGGCCAAGCTCGACCACATCTGCCGCAAGCTGCAGCTGCAGCCTGGGGACCGGTTCCTGGACATTGGCGCGGGCTGGGGCGGGCTGCTGCTGTGGGCGGCCGAGCACTATGGTGTGAACGCCACAGGCATCACCCTGTCACGCAACCAGCACGCGCATGTGCAGCGGCTGATCCATGAACGCGGTCTGCAAGGCCGTGTGCGGGTGCATTTGCAGGACTATCGCGAGCTGGAGACCCACCGGAGCTTTGACAAGATCGCGTCGGTCGGCATGTTCGAGCATGTGGGCCGCGCGCAGATGGGGCGCTACTTTGATACCGTGTTTCGCTTGCTGCGCCCCGGCGGGCTGGTGCTGAACCACGGCATCACTGCGGGTGCGGTGGACAACGCGCAGTTGGGTGCAGGCATGGGCGACTTCATTGAGCACTACATCTTTCCGGGTGGGGAGCTCTTGCATGTGAGCGCGGTGCTGCACGACATGGCCCGCGCGGGGCTGGAGATGGTGGACACAGAAAACCTGCGGCCCCACTACGCGCGCACCCTGTGGGCGTGGTCCGACGCCCTGGAGGCCCAGCTGCCTGCGGCCCGGGAGGTGCTGGCCGCACAGGGTGGGGCGCAGCAGGGTGATAAGGTCTTGCGTGCATACCGCCTGTATCTTGCGGGCAGTGCCCTGGGGTTTGAGCGCGGCTGGATGGCACTGCACCAGATGCTGGCCACCAGGCCCGATGGAAATACGGCCACAGGTGCCTTGCCCGGCGCACAATCGGTCTACCCTTTCACTCGCGACTACATCTACTCCCCTGGTTGGAACCAGAAAGACACATCACCATGCTCTACAAGTTCAAATCCCGCGCCGCAGCCGACCTGATCATGCTGGAACCCCAGGGCCGCCAGATTCTGGAAATCATCGGCAAGACACCTGGCGCCAATGGCATCGTGACGGCCGCCCAGATCCCCGCAGCCATCGCCGCGCTGGAGGCCGCCGTGCTGGCAGACGAAGCACAACCCGCGGTGGAGGACGAGACCGAAGAGGAAGCTGCCAACAACGAACGCAAAGACACGGTGCGCCTGCGCCAGCGGGCCGCCCCTTTTATCGACATGCTCAGGCGCAGCGCGGCAGAGAATGTCGATGTGGTGTGGGGCGTGTAAGAGGCACTTCGCAGCAGACTCAGTCCACCTTCGCCCCCGACGCTTTCACCACCTGCGCCCACTTCTTGTGTTCGCTGTCGATGTGCTTGGCAAATTCGGCGGGGGTGTTGCCACCGGGAATCGCCCCCTGCGCCATCAGACGCTCCTTCATCGCAGGTGAAGCCAGCGACTTGGCCACCTCCTGCTGAATCCGGTTCACGATCTCGGGCGGCGTGCCTGCCGGGGCCAGCAGCCCAAACCACGAACTGGCCTCGTAGCCCCTGAGCGATGGCCCACCGGCCTGTTCCACGGTGGGAATGTCGGGCAGCGCGCCGGAGCGCTCGGCACTCGTCACCGCCAGCGCCGTCAGTTTGCCGCCCTTGATTTGCGCCATGGAGGAGGGCAGGTTGTCAAACATCACATCTGCATTGCCCGCCACCATGTCCATCAGCGCAGGGCCCGATCCCCGGTAGGGCAGATGCAGCATGTACGTGCCCGTCATGCTCTTGAAAAGCTCCCCCGCCAGGTGGATCGATGTGCCATTGCCACTGGACGCCATGTTCAATTTGCCCGGATTGGCTTTGGCCACCCGGATGAAGTCCTGCACGTTCTTCACGCCCATCTGCCGCGCCTTGTCGGCGTTCATCACCATCACATTGGGCACTGCCGCCACCAGCGTGATGGGGACAAAGTCCTTGATGGGATCGAAGGGTAATTTGGCATACAGCGCACGGTTGATGCCGTGCGTGCCCACGGTGCCCATCAGCAAGGTGTATCCGTCACCGGGCGATTTCGCCACGATATCGGCTCCCACGTTGCCGCCGGCGCCGGCGCGGTTGTCCACGATGAACTGCTGGCCCAGTGCCGCACTGAGGTCCGGCACCAGCGCGCGGGCCAGGATGTCGGTGGTGCCGCCCGGCGCGAAGGGCACGATGATGCGCACGGGCTTGTTGGGCCACGCCGCCTGCGCGTGCGCGGCCGTGGTCGCCAAAGCGGAGAACGAACCAAGTGCCAACACAGCAATGGTGGACAGGGCGTGGCGACGGTGTTGTTGAGCGATCCGGATCATTGTGTGCCTTTCATATGTGTGCTGTGCTCATTGTTTTAAGCGCGGCGCACTGATCCGTGCAGATGGATAACCCGCATCGCAGTGGGCTGCGCTTCGCAGGTGTGCCCTGTTTCAGGAGTTACAACCGAGTCAGACTGTTACGCGCGGTGAAAAGCTTGGCCGCACCTCCACTCCTATGATTTCCGCCGCCAGGGCCCGATAGAGGTCGCTGCAAATCATGGAGGGATTTCAACAATGAGTTTTTTGGCTTGGCCTTTGGAGACCAACCGCATTCGGCGCGATGTGACGAATAACACTTTCGGCACAGTCCGTAGAAACGCCGACGGCACGAAGCGCGATCACCAGGGGTGGGATTTGGTGGCGACGCCGCTTACGGCTTGTTATGCGATTGCTGAGGGGGTGATTCGAAAAAGTGAGAACCACAGCCCTAAAGGACACGGCAAATTGGTGATCCTTGAGTTTGTGTTTCAAGGGCGCACTCTGTTTGCTTTGTATTCGCACCTCAGCTTAGTTTCAGTTGTGCGTGGGACCAAGGTTTCACAAGGAGAGGTCATCGCGTACACAGGGAACTCGGGCAACGCCAGTGGCATGGCTGGCGAAGACCAGCATTTGCATTTTGAAGTTCGCACCGAGCTGGATGCTGGAAGGGGTCTGGCCGGGCGTGTTGATCCCAAAACACTGTACGGAAGAGCGCCCCGTGAATACACCATCGTTGAATCCCATGGGCAAAAGCGATTGTTGAATCCAAGCGGAACGGGGCTCAAAATCAACGCGGGGGATATGAGGCGATGGTAAGCATCAAACAGATGCCTTTGCTGCTTCTTTGTGTGGCACTGTCAGCGTGTAGGCCTGCGGGTCACGGCGGGGCCGAAGCCACTGATGTGGCTTCCCGCTTGATTGGGCATGAGTACGCTGTGGTCCCCCTCGGCGACACCGTTGCAGAGGGGCTTGCATGTAAGTTCGCTTCCAGTGACGACGTGCGGCAAGCGAGCGTTGAGAAAACGGGTTGGACCCGCGGTCTGCTGTTGTGCGGCGATAGCGTGCCGTACCTGTTCTTGGCCAAGAGCATTGGAGTTACGCAGTTTGCAATGTCGGGCGGTGACCCATCCCAGCCGTACCCGCGCAACAAAATCTTGGCTGTCCAGCAGCTACCCAAAGTTTCCAACTTCAGCACAGACGGAGATGGCTCCGAGCTACCGGAGCTTGTGGACTCCTTTGCAGGACAGTGCGACCTTGACGGACGCGGAGGGACCAGCTTTGTGGCCTTGGTACGCTGGAATGGCGAGGCCACGTTGCAGGGGCCACCAGGCGTGGAAGCCGCTTGGGGATTTGATGTGGAGGCTGCCCGTGTGGTGCCGCTGGACCCGCAGCGGCTCACTTGCGAGCCGATGTTGATGGAGTGATTCAAGGCGCGTCGCCCCGCGCAATCACAGAGATGCCCCAATAACAAAAGGCCGACCACCTTTCGGTTGGACGGCCTTTGTGCTTGCCGGGTTTGGCGGGAACTGGCCGCCTTCTTCAGGACAATCAGTCCGCAAACGTCCCCGCCGCCTTGATCACAGCACCCCACTTTTCAATCTCTGCGGCCACAAACTTCTTGTGCTCGGCGGGTTCGATGCGCTTGTCGGTGATCACCACTGCGCCCAGGCCTTCCTGCTTCTTGATGAAGTCCGCGTCCTTCAGGGCAACTTTCAGCGCGTCGTTGATCTTGGTGACCACCGCGGCTGGGGTGCCCTTGGGGGCGTACAGGCCGTGCCAGATGGTCACGTTGAAGTCTTTGAGCCCTGCCTCGGCCAGTGTGGGCAGATCTTTGAGGGCAGGGGTGGTAAGGCGCTTGTTGGTGGTCACGGCGTAGGCCTTGACCTTCTTGCCTTCGATCTGCGGCGTGGTGTTGGTCGTCTGGTCGCACAGCAGGTCGATCTGGCCGCCGATCAGGTCGGTAATGGCGGGGGCGGTGCCCTTGTAGGGAACCGTGGTCATCTCGACGTTCATGGCGTTCTGGAACATCAGGCCGCACAGGTGGGAGGCAGCGCCCAGGCCGGCATTGCCCAGGTTGATCTTGCCCTTGTTCTGGTTGATCCAGGTGGTCAACTCTTTCATGTTGTTCGCCGGCATGGTGGGGCGAGCAATCAGAGTCATGGGCACATCGTTGACCATGCCCAGGTATTCAAAGTCATTGGGCACGCTGAACGCCAGCTTGCGGTACAGCGCGGGCATGGTGGACATGCCGATGTGGTTGAGGAGCAGCGTGTAGCCATCGGGTGCGGCGCGGGCGACACGGGCAGCGCCCACCGAACTGCCAGCGCCTGCGGTGTTGTCCACCACCACGGTAGCACCCAGTGGGCCGCGCAGCGCTTCGGCCAGGTCGCGTGCCACGCGGTCGGTGGGGCCGCCAGCAGCGAACGGCACCACGATGGTCACGGTCTTGTCCTTGGCGGGATAGTCTTGGGCGCTCGCGCCAAAAGCGGTGGCTGCCGCTGCAGCGATCAGAGCAAGTTTCAGCGTTGTTTTCATAATCTCTCCAGTGAATGACGGGCCATGATAGCGAGGGGGGTTTACGGGAGCATTGCGGATATTACGTAGCCTGCTGCCGACAGGGTTTCTGCAAAAAAATGGCCCGTAGCGCTTGTAAATAAAGCGTTCGGTGCTATCAATTAATTAGCAATCCTAGGGTAAACACTGCGGGCTGCTGGCACGCAAGTTGGGCACTTATTGCGCTGCCGCAAACCCGTTGGGCACCGCAAAAGCGCCGCGCGGTGCGCGTGCTTTGTGCCCTGCCTCCGGCGCTCTTGCACCGGAACCCGGGCCCCCCGAGATCGGGGAAGCCCGGGCTTTTACTTGTAGCTGCGCGCGTCTTCGATGACCTTGCCATCGTTGGGCAGGGTGCCAGGGGCCACCATCTGCACTTCGCCGCGCAGCTTGGTCACTTCGCGCATCGCGTCGCTCAGCTGGCGGGCCAGCCCCTCGGCGGTCTCCACTGTCTCGACCTGCAGCACCATCTGGTCGTTGGCCATTTCGCCGCTGACCACGAGCCGGGCGCGCTGCACCTGCGGAAAGCGCCGCGCAATGGTGGCGATCTGCCCCGGATGCACAAACATGCCGCGCACCTTGGTGGTCTGGTCGGCCCGGCCCATCCAGCCCTTGATGCGGGTGTTGGTGCGGCCGGTGGGGCACTGGCCTGGCAGCACCGCCGACAGGTCGCCGGTGCCAAAGCGGATCAGCGGGTAATCGGGGTTGAGCGTGGTGATGACCAGCTCGCCCACCTCGCCCTCGGGCACCGGGTCGCCGGTGCCGGGGCGCACGATCTCGACGATCACGCCTTCGTCCAGCACCAGGCCTTCGCGTGCACTGGTCTCGTACGCAATCAGGCCGAGGTCCGCCGTGGCGTAGCACTGGTAGCCCGCGATGCCGCGTTCGGCAAACCAGTCGCGCAGCGAGGGCGGAAACGCCTCGCCCGACACCAGCGCCTTGGTCACGCTGGGCAGCGCCACGCCCATCTCTGCGGCCTTTTCGACAATGATCTTCAGAAAGCTGGGCGTGCCGATGTAGCCCGCTGGCTGCAGCTCGGCCATGGCTTGCACCTGCTGCTCGGTCTGGCCCGTGCCACCGGGGAAGACGGTGCAGCCCAGCGCGTGGGCGCCGGTTTCCATCATCGAACCCGCAGGCACAAAGTGGTAGCTGAAACTGTTGTGGATCAGCTCGCCACTGCGAAAGCCCGCGGCATGGATGGCCCGCGCCATGCGCCAGTAGTCAGGCCGCGTGCCCTCGGGCTCGTAGATGGTGCCGGGGCTGGCAAACACGCGGGTCATGCCGGGCCCAAAGCCCAGCGCGCTGAAGCCCCCAAACACATTGGCCGCGCGGCCCGCCTGCTGGCGCTCCAGCAGTTCGTACTTGCGCGTGACGGGCAGCTGCGCCAGCGCTGCGCGGGTGGTAACGGTCGATGCGTCCACGCCCGCGAGGATGCTGGCAAACGCCGGCGACGCCTTCTGGGCATGGGCGATCTGCTGCGGCAGCGCCGCCATCAAGGCCGCTTCGCGCTCGGCGGGGCTGCGCGTTTCCAGGGCGTCATAAAACGTGCTCATGCCTGGGGTTCCTTGTGAGGTGGTTTAAGGTGAAATTGGCCTCTGGCGCTTATCCATAAAGCGCAAGCAGCTATGAAATAAGGAGTGATTCGTTCAGCGTTTGAAAAGGTGCGGAGCCTGGAATACCGGCGCTGCCGAAGGCCAGCGCCACCGCCCAAGGGCCGCCCCGCCGCGCTGGTGGCGTCCCCCTGAGGGGGAAGGCGCGTCAGCGCCACAGGGGGCTCCTCAAGCCAACCAGCGCTTGCGCCGCTTGTAGCTTTTGACATCCTTGAAACTCTTGCGCTCGCCGCCGCCCACGCCCAGGTAGAACTCCTTGACGTCCTCGTTGTTGGCCAGGTCGCTGGCGGCACCGTCCATCACCACGCGGCCGCTCTCCATGATGTAGCCGTAGTCCGAATATTTGAGGGCCATGTTGGTGTTCTGCTCGGCCAGCAGGAAGGTGACCTTCTCCTTGGTGTTCAGGTCCTTCACGATGTTGAACACCTCCTCCACGATCTGCGGCGCCAGGCCCATGGAGGGTTCGTCCAGCAGCACCATGCTGGGGTTGGCCATCAACGCGCGGCCAATGGCGCACATCTGCTGCTCGCCGCCCGAGGTGTAGGCCGCCTGCGATGTGCGGCGTGTCTTGAGGCGCGGAAAGTAGTTGTAGACCTTCTCCAGGTTGGCCGCGATCTCGGCCTTGCTGGTGCGGGTGTAACTGCCCGTCATCAGGTTCTCTTCAATCGTCAGGTGGGCAAAGCAGTGCCGCCCCTCCATCACCTGCACCACGCCGCGCTGCACCAGGTCGGCGGGCGAGAGGTTCTCGATGCGCTCGCCACGCAGCTCGATGCTGCCCTTGGTGACCGCCCCACGCTCGCCCTGCAGCAGGTTGGACACTGCACGCAGTGTGGTGGTCTTGCCCGCCCCGTTGCCCCCCAGAATGGCCACGATGGAGCCCTCGCGCACCTGCAGCGAGACGCCCTTGAGCACCAGGATCACATGGTTGTAGATGACCTCGATGCCGTTGACGTTGAGAACGATATTGCTGTTGGAGTCCATGGTGTTGCCTTCCTGTACCAATCCAAAGGGCTGTTGCCCAACCCTTTGGATTGGCGGCTGCCCCCGAGAGCGCAACCGCGAATCACTGGCGGTAAAAACCGTCCCAGCCCAAGCGAGGAACGCCGCGCAAGGGCCGCCCCGCCGCGCTGGTGGCGTCCCCCTTCCCGCAGCGCGAAGCGCTAAGAGAGAAGGGGGAAGGCGCGTCAGCGCCTCAGGGGGATGGTCCGAATCAAGACTGGCAGTCCGCTGCGTCGCGTCGCGTCATCTTCTTGTCGGCCAGGTACTTGTCCGCACCGGCCTTGACCATGGGCTTCAAGATCTGCTCATCAGCCTGGTACCAGTCCGACGAGAAGTTCCACTTGGCGCCATCCCAGGTGTGCACGCGGGCCCAGGTGGAGCCCATGTGGTCGGCGCAGCTGGTGGACAGTGGGCGCATCACGCCGCTGAAGCCCAGCGCGTCCAGCTTCTTCTGGTCCAGCGCCAGGTTTTCCATGCCCCAGCGCACTTGTTCGCCGGTCATGACCTTGCCCTTACCAAAACGTTCCTGCGCGCGGCGCACGGATTCCACGGCCAGCATCTGGATGATCACACCGCGTGTGTACAGCACCGAACCCACTTCGTCCTTGGGGCCCGTGCCCTGGCCTGCGCCATGCACGTGCTTGAGGATGTCCTGGATCACCTTGGGCTGCTGGCCCGAGGTGTTCAGTGTCAGTGCGTTGTAGCCCTTGGCACCGTCGCCCACGTCACGCACGTCCGGCTCGGCACCAGCCCACCACACGCCGTACATCTTGTCGCGCGGGTAGCCCGTGGCCTGCGCTTCCTTCAGCGCGGTGGAGTTCATCACGCCCCAGCCCCACAGCAGCACGTAATCGGGACGGCTCTGGCGCACCTGCAGCCAGGTGGCCTTCTGCTCCACGCCGGGTGCGGTCACGGGCAGCAGCTGCAGTTCAAAGCCGTGCATCTTGGAGCGCTCCTGCAGCAGCGGGATGGGCTCCTTGCCGAACGGACTGTCGTGGTACACCAGCGCGATCTTCTTGCCCTTGAGCTTGTCGAGGCCGCCGTTGGTCTTGCCCAGGTGCTGGATCAGGATGTCGGCGCCCGTCCAGTAGCTGCCCATGAAGGGGAAGTTCCACTTGAACGCCTGGCCGTCCTGCGCTACCGACAGGCCATAGCCCAGCGTCATCAGCGGGATCTTGTCCACGGGGGCCTTTTCGGTCAGCGCAAAGGTGATGCCGGTGGCCTGGGGGTCAAACAGCGTCACGCCGGGGCGGCTCTTGAGGCGCTCGTAGCATTCCACGCCGCGGTCGGTGGCGTAGCCGGTTTCGCACTCTTCAAAGGTCAGCTTCACACCGTTGATGCCGCCGTCGCGGGCGTTGATCATCTTGATGTAGTCCTGCTTGCCATTGGCCCATGGCACACCGTTGGGAGCGTAGGGGCCGGTGCGGTAAGACAGCAGCGGGAAGAACTGCTCCTTGGCCTGCGCAAGGGCGCTGGTGGTGACGGCGGAGGCGCCGGCAGCAATCACCGCAGCGGCGATCACGAGTTTGGAAAGCTTCATGGATGTCTCCTTTGAATGAATGTGTTGAAGCACGGGGGAAAACCGGATGGAACAGACAGTTAACGCGTCAATGGGGGCGGAACGTATCGGGAATTGCGAGTACGGGGTTTCCTCAGGGACCGCCCGCTCAGTGCGGGAAGGGCCACAGGCGCAGTTTCTGCTTGGCGGTGGACCACAGCTTGGCCAGGCCATGCGGCTCCACGATGAGGAACCAGACGATCAGTGCGCCAAAGATCATCAGCTCGGCGTGGGAGATGCCGGCGGTGGAGACCTCGATGCCAAAAATCCCCATGAAGGCCGGCAGGAACTGGTTGAGCACGATGGGTAGCACCACGATGAACGCCGCGCCAAAAAAGCCCCCCATGATCGAGCCGAGCCCGCCAATGATCACCATGAACAGCAGCCGGAATGAGATCTCTACCGAGAAGGCCGCAGGCTCCCATGCGCTCAGGTGCACGAAAGCCCACAGTGCACCGGCCATGCCCACGATGAACGAGCTCACGGCAAAGGCGCTGAGCTTGGCGTACATGGGGCGGATGCCGATCACCGCTGCGGCCACGTCCATGTCGCGGATGGCCATCCACTCCCGGCCAATCGCGCCGCGCACCAGGTTCTTGGCCAGCAGGGCCACCACCACCAGCAGCGCCAGACAAAAGAGGTACTTGCTGGTGGCGCTCTCGATGGGCATGCCGAACACCTGCAGGTTGTTCACCGACACCGAGCCCGAGTCGGAGTTGTTGGTGAACCACTTGATGCGCAGGAACATCCAGTCGCTGAAAAACTGCGCCGCCAGCGTGGCCACGGCCAGGTACAGGCCCTTCACGCGCAGGCTGGGCAGCCCGAACAGGATGCCGAAGAACGTGGCGCACAGGCCGCCCAGGATGAGCGCCGGAATCAGCGGCATGCCCGGAAAGCGCACGAAGAAGTTGTAGGCCCCGTAGGCCCCCACGGCCATGAAGGCACCCGAGCCCAGCGAGATCTGGCCGCAGTAGCCCACCAGGATGTTCACCCCCAGCGCCGCCATGGCCATGATGACGAACGGGATCAGGATGGCGCGGAAGAGGTAGTCGCTGGCCAGCATGGGCACGGCGATGAAGGCAATGGCCAGGATGATGGCCAGCGCAATGCGGTCCTGCGCGATCGGGAAGATCTGCTGGTCGGCGCGGTAGCTGGTCTTGAACTGGCCGTTTTCGCGGTAGAGCATGGAAGTCTCCTGTTGTTCTTATGGGTTACACGCGATCAATGATTTTTTCCCCGAAGAGCCCCTGGGGCCTGAAGAGAAGAAACACCAGCGCCAGCACGTACGCAAACCAGATCTCGATGCCCCCGCCCACGAACGGGCCCAGGTACACCTCGGAGAGCTTCTCGCCAACACCGATGATCAGCCCGCCGATGATGGCGCCCGGCACGGATGTGAGGCCGCCCAGGATCACCACCGGCAGCGCACGCAGCGCCACCGTGGTCAGCGAGAACTGCACCCCGAGCTTGCTGCCCCAGATCATCCCCGCCACCAGGGCCACCACACCCGCCACGCACCACACGATCACCCAGATGCGGTTGAGCGGAATGCCGATGGACTGTGCCGCCTGGTGGTCGTCCGCCACGGCCCGCAGGGCGCGGCCGGTGGAGGTCTTCTGGAAGAACACCGACAGCAGGGCCACCAGCGAGGCAGCAATGGCGGCGGCAATCACGTCTTCCTTGTTGATCAGGATGCCACCCTGGAAAACGCTGTCGAGCATGAAGATCGGCTCCTTGGGCATGCCGATGTCGATCTTGTAGATGTTGCTGCCAAAGATCGTCTGGCCCAGGCCTTCCAGAAAGTACGTGATGCCCAGCGTGGCCATCAGCAGCGTCGCACCTTCCTGGTTGACCAGGTGGCGCAGCACCAGGCGCTCGATCAGCCACGCCACCGCAAACATGATGGCGCCGGCGATCACGAAGGCCACCAGGTTGGCAACGATGAGGTTGTCGATGCCGGTCCACTTGGGGATCCACTCGGCAAAGCGCGCCATGGCCAGGGCTGCGAACAGCACCATGGCGCCCTGCGCAAAGTTGAACACGCCAGAGGCCTTGTAGATGAGCACGAAGCCCAGCGCCACCAGCGAATACAGCATGCCGGCCATGAGGCCGCCGATCAGTGTTTCAAGAAAGAATGCCATGTTGCTTTTCCCTGCCTTTTAGTGGCTGGTTCCCAGGTAGGCGCTGATCACGTCTTCGTTGTTGCGGACTTCGTCGGGGCTGCCGTCACCGATCTTCTTGCCGTAGTCCAGCACCACCACGCGGTCGGAGATGTCCATCACCACGCCCATGTCGTGCTCGATGAGCACGATGGTGGTGCCGAACTCGTCGTTCACATCGAGGATGAAGCGGCACATGTCCTGTTTTTCTTCCACGTTCATGCCGGCCATGGGCTCGTCGAGCAGCAGCACCTGCGGCTCCATGGCCAGGGCACGGCCCAGATCCACGCGCTTTTGCAGGCCATAGGGCAGCTGGCCCACGGGGGTCTTGCGAAAGGCCTGGATTTCCAGGAAGTCGATGATGTGCTCGACGTACTCGCGGTGGCGGATCTCCTCGCGCTCGGCCGGGCCGATGCGCAGCGCCTGCATCAGCAGATTGCTTTTGATCTTGAGGTTGCGGCCGGTCATGATGTTGTCGATCACGCTCATGCCCTTGAACAGTGCCAGGTTCTGGAAGGTGCGCGCCACGCCCATCTCGGCCACCTGGCGTGAGTTCATGTGCGAGAACGTCTTTCCCCGGAAGGTGATGGAACCCTCGGACGGCGTGTACACGCCGTTGATGCAGTTGAGCATCGAGCTCTTGCCCGCGCCGTTGGGGCCGATGATGGCGCGGATCTCGTGCTCCCGGACGTTGAACGAGATGTCGGTCAGCGCCTTCACACCGCCAAACCGCAGGCTGATGTTCTTGACGTCGAGGATGACGTCGCCGATCTTCTTTTTGGTCATGGATGGATGCCTGGACTCAATGGATGGGAGTGCGTGATCACGCGGCCTTCTTGACCGGTGCAAACGTCTTGGTGTCCGACAGCTTCAGCGTGGCGCTCACGCTGCCCGTGCGGCCGTCCTCGAACTTGACCTGGGTCTCGATGTACTGCTCGGTGCGGCCTGCGTATAGCGCATCCACGAGCACCGCGTATTTCTCGGCAATGAAGCCGCGGCGGACCTTGTTGGTGCGTGTGAGTTCGCCGTCGTCGGCATCCAGCTCCTTGTGCAGCACCAGAAAGCGGCTGACCTGGCTGCCCGCCAGCATGGTGTCGGTGGCGAGGTCGGCGTTGACCTTCTCGATGCACTCGCGGATCAGCTCATACACCTCGGGCTTTTGCGCCAGGTCGGTGTAGCCCGCGTAGGGCAGGTTGCGGCGTTCGGCCCAGTTGCCCACGGCGTCGAAGTCGATGTTGACCATTACGCACACCTTCTCGCGGCCATCGCCCAGGGCCACCACTTCCTTGATGTGCGGGAAGAACTTGAGCTTGTTCTCCACGTACTTGGGCGCAAACATCGCGCCGTCGTTGGCGCCGCCCTTGATGCGGCCCACGTCTTTCACGCGGTCGATGATCTTGAGGTGGCCGTGCGCGTCCAGAAACCCGGCGTCGCTGGTGTGGTACCAGCCATCGGCGGTGAGCACCTCGGCCGTGGCCGTGGGGTTCTTGTAGTACTCCTTGAGCAAGCCGGCGGACTTGACGAGGATCTCGCCGTTGTCGGCCACCTTGATCTCCACGCCGCGGATCGGCACGCCCACCGTGTCGGCGCGCGCCTGGTTGTCGGGCTGCAGGCAGACGAACACGGCGGTCTCGGTGGAGCCGTACAACTGCTTGAGGTTGATGCCGATGGAGCGGTAGAAGGTGAAAAGGTCCGGGCCGATGGCCTCGCCTGCCGTGTAAGCCACACGCACGCGGCTGAAGCCGAGGTTGTTGCGCAGCGGGCCGTACACCAGCAGGTTGCCCAGCGCGTACTTGATGCGGTCGATCGTGCCCACGGGCTCGCCGTCCATCAGGGCCGGGCCCACGCGTTTGGCCACGCTCATGCAGGCCTCGAACATCTTGCGCTTGATGGTGCCCGCGTCTTCCATGCGGATCATCACGCTGGTGAGCAGGCCTTCAAAGATGCGGGGGGGCGCAAAGTAGTAGGTGGGGCCGACTTCTTTCAGGTCGATGGTCACCGTGCTGGCCGACTCGGGGCAGTTCACCACATAGCCGCAGGCCAGCCACTGCGCATAGCTGAAGATGTTCTGGCCGATCCAGGCCGGGGGCAGGTAGGCCAGCACCTCTTCGCTGCTGGTGAGCCTGTCGAACTCTGCCCCCGCGCTGGCGCGGTCCAGCAGCGTGCTGTGCGTGTGCACCACGCCCTTGGGGTTGCCGGTGGTGCCCGAGGTGAAGAACATGGCGGCCACGTCGTCGGGCCGGGCCTTGGCGACCTCGCTCCGAAACCACTCGGGGTTTTTGGCGACGTGCGCCTTGCCGGCTTCGATCAGCGAGTCCAGCGACGCCAGACCCTGTTCCTCGTAGTTGCGCAGGCCGCGCGGGTCGTCAAAGTAGATGTTCGAAATCTGGGGGCACTGCTCGCGGATCTCCAGAATCTTGTCCACCTGCTCCTGGTCTTCCACCAGGCAAAAGCGCACCTCGGCGTTGTTGAGCGGGAACACGCATTCGGCCCCCACGGCATCCTGGTACAGCGGCACCGGAATGGCGCCCAGCGACTGGGCGGCCAGCATGGTGGCGTACAGGCGGGGGCGGTTGGCGCCGATCACCACCATGTGTTCATGGCGGCGCAGGCCCGCCAGGTGCAAGCCCGCCGCCACCTGTTCCACCAGCTGCACCAGGTCGGCCCAGCTGTGGGTTTGCCAGATGCCATATTCTTTTTCGCGCAGTGCCGGTGCGGTCGGGCGCTCGGCGGCATGCTTGAGCAGCAGTTGCGGGAACGTGGTCAACATTGCAGCTTCCTAAAAGTGTGGGTGTCAGCCGGGTGACAGTCGGTGGCGCGGCCTTGTGGCAGCGCGTTGGGTCCAATGCTAGGACTCACTTTGACGTCATCTTGTCTTTCCGACGACAATTTGCGGGTAAGTCCTTATCAGGTGAAACCCTGCCCGCCGCCGGGCGGTATCCTTGGGCCGGTGAACACGCCCTCCATGTACGCACCGTTCTTCGGTCTTCAGCACCCCCCGTTTTCCATCGCCCCGGACCCGCGCTACCTGTTCATGAGCGAGCGGCACCGGGAGGCGCTGGCGCACCTGCTGTACGGGCTGGATGCAGGGGGAGGTTTTGTGCTGCTCACCGGCGAAGTGGGGGCGGGCAAGACCACCGTGTGCCGCTGCTTTCTGGAACAGATTCCGGCGCACTGCAACGTGGCGTACATCTTCAATCCGAAGCTCACCGTGGGCGAGCTGCTGCGCACCATCTGCGACGAGTTTGGCGTGCCGCACCAGCCCACCGTACCGGGGGTGGAGACCGTCAAGGACTACATCGACCCGCTCAATGCCTCGCTGCTGGCTGCGCACGGCGCAGGGCGCAACACCGTGCTCATCATCGACGAGGCGCAGAACCTGTCGGCCGATGTGCTGGAGCAGCTGCGCCTGCTCACCAACCTGGAGACCAGCGAGCGCAAGCTGCTGCAGATCATTCTCATCGGGCAGCCCGAACTGCGTGCCATGGTGGCCCAGCCGTCGATGGAGCAACTGGCGCAGCGCGTGATTGCGCGGTTTCACCTGGGGCCGCTCAGCCCGCAGGAGACCGAGCAGTACATCGCCCACCGCCTTGCCGTGGCGGGGCTCAACGGCCCGCTGCCTTTTGACCGGCGGGCCCTGCGCCGGGTGCAGGAGATTTCGCAGGGCATTCCGCGGCGCATCAATCTGCTGTGCGACCGCGCGCTGCTCGGCGCCTACGCCGAGGGGGCCCGGCAGGTCACGCGCGCGATCGTCAACCGTGCCGCGCGCGAGGTATTCGATGCGCCGGGGTCTGCACAGGCTTTGCGGGGTGCGCGGGCCACGCTGCCCCGGTGGGTGTGGGCCAGCGTGGGGGCCGTGGCCGGCGCGGCGGCCGTGGTCGCGCTGGGCGCGGGTGTGGGGGTATTGCCCTGGAACCTGGGGGAGCCGCAGCCTGCCCCCCGGGCGGCCGCCTCCAGTGCAGGCAGCAGCGCAGTGGCCCAGAGCGCGGGCGCACCGGCATCTGGTCCGCAGGGCAACCCAGGCACGGCGGATGCGGTGGCACCGCGTGCGGCGACGTCTGCGCTGGAGCCTTTTCTGCAGGCACAACCGGCAAACGATGCGTCAGCCTGGCAGGTGCTGGCGTCTGCGTGGGGGGCTGCGGTACCGGCGGGCGCCGACGCCTGCGCCACCTTGCCGCGTGAGGGCCTGCGGTGTTACCGCAACCGCCGCGCTGGTCTCAACCTCGTCCGCCAGATGGACCGGCCGGTGGTGCTGGCACTCTATCCCGCGGAAGACGCCGAGGTGCCCGTGTCGGTGGTGCTTCGCAGCCTCGAGGGCGACATGGCCGTGCTGGAAGGCGGCGGCCGCACTGTGCAGCTGCCGGTGGCCGAGCTGGCCCAGGTCTGGCGCGGCGAAATGGCCACGCTGTGGCGCACCCCGCCGGGCATGCCCGAGCGCGGCGACATCGTGGACAGCCCGGAAGGCGCCGCATGGCTGGACCTACAGCTGGCCTCCAGGGCCGCGGGCGGCAACGGCCCCGGCAGCCGCCCGATGACGCCCGCATTGCGCCAGTCGCGCATTCACCGTTTCCAGCTGGCCCAGGGCGTGACGCCCGACGGCCGGGCTGGCCCCCTGACCCTCATGCTGCTCAATCGCGCGACCGGTGTGAGTGAGCCGCGCTTGCGCACCGGAGGCTGAAAAAGTGTCTTACATCCTCGATGCGCTGCGGCGCGCAGACGCCGAGCGGTCCCGTGGCGACGTGCCCGGGCTGCACACTCCTGCCATCCCGGTGCCTGCAGCCGTTTCTGCCGAGCGACGCACTGCATCGGCGCCGCTGACCCTGCTGGCCGGGGCCGCGCTGGTGGTGGCCGCATTGGCAGCGGGCATGACCTGGTGGGTGGCGCAGCGCAGCGCGCCTGGCGGGGGCGTGGTGCTGGCGGGCGCTGCCCCCACCCCGTCACCCCTTCCTTCCCCAGCGGCTTCACCCGCCGCTGCGGTCGCGTTGCCGGCGCAACCCGCGGCCTCGTCTGCCGCGCCGGTGCCCGCCGCGCCCACCAGCCCGCCGGTCACCACGGCGGCGCCTGCCCCGGCAGCCATGCCAGTGCCCCGCCCGGCCGAGAGCCCTGCAGCGCCCGCAGCCCGAGAGAAAAAGCCCTCGCCCGCCGTGGCGCGCGCCGCACCTGCCGAGCCCGCCCCACCGCGCCCCGCGCGTGAAGCGGCGCGCGAGAGTGTGCGGCCCAGCGCGCCCGCCCCCCGCACGCCGGACGCCGCACCTGCGCCAACCACCGCGCCGACCGGCACCGTGTTTGCCCAGGCCGACCTGCCCGAGGCGGTGCGTGCGCAACTGCCCGTGCTCAAGATATCGGGGGCCACCTACTCCTCCAACCCCGTGTACCGCATGGCGATCGTGAACGGCCAGGTCTTGCATGAAGGCGACCTGGCTGCACCCGGGTTGCAGCTCGAAAAAATCGAGCAGGGCCGCACGATCTGGTCGTTTCGGGGCTACCGCTACGGGCTGGCTTCGCAGTAGAAAATATCAGTCAAAATGGCCGCTAGCGCTTAATGGTAAAGCGCGAACAGCTATTAAAAATGTAGCGATAACGTGCCGTGGCAAGCAGCGCTGCCACGTACAACCGGCTACCGGATGAACCTGCCGTCGCGCCCCACCAGGGTCAGCTCCACGAAGCGCGATGCGTTGCGTTCGGGCGTGGTGGCATTGATTTCAAAGCCGCCCAGGTCCCATTTCTTGAGGTTCCAGGTGGCGTCGATGAACGCAGCCCGTGTGGGGTTGCGGCCCGCGCGCTGCAGGGCCTCGGCAAACACCCGGGCGTTGATGTAGCCCTCCAGCGCCAGGTGCGAGGGCTCGGCCGTGGCGCCCGACGCTTTCCAGGCGGTTTGAAACTCGCGCACCACGGGCATCACCGCGTTGGAGGGCAGCGGCACCACCTGCGAGATGGCCATGCCGGTGGCATCGGCGCCCAGGGCCTTCACGGTGGCGGGGGTGCCCATCACCGACAGCGCATACAGCGTCACGCCCCGCTTGAGCGCCCGGAACGCCTTCACAAACTCCATCGTCGGTTTGCCCGCCAGGCCGATCACGATCGCCTCCAGGTTGCCCCCTGCCAGCTTGGCCGCGGCGCTGCCAGCGTCGGAGGCGTTGTTCTCGACCGTCACGGTCACGGCGTCGGGCAGCTTGAGGCGGTCCATCGACTGCTTGGCGGCGGTGTAGACCTCTTTGCCAAAGGAATTGTTCTGATAGACGATGCCGATGCGCTGGATGCCGATGGTGGACAGGTGCTGCACCAGCTTCTCGGCCTCGTCGGCGTAACTGGCGCGGATGTTGAACACACTCTTGGCCTTGGTGCGGCTGAGCTGCGCACCGGTGAACGGTGCGAAGAACGGAATGCCGCTGTCGATCACCTTGGGCAGCATGGCATCGATCATCGGCGTGCCCATGCAGTTGAACAGCGCGAACGTGCCCGGATCGGCCATGAACAGCTCCACGTTCGCCAGCGCCTTGGGTACTTCGTAGGCGTCGTCCTGCGTGACGAGTTCTATGGTCTTGCCGTGCACGCCACCGCGCGCATTGATGCCTGCAAATGCGGCCTTGGCGCCCTGGTGCATGGCCGAGCCCAGATCGCCCAGGGGCCCTGTGAGCGCAGTGGACTGGGCGATCCGGATGGTGCTTTCCTGCGCGCGGGCGGCGCCCCCCCAGCCCAGCCAGGGAAGGCTGGCAGCGGCTGCGGCCAGGACCTGGCGGCGCGCCAGCGGGCGTGGGTGGTGCAGCGCGGGGCGCTGGAGGTCTGTGTTTGACGGCGGGGTGTGCATGGTGCGGGTCTCCTCAAAGCGCCCCGGGGTCGCACGACCTTGGCTTCCGGGGCGAGGCGACATCATCCGGCTTCAATTGACATTTTTTTGTCGTTCTGACGACAATCAGGGTCGTGGTATTCCCGCACCTTCCGGCGCGTTGCCGTTCCCTTTTTCCTTGTTGTTTTCACTCTGACCACGCTGTGCCATGGACTCTCGCATGAACCAGGACCTGTCGTTGCACCAGCGGCGCCGCTCGCCCACGCCGCAGGAGCTGGAGGGCATTCCCTGGCTGGGCCTGCTGCTGCCCGCCGAGCGCGAACGCGCCGTCGCATCGTTGCTGGTTGGCGACGCCAACGCGGGCGACTATGTATGCCGCGTGGGCCGCCCGGTGACCTACTGGTTTGGCGTGGTCGAAGGCCTGCTCAAGATGAGCAGCGATGACGCCCAGGGCCAGACCATGACGTATGCCGGCCTGCCGCCCGGCGGCTGGTTTGGCGAGGGCACCACCATCAAACGCGAGCCCTACCGCTACAACATCCAGGCGCTGCGCAAAAGCGTGGTGGCGGGTTTGCCCATTGACAGCTTTCACTGGCTGCTGGACCACTCCATCGGCTTCAACCGTTTTGTGATGAACCAGCTCAACGAGCGCCTGGGCCAGTTCATTGCCGCGCGCGAGATCGACCGGCTGAACAACCCCGACGTGCGTGTGGCGCGCAGCCTGGCGTCGCTGTTCAACCCGGTGCTCTACCCCGGCGTGGGCGAGGTGCTGCGCATCACGCAGCAGGAGCTGGCGTATCTGGTGGGCCTGTCGCGCCAGCGGGTGAACGAGGCGCTGGCGGCGCTGGAAGCGCAGGGCGCCATCCGTGTCGAATACGGTGGCCTGCGGGTGCTCGACCTGGCGGCGCTGCGCTCGAGTGTCTCCCCTCCCTGAGTAACCGCTGCGCGGCTTCCCCCGGGGGACTGCGCCCTCGTTGCGGTGCGCGCCGTGATGTGACGACCGGGGTGGGTTCAGCTGCGCGGCAATGCGGGAGCGCGCGGGGCGGCTGTGGGTGCTGGCGCGGGCACGGCCAGCGGCGGTGTGGCGGATTGGGCCGCGCCCCAGCTCTTTTCATCGCCCCCGTCGCGCGTGAGGCGAAAGGTGCCCACCATCTGCGTCAGGCGCCCGGCCTGGTCCTTGAGGCTGTCGGCGGCGGCGGCGCCTTCCTCCACCAGTGCGGCGTTCTGCTGGGTCATTTCCTCCAGCTCGCCCACTGCCCCGCTCACCTGGCCGATGCGCTGGCTCTGTTCCTGCGTGGCAGCCGTGATCTCGCCCATGATGTCCGACACCCGGCGCACCGACTGCACCAGCTCATCCATGGTGGTGCCCGCATGGTGGACCAGGGTGCTGCCTTCCTGCACCTGGTCCACACTGGCACCGATCAGGGCCTTGATCTCGCGCGCCGCGTTGGCCGAGCGGCCCGCCAGGCTGCGCACCTCGCTTGCCACCACCGCAAATCCGCGCCCCTGTTCACCCGCGCGGGCGGCTTCCACGGCGGCGTTCAGCGCGAGGATGTTGGTCTGGAAGGCAATGGAGTCGATCACGCTGATGATGTCGGCGATCTTGCGCGAGCTGGCGCTGATGGTGTCCATGGTGCGCACCACCTGTGACACCACCTCGCCGCCGCGCGTGGCCGCATCCGAGGCGGTGGATGCCAGCTGGTTGGCCTGGCGGGCGGCGTCGGCGCTCTGGGCCACCGTGCCGGTCAGGTCCACCAGCGAATTGGCGGCGCTTTGCAGGTTGTGCGAGGTCTGTTCGGTGCGCTGGCTCAGGTCCAGGTTGCCCGAGGCCACCTCGGAGCTGGCCACGAGGATCGAATCCGCCGTCTGCCCGATCTCGCCCACCAGCGAGCGCAGGCGGTCCTGCATGGCGTCGATGGCGCCGAGCAGGCGGCCGGTTTCGTCCTGGATGCGTACTTCCACCTGCGAGGTGAGGTCGCCGCGGGCAATGCGCTCGGCCACCACGACAGCCCGGCCTATGGGCGCAGTGATGCTGCGCGTGATGCGCCAGGCGATCAGCGCCCCCAGCCCGATCGCCAGCAGCACCAGCAGCCCGGCCACGGTGCGGGCCTGGACTTGAGTGCGCTCAGCCGAAGCGGTGGCTTCGGCGTTCAGTCTGCCCTGCAGGTCCACCAGCTCGCGCAGCTTGCCGCGCCAGGCGGTTTCAGCAGGGGCCACGCGCGTCATCAGCGCCAGCGTGGCACTCACGGTGTCGCCTTCATCGGCGGACTTGATGGCGTTCTCCAGTTCCGGCCGTGTCCTGGCACCCAGTGCCTGCACCTCTTGCAACAGCCGCATTTCCGCGGCCGAGCCGCCGCCAGTCGCCAGCAGTTCGGCCAGTGCCGCCTCCTGACGCGCATATTCCCTGAGCGTCCCGGCCACGCCTTCGATCTGCTCGCGCGCCTGCTTGGGGTCAATGTCGTTGAGCATGGCTGCCGACCGGCTCTGGATGCCCATCGCGCCCACGCTTTCAAGCATGCCGTTGACCAGCACCGACTTCTGGGCGCCCAGGCCGGTGATCAGCCGCATCTGCTCGTGCACCTTGCCCACCGAGAACTGGCCAACGGCGGCCACCGCTACCACCAGCACCAGCATGCACCCGAACCCCAGCCCGAGCCGCGTGGATATCGACAGCGATTTCAATGACGTTGCGGCCTGCATGGTGTTCCTTGTATGAAGCGTTTTGACGGTGCCATGCCCCATGCAATGACGGTGCCAGTTCTCCCCGACGGCAGATGAGTCTCACAGGCTGCCATTGGCGGCAGTGTAGGGAGGAATTACAAAATGTGTCATGACGCTTGTGGATAGCGGCATGCCCATTGCGCATGGGGTGTCTGTTACAACTTCGCCGGACGTGCTGGCGATTGTGCGCGCGCCCGTACCGGTTGTTGCGGTCGACGTGAAAAACGTTTCAATCGCTTATTGATAAACAACTAATAGCTATTAATAAAATAGCATTTTGACGCGTGGGGCATGGAGAGATGCTCCCCCGAAAAGCGACCCATCAGGTATAAACCCGTTACAGATGTGAGGCCTCCCCGATGAAACTGCATTCCCTTCTTTCAGTGCGCCGCACTGCCGCCGCGTGGCTGGCACTTGTGGCGGGTGTGGCGTTGACGGGCTGCGCCACGGCGCCTGCACCCGAGACCAGCCAACGTGAACTGGTGGTCGCGGTGACGGACTCGCACGAGCTCATCACCTTCAACGCCGCACAGCCCGCCCAGATTCTGGAGCGGCGCCCGGTCACCGGGCTGCCCGCGGGGGAGCGGCTGGTGGGCATCGACTTCCGGGTGGCGCGCGGCGTGCTGTATGCGCTGTCGCAGGCGGGCAGGCTCTACACGCTCGATATACCTACCGGTGCCCTGCGCCCTGTGGGAGCGGCGCCGGCGATTGTGGCGTTGAAAGGCACTTCGTTCGGCTTCGACTTCAACCCGGCAGCAGACCGGATCCGCGTGGTGTCCAACACCGGCCAGAACCTGCGGCTGCACCCGGATACCGGCGCCGCAGTGGACGGCGACGCTGCCCTGGAGGGCGTGCAGCCTGACCCGTCCTTGCGATACGCCTGGAGCGATGCCAATGCCGGCCGCACGCCGGATATCGTCGGGGCGGCCTACACCTACAACACGCAGGACAGCAAGCTCACCACCAACTACGCCATCGATCGCGCGCTCGGTGTGCTGGTAATGCAGGGATCGCGCGAGGGCACCACGCCGGTCGTGTCGCCCAACACGGGCCAGTTGCGCACCGTGGGGTCACTGGGGCTGCCGCCGCTGACCGACGTGGCGTTTGACATCTCTGACGTTGACAACACGGCCCTGATTGCCGTGCGCACAGCGGCGGACCGCCAGACGCGCCTGCACCTGGTGGACTTGCGCACCGGCACCACCCGGCCGCTGGGGACCGTGGGCGAGGGCGCCGCGCTGCTGGGCATGGCCATCGAGCCATGACCACCACCGGGAGCCGCCGCGCTGCGCTGCGCGCCGGGGGCAGGGCCGCTGGCCGGGGCGTGCTGGGCGCCTTCTGTGCGCTGGGGCTGGGGCTGGGCGCGCACGCCGCAACCGTGCAGGTGGAGGTGCTGGACGCGGCAGGCCAGCCACTGGCCGATGCGGTGGTGTTTCTGGAATCGCCCGAGGCCCGCAAGGCGGTCAGGCCCCTGGCGGGCGCCGAGATGGCACAGGAAAAGCGGCAGTTCGTACCCGGTGTGCTGGTGGTGCCCCTGGGGACCGAGGTGCGGTTCCCCAACCACGACACCGTGCGCCACCACGTCTATTCGTTTTCGCCTGCCAAGAAATTCGAGCTCAAGCTCTACACGGGGATGCCCTCCAACCCGGTGCGGTTCGATCAGCCCGGGGTGGCTGTGCTGGGGTGCAACATCCATGACCAGATGGTGGGCTGGATCGTGGTGGTGGACACTCCGCATTTCGCCCGCACACCGGCAGCGCCAGGCCGGGCGCAGATCGACAATGTGCCGCCTGGCGCCTACACCCTGCGCACCTGGCACGCGCGCCTGCCGGTGGGCGCCCCTGCGCAGGAGCAGACACTGACCGTGCCCCCCGCAGGAGGCGCGGTGGCCACGGTGCGCCTGGCAGGGTTGCAGCCTTGATGCAGTGGCGCCTGCTGCGGCACAGCCTGATCCTGCGGCTGGTCGGGCTCTCGCTGTTGCTGCTGCTCCTGGTCCAGGCGGCGGGCTTTGCGGTGGTGCGGGCCACCATCGACCGCAATGCACGGGCCCAGATCGCGCAGGCCCTCGATCTGGATGAAAACGTGTGGCGTCGCCTGCTCGAGCAGAACGCCGAGAAGCTGCGCCAGGGCTCGGCCCTGCTGGCTGCCGACTACGGTTTTCGCTCGGCCGTGAACTCGGGCGATGAGGACACCATCCAGTCGGTGCTGGAGAACCACGGCAGCCGCATCGGGGCCACCGTGGCTGCCTTGCTCGGTACCGGCATGGAAGTGCGGGCGGTCAGCCTGACTGGCTCCATGAACGCATTTGCGGACGCCCTGCGCGACGTGGTGCCGCCGCTGGCCGTGCAGCCCCAGGGCAGCCAGATCGCGGTGGTCGATGGTGTGCCCTACCAGTTTGTCATGGTGCCGCTGCGCGCGCCGGTGGTCATCGGCTGGGTGCTGATGGGCTTTCCGGTCAACCAGCCGCTGGCCGACGAAGTGCGGCAGCTGCTGTCAGTGCACGTGGCGCTGGTGGTGACGGATGCCGGCGGCGCCACAAAGGTGCCAGTGAGCACGCTGCCGCCCGGGCCGCTGGCGCAGCTGCAGCGGGAGGGTGTGCCCTCGGGCGAGCTGCAGACGCCGGACGGCACCTTGCTGGCCCGCGCCATCCGCCTGGACAGCGTGGGGGGCGATGTGCAGGCGCTGCTGCTGCGTTCGGTGGAAGAGGTCATTGCACCCTACCGCCAGCTGCAGGTGCTGCTTGCCATCATCACTGTGGCGGGTGTGCTGCTGTTTGCCGTGGGCACGGGGCTGGTGGCGCAAAGGCTCACCACGCCGCTGCGCTCGCTGCTGGCCGCCACGCAACGGCTGTCGCGCGGCGAATACGATGTTCCGCTGGACCACACGCGCCGCACCGATGAGATTGGCAACCTGGCGCGTTCGTTCGACCTCATGCGTGTGGACATCGGTGCGCAGCAAACCGAGATCCGCCGACTGGCCTACTGGGACCGGCTGACCGGCTTGCCCAACCGCGAACGTTTTCGCGACGCCGTGGTGCAGGCCATCGCGAGCCCTGCCAGCCCCGTGCAGCCGCTGGCCGTGCTCACCCTCGATCTGGACCGGTTCAAGCATGTCAACGACGTGCTGGGGTACGCCTTTGGCGACCGTCTGCTGCAGGCCGTGGCCGAGCGCCTGAGCCAGCAGGTGCGCTCGCCCGATGACATGGTGGCCCGCTTGGGCGGCAACGAGTTCGCGATTCTTTTGCACCGCGCCGATGCCGCGGCTGCCCACGATGTTGCGCTGCGGATCAACCAGTCGTTCGAGGACCCCCTGGCGTTCGAAGACCAGACGGTGGACCTGAGCGCCGGGATCGGCTTTGCCTGCTGGCCGGGGGATGCGGACGACGCCGACACCCTGCTCAGCCGGTCAGAGATCGCCATGTATGCCGCCAAGCGCAAGCTCAGTGGTGCACTGCAGTACGACGCGGCTTTCGACTCGACGAGCACGCAGACGCTGTCGCTGCTGAGTGAGCTGCGCCACGCGGTGGAACACCATGAGCTGCGCCTGTACCTGCAGCCCAAGGTGGGATTGCACGGGCAGCCGGGCCTGGCGGCCGAGGCGCTGGTGCGCTGGCAGCACCCGCAGCGCGGCCTGGTGCCGCCCATGCAGTTCATCCCGTTTGCGGAGCAGACCGGGTTTGTGCGCCACCTCACGCTGTGGATGTTTGAAGAAGTGGCGCGCCTGCTGGCCGACCCGCGCACCCAGGGCCTGCCGCTCAGGGTGTCGGTCAACCTCTCCACCCGCGACCTGCTCGACCCTGAGTTGAGCCACCGGCTGGCCGACATTCTGCTGCGCCACGGGGTAGCGGCCAGTGCGTTTTGCCTGGAGATCACCGAGAGCGCGATCATGGACGACCCGCAGCGTGCCGAGGCCATGCTCAACCGCCTGTCGGAGCAGGGGTTCAAGCTGTCCATCGACGATTTCGGCACCGGGTATTCATCGCTGGCCTACCTCAAGCGCCTGCCGGTGGATGAGCTCAAGATCGACAAGTCGTTTGTGATGGGCATGGAAACGGGCGAGGACGACGCGATGATCGTGCGCTCGACCATCGACCTGGCGCATAACCTGGGGCTCACCGTGGTGGCCGAGGGTGTGGAGACCGCCGCCATCCTGGAGCGGCTGCGCATCCTGGCCTGCGATGAGGCGCAGGGTTATCACATCGCGCGGCCCCTGCCGGTGGACGATTTTCTGGCCTGGCAGGCGCGCCCAAGGTAGCTTGCAGCAGCCCGTTGCATCGCCGTTTTTGGGGGCTAAGAACCTGTTCAAAATCTTTTTGGTGATTGCATTGGAGTGCAATCGGGATGAGTGGATGCCTCGGGTGCGCCGCATGGGCTCGTGCCCATGCAAGCAGCCGGGGCGTTCAATCGCCCGATTTCACTCCAACCCTTCGGGCAAGTGCCTTGCCGGGCGGTCTGCGGCGTTGCGGCGCTTGCCAATAGCCGGGCTATTGGCGGCTCACCGCGCCTTGCATCCCATCCCGGCAAGGTACTTGTGCAACTCCAAAAAGACTTTGAACAGGTTCTAAGCAGTCCACAGGCGAAAATACACGCAATGTCTTCCTCCTCCTCTCGCCCGCCTGCGGGCCCCGCCGCCGCCCCAGCCTCCGACGTTGGCGGCCCATCGTCTTCTGCGCCTGCGGCCGGTCGGCCCGTGCTGCGCCGCCCGACCCTGGCGGCCAAACCCGCCCCGCCCACGCGGCCTGCGCCGCCGCCCCGGGCCCCACGGCCCGACCGCGCGCCCGCGCCGTCGGGTTACCGTGTGGCATCGGGCGCGTTTGTGGCGCCCGTGCGCCAGGTGCCTGCGTCTGCCACCAGCACCGTGGGCGGCCTGCCCACCTCGCGCCTGAACAAGCGCATGGCCGAGCTGGGCCTGTGTTCGCGCCGCGAGGCCGACGACTGGGTGGAGCAGGGCTGGGTCAAGGTCAACGGTGTGTTGGCCACCATGGGCCAGCAGGTTACGGCGGCCGACCGCATCGATGTGGACAAGATTGCCCAGGGTTTCCAGGAGCAGCGCGTCACCATCCTGCTGAACAAACCCATTGGCTATGTGAGCGGCCAGGCCGAGGACGGCCACACGCCCGCCGTTGCGCTGATCAATCCCCGCACCCACTGGCGCGACGACCCCAGTCGCAACCGCTTCTCGCCGCCGCAGCTGCGGGGCCTGGCACCTTGCGGACGGCTCGATATCGACTCGGTGGGCCTCTTGGTGCTGACGCAGGACGGCCGCGTGGCCCGGCAGATCATTGGCGAGGACTCCGAGATGGAAAAGGAGTACCTCGTGCGCGTGGTCTACCCGGCACCGGGCCAGGCGGTGCCACGCCACCCCGGCGAGCGCTCCGCGCCGCTGCAGGAAATCGACGAGCGTGACCCGGTCAGCACCAACGTGCAGGCGGTGTTTCCCCGAGAGTTGCTGGAGCGCCTGCGCCATGGCCTGAGCCTGGACGGCGAGCCGCTCAAGCCCGCCAGGGTCGATTGGCAAAACCCCGAGCAGCTGCGTTTTGTGCTCACGGAAGGCAAAAAACGCCAGATCCGCCGCATGTGCGAGCTTGTGGGCCTCAAGGTGGTGGGCCTCAAGCGCATCCGCATCGGCCGCGTGACCCTGGGCAACCTGCCCGTGGGGCAGTGGCGCTACCTGTCGCCCAACGAGCGGTTCTGAAGACCGCTGGCCTCACACCGCATTCCCGAACGGAGCCGTCCGCATGCCCAATCCCTCTCGGCCGCGCGCCGCTTTGGCACCAGTCCCCCGATCCAATCCGCTGCGCCAGCTGCGCGCCTCCGATCTGCGCGGTGTGGCACGGCTGGCAACGCAGGCCACCACCAGCATCAGCCACGTGGCCGAGGGCGTGCACCAGTCGGTGCTGGGAACGCTGGGGCTTCCCGGGGGGGCGCAGCCGGGGCAGGCTCGCGGGCTCACGGGGCTGGTGTACCAGAGCATCCGGGGTGTGACCCGCCTGGTCGATGCGAGCCTGCAGGCCGGCCTGGCGCGGCTGGAGCCGTTTTTTGGCCCTGATGAGCCCCCTTCATCGGTGCACTGGGAGCGCGAAGCCGTACTGGCCGCCCTCAATGGCGTGATGGGTGACCGCCTGCAACATGACAACAACCCGCTGTGCACGCGCATGGGGTTCTATCGGGATGGCCAGCCCCTGGACCTTGCCAACCTGGCTGCCAGCGGCGCTGCCACCGGCAAGCTGCTGGTGCTGGTTCATGGCCTGTGCATGAACGATCTGCAGTGGCGGCACCAGGGCCATGACCATGGCGCGTACCTTGCGCAGGCGCTGGGCTACACCCCGGTCTACCTGCGCTACAACACGGGCCTGCACACCTCGGAAAACGGCGCGCAGCTGGCGGCGCAGCTGGAATCGCTGATCACCGCCTGGCCTGTGCCCGTGACCGAGTTGGCCTTGCTGGCCCACAGCATGGGGGGGCTGGTGGCCCGCAGCGCCTGCCAGCAGGCGCAACAGGCGGGCGGGCAGGGCTGGCTGGCGCTGCTGCGCCACCTCATATTTCTGGGCACTCCCCACCACGGCGCGCCGCTGGAGAAAGCGGGCCACTGGGTCGATACCCTGCTGGGCAGCACACCGTATTCCCGCCCCTTTGCACGGCTGGCGCAGCTGCGCAGTGCGGGCATCACCGACCTGCGCTACGGCCACGTGCTGGAGTCTGACTGGCAGGGGCGTGACCGCTTCCTGCGCCATCCCGACCGTCGCACGCCGGTGCCGCTGCCCGAAGGCGTGGCGTGTTTTGCCATCGCGGCCACCCTGGCGCCGCGGCGCAGCCCGTCGGCGGAGCGGCTGGTGGGGGACGGGTTGGTGCCCTTGCGCAGCGCGCTGGGCATCCACGATGATGCCCGGCGTACCCTGGGTTTTGGCAAGGCCCGGCAGGCCGTGTACCACCGCATGGGCCACCTGGCGCTGCTGGGCGACGCCGATGTGGCGCAGCAGCTGCAGCACTGGCTGGAGCCAGCATGAGGCGAACCTGGTGGCGCCTTCCCGGGTGCGCAAGCGGTGTCGATGGTCTGTTTTGGCCTGCGAGCGGTGTTGCCCAGCGTGGGGCTGACGCTACCATCGCACCACGAACTGAATAACAAGGAGCAATGAGTGAGCGACAAGAAATACCGCCTGGTAACCCGCAGCGATTTTGACGGCCTGGTCTGTGCCGTGCTGCTCAATGAGTTGGAACTCATCGACGAGATCACCTTCGTGCATCCGAAAGACATGCAGGATGGCAAGGTCGCCATTACCAGCCGCGATATCACCACCAACCTGCCCTATGTGCCCGGCGCGCACATGGTGTTCGACCACCACGAGTCCGAAACCATCCGCAACTCGGGCCGGCGCGACGAGAACCACATCATCGAGGCGCACGCTCCCTCGGCCGCACGCGTGGTCTACAACTATTACGGCGGCAAGGCCGCGTTTCCCCGCATTACCGAGGAAATGATGGCCGCCGTGGACCAGGCCGACTCGGCCCAGTATTCGCGCGACGACATCTTGAACCCCCAGGGCTGGGTGCTGCTGAACTACCTCATGGACTCGCGCACGGGCCTGGGGCGGTTTCGGGAGTTCCGCATCAGCAACTACGCGCTGATGATGGACCTGATCCAGTACTGCCGTGACCACACGATTGACGAGATCCTGGCCCTGCCGGATGTGCAGGAGCGCGTGCAGCTCTACCGCGAGCACGCCCCCAAGGCCCAGGCCCAGCTGCAAAGCTGCGCCATCCGCATCGGCAACCTGGTGGTGCTGGACCTGCGCGACGAGGAAACCATCTGGGCCACCAACCGGTTCATGATCTATGCGCTGTTCCCCCAGTGCAACATCTCCATCCATGTGATGTGGGGCCTGCAGAAGCAGAACACCGTGTTTGCCACCGGCAAGTCCATCCTTGACCGCAGCAGCAACACCCATGTGGGCAACCTGATGCTGGAGTTTGGCGGCGGCGGCCACGCTGCGGCGGGCACCTGCCAGGTGGCCAACGACAAGGCCGACGCCATGCTCAAGACGCTGATCGAGCGCATCACCAACGACGGCTGATCCCGGCGCCCCCGGCTGGGTGGCGGGCAGCCGCCCACGCGGGCCCTTGAAAACCGGGCGCATGCCCCTACATCACGCCTGCTGGCCCGGCAGGCGTGATTTTTTGTGCCGGGCCCTGTTCTTCCGTATCGACCGAATCCACAGAGAGAAACCCTCCATGAGCAAGCAAACCCTGTCGTTCCAGGCCGAAGTGGCCCAGCTGCTGCACCTGGTCACCCATTCGCTGTATTCCAACCAGGAAATCTTCCTGCGCGAGCTGATCTCCAACGCGTCGGACGCCTGCGACAAGCTTCGTTTTGAGGCGCTGGACAAGCCCGCCCTGTACGAAGACGCCCCCAACCTCGAAGTGCGCGTGACCTTCGACAAGGCAGCCAAGACGCTCACCATCACCGACAACGGCATCGGCATGAGCCAGCAAGAGGCGATTGACCACCTGGGCACCATTGCCAAGAGCGGCACCAAGGACTTCATGGGCCGACTCTCAGGCGACCAGAAGGCGGACGCCCAGCTCATCGGCCAGTTTGGCGTGGGCTTTTATTCGGGCTTCATCGTGGCCGACAAGATCACCGTGGAATCGCGCCGTGCAGGCCTTGCGGCCGAAGAAGGCGTGCGCTGGATCAGCGGCGGTACGGGGGATTTCGAGGTGGAAACCATCACCCGCGCCGCACGCGGCACCAGCATCATCCTGCACCTGCGCGAAGAGGCTGAGGAGTATCTCAACGCCTGGAAGCTCAAGCAGGTCATCGCCAAGTATTCCGACCACATCAGCCTGCCCATCCTGATGGAAAAGGAAGAGTGGAAAGATGGCGAGCTCATCAACCCCAGCGACGAAAACGGTGGCCGCCAGCCCGGCGGCATGGTCAAGACCGGCGAGTGGGAAACCATCAACAAGGCCAGCGCCCTGTGGACGCGCCCCAAGAAGGACATCACCGAAGAACAGTACGCTGAGTTCTACAAGACCATCAGCCACGACCACGAGGCCCCGCTCACCTGGGCGCACAACCGCGTCGAGGGCAACACCGAGTACACGCAGCTCTTGTACATCCCCGCCAAGGCGCCGTTCGATTTGTGGAACCGCGACAAGAAGGCAGGCGTGAAGCTGTACGTGAAGCGTGTGTTCATCATGGACGACGCCGAGGCGCTGATGCCCACCTACCTGCGCTTTGTGAAGGGCGTGATCGACTCGGCCGACCTGCCGCTGAACGTGAGCCGCGAGCTGCTGCAGGAAAGCCGCGACGTGCGCGCCATCCGCGAAGGCAGCACCAAGCGCGTGCTCTCCATGCTGGAAGACCTGGCCAAGCACGACAAGCATGACACCGCGGCCAATGCCGATGGCGTGACCGATGTGGTCGATGCCGACGACAAGGCCAAGGAAGGCAAGTACACCGCGTTCTACAGCGAGTTTGGCGCTGTGCTGAAGGAAGGCCTGGGCGAAGACTTTGGCAACCGCGAGCGCCTGGCCAAGCTGCTGCGCTTTGCCTCCACCACCAGCGACGCTGTGACGGTGGGCTTTGCCGACTACAAGGCGCGCATGAAGGAAGGCCAGGAGGCGATTTACTACATCACTGCCGACACCCTGGCTGCTGCCAAGAACAGTCCACAGCTCGAAGTCTTCAAGAAGAAGGGCATCGAGGTCCTGCTGATGACCGACCGCGTGGACGAGTGGGCGCTGAACTACCTGCACGAGTTTGACGGCACCCCGCTGCAAAGCGTGGCCAAGGGCGCCGTGGACCTGGGCAAGCTGCAGGACGAGGCCGAGAAGAAGGCTGCTGAAGAGGCTGCCGAGGCGTTCAAGCCCGTGCTCGCCAAGCTGAAAGAAGCCCTCAAGGACAAGGCCGAAGACGTGCGCGTGACCACCCGCCTCGTCGATTCACCCGCCTGCCTGGTGGTGCAGGACGACGGCATGAGCACCCAGCTGGCGCGCATGCTCAAGCAGGCTGGCCAGCAGGCGCCCGAGACCAAACCCGTGCTGGAAGTGAATGCCGAGCACGCGCTGGTCAAGAAGCTCGACGGCAGCGTGCACTTCCACGATCTGGCCCACATCCTGTTCGACCAGGCGCTGCTGGCCGAAGGCGGCTTGCCGGAAGACCCGGCGGCCTACGTCAAGCGCGTGAACGCCCTGTTGGCCTGATCCATCGGCTCCAAGGGATATATTTGGGGCTAAATTGGCCTCCAGCGCTTACCCAGTAAGCGCTGGCAGCTATCAAAATAGAAAACCCCGGCTGCTGTGGCAGACCGGGGTTTTTGCATGTTGATGTGGGGCCCGCCGCAGCGGTGCGGCGTCACTCCTCGGGCTCGGCCTGCTCCAGGATGCGGGAGTGCGCGCGGTTGCGCTCCTGCGGGTTGGCGGCGATCAGCTCCCGCAGCGCCCCTTGCGGGATGCGCAGCCCCTTGCGCCGGTCGTTCTTGACTGGCAGATTGCGCCAGCCCGAAAGAACCAGCCAGTCCCACAGCTCGCGGGAGATGGGCTGATCGACGGACATTTTGACTTCGCCGCGGATGATGGTGCTGCCGACCTGCGGGAGCGGGCCTACCGGCGCAGGTTTGCGCTGCTGGCGGATGGAAAACAGGTTTCGAAGCAGATCCTTCATGGGCAGGCCAACTCGCTGGGGAATGAACGAACCTGCAGCATAGCCCAGGCGCGCAGCAAGCCCAAGCCGCTGTGGCCAGGGCGGGGCGCGCTCACGCCGCCTCAGGCCATAAGGGGCTCCTCCGCCATCGCCTCGATCTGCTCGATCAGCATGTCCACCTGCCCTCGCCAGTAGTCGCTGCTGCCAAACCACGGGAAGTTGGCGGGGAAGATCGGGTCTTGCCAGCGGCGCGCGAGCCAGGCGCTGTAGTGGATCAGGCGCAGCGTGCGCAGCGGCTCGATGAGCGCCAGCTCGCGGCGGTCAAAGTTGCGGAACTGCTCGTACCCGTCGATCAAGGCGCCGAGCTGGTGGGTGCGCTGGCGCCGATCTCCCGAGAGCAGCATCCACAGATCCTGCACGGCCGGGCCCATGCGCGCGTCGTCCAGGTCCACAAAATGCGGGCCGCCGCGGCCCCATTCATCCAGCGGGGTCCAGAGAATGTTGCCGGGGTGGCAGTCGCCGTGCAGGCGGATCAGGGCTGCATCTTTCAAGCCAAATTGGCCTGTAATGCTTGATGGATAAGCACTGGCAGCTATCATTTCAAGAGCTTTGTCGCATTGCGCCTTCCAGGTCGCCTGCATGTCGAGCGGTATGATCTCGTTCATCAGCAGCCAGTCGCGCGATGCCGTGCCAAAGGAGGCCAGGTCCAGCGTGGGCCGGTGGTCAAACGGCTGGGCCGCGCCCACGGTGTGAATGCGGGCCAGAAAGCGGCCGATCCATTCGAGCACCTCGAAGTCGTCGAGCTCGGGCTGGCGCCCGCCGCGCCAGGGGCTGACGGAAAACGCAAAGCCATCGTGCTGGTGCAGGGTGGCGCCGCTCAGCACCAGCGGGCCCACGGCGGGCACTTCGGCGGCCATCAGTTCGGCGGCAAAGGCGTGCTCTTCGAGGATCTGCGCGTCACTCCAACGGCCGGGGCGGTAGAACTTGGCCACCACGCGCTCACCGTCTTCCAGTGTGACCTGGTACACCCGGTTTTCGTAGGATGACAGGGCCATGAGGCGGCCGTCGCCGTACAGGCCCACGCTGGCCAGCGCGTCCAGCACCACGTCGGGGGTGAGCTTGGAGAAGGGGTGCAGTGGCGAGGCGTCGGGAATAGAGTGCATTCACTCATTCTCGCCGGTCCGTTGCGCTCCAGCCGTGCCATACTTTTAACAGCTGGTTACAAGTTCAGTTTCAATACAAGGGGCGCGCATGGCGTTGAGCATCAAAACCAAGATATGGCTGCCGGCCATTGCCGTGAGCATGGGGCTGGTACTCATGTCAGTGGGCTCGGCGGTGCGCACGGTGCAGTCGCAGGCGATCACGGTCAAAGAGCAGTCCGACCAGCAGAGCAAGCTGGAGCTGGCGTCGCGCTGGCGCGGCTTGGCCGAGGCGCAGGCCTTGCGCACCCTGGGCGCGGCGCTGGCGGCCGATGAGGCTTCGGCCGCCCTGCTGCAGGGCGGGCAGGAGCAGGACCAGCAGGAGCTGGCGCAGGTGCAATCGGCGCTGGGCACGCTGCTCACCACGCCGACGGAGCGCGCTGCGCTGGTCGCCGCCACGCAGCAGGCGCAGGCGCTGAAGGCATCGCTGGACGCGGCGCAACAGCTCAAGGCCGGGGGCGATGCGGCCGCGCTGCAGGCACACATCCGGGGCGACACCCAGGGCAAGCTCAAGGCGTTTCAGAGCGCGCAGCAGGACATGGTGCGCCTGACCGAACGCGGCGCCACCGAGTTGCGCGACAAGGCGGGTACCGAGCGGCTCAAAACCGTGTGGGGCGTGGCGGGCATCATGGCCATCATCATTTTGGCAGTGTGTATCGGCACAAGGCTGGTGCAGCGCGGTGTGACCGAACCCCTGGCCGACATTGTTCAGGTGGCGCGTTCCATTGGCGCGGGCGACCTGACGGTGCGCATCGGCACCGACCGCCAGGATGAAATGGGCGAGGTGCTGCGCGCGCTGGCGCAGATGTCGCAATCCCTGGCGGAACTGGTGGGACAGGTGCAGCGCTCTGCGGGCAGCATCGGTACGGCCAGCGTCGAGATTGCCCATGGCAACCACGACCTTTCCAGCCGCACGGAGGCCACCGCCGCCCATCTGCAGCGCGCATCGTCTACGCTGGACCACCTCAGCGGCGCGGTGGGGCAGTCGGCCGCTTCGGCCCGCGAGGCCAATGCGCTGGCGGCTTCGGCCTTCACGTTGTCGCAAAGCGGCGGCCAGTCGGTCAGCGAGGTGGTGCACACCATGCACCGCATCGACAGCTCATCCAAGAAAATCGTGGACATCATTGCCGTCATTGACGGCATTGCGTTCCAGACCAACATCCTGGCGCTGAACGCCGCCGTGGAAGCGGCCCGCGCCGGTGAGCAGGGGCGTGGTTTTGCGGTGGTGGCCAGCGAGGTGCGCTCGCTGGCCGGGCGCTCGGCAGAGGCCGCGCGCGAGGTCAAGGCGCTGATTTCCGCCTCGGTCGAAAACGTGGAAGCCGGTACGGCCCTGGTGGACCGCGCGGGGCAGACCATGCAGGAGATCGTGCAATCGGTCCAGCGCGTCAGCGGCATCATCGAGGAGATCACCGCCAGCACCGCTGAACAAAGCGGCGACATGCAACTGGTGAACTCCGCCGTGGGCGAACTGGAGCAGATGACCCAGCAGAACGCGGCCCTGGTGGAGCAAAGCGCCGCAGCGGCCGGTGCCATGAGCGAGCAGGCGGCGGTGCTGGAACGCCTGGTGGGGCGCTTCAAGCTGGCCCATGCCGGGCCTGCCTCGCAGGCGCGGTTGACGGCCGGCTAAACCCGCCCCTCGGAACTGCGGCGCACCGGTGCACCGGCGCCCGGTGATCAGGGCCGCATGCTGGCGATATGCCCTGCACGTGGGTGGCCGCTGCCCGCCAGCACGCTGGCAAACAACGCCTGCGTGGCCTGGGGGCCTGCATGGTGCTGCACCACCAGCCAGGGCTGCGGCCCTGACGACACGGCGGCGCTGAACTGCTTCCTCGCTGCCACCAGGCGGTCGTTCAGGCCCTGGGCGCCCCAGTCGGCATGGCGCTTCTTGACCTGGGCGGGCGCAAAGAACATCACCGGGCGCGGGCCGGGCAGTTGGCCCGCGCCGCCCAGATCGCCCACATGGCTCGCCCCCACCGAGCAGCTATAGGCCAGGCCGGTGACATGGGCGTGTATGCGCTGGCGCAGGCCCACGCTGCCCGCGAAGTCGATATAGACGCTGGGCGTGGCGCCGTCGATGGTGTCCAGTGCGTCGTAGGTGACCACGCGGTGGTAGCAGCCCAGGCTTTCGCAAAACGCCACGTTGCCGGGCGAGGTGAGGCCGATGACCTCGATGCCCTCGCGCTGTGCGAGCTGGAACGCGGTGCCGTAGGCCGTCTTGCTCGACGCGCTGGACAGCAGCATGCGTTTTGCACCAAAGAACTGCTGGTCGGCCAGAAAGTCGTCAATGAGCCACGAGGTGATGAACAGCGGCCGCAGCAGGGCCTGCACATCCTCGTTGTCAGCGCGGTACAGCCCGTCGGTGCTGGTGCGCAGATAGTGGTTGTAGACCGCATGCAGGCCCGCGCGGTGGGCGGCGCCGTCGCTGAAGCCCGTCGGACTCACACGCGCTGGCGACAGCACGGCCTGGCTGGCCATCGGCCAGTAGCCATACAGGCGCTCACCCACGGCCACGGCCGGGTGCAGCGACTGCACCACAGTGCCGAAGCCCCACACGGGCACGATGCCCCAGCCGGCCTCGCCGGTGGGGAAGAACTGCCAGTAGTTCAGCATGTCGCCCAGCGCGGCATAGGTGATGTTGTTGGCTGTGAGGGCGAAGGACTCGACCCGCACGCGGACCTGGCCCTCGGCCAGCGGGGTGTCGTCGGTGGTCAACAGGCGGGTGGTGGCCAGCTGGTCCTGGCGCACGAGAAGGGTGGTGGTGCTCATGCCGCCACGCTAAACGAAACGGCCCGCTGGCTCAACACCAGCGGGCCGCTTTGGTGACAGGACTGGCGCCCTGCCGTGTTACTTACACCAGCGTGATGGTCACGTCGATGTTGCCGCGCGTGGCGTTGGAGTAGGGGCAGACCTGGTGGGCCGCGTCCACCAGCTTCTGGGCGGTCTCCTTGTCCAGGCCGGGCAGGCTGATGGCCAGGCGGGCAGCGATGCCGTAGGCGTTCGGGATGGGGCCCAGGTCCACTTCCGCGTCGATGGACACGTCTTGCGGCACGGGAATGCCGATCTTGCCGCCCACAGCCTTCATCGCGCCGATGAAGCAGGCGGCGTAGCCGGAGGCAAACAGCTGCTCGGGGTTGGTGCCGGTGCCGGCCGTGCCGGGCGAGGACAGCTTGACTTCCAGGCGGCCGTCATCGGTCTTGGCGGCGCCATCGCGGCCACCGGTCACGTGCGACTTGGCGGTGTACAGGACTTTTTCGAGCTTGGTCATGGTGTCTTCCTTGCGGTTGTTGCCCACTGGCGGGCGGTGGAGGGAATCGGTTCTTGCGTTGTCTGAAGGCCGTCAGCGTTGCTCGCTAAGCCGGTCTCGCAGTTGCTTGAGTTCGGTGGTCAGGGCCGTCAGCTCGGCAATCGAGCACTGGCTGCTTTGCAGCACGCACGGTGGAATGGCTTCGGCCTGGTTGCGCAGCGCGCGGCCTTGCGACGTGAGGGTGATGCGCACGCGGCGCTCGTCCTGCACATCGCGTAGCCGGGCAATGTGGCCCTGCGCCTCCAGGCGTTTGAGCAGCGGCGTGAGCGTGCCGGAGTCGAGAAACAGGCGCTCGCCCAGCTCGGACACGGTCACGCCGTCCTGTTCCCACAACACCAGCATCACGAGGTACTGCGGGTAGGTCAGGCCGATGTGGTCGAGCAGGGGCTTGTAGAGCTTGGTCATCGCCAGCGAGGCGGAATACAGCGCAAAGCAGACCTGGTTGTCCAGCCGCAGGATGGCGGGGCTGGGGGTGGAGGGGGTGCTGTGGCTGGGCATGGGGTGAATTGTGAGCGTGAATTCAATTGCGCGCAATTGAATTGTGAAAAACTTTGTTAATGGATGGGTTTGTGTCGGTGGGGGAGCGGCGCCGCGCCATCGGTGCTATTCGCGCGTCCCGCTGGCGCAGGCGGGGGCGCTGTGCCCCTTCACTCTCGGGAAATTGCTATCAATAGCAGAGCTGCTGGTGCATGATTCATATGCGCTAGCGGCCGATTGGGCTTTAAATTTGGCATGTAGTAGTTCGGGCGACGACGAACCACCAGGCCCTCAGCGCCCGCTGAACTGCGCGGGCCGGCGCTCGACAAATGCGCGCACGCCTTCGGCCGCATCCTCGCTGTTGGCCAGTTGCTTCTGCACCGGGATGAAGTCCGCCACCGCAGCCGCCTGGCCTTGCTCGATGGCCTTGAGCACATTCAGGCGCGTGGCCACCACCGCGCGCGGCGCCTGTGCGGCAATGCGCTGGGCAATCGCCAATGCCTCGTCCAGTTCCTGGCCAGCCGGCACCACTTTCTGCACAAAGTTCAGCCGGTACGCCTCGGCGCTGCCAAACTCGTCGGCCGTCAGCAGGTGCAGCAGCGCATTGCCCGTGCCGGCGCGCTCGGCCATGCGCAGCGTGGCGCCGCCCGTGGCCATGATGCCGCGCTGCACCTCCATCTGCGAGAAGCGGCAGTTGTCGGCCGCCACCACGATGTCCGCGCCCAGCATCAGCTCGATGCCCACCGTGAAGCAGATGCCCTTGACCGCCACCACCATGGGCTTGGTGCGGCGCCGGTAGCCGGGCAGGCCGTAGTCGTGCGGCTCAACCAGGCCTTCAGGGATGGCTTTCTCGCCGCGCTGCATGTAGGCGCTCACAGCGGGCAGGTCCAGTCCGGCCGTGAAGTGGTCACCCATGGCATGCAGCACACCGACGCGCAACTCGGGGTCATCGTCGAGGCGGGTGTAAGCCTCGGCCAGCTGGCGGAACATGGGGGGTGTCCAGCCGTTGCGCTTGGCCGGGCGGTTGATGCCTATCAGCAGTACGTGGCCGAGCACCAGGGTGTCTATGCAGCCCTCGGGCGGGGGCATGGTGCTGGATGGTGTGGTGGTGTTGGCTTCTGACATGGCCGGGTCTCCTTTTCGTTTCCACGATTGAAAACCCGGCGCGCCGACTGCGCCGTCCCCTGGGGGACAACGCATGTGCGCAGCGCTCCCATGCGGCCGCGGCTTCAAAAACCGGCGCGGCGCCTTACCAGTGCCCCCGCGCAAGGGCCGCCCCGCCGCGCTGGGGGCGTCCCCCTGCTAGGGGGAAGGCGCGAAGCGACTCAGGGGGTTAGTAGGTATACACGCCCTGCCCAGTCTTGCGGCCCAGGCGGCCCGCAGCCACCATTTCCTTGAGCAGCGGGCAGGGACGGTACTTGCTGTCGCCAAACTCGGTCAGGTACACGTCCATCACCGCCAGGCACACATCCAGGCCGATCATGTCCGCCAGTGCCAGCGGGCCGATGGGCTGGTTGCAGCCCAGTTTCATGCCGGCGTCGATGTCCTCGGGCGTGGCCAGGCCTTCGGCCAGCACGAAGAAGGCCTCGTTGATCATGGGCACCAGGATCCGGTTGACCACAAAGCCGGGCGCGTTCTTCACGGTGATGGGGCTCTTGCCCAGCGCCTCGGCCAGGGCCTTCACGGCGTCGTGCGTGGCATCGCTGGTCTGCAGGCCACGGATGATCTCCACCAGCGCCATCATGGGCACGGGGTTGAAGAAGTGCATGCCGATGAACTTGTCGGCGCGGCCGGTGGCGGCGGCCAGCTTGGTGATGGAGATGGACGAGGTGTTCGATGCGATCAGCACCTCGGGCGCCACGATGGCGTCCACCTGCTTCAGGATCTTGAGCTTGAGCTCGTAGTTTTCGGTGGCGGCCTCGATCACCAATTGCGCGGCTTTGAGGTCGTCGTAGCTGGTGGAGGTCTTGATGCGGCCCAGCGCGGCGGCCTTGTCGGCCTCGGTGATCTTTTCTTTCTTGATCAGGCGGTCCAGGCTGCCGGCCACGGTGGCCAGGCCTTTTTGCACTGCAGCATCCGAGATATCCACCATCACCACGTTGATGCCCGACACCGCACAGGCCTGTGCAATGCCGTTGCCCATGGTGCCTGCGCCGATGATGCCTACGGTCTGAATCGTCATATAGAGAGCTCTCTTCAAAGTGAAACGGATGGGCGGAATGGTAAGGCGAATCGCACGACCGTTCGGTTATCGTGGCCCGGCGCCGCTCTCACAACTCTCCTGGCGTCGTGCCGTGCCTGCAGTGCTACCCGTACTGCCTGCGGCGCGGCGCCTGGCCAGAACCGCCTTGCCGGGTTGTGTGAGCAGCGCTTCACACCACATAACCAACCCGCCACACAGCATGGCGGAGGAGACAAGACAGCATGTTCGATTACATCGTCATTGGCGGCGGTTCAGCGGGTTCTGTGCTGGCGGGCCGCCTGACCGAAGACCCCGCAGTGCGCGTCTGCCTGCTGGAGGCAGGGCCGGCAGACAAGAGTGTGCTCATCCACTGCCCCGCCGGGCTGGCGGTGATGGCCAAGTTCGAGCTCAACGGCTGGGGCCTGAACACCACGCCGCAGGCCGGACTGAACAACCGCCGGGGGTTTCAGCCACGGGGCAAGGTGCTGGGCGGCTCCAGCTCCATCAACGCCATGGTCTACATCCGGGGGCAGCATGCCGACTACGACCACTGGGCAGCCCAGGGCAACCCCGGCTGGGGCTGGGAGGACGTGAAACCCTACTTTCTGCGCGCGGAAAACAACGAGCGCGGCTCCGACGCCTGGCACGGTCAAGGCGGGCCGTTCAATGTGGCCGACTTGCGCGCCCCCCACCGGTTCAGCCAATACTTCACCGACGCGGGTGTGCAGGCCGGCCACCCGCACAACACCGACTTCAACGGCGCCACGCAGGAAGGCGTGGGCCTGTACCAGGTCACCCACAAGAATGGCGAGCGGCACAGCGCGGCCAAGGGCTACCTCACGCCGCACCTGGCGCGGCCCAATCTGCAGGTCGTCACCGGGGCGCACGCCACCCGCATCGTGTTCGAAGGCAAACGTGCCGTGGGCGTGGAATACCGCCAGGGCGGCTCGCTGCACCACCTGAAGGCCAGTCGCGAGGTGCTGCTGAGCGCGGGCGCGTTGATATCGCCCCAGTTGCTGATGCTGTCGGGCGTGGGGGCGGCGGCGCACTTGCAGCAGCACGGCATCCCCGTGCTGCACGATCTGCCCGGCGTAGGCCAGCACCTGCACGACCACCCCGATGTGGTGCAGGTGCTGGACGCCCCCGATCTGAAGGACCTCTTCGGCCTGTCGCTGTCGGGCATGGCGAAGACGCTGAGCGGCATCCTGGAGTGGCGCAAGCACCGCACAGGCATGCTGACCACCAACTTTGCCGAAGCGGGCGGCTTCATCAAGAGCGACCCGTCCGAGCCCGCGCCCGACCTGCAGCTGCACTTTGTGATCGGCAAGCTGGTGGATCACGGCCGCAAGACGGTGTTCGGCCACGGCTACTCGGCCCATGTGTGCCTGCTGCAGCCCAGGAGCCGCGGCGCCGTCTCGTTGGCAGGCCGTGACCCCATGAAATTGCCGTTGGTGGACCCCAACTTTTTTGGCGACGCCGATGACATGCAGCGCATGGTGCGCGGCTTCAAGCGCACGCGCGAGATCCTGGCGCAACCGGCGCTCGCAAAGTTCGGTGCCAAGGAGCTGGCAGCATCGGCCAGTGCGCGCACCGATGCGGAGATTGAGCAGTTCATCCGCCAGTACGCCGACACCATCTACCACCCCGTGGGTACCTGCCGCATGGGGCCTGGGCCGCTGGATGTGGTGGATGCCGAACTGCGTGTGCATGGCCTTTCGGGCCTGCGTGTGGTGGACGCGTCCATCATGCCGCGCATCGTGAGCGGCAACACCAATGCGCCCACGGTGATGATTGCGGAAAAAGCGGTGGACCTGCTGCGCGCCGCGCCGTGAACAATTTCACGTTTGGCGCCCGGAGCGCGATTTTTAAGGTTTTCAAAGGGTCTGCTTAAGGAGTTTTTAACAGGCAAAAGCGCGGCGAATTTCTAGACTTCTTGGCATGGAAACGGGTGCATGGTGCACCCGGCCCGGCGCCAGAAAAAAGGCGCTGAAAGAGCCCACCGGGGCCATGAAAGAACGTGATGAAGATTGATGCCCGCGAAATTGCCGCACTGACCCAAGCCCAGCCCGCAGCCCCCCGCATGGACATGTACGCCAGCATCCACAAGGCGCTGCGCGCCTTCATGGCCGACACGCTGCTGGGCCTGGGCCGCATGGATGTGGACGACGACCTGGAGTTTGCCCACACCTGCGACCGCGTGATGCAGCTGCTGGACCTGTGCCGCGCCCACCTGCACCACGAGAACCAGTTTGTGCACGCCGCCATGGAGGCGCGCCTGCCCGGCTCCAGCCAGAGCATTGCCGGTGAACATGTGGAGCACGAACAGGCCATTACGGCCCTGGCCGACGGGGTGAACCACCTGATGGCCTGTGCCAAGCCCGCACGCCCCGCCGCCACCCTGGCCCTGTACCGCCAGCTGGCGCTGTTTGTGGCGCACAACTTCGAGCACATGCACGAGGAAGAGACTGCGCACAACCGCGTGCTGTGGCAGTGCTACACCGACGCTGAACTGGCGGGCGTGCACGACGCGCTGGTGGCCTCGATCCCCCCGCACGAAATGATGGTGGTGGCCCGCTGGATGGTGCCCTACATGTCACCGGCCGAGCGCACGGCCATGCTGTCGGACATGCAGCAACATGCGCCCGCCCCTGTGCTCGCCGCAGTGCTGGTACAGGTGCAGCCGCACCTCACGCAGCCCGAATGGACCAAGCTGATGCGCAGCCTGGCCCTGCCGGTGGTGCCAGGTCTGGCGCACTGAGAGAACTCAGGCTTCCTCCAGCACCACCGGGCGCAGCACGCACAGCCGAAAGCGCCCGCGCCCCGTTTTTTCGATGTGGATGTGCGGGCAGTTCTCCTGCAGGCGGCGCTGCAGCAATAGCAGGCGGGCCTCCAGGTTGTCGGCCACATCGGGCAGGCGCAGGGCGGGGTCCAGCCGCAGTTCGCGGTTGGTGAAGTCCACGCGCCCGGTGTGCTGGTGGTCGCGCAGCAGCTTCCAGACAATGGCGCCCGCCACGCCCTTGATCAGGTAGTCGTCGTTGATGAACACGCTGTCGTTGGCCGCAAAGTGGCGCACCCGCAGCGCGCTGCCGCTCACCGGCGGTGCCGCTATTGGAGTAGGCAGCGGCTCGGGCGTATCGGGCGCGGCCTGCAGCAGGTCGATGGCGGCGGCCAGCTGGCCCGCAATGCCCACCAGCAGGTCTTCATCCTCGAAGCCAAAGCGCATGTCCTCGGGGCTCTCGGCAAACAGCACACCCAGTAGGCGCCCGGCCGACAGCAGCGGCACCGCCACCTGGCTGTGCGGCTCGGGCAGGCCGGGGTAGGGGATGTCCAGGCCGCGCAACGGGGGCGCATCGGGTGTGGCATGCGCGTCCATGCTTTCGCGGATGGCATGGCTGTACAGGGCGGCGTGCGTCATGTGGCTGATGCGCACCGGCGTGCGCTCGCGCGCAGCCATGCCGATCACTCCCTGACCCAGCCGGATTTCTGAACCCACGCCCGACGTGGCATAGCCGCAGCTGGCCACCGTGTAGAGCTGCTGGGCGCTGGCGTCCAGCATCAGCACCATGGCGTGCTGGATGCCCAGCTTGTCCTGCAGGCCCTGCAGTGCGCATTGCAGCAATTCGTCCAGCCCCGAGCAGCGCGCGATGCTCTCGCTGCACAGGCGCAGCGTGTGCAGCAACCCGGAACGCGGCGCCGGTGCCGGCAGGCCTTCGCCCGCCACCGATTCGATGCGCTCCACCGCGTAGATGTCGGCCCCTTTGAGTTCAAACACCTCGGCCATGCCCGCATGCGACGCAATGCCCGCCAGCTGCGCGCGCATGCTTTCGAACACCGGCCCGCTGTCTTCGGTGCGTTCGTACAGCAGGTGCAGGCGGTAGAAATGGGCGGTGACTGGGTCCAGCACCAGCACCGACGCGCGCGGGTTGCGCACGATGTTCTGGCGGGTCTTGTTGAAGAACTGGAACGACAGTGCCACATGCACCGCATCCACATAGACCACCTGCGAGATGTAGGCCACGTTGGGTGTGCCGTCAGGGTCGCAGGTCGCCATAATGGCGGGAATCGCCCCTTCCAGGCAGGGGCGGATGCTGTGCAGGGACGGCGCTGCGGTGCTCATGGCAGCGGTACGGGTGGCGTGGGCGGCGTACACAACTGCGCGCCTGCGCGCGGGCCTGGGGTCTGGTCGAACGCGCTGGTGGGGGTGAAGGTCACTGCGACCACATCCTGCAGCGGCGCCGCCAGCATGGCGCCCACATACTGCGGGCCGTAGCCGACCTGGCCCACCTCCTGCACCATGGACTGCAGGTAGGCCTGCAACACCGGCAAGTCGCCGTCATGGGCTGGGCGCTGTGTGGCCCGGTGTGCCTTGAGCTGCAGCGTCTGGTGGGTGGATGGCACGCTGAACACCACGGCAATCTCGCCGGTGTGCGCAATGTCTTGCAGCAACTGCTCGGACTGGCTGCGCCGCAGGTACACCGTGACCTCCTGCCCATCGCCGCTGATGTGGCTGCCCACGGCGCGCATGATGCTCGGCCGCAGGGCCGCGTCGCGTGACGCCACGATGGCCGAAACGCCCTTGGCCACCATGGCGATATGGCTGGGGCCGAGCAGCGCGGTCATGCCTTGAAGCGCTTGCGGGTCAGCGCCAGCGCCACCCAGAAGGCCACCACGGTGGTCACCACCAGCACCAGGCCATGGCGCCAGGGGTGGGCGGGCCACTGGTCCATGAACAGCGGGCGGACCAGCTCCACGGCATTGGTCAGCGGCAGCCAGTCGGAGATGGCGCGCACGATGGGGGGCAACTGCTCGCGCGGGAAGAACACACCCGACAGAAACATCATGGGCGTGAGCACCAGTGTGAAGTAGTACGTGAAGAAGTCATACCCCTTGGCCAGCGCATTGAAGATGAGTGCAATGCTGGAGAACATCACCCCCACAAACAGCAGCACCGGCCAGGCCACCAGCAGCTTGGGGCTGTGGCTGATTGAGAGGGCCAGCATGACGCCCAGGATGGCGGTGACGGTGAACAGCGCCTTGAACGCCGCCCACAGCATTTCGGCCAGCACCACGTCGTCCAGGCTCACGGGCGCGTTCATGATGCCGTCCCAGGTCTTTTGCACATGCATGCGCGAGAAGGCCGAGTACAGCGCCTCGAAGCTGGCCGCGTTCATGGCGCTCATGCAGATCGAGCCACTGGCCAGGAACAGGATGTAGGGCACCTTGGTGTCGCCCGCTGCGCCACCCACATTCACCTGCCCTACCAGGGCCCCCATGCCGTAGCCAAAGGCCACCAGCCACATCAGCGGCTCGGCAATGTTGCCCACCAGGCTGGGGATGGCCAGCTTGCGCCACACCAGCAGGTTGCGCATGAACACGGGCCACCAGCGCACGGACAGGCTGGGCGGGCGCCATACCGACGGCGGGGGCGGGGCCCCGGTGGTGGCCACGGTGGACGGGGAAGAAGTTTGCATCCGCTGATTGTGCGATGTTGACGGGCGCACGCACAGCCCCCAACTAGCGGTTGCCCAGCCAGCTGGGCACGGCCATTGCTTGGCCCAAGCCATGTCCACCCATGTCCTGAACCTGCCTGCCGGTGCCAGCGCCCTCTGGCAAAACCGCCTCGGGCTGCTGCTGGAGTCCACGGGCGAGGGGGTGTTCGGCATCGACCTGGCTGGCAACTGCGTGTTCATCAACCGCGCGGGCGCACAGATGCTGGGCTTTGCGGCCGATGAGGTGATGGGGCGCAACATGCACGCGCTCACCCACCACAGTCACCCCGACGGCAGCCCCTATGCCGACAGCGACTGCCCCATCTTCAACGCGTTCCGCCAGGGCCTGCCCTGCCGGGTGGACACCGAGGTGTTCTGGCGCCGCGACGGCACTGCGTTTGCCGTGGAGTATTCGAGCCACCCCATTCTGGAAGGCGATCAGGTGCAGGGAGCCGTGATCGCCTTTGTAGACATCACCAGCCGCAAGCGTGCCGCCGATGAGCTGCAGCGCGCGCACGATGAGCTGGCCCGCGCCAATGACGAGCTGGAGCGCCGCGTGGCCACCCGCACGCACGAGCTGTCGCAGGCGCTGGCGCAGCTGCGCGAGCTGTCGGCCTACTCGGAGCAGGTGCGCGAGGACGAACGCACCCGCATCGCCCGCGAGGTGCACGACGAGCTGGGCAGCCTGCTGGTGGCGCTGAAGATGGATGTCAACTGGCTGCACAAGCGCCTGGGCGAGCAGGGCGAGCGCACGCCCGAGGCCGCGGGCGACATGCGCACCCAGATGCGCTGCAAATGCCAGAACATGAGCCGCATGATCGAAAACGCCGTGGACAACGTGGGCCGCATCATCACCGACCTGCGCCCCAGCATCCTGGACCACCAGGGCCTGTGGGCGGCGCTGGAGTGGCAGGCACAGGAGTTCGTGCAGTCGGCCGAGCTGGAGCTGGCGTGGCAGATGGAGGTGCCTGCCACCCTGCACTTGCCCGAGCCTGCAGCCATCGCTGTGTTCCGCATCTTCCAGGAGATGCTGAGCAATGTGGGCCGCCACGCGCAGGCCAGCGCCATCGACATTGCGATTGACGTGCAGGACGATGTGCTGCAACTGCGTGTGCACGACAACGGTGTGGGCGCCACCCGCCAGGCGCTGGAGGCGCCCACCGCCTATGGGGTGATGGGCATGCGCGAGCGGGCGCGGCAGCTGGGTGGCCGGTTGAGCATCACCAGCGAGCCGGGGCAGGGCTCGTGCCTGCAATTGCTGATTCCTCTGGAGCTGTCATGAATTCCGTGGTTCGGGTGTTGATCGGTGATGACCACCGCATCGTGCGGGAGGGGCTCAAGCAGGTGCTGGGCGACCCGGCCAATGGCGTGCCCGAGATCACTGTGGTCGCCGAGGCCACCCAGGGCAGCGAGGTGCTGGAGCTGGTCGGTACGCTGCAGGGGCCCACGGGAACACCGGGGCTGGACCTGGTGCTGCTGGACATCGCCATGCCGGGCATGGACGGGCTCGAAGTTCTGCAGGCGCTGCGCAAGGCCTGGCCCGCGCTGCCAGTGCTGATGCTCAGCACCTACCCTGAGCGGCAGTACGCGGTGCGCTGCATCCAGATGGGCGCGGCGGGCTATCTGCACAAAAGCGCCGATCCCGACGACATGGTGGCCGCCGTGCGCAAGGTGGCCGCTGGCGGGCGCTACCTGACGGAGGCGACCGCGCAAGCCCTGGCAGGTGCACTGGAACGCACCGGGGTGGTGCGCACCGCCCAGCAGGGCACGCCTGCGGGGGTGGACGCGCTCTCCTATCGGGAGCACCAGGTGTTCCGCCTGCTCACTGCCGGGCAGAGCGTGAGCGAAATTGGTGCGCAGCTCAAGCTCGCGCCCAACACGGTGAGCACCTACCGCGCCCGCATCCTTGAAAAGACCGGTGCGCGCAATGACGTGGAGCTGGCGTTGCTGGCGCGCGGCACGCCTGCAGAATGATGGAGCGGCTCGCCCACCTGATTTTGTAGTGCTGCCCCTACACGCTGTAGACGCTGCACCCACGAATTCATGACAGCGGGTCGATGAGGGCTCCAACTGGCCCGCGCTTTGCGTAGTGCCTGGCATCAACTTCTCTGAGGTGTGCCATGTCCGAATTTTTCTCGCCCTACGATGCCGACCGCCCCTTGATGCTGAAATGCAGCTGCGGCCGCGACCACACCGCTGCAGACCACCACGCCGAGGTGGCTGCGGACGCTGCCGCCGCCAGGCTGCGCGAGCGCAGCGAGACCCGCGAATTCGAGGCCTACAGCAACGAATTCATCGAGGCCACGCTGGTCAAGGCGCTGTTTCCGCAAGATGAAGTGCGCCGCCGCTTCCTGCGCGCCGTGGGCAAGGGTACGGCAATGGCCGCCATCGGCAGCGTGCTTCCCGTGGCCAGCCTGCAGGCCATGGCGCAGGAGAAACAGGGCGCGCTGGAGAAGACCAACCTCAAGATCGGCTTCATCCCGATCACCTGCGCCACGCCGCTGATCATGGCGCACCCGCTGGGCTTCTATCAAAAGCAGGGCCTGAATGTCGAAGTCACCAAGACGGCGGGCTGGGCGCTGATCCGCGACAAGATGATGAACAAGGAGTACGACGCCACGCACTTCCTGTCGCCCATGCCGCTGGCCATCTCGATGGGCGTGGGCTCCAACGCCATGCCCATGAAGGTGGCCACCATCCAGAACACCAACGGGCAGGCCATCACCCTGGCCAACAAACACAAGGACAAGCGCGATCCCAAGCAGTGGAAGGGCTTCAAGTTTGCGGTGCCGTTCGAGTTCAGCATGCACAACTTTCTGCTGCGCTACTACGTGGCTGAGCATGGCCTGAACCCCGACACCGACATCCAGATCCGCGTGGTGCCGCCGCCAGAAATGGTGGCCAACCTGCGTGCCGGCAACATCGACGGCTACCTGGGCCCGGACCCGTTCAACCAGCGCGCGGTGTACGAAGAGATCGGCTTCCTTCACATCCTGACCAAGGAGCTGTGGGACGGCCACCCCTGCTGCGCGTTCGGCACCAGCGCCGAGTTCATCCAGCAAAACCCCAACACCTTTGCCGCGCTGTACCGCGCCGTGCTCACGTCGGCCGCCATGGCGCGCAAGCCCGAAAACCGCGAGCTGATCGCCAAGGTGATTGCGCCCGCGCAATACCTCAACCAGCCCGAGACCGTTCTCACGCAGGTGCTCACCGGCCGGTTTGCCGATGGCCTGGGCAAGATCCAGTCGGTGCCCGACCGTGCGGACTTCGACCCCATGCCCTGGCAGAGCATGGCGGTGTGGATGCTCACGCAGATGCAGCGCTGGGGTTACGTCAAGGGCGATGTGAACTACCAGCAGATCGCCGAGCAGGTGTTTTTGCTCACCGACGCCAAGAAGCACATGAAGGCGCTGGACCAGAAGGTGCCCGAGGGCGCGTACCCCAAGTTCAAGATCATGGGGCGCGAGTTCGATGCTGCGAAGGCCAGCGAATACGCCAAGAGCTTCCCCATCCGCAAGCCGGCATGACATGACTCCTGCCAAAAATCTCAACCTGCGTGCGGGCCTGCTGTCCGTGCTCATCTTCCTGACGCTGCTGGGCATCTGGTACATCGCCACGGCGCCGTCGGGCGCTGCGGGCGGAAGCACGGCCGGCATGACGGCCGAGCAGATCGAGTACGCCAAGATGATGGGCAAGGACCCGGGCGCGCCCAAGAGCGGCGGCTTTCCCACGCTGGGTGCCATGGGTACCACGGTGTGGAGCCATCTGTCCAACCCGTTCTACGACAACGGCCCCAACGACAAGGGCATTGCCATCCAGCTGGCGCATTCGCTGGGCCGCGTGGCACTGGGCTTTGGCCTGGCCTGCCTGGTGGCCATACCGCTGGGGTTTGTCATCGGCATGTCGCCGCTGCTGCGCCGCGCGTTCGACCCGTTCATCCAGGTGCTCAAGCCCATCAGCCCGCTGGCGTGGATGCCGCTGGCGCTGTACACCATCAAGGACTCATCCATCTCGGGCATCTTCGTGATCTTCATCTGCTCGGTGTGGCCCATGCTGGTGAACACGGCGTTTGGCGTGGCGTCGGTCAAGCGCGAGTGGCTCAACGTGTCGGCCACGCTGCAGGTCAACCCGCTGCGCAAGGCCTTTCTGGTGATCCTGCCTGCGGCGGCGCCCACCATCCTCACGGGCATGCGCATCAGCATGGGCATCGCCTGGCTGGTGATCGTGGCGGCCGAGATGCTGGTGGGCGGCACCGGCATTGGCTACTTCGTGTGGAACGAGTGGAACAACCTCTCGCTGACCAATGTGATCTTTGCCATCGTGGTCATTGGCCTGGTGGGCATGCTGCTGGACCTGGCCTTTGGCCAATTGCAGAAGGTGGTGACCTATGTGGAGTGACGTGACCCAGCGTCCAGCTGCTGCAGCCCCCCTCGCCTCTGACCTCCCGCAACGAAAGGCCCCCGCTGTGACCCAAGGCTTCCTCCAGATCGACCGGCTGAGCAAAGCCTTCGCACCCACCAAGCCGGTGTTTGCCGACGTGTCGTTCACGCTCGACAAGGGCGAGTTCGTCTGCATCATCGGCCACTCGGGCTGCGGCAAGACCACCATCCTGAATGTGCTGGCGGGGCTCGACACCGCCACCTCGGGCACCGTCATCATGGACGGGCGCGAAGTGGCCGGCCCCAGTCTGGACCGGGGCGTGGTGTTCCAGAGCCACGCGCTCATGCCCTGGCTCACGGTGCGCCAGAACATCGCGTTCGCCGTGAAGTCGCGCTGGCCTGACTGGAAGAAGAGCCAGGTGGATGCGCATGTGGAGAAGTTCGTGGCGCTGGTGGGCCTGAGCCCTGCCATCGACAAGAAGCCCTCACAGCTCTCAGGCGGTATGAAGCAGCGCGTGGGCATTGCGCGCGCGTTCTCCATCCAGCCCAAGATGCTGCTGCTGGATGAACCTTTTGGCGCACTCGATGCGCTCACGCGCGGCACCATCCAGGACGAGCTGATGGCCATCGTGCGCCAGACGCAGCAGACGGTGTTCATGATCACGCACGACGTGGACGAAGCCATCTTGCTGGCCGACCGCATCCTGCTCATGAGCAACGGCAACGAGACGCCCGAGGGCTACCGCCCCGGCGGCATCGCCGAGGTGGTGGTGAACCCGCTGCCACGCGAACGCACGCGCACCAGCCTGCACCACCTGGACGGCTACTACGCGTTGCGCAACCACATCGTGGACTTCCTGGTCACAAGGGCGAAAGCGTGAACACCCCCTGAGTCGCTTCGCGCCTTCCCCCTCAAGGGGGACGCCGCCCGTGCGGCGGGGCGGCCCTTGCACGGCGGCCCTGGCCTGGATCGCGCCGGTTTCAACCCCTGTAGGCAAAGCGCAACCGAATCGCGCCCATTTTTAACCCCTCTTTATCAAGGAGCCATCACCATGAACCGCAACGACGTTACCGAAAAGATCATCAGCACCAAGGTCGCCAAGGGCCTGCAATGGGAGGCCATTGCCAAAAAGGTTGGCCAGTCCAAGGAATGGACCACTGCGTTGTGCCTGGGCCAGATGACGGCCACGCCCGACCAGGCCAAGATCGTGGGCAAGATCTTTGGCCTTACGTCAGAGGAGCAAAAGTGGCTGCAAGTGGTGCCGTACAAGGGCTCGCTGCCCACGCCCGTGCCCACCGATCCACTGATCTACCGCTGGTACGAGGTGGTGAGCGTGTACGGCACCACCATCAAGGAGCTGATCCATGAAGAGTTCGGCGACGGCATCATGAGCGCCATCGACTTCAGCATGGACATCCAGCGCGAAGCCAATCCCAACGGCGACCGGGTGAATGTGGTGCTGTCGGGCAAGTTCTTGCCCTACAAGCAGTACTGAAACCGGGCCCAGGCCGCATTCGTCACAGCACTTTGACGGCGCGCCCGATGAAAGGGTTCGGGGGTGATCGCGTGCGCACAACCGGCAGCCGCGCACCCTCAAACCTGCACACCGGATACCTGGCCTCGCGTCGCCGGCGTTGCAGGCGGCTACAGTGGCTTCGAAAACCCGTCGCCTGGCGCTGGCCCCGCTGGTCAGGTGGCTGAGTGCGCGTGGTTTACGCGGCCTTCCAGAAGATGTAGTCCGCCTGGTATTTCACGATCTGGCGCTCGCCCTTGTTGGCCGGGCTGCACGCCGACGCCGGTGCCACACCGCCTTGGAGTGCCACCCGCTGGATGTAGGTGACGCCGGCCATTGCGCCCGCACCCATGGCGGGGTTGGCCTTGACCAGCTGGTAGGGGAGGTTGCCCGTGCCCGCCGGTGCCACGGCAATCTGCGTTGCAGTCAGTCGGGAGCCATCATTCGATGCCCAGGTGGCCGGAGGACCAAAGTAGGTGCCCACCTTGTTGCCGCTGCGGTCGTTCAGCACGGCACTGGGGCCGACAAACACCCATTCCGTCTGGCCGGGGGCGTTGGCCTTGTCGCGGCATTCATAGGTGATCTCTCCGACCCCCACGGTTTCCATGGCCACGCGGTTCCCGGCAGGCACCTGGATGGCGGCGGGAAGGCTGGCCTGCGAGAACATGGTGCTTGCAGGTGGCGCCGTTGTGCTGCACGCTGCGAGCAGGGCGGCTGCCGCCAGGGCGCCTGCAACGGGGACAAGCCGGGAAGTCGTTGAGGGTGTATTGCGCATGGTGATTCCTGTGCTGGAGTTGGGGATGAATCAGCCACCACCGGGCGGCGGCTGCACCCGTAACTACGCACGACACCGTGGCCTGGATTCAGCGCACCGCATTTTTGTTTTGCGCCGGATGTGCCGCATTGGCGCCGTGCGCTGGAAGCGCACACAAGAAAATATGAATGAAATTGCCTTCTGGCGCTTATGCAGCATGCGCAAGTAGCTATCAAATAAGAAGCGAATGGTGGCTGGCAACACGGCACAGACTGTGGACTCACTCCCGGATCTGGCGTCCTGTCAGCTTGAGAAACAGGTCCTCCAGATTGGCCGGCCGGTGCAAGGTGCGCAGGTGGCCGTGCGGGGTCAAGGCCTGCAACAAGGGCTGGGCATTCTGGGTGTAGAAAAACACGGTCTCACCGCTCACCTCGGTGCGCGCGGCCAGCGCACTCAGCGCAGCATCGTGCGCCAGCGCCACGGCGCCCATGCCAAACACTTCCACCACGTCGGGCTCCAGGTGCTGGGCGATCAGCTCGCGCGGCTTGCCCTCGGCGATCTTGCGGCCATGGTCGAGTACCAGCAACCGCGAGCACAGGCGCTCGGCCTCGTCCATGAAGTGCGTGGTCAGCAAAATGGACTTGCCTTGCTGCAGCAGCAGCTGCAGCCGCTCCCACATCAGGTGGCGGGCCTGGGGGTCCAGGCCGGTGGTGGGTTCATCCAGCAGCAAGAGCCGCGGGTTGTTGATGAGGGCGCGGGCCAGCGACAGGCGCCGCTTCATGCCTCCGGAAAGCTCCCCGGGTTTGGCGTCGGCTTTGTGCGTGAGGGCAGCGAACTCCAGCAGCTGGGGCACCCGCTCGTTCATCACAGGGCCCTTGAGGCCGAAGTAGCGGCCGAAGACGTGCAGGTTTTCGGCGCAGGTGAAGTCCGGGTCCAGCGTGTCGAACTGCGTGACCACACCGAGCTGTGCCTTGATGGCCAGCGCATCGCGTGGCATGTGCAGCGGGGTGCCGCCAGCCTGGGGGTAAAAGTGCACCGCACCGCCATCGGGCGCCGCTTGGCCCAGGCACATGCGGATGGTGGTGGTCTTGCCAGCGCCGTTGGGGCCGATGACGCCCAGGCATTCGCCGGGAGCAATAGCGAAGGAGACATCGTCCACCACGGTGGTCCCGCCGTAGGTCTTGCGCAGGTTCAGGGCTTCGAAGAGTGCGGTCATGGCGATGGGGGTGGTGTGCCCTTGCAGGGCAGTATTCACAGTCAAAATGGGCTGTAGCGCTTACGGATAAAGCGCGAAAAGCTATCAAAATAATAGTCGATGCAGCCTCTGACCGGGGCTTACACCGCAGCCGCCGTCAGCCGCCCGCGCCCGGATGCCTTGGCTTCGTACAGCGCTGCATCGGCCCGCGCCATCAAGCTGGCCAGCGTGCCCTCGCCCGCCTGCAGGGTGGCCATGCCGGCGCTAAAGTCGAGCTCGAAGCCGAGTTCCGCCGCACTGGTTTTGCGCAGGCGCTCGCGCAGGCGGCGGTCGAATGCTTCGCCGGCGGGGGCGGCGTTGTGCAGCAGTACTCCAAATTCCTCGCCCCCCAGCCGTGCGATGAGGTCGCCACTGCGGTGGGTTTCCTGCAGCAGGCGCGCAAACAGCTGCAAGGCGCGGTCGCCCGCCTCGTGGCCCAGGGTGTCGTTGATCAGCTTGAAATGGTCCAGGTCCAGCATCAGGGCCGTCATGGGAAGGCGGTGGTGCCAGGCGTGCGAAATGAGGTTCTCGCCTTGGTGCGTGAAGCCGCGGCGGTTGAGCAGGCCGGTCAGCCCATCGGTCATGGCGAGGGTCCGCAGCTTCTGTTCGGCCTCGTAGCGCCAGGCCACCAGCACGGCCACCGTGCCGAGCACCAGGCTCACGTTGGTGACCACCGCGGCCGCCAGGTTGACAGGGTGGGGCGTGCGAAAGCTGGGGTACTGGTCTGTGAACGCGCCCAGCAGTCCGCGCGCCAGAGTAAAGACTGCCGAGCTCAGCAGGCACCCCATCAACAGGTGCCGCCAGCGGCTGTCCGCCAGGATGAGCGGCGCCTGCGTGGCACGGGCCACCACACACAGCGTGGCGGCCAGCAGCCCGTTGGCCCATCCCACGCGCCAGGCGTAGTGGTCAAACCCCAGCGTGTAGCCCAGCGGCGCGGCCACCACCAGCACCAGCAGCGTACGGCGCAGAGGACGCGGCCCCAGCCACTCTTCCAGCGCGCGGTACAGCGCCCACTGCGCTGCGGTCTGGCACGCAATGGCGAGGGTGGACAGCGTCTGGTCCCAGAAGGAGGAAGAAGCGATGATGGCGGCCCAGCCCACCGCCTGCAGCAGCAGGCTGGCCTGCACGTGACGGGCCGCGCGGCTCACGTCGCGGCCCATGATGAGCGGCAGGACGGCCGAGATCATGAACAGGTTCGCCGCCATGACGGTCATCAGCGTGACGAAATCCAGCTTCATGGGTAGGGTGGTCTCCTTGCGGCAGTGTGTGCCGTCGGCGCGATGCCAATGGGTCGGCCCCTTGGAACCCGGAAAATCCGCTCGGGCTGAGCCTGTCGAAGCCCTGCGCAGCGCTTCGACAGGCTCAGCGTGAACGGTTCAAGCGGATTCATGCCGACTCAAATACGTTCTTGTTTGCTTGCTCCTTGCTGGCGGGCCTACTGGAAAGCCACTTCAGCAAAGCTGCGCAGCTTGCGGCTGTGCAGCCGGTGGATGCCACCCTTGCGCAGGATCTCCACCGCCCGCATGCCGATGCGCAGATGCTGGTCCACGCGCTCGCGGTAGAAGTGGTTGGCCATGCCCGGCAGCTTGATCTCGCCGTGCAGGGGCTTGTCGCTCACGCACAGCAGGGTGCCGTAGGGCACGCGAAAACGGAAGCCGTTGGCGGCTATGGTGGCGCTCTCCATGTCCAGCGCCACGGCGCGGCTCTGGCTGAAGCGGCGCTGGGGCAGGTTGTCGGGCAGCAGCTCCCAGTTGCGGTTGTCGGTGCTGGCCACGGTGCCCGTGCGCATGAAGCGCTTGAGGTCGGCCTCGGGCACCTGCGTCACGTCGGCCACGGCCTGCTGCAAGGCCTGCTGAATTTCCGCCAGCGCCGGGATGGGCACCCACAGCGGCAGTTCTTCGTCCAGCACGTGGTCTTCGCGCACATATGCATGGGCCAGCACGTAGTCACCCAGCTGCTGGCTGTTGCGCAGACCCGCGCAGTGGCCCAGCATCATCCAGGCGTGGGGGCGCAGCACGGCGATGTGGTCGGTGATGGTCTTGGCGTTGGACGGGCCCACACCGATGTTGACCATGGTGATGCCGCTGCGGTCCTTGCGCACCAGGTGGTAGGCGGGCATTTGCGGCAGGCGGGGCGGAGCCACGCCGAGCTCGTCGCCAGTCTGGGCGGGCAGCCCCACCCGGCGCGTGACGACATTGCCCGGTTCGATGAAGGCCACATATTCACTGTCCTCCTTGGCCATCTCGGCATGCCCCAGGCGCACGAATTCGTCAATGTAGAACTGGTAATTGGTGAACAGCACGAAGTTCTGGAACCACTCGGGCGCCGTGCCCGTGTAGTGGCGCAGGCGGTGCAGCGAATAGTCCACGCGCGGTGCGGTAAACAGCGACAGCGGTTGCGCCTCGCCCGGGCGGGCCTGCCAGGTGCCGTTGGCAATGCCGTCGTCCATGGCGGCCAGGTCGGGCAGGTCGAACACGTCACGCATCAGCATGCGGCGCTCGGTGGTCAGCGTGCCCTCGATGTGGTCGTGCTCGGCAAACGAGAAGTGGATGGGGATGGGGTGTGCGCTGGTGCCCACTTCCAGCTCCACGTTGTGGCTGGCGCGCAGCAGGCGGAACTGCTCGGCATAGTAGTTGGCAAACAGGTCGGGCCGCGTGAGCGTGGTCTCGTAGCGGCCAGGGCCCTCGACGAAGCCATAAGCCAGTTTGGTGTCGGCACGCGCCACCGTGGTGGTGTGCACCCGGACAAAGGGGTAGAACGCACGCACAGGCGATCCGGGCGTCTCACCGCCCACAAAGTGGTGCATGGCTTCGCGCAGGTGGCCTATCTGTTGCTGGTAAATGCGCTGCACCTGCGCCAGAGCGTCGGCCGGATCGGTGTGGCGGGTGGGGGCGATGAAGTCGGGGATGAGGGGCATGGCGCTATTGTCCACAAGCCTGTGGTTATTTCCGCAGCCAGTCGCTCGCCCTGCTTGCATCCATCGGTTCCGACACCACAAACCCCTGAATCAAATCGCACCCCAGCCCCGTCAAAAGCCCCACCTGCTCCGCCGTCTCTACCCCCTCTGCCACGGTCTTCAACAGCAGGCTGCGCGCCATCTGGATGATGGCCGTGACGATGGCAACGTCGTCTGCGTTGCCCGGGGTATCTGCCACAAAAGACCGGTCGATCTTGAGCTTGTCGATGGGGTAGCGCTTGAGGTACGCCAGTGATGAATAGCCTGTCCCAAAGTCATCAATCGAGATGCTCACGCCAAGCGCTTTCAGGGCATTGAGCGTGTCCAGCACCTGACCGGTCTGGTGCATGAGCACGGACTCGGTCAACTCGATCTCCAGGTAGTGCGGCGCCAATCCGGTTTCGCGCAGCACGGTGGCGATCTCTGCGGCCACGTCGCGTTGGCGGAACTCGATGGCGGACAGGTTGACAGCGACTGGCACCATGGCAAGGCCCTGGTCTTGCCATTGCTTGAGTTGACGGCAGGCTTCGCGCATGACCCAGCGGCCGATGGGCGTGATGAGGCCGCGCGATTCCGAGAAGGTGATGAACTCGTCGGGCCCAACCAGGCCGCGCTCGGGGTGGCGCCAGCGCACCAGGGCTTCCAGGCCCTGCAGCGCGCCGTCGGACAGGCGTACCTGGGGCTGGTAGTGCAGCTCGAACGCGTCGGTCGCAATGGCTTCGCGCAGCAGGCGTTCGTGGCGCAGCACGTCCAGGGCGCTGGCATCCATGCTGGGGTCGTAAAACTGGCGGTTTCCGCGCCCACTCTCCTTGGCGTGGTGCATGGCGGCGTCGGCGCAGCGCAGCAGCTGGTCAGCACTGTGGCCGTGTTCCGGGTACAGCGCGATGCCGATGGAGGGCGAGATGGTGAGCGGAAGCTTGTCGATGGTGAATACGCCATGCATGGCGGCCAGCAACTTATCGGCCACCACCGCCGCATCTTCTGGGCTGGCCACGTCGGTGAGCACGACCACGAACTCGTCGCCCCCCAGGCGCGCCACCACATCGGCGTCGCGCACGCCCTGGCGCAGGCGCTCCGCCACGTTGCACAGCAGCTGGTCGCCGGCATGGTGGCCCAGCGAGTCGTTGACGGTCTTGAAGTGGTCAAGGTTCAGGAACAGCGCAGCGCACCGCCCGTGCCGTCTGCGGGCCAGCGAGAGAACCTGCGAGAGCTGCTCCATCAGGAAGTGCCGGTTGGGCAACTGCGTGAGGCTGTCGTGCAGGGCGATGAAGGCTTCGCGCTCCTGGGCCTGCTTGCGGGCGGTGATGTCGCGCACCACCACGATGCGGTAGTCTGCGTGGTGCAGGGGCATGGTCTTGCCCACCACCTCCACGGGAATGGCGTGACCATCCTTGTGGCGAATCGTCACTTCGTAAGGATCTTCTCGGCCGGACCGGGTGTAGTCCAGGGCCACGGCGCGCCACTCGGGGCTGATGAAGTTGAAGATGGACAGGCCCACCACTTCCGTCAGTGCATAGCCGGTGAGGCGCGTGAGGGCTTCGTTGCCGTCGGTGATGATGCCGTCGCGGTGGAACACGATCGCCTCGTCGGTGGCCTCGGTGAACTTGCGCATGCGCTCTTCGCTCTGGCGCACCGTGCGTTCGGCACGCCAGCGCTCGGTAATGTCTGTGATCAGCACAAATGAGCCCAGCTGCTGCGAGTCGGCATCAAAGTGCGGGATCAGGTTGACCTCGATCATGCGGGCCTCGCCATTGGGCAGGGTCTGCTCGCGCGCGTATTTCACGTGCTCGCGCCGGCTGCTGCGCTCCACATGGGGCTGGATGGCCTCCCAGGCCTTGTCGCCAATAGCCTCTTGCACCGTCAGGCCGATGATGGACTCAGTGGTATGGCCGTTGTAGGCGGCGTAGCCCTGATTGGCGAACTGGCAGCGCAGGCCTGGCAGATCGTAGTAGGCCATCAACGCAGGCACAGAATCCGCAATCAGCCGCAACAAGGCGTCGCTGGAGCCTCGCGGGCCGGGGGCGGGTACGGCGTTCGGAAGTTCTTGCATGGAAGGTAACAGAGAGTTTTCGTTATATCCGATCGACCTGACACCAAACTTGGGGCCAATACCTAACCGGCTGCACAACAGCGCGCCGCCCGTGCGCGCTGCTCTGTCAACATGCAGCACCAGATCAACACAGAGCAGGTGCGCAATGGCGGGATTCGAAGGTTTTTCCACGGCAGCGGCCGTTCTGGCAAGCGCTACGGGGTGCGGTTTGCTGATGGGCATCGAACGGGAGCGCCGCAAGGGATCGGGGCCAGCTCGTTCGCTGGCAGGTGTCCGGTCCTTCACGCTGGCGTCCATCGGGGGCGCAGCGGCTGCGCTCACAGCCATTCCGGCGCTGGTAGTGGTGGGCGCTTTGCTGGTGGCCGCGCTGACGGTGGTGGCCTATGCCCGAGACCGCTCGGGCGACCCCGGAGTCACCACTGAAATTGCGTTGGTGCTGGCCTACCTCATTGGCGTGACCTGTGCGCGCGACCAGCTCCTTGCAGCAGCCCTGGCGGTGGTGGTGACCGGCCTGCTGGCGTTGCGCACCACCTTGCACCAGTTCTCCAGCCAGTGGCTGCAGCCGGGCGAAGTGCGCAGCGGCCTCATTCTGGCGGCATTGGCCTTGCTGGTGTATCCATTGGCGCCCAACGCGCCCCTGTGGCAGGGCGTGCTGAACCCGCAGGTGGTGGTGCGCCTGGTCATCGTGCTGCTGGCCATCCAGTCGCTCGCGCATGTGGCGAAGCGGCTCATGCAGGCGCGCCATGCGGTGGCGTTGTCAGCGCTGGCCTCGGGCTTTGTGTCCAGCACGGCAACCATCGGAAGCCTGGGCATGGAAGTGCGTGCGGGCCGGGCCATGCCGCGTGCACATGCCGGGGCCGCGGTGCTGTCGTGCGTTGCCACCATGGCACAGATCCTGGTGGTGGCGGCCACCGTACAGCCGCAGTGGCTGGGGCTGCTGTGCTTGCCGGCGCTGGCGGGCGGGTGCGTGGCGGGGGCCATAGGCTGGTGGGGCGTGCGGGGTGTGCGCCACCTGCCCGGCCAGGGTGCCGAAGCAGCATCGGCCCCCGCGCTGCCGCCCGACACGCCCATGTTCAAGCTGCGGGATGCGTTGGTCATCGCCGCCCTGCTGACGGGCATCCAGGCCGGTGTACAGCTGCTGACGGCGTGGCAAGGCGATGCCGGCATGCTTGTCGGCGCGCTGCTGGCGGCCCTGGCCGATGTGCATGCCGCGACCGCCGCCGTGCTGGTGCGCGGCGGGCCGGCGAGCGCTGCGGCACCCGCCATCGCGCAAGCCCTGATGGCCGCGCTGCTGGTGCATGCGGGCAGCAAATGTGTGGTGGCCCTGGCCAGCGGAGGCTGGCGCTACGCCCTGGCGGTGGTACCGGGCGTGCTGGCGCATACGCTGGCCTTTGTGGGGGTTCTGGCCCTGAAGTCATAGCGGCCTGTAGGGGGCGGGCCGGATAATCGGCCCATGACCTTCAAAGAAAACCAAGCCCGCACTGATTTCAGCGCGCTGGCCCTGAGCCCCGCCATGCTGGCCAACCTGCAGCAGCTGGGCTACACCACGATGACGCCCATCCAGGCGGCCAGCCTGCCGCCCGCCCTGCTAGGCAAGGACCTGATCGCCCAAGCCAGCACCGGCAGCGGCAAGACCGCCGCGTTTGCGCTGGCGCTGCTGGCGAACCTCAACCCCCGCCGCTTTGCGGTGCAGGCCCTGGTGCTGTGCCCCACCCGCGAGCTGGCCGACCAGGTGACCACTGAGATCCGCCGCCTGGCGCGCGCAGAGGAAAACATCAAGGTCGTGACCCTGTGCGGCGGCGTACCGCTGCGCGGCCAGATGCTCAGCCTGGAGCACGGCGCGCACATCGTGGTGGGCACGCCCGGCCGCGTGATGGACCACCTGGAGCGCCAGCACCTGAGCCTGGAAGCGCTCAACACCCTGGTGCTCGACGAAGCCGACCGCATGCTGGACATGGGCTTCTTCGACGACATCGTCGTGGTGGCCAAGCAGTGTCCCAAAGAGCGCCAGACCCTGCTGTTCTCGGCCACCTACCCCGAGGGCATCGCCAAGCTGAGCGCCCAGTTCATGAAGTCGCCCGAGCAGATCACCGTGCAGGCGCAGCATGCCGAGGGCAAGATCGAGCAGCGCTGGTACGAGGTGAAGAACAGCGAGCGCCTGCATGCGGTGTCGTTGCTGCTCAACCACTTCCGGCCCGATTCGTCCATCGCGTTCTGCAACACCAAGCAACAGTGCCGCGACCTGGTGGCCGTGCTGCAGGCCCAGGGCTTCAGCGCGCTGGCGCTGTTTGGCGAGCTGGAGCAGCGCGAGCGCGACCAGGTGCTGGTGCAGTTTGCCAACAAGAGCTGCTCGGCGCTGGTGGCCACCGACGTGGCCGCGCGCGGGCTGGACATTGCCAACCTGGCCGCCGTGATCAACGTGGATGTGACGCCCGACCCCGAGGTGCACATCCACCGCATCGGCCGCACGGGCCGGGGCGATGCCGAAGGGTTGGCGCTGAACCTGGCCAGCCTGGACGAGATGGGCAGCGTGGGCAAGATCGAGCAACTGCAGGGCCGAGAGTCGCGCTGGTTCCCCGTGGCCGACCTGACACCGACCGGCAACGGCCCGCTGGTGCCGCCCATGGTCACCATCCAGATCATCGGTGGCCGCAAAGAGAAGATCCGTGCGGGCGACGTGCTGGGCGCGCTGACCGGCGAGATGGGCTACACCCGAGAGCAGATCGGCAAGATCAACGTGAACGACTTCTCCACCTATGTGGCGGTGGACCGTGCCATCGGCGCCCAAGCTGCCCAGCGTCTGAACCAGGGCCGGGTGAAGGGCAAGACCGTGAAGGCCCGCCTGGTGACGGGAACCCAGGACTTTGAGTAAAAAGCGCCGGATGCGCTAGGCGGCCTCAATTCTGAAGTGCAACACCGAGAATTGAGGCCAAGATGTCAAATAAGAATTACCAGCAGTTGAGCCAGAGCGAACGTCATGCGATAGCCCTTGGACTGCAGCAAAAGCAAAGCCTCAGCGCCATAGCCCGTGCCCTGGGGCGCTGCAAAAGCACCATCAGCCGAGAGTGCCAACGCAATGCGGGCGGCAAGGGCTACAACTCCAAGTTCGCCCAGCAACGCTGCGACAGGCGCAGATGCTTTGCCCGCCCCCAACCCAAGCTTGGCCGTGATGGACCTTTGTTCAAAATCGTTCGCGACTACTTGCGCCAGCGCTGGTCGCCCCAGCAAATCGCAGGGCAGTTGAAGAAACTGCACCCTGACAACAAGCGCAAACAAGTGTCACACGAGAGCATCTACACCTGCATCTATGCCCAGCCTCGGGGAGAGCTCAAAAAGGAGTTGGTGTCCTGTCTGCGCATGGCCCGCGCCAAGCGCTGGCCCCGCTCCAAAGGCGAGGACCGGCGTGGACAAATCACCGATCTGCTGAGCATCCATGTGCGCCCGCCTGAGATTGAAGATCGCCAGTTGCCCGGGCACTGGGAGGGAGACCTCATCAAGGGTAAAGGCAATGCGAGTGCCATTGGCACGCTGGTCGAGCGCACCACACGCCTTGTGGTACTGGTCAAGCTGCCGCACCCCAACCCGGCTACCGCAGCGCATGTCCTGCAGGCCTTCAGTGACAAGCTCAACTCCATTGCCCAGCCCATGCGTCAGAGCCTGACGTACGACAGGGGCCGGGAGATGGCAGAGCACCAGCAGCTCACGCGCAACACCGGTATGAAGGTGTACTTCTGCGATCCCTACAGCCCCTGGCAGAGAGGCTCCAACGAGAACACCAATGGATTGTTGCGTCAGTACTTCCCCAAAGGCACGGATCTCAGTGGCTACACCCAGGAGCAGCTTGATGCGGTGGCCGATGAACTCAATGGCCGCCCCAGGATGACTTTGGGCTGGAGCAAGCCTATTGAGGTGTATGCCGAGCATTTGGCTCGCTTGGCACAACAGCCCGATTCAGTCCATTAACTTTTAATGTTGCACTTGGACTTGAAACCGCCCTAGTCAATCATGCGCCAAAAGCTATCAATTTGATAGTGGGTGCGCGTCCTGCACTGGCGGCATCAGCGCCGTGCTGCGGCAGCCTCCAGCATCCGCACCATCTCTCCAAAGCCCCGCTGGCGCGCCAGCTGCTGGGGCGTGTTGCCCTGCCGGTCGGTCAGTGCCTGGCTGGCCCCCGCCTGTAGCAAGGCTTGCAGTGTGGCCTGGTGGCGCGGACCGCCGTTGCCCAGCACGATGGACTCGATGAGCGCCGTCCAGTGCAGGTTGTTCACATGGTCCAGCGGCGCCCCGGCGGCGATCAACTGACGCACCACCCCGTCGTGCCCCAGGTGGGCGGCAGCGATCAGTGCTGTGCCGTCGTAGCGGCTGGTCACCTGTTTGGCGCTGGCGCCCAGCTGCAGCAGCACGCGCAGCGTGGCCTCGTCGTCGGCCACGGCGGCGATGGTCACGGCGTCGTAGCGGTCGTTCTCCAGCGCATTCAGGTCGGCTCCAGCCTGGGCAAGGGCGCGGATGGCATCGGCCTGCCGGGCAAAGGTGGCCACATGCAGCGGCGTGCGGCCGTAGCCATCGCGGGCATTCACGTCGGCCCGCGCTGCGATCAGCTGGGTGAGCCTGGGCACATCGCCCCGCGCCGCAGCGGCATGCAGGCCCTGGTAGGCCGCTGTTTCTGCCGCCGTGGGTGGCACCTGGGCCTGGGCCGGGGTGGCACAGGCCAGTGCGGCGGCCAGGGCGAAAACAAGATTCCACGGCTTCATGGGGGCCTCCGTTGAATGCTCAGTTGCCTGTGGTTGGGCTGGCTTACTTCAGCAAGTCCTGCACCTTGGCGATGCCCGCCACCGCGCACTGCTCGTCCAGGTGGCCGCCGGGTGCACCGCCCACGCCCACAGCGCCGATCACCTCGTTGCCCACCTTCACCGGCACGCCACCGCCCAGCAGCAGGTAGCCGGGGATGTTCACCAGGTTGGCCGCAGCGGGGTTCTTCTGCGCGCCTTCCATCATGGCCAGCGTGGTGTTCTTGGCCGATGCCGAGGTGTAGGCCTTGAGGCGGCTGGCTTCCAGCGTGTGGGGGCCGGCGTTGTCGGCGCGCTGCACAGCGCGCACGGTGCCTGCGCGGTCCACCACGGTGGCCGTGACGGCGTGGCCGTTGGCGGTGCAGGTGGCCACGGTTTGCGCGGCGATCTGCGTGGCCAGGTCCAGCGACATGTTCTTTTCGGTGCGCACGCCTTCGGCGCTGGCGGCGGTGGCGATCAGGGACAGGGTGAGGGCGGCGACGGTGGCGAGGCGGTTTTGCATGGTGTTCTCCGGTGTTTCTGGGTCGGTGCCACCCGTTGTGGCGCCGTGGGAGAACTGTAGAAATGGCCGCCGTTTTCGGCCATTCGGGCGGCTACGCGCGGGCCTCCGTAGAACTACGGAAAGCCCGCCAAAGGGCAGCTCACGCGGCCGCGTCCACCAGCGCCGCGTAGCGCCGGATCAGCTGCGCCAGCGACTCGGCCCCCAGCTTGGCAAACAGGTTGGCGCGGTGTGTTTCCACCGTGCGGGGCGAGAGTTCGAGAGCCCGGCCGATTTCCTTGTTGGTCAGACCCTCCACGATCAGTCCCAGCACCTCGCGCTCGCGGGCCGAGAGCTGCGCAAAACGCTCGCGCGCCTGCTGGTCTGCCTGGTGGCGTTCGCGCGAGCGCACATGCTGGCGCACGGCGTTTTGCAGGGCTTCGATCAGCACCTCGTCGTCCACCGGTTTTTCCAGAAACTCGGCCGCGCCAGTCTTGAAGGCGCGGCGGCACATCTCCACCGTGCCGTGGCCGGTGAGCAGGATCACGGGCTGGTCCACGCCCTGCGCCAGCAGTTGCTCCAGCACCGTGAGGCCGCTGATGCCCGGCATGCGCACATCCAGCACGATGGCGCCGATGCTGGCGCGGTCAAACCCGGCCATGAAGGACTGCGGGTCGGCCCAGGTCTGCACGCGCAGGCCCACGGTGCTGATGAGCAGGGAGAGGCCCTCGCGCACGGCAGCATCGTCGTCCACCAGGTGGATCAGGGGCGAGAGGGAGGGGGCGCTATCGGTCATCGGTGGGTGGTGCGACGTTGAGGGTCAGCACAAACTCAGCCCCCCGTTGGGCGGCGGATGAGGGCGTGGCCTCGGGCGCCAGGCTCAGCTGCGCGCCCATGGCCTGCGCCAGGCTCTCGCACAGCGTGAGGCCCAGGCCCAGGCCGCCGTTGCGTGTGGTGTAGAAGGGCTCGAACAGGTGCTGGCGTGCTTCGGGCGGGATGCCGGGGCCGTGGTCGCGCACCGAAAGCGCCACCTGTCCGGCACCAGCCTGCGCCATGGCAAGGTGCAGCCGGCGTTCAGCGGGGGGCACTTGCTCCAGCGCCTGCAGCGCGTTCATCAGCAGGTTGTGGATGATCTGTTGCAGGGCCACGGGTTCGGCCAGCACCGGGGGCAGGTCTGCTGCGGCCAACACCTCGGGCACTACGCCGCGCTGTGCCAGCTCGGGCTCCAGCAGGTGCAGCACGTCCTGCACGGCGGTGGGCAGTGCCAGGGGCTGGGCCTGACCGGCCAGGTCGGGCCGCTCCACCAGGCGGCGCAGGCGGCCCACCACGGTGGATGCGCGGCGCGCCTGCTCCACGGCGCGGGCCATGGCGGTCTGTGCGGTGTCGAGGTCGGGTGGGTCGTCGGCCAGCAGGCGCTGGGCGGCCTGCGTGCTGGACAGCAGTGCCGTGAGCGGCTGGTTCAGCTCGTGCGCCATGCCAGCGGCCAATTCGCCCAATGTGTTCAGCCGCGCCACCTGGCCCAGGCGCAGCAGCTCTTCGGCCCGCTGGCGCGCCACGCGCTGGCGCCACAGGGCGCGGCCTGCGGCCCACAGCGCTGCGGTCAGCAGGCACCAGCCCAACATGCGCCACCAGGGCAGTTCGTGCAGGCCCACGGTGCGGCGGGCCACCACGTCCAGCGGCTGGCTGGCGGCGGCCAGCAGTTTGTGAAAGTCGTAGGTGCGGATGCCGCTGCCCGGGTCGGCCTGGCCGGGCTGCACCACAAAGGCCGTGCCGCCCTGCTCCAGCGTCACGCGCACCGGGCTGGCGGCCATGTCCATGGGCCACTCGTCGGCGGGGATGGTGGTGCGCAGGTCGATGTGCAGCGCATAGCTGGCTGGCGTGCCCGCCAGCACCAGGTAGTAACGGCCTGCGGGCAGGTTCAAGCCTGCCGTAGCGGCGTGACCGGTGCGCCGTGAGGTGGCCTCGGCGGCTGTCAGCTCGGCCTGCAGTGCGGGCGGCCAGTCGCTGTGGGCCGAGCGCTGCAGCACCGCCAGGATCTGCGGATACACCGACGTGAGGCGGGGCAGGGGCGATGCCGCGTTGTGCAGGTCATCCACCGCAGCGGCTGGCTGCAGCAGCGCCAGCGTGGCCATGATGGCGTCGTGCTGCACCACGCGCTGGCTCAGCAGCCGGTGCACGATGCGCGCGTCGGTCTCAAACGCCGCGTGCAGCTGCTGCAGGCGGTCCACCACCAGCCAGCCGCAACCGATGCAGGCCACCGCCACCCACAACAGCAGGCTGGGCAGGTGCAGGGCGTGTCGGGGCAGAAGGCGGCGCCAGGCGGGGAACATGCGCGGATTCTGGCATGGGCGCCTTAGAGCCTGTTCAACGTCGCTCAGATTCTGAACAGGTTCTTAAGGTGGCTCTGGTGTAATTTCAGACTGCCTGTTTCCGCTCCTTCGCCTACCCACCATGTCTGCACCTTCTCCCGCATCCCACCCTTGGTTTTCACCCCGCAACCTACTGTGGGCCTCGGTGGCCGTGGCGGTGGTCACCATTGCGCTCAAGACGCTGGCCTGGGTGGTCACGGGCTCGGTGGGTCTGTTGTCTGACGCGATGGAGTCGTTTGTGAATCTGGCCAGCGCCATGTTTGCGCTGGCCATGGTGACGGTGGCGGCACGGCCAGCCGATGACGACCACCCCTACGGCCACCACAAGGCCGAATACTTTTCCTCGGGCTTTGAGGGCATCCTCATCATGGGCGTGTCGGCAGGCATCCTGTGGGCAGCCGGGCACCGCTTGTTTGACCCACAACCCATCGAGCAGGTGGGCTGGGGCCTGGGCCTGTCGGTGCTCAGCTCGGCCCTGAACGGGCTGCTGGCCTGGGTGATGTTCCGCTCGGCGCGCGAGCACCGCTCCATCGCGCTGGAGGCCGATGCCCGCCACTTGGTCACCGATGTGTGGACCTCGGCCGGTGTGCTGGTGGGCATTGCGGGCGCTGCCCTGACCGGGTGGTTGTGGCTGGATGCGGTAGCGGCCATTGCCGTGGCGCTGAACATCCTGAAAGAGGGCGTGGAGCTGGTGTGGCGGTCGTCCCAGGGCCTCATGGATTCGGCGGTGGAGCCCGAGGTGCAGTCCACCATTGACGCCACGCTGCAGCAGTTTGTGGCCGCTCAGGCGCCGGGCGCCGTGCGGTTCGACCATGTCTCCACCCGCCGCGCGGGCCAGCGCCAGTTTGTGGACATGCACCTGCACATGCCCGCCGACTGGACCCTGCGCCACGCCGCAGAGCTGCGCGGCCAGGTAGAGCGCGCGCTGATGACCGCCGTGCCGGGCCTGCGCGCCACCATCGAGCTGCTGCCCACCGATGTGGAGGCGCACTTTGACGACCCCCGTGACGATTTGAAGGATGCCGTGAAGTGATCAGCGTATTGCAACGTGTGCGCGAAGCGCGTGTGGATGTGGACGGGCAGACCGTGGGCGCCATCGGCGCGGGCCTGCTGGTGCTGGTGTGCGCCGAGCGTGGCGACACCGAGGCCGAGGCCGACAAGTTGCTGGCCAAGATCCTCAAGCTGCGCATTTTTTCGGACGCTGCGGGCAAGATGAACCAGAGCGTGCAGGACATCGATGGACGTGGAGCCTGCGGGGGCCTGCTGCTGGTCAGCCAGTTCACGCTGGCGGCAGACACCACCGGCGGCAACCGGCCCAGTTTTACCCAGGCGGCTGCGCCCGACGAGGGCCGGCGGCTGTATGACTATGTGGTGGCTCAGGCCCGCAAGGCGCATCCCGATGTCGCCACCGGGCAGTTTGCGGCCGACATGCAGGTGCATCTTGTCAACGACGGGCCGGTGACGATACCGCTGCGCGTGGCGCCTGCGTCTCCCACGTTGCCGGCATGACCCGGTGCTGCGCGTGACCGGGCCCGAGCGCCACCCTGCCGCTCCTGCCCCGCCCTCCGCGGCGCTGTGGTTCATGTACCTGTGCCTGCTCACGGCATTTTCGCTGAGCCAGGCGTTCCGCACGGTAACCAGCATCATTGCCACCGGGCTACAGGCAGACTTCGGGATCTCGCCGGATTCGCTCGGCGCGTTTGCAGGGCTTTTCGGGCTGTCGTTTGGCGTCACGCAGTTGCTCATGGGCATTGGCATGGACCTGTACGGCCTGCGCAAAACGGTGCTGACAGCCTTCCCCCTGGCGGTGCTGGGCGCTGCGGTGTCGGCCGCTGCACCCAGCTACGGGTGGCTGATGCTGGGGCAGCTGCTGATCGGGGTGGGGTGCTCGCCGGCGTTTCTGGCCTGCACGGTGTTTATCTCGCGCCACTTTCCAGCGCAGCGCTTCGCATTTTTTTCGGGCCTCGGGATGGGCGTGGGTGGGCTGGGCCTGCTCTTCACCGGCACACCGCTGGCCTTCATGGTGCAGCACGGGGGGTGGCGCATGGGCTTTGGGGTGCTTGCGGTGCTTTCGCTGTTGTCGTGGCTGCTGATTTTCTGGAAGGTGCGCGAGCCCGCGCTGCCGCACGCTTCCTCAGGCCCGCGCGAATCGTGGGGCCAGGCGGCAGCCCGGTTTGGCACGCTGTTCAGGGTGCCGCACACCTGGGGCATCCTGATCCTGGGCATGACCTGCTATGCGGCGTTTCTGTCATTGCGCGGCCTGTGGCTGGGCCCGCTGCTGATGGAGCGCCATCACTTCTCGCTGGTGGAAAGCGGCAACGTGGCGCTGGTCTTGTCGATGATTTCGGTGGTGGTTCCGGTCGTCTACGGGCGCATGGACCCCGGGGCCACGCACCGGCGCGCCTGGATCACAAGGCTTTCATTGCTCATGGGTGGCCTCTTCGTGCTGCTGGGCCTGTTGCAGCACGCAGCGGCCAGTGTGGCGCTGATTTTCCTCATGGGGTTGCTCTCGGGTTACGGGGTGCTGCAGTACGCTGATGTGCGCTCGTCGTACCCCGCGGAGACGACGGGCCGCGCGCTGTCTCTGTACACGATGTCGATGTTTCTGGGGGTGGCCCTGATGCAGTGGTTCACCGGGGTGGTGGCCACATGGGCACAACATGGCGGGCATGACCCCTACCAGGCGGTGATGGTGTGCATTGCCTGCATGCTGGCCGCGGCCTCCACGGCTTTTCGCCTGTTGCCCCGCTCGCCCCTGCTGCTGCCTGGCGCGCACTGAGGCTGTGCTTGCAGCCGATGGCTCAGGCCCGCAGGAAGAACAGGCCCGCCATCACCAGGCCCGTGGCCACGATGCCCCAGCGCAGCCACGCAGCCGGTATGCGCCGCGCCACCCGCGCGCCCCCGTAGCCGCCCGCCGTGGCGGCCACCATCATCATCAGCGCCTGCGGCCACAGCACCACGCCACCGGCGGCGTAGATGGCCACGGCAATGGCGGTGAGCAGGGCAGACACCCAGTTTTTCAGGCCATTCATGGCGTTCAGGTTCGTCTGCCCCAGCAGGCCGAACAACGCCAGCAGCAAGATACCCAGCCCGCCGTTGAAGTAACCACCGTAGGCCGCCACCGCCAGGATGCCCACGGTGGCCTTGGCCGTGGACGGCTTGCCACCCGCGAGCATCTTGCGCAGCTGCGGCCCGAAGGCGAACAGCGCCGTGGCCGCCAGCAGCAGCCAGGGCACCACGCGGCGGAAGGTGGCATCGGGCGTGACCAGCAGCAGAGCCGCACCGGCCGCGCCGCCCAGCAGCGACAGCACCACCAGCAAGCGCATCGACAGGCCCGGCGGCGGGGCGGTGTCCTCCCGAAAGCCCCAGGCCCCCGCCATGTAGCCCGGCAGCAGCGCCACGGTGCCCGTGGCATTGGCCACCACAGGCGGCACGCCGGTGAAGACGAGCGCAGGCAGGGTCAGAAAGCTGCCGCCTCCGGCAACGGCGTTCAGGGCGCCGGCCATGAAGGCGGCCACGAGCAGCAGGGCGATTTCGGTCATTTTTTCGGGGTCGGAAGGGGGGCTCCCCACCACGATGGCGCGCGGGTTGAAGCATTCGCCTGATCTTAGGTGTGCGAGACCCCTGTTTTGCCCACCATTACATGCAAAAAAGGTTGCACTGATGTGCTGTGTGATACGGCCCTGCGGCCCGCGCTGGCCCTCTGCAGCCAAGCCTGGGGGGCCGCTGGCTAGCGGGCGTAGGGGTCTGCGTACCCCAGCTCTTGCAGGATGGCGGTTTCGTAGTCTTCCATCTCCTGCGCATCCGCCTCGCTGGTCTCGTGGTCCCACCCCTGTGCGTGCAGCGTGCCGTGCACCAGCATGTGGGCGTAGTGCTCTTCCAGGCTCTTGTTCTGCTCACGGGCCTCACGCTCGATCACCGGGGCGCACAGCACCAGGTCGGCGGTCACCACCGGCTCCTGGGCGTAGTCGAACGTGAGCACGTTGGTGGCGTAGTCCTTCTTGCGGTACTCGCGGTTGAGCTGCTGGCCTTCTTCAGCACCCACGATGCGCACGGTGATTTCGGCATCCGTGGCCAACGCGTGGCGAATCCAGCGCGTGACCTTGTGGCGGGGCAGCACGGCACGGTGGGCGGCCACGCCGTCAAAGGAGCCGAATTGCAGAGACAGGGCGAGTTGGTTCAAAGGCATTTGGAGTGTTTTTGGCCGCTGGCGCTTGGTGGATAAGCGCAAGCAGCTATGAAAATAGGAGTTGAGTCTGGGAGGCTATTCGCGCACACGCGCTGCCGTCGCACGGCGGGGGGCGTCATAGGCGTCCACGATGCGGGCCACCAGCGGGTGGCGCACCACGTCGGCGCTGGTGAAGTGGGTGATGGAGATGCCCTTCACACGCTTGAGCACGCGTTCGGCATCAATCAGGCCGCTCAGGTTGCCCTTGGGCAGGTCGATCTGGCTCACGTCACCCGTCACCACCGCCTTGGCGCCAAAGCCGATGCGGGTGAGGAACATCTTCATCTGCTCGGGGGTGGTGTTCTGCGCCTCGTCGAGGATGACGAACGCGTTGTTCAGTGTGCGCCCACGCATGAAGGCCAGCGGCGCGATCTCGATGGCGTTGCGCTCGAAGGCCTTTTGCACCTTGTCATGCCCCATCAGCTCGTACAGCGCGTCGTACAGGGGGCGCAGATACGGGTCCACCTTCTGCGCCAGGTCACCGGGCAAAAAGCCCAGGCGCTCGCCAGCCTCCACCGCCGGGCGGGTCAGCACGATGCGCTGCACGCTGCTGCGCTCCAGCGCGTCCACCGCACTGGCCACGGCGAGATACGTCTTGCCGGTGCCGGCAGGGCCGATGCCGAAGGTGATGTCGTGCGTGGCAATGTTCTGCAGGTACAGGTTCTGCGTGGGGGTGCGCCCGCGCAGGTCGGCACGGCGGGTGTTGAGGATGATGGCGTCGTCTGGCGCCTCCAGCAGCTCGCTGTCGCCCGCCAGCATCAGCTGGATGTAATCCTCGCCAATCGGCCGCTCGGCCATTTCATACAGGGCCTGCAGCAGCTCCATCGCCTGTGTGGCCTTGGCCTTGGGGCCGTCAATCTTGAACTGCTCATGCCGGTGCGCAATGCTCACCTGCAAGGCCACCTCGATGGTGCGCAGGTGCGCATCGGCCGGGCCGCACAGGTTGGTGAGCCGGGTGTTGTTGTGGGGGGTGAAGGTGTGGCGCAGGATCACGCGGATAATTCCAGTCAGGCAACCGAAAAACGGCAAGAAGACGGCGCCGCGCGTCATGCCCGCGTCGCCAAAGGACATCAATGATAGGCAAATTGACCGGCACCCTGCTGGAGAAGAACCCCCCCGAGGTGCTGCTGGACTGCCACGGCGTGGGCTACGAGGTGAACGTGCCCATGAGCACCTTCTACAACCTGCCCGCCGTGGGCGAGCGCGTGAGCCTGCTCACCCAGTTCATTGTGCGCGAGGACGCACAACTGCTGTACGGCTTTGCCACCGTGCCCGAGCGCCAGGCGTTTCGGGAGCTGATCAAGATCTCCGGCGTGGGGCCGCGCACGGCCTTGTCCATCCTGAGTGGCATGGGTGTGAGCGACCTGGCGCAGGCGATCTCGCTGCAGGAGGCGGGGCGCCTGGTGAAGGTGCCGGGCATCGGCAAGAAAACGGCCGAGCGGCTGCTGCTGGAGCTCAAGGGCAAGCTGGGCGCCGACATGGGCGCCGTGCGTGGCGCCGCCACCAGCGATGCGCAGGCCGACATCCTGCAGGCGCTGCTGGCCTTGGGATACAACGACAAGGAAGCCGCAGCGGCGCTCAAGGCGTTGCCGGCGGACGTGGGGGTGAGCGAGGGGATCAAGATGGCGTTGAAGGCGCTGGCGAAATAGCAGCGCAGCGCGTTGCAGTGTTCAGTGAGAATGGGTGCGAACCAGGGGGTGAAGATGAAAAGCAGATTGTCGGAATGCGTGGTGGCGGTATTTGCAGCAGTGGCGGCGGCCCTGCTGGTGGGTTGCGGTGGTGGCCAGGAGGCGGGTGTGACGTCTTCGAGCCCGGTGCTGCTGGTGGATGGCTGGGTGCAGCCCGACACTGCGGACCAGGGGGTTTCGAATGTCAAGGCACGTAGCGCCGTGGCGTCGCCACCCGAACCTGCACGGGTGAGCCTGGGAGCGCTGGCAGATGCCAAGGTGGCTCAGGCCGCTGGGGGTGTCGGCCCGCGCCAGGTAGGTATCGCGCGCGATGTGGTGGCTACCCATGCGGCCGAGCAGACTCTGCAGCACATGCAGTGGAAGGCCGGTTCGAACGGCGGGCTGGTGGCGGCCATCAGCTTTACCGCAGAGGGAGCCCACGGCCTGCGTCTGGGGGTGGTGGCGCGGCAGTTACCTCCCGGCGCCGTGCTGCGTTTTTACCGCCAGACGGATCCGGGCTCCGTGTTCCAGATATCCGGGCAGGATGTTTTGCAGAGCATCCAGCGCAATGCGCAAGCCGCAGAGACCGGTCTGGATGCGCGCACCTGGTGGAGCCCCGATCTGGGTGCCGACGAAGTGACCCTGGAGCTTGAGGTGCCTGCGGGCACCCGGGTGGGTACGCTGGACTTTTCCGTGCCGCGCGTCTCGCACATCTACGAAAACCTGGCGATACCTACGGAGGAAGAGTTTTCCGCGAAGATCAACGAATCGGCGTCTTGCCACCTGGATGCCAGTTGCCAAGATGCTTATGCAAACCAGCGCAACGCCGTGGCCCGCATGATTTACACGTCGGGGGGCAGCACCTATGTGTGCACCGGCACCCTGCTCAATGACAACCAGTCCTCGGGAACACCTTATTTTCTGACAGCGAACCACTGCATTTCCACGCAGGCCGAGGCCTCTTCGCTGCAAACCGACTGGTTCTATCGGGCGCCAACCTGCAACTCGCGGACGTTGTCAAGCGCTACCACCAAGCGGTTCAATGGCGCTGCACTGCTCTACACCACCACCGCAACAGACATCACGCTGCTCCGGTTGAACGACACACCGCCAGCGGGCGTGTTCTTCGCAGGCTGGGATGCCAGCGTCCAGTCCATCGGCACACCCGTGGTGGGCTTGCACCACCCCAGGGGTGACCTTCTCAAGATGAGCATCGGCGACGTGAACAGCTATTCGTCGTGTGCTGCAACAAGCGGCACGCAGTTCCAGTGCAGCGGCACCACGGGCAACTTCTACCGCGTGATCTGGAACCAGGGCACGACCGAAGGCGGCAGCAGTGGGTCGGCGATCTTCAAGGGCGGCACGCACGTCATCGGTACTCTGTATGGAGGCAGCGCAAGCTGTTCTGCCATCACCGCGCCGGAGTTCTATGGACGCTTTGACATCGCGTACAACGATGGCCTCAAGAACTGGCTCGCAGCGGGAACCAGCGCGCAGGCGCGTACAGCGATCTACCGGTTTTTCAACATCCAGACGGGCGCCCATTTTTTCACGTCCAGCGCGGCTGAACGCGATTACGTCATCGCCACCTATCCGCAGTTCCAGTACGAGAACATAGCTTTCTATGCATACCCGCAGCCCACGGCCGGGCAGAGTGCTGTGTACCGCTTCTTCAACCTGTCCAACAGCGCACACTTTTATACGATCAGCCAGGGCGAGAGCGACTTTGTGCGGGCGAACTATCCGGTCTTCAAGTACGAAGGGCCCATCTGGTATGCGCAGACCACTGCGGGCAATGCCGCCATCCCCGTCTACCGTTTTTACAAGCCTGACAAAGGCACCCACTTTTACACGGTCAACGCCGCCGAGCGGGACTATGTGATCGCGAACTACAGGGACTTCAATTACGAAGGTGTGGCCTACCACGCCTGGACCAGCCGGTAGAACACCAGAGATCCTTCAACGGCAGCATCCAGCGCATGACCATCCAGACCGACGACTTCACCCCCGCCCCCGCCAAGCGCGTCATCTCGGCCGCCCCCGCTTCGCCCCAGGAGGAGGCGATCGAGCGGGCCCTGCGCCCCAAGCTCCTGCAGGAGTACGTTGGCCAGGCCAAGGCGCGCGAGCAGCTGGAGATCTTCATCGGCGCGGCGAGGAAGCGGGGCGAGGCGCTGGACCATGTCCTGCTGTTCGGCCCGCCCGGCCTGGGAAAGACCACGCTCTCGCACATCATTGCGGCTGAGCTGGGGGTCAACCTGCGCCAGACCAGTGGCCCTGTGCTCGAAAAGCCCAAGGACCTGGCAGCGCTGCTGACCAATCTGGAGAAGAACGACGTTCTTTTCATCGACGAAATCCACCGCCTGTCGCCTGTGGTGGAGGAAATCCTCTACCCCGCGCTGGAGGACTACCAGATCGACATCATGATCGGCGAGGGGCCTGCGGCGCGCAGCATCAAGCTCGACCTGCAGCCCTTCACGCTGGTGGGCGCCACCACACGCGCGGGCATGCTCACCAACCCGCTGCGCGACCGCTTTGGCATCGTGGCGCGGCTGGAGTTCTACACGGCCGAGGAACTGGCGCGCATCGTCAAGCGCAGCGCTGGGCTGCTCAATGCTCCGATGGATGAAGAAGGCGGCTTTGAGATCGCCCGCCGCTCGCGCGGCACACCGCGCATTGCCAACCGGCTGCTGCGCCGCGTGCGCGACTACGCCGAGGTCAAGGGCGACGGCCGCATCACCAAATCGATTGCCGACAAGGCATTGGCCATGCTGGATGTAGACCCACAGGGCTTTGACGTGATGGACCGCAAGCTGCTGGAGGCGGTCATCCACCGCTTTGATGGCGGCCCAGTGGGGCTCGACAACATTGCGGCCAGCATTGGCGAAGAAGCTGGCACCATTGAAGACGTGATCGAGCCCTATCTCATCCAGCAGGGCTTCTTGCAGCGTACACCGCGCGGGCGCATTGCCACGCTGGCGGCCTTCCGCCACCTGGGGGTGGCGCCACCCAAGGCGGCGGGCGGGCTCTTCTCTGATTGATCAAAAAAAGGCACGGCACATGACACCCCGAACATCCCTCGCACTTTGGATTTTCCTGTGAACAAGCGCCGCTGGGCCTTGGCGCTGGGCGCAGCAGCACTGGTGGTGGCTGCTGCAGTGGGTGCAATGGCGCTGCGGGGGCCGCAGGTCGATGCCCTGTTGGTGCAGTCGGCGCCGCTGGTGCGCACACTGCAGTTTTCGGCGCGCGTGGCCACGTTGTCGCGCGTCGAGGTGGGCAGCACCATCACCGGCCGCGTGGCCCAGGTGCGGGTAGCAGAAGGCGCACAGGTGCGACAGGGCGACGTGCTGGTGCAGCTCGAACCGGATGAGCTGCACGCTGCACTGGCGCAGGCGCAGGCTTCCGAGCGCCAGGCGCAGGCGCGCCTTGCGGGCCTGCGCAGCAGCGGCCGCAGCGCCGCCCAGGCAGCGCGCGCGCAGGCCGATGCCACCCTGCAGGCGGCGAGCGCCAACCTGGCGCGGGTGCGGCAGCTGGTGGCCCAGGGGTTCTACAGCGCCGCGCAGCTCGATGAGGCGCAGCGCGCCGTCGAGGTGGCCCGGGCGCAGCAGGTGAGCGCGCAGGCGCAGGTCCAGGCCAACGCCGATGCGGGCACCGATGTGGTCCAGGCGCAGGCGCAGCTGGCGCTGGCCCAGGCGGCGATCGTGGCGGCCCAGGCCCGCCTGGCACAGACTACGCTGTTAGCCCCGGCCGATGCCCGCGTGCTGGTGCGCGACGTTGAGCCCGGGCAGATCGTGCAGCCTGGCAAGGCCCTGCTCAGCCTGGCGCTGGCCGGGCCCACCCAGCTGGTGGCCCAGGTGGACGAACGTTTTCTGGACCAGTTGCTGCCGGGCCAGAAGGCCTTGGTGGTGGCCGATGCCTTTGCGGGCCAGCGTTTTGCCGCGCGCGTGCTCACCATTGCACCGGCGGTGGACGCCCAGCGCGGCGCCATCGAGGTGAAGTTTGCACTGGAGCAGCAGGCTCCCGCCTTCCTGCGCGAAGACATGACCTTGTCGGTCGAGGTGGAGACTGCGCGGCGCGAGCGTGCCCTGGTGCTGCCGCAGGCCGCGCTGCGGGGTGCGGTGGTGGGTGACCAGGCGACCGTGCTGGTGCTGCAGGAGGGGCGCGCACAGGCCCGCCCTGTGCGGCTGGGCCTGCGCACACTGGACGCAGCGGAGGTGCTCGACGGCGTGGCCGAGGGCGACACCGTGCTGCGCGGCGGCGCAGTGCAGGCGGGCGACCGCGTGCGAGCCCGCACGGTGGTCTGGACCGCAGGTTCGGCCGCCGCCGTTTCCAACGCCCCGGGGGGCGATGCGGGCTCCGCATTGACCAACGCCATGGGCCGTTGAGCATTCCGCCATGCTGATCTGGCCCGGCTTCGAGTTGCGTGTGGCGCTGCGCTTTCTGCGCGAGGGGCGCATGCAGACCGTACTCATCATCGTGGGCGTGGCGGCGGGTGTGGCGGTCATTGCCTACATCTCGGCGTTGATCAACGGCCTGCAATCGAACACCCTGGCCAAGACGCTGGGCGCCCAGGCGCACATCACTCTGAGGGCGCCCGACGATCTCGTCACACCCGCAGCCCCCGCATTGCCCGGCACCGCTCTGCTTTCCGAAACCCAGCCGCGCGCGCAGCGCCTGCGGTCCGTCGCCAACTGGCAGGCGCTGGTGCCGCTGCTCGAGCGCTTGCCCGAAGTCGCCGGGGTGTCGCCCATGGTCTCGGGCTCAGGCCTGGCGCTGCGCGGCGAGGCGTCGCAGGCGATTGCCCTGATGGGCGTGGACCTGGATCGCTATGACCGCGTGGTGGGGCTGCGCTCCAAGGTGGTCAGTGGCACGGCGCGGCTGGCACCGGGCGAGGCCATCGTGGGGCGCGAGCTCGCGAACGATCTGGGTGTGCGCGTGGGCGACCGCCTCACGGTGCAGACCGGCGGTGCGGGCGGCACGGTGAGTGATTCGGTGCGCGTCACCGCGCTGGTGGACCTGGGCGTGAAAGACCTGAACCGGCGCACCGTGATCGTGCCGCTGCGCGCAGCGCAAAGCCTGCTGGCGCTGCCGGGTGGCGCCAGCCAGCTCGACCTCACCCTGAAGGACGTGTGGGTGGCGCAGACCTTGGCGCGCGCGTTGCAGACCCAGTTCCCCTACAAGATCGAGAGCTGGCAAGAGAGCAATGCCCAGCTGGTGTCAGCACTCAATGCGCAGTCCATCAGCACCTCCATCATCCGGGGTGTGGTGCTGGCCGTGGTGGTGCTGGGCATTGCCAGCGTGCTGGTGGTCTCGGTGGTGCAAAAGGGCCGGGAGATCGGCATCCTGCGCGCCATGGGCGCCACGCGCGGTCAGGTGCTGCGCGTATTTTTGGTGCAGGGCGCCGTGGTGGGTGCGCTGGGCTCGGTGCTGGGCCTGCTGCTGGCGGTGGCGCTGATCTGGGTGTTCACGCATTTTGTGCGCGGCTCGGATGGCATGCCGCTGTTTTCCATCGCGCTGCCGCCCGCCATGGCGCTGCAGATTGCGCTGATCGCGTCGGTGTGCGGTGTGCTGGCGGCCGTGGCACCTGCGCGGCGCGCAGCGGCGCTGGACCCGGCACAAGCCATCAGGATGTAGTGATGAGACACCCCCCTGTGCGGCTGCGCCGCTTCCCCCCGCTCTCGCAGTGCTGCGCACTGCGGGCAGGGGGACGCCCCCAGCGCGGCGGGGCGGCCCTTGCGCGGGGGCCGCTGGCCTTGGCTGCGCCGGTTTCGTGCGCCACGAACGGTACGCAGCACAGTGGATTGCGAAGATGTTGATCGCGCTCGACGCCGTGCGTAAAAGCTACAACGTCGGCCGCCCCAGCGAGGCCGAGGTGCTGCACGGCATCGACCTGCAGGTGCGCCGGGGCGAGTTCATCGCGCTGATGGGGCCTTCGGGCTCGGGCAAGAGCACGATGCTCAACATCCTGGGCCTGCTCGAACGCATGACGACTGGCAGCTATCTGCTGGACGGCGAGGCGGTGCAGGACCTGGACGACGCGGCGCTCACGCTGCGCCGGCGCAGCACGCTGGGCTTTGTTTTTCAGTTCCACCACCTGCTGCCTGCTTTCTCCGCGCTGGAGAACGTCACGCTGCCGGCCCTCATGGCCGAAGGCCGCGTCAGTGCAGCCCACCGCGAGCATGCCCGCAGCCTGCTCGACGCCGTGGGCCTGGCCCGGGCCATGGACAAGCGTCCCGCAGAGCTGTCGGGCGGCATGCAGCAGCGCGTGGCCATTGCGCGGGCGCTGGTCATGAACCCGCCGTTGGTGCTGGCCGATGAGCCCACGGGCAACCTCGACACAGCTTCGTCGGCCGAGGTGTTTGCGCTGCTGCGCCGTATCCATGCCGAGCGGGGCACGAGTTTTGTGGTGGTCACCCATGACCCCCGCCTGGCCGCGCGCTGCGACCGGCTGGTGGAGCTGATCGACGGGCGCATTGCCCGCGACGAAGCCATCACCGAAGGCGTGGAGCCGGTCCCGCACCGGTAGGCGCAAGCAGTTTTTGCTACTGAATTAATAGCTGCTGGCGCTTATGGTGAAAGTGCTGGAGACCGATTTGACTGAAAATCAGGAAGAGCGCGCCGCCGTGCCCGGTGCGACGCTCGGGGCCACGTCCCGGGGCACGGGCGTGCGCCTGTCTCCGGCCGTGTGCGTGGCCTGCGCGGCGATGGCAGGCGACGCTGCCTGGTGGGCCAGCCACCCGCCGACGATCAGTGCCTGTGCAGCGTAATAGGTGGACAGCACCCACACCTGCGCCATCGGCAGCGGCATCACGAAGCGGTTGGTGGCCAGCAGCGAATCGCTGAGCATGAAGAACCCGGCGCCGATGGCCACCAGCAGCGAAGGGGTGTCGCGCAGCGCGGTGGCCCGCCCGATGGCCTGGGCGGCCATCAGCGCGATCACCAGCACGTAGGCGGCCACGGGGGCGCGCAACGCAGGCGGCAGCCCCCCCGCCCACAAAAAGGCATACATCGCCGCGCCCACCCCCAGCGTGGCGACCAGTGCGCCCCGGTGCGGAAACCACGCCTGACCGCTCTTGAACAGCGCCACGTAAAACAGGTGCGCCACCAGAAAACTCACCAGGCCGGGGATGAAGAAGCCCTGGAACATGAGGAACACATCCCCCGCCAGCGACCCGGCCAGCGCGGCCAGCAGAAGCCACAGGGTTTTGGAGTTAAATCGGCTGCTGGCGCTTGATGGATATGCGCTAGCAGCTACCAAAACAAGAGCAATCACCATCGTCAGCGGCTTGAACAACCAGTACCACTGCGTGAGCCCCAGCGCGCTGGAGGCGGTGGCCAGCGCGCCGCTTTGCAGCATCAGCGCCATCGGCATGCCAATGCGCCCCTGCATCACCGCGCCCAGCGCCCACTGGCTGACCAGCAGCACCGCAAACCACACGGCGCTGTGCGCGAGTGGCGCCGCATCGGCCTGCCACAAAAAGGCCGCCACGCCTGTGAGGATCAGCGCAAACTGCACCAGCGCAAACCGCTGCACCACGCGCGACATGGGCGGGTGGTACAGCTGCATCTGCGCCATGCTGAACGCGGGCTTGGGAAACCGCTCTGCCACATCGGCCGGGCGCCAGCCCGGTGGCTTGATCCACACCCGCAGCTTGTCCGCCCAGCTGCGCGCATGCCAGCTGTCGTGCGCGAGGCCCGCGTACACCTGCGCGTTGGCCCACAGCGGGTCCCAGCTGTTGAGCAGGCCGCGCGTGCCGTACACGCATTTCTCCTGCGCGTCCTCGTCCTTGAAGGTGCCGAACATCCGGTCCCACACGATCAGGACGCCGCCGTAGTTCTTGTCCAGGTAGGCGTCGTTCACTGCGTGGTGCACCCGGTGGTTGCTGGGGCTGCAGAACCAGCGGTCGAACCAGCCGAGCCTGCCCACCTGCTCGGTGTGCACCCAGAACTGGTAGAGCAGGTCGATGAGCGCCACCACAGCAAACACCAGTGGCGGCACGCCCGCCAGCGCCATGGGCACATAAAAAATCCAGCCCAGCAATGCGCCCGAGCTGGTCTGCCGCAGCGCGGTGCTGAGGTTGTAGTCCTGGCTCTGGTGGTGCACCGCGTGCGCGGCCCACAGCACCGCTGATTCGTGGCCCATGCGGTGCAGCCAGTAGTAGCAGAAGTCGTAGAACACCAGCGCCAGCAGCCAGCCTGGCAGGCTGGTCCAGAACGCATCGTTGCGCCACAGCGCCACGTGCTCGAACAGGGCCGTGTAGATGCCGATGCGCAGCAGCCGGGTGAACACGGCACTGGTCTGGCTCAGCATGCCCAGACTGATGCTGCTCACGGCATCGGCCAGGCGGTAGGTGTTGCGCTGGCGCTTGTAGCCAATGGCCAGTTCAATGGCGATCAGCAAAAAGAAGACGGGGGTCGCAAGGACAATGATCTGGCTGGGGCTCATGGAGGACACCAAAAATGTCCACCGATTCTTGCCCCAATCAGGTCAGCGCGCCTCTGGCATCAACCCTGATGATCCGCTCCACCACACCGTCCAGCAAACCGCCGCGCACGCCGATCAGGAAGTCGTGCAGATTCACCGTGGGGTCGCAATGGCCGGGAATGAGCCAGAGCATGTGCCCCAGGCTGGGCAGGCGGGCCTCGGGGTCGGCCGCGTAGAGCAGGCCGTGCTCGTCGCCGCCGTTGGCATAGCGCAGGGCGCGGCCCTCGGACAGCAGGGCCACGGTGGGCAGGCCCGAGTCGATGGCGTGGCTCTTGTGGCCCGCGTCACACACCGCGTGGGTGTCGCGCACCGACACCACCTGGGTCTTGATGAAGAGGGCGTGTTCAAACACGGGCTGGGCGGGCTCGCGCTCGTTGCGCGCGTAGTCGGCGTCCATGAACAAAAACGAGCCCGCCTGCAGCTCGCCAAACACGCCGCTGGCGGCCTCGTGCACCAGCGTGCCGGTGCCAGAGCCGGTGATCAGCGGCACGGGCAGTCCGGCGGCTTCGATGAGCTGGCGCGTATGGTCTGCCGCGCGCACCACCGCGGCAATGGTCTCGCGCCGGCCCACGCTGCTGGCCAGGTGCTGCGCGCGGCCATGGTAGGCCTGCAGGCCCGCAAACCGCAGGCGGGGGCTGCGGGACACGGCCAGCGTCAGCGGCACGGCGGCTTCGCCCGGCGGCACGCCGCAGCGGCCCTGGCCCACGTCGATCTCCACCAGCACGTCGATGCCCGCATCGCTGCCGGATTGCGCCATGGCTTCGGCCAGGCGTTCGATGCCGTCGATGTGGTCCACAGCCAGCCCCAGGCGCCCGCCGCGTGCGGCCAGGCGCGCGGCCAGCCGCGCCACGCGGTGCAGTTTGGGCATGGCAATGATCTGGTTGGTGATGGTGATGTCATCCACACCACCGGCGGCCAGCGCCTCGGCCTCGGCCACCTTCTGCACACACACGCCCTGGGCGCCCGCGCGCTGCAGTTGCAATGCCAGCTCGGCGCTTTTGTGCATCTTGGCGTGGGGGCGCCAGCGTACCTGGTGCTTGCGCGCAAAGTCGGCCATGCGCTGGATGTTGCGGTCCATGGCGTCCAGGTCCACCACGGCGGCAGGGGTGTCGATCTGGTCGACCCGCTGGCCAATGGTCATCTGCAAGGCTTCAGGCGTGGTTTTCATCGCGCAGCACGATCTGTTCAAGATGTTGGGTGTCTGCCCAACCCACCAGGGTCAGGCCGTCGGGCGTCCACAGCAGGCGGTTGATGGCGGCGTTGGCCAGTTGCCAGGTGCGCGGCGCCTGGATGTCCTGGCGGGTGGCCAGGCGGTACAGCACGTCGAGCACGCCGCCATGCGCCACCATCACCACCTGCTCGCCCACATGCTGCTGCGCCAGGGTGGTCACGGTGTGTTCGATGCGGTCACGCAAGGTGACAAGGGACTCGCCGCCTTCGGGCGTGTAGTGGGGGTCGCGCTTGCGCCAGCGCAGTGCATCCTCGGGCAGCTCGGCCTCGATTTCGGCAAACGTGCGGCCCTGGAAGTGCCCGAAGCTGCGCTCGCGCAGGCCGGGCTCCGTCATCAAAGGCGCGCCGGTGGTGCGGGCCACGGCCTGGGCGGTGGCGTACGCGCGCTGCAGATCGCTGGTGTAGATGGCTGCAATCGGCTCGCCCCCCAGGGCCTGGGCGACCTGGGCGGCCTGCCACAGGCCGGTGTCGTTGAGCGGAATGTCCAGGTGGCCCTGGATGCGGGTGTCCACGTTCCAGGCGGTTTCGCCGTGGCGGATGGCAACGATGCGGGTGGCGTGCATGCGGCGGGTGGATGTGACAGGAGTCTTAGCGTGCCGGAGGAACCAGCGGAAGGCGCACCTGCCGTGGCCCCTGGGGCGGTTGGGGAAAGCCGTTGAGTGCCGCGTCGAACAGCACGCCATAGACGGCCGGGTCGCTCACCCACACGTCTTCGTGCACGGCCGAGGTCTCGTACACCACGGCCTGGGTCTGCGCATCGCGCATCAGGACGCTGACCGTGCGCCGGTAAAGCGGTGTGGGCGCACCAAAGCGCAACATGCCATGCACGCCCCAGCCCCGGCCGTACCAGCCGCCCATGCCCCAGTGGTCGGGTCCGTAGGGATCATGGCGCGGCACGGTGTCGGCCTGCACACCCAGCTGCACCAGCAGGCGGGGCGCGGCATCGTCGCGCTGCAGGCCCGCGCGGGCCAGGGCCTGCTCGGCCAGCGTGGCGATGGCGTCAAACGATGGGGCCTGCTGCGAGGGCAGGCGCTCGATGCGGTACGTGGCGGGGGCCGGCGCGGCCGCCAGGGTCGAGAAGCTCTGCACCCGGCCTTCGACCACGCGGGTGGTGCTGCAGCCTGCGAGCAGGGCGGCTGTGAGGCCCAGGAGCAGGGCGGGAATCCATCGGCGTTGCGTCATGGTCAGAGCCTCCTGAAAAAAGGTTCTCCGGCAGAGCGCCGCTGCTCTGCCAAGGTTCACGACAGCTGTACCACCTGCACGCCGGGCAGCGAGGGCGAAGGCGCCACAAACTCTTCCTTGTCAAACGCCTTGTCGCCGTCTTCGCTGGCGATGCCCGTGGCCCTGGCGTTCTTGAAGTCGTACAGGCTGCCGTCCAGCAGGTGCGAGGGCACCACGTTCTGCAGCGCGTTGAACATGTTCTCCACCCGGCCGGGGAAGCGCTTTTCCCATTCGCGCAGCATCTCGCCCACCTGCTTGCGCTGCAGGTTCTCCTGGCTGCCGCACAGGTTGCACGGGATGATGGGGAAGTTGCGGTGCGCAGCCCAGCGGGCGGTGTCTTTCTCGGCCACGTAGGCCAGCGGGCGGATCACCACATGTTTGCCGTCGTCGCTCACCAGCTTGGGGGGCATGCTCTTCATCTTGCCGCCAAAGAACATGTTGAGCAGCAGCGTTTGCAAAATGTCATCGCGGTGGTGCCCCAGCGCGATCTTGGTGCAGCCCAGCTCGTCGGCCACGCGGTACAGAATGCCCCGGCGCAGGCGGCTGCACAGGCTGCAGGTGGTCTTGCCCTCGGGGATCAGCTTCTTGACGATGCTGTAGGTGTCTTCGTTCTCGATGTGGAAGGGCACGCCGGTGCTGGCCAGGTACTCGGGCAGCACATGCTCGGGAAAGCCCGGCTGTTTCTGGTCCAGGTTGACGGCCACCAGGTCAAAGTGGATGGGCGCGCGGGCCTTGAGCTTGAGCAGGATGTCCAGCAGCGCATAGCTGTCCTTGCCGCCGGACATGCACACCATCACCTTGTCGCCTTCTTCAATCATGTTGAAGTCGACGATGGCCTTGCCCACTTCGCGGCACAGGCGCTTTTCCAGCTTGTGGGTTTCGCGCTCGATCTTCATGCGGGCAGCGCCGCTGGCGGCTTCGGTGCTTTCCTCCGTCCAGCCAGTGGATTGGTCGGAGGTTGGGGCTTCATTCAATACTGCGCTCATGGGGTCACCACTGTCCTGTCTCAATGCGAATGGCCACTTCGCAGTCGTCAAAAATTTCGAGTTTGGCAATCTTCACCCGCACGCCCAGCACGCCGGGCAGTTGCATCAGGCGGTTGGCCAGCTTGCCGATCAGGCTCTCCAGCAGGTTCACATGCTCGGCCGTGCACTCGTCGATGATGATCTGGCGCACGCGCCGGTAGTCCAGCACGTGGCCGATGTCGTCGTCGCGCGGGGCCAGCGGCTGCACGCCCAGGCTCAGTTCGGCATCGACCTGGATGGGCTGGGGGTCAGTCTTTTCGTGGTCGAGGATGCCCAGGTTGGCGTCAAAGCGCAAACCGGTGAGCGTGAGGATCTGGGTGCCTGCAGCGGTGGTCATGAAAAGGTCCTGGGGCGAACAACGGGCGTTCACATCAACGAAAAATCGCGGTCAAACTTCATCAGGTGCTGGCCGCCATCGACCAGCAGCGTGGTGCCTGTGATGGAGCGGTTCTCCAGCGCGAATTTGACCGTAGCGGCCACGTCCTCGGCGGTGGACGAGCGGCCCAGCGGGGAGAGCGCGTGCAGCTGCGCGAACTTTTCGTCGCTGAGCATGTGGCTGGTCAACGTGAGGCCGGGCGCCACGCCCACCACTCGCACGCGCGGCGCGAGGGCCATGGCCAGCATGGTGCCGGCGGCCTCCAGCGCCGCCTTGGAGAGCGTGTAGCTCATGAAGTCGGGGTTCTGGTTCCAGAGCTTCTGGTCCAGCAGGTTGACCACGGCGCCCTGCGCGTCGGCCTCGCCGGCAGCCACGCGGTCGGCCACATGCTGGTGCAGCGCCTGCGCCAGCAGCACCGGCGCGGCGGTGTTGCTGCGCAGGTGCTTTTCGAGCGCGGCAAAACCAAAGGTGGCGGCGTTGTCATGCTCGAACAACGAGGCGCTGTTGACCACCGCATCCAGACGGCCAAAGTGCGCCACCACGCGGGGCAGCAGGGCGCGCACGGCGGCCTCATTCTCAAAATCAGCATCAAAATGGGCGCTAGCGCTTGTCAGTTGTGCGCAAGCAGCTACCGTATCGATAGCATCCTGCTCGGACGATCGGTAGTGCACCGCCACCTGCCAGCCACCCGCCGCCAGGGCCAGCGCAATGCTGCGGCCCAGGCGCTTGGCAGCGCCTGTGACCAGAACGGTGCGTGGGTGGGAGGGAGTTGGCATGTGGGCTGGGAGACAATGCGGGCCGTGACCCAAAGACCCGACAGTTTAACGACCGCCATGCACCAGCACATCACCCAGGCCATTGCCGCCGAGGGCGGATGGCTGGGTTTTGACCGCTTCATGGCCTTGGCCCTGTACACGCCCGGCCTGGGCTACTACGCCAACGACTCCACCAAATTCGGCGCCATGCCCGGGTCCGGCAGCGACTTTGTGACCGCGCCCGAGATGACTCCCCTGTTCGGCCAGACGCTGGCCGTGCAGGTGGGAGAAGCCCTGGCGCAGACCGGGACCGACGAGGTGTGGGAGTTTGGCGCGGGCTCGGGCGCGCTGGCCCTGCAGCTGCTCGATACCCTGGGCGACCAGGTGCAGCGCTACACCATCGTTGACCTGTCTAGCAGCCTGCGCGCGCGCCAGCAGACCAGGCTGGTGGCGCATGCCCACAAGCTGCGCTGGGTGGATGCGCTGCCCGAAAAGTTCAGCGGGGTGGTGGTGGGCAACGAGGTGCTCGATGCCATGCCCGTGCAGCTGCTGTCGCGCCACGGCGGCCAGCAAGGCGGGGTATGGCACGAGCGCGGTGTGGTGGTGGCGGAGGACGGCAGCTTTGCCTGGGCCGACCGCCCCACTGACCTGCGCCCACCCGTGGACATCGAAGGCCCGCAGGACTACCTGACCGAGATCCACGCCCAGGGCGAAGGCTTCATGCGCATGCTGGCCGACCGGCTCACGCGCGGGGCGGCCTTCCTGCTGGACTACGGTTTTGGCGAAGACGAGTACTACCACCCCCAGCGCCACATGGGCACCGTGATGTGCCACCAGGGGCACCTGGCCGATGGCGACCCGCTGGTGGCGGTGGGGCGCAAGGACATCACCGCCCACGTCAACTTCACCGCCATGGCGCTGGCCGCGCAGGAGGCGGGCCTGAATGTGCTGGGCTACACCACGCAGGCGCATTTCCTCATCAACTGCGGATTGCTATCAAAAATGGAGCTATTGCCGCAAGAGGGGCGGGCGACAGCGGCCAAATTGATCATGGAGCACGAGATGGGCGAGCTGTTCAAGGTGCTGGCCGTGGGCGCCGGCGAGCCCTGGGAGCCGATGGGGTTTGTGCACGGGGACCGGTCGCACCGGTTGTGATGCGTGCTGCAGGCCGGGCCGCCCCATCGCCCGCAAGCCTTTTCGAGCTTCAGGACGCCAAGAGGGGGTGTGAGCCCGGCTGGGGGCTGCGCATCTGCATGAGGGCGTTTCAGATGTCCGGCGCCAGAGGGTTGGCTTCATAGCGCGACCAGCCCGCGGTGATTGAAGCGCCGTCGGCACGGTCCTTGGGGTGGCTTCGGCCTTCGGAAACCGGAACCTCTGCAAAATCGAAAGGGCTCATGCCCTCGATGCACGCGACATTGACTCCGTACTGGTGATGGTTGGAGCGGCGCTGGTGGAAGGTGTAGATGCCGCACTTCGCGCAGAAGTAGTGTTTGGCCTCGCCCGTGTTGAACTGGTAGAGCGCGAGAGCTTCTTGCCCCTGGGTCACGTGGATGTCGTTCAAGTCCGCAGAGACCGCCACCGCCCCGCGCATGCTGCAATAGGAGCAGTTGCACCGTCGCGCGGTCCGCAGGCCATCGGCCAATCGCAGAGTGAATCGGACGGTCCCACAGTGGCATGCCGCTTGGTGGACGGGACGGTCGTCTGGAGATTTTTCGGTCATAACGAGCGGATTTTCATGGGTGGATTGCCATGGCGCCAGCGGACAGCGTCCCGTGCTACCGGCCAGGTTTCGATGACATGTTTGGCATGGCTATGAGCTATTGATGGCCAGTGCATCGCTGCGGTCCTTGAGCTGTATCCCCGTGAGCTGCAGGCGCCGCGCCTCCTGGCACAGCCACCACAGCCGCGCCGCCGCGGCGGGGGGCGCCAGGCCCTCGCGCCGCACGTTGGAGATGCAATTGCGTTCAGCGTCGTGGCGGCCCACCTGCGGGTGCCAGGTCAGGTAGATGCCCAGGCTATCGGGCGAGCTCAGTCCCGGCCGCTCGCCGATCAACACCGCCACCAGGCGTGCTCCGAGCAGCGCGCCCACCTCGTCGCCCAGCGCCACGCGCGCCTGCTGGGCGATCACCACCGGCCCCAGTGTCCAAGGCGCGGGCGCTTGCTGGCGAATCGCGTCGATCAGCGGCGGCGCGTGTCGCGCCACGGCCAGGGACGAAAGGCCGTCGGCCACCACCACCAGCAGATCTACGGTCTCAGCGCCGTCGCCCGCTTCGTCCCGCAATGCCTGCGCGTCCGCGTCGGACAGGCGCCGGCCCAGGTCGGGGCGCAGCAAATAGGTGGCGCGGTCTGGCGCGGCGCTGTGTACCAGGCGCGTGGCGTTGCCCAGGGCCTGGAGTTGGGTGGCCAACGCTGGTGCGTCCAGCGGCACGTGCACGGCATCGCGCGCCTGCGCATGCGCCAACCCAAAGCGCAGCAGCTCGGCCGTGGGCAGCGCTGCGCCCGCGCGCCCCAGCGCCACGCGTGCCTGGGTGTGGGCGCGCAGGTCGTCCCAGGGGTCGGGTCGCATGCCATGTGGTGCATGGTCGTATGTCATGCGCCAAACCTCAGTTGCCGCATCTGCGCCAGCGCGGGGTGGTGTGCGTTGGCCGGCAACAACCGCCCGCCAGCATCCGTGATCTGCATGCGCTGCAGCCAGGCATCGAACTCGGGCGCACACCGCAGGCCCAGCACCTCGCGCAGGTACAGGGCATCATGAAACGACGTGCTCTGGTAGTTGAGCATGATGTCGTCCGCCCCCGGCACGCCCATCATGAAGGTCAGGCCCGCCGTGCCCAGCAGCGTCATCAGCGTGTCCATGTCGTCCGAGTCGGCCTCGGCGTGGTTGGTGTAGCAAACATCGCAGCCCAGCGGCACACCCAGCAGCTTGCCGCAGAAATGGTCTTCCAGGCCCGCCCGAATGATCTGTTTGCCGTCGTACAGGTACTCGGGGCCGATAAAGCCGACCACCGTGTTGGTCAGCAACGGCGAGAACGCCCGGGCCACACCGTACGCCCGCGCCTCGCAGGTCTGCTGGTCTACGCCGTGGTGTGCGTTGGCCGACAGGGCGCTGCCCTGGCCGGTTTCAAAATACATCACGTTGTTGCCCAGGGTTCCACGGCGCAGCGACAGCGCCGCATCGCGTGCTTCCTGCAGCAGTGCGAGCGAAATGCCAAAGCCCGCGTTGGCCGCTTCGGTACCCGCAATCGACTGGAACACCAGGTCCACAGGCGCGCCCTGCTCGATCATCTGGAGGGTGTTGGTCACATGCGTGAGCACGCAAGACTGCGTGGGAATGCCGAGCCGCTCTATCACGTCGTTCAGCATGTGAACCAGCTCGGTCAGCGCGGTGATGCTGTCCGTCGCCGGGTTCACGCCGATCACCGCATCGCCCGCGCCATACAGCAGCCCGTCGATCATCGAGGCCGCGATGCCACGCAAATCGTCTGTGGGGTGGTTGGGCTGCAGCCGAACGGCCAGGTGGCCGGGCAGGCCAATGGTGTTGCGAAACCGCGTAACCACGCGGGACTTGCGCGCCACGGCGATCAGGTCCTGGTTGCGCATGAGCTTGCTCACGGCGGCGGCCATCTCGGGCGTGATGCCGGGCGCCACGGCGGCGAGGGTGGCGCTGTCGGTTTCGTGCGCCAGCAGCCAATTGCGAAAGTCGCCGACAGTGAGGTGCGCAATGGGTGCGAATGCAGCGGCATCGTGCGTGTCGAGGATGAGGCGCGTGACCTCGTCGCGTTCATACGGGACCAGCGCCTCGTTCAGGAAGGTCGTGAGTGGCACCTCGGCCAGCGCCATGCGGGCGGCCATACGCTCCACCGCGCTGGCGGCAGCCAGGCCCGCCAGTGCATCGCCCGATCGCAGCGGCGTCGCCTTGGCCATCAGGTCGCGCAGGTCAGCAAACTGCCAGCGGTGGCCGGCGGCGGTGTGCTGGTAACGGCTGGAGCAGTCCATGGATCCTCCTCGCAACTGCCATGGTAGCGGTGGTCCTGCTCTGGGGGGCGGCACACGCCTGCACCTACACTTGGCCCACCATGATCCGCTGGTTCCTCGTCATCTTCCTGGCCCTGATGCTGATCAGCTGGCTGTCGCCCTTTTTACGGCGCATGGGGTTTGGGCGCCTGCCGGGAGATCTGCGGTTTCGCTGGCTGGGGCGCGACTGGGATGTGCCGGTGGCGTCCACGCTGCTACTGAGCTTCGTCCTCAGCCTTCTGGTGAAGTGGCTTTGAACCCCGCCCGCAGCATGGTACCTGCCCGCCTGTTATTCCTCTGAATTTTGCAGGGCGCTCAGAAAGGTCTTGCGCCACCAGTGCACGTCGTGCTGGCGGATACGCGCCATGAGTTTCTGGTGACGCGCCTGCCGCTCCACCAGCGGCATTTGCAGCGCCAGCTGGATGGTGTCGGCCATGCCCTGCGTATCGTAGGGGTTGACCAGCAGCGCTTCCTTGAGCTGCTCGGCCGCACCCGCAAAGCGCGACAGCACCAGCACGCCGGGGTCGTCCGCGTCCTGTGCCACCACGTATTCCTTGGCCACCAGGTTCATGCCGTCGCGCAGCGGCGTCACCAGCCCCACCGATGCCGCGCGGCACAGGCCGGGCACGCGTTTGCGCGCGACCATGCGGTGGATGTAGCGCACGGGCATCCAGTCGAGCTCGCCATAGTCGCCGTTGACAGATCCGCACAGCCCTTCAAGCTCCTGGCGCAGGTCGGCATACGCGTGCACGTCGTCCCGTGTGGGCGAGGCGATCATGATGAGTGTGGCGCTGTTGCGGTTCTCGGGGTAGCGGTCCAGCAGCTCGCGAAACGCGCGCACGCGGTGCGGGATGCCCTTGGAGTAGTCGAGCCGGTCGATGCCGAGCAGGAGGCGCCGCCGCGAGTATTCGCCGCGCATCTTCTCGAAGGTTTCCACCGCGTCGGGCGCGGCAGTCAGGCGCGTGAACTCATCCACATCGATGCCGATGGGAAAGGCCTGCACCGCCACCGTGGCGCCAAACGCACGCACCCGCTTGTCGTCCACCTCCTCGGCGCTGCCCTCGTTGCGCACATAGCGCTTGAAGTGCGCCACATCGGCCTCGCTCTGCAGGCCCACCAGGTCGTAGGCAAACAATGAGCGCATCAGCCACTCGTGTTGCGGGATGGCCGCCATGATGAGCGGCGGCGGCATGGGAATGTGCAGGAAGAACCCGATGCGCTGTTTGCAGCCCATGGCGCGCAGCTCGGCGGCCAGCGGGATCAGGTGGTAGTCGTGCACCCAGATCACATCGTCGTCGCGCAGCAGCGGCAGCAGCTTGCGCGCAAACATCTGGTTCACGCGCCGGTAGCCCGCGATGTAGCTGGCGTTGAAGTCGGCAAGGTCCAGCCGGTAATGGAACACCGGCCACAGCACGCTGTTGCTGTAGCCGTGGTAGTAGCTGTCGTGGTCTTCGCGGCACAGGTCCACAGTGGCTAGGGTGACGGCGCCGGCGTTGCGGGTGTGCAACTCGCCCTCACCCGGGGTACCTTCTTCCACCACGGTGCCGCTCCATCCAAACCACAGGCCTCCCGTCTGGTTGAGGGCCTCGCCCAGTGCCACCGCAAGACCACCAGCGGCGGGTTTGCGGGGGTCTGCGACACGGTTGGAGATCACGACAAGTCTGCTCATCCTTCGATCATCCTTGTAACAAGGCGTGCCGCGGTGTCGGACGCCGCCGCAAATCGCGCTCAAATCACGCTGTCCCAGGGCGCCGACAGGCGCACGGCAGCGTTGATCACGCCCACCATGGAATAGGTCTGCGGGAAGTTGCCCCACATCTCGCGGGTGTCGGGGTGCGTGTCTTCCGACAGCAGGCCCAGCGGGTTGCGGGCGGCCAGCATGGTCTCGAAGATGGCCCGCGCCTCGGCCTTGCGGCCAATGCGCGCCAGCGCGTCGATGCGCCAGAAAGTGCAGATGTTGAAGGCCGTTTCGGGCTTGCCGAAGTCGTCGGCCGCCTCGTAGCGGCGCATGTAGGGGCCATCGCACAGGCTTTTCTCCATGGCCTCCACGGTGCTCACAAAGCGCGGGTCTTTGGGGTCGATGAGTCCCACCTCGGCCATCAGCAGCACACTGGCATCCAGCTCGTGCCCGCCAAAGCTCTCGGCAAACGCCTGGCGTTCTTCGCACCACGATTGGTCGAGGATCTCGGTGCGCATGCGGTCGGCATGTTGCTGCCAGTGGCTGGCGCGGTCGGCCAGCTGCAGCGTGGCGGCGATCTTGGCCAGGCGGTCGCAGGCGGCCCAGCTCATCAGGGCCGAGGAGGTGTGCACCCGGGCGCGCGTGCGCAGCTCCCACATGCCCGCATCGGGCTGGCCGTACACGCGCACGGCGTTGTCGCCCACCTGTTCCAGCCGCTTGAATTCGGCCAGGCCCGCGCGGTGCAGCAGGCGGTGGTCGTGGAAGGCCTGGGCCGCGCCCAGCACGATGTTGCCGTACACGTCGTGCTGAAAATGCTCGGCCGCCTGGTTGCCCACGCGCACCGGGCCCATGCCCCGGTAGCCCGCCAGCTGGGGTACGAAACTTTCGGGCAGGTCTTTCTCCAGCCCAATGCCAAAGAGCGGCTGGATATGGCCGCCGCCGCCTTCGACCACCACGTTGCTCAGCCAGCGCAGGTAGTCCTCCATGGTGCCCACCTCGGAGATGCTGTTGAGCGCGCGCACCACAAAGAACGCATCGCGCAGCCAGCAGTAGCGGTAGTCCCAGTTGCGGCCGCTGTGGGCGGACTCGGGGATGCTGGTCGTCATGGCGGCCACGATGGCGCCGGTGTCTTCGTACAGCGACAGCTTGAGCGTGATGGCTGCGCGGATCACGGCCTCCTGCCACTCCAGCGGAATGGCCAGCGCGCGGCTCCAGCTGCGCCAGTAGGCCGTGGTCTCCTGCTCGAAGTGGCGGGCGGTGTCGGCAATGCCGTCCACCAGCGTCTCGTCGGCGCCCAGCAAGAAGTTGTGTTCGCGCGTGAGCACAAATGCCTGGCCCGACAGCACATGCGACACCGGCGCATCGGTGGACAGGCGCAGCGTCATGCTCCCGCCCACATAGCGGATGTGGTTGCTGCCGCGCGTGATCCCGGGCGTGGTCTGGCCCCAGTCGTAGCGCACCTTGAGCGCCACGCGGATGCGCGGCGCACCCTGGATGGGGCGCACCCGGCGCACCAGCGTCATGGGCCGGAAGTAGCGCGAGCGGCTGTAAAAGCGCGGCGCAAAGTCGGTGATCTCGATGCCGTGGCCCGCCTTGTCGAACAGCTGCGTGCGCAGGATGGCGGTGTTGGGCTCGTACCACTGGTGGGCCGAGGCCAGGTCTTCGAGTTCGATGGCGAAGTGGCTGCCTTCTTCGCCAGGCTGCAGCAGGGCGTTGAACACCGGGTCGCCGTCAAAACGGGGCAGGCAGCACCACACCATGCGGGCGTGGTCGTCAATCAGTGCACTGATGGCGCAGTTGCCGATCATCCCGAGGTTGAGCGAGCCCGCTTGGGGGTCGTGGGCGGCGGTATTCATCGGTTTCGCTCCGGTTGCGGTGGGTTCCAGTGGGTGCGCGCGGCCGAGAGCCAGCCCCGCAATGCGGCGGGCGTCATGCAACGGTGTTGCGCCATGGTCGGGCCCTCACCCACCTTGATGCCCCAGCCGCCCAGCGCCTGCACGGCGGCAAAGCCCGCCTCGTCGGTGACGTCGTCGCCCACGAACACCGGGATGCGCCCTGCGAACGGCGTCTGGGTCATGAAATCGGTGATGGCCCGGCCTTTGTGTACGCCGCGTGGCTTCACCTCGAACACGCACTTGCCGCGCAAAAGCTCTACGCCCTCCACGTGCTGCATGGCACTTGCCAGCGCATCGTGGCACAGGGCCTCCAGATGCTGGGCCTGGCGGTAGTGCAGGGCCACGCTCACCCGCTTGTGCTCTACCAGCAACCCCGGGTGGCGTGCCGCGAGGGCGTGGGCGGCCTGCAGAACGGGCGCCAGGTCGGGCGGTGAAATCGCAGGCAGCGAGATGTCGGCAAGGCGGTATTGCGCGCCGTGCTCACTGGCCAGCGGCAAGCGCAGAGGCGCCAGAAATCCGTCAATATCGGCCTCGGGCCGGCCCGTCACGATGGCCAGCGCGCCGCCCAGGTGGGCATGCAACGATGACAGTGTGGGAACCAGCCCCGAGGCGACGCGCACCGCCTCAGGGCGGGGCGCCAGCTCGGTGAGCGTGCCGTCGAAATCCAGGAAAAGCGCATGCGCCGTTGTCAATTGTGGGAGCAGCTGCATGGGCCAAACCTTAGCAGACACGGCGAAACTGACTGCGGGGCAAGGGTGTTTCCTCGCGGTGGATGGCGTGCTGGCTGGGGGAAGGCACCGGCCCACCAGGGTTCATTGCGGGGTGCGTCACGCCTTGAAATTCAGGGAGCGCGGTGCCATCTGCAAACCACCGGGTGCCTGTCACCCCCGTTTCTGATTACCGCCCATGACCGAAGCACTGCACATTGTCTGCCCCCATTGCCACACCACCAATCGCGTGCAGAGTGCCGACCTGGGCAGCGCGCCTGATTGCGGCAAGTGCCACCAGCACCTCTTTGCTGGCGCGCCGCTGGAGCTTGATGCCACCAGCTTTGACAAACACGTGGCGCGCAGTCACATCCCGGTGCTGGTGGACTTCTGGGCTCCGTGGTGCGGACCCTGCCGCCAGATGGCGCCTGCGTTTGCGCAGGCGGCCCGCGAGCTGGAGCCCCGTGTGCGCCTGGCCAAGCTCAATACCGAAGACCAGCAGGCCATCGCGGCGCGCTATGCCATCAGCAGTATTCCGACCATGATCCTGTTCCAGCAGGGACGCGAGGTGGCGCGCATTTCCGGCGCGCTGGGGGCTGCAGACATCGTGCGCTGGGTGCGTACCACCGCAGGTTGATGCGCAGCGGTCAGCGGATTCCCAGCACGCGGTCCGCCGACACGCTGCCTGCGCCGCGCCCCACCAGGTACAGCATCAGCCCTGCCCATGACAGATGGGTGGCCCACGCATCGGGGTAGACAAACACCTGGATGATCAGTGTCATGCCCAGCAAGGCCAGGGCAGACAGGCGGGTGAACAGGCCCAGCACCAGCAGCACCGGAAACACATGCTCGGCCACGGTGGCCATCTGCGCCGCCAGATCGGGCGGCAGCAGGGGCAGCCTGTATTCCTCGCGGAACAGCATGTAGGCGCTGTCGGAGATGGTGAACCAGCCATCGACCTTGGTGCGGGCCGACATCCAGAAGATGCCTGCGATGGCCACCCGGTTGACCAGCGCCAGCAGGCTGTGCGGGGTAAGCCATGTGGCGGTGTCGGCCAGGCGCGCGCCCAGCCCGCGAGGGCCCTTGGGAGGTACAGCGGGCACGTGTGTGCGGGTGGTCATGAAGGGCTCCTCAGCATGGTCGTGAATCGGTGGGTATCAATGCGCCTGCGTCCAGCAAGGTGTTGATCAGCGCCGCAAAGTCTGTGGTGGGTTCGACACCCAGCGCCGAAGTGGCGGCGGCCTCCAGCGCGTGACCCTGGGCGCAGGCGTCCAGAAAAGCCACTCCAGCGCGCGACAGGGGGTGCCACACCACTTCTGCATGGGGCCGGGTGAGCAAGGCGCCATCGCCAGTCCACTCCAGCGGCTCTTTGGGTGTCAGGCCGTCACGGTGGCTTTGCCACAGGGTGTACGCAGGATGTTCGTCGCTCCAGGCCCAGCGCGTGGCGGGGTGGGGGCGCAGTCGCATCAGGGGCAATGTGTCGGGCGTCTGCTGTGCCAGCCAGTCGCGGCCAAGTGTGGGGGTATGGGCGGTAGCGTCTGCCGCCAGATGGCATTCGGTCCAGCAGCGGTCCAGGCGCGCCACGGCACTCAGGTAGGGCAGCTCGGCCGCCGGTGCAAACCCGGTCAGAAAGTCGGCAAACCCCGCGCCGTAGTCCACCAGCAGGCCGTCAAGTGGCGGCCGGGCGCGGGCAAACACCCCCGCAGCGGCGCGGAGCCACTCTTCGCCCACCAGCTGGCACACCGTGGGGTAGTTGGCCTGCAGCGCATCGATGCAGCCTTTGAGCGCGGTGTTGCGGTACACGGCAAAGCCCGGTTGGCATTCCAGCGCAGACAGCCACGGTGCTTGCGCAGCACGGCCGAGCAACGCGGCAGAGAAGTCGTCCTGGAAGGCGCTCAGCTGCATGGGGCCTCCTCGGGCTGCGTCGCTGTGAGCGCGCTGTGGGCCTGGTCGCGCTCTGCCAGCAGTTCGCAGAAGGCGGGCAGCTGGTCGTCCCGCTCGACGAGGGTGGGCACGGGGCCGGTGCGAGCGATCACCTGCGCGTACAGCGCCCATACCCCGGGGGCGATGGGCACATCGTGGCTGTCGATCAGCAGGGCATGGCCATGCACCGGGTCGGCATGGTGGCCTGCCAGGTGGATTTCGGCCACGGCGCGCAGGGGGAACGCATGGAGGTAGGCGTGCGCGTCAAAGCCCAGGTTGTTGGCGCTGACGTACACGTTGTTCACGTCCAGCAGCAGGGCGCAGCCGGTGCGCCGCACGAGTTCTGCAAGGAAGTCGGTCTCCAGCCAGTCGTGGCCGTCGATGTGCAGGTAGTGCGTGGGGTTCTCGATGGCGATGGGGCGTTGCAGCACGTCCTGTGTGCGGGCGATGTTGTCTGCGATGCGTTGCAAGGCAGCCTGCGTGCGCGGAAACGGCAGCAGGTCGGGCAGGTACTGCCCGCGCCAGCTGGACCAGGCCAGGTGTTCTGAAATGATGACGGGCTCCACCCGCCTTCCAAGGGCGGCCAGCCGCGCCAGGTGAGCCTCGTCGGGCGGCGAATCGGCTGCAAGCGACAACGACACGCCGTGCAGTGCCACGGAGTGGCGCGCGCGGATGGCCTCCAGCCAAGCCACGCGGGGGCCGCCATCGGCCAGGTAGTTTTCAGGGTGCACCTCCCACCACAGCCCCGGGGCGGTGCAGTGCAGCGCCTCGGCATAGTGCTGGGGCTTGAGGCCCAGGCCGGCGGTGAGAGAGCACTGGGCCATGGATCAGGCCTTGGCGGGTGTCAGCGAGCCCATGCCCTTGGGGGTCTTGATGGTGGCGCAAGTGCCTGCGGGCACATACTTCCAGGCGTTGCCCTGGTAGTCCATCTTGGAGGTGCCTGCGCAGGTGGTGCCGGGGCCTGCGGCGCAGTCGTTCTTGCCCGCCATCGAGACGCCGTAGCACTTCTCCATGGCGGGCTTGGCGCCGTCCATGGGGGCTGCGTTGGTTTGGGCCATGGCGGCGCCAGAGGTCAGGGCTGCGAGGGCCAGGGCGCCGAGGCTGAGGGTGCGAGTGGACATGGTACGTTTCTCCGAGGGTTGGACAAGGGTTGAATCCGACCGGGGTGCTGCGCAGTGGCCGCGTTGAAATACCCGATCTGCGTTGTAATTCGGGCTGCGCAGCAGGCGGGTTACAGCACTGCGCAAAAAAAATGCGTGGCGACATGCCGCCAAAGTTTTTTTGCATGGCCTGTAACCCATCGGTCCCGGCATCCGAATTGCCTTCAGGGAGACACCATGGAGAGTGTGGAAGAGCGCCTGCGAGGCTTGTTGCTGCAGGGGCTGGATACCGACGCAGCCGCCTACCAGCGCTTTTTGAAAGAGCTGAGTGCCCACCTGCGCGCCTTCATGCGCCGCCGCCTTGCGCAGCGGCCCGATGAAGTGGAAGACCTGGTGCAGGAAACGCTGCTGGCGGTGCACAACCAGCGCCACACCTACCGGCCCGACATGCCGGTGACGGCCTGGGCGCATGCCATTGCGCGCTACAAGCTCATCGACTGGCTGCGCTCGCACGCAGTGAAAGAAGGGCGCAACGACCCGCTGGACGATGCCGACGAGTTGTTTGCCAGCAGCGACAGCGAGGCCGCCGAAGCCCGGCGGGACCTGGGGCAACTGTTGCGCACGCTGCCCGACAAGCAGCGCCTGCCGATTGAGTATGTGAAGCTGGAAGGTTTGTCGGTGGTTGAGACGGCGCGCCTCACGGGGCTGTCGGAGTCAGCCGTCAAAGTCGGCGTGCACCGGGGGCTGAAGGCCTTGGCCGGCAGGATCAGAGACATGACTTACGCAAAACAGGGTTCAAGCGAATCGACAGGTGCATCCAAAGGCTCGTCGTTGCAGCCTGAATTGCGCAAGTCCCAGGAGGAATGGCATGAAAACCGATGAATTGATCCACCTGCTGGTCGCCGATGACCGGCCAGTGCAGCGCAACGCGATAGAGCAGCGGTTTTTGGTGGCCACGCTGGCGGGCATGGCCGGTGCCGGGGTGTTGATGCTGGCCCTGTTCGGCCTGCGCCCCGGTTTGCTGGCGACCATGGCGCTGCCCATGTTCTGGGGCAAGCTGGTGTTTGCGGCTGCGCTGGCTGCTGCCGGGCTGGCGCTGCTGCGCCGCATGGCCCGCCCGGGCATGGCGGTGGGGCACGCGGCGCTGTGGCTGGCCATGCCGCCGCTGGTGCTGTGGGGCATGGCCTTGTGGGCGTTGTCGCAGGTGTCGGCTGCAGAGCGCATGCCGCTCATCCTGGGAAGCACCTGGCGCACCTGTCCGTTCAGCATCGCGGCGCTGTCGGTGCCAGCGTTTGTGGCGAGCTTCTGGGCTCTCCGGGGCGCCGCGCCCACGCGCCTGGCGTGGGCGGGCGCCGGCGCCGGCTTGCTGGCAGGTGCGCTGGGTGCGCTGGTGTACGCCCTGCATTGCCCCGAGATGGCCGCCCCGTTCCTGGCGGTGTGGTACCTGGCGGGCATGGCGATTCCGACGGCGCTGGGGGCATTGCTGGCGCCGCACCTGCTGCGCTGGTAGCTGCGCCCTTCGCCGCTGTGCAGAGGTATCGCGCAGGACCAAGTGCTCTTGCGGTGTTTTCCCTGTACTTCTTCAGGCGCCCTGCCGTCCTTGCCATTTACCCTTCTGCAGTTCGTATTGCAGCCCTGCTGACCGTCACCGCACTGGGGGCGGTGATGGCGTCTGGCGCCCATGCCCAGGCCTTTGACGCGGTGCGCCTGTACGGCGCAGCGGCCGACCGCGATGGTGGAACCTTGGGGCTGGCTGTGGTAGCCGGGCATCAGTACATGGGCTCGGACGAGCGCCGCACGCGCGCCTACCCTGCCATTGACTACCGCTGGGCCAGCGGCTGGTTTGCGGGTACCACCAACGGCGTGGGCTACAACTTTTCGCGGCAGGCCGGTGTGCAATATGGTGTGCGCCTGACGGCAGACTTCGGCCGCGACGAGAGCCGCTCGGCGGTGTTGCGGGGCCTGGGGGACGTGGATGCCCGCCCGGAAATCGGTGCGTTTTACAACCTGCAACCCACGGCCCACACCTTTCTGACCTCATCGCTGCGCTACGGCGCGGGGCAGGGGCGCGATGGCCTGCTGCTGGACCTTGGGGCGGGCCTCACCGCGCAGGTAGCACCCGCATGGCGCGTGGGCGCGGGCGTAGCCACTACCTGGGCCAACGCGGCCTACACGCAGTCCTACTTTGGCGTCGATGCCGTCCAGGCTACCCGCAGCGGCCGAGGCGTTTACACAGCCGGTGCCGGTGTGCGGGATGTGCGGGTGTCCGTATCTGCCACCTACGCCATCACGCCGCGCGCATCGGCCACGGCCGCGCTGTCGTACAGCCGGCTGCAGGGCGATGCCGCCCGCAGCCCCATCGTGCGCGACCGCGCCGGGGTCAACGGCGTTTTGGCGGTGGCATACGCATTCTGAGGGCGTCTGCGGGTAACCGGGGTCTGCGCGCCCGGAGGGGAGGTCACTCGGGCGCCGCTTCACGCAGCCAGTGCGCCACCGCATCCACCCGCGCCTGGTGGATCAGCGCACCCACCTTGGGCCCGGTGAGGCCCTGGGCTGCCGCCCGCGCAGCAATGTCGCGCGTGACAACCGACTGTGCGGCCTGCAGCACGGCGGCCAGGCGCTGGCGCTGCGGGTAGGCGGCCTCGTCAAACCCCAGCCGCCCGCGTGCGTCGCACTCGCACGCCAGCAGAATCTCGGCAAACCGCTCTGGCTTGCGTATGGCGTCGCAGCGCTCCAGCAGGCGCACCAGCGCAGCGGCCGAAAGCTCGCCGCTGCGGTGGATGTTGCCGTGCTCGCGCGCCACCACATCGGCCGTCTCGCGGCAGTCCACGGGTACACGCAGCCGTTCGGCAAGTGTCCTGAGCAGCCTGGCGCTGCGCTCTTCGTGGCCGATGTGGCGCGGCAACACGTGCGCGGGCGTGGTGCCCTTGCCCAGATCGTGCACCAGGCATGCGAAGCGCACCGTGAGCGGCGCCTGCAGCCGGGCGGACATGTCCAGCACCATCATCAGGTGCACGCCGGTGTCCACCTCGGGGTGGTATTCGGCCCGCTGGGGCACGCCCCACAGGCGCGCCACTTCGGGCAACAGCACCTGCAGCGCGCCGCACGCGCGCAGCACCTCGAACATGCGCGACGGTTTTTCTTCCATCAGCCCGCGCGCCAGCTCCTGCCACACGCGCTCGGGCACCAGGTGGTCCACCTCGCCATGCGCCACCATCTCGCGCATCAGCTGCATCGTTTCTGGCGCCACGGTGAAATCAGTGAACCGCGCCGCAAACCGCGCCACGCGCAGGATGCGCACCGGGTCTTCGCGGAACGAGTCGGTCACATGGCGCAGCACCCGCGCCTCGATGTCTTTGGCGCCAGAATATGGGTCAAAAATGCCTCCAGCGCTTGTCCCATAAGCGCTAGTAGCTATTGCATTGATAGTGAGGTCGCGGCGGGAAAGGTCTTCTTCCAGCGTCACGTCGGGCGAGCTTTCCACCACAAAGCCCCGGTAGCCCCGCCCGCTCTTGCGCTCGGTGCGTGCCAGCGCGTATTCCTCGCGCGTTTCGGGGTGCAGAAACACCGGGAAGTCTCGGCCCACGGGCAGGTAGCCCAGCTCCAGCATCTGCTCGGGCGTGGCACCCACCACCACCCAGTCGTGGTCATTCACCGGCCGGCCCAGCAGCTTGTCGCGGACGGCGCCGCCCACCATGTAGATTTGCATGGAGCGAGTTTAGAACCTGCGCCGCGCCGTATATTCAACCCACCATGCCTCCATCGTCTGAACTTTCCGACCTCACCATCACCCAGCTCAACCCCGACGGCAGCATGCCCGTGCCCACGCCGCCCGACGCGGCCGCCAACGCCGCCGCCGAGGCCCTGCAGCGCGAGGCGCAGCTCGAAGCCTTGAAAGCCAAGGTGGATGACCTGCAGGAGATCCTGGCCAAGCCGCTCAACGACATCCTGGCCGAGCACGACAAGTTCAAGGAGATGGCGGCCGCATGGGATTCGTTCGGCGCCATGTGGATGCTGTCGCAGCGCGCCATGCGCCGCGTGGCGCTGGACCTGGCCGCCACGCAGGGCGTGAGCGAAGAAGAGGTGGTGGCCCGTGCGCTGGCCTATGCCAACCAGGTGCTCAACACCGAGGACGAAGACCTGGGCGGCACCATCGCCCCCGCCCAGCTGGCGCACATCGCACGGCACAAGCCGTTTTTGCGCAAGCAGTTCCGCTAGCGGGCCCTTCAGCGCCGCAGGCGGTAGGGCTCTTCAAAGGCCAGAAAGTCCTTCTCGGCCAGGGCCTCGTCGACCCAGGCCTGCACGCCCGGCAGGGCGCGCACGCGGTCCACATAGTCTTTGATAGCGGCGGGCACAGGCAGTGCGTAGGTGTGCAGGCGCATGCACACGGGGGCAAAGTAGGCGTCGGCCACGGTGAATTCGCCAAACAGCAGGGGGCCGCCGTGCTCTTGCAGCAGCGCGCTCCACATGTCCACCAGGCGCTGCACGTCGGCGCGCACGCCGGCCTGGTCGCGCCAGATCAGCGCGCCCGTGTCGGGCAGGTGGGCCTCGATGTTCATGGGGCAGTGGCTGCGCAGGGCGGTGAAGCCGCTGTGCATCTCGGCGCAGACGCTGCGTGCGCGCGCGCGTGCCTTGGCGTCTGCAGGCCAGAGCTTCTTGTCGGGGTGGGTTTCGGCCACGTATTCGGCAATCGCCAGCGTGTCCCACACCACCAGGTCACCATCCACCAGCACCGGCACCTTGCCCGTGGGGCTCACGGGTCCCATCGTGCGCTTGAACTCCGAGTTGGCGTCAAAGCTGTCGAAGCGAACGCGCACTTCCTCAAACACGATGCCGGCCTGCTTGAGCAGCACCCAGGGGCGCATGGACCAGGACGAGTAGTTCTTGTTGCCGATATAAAGCTTGAGCATGGTGGGCCTCTGAAGTGAAGAGATCAGCCCGCCATGCTAGCGGCTACCGGGCGCAGCCGCGATGCCAAAAATCGGCCTGAATGATGCGCAGCAGGCATCACCGGCCACCGGGCCGGTGGTCAGACCGGCCAGACCACGCCGTTGTCGTTCAGGATGGCATCGAGCGGAAGATCGAACTCTTCGGGCTCAAAGTCGTCCAGATAGCCATGCGTGAAACCAAGACCCACGGTAAAAGGCTGCGGCTGCAGCGTGGCCAGGGTGCGGTCGTAAAAGCCACCACCGTAGCCCAGCCGGTAGCCGCCCGGCGCGTAGCCCACGCAGGGCACAAACAGCAGCGTGGGCACGATGACCTCGGTGTCCTTGGGCTTGGGGATGCCGTAGGCGTCTTCTTCCATGGGGCAGCCGGGGTACCAGGCGTGGAAGGTGAGCGTCTTGTGCTGCTTGTTGACCACGGGCAGGCCGATGCGGCGCAGCTGGGGTTCGTCCAGCAGCTCGCCGTCTTCCTTCCAGCGGTGCAGGGCGGGCAGGGGGTCGAACTCGCCCTTGATGGGCCAGTAGGCGCCGATCACCGTATCCGGCCGGTTCACCAGCCAGATGCGCATCACCTGCTGCAACAGGTCGGATCGCTGCAGGCGGTCGGGCAGGTTGAGGCGTTCTTCAATCAATGCGCGCCGAAGGGCTGCTTTGTCCATCAGATAATTCCCCCATGCAATTTCTCAGAGCGATTCTGACACCCCTTGTGGCCGCTACCGTGCTGGCCGCCACCGCGCCCTTTGTCATGGCGCAAAACCGTGGTGACGAGACCCTGCTGGAGATGCACCAGGCGTTCCGCAAGGGCGACCGCAGCAAGCTGGCGCAGCTGCTGCCCGCCGCACGCGGGCATGCGCTGGAGCCCTGGGCGGCTTACTGGGAGCTCAAGGCGCGCCTGGGCGAGGCACAGCCGGCCGAAATCCAGTCGTTTTTGCAGCGCTACGCAGGCAGCTACCAGGAAGACCGCCTGCGCAACGACTGGCTGCTGCTGCTGGGCCAGCGGCGCGACTGGTCGCAGTTTGCCGAACAGCACCCCCACTTTCGCATGTCGGACGACCGCGAGGTGCGCTGTTACGCCCTGCTGATCGACCAGATCAAGGGCACGGCGCCTGCCACGGCAGCCGACGAAGTGCGCCGCAACTGGTACGCGCAGCGCGATGCCGACGACGGCTGCACGCACGCGGCCAGCGAGTTCTACAGCTACAAGAAGCTCTCGGCGCTGGATGTCTGGCGCAAGGCCCGGCTGGGCGCCGAAGCCAACCGCCCGCGCGCGGTGCGGGCGGCGGTGGAGATCGTGGCGCCCGAGGCGCTGGGGCAGCTCAAGGAGGCGCTGGACGCGCCCAGCAAATACCTGTCTTCGCGCTCCACAGCCGGTGGCCGGGTGCGCCAGGAGCTGGTGTTGCTAGCCCTCATCCGGCTGGCTGGGGGCGACCCCGATGGCGCCGCCCACCAGCTCGACAGCAAGTGGAGCGAATACCTCTCTGCCGAAGAGCGCAACTGGGCCTGGGGCGTGATTGGCAAATCTGCCGCGCAGAAGCTGGCGGGCAGCGCGCACGGCTATTTCTCCAACGTGACGCGCAGCAGCCACCTCAACGACGACTTGCTGGGCTGGAAGGTGCGCGCCGCCTTGCGCGCCGGCCAATGGAAAACGGTGAGCAATGCCGTGGACGCCATGAGCGACGAGGCCCGCCAGGACAGCACCTGGGTGTACTGGAAGGCGCGCGCGCTGCTAGCGGGCAAGCCCAGCGAGGCGGACCGCACCGAGGCGCGCCAGCTGCTGGAAGGCATTGCCAGCACCCGCGGTTTTTACGAACAGCTGGCGCTGGAGGAACTGGGCCAGCGCATCACCACACCGCCCGCACCCGCGCCGCTGACGGCCGAGGAAAAGGCCGCAGCCCGCGCCAACCCGGGCCTCAACCGTGGCCTGTACGCCATCCTGCTCGGGCTGCGTGGCGAAGGTGTGCGCGAATGGAACTACACCACCAACCTGCACCAAAGCGGCGGCATGGGCGACCGCGAGCTGCTGGCCGCCGCCGACTTCGCCTGCCAGCGCGAGGTGTGGGACCGCTGCATCAACACCAGCGAACGCACCAAGAGCGTCGTCGATGTCGCGCAGCGCTTTCCCACGCCGTTTCGCAGCGCGGTGGTGGAGCGTGCCAACGCCATCGGCCTGGACCCGGCCTACGTGTACGGCCTGATCCGCCAGGAAAGCCGCTTCATCATGGATGCGCGCTCGCACGTCGGCGCATCGGGCCTCATGCAGGTCATGCCCGCCACGGCGCGCTGGACGGCCCGCAAGATCGGCATGACCAACTTCACCGCCGACCAGATCAACGACCGCGACACCAACATCGCCATCGGCACGGCCTACCTCAAGCTGGCGCTGGATGATTTTGCGGGCTCCATGCCCATGGCCGCCGCGGCCTACAACGCCGGCCCCGGCCGCCCGCGCAGCTGGCGCAACGGCCCCGTGCTGGATGCCGCCATCTGGGCCGAGAACGTGCCCTTTGCCGAAACGCGCGACTACGTGAAGAAGGTGCTGTCCAACACCACCAACTACGCGGCCATGCTCACCGGCCAGCCGCAGTCGCTCAAGACACGCCTCGGTACCATCGGCCCGCGTGATGCGGCCGCGCCCGAGGTGAACAAGGACCTGCCTTGACGCAGGGGTTGCCGAAGACTGGGGCAGGCGGTGAATGGAAGAATAACGGTTTTGCTATAAATATTAGAGCTGTCAGCGCTTGGTCGATAAGCGCTGAAGCCTGATTTGATTGTGATTTTTTGGGAGGAGAGGGATGACAAAGCGCAAAGAGATGGTGGCTGCTGCGGCCATCGGACTCATGCTGTGGGCGACCTGCGGGGCTGCCCAGGCGCAGCCGGTCTACAAATGGGTGGACGAGAACGGCAAGACCCACTACGGATCACAGCCACCGCCCGCCAAGCCGGACGCCGCGCCCCTCAAGCTGCAAGGCAGCAACGGTACCAGCGGCGGCGCGGGTGCGGCCGGCAAGGGCAGCGCCAGCGCCCGTGCCCAACAGGAATACAACCCCGACGGCACCAAGAAGGTTCCCAAGGACGTGGCGGAGTTCGGCAAGGCCCTCAAGGATTCTCTGGGCAAGGTGGACAGCAAGCAGGTGCCGCTGAACTGCACCGCGGCTGTGGACAACATCCAATACCAGGCCGACCTGATGCTGGAAGTGGGCCAGAAGAACGTGCGCGACGGCTACATGGCGCAGGCCGACTTCGACAAGGCGGCCCCCAAGATCCGCGAGGCCAAGGGCAAGTACAGCGTTTCGGACTGCCAGGGGGCGGCGGGGAACAAGAAGTCGTTTTACCAGTGCATGTCCAGCAGCAACAACCACGTCACGGGTTGCGACAAGCAGTTCAAGCATTGATCGGGGTTTGGGGTCGCTGTGTGGCCAAAGCCGCCCCACACCCCGCACAGCCCCATCACACGTTGTGCAGCATCTCCCCCTGCCGCACCGCCGCCCCAGCGCGCACCAGTTCATCGGCCAGATGGGCGAGCCATTCGCCTTCGGCCTGACCGCCGAAATGGGTTTCGCGCAGCATGCCGAAGTAGGGCGTGGCCTGCGCCCAGGCTGTGAGGTCTTCCATGCGGATCTGCTGCCATTCGAGCAGCTTGTACTTGAGCAGCACCTTGGCGGCATACAGTGCGTGTTTGCCGGGGTTGCGCACGAAACCGTCCAGGCGCCGTCGCGCCCCGTCAATGGCGCGCGGGGCGTCGGCAAACACGGGGCCGTGGCCGGGGATGACCACCCGGGGCGAGAGCTTTTCGATCACGTCCAGCGTGGCGGCGACTTCGGCAAACGCATCGTCACCCTCCAGCTCGGGAAACACCACGCCAAAACCGTTTTCCCACAGTGCGTCGGCCGAGATCAGGATGCGGTCCCGGGGCTCGAACAACACCACCGAATGGGGGTCGTGGCCGGGCGCAGCATGCACCTGCCACGTGGTATCGCCCAGCAGCACGCTGGAGCCCGGCTCCAGCACCGCCTCAAACCGGAACTGCGGGCATTCTTGGCCGGTGGGGGTGTAGCTCAGCGCATAGGCGTCCCACTGGCGCACGTGGGTGGCCTGGCCGGGGGGGATGGCCGTGTGCACGGCAGGCCATGCACGTTGCAGTGCGGCGTTGCCTCCGCAGTGGTCGCTGTGCAGGTGGGTGTTGAGCAACCGGTCCAGCGCCCGCCCGCCGAGCGCATCCTGCACCAGCGCCACGGTCTGCTCCGCATGGCTGCAGTAGCCGGTGTCCACCAGTGCGGTGTCGTGCTGGCCGATGAAGAGGATGTTGTTAGCCGACAGCCAGCCGCGTTCCAGGACGGTGATGGCAGGGGGAAGAAGCGCGTGAGGGGCGGGAGTGAGGGGCATGGGCGGCATGGGGGCGTGGTCATTGCAGCGGCAGGGCGCCACGGCGTGCGGTAACGCGCCAGCGTACCCCACGCGCCGGGGTGCCCAAGCCCTCCAAAACCCGCAATCAACTGTACAGGCGCAAGGCCAGGGCGCGGTGACGGCCGGCTTGGTGTGAGCTGCAACAAGGGCGCCGAAGCGCCCTTGAATATGTAGCGGAGAAGCGTTAAAGCGGTGAAGCGGGTGAGGGAGCTCAGCGCCCCCCGGTGCGTTACGCGGTGGGTGACCGCAGCTCGCGCCGCAGGATCTTGCCCACGTTGCTCTTGGGCAGTTCGTCGCGGAACTCGATGTACTTGGGGCGCTTGTAGCCGGTGAGGTTCTGGTGGCAGTAGTTGGCCACCTCGTCCTCCGTCAGGGCCGGGTCGTTCTTGATGATGAAGACCTTGATGGCTTCGCCCTGCTTTTCGTCGGGAATGCCGATGGCCGCGCATTCGACCACGCCGGGGCACATGCTGATGACCTGCTCCAGCTCGTTGGGGAACACGTTGAAGCCGCTCACCAAAATCATGTCCTTCTTGCGGTCGATGATGCGGGTGAAACCCTGCGCGTCCATGATGCCGATGTCGCCCGTGCGCATGAAGCCGTCTGGGGTGAAGGCCTTGGCATTCTCTTCGGGCTGGTTGTAGTAGCCCGTCATCACGTTGGGGCCGCGGATGCAGATCTCGCCCGATTCGCCCTGGGGCAGGCTGTTGCCTTCGTCGTCCTTGATGGCAATGTCGATGCCCGGCAGCGGCAGGCCGATGTTGCCGCTAAACGACGTGTTGTTCACCGGGTTGTTGGTGCCAATGGCGCAGGTCTCGCTCATGCCCCAGCCCTCGATCATGGTGCTGCCGGTCACCTTTTGCCACTGCTTGGCTGTGCCTTCGCTGGCCGCCATGCCCCCGGCCTGCGACACGCACAGGTGCGAGAAATCGAGTGCACGGAACTGCGGGTTCTGCAGCAGCGCGTTGAACAGCGTGTTCACTGCGGGCAGCATGTGGAAGGGGCGTTTCTTGAGCTCGGCGACAAACTTCGGAATGTCGCGCGGATTGGGAATCAGCGTGAGGCTGGAGCCCTGGCGAATGGCCAGCAGGCACAGCGTGAGCGCAAAGATGTGGTACAGCGGCAGCGCGGCAATGCTGTTGGCCTTGCTCACATCGCCCACCTTGGACAGCGCGGGCGTGAACCAGGCCTCGGCCTGCAACGTGGCGGCCACGATGTTGCGGTGGGTGAGCACAGCGCCTTTCGACAGGCCCGTGGTGCCCCCCGTGTACTGCAGGAAGGCAATCGAATCCAGCGTGGCCTGGCTGGGTGCGAGCGACTTGTGCTCGCCCAGCGACAGCGCCTTCTTGAAGGTGACGACCTTGCGGCCATTGGACAGCGGCAGCTCATACGCAGGCACCATCTTGGCGAGATGCCGCACGGCAAAGGTGATCCATTTGCCAAACCAGAAACCCAGCAGGTCGCCCATGGAGGCCATCACCACGTGCTTCACGGCCGTGTGGTCAATGACCTCAGCCAGCGTGTGGGCAAAGTTCTCCAGGATCACGATGGCCGTGGCGCCCGAGTCCTTGAGCTGGTGCTGCAGCTCGCGCGCGGTGTAGAGCGGGTTCACGTTCACGCAGGTGTAGCCGGCGCGCAGCACGGCGGCCATGGTCACGCCAAACTGCGGGATGTTGGGCAGCATGATGGCCACGCGCGCGCCGGGCTCGAGCCCCAGGCTTTGTAGGTAGGCGCCCAGCGCGGCCGAGCGGCGCTCGAGCTCGCCATAGCTCATCCACTGGTCCATGCAGACCGAAAACGGGCTCTTTGCGTGTTTGCGGAACGACTCTTCCAGCAGGTGGGCCACAGAGCGGTATTGCTCGGGCTGCACGTCATGCGGGACGCCCGGGGGGTAGCTCTTGAGCCAGATCTTTTCCATGCGCTTGTTTCCTTGTGCTCGCCAAATTCCATTGATAGGTGGGCACAGATTGTGGAAGGCGGGCGCGTTGCGGGCTATCGGGCTTGTCCTAGTGTGTTGGCGAGCTGGGTCCCGCAGGTGACAGGGTCGGCATCGAAGAGCAGGTCCATCAGCGCCCGCTCGCGTTGCTCGATGGTGGCCAGAAACTGCTCCACCCCGCCGCGCTGGCGCGCAAGCTGGCCGAAGGTGTCAAACCCCGCCTCCAGAAACTTCTGCAGCGCCCCCATGCCCGCGGCGTTGGCGGGGCCGCGCATCATGCGCAGCATCATCCGCAGGCCGGGTGTGCGCGTGAGGCGCGCCAGGTCGGTGCCCATGGCCAGCACGCGCTCCAGCTGCTGCTGGCGCGCATGGCGCTGGGCCACAGTGCGCCAGGCGGTGGTGTAGCGAGCGACCTCGCTGGCTGCCCCGGCCCCTTGCGCCAGCCATGCGCGGCCCATGTCCTGGTCCAGCTCTTCGGTCTGTGCGTGCAACACGGCCAGGGCCACGGCGGTGTTCACCACCGGCTGGGGGAACATGGTCTGCAGCGTGCCCGCGATGCGGCCAAACTGCAGATCGCGGTCGGTGTAGTCGGTGTCGCTGTACAGCTCCTCCAGAAAAAAACCTGCCGCCGGGCCGAACGAGGGCGAGGCCATCAGATCCGCATAGGTGCCGCGAAAGCGCCGCGCCTGGAACGTCTTGACGCTGCCCACCGCCGCCCCCAGCGCCGGGTCGCCCGTGCGGTGCAGGCGCAGGGCGGTCACGTCGGCAATGGCATCGCGGATGGTCTGGGCGGCATCCATGGGGCGGGGTCCTTCCTGTTGTGTTGATGGCCTCGGGGCGGTGCCCAAGCCGCACAATGCGGCTGGTCGATTACATCATTGCATCCTCACCACCATCACCATGATTGCGCGCTGGCAACGAATCCTTCTCCTGTGCATCCTGCTGGCCATGGCCGCCTGGCTGGTGTGGCAGTGGCCCCATTCACCCCTGCGCGCCGTGCTGGGCGCCTTGGTGCCCCTGGGGATGTTCCTGGTGGTGATGGCGGTGGAGTTTGTGCTGATGCACATCACCAACCGTACCGACGCGGCGCCCCGCGCCCGCCTGTCGCAGGTGGTGGGTGCCTGGTGGGCCGAGGTGTGGGTGGCGCTGCAGGTCTTTGGCTGGCGCCAGCCGTTTCGCCACCAGTCCGTGCCCGACTGGCTGCCCGCCCAGCCAACGGGCAAGCGCGGCGTGGTGCTGGTGCACGGCTTCATGTGCAACCGGGGCCTGTGGCTGCCGTGGTTTGCGCCACTGCAAGCCCAGGGCCATGCCCATGTGGCGGTCAATCTGGAGCCGGTGATGGGCTCGATAGACGAATACGCGGACATCATTGAAGACGCTGTCTTGCGGGTAACTGCCGCCACGGGGCAGGCGCCGGTGGTGCTTTGCCACAGCATGGGGGGCTTGGCGGTGCGGGCGTGGCTGCGCGCGCACCAGGCCGATGGGCGGGTGCACCGGGTGTTGACGCTGGGCACGCCGCATGGCGGAACATGGCTGGGGCGCTTCAGCCGGGCGGTGAATGGGCGGCAGATGAGCCTGGCGGGGGACTGGGTGCTGGCGCTACAGAGGGCCGAGCCTGCGGGGCGGGCTGCGTTGTTTACGTGCTGGTATTCCAACTGCGACAACATCGTGTTTCCGGCGAGCACTGCCAGTTTGCCGGGGGCGGACAACCGGTTGGTTCAGGGGGTTGCGCATGTGCAGATGGCGTTTGATGCGGGAGTGATGAAGGCTTGTCTTGAGGAGATGGGGTGGGGGTGATTTTTTGATTGTTTTGGCCTCTAGCGCTTATGTATAAAGCGCTAGCAGCTATTGTTTTCATAGTCATCGAGTTTCCGTCTACCGTTCGGGCTGAGCCTGTCGAAGCCTGGGCGCGCTGGTTTGAAGCGCATGCTTGTGGTGAGTGCGGAGGCCGGGAGTCGCCCCGGCGGGCGAGGTACTTGTTCTTTGCTTCGCCAAAGAAAAGTACCCAAAAGAAAGGCGACCCCCAGTCTGCGACCCCTTCGCGTTGCGAAGGGGCAAACCTGCGGCGGGGCGGTTGCGGGGTGCGCCGTGGAACTCGCTTTGCGCCTGCGGCGCGCGTAGCGCAAAGCGAGTTCCACGGCGCACCCCGTGACCGAGCACCCCAGGTTGCCCCGTAGCGCAGCGAAGGGGTCGCAGACAGTAGGGTCGCTTTCTCTTTGGTGACTTTCTCTTGGCGAGACAAGAGAAAGTTACTGCGCCGCCGGGCGCACACCCCGGCCTCCGCCCGTCAACCCGGCATGCGGCCCATCCGCGAGCCTGCGAGCGCGCTCAGGTTTCGAGAAGCCCAACCTGAACGGCCGGTGAGATGCAAAGATTCAGAAAGCTCAGCCCGAACGTCGATTGGCTATCAAAAAAATAGCTGCTAACGCTTGTTGGATAGGCGCTAGCAGCCATTTTTATCAAAAGTCAGGCCGCCAAGGCCTCCCGCTCATCCGCCGCAAACTCCGGCAACCCCCGCAGCCGCTCATAGATCGGCGCAAAGTCCGCCGCCGTCATCTCAAACAGCTGCTCAAAACTGTCGATCACAAAATAGGTCTGCTGGTACGTATCAATCTTGTAGCGCGTGCGCATGGTGCGCTCCAGCTGCAGCGCAATGCGCTGCGGCTCCGGGCTCTGCACCGAATACGCCAGCTCGCCCGACGAACTCAGGATGCCAGCGCCATACGCCCGCAGCTCCCCCGCCTCGCGGATCAGCCCGAACTCGATCGTGTACCAGTACAAACGCGAAAGCATTTCGCACGACCCCAGCCCCTGCGCCTTCAGCCCGCCCTGGCCGTAGCGCTGCACATAGTCGCCAAACACGGGGTTGAACAGCAGCGGCACATGGCCGAACAGGTCGTGAAAAATGTCGGGCTCGACGATGTATTCGAACTCCTCGGGCTTGCGGATCCAGTCCGTCACCGGGAACTTGCGGTTGGCCAGCAGGGTGAAAAACGGCACCTCCGGGATCAGCCCCGGCACGCCCACCAGCTCCCAGCCGGTGGCTTTGTACAAGCGCTCGTTCACCTCTTCAAAGCGTGGGATGCGGTCGCTCGCGCCCAGTGAGGGCAGGGCGTTGATAAACGCCTGGCTCGCCAGGCCCGGCAGCAGCGCGCGCTGGCGTTCGTACAGGCGGCGGTAGGTGTCGTGGTCGGCGGCGGTGTAGCTCGCGTAGTCCTGGTTGCAGGTGTAGTCGGCATTGGCGCGGCTGTAGTCGCCGCGCGGAGGGCGGTCGCTCGCGCCGTATACGACGGGTTTGACGACAGACTCGGTGGTCATGGCGCTCACTCCCTCTCAGGCCTTCTTGGCCTCAAGCACGCCGCGGGCGATCTGGTCGCGCTCCAGCGATTCGAACAGTGCCTTGAAGTTGCCTTCGCCGAAGCCGTCGCGGTAGTCGCCCTTGCGCTGGATGAATTCGAAGAACACGGGGCCCAGCATGGGGGTCGAGAAAATCTGCAGCAGCAGGCGCGGTGTACCGTCGGCCGTGGTGCCATCGAGCAGGATGCCGCGCGACTGCAGTTCGCCCACGGGCTGTCCATGGCCAGGCAGGCGACCTTCCAGCATCTGGTAGTAGATGTCGTTGGGGGCTGGGGCCATGGGCACGCCGGCCAGGCCGAGCTTGTCCACGGTGGACAGAATGTCGTCGCAGATCAGCGCGATGTGCTGGATGCCTTCGCCGTTGAACTGCATCAAAAACTCTTCGATCTGCCCGCCGCCCTGCTTGGACTCTTCATTCAGCGGGATGCGGATCTTGCCGTCGGGCGCCGTCATGGCCTTGCTGGTGAGGCCGGTGTATTCGCCCTGGATGTCGAAGTAGCGGATCTCACGAAAGCCGAACAGCTTCTCGTAGAAGTTGGCCCAGAAGCCCATGCGGCCGCGGTACACGTTGTGCGTGAGGTGGTCGATCTCGTTCAGGCCATGGCCCACGGGGCGGCGGTCCACACCTTCGATGAATTCGAAGTCGATGTCGTAGATGGACTTGCCGTCTTCAAACCGGTCGATCAGGTACAGCGGCGCGCCGCCGATGCCCTTGATGGCGGGCAGGCGCAGTTCCATGGGGCCGGTGGGGATCTCGATGGGCTGGGCGCCCAGCTCCAGGGCACGCTGGTAGGCCTTGTGCGCGTCCTTCACGCGGAACGCCAGGCCGCAGGCCGAGGGGCCGTGCTCGGCGCCAAAGTAAGCCGCCTGGCTGTGGGGCTCGCGGTTCAGGATGAAGTTGATACCGTTCTGGCGGTACAGCACCACGTCCTTGGAGCGGTGCCTGGCCACGAGCGTGAAGCCCAGCTTTTCAAACACCGCCTCCAGTACGCCCGGCTGGGGCGAGGTGAATTCGACGAACTCGAAGCCCATCAGGCCCATGGGGTTGTCCCAGGCGTCGAGCTGGGCGGCGGTTTGTTGCGGCAAGGCGGCGTTCATGGGTGTCTCCGGCATTCGTCGTTGATGAATGTCATGGACTGTAGGCGCGCCCTGCCTCATGTTTCTGGCGAAATCAAGAGCCGGCGGCGCTTGATTTGCAGGAATATTGTGAATCGTCAATCTTTGGCGCACTTGTTGCGCTTGGAAAGCGCCGTGGAGGCCGCCTTGTCAGGAGCCGGGCGCAGCGGACTGCAGCTTGCGCAAAGCCAGTGCGGCTTCGATGCGGGGCTGCTCCTGTTCGCTGAAGAGCTGCTGGCGCAGCTGCTGCAGGCCGGGGCCATCGCCGTGCTGCGCACGCGCTTGGTCGTATTGCGCCAGCCGCTGCTGCCAGTGCTGTTCTTCCCGGTCGAGCCGGGCCATGTTGTGGGCGGCGGCCTCGCCGTAGCGGGCACTGCGCGCGGCGTGGCGGGTGCGTTCGTCGGTGTTCTGGGCGTTGAACGTGGCGGTCTGGGCCGCGGCGTCGAGGTGGACGGTGGCGGCGGCGCGCTCGGCGCGGCGTGCCTCGGGCAGTTCGTTGTCTGCATCGCGCAGCGCCTGGGCGCGTTGCTCGGCAGTGAGGCCGGGGTTGTGCGCAATCTCCAGGCGCGCCAGGGTGTAGCGGTCCAGGTCTGCCTCGCGGGCGAACAAAGCGTCGTACTCGGGGCCGTCAAAAAACTGCTGGCGCACCCGGTGCCGTGCCTGAAGCGCCTCGCGCAGGGCGGCGGGGTCGTTCATGTCCTGGGGCGAGCGCAATTGGCCCAGCGCCACCCGGTAGTCCACGTAGCGCTCGGCCAGTGCCAGCGCGCGGGTGGCCAGATCTGCAGAAAAGTGCTGGCCTACCAGCGCCGCCAGCCGCTGCTTGAGCGCGGCGGGGTCGCTCGCATCCTCGGCCCGCGCTTCCAGGAGCAGGGCTTCCAGCGTGTCGCGCAGGCCGTGCACCAGCAGCGGGTCTGCGCTGTGGTCGGCCACCGCGGCGCGGCCGGGGGCAAAAAAGCTGTCCTCCATGGGCCGCGCCGGCTGCGATATCCCCGCAAGCATCGCACCCCCGGCGGGCGCGGCGGCCGCACCCTGCGGGGTTGGCGTGGATGCGGCGTCCGGCAGACCGGGCGCCCCGAGCCACCACACCACGGCGGCCGTGGCGGCGGCAAGGGCCACCCCTGCACTGAGGGCGCGCGCGGCCTTCATGGCTTACAGGCCCACCGATTTGAGGCGGTTGGCGTGCTGGCGGTACAGCGTGACGGGGTCGGTAGAGAACCAGTCGCGCAGGCCCAGCAGCTGGTTGACTTCGTCCAGATGGTTCTGGCGGTAGTCGCCCAGGTGTTTGCCCAGGCGCGACGAGCAGGCCGATACCAGGCCGTCGTTGGATTCGCCAAAGGTGAGGCTCAGCGTGGCCAGCAGGGCGTCGCTGGCGTCGAGCACGTTGGTCAGGGGCAGGGTGCCGGTCCAGGAGTAGTAGCGCACGCCGTTCACCAGCTCGGCGCCGTTGCCGCAGCCCGAGGTGGGCACGCCGTGCGGGAAGCGGCTGTTGAACTTGGCCGAGCCTGCGGTGGTCAGCGAGTCCAGCGCTGCCGTGGGCATCTGGGGCAAGCCGGTACCGCCGGAGGTCAGGTTGATCAGGCCCACCAGCGCCCTGGCGGCGGCGCTGGCCACCACCTCCGACACCGAGCCCGCGGGCGCCACGCCCCGAAGGATGTCGGCCACGCGCGAGCCCCGGTTCACGCCACCAATCGATGTCACGGAGGCCACGAGCTGGGGGGCGACTCCGGCCACATAGCGCGTGGTGGGGCCACCGTGCGAATGGCCCACCAGGTTCACCTTGGCAGCGCCGGTGATGGCCAGGATGGTCTTGACCTGGGCCAGCAACTGCTCGCCGCGCACCTCGGTGCTGTTGGCGGCCGACACCTGCGCCACGTACACCCTGGCGCCGCCCTGGCGCAGGGCGTCGGGAATGCCGTAGAAGTAGTCGATTCCCAGGGCCGAGTCAAAGCCAAAAAGGCCGTGCACCAGCACGATGGGGTAGCGCGTCTGGGTGTAGCCGCTCTGTGCCTGGGCATTGGCGCCCATGAGCAAAAGCCCCGCCGTGGCCGCCAGCAACAGTCGCCGCAAAAAGCGGCTGAAAAATCCGGTCATGTGTTTGTCTCCGTTGGTATGGTTTCTTATGGTGCAAAAACGAACGACCGTTCTTTTTTGCAGGATCAATTTTTCTATTGGGCGCAGGGAGTCACTATCGGGACATACCCGTGCCCGCGGTGTGGAATGCGGGGCCGGCGCGGTGTTTCGTAAAATCCTGCGCCATGAATGGTTTCAACGCACTCGACAAGCTGGACAGGGCCATCCTGCGCCGCCTGCAAGACAACGGCAGAGAAACCTATGACGTCATTGGCGAACAGGTGGGCCTGTCGCCCAGCGCGGTGCTGCGTCGGGTCAAGCGCCTGGAAGACAGCGGCGTGATCCAGCGCTATGTGGCGCTGGTGTCGCCGGAGGCCGTCGGCCTGGGACTCACGGCGTACCTGAACGTGCGGCTCGAAAAGCACACCGAGAGCCACAAGCGCAACCCCATGGACCTGTTCCGCGCCAGTGTGCAGACCTGGCCCGAGGTGGTCGAATGCGCCTCGCTCACCGGCGAGATGGACTACCTGCTGCGCGTGGTGGTGGCCGACATGGCGCACTACAGCCGCTTCATCATGGACACCCTGCTCAAGCACCCCAGCGTGCAGGACTGCAAGACCAGCTTTGTGCTGGACCGCGTCAAGGCCACCACCGCCGTTCCTGTCTGACGCAGCAGGGCGGGCGCTTGCCATCGGGCCGCAAGCCGCGATACCCTGCGCACCCATGGTCCACGGGGCGGCTGGCGGTCTCCCAAGCGACTGCACACCGGGCCTGTTGCTATATCCTTCATAGCTGTTGGCGCTTGTCAGTAAAGCGCTGGAGCCTGATTTTGTGTGTATTTGAGAGAAGCCACTATTTTGTTGCAGCGCAGCAAATTTGGCTGGAGTTGCTGAGGGAAAACCCTTATATTTACCCGCATGATCGCAACAAAAGACTGGCTCAAAGCATCCTGGTACGCAGGCCGAGACATGCTGCGTCCCGTCACCGGCGGCGTTGTCGCCCCTGAACATGGCGTCAAGAAGGAGGTGCCCGTGATGGTTCCCATTCGTGCCCTGGGCCCCTCGTACCGCGAGCGGATCACCCAGCACCTGCTTCAGCTCGAGCCTGAAGACCGTTACCTGCGCTTTGGCTATGCGGCCAATGACGAGCAGATCCGCCGCTATGCCGAGCAGCTGGATTTCGACCGCGACGAGATCTTTGGCATCTACAACCGCCGGCTTGAACTCATCGCCATGGCGCACCTGGCCTTTTCGGAGCACCCGGAATATAAGCACTGCGCCGAATTCGGCGTGTCGGTGCTCAAGCAGGCGCGCGGGCGCGGCTTCGGGGCGCGCCTGTTCGAGCGGGCCGTGATGCACGCCCGCAACGAGGGCGTGAACATGGTGTTCATCCACGCGCTGTCCGAAAACACCGCGATGCTGAAAATCGCGCGCAAGGCGGGCGCCACGGTGCGCCGCGATGGCTCGGAGTCCGAGGCCTATCTGCAGATCGAGCCGGCCAACCTGGACACGCGCATGACCGAAATGGTGGAGCAGCAGTTCGCCGAGGTGGACTACCAGATCAAGAAGCAGGCCAAGCAGTTCTGGGATTTCCTGGCCAGCGTGCAGGAAGTGCGCAGCGGCGTGCAGCACGCACGCCACCAGTCGGCCGAATAGCCACCGGCGCAGCCCCTGGACGGGCTGACACCACAATCCGCTATCCTTGGGGCCCGACCCACTACCGCGCGCACGCTCTCAAACAGTGTCAGATCCGCATCCCGGGCGAGCGCCCGAAAAGGAAGACAAGCGCACCTTTCTGCAAAAGGTTGCCGAGTTCATCCACCCCGGCCCTGATTCCACCGAAGAGCTCATCGGTGCCCTGGCCGACGCCGAGGACAACCAGGTCATTGGAGCCGAATCGCGCGTGATGCTGGAGCGCGTGATCCGCATGGCCGACATGACCGCAGGCGATGTGATGGTGGCTGCGCCCCGCATGGACCTCGTCAACATCGAGGCGCCGTTTGACGAGATGCTGCACCTGGTCATCAACACCGCGCACTCGCGGTTTCCGGTGTACCAGGGCGAGCGGGACAACATCATCGGCATCCTCATGGCCAAGGATCTGCTCAAGCTGCAGCGGTCGCCCGAGCTGAACATCCGCACCCTGCTGCGCCCCGCAGTCTTCGTGCCTGAAAGCAAGGGCTTGAACGACCTGCTGCGCGAGTTTCGCGGCAACCGCAACCACCTGGCCATCGTGATCGACGAGTTCGGCCGTGTGGCTGGGCTGATCACCATCGAGGACGTGCTTGAGCAGATCGTCGGCGAGATTGAGGACGAGTTTGACATCCCCGAGGACAACGGCGACATCTTCGGCCTGGCCGACCACACCTACCGCGTCAGTGGCGACACCTCGGTGGAGCGTGTCTCCGAAGCGTTCGACGTACAGGTCAAGGGCAGCGACCCCGATGAGTCGTTCGACACCATCGGTGGCCTGATCGCCCACGAAATGGGCCACGTGCCCAAACGGGGCGAGCACCTGCAGCTCAGCGGGCTGCATTTCGTCGTGCTGCACACCAAGGGCGGCGCCGTGCGCTGGTTCAAGGTGTCGCGCGTCGAAGACGCCAGCACCAGCGACTGATGGGCCGCGCTGTGTCCATGGCGGGGCCACCGCTGGCCTTGCAGGCGCTGCTGGCCGTGGCTGCCGGTGCCGCGCAGGCGGCGTCGCTGGCCTGGCCGGGCAACGGCCAGCCCCTGTGGTGGTTGCAGATCGCCTCGCTGGCCGTGCTGGCCTGGCTGGTGCGCCCACACCCGGCAGCCTGTGTACGCTGGCAGCGCGGCGCGCTACTGGGCGGGCTGTTCGCCACCGCCTGGCTGGCCGGCACCTTCTGGTGGCTCTTCATCTCCATGCACACCTACGGCGGGCTGGCCGCGCCACTGGCGGTGGCTGCGGTGCTGGGCCTGGCGGCGTTCCTGGCCAGCTACTATGCAGCGGTTTTGGGGCTTTTTTGCCGTCTCACGCTTACCAGTAAAGCGCTGACAGCTATTGTTTTCGGAGCATTCTGGCTGCTGGCGGAGCTGGCACGTGGCACGCTGTGGACGGGCTTCCCCTGGGGGGCTGGCGGTTACGCGCATGTGGATGGGCCGCTGGGCGTGCTGGCGCGCAGCGTGGGCGTGTACGGTGTCGGCGCCGTGGCCGCGATGCTGGCCATGGGGGCCGTGCAGCTGCGCAGTGCCGACTTGCGGCGTGCGCGCGTGTGGGCCGGGCTGGTGGCACTGGCGGCGCTGCTGGCCGCAGCCACCTGGGGCCGCCATTGCGCTATCAGCGGTTGTGGCACACCCGTGCAGCCAGCCGTCCCATCACTCAGCCTGGAGCTGCTGCAGGGCAACATCCCGCAGGACGAAAAATTCCAGCCGGGCAGCGGCGTACCGTTGGCCCTGCAGTGGTATGCGCAGGCGCTGCGCGATGCCCGCGCTGACCTGGTGGTGGCGCCCGAAACGGCCATTCCGCTGCTGCCCCAGCAACTGAGCCCGGGGTACCTGGAAGGCTTGCAGCAGCGTTACGCGCAAGGGGCGCAGGGCGCGCAGGCCGCGCTGCTGGGCATCCCGCTGGGCGACGAAGTGCAGGGCTACACCAACTCGGTGCTGGGCCTGGGCCCCACCACGCTGGCGGCACCGTACCGCTATGACAAGCACCACCTGGTGCCGTTCGGCGAATTCATTCCGCCGTTCTTCAGGTGGTTCACGGCCATGATGAACATCCCCCTGGGCGATTTCAACCGGGGCCTGGTTGCGCAGCCCTCCTTTGCGTGGGCAGGCCAGCGCATCGCCCCCAACATCTGTTACGAAGACCTGTTTGGCGAAGAGCTGGGCGCACGTTTCATCGACCCGGCCCAGGCGCCCACGGTGTTCGTCAACTTCAGCAACATTGGCTGGTTTGGCAACACCGTGGCCATCGATCAGCATCTGCATATCAGCCGCATGCGCGCTCTGGAGTTCGAGCGCCCCATGGTGCGCGCCACCAACACCGGCGCCACGGCCATCATCGACCACCGCGGCGTGGTTACGCACCAGCTGGCGCGCCACACCCGCGGTGTGCTCAGGGGCGAGGTGCAAGGCCGGGGGCTGGACGCCCAGCGCGGCTGGCACATCACGCCGTATGCCTGGTGGGTATCGCGCTGGGGCCTCTTGCCGCTGTGGATGACCGGCGGCCTGGCGCTGCTGGTGGCATGGCTGCTCCACAGGCGCCAGCGCGGGGGCGTGCGGGGTTGATCCACGTCAGGTGCGCGCCGGGTTGGTCGGGCGCCACCGCAGGGCATTGTTTAGAGGCGGCTCCCTATGCCTTGATAATAGGGGCCCGCAAGCCGGGCCTGTATTGCGAACAATGACGATTTGAGGCGGGGCAACCGCTGTTCTGGAGCACGACTGAAAATGGCAGATTCCTTTTCCTACGAACAACTGATCGCCTCCGGCGAGGGCCGGCTGTTCGGCGCCGACAGCGGGCGCCTGCCGCTGCCGCCCATGCTGATGTTTGACCGCATCACGCACATCGACAGCGATGGTGGCGCGCACGGGCTGGGAAAGATCCGCGCCGAACTTGACGTGAAACCCGACCTGTGGTTTTTTGCCTGCCATTTCCAGGGCGACCCCGTCATGCCCGGCTGCCTGGGGCTCGACGCCATGTGGCAGCTCATCGGCTTTTACCTGACCTGGCTGCAGCTGCCGGGCCGGGGCCGCGCGCTGGGCGCGGGCGAGGTCAAGTTCACCGGCGAAGTGGGCCCCGATGTGAAGCTGGTCACCTACGAAATCGACATCAAGCGCGTCATCAAGCGCAAGCTGGTCATGGCCATTGGCGATGCCCGCCTGTTGGCCGATGGCAAGGAAATCTATGTAGCCAACGACCTGCGTGTGGGCCTGTTCAAACGCGAGGAAGACGGCAAGGACGCAGCATGACGACCACCAAGAAGCGCGTAGTCATCACCGGCGCGGGCATCGTCTCGTGCATTGGCAACGACCTGGCCACCGTGGAGGCCTCGCTGCGTGCGGGCACCAGCGGCATCAAGGCCGTGGAAAAGTTCAAGGAACTGGGCCTGCGCAGCCAGGTGGGCGGCGCGCCCGAGATCGACATCGAGGCGCGCATCGACCGCAAGCAGCTGCGCTTCATGGGCGATGCGGCGGCCTATGCGCAGATCGCGCTGGAAGACGCTATCAAGCAAGCAGGCCTTTCGCCCGAACAGGTGAGCCACCCGCGCACGGGCCTCATCATGGGGTCGGGCGGCGGCTCACCCGCCAACCAGATCGAAGCAGCCGACACGCTGCGCGACAAGGGCATCCGCCGCGTGGGCCCGTACCAGGTCACGCGCTGCATGAGCTCCACCGTGTCCGCGTGCCTGGCCACCAATTTCAAGGTCAAGGGCATCAATTACTCCATCACCTCGGCCTGCTCTACGTCGGCCCACTGCATTGGCGTGGCCGCGCAGCAGATTGCCTGGGGCATGCAGGACGTGATGTTTGCGGGCGGCGGCGAGGAACTCTCATGGGGCATGTCGCTGCTGTTTGACGGCATGGGTGCCATGTCCAGCAAGTACAACGACACCCCCGAGAAAGCCTCGCGCGCCTACGACGCGAACCGCGATGGTTTTGTGATCGCCGGTGGCGGCGGGGCGGTGGTGCTGGAGAGCCTGGAGCACGCCCAGGCCCGTGGCGCCACCATCCTGGCCGAAGTGGTGGGCTTTGGCGCCACCAGCGACGGTGAAGACATGGTGGCCCCCTCGGGCGACGGCGCCATTGCCTGCATGCAGCAGGCCATGCAGGGGCTGGATGCCCCCATCGACTACATCAACACCCATGGCACCTCCACGCCGGTGGGCGACATGCAGGAAGTGCGTGCCATGCAGGCGCTGTTTGGCGACAAGGTGCCGCCGTTCTCGTCCACCAAGTCGCTCACCGGGCATTCGCTGGGCGCCACTGGCGTGCAGGAGGCGATCTACTGCGTGATCATGCTCAACAAAGGCTTCATCGCCGGTTCGGCCAATGTCGAAACGCCGGACCCGGCGCTTGGCAACATGCCGCTGGTCACGCAGACGCGCGACGCCGAGCTCACCACGGTTCTGTCCAACAGCTTTGGCTTTGGTGGCACCAATGCCAGCCTGGTGCTGCGGCGCTGGATAGCCTGAGACCCCCCTGAGCGGCTGCGCCGCTTCCCCCCGCTCTCGCATTGCTGTGCGATGCGGGCAGGGGGACGCCACCCGTGCGGCGGGGCGGCCCTTGCACGGTGGCTTCTGGCTTGGGCCGAGCCAGATTTATGCGTCGCGGCTAGCGCTCGCGCCTGGAGCTACTGAAATCCCCCTTGAGGCCTTGCGGCCCGTCTGTCCTGCGGGGCAGGCGGGCCGATAGCGTTGTGGGGCCGTAAAATCCGATGTTTGCGCGCGTGTCTGGCGCGCCATGGTTCCAACACCCCCTTCCTGCGCGGTTTGCACCGCGCACACCAACGCATGTTGACCTTCCAACAAATCATCCTCAAGCTGCAGTCGTACTGGGACGCCCAGGGCTGCGCACTGCTCCAGCCCTACGACATGGAGGTGGGTGCGGGCACCAGCCACACCGCCACCTTCCTGCGCGCCATCGGCCCAGAGCCCTGGAAGGCCGCCTACGTGCAGCCCAGCCGCCGCCCCAAGGACGGCCGCTACGGCGAGAACCCCAACCGCCTGCAGCACTACTACCAGTACCAGGTGGTGCTCAAGCCCGCACCCGCCAACATCCTGGAGCTGTACCTGGGCAGTCTTGAAGCCCTGGGGTTCGATTTGAAAAAGAACGACATCCGCTTTGTCGAAGACGACTGGGAGAACCCCACGCTCGGCGCCTGGGGCCTGGGCTGGGAGGTCTGGCTCAACGGCATGGAGGTGACCCAGTTCACCTACTTCCAGCAGGTGGGCGGCATCGACTGCAAGCCCGCCACGGGCGAGATCACCTACGGCCTGGAGCGCCTGGCCATGTACCTGCAGGGCGTGGACAACGTCTACAACCTCAAGTGGACCGACACCCTGAGCTACGGCGATGTGTACAAGCAAAACGAGGTGGAGCAGTCCACCTACAACTTTGAGCACAGCGACGCGGACTTTTTGTTCACGGCCTTCAACGCGCACGAAAAGCAGGCCAAGTACCTGATGGAGCAGCAGCTGGCGCTGCCCGCCTACGAGCAGGTGCTCAAGGCCGCGCACAGCTTCAACCTGCTCGATGCACGCGGCGCCATCAGCGTGACCGAGCGTGCCGCCTACATTGGCCGCATCCGCAACCTGGCCCGTGCCGTGGCGCAAAGCTACTACGAGAGCCGCGAGCGCCTGGGCTTCCCGATGGCGCCGCGCGAGTGGGTGGAACAGATGGTCAAAAAGGCCGCGTGAACGAGCGAAAGAACAAGAACATGACGACCCAAAACCTCCTCGTTGAACTGTTTGTCGAAGAATTGCCTCCGAAGGCGCTGCAGAAGCTGGGCGATGCCTTCGCCACCGTGATGGCAGATCAGCTCAAGGCGCAGGGCCTGGCCACAGCCGCTTCCGCCGTCACGCCCTTTGCATCGCCCCGCCGCCTGGCCGCGCATGTGACCGCCGTGGCCGACAAGGCTGCTGACAAGGCCGTACAGCAAAAGCTGATGCCCGTGACCGTGGGCCTGGATGCCAGCGGCAACGCCACGCCTGCGCTGCTGAAAAAGCTGCAGGCGCTGGGCGCCGATGTGTCCAACCCCGCAGCCGCCGTGGCCGCCTTGAAGCGCGCGCAGGACGGCAAGGCCGAAGCCCTGTTCTACGACAGCGTGGTGGCCGGTGCCACGCTGGCGGCGGGCCTGCAAAAGGCGCTGGATGAAGCGATTGCCAAGCTCCCCATCCCCAAGGTGATGAGCTACCAGCTCGAAACCGACTGCGGTATGGACAACTTTTTGCCCGGCTGGACCAGCGTGAACTTTGTGCGCCCCGCACACGGCTTGGTGGCGCTGCATGGCAGTACCGTGGTGCCCGTGAAGGCGCTGGGCCTCATGGCGGGCAACAGCACCACTGGCCACCGGTTTGAAGCCGCCGTGTCGCCCGTGGTGCTGGCCGATGCCGACAGCTACGCCGCCACGCTGAAGAAAGACGGCGCGGTGATCGCCAGCTTTGCCGAGCGCAAGGCCGAGATCGCCCGCCAGCTGGCCGCTGCTGCCGCCACGGTGGGCAACGGCGCCCGCCCCATCGAAGACGAAGCCCTGCTCGACGAGGTGACCGCGCTGGTCGAGCGCCCCAACGTGGTCATCTGCCAGTTTGAAGAGCAGTTCCTGGGCGTGCCGCAAGAGTGCCTCATCCTCACGATGAAGGCCAACCAGAAGTATTTCCCGCTGCTCGACGCATCAGGCAAGCTGACGAACAAGTTCCTGGTGGTCAGCAACATCAGCCCCGAAGACACGAGTTTTGTGACCGGCGGCAACGAGCGCGTGGTGCGCCCGCGCCTGGCCGATGCCAAGTTCTTCTTTGACCAGGACCGCAAAAAGACCCTGGCCTCGCGCGTTGAAGGCCTCTCCAAGGTGGTCTATCACAACAAGCTGGGCACGCAGGGGGAACGTGTGGAGCGCGTGCGCGCCATCGCCAAGGCCATTGCCACGCAGTTGGGCGACGCGGCCTTGGTCGCTGATGCCGACAAAGCTGCGCAACTGGCCAAGACCGACCTCGTGACCGACATGGTGGGCGAGTTCCCCGAGCTGCAGGGCATCATGGGCGGCTACTACGCCCTGAACGACGGCCTGGGCGAGACCGTGGCGAACGCCATTGAAGACCACTACAAGCCCCGTTTTGCGGGCGATGCGCTGCCGCGCAACACGGCGGGTGTGGTGGTGGCCCTGGCCGACAAGCTCGAAACCCTGGTGGGCATGTTCGGCATCGGCAACCTGCCCACGGGCGACCGTGACCCGTTCGCACTGCGCCGCCATGCACTGGGCGTGATCCGCATGTTGGTCGAAAAAGACCTGCCGCTGGACCTGAGCGCGCTGCTGGCCGGTGCAGTGCCTGCCTTTGGCGACAAGATCACCGATGCTTCAGCGGCTCTGGCCGACTTCATCTACGACCGCCTCGCCGGCAGCCTGCGCGAGCAAGGCTACAGCGCGCAAGAAGTGGATGCCGTGCTGGCCCTGCGCCCGCAGCGCCTGGCCCTGGTCGAGAAGCAGCTTGCGGCAGTGCGCGCCTTTGCCGCCTTGCCCGAAAGTCCGGCCCTGGCAGCTGCCAACAAGCGCGTGGGCAACATCCTCAAGAAGGCCGAGGTCGAAGGCCCGGTGGACGCTCACGTCAACCCCAACCTGTTGCAGGAAAAAGCCGAGCAGGACCTGTACACCGCGCTGCAACGCTTCGTACCCGAGGCTAATACCCAGTTCGACGCCGGTGACTACACCGGCAGCCTGCAGACCCTGGCCGTGTTGCGCGCCCCGGTGGATGCGTTCTTTGACGACGTGATGGTCAACGCCGAACAGCTGGACGTGCGCATGAACCGCCTGGGCCTGCTCAAGATGCTGCACAACGCGATGAACCGCGTGGCCGACCTGTCACGCCTGGCCGTGTGACCCTGGGGCTGGTAGGCTGGCGGCTCTCACAAGGGAAACCTACCCCATGAAACTCGTCATCCTGGACCGAGACGGCACCCTCAACCCGCTGGGGGACGAATACATCACCTCGGCCGACGAGTGGATGGCCGTGCCCGGCGCGCTGGAAGCCATTGCCCGGCTCAATCATGCGGGCTGGCACGTGGTGGTTGCCACCAACCAGCCCGGGCTGGGCCGGGGCCTGTTTGACGTGGTGGCGCTCAATGCCATCCACGCCAAGATGCACCGGCAGCTGGCGGCCGTGGGCGGGCGGATCGACGCCGTGTTCTATTGCCCGCATGCCGCCGATGAGAACTGCGCCTGCCGCAAACCGGCGCCGGGCCTGCTGGAGCAGATCGGCGAGCGCTATGGGGTGGAGCGGCATGACATGCGCGTGGTGGGTAGCTGCGTGGCCCATCTGCAGGCGGGTGCCGCCCTGGGTGCGCGGGTGCACCTGGTGTGCACGGGGCGTTCGGCCGAGGTGGTGCCGGGCGGGCCGCTGCCGGTGGGGCTCCCGCCGGGCACGGTGGTGCACGCCAGCCTGGGCGACTTTGTGGACCAGTTGCTGCCCGTGGTGCAGCCGGTGGGTGCAGGGGCCGCAGCCCCGTTGCCGCTGGCGGGGCAGGGGGCGCACCCTGTGATTGCTACTTGATTAATAGCTGCTGGCGCTTTACTGGTAAGCCCTGGCGGCCAAAAAGACTGTAAAAATGGCTTTTCTTCGCTCCGTCATTCACCTTCTCTGGATGGGCATCACCGTGGTGCCCTACGCGCTGGCCATCATGCTGGGCACGCTGCTGGGCGTGCGCGGTGTGCCGCTGTACCGCATTGCGCGGGCCTGGCTGTCGCTGTGCATCAGTGGCGCGCGGGTGGTACTGGGCATCCGCGCCGAGGTGACCGGCATGGAGAACCTGCCGCAGGGCGAGAGCGAAGGCGCGATCCTGCTGGTCAAGCACCAGTCCACGTACGAGACCTTCCTGATGCCGGTGATCATGCCGCACCCCCTGGCCTACGTATTCAAGAAGGAGCTGCTGCACGTGCCCTTCTTCGGCTGGGCCATCGGGCGGCTGGACATGATCCACATCGACCGCAACCAGCGCACGCAGGCCTTCAACAAGGTGGTGCAGCAGGGCAAGGACCTGCTGGCCAAGGGCATCTGGATCATCATGTTCCCCGAGGGCACGCGCATCGAGCGGGGGCAGAAGGGCAACTACAAGACCGGCGGCACACGACTGGCGATTGACACCGGTGCGCCGGTGATCCCGATTGCCGTGACCTCGGCCAAGGTGTGGCCGCGCAAGGCGTTCGTCAAACGGCCGGGCGTGGTGGATGTGTCCATCGGCAAGGCCATCTCCAGCCAAGGCCGCCAGCCTGAAGAACTCATGCGCGAGGTGGAGGCCTGGATCGAGGCCGAAATGCGCCGCCTGGACCCCGATGCATACCCTGCCGTGGTCATCCCGGCCGCCAGGACCACCGAAGCGGCCAGCGAAGAGTAAGCATCACCGTGATGCAGCGGCTTGTGCAGTTAGCGCTGGACCTTTTCGACCCACCGGGCGCACTGGCTGCGGCGCCGGGGGGCAATGCTGAAAATATCAAGCAAAAAATGCCGCCAGCGCTTGATGGTAAAGCGCTAGCAGCTCCTGAAAAAATAGCAAACTCCTCTGCGGCACCAGCGCCCGCACCAGCACCAGCGGCGCCCCTGCCCTCGCTGCTGTCCCCCGCCGAATTCCGCCACCCCCAGGCCAGCCGCGAGGTGCTGCTGGGCGATGCCGTGGTGGCCTATGCGCTGCAACGCGCGCGCCGCCGCAGCATCGGCTTTACCGTGGGGGCCGATGGCCTGTCGGTGCGTGCCCCGAGCTGGGTTACGCTGGGCGCTGTGGATGCCGCGCTGCGCGAAAAATCCGACTGGATCCTGCGCAAGCTCGCTGAGGCGCGCGACCGCCAGCAGCGCATGGAAGGCGGCCGCGTCGTGTGGGCCCATGGCGCAGAGCTGCCCTATCTGGGCGAGCCCTTGAAGCTGGTGCTGGACCCGAGCCACGGTTTTGCGGGCAAGGGTGGGGCGCTGGTCACCGCAACAGAGCAGCCCAGCCTGCACATCGCGCTGCCCCACAGCGCCAGTGCGGCGCAGGTCCGCGATGCGGTGCAGGCCTGGTTGATGCGCGACGCGCGCCGCCACTTCACCGAGCGGCTGGACCACTTTGCTCCGCTGCTGGGCGTTCGCTGGGCCAGCCTGCGGCTGTCCAGCGCCAACACCCGCTGGGGCAGCGCCAAGGCCGACGGCTCCATCCGCCTGAACTGGCGCCTGCTGCACTACCGCCCGGCCATCATCGACTACGTGGTGGCGCACGAGCTGGCCCACCTGCGCGTGATGGACCACAGCCCCCGCTTCTGGGACACCGTGGCCACCGTGGTGCCGGACTACGCGCAGCTGCGCAGCCATCTCCGTGACGAACCCGCCCCTTTATGGTGAATCCCCCCTGAGTCGCCTTCGGCGCCTTCCCCCAAGGGGGACGACGCCCTCGCTGCGGGGCGGCCCTTGGCTTGCGTCCCTCGCGCCGGTCGCGCCCAGTTCAAACGTTTTGTCGAATGCCCAGAAAGGATCGAAACCATGACAAATACGCTCTCCTCCGTTTCTCCCGCCGAAGGCTATGCCGGTGACGTGACGCCCCAGCAGGCCTGGCAATGGGTGCAGGCCGGGCAGGCCGTGCTGGTGGACGTGCGCAGCGATGCCGAGCGCGAGTGGGTCGGCTACGTGCCCGGTGCCGCCGCCGCGGCCTGGAAGCAGTGGCCGGGCATGGCGATGAACGCCGACTTTGATGCCCAGATGCGCGCCGCGGTGCCCGAGGGCGCGCGGGCGGTGCTGCTGTGCCGCAGCGGCGTGCGCTCCATCGCCGCCGCGCGGCGCGCCACCGAGCTGGGTATCACCGCTTACAACATCCTCGAAGGGTTTGAGGGCGATGCGGATGGGCAAGGCCAGCGCGGCAAAAAGGGCGGCTGGCGCTTTCATGGCCTGCCGTGGAAGCAGGGATGAAGGCTGAGGACAACCCCCTGAGCGGCTGAGCCGCTTCCCCCTTCTCTCGAACCGCTGCGCGATTCGGGAAGGAGGACGATGCCCTCGCTGCGGGGCGGCCCTTGCTTGGCATCCCCGGTCCAAGCCGCGCCCATTCCCGGGTTTGGCTACTATCAAAAAAAAGAGCTGCCAGCGCTTGATGTACAAGCGCTGGCAGCTCTTTGGCCTTGAAGCCGAGAAAACTTACTTGGCCAGGGGAGGAATCCGCAGCTTCTGGCCAGGGTAGATCTTGTCGGGGTGGCTCAGCATCGGCTTGTTGGCCTCGAAGATCACGGGGTACTTGTTGGCGTCGCCGTAGAACTTCCTGGCGATGGCGCTCAGGGTGTCGCCGCGCACCACGTCGTGGTACTGGGCTTCGGGCTCGGGGTTGGTGACGTCCATCAGGTTCTCGACGCTGGTCACGCTGGCCACATTGCCGCAGCACAGGGTGACCTTTTCCTTGGCCGCCTGGGTGGGGGCTGTGCCCTTGACGGTGACCTTGCCCTGTGTGCCGTCGAACGCCACCTGCACATTGCTGGTGCCCAGGTTCTGCGAGGCGATATAGGTTTCGATGGCCTTGGCCGCCTTGGTGTTGAGCTCATCCTGTGTGGGGGGCGCTGCGGTGGTTGCCTGCGCTTCCTTGCCGCCAAACAGCTTTTCGCCGGCTTCCTTGATGAAACTGAAAAGACCCATGTCGTACCTCCTAATATTGCAGAAACAGGAAAGGCCACTGTAGCGGTAACTGGCGACCGTGTGGTGTCGGACAGGGGCGCGACACGATTTCTCGGGAGGGGCGTGGTGTGGGACTTGTCTGCGTGGGGCCTGTCTGCCCCGGAATCGGGCGGGCTCGCAAAACTCGGGATAATCCGCCGCATGACTTTCCTGGCCATCGACGTCGGTAACACCCGTCTCAAATGGGCGTTGTACGACGCTCCCCGCCCCGGGGCTGCGCTCATTGCGCATGGCGCCGAGTTCCTCGACCACATCGACCGCCTGGCCGAAGGCAGCTGGGCATCGCTGCCGCACCCGGAGCGCATGCTGGGCTGCGTGGTGGCGGGAGACGCCGTCAAACGCCGCGTGCAGGAGCAGATGGAGCTCTGGGATGTTGCCCCCTCGTGGGTGGTGTCGTCGGCGCAGGAGGCGGGGCTCACCAACGGCTACGACCACCCCTCGCGCCTGGGATCGGACCGCTGGGTGGCCATGATCGGCGCGCGCCACCATGTGCTGGCACGCGGCCCTGCACGGCCGCTGGTGGTGGTGATGGTGGGCACGGCGGTGACGGTGGAGTGCATCGACACCGACGGCCGCTTCATGGGCGGCCTCATCCTGCCCGGCCACGGCATCATGCTGCGCGCGCTCGAATCGGGCACCGCCGGCCTGCATGTGCCCACGGGTGAAGTGCGCCCGTTCCCCACCAACACCAGCGATGCACTGACCAGCGGCGGCACCTACGCCATCGCCGGTGCCGTGGAGCGCATGTACCAGCATCTGCTGCATCACTGCGGCCAGGAGCCCGCCTGCATCATGACCGGCGGCGCAGGCTGGAAGATGGCGCCCAGCATGACGCGGCCGTTCGAGCTGGTGGACAACCTGATTTTTGATGGGCTGCTGGAGATTGCTGCGCGGCGGTTTGGGGGCTGAGGTCTTTGTAACGCTGTCGCTGTATCAGTGCGACGCGGCTCTCTATGACCATTGATCTGCAAAACTGGCGCTGCCCAGGTCAGGGACACCAAGCAAGGGCCGTCCCGCAGCGAGGGTGTCGTCCCCCTTCCCGAATGGCGTAGCCAGTCGAGAGAAGGGGGAAGCGGCAAAGCCGCTCAGGGGGATGCCTCTTACTCCTCTTCCAGTTCAGCCCGCGCCATCTCCACATCCAGCCGTTCCATGGCATCCATCGGCTCGGCGGCGGCGGCCTTTTCGTACAGCGCGGTGGCTTCCTTCATCTTCTTGTCGCCTTCCAGCATGACCAGCGCGTTGGCGTACTCAATCATCGCAATGGCAGAGCCGGGGTTGAGCTTGAGCGCTTCCTGGAACAGCTTGAGGCCCGTGTCCTTCTTGGCGCCATAGGTCATGCCGCCAATCAGCGAGCCCACCTTGTCGATCACCTCGGCGTGGAACGCGCCCAGCGCAATGCGCGCATCGGCGTGTTTGGGTGATAAAGCGATGGCCTTCTCCAGCGAGTCCTTCACCTTGCCCCCCAACCCCTGCGCCAGTGCCTTGGCCACGCTGATGCCCTGGCTGTAGCGGCCCAGCGCATAGGCATGCCAGTACCAGGCATTGGCGTTATCGGGCTCTGCCGCCGCCTGGGCCTCCGCCCGTTCGGCCACCTGCATGAACAGGTCCAGGCGCGCCTTCTCCTTCGGCTCCAGGTAGTTGGCATAGATGGAGGTGGCCTTGTTGGCCGCAGTGATGCCTGCACCCCCGGCTGCCAGTCCCGCCGCCGCCGCTTTCTCAAAATCACCGTTGTGAAACAGCGCCCAGGCTTGCAGTGCGGCGGCGTCTTTGGGGCAGGGTTCGGCATCACCGCCATGCAGTCGTGCCCAGTGCTTCTTGACGCTCGCGGCGTCGAACTGGTAGTCGCCTGCGTGGGGGAAGGGGGTCCATTTGGCCATGGTGTGTCTCCGAGAGTTCTTGTTGGGGGTGTCTGTGGCGGGTGGGCTTTTTTTTATCAGCCTGGCGTTGCTGCGTAGGCACCGACCAGCTGCAGCAGGTGGGCCCGCTGGCTGCTTTCGAGGTAGGGCATGAGCAGGTTCAGCACATGGTGGGCACCACGCAGCAGCGCGGCCTGGGCGCTTTCGGGCTCCAGTGCGCGGCGCGGGTCGCGCACGTATTCAAAGCTGAGCCAGTAAGTGAGCACCACGACCATGCTGGTGGCGGTGGCCTCCAGTTCGCGCGAGTCGATGTGCAGCGCGTCTGCGCGCCCCATGCCGTCGAGCATGGCGCGCACGGCGCGGGTCTTGTTCTTGAGGATGGCCTGGAAGTGGGTTTCCAGGCGCCGGTTCTTGGACAGCAAGTCGTTGAGATCGCGGTACAGAAAACGGTACTGCCAGATCAGCTCGAACAGTGAGTGCATGAAGAACCAGGCGTCTTCCACATTGCGCACGCCATCGGCGGCGGCCAGCAGCTCGGTGAGCGCGGTTTCGTAGCGATCAAACAGCGCGTTGATCAGCTCGTCCTTGGCGGGGTAGTGGTAGTACAGGTTGCCGGGGCTGATGCGCAGCTCGGCCGAGATCAGGGTGGTGGAGACGTTGGGCTCGCCGAACCGGTTGAACAGGTCCAGCGTCACTTCCAGAATGCGTTCTGCGGTGCGGCGTGGCGCTTTCTTCACCATGTGTGCAGGCCCTTCGCGTCGTTGCGTGTCGTTGTTGCGTTGTCTCTGGTGGCTACTCTAACCCACGCAGTCATGCTGCAGTGCGACATGAAGGTGGGGTGCATATGCAGTACCCACGCCGCTTGTAGCGCACTTCATGGGTTTCACCAAAAAATGAAAAGCGGCCCAGACGCCGTGGCGCGTGGACCGCTGGGTGCGGGCTGAGGGCTTGCCAGTGGCAAGCCGGGATCAGCTGGCCGATGGCGTGCTGGTGGCCGCGGCGGTGGCACGAGTGGCGGTCTTCTTGGCCGCAGCCTTCTTGGCGGGGGCCTTGGCTGCGGGCTTGGCGGCTGCCTTGGCAGGCGCGGTCTTCTTAGCCGCAGCCTTCTTGGCAGGGGCTTTGGCGGCGGGCTTGGCAGTTGCCCTGGCGGGAGCAGCCTTGCTGCCCTTGGCCAGTGCGTCCACACGGGCGCTCAGGGCTTCCAGGTCGCGGGCCGAGGGCACGCCCAGCTTGGCCAGGGCCTTGGCCACACGGTCTTCAAAGATGTTCTCGAGCTTGTCCCACTGGCCCTGGGCCTTGGAGCCGATGTCGCTGGCCATGGTGGTCACGCGGCTGGTGGCTTCGGTGATCTTTTCTTCGGCCACGGCCTGGGTCTTGCGCTGGATGGTCAGGCCTTCCTTGACCAGGGCTTCAAACACCTTGCCACCTTCTTCCTGCGCCTTGGAGAAGGCGCCCAGGCCCGCCAGCCAGATCTGCTGGGCGGAGTCCTTGACGGTGCTGGACAGTTGGGCGTTGCTCTTCTTTTTGTCGGCGCTGAGTTTCTGCAGTTTCTTGACCATGGGGCCTCCGTTGTGCGGTTGGGGTGGATTTGCCAGGGCGGTTGGCCTCTGACGCATGGCCGCACTGTACGCCGCGTGACGCGCAAGGTGTAGGCGCGCGCTCCTAAAAATGTAGAGCGTGCCATCTAGCCTGCGCAGGCCAGGCTTGCCTAGTATCGGCGCGGGTTTGTGCTGAATCGGTGTGCGCGGCCCTTGGGCAAGAATGAAGTCATCTCAGAGGAGCTATCCATGCAGTATTTCGTGACGGGGGCAACGGGGTTCATTGGCAAGCGGCTGGTCAAGAAGCTGCTGGAGCGCAAAGGGGCGGTGGTCCACTTCCTGATCCGCAAGGAAAGTGCGGACAAGGTGGCGGACCTGCGCAGCTTCTGGGGCGTGGGGCCCACGCGTGCGGTCCCTGTGTTTGGCGACCTCACTGCGAAGAAGCTGGGAGTGGCGGCCGACGACGTGAAAAAGCTCAAGGGCCAGATCGACCATTTCTACCACCTGGCGGCGGTGTACGACCTGGCTGCCGATGAGGAAACCCAGGTGGCCGTGAACATCGAGGGCACGCGCAACACGGTGGACCTGGCCAAGGCCATCGATGCCGGGCACTTCCACCATGTCTCCTCCATCGCAGCCGCAGGCCTTTACGAAGGCGTGTTCCGCGAAGACATGTTCGAGGAGGCCGAGGGCCTGGACCACCCGTACTTCCAGACCAAGCACGAGAGCGAAAAGATCGTGCGCCAGGACTGCAAGGTGCCCTGGACGGTGTACCGCCCCGCGATGGTGGTCGGCGACAGCACCACGGGCGAAATGGACAAGATCGACGGCCCCTACTACTTCTTCAAGCTCATCCAGCGCCTGCGCCAGCTGCTGCCGCCCTGGATGCCCACGGTGGGCCTGGAGGGCGGGCGCGTGAACATCGTGCCGGTGGACTTCGTGGTGAACGCCCTCAACGTCATCAGCCACCAGAAGAGCATCACCAAGAAGTGCTACCACCTGGTGGACCCCGTGGGTTACCGCGTGGGCGATGTGCTGGACATCTTCAGCCGCGCAGCCCATGCGCCGCGCATGAACCTGTTCGTCAACGCCGCGCTGCTGGGCTTCATCCCCAAGAGCGTGAAGAAGAGCCTAATGGCGCTGGCACCGGTGCGCCGTGTGCGCAATGCCGTCATGAAGGACCTGGGCCTGCCGGAGGACATGCTGACGTTTGTGAACTACCCCACGCGCTTTGACTGCCGCGAAACCATGGCTGCGCTCAAGGGCTCGGGCGTGTCGTGCCCCAATCTCAAGGACTACGCCTGGCGCCTGTGGGACTATTGGGAGCGCAACCTTGATCCCGAGCTCTTCATCGACCGCACGCTCAAGGGCACGGTGGGTGGCAAGGTGGTGCTGGTGACAGGAGGCTCGTCCGGCATTGGTCTGGCGGCCGCGCACAAGTTTGCCGAGGCGGGTGCCACCACCATCATCTGCGGCCGCGACCAGGACAAGCTGGATGAGGCCTGCGCTGAAGCCAAGGCCAAGGGCTACCAGTTCATCGCCTATTCGGCCGACATCGCCGACATGGCCGATTGCGATCGTTTCGTGCAACTGCTCATCGACAACCACGGCGGGGTGGACTTCCTGATCAACAACGCGGGCCGTTCCATCCGCCGCGCCATTGAGTCGAGTTACGACCGCTTCCACGATTACGAGCGCACCATGCAGCTCAATTACTTCGGCTGCCTGCGCGTGACCATGGGCTTCCTGCCGGGCATGGTGGAAAGGCGAAAGGGCCATGTGGTCAACATCAGCTCCATCGGCGTGCTGACCAACGCGCCGCGCTTTTCGGCCTATGTGGCCAGCAAGGCGGCGCTGGACGCGTGGACGCGCTGCGCATCGAGCGAGTTTGCCGACCAGGGCATCACCTTCACCACCATCAACATGCCCCTGGTGCGCACGCCCATGATCGCGCCCACCAAGATCTACAACAACGTGCCCACGCTGAGCCCCGAAGAGGCGGCCGACATGATCGCCCAGGCCTGCATCTTCAAGCCGGTGCGCATTGCCACGCGCCTTGGCATCACTGGCCAGCTGCTGCACGCCCTGGTGCCGCGCGTGGCGCAGATCAGCATGAACACGAGCTTTCGCATGTTCCCGGATTCCACCGCCGCCAAGGGCAGCAAGGACGCCAAGCCGCAGCTGTCGGCCGAGGCGGTGGCACTGCAGCAGATGATGCGCGGCATCCACTTCTGAGGGACGCCAAGCCGGGGCAGAAGCAAGCGCGTTGAACTCTGTTACCCGGAGGTCCGGCGCGCAGGGATAATCACGGGTTTTGCCAAGCGGGCATTTCAAACAGCCATCCCTATGATTCTGGTCACCGGCGGCGCGGGTTTCATCGGCGCCAACTTCGTTCTCGACTGGGTAGCCGCGGCGGGTGAGCCCGTTGTCAACCTTGACAAGCTCACCTACGCAGGCAACCTGCACAACCTGGACAGCCTTCAGGGCAACACGCGCCACGTGTTCGTGCAAGGCGACATTGGCGACACCCCCCTGGTGGCCCGCCTGCTGGCTGAGCACCAGCCGCGCGCCGTGATCAACTTCGCCGCCGAGTCCCATGTGGACCGCTCCATCCACGGCCCCGAAGACTTCATACAGACCAACGTGGTCGGCACTTTTAGGCTTTTGGAGGCTGTGAGGCAATACTGGCAAGCGCTCCCAGCTATCAATAAAGAAGCATTCAGGCTCCTGCATGTGAGCACTGACGAGGTGTATGGCACCCTGGCTGCTGACGCCCCTGCGTTCACAGAGACGCATGGCTACGAGCCCAACAGCCCCTACAGCGCCAGCAAGGCCGCCAGCGACCACCTCGTGCGCGCATGGCACCACACCTATGGCCTGCCGGTGCTCACCACCAACTGCAGCAACAACTACGGGCCCTACCACTTCCCCGAAAAGCTCATCCCGCTGATGATCGTGCACGCACTGGCCGGCAAGAACCTGCCCGTGTATGGTGACGGCATGCAGGTGCGCGACTGGCTGTATGTGAAGGACCACTGCAGCGCCATCCGCCGCGTGCTCGAAGCGGGCCGCCTGGGTGAAACCTACAACGTCGGCGGCTGGAACGAAAAACCCAACATCGACATCGTGAACACCGTGTGCGCTTTGCTGGACGAACTGCGCCCCCGCGCCGACGGCCAAAGCTACCGTACCCAGATCACCTATGTGAAAGACCGCCCCGGCCACGACCGACGCTATGCCATCGACGCGCGCAAGATCGAGCGCGAACTGGGCTGGAAACCTGCCGAAACGTTTGAGACCGGCATCCGCAAGACCGTGCAGTGGTACCTGGACAACCCCGAATGGGTGGCCCAGGTACAAAGCGGCGCCTACCGCGACTGGGTTGCCCGGCAATACGAAGGCAACGCTGCATGAACATCCTGCTGCTTGGCAAAGGCGGCCAGGTGGGCTGGGAGCTGCAACGCAGCCTGTCCATGCTTGGCCAGGTCACCGCGCTGGACTTTGACAGCCAGGACCACTGCGGCGACTTTGCCAACCCCGAAGGCGTGCGCGACACCGTGCGCCAGCTGCGCCCGGACGCCATCGTCAACGCTGCCGCCCACACCGCCGTGGACAAGGCCGAGCATGAACCGGAGTTTGCGCGCCTGCTCAACGCCACCACCCCTGGCGTGCTGGCCGAAGAAGCCGCGCGCCTGAACGCCTGGCTGGTGCACTACAGCACCGACTACGTCTTTGACGGCAGCGGTACACGCCCCTGGCGGGAGACCGACAACACTGCCCCCCTGTCGGTGTACGGCGCCACCAAGCTCGAAGGAGAGCAACGCATACAGCAATCAGGCTGCCAGCACCTGATCCTGCGCACCAGTTGGGTCTATGCCGCGCGCGGGGGCAACTTCGCCAAAACCATGCTGCGCCTGGCGCAGGAGCGCGAACGCCTGACCGTCATCGACGACCAATGGGGAGCGCCCACGGGGGCTGACTTGCTGGCCGACGTGACAGCCCATGCCGTCCGCCACCTGCACCAGCACCCCCAAGACGGCGGCCTGTACCACTGCGTGGCCGGTGGCGAGACCAACTGGCATTTGTACGCAAAATACGTTCTAGCCCAGGCGCAGCAAGCGCAACCTGCTATTGAATTGAAAGTGACCGAAGTGGCGCCCGTACCCACCAGCGCCTTCCCCACACCCGCCAGGCGCCCGCACAATTCGCGTCTGGACACCACCAAGCTGCAGGCCGCCTTCGGCATCACGCTGCCCCACTGGCAGCAGGGTGTGGCGCGCATGCTCGCCGAAATTCTCTGAACAGCGATGCAGACCATGACCGCACCAGAAACCACCGCAGCCACCACCCGCAAAGGCATCATCCTTGCCGGAGGCTCTGGCACCCGCCTGCACCCGGCCACGCTGGCCATCAGCAAGCAACTGCTGCCGGTGTACGACAAGCCCATGATTTACTACCCGCTCAGCACCCTCATGCTGGCGGGAATCCGCGACATTCTGGTCATCAGCACGCCCCAGGATACCCCGCGGTTCGAACAACTGCTGGGCGACGGCAGTCAGTGGGGTATCAACCTGCAATATGCGGTGCAGCCCAGTCCGGACGGACTGGCTCAGGCGTTCATCATTGGTGAAAAGTTCCTCGACAACCACCCCAGCGCCCTGGTGTTGGGTGACAACATCTTCTATGGCCACGACTTTCACGAACTTCTTGGCAATGCCATGCGGCGTGACCAAGGGGCCAGCGTGTTTGCCTACCACGTGCAGGATCCAGAGCGTTATGGAGTGGCCGAATTTGACGCCAGCGGCAAGGTGCTGAGTCTGGAAGAAAAGCCTCAGACGCCGAAATCCAGCTATGCAGTGACGGGGCTGTATTTTTACGACAGTCAGGTGGTGGAGCTGGCCAAGAGCCTGCAGCCCTCAGCACGCGGCGAATACGAAATCACCGATCTGAACCGCCTGTACCTGGAGCAAGGCCAACTCAACGTCGAAATCATGGGCCGAGGCTACGCCTGGCTGGACACCGGCACGCACGAAAGCCTGCTCGAAGCAGGCCAATTCATCGCCACCCTGGAACACCGCCAGGGCCTGAAGATTGCCTGCCCAGAGGAGGTTGCCTGGCGACATAACTGGATCGATGGCGCCCAGTTGCAAAGGCTGGCATTGCCGCTTACCAAGAGCGGCTATGGGCAATATTTGAGCCGGTTGCTTCTTAACGTCATCTATTGATTGGGCACATGTCGAACTTGGGAGTGGATCCATATTTTGAGGAGCTCAGGCAGGGGCTTGCGCTGCAAAAATCAGGCAAGCGTCGCGAGGCTCAGTCCGTTTACCGAGGCGTCTTGCACAAGAACCCCTTGCATGCCATGGCGCTGCACCTGTCGGGCACCGTGGCGGGGCAACTTGGCTTTCCACTTGAAGCTGTCGAGTTGTTGCGCAAGAGCGTGTCTGTCAATCCGGCCGACCCAATGGCATGGAACAACCTGGCGAACGCACTGCAGGATATTGACGCAACGGAGGCGGCAATTGCCGCAACTGAGGAAGCACTTGCGAGGGCGCCCGGATATGCCGCAGCCTGGGTAACGCGGGCCACTGCGCTCTTGGCTGTTTCCCGACATGCCGAAGCGGTGGAGGCGTTCGAGCAGGCCGTTCACCTTGCACCCCATCTCGGCAGTGCATGGGCGGGTCTTTGGCGTGCACGCACCGAATCCTGTCAGTGGCAAGGCTTAGGCGCGGTGAGGGAGATGGTGGAGGCCGGCCTTGCGTCGGCGCCAGCGCCAGTGCTGTTGCCATTCGAGTCGTTGTCTTTTACTGAGAGTCCCGAAGTACATCGTCGCTGCGCCGAGGCATTTGGCGATGCCGTGATGGCACGCGAATGCATTGAGCCGACTCGCACCTTCGCGACGAGAGAAAAAGGCGGGCGCATCAAGTTGGCCTATTTGTCTGCAGACTTTCACGAGCATGCAACGGCCCACTTGACGGCTGAATTGTTCGAGCGGCACGATCGGACCCGGTTCAAAGTCATGGCATTTTCATTCGGGCCTGACGATCAGTCTTTTATGAGGAAGAGGCTGCAGTCTGCGTTCGACGAATTTGTCGATGTGCGAGACTTGGATAACGGAGCCATCGCCGATTTGATGTTGAGTCGCGGGTGGACATCGCTGTGGACCTGAAGGGGTATACCCGGGGCGCTCGCACCTCTGTACTGCTGCGAAAGCCCGCTCCGATCGTGGTCAACTACCTCGGCTACCCCGGCACCATGGGCCACTCTGCATATGACTACATCGTTGGCGACGCGATCGTCACACCATTTTCCGATGCAACCCACTACGCCGAAAAAATCGTTCAAATGCCGCACAGCTACCAGGTGAACGACACCCAGCGCGCCATCTCCGGGGCGGTGCCCACGCGAGCGGAAGAAGGGCTCCCATCTTCGGGATTTGTATTTGCGGCGTTCAACAACTGCTACAAAATTTCGCCTGATTTTTTCGCAGTGTGGATGCGCCTTCTCAAGCTAGTCCCTGGTAGTGTGCTATGGCTTATTTGCGACCAGCCCGGCATCCGTGCGAACCTGCAGCGCGAGGCGGCATCGCAAGGGGTACTTCCAGAGCGATTGGTTTTCGCCAGACGCGTACCCCTGGCTCGGCATCTAGCTCGCCATGCACATGCTGACATTCTGTTGGACACCTTGCCCTATAACGCCCACACAACGGCAAGCGACGCTTTGTGGGCGGGGGTTCCTGTGCTCACGTGCCAGGGAAGGGCATTTGCGGGCCGGGTTGCGGCCAGTTTGCTCGCGGCCGCGGGTTTGCCGGAGTTGGTGACACACACACTGCCGGATTACGAAGCCATGGCGTACAGGTTGGCGATTGATGCCGATTTTCTGGGTGGCTTTAAGCGGCGCATTGCTGCTAACCGGGCCTCTCTTCCATTGTTCAATTCCGCCGAATTCGCGACCGGTCTGGAAGTGGCGTACACGCAGATGTTCGACCGATGGTCCCGAGGACTCGAGCCTGCCGCATTCGCTATTCATGGCCTGAAGGCAGTCGCAGCTTCAAATCCCTGACTTATGAAAATGTTTCGCACAGCCATTCCTGACGTTCTCGTTATCGAGCCCTTGGTATACGGCGACGACCGAGGTTTCTTTCTGGAGAGCTTTAACCAGCGAGCCTTCAACGAAGCGAGCGGTACGGCGCATACATTTTTGCAGGACAATCACAGTCGCAGTACTCGGGGAGTTCTGCGCGGCTTGCACTATCAGATTCAGCAGCCGCAAGGGAAGTTGGTGCGGGTGGTGCGCGGTACTGTTTTTGATGTGGCCGTGGATCTACGTAAAAGCTCACCCACCTTTGGACAGTGGGTGGGCGAAGAGTTGAGTGAGCGCAATCATCGTCAGCTCTGGGTGCCCCCAGGCTTTGCGCATGGATTTGTGGTCTTGAGTGACGCCGCAGAATTTCTTTACAAAACCACAGACTACTATGCGCCAGTGCATGAACGGTGCATTGCTTGGAATGACCCTGTGCTGGCGATCGATTGGAAGCTCGACCAAGCGCCAACGTTGTCCTCCAAAGACGCACATGGCGTCCATTTTGAGAGCGCCGAGGTTTTTCCCTAAGGCTTATTCTCTCGCGCTGCCGCCCGCGTTAGTGGTGGATTTCAGGGCTTGCCAGATGGTCCTTCACGGCTTGATAGAGCATGTCTGAACCAAACTGTGGGTTGCCGGGGTCAAACGAAAAAAGATTGTGCCCGCGGGGCACTAACTTCTCCTGCCAGTACGGCTCTACAAAGAACGACAGGAAGTCAGCACCTCTTTGGGCGTGCCGATCAAACGTCTGCCCGAGATCGAGTCCACTCATGGCCTTGAGGGGGTGAAACTCCGTAATTCCGTAACGGCGGTGTCCGGTCGTTCCATACCACTTCGCAAATGAGGCGCCGTAGGAGGCCTCGCCGTACAGGCTCACACCCAGTCTAATGTTGCCCATGCTCCTTGCGCTGAGCGAGGAATCGATCGCAAATTTGTGCTCGTCCCAGCTCGGATTGGTGAAAGGAATGATCTGATGGGTGTAGCGCGGCTTGGCAGATAGACAGGAGCGCGCCACAACCTGGTCCATAAATTTCAGATAGTCGGCCACCTGCTGTCCGCGAAAGGCGTGCCAGAGCGGCACCAACGGGTTGTAGTAGTAAGAAGCTTGTTCAGTCGGTTGGTCTATGTGCGCTTGCACTGAGCCATCTCGGGGCTGATCGTGCCGCGGCAATGCCGCCTGCGCTTGATGGCGTGGAGGTGCCTGAGTTTTGTCCATTACGGCGACTTCTTTAGTCCCCATATGTACCAGGTGACCGGGGCTGGACTCAAGAAAAACATCCACTTTGTGTAGACCCGCCGGTAGTCTCCGGAAATCCAAGTTCAAACGCCATCCGGTATTGGCGGTGCCGAATTCCGGTTTGGCCGCAAGTACGTCCTGCCGGCTTTTGTCAACCAAGGTTTTGCCAACGAATTTTCCGTTGAGGTGAACATGGACGGATGCTGGCGGAGCATGCGGGTCCTTTGAGACGTATGCCCAGCCGGATACGGGGAATGTGCCATGTGCGAAAGAGTCGATGTGATCTGTATATCGCGTCAGCGGCTCCGTTCGAATGTCGCGCGATGGGGGAGCAATATCCTCGAATGCGAGGTAATTTGCGCCAATAACCCGGTTGAGTTGATCGATCCGGCGGAATTCAGCTTTGAGAAAGTGCCTGAACCCGTCAATTGAGGCTCGGCTGTAGTCCGTCACTCGATAGGGGGGGCCGAAACTCATACCTGTCTCAAAATCCGGAAACAGGTGATGGAGCTCACCCAGCAGGGTGATACCCCGGATTTTTGCGCGGTCTGCTTCGGGCAGCAGACATGTCTCCGCTAAAAGCGCCTCTGCAGCCTCCACACGACGCGCCGTCAAATCAGTTTGCGTCGTCGCGAAGGTCCAGTGATGGATGGCGGAATCGTAGTAGCGACCCTGAGCCAAGGGCCCGTCCCGCGTCTGCGCAAGGTTGGTGACATCTTTTGCAAGCTGTTGCTCTAACGGGGCATCCGTCGCGAAGTGAGTGGCGAATAGATACAAAATCACCGGGCGGTTGTTGTCACGAATGGTCCGCACAACCCGTTTGACTCTCTCGGTGTCTATCGCCCAGCCATCAGCACTGCTCGCAAAAAGCTGCAAGAGTGGCGCCGGCAAGGTGTAACCCATCGGCTGGTGTGTGGTGTGTATTTCGCGTGGCTCCATGCGGGCAAGCGTTGACTCCACCAGTTGGGCGGCGGAGCCCTCGTGCCCGGTGCAAGAATTCACGAGGGTGCTAGTGCCAGGGTTGCTCGCGGGTGAGGAACTCTTCTGCAGCAAGATGCATGAATCGACCACTGCGACCATGGGCGCGAGGAGCATGGGGCTCGTGCTAGAGATGTCGATGGGGAAAAGACGTGACATCAGAGCGAAACCGCCCCATCCGCCCGCAAGCGCCAGCACCGAGGCCATCGTGCAGGCGGTGAAAGTTGCAGGGTTCTTCAACAGGGTATTCATCGATTGTTCGGTGTGCAAATGGCCGCGGAAAAAGGTTCGACAGGTGTAGGTACCACCGGCGTCGTAAAACTCGATGCGGCTACACTCAGAGCCTCGCCATCTCTGTGGCTAAGTCTGCGGCTGGCAGTGTATTTTCCCAGCTTCGCGCGTCGCATCTCAGTATTCATGACCATTCAAACACTTTCGGCCTCCGCTGACAGGGAGTGCGGTGAGCCGACTTTCCGGCCACGTATCGGCGAATTGTTGGTGCAAGCCGGTAAGCTGAGCGCGCGTGACTTGGACAGGGCTGTCTCCGCACAGCAGGAAATGGGGGGAATGCTGGGGAGGGTTCTGGTCCGGCTGGGTTTGGTCTCTGAGGTGGACGTTGCCACTTCCTTAGAGGCACAGTTGGGTATCCCTCTGGTTCCTGCCGACAGCTTCCCAGATTTGATGCCCGAAGTCGACGGGTTGCTGCCAGAATTCCTGCACGCCAACGCCATCTTCCCACTTCAGGTCGAAGATGGGTGCCTGGACGTGGCGATGGCGGTGCCCCAGGATGCTTTTGTCGTTAAGGCACTCGGTTTGGCAACTGGTCTCTCCATCCGCCCGCACTTGGCCTTGGAATCCGACATTGAGAAGGCATTGGCCGAGCCTGTCGAAGAGTCAAGCGAGGATGACGACAGTTTTGGAGACGGGCTGGACAGCGGAGATTTTGTCGAGCATCTCAAGGATCTCGCCAGCGAAGCCCCGGTCATCCGGCTGGTCAACTCCATCATCGGCCGCGTGATCGATTTGCGCGCATCAGATATTCACCTGGAGCCGTTCGACGATGGCCTTCACGTGCGGTACCGGGTGGACGGGGTGATTCATCCAGGCGAACTGGTGCCGCCGCGGTTGAGCGCGGCGGTCGGTTCTCGCGTCAAGCTTCTTGCGCACTTGGACATCGCCGAACGACGGCTGCCCCAAGACGGCCGTATCAAGACACGCGTCAAGGGCCGCGAACTCGATTTACGGGTTTCCACAGTTCCCACTGTGCATGGCGAGAGCGTGGTCATGCGGGTTCTGGATCGCGCCAGCGTGCGACTTGAGCTTGAAAAAATGGGGTTCGAGGCAGATACCTTGGCGCGCTTCAACGCGTTGCTTGCGAAGCCGCACGGAATCCTGCTGGTGACTGGGCCAACGGGATCTGGCAAAACAACCACCTTGTATGCCGCGCTGGCTAAGATCGATGCGACCGAGCAAAAGATCATTACAGTGGAAGATCCTGTGGAGTACCAACTTGACGGGATCAACCAGATTCAAGTGCATACGCAGATCAATCTGACGTTCGCAAATGCCTTGCGCTCCATCCTGCGCCAAGACCCCGACATCATCATGATTGGCGAAATGCGCGACGGAGAAACTGCGCAAATTGCGGTCCAATCTGCCCTGACGGGGCACCTGGTGCTCTCCACCCTGCATACCAACACGGCCGCTGGCGCTGTGATTCGCATGCAGGACATGGGCGTGGAACGCTATCTCATCACGTCGGCGGTAAATGGAGTGCTTGCGCAACGGCTGGTCCGCACATTGTGCGCTCATTGCAAGGAGCCCTACCACCCTGATGAAGAGATCCTGAAGCGTACCGGGCTGGGGCGCTTCACCAAGCCTGGGCAAGCGGTCTACCGTGCGGTGGGGTGCCTGCAATGCCGCCAGTCTGGGTACAAAGGACGAACGGGGATTCATGAGCTCCTGGCGCTTGATGAGCGCATGCGGCGCGCCATCATTGAAGGCCGGGACGCTAATGCGTTGAACGCCGTTGCAGCTGAAGCTGGCATGCTCAGTCTCTATGAAGACGGCTTGCGCAAAGTCGCCTCCGGCGTGACCACGCTGGATGAGCTGGCCCGTGTGACGCAGGATCAAACCGATGCTTGACTTTGCGTGGCGCGCCGCGTCTGGGACCGGCCAGATCCAGGAAGGGCGCATGGCTGCGCCGGGTGCGGCTGCAGTGGTGAAGCAATTGCGCGATCGCGGGCTGACTCCCCTTGCGGTGGACGAAGTTCAGGGCGCTGCTGCCGACCACTCAGGTGCTGCGGCCTTAAAGCTGGACCGCAAGTCGGGGCGTGTCAACAAGGGCCCTGTCAACTCCGCTGACGTTCTGGCGTTGACGTCCGAGTTGGCCATCATGCTTCGTGCGGGACTGGCATTGGACAACGCCTTGCGTGTGCTGATTGACATGAGCCACAAACCCAGCGTGGCAGCGTTAGTCCAGGCAACACTGGAGTCGGTAAAGGGGGGGACGCCCCTCAGCAGAGCCCTCAGTCAACGTCACGACCTGTTTGGTGATTTCTATATCAATATGGTCCGATCCGGAGAAGCCAGTGGACAGATGTCCGCCGTGCTGGATCGTCTGGTTGAACATATGGAACGGCAGCGCTCTTTAAAGGAGAGCGTCATTTCCGCAACCATCTACCCGGCCATTTTGCTGGGCGTTGCTGTGCTATCTCTCATCGCCATGCTTGGCTTTGTGGTGCCACAATTCGAAAAACTTTTTACCGATATGGGCGACGCGTTGCCGCTGCCTACTCGCATGGTGATGACCATGGGCCAGGCATTTACGAGCTATGGCTTGGTGATGGGTATCGTGGTTTTTGCGCTGGGCGCATTTGTGCTGCGCTGGTTCAGGTCGCCCACGGGCCGAAGCTGGTGGCAAGCCCGCATTTTGCGCCTGCCGTTGATGGGGCCGCTTGCGCTCAAGTATCAACTTACGTTGTTCTCACGCTCGCTGGGAACCTTGCTGGGCAACGGCGTGCCTATGCTCACCGCGTTGCATATCGCGACGGAAACCGTTGGCAATACCGTTTTGCAGCAGGCTCTTGGCAAAGTCGGGCCTATCGTTAAAGAGGGGGGCAAGGTGGTTCACGCCATTTCTGCCACTGGCATTTTCGAGCCGCTGGCCATCAATCTCATCCGCGTGGGCGAAGAAACGGGACGCATCGGCCCCATGATGCTCGAACTTGCAAACATATTGAACCGCGAGGTCGAAACTGGAATCAAAAGATTGTTGACGCTTGTGGAACCGGCGCTCATCCTTGTGCTGGGGGTACTGATCGCCGCCATCATCGTATCCATCCTTCTCGGCATACTGTCCATCAACGACCTCGCCGTATAATTTTTGTTAGTCAAGGAACACCGCACATGGTGAGCATCTACGCTACCCACTTTAAGACAGCATTTCGAACTCGCCGCGCGCGGGGCTTTACGTTGATTGAATTGCTCGTTGTCCTGGCCATCCTCACATTGCTGGCTGGCTTGGTGGGCCCAAGGGTGTTGAATCAGCTGGGTGGTGCAAAGTCCAAGACGGCGGCTGTTCAAATTGCCGATCTCGACAAATCTTTAGAGCTTTTCAAGCTCGACGTCGGTCGTTACCCAACGTCTGAAGAGGGGTTGGAGGCACTGGTCAAGCGCCCTGGCAGCATCAATGGCTGGACGGGGCCCTACCTGAAGGGTGGCGTGCCCACTGACCCATGGGGGCGCGCATATAAGTATGCCAACGCTGGTGCCAACGGAGGCATTGAGATAATTTCTTTGGGGGCAGACGGCGCCCCTGGAGGCGACGGTGAGAACGCCGACATTCGCAACACTCCCTGAGTGTCTTGCTGAGACTCACAATTTCTATCGTAAAAAGCCAAGGTATGCGGCGTGAGGGCGGGTTCACGCTCGTAGAGCTGCTAGTGGTCTTTGCCATCATGGCACTGCTCATCGCTATCACTCCCATCGCATACCAAAAAATGCGCGATACAGCGCAATACCGAAACGTTTTGCGAACCATGCTTTCGGAATTGCGTACGGCACGTCAGCAGGCCGTCCTTACACGGACGGAGACCCGATTTGGCGTGAATCTCCAGCAGCGCAGCTTCGGCGTGCAAGGCCGCACTGAAAATTTGTTGCCCGATTCGCTGACCCTGCGGGCAACTGTGGCCGGGGTCGAACTTGATCCGGGCGGCGTTGCTGCAATCCGTTTTCTGCCGGACGGCGGCGCGACGGGTGGAAGCATTGATGTGTTGCGCCCCCATGGCGGTGGGGGCGCTCGGCTTCGGGTGGATTGGCTGTCTGGGCGCGTTACTCAGGAGGCGCTTGCTCCATGACTGATCTGTTACGCCAGCGCGGTTTTTCCCTGCTGGAGTTGCTGGTTGCATTCGTCATCATGGCGCTCTCGCTGGGCATGCTCTATCGCGCCAGTGGTTCCAGTGCTCGCGCTGTGGGAATGGCGGAGCAAAATCAACGGGCTTCCATGGTGGCAGAGTCCGTCTTTGCCATGCGCGACTTTGTTGGCCCCGACGGCTGGCAGGATGCGGGCGAAACGGCGGGTTACTCGTGGCGAGTGACCAGCGCACCCTATGCTGTACCTGTCGAAAGCTCCGACAAACCACGACTTCATGAAGTGAGTGTCATCGTAAGCTGGCAAGAAAGCGCCGCCAATAAAAGTTTTGAGCTCCAGACGCTTGTGCCTGAGCGCAAGCCAGTGCCGCAGGGGGCGGTGCGATGAGGCGCTCCGGTGTTTCTCCTTCTTTCGCGCGCCTTCCCGGCCTTGTCGACGGGTTTACGCTGGTCGAACTCTTGGTTGTCATGGCATTGCTCTCGCTCATTGCTTTGGGCATGGGCTCCGCACTGCGCACGACCGCACAAACCGGAGAGCGTGTAGACCGCCGGTTGCTGGAGGCAGACGAATTGCGCGTATCCACTGCGTTTCTCCGTTCCGTAGTGGGGCGTGTATACCCCTTCAAGCTCAACACGCCGACGTCCTCAGGGCAGCTTCCCTATTTCTTTGAAGGAAAGCCCGACGCCTTGACGTGGGTAGGCATCATGCCAGCACGCCATGGCGTGGGAGGTCGTTTTTTTTTCCGGCTCTCGCTGGGCGAGTTTGACGGGGCGAGGGGGCTAGTGTTGCAGTTCCTCCCTTGGGAGAGCGCTGCAGGCCAGCCTGATTGGACGCATGCTGAAGCGCGTTTGTTGGTGCACGAAGCCGTTGGTTTGCGAATGCTCTACGCGAACACGATTGTGGACCAGCCGCAGTGGAGCTTGGCATGGGAGTCGACGGATTCTTTCCCCGATCGCATCATGATTTCGCTGCAGACCACTGCGGGCAACCTGCCAGATTTAGTTATACCGGTTCGTCCCACGCCATCGGGTGTTTTGGGTGGCGCGTCCGGGGAGGCCGTGTTTGGCGGTGGTGCGAGGTGACTCCATGAGTCTGCAGTCGTCAGCATGCGCAGGACCGGGTGTATGTATCGCAGGCACGCGAGGGATGGCGCTCATCGCAGTGCTTTGGGTCGTCGCCGCGCTCTCCATTCTGGTCACCGGTTTCAGCCGGGTTGCCAAAGATGAAATCGGTATCGTGGCCTCAGTTCGTCAGGGTGTAGTGGCGCAGGCCACAGGTGACGCAGTGATTGCGCTGGCACTTTGGGAAATCTCTGGCACCGAAGTGCCTGTTGCCCGTGTACGGCATGCCGACATCGCCTACCGGGGCATGACGGTGCCCGTGTCTGTCATGCCACTCAATGGGTTGATCGACATCAATACCGCGCCTCTTGCATTGTTGACACGACTGTATGAAGTAGCGGGGGGGCTATCGGCCGAAGCTGCCCAGGCGCTTGCACAAACGACGGTGGAAGTCCGGACCAAACCGGGCCCTGCGAACCAGCCCCAGCGCTTTGAGGCCAATGAAGACTTGCTTCAAGTGCCAGGGGTCGACTACGACCTCTATGCTAGACTTTCGCCGCTTTTGACGGTCTATGCTCGGGCGAGCGGGGGGCGAGTGAACCCCTTGGCGGCCCCGCTGGACGTGCTTACCGTGCTTGCCAACGGCAACCTCGCCGTTGCTGGGCGCATTGCCCAGGAGCGCGATCAGGGCGCCGAAGGGGTGGACACCACCTCACTGGAGGCATCTTTCGTCAGCGTGTCCCCAACCCGCAGATACCGCGTAAGTGCACTGGTGCCGTTGCCGGATGGAGCTGAGATGCGTATCAGCCGTACGGTGGATTTGGGGTTTAGCTCGCGTGACGGTTTGCCGTGGCGCACGCTCCACACTGAACGCAGTTTTGAACCCATGTCACGTACCGTGGCCAAGTAATAACAATGCCAACCATCTCTTCCGACGCCAGGTTCTTTGGCATTGACCTTCAAAAGGTCGGGCAGGACGTGCGGAAGGCCTTGCAGGGCTTGCACCAATGGCCGCTGTTGGCCTGGCTCACGCCTGCCGTGCCCGTGAGACTGCTTCAGGCAGATGGGTCGCATTCCCTCTGGTGTGATGGCGCAGAACTGAAACAGCCAGAGCGGCAGACGGTTCAACCCAGATGCGTGGCCCTGGAATTGCCGGAAGCCATTGTGTTGCGCCGTCAACTCACTTTGCCCCCCATGGCCGCGCAAGACATCGCAAACGCCGTTGCGTTGGATGCTCAAAGCGCCAGTCCCTTTGGCCTGGGTGAAGTCGCCTGGGGCTACTCTTTGAAGGCGCCAGCCAAAGGCGCCGTCGTAGTCGAAGTGGCGTTGGCATCGCGAAGACAGATACAACAGTACATTCACACCCAGGCCGACCGCCTTCGCAATGCTGGCGACCCGGAGGTATGGGTACTAAGCACACAGGGCGCGGCACCACTGGTCTTCGCTGGTTTTGGCGAGGCTCAGCGCAGCAGGCAGGCGGCGCGTTGGCGGCACTTGGGTTATGCATTGCTGGGCACCAGCATGCTGTTGTTGGCCGCCATTGCGATCACCCCTACGGCACAACTCCGTTTGCGCGCCATAGAGGCCGTGCAAGCCTACGAAGGAATCGTGGGGCGTGCCGCCCCTGCCGTGCGTGAGCGCGAGGAGCTTCTGCAATCTATAGAACAGCTTTCTTCACTGGCTGAAGTACTCGCAGGGCGTATCGAGCCGTTGACACTGATGGACCGGTTGACCCAGGCGCTGCCCGACGACACGGCGCTGCAGACCGTCAAGCTCCAAGGGGGTAAGGTCACAATTTTGGGGCTGACTGGAGACGCCTCGTCCCTCATGAGAATCTTGGGTGAACAGCCCGGCCTGCGTGACGTGCGCGCGCCCTCGGCAGCCACCCGCATGCCAGGCGCACAAAAAGAATCTTTCATGATCGAATTCATGCTCGATCCCGCGCACTTCGGTGTGCAGACCACTCCTTCGCCAGTCGCGCCTTCACCTTCGGAATCTAAGCCGTCTACGTCAACCCCGACGGCGTCAGTCGATGCACCCGGCACGGCGCCTTCATCGGCCGCACCGCTCGCCGCCGCCAATCCATCTGCCAGCGCTGCGGCGCCCGCGTCACCACCTGCTGCACGGGCGGCCACATTTGGGGGAGGGGCCACTTTTGGTGGAGTGACCACTCGCCCTGCGCCACCCAAAGAAGCCGCGGCTACCACACCCGCTGCTGCGCCAACTGCGCCTGCGAAACCCTGAGCCACCCATGCAAAACCACAAAACAAGAGAAGTGGCGGCTTTGGCAGTAGTGTTTGCGCTGTTGCTGGCGCCGCTTGCGGCGGCGGGGGTCTACGTCTTCCAGAAGCACCAGTGGGCCCAGGCACGGCTGGCTGAGTTGGAGCCCCGCTACGCCCGCTTGCTCGGGCTGAATGAGCAGCGTGCCGACATCACGGCCGTTCTGGCGCAGGCCAAAGATGCGAGGGCACGCTACGTGTACCCCGCCTCGCAAGATGCCACTGTGGCGGGCAACGCCGCGCAGCAGCGCGTGCGTGAGATTCTCACCACCGCTGGGCTGCAGATCAGCAGCAGCCAGGTGCTCCCTCCTAAGGCCGTAAAAGGCTATGAGCGTATCCCTATAACGGTGCGAGCTGAGGGCGAATGGCTGGCAGTGCAGAGTGCGCTGGCGGTTTTTTCTACCCAACTGCCATTGATCGTGATCGATGAGTTTGAAGTACAGGTGCTGGGTGGCTTGGGCAACACCCCGCCCAAGTTTCAGCCTAAACTGGCTGTGAGCTTTGGGTTCAGCGTGCTGCGGGAGCAAAAATGAAGCGCCCCGCCATACTGGTCCTTATCGCTTTCAACCTTGCATTGCTCGCGGTGCTCGCCTGGCTTTGGTTGACGCCGGCTGCGCAGTTGAAAAACAGCACATGGGAGGCGCCCGCTGCCCACAAGGCAGACTACGCGCAAATGCTGCCTCCGCTGCCCGGCACGGCGCCTGTCGACACCAGCAAATTTGTGGCCATGCTCGATAGGCCGTTGTTCATGCTGACTCGCCGCCCGCCGCCTCCACCTCCACCGCCTGAGGCATCACCACCGGTGGATACCCTCAGTACGGCACGTATCTTCGGTGTGTTCAGCAGTCCCTCTGGCGGCGGCGTGATCATGAACATCGGTGGTAAGGACCGCAGGGTACGGCTCAACGAAACCGTCGATGGCGGCTGGACTTTGCAGTCCGTATCTGGAAACACGGCAACTTTTGCCAGCGGTGGTCAAACCCGGTCTCTGACCATGCCGCGTGCAGCGTTGACCACCTACACGGGAATGCCAGCTTCGCAGCCCCCTCCTGTTCTGGTTGCGCCGGCAGCCGCTCAGCCGCCCGTCGCCGCGCCGGCTCCAGACTCAGGGGCTGTCGGCGGACAAGGCTCGGCGCCCCCTCGGCCAACGCCCGACCCGCGCCGGGCTACCTTTGGAGGTGGCCGCTGAGTGCTGGCGATTCAAGAATGTGAGCACATAGCCCTCATGCTTCGACGGCATCAAGCTGTGCCACAGACACCCCAAAGACAAACCTAATGCAGACATGACACCATACCAACACGCACTCACAGCCATCGCGTTTGCCTCTTGCCAGCTCGCTGCAGCACAAACGCAAGGCGGCCCCGTGGTTGCAGGGCAGGCCCCTGGCTCTGCTGCGGTATCCACATCCCCCGCAGCATCCGTTGCAGGTAGCACTGCTGCTGCGGGCACCACAGCCACTGAGCCGCGCCTGATCATCGGCAATGACCAAATGGTGGGTGCCGTCAAGCCTGCACCGCAGCTGGATGGCCCGCCGGTGTCGCTCAACTTTGAAGAAGCACCTGTCGCCCAGGTGGTGCGCACCGTGCTGGGGGACATCCTCAAGGTGGACTACGTGCTCCATCCCCCGCTTGCTGGCTCCATTACGCTGGCTACGCGTGCGCCCATCTCGCCCGACCAAGCCTCTTTTTTGTTGGAAAGCGCCCTGCAGGCCAATGGGCTGGGGCTGGTGCGCGACGCGCGTGGCACCTACCACGTCGGCCGCACCGAGGCTCTGCGCGGCATTGGTGGCACGGTACGTCTGGCAGGTGGCAGCCCCTTGCCGCCAGGCCAAGGGGTCATTGTGGTGCCGCTCCAGTACATTGGGGCCGGTGAAATGGCCGCCATTTTGCGCCCCATGGTGCCTACCGAGTCCATCGTGCGGGTGGACAACCTGCGCAACCTTCTTGTGCTTGTGGGCACCCGCACGCAGGCAGAAGGATGGCTCGACATGGTTAGCACCTTTGACGTCAACCTGCTCAAGGGCATGTCTGTGGGGGTGTTCCCGCTCAAGCACGCATCCATCAAAGAGGTGGAGGCTGCGCTAGCGCTGGTGAGCGGCGGGGGCGGCGCTGCCTCGGCAGCCGCAACCACGCCGCAGCCTGTGGGCCGCGGCACGGTATCTGCCAGCACCCAGGCACCAGGCGGTGCGGCGGGTTCTGGTGCTGCCGCCATGCTGGGCGAGGGCAACCCCCTGTTCGGCGCCCTGCGCATCATGCCAATCGAGCGGCTCAACAGCATCCTCGTAGTGACGCCCCGCGCGGCGTACCTGGAGGAAGCCCGGCGCTGGATCGAGCGGCTGGACCAGCCCAGCGACAACGGCGCCGAGGCACAACTGCATATCTTCAAGGTGCAAAACGGCAATGCACGCCACCTGGCCTCGGTGCTCAGTGGTATTTTTGGCGGGCTCGGCGGCACGTCCCCCACCAGCGGCACGGGTGTGGCGCCCGGCCTCGCTTCTGCCACCGGCAGCACCTTTGGCCAAGGCAGTGTCCCCAACCCGTTCGGCAACACGGGTTCGTTGATCGGCGGCGCAGGTGGCAACCGAACAGGCACTGGCGGGCTGGGCACGACGGTGTCATCCCTTGGCGGTTTGGGCGGACGCGCCACTGGTCAGTTGGGCGCAGGCGCGCAAAGCCAGCAAGGCACGCAGCAGGCCGGTGCCGTCGTAGCGACATTTGGCAATATCCGCGTGATGGCTGACGAGCTCAACAACGCCATCCTGGTCTGGGGCACCCGGGCCGAATATCTCAAGATCGAGGCCACGCTCAAACGGCTGGATTTGCCGCCTACGCAGGTCCTGATTGAGGCCACCATCGTAGAGGTGACATTGGGCGATACCCTTAACTACGGCGTGCAGTGGGCGTTTACGGATAGCCGTGACAGCAGCAGCTTCACGGGTGCGGGCACCATCAGCGGGCTCACCGGTGGCGCGCTGGGCGGAGTGGCCCAAGGCTTTTCGTACCTGTTGCGCAAAGGCGGTAGCACCCGTGCGGTGCTGCAGGCGCTGTCTGAAAAATCCCAACTCAAAGTCATTTCCAGCCCATCGCTCATGGTGCTTGACAACCACACCGCAGCCATCACCGTGGGCAACCAGCAGCCAGTGCGAAGTGCCACGATTACCAACGACACCTCTGGCAATACCGTCGACACCATTCAGTACAAAGATACCGGCGTGGGCTTGACGGTGACGCCGTCGGTCAACTCGGGCAATCTGGTGACCATGCAGGTCGATCAAACCGTGACCGAGGTGGGCGACCCGGTAACCAGCGCCAACGGCCAGCCCGCATTCTTGCAGCGGCAAATCAGCAGCAAGGTGGCCGTGCGTTCGGGCGAATCCATCGTGCTGGGCGGGCTAATCCGCGACAACACCACCAGCGGCAAGACAGGCGTGCCCATTCTGCAAGACATCCCCATCTTGGGGAAAGCATTCGGGACCAACCGCAACAACAACAACCGCACCGAGTTGCTGGTGGTGCTGACCCCCCGGGTGGTGCGCACCGACATCGACATCCGCGAAGTCAGCGAGGACCTGCGCGACCGGCTGCGTGGACTGCTGGGCGTGGGCAGTGCCGACAGGAACTAAGCCCCGGCATGCAGAATCCGTGTCTCTGCGCAGCTATCAGTTGCATTCTTGTACGTTGGCGCACATTGAATCATGTGCGGCGGCCGCAAATTTGAGTAGTGTTTTATTTGAAGGAAATTCAAACCACCATGTCCATCTATCAAACTACGCGCCGCCTGGGCGCTATCGCCGTTGCACTGTCGGCGGTGATGCTTGTGGCTGGTTGCGCAAGCTTAGGCGCATCCACCCCTGAAGAAATCGTGGGCCAGCGCGCCACCGAGTACTGGAAGGCGCGCATCGCGGGGCAGTACGAAAAGGCCTGGGCCCTGTCCACACCTGCTTACCGGGCCATCAAGACGGCCGAGCAGTTTCGCGTGCAGTTTGGCTCGGGCGCAACGGTAGAAGCCGCAACGCCTTACAAGGTGACATGCGAGAGTGGCGAAAAGTGCACGGCCCGTATGAAATTGAGCGCAACGCCTGCCCTTTTGGGTATGAAACTGGGTACGATTGACACGTACGTGGACGAGACATGGTTGCTCGAAGACGGCAAGTGGTGGCGCCACCAGGATCTGTGATTACAAAAGGGTTCTACTGCGCTGTTGCTGGTCCCTGCGAAGGAGGTTCTGCCACACCGCTCTGACAACTGTTGCTTTTCCTCAACAACAGGCGGTTTCACCGGCCGCCCGCTGTACAAGCCCCTTGCGCGCTGTGCTACGATGCCTAAGCGTAATCAATCGTGGTAGTTGCGCTTACAAACTTTTTAACTGGAGTTCTTGATATGAAGAAAAATGTGATGGCCTTGAGCATTGCTGCCATGATTGGTGGCCTGGGCTTCGCGGGCGCTGCTTCGGCAGCCGTGATTGCTGGTACCGGCGTTGGTGCTCCGAATGCTGCGGACATCAACGGCGGCTTGATGTCCCCCCCGCACGGCTACCGGCCTCGGAGTTGCCGAGGGCGGTGTGGGCCATGCGCTGGTGGTGCCCTACTACAACGCTCAAAACGGCAATATGACCGTTCTGCACGTTACCAACACTGATTCGGCAAATGGCAAGCTGGTGAAGGTTCGCTTCCGTAGCGCCTCCAACTCGGATGACGTGCTGGACTTCCAAGTGTTCATGTCGCCTGGCGATGTATGGACTGCCGCAGTGATGGCTGGTGCTGACGGTGTGGCCAACATCGTTACCGCAGACAACACTTGCACGGTGCCTGCCTTGACGAAAAACGTTGCCCAGCCATTTGTTCAGACCCGTCTGCCAGCCTACGCCACTGCGGATGCCAAGGCGAACCTGACCCGTGAAGGTTACGTTGAAATCTTCAACATGGCTGACATCACGAATGTGACGGCTTGGCAAGCTGATGGTTCTACATCCGCTACCGGTACCGTTCGCTCACCTTTGTACACTGCCACGAAGCACGTCGGTGGTGTGGCTCCTTGCTCGGTGGCGGGCTCTGCCGCTCGTACGCTCGTAGATACAGTGGCTACGACTGCCCTCGATGAAGCTGCGGCAGCTCGTCGTGGTCTGCAAACCCCAACGGCTGGTCTGATGGGTGACTGGTACATCATCAATGTGCCACAAACTACCACCTTCTCTGGTGCAGCTACGGCTATTCAACTGACTGGCGGCACCCGTGGTAACTTTGTGCACTTCCCGCAGCTGGATACGGCTGCTGTTGCAGTGACGGCTGATGCTAATACGCTGACAGCAGATCCGCTGTTCCGTACCACTGAAGTGCGGACGAACGCTAACGTTGCACCTGCCTCGGTTCCAGCTCTGGCTCTGCTGAACTTCGACCTGCCCGACATGTCGACGCCTTTGTATGCTGCACCTGCGGCTGCAGCTCCCTTGACACAAGCTCTGGCGTTGCAGAACGCTTTGCGCGTGAACTCGGTGACGAATCAGTACGCAAACGATGCTTCCATCTCGGCAAAGACCGACTGGACGTTCTCTATGCCTACACGCCGCTACAACGTGGCTGCTAACTACGCAGCCGGTGCGACGCAAGCGCTGGCAACGGCCTCGACACAGTACCGCCTGTTCTCTGACTTGGGTGCTGCGAACCACACCGATGACATGTTCTACCCTGCCCAGGCTGGCGCTCCGCTCGAAGCCGGTAACACCAGCATCGACGCTGCAGGCAACATCTGCGTGATCGCTGACAGCCAGCGCTTCTACGACCGCGAAGAAACCACCGGTGGCACCACTCCAGTGTTCTCGCCAGGCACGGGCACTTCTGTCCAGTTCTGCGGTGAAGTCAGCGTGCTGGCCTTCCGTGACGCTGGTACCTCGGTTCTGGGTGCAAGCGTTGCTCGTCGCACTGTGACGAGCGGTACGTACGAAAACGGCTGGGGTGTGCTCAGCACGGCCAACGGCGGCAAGGGTCTGCCAATCTTGGGCGCTTCGTTCATCAAGCTGGAAAACCCATCCGCATCGGCTGGCAAGTCGGGTACCTACGGTATCACCTGGCCACACCGCTTCACGAGGTAATTTGTGGGCACTTTTTCGCGTTAACGCGATCCAAGAAGGCGGGGGGCAACCCCCGCCTTTTTTCATTGCTGATCTCTTTGTTGCTTGGTGACTATGACTCTTTTTGCTGACCTTACCCGGGCCGCGAGCCCAATTCGTGCGTTTGCTGTGGCGTCTGCTGTGTTTGGATGGATGGCAGGCCCTGCTGTTGCGAGCGAAGCCGCAGTGCCATTGGTGCAGGGTGACAAGATTGTGATTACAACGCTGGATGTTCAGGCGGATGCCTTGCGCATGCCTCCTGAAATGAGGCCTTTGGTACTGTCGCGCGTTCCCACCGTCAGCCAGATAGCCGGCAACCTCTACGTCCGCCGGGCTCTCGCCGCAGAGGCGCAAGCTATTGGGCTGGATAAGGATCCATTGGTAGTTGCTCACCTCAAGGTCGCCATGGACAAAGTCTTGTCTGACGCACTTCTGGAGCGCATCGACCAGAAGAGCACGCCCAGCGAGGCCGCGGTAGAGGCCAAGGCCCGCACGCTGTACCGCGCAAAGCCAGATCGTTTCAAGGCTGAGGAGCAAGTACACGCCCGCCACATCCTGATCGCTGGCACTACTACGGAATCGAAAGCGGAAGCAGAAAAACTCCTCAAGGACCTGAAGGATGGGGCTGACTTTGCCAAGTTGGCAGAAGAAAAATCTGCCGACAAGGGCAGTGCAGCCAAGGGTGGCGATGTGGGGTACTTTGGCAAAGGCCGCATGGTTCCGCAGTTCGAGCAGGCCGCCTTCGAACTCAAGAACAAGAATGACCTCAGTGGTGTAGTGGAGTCGCAGTTTGGCTATCACATCATTCAGTTGCTCGACCGCAAGCCCGCTGGCGTTCGTCCCTTTGACGAGGTGAAGGAGGAACTTGCGAAGGAAGTGCGAGCCAGTATTGTCCAAGACGCACGTGTAGCAGAAGCGCAGCGCCTGCAAGCCAATGGCGTGCCAGACGTGAAGGCTATGGAAGCCTTTGCCAAAAACTATGAGGCTGCCGTGCCTGCTGCACGGCGTGCAGTGGCACCCCAGCAGTAAACCACGCTCTCCATTGCACACCTCGCCCACGCAAGCGCTGATTGAACGGGTAGTTTGCGCGGGGTGGGCGGCGTAATGGGGAGTGGTTTTTTTTCACGGTTTTCGCACTGCTGTGCCGGACTGCATTTTTGATCAACTGAGCCCGCTTGCCCGCGGCCCTTGCATGGGAACTGCGGCATGTCTTGGCGCGTGCATTACAACGTTCGCGTCCCCATGACCGCTTTGTGGACTGAATGCCTTGCCCTCTGGCGCGCACACGCGCTGGTATGGGTGCTCACGCAGCGCGAGCTGGCCGCACGTCACAGCGGGACCGCTGCCGGCGTGGTGTGGCCTTACCTGCAGCCCCTGCTCACCGTGGCTGCGTTCTACCTAGTATTTGACATCGTGTTTGCCATGCGGCTGGGCGAAGGCGCGCCCGCCCATGCGGTCGGTACGTACCTCATCGTCGGGGCGCTGCCCTGGATGGCGTTTTGCGACGCAGTATCGCGCGGCATGGGCAGCTTGCTGGATGCGGGCGGCCTCTTACAGAAAAACCCGTTGCCCCCCGTGCTGTTTACGGCGAGGGCCGTGCTGGCCAGCGCACTCATCTACGGCCCGTTGCTTGCGCTGGTAGCAGTGGCCTACACCCCATTGCACGGTTTCGCACCTGCGGTGCTCAGCGTGGTGCCACTGCTCGCACTGCAGTTGATGCTGTGCCTGCTGCTGAGCTATCTGCTCGCCATACTAGCAGCAGCATTACGCGATACGGTGCAATTGGTGGGTTTCCTGCTGTCGGTCGGCATTTACCTGTCGCCCATCCTGTTTCCCATGACCCTGTTTCCCGAACGCTGGCGTTGGGTGCTGTGGCTCAACCCTATGACCGGGCTGGTACAGGGATACCAGCAAGTGCTGCTGCAGGGCGCATGGCCCTCCGCCGGGGTGTGGTGGGCCACGCTGGCGTGGATAGCGCTGACTGCGGTTTTGCTGAATGTCGTAGTGTCTCGCAGCCGCGACCAGTTGGTGGATTGGCTATGACGCACCAAGCACCTTCGCTCGCTACGAACATTCCAGCGGCCGCCCCCGTGCTACGCGTGCATGCAGTGGGCAAGGAATACAAGCTGTACCCCACACCGCGCGCGCGGCTAAAGGCGCTGGTGACTGGCAAGGCCACGCACCGCAGCCACTGGGCGCTGCACGATGTGTCGTTTGAACTGCAGCGCGGTGAGTGCATAGGCGTAATTGGTGACAACGGTGCCGGCAAGAGCACTTTGCTCAAGCTGCTGGCGGGCACATTGCAGCCCAGCCACGGCCGTATCGACCGGGTAGGGCGTGTGACTGCCATTCTGGAGCTGGGGGCGGGCTTCCACCCCGATTTCAGCGGCCGCGACAACCTGTACTTTGCGGGCAGCCTCATTGGCATCCAGCGTGAGGAGATGGCGCGGCTGGAGCCCGGGATCATTGAGTTTTGCGAGCTGGGTGAGGCGCTGGACAGGCCGGTAAAAACGTATTCGTCGGGCATGACGGTGCGGCTGGCATTCGCGTTGGTAACGGCAGTGCAGCCAGATGTTCTCATCGTGGACGAAGCATTGGCAGTGGGCGACCAGAACTTTCAGAAGAAGTGTGTGGAGCGCATCACGGCGTTTCGCAACAATGGCTGCACCATCCTGTTTTGTTCGCACAGCCCGTACCATGTTCGCCACCTGTGCGACCGGGCACTTTGGCTCAAGGGCGGCAGGGTGGAGCAGTTTGGCAATACCGAAGCGGTGTTGGCTGCCTACGACCTGTACACCCGGGAGCGGGAGCTTGAGAAAAATGGCGGTGCTGCGAGTGCACTGGCAGATGCCGCGCCAGGATCGGCCTCAGCCCATTCAGTTGACTCCGGCGCGGAGGGCACTGTTGCTGGCGGCGCCGGGCAGCCAGACTCGCAGATGGCTCCCAAGCACGCGGGGCGGTCACCACAACCCCAGCCGCTTGGCGATGCGGGCGGTAGTGCATGTATTTTGTCGGTGGATGTCGCGCATCTGGAAGACGCGCAAGCCGGGCATCCGCCCGTGCTGCAGGGGCAGGACCTGATTGTCACGATCCGTGCACGGGGGCGTGGCGATGAGCGTCCGCACATTGGATTCATGATCGAGCAGTCCAAAGGGGTGGGCATTACCTCGTTGGCAACGCATGAAGACGGTGCAGCGCCTGTGCGGCTGAGCGACGGCACCTGGCAGTCGGTTCTTACTTTTCCAGACTTGCCGTTGCACAGCGGTGATTACGTGATCAGCGCTTTCCTGTTTGATGAAACGGGCCTCGCCGTGTATGACGAGTGGTTCCAGTTTTTGCACTTCCGTTTCATCTTTCCCAAGCCGTTGCCGGGGTTGGTCCGGCTTCCGCACCGCTGGAGTTAGGGAGCGCGTTGGCCCCAAGGGCGAGCTATCGCGTGGTGCACTTTCGGTTCATGTTCCCCACCCAGCCGCCGTGGTGCATTGATAATCGGCGCTCCGCCTGAACACGCATCACATGACAGCAAACACGGATATACAAACAAGCAGAGGCCTGCAATTGCTGCAGGAAGGCCGCGACTTACTGGCCCGGGGTGACCGAACGGGTGCCGCGCAGGTGCTGGCCCGCGCGCGCGATGAGCGTGATGTGATGCTGGCAGCGCATGCGTTGATCGAAGCGCATGACCTGGTGGGCTCCTACAACAATGTGATGGGGCTGAACTGCGCCATCTCGGAGCACGACGACATCTTTGGTTTTTTTCTGGGCCACCACTCCAGTCGCAACCCGCTGCGCGATTACCTGGCTGACGGCTGGCGTACGCTTTCAGAGCTGATGTTGTTGCTGGAGGCGGTAGACAAGCCGTTGCTCAAGACGCCCAGTGTGCTGGAGTTTGCCAGCGGCCATGGGCGGTTTACGCGGCATCTCGTGAAGGCGTTGGGGCCGACGCGTGTGGTGGTGTCCGATGTGGTCCCCAGTGCCGTGGAGTTTTCTCGTCGCACGTTTGGTGTGGAGGGGTTCTTGTCCGCCAGCACGCCAGAGGCCGTGCAATGGCCAGGCCGCTATGACCTGGTGTTTGTGTTGTCGTTGTTCAGTCACCTGCCAAAGGCAACGTGGTCGCGCTGGCTCAAGGTGCTTTTTGATGCGGTTGCACCCGGAGGGTTGCTGGTATTCAGTACCCATGGCATCAAAGCGGCACATTTTGACCATGTGACGCTCGACGCAGAGGGTTACTTTTTTGCAGCTTCCAGCGAGTCGTCGGCGATTGATGGGCAGGAATACGGCACAACGTTTACCTCCGAGCCGTTCGTGTTGGCGCGCATTGCCGAAACCCTGGGTGCGGACAAGCTGGTGCACAAGGCGCCCGTGCACTTCTGGAACCATCAGGATGCCTATGTGTTGCGCAAGCCTTGAGCGCTCACGCAAGTCCGTGAACCAGCGGGAGGCGCTATGAACGGCAATTGGCTTCACTCCCTGCAGGAGCGTCTTTGGGGCGTGGCGCCTTGGGATGCGAGCAAGATTTCTGACGAATGGTTTCGGGCACATTTTGAGTATGCGGCCGATGTGGTGAACCACTGGATTGGCGGTGTGCTGGATGTGCGCAGCGCCAGGTTCTTGAACTTTGGCTGCGGCGATGGCATTACCGATCTGTCCCTGGTGCTGCGCTACGGCGCCACGTCCATTCATGGGGTGGATATCCGCCGGGAATACACCAAGCTGCCCCGCATTGCGAGAGAGCAGTTGGGCATGCGGCGTATCCCCTCGGCGCTGACATTCGAAAGCATCACCCCCGGTGCGCCGCTGGCAGGCCAGCGTGCGCTGGTTGACGGGATCATGAGCTGGTCTACCTTCGAACATGTGCAGCGCGATCAGCTGGCGCCGATCTTTGCGGATCTCCATGCCTGCCTGCGGCCAGGGGGCTACTTCTTCATCCAGATTGAGCCATTGTTTTATTCGCCGTTCGGGTCGCACTTGCGCAGGTATGACGACGTGCCGTGGCACCACCTGCTGGCCAGTGAAGAAGCGCTGTGGCAAGTGATCAAGAATCATCAAGGGCCCATCGACGCTGCGGAGGTGGATTTCGGGTTCGCGGATTTTGGCGTAGACGGCTACAAGGAGTTTGTATTCAAGGAGTACCGCTCGCTCAACCGCCTTACTGCCGACGAGCTGGTGGACCTGACAACGCAAGCCGGCTTTCACGTGGTGCGGCAGGAGCGCCGGAACGTAGAAATGGAGATCCCCAGCGCATTGCGTGGGCGCTACCCCGACGAGCTGCTGCTGAACAACGAGATTTTTCTGTTGTTGAGCAAGTGAAGGGTGAGACGCGGGCCTGCGCTGAGCAGCGGAGGATCTGAACCCCTTACAAACGTAAAAAATGATAGCTGCTAGCGCTTGTCAGAAGTAGTTTTCAGATAAAAAATACTGTGAAAATCAATGCCATCAAGCGCTGGCAGCTCACTTTTTTGAATGTTATTCAACAAGAATTCACGCTCTCAACCAGCTCTTCACCTTTGTCTGCCAATGCTGGGGCACGCGCTGCGCTACGCCGCGCAGCAATGGATGCGAGCGCAGTTTGACGATGCCGGAGAGCAATAAAGATCGGGCGCCCGTGGCGCCGGTGGATGGAGCCCGGTGGGTGGCGAGAAAATCCATGGGCACACCAATCGGGTGCGAGCTGCCGGGGACTGTTGCCAGGTAGCTGTCGTGGTAGTGCCAAGGCAGGCTGGAGGCCGACGCCTGCAGGGCCCGTGCACCGGGCGTAGCGGGCTGGGCCACGGGTGGCGGGGTGCCTTGGTCGAAATTCTGCTCGCGAATCCGTAAAAAAGCATCCAGCCATTGTGCTGGTGTCTGGTCCCACCGTTCGACCCAACTCCATGTTCTGCCGTGCAGACGCTCGGCAAAGGCGCCCAGGTCTGGCGCAACCACGGGCAGCGCGGCCTCCATGCAGGCGCTGAGCGTGTAGCTATACGTTTCTGGCCATTGGGCGGGAAACCATGCCAGATCCGGTTGCAGCCATTCCAGGAGGCGGGGAAGGTCGTTGTCTTCGTAGGCTCCGTGGACAGTGAGGTGGGCCTTGGGTTGTGTCTGCAGGTGCCGGTAGCCATACCCCAGCAAGTGGAATTCGACGGGAGCGTTGCGGCGGGCAGCTTCCAGGGCTACGGCTTCCAGGATGTCTGCACCTTTGATGGCGCTGAGAGCTCCGATCACCACGACTTTCAATGCGGCGCCAGCGGCACGGGCATGAGGTTGGGCAAGGGGCAGCTCGCCGTGGCTGGACAAATCTGTATGGGGAACGACGCGCACCCGTGCACCCGGAGCAAAACCGGCGATGCGGAGTGCTGCATCGTGGCTCGGCGTGAATACCTGGCGTGCCCCCGTAAGAAAGTGGATGTTCCGGTGGCGCCACTGGCCGACGGTACCGCCGTAGGGCGCCGCGGTGCTATCCGCAGGGCAACAGGTGCACTGGCCTGGAGCCAGCTCGCCAGCATAGCGATTGTCCAGACCCGTGAGCGAGATGTGGGTGCAGTAGCTGTAGAAATCGTGCGCAGTGAAGTCGTAGGCCACGCCCAGATGGTGGGGTAGATCCAGAACGCTTTCGTCATGGCCCAGCAGGTGGTGGTAGTGAATGTGCGACACGCCCAGCTGCCGAAGTGCCTGGAGGAGCTGCGCGAATTCATCTGCAATGCTGAATTGCAGGAGAAAGCCCTCCGACTCATCCGCCCACTGTAACCGTACCGAGCGATGGGGGGCGGGAGTGAGGGTCAGAAACAAGGCTTGGTCTGAAAGGTGCTGGGCGAGCTCCCGTACATGCCGCACGGTACCGCCGGCGCGGTCGTGCAAGACAGCAAGCACGACCTTGCGCCCGCCACTTTGCTGCTGGCGCATGCGTGCCACATCCAGTGCCAGTCGCCAAGGCTGTGCCGGGTCGGCGCGCACAAACGCCATCACATCCCGCTCATAGTTTGGATGAAGGCGGCGCAAGGTCTCCATCGCGGCGCGTTCGCGGGGGCTTTTGCTGTCACCAAAACTCACGCCACCAGTGTGCAGCACGAAAGTGTCGAGAAGGTGCAGGTTGCGCCAGCCAGCTTCTGCCGCTCGTTGGCAGAAATCGTTTTCTTCGCCATAGCCTTTGCCGAAATTTTCCGTGTCGAACAACCCAACCTGCTGCAGGCTGTCACGCCGGATGTACATGCAGAAACCGACGCCGGTGGGCACATCCACCACAGCGCCTGCGTTGGTTTGGGCGCACAAGGCGTCCAGCTGTGCGGTGTTGTAGCCCGGGGGCAGGTCGTTGTCTTTGCAGAAACGGGGGTAGCTGCAGATGGTGGCGTTGTTGGAGAAGGGCGTGACGGAGGCGACCTTCTGGTCGCTGTAGGCTGCGCGGCGAATGCGGTCCAGCCAGTCATTCGCCACCTCGGTGTCGCTGTTGAGCAGCAGCACGTCGTTGCTGTCGCTCAGCGCCATGCCCCGGTTGACGGTGCCTACGAAGCCAAGGTTTTCGGGGTTTTCGAGCAACGTGATGCGGTCATCCTGGCGTGCGCGGTCGCGCAACCAGGCAGTCACTTCGGGTTCCGGGCTGGCATCGTTGATCACGATCAGGCGCCAAGGGGTCTGGCAGGCGCTGGCCAGCACAGAGTCTATGCACAGTCGGGTGTCGTGCAGCCCGCGGTATACGGGCACGATGACGTCGACGGGTTGAGGCGGGGGCGTGACCGGGATAGGCGCGGGGGGCACTTGTGCTGCTGCCGCTGCAGGTGCGCGACCCAGCAGGCGATCAACGCGCATCTTTGCGTGGACCAAGGGGCGGGTGGCTCGAAACACGGTGGAGTTCTCTATGGTCTTGAGGTGCGCGGCCAAGGCGGCGTAATCTTTCTGAAGGCGGGTAGCTTCTTGTTGCCACGTGGCACGTTGCTGGGCCAGGGCCTTGTTGCTTTCTTCGAGAATGGTCGCACGGGCTTCAACGAGTCGCATCTCGTGCCGCTGATGGTTGAAGCTGCTTTCTGCGTCGCGTGCAGCGCGCTCCAGTTCGCCAATGCGGTCATCCAGCGGGCGCACGGTGCTGGCGAGGGCCAGATAGTCTGCAGACATGGGCCAACCCAGTTCCACCTCCAGGGTGGCGGGCGCCCGGTCGGCGAGTTCGAAAACGTCTGCGGGGATGGGTAGTTCCATCCACGGGTCTGTTCCCGCAAGGAGCAGCAGGCTCGCGCCTGAAGCGGGCGGCAGGGGGGCTTGCCAGACGATCTGGCTGTGAGGTGCTGCCGAGAGCAGTGAGCGGGATGTGCTATCAGCTTGCCAGTGCCAAAGGGGCTGCTGGGCGTGGTCAAGCAGCGTCAGGCTGTAGAGGTGGAGAAAACCCGGGCGATCTGCCGGGTCCAGGCGCAGTTGTTTGAGGGGACGAGCCGCTTGCGGAAGACTGAAACGCACCATCTGCCGTTCCTGGCCAATGATTCCGCTGGCCGTGAGCTTGTCTTCTTCGGCATAGCCACCGTCATATCCCAGGTAGAGCTGTGCCGTAAACCGCGCATGCGACGCTATACCGTTAGCAGGAGTATGTGCTGCACTGGAGACATGCGGCACTGGCCGAGCCACACAGATGAACTGGTAAGCGAGAGCGTCGGGGGACCCTAGCAGGTAGCGGGCCACTGCGGCAGGCAAGCGGTCAAACGCCACCTGGAACTCGGACTCTGGCAACTCGCGCTGGACGGTGTCCACGGTGTCCAGCTCCCAAAGCTGCTCAGCCATGAAGCGCACGAGCGAAGTGCGTGTGAAAAATCGCAGGTGGGTGCGGTCGAGCAACCCTTCCTCACGATAGCGGAACTCGCCTTCCATCAGTTCGGCCAGAAGGCCGGCATATGCAGCGTTGGGGACAGAAATCAGCAGCTTTCCATCGGGCTCCAACAGGTCGCGGCAAGCCTGCAATACCGTTTCTGGGCGGCGAAGGTGCTCAAGCACATCGGCGCACACAATGTAGTCGTAGCGCCGATCACCGAACATGCCGTGCAGGTTGGCGGTTTCGAGGTCGGCCACCTCTACCGTGCGATAGTGTGGCCGGGCGTGGTCGGCCTCGGCGCGGCTGAGGGTGACGCCGTCCGATGTGCAGCCCCGTGTTTCTTTCAGATGCTGCCCCAGGGCGCCACTTCCGCAACCGAGGTCCAGTACGCAAGCCCCTGGGTGGACCAGACTCGCCAGGACCGACAGCGAGGTGCGCTCGCCTTCGGCGATGGAGCGCAAATACACGTGCAGGTCGTCAATTGAATTCGTCATCCGGCGATTATGACGGCGCGTTCCGCAGGGAAAAGGGCTGCTGTGGGTGGACAATAGCACCCGATGGCCGACATTTTTCCCCTGCAGCGCCCGCGTCTGGCGATCTCCATCGTGAGCCACGGCCACGGAGCCTTGGTGCAGGCGCTGCTGCTTCAGTTGGCCCAGATTTCGGCGCGATCCGTCGCCCGGGTGGTGCTGGTGCAGAACCTGCCAGAGTCAAGCCCAGAGGCGCCGTTGGAGGGGTGGCCCTTTGAGTTGAAAGTGGTTGTAAATGACACGCCCAAGGGGTTCGGTGCAAACCATAACTTCGCTTTGAGGGGCGCTGACGAAGAGTTTGTCTGCATACTTAACCCGGATGTTGCGCTGCAAGCCGCCGATCCCTTTCCCGAGTTGCTTGTCGCCAGCAGCCTGCCAGGCGTAGGTTGCGCCTATCCCATTCAGGTAGACGACGAAGGACGTGTTCAGGATAGTGAGCGAGAGATTCCGTCGCCAGCCGCTTTGTTGCGCCGAAGGCTGCTGGGGCAGATCGAAACGCGGGCGGATTGGGTAAATGCGGCGTGCATCGTGGTGCCGACCCCGGTTTGGCACCAGCTGGGGGGGTTTGACGAGCGCTATTTCATGTATTGCGAGGATGTGGATTGGTGCTTGCGGGTCAGACTGCGGGGGCTGCAGCTGGTCCGGGCGCCGGTGTGCGTTGTTCATACGGGCCAGCGAGCCAGCGGCCGTAGTGCCAGGCACCTTGCGTGGCATGTGCGCAGTCTTCTGCGGTTGTGGATCTCTCCGGTATATCGTCAGGCGCAACAGTTGCTAACCTCTGCCTCGTCCAGCGCAGGTACTATCGGCACCCCATGATTTGGTTGTCAGTGGTTGGATTTTTGATGGCGACGTTGGTCGCAGGGCTCATTGTGCGATGGGGGCGGGCGCATGCTGCAGCCTATGGCGATGGGATGCCGCAGAGGTTTCATCTCGGCGATGTTCCCAGGTTGGGCGGTGCGGCTTTGCTGTTGGGCCTGGGGGTAAGCTGGGTTCTGGGCATGTTGCAGACCCTGCAATGGGGTGACCCTGGCTCGTTGGGAATGGGTTTTTGGGTCGGGGGCTGGCTTTTCACCCTGCTGCCTGCGGCGTTGGGCGGCATCGCAGAAGACATGACCCAGCGGTTGTCCGTGCGCTATCGGCTGGTTCTGACCGGCGCATCGGGTGTTTTGGCCGTGGCGCTGCTGGGCTTGACGCTGCCCCGCCTCGGCTGGCCAGTGGCTGACGCACTGCTCGGCGCTGCTCCCTGGATCGGCATCGGGATTGTGGTGCTGGCAGTGGCCGGCCTGCCCCATGCCTTCAACATCATCGATGGCTACAACGGCCTTGCGGGAATGGTGGCCCTCATCGTCTGTCTGGCACTGGCCCATGTGGCTTTGCAGGTCGGAGACCGCGCGCTGGCGGCGATGCTGGTTTGCACCGCCGCTGCCACCGGCGGTTTCCTGGTCTGGAACTACCCGCGTGGCATGTTGTTTGCAGGTGACGGGGGCGCTTACGTGTGGGGCGTGGTGATCGCGCTGGCCAGTATTTCCCTGGTGCAGCGCAATGCCGATGTGTCGCCGTGGTTTCCCATGCTTTTGCTGATCTACCCGGTGTGGGAGACAGTCTTCTCGATATATCGCAAAGCCGTGCGGGGCGTTTCGCCCGGGGTGGCAGATGCGCTGCACTTTCACCAACTGATCTACCGGCGCATCGTGCGCGGGGTGTTCCACGACGATGAGTCCCGCCGCATGCTGATGCGCAACAACCGCACCTCCCCCTATCTGTGGGGCTTTACCTTGCTGACTGTGGTGCCGGCCGTGCTGTTCTGGAGCAATACGCCGCTGCTGATGGCGTTTTGCGGGCTGTTTGTGGTCAGCTATGTGATGGCGTATTTCGCCATCGTGCGCTTCAAGGTTCCGCACTGGTTGCGCCACTGAAGCTGGCTGTGCTCGCGACGCTGGCGAATGCGGCACAATTTGCGCCTCACAGTTTTCTCCGGATGGCCCGCCTCCATGACCGACCTTCTTTCGATTGCCCCGCGCGACAAGGCTGAAATCCTGGCCCAGGCGCTGCCCTATATCCGCAAGTTCCACGGCAAGACCATGGTCATCAAGTACGGCGGCAACGCCATGACCGACCCGGCCCTGCAGGCGGACTTTGCCGAGGATGTGGTGCTGCTCAAGCTGGTGGGCATGAACCCCGTGGTGGTGCATGGTGGCGGCCCGCAGATCGAGACCGCGCTCAACCGCCTGGGCAAGAAGGGCGAATTCATCCAGGGCATGCGCGTGACCGATGCTGAGACCATGGAAGTGGTCGAATGGGTGCTGGCCGGCGAGGTCCAGCAGGACATCGTGGGCCTGATCAACCAGGCCGGTGGCAAGGCGGTGGGCCTGACCGGGCGCGATGGCGGCATGATCCGCGCGCAGAAGCTCAAGATGGTGGACAGCAAGAACCCCGCCATCGAACACGATGTAGGCCAGGTGGGCGACATTGTTTCCATCGACCCGAGCGTGGTGAAGGCGCTGCAGGATGACGCCTTCATTCCGGTGATCAGCCCCATCGGTTTTGGCGAAAACAACGAGAGCTACAACATCAACGCCGATGTGGTGGCCAGCAAGCTCGCCACGGTGCTGCAGGCTGAAAAGCTCATGCTGCTGACCAATACGCCGGGCGTGCTGGACAAGGCAGGCAATCTGCTCACCGACCTGACCGCCCGCGAGATTGATGCCCTCTTTGCCGACGGCACCATCTCCGGCGGCATGCTGCCCAAGATTGCGGGCGCACTGGATGCCGCCAAGGCGGGGGTGCATGCCGTGCACATCATCGACGGCCGGGTGCCGCATGCCATGCTGCTGGAAATCCTGACCGATCAGGCCTACGGCACCATGATCCGTAGTCATTGATGAACACCCCCCTGAGTCGCTGCGCGCCTTCCCCCCTCTCTTGCATTGCTGCGCAACGCGGAGGGGGGACACCGCCAGCGCCCTCACAGCGGAATACTGGCGGCCCTTGTGCGGCGGTCGCTGGCTTGGGTCGCGCGCAATGCAAGCGCTGTGCCTGTTGCATGGGCCGCATCAATGCGACTCATTAGACGCAGAGGATGAACCATGCGCCTGCTTTTGGTCGAAGACGACATCATGGTGGCCAGCGGCATCAAGCTGGGGCTCACGGACGCTGGTTATGCCGTGGACTGGGTAGGCAGTGGCGAGCGCGCTGAAGAGGTGCTGCGCGCGGAATCGTTCGACGCGGCAATCATCGACATCGGCCTGCCTGCCATGGACGGGCTCGAGCTGACCCGCCGCCTGCGCCGCCCCGACATGGTGAGCCCGGCGATGCCGGTGCTGATCCTCACAGCGCGCGACGCGCTGCATGACCGCGTGCAGGGCCTGGACCTGGGGGCCGATGACTACATGGTGAAACCTTTCGAGCTGCCCGAGTTGCTGGCGCGGTTGCGTGCCCTGCTGCGCCGCTCGCAGGCCGCCACCACGGCGGTGCTGAACTTCGGGCCGCTGGAGCTGGACACCGCAGGCCGCCGTGCCAGCGTGCGCACCGCAGAGGGTGAACAGGTCATCGAACTGGGCCCCCGGGAGTGGACGGTGCTCGAATACCTGCTCATCAACGCGCCCAAGCCTGCCAGCAAGGACAAGCTGCTGCAGGCGCTCACCGGCTGGGACAAGGAGATCACGCCCAACGCGGTCGAGGTGTATGTCTCGCGCCTGCGCGGCAAGCTGGAGCCCCATGGCGTGGCGCTGCGGTCCATCCGAGGCTTTGGCTATCGGCTGGAACTGCAGGCCGCCGCCTGAACCGGGCCCGGCAGGCTGCCCTCCATCCCGGTGACGCGCATGACGAAGCTGGACCGCACCACCCCCTTCCAGCGGCCTGGGTTGCGCGCGATGACCTCCGATCTGCGCAACCGGTTGCTCCTGTTGCTGGTGCTGCCCCTGTTTGCCTTGGCGTTGGTGGGGGTGTGGCTGGACTACCGCTCGGCCGACGAGGCCGCCGGACGGCATGACCAGCGCCTGCTGCGCTTGCTCCCGGCGCTGGCCGATTCGGTGCTGGCGCCTTCGATCCGCGACAGCGAGCCCCCGCTGTTGTTGCTGGCACCGCCGGTCGAGGACTTCCTGCGCCAGAACGCCGGGTTTGCTGCGTACAGCGTGCGCGACACCTCGGGCCGCCTGCTGCTGGGCGATGCCTGGGTCAACAGCGCGGTACCGGGCACACACGAGCCGGAGTTCCACAGCGCTGAATACGGCGGCGTGACCTACCGCGTGGCGGTGCAGCGCGGGCGAACCGGGGCGGGGGAGCTGGTGGTGGCGCTGGCCGACGGTTCCGACCCGCGCCAGCAATGGGCCCAGCAGCTGTTGCTGCGGGTGCTGTTGCCCAATCTGGTGCTGGTGGCCGCGGCGGCGCTGGCCATCCACTGGGCGGTGGGGCGTGCGTTCAAGCCGCTGGTGGACTTGGCCGAGGCGGTGGAGCACCGATCGCCGCGCGACCTGAGCCCCATCGACGAGGCCTCGTCCCCCGCCGAAGTGCGCCCGCTCGTGCATTCGCTCAACCGCCTGTTTGCGCTGGTCAATGCCCAGGCCGAGGCGCAGCGCCGTTTCGTGGCCGATGCGGCCCACCAGCTGCGCACGCCGCTGGCCGGCCTGCAGTCGCAGGTCGAGGCCTGGGCCATGATGGCCAAGGCGGCGGCGCCACCCCGGGTTGCGATCCAAAATTCTGATAGAAAAGTGCCTCCAGCGCATGACAGTAAAGCGCAAGGCGCTATTGTTTTAGGAGTTGAACAGATTGAAAAGCTGCGCAACGCCACGCGTCGCACATCGCAGCTCGCGCACCAGTTGCTGGCACTGTCGCGCGCCGATGCGCGCAGCCTGGACGCGCAGGCCCCCCAGCGCGTAGACCTGAAAGACCTGTGCGAAACCCTGCTGGAAACGTTTCTCGACCCCGCCACGGGCAAGGGGCTGGACCTGGGCCTGGAAGTCGAGCCCGTGCACGTCACCGGCCACGGCTGGCTGCTGCGCGAACTGCTCTCCAACCTGGTGGACAACGCCATCAAATACACCCCGCCAGGGGGCGTGGTCACCATACGCTGCGGCATGCGCCAACGCGCGGGTACGCCCCGTGTGTTTCTGGCGGTAGAGGACGACGGCCCCGGCGTGCCCGACGCCGAGCGTGGCCGGGTCATGCAACGCTTTTACCGGGTGCCCGGCACACTGGGCGAGGGCACAGGTCTGGGGCTCGCCATCGCCGACGAAATTGCGCGCGTGCACGGGGCATCCCTCAAGCTGGGGGCTGGCGCGCACGGCCGGGGGCTCTTGGTCACGGTGGTGTTTGCGCCGTAGGGTGCAGAGCGCAGCGGCTATGAGGCAATGCGGGCCGTGCCGGCGGTGCGAAAGCCCTTTGTGAACCCTGTGCGAGAATCATTTCCACACATGATTTACGCCCTGCCGCAGACCGGCGCATGCCCTGTGGCGTGACGCTGGGCACAGGGCGCCACTGGCCGCATGGCCCCATCCCAGCCCCTGTTCCTGCATGTCTGAACTTTTGCCCCTTCCAGAGCCAGCCAGTACCGACGATGTGGGTGAAACGCCCGCGGCACGCAAGCGGCCCAAGCCCGGCGAGCGGCGGGTGCAGATCCTGCAAGCGCTGGCGGCCATGCTGGAGCAGCCCGGGGCAGAGCGCATCACCACGGCCGCGCTGGCTGCACGCCTGTCGGTCAGCGAGGCGGCGCTGTACCGCCACTTTGCGAGCAAGGCGCAGATGTTCGAGGGGCTGATCGACTTCATCGAACAAACCGTGTTCACCCTGGTCCAGCAGATCACCGGCCGCGACGTGCCCGACCCGGACCAACCCGCCGAAGTCGGCAGGCGCCAGGCCGCACGCATCGTGGCGCTGCTGCTGCAGTTTGGCGAGCGCAACCCTGGCATGGTGCGGGTGATGGTGGGGGATGCGCTGGTGTTCGAGCACGAGCGCCTGCAGCAGCGCATGAACCAGTTTTTTGACCGCATCGAGTCCACCCTGCGCCAGTGTCTGCGGGCGGGGGCTGCGGGCTCTGCCACCCCCACGGTCGATGCCCAGGTGGCGGCCAGCGTGCTGGCGGCGTTTGCCGTGGGCCGCCTGCAGCGGTATGCGCGTTCGGGGTTCAAGCGCCTGCCCACTGAGCACCTGGACGCCAGCCTCGCGCTGATCCTGTAGCCAGGCGGCCGGGCAGGCCTGTCGCGGGCGGCTGCTGGCCGACCCTTTGGGGGGGTGGCGTGGCAACAACGGTGGATTTTGGGCGGGCTCCCTATTTTTCCCGGGGGTTTTGGCGGGGGGCGGAATTTGCTGCAAAATAGAACGAACGTTCGTTTTTATTTGCCTGCATGCCTTCCACCTCTTCCCCCAGCCCGGTTACCCGCATCCCGCGCGCTCGCAGCGGGACCGGCCGTGCCCTGCAAAAAGGCCAGCAAACCAAGGCCGCCATTGTCGAGGCCGCCTTGGGGCTGGCCACGCACATCGGGCTGGAGGGCTTGTCGATCGGGGCGCTGGCGGATGTCACGGGCATGAGCAAATCGGGCGTGTTTGCCCACTTTGGCTCGCGCGAAGAGCTGCAGATCTCCGTCATCCGCGAATACCACACGCGCTTCGAGCAGGAGGTGTTCTACCCCGCCATGTCCGCCCCGCGCGGCCTGGCGCGCTTGTCGGCCATGTTCGACAACTGGATGAAGCGCACCTCCATCGAAATCGACTCGGGCTGCATCTACATCAGTGGTGCGGTCGAGTTTGATGACCGTACCGGCCCCGTGCGCGACGCACTGGCCAGCTCGGTACTGACCTGGCATGCCGCCATGCAGCGTGCCATAGAGCAGTGCAAAGGCCTGGGTGAGCTGCGTGCAGACACCAACGCCGAGCAGATGCTGTTCGAGATCCACGGCCTCATCCTGGCGCTGCACTATGAAGCACGGTTCCTGCAGACCCCCGGCTCCATGGGTCGCGCCGTGCAGGGCTTTCACAACATCCTGGCGCGTTACAGCGCCGGGGCGCAGGCTGCTGCCGCGCCGGCCGAACCGGCTGGCTCCCGGCGCCGCAAAGTTTCCACCCAAACCATCCCATCCAAGGAGTAAACCCATGCCTACCTATACGCCGCCCCTGCGCGACATGCAATTCGTCATGCACGAAGTGTTCAAGGTCAGTGATGAATTCAAGGCCTTGCCTGCCCATGCTGACGTGGATGTGGACACCATCAACGCGGTGATCGAGGAAGCCGGCAAGTTTGCTGCCGAAGTGGCCTTCCCGCTCAACATCAGCGGCGACACCGAAGGCTGCGTGCTCGACAAGGCGACCCACGAAGTGAAGACCCCCACGGGCTTCAAGGATGCCTACGCCAAGTACGTCGAAGGCGGCTGGGCGGCACTGAGCTGCGACCCGGCCTACGGTGGCCAGGGTCTGCCCTTCGTGCTGAACCAGTGCCTGTACGAGATGATGAACTCGGCCAACCAGGCCTGGACCATGTACCCCGGCCTGAGCCACGGCGCCTACGAAGCCCTGCACGCCCACGGCACCGACGCACAGAAGGCGCTGTACCTGCCCAAGCTGACCAGCGGCGAGTGGACCGGCACCATGTGCCTGACCGAACCCCACTGCGGTACCGACCTGGGCCTGCTGCGCACCAAGGCCGAACCCCAGGCCGACGGCACCTACAAGCTCACCGGCAACAAGATCTTCATCAGCGCGGGTGAGCACGACATGGCCGCCAACATCGTGCACCTGGTGCTGGCCCGCCTGCCCGATGCGCCCAAGGGCAGCAAGGGCATCAGCCTGTTTGTCGTGCCCAAGTTCAATGTCAAGGACGACGGCTCGCTGGGCGAGCGCAATCCGATCTTCTGTACCGGCCTGGAACACAAGATGGGCATCCACGGCAACGCCACGGCGCAGATCTCGCTGGACGGCGCCATCGGCACCATGGTGGGCCAGCCCAACAAGGGCCTGGCCGCCATGTTCGTGATGATGAACGCCGCCCGCCTGGGCGTGGGCAACCAGTCGCTGGGCCTGACCGAAGTGGCCTACCAGAACGCGCTGGCCTACGCCAAGGACCGCATCCAGATGCGTTCGCTCAGCGGCACCAAGGCCAAGGACAAGGATGCCGACCCAATCATCGTGCACCCCGATGTGCGCAAGATGCTGCTCACTGCCAAGGCGTATGCCGAGGGTGGCCGCGCGCTGCAGATCTTCTGCACGCTGCTGCTGGACAAGGTGCACAGCCACCCCGATGAAAAGGTGCGCAAGGACTCCGAAGAACTCGTGGCCCTGCTCACGCCCATCGTCAAGGCGTTCATCACCGATAACGGCCACATCAGCACCAACGCGTGCATGCAGGTCTTCGGCGGCCATGGCTTCATCAAGGAATGGGGCATGGAGCAGTACGTGCGGGACAACCGCATCAACATGATCTATGAAGGCACCAACACCATCCAGTCGCTGGACCTGCTGGGCCGCAAGGTGCTGGGCAACCAGGGCGCCACGCTCAAGAAGCTGGGCAAGCTGATTGGCCAGCTGGTGGAAGAAGAGGGCGTGAACGAGAAGATGGCCGAGTTCATCAACCCCGTGGCCATGCTGGGCGACCAGATGACCAAGTTCACCACCGAGATCGGCTTCAAGGGCATGCAGAACCCCGATGAAGTGGGCGCAGCCGCCGTGGACTACCTGCGCGTGGCCGGCCACCTGGTGTTTGGCTACCTGTTTGCCCGCATGGCCCAGGTCGCCCTGCGCGAGATCGCCGCTGGCAACACCGACCCCTTCTACGGCGCCAAGCTGCAGACGGCCCGCTTCTACTTCGCCAAGCTGTTCCCCGAAACCGCCACGTTGATGCGCACGGCGCGTGCCGGCAGCAAGGTGCTGATGGACACCGATCTGGCACTGGCCTGATCAGTCATGGGTGCGGATTTCAAGTCATTTTGCCACGGAGCGCTTATGTATAAAGCGGTAGCAGCTATTGTTTTGGTAGCGAGTGCCTTGCCGGCCTGGGCGCAGATGTCGCCCGAAGGCCTGTGGCGCAACATCGACGACAAGACCGGTGAGGCCAAGGCCGAAATCCGCATCCGCGACATCGGCGGCGGCGTGCTGAACGGGGCGCTGGAAAAGCGCCTGACCAAAGACGCCAAGCCCGAGGATGTGTGCAATGAGTGCACGGACGACCGCAAGGGCAAGCCGCTGCTGGGGCTGGAGATCATCCGCGCCGCCAAGAAGGCCGAGGGCAAGGATGTGTGGGAAGGCGGCAAGATTCTCGACCCCGAGAACGGTCGCAACTACACCCTGCGCATGACCCCCATCGAGGGCGGCAAGAAGCTCGAAGTGCGGGGCTCTATCGGCCCCTTCGGTCGCACGCAGACCTGGATCCGCGTCCAGTAAGCGCTGCTCATCTTTCACAAAACCCCGTTCGCCCTGAGCTTGTCGAAGGGCCTGGATGCAACCCCCTCGCCACGGCTTCGACAAGCTCAGCCCGAACGGATTGAACCTCATCAAAACATGTCCCGATTTCAAGTGAAAAAAGTCGCCGTGCTCGGCGCAGGCGTGATGGGCGCGCAGATTGCCGCCCACCTCGTCAACGTGAAGGTGCCCGTGGTGCTGTTCGACCTGCCTGCCAAGGAAGGCCCGAAAAACGGCATCGTCACCAAGGCCGTTGAAGGCCTGAAGAAGCTCAAGCCTTCGCCCCTGGGCGTGGCCGATGATGCGGCGCTGATCCAACAGGCCAACTACGAAGAGCACATGCACCTGCTCAAGGAATGCGACCTCGTGATCGAGGCCATTGCCGAGCGCATGGACTGGAAGCTCGATCTGTACACCAAGATCGCTCCCCACGTGGCCAAGCACGCCATCCTGGCGTCCAACACCTCGGGCCTGTCGATCACCAAATTGAGTGAAGTGCTGCCCGAGAGCATCAAGCCGCGCTTTTGCGGCATCCACTTCTTCAACCCCCCGCGCTACATGACGCTGGTGGAGCTGATCAACACGCCCACCACCCAGCCCGAAGTGCTGGACCAGCTGGAAGCCTTTGTGACCAGCGGCCTGGGCAAGGGCGTGGTGCGCGCGCACGACACGCCCAACTTCGTGGCCAACCGCGTGGGCATTGCCGGCATGCTGTCCACGATGAAAGAGGTCGAGAACTTTGGCCTGACCTTCGACGTGGTGGACGACCTCACGGGCAAGAAGCTCGGCCGTGCATCCAGCGGCACCTTCCGCACTGCCGACGTGGTGGGCCTGGACACCATGGCCCACGTCATCAAGACGCTGCAGGACAACCTGAGTATTGAGACGGACCCGTTCTACGAAAGCTTTGGCACGCCCGCCGTGCTGAAAAAGCTGCTGGAGCTGGGCAACCTGGGCCAGAAGACCAAGGCAGGCTTCTTCAAGAAGGTCGGCCGTGATGTGATGCGCTTCGAGCTGGAAAGCGAAGAGTACGTGCCCGCCGGCCAGAAGGCCGACGAGGTGTATGCCCGCATGCTCAAGAAGCCCGCTGCCGAGCGCCTGCGCCTGCTGCGCAACGCCGAAGGCGCGCCCGGCCAGTTCCTCTGGGCCATCCTGCGCAACAGTTTTCACTATGCAGCCGTGCACCTGGGCACCATTGCCGACAACGCCCGCGACGTGGACCAGGCCATGCGCTGGGGCTTTGGCATGAAGCAGGGCCCCTTCGAGCTGTGGCAGGAAGCGGGCTGGCTCGACGTGGCGAAAATGATTCAGGAAGACATCGACGCGGGCAAGGCGCTCTCCAAGGCGCCGCTGCCCGAATGGGTGTTCAAAGGCCCCGTGGCCGACGCCGGTGGCGTGCACACCGCACAAGGTTCCTGGAGTGCATCGCAGAACAAGTTTGTGCCACGCCGCCAGTTGCCGGTGTACGAGCGCCAGATCTTTCCCGAGGCCTTGCTGGGCGAGTCCAACCTGCCCGACTGGCGCACCGCAGGCACGACCATCGCCGAGTCCAAGGCGCTGCGCACCTGGACGTTGGATGGCCAGGTGCTGATCGCCAGCATCAAGAACAAGATGCACGCCATCAGCCCCGAGGTGATGGAAGCCCTGATGGAAGGCTTGGAGCTGGCCGAGGCCGAATACCAGGGCATGGTTATCTGGTCCGGTGACGCCCCCTTCAGCGTGGGTGCCGACCTGGAAGCCACCATGCCTGCCTTCATGGTCGGCGGTGCCGATGCGGTGGAAAGCATCGAGCAGGAGCTGCAAAACCTGATGATGCGCATCCGCTACGCGCAGGTGCCTGTCGTCGCAGCCATCCATGGCATGGCGCTGGGCGGTGGTTGCGAGCTGGCCGTGTACTCGGCCAAGCGCGTGGCGCACATGGAAAGCTACATCGGCCTGGTCGAAGTGGGCGTGGGCCTGGTGCCCGGCGCCGGCGGCCTGACCTACATCGCCCGCCGCGCGGCCGAGAACATGGCGGCTTCGACGGGCAAGGACATCCTTCCGTTCCTGACCGAAGGCTTCACCGCCGCGGCCATGGCCAAGGTGGGCACCAGCGCGCTGGAGTCGCGCAAGCTGGGTTACCTGCTGGACAGCGACGTGATCGTGCCCCACAAGGACGAGCTGCTGTTCGTCGCCATCAACGAAGCCAAGTCCATGGCCGCGAGCGGCTGGCGTGCACCGCACAAGCGCCTGTTCCCCGTGGCGGGCCGCAGCGGCCTGGCCACCATCAAGGCCCAGCTCGTGAACATGCGCGACGGCGGCTTCATCAGCGCCTACGACTTCAAGATCGGCGCCATGATCGCCGAGGTGGTCTGCGGTGGCGATGTGGATGCGGGCGCCCTGGTGAGCGAGGAATACCTGCTCACGCTGGAGCGCAAGGTGTTCTGCCACCTGATCGCCCAGCCCAAGACGCACGAGCGCATTCTCGGAATGCTCTCCACGGGTAAGCCTGTCCGCAATTGACCGGTATCACCATGACGGGCCAAGCCCCCAACAAACTCCAGCGCTCGCTGATGCGTCTGGACGAAGCCCCCGCCTTCATGCGCGGCTTTGTGCAGAACATCATCCTGCGCCGGGCTGTGCCCTTCACCGGTACGGCCGGGGTGAAGTTCGTGTCGCTCACGCCCGAGCGGGTCGAGGTGCACCTCGCCAACGAGCACCGCGTGCAGAACCACATCGGTGGTGTGCATGCCTCGGCCATGAACCTGCTGGCCGAAACAGCCACCGGCATGGTGGTGGGCATGAACGTGCGCGACGACTGCATCCCGCTGGCCAAGGAGCTCTCCATGGCGTTCAAGAAGCGCGCCACGGGCGGCCTCAAGGCCGTGGCCACGCTCACAGCCGAGCAGCGCGCTGCCATGCAGGCCAGCGACAAGGGCGAGGTTCAGGTGAAGGTCACCGTGACCGACGAAGCCGGTGTGGAGCCGGTCGAATGTGTATTTACGTGGGCCTGGGTTCCTTCCAGCCGCCCCCCCAAGAATTGAAGGAGTGTCAACACCATGGCTCAAAAACAAGTCCAGGACGCCTACATCGTCGCCGCCACGCGCACGCCCATCGGGCGCTCGGGCCGCGGCTATTTCAAGAACATCCGCCCCGACGACCTGCTGGTCGCCGCCATCAAAAGCGCCATGCTGCAGGTGCCCACGCTGGACCCCAAAGCGATTGAAGACGCCATCATCGGCTGCTCGTTCCCCGAGGGTGAGCAGGGCATGAACATGGCCCGCATCGCCGTGGGCCTGGCGTTCAACCACCCCGTGGGCGGCGTGACCGTGAACCGCTTTTGCGCATCGGGCATCACCGCGCTGCAGATGGCCGCCGACCGCATCCGCGTGGGCGAGGCCGACGTGCTGATCGCTGGTGGCGCCGAGTCCATGAGTCTGGTGCCCATGGGTGGCAACAAGCCGTCGTTCAACCCCGAGGTGTTCGCCCGCGATGAAGACGTGGGCATTGCCTACGGCATGGGCCTCACGGCCGAGAAGGTGGCCCAGCAGTGGAAGGTGAGCCGCGAGGCGCAGGATGCCTTCGCCCTCGAATCCCACCTGCGTGCCATCAAGGCACAAAAGGCGGGTGAGTTCACCGACGAAATCACACCTTTCGAAATCGTGGAGCGGTCGCCCAACCTCGCTACCGGCGAAGTGGTGGAAAAGCGCCGCACCGTGAGCCTGGACGAAGGCCCGCGCCCCGACACGTCCCTGGAAGGCCTGGCCAAGCTCAAGCCCGTGTTTGCGGCACGCGGCAGCGTCACGGCGGGCAACAGCTCGCAGACCAGCGACGGCGCGGGTGCACTGATCGTGGCCAGCGAAAAGGCCGTGAAGCAGTTTGGACTGACGCCCCTGGCGCGTTTTGTGAGCTATGCAGCGCGCGGCGTGCCGCCAGAGATCATGGGCATTGGGCCTATCGAGGCGATTCCTGCGGCCCTGCGTTATGCGGGCTTGAAGAGCGATGACATTGGCTGGTACGAGCTGAACGAAGCGTTTGCGGCGCAGTCGCTGGCCGTCATCAACACGCTGGGGCTGAACCCGGCGAATGTGAACCCGATGGGTGGTGCGATTGCGCTGGGGCACCCTCTGGGGGCTACGGGTGCGATTCGGGCGGCGACGGTGGTGCATGCGCTGCGCCGCCACAAGCTGAAGTACGGCATGGTCACGATGTGTGTAGGTACCGGACAAGGCGCCGCAGGCATCATCGAAGCGCTGTAACTGGCTACTGCGCGGGTCATCTGCGTCGTTGGGCGGTGCTCGGAATCCTCACGTACAGGAAGTACGTTCCGGTTCCTGTGCTCCGTCCGCCTAGCAGCTGATCCCGCTCGCTACGCCCTGGAGGGTGGGGTGTGAAGGCAGGGAGCCGGGTCAGGGGGATGGGTGAGGAGGGCAGGTGCTTTCCACCTCCCCACCCGTTCGGGCTGAGCTTGTCGAAGCCGGGGCCCAGCCTCAGCGATCGTTTTCTTTTCAAGCCGGCGAAGATCGGTTTCGAACCAAGGAGACAGACATGAACAAGCAAACCTTGCAGGTCAACGGGGCGGTGTCTTTGGCGCTGCGTGTCTACGAACCCGAGGGCGCACCGCGCGCCAGCGTTGTCATCGGCGGCGCGATGGGGGTGCGGCAGTCGTATTACGGGGCCTTTGCGCTGTGGATGGCGCAGCAGGGGTTTCGGGTCACCACGTTCGACTACCGGGGGCATGGCGATTCGCTGCAGGGCGCGATGCGCGATGTGAAGGCGGATCTGTTTGATTGGGCGCAGGACTACGAGGCGGTGATTTCTGCCGCCAAGGCCGCGCTCCCGTCGCAGCCGCTGTATTTGCTGGGCCACAGCCTGGGCGCGCAGTTGCCGGGTTTGCTGAAAAAGCCCGAGCAGGTGGCGGGCCTGCTCAGCGTGGCCGCAGGCAGCGGCTACTGGCGTGACAACGCGCCGCAGCTCAAGCGCATCGTTCCGTACTTCTGGTGGGTGCTGGTGCCGCTGGCCACGCGGCTGTGCGGGTACTTTCCGGGGCGCACGCTCAAGAAGGTGGGCGACCTGCCTGCGGGGGTGATCCTGCAGTGGCGGCGCTGGTGTCTGGACCCCGCTTACAGCGTCGGTGCCGAGGGGCCTGCGGTGGCGCAGAGCTACGGTGCGGTGCGGTTCCCGGTGCTGGCGCTGTCGATGGCCGACGACGAGCTGATGACCTTGCGCGGCACACACAACCTCGTGAACCTGTACGCCAACACCGAGCGCCGCGTGGAGAGCATCACCCCGGCTGACCTGCAGGTGCGGCGCATCGGCCATTTCGGGTTCTTTCGCGACCAGTTCCGTCAGAGCCTGTGGCCGCGTGCGGCGGCTGCGCTGGCCGCCCTGGGCGGGGGCGGAATGCCCCGCGGTGAAGTCTCCGGTACGACGGCCTGAGCGGTCGTTTCGCGGCACACTTGCAGCATGACTTCCTCTGCATCCACTTCTTCGTCTTCATCTCTGCATCCGCTGGACGAGGCGCTGCAACTGACGGCTTCGTCCATCGCGACCGGCCAGTACGAAGGGCACACCCACCCCAGCTACTGGAACATGGTCGGCCCGTTTGGCGGCATCACCGCCGCCACGTTGCTGCAGGCCGTTCTGAAGCACCCCGACCGGCTCGGCGACCCGCTGTCGCTCACCGTCAACTACGCGGGCGCTTTGACGGCGGGTGCGTTCACCGTGCAGGCCACACCGGTGCGCACCAACCGATCCACCCAGCACTGGACACTGTCCATCCTGCAGGCCGGCGCCGATGGCGCGCAGGTGGTTGCCACCACGGCCACTGCGGTCACGGCCGTGCGCCGTGAGACCTGGAGCGTGGGCGACGTACCCATGCCGAAGGTGCCCGCCGCGGAAGAGCAACAGCCCCTTGTCGCCCCATCGGGTGCGGTGGAGTGGGTCAACCGCTACGAGATGCGCCCCGTGGCCGGCCTGATTCCCCGCACCTGGGACGATAGCGGCGACCACAGCCTGACGCAGCTCTGGATGCGCGACACACCACCGCGCCCGCTCGACTTTGCTGCGCTGACGGCACTGGCCGATGTGTTCTTCCCCCGCGTGTGGCTGCGGCGCGCGCGCCATGTGCCAGCGGGCACGGTGTCGATCACGGTGTACTTTCACGCCACGGCGGAGCAGTTGCGGGCCACGGGCACCGGTTTCCTGCTCGGGCAGGCGCGCGGGCAGGAGTTCCGCAATGGTTTCTTCGACCAGACCGCGCAGCTGTGGAACGAGGCGGGCACCATGCTCGCCACCAGCCACCAGATCGTGTACTACAAGGAATAGCCAGCCTCAGCGCGGCAGGCCGGAGCCTGGCGTTGCTGCGCGTCTTCTTCCTGCATTTATCCGTCCATCCATCCCCAGACCCCAAACACCAAACACTCACCACCATGACAGAAGCCACCCAAGATATCCTCGTTCACTCCGAAGCAGGCGTGACCACCATCACCTTCAACCGTGTGGACAAGAAGAACTCCATCACGCGCGACATGTATGCCGCCATGGCGGAAGCACTCGATGCCGCCAAGGCCGATGCCAGCGTGCGTGTGGTCGTATTCCAGGGCGACGTGGCCATCTTCAGCGCAGGCAATGACATTGGCGACTTTTTGCAGCAGCCGCCCGCCACGCAGGACTCGCCTGTGTTCCGCTTCCTGCGAGGCATCGCCGCCTTCCCCAAGCCCGTGATTGCGTCTGTCTGCGGCCCGGCCGTGGGTATTGGCACGACGATGCTGTTCCACTGCGACCTCGTTTACGCGGGCGACAACGCGGCGTTCTCCATGCCGTTCGTCAATCTGGGCCTGTGCCCCGAGGCCGCATCGAGCCTGCTGGTGCCGCAGATGCTGGGGTATCACCGCGCTGCGGAAGCCTTGCTGTTGGGCGAGCCTTTCATGGCCGAGGCTGCGTTGGAAGTCGGCCTGGTGAACCGCGTGGTGCCACCCACCGAGTGCAATGGCGTCGCACAGGCGCAGGCCAAGAAGCTGGCGGCCAAGCCGTTGTCGTCGCTCATCGAGACCAAGCGGTTGATGAAGGGTGGACAGATGGCGAAGGTGTTGGAGGTGATGGCACAAGAGGGCGAGAGCTTTGGGCGCATGTTGCGCGAGCCTGCGGCGCGGGAGGCGTTTTCGGCGTTTATGGAAAAGAGAAAGCCTGATTTCAGCAAGAGCTGAAATCAGGACGCCGCGTGAGCGGCGAGGACCGCGCAGCGGGCCGGAGATCTTTCGCTAAAAGCGCCGGCCGGATTCCGGAGCTCTCTGGGTCCTCGGATTTTGGTCAATTTGGCTGCTGGCGCTTATCTAGCAAGCGCTAGCAGCTATTGTTTTTGTAGTTTTGAGTCTTTTCTCAACCGTTCGGGCTGAGCTTGTCGAAGCCTTGGCGTGTTGATTTGAAAAGCATGCATGTGTTCAGGGCGGAGGCCGGGTTGTCGCCCGGCATGCGAGTAACTTTCTTTTGCGTCGCCAAAAGAAAGTCACCAAAGAAAAGGCGACCCCCAGTCTGCGACCCCTTCGCGGTGCGAAGGGGCGACCTGCGCCGGGGCAGTTGCGGGGTGCGCCGTGGAACTCGCTTTGCGCTGGCGCGCGCCGCTCGGACAACCACGGCGAGTCAGATTACGAGGCATGCGCGCTCCGACGCGCATGCTCACCCCGCAACCGCCCCGCCGCAGGCGCAGCCAGCAGGGGGTTGGACAGCCGAACATCCAGCAGCCGAACATCCACACGGGCCATCGCTGCGCTCGGCCCCGCCTCGCGGGCGCAAGCGCCTCGCGCTGCGCAGGGCGGGGCCGAGCGCAGCGATGGCCCGAATGGATGTCCGATCCCGGTGGGTTCCCTTCTGTATGCGTCTGGGGCGCGCAGGGCGTGGGGTGGCGCGTGTGCCGAAGGACACACGCGCTTCGTGAACTGACTCACCGCAGTTGTTCGAGCGGAGCGCCGCAGGCGCGCAGCGAGTTCTGCGGTGCACCCCGTGACCGAGCACCCCAGGTTGCCCCGCAGCGCAGCGAAGGGGTCGCAGACAGCAGGGTCGCCCTTTCTTTGGTGACTTTCTTTTGGCGACGCGAAAGAAAGTTACTCGCCTGCCGGGCGACTCCCGGCCTCCGTCCTTCGCATGGGCACGCGATCTGCTTCCAAATGAAAAGCAAATCAGGCAGTGAATACCGGCGTTTCACCTCAAAAAGCACCCGTAGCAATCGCGATCAGACAAGCTATCTATTTTTGCAAAGCACTTGCTTGCTAAAAATAAACAGTTTTGCTATCGTGCCTGCATGGATTCACCCGTGCCGCGCACCAGCGCCATCGCCCCCGCTCCCAAGAAACCCCCGGCCCGCCCTCGCAGCAAGGCCGTAGCGCCCGTCAGCGCCAACTCGGCAACCACAACACAATCCCCCATTGAAGAACCCACCCGACGCCCCCGCGGCCGCCCGCGCAAAACCGCCGAAGAACTCGACGACGGCAACCGCCGCCGCAAGCTCATGGACGGCGCGGCCAAGCTCTTCCGCACCCAGGGCTTTGCCGCCACCAGCACGCGCGACATTGCTGCGGCGGCAGGCATGCACAGTGGCTCGCCCTTCTACCATTTCGAAAGCAAAAGCGCGCTGCTCTACGCCGTGATGAGCGAGGGCATGACCATGGCCGCGCACAGCCAGCAGCAGGCACTGGATGCGCTGCCCGCCACGGCCACACTGCGCGAGCAGTTGCACACGCTCATCCGCCACCACTTCGAAATCCTGCTCGGCCCCCGCAGCAGCTTCATCCCGGTGATGCTGTACGAGTGGCGCTCGCTCACGCCCGCGCAGCGCAAGGGCATTGCCCGCATCAAGGACAGCTACGAGGCCACCTGGATGCCCGTGCTGGAAGCGCTGGCACAGCAGGGCGCGCTGCAGGCCGAGCCCGGTGTGGCGCGGCTGTTCATCTTTGGGGCGCTCAACTGGGCGGTGCAATGGTTCTCGCCCAAAAAGGGCAAGTCGCTCGACGCGCTCACCGACGAGGCACTCGCCTTGTTCATCCGTTCATAACAAGCCCATCAAGGCAGAGTCACCATGGCCCCCACCGCGCGCAACGCCTACCAGTCTGTGTTTGCTCCGGGCCTGTTCCAGGGCCAGGTGGTGGTGGTCACAGGCGGCGGCTCGGGCATTGGCCGGTGCACGGCACACGAACTGGCACACCTGGGAGCGCATGTGGTGCTGGTCGGGCGCAAGGCTGAAAAGTTGCTGGCCGTGGCCGAAGAGATCACTGCCGATGGCGGCAGCGTGTCGTGCCAGGTGTGCGACATCCGATCCGAAGAAGGCGTGGTGGCGCTGGTGCAGCAGATCCTTGCTGCGCAGGGCCGCATCGATGCGCTGGTCAACAACGCGGGCGGGCAGTTCATGTCGCCGCTCGAATCCATCAGCGCCAAGGGCTGGGAGGCCGTGCTGCACACCAACCTCACCGGCGGCTTTTTGATGGCGCGAGAGTGCTACCGGCAGTGGATGGCGCAGCACGGCGGCTCCATCGTCAACATCGTGGCCGACATGTGGGGCTCCATGCCGGGCATGGGGCACAGCGGCGCGGCGCGCGCGGGCATGGTCAGCTTCACCGAAACCGCTGCGCTGGAATGGGCGCATAGCGGTGTGCGCGTGAACGCCGTGGCGCCGGGTTACATCGCCTCCAGCGGCATGGACAACTACCCGCCCGAGGCGGGCGACATGCTGCGTGCCATGCCGCGCACGGTGCCGCTCGGGCGCTTTGGCAACGAGGCCGAGGTGTCGGCGGCCATCACCTTTTTGCTCAGCCCGGCAGCCAGCTTCATCAGCGGCACCACGTTGCGGGTTGACGGCGCGCGGCCCCAGGTGCGCATGGGTTGGCCGCAGCGCCCGCCCGGTGCCACCGCTGCTGCACACCCGGCCGTGCGGCCATTTGGCGGCTTTCACCGCGCGCAGGTGCCGCAGGTGTTTGCCCCTTCCCATACCCCCAAGACCGAGGCCGCATGACCGCCGTCTTCACTTCCCGATTCAACCCAGGCAGTGCCGAATCCACCCAGCGCCGCGCAGCGCTGCAAGCCCGCCTTCGTGCTCTGCGCGCGCTGGAAGAGCGTGCCGCCGCCGCCTCGGCCCGGTCGCTGCCCCAGTTTGAAAAACGCGGCCAGCTGCTGCCGCGCCAGCGTGTGGCGCTGCTGCTGGATGCGGGTGCGCCCTGGCTGCCGCTGTGCACGCTGGCGGGCTACCTGCAGGATGTGAAAGACCCCGAGAAGTCCGTGCCCGGTGGCGGCATGGTTGCGGGCATCGGCTTTGTCAGCGGCGTGCGCTGCATGGTGGTGGCCAGCGATTCAGGCATCGAAGCCGGCGCCATCCAGCCCATGGGCCTGGAAAAGATCTTGCGCGTGCAGGAAATCGCGCTGCAAAACCGCTTGCCGTTCATCCACCTGGTGGAGAGCGCGGGTGCCAACCTCATGCGCTACCGGGTGGAGGGCTTCGTGCACGGCGGCACGCTGTTCCGCAACCTCGCGCGGCTGTCGGCGGCGGGCATTCCGGTCGTCACCGTGCAGCACGGCTCGGGCACCGCAGGCGGCGCCTACATGCCCGGCTTGTCGGATGTGGTCATCATGGTGCAGGGCCGCTCGCGCGCCTTTTTGGCCGGGCCGCCGCTGCTCATGGCTGCGACGGGTGAGATTGCGACGGAAGAAGAACTGGGCGGGGCCGAGATGCACGCCGCCGTCTCGGGCCTGGGTGAATACCTGGCGCAGGACGACCGTGAGGCGATCGGCTTGGCGCGCGATGTGGTGGCGCAGCTGGGGTGGAACATGCCCCGGCGACCCAGCGCACCTGGGCCCACCTTGCCCGCAGACGATCTCCTGTCCCTGATGTCTGCCGACCTGCGCCAGCCTGTGGACATGCGCGAGGTGATCGCGCGGCTGGTGGATGGGTCTGAGCTGCTCGAGTTCAAAGCCCGCTACGGCATGGCCACGCTCTGCGCGCAGGGCCGCATCGGCGGCCATGCCGTGGGCTTCATCAGCAACAACGGCCCTATCGACGTGGCGGGCGCCAACAAGGCCACGCACTTCATCCAGTGGATGTGCCAGCTGGGCCACCCCATCATCTACCTGCAGAACACCACGGGCTACATGGTGGGCAAGGACAGCGAGCAGGGCGGCATGATCAAGCACGGCAGCAAGATGATCCAGGCCGTGACCAACGCCACCGTGCCGCAGATCACCATCCAGTGCGGCGCCAGCTTTGGTGCGGGCAACTACGGCATGTGCGGGCGGGGCTATGCGCCGCGCTTCCTGTTCAGCTGGCCCGGTGCCAAGACAGCGGTGATGGGCGGCGAGCAGGCTGCGCGCACCATGCAGATCGTGACCGAGGCGGCGCTGGCGCGCAAAGGCATCACGCCCGACCCGGCCGAATCGCAGGCCCAATTCGACAAGATCGTCGCCATGTTCGAGGCCCAGGCCGATGCGTTCTACACCAGCGGCCTGCTGCTGGACGACGGCGTGATTGACCCGCGCGACACGCGCGCCGTGCTGGCGTTTTGCCTGGATACCTGTGCCGAGGCGCAGGCGCGCACGCTGCGGCCCCTGAGCTTTGGCGTGGCGCGGATGTAAGCGCTTCGCACGCAATCTCCCCGATGGCCGAGCCTCTCAAATACCTGCTGAATGACACCGTGCCCCCGCGCATCGCGGCCATGGTGCGCCGTGCGTGGCGCAAGTTCGACACCACCGCGTTTCTGCAGCAAGTACAGCCCGGCTACGAATCGCTGGAGCTGATGGCGCGCGGCCAGCGCATTGCGCACGCCCTGCAGGCCCACCTGCCGCAAGACGTGCCGCGTGCGCTGGGCGTGCTGGTCGATTCGATGGACCCGTCGATGGGCATCGATGCCGCCGGTGAGCCCGATGCGGGTGACCGCCCCTACAGCGCCTTCCTGTACCTGCCCCACAGCATCTACATCGGCACACATGGCCTGCCGCATTTCGAGGCGGCCATGGCCGCGCAGCACGCACTCACCCAGCGCTTCACGGCCGAGTTCAGCATCCGCCCCTACCTGCTGCACCACCAGGGCGCCACGCTCGCGCGGCTGCGTGACTGGGCGCAGGACGACAACGCCCATGTGCGCCGCCTGGTGAGCGAAGGCACGCGGCCCCGCCTGCCCTGGGCGCCGCGTTTGCCTGCATTCCAGAACAACCCGCAGCTGGCCCTGCCGTTGCTCGATGCGCTCAAGGACGACCCATCGTCTTACGTGCGCCGCTCCGTGGCCAACCACCTGGGCGACATCGCCAAGGACCACCCCGAGCTGGCCGTGGGCCCGCGCGCACCTGGCTGCAGGGCGCGCCCGCCCCGCGCGAGGCTCTGGTGCGCCACGGCCTGCGTTTTCTCATCAAACGCAGCGACGCTGGCGCGCTCGATGCCTTGGGCGTGGGTCACGCCGTGGCGCTGGACGTGCGGGCCGCGCGCGTGCTGCCCGCCCGCGCACGCATCGGCGACAAGGTGCGCATCGAGGTCGAACTGCACAACCCCACGCCGCAGCCGCAGCGCGTGCTGGCCGACCTGAAGGTGCACTACGTCAAGGCCCACGGCGGCGCGGCGCCCAAGGTGTTCAAGCTGCAGACGCTGGACATACCGCCCGGCGCCACCGTAGCGGTGGGCAAGACGCTGTCGCTGCAGCAGATGACCACACGCACCCACTACCCCGGCGCGCACCAGGTGGAGCTGGTGCTCAACGGGCGGCCACAGCCGCTGGGGCAGTTTCAGCTTTCGTGATCGAAGTTTGCAGGCACACAAACGTACAAACGCAACAGCAGGAGACAAGCACCATGCAGTTCACGCACGAGCACCGCGAGATCCAGAAGACCCTCAAGCGCTTTATCGACGAAGAGATCAACCCCCATGTGGACGAGTGGGAGGCGGCCGAGATCTTCCCCGCGCACGAGGTCTTCAAGAAGATGGGCAACCTGGGACTGCTGGGCCTGTGCAAGCCCGAGGAATATGGCGGGCAGGGACTTGACTATTCGTACAGCCTGGCCATGGCCGAAGCGCTGGGCCACGTCTACTGCGGCGGCGTGCCCATGGCCATTGGCGTGCAGACCGACATGTGCACCCCGGCGCTGGCGCGCTACGGCAGCGAAGAACTCAAGCGCAACTTTCTCGCCCCCGCCATTGCGGGCGACATGGTGGGCTGCATTGGTGTGAGCGAGCCTGCGGCGGGCAGCGATGTGTCGGGCATCAAAAGCGTGGCGCGCAAGGACGGCGACGACTATGTGATCACCGGCCAGAAGATGTGGATCACCAACAGCCTGCAGGCGGACTGGATGTGCATGCTGGTCAACACGGGCGAAGGCCAGAGCGGAGCGGGCGGCAATCCTCACAAAAACAAGAGCCTGGTGATGGTGCCCATGCGCGACGGGCCCGGCGGCAAGCTCACCAAGGGCATCGAGGTGGCGCAAAAGATCCGCAAGATCGGCATGCACAGCAGCGACACCGGCCTGATCTACTTTGACGAGGTGCGCGTTCCGCAGCGCTACCGCATCGGTGCCGAGGGGCAGGGCTTCATCTACCAGATGCAGCAGTTCCAGGAAGAGCGCCTGTGGTGCGCCGCCAGCACGCTCGAATCGCTGACCAACTGCATCCAGTGGACCATCGACTACGCGCAGGAGCGCAAGCTGTTTGGCGCCACGCTGGCCGACCAGCAGTGGGTGCAGTTCAAGCTGGCCGAACTCAAGACCGAGGTCGAAGCGCTGCGTGCACTCACCTACCGCGCCTGCGACCTGTACGTGAACGGGCAGGACGTGCTGGAGCTGGCCAGCATGGCCAAGCTCAAGGCTGGCCGCCTGAACCGCGAGGTGCCCGACACCTGCCTGCAGTTCTGGGGCGGCATGGGCTTCACGCTGGAGAACAAGGTCTCGCGCATGTACCGCGACGGGCGGCTGGCGTCGATTGGTGGGGGTGCCGATGAAGTCATGCTCGGCATCCTGTCCAAGCTCATGGGCATCGCCAAGCGGCCCGTGCACTGACATGGCTGAATTGCTGTTGATCGACCGCGCGCCACTGGCCAGCGGCTGTGTGGAAACCTGGACGCTCAACGACCCGGCCAGCCGCAATGCGCTGTCCGAGGCGATGGTGGGCGGTTTGATAGCCGCGTGTGAGCGGGCTGCAACCGATGCCGACCTGCGCGGCGTGGTGCTGCGCGGCGCGGGTGGTCACTTTTGCGCGGGGGGCAGCCTGGGCGGCTTTGCCAAGACCATTGGCCAGCCCCTGGCCGCCGGCGAAGCCGACCCGCTGGTTCCACTGAACCGCCGCTTTGGCGCGTTGCTGCAGGCCCTGTGCGCGCTGCCGCAGTGGCTCATCGTGGCGGTGGGGGGGGCGGCCATGGGTGGCGGCTTTGGTCTGGTGTGCTGCGCCGACCATGTGCTGGCCCACACCAGCGCGCAGTTCGCCACGCCCGAGGTCACGCTGGGCATCGTGCCTGCGCAGATCGCGCCCTTTGTGGTGCGGCGCCTTGGCCCGTCTGCTGCGCGGCGGTGTTTGCTGACCGGCGAGCGCTGGGATGCCGCTGCCGCCCAGCGCTTGGGTCTGGTCGATGACCTGGTGGAGGGCGACATGAATGCCGCTGTGCAGGCAGCCATTTCACGCCACGCTGCCGCAGCGCCGCAGGCCGTGGCCGCTACCAAACGTTTTTTGCTGGCCCAAGCCGAAACGCCGTTGCCCGCGCTGCTGGACGAAGCGGCAATTGCTTTTTCGCAAGCGCTGCGTGGGCCCGAGGCGCCGCAAGGGCTGGCGGCGTTTGCTGCGCGCAAGGCGCCGCCCTGGAGTGCGAAGCCATGAAAAAAATCCTCATCGCCAATCGCGGCGTTCATGCCGCAGGCATGGCGAAGCAAATTGCCCGCGCACGCGAAGCGTGCAGGCGGGCGATGGAGCCGCGAGGGCACAGCCTATGAAAAAGATCCTCATCGCCAATCGCGGCGAAATCGCCCGCCGGGTGATCCACACCGCCCACCGCATGGGCATCGAAACCGTCGCCGTCTATTCCGACCCCGATGCCAACGCTCTGCACGTACGCGAAGCCACTCAGGCCGTGGCCTTGGGCGGTGCTGCCAGTGCTGACACCTATCTGCGCACCGACAAGCTGCTGGCCGCCGCCCGAGCCACCGGCGCCGATGCCGTGCACCCCGGCTATGGCTTCCTCAGCGAGAACGCTGACTTTGCCCAGGCAGTGGTCGATGCGGGCCTGACCTGGATCGGCCCGCCGCCCGACGCCATCCGCGCGCTGGGCAGCAAGGCTGGGGCCAAGGCGTTGGCCCAGTCGCAGGACGTGCCCTGCCTGCCCGGCTATGCGGGCGACGACCAGAGCGACGAGCGCTTTGCCGCCGAGGCTGCGCGCATCGGCACGCCCCTCATGGTCAAGGCCGTGGCGGGTGGGGGAGGGCGTGGTATGCGCCTGGTCACCGACCTGGCGCAGTTGCCCGCTGCACTGGCCAGCGCACGTTCGGAGGCGCTGGCGGGTTTTGGCTGTAGCGACCTGCTCATCGAACGCGCACTGCTGCAGCCGCGCCATGTGGAGGTGCAGATCTTTGCCGACGCTCACGGCGCGTGCATCCACCTGGGCGAGCGCGATTGCTCGGTACAGCGCCGCCACCAGAAGATCATCGAAGAGTCCCCCAGCCCCGCCGTGGACGCCGCGCTGCGCGAGCGCATGGGCACCTGCGCCGTGGCGCTGGCACAGGCCGCTGGCTATGTGGGTGCGGGCACGGTGGAATTCCTTCTGGATGGGGCTGAGTTCTTCTTGATGGAGATGAACACCCGCCTGCAAGTGGAGCACCCGGTGACCGAAGCGCTCACGGGGCTGGACCTGGTGGAATGGCAAATCCGCGTGGCGCGGGGTGGGCCGCTGCCGCTCACGCAAGATCAGGTGCATCTGCAAGGCCACGCCATCGAAGTGCGCCTGTGTGCTGAAGACGCGCACTTCCGCCCCCACACCGGCCGTGTGCTGCAGTTCAGCGCGCCGCCCGCCACCGCGTTCGAACGGGCCGCGCCGGGCGCGCTGCGCTTTGACCATGCGCTGGAGGAGGGCGCCGAGGTCACGCCTCACTACGACGCCATGCTGGGCAAGCTCATCGTGCATGCCCCCACACGGGCGGAGGCCATTGCCGCGCTGGTGCGTGCGCTGCACAGCACCCGCGTGCTGGGCCTGCCCACCAACCGTGCGTTTCTGGCGGCGTGTCTGCAGCACCCCGTGTTTGCCAGTGGACAAGCGCTGGTGCCGTTCCTGGCGGAGCACGCTGCTGGTCTGCAGGATTTGCTATTAAATGAAGAGCTGTCAGCGCTTATTCCGCCTGCGCTAGAGGCCATTTTTGCTTCAAATCCGGCATCGAATCTGCCTTGTTCCATGACCCGACCTCTGCGCCTGCGCCACCAGGGCGAGGTGCACGCCGTCGCTATGCGCGAGCTCAGCGGAGGGCGGCTGCAGGTTGAGCACGCCGGGGTTGAGCCCTCCAGCTTCACGCTGCAACTGCCCCAGCGTGGCGTGCATTACGTTGCGGTGGGGCCATTGCGCTGGCACTGGCAAACCGGCAGCGTGGACGGCTGGGTGGACGACGCATCGTGGGAGCCCGCTGCACGCACCGGCGCCGCCGGTGGCGCTACCGAGCTGCGCGCACCCTTCAACGGCAAGGTGGTCGCGCTGCCCGTGGCCACAGGCCAGGTGCTCGCGGCGGGCGACACGGTGGTGGTCATCGAATCCATGAAGCTCGAACACAGCCTGGCCTGCCGCGCCGCCGCCACCGTGGCCGAACTGCTGGTGGCGCCCGGTCAGCAGGTGTCGCCCGGCCAGGTGCTGGCCCGCTTTGCACCCGCCACGCAAGGAGCGCCCGCATGACAGCCACATCCGACGCGACCCCTGTGAGCAACGAAGACCGCACTGCCCTCACCGACACCGTCACCCGCTTTGCCCGCACCGAGATCGCGCCGCATGTGGGCGCGTGGGATGCCGCCGGTGAATTCCCTCGCAGCCTGTACCGCCGCGCGGCCGACCTGGGCCTGCTGGGCCTGGGCTACCCAGAGCAGTACGGCGGCACGCCCGCCAGCTACGCGCTGCGCCTGCCGCTGTGGCGCGCGCTCAGCCGCCACGGCGCCAGCGGCGGCGTGCTGGCCAGCCTGCTGTCGCACAACATTGGGCTGCCGCCCGTGCTGGCGCATGGCAGCGATGCGGTGCGGGCCGAGGTCATTCCGTCCGTGTTGGCAGGCGAGCAGATTGCCGCACTGGCGATTACTGAGCCCGGGGGCGGGTCCGACGTAGCCCAGCTCAAAACCACAGCGCGGCGCGAGGGCGATGAGTACATCGTCAACGGCGAAAAGGTGTTCATCACCTCCGGCATGCGCGCGGACTGGATCACGGTGGCTGTGCGCACTGGTGAGCCAGGCAGCAAGGGCAGCGGCGGCATATCCATGTTGCTTGTTCCCGGCTCCAGTTCAGGCCTGTCGCGCAGCAAGCTCGACAAGATGGGCTGGCTCTGCTCCGACACCGCCCACCTGCGTTTTGACAACGTGCGCGTGCCCGTCCGCTACCTGCTGGGCGAAGAGGGCGCGGGCTTTCGCATCATCATGGCCAACTTCAATGGCGAGCGCTTTGGCCTCGCCGCGTCGGCCCTGGGCTTTGCCGAGGCCTGCTACGACGAGGCCTTGGCCTGGGCCCGCCAGCGCAAGACCTTTGGCGCCCTGCTGGTGGAGCACCAGGTCATACGCCACAAGCTGGTGGACATGCAGATGCGCATCCAGTCCACCGCCGCGTGGTGCGAGTCCGTGGCCGCGCAGGCCGATGCGGGCCGCACCGGCCCCGAGTGGGTAGCGCAGGTGTGCCTGCTCAAGAACCACGCCACCCAAACCATGCAGTTCTGTGCCGACCAAGCCGTGCAGATCCTGGGCGGCATGGGCTTCATGCGCGGCACCGTCAGCGAGCGTATCTACCGCGAGGTCAAGGTCATGATGATCGGCGGCGGCGCAGAAGAAATCATGAAAGACCTGGCTGCCAAGCAGCTCGGCATTTGAAGCAAGGAGACAGGCACCATGCACAGCACCGACCACGGCAACAAAGCCATCATCACCTGCGCCATCACCGGCGTGCTGACGGACCCCGGCCAGCACCACGTGCCCGTCACGCCCGAGCAACTGGCAAAAGAGGCCCGTCGCGCCTGCGACGCAGGCGCCGCCGTGGTCCACGTGCACTTTCGCAACCAGGAGCCCGGCAAGGGCCACCTTCCCAGCTGGGATCCGCAGGTGGCGCGCGACTGCGTGTTGGCCATGCGCGAGGCCTGCCCCGGCCTGATCATCAACCAGACCACCGGCGTGGTCGGCCCCCACTACCAGGGCCCGCTCGATTGCCTGCGCGCCACCCGCCCCGAGATGGCTGCGTGCAACGCCGGCTCGCTCAACTACCTGAAGGTGCGCAGCAACGGCACCTGGGCCTGGCCGCCCATGCTGTTCGACAACCAGCCCGCCAAGGTCAAGGACTTCATTGAAGTGATGCTGGAGACCGGCACGTTGCCCGAGTTCGAATGCTTCGACGTGGGCATCGTGCGCTGCGTGGAGATGTATGTGCAGACCGGCATGTACACCGAGCGCCTGCCCGAATACAACTTCGTGATGGGCGTCGAGTCCGGCATGCCTGCGGACCCGGACCTGCTGCCCATTCTGCTCAAGCTCAAGATCAAGGACGCGCCATGGCAAGCCACCGTCATCGGCCGCAGCGAGATCTGGCCCGTGCACCAGCGCGTGGCCGAGCTGGGCGGGCATTTGCGCACGGGGCTGGAAGATACGTTCTATCTGCCGGATGGGACCAAGGCGGATTCGAACGGGCCGTTGATCGATAAGCTGGCGCAGTACGCGCGCAACGCGGGGCGGGAGGTGGCTTCGCCGCAGGAGGCGCGGGGGATGTTGGGGTTGAAGGAGTCAGCGGCTACCGCAGTCCTCTGATCCCCTCCGCGTGGAAGTGGTCAGCTCTTTCTGCATCGGATCCTTGCAAATTGATCGCTTAGTATTCGGGCTGTATGCGCTATGGGCAAGCGCTGATAGCTATAAAAGGAGGAGTGAATTCCCCGCAGGGGTTGATCGCACGGATTGAAGAAAATATACTTGTACGTATAAGTGTTTGGCAAAGGAGTTCGTCATGTCCCAAATCACTCTTTACCTGGACGATGCAACCCAAGCCCTGGTTGATCAGGCTGCACAGGCCAACGGTGTGTCTAAAAGCCGGTGGGTCGCGGACATCATCCGCAAGTACGCATCCCACGAGTGGCCGCAAGATTGCTTGAACCTTGCGGGCCGCTTTGCTGACTTCCCTTTGCGAGAACAGGGCTCTGACCAACCTGCGGATGTACCAAGGGTGGGCTTTTGAGCATGTTGGTTCTCGATAGCAACACCATCAGCTACTACTTCCGTGGCGACCCTTTGGTGGTACCGCGCATGCAGGCGCTGAAGCCTGTGGAGGTTGGCGTGCCCGCCATCGTTGAATATGAACTGCGGTATGGACTAATGCGCTTGCCGCCAGAGGCTGCAGCGCCACGGTTTGCCGCATTGGCCCAGCTGCTACAGCCCGTGCAGGTGCTTCCTTTTGACAGCGAATGCGCCGCGCATGCTGCACGGATTCGAGCTGAACTCGAGTCGGTGGGAACGCCCATTGGTCCGCACGACACTCTGATCGCTGCAACGGCATTACGCCATCAGGCCACATTGGTGACGCGCAATGTGCGGGAGTTTTCGCGGGTGCCGGGGTTGCAGTGGGTGGATTGGCATGCCCGTTAGAGATTTTTCTTCTGAGCAAGCTAGGCATGAGCTACGGGAGCTTGTTGGCTATGAAGACTGGCTTCTCCACTCTGTTTACAAGCTGACTGAGGATGAGCTCTTTCCCGAATGGCCAGATGCCGTTGTGTACGACGCAGACACTAAATCTTCAATAGTCAGGAATTTTGGCCGGGGGAATGTAGTGCTGTTTGATTGGCGCCCAGGCTTCCTCCAAGTCGCGCCACCGCTGGTCTTTGTTGCTTCTTTCAAATTGCTCGATATGTTGTTCGAGTGGGTTCTCAAGGGGAACGGCCAGCCCGCAGAGTTCCGCTTTAAGGGGAAGATCAAGCAACTAGCCTCGCCAGGCCTTGTATACCCATCCGTCCTGCATGCCCGGCCATGGTTGGTGGCCGCTCTAATACAAGTGTTCTGAGCCGCTGCGCGGAACCATCATTCACTCTCGCCACTTTGATTCGTCGAATGGGGGATTGCGGATCGCAAGCTCAAAGAATGAGGTAATTGGCGAGCGCATTGATCTCAGTGCGGAGGACCTGCGCACATATGCGCAGCTCTCGGTGTCGGTGCTCAAGTATCTGCACGGTGATTGGCATTTGGATGCCCATCGCGAGAAATGCCTGCGTTGGCAAATCGACGCGCTTCAAAAATTGCACAGGTTGGAGCCGTTGGGGCAAGCGCAGCCTCGTCATATGTGCGTCCGGTGGAACACACGCGATCCCAACCTACGAATCGTTGATGTCCCTCGCTTACAAAGAGACATCTTGGAACGCAACCCTGGCCAAGATGTCACTTTCGACCTGAGGATCGTCATCACCGACGATGAGAGGAATTCCCCACGCGCCTATCTCATCCCTTGTGAAGTCCTGCCGAGGTTGGACTCGCTCCTTGAAGAGCGATGGTCAGATTACATCAGTCCGATTCCCGACGAGACCGAAGTAGCTGCGTCAATTCAAAAAGTGGGACAGTAGCGTTTTATTGCGGCACTGGTTTCACCTTCGACGTTGAATCCGGCACCGTACCTAGCCGCCAGTTCATCCGCTCGCTGCAAGAACGCTTCCAGGCCCGTCCCATAGATAAACTGCATCGCCCCCCCCGTCCACGCCGGAAACCCAATCCCAAAGATCGACCCAATGTTCGCGTCATGCACGCTGGTCAGTACGCCCTCGGCCAGGCAGCGCGCGGTCTCGATCGCTTGGCGGTAGAGCAGACGGTCCTGAATCTCCTGCACGCTCCATTCCACACCGGGTTTTTCGAACAGCGTTTTCAACTCCGGCCACAGGTGCTTCTTGGCGCCTGCGGGGTAGTCATAAAAGCCGCCGCCACCTGCGCGGCCTGGGCGCTTCAGCTCCTTGACCATGTGCTCCACCAGCAGCTCGCCGGGTGTGGCGTTATAAGTCTTGCCTTCGGCCGCGTAGTCGGCGCGGGTCTGGTCCAGCACGTGCACGCTCAGGGTCAGCGCGGTTTCGTCCAGCACGGCCAGCGGGCCCACGGGCAGGCCGGCTTGCATGGCGGCGTTTTCAATCGCGGCGGCGGGGATGCCTTCGCCCAGCATGGCGGCGCCTTCCATCACAAAGGTGCCAAAGGTGCGGCTGGTGTAAAAGCCGCGTGAGTCGTTGACCACGATGGGCACCTTGCCCAGGGCCTGCACGTAGTCGAACGCGCGTGCCACGGTCTCGTCATCGGTCTGCTTGCCTCGGATGATCTCCACCAGCTTCATCTTGTCCACGGGGCTGAAGAAGTGGATGCCGACGAACTTCTTGGGCCGACTGCTGGCCGTGGCCAGGCCGCTGATGGGCAGGGTGGAGGTGTTGCTGGCAAAGAAGCCGCCGGGTGCCAATTGCGGCTCGGCCTCTTGCGTCACCTTGGCCTTGAGGTCGCGGCTTTCAAACACGGCTTCGATGATGAGATCGCAGCCCGCCAGGTCGGCCGCGCTGGCGGTGGGCGTGATGCGGGCCAGCAGCGCTTGCTGCGCCTCGGCCGTCATGCGGCCTTTATCCACGCGGGCCTGGGTGAGTTTGGCGCTGTAGGCCTTGCCGGCCTCGGCCTTCTCGGTGCTCACGTCCTTGAGCACCGTGGCGATGCCCCGGCTGGCCTGGGCCCAGGCGATGCCTGCACCCATCATGCCAGCGCCCAGGATGCCAACCTTCTGCGGCTTGTAGCGTGGGGCCGTGCCTGGACGTGACTTGCCGCTCTTGATCGCGTTCATGTCGAAGAAGAACGTGTTGATCATGTTGCGCGCCACGGGGCCGGTCATCAGGCGGGCGAGGTAGCGGCTTTCGATGCGCAGGGCGGTGTCATAGTCCACCATGGCGCCTTCGACCATGGCCGCCAGCGCAGCCTCGGGCGCGGGGTAGCGGCCGCGCGTGGTCTTCTTGAGCATGGCGGGCGCCACTGTCAGCGCGCCTGCAATCTTGGGGTTGGCGGGCGTGCCGCCAGGCATCTTGTAGTTCTTGTCGTCCCACGGCTGCACGGCGTGCGGGTGGGTGGCGATGTGGGCCAGGGCTGCTGGCAGCAGTTGCTCGTGGGTAGCCACCAGTTCGTGCACCAGTTGCAGCTCCAGCGCCTCGGCGGGGTTGAAGAGCTTGCCTTCCAGGATGTAGGGCTGCGCGCCCATCAGGCCCAGCAGGCGCGTCATCTTGGTCACGCCGGTGGCACCGGGCATCAGGCCCAGCGTGACCTCAGGCAGGCCAAACTGGATCTTGGCGTCGGCCACGGCAATGCGGTAGTGGGCGACCAGCGCCACCTCCCATCCGCCGCCCAGCGCCGCGCCGTTGAGGCAGGCCACCACGGGGATACCCAGGGTTTCGAGCGTGCGGAAGTGCTTCTTCATGCGCTCGATTTCGCCAAACGCGTTGGGCGCATCGGCGGGCGTGAGGCGCATGGTGGCCTTGAGGTCGGCCCCGGCAAAGAAGCTGGTCTTGGCCGATGCGAGCACGATGCCCTTGAGCGCGGCGCCCAGGCGTTCGCGGTCGCCCAGCACCTGGGCGGTGACCTCGCCCAGCTCTTGCTGCCACTGGCGGCACATGGTGTTGACGGGGGAGTTGGTTTCGTCAAAGGTGATGACGGCGACCTGGCCTTCGGTGCCCTGGGCGGGGATGAGTTCGTAGCGGATGGTTTGCATGTGTTTGTCTCCTGATGCAGTGTTCTTGCGGCGATGTCAGGCGGCTCGACGAGCGATGTGCCCCGGCTTCGACAGGCTCAGCCCGAACGGATGGGGGAGGGGCGCGGCGTCAGCCTCTCCACTGTCCGTTCGGCCTGAGCTTGTCGAAGGCCTGCGCGCAGTGAGCCTGTCTGAAGGTTGTCTGAATGCCTTGGCTTCGACAAGCTCAGCCCGAACGGGTTTTGGGGATGGGCAAGGTGCACGGGGGGCGGAAGTGGGGTCACAGCCTTTCCACAATCGTTGCGATGCCCATGCCGCCGCCCACACACAGCGTGGCCAGGCCATAGCGCAGGCCCCGGCGGTGCAGTTCATCGATGAGGGTGCCCAAAATCATCGCGCCCGTGGCGCCCAGCGGGTGGCCCATGGCGATGGCGCCGCCGTTCACGTTGACCTTGTCGTGTGGCACGCCCAGCTCGCGCATGAAGCGCATGGGCACGGCGGCAAAGGCCTCGTTCACTTCAAACAGGTCGATCTGGTCGATGGTCATGCCTGCGCGGGCCAGCGCCTTCTTGGCGGCGGGCACGGGGCCGGTGAGCATGATGGTGGGGTCGGCACCGCTGAGCGCCGTGGCCACGATGCGTGCGCGCGGCGTGAGGCCGTGGGCCTTGGCCGCGGCCTCATTGCCGATGAGCACGGCAGCGGCACCGTCCACGATGCCCGACGAGTTGCCCGCGTGGTGCACGTGGTGGATGCGCTCCACCTGCGGGTAGCGTTGCAGCGCCACGGCATCAAAGCCCATGCCGCCCAGTTGCTCGAACGAGGGCTTGAGCGCGCCCAGGCCTTCGAGCGTGGTCTTGGGTTTGATGAACTCGTCTTCGGCCAGGATGGTCTGGCCGATGAAGTCGCGCACGGGCACGACAGAGTTCTTGAAGTAGCCCGCTGCGCGCGCGGCGGTGGCGCGGCGCTGCGATTCGAGCGCGAAGGCGTCCACGTCGGCGCGGGTGTAGCCGTCCAGCGTGGCGATCAGGTCGGCGCCGATGCCCTGGGGGACGAACAGCGTGGCGGAGTTGGTAGCAGGGTCTTGCGCCCAGGCGCCGCCGTCGGAGCCGATGGGCACGCGGCTCATGCTCTCCACGCCGCCCGCCACCACCAGGTCTTCCCAGCCGCTGCGCACTTTTTGTGCGGCCAGGTTCACGGCTTCCAGGCCCGAGGCGCAGAAGCGGTTGACTTGCACGCCCGCGCAGCGAAAGTCCCACACGGCCTTGAGCGCAGCCACCTTGGGTAGCACCGAGCCCTGTTCGCCCACGGGCGAGACGATGCCCATGACGACATCGTCCACCGCCGCCGTATCAAAGCGGTGGCGCGCTTGCAGTTCGGTCAGCAGGCCCACCAGCAGGTCGATGGGCTTGACCTCGTGCAGGGTGCCGTCCTTCTTGCCCTTGCCGCGCGGGGTGCGCAGCGCATCGAATACATAGGCTTCGGTCATGAATGGTCTCCGGTGGTTTCTCTAAACTTCAAGCAGTGCGGCGGTAAAGCAGCTGGGCTGGCTCACGCCACTACAAGGTGCTTTCTGACGCGGGTGCAGTGGTTTTTGCACTATCTTTCGACGGTTGTTATCTACATTTCTGGCTATGGAACGAAATACATCCCCTGCATTGCAGCGCATCGCTCGCAGCGCCATCGAATACGACGACACGCGCGAAGGGTTTGCGCTGGAGCACCATGTCGTGCTGGCTGCATCCAGTGCGCTGGCGGTGGCGGCCTTCATGGCGCCCAGCCCCAGCTCAGCGGCCATTCGCGGCATTGGCGCAGGCTTGCTGCTGATGCGTGCGCTGAGTGGCAGCCAGGGTGTGCGCTCCTGGCTGAATGTCACCGACCGCCGCCCCGGTGCGCCGCTCAGCCCCGAAGAGGCCCGCGCCGCCTGGTATCTGTAGGGAAATTCGGCGCCCGCGGATACCCATTCGCCTTCTAGCCGAAGAAGCCGATCACGCTGAGCTTGTCGAAGCGCCGCGCGGGGCTTCGACAAGCTCAGCCTGAACGGTAGGGGATGGCCGAACGCGAGGTCGAGGGCGCCAAGCTTAGTGCAGGGCTTGTTCACGTTGTCTTGCGCGTTGTGCTACTTGCCCAGGCCCATGGCCCGCGCAATCACTTCTTTCATGATTTCGTTGGTGCCGCCATAAATGCGCTGCACGCGTGCGTCGGCATAGGCGCGGGTGATGGGGTATTCCCACATGTAGCCATAGCCGCCAAACAGCTGCACACATTCGTCCATCACCTTGCACTGCAGGTCGGTCGTCCAGTACTTGGCCATGCTGGCGGTTTCGGTGTCGAGCTGATCGCGCACGATCAGCTCACAGCATTTGTCCACGAACACGCGGGCCACCTGCACCTGCGTTTGCAGCTCGGCCAGGGTGTGGCGGGTGTTTTGAAATGACGCCACGCTCTGGCCAAAGACCTTGCGCTGCTTGACGTAGTCCAGCGTCCAGTCAATGGCGGCCTGGGCGGCGGCCACGGCGGTGATGGCGATCTGGAGGCGCTCCCAGGGCAACTGCTCCATCAGGCAGATGAAGCCGCGCCCTTCCATGGCGGGGCCGCCCAGCAAGTTGTCCACCGGCACCTGCACGTCGTTGAAGAACAGCTCGGACGTGTCCTGCGCCTTCATGCCCATCTTCTTGAGGCGCTGGCCCTTTTCAAAGCCGGGCATGCCGCGCTCCACCAGCAACAGGCTGGTGCCCTTGGCCCCGGCCGCCGGGTCGGTCTTGGCGACCACAATCACCAGGTCGGCATGCCAGCCGTTGGTGATGAAGGTTTTGCTGCCGTTCAGCACATAGTGCGACCCGTCCGCACTTTTGATGGCTGTGGTCTTGATGCCTTGCAGGTCGCTGCCCGCAGCGGGCTCGCTCATGGCGATGGCGCCCACCACGGCGCCACTGGCCATTTGCGGCAGGTACTTTTGTTTCTGGGCCTCGGTGCCGTAGTGCAGGATGTACGGCGCCACGATCTCGCTGTGCAGACCAAAGCCGATACCAGAGGTGCCAGCGCGCGCCAGCTCTTCCATCTGCGCCACCGAATAGAGCTTGTCGGCCCCGGCACCGCCGTATTGCTCGGGCAGGCTCATGCACAGAAAGCCGTTGGCGCCCGCCTGGCTCCACACCTCGCGCGCCACGTAGCCCTGGTCTTCCCAGGCGGCATGGTGGGGCGTTACCTCTTTGTCGATGAATCGGCGAAAGCTGTCAGCAAAGGCCTGGTGGTCGGGCTGGAAGAGGGTGCGGTCGATCATGGCGTTTGTCTCTTTCTATTTATGCAAAGTTACTGCTTGGTTAAATTCTGCCACTTCCGAGGCAAAAACGCACTCACCAAAGACAAGGCCGCCCGAAGGCGGCCTGCTGGCAGAAACAATGCGGGCGACTATTTCACGTAGTCAGACACCACTTTCCACTTGCCATCGGTGATCTGCGACAGGCGAGAAAGATCGCTGCCCAGGCGCTTTTGTGGGCCAAAGGTGCCTTCGGCGCTGCCGAACATGTCGGGCGGAATCACCATGGTGTCCATGGCCTTGATGAAGCTGTCGGTGCTCAGGTTGGGACCTGCCTTCTGGGCCGCCTTGATGAAGGCATCGATGGCGTTGTAGCCGTAGACCGAGAACACGGTGGGGTCTTCGTTGAACTTGGTCTTGTACTTGTTGGCCCAGAAGCGGATGGGCTGGCTGGCTTCATCCAGGTAGGGGTGTTGCACCGTCATGGTGGCGTACAGCCCGTCCATGGGCTTGCCGCCCAGCTTGTGGATGAGGTCGGTGTAGGCGGCGCTGGAGCCCAGGAAGGTGGGGTTGAAGCCCGTCTTGCGCGCCTCGCCAATCGTGCCGATGGTCTCGCGGATGATGGTGCCCAGGATCACGAAGTCGCACTCCGAAGACTTCATCTTGGCGACCTGCGACGAAAAATCGGTGGCGCCGCGCTTGTACGAGGTCTTCTCGGTGAAGTCCATGCCCATGGACTTGAGTGCCGCCTCGCCGCCGCGCATTACCTCCAGGCCAAACTCATCGTCTTGGTAGATGGTGCAGATCTTCTTGGCGCCTTTTTCCTTGATGAGCTTGGGCGCGGCCAGGCGGATCTGGTCGTAGTAAGTGGCGGCAAACGAATACTTGAGCTTGTGGAAGGGCTCGTACATTTCCCGCGCAGCGGTGATCGGGAAGAAGTTGATCACGTTCTTGCTGAACTGCACGGGCATGGCCGCCAGGTTCTGGGCCGTGCCGATGTGGCCCACCATGATGAAAATCTTGTCCTGGTTGACCAGCTTCTGTGCGGCCAGCACGGCTTTCTTGGGGTCGTAGCCCGAGTCTTCCACCTTCAGGTCGAGCTTGCGGCCGTTCACGCCGCCTTGCTCGTTGGCCTCGTCCACGCGCAGCATCATGCCCAGCCGCACCTGCTTGCCAAAGCCCGCCAGCGGGCCGGACAGATCCTGGATGGAACCCAGCGTGATGGTGTCCTTGCTCACGCCCTGGCTGGGCTGGGCCTGTGCAGCACCTCCGGCCATGGCCACGATGGCCAGCGCGGCAATGTGATGAAACTTCATGGCACGTCTCCTTTGGTTGGATCGAACTCGGTTGCTCGTTATAGAACGGTGCCCGGGGTGGGGCACCAGCACTTTCCCTATCCTGATGGGCGTGGCCTGTGGTTGCGTGACGTGCGCACCTACCGGTACATCGCCTCAATCTGCGGTGCGTACTTCTGCTGCACCAGCTTGCGCTTGAGCTTCATGGTGGGTGTCAGCTCTTCATCCTCGGCCGTGAGTTGCGTATCGAGCAGGAAGAACTTCTTGATCTGCTCCACTCGGGCGAACTTGGCGTTCACGCGGTCGATTTCGCCCTGGATCAGCTCCTGCACCTCGCGCGTGCGGGTCAGGCTGGCGTAGTTGGAGAACGGCACGTCGTTGTCCTGAGCGTACTTCTCCACGTTCTCCTGGTCGATCATGATGATCACCGTGAGGTAGGGCAGCTTGTCGCCAATCACCACCGCATCGGTGATGTAAGGGCTGAACTTGAGTTCGTTCTCCAGCTCGCTCGGCGTGATGTTCTTGCCGCCCGCCGTGATGATGATGTCCTTCATGCGGTCGGTGATGCGCAGGTAGCCGTCGGCGTCGATCAGGCCCACATCGCCCGTGTGCAGCCAGCCTTCGGGGTCGATGGTTTCGGCCGTCTTCTCGGGCTGGTTGAGATAGCCCTTGAACACATTGGGGCCACGCACCAGGATTTCGCCCGTGGCGGGGTCGATGCGCACCTCGTTGTAGCTGGCCGCGGGGCCGATGGAGCCCGGTTTGATGCGGCTGGCCGGCACACCGGTGGAGGCGCCGCAGGTCTCGGTCATGCCCCACACCTCCAGCATGGGCACGCCCAGCGCCAGGTACCACTTCACCAGATCGGGCGAAATGGGCGCTGCGCCTGTGACCAGAAAGCGCGCACGGTGGATGCCGATGAGCTTGCGCACATTGTTGAGCGCCAGAAAGCGCGCCAGCATGAACTGCGCCTTTAGCAAACCGCCCACCGGCTGTCCGGCCAGCACCAAGTCAGCGATGCGGGTGCCCACGCCAATCGACCAGGCATAGGCCGCCTGCTGGATGCGTGTGGATTCCTTAAGTGCGATCATCACGCCCGAATAGAACTTCTCCCATACCCGCGGCACGGCGGTGAACACCGTGGGCGCGATCTCTCGCACGTTCTCGGGCACGGTGTCGGGGTTCTCCACAAAGTTCAGGCGCGCGCCGGTGTAGAGCGAGAAGTATTCGCCGCCCATGCGCTCGGCGATGTGGCACAGCGGCAGAAAACACATGGTCTCGTCGGCCTCGCTGCGCGAGATGAGCGTGTTGTAGCCGCGCACGGTGTAGGTGAGTGCGCCGTGTGTGTGCATCGCGCCCTTGGGCTTGCCGGTGGTGCCCGAGGTGTAGACCAGAATGGCCAGGTCTTCGGGGCGGCAGGCCTTGACGCGCTGCATCAGCGCGTCGGGGTGTTGGGCGTTCCATGTACGGCCCAGTTCACGCAGGCTCGCCAGGCTCAGCACATCGGGGTCGTTCAGGCTGCGCAAGCCCTCCATGTCGAACACCACCGCCTTGCGCAGCAGGGGCAGGCTGCTGCGCACTTCCAGGGCCTTGTCGAGCTGTTCATCGTCTTCCACAAACAGCACGGTGGTCCGAGAGTCTTCGCTCAGGTAGTGCACCTGCGCCGCCGCATCGGTGGGGTAGATGCCGTTGGCCACGCCGCCGCAGCTCAGCACGGCCAGATCGGCCAGCACCCATTGGATGTTGGTGTTGGACAGGATGGATGCACATTCACCTGCCGCAAAACCCAGCGACATCAGGCCGCCCGCAATCTCCCGCACGGCTTCCGCCGTCTGGTCCCAGGTCCAGCTCTTCCAGATGCCCAGCTCCTTCTGGCGCATCCAAACGCGCGGGCCGCGCTCGGCCACGGCGTTCCAGAACATGGCGGCGATGGTGTCGCCCGCGAGCACGTCGGTGCCTGCGGGCTGGATGTGAGAGAGATCCCAGAGATTGCTCATGCCGTCCTCACCGCCACGTTTTCTTCTTTTTCCAGCGGCGCTCACCGCGCACGCCGACGTCCTTCATTCCCAGGTAGAACTCCTTGATGTCGTCCTTCTCGCGCAGGCGCTCGCAGCTGTCTTCCATCACGATGCGGCCGTTCTCCAGCACGTAGCCGTAGTCCGACGCGTTGAGCGCCATGTTGGCGTTCTGCTCCACCAGCAGGATGGTGGTGCCGCGCTCGCGGTTGATGCGCACCACAATCTCGAAGATCTCCTTGGTGAGCTTGGGCGACAGGCCCAGGCTGGGCTCGTCCAGCAGGATCAGCTCAGGGTTGGCCATGAGCGCGCGGGAGATGGCCAGCATCTGTTGCTGGCCGCCAGAGAGCAGGCCGGCATCCTGTGCGGTGCGTTCCTTCAGGATGGGGAAGTAGCCGAACACGGTTTCGATGTCGCGCGCCACGCCATCCTTGTCGGCGCGTGTGTAGGCGCCCATCAGCAGGTTGTCGCGCACCGACAGCAGCGGGAACACCTCGCGGCCTTCGGGCACATGCATCAGGCCCCGGCGCACGATGGCCGCCGGGTCGCGGGCGGTGATGTCGGCGCCCGCGAATTCGATGGAGCCCTTGCGCGGGTCGATGATGCCGCTGATGGTTTTGAGAATCGTCGTCTTGCCCGCGCCGTTGCTGCCCAGCACGGCCGCGATCTCGCCACGACGCACCTGCAGGCTCACGCCGCGGATGGCCTTGATGGGGCCATAAGCGCTCTCCACGTTTTGCAGTCGCAGCAGGGGTTGGTCAGCCGCTGCAGTAACTGGTGTGCTGGTGGCGGCAAGTACGGCGTTCATTCGGAAACCTCCGTGCTGCGCACTGCGGTGCGAGCTTGCTTGGGGCGGCCCGGCGCGGCGCTCATGCCCGAACCCCCAGGTGGGACCCCGCCGGGCGGCGCAGGTTGCTCACATCGTCGATCGTGCCCAGATACGCCTCGACCACGCCGGGGTGCGTCTGCACTTCGCGCGGCGTGCCCATCGCCACCACCTCGCCCTGGTTCATGGCCAGCACGCGGTCAGATACCTTGGAGACCAGCGACATGTCGTGCTCCACCATCAGCACGGTGATGCCCAGCTCGTGCTGGATGTCCTGTATCCAGAAGGCCATGTCGTCGGTCTCCTCCATGTTCAGGCCCGACGAGGGCTCGTCGAGCAGCAGCAGCTGCGGCTCGGTGCACAGCGCGCGGGCCAGCTCCACCACCTTGCGCACGCCGTAGGGCAGGCCGGCCACCATGGTGTCGCGGTAGTGCTGCAGGTCGAGAAAGTCGATGACCTGCTCGGCCTTCTCGCGGGCCTGAATTTCCCCTTCGCGCACCTTGCGCGTGAAGAACATCTCGGCCCACAGGCTGCTGTGCTGCCGGGTGTGGCGGCCGATCAGCAGGTTGTGCAGCACACTCGCGTGCTCGAAGAGTTCGATGTTCTGGAAGGTGCGCGCAATGCCCAGGCCTGCTACCTTGTGCGGCGGCTGGTCGGTCAGTGGTAGCAGGGCCCCGCCCGGGCCCGCATAGGCGATGGTGCCGGTGGTGGGCGTATAGATGCGGCTGATGAGGTTGAACACCGTCGTCTTGCCCGCGCCGTTGGGGCCGATGAGGGTGAACACCTCGCCACGGCGCACGTCAAAGCTCACGTTGTTGACCGCGAGCACGCCGCCAAAACGCACACTGAGGTTCTGGGCTGAAAGCAGGACTTCGTTGGTCATTGCTGTCATTTCAACCTGTCGGATTTTTGAAAGGACTTCTGCCGCTTGAACAGGCCCTTGCGGTAGAACGGGAACATCTGCAGCCAGGTGCGCACCTTGAGCCAGCGGCCATACAGCCCCATGGGCTCGAACAGCACGAACAGGATGAGCACGGCGCCATACACCACCGCCTGAAGCCCCGGCGCCTGGCCGATGGCTGCGGGCAGCCAGTCCTTGCCAAGCGAGATGAGCTGCGGCATTGAAATGAGAAAGATCGCGCCCAGGAACGCCCCGTGCACCGAGCCCAGGCCGCCGATCACGATCATGAGCAGCAGGTCGATGGACTGCAGGATGTTGAACTGGTCCGGCGAGATGAACTGCAGCTTGTGTGCGTACAACGCACCACCCACGCCTGCCAGCGCGGCGGATAGCGAGAACGACAGCGTCTTGTAGCGCGCCAGGTGAATGCCCATGCTCTGCGCCGAGATTTCTGAATCGCGGATGGCGACAAAGGCGCGCCCCGTGGGCGAACGCAGCAGGTTCAGGATGGCCAGTGTGCTGACCACGGCAATCACCAGGCACAGAAAGTAGAACGACTCCGTGGTTTCGAACGAGTAGCCGAACATCTGCGGTGGCACCAGGTGCTTGCCCGAGTTGCCACCCGTCACCGACTCCCAGCGCGCAAACACCTCTTCAACGATGAAGCCAAACGACAGCGTGGCCATGCCCAGGTAGATGCCCTTGACGCGCAGTGCGGGCAGCCCCACCACCACACCCACTGCGGCCGACAGCCCTGCCGCGCAGGCCAGCGACAGTGCGAACGGCCAGCCCATGCCCGTGAGCACCGCCTGCGTGTACGCCCCCACACCCAGAAAGGCCGCATGCCCCAGCGAGAACAGCCCTGTGAAGCCTGCCAGCAGCATCAGCCCCAGGCCGACGATGGAATAGATGAGCACAAAAGTGAGCTGCGCCAGCCAGTATTCAGGCGCCACCCAGGGCGCTGCGACCAGCGCCAGGCCCAGCAGGCTGTACCAGAACACATGCCCGCCGTGTTTGGCCAGCCGGATGTCTTGTTCGTACGAGGTCTTGAAAAGAAAGCGCATGGGTCAGACTTTCTTTCTCAGCTTTTCGCCGAAGAGGCCATTCGGTTTCACCATCAGCATGATCAGCACCACGATGTAGGCCGCCGTGTCCTTGAAGCCGTCGGGCAGGTAAAAGCCCGAAAGCGACTCGACGATGCCAATCACCAAACCGCCCACGATGGCGCCCGGCAGGCTGCCAAAGCCGCCGACCACCGCCGCCGGGAACGCCTTGAGCCCGATGAAGCCCATGTTGGCGTGCACAAAGGTGATGGGTGCCAGCAGCAAGCCCGCCACCGCCGCCACCACCGCCGCCAGCCCCCAGGCCAGGCCGTTGAGCCGCTGCACCGGGATGCCCATGTAGTAGGCGGCCAGCTGGTTTTGCGATGCGGCCTGCATTGCAATGCCCAGCTTGCTGTAGCGGAACATCGCAAACAGCAGCACGCACAAAACGCCCGTGGCACCGATCACCACCAGCTGCTCGGCGCTGACGACCAACTCGCCCAGCCGCAGCGACTGGTCCTTGTAGGGTACGGGCAGCGTGTGCGTGTCGGTGCCGATGTTGGGGATCATGGTGACGAGCCCGCGAAGCACATAGCCGATGCCGATGGTGAGCATGACGATGGAGAACGCGGGCTGGCCGAGGATGGGGCGGATCACGGCGCGCTCCAGCAGCACGCCAAACACACCCATGGCCAGGATGCTGGCCAGCACCGCCACCCAGAAGGGAAAGCCCAGCACCGTCATGAGTGCCAGGCCGCAAAAGGCGCCGAGCATCATCAGTTCGCCCTGGGCGAAGCTTACGGTTTCGGTGGCCTTGTAGATGAGCACAAAGCCGAGCGCAATCAGCCCGTAGATGCACCCCTGTGAGATACCGCTGATCAACAGTTGCACAAATTGCACACTGGCTCTCCAGAATATTTTTGCAAAGCATTTGCTTTGCATAAATCATCGTGCCTGTGCGCGGCGCAGACCGCACTCGGGGCTAACCCTGATCGGGTTGCGGCATGAGCAGCGGCGCATATTGACGCAGTGCGCAGCGGGGCGCAATAAGGGTTGCGTCGGATGCGATGGTGCCGTGGCGCGCGGCGCCCGCCTATCCCCCCGGAAGGAGGGGCGCAGGGCATGTCGCTCATGCGACAGGCATGGGCCGTTCGTGCGCAGCGGTGGTGGCCGACAATGCTTGGGCTCGTTGTCCTGCCCCGGCCCGGCACGGCGCGCGCGGTGTGAGAATATGAGCGAAAATCGCCATCAGCGCTTATCTGTAAAGCGCGAGCAGCTATAAAATAATGAGCAAATTGATGGACTGGCGCCTGCCCTCCATCAGAGCCGCCCACCCGTGTCTGTGAACCAGCACCTACCCGCGAGTTTCCATGAGCAAAACTGTCCCTGTCGCGCCGCAAGACTTTGAGCCCGAGTTCATTGCCGGGCTCAAATCCATCTTTGAAGAAAAGATCGTGTTCAACCAGGTGCTGGGCCTGAAGATCACCGCACTGGCGCCCGATGGCGTGGTGGGTCGTATCGACATGAAGCCCGAGCTGGTGGGCCACTATGCGTACAACCGCATCCACGGGGGCGTGATCAGCGCGGGGCTGGATGCCATGGGCGGGCTGGCGGTGATGGCTGCGATTGGGGCCAAGCACATGGACGAGGCGCCCGAGCAGCGCCTGCACCGTTTTGCCAAGCTGGGCACCATCGACCTGCGCATCGACTACCTGCGACCCGGCATTGGCAGCCACTTCGAGCTGCGCGCGCAGGTGCTGCGGCTGGGCTCGCGCGTGGCCACCACGCGCATGGAATTCCTGGGGCCTGACGGGCAGATCATGTCGGCTGGCGCGGCCGCGTACATCGTTTCGTAGGTGGGGAGCCACCCCGGGGACGTGGCGCGGCAGGCCTTCGGGTTGTGTGATCAAGCAAGCCTTGCAAGCGCATGCAACCATCGAACCGTTTGGTTACCGTTCTTGCGTAACGAAGGCATCTTTGGCGGCATGTGAAACCTACGATGGCTCTCTTTTCAAGGAGATCTGATGGCCGTGCAAAACCCTTTCTTTGGCAAGCGTGAACCCGAGTCGTTTCAACCCCGCAGCAGCACCAGTTCAGGCTCCGTACTGGGGGGGGCTGCCGCCAGCAGTGCCGCACCGGCGCAGTCCATGCCAAGTTCCGTCGTGCCCAAGTCCGCCAGCAGTGACAGCACGGGCAGCAAACTCACGGTAGGCCCCAACATCAAGCTCAAAGGTGTGGAGATCACCGATTGCGACACGCTGGTGGTCGAAGGCACCGTGGAAGCCACCATGGATTCGCGCGTGATCCAGATCGCGGAGAACGGCGCCTTCAAGGGTTCGGCAGAGATCGACATTGCCGAAATCCATGGCGAATTCAACGGTACGCTCACCGTGCGCCAGAAGCTGGTGATCTTCAGCACCGGCAAGGTCAACGGCAAGATCCGCTACGGCAAACTGGTGGTGGAAGAGGGCGGGCAGCTGGCGGGCGAGATCGAGGCGGGCTTCTCCCCGGCGTCATCCTCCAGCAGCGCCCAGCGTGCCGCCGCGCCCTTGAGGGCTGAGCCGGCCGCCATGGCCGCCTGATCTGCTCCAAACCCTGCTCCCCGCTCCGCGCGTTGGCCGGACGCCTCCACGCGCGGAGCATAATTTTTTTGGCTGCTTGTGCTGCTTGTGCTGCTTGGGCCGCTTTTGCGGTTTACGCAGGCGCGTTGTGCCGGGGCACCGGGCGCGGCCTGCCCTGCTCATCGATGGCGACATAGGTCAACCGCGCCTCGGTGACTTTCACATACCTTCCCTGATCGGTGAACCGTTCGGCATACACCTCCACCTCCACGGTGACCGAGGTGTTGCCCACCCGCGTGATGGCCGAGAAGAACGACAGGATGTCGCCCACCCGCACGGGCTGCTTGAAGATGAATTCATTGACCGCCACCGTGGCCATGCGGCCCTGGATGTAGCGCGCGGGCAGCACAGAGCCCGCCAGGTCCACCTGCGCCATCACCCAGCCCCCAAAGATGTCGCCATTGCCGTTGGTGTCGGCGGGCATGGGGATCACTTTGAGCACCAGCTCCTTGTCGGTGGGTAATGCGGCGGGTGGTGGGCTGAAAACAGCAGACATGGGCACAATCTCGGGTTGGGGCTGAGCCAGACGAATGGGAACCACGGGTTTCCGGCGGCGGCTGGCCTGCAGAAAAACCACCTTGGCGTCAGCCGGGTCGGTAATAACAACAACACCTGGAATTGTCCCCCATGCGCCACCACGGCGAAGCCGCACCTTCCACCCCCGGCCCCTCCGCGCCCGCCACGTCAGACTGGGCCACGCTGCACCGGCTGCTGCCCTACCTGTGGCAGTACAAGTGGCGCGTGATCGCGGCCATCGTGTTCATGGTGGGGGCCAAGCTGGCCAACGTCAGCGTGCCCCTGCTGCTCAAGACGCTGGTGGATTCCATGAACTTCAAGCCCGGTGACCCGGCCACGCTGCTCGTGGTGCCGGTGGGGCTGCTCGTGGCGTACGGCGCGCTGCGCCTGTCCACGTCGCTGTTCACCGAGCTGCGCGAGCTGGTGTTTGCCAAGGCCACGCAGGGCGCGGCGCGCTCCATTGCGCTGCAGACGTTCGAGCACCTGCATGCGCTCAGCCTGCGCTTTCACCTGGAGCGCCAGACTGGCGGGATGACCCGCGACATCGAGCGCGGCGTGCGGGGCATCGAATCACTGATTTCCTTCTCGCTGTTCAACGTGTTTGCCACGCTGATCGAGGTGATCCTGGTGCTGAGCGTGCTGGCCGTGAAGTTCGACGCCTGGTTTGCCTGGATCACGCTGGCCGCCCTGGTGCTGTACATCACCTACACCGTGCTGGTGACCGAATGGCGCACCAAGTTCCGCCGCGAGGCCAACGAATTCGACTCGGCTGCGCACACCAAGGCGGTGGATTCGCTGCTGAACTACGAGACGGTGAAGTACTTCAACAACGAAGCCTTCGAAGCCCGCCGTTACGACGAGAGCCTGGAGCGCCTGCGCCGTGCGCGCCTCAAGAGCCAGACGACGCTGTCCATGCTCAACACCGGCCAGCAGCTCATCATTGCCGTGGGGTTGGTGGCCATGCTCTGGCGCGCCACGCAGGGCGTGGTCGATGGGCGCATGACGCTGGGCGACCTCGTCATGGTCAATGCCTTCATGATCCAGCTGTACATCCCGCTCAACTTTCTGGGCGTGATCTACCGCGAGATCAAGCAGAGCCTGACCGACCTGGACAAGATGTTCACCCTGATGGACAAGGAGCGTGAGGTGGCCGATGCGCCGGGCGCCCAGCCACTGACGGGCCTCAGCCAGCCCGCGGTGCGTTTTGAGGACGTGCACTTTTCGTACGAAACCCGCAAGGGCAACGACATGAGCACGGGCCGTCCCATCTTGCAGGGCATCAGCTTCGAGATCCCGGCGGGCAAGACGGTGGCGGTGGTGGGACCTTCGGGTTCGGGCAAGTCCACACTGGCCAGGCTGCTGTTTCGCTTCTACGACATCCAGCAAGGCCGCATCTCCATTGCAGGGCAGGAGATCCGCAGCGTGACGCAGGCCAGTGTGCGCCAGGCCATTGGCATCGTGCCGCAGGACACCGTGCTTTTCAACGACACCGTGGCCTACAACATTGCCTACGGCCGCCCCGGCGCCAGCCAGGACGAGATCGAAGCCGCCGCCCGCGCCGCGCGCATCCACGACTTCATCGCCAGCACCCCCAAGGGCTACGCCACCATGGTGGGCGAGCGCGGGCTCAAGCTCTCGGGTGGTGAAAAGCAGCGCGTGGCGATTGCCCGCACCCTGCTCAAGAACCCGCCGATCCTGATCTTTGACGAGGCCACCAGCGCGCTGGACTCGGCCAACGAGCGCGCCATCCAGGCCGAGCTGCAGGGCGTGGCGCAGAACAAGACTGCACTGGTGATTGCGCACCGCCTGTCCACGGTGGTGGACGCGCACGAAATCCTGGTCATGGACGCCGGCCGCATCATCGAACGCGGCACACATGCGCAACTGCTGGCCCAGGGCGGCCGCTACGCCAGCATGTGGTCGCTGCAGCAGGAGGCCCCCCCTGAGTCGCCATAGCCGCCTCGGTGCGGCCGCCACAGGCGACCGCTCTTCGGTGCCGTCCAGGCCTGCACAGGCAGGCCTGGAGCCGCGGCACTCAGCCCCTGAGGGGGACGACGCCATCGCTGCGGGGCGGCCCTTGCCAGGCGTCTCTCGCCGGGACTGCGCCAGTTTTACCCGCTCCGCGCGGAGGTAGGTGGCGCAGACTGCACAGCGCTGGTTCTCGCAGATTTTTATTGTTGATATTGCACTGACCCATGAAGCCCGTCCTTCTTGCCCTCATGTTTTTGTCTGAAGAGCACATCGCCCAGATGGCCCAGACCTTTGAAGTGATCTACGCGCCCGACGCGCCGCAGGCCGCTGCCGCGATCGCGCAGCACGGCAGCCGCGTGCGGGTGGTGCTCACCATCGGTGCCGTGGGCCTGAGCCCGACGCAGATCGACGCGCTGCCTGCGCTCACGCTGATTTGCGCGCTGGGCGCGGGCTACGAGAACATCGCCGTGGCCCACGCCAAGGCGCGCGGCATCGTGGTGGCCACGGGCGCGGGCACCAATGACGACTGTGTGGCCGACCACACCTGGGGCCTGCTGATTGCCGCGCAGCGCCGCATCCTGCCGCTGGACAAGGCCACGCGCGCCGGCATCTGGCGCACGGCCTTGCCGCTGCCGCCCAACGTGTCGCACAAGCGGCTGGGCATCATCGGCCTGGGCACCATCGGCAAGAAGATCGCACAGCGCGCGCTGGGCTTTGAGATCGAGGTGGGCTACCACAACCGCAGCGCGCGCACCGATGTGCCGTATCGCTACTTTGCCGATGTGGCGGCGCTTGCCGCATGGGCGGACTTCCTCGTGGTCGCCACGCCGGGTGGCGCTGCTACCCGGCACCTGGTCAACGCAGACGTGCTGAACGCGCTGGGCCCGCGCGGCGTGGTGGTCAACATCGCACGCGGCAGCGTGATCGACACCGCCGCCCTGGCCGCCGCGCTGCGCGAAGGCCGCATTGCGGCAGCAGGCCTGGATGTGTACGAGAGCGAGCCCGCGCCCCCGGCCGAGCTGCTGGACCTGGACAGCGTGGTGCTCACACCCCACGTGGCGGGCTGGTCGCCCGAGGCGGTGCAGGCCTCGGTGGACCGTTTCCTGGAAAACGCTCGCCGCCATCTGGCAGGCGAGGCGCCGGTGTCTCCGCTCTGAAGTTTGAATGAAAAGTGGCTCTAGCGCTCTACAGATAAGCGCGAGCAGCTATCAAATCAGGAGTTTTTGCAATGTCTCTGGATGTCGATGCCTTGCAGGCGCGGCTGCGCGCCTTTGCCGCCGAGCGGCAGTGGCAGCCGTTTCACACCCCCAAGAACCTGGCGATGGCGCTGATGGTGGAAGCGGCTGAACTGACCGAGATTTTTCAGTGGATGACGCCCGAACAATCGCGGGCAGTGCGCGACGATCCGGCGCTCAGGGAACCCATTGCCGATGAAGTGGCCGATGTGCTGCTCTACCTGCTGCAGCTGGCCGACCACGCGGGCGTGGACGTGGCTGCTGCGGTGGAGAACAAGCTGCGCAAGAACGCGCTCAAGTACCCGGTGCCGGGTGCCGAGGCTGGAATATGAGTAAAAAATGCCTCTGGCGCTTTGCTGGATTGCGCTGACAGCTATCAATATTGAAGCAACAGCAAGTGGCGCTCGCCGCGATGCAGCGCAAAAAAAGCCCCGCTTTTGCGGGGCTCGTTCAGGGGGCGGTGCGCTCGCCCTGGCCTGTTCTTACTGTTTGCGGGCTGCAATGGCCTTTTCGGCCATGTTCACCAGGTCGGCGCCGATCTGCCCCTTCCACTTGTCGTGCACGGGGCGCGTGGCTTTCACAAACGCCTCACGTTCGGCCGGGGTGAGCTGGGTGACCGTAACGCCCAGGGCGGCGATGTCCTTGAGCAGCGGCTTGTCGGCCTCGATCACGCCCTTGCGGGCGATGGCGATTTCTTCCTTGCCGGCCTCGATGGCGGCCTGCTTGACGATCTCCCGGTCGGCCGGGGTCCAGCTGTTCCACACTTCCTTGTTCACCACAAAGATCAGCGGGTCGTTCACGTAGCCCCACAGCGTGATGTGCTTTTGCGCCACGCTGTGCAGCTTGGCGGCGGTGAAGATGGATAATGGGTTTTCCTGCCCGTCCACCGCGCCGCTGGCAAAGGCGGGCTGCGCATCGGCCCAGCTCATCTGCGTGGGGTTGGCGCCCAGGGCGGTGAAGGTGTCCAGGAACAGGGGCGAGCCCACCACGCGGATTTTCAGGCCCTTGAGGTCGGCGGGGCTCTTGATGGCCAGCTTGGAGTTGGAGATTTCGCGGTAGCCGTTTTCGCCCCAGGCCAGCGGCACCACACCGGCTTTGTCCAGCGTGGCAAAGATGCTCTTGCCCACGTCACCCTGCGTCACGGCATCGACGGCCGCGTAGTCGGGGAACAGGAAGGGCAGCGAGAACAGGTTGAGCTGCTTGACCTGCGGCGACCAGTTGATGGTGGAGCCCACGGCCATGTCGATCACGCCCTGGCGCAGCGCACTGAACTCGCGCGTCTGGTCGCCCTGGATCAGCGAGACGCCGGGGTAGAGCTTGATATTGATGCGGCCATTGGTGCGCTCGCGCACCTTGTTGGCCCACAGCTCGCCGCCCTTGCCCCAGGGGAACGCGGGGCCCAGCACCAGCGACATGCGGTACTCGCTCTTGTACGCCGTCTGTGCGATGGCGGCTGGCGCCGTGAAGGCGAGGGCGGCGGCAGCGGCCAGGGCGGTGGTGAGGAAGGTGCGCAGTTTCATGGAGTCTCCTTACTATGAAATAAATAGCTGATGGCGCTTTTTTGACAAGCGTTAGGGCCACTTTCTACCATCAAAGTGATGTTTTGCTGGTGGCGGCGGGTGCGGCAGCCGTGCCCGCGAGGGCGGGGGCAGCGTGCCAGCGTTGCCCATGGTGCGGCGCTACGGATGGTTGTCCCGCGTGGCACCGAGGCCGAACGCCAGCGCCCCTGCGCCGCCCTGCACCAGTCCATACAGGCCATACACCAGGGCCGCACCCACGGCGCCGGCGGCGTCCACGCCAAAGGGTGCCAGCGCCAGCACGGCGGCGGCCTCGCGGGTGCCCCAGCCCCCCACGCTGACGGGCAGCGCAGCCAGCAAAAAGATGGGCGCCATGGCAAAGGCCCAGGCCGACCAGGGTGCCTGCACCCCCAGGGCCCATGCACCCGCTGCCAGTGCGGCGGCCGACAGCACCTGCACCGCCATGGATGCCAGCGCCTGGCGCAGCAGCCGCTGCCCCGTATCGGGCTGGTTGGCCAGTGTGTGCAGCGCGGCCAGCCAGCGGTGCGGGGGCGCTTTGCGGCGGCGTAAATGCCGCATGCCGGCCCAGGGCAGCACCAGCCCCAGGCCGGCGGCCAAGCCTGCCAGGCCGGCCAGGGCCCAGGCAGGCACCCCCGCCCAGGGCGCGAGCACCGGGGCCGAGGCCAGCGCACCCAGGGCACCGAGCACGCACAGCATCCACACCCCGCTGAGCCGGTCCAGCACGACCGAGGCACTGGCCGCCATGGCACCCTCGCCGCTTTGCCGCAAGGCCACCGCCCGGTACACGTCGCCGCCCACCACGGCGCCGGGCAGCAGGGCGTTCAGCCCCATGGCCTGGAAGTACCAGCGCAGCGCAGACCGGCAAGGCATCTTTGCCCCCAGCCACTGCACCAGTGCCCGCCAGCGCAGGGCGGACACGATGTTGGATGCCAGCGCCAGCGCCAGCCCCGCCAGAAGCCACAACGGCTGCGCCTGTCGCAGCCGTTGCCACAGCTGCGAAAGATCCGCCAGCACCACCACGCCCAGCAAGAGGCCCAGACCCAGCAGCCCGCGCAGCAGGGCCTTGTGGGCGCGGCTCATGCCAGCGGGGCGTCAGGTGGGCCGGCTGCAGGGGCTGTGTCGGCCAGTGGGTCGTGCTCGTGCGCGTAAAACTGGGGCTGCCCCCGGCCTTCGTGGTAGATGCGGATCAGCATCTCGCCCACCAGACCGGCCACGATGAGCTGCAGCCCCATCAGCAGCAGCATCACGCCCGTGATCAGCAGCGGCCGCCCGCCCACATCGTGCCCCAGCAGCTTGAGCCCCGCGAGCCAGGCCAGCATCAGCAGGCCCGGCGTGGCCAGCCACAGGCCCATGCCGCCAAAGGCGTGCAGCGGCCTGTGGCGATAGCGCATGAAGAACACGATCAGCATCAGGTCTAGGATCACGCGGAAGGTGCGGTCGATGCCGTATTTGGAAACGCCCCGGGTGCGGGCGTGGTGGCGCACCGGCACCTCGGTGATGCGCGCGCCGGCTTCTTTGGCCAGCGAGGGGATGAACCGGTGCAGCTCGCCATACAGGCGGATGCGGTCGATGATGGGGCGGCGGTAGGCCTTGAGCGCGCAGCCGTAGTCGTGCAGGTGCACGCCGGTGCTGCGCGAAATGAGCCGGTTGGCCAGCATGGAGGGCAGGCGTCGCGACAGGGCCTTGTCCTGCCGCTGGTGGCGCCAGCCCGACACCATGTCCACGTCGGGGTCGGTCTCCAGGCGCTGCAGCAGCAGGGGGATGTCTTGGGGTTCGTTTTGCAGATCGGCATCCAGCGTGACCACATAGCGGCCGCGGACCTGGTCAAAACCCGCCTGCAGGGCGGCCGACTGGCCGTAGTTGCGTACCAGGCACACCGCGCGCAGCCAGGGCCGGCCGTCGGTGAGCTCGCGCAGGCGGGCAGCACTGCCGTCGCTGGAGCCGTCGTCTACCGCAATCAGCTCGAAGCTCAGGGGCTGGGTGGCCATTGCCCCATGAATGCGCTCGACCAAGTCGGGAAGATTCTCGAGTTCGTTATAAATGGGCACCACAATCGAGACTTCGGGCGGTGTGGTGCTGGAATCGCGCATGGGTTGGTTCGGGTGTGGTCGATGGACTTGGTATTGTGCCAAGGCAAAGGCCCGCCAAGCCGCTGCCCGCCTTGCTCTCTGGGCCGCTGCGGCTTTATTTTCTGGTTACCTACCGTGTCTTTTGCTCCGCCGCCCCGTTGGTCCCCCTGGATGCACCCGCTTGCGTGGTGCCTGCTCTGGATGCTCGCCCATGTGGCGTCGCGCGTGGCGGTGTCGCCAGCGCTGGAACTGGATGAGGCCGAACAGGCGCTGTGGAGCCAGACGCTCGCCTGGGGTTATGGCAGCCAGCCGCCGCTGTACACGTGGCTGCAAGCGGGGTGGTTTGCCCTGCTGGGGCCGAGCGTGCTGGCCCTGTCGAGCCTGAAATTCATGCTGCTGGGCCTGACGCTGGTGCTGGTGTGGCGCACGGCCCTGCCCCTGATGCCCGAGCGCGCAGCGCTGTGGGCGGCGGCAAGCCTGCTGCTGATCCCCGCCATGGGGTGGGAATCGCTGCGCGATCTGACGCACTCGGTGCTGCTCACCTGTCTGGTCGCCGCCACCTGGTGGGCGCTGTTGCGCCAGCTGCGCCAGCCCCGCCCGGCGGGGTTCGCGCTGCTGGGGTTGCTGCTGGGGCTGGGCATGCTGTCCAAATACAGTTTCGCGCTGTTTGCCGCGGTGCTGGGCGGCGCACTGTTGTCGCTGCCGGCAGGCCGGGCACTGCTGCGCGAGCGTGGGGCCTGGTGGCTGCCGGTGTTGGCACTGCTCGTTGTGCTGCCGCATGGCCTGTGGCTGCTGGAGCACTGGCAGGCCGCCAGTGCCCCCACCATGGGCAAGCTGCAGTCCGTTGGCGACCAGCACCCGGTGGTGCGCGGCGTGCTGAGCCTGGCCAAGGCGGTGCTGGCCAACCTGCTGCTTTTTGCCCTGTTGGCGCTGGTGGCGTTTCGCAGCGGCTGGTGGCGGCCCACGCCCCCGCCAGCGGTGGCGGAGCCCAGCCCGGGTCCAGGTCTTTCCGACAGTGTCTTGCCCCTGTTTGGCCGCTATGTGCTGCTGCTGGCGCTGGCGCTCGCGGCGCTGGTCGTTGTGGGCGGTGTCACGCACATCAAGGGCCGCTGGCTCTACCCGCTGCTGTGTACGGTGCCGCTGATGGCGTTTGCTTGGCGGCCCGGGCTGGCAGGGCATCGGGGCGGCAGGCTGTTTGGCGGGATGCTGCTGGGCATGGCGGTGCTGGTGTGGCTGGCGCTGAGCCTGCGGGTCTGGGCCAATGGCCAGCGGGGCGCACCCGACGAGCTGAACGAGCCCGTCGCCGCGCTGGCTGGCGCCCTGCGCGCAGCCGGTTATGACGGCCGCAGCCCGATTGTGGCGGGCGATGCCGTGCTGGCCGGGCAGCTGCGGCTGCAGTTTGTGCAGGCGCCGGTATCCGTGTGCAAGGTGCCCGCCCCGCAGGCCACGCCCCCAACGGAGCCGCCCGCAGGCGCATGCGCAGTGGAGGTGTTGCGCGGCGGAGCAAACCAGCGATGGCTGCAGGTGGCGCGCGGCGCTCCACAGCCGCCGTCCGGTTGGTGGCACACGCCCGCGTTGCCCACAACGGCGGTCACGCTGGAGCTGCCCTACCTGCACGCGAAAGCGGGCCAGCCTCCCATGCGCTACCAGTTTCTCTGGCATCCAGCCCTGGCAGCGCCCCCTGCTGCCTCACCACGATCCCCCAACCCATTGCCTTCGCCATGAACACTGTGCTTGTCACTGGCGCTGCCGGATTCATCGGAATGCACGCCTGCGCCCGCCTGCTGGCGCGCGGCGACACCGTGGTCGGCATCGACAACCTCAATGCCTACTATGACCCGGCGCTGAAAGAAGCGCGGCTGGCGCGCCTGTTGCCGCATCCGAACTTCCGCTTCGAGCGGCTGGACATCGCTGACCGCCAGGCGTTGCCCGAGCTGTTTGCGCGGGTGCGCCCCGCCCGCGTGCTGCATCTGGCGGCGCAGGCGGGGGTGCGCTATTCCATCGACCAGCCGCACGCCTACGTGGATGCCAACCTGGCGGGCTTTGTGAACCTGCTGGAGGCCTGCCGGGCCTGGCCGGTCCAGCACCTGGTGTATGCCAGCAGCTCCAGCGTGTATGGCGGCAACACCCGGCTTCCCTTCAGCGAGGCCGACGCGGTGGACCACCCCATCAGCCTGTATGCGGCCACCAAGAAGTCCAACGAGCTGATGGCGCACACCTACAGCCACCTGTTCCAGCTGCCCACCACCGGGCTGCGGTTCTTCACGGTGTATGGCCCCTGGGGGCGGCCCGACATGGCGCTGTTCAAGTTCACCCAGGCCATCCTGGCGGGGGAGACCATTGACGTCTATGGCCAGGGCCAGCTGGTGCGCGATTTCACCTACATCGACGACATCGTCGAGGGCGTGCTGCGCGTGCTGGACAAGCCCGCCACGCCCGATCCGGCCTTCAATCCGCAGGCGCCACACCCCGGCCGCGGCCAGGCACCCTACCGGGTGTTCAACATCGGCAACAACCAGCCGACGGTGCTGATGGACTACATCGCCGCCATCGAGGCCGCGCTGGGCGTACAGGCCAGCAAGCGCCTGCTGCCCGTGCAGCCCGGCGACATGACCGCCACCGCCGCCGACACCCGTGCGCTGGCCGAGTGGGTGGGGTTTGCGCCCAACACCCAGGTCAGCAACGGGGTGGCCCGCTTTGTACAGTGGTTCAAGGAGTTTTACGCAGCATGAAAGTCACCGTATTTGGCACAGGCTATGTGGGCCTGGTGCAAGGGGCCGTGCTGGCCGATGTGGGCCATGAGGTGCTGTGCGTGGACGTGGACGAAGCCAAGGTGCAGGCACTGCGCGCCGGGCGCATTCCCATCTATGAACCCGGGCTTCAGCCCCTGGTGGCGGACAACGCCGCCCTGGGGCGCCTGCGCTTTACCACCGATGCCGCCGAGGGCGTGCGCCATGCCGAGGTGCTGTTCCTGGCTGTGGGCACGCCGCCGGGCGAGGATGGCAGCGCCGACCTGCGCCACGTGCTGGCGGTGGCGCGCACGGTGGCGCAGCACATGGACAAACCGCTGTGCATCGTCAACAAATCCACCGTGCCCGTGGGCACCGCCGACCGTGTGGCCGCCACCGTGCGTGAAGGTCTGGCAGCGCGGGGGCTGGAATTGGAGTTCGACGTCGTCTCCAACCCCGAATTCCTCAAGGAAGGCGCGGCCGTGGCCGACTGCCAGCGGCCCGACCGGATCGTGATAGGCACCGACAGTGCCCGTGCCGGGCGCCAGTTGCGCGAGCTCTACGCCCCGTTCAACCGCAACCGCGACAAGCTCCTGGTGATGGACGTGCGCAGCGCAGAGCTCACCAAATACGCTGCCAACGCCATGCTGGCGACCAAGATCAGCTTCATGAACGAGATGGCCAACCTGGCCGAACAGCTGGGCGCCGACATTGAAGCGGTGCGCCAGGGCATTGGCAGCGACCCGCGCATCGGCTACCACTTCATTTACCCGGGCGCTGGCTACGGCGGCAGCTGCTTTCCCAAAGATGTGCAGGCGCTGATCCACACGGCGCACAGCGTGGGCCTGCGCCCCGTGGTGCTGGAGGCTGTCGAGCAGCGCAACGCCGCGCAGCAGCGCGTGCTGTTCGAGCGCATCCGCGCCCACTACGAGGGGCAGCTGCAGGGCAAGGTGATTGCACTGTGGGGCCTGGCCTTCAAGCCCAATACCGACGATATGCGTGCAGCCCCCAGCCGCACCCTGATGGAAGCGCTGTGGGCCGCGGGCGCCAGCGTGCAGGCCCACGACCCGGTGGCCATGGAGGAGGCCCGTCGGCTGTACGGCGAGCGGCCCGACCTGCGCCTGTGCGCCAGCCCGCTGCAGGCGCTGGAGGGAGCGGATGCGCTGGCCATCGTCACCGAATGGAAAGCCTTTCGCGTGCCGGACTTTGCGCGCATGGCCGAGCTTCTGCGCGACCGTGCCGTGTTTGACGGGCGCAACCTCTACCCGCCTGAGCTGCCTGCGCGTTATGGGCTGCACTACGTGTCGATTGGTCGGCCGGTCCCTGCGGCGCAGGGCCTGCCCTCAGGGCGACGCTGAAAACATTTCCCGGGATTCGCGGCGCATGAGGGACCTGTTCAGCGTTGCCTCAAGTCAGTAACCCAGCCTTGCGGGCAGCCACAGGGCCAGCTGGGGGAATGCAATCACCAGCACCATGACGAGGAACATGGCCAACAGCATCCAGCCAACCCAGCGCACGGTGGACTCCATGCGCACGCCGGCAATGCGGCACGACACCATGAGGTTCACGGCCAGCGGTGGCGTGAACTGGCCCAGGGCCACCTTCAGGGTCAGGATCACGCCAAACCACACCGGGTCCCATTGGTAGTGGTTCATGATGGGCAGCAGCAGCGGCACGAAGATCAGGAAGATCGAGATGCCGTCAAGGAACATGCCCACGGTGATGAGCAGCACGATGAGCAGTGCCAGCACGCCGTATTCCCCCAGGCCCGAGTTCACGATGGCCTTGGCCACCGGATCGATCACGCCCAGCGTGGACAGTGAATACGCAAAGATGCCCGCCAGCGATACAACCAGCAGGATCACCGCCGACAGCTCGCCCGATTCGCGCAGGATGGGAAAGAGGTCGCGCACGGAGATCGTGCGGTACACCACCATGCCCACAAACAGGCCGTAGAACACCGCCACCACCGCTGCCTCGGTGGGCGTGAACCAGCCCGCGCGCATGCCGCCCAGAATCAGCACCGGAGCGGCCAGGCCCCAGCTGGCTTCGCGCAGGCTCTTCCAGAAGGCCGGGCGGGGCAGGGTGGACTCCAGCGTGCCCATCTTGTGCTTGCGCGCCATCCACACGGCGGGCACGATCAGTGCAATGCCCGCCAGCACGCCGGGCACCATGCCCGCTGCAAACAGTGCGGGTACCGAGGCGCCGGGCACCAGCACCGAGTAGATGATGAACGCGACGGATGGCGGGATGAGGATGTCGGTGGCCGCAGCCGCCCCCACCACACTGGCCGAGAAGGAGGGCGGATAGCCCGCGCGTGCCATCGCGGCAATCATCACTCCGCCCACGGCAGCAGCATTGGCCGGGCCAGAGCCCGAGATGCCCCCGAGGAACATCGCCACCGCAATCGCCACCAGCGGCAGCATGCCCGGCCCGCGCCCGACCATGGATACGGCAAAGTTCACCAGCCGCAGTGCCACGCCCGAGCGGTCAAAGATCGAGCCCACCAGGACGAACATGGGAATGGCCAGCAGCGGGTATTTGCCCAGGCCTGCATAGAAGTTCTGGGGCACGGCCAGCAGGCCGAACCACTGGCTGTCGGCGTTGGCCAGTGCAATCGCCGCGGCGCCCGCCAGGCCCAGCGCAGCGCCTATCGGAACGCCCAGAAACATCAGGCCCAGAAAGGCCACGAACAGCAGTGTGGCGATCATGGTTGATCCCCATCAGGGGGCGATGCGGCTTCGCCGGGCGTGGCGCGTGTGCGTCTCACCAGCACTCCCAGGGAGCGGGCCGCAATCAGCGTGGACAGTATCGGCAGCCAGATCGAATACCACCACTGAGGCACGCCGATGCCCGGCGAGGTTTCCCCAAAACGGTAGTCGTCCCACACCACGCGCACGCTGAGCACGGCAATGAGCCCGAACAGCAGGGCGACGCTGATGGCTCCCAGTTGCGCCAGGCGCTTGCGGCGCTGCGCTGTGCCGCCTTCGGCAAAGTATTCAATACGGATGTGCTGGTTGCGCGCCACCGCCGCAGAGCCCGCCACCAGCGCCAGAACGATCATCAGAAAGATCGAGATCTCTTCCGTCCAGGCAAAGGACGAGTTGGTGAAATAGCGCACCAGCACATTGGCAAAGGTGATCAGGGCCAGCGTCGCCATCACGATGACGGTGAGCCAGTCTTCAAGGCGCAGCGAACGGGGTTCGGCCTCGGGGCCTGTGGCGCGGGACGGCGTGTCCGTTGCGGGCCCTGGCGTGGGAGGGGTGGACATGGAGGGCAGTGGTGGGAGGGGGGAACGTGCGAAAGCCCGCCGCCCTGCCCGGCGGTGTTGTGCGCCGGGGGCCGGGGGCGTTGCCGCCCCGGGCATGGAACAGCGCGGCAGGCGCTGCCCGGCATTATGCGTTGGCTGGCTGGCTGGCTGGCAGGCTTGCACAGCAGGGGTGCGGCGCGCCGGCACCGTTCATCACCCGCGTTCCCCTGGCGCGCAAGGCGGTGAACGCGGGCGGATAATGCGCCCCATGGAAACCAAGTGGCTCGAAGATTTCGTCAGTCTTGCGGAAACGCGCAGCTTTAGCCGCTCTGCCCAGTTGCGCCACGTGACGCAACCCGCGTTTTCGCGGCGGATACAGGCACTCGAAGCCTGGGCGGGCACCGATCTGGTGGACCGCAGCTCCTACCCCACACGCCTCACACCCGCGGGCAAGACCCTCTATGACCAGGCGCTGGAGATGCTGCAGGCGCTGCAGAACACGCGCGCCATGCTGCGTGCGCACACCAGTGCCGGCAAGGACATGATCGAGTTCGCGGTGCCGCACACGCTGGCGTTCACCTTCTTTCCCGCCTGGGTGTCGAGCCTGCACGACAAGTTCGGTCCGTTCAAGAGTCGTTTGATTGCGCTCAACGTGCACGACGCCGTGATGCGGCTCGTGGAAGGCGGTTGCGACCTGCTCATCGCCTACCACCACCCGTCACAGCCTTTCCAGCTGGATGCCGACCGCTATGAAATGGTCAGTCTCGGGCAAGAGGTGCTCTCGCCCTACAGCAAGGCCGACGCGGAGGGCCAGCCCGTGCACCGCCTGCCGGGTCGTGCAGGCCAGCCCTTGCCGTACCTGGGCTATGCGCCCGGTGCGTACCTGGGGCGGGTGACGGAGCTGATTCTCAAGGAGTCCGGCACGCCCATTCACCTGGACAGGGTGTATGAGACGGACATGGCCGAAGGGCTCAAGGCCATGGCGCTCGAAGGCCACGGCGTCGCTTTCCTGCCGCACAGTGCTGTCAAGAAAGAACTGCGATCGCGCCGGCTTGTCAGCGCGGCGCCTGCCGACACGACCGACCTGCAGATGACGATGGATGTCCGCGCCTACCGTGAGAAACCGACTGGCAAGGAGGCCCCCAAAGGAACCGCGCAAGCCTTGTGGACGTACCTCCAGGCGCAGGCCACGTCATGCCTAGGGTAAATACGGATATAAACGCTTTGCATAGTTGCGCGCGCAAACGGCATTGGAATTTCATGGGGCCGACACGTAAAGTCTGCGCCATCGCGGGGTCGGTCATCGCAACGCGCCTTCCTTGAGCCCACGGTTCCAGGGCCAGGGCGATGGCACGAACATTGCAGTTCCGATCCATCCACTCACCGAGTCACAGCATGAACGTTCAGCATTGGGGAATAGCCTGCGGCCTTGTTGCCGCATTGAGCAGCTTTGCCGCTTCTGCGCAGGCCTCGGTGCTGGATCGCATCAATGCTGGCGGAAAGCTGGTGATTGCCCACAGGGAGTCGTCCGTACCGTTTTCGTACATCGACGCGAAAACCGGCAAGCCCATGGGCTACGCGCTGGACCTTTGCCTGCAGCTGGCCGAGGTGGTGCGCCGTAAGACCGGCAAAAAAGACATGGCCGTCGAGTTCATGACCGTCACGGCCGCCAACCGCATCACCATGATCGAGCAGGGCAAAGCGGACCTCGAGTGCGGCTCCACCACCAACAACGCCGAGCGGCGGCAGAAAGTGGCGTTCACGATTCCCCACTTCATCACGGGCGCGCGGCTGCTGGTCAAAACAGCTCCATCGACCGCGTAGAAGACCTCAATGGCAAGCGGCTGGTGTCCACCAAGGGGTCCACCCCGCTCAAGGCTGCCGACCAGGCCAACCGTGAACGCCTGATGGGCATCACCATCATCGAAGCACCAGACCATGCGCGTGCACTGGAAATGGTCGAGAAGGGCGAGGCGGACGCGTTCGTGATGGACGACGTACTGCTGTATGGGCTGGCTGCGGGCCGCCCCGACCCCAAGGCGCTCAAGATCGTGGGCCGATTCATGACCACCGAGCCGCTGGCCATCATGCTTCCCAAAAACGACCCCGAGTTCAAGAAGCTCGTGGACGAGGAGATGCGCAGGCTGATCACCAGCCGCGAGATCTACCCCATCTATGACAAGTGGTTCAACCAGCCGATACCGCCCACCAACACCGCGCTGAACCTGCCCGTCAGCTACCTGTTGCGCGACTTCTGGAAATACCCTACCGACCAGGTGCCGTTCTGACTACCATTTCGGCCCTGGGTGCACATTTTTTGGAGATGGCGGGCGCCCGACACCGCGGGCGCTGCCGAGTCTCTAGAATCCCCCCCTTTTTTTCCGGTTTCAACACAAGGAGATATCAATGAAGAAACATCTGCTCGCGGTCGCCGTCACCGCCCTGGCTGTAGGTAGCGCTTTTGCGCAGGCCAACGACACCCTCGCCAAGATCAAGGCATCGGGTAGCGTGACCCTGGGAGTTCGCGAGTCTTCCGGTCTCTCTTACACGCTGGGCAATGGCAAGTTTGTGGGTTTCCACACCGAAATGGGTGAGATCGTGCTGGCCGACATCCAGAAGCAGCTGGGCCTGCCCAAGCTGGATATCAAGTACCAGCCCGTCACCTCGCAAAACCGTATCCCCCTGGTGACCAATGGCACGGTGGACCTGGAGTGCGGCTCCACCACCAACAACGCCGCGCGCCAGAAGGATGTGGCCTTTGCCGTGACCACCTACGTGGAAGAAGTTCGCATCGCCACCAAGGCAAGCTCGGGCATCACCTCCATCAAGGACCTCAACGGCAAGACCATTGCCACCACCACCGGCACCACGTCGGTGCAAACCCTGCGCAAGCATGAGCGCGCAGGTGGCGTGGATTTCAAGGAGGTGTTCGGCAAGGACCATGCTGACAGTTTCCTGATGCTGGAAACCGGCCGTGCGGACGCCTTCGTGATGGACGGCTCCATCCTGGCGGCCAACATCTCCAAGTCCAAGAACCCTGCCGACTACAAGATCGTGGGCGAAGTGCTCAATGTGGAACCCATCGCCTGCATGCTGCGCAAGGACGACCCTGCTTTCAAGAAGGCTGTGGACGACTCCATCAAGCGCCAGATCGCAGACGGCTCCCTGGCCAAGCTGTACGACAAGTGGTTCATGCAGCCTGTGCCGCCTACCAACACCAAGATCGGCCTGCCAATGTCTGAAGCGACCAAGGCTGCATGGGCAACGCCCAACGACAAGCCCATGGAAGACTACGCCAAGAAGTAATCTGTAGAGAGCTTGTGCCCCTTCGGCCAGCCGGTTCGGAGGGGCTTTTTTGTTGGCTTCGCAAAGGGCCGCGCCACCGGTGCGGCCCTACAACTAAAGGGGTGCTCCTATGAGTTGGGATTGGCAGGTGTTCTGCCAGGACACCATGGACAGGGAAGTCGTGCAAAGCTGCTTTGGCAAAGGCGGCGACATCACGTACCTGGACTGGATGCTGTCGGCCTGGGGCTGGACCGTGTCTGTTTCGTTGCTGGCCCTGGTGCTGGCGCTTGTGCTGGGGTCATTGATCGGTACGCTGCGCACCTTGCAGGACCGGCCGGTGATCGTGCGCCTGGGCAACGCCTGGGTCGAACTGTTTCGCAATATTCCGCTGCTGGTGCAGATTTTTCTCTGGTACCACGTGCTGCCCAGCTTCTTTCCGGTGCTGCAGGGTGTGCCGGGGTTTGCGCTGGTGGTGTTTGCACTGGGTTTCTTCACCTCGGCGCGTATCGCCGAGCAGGTGCGCTCGGGGATCCAGTCGCTGCCACGGGGCCAGCGCTATGCGGGGCTGGCCATGGGTTTCACCACCTTCCAGACCTACCGCTATGTGCTGCTGCCCATGGCGTTTCGCATCATCATTCCGCCGCTGACCAGCGAGACGATGAACATTTTCAAGAACTCGTCCGTGGCCTTTGCGGTGTCGGTGGCGGAGCTCACCATGTTCGCCATGCAGGCCCAGGAGGAGACCTCGCGCGGCATTGAGGTGTATCTGGCGGTGACGGCGCTCTACATCATCTCGGCGTTCGCCATCAACCGCATCATGGCCTTCATTGAAAAGCGTGCCCGCATTCCTGGCATGGTCGTCAGTGGTGCTGCCGGGGGAGGGCATTGACATGACGATCGATTTTTCCTTCTACAACTGGGAGCTGATCTCCAACTTCGTGCTCAAGGGGCTGTACTTCAGTCTGGTGCTCACGGTGATCGCCACCATTGGAGGTGTGCTGTTTGGCACCGTGCTCGCGCTCATGCGGCTGTCGGGCAAGAAGTGGCTTGAAGTGCCCGCCACCATCTACGTCAACGGTATGCGCAGCATTCCGCTGGTGATGGTGATCCTGTGGTTCTTTCTGCTCGTGCCTGCCATCATCGGCCGCCCCATCGGCGCTGAAATGTCGGCCATCATCACCTTCATCGCCTTTGAAGCGGCGTACTTCAGCGAAATCATGCGCGCCGGCATCCAGTCGATTCCGCGTGGCCAGGTGTATGCCGGCCAGGCGCTCGGGATGACGTATGGCCAGAACATGAAGCTGGTGGTGCTGCCCCAGGCGTTCCGCAACATGCTGCCCGTGCTGCTGACGCAGACCATCATCCTGTTCCAGGACACGTCGCTGGTGTACGCGATTGGTGCCTACGACATGCTCAAGGGCTTTGAGGTGGCGGGCAAGAACTTCGGCCGCCCCATCGAGGCCTACCTGGCCGCAGCCGTGCTCTATTTCGTCATGTGCTACGCCCTTTCATGGATGGTGAAACGCCTGCACCAGAAGATCGCCATCATCCGCTGAAGCACAAGAGACCGAGGAACCAGAAATGATTGAACTCAAGAACGTATCCAAGTGGTATGGCCCCGTGCAGGTGCTCAATGAATGCACGGCCACCATCCAGAAGGGGGAAGTGGTGGTGGTCTGCGGCCCTTCGGGCTCGGGCAAGTCCACGCTGATCAAGACCATCAACGCGCTCGAACCCTTCCAGAAGGGCGAGATCACGGTGGACGGTATTGCGCTGCACGACCCCAAGACCGACCTGCCCAAGCTGCGCAGCCGCGTGGGCATGGTGTTCCAGCACTTCGAGCTGTTCCCCCACCTGTCGGTGACGGACAACCTCACGATTGCGCAGATCAAGGTGCTGGGCCGCAGCGCGGACGACGCCAAGAAGCGCGGCCTCAAGATGCTCGAGCGCGTGGGCCTGATGGCGCACAAGGACAAGTTCCCCGGCCAGCTCTCGGGCGGCCAGCAGCAGCGCGTGGCCATTGCGCGTGCGCTGTCCATGGACCCCATCGTGATGCTGTTCGACGAGCCCACCTCCGCGCTCGACCCGGAAATGGTCGGTGAAGTGCTGGACGTGATGGTGGGCCTGGCCAACGAAGGCATGACCATGATGTGCGTGACCCACGAAATGGGCTTTGCCCGCAAGGTGAGCAACCGCGTGATCTTCATGGACGTGGGCGGCAAGATCCTGGAAGACTGCTCCAAGGAAGACTTCTTCAACAACCCCGACGCGCGCCAGCCCCGCACCAAGGACTTTCTCAACAAGATCCTGGCGCACTGATGCTCCCCCTGCGGCGCTGCGCGCCTTCCCCCTGAGGGGGACGCACCCCCTGGACCGGCGAAGCCGGATCCACGGGTGCGCTGGGGTGGGGAAGTGGCGGTTTCATGGGGCGGTGCCGCATGCGGTGCCAGCTGGATAAAACAAAGCGCTCTTCGGAGTGCTTTTGTTTTGGCGGCTCTTGTTGGAGGCTGAACCTGTCCCACACCAACCGTTCGGGCTGAGCTCGTCGAAGCCAGGGCACCGCCGCCACCGATCTGCAGCCTCGATGCTCCACGGCATTCACCCTTGGGATGGCGATACTTCAAGCATTTTTGGCAGCCAGCGCTTATCCATAAAGCGCTGATAGCTATCAAATTAGTAGCAAGCGCTCCGATGGGACAATGCTGCCCATGACAGCCGCACCCGACACCCCCACCCAGCCTGATACCCTCACCATCACCCGCCCCGACGACTGGCACTTGCATGTGCGCGACGGTGAGGCGCTGCACACCGTGGTGCCGCACACGGCCGCCCAGTTTGGCCGCGCGATCATCATGCCCAACCTGCGCCCACCGGTCACCACGGCCGAGCAGGCCCTAGCCTACAAGCAGCGCATCCTGGCCGCCGTACCAGCGGGCGTGCAGTTCGAGCCGCTGATGACGCTGTACCTCACGGACAACCTGCCGCCCGAAGAAATCGTGCGCGCCAAGGCGGCCGGTGTGGTGGCCTGCAAGCTCTACCCTGCCGGCGCCACCACCAACAGCGACGCTGGCGTGACTGACTTGCGCAAGACTTACAAGACGCTGGAAGCCATGCAGAAGGCCGGCATGCTGCTCTTGGTGCACGGCGAAGTCACCAGCAGCGACATTGACCTGTTCGACCGCGAGGCGGTGTTCATCGAGCAGCAACTCATCCCGCTGCGCCGCGACTTCCCCGAGCTGAAGATCGTCTTTGAGCACATCACCACCAAGGACGCGGCCGACTATGTGATGCAGGCCGACCGCTACACGGCCGCCACCATCACCGCGCACCACCTGCTGTACAACCGCAACGCCATCTTCATCGGCGGCGTGCGCCCGCACTACTACTGCCTGCCGGTGCTCAAGCGCGAAACGCACCGCGTGGCCCTGGTGCAGGCGGCCACCAGCGGCAGCAGCAAGTTCTTCCTGGGTACCGACAGCGCACCGCACCCGGCGCACCTCAAGGAGCACGCCACCGGCTGCGCCGGCTGCTACACCGCGCATGCGGCCATCGAGATGTACGCCGAGGCCTTCGACAATGCGGGCGCGCTCGACCAGCTCGAAGGCTTCGCCTGTTTCCACGGCCCCGACTTCTACAGCCTGCCGCGCAACACCACCACCATCACCCTGCGCCGCGAGTCGTGGACACCGCCCGACAGCTTTGCGTTTGGCGAGGCCGAACTCAAGCCCCTGCGCGCTGGTGAAGCCCTGCCGTGGCGGCTGGTGTAAGCGAAGCGTTCGGCGCCATTGACTGGAGCGCTCCCTGGTTGGCGCCGTGGTGCGGCCTGGGCCAGCCCCTTGCCCAGCAGCTTCTGCAGGATGACCCATCGGTGCACCAGGCATTGCAGACCGCAGCGCCGAAGGGTGCTCCCGTGGTCTTTGTGCCCCAGTCCGCGCTGTCCGAAGGCACCGCCTACGAGCAGTACATCTGGGACACCCGCCGCGTGCCCACGCGCGACAACCTGCACGACTTCTTCAACGGGCTGGTCTGGCTGCGGTTTCCGCACACCAAGCGCCGCCTGAACCAGCTGCAGGCCCAGGCCATTGCCACCCATGGGGTGCAGGCGGTGCGGGGGCCGCTGCGCGATGCGCTCACCCTGTTCGACGAGAACGGCGCTGTGCTGCAGGCCCCCGAGCCGATCTGGCAGGCACTGCGGGCGCGGAACTGGCAGGCGCTTTTTGTCGATCTGCGCCCGCTTTGGAACGAGGCCCGGCTGCTGCTGTTCGGGCATGCCCTGCTGGAAAAGCTTGTTTCACCACGAAAACCCATGGTGGCGCACGTCTGTCAAGCGCCATGTGCTATTAATTTGGTAGCGCATCTGGATGCCTGGCTGGCGCAGGATATCGACACCCAGCGGTGGGCCGGCAAGCCGTTTGCTCCGTTGCCCGTGCTCGGGGTGCCCGGCTGGTGGCCTGCCAATGGGGATGCTGCCTTTTATGCGGATCCTCTGGTGTTCCGGCCGCCGCGTCGCGGCGACGGCGCCTGATGCAACGCTGGATCAGTACTAATTCCCGCCGCTGCCTGTGTGATAAGGCCACTGTCGAAATTTGCACCTACCATAGCGCGATGAAATCGCGGCTGCGCCCGGCTGGCTTGAAGCCGGGCCCACGGCCCCCATCTGGTCCGGCATCCGCCTAGTGCGTGTTTTTGTAATTCCATTGTTTTGTCCCACGGAGTACCCATGAAACGGATCATGTTATTTGTAATGACCAACCTGGCCGTTGTGCTGGTGTTGGGGGTGGTGGCGAGCCTGCTGGGCGTCAACCGCTACCTCACGGCCAACGGCCTGAACCTCACGGCGTTGCTGGGTTTTTCGCTGATCATGGGTTTTGGCGGCGCGATCATCTCGTTGCTCATCAGCAAGCCCATGGCCAAGTGGAGCGCCAAGGTGCAGATTATCGACGGCACGGGCTCGGCCGACGAGCGCTGGATTGTCGATACCGTGCGAAAGTTTGCCGACCAGGCTGGCATCGGCATGCCGGAAGTGGGCATCTTCCCGGGTGACCCCAATGCCTTCGCCACGGGCGCGTTCAAGAACAGCGCGCTGGTGGCGGTGTCTACCGGCCTGCTGCAAGGCATGACGCGTGAAGAGGTCGAGGCGGTCATCGGCCATGAAGTCGCCCACATCGCCAATGGTGACATGGTCACCATGACGCTGATCCAGGGCGTGATGAACACCTTCGTGGTGTTCCTGTCGCGCGTGATCGGATACGCGGTGGACAGCTTCCTCAACAAGAACAACGAAAACCGCTCCGGCCCTGGCATCGGCTATTACGCCACCACCATCGTGCTCGACATCGTGCTGGGCTTCGTGGCCGCCATGATCGTGGCCTGGTTCAGCCGCCAGCGCGAGTTTCGCGCCGACGCAGGCGCCGCGCAGCTCATGGGCCGCCGCCAGCCCATGATCAACGCCCTGGCCCGCCTGGGCGGCAGCCACCCTGCCGAACTGCCCAAGAGCATGGCCGCCATGGGCATTGCCGGCGGCATTGGCAAGCTGTTCAGCACCCACCCGCCCATTGAAGAGCGCATTGCCGCGCTGCAGAACGCGCAGCAGGGCTAAGGTCCGGGCCCCGTGCCTGCAAACCGCCGCCGGGCTCGTGCCCCGCGGCGGTTTCTTTTTCTGGGGCGCTGCGGCTCAGTGCACCATCAGCCCCAGCCACGGCCAGTAGGTCAGCGCAAAGACCACCAGCAGGGCCGCCGCAGCCAGCGTGATCACGATGCCGGTGCGTATGAAGTCGCGCGCTTCGAAGGTGTCGGTGCCGTAGGCGATCATGTTCTGCGGTGCGTTTACCGGCAGGATGAAGCCAAAGCTCACCACGAACTGCAGGATCATCGTCATGCCCACGACGTTGATGCCGGGCGTCTGCACCGTGGACAGCACGCTGATGACGATGGGAATCATCGTGGAGGCCAAGGCCGTGGCGCTGGCAAAGCCCAGGTGGATGACGATCAGGAAGGCCGACAGCAGCATCAGGATCGCAAAGGCCGAAGCCATCTGCAGCCCCAGGTTGCTCACGATGAGCTGGGCCAGCCACCCCGCCGCCTTGGTCTGCAAGAGGGCGGAACCCACGCTGATGCCCACGGCAAACAGCACCACGGTGCCCCACGGAAAACCCTTTTGCGACTGCTTCCAGTCCATCACGCCGATGCGCGGGAACAGCATCAGCGCCACGGCTGCCACGGTGGTGGAGGTGGTGTCGAAGTTGTGCAGCACCTTTTCCGTGGACCAGAAACCGAGCAGCACCAGCACCAGAGCCAGCAGCTTCCACTGGTTCAGCGTCATGGGGCCCAGCTCGGCCAGCTGCTGGCGGATGGTCTCCTGCCCGCCCGCGATTTCCTTCATCTCGGGCTTCATCATGCGCGTCATGATGAAAAACAGCGCCACCGTCATCAGCGCGGCAAACGGGGCCGCCGCCACAAACCATTCGCCCCAGGTGATCTGCGCGCCCAGCTGCTTTTCGATGAATCCGATGGCCACCATATTCTGCGCTGCGGCGGTCTTGATGCCCACGTTCCAGATGCTGGCGGTCTGCGCCGTGGTGATGACCAGCAGCGCGGCGAAGCGGCTTTTGCGGTCCACCTTGAAGGCCAGCACAAAGCCCAGCATGATCGGCATCAGGCACGCTACGCGGGCCGTGGTGCTGGGCACGATGAACGACAGCAAAAAGCCCACCACCATGGCGCCAATCACGATGTGGTGCGTCTTGGCCCCCACCTTGGACAGCACCGTGAGCGCGATGCGCCGGTCCAGCCCCGTGGCCGTCATGGCCGACGCGATGAAACATGCGGCAGCGACCAGCGCGACGGCACTGTTGGCAAATCCTGAGAGCGCCAGATTCAGCGCCGCGCCTGTGCCCATGCCTGCGCCAGCGGGTTTGGCCACGCTGGGCGCGTAGGCCAGCAGGAACACCATCAGCGCGGCAATCACCACCGCGCTGACCGAATATTCGAGCGCCTCGGTCATCCACACGATCACGGCGAACGCCAGGATGGCCAGCATGGTCTGCCCCGCTACCGGTAGCCCGGCCGGCGTGGGCAATGCCAGCACCAGCAGCAGCGCTACCAGGGCGCCGAGCAGGCCGAGCCGTTTGGTGAGACTTCCCGAAGGGGTGGTAGGGGCGGGGCTGGGCACGGCAAGGGACATCGAAGGACTCCGGTCGGTGCGGCGGGGCGAAAGCGATCTGCGCAGATCGTTTTCCAGAGATACCCGCACAAGCTTCCAGTGTTGCGCGCTGCACGGTGCGCACGTTGATGCAAGTCAAGTGACGAGCGCGGAAGCCCGCCGGGCGCCACCGCGTCCGTGCTTTCGCGCGTGGGCCTTCAGGTGGCGCGCTGCGCCAGCTGACGGCTGATGAGCAAGCGAAACGGCAGCAGCAGCGCCACGCCCAGGGCGAGCTTCACGGCCAGATCGCCCAGTGCCCAGGTCACCCAGGGCCCTTCGGTGACCGCAAACGCGATGCTCCAGAACACGGCGGTGTCCAGCATGGCCGCGAGCAGCGTGGCCACCAGTGGCGCGCGCCACCAGCTGCCTTGCCGCAACCGGTCAAACACGCCAATGTCCAGCCATTGCGACAGCAAAAAGGCAGTGCCCGAAGCCACGGCAATGCGCGCTGGCGCCAGCACCAGCGAGGCTGCCACGGCCACCGCAAACCCCACCCACGCCACGCGCCGGGCCTGGGCGGGCCCATGGGCGCGGTTGACCAGCTCGCTCACCAGAAAGGCCACCGGGTAGGTGATGGCGCCCCAGGTCAGCCAGTCGTTGATGGGGTACTGGACGAGGATGTTGGAGGCCAGCACGACCGCTGCCATGGCCAGGGCAGCGGCGGCAAACTGCGCCACGCCGGGGCGCGCCAGGGTCGCTGTGGTCATGCGGCGCCTGTGCCCAGCAGGCTGCGCGCCACGGCTTCACCCACCTTGATGCCGTCCACCCCGGCCGACAAAATTCCGCCTGCGTAGCTGGCGCCTTCGCCCGCGGGGTACAGGCCGGGCGTGTTCAGGCTCTGCAGGTTCTCACCGCGCCCGATCTTGAGCGGCGACGAAGTGCGTGTTTCCACGCCCGTCAGTACCGCGTCGTGCATGTCAAAACCCTTGATCTTGCGGCCGAACACCGGCAGCGCCTCGCGCAGGGCCTCGATGGCGTAGCCGGGCAGGGCGGCGTGCAGGTCACCCAGAGCCACGCCCGGCTTGTAGGAAGGTTCCACATCACCCAGCTGGCTGGATGGCGTGCCTTTGATGAAGTCACCCACCAGCTGGCCCGGTGCGCTGTAGTCACGCCCGCCCAGTACAAAGGCGTTGGATTCAAGCTGGCGCTGCAGCACGCTGCCCGACAGCGGGTGGAATTGCCCGGGGGCCAGGCGCTCCACGCCATGGGTCTGGCCCAGATGGGTTTCAAACGCCTGCGCGTCCTGCGGGTAGTCGCGCGGGTCGATGCCCACCACCATGCCCGCGTTGGCATTGCGCTCGTTGCGCGAATACTGGCTCATGCCGTTGGTGACCACCCGATTCGGCTCGCTGGTGGCGGCCACCACGGTGCCGCCGGGGCACATGCAGAAGCTGTACACCGCGCGCCCGTTGGCGGCATGGTGCACCAGCTTGTAGTCGGCCGCGCCCAGCAGCGGGTGGCCGGCGTGGCGGCCCCAGCGGGCGCGGTCGATCACGCCCTGCGGGTGCTCGATGCGAAAGCCGATGGAAAATGGCTTGGCCTCCATCGCCACGCCGCGCTCATACAGCATGGCAAAGGTGTCGCGCGAGCTGTGACCCAGCGCCATCACCACATGGTCAGCACGCAGCTCGCTGGTCTCGCCCGTGGCCTGGTTCAGCACCTTGAGGCCGCGCAGATGGCGTTGGTCGCCCTGGCCTTCGATGATCACGTCCGTCACGCGCTGCTCGAAGCGGATCTCGCCGCCCAGCGCGATGATCTGCTCGCGCAGGTTCTCCACCACCTTCACCAGCTTGAAGGTGCCGATGTGCGGGTGGGCGACGTACAGGATTTCTTCAGGCGCGCCGGCCTTGACGAACTCGTTCATCACCTTGCGGCCGAGGTGGCGCGGGTCCTTGATCTGGCTGTAGAGCTTGCCGTCGGAAAACGTCCCGGCGCCGCCTTCGCCAAACTGCACGTTGCTCTCGGCATGCAGCTCACGCTTGCGCCACAGGCCCCAGGTGTCCTTGGTGCGCTCGCGCACGCTCTTGCCACGCTCCAGCACGATGGGCTTGAAGCCCATCTGCGCCAGCACCAGCGCGGCAAAGATGCCGCAGGGGCCAAAGCCCACCACCACCGGGCGCAGGGGCAGGTCTGCCGGGGCCTGGCCCACAGGGTGCCAGGCCATGTCGGGCGTGGGCTGGATGTGCGGGTTGCCGGCGAACATTGCGAGCAGCGCGGCTTCGCGTTCAGGCTGGGCCAGGGTGATGTCCACGATGTAGACGGCCAGCAGATCGGCCTTGCGCGCGTCAAAGCTGCGCTTGAAGACGTGCAGGTGGGCAATGTCGGTGTCGGCCAGGCCCAGGATCTGGGTGGCAGCGGCGCGCAGCGGCGCATCGGGGGCTTCGGCTACGGTGAACGGCAGCCGGATTTCGGAGAGTCGGATCATGGTCTTGCGGGCCCGTGGTTATCGGGCGAAGTGCAATGCAAAAGTGCAGATTTTACCGGCCGTGCCTCACCGGTAGACCAGTACCGGAATGCGGGAGTGCGCCAGCACCTTCTGTGTCTCGCTGCCCAGCAGCAGGGCACTGACGCCGGAGCGCCCGTGCGAGGCCATGAAAATCAGGTCGCAACCGTGGCTGTCTGCCGCAGCGATGATGAGTTCAAAGGGCCTGCTGCCCACGAGCACCACGCGCTGGCAACTTGCGCCGGCTGTGCGCACCACGGCGTCTGCGGCATCGAGAATTTCCTGCGCGGCTTCGTCGAGACGGGTATGGATCTCCTGGGTGAGGTGCGGGCTGCTCATGGCCCCCAGCCCCGCATAGGCTGACGGCGCTTCAGGTTGGGCGTAGAACAGCGTGATGCGTGCGCCGGTTTCCTTGGCATAGGCGGCAGCCCGTGCCACGTTGCCGAGCGACAGCTCCGAGCCATCGGTGGGAACCAGGATGTGTTTGAACATGGTCGTATCTTTCATCAATGCCCACCGGCGCCAGGCTCGATGGTGCGCGTGGGCTTGGGGGCGATCCAGATGATGGCGGCGGCGATGAAGAACATCACGGCAATGCCGGTCATGACCTGGTTGGTGGACAACATGCCGCTTTGCGAAACGATGAGATAGTCCACCACCTGTGTGGCCACTTCGGGCGGCGTGCCCGACTGCTGCAGCAGGGCCTGCACGCTGCCATCGCGGTCGGCCAGGCCCACCAGCTCGGCGTGGTTGCGCGTGGTCTGGTTGGCCCACACGGTGGTGACGACCGAGGTGGCAAACGCCCCCGAGAGCGTGCGCAGGAAGTTCATCAGCCCGGCGGCCGAGTCCATCTCGCGCTCCTCCACGCTGCCCAGGGCGATGCCCGTGGTCGGGATGAAGAAGAACGGCAGCGCAAAGCCCATCACCGCCAGCGGAATGGCAATGTCCCAGAACGCCATGTCGCTGTTGGCCACCGTGCGCCACAGCGTCACCAGCGCCATCCACAGCACGCCAAAGAACACCAGCGCGCGCGGGTCGCGCTTGCTGTTGGCCACCATGGGCGCGACGAACAAGGCGGTCACGCCGGTCCAGGCAGTGGCCAGGCCCGCGTCCGTGGCGGTGTAGCCCATGAAGCTTTGCAGCCACAGCGGCGTGAGCACGCTGACACCAAAGAAGGCGGCATAGGCCACGCTGACGGTGATCACCGCCGCGTTGAAGCCGCGGTGGCGGAACACGCGCAGATCGACCACCGGGTGCTTCTCGTGCAGCTCCCAGATCAGGAAGGCGGCAAACCCGACCACGGCAATGATGCTGAGCGCGACGATCTGGCTGGAGGCAAACCAGTCGAGGTTCTTGCCCTCGTCGAGCACCAGTTGCAGCGCGATGACCCAGACCAGCAGCAACGCCAGTCCGACCTTGTCGAACGGGTTGCGCACGGGGCTGTCCTGGTAGTGGCGGAGCAGCTTCCAGGCGCCCAGGCCAAAGCCGATGGCAATGGGCGCGTTGATCAGAAACACCCAGTTCCAGGCGTAGTCGTCCACCAGCCAGCCGCCCAGGATGGGGCCGACCACGGGGGCCACCAGGGTCGTCATCGACCAGATACCGATGGCCGCGCCCGCCTTGTCCTTGGGGAAGATGCGCAGCATCAGCGTTTGCGACAGCGGCATCAGCGGGCCGCCGCTCAGGCCCTGGAACACGCGCATCACCACCAGCATGCCGATCGAGGTGGACAGGCCGCACAGGATGGAGAAGATGCCGAACAGGATCATCGACACCACGAACACGCGCACCGCACCAAAGCGCGCGGCAAACCAGCCGGTCAGCGGCACGGTGATGGCCTCGCCCACGGCGAACGAGGTGATGACCCAGGTGCCCTGGCTCGCAGCGGCGCCAAGCGCGCCGGCGATATTCGGCACCGCCACGTTGGCGATGGTCATGTTGAGCACCGCAATGAAGTTGGCCGAGGCCAGCATCAAGGCGGCGATGATCAGCATCGGGCCGCTCAGCGGCGCGGGGGCTGCAGGGGCATGGTGTGCGGCGGGCGCGCCGGGCGCCGTGGTCGCTGGACTCATGGTGTCGGTCCCGCTCAGTTTGCAGCCGTGCGCGGGGCTTGCGCAGAGGCGGCGGCCGTGGCCTGCCTGTCGCCGGTGCGCGTGTCAATCTCGGCGCTCATCGACAGGCCCACCTTGAGCGGGTTGGCCTGCAGTTCGGCCGCATCGAGCTTGACGCGCACGGGCAGGCGCTGCACCACCTTGATCCAGTTGCCCGTGGCGTTCTGCGCCGGAATGGCGGCAAAGGCCGAGCCCGAGCCGCCCGAGAAGCCTTCCACCACGCCCTGGTAGGTGACGCCCTTGCCGTAGATGTCGGCGTGCAGCTTCACGCTCTGACCGACGCGCACTTTTTCCAGTTGCACTTCCTTGAAGTTGGCGTCCACATAGATCTCCTGCACGGGCACCACCGCCATCAGCGGCATACCGGGCTGCACGCGCTGGCCCAGCTGCACCCTGCGCTGGGCCACCACGCCGTCGAGCGGCGCGCGGATCACGGTGCGCGCCAGGTCCACCCTGGCTTGGTCGAGGCGGGCACGGGCCGCCTGCACTTCGGGGTTGGTGTCCACGGTGCTGTGGCTGATGAGGGCCGCATTGGCCTCCTTGGCCGCGACGGCCGAGCGCTGGTTGGCGGTGACCTGTGCGGCGGCGGCCTTGGCGGCGGCCAGCTGGGCGGTGGCGGCGTCAAAACCGTTCTTGGCGCGCGTCAGCTCATCGCCCGACACCGAGCCTGAAGCGACCAAAGCCTGGCGGCGTTGCAAGTCCACCTTGGCGCGCTCGAAGTCGGCCTGGGCAGCGGCCAGCTGGGCGCTGGCGCGCTGGGCGTCGGCCTCGCGGGCGCTGATCTGCGCGCTCAGGTTGGTGTCGTTGGCCATGTAGCTTTTGACGCGGCGGGTGGCGCGGTCGAGTTCGGCCGTGGCCTGGGCGACGGCCAGCTGGGCGTCGGTGGGGTCGATGACCAGCAACACGTCGCCCGCCTTCACCGCGTCGGTGTCGCTCACCTTCACCTCCAGCACGGTGCCGCCGACGGACGGCGTGATCTGCGCCACTTCCGCCGCGGCGTAGGCGTTGTCGGTGGAGACGAAATGCGAGGCGTGCAGCTTCCAGTAGGCGGTGGAGCCCACTGCGGCCAGCACCACCACGCCGCCCAGCAGGGCCAGGCGGGCGTTTCGGCGCTTTTTGACGATGGCATCAGCGGCAGACAGGGTGTTGTTTTCAGACATGGGAATTCCTTGTTCGATGTTCTTGGGGGCCGGGCGTGGCGGGTGTGGGGCGCTTACTTGCGCGCACTGGCGATGGTGCTGGCGGGGGCTGTCTGGTAGCCGCCACCCAGTGCCCGCTGCAGGCCGAGGTCGAGCGTGAACGACGCCGAGCGCAGGTTGGTCTGGGCGCTCAGGGCGCCCAGGAGGCCGTCTTCGGCGGTGAGCACTTCGAGGTAGGTGGCCAGGCCGCCTTCGTATCGGTTGCGGGCCACGCGGTGCGCCTCGGTGGCGGCGTCCACGGCTTCTTGCGCCTTGCCCAGGCGCTGGCCCAGGGCCTTCTGGCGGATGGCGTTGTCGGCCACGTCCTGCAGCGCGCGGGCCACGGTGGCGTTGTACTGGGCCACGGCTTCGGCATAGCTGGCATGTGCACCGCGCAGCTCGCCCTGCAGGCGGCCACCGCTGAAGATCGGCAGCGAAATCGCCGGGCCAAAGCTGGCAATGCCCGAGCCGCCCTTGGCCAGCATGTCCAGCCCGAGCGACTGCACGCCGATCAGCGCCGACAGATTGACGTTGGGGTAGAACTCGGCCTTTTTCTGCTCGATGCGACTGCCCAGCGCCTCGGTGCGCAGGCGCGCGGCCACCACATCCGGGCGGCGGCCCAGCAGGTCGGCCGATATTTCCGCGGGCAGGCCGAAGGCGCGGTCGAGCTTCAAAGTGGGCGCGGCAATCGACAGTGCGCGGTCCGGCCCGGCGCCCAGCAAGGCCGCCAGGCGGTTGCGTTGCAGCGCGATCTGCTCGTCCAGCGCCAGCAGCTCGCCTTCGGCCACGGCGCGGCGGGCGTCGGCATTGCGCAGGCCGCCGCGCGTTTCCAGCCCGTTGTCAAAGCGCTGGGTGAACAGGCTGGCGGTTTTCTGGCGAATCTCCAGCGCGCGGGCGGCGGTGTCGCGGTTGGCGTGCAGGCGGCTCAGTTCGGCATAGTTCGCCGCCACGCCGGCGGCCAGCCACAGGCGCGCCTGCGCCAGTTCGGCACGGCTGGCTTCCACGTCGGCCGTGGCAGCGGCCAGCGCGGCGCGGTTCTTGCCCCAGAAGTCCAGCTCCCAGCGCACATCCAGCGTGGCGCGGCCGTAGTCGTTCAGGCCCTCGGTGGCGGGGGAGCGTGGGATCAGGTGGTTATAGCTGAGCTTGTCGCCCGTCACGGAGGCATGGGCGCTGACCTGTGGCTTGCTGGCGGCGCCGGTGATCTGCATGACGGCATCGGCGCGCTGCAGGCGCGCGGCGGCGGCGGCCAGGTCGGGCGCATCGGCCAGCGCTTCGGCGATCAGCGCGTTGAGCTGGGCGTCGCCATAGGCCGTCCACCACTGCTCGGCGGGCCACTGGGCACTGGGTGCGGTCAAGGATGCGCTGGACTGGAAGGCCTGCGCCGACTTGGGCTGGGGCGTGGCGCCCAGGTCCGGCAACTGGGCGCAACCGGCCAGAAACAGGGCTGCGCCCAGGGCGGACAAGGGCATGCGCAGCCTGTGCAAGGCGGGCGAGGGCGGCGTGCTGCGGTGGTGCATCGGGATTCCATTTAAATGAACTGATCGGTTTAGTTTAGCTTTGGTTTTGGGCGAATTCAAGCTAAACTGAACTCATTGGTTCAAAAATAAAGGAGTTGACATGCGCGCAAAAACCGAAACAAGGCGCCAGGCCATCCTGGACGCCGCCGCCGAGGTTTTTCAGGAAACGGGGTTCGAGCGCACCACCATGGCCGCCATCTGCGAGCGCCTGGGGTATTCGAAGGCCACGCTGTACAACTACTTTGCGTCGAAGGAAGAGCTGTTCTCGGCCGTGGTGTTCGAGGCCACCGAGGCAGAGTTCCAGGCCAGCCTGCAAGCCCTGGACGCGACCGTGGAGTGCATATCCGAGGCGCTGCAAAAGTTCGGCCGGGGCCTGCTCACGCTGCTCTATTCACCGCAGGTGCAGGCGGTGCGCCGCCTCGTCGTGGCCGAGGCCGGGCGGTCTGACCTGGGCAAAAAATGCTACGAACTGGGGCCCGCGCGCAACGAAGCGGCGATGGCAGTGTTCCTGCAGCACGCCATGGACAAGGGCCAGCTGCGCCAGGCCGATGCCCGCATCGCTGCCCTGCACCTGCGCGGCCTGCTGGAGGCCGAATGGCTGGACCGTTTTTTGTTCCAGACCCTGGAGCCAATATCGGCCCAGGACATCAACGACACGGTGCATCGCGCGGTGGCCGCATTCATGGCGGCGTACGGGCCGGTGCAGGCGTAAAAAAAGGAACTAAAAAGCTCCTGTTTTTATAGCTATAGACGCATGATGTATAAGCGTTAGAAGCACTTTTGAATCATATTCTCTCAGCTGAAGGCGCCTTGTCGTGGCTGGCCGAATGCTGGCGCCAGCGCAGCTCTGCCGCGCCAAACGCCACGGCTGCCAGCACCAGCGGCCCGAAGTAGTACAGCGCCCGGTAGGCCAGCAGCGCGGCCAGCACTTCTTCCTGCCCCAGCGATCCGGCGGCCAGCAGCGCCACCCCCACCGCCTCCAGCACGCCCAGGCCCGCAGGCACGCGCAGCACCAGCCCGGCCACCGCGCCCAGCAACACGGTGGCCAGGGCGGCGGGGTAGCTGACCTGGCCTTGCAGCACCGTCCACAGCGCGGCACCCATCAGCATCCAGTTGGTGGCCGATACAGCCACCTGCCACAGCGCCACGGGCCAGCGCGGCAGCGGGAACTCACGGCCGCGCAGCGTGAGCGCGCGGCCACTGCGCACCGCGCACAGGGCCACATAGGCCACCGGCAGGCACCCCAGCACGGTGCCACCCAGGCGCCATTGCCAGGCAGTCACCGCCCATCCCGCCACGGGGGGCGGCTGCCACAGCCACGCCAGCACCCCCGCCAGCAGCAGGTAGCCCAGCCAGTTGGTCACGATGCTCGTGCCCACCACCTGGCCAATCGTGCCGGGATCAACGCCCCGCCGGGCGTACAGCCGGTAGCGCACACCCACGCCGCCAATCAGCGAGCCCAGGTTGAGCGTGAACGGATAGCTCGTCATGGCGATGGCAAGCGTGGCGGGCCGCGAGAGCCGGTGGCCGCTGCAATGGCGGCCCACCCAATCGAACGTGCCATAGGTGAAGTGACTCACCAGAGCGAGTCCGCCCGCCACCGCCAGCGCACTCGCAGGCAAATCACGCAGCGCCTGCAGCACGGCAGGCCAGTCCACGGTGCGCGCCTGCTGAAAGATCAGCCACGCCACCACGGCAAAAAAGCTTGCGGCCACCGCGCGGGTGGCCCAGGGCCACCAGGCCTGCTCAGGCCAGTTGCGCCAGCCGCGCGCGCTGCCGCTGTGCCGGGCCTTGCCTCCGCTGCGGGGGCGGCCGCCGGTGTCGGAGTCTGCGATCAGGCTGGGCGTGGCCATGGCGTGCGCTGGGTTCGTGCCGTTGCCGTCAGGTGGCGTGGCTGCTGGCAGGCTCGCCGGGTGCCGCACCGGCGGTGCCGGGGTTGGCCAGCGCGATGGTGGGCTCGTGCCTGGGCAACCAGCCCGCCCAAGCGGGGAACCAGCGAATCAGGTGGAACACTGCATAGCTGCGCACCAGGCGCAAACCGTCCCAGCGGCTCGGTGGCACGGCTTCAATCTGCTTGCAGCTGTTGTCCATGAGATGCGCGAGGCGGCGGTACAGCTGGGCGTTGAAGCTGCGGTCCTGGATGATCACGTTGGCTTCCAGGTTCAGCGACAGGCTCAGCGGGTCCAGGTTGCTCGACCCCACGGTGGACCATTCGTCATCCACCAGCGCCACCTTGCCGTGCAGCGGGCGGTCGCAGTATTCGTAGATGCGTACGCCAGCGCGCTGCAGGTGGTCGTACAGCAGGCTCGCTGCGGTTTTCACGATCGGCATGTCGGGCTGGCCCTGCAGGATGATGCGCACATCCACCCCGCGCCGGGCCGCGCGCCGCATCTCGCGGATGAAACGGTACCCCGGGAAAAAGTAGGCATTGGCAATCACCACGCGCTGGCGAGCGGCCCGCAGCGCCACGCGGTAGTGGCGCTCGATGTCGCTGGTGTGCTGCTGGTTGTCGCGCGTGACGAACATGGCGTGCGCCGTGCCCGCGTGGGGCCGCCCGGTCACGCCGGCTGCGCGGTGGCGTTTGTGGTGTGCGCGGTCAAGCACGGCTTCGCGGGTGAAGTGGTGCATCTGCGCCACGATGGGGCCGCGCACCTGCACCGCGTAGTCCTGCTTGGCCTCGGGGCCAAAGTCCAGAACGTGGTCGGCGGAGTAGTTGATGCCCCCGATGAAGCCCAGCTCACCATCCACCACCACGATCTTGCGGTGCATGCGGCGCAGCAGGTTCAGCCGTTGCCCCAGAAACCGGCGGCCGGGGTCGAAGATGCGGAACTGCACCCCGGCTTCCACCAGGCTGCCCACATAGTCGTCCGACAGATCGGGCGAGCCGAAGCCGTCCACCAGCACATGCACTTCCACCCCGCGCTGTGCAGCAGCGAGCAGGGCGGTGTGCAGCTCCTTGCCGATCTTGTCTTCAAAGAGGATGAAAGTCTCCAGCATCACCTCGCGCCGGGCCTGGGCGATGGCGCCAAAGACGCGGGGGAAGAATTCTTCACCGTTTTCCAGCAGCTCGAAATGGTTGCCCGGAACCCAGCGGGAGGAGCGGGGCAGTCTGAAAGGGCGTTTCATAGCAGGATCTCCGCAGCAAGAGGGGCATGGTCGGACAGCTTGTCCCAGGGTTTTCTGGGCAATGCGAGGGGCGCATGCACGCCCGCATTGCGCACATAGATCCGGTCCAATGCCAGCAGCGGAATGGAGGCCGGGAAGGTGCGCACCGCGCGGCCGAAGGCATGCACGAACACCTCCTGCAGGCCGGCCTCGCGTTGCAGCACTTCGTGGGCCCGGTTGCGCCAGTCATTGAAGTCGCCCGCCAGCACCACGGGCTCGCGAGCCGGAAAGCTGTTGACCAGATCGCACACGCGCCGCAGCTGCTGCTGGCGGTGCGACTCCTGCAGGCCCAGGTGCACACACACTGCGTGCACGGGCAGGTGGTGCCCCGGTGGCTGCAGCACACAGTGCAACATGCCGCGCCGCTCTGGCCCGCTCACCGAAATGTCGTGGTTTTCGTAGTGCGTGATGGGGAACTTGGACAACAGCGCATTGCCGTGGTCGCCGTTGTCATACACCGCATTGCGGCCATAGGCGTACTGCGACCAGATGGTGTCGGCCAGAAATTCGTAGTGCGGAACTTGCGGAAAATTGGCAAAGCGGCTGGCGTGGCGGTGGTGTGTACCCAGTACCTCTTGCAGGAACACCAGGTCTGCCGCCACATCGCGCACCGCGTCACGCAGCTCATGCAGCATGAAACGCCGGTTGAAGGTGGTGAAGCCCTTGTGCACGTTGACGGTAAGGACCTTGAACGCGATGGGCTGTGGAGTTGTAACGGCAGTGGTGGCGGTGTTGGCCATGGGCAGTCAGACAATCTGTGGAGTGGCTCCCTGGCGAAATCGTCACCAGGGACGGGCCGGGGGATGCCTCCATTGTTTGAGCCGGGCCACGTGACCGCTGTAGGACGGCTGGCCGTGGTTTTGTGTGCGGCGGGCGTAAAAACGGGGCCGCTCGGCCCCGTTTCATCTGCTGGACTCATGCCGCAGTGTTTACACCGGCAGGAAACCTTCCACCGACAGATACCGCTCGCCCGTGTCGTAGTTGAAGCCCAGCACCTTGGCGCCCGCGGGCAGCTCCGGCAGCTTTTGCGCAATGGCGGCCAGCGTGGCACCCGAAGAAATGCCCACCAGAATCCCTTCTTCGCGCGCGCAGCGGCGTGCGTATTCGCGGGCCGGCTCGGCATCGACCTGAATCACGCCGTCGAGCAGGCTGGTGTCCAGGTTCTTGGGGACAAAGCCCGCGCCAATGCCCTGGATGGGGTGGGGCGAGGGCGCGCCGCCCGAGATCACGGGCGACGCCGTGGGCTCCACCGCAAACACCTTGAGGTGGGGGAACTTGGCTTTCAGCACGCGTGCCGTGCCGGTGAGGTGCCCGCCCGTGCCCACGCCGGTGATGAGCGCATCCAGCCCGTCGGGGAAGTCGGCCAGGATCTCCTGCGCCGTGGTGCGCACGTGCACGTCGATGTTGGCGGGGTTCTCGAACTGCTGCGGAATCCACGACCCCGGCGTCTGCGCCTGCAGCTCCTGCGCGCGGGCAATCGCGCCCTTCATGCCTTTTTCGCGCGGTGTCAGGTCGAACTGCGCACCATAGGCCAGCATCAGGCGGCGGCGCTCGATGCTCATGCTGTCGGGCATCACCAGGATGAGCTTGTAGCCCTTGACGGCCGCAACCACGGCCAAGCCCACACCGGTGTTGCCACTGGTGGGCTCGATGATGGTGCCGCCGGGCTGGAGGGCACCCGATTTTTCGGCGTCTTCCACCATGGCCAGCGCAATGCGGTCCTTGATGGAGCCGCCGGGGTTGCTGCGCTCGGACTTCACCCACACGTTGGCACCCGCGCCAAACAGGCGGTTGATGCGCACGTGGGGCGTGTTGCCGATGGTTTGCAGAATGTTGTCAACTTTCATGGCGTCTCCTGTGAGGTGCAAAGACAAAAGGGTGTGGTGCGCATTCTGACCCGATTGTTCTTCTGAGGCGCCATATGGATATGCCGGATATGCCGAAGCAGCGATAATCCACCCCGTGAAGCGCGCCAGACCGCCGCTGGTGCAATCTGGGAAACCAGGCACTGGAGGAACGTCCGGACTGCACAGGACAGCGTAGCAGCTAACGGCTGCCCACCGTGAGGTGAGGATCAGAGCAACAGAGACGAGTCAGGTCGTTTTCAGCCACCAAGGGTGTTCTATGGGGGGCCAGCGCAAGCTGGCACCGGCTGGCGTAAGCCAGACGCTCGGGCGCAAGCCTGAAGCCCCATAGCCGCCCAAGGCGCGGAACGCGACTTGGGTGAAACGGGCAATCTCTACGCGCAGCAATACCAAGTAGGCCAGCGTTGATGTGGTTCCGCAGAGCTGGCGGGTAGGTAGCACCGAGCCGTGGTGGCGACACCCGGCCCAGATTAATGGCGGTCACACTGCGGGCAACCGTGGTGCACAGAATCCGGCTTATCGGCGCGCTTCACACTTATTCATTCTTGACGCGTTGGGCGCACTCAGTTGTTGGGGCAGTGGGGCGCGTGCCCGCGTTCCAGTTCGCCAGCCCGCGCTACCGTATCGGGGTGGCTGCTCAACAGTGACCAGGCCGGGTGCGGCACTTCCTCTTGCTTCGTCTGTCGCCCGCGCGAGGGTTCGGGGCTGCTGGCGGCGGGTTCGCCCGCTGTGGTGGCGGCACTGTTCTGGCCTGCTTTGTCTTCTTTCTTGCGGGCCCCTTTTTCGACTTCTTCGTCGTCCGCTTCGTCCTTCGCAATGGCCAGCAGCAGCTTGCCCATGGGCGCTGTCGGCAGCGCTGCCTGGCCCATGAGGGCGATGGCGTAGCAGTCTGCCTCGCGCTCATGGTTGCGGCTGTAGGCCAGGCCGGTGAGCACCGATGCGCCGGTGGACACGATGGCCGACACATCCCCGAGCGCAAGGCCAAGGCCCATGTTGAGCACGCCCTGTTCCACCACCATGCGGGTGGTGTGGCGGTACACCACGTGGCCAATTTCGTGGGCCAGCACGCCCACCAGGGCGTCATCGGGCAGGCCTTTTTCGGCTGCGGCTTTGACGATGCCATCGGTCATCACCACCTTGCCGCCGGGCAGCGCAAAGGCGTTGGCGCCCATGCCTGAGCGGAACTCGAGCGTGAGCGGTGGCTTGTAGCCGGGGTAGCGGTGCAACGTGGCGGAGGTGTGCTGCACCAGGGTCTCAAAGCGGGCCTTCAATTGGGCTTGGCGTTCGGGCGGGAGCTTGCTGGGTTTGAGTGTGCCGTCGTCCATCTGCTGCAGGACGTTCTCGGCCACGCTGGTCTCCCAGGTCAGGGGCACAAACCGTGTGATCCGCGTGGCGGCCCACGGCGTGCCGTAGCGGTAGAACAGCGTGAGGCCAACCACGGCAGCGGCCGCCACGCCCAGCAGCACCGGCCAGCGGGTCTGCATGCGCTGGGCAATGCCGGGGCGCTCGCCTGCTGCTGCCAGGGCGGCGCGCCATTGGGTCACTGCGTCGATCTCCAGGCTGCCATGGTCGCGCAGGTCCACCACCACGCGCACCTGGGGGCGGCGTTCGTTCCAGGCTTCCGGCCACACGACGTCCTTCCAGGCGAAAACCACAGGTTCCGCCCCGGCCTGCGCGAGCGGGTGCAATGTCAGCGATGGTCCCTGCGGCGTGGGCAGCAGGCTCACCATCACCGGCCGGGCCTTGCTGCTGTGGCCGTCAAACCAGCGCCCTGGGACGAGCGCGGCGTGCTCGGGGACCGACATGTTCAGCCGATCAGATCGAGGCCAGCGGCATCCGCCAGCGCATCGCCCAGGCCGCCCTGCTGCTGGCGCACCATGGCGCCGGTGACCTGCTCCACACCGCCCTTGACGTGCAGGGTGACGGATTCGCATTTCATGCGGTACTCACTCACCCGTGCAAAGGGGCGGTAGAGCCCCAGCGTGATGAGGGTGAGGAACATGTTGCGGATGCGCAGCCACACATAGCTGCCGCTGGCCAGATGGCACTTGAAGCGCGCCACGTGGCTCACGCCGATGTTGTTCCACATCAGCTGGAACATGCGCGCCTCGCGGTAGGCGCGGGCGGGGGCCGAGGCGAGGAACATCAGAAAGATGCCCCCCACGATGGCCGCGATGATGATCACAAACATCCAGAAACCCAGGCGCTTGCCCAGCCCCGCCACCAGCGCCACCGAGCCGCCTGCCAGCACGCTGATCAGCAGCGACAGGCTCACCACACACACGATGAACACCAGCACGGTGGCCAGCCAGATCTTGACGAAATCCATGTACACCGGTTTCCACCGGCCTTTTTCATTGCCCACCTGGGCTTTGAGCACCAGCAGGCTCTTGTAGTTGTATTCCAGCCGGATGAAGCACAGCACCGTTAGCACCAGGCCCAGCACCAGCAGGGCGGCCATGGCGGGCGTGAAGGTGGGCAGCTTGCGGCGGGTTTCCTCTTCGGCTTCCTGCAAGGCATCGGTCAGCTCGGGCGACAGCACCTGCAGGCCGTAGAACACGCCAAACCACACCAGTGCCAGCGCAAACACGGGCCAGCTGGCCAGGTAGACCTCCTTCCAGCTGGCCGTGAACTGCAGCCGCAGCCCGCGCCATCGGGTGGCGCCCAGGCGAAAGCGCATGGCACTCCCCCAGATGAAGGGGGCCAGCACCGCGCCCGCCAGCAGGAACAGGCCCACCGCCGTGTCCTGCCCCGTGTTGGCGGCAATGTTGTAGGCCAGGGTGATCAGCATCAGCAGCACAAAGCCCATCACCATCTTGCGCTGCTGCGCGGTGAATTCGAGCGGGCTGCCGGCCACCAGGGTGTGGCTGTAGAAATACTGGGCGGTGCGGCGCCGGGCCCAGGGGGTGTAGATGCCCAGCGTGATGATGCTGAGCAACACGTTGACGATCCACACGCGAAAGTACTCGCCGCCGCTGCCCGTGAACTCGAGCGGATGCGCGTCGATGTTCTGCGGCATGAAGGTGGACATCGGCCCAGCGGCGCTGTCGTTGTCTTGTAGAACCTGGCTCATGAGCTCCCTCCTGTTTGCCGCGCAGTGTAGCAGTGGCCTCTGGGCGGAAAACATCAAGCCAAATGGGCAGCTGGCGCTTGTCTGTAAAGCGCGGGCAGCTATGTTTATCATAGCTATCCGCTACGCAGATGCCGCCCCTTCAGGCGGCAGGCGCCGGGGGGGCGGGGCAGCGGGGCTCAAAACTTCTCCCACCCCTGCAAGTAGCGCCACTGCCCCTCGGGCACTTTGGCCAGTGGCACGCGGCCGATGCGGATGCGTTTGAGGGCCACGACCTGCAGGCCCACGGCCTCGCACATGGCCGGTATCTGGCCGGGGCGGATGCCCTTGAGCGCAAAGCGCAGTTTGGTCTCGCTTTGCCAGCTCACCTTGATGGGGGGCAGCGGGCGGCCGTTGAAGGTGAGGCCGTGGCACAGGCGCTGCAGGCCATTGGGCGCGATGTCGCCCTTGACCTCGACGATGCATTCCTGCTCGAGCGACTCGATGTCTTCGGCCAGCTTGCGTGCGATGCGCTTGTCCTGCGTGTACACCACGAGGCCACTGGCTTCGGTGGGCAGCGGCGTAAAGCATTCGAGCTGCTTGAAGTGGCGCTGCAGCACGCGGATGCCCGAGGCGTCCTCGGCCAGGTGCGATGCTGCGCCCAGCAGCGTGGTGGCGGGCGTCGCGCCCTGGCTGCGGCTGGCGTGGGCCGCCTGCCCTGTGGGTGCGCTTGGCAGACCCAGGCCGGCTTCAAACCCCGCAGGCTTGTGCAGCAGCAAGGTGACCGGGGTGAGCTCCAGCAGGCTGGCGTCTTTTGCCACCGTCACGGCCTGGTCGGGGCGCACGCGCGCACCGGGGGCTTCTTCCACGCGGCCGTCCACACTCACAAAGCCGCCCTCGATGAATTGCTCGGCCGTGCTGCGCGAGCAGTTCAGTTGTTCGGCCACCCGTTTGGCCAGGCGGATGTGGGTGGGGTCGGGGTTCTTGTCGGTCATTGAAGGGTGGCGATCAGTGAATGTTGCGAGCTCGGCGCAGGTGTGTTGTTCCGTCGTCAAAACAGGAATGGGCCGTTCGTGCTGAGCTTGTCGAAGCATTGCGCGGCGCTTCGCAAGCTCAGCGTGATGGGGTTCTGATGATTTGAAAAGAGGGCGTTGGTGCGTCAATTGTTTCCGGGCTGCTGGGCGCGGATGCGCTCTACATGTGCCAGCAGCGAGCGCTGGGCCACGGGCCACATGCGCGGTGGCACGTCGTCGTAGGCATGTTGCACCCACTCCTGAACGCTGCCCTGCGGCATTGCCTGCATGGCGGCCAGCACCTTGGCTTCGCGCGCAAGGCGGTGGGCCTTGAGCTTGGCGATGGCGTTGCGCGCCGCGTGAACCGGCCCACCGAGCACGTAGCCGTGGGCGGGCAGGATGAATTCCACACCGTGCTCGGCGCAGACCGCATCGAGCCGGTCCAGCGAGTCGAGGTAGTCGGCCATGTTGCCGTCGGGCGGGTCAATCACCGTGGTGCTGCCGTTCAGGATGTGGTCGCCGCTGAACAGCAGGCCGTCTTCCACCAGCACAAGGCACAGGTGGTTGGCCGCATGGCCGGGGGTGTGTATCACCTGCAGGGTATGGGTCATTTTGCCATCTGGCGCTTGTCCAGTAAGCGCCAGCAGCTCATTATTTTGTAGCGGTCTGTCGGGCGTGAACTCGCTGGCGGCACGCGCTGTGGGTGCCGACGGCAGGCCCAGAATGGGTGGGCGGGCCTTGCCTGCCTGCACGCACATGGCCTGCAGCGGTGCGGCGCCCGGCGAGTGGTCGGGGTGCGAATGCGTGCACACGATCATGCGGATGTCGCCCCCCGCCGCGCGCCAGAGCTTGTCCAGGTGCTCGGCGTCGGCCGGGCCAGGGTCGATGGCGATGAAGCCTGTGGCCGGGTCGCCCACCAGATAGCTGTTGGTGCCAGGGCCGGTCATCACGCCGGGGTTGGGCGCCGTCATGCGCTGCACGTTACGCAGCAGTGGCACGGGGCGCTCGGTCTGCCAGTCCAGCGGGTGCACGATCTGGCCGTCGGGGCAGACCAGGGCGAGCTCGCCAAAGGGCATTTCGTCCTCCATGTAGCGCGCTTCCTTGCCTGCCAGCAGGCCTGCGCGCGGGCAGCTCACCCACAGGGGCTGCTCGTGCGCCAGGGCGTCCAGCACGGCCTGGGTGCTGGCGAACTTTGCCAGCCGCTGCAGGGTGCGGATGGTGGGGAAGATCATGAAGAACTGCCCCGCCTCGTGTCGCGCCAGTGCATCTGCCGGCCGCACCCACACGGGCTCGAACTGTTCGGACTCGTCCGCCACGGGCTCCTGGCCCTCGGGCATGCGTGCCACCAGAAAGGGCACCTCAAAGCGGCGTGCCAGGTCGCGGTCGGCCGTCCAGTGGGCCAGCAGGTACACCGCATCGGCCGCCAGGCGCAGGCCCCGTGCAGCGCACTGCGCGGCAAAGGGCTGGTGGCGGTCGATGGCGGCGATGTCGTCGGCGTCTGCCATCAGGCCCTTGCGGGGGCCGTCGGCATGGCGGGCCAGCAGCACGCCCAGTTCTTCAAAGCTCTCGCGGATGGCGGCGATGGCCTGCGTCAGGTGCAGGTCGCTCTGCGCCGGGCGGCGGTGGGCCACGGCGTGGGTGACGGGCGCAGCGTCCAGCGCGTCGATGCCGCCGCCGGGGAACACATAGGCGCCTGGCGCAAAGCTGGCCTTGTCCGAACGCCGGGTCATCAGGACTTCGAGCCCACCGTCATCGGGCGCATCGCGCAGCAGCAGCACGGTGGCGGCGGGGCGGGTGGCTACGGGTTCGCGGTGGGGGTGCAGGTGTTGGCTGGTGCGGGGCATCGGGCGATTATCGAGTTTTCGCCGGTGCGTGCGGCCTGCCCCCACGCCGCACCGTCAACCCCGTGCCGCGTTCAGTATCGGCCCGACAGCAGCTCCCCGGCATTCGGCACCTGGGTCTGAAGGCCCAGGCGCCGGAGCATCGCCCAGGTGGTGCAAACGGCCGCAGACACGACGGGGATGCCCAGCTGGTCTTGCGCCACCTGCACGGAGGCCAGCGAGGGCATCTGCACGCAGGCCGAGATGACCACCACGTCCACGCCGCGCGTGTCCAGCCGCTGCACGATCTGCGCGGGCGCGGCAGGATCCTGTGCGCCCACCTGCAGGTTGTCGGGGATTTCGAGGGACAGGCTGTCATGCACCTCGATGCCTTCGTGCTCGATGTACTGTGCCACCAACCCGGTCAGCGGCTTCATGTAGGGCGTGAGGATCGAGACCTTTTTGGCCCCCATGGCCTTGAGGCCGTCCACCAGGGCGCCGGCACTCGACACCACGGGCGCGGGCTTGCCGTTGGCCACCGTGATGTCGTGCAGGCGCTTTTCGGAGGCGCGGTGGTAGCCCAGGCCCATGCTCATGATGGCCACCAGGCAGGCGTAACCCATCACGTCCATCTTGCCGTCCGACAGCTCCAGGGCGCAGCGGTCGGAGTCGCGGTCCATCGCGGCCAGCTCCTCCTTGGTGACTTTTTGCATGCGCATGCGGCTGGAATGGAAACTGAAGCGCTCGGGCAGCACCTGCTCGCGGGCGCGCAGCATGGCGGGGATTTCGGTTTCCATCGTGGTGTTGGAGCTGGGCACGATCTGCCCGATGCGGTAGCTGCGTTGCATGGTGGTCTTCAAGAAAGGAAAAAGGCGTGGCGCCGCCGGCACCGTTGCAAGCGTGGAACGGCGCGGGGCGCTACGGGGGAGGGGAGGGGCGCGCAGGCGCCCGTGGGGTCAGTCGGCCTTGATGCCGGCGGCCTTGATGGTCTTGGCCCAGTAGGCGGTTTCTGTCTTGACCAGATCGCCCAGCGCCTCGGGTGGCAGGTAGCGCAGTTCGATCCCGGCGGCGTCGGCGCGCTGGCGGGTTTCTGGCAGCTCCAGCGCCTTTTTCACGTCCGCAGTCAGTTTGGCAATCACGGCCGGTGGTGTGGCGGCGGGGGCAAACAGGCCCACCCAGGCCTCCAGCTTGAAGTCCGGCATACCGGCCTCGGCCACCGTGGGCACGTTGGGCAGGCCGGGGTGGCGCTTGGCGCTGGTCACGGCAAAGGCCTTGAGCTTGCCGTTCAGCACATGCTGCATCACGGAGGGCGGCGTGGTGATGAACACCTGCACCTGCCCTGCCAGCACATCCCCCACGGCCGGGCCGGAGCCGCGGTAGGGGATATGGGTCATGAAGGTGCTGCTTTGCTGCTTGAAGATCTCGGTGCCGATGTGCGAGAGCGAGCCGTTGCCCTGAGATGCGTAGTTGACCTTGCCGGGGTTGGCCTTGAGATGGGCAATGAACTCCTTGAGGTTGTTGCCCGGCACCGAGGGGTGCGCAGCAATCACGTTGGTGGCCACGGTGAGCAGTGCCACCGGGGCAAAGTCCTTGGCCTCCCAGGGCAGGGTGGGCGACAGCGCCGGGTTGCCCACATGGTAGGCCGAGTACGAGATGAGCAGGTTGTAGCCGTCGGCCTTGGCCCGGGCCACAGCACCATAGGCCACGTTGCCGCTGCCCCCGGCCTTGTTGTCGATCACCACGGGTTGTCCCAGGATGCGTGCGAGCGGTTCGTTCAGCAGCCGCGCCGAGGTGTCCACCACGCCGCCTGGCGGGTTGGGCACGGTGAGCGTGATGGCCTTGCTGGGATAGTTGTCCTGTGCATGGGCCAGTCCGCATAACGCGAGGGTGGCCGCCAGCACGCCGTGTGCGATCTTCATGGTTTGTCTCCGCCAAGTGTTGGTAGTGGTGCCATTCTGGAAACAAGTGAACCAATAGTCCAATATATTGTTGGTCTTGATTGATATCTTGCAGGTATTGATGCCAAGACGGGCCGCGGCGCCGCACCCGGCCCTTCGCCGTCTGAATTTTTCCCTGCCGCAAGGACTGCCGCCCCATGGAACTGCGTCATCTGCGTTACTTCATTGCCCTGGCCGAAGAGCTGAGCTTCACGCGAGCTGCACGGCGCCTGCATGTGTCGCAGCCCCCGCTGAGCCTGCAGATCGCCCAGCTGGAAGCGGAGCTGGGCGTGCAGCTGTTTGTGCGCACCAGCCGCCGGGTGGAGCTCACGCTGGCGGGCCAGTCCTATCTGGCGGACGCGCGGGCCGTGCTGGAGCGGCTGGATGCGGCGCGCCTGCGGGTGTCGGCCATTGGCCAGGGGCAGGCGGGGCGCATCGAGGTGGGGTTGTCGGGCTCGCATTTTCTCGGGCCGTTTCCCCAGGCGCTGGCGCGCTACCGGCAGCACTATCCGGGCGTGGATGTGGTGCTGCACGAAATGCAGCCTTCGCTGCAGCCTGGCGCCCTGCGCGACAAGCGCATTGATGTGGGTATCGCCCGCACACCGGTCAACGACGACCAGTTGGCAAGCACCTTGCTGTGGCCCGACCCGGTGGTGGCCGCCTTGCCGCCCGACCACGCGCTGGCCAAGCGCAAGGTGCTGGCGCTGCGGGATTTGCGCAGCGAGCGCTTTGTGATGCTGCGCCGGGATTCATCCGCCCACGCCGAGTACATGGTGCAGTGCTGTGTGCAGGCCGGTTTTGCGCCCCGGGTGGCCCAGACCACGGTGGAGCTCGCGGCCGTGTTGAGCCTGGTGGCCGCTGGGCTGGGGGTGGCGCTGGTTCCGCTCTCGATGGGCGTGCTGTTTGGCAACCGCGTGGTGCTCAAGGCCCTGGGTGCCAAGGCGCCCAGGGCCGATGTGCATGCCGTGCAGCGGCGCGACGACGCCCTGGGTGTGGTGCCCGCGTTTGTCCGGGTCATGGCGACGGTGTCGCCGCCCGCCTGACATCGGCGAAAGACTGCGAGCCTCTCAGTCCCGCGCCGGGATGGCGAGGCCCCGCGCCACGGGCGGGCGTGCCACGAAGGCATCGAGCACGCGCTGCACTTGCGTGAACTGGCCAAACTCCACCAGGTCGCCCGCGCCGTAAAAGCCGATGAGGTTGCGCACCCACGGCAGGATGGCGATGTCTGCGATGGTGTACTGGTCGCCCATCACCCACTGGCGGCCCGCCAGGCGCTGGTTCAGCACGGCCAGCAGGCGGCTGGATTCGGCCACGTAGCGGTCGCGCGGGCGTTTGTCTTCATAGTCCTTGCCCGCAAATTTGTGAAAGAACCCGAGCTGGCCGAACATCGGGCCCAGGCCGCCCATCTGCCACATCACCCACTGGATGGTTTCGTAGCGCGCAGCGGCATCCTGGGGGATCAGCTGGCCGGTTTTATCGGCCAGGTACAGCACGATGGCGCCGGATTCGAACAGCGCCAGGGGCTGGCCGCCGGGGCCGTTCGGGTCGAGGATGGCGGGGATCTTGTTGTTGGGGTTGAGCGACAGGAACTCGGGCGACATCTGGTCGTTGGTGTCAAAGCTCACCAGGTGGGCCTCGTAGGGCAGGCCCAGCTCTTCGAGCGCAATCGACACCTTCACGCCGTTGGGCGTGGGCAGCGAGTACAGCTGAAGACGGTCGGGGTGCCGGGCGGGCCATTTGCGGGTGATGGCAAAGGTGGAAAGATCGGACATTCAAGACTCCTGGCTGGTGGCGGCCTGTGTGGCGCGAAAGGGTGCAAGCCTATCGCGCCAAGGCAAGTGGCGCTGCCCGAGGTCATTGGCGGCCCAGCGACGATAATCCGGCGGATGCAGATTCGCTTCACCAAAATGCAGGGCGCGGGCAACGACTTTGTGGTGCTCGACGAAACCCGGGGCCGCCTGGGGCTGAGCACGGCCCAGTACCGCTTCCTGGCAGATCGCCACTTCGGTGTGGGCGCAGACCAGATCCTGACTGTCAGGCCTTCTCCTGCCGAGGGCATCGACTTCGAATACGTGATCCACAACGCCGATGGCGGCGAGGTGGAGCAGTGCGGCAACGGCGCCCGCTGCTTTGCGCGCTTTGTGCACGACAAGGGCCTGTCTGCCAAGGACACCATCCGCGTGTTGACCCAAGGTGGCGTGATCGCCCCGCGCCTCACGCCCGACGGCCGCGTCACGGTGGACATGGGCCGGCCGCAGTTCGAGCCTGCCCAGGTGCCCTTTGATGCCACCGGCCTCACGCCCGTGGCGCAGGGTTCAGGGCAAAAATGGCCTCTGGCGCTTGATGGTAAAGCGCCAGTAGCTACTGTTTTGGTAGCGGTTGCGTCGATGGGCAACCCCCATGCCGTGCAGCTGGTGGACAACGTGGACACCGCGCCCGTGCAGGAAACCGGCCCCCTCATCGAACGCCATGCACGGTTTCCGCAGCGGGTGAATGCGGGCTTCCTGCAGATTGTGGACCGCGCCCACGTGCGTCTGCGCGTGTTCGAGCGGGGCACGGGCGAAACCCTGGCCTGCGGCACCGGCGCCTGCGCCGCCGTGGTCAGCGGCATCCGCCTGGGCCTGCTCGACCCCGAGGTGCAGGTGGACACGCGCGGCGGCCGCCTCACCATTGCCTGGAGCGGTGCCGACACCGATTCCGTTTTCATGACCGGCCCTGCCACCACGGTGTTCGAAGGCCAGATCGATATTCCTGACACCCTCCTATGACGTCCCACATCCCACCGATCACCGAAGACGACATCGCCCAGTTCCTCACCAACACGCCGGGCTTCTTCGAGCGCCATGCGGAGGTGCTGGCCAGCGTGCAGATCACCAGCCCGCACGGCGCGCGTGCCGTGAGCCTGCAGGAGCGCCAGGCCGAAATGCTGCGCGAGAAGATCAAGGGCCTGGAGCACCGCATCATGGAGATGGTGCGCAACAGCAGCGAAAACGCCGCCATTGCCCACAAGGTGCACCAGTGGACCGGTAGCCTGCTGCAGGTGCGCGACCCGTTCGACCTGCCCCAGGCCGTGGTGGATGGTGTGCGCACCCTGTTCGACGTGCCCCAGGCGGCCGTGCGCGTGTGGGAGGTGGCTGCGCCGTACATCGACGCCGACTTCACGCAGGGCGCCAGCGAAGACGCCCGTGCCTTTGCCTCGTCGCTGACCATGCCGTTCTGCGGGCCCAACCTGGGGTTCGAACCCGCCGCCTGGCTGGCCAACGAGGCCGGTGAGCCCGCCCAGTCACTGGCCCTGCTGCCGCTGCGCGAAGGCGCCATCGACAGCGCCACGCCTGCGTTTGGCCTGCTGGTGCTGGGTTCGCAAGACCCCCAGCGTTTTGACGCCACGATGGGGACGGACTTCCTGTCGCGCATGGCAGAGCTGGCCAGCGCTGCACTGCTGCGGCTGAAGTAGCCCGCGCGCCACCACAGCCCCAGCGGCGTCTCAGCCACGGCCCCAATGCCTGATACGCCCACCCCGCTCGACCCCCATGTCCAGCGCTACCTGGAGCACGTGCGCGTCGAAAAGCGGCTGGCCGCACGCACGCTCACGCTCTACACCCTGGACCTTGAAAAGCTGGCGCAGTTTGCGGCCGGTGTGCACGTGCCGCTACTGCAGTTGCAGACGGCACACATCCGCCGCTTCGTGGCGCAGATGCACAGCAGCGGGCGCAGCGGGCGGGGCATTGCGCTCATCCTTTCGGGCTGGCGCGGGTTTTTCATCTGGGCGGGCCGGCAGGGGCTGATTCCGCACAACCCGGTGCAGGACGTGCGCGCCCCCAGGGCGCCCAAGCCCTTGCCCAAGGCGCTGGGCGTGGACGATGCCGTGCGGCTTGCAGAATTCGACAACACCGGCGCCGACCCCTGGCTGGAAGCGCGCGATGCGGCCATGGTGGAGCTGCTCTACGGCTGCGGCCTGCGCGTAGGCGAGCTGGCGGGGCTCGACGCCATCCCCAACGCCGACACCCAGCGCCAGGGCCGTGGCTGGGTCGATCTGCAAGCGGGTGAGGCCCATGTGTTCGGCAAGGGCAGCAAGCGCCGCAGCGTGCCCGTGGGCCGCGCGGCCACCGCAGCGCTGCAGGCCTGGCTGCAGCTGCGAGCCACCCCCTTCGGCGGTGAAGGATCAGCGCGGCTTGACACGGCACTGTTCGTCGGCCAGCGCGGCAAGCGGCTGACTGCGCAGTCGATCTGGCTGCGTCTGCGCCAGCGCAGCCAGCAGGCGGGGCTGACCACGCCGGTGCACCCGCACATGCTGCGCCACTCGTTTGCCAGCCACCTCCTGCAAAGCAGTGGCGACCTGCGCGCGGTGCAGGAGCTGCTGGGCCACGCCAACATCACCACCACGCAGGTCTACACGCGGCTTGATTTTCAGCACCTGGCCAAGGTGTATGACGCGGCGCATCCGCGTGCAAAACGTAAGCCCCCTTAAACGGCTGCGCCGCTTTCCCCAGGGGGACGCACCCACCCGATGGCCCAGCGAAGCCGGCTCCATGGGTGCACTTGCGCGGGGCGTGCGAGGTGACGGGGCAGCGGCCGCGCGACAATCGGGCCCATGAAAACCCTTCGCCTTCGCCCCGGTAAAGAGCGCTCGCTCTTGCGCCGCCACCCCTGGATCTTTGAATCGGCCATCGCCAAGGGCGGGGGCGACAGCGGCGAGACTGTGCGCGTGGAGTCGCACGAGGGCCAGTTTCTCGCCTGGGCTGCGTACAGCCCCAGCTCGCGCATCCGCGCACGGGTGTGGAGCTTTGACGAGGCGCAGCGCATTGATGCTCCGTTTTTCATAGCTGCTTGCGCCCGCTCCATCATCGCCAGAGCCCGTTTTGACGTACAAAGCGACGGCGTGCGCCTGGTGCACGGTGAATCCGACGGCCTGCCGGGGCTCATCGTGGACCGTTATGGCGACACGCTGGTGGCTCAGTTCACCAGCGCGGGTACCGAGCGCTGGAAGGACGTGATTGCCGACGCCCTGTTGCGCGAGACGGGTCTGACCAAGCTGTATGAACGCTCGGACGCCAGCGTGCGCACCCTCGAAGGCCTCCCGCCCGCCACCGGCTGGCTGCGCGGCGGGCCCACGGGGGCGGCAGGCGATGGCGAGGGGCCGCCGCTCGAACTCACCCTCCGTGAACACCAGTGGCGTCTGACGCTCAACATCGCCGAGGGCCACAAGACGGGCTTCTATCTGGATCAGCGCGACAGCCGCAAGCGGTTTGCCGGCTACACCCAGCGCCTGGGCTTCAAGCACGTGCTCAACTGCTTTTGCTACACCGGTGGTTTCAGCGTGGCGGCGCTGGCCGGCATGCGTGCGGCGGGCACCGTGGCCGATGGGCATGTGACGTCCATCGATTCCTCGGGCCCGGCCCTGGAGCGCGCCCGCGCCCATGTGGCGCTCAACGGCTTCGATCCGAACCGGGCCACGTTCCTCGACGCTGACGTGAATGCGTCGCTGCGCCAGTTCCTCAAGGAGGGCCAGCGCTTTGACGCCATCATCCTGGACCCGCCGAAGTTTGCGCCCACTGCAGCGCACGCCGACCGTGCAGCCCGGGCGTACAAGGACATCAACCGGCTGGCGCTGCAGTTGCTGTCACCCGGTGGCGTGCTGTTCACCTTCTCTTGCTCGGGCGGCATCAGTGCCGACCTGTTCCACAAGATCGTGGCCTCGGCCGGCGCGGATGCCGGGGTGGACGGCTACATCCTGGAGCGCCTGGGCGGCGCGCCCGACCACCCGATGACGCTGGAGTTTCCGGAGGGCGAGTACCTCAAGGGGCTGGTGGTGATGCGCAAAGGGTGAACCCGCCGGCTCCGGCAAGGGCTTGACAGCCTCGGTACACTGAAAAAGTTGCCCCCGCGAGGGGCACCGCGTTGTGCGGCACCGGCCGCAGCGCACGTATTTGATCCCCTTGAAAGACAGATCTATGGCACTGATTCCCGTCACCATCCTCACCGGCTTCCTGGGCTCGGGCAAGACCACGCTGCTCAAGCGCCTGCTCACCGAAGCCCACGGCCAGAAGATCGCCGTGATTGAGAACGAGTTCGGCGAAGAGAACATCGACAACGACATCCTCGTGACCGAGTCCAAGGAGCAGATCGTGCAGATGAGCAACGGCTGCATCTGCTGCACCATCCGCGAAGACCTGCGCGAAACCCTGCAGCTGCTGGCCGCCAAGCGCCGCAAGAACCTGCTCGACTTCGACCGCATCGTCATCGAGACCACCGGTGTGGCCGACCCGGGCCCCGTGGCACAGACCTTCTTCATGGACGAAGAGATCGCCGAAACCTACCTGATCGACTCGATCATCACGCTGGTGGACGCCAAACATGCGCCCCAGCAGCTCAACGACCGCCAGGAGGCGCGCCGCCAGGTGGGGTTTGCGGACCAGATCTTCCTGTCCAAGACCGACCTGGTGTCCAAGGACGAGACCGAGGCGCTGATCCATCGCCTCAAGCACATGAACCCGCGCGCGCCCATCAAGGCCGTGCATTTTGGCGAGGTGCCGCTCAAGGAGGTGCTGGACCTGCGCGGCTTCAACCTCAATGCCAAGCTGGATATCGACCCGGATTTCCTGAAGGAAGAAGGGAGCGGGCATGACCACCACGACCATGACCACGAACATGGCGAGCACTGCAGCCACCCCTCGCACCAGCATGAGCACGGCCATGGCCACCACCATCACCACGATGATGATGTGAAGAGCTTTGTGTACCGCTCGGACCGCCCGTTCGACCCCGCCAAGCTTGAAGACTTCCTGGGCGCCATCGTCAACATCTACGGCCCGCGCATGCTGCGCTACAAGGGCGTGTTGAACATGAAAGGCACCGATCGCAAGGTGATCTTCCAGGGCGTGCACCAGCTCATGGGCAGCGACCTGGGGCCGCAGTGGGCCGAAGGCGAGCAGCGCACCAGTAAGATGGTCTTCATTGGCATCGATCTGCCCAAGGACATCTTCCTGCAGGGGCTGGAGCAAAGCCTTGTGTGATGCCCTTTGGCACTGCCCGGGGCATGTGCCTTCTGACCGGGTTTGTGTTGTATCTGCAACGTTTCCGTTTGCGTCAGTCCAGGTCGATACAATCGCGCCCCGGTAAAAGCACCGAAGGCTTGCCACCCGCCCCTGGCTGCAATGCAGCCGGGGCCTGCCCGTATTGCGAGGAGACCAGGAAGTGAAAGCCGACACCAGCAAATCCAAGGGGACCGCCAAGGCGACCCCTGCCGTGGCAAAAAAGGGCGCCGCTGCTGCACCGGCTCCCAAGGCTGTTGCAAAGGCCCCCGCCAAGCCCGCCGCCAAGACCCCTGCCGTGCCCAAGGCCGCAGCCGCAGTGAGTGCGCCGGTGTCTGCACCGGCTCCAGCGCCTGCGTTGCAGGCCGGTTCGCAGGTACCCGTGCGCACAACCCGGCCTTCTTCCCGATTGGCCCAATTGACCGTACCATCCATGGCACAAACAGTGGCCTCGACCGCTGCCAAAGCCAGTTATCTACACACCATGCCCACGACCGCGCAAGCGCAGCCCACGTACACGGCTGCCAAAAAAGACCCCAAGCTGGCGAACAACTGGAAAACCAAGTCCGCCGCCGAGCTGACCGACGCCGAAGTCATGGCCATGCCTGATGGCGAGTACATGAACGAAAAGCAGTTGGCGTTTTTCCGCCTCAAGCTCGTAGAGCTCAAGCAGGACATCCACAACAGCGCCGGTGAAACCACCGAACACCTTCGCGAAGACACCGTGGTGGTGCCCGACCCGGCCGATCGCGCCACCATCGAAGAAGAACACGCGCTGGAGCTGCGCACCCGCGACCGCGAGCGCAAGCTGCTCAAGAAGATCGAGCAATCCATCGCCCGCATCGACGCCGGTGATTACGGCTATTGCGACGAAACCGGCGAGCCCATTGGCGTGGGCCGCCTGATCGCACGCCCCACCGCCACGCTGTCGCTCGAAGCGCAGCAACGCCGCGAACTCAAGCAAAAGATGTTTGGGGATTGAGCAGGCAGCGGCCTGTCGATCAACGCGCGCACTCTGTACCCTGAGCCATGAGCAAGGAAGAATCCACCCCCGGCGGCCTGCTATCGAAGGTGGTGCGGTTCGTGAAAAACCCGACGGTGAACTGGACCGAGCTCGATTCGCTGCAGGACGACCGGGAGAGCCAGTACAGCAAGCAGATGCTCAAGGAGATGATCGAGCGCAAGCGCCGCAACGACTTCGTGCGGCGCCGCGAGTTTGATCAGCTGCGCAAGCTGCGCCAGCGCGAGGTGCTCCAGGGTCAGCGCGTGGAAGATGCGGCGGGCCGCCCCTCGTTCTTCCAGAGCAGCATGGCCTCGCCCGATGAGCGTGCCGTCACGCTCAAGAAGATCGACGAGATCGAAGCGCAGATGTCGCAGCAGTGGTGGAAGAGCAAGCAAGGCGCCGAGGCGCCCACCCAGCCGGGCGATGCCCCTGCCGCGGTAGAACCACAAGGCCCTGACTCTGCGCATTCGCGCGCCTATGCGCCCACGGCTCCTGGCAGCCTGCCAGCGCCCCTGGAAAGCAAAGCCGGTGTCCAGCCGCTGTTTGCCGATGACAGCATGGCCATCGGCCGGTTTGGCGGCGCCGATGCGCAGATGCTTGCAGGTGCGGGCCCTGCGGAAGCGTCTTTCAGCCTTGCGCAGGCTGCGCCAGCGACCGCATCCGAACCGGAGGAATTCGTGCACGAACCCGATCTTGAAGAGGCAGCCATCCGGTTTGCCAATGGTGACCATGCGGGTGCGGAGTCTGGCCTGCTGGAGGTTCTGGCCCAGCATCAGCAGGATCCGCCCGAAGACCAGCTGGAAATCTGGATGACGCTGTTCGACCTGTACCGTGCGACCGGCCAGCACGACCGGTTTGACACCCTGGCCATCGACTTTGCCGCGCAGTACAGCCGCTCTGCGCCGTTGTGGTTTTCCATGCCCGAGCAGTTGGGCATGGCGCCTGCGGCCCCGGCGGCGGCTGGGGCCGCAGCGCCGGTGGCGGCGGTGCGCAAGGATTTCAGCTGGAACGCGCCCGCTGCCGTGGCGGTGTCTTCCGTGGCGGCGCTGCAGGCGTCGTTGGCCCGCGCCGCATCGCCATGGACCCTGTCGTGGACACGCCTGACGTCCATCGATGAGGCTGCCGTCCCTTTGCTGGCAGACCAGTTCACCCAGTGGGCGGAACGGGACGGGCAGCTTGTGTTCTCCGGCGTGGAAAAACTCAATGCGCTGCTGGAGGCCCGCACCCAGTCCGGAGACCGTGCCACCAGTCCGGAATGGTGGCGCCTGCGCATGGCGGCGCTTCGCCTGATGGGCAAGGCCGATGAGTTCGAGCTTGTGGCGCTGGATTACTGCGTGACGTACGAGGTCTCTCCGCCGTCGTGGATGTCCCCGCGCTGCGGGTATTCCGACAATGAGGGCGCGTCCTCGGGATCTGCACCGCTGGCCGCTGACAGTGATTTCATGGCGTCGGACCTGGGCGATGTGAGTGTGCCCGCGCCGCTCGACACCGGCCCGGTGGCCCAGCTCAGCGGCCACATTGATGGCGATGCCACACCCATGCTGCAGCCTTTTGAGGCCTTTTTGCGGGCGGGCGTGCCGCTCACCATTGCGTGCGACAAGCTCATCCGGGTGGACTTTGCTGCCGCGGGCTCCGTGCTCAACTGGGCCGCAGAGCAACAGGGCCAGGGCCACGTCATCCAGTTCCACAATCTGCAGCGGTTGGTGGCGATCTTCTTCAATGTGATCGGCATCAACGAGCACGCCTGGGTGGTCCCCCGCAAGAACTGACCCGCCCGGGTCGCTTTGCCCCTTCGCACTTTCGCCCCTGCGCGGACCTGCGAAGCGCCGCACTAGTGGTTTGGCAGGCTTGGCGCGGGGCGCGGTGGCGTCGGTGCCGGGTTCACACACCGCCTGCAGTGGGATGATTGGATGGCAGCACGCAGCGGCTTTCTGCCTTGAAAGCGCCGCCCGCGCCCTCAACTGCCGCAGTTATGGACTCATCTAACGACAACCACCCGGTGTTCCACGGCACCACCATCCTGAGCGTGCGCCGCCAGACCCCGGAAGGCATCCAGGTCGCCATTGGCGGCGATGGCCAGGTTACTCTGGGCAATATCGTGGTCAAGGGCTCGGCGCGCAAGGTGCGCAAGCTTTACCACGGCAAGGTGCTGGCAGGCTTTGCGGGCGCCACGGCCGATGCGTTCACGCTGTTCGAGCGCTTTGAAGCCAAGCTGGAAAAGCACCAGGGCCATCTGACGCGTGCCGCCATCGAGCTGACCAAGGACTGGCGCACCGACCGCGTGCTGCGCCGGCTGGAAGCCATGCTGGCCGTGGCGGACGCCAGCGCCTCGCTCATCATCACCGGCAACGGCGACGTGCTGGAGCCCGAGCAGGGCATCGTGGCGATCGGTTCGGGCGGTGCGTACGCGCACTCGGCAGCCAAGGCGCTGCTCAACCACACCGATCTGTCGGCGCAGGACATCGTCAAGAAGTCGCTCGAAATTGCGGGCGAGCTGTGCATCTACACCAACATGCACCACACCATCGAGACGCTGTAACAGCGGCGGTGGATTGGATACTCACAATTTAATAGCTGTTGGCGCTTATCCATAAAGCGTCAGGGGCTGATTTGACATAGATTTTTAAGGCAGGCTCACCCATGTCCTCCATGACCCCCCAGGAGATCGTCTCCGAACTCGACCACCACATCGTGGGTCAGGCCAGTGCCAAGCGCGCCGTGGCCATTGCGCTGCGCAACCGCTGGCGCCGCCAGCAGGTCGAAGGCAGCCTGCGCCACGAGATCACGCCCAAGAACATCCTGATGATCGGCCCCACGGGCGTGGGCAAGACCGAGATCGCGCGCCGCTTGGCCCGCCTGGCCGATGCACCCTTCATCAAGGTGGAAGCCACCAAGTTCACCGAGGTGGGCTACGTGGGCAAGGACGTGGATTCCATCATCCGCGATCTGGCCGAGATCGCCGTCAAGCAGACGCGCGAGTCTGAAATGAAGAAGGTGCGCACCCGTGCCGAAGACGCGGCTGAGGAGCGTATTCTGGACGTGCTGATCCCGCCCGCCCGCGCCGCCGCTGGCAGCGAGCCGATGGCCGACAACACGGCCCGGCAGGTGTTTCGCAAGAAGCTGCGCGAAGGCTTGCTGGACGACAAGGAAATCGAGATCGACGTGGCCGAGGCCCGCCCGCAGCTGGAGATCATGGGCCCGCAGGGCATGGAGGAGATGGCTGAGCAGTTGCGGGGCATGTTCAGCCAGATGGGGCAGGACAAGCGCAAGACCCGCAAGCTCAAGATCGCCGAGGCCTTGAAGCTCATCACCGACGAAGAGGCGGCCAAGCTCGTCAACGAGGAAGACATCAAGACGCGCGCCGTGCAGAACGCCGAGCAGAACGGCATCGTCTTCATCGACGAGATCGACAAGGTGGCCGCACGCCAGGAAACGAGCGGCGCCGACGTGTCGCGCCAGGGCGTGCAGCGCGACCTGCTGCCCCTGGTGGAAGGCACCACGGTGTCCACCAAGTACGGAATGATCAAGACGGACCACATCCTGTTCATCGCCTCGGGGGCGTTCCACCTGTCCAAGCCCAGCGATTTGATTCCGGAGCTGCAGGGACGTTTTCCGATCCGTGTGGAGCTGGAGTCGCTGTCCGTGAAGGATTTCGAGGCCATCCTCACGCAGACGCATGCGTCGTTGGTCAAGCAGTACCAGGCGCTGCTCGCCACCGAAGGCGTCATGCTCGAATTTGCGCCGGAGGGCATCACGCGCCTGGCGCACATTGCGTTTGAGGTGAACGAACGCACGGAAAACATCGGGGCACGCCGCCTGTCTACCGTCATGGAGCGCTTGCTGGATGAGGTGAGTTTTGACGCCACGCGCCTGTCGGGCCAGTCCATCACCATCGACGCCGCCTATGTCGATGCCCGCCTGCAGACCCTGAGCCAGGACGAGGACCTGTCGCGCTACATCCTGTGACGAGTCGGCCAAGCCTTGAGAGGTCACTTTCATAGGCCTCTGTAAGTGCTTCTTTTTGAACGACTTTTGTCGCCAGAGTGTCTGCAAAGTCACGGCTAAGTCGTTGATTTCATTGCAAAAGTTTGTTGGACACCCCCTTGTTCGGTGTGCTTTTCCTGCTACAGTGCAAAAAAGTGCAATTAAGTGGTGAAAAGTGCCTTGGGAGTCCGTTTTGCGGACCCGGGGGCGCAGAACCGAACTGGGAATCCATCCGTGTTTCAAGGTGCCTCGTCGCTGAGTCTCGATGCGAAGGGTCGGCTCTCCGTGCCGACCCGGCATCGTGACGTCCTGGCGGCGACGGCGTCTGGCCAGCTCACCATCACCAAACACCCCCACGGTTGCCTGATGGTGTTCCCCCGCCCCGAGTGGGAAAAGTTTCGTGAGCGCATTGCCCAGCTGCCCATGTCCGCCCAGTGGTGGAAGCGCATCTTTCTGGGCAACGCCATGGATGTGGACATGGACGCCACCGGCCGAGTGCTGGTGTCGCCCGAGCTGCGCGAAGCGGCCGGTATCTCCAAGGACACCATGCTGCTGGGCATGGGTAACCATTTTGAACTCTGGGACAAGGCCACCTACGACGAGCAGGAGGCCAAGGCCATGCAGGGCGAGATGCCGGATGTCTTCAAGGACTTCTCCTTCTGAGGCGCGCAGTGACATCCCCCATGCAACACACCACCGTCTTGCTCAACGAGGCCGTCGATGCCCTCCTGGGTGGCGCAGGCCCGGAGCCTGCGGGCACCTGGGTGGACGCGACCTTCGGGCGTGGCGGGCATTCGCGCCTGATTCTGCTCAGGCTCGGACCACAAGGGCGCCTTGTGGCCTTCGACAAGGACCCCGAAGCCATCGCTGAAGCAACGCGCATCACCGATGCGCGTTTTTCCATCCGGCACGAAGGTTTTAGCCATCTGGCCGACCTGCCGCCTGCGAGTGCCGCCGGCGTGCTGATGGATCTGGGCGTGAGCTCACCCCAGATCGACAGCCCCGAACGGGGCTTCAGTTTCCGTTTTGACGGCCCGCTGGACATGCGCATGGACACTACGCGCGGGACCAGCGTGGCCGATTGGTTGGCCACGGCCGAAGTCGGTCAGATTGCGGAGGTGATACGTGACTACGGTGAAGAACGGTTTGCTGGCCCCATTGCAAAGGCGATTGTTGCTCGGCGCGAAGAACGGGGTCCTCTTGCAACCACCGCAGAACTGGCCGACCTCGTGGCTGGCGCGGTCAAAACCCGCGAAGCGGGCCAGAACCCTGCAACGCGCACATTTCAAGCTCTTCGGATTTTCATCAACGCCGAGCTTGAAGAGCTGCAACAGGCACTAGAGGCCAGCCTCTCGGTGCTGCAGCCGGGCGGGCGGCTGGTGGTCATCAGCTTTCACTCGCTTGAAGACCGCATCGTCAAGCAGTTCATCGCCAAGCACTCCAAGGAGGTGTATGACCGCCGCGCACCGTTTGCCGCGCCCCAGGCCATGAAGCTCGTCGCGCTGGACCGCATCAAGCCCAGCGTGGCCGAGGTCGAGGCCAATCCCCGCTCACGCAGCGCCATCATGCGCGTGGCCGAACGCACGGCGGTCGTCTGACATGACCCGGTTGAATGTCGTCCTGCTGCTTGCCGTGCTGGCCAGCGCGATCTACCTCGTGCACACCCAGTACGAATCGCGCCGCCTGTTCACCGAGCTGGACCGCGCTGTGGCCGAGGCCCGCCGCCTGGAGACGGAGCACCAGCGTCTGCAGGTGGACAAGCGCGCGCAGGCCACGCCGCTGCGGGTGGAGAAGATCGCCCGCGCCCAGCTGAACATGCGCACCGCCACACCGGCCATCACGCAGTATGTGTCTGACCCGCAAGGCGTAGCTGCTGCTGCTGCTGCGGGTGCCACGCCGTCCCGGCCCGAGGGGGAACAGCCATGAGCCGCAGCGTGGTCTACACCGCAAGCCCGCTGCTGGCAAGCAAGACGCCCGTCTGGCGCAGCAAGTTCATCGTGGCCATGATTGCGCTGGGTTTTCTGGGCTTGGCGGGGCGTGCCGCCTATGTGCAGGTGTTTGGCAACGCCTTCTTTCAGCGCCAGGGCGAGGTGCGGTTTGCCCGCACGCTGGAGCTGCCGGCCAACCGCGGCAAGATCCTGGACCGCAACGGGCTGATCCTTGCCTCCAGCGTGCCCGCGGCCAGCATCTGGGCCATCCCTGAAGACGTGGAGCAGGACAAACCCGAGGTACGCGCCAAGCTAAGGCAGCTGGCCAAACTGCTCGACATGCCCCAGGCCGAGCTGATGAAAAAGCTGGCTGACGAGGACAAGACCTTTGTCTGGATCAAGCGCCAGCTCGACTGGGACGTGGGCCAGCAGATCGCCAGGCTCGACATCAAGGGCATTTACCAGCGCAAGGAATACAAGCGCCAGTACCCCGAGGGCGAGGCCGCCGCGCACGTGGTGGGCTTTACCAACGTGGAAGACCATGGCCAGGAGGGCATGGAGCTGGCGTTCGACAAGGAGCTGGCGGGCAAGCCCGGTTCGCGCCGCGTGATCAAGGACCGCCTGGGCCGCGTGGTGGAAAGCGTGGGCGAAACCGTGCCCCCGGTCGATGGCAAGGACATGCAGCTGTCCATCGACAGCAAGGTGCAGTTCTTTGCCTACCAGAAGCTGCGCGACCAGGTGGCCGCGCACAAGGCCAAGGCCGGCAGCGTGGTGGTGCTGGATGCCCACACGGGCGAGCTGCTGGCGCTGGCCAACTACCCCAGCTACGTGCCCGACAAGCGCAAGAACCTCTCGGGTGAGCAGCTGCGCAACCGCGCGCTCACCGACGTCTTCGAGCCTGGCTCCACCATGAAGCCGTTCACCATTGGCCTGGCGCTCGAAACGGGCCGCGTGCGCCCCGACACCGTTGTGGACACCACGCCGGGCCGCATCAACATTACCGGCTCCACCATCTCCGACACGCGCAACCATGGCGTGCTCACGGTGGAGGGCGTGATCCAGAAGTCGAGCAACGTGGGCACCACCAAGCTGGCCATGCAGATGCCGGCGCGTGAGATGTGGGAGACGTTTTCGGCCGCGGGCTTCGGGCAGAAGCCGCAACTGCACTTCCCCGGCGTGGTGACGGGGCGCCTGCGGCCGTACAAGACCTGGCGTCCGGTCGAGCAGGCCACCATGTCCTATGGCTATGGCCTCTCGGCCAGCCTGTTCCAGATGGCGCGGTCCTACACCGTGTTTGCCAACGGCGGGCGGGTGATTCCCGCCACCATGCTCAAGACCGACGTCCCCGCCCTGGGCGTGCCGGTGTTCTCCGAACGCACGGCCGACCAGGTGCGCAAGATGCTGCAGATGGCCGCAGGCCCTGGTGGCACCGGCCAGAAGGCGCAGACCGTGGGCTACTCGGTGGGCGGCAAGTCGGGCACGGCGCGCAAGCAGGTGGGCAAGAACTACGCGTCGGGCAAGTACCGCGCGTGGTTCACCGGCATGGCACCCATCGACAAGCCCCGCATCATCGTGGCCGTGATGATCGATGAGCCCAGCAATGGCGTGTTCTACGGCGGTGCCGTGGCGGCACCGGTGTTCAGCGAAGTGGTGCAGCAGACGCTGCGCATGATGGGCGTGCAGCCGGACATGGCGGTCACGCCGCAGATCGTGGCCGATGTGGTGGAGGAGTCGCTATGACGGCGCTTGCCCTGCTCGGTTCGGTGAGCGAAGCTGTCAGCTGGCTGCGCGAGCGGGTCACGGGCACGCTGCAGACGGACAGCCGCCAGATCCGGCCGGGCGACGGTTTCATCGCCTGGCCCGGCGCCGCAACCGACGGCCGTGCGCACATCGGGGATGCGCTGGCGCGTGGGGCCGTGGCCTGCCTGGTGGAGCACGAGGGTGCCGAGGCTTTTGCGCTGCAAGGACTGCCTGTGGCTGCGCTGCACGGGCTCAAGGCGGCTACCGGGCTGGTGGCAGCCGAATGGTTCGGCCAGCCCACCCAGCACCTGGATGTGTTGGCCGTGACGGGCACCAACGGCAAGACCACGACCAGCTGGTGGCTCGCCGAGGCCCTCAATACGCTATCGAAAAATGAGCTGTTTGCGCAAGGTGGGTGCGCGCTGGTGGGCACTTTGGGCATTGGAACGCCGCCCGCGCTCACCAGCACCGGCATGACCACCCCCGACCCGGTGCGGCTGCAGCGCGCGTTCCAGCAATTCACCGATGCGGGCCGCACGGCCTGCGCCATCGAGGCTTCGTCCATTGGTCTGGCCGAGCATCGGCTGGTGGGCACGCGCATTCGCGTGGCCCTGTTCACCAACTTCACCCAGGACCATCTGGACTACCACCCCAGCATGGTCGCCTACTGGCAGGCCAAGAGCGTGCTCTTTGACTGGCCCGGTCTGCAGGCGGCGGTGGTCAACATCGATGACCCGCAGGGCGCAGAGCTGCACACCGCGCTGGCCGGCCGGCCGCTGGACCTGTGGAGCGTTTCCGCCACCGGCCCGGCCCGCCTGGCGGCGCGCGATATCGGCATGGGCGATGGTGGCCTGCGCTTTACCGTGGCCGAGGGCGTGCACACGCATGTGCTGCAGACGCGCGTGATCGGGCAGTACAACGTCTCCAACCTGCTGGGCGTGGTAGCGGCGTTGCGTGCGCTGGGTGTTCCGCTGCAGCACGCGCTGTTCGCCTGTGCCCAGCTTTCACCTGTGCCCGGCCGCATGGAGCAGATCAACCACCCGGGCCAGCCCCTGGTGGCCGTGGACTATGCCCACACGCCCGACGCGCTGGACAAGGCCCTGCAAGCCCTGCGCCCGATTGCGCAGCAGCGGGGCGGCCGGCTCTGGTGCGTGTTTGGCTGCGGTGGCGACCGCGACGCGGGCAAGCGCCCGCTGATGGGCGCCGTGGCGCAGCACCATGCCGACCAGGTGGTGGTGACCAGCGACAACCCGCGCAGCGAAGACCCGGCGGCCATCCTGCACCAGATCCTGCAAGGCACCATCGCTGGCGCCACCGTGCGGGCCGAGCCCGACCGTGCGGCTGCCATCGCCCAGGCCATTGCCGAGGCCGCGTTCGCCGATGTGGTGCTGATTGCCGGCAAGGGCCACGAAGACACCCAGGAGACGGCCGGTGTGCGCCTGCCGTTCTCCGACATGGCCCACGCGCAAGCTGCGCTGCAGGCCCGAGGAGCCCGTACATGACCGCGACCCCCGGGAGCATGGTGACCCTGCAGCAGGCGTATGCGCTGCTGCAGCCACGCATGCCCGCCGCCCGCCTGGTGGGCGATGGCGCCACGCCGCTCCTGCGCGTGCACACCGACACACGCACGCTGCAGGCGGGCGACCTGTTTGTGGCACTCAAGGGCGAGCGCTTTGACGCCAACGCCTTTCTGGCGGATGCCCGCGCCGGTGGCGCCGCTGCTGCCATCGCGCATGGTGGCCTCGACGCCGCGGGCCTTCCAGGCATCGAGGTGCCCGACAGCCTGGCCGCGCTGGGCGCATTGGGAGCCGCGTGGCGCGCGCAGTTTGCGCTGCCGCTGATCGGCGTCACCGGCAGCAACGGCAAGACCACGGTGACGCAGATGATTGCCTCCATCCTGCGCGCCTGGAAGGGTGAGGGTGCCTTTGCCACGCAGGGCAACTTCAACAACGACATCGGCGTGCCGTTGATGCTGCTGCGCCTGCGGGCCCGCCACACCGCCGCCGTGATCGAAATGGGCATGAACCACCCCGGCGAGATTGCCCAGCTTGCCGCCATGGCGCAGCCCACGGTGGCCCTGGTCAACAACGCCCAGCGCGAGCACCTGGAGTTCATGCACACCGTGCAAGCCGTGGCCCGAGAAAACGGATCGGTGTTTGCCAGCCTGCCCGCGGATGGCGTGGCCGTGTTTCCCGCTGGCGATACCTACACAAGCCTCTGGCAATCACTCGCCCTGGAGCAGCCTGGCCGCCGCACGGTGACCTTTGGCGATGGCGGCGACGTCCGCTGTGCGCGAGCCACCTGGGAGCGTGGCGCCTGGGCGGTCACCCTCGCCACGCCACGCGGCGAGATCACCACCCGCCTGCACATCGCGGGCCGCCACAACGTGACCAACGCGCTGGCGGCTACGGCGTGCACGCTGGCAGCGGGCGCACCCGTTGCCGCCATTGCCCAGGGGCTGCGGGATTTCACACCGGTCAAGGGCCGCTCGCGCGCCTTCAGCGTGACGCTGGCGGGCCGCGAGATCACGGTGGTGGACGACACCTACAACGCCAACCCCGATTCCATGCGCGCCGCCATCGACGTGCTGGCCGAGCTGCCCGGCCCGCAGCTGCTGGTGCTGGGCGACATGGGCGAGGTGGGCGAGCAGGGGCCGCAGTTTCACGCCGAGGCCGGTGCCCATGCCCGGGCTGCGGGCATCCCGTTGCTGTTGGCGTTGGGCGCGCAGTCGGTGCACGCCGCAGCGGCTTGCGAGGGAGCCCGGCATTTCAACGACATGGCCGCGCTGCTGGCGGCCGTGCGCGACGCGTTGCCCACCGTGGGCAGTGTGCTGGTCAAGGGATCGAGATTCATGAAGATGGAACAGGTGGTGGAAGCCATTGCAGCGATGGCGGCCACCGTGGCCACGCAGCCGCATGAACAACAACAAGAGCGCACCCGCAGCACACCGGAGGGACACCATGGCGCAACGCACTGAAACCATCCGCGTGGTCAACCCACGGGCCGGGCAGGCCGGGGAGTTGCCATGCTGCTGATGCTGTCGCAATGGCTGCAGGGGCAGTCGCCCGAGTTTGGCTTTTTCCGCGTGTTCCAGTACCTGACCTTCCGAGCGGTGATGGCCGCCATGACGGCGCTGCTCATCGGCCTGATCGCAGGCCCCAAGGTGATCCGCGTGCTCACCTCGCTCAAGATCGGTCAGCCCATCCGGGGCTACGCCATGCAGACGCACCTGTCCAAGAGCGGCACGCCCACCATGGGCGGTGTGCTGATCCTGCTGTCGATCGCCATTTCCACGCTCTTGTGGTTTGACCTGTCCAACCGCTTTGTCTGGATCGTGCTCATCGTCACGCTGGGCTTTGGCGCCATCGGCTGGGTGGACGACTGGCGCAAGGTGGTCAACAAGGACCCCGAGGGCATGCGCTCGCGCGAGAAGTATTTCTGGCAGTCGGTCATTGGCTTGATCGCCGCGCTGTATCTGGTGTTCAGCATTTCCGAAAGCTCCAACGCCAAGGTGTGGGAGCTGTTTGTGGGCTGGGTGCAGTCGGGCTTCTCGCTCGACCTGCCGCCCAAGGCTGGGCTGCAGCTGCCTTTCTTCAAGGAGATCAGCTATCCGCTGGGTGTGCTGGGCTTTGTGATCCTGACGTATCTGGTCATCGTGGGCTCCAGCAATGCCGTGAACCTCACCGACGGGCTGGACGGGCTGGCCATCATGCCGGTGGTGATGGTGGGTTCGGCCCTGGGCGTGTTTGCCTACGTCACCGGCAGCTCGGTGTATTCCAAATACCTGTTTTTCCCGCACATCCCGGGCGCGGGCGAGCTTCTGATCTTCTGCGCAGCCATGGCGGGCGCGGGGCTGGCTTTTCTGTGGTTCAACGCGCACCCTGCGCAGGTCTTCATGGGTGACGTGGGCGCGCTGGCGCTGGGCGGGGCCCTGGGCACCATCGCGGTCATCGTGCGGCAAGAAATCGTGCTGGCCATCATGGGCGGCATCTTCGTGGTCGAGGCCCTGTCGGTGATGCTGCAGGTGACCTGGTTCAAGTACACCAAGAAGCGCTATGGAGAAGGCCGACGTCTCCTCAAGATGGCGCCCCTGCACCACCACTTTGAAAAGAGCGGCTGGAAGGAAACGCAGGTGGTCGTGCGCTTCTGGATCATCACCATGCTGCTGTGCCTGATCGGCCTGTCCACCCTGAAACTGCGATGAACCCGGACGATCCCCTCATCTCCGCTGCGCCTGCCGCACCCGCTGTGGCTGGGTCTGCCATGGCGCCGGCCGACCTGGGTGCGCCTGCCGTGCCACCGCAAGCGCTGCCGGACGAGACGGCCGTTGCACCGCAAGAGGTGACGGCTGGCATGGCGGACGCCGCGGCGCCGGGGGAGGGTGCAAGCACTGCGCCAGCAACGAGCCCTGGCGGCCGGGCTGCGCAAGGGGCAGCGCATGCGTGGGACCCCGAAAAACCACCCGCCGTGTCCGCAGCCAAGGCCGCCGCTGATTTTGTGGCGCAGATTTTTGCCGAGGTGGCAGCCCCCGAAGGCCCACCGGTTCCCTCGCAAGAAACCGACGAAGAAGTTGCCGACGCCGCACCCGCCAATGCAGCCGCCCAGCCACTGGGCCGGCCCGGCGAAGATCTGCAAACGATGCAGGGCCAGCACATCCTCATTCTGGGCCTGGGCGCCTCGGGCCTGGCCATGGCCCGCTGGTGCGTGCGCTGCGGGGCAGAGGTCACCGTGGCCGACACCCGTGCCGCGCCACCCCAGCTGCCCACGCTGCAGCACGAGCTGCCGCAGGTGCGTTTTGTCGCCGGTGATTTCGATGCTAGCCTGGTGGAAGGCCAGGGCCTGCACGCGGTTTACCGTTCTCCGGGGTTGAGTCCACAAGCTGTTGCTCCTGTTTTGGTAGCTGCTGGCGCATGTGGAATAAGCGTTGGAGGCGAAATAAGCTTGTATTCGATGGCGCTCGGCGCGCTGCGCGCGTCCCACGGGTACGCCCCGGCGGTGCTGGCGATCACGGGCACCAACGGAAAAACCACCGTCACGTCGCTCACGGGCCAGCTGGTGGAACGCTCGGGCAAGAGCGTGGCCGTGGCGGGCAACATCGGCCCCACGCTGCTCGATACCCTGGCGGGCCACATCGATGCCGACACACTGCCCGAGGTGTGGGTGCTGGAGCTGTCGAGCTTCCAGCTGGACGGCGTGACCGGGTTCGAGCCCACGGCGGCGACGGTGCTCAACATCACGCAAGACCACCTGGACTGGCACGGCAGCCTGGAGGCCTACGCGGCTGCCAAGGCGCGCATCTTTGGCCAGACCGGGCTGATGGTGCTGAACCGTGAAGACGCCGCAGTGATGGGAATGCTGCCGCCACCCGGCCGCCCGAAGGCGGCAGCCGCCCCCTCGGGGGGCAGCGCAGCACACGCAGTGGCAAGCGTGGGGGCGCCCCAGCCATTGCCGCCCCCGGTCAAGGTCAGGCTGCAAAAGCCCCAGGTGCGCGAGCACATCACGTTCGGCGCCGACATGCCCCGGCGCCCCGGCGACTTCGGTATCGAGGTCGTGAGCGGCATGCCTTGGCTGGTGCGCGCGATGGACGCCGACGAAACCCGCAAGCGCGGCCGCAACGAAGTGGCCGAAGACCTGCACATCCAGCGCCTGATGCCCGCCGATGCGCTGCGCATCCGGGGCCGCCACAACGCGGTGAACGCGCTGGCCGCGCTGGCGCTGGCGTCGGCCGCAGGCTGCACCCTGGCCCCGATGCTGTACGGACTGCGCGAGTACCGCGGCGAGCCGCACCGCGTGGAGCCCGTGGGGATCATCCATGGCGTTGAATTCTTTGACGACAGCAAGGGCACCAACGTGGGCGCCACCGTGGCAGCGCTGGTGGGGCTGGGCACGGAGCGGCGGCTGGTGGTCATTCTGGGTGGCGACGGCAAGGGGCAGGACTTTGCGCCGCTCGCCGCGCCGGTGTCGCGCCATGCGCGTGCGGTGGTGCTCATCGGTCGCGATGCACCGCAGATACGCGCTGCACTGCAGGACTGCGGCGTCGCACTGCTCGATGCCGCGACCCTGCCAGAGGCCGTAGCGCTGGCCTCGCAGCGGGCGCATGCGGGCGACGCCGTGCTGATGTCGCCCGCCTGCGCAAGTTTTGACATGTTCACCGGCTACGAGCACCGCGCCCAGGTCTTTTGCGACACCGTGCGCGCCCTGGCCGACGACGCCGGGCAGTCGTTGGGGGGAATGGCATGACGGCCGATGTGCGCAGTTCTACGTTGCTGCAACGGGTGACGGGCTGGTTTGGCGGCCTGCCCGGCAAGGCGGCCGACGTGCTGCCCGTGCGCGTGGGCGGCACCGAGTACCGTCAGTCGTCCAGCACGCCGGCCAGCGTGCTTGGCTTTGACCAGGCGCTGCTGTGGGTGGTGGTGGCACTGCTCGCCTGGGGGCTGGTGATGGTGTATTCGGCCTCGATCGCCATGCCGGACAACCCGCGTTTTGCCAACTACGCCTCCACCCACTTTCTCACCCGCCACGCGATGTATCTGGTGGTGGGCTTTGTGGTGGCCCTGCTGGCGTTTCAGGTGCCCATGGCCCTGTGGGAGCGCGCGGCACCGTGGCTGTTTGTAGCGGCGCTGGTGCTGCTGATTGCCGTGCTGATCCCGGGTGTGGGCAAGGTGGTCAACGGTGCACGGCGCTGGCTGGCCATCGGGCCTGTCAGTTTCCAGCCGTCCGAAGTTGCCAAGTTTGCGGTGCTCATCTACGCGGCCGATTACATGGTGCGCAAGATGGAAGTGAAAGAGCGCTTCTTCCGCGCCGTGCTGCCCATGGGCGCTGCCGTGGGCATTGTGGGCGTGTTGCTGCTGGCCGAGCCCGACATGGGTGCGTTCATGGTGGTGGCGGTGATTGCCATGGGCATCCTGTTCCTGGGGGGCGTGAATGCCCGCATGTTCTTCCTGATCGCTGGCGTGCTGGTCTCGGCGTTTGCGCTGATGATTGCCAGCTCGCCCTGGCGCCGCGAACGCGTGTTTGCATACCTCGACCCGTTCAGCGAGGAGCACGCTCTGGGCAAGGGCTACCAGCTTTCGCACTCGCTGATCGCCATCGGGCGGGGAGAGATTTTTGGCGTGGGTCTGGGTGGCAGTGTGGAGAAGCTGCACTGGCTGCCCGAAGCCCATACCGACTTCCTGCTGGCCGTGATCGGCGAAGAGTTCGGCCTGCTGGGGGTGGTGGCACTCATCGTGCTGTTTTTGTGGATGACCCGCCGCATCATGCACATCGGCCGCCAGGCGATTGCGCTGGACCGTGTTTTTTCCGGCCTCGTCGCGCAGGGCGTGGCGATCTGGATCGGCTTTCAGGCCTTCATCAACATGGGTGTGAACCTGGGCGCGCTGCCCACCAAGGGGCTCACGCTGCCTTTGATGAGCTTTGGGGGCTCGGCGATTTTGATGAATCTCGTGGCGCTGGCAGTGGTGCTGCGCGTGGATTACGAAAACAAACTCCTCATGCGCGGAGGCCGCGTATGAGGAGTTTGTTTCACCAAAACAAGCTGCAACAGCGCGCCAGCGCTGCCGAATGCGCAGCATTCGATGCGCGGAGGCCGCGTATGAGGAGTTTGTTTCACCAAAACAAGCTGCAGCAGTGCGCCAGCACTGCCGAATGCGCAGCATTCGATGCGCGGAGGCCGCGTATGAGGAGTTTGTTTCACCAAAACAAGCTGTGCATTGCGCAAGCAATGCCAGGCACGCAGTGCCTCATGCGCGGAGGCCGCGTATGAGCGCGCAGAAAACTGCTTTGATCATGGCCGGTGGCACCGGCGGCCACATCTTTCCGGGCCTTGCGGTGGCCGAAGAGCTGCGTACACGCGGCTGGCGTGTGCACTGGCTGGGCGCGCCCGGCAGCATGGAGTCCCGCATCGTGCCGCAGCACGGCTTTGTGCTGGAACTCATCGACTTTTCGGGCGTGCGCGGCAAGGGGCTCGTCACGCTGGCCCTGCTGCCGCTGCGCCTGCTGCGTGCGTTCTGGCAGGCGCTGCAGGTCGTGCGCCGTGTGAAGCCCGATGTGGTGGTGGGCCTGGGTGGCTACATCACCTTTCCGGGAGGCATGATGGGTGTGCTGGCCGGCAAGCCGCTGGTGCTGCACGAGCAGAACTCGGTGGCCGGCATGGCCAACAAGGTGCTGGCGGGCGTGGCCGACCGGGTGTTCACCGCCTTCCCCAATGTCTTGGCCAAAGGCCAGTGGGTGGGCAACCCGCTGCGCGCCGCGTTCACGCAGCAGCCCGGCCCGGCCGAGCGCTTTGCCGGGCGCACCGGGCCGCTGCGCTTGCTGGTGGTGGGCGGCAGCCTGGGGGCGCGCGCCCTCAATGAGATCGTGCCGCAGGCGCTGGCGCTGATGCCCGCCGCGCATCGCCCAAGCGTGATCCATCAAAGCGGCGCGACACAGATCGACCAGCTCCGTGCCAACTACGCCGCAGCCGGCATCGAGGCAGAGCTGACGCCTTTCATCGACGACACCGCCAGCGCATTTGCAGCGGCTGACATCATCGTTTGCCGCGCGGGCGCGAGCACCGTCACCGAGATCGCCGCCGTGGGCGCCGCAGCGCTGTTCGTGCCCTTCCCGTCGGCGGTGGACGACCACCAGACCACCAACGCGCAGTTCCTGGTGAATGCAGGCGGCGGCTGGCTGGTGCAGCAGCGCGACCTGACGCCCGAGGGGTTGTCACAAATGCTATTGAAATTGGAGCGCCCTGCGCTTGTAGATATTGCGCTGAAGGCCAAAAACATGCAAAAAATCAACGCCACCCGCGAAGTGGTGACTGCCTGCGAGGAGCTTGCAGCATGAAACACGCGATCAGGCACATCCACTTCGTCGGCCTGGGCGGCGCGGGCATGAGCGGCATCGCCGAGGTGCTGTTCAACCTGGGCTACCGCATCTCGGGCTCGGACCTGGCCGACAGCGCCACGCTGCGCCGCCTGGAGGGGCTGGGCATCAAGACCTGCCTGGGCCATGCGGCTGCGCACATTGACGGTGCCGATGCGGTGGTCACCTCCACCGCCGTCACGCCCGACAACCCCGAGGTGCTGGCCGCGCGCGAGAAAAAAATTCCCGTGGTGCCCCGCGCGCTGATGCTCGCCGAGCTGATGCGCCTGAAGCAGGGCATCGCCATTGCAGGCACCCATGGCAAGACCACCACCACCAGCCTTGTGACCAGCGTGCTGGCCGAGGCGGGCCTGGACCCGACGTTCGTCATCGGCGGAAAGCTCAACAGCGCAGGCGCCAACGCCAAGCTGGGCAGCGGCGACTACATCGTGGTCGAGGCCGACGAGTCGGATGCGTCATTCCTGAACCTGCTGCCCGTGATGGCCGTGGTGACCAACATCGACGCCGACCACATGGAGACCTACGGCCACGACTTCGGCCGGCTCAAGGGTGCTTTCGTCGACTTTCTGCACCGCATGCCTTTTTATGGCACAGCGGTGCTGTGCGTGGACAGCCCGGCGGTTCGCGAGATCCTGCCCAGCGTGACCTGCCCGGTCACCAGCTACGGCTTTTCGGAAGACGCCCAGGTGCGCGCCATCAACGTGCGGGCCGAGGCGGGCCAGATGCGCTTCACGGTGCAGCGGCGCAATGGCGTCACGCTGCCCGACATGGAGATCGTGCTCAACCTGGCGGGCGAGCACAACGTGCTCAACGCGCTGTCGGCCATCGCTATCGCTGTGGAGCTGAACATTCCCGACGAAGCCGTGCAGCGCGCGCTGGCGGGCTTCAAGGGCGTGGGCCGGCGCTTTCAGCGTTACGGCGACCTGCCCGCCAAGGATGGCGGCACATTCACCGTGATCGACGACTACGGCCACCACCCCGTGGAGATGGCCGCCACGCTGGCAGCTGCGCGCGGAGCGTTTCCGGGTCGCCGCCTGGTGCTGGCGTTCCAGCCGCACCGCTACAGCCGCACGCGCGATTGCTTCGAGGATTTTGTGAAGGTCATTGGCAATGCCGACGCGGTGCTGCTCACCGAGGTGTATGCCGCTGGAGAAGCGCCCGTGGTGGCGGCAGACGGCCGCTCGCTGGCCCGGGCCTTGCGGGTGGCAGGCCGCGTGGAGCCGGTGTTTGTGGACAACGTGGCCGACCTGCCCCAGGCCATTGCCGACAACGCGAAGGGCGGCGATGTGGTGATGTGCATGGGCGCAGGCTCCATTGGCGCGGTGCCCGGCAAAGTGGTGGAAATGCTACAAAATAATGAGCTACCAGCGCATGATGGGAGAGCGCTATGACCGGTTTTGATCCAAGTATTGATGTGAAATCCCTGGGCAAGGTTGCCGTGCTGATGGGCGGCGACTCGGCCGAGCGCGAGGTCTCTCTCATGTCCGGCAGCGGTGTGCTGCAGGCGCTGCGGTCACGCGGTGTGGATGCACACGCCTTCGACCCCGCGCAAAACGCATTGGCTGATTTGAAGCGCGACGGCTATGCGCGCTGTTTCATCGCGCTGCATGGCCGCCATGGCGAAGACGGCACCGTGCAGGGTGCGCTGGAGCTGCTGCGCATTCCGTACACCGGCCCGGGTGTGATGGCCTCGGCCATTGCCATGGACAAGGTCATGACCAAGCGGGTCTGGCTGGCCGAGGGCTTGCCCACGCCGCGTTATGTATGGCTGGCACCCGACCGCCAGCAGCCTGAGGTGGTGCGCACCGTGCCCGACGAACTGGGCCTGCCCCTCATCGTGAAGCCGCCGCGTGAAGGTTCGTCCATTGGGGTGACCAAAGTGCGCGGCAACGAAGACATGCAGGAGGCCGTGCAACTGTCGGCCCAGTACGACCCCGACGTGCTGTGCGAAGAGTTCATCGAAGGCGAAGAGGTGACCTGCCCCGTGCTGGGCCAGGGTGCCAGCGCCCGCGCGCTGCCGGTGATCCGCATCGTGGCGCCCGATGGCGCGTACGACTACCAGAACAAGTACTTCACCGACGACGTGAAGTACCAGTGCCCGAGCGGCCTGCCCGAAGTCGAGGAGCGCGAGATCCAGCGCATCGTGCTGGAGGCCTACCGCACGCTGGGCTGCCGGGGCTGGGGCCGTGCCGATCTGATGATCCGCGCCAGCGACCGCAAGCCGTTTCTGCTGGAGATGAACACATCCCCCGGGATGACCGGGCACTCGCTGGTGCCCATGTCAGCACGCGCGTCAGGTATCAGCTACGAAGAGCTGTGCCTGCGCATCCTTGCCGACGCGGCGCTGGACACACCCGCAAGGCCCAAGGCCGACTGATGACCAACACGTTGCCAGCACCCCTGGACGTCAAGCTCATGAACCTGACCGCAACGGTTTTGTTCGTGGGCTTTGTGGCGTTCGTGCTGGCGGCGGGCGCCTGGTGGGTGCTGCGCTACCCCGGCTTTGCCATTGCACGCATCGTGGTGCAGGGCGAGCTGGTGCACAACAACGCCGTCACCCTGCGGGCCAATGTGGCGCCGCACCTGGCGGGCAACTTCTTCACGGTGGACCTGCGCGCTGCGCGCGAGGCTTTCGAGCAGGTGCCCTGGGTGCGCCGCGCGCAGGTGCGGCGCGTGTACCCCGGCAGCCTGCAGGTGGCCCTGCAGGAGCACGAGGCCGTGGCGTACTGGGGCAGCGAATCGGGCTCTGCGCTGGTCAATCGCCAGGGCGAGGTGTTCGAGGCCAATGTGGGCGACGTGGAGCAGGACGACCTGCCGCGCCTGCTGGGGCCGGCGGGCACCTCACGCGAGGTGCTGCAGATGCACGGGTTGCTGGAGCCTGTCCTCAAGCCCCTGGGGCTGGAGATGGAAACGCTGGAGCTGACAGGGCGGGGCGGCTGGCGCGCCACCTTGGACAGCGAAGCCGTGGTGGAACTGGGCGGAGGCTCCGCGCAGGAAGTGGTGCAGCGCACACAGCGATTTGTGCGCACGCTCACGCAGGTGGCCGCGCAGTATGGCCGGCGCCCGGACGCCCTGGAGTCGGCGGATCTGCGCCATGCGGGCGGCTATGCACTGCGCCTGCGCGGCGTGACCACCGTGAGCGCGGAATCCGCAGCCGCCGGTGCCGCCCCCGGCGCCGTGCGCAGGAGGTAGGGGCATGCAGGCACACAACGAAGTCGGCAACAAGCGGTGGACGGGACAGCGGGACAGAACCGAGAAGGGCAGAGACTGATATGGCAAGAGAATACAAAGACGTCGTCGTGGGGCTGGACATTGGCACCGCCAAGGTCATGGCCGTGGTGGCCGAGGTTCTGCCCAATGGCGAGCTCAAGCTCGCAGGCCTGGGCGTGGCCCCGAGCAATGGTCTCAAGCGCGGCGTGGTGGTCAACATCGACGCCACGGTGCAGAGCATCCAGCAGGCCCTGAAAGAGGCCGAGCTGATGGCGGACTGCAAGATCCAGCGTGTGTACACCGGCATCACGGGCAGCCACATCCGTGGCCTCAACTCCAGCGGCATGGTGGCCGTGAAGGACAAGGAAGTCACCTCGGCCGATGTGGCGCGTGTGGTCGAGACGGCCAAGGCCATCAACATCAGCAGCGACCAGCGCCTGCTTCTGGTGGAACCGCAAGAGTTTGTGATCGACGGGCAGGATGTGAAAGAGCCCATCGGCATGAGCGGCATCCGCCTGGAGGCCAAGATCCACATCGTGACCGGTGCGCAGAGCGCGGCCGAAAACATCATCAAGTGCGTGCGCCGCTGTGGCCTGGAGGTGGAGCAGCTCATGCTGAACCCGCTGGCCAGCAGCCAGGCCGTGCTGACCGACGACGAGCGCGAGCTGGGTGTGGTGGTGGTGGACATCGGCGCGGGCACGACCGACGTGGCCATCTTCACCGGCGGCGCGATCCGCCACACGGCGGTGATCCCGATCGCGGGCGACCTCATCACCAGCGACATTGCCATGGCGCTGCGTACGCCCACGAAGGATGCCGAGGACATCAAGGTGGAGAGCGGCTACGCCAAGCAGCTGCTGGCCGATCCCGAGGCGCAGGTGGAAGTGCCCGGCCTGGGCGACCGCAGCCCGCGCATGTTGAGCAAGCAGGCGCTGGCCGGTGTGATCGAGCCGCGGGTGGAAGAAATCTTCTCGCTGGTGCAGCAGGTGGTGCGCGAGTCGGGGTATGAAGAAGTGCTGTCGTCAGGCATCGTGCTCACGGGCGGCAGCTCGGTGATGCCCGGGATGATCGAGCTGGGCGAAGACATCTTCCTCAAACCCGTGCGGCGCGGCATTCCCAAGTATTCGAGCGCCCTGGCGGACATGGTGGCGCAGCCGCGTGCCGCCACCGTCATGGGTCTTTTGGAAGAGGCCCGCCTGGCACGGCTGCGCGGCTTCAAGGTGGCGCAAAAGAGCGGGTCGATGAAGACCGCGTTCGGGCGCTTCAAGGATTTCATCGTGGGGAATTTCTAGCCATGAAATATCCCCTTTGGCTTGCACGCGGCAGCCCGCACCGAAGACCGCGCGAGCGATGGCGATGTACAGGACCGCCTCGCTCTGCCGCACCCCAGACCTCATTTCCCCATTGGCAATTGCATACGAATCTAGAAACAGGAGCTCCAACATGACCATCGAAATGATCGAAGCCGAAGAATTCAACCAGGGCACCCAGATCAAGGTGATCGGCGTGGGCGGTGGCGGCAGCAACGCTGTCGAACACATGATTTCCCGCAGCGTGCAGGGCGTGGAGTTCGTCAGCGCCAACACCGACGCGCAGGCGCTCACGCGCAGCACGGCGCACCGTGTCATCCAGCTCGGTGGCAGCGGCCTGGGCGCAGGCGGCAAGCCTGAAAAGGCGCGCGATGCGGCCGAAGCCGCGGTGGACGACATCCGCGACGCCATCCAGGGCGCGCACATGCTGTTCATCACCGCGGGCATGGGCGGCGGCACGGGCACGGGCGCTGCGCCGGTGATTGCACGCGTGGCCAAGGAGATGGGCATCCTCACCGTGGGCGTGGTCACCAAGCCTTTCGACTGGGAGGGTGGCCGTCGCATGAAGAACGCTGACGAAGGCCTGGCCGAGCTGGAAGCCAACGTGGATTCGCTGATCGTGGTGCTCAACGAAAAGCTGCTCGATGTGCTGGGCGACGACATCACCCAGGACGAAGCCTTTGCACACGCCAATGACGTGCTCAAGAACGCCGTGGGCGGCATTGCCGAAATCATCAACGAATACGGCCAGGTGAACGTCGACTTTGAAGACGTGCGCACCGTGATGGGTGAGCCCGGCAAGGCCATGATGGGCACGGCCACCGCCAGCGGCCCCGACCGCGCGCGCATCGCCGCCGAGCAGGCCATTGCCTGCCCGCTGCTCGAAGGCATCGACCTGTCGGGCGCCAAGGGCGTGCTGGTGCTGGTCACGGCGAGCAAGGGCAGCCTCAAGCTGTCCGAGTCGCGCCAGGCCATGAACACCATCAATGCCTACGCATCGACCGACGCACATGTGATCTTCGGCGCGGCCTATGACGAAACCCTGGGCGACGAGATCCGCGTGACCGTGGTGGCCACGGGCCTGTCGCGTGCCAACGCACGCCGCCAGCCCATCTCGGTGGTGCAGGGCGGCCTGCGCACGGGCACGGACAACATGGCCTACCAGACGCCAGTGGTCGGCGTAGGCACGCTGGGCGGAGCCGTGCAGGGCGGCCACGCCGGTGGCGCACAAGCCGACTACGGCAGCATGTCGGTGCCCAGCGTGTGGCGCACCAACCGCACGCAGGCTGCAGCCCGCGTGGATGCCCTGTCGTCCGGCGGCATGGATGACCTGGAGATTCCTGCGTTCCTGCGCAAGCAGGCGGATTGAGGTTTGCTATGAATAGATGAGCGCGTTGCGCTTTTCATCATTGGATTTCAGAAATCAAAGCAGCTGAAATCTTTTGATGGAGAGCGTAAGCAGCTATTCATCTGATAGCAAGCGCAAGGCTTTGCTGGTCCGTAAAAAAGCCCCGGTCGCAAGACCGGGGCTTTTTCTATTTGGATGTGCTCCCCGCGCTTCAGAAGCTCTCCCAGTCTCCCGCATCGTCCCTGCCGGGTTTGCTGGCTGGGGCGGTGGGCGGCAGCGCTGGTGGGGGCTTGCTCGCTGCAGGCTTGCGCAAGGCCGCCGGAGTGGCAGGGGCTCTGATCTTGGGCGCACCGGTTGCCGGGCGCGGTGCGGGGGCAGGCACTGTGCGGGCGGTTGTGCCGGACGCCGTGCTGCCATTGACCCGGAAGAGTGCCACCACCTGGGTGAGTTTCATGGCCTGCTCGCGCAGGCTGTCGGCGGCGGCCGTGGATTCTTCCACCAGAGCCGAATTCTGCTGCGTCATCTGGTCGAGCTGGTTCATGGCCGTGTTGACCTGGGCAATGCCCTGGCTCTGCTCGGAAGTGGCCGAGCGGATTTCGCCAATGATGTCGGTCACGCGCTGCACGCTCTCCACAATCTCGGTCATGGTGGCGCCCGCGCTGCCCACCAGCTGGGTGCCTGATTCCACCTTCTCGACCGACGCATTGATGAGCGCCTTGATCTCCTTGGCCGCCTCGGCGCTGCGCCCGGCCAGGCTGCGCACCTCGCTGGCCACCACGGCAAAACCCCGGCCCTGCTCGCCTGCGCGGGCGGCTTCCACCGCGGCGTTCAGCGCCAGGATGTTGGTCTGGAAGGCAATGCCATCGATCACGCCGATGATGTCGCTGATCTTGTTGCTGCTGGCGTTGATGTCCTGCATGGTGGACACCACCCGCGACACCACTTCGCCCCCGCGCGCTGCCACCGCAGCGGCCGATGTGGCCATCTGATTGGCGGTCTGGGCGGAATCCGAGGTCTGCCGGACGGTGCTGGTCAGCTCCTCCATGCTGCTGGCGGTGCTCTGCAGGTTGCTGGCCGTGTCTTCCGTGCGGTGGGCCAGGTCGTTATTGCCCTGGGCGATCTCGCTGGACGCGGTGGCGATGTTTTCGGTGGCGGAGCGCACCTCCGTGACCAGCTGGCGCAGGGAGGTGACCATGTGGCCCAGGCCATCGAGCAGCGAGCCCGCGGGCGCCGCCGGAATGGTGGTGTCCAGATTGCCCTGCGCCACTTCGGACATCACCGCGATGGCGTCGGTCGGCTCGCCGCCAATCTGGCGCAGTACCGAGCGCGCCACCAGCAGGCCCACGCCGCCCACAACCACCATGACCGCCAGCACGATGGCCAGGTTGGACAACAGCGTCTTGCGCACCAGCTGGTCGATGTCGTCGGTGTAAAGGCCCGAGCCCACCATCCAGTTCCAGCCGTCCACGCGGATCACGTATTGCAGCTTGGGCACCAGCGCCTGAGAACCCGGGCGCGCAAACATCGTGGGCACAAACACCCGGCCGTTTGCGCTGGCGCGCAAGGCATCCGAGATCTGCTTGAGGATGTCCGTGCCCGCCCCGTCCTTGACCTTGCCCGCCATGTCCTGGCCCTCCCACTCCGGCTTGATGGGGTGCATGACACCCTTGGAGTCCAGGGTCCAAATGTAGAAATATTCGGTTTTACCGTCCGGGCCGCCAAAGCGCGAAACGCGCAGCGCTTCCTTTGCGGCCTTTTGCGCATCTTCCAGCGGCATGGCACCGCTGGCAGCTTTCGACTGGTACGACGCCACAATGCTGTGGGCGGACTGCACTGCGGTGGTCAGCAGCTCGCGCCTCGATTCGATGATCTGGGAGCGTTGCTGCAGCAACGAACTGACGGCCATGAACAGCAAGGCCACCAGCGCCGTGGCCAGCATCAGCAAGATCTTGCTTCTGAAACTCAGTGTGTTCATGAGATAACTCCTTGGGATCGGAAAAATATACGCCCCGGACAATCGCCAGCGAAGGGGTTTGCCCCGGTGGCGGGCAGGCCTCTTGATGTGCATCAACCAGTCGTAACCGATTGTGGAATGGCCATTCGCCGGCGGGGGCAGGGAAAACGAGCGGGACGCTGGCCACGGTGCCGCTTGGACCCGTGCGGCGCATGGGCACCCCCGCGCCCCTAAAATGCGTCCATGCTCCAGCAACGCACCTTGAAGACTCTGACCCGCGCCGTGGGCGTGGGGCTGCACAGCGGCCAGCGGGTCGAGCTGACCCTGCGGCCCGCGCAGCCGGACACAGGCATCGTGTTCCGCAGGGTGGACCTGCCCCAGCCGGTGGACATCCCCATCCGTGCAGACGCCGTCACCGATACCCGCCTGGCCTCGACCATTGCGGTCGGCAGCGCCAAGGTGCACACGGTGGAGCACCTCATGTCGGCCTGCGCAGGGCTGGGCATCGACAACCTGTATGTGGACATCACAGCCGAAGAGGTGCCCATCCTGGACGGGTCCTCCGCTTCGTTCGTGTTTCTGCTGCAAAGTGCGGGCGTTGAGCTGCAGAACGCGCCCAAGCGCTTCATCCGCGTGATTCGGCCGGTGGAAGTGCGGGAAGGTGAGGGCGCCAACGCCAAGTGGGCACGCCTGTCGCCCTACCACGGCTACAAGCTCAGCTTCGAGATCGACTTCGACCACCCGGCCGTGGACTCCACTGGCCAGCGAGTCGAGTTCGATCTGGGCGCCGGCAACTACAGCCGCGACATCGCCCGCGCTCGCACCTTCGGCTTTACCCGCGATGTGGAAATGATGCGCTCCAACGGGCTCGCCCTGGGCGGTGGGCTGGACAACGCCATCGTGATGGACGACTACAAGGTGCTCAACAGCGATGGCCTGCGCTACGACGACGAGTTCGTCAAGCACAAGATCCTCGACGCCATGGGCGACCTGTACCTGATTGGCAAACCGCTGCTTGCCGCGTACAGCGCGTTCCGCTCGGGCCATGCAATGAACAACCTGCTGCTGCGCGAGCTGCTGGCCCAGCGCGATGCGTGGGAGGAGGTCACGTTCCAGGACGAACGCCAGGCGCCCACCGGTTTTGCGCAGCCTGCCCGGGCCTGGTAAGGCAGCCTGTCATGCTGATCGTTCGCTGGCTCGCCCTGTTTCTGCTGCTCGCATCGGCCGTGTGCTTCGGTTTTTATGTGGGCACCGGGCAGGTGTTCTACAAACGGCTGGGGCTGGTGATTCTCAAATGGACGATCATCGCCGCCGTCGTTTTCTTCGTGGTGGTCCTCGTCGAGCGATTACTCTGACGGCCCGGCGCCGCAACGGCGCTGGCCTATACTCGCGCCTGCTCCGGGGTGTGCTGATGCGCTGAGATGCAAGAGTCCTGAAGGAATTCAGGCGAGCTTGCGAACCCGACGAACTTGATCCGGTTCATACCGGCGGAAGAAGAGCCGACCTCCTTGTCCCGTGCCCGCAGACCCTGTGGGCACGCCATGCCTCAGGTGCTGCCATGCGCAGCCACCTGAGGGGCGCACAGGTCCATTCCGGAGCAGACCCCCACCGCTACCGGAACCAGGAGACCTGCTCATGAACGCCCCCGATCCCCACGCCCAACTCGCCGCGCCCGAAAAGTTTGCCGAGTTGCTTGCCCGCACCCGCGAACCCTTCCCCGCATCCCGCAAGGCCTACATCCCCGGCCACCTGCACGCCGACCTGCGCGTGCCCGTGCGCGACATCGCGCTCACCAACGGCGAGCAGGTCAGCGTGTACGACACCTCGGGCCCTTACACCGACCCTGACGCCGTGATCGACGTGCGCCAGGGCCTGGCCAGCGTGCGCGGTGGCTGGATCACTGGCCGCGGCGATGTGGAGCACTACGAAGGCCGCGCCCCCGTGGCGCTGGACGACGGGCAAAAGAGCGAAGACGCCACCCGCCTGGCACAGCTGCGCGCCGAGGCCGCCGCGCTGCAGCGCAAGCCCCTGCGCGCCAAGGCCGGCGCCAACGTCACGCAGATGCACTACGCTAAGAAAGGCATCATCACGCCCGAGATGGAGTACGTGGCCATCCGCGAAAACGGCAAGCGCGAGTGGATGGAGCAGTACATGGCCGATGCAGGCCGCGAGCAGCGCCTGATGGGCAACCCGATGGGTGCCAGCATCCCGCGCATCATCACCCCAGAATTCGTGCGCGACGAGGTGGCACGCGGCCGCGCCATCATCCCGGCCAACATCAACCACCCCGAGGTCGAGCCGATGGCGATTGGCCGCAACTTCCTGGTGAAGATCAACGCCAACATCGGCAACTCGGCCGTCACGTCGAGCATTGAGGAAGAAGTGGAGAAGCTCGTCTGGGCCATCCGCTGGGGCGCCGACAATGTGATGGATCTGTCCACGGGCAAGAACATCCACACCACGCGCGACTGGATCGTGCGCAACTCGCCCGTGCCGATTGGCACCGTGCCGATCTACCAGGCGCTGGAAAAGGTGGGCGGCGTGGCCGAAGACCTGACCTGGGCGATCTTCCGCGACACGCTCATCGAGCAGGCCGAGCAGGGCGTGGACTACTTCACCATCCACGCGGGTGTGCGCCTGGCCTACATCCACCTCACGGCGCAGCGGCGCACGGGCATCGTCTCGCGCGGTGGCTCCATCATGGCCAAGTGGTGCATGGCGCACCACCGCGAGAGCTTTTTGTACGAGCACTTCGAGGACATCTGCGACATCATGAAGGCGTACGACGTGTCGTTCAGCCTGGGCGACGGCCTGCGCCCTGGCTGCGCGTCCGACGCCAACGACGAAGCCCAGTTTGCCGAGCTGCACACGCTGGGCGAACTGACCCAGGTGGCCTGGAAGCATGACGTGCAGACCATGATCGAAGGCCCCGGCCATGTGCCCATGCACATGATCCAGGCCAACATGACCGAGCAGCTCAAGACCTGCCACGAAGCGCCGTTCTACACCCTGGGCCCGCTGACCATCGACATCGCGCCGGGCTACGACCACATCGCTTCGGCCATCGGCGCGGCCATGATCGGCTGGATGGGCACGGCCATGCTGTGCTACGTGACGCCCAAGGAGCACCTGGGCCTGCCCGACCGTGATGACGTGAAGCAGGGCATCATTGCCTACAAGATCGCTGCGCACGCGGCCGATGTGGCCAAGGGCCATCCGGGCGCCCGCGCGCGGGACGATGCACTGAGCCAGGCGCGTTTCGATTTCCGCTGGCAGGACCAGTTCAACCTGGGCCTGGACCCCGACACGGCCAAGGAGTACCACGACGAAACCCTGCCCAAGGACTCGGCCAAGGTGGCGCACTTTTGCTCGATGTGCGGCCCCAAGTTCTGCTCGATGAAGATCACGCAGGAAGTGCGCGACTTTGCAAAGCAAAAGGGTGTGGCCGAGGCTGAAGCCCTGGCCCAGGGCATGCAGATCAAGGCGGCGGAGTTCCAGCGCCAGGGCGGGCAACTTTATATTCCCCTCACACCGGCGCCATAAGCCTGCCTACTGCCCCCGAGGATTCCCTGTATCAGGGCCCGGGGGGCGTGCTTACCCTGTGCGGCAGATGCAGGCACCCGCTCTATAGTCCCGCCACCCCCGCGGCTCCACAAGACCCCGGCGGGGGTTCTGTGGCACTGAATTTGCTATGCTGAGCTATCTGTTAAAAAATGTAAGGAAGAGCCCATGAACGCTCTCGGCCGCTTCTCGATCCGCACCCGCCTGTACTTCGGAACCGTCTTTTCCCTCATTCTTCTTGTCGTCATTGGTGCCATGGGCTATGTGGCGCTGGACCGCACGCGTGGCACGCTGCAGGTGCTGTTCTCCGAAAGGGTGCAGACACTGACCGACATGTCGGACCTGCGCACCACTTTGGGTGATGTGCGCCGGATTGAAAAAGACATCATCATCAACTTCAACAACTCGGTCGAGGTGTCCACGCTGCGCGAAACCTGGGCGAAGACCCTCGGCGGGCTGCGCAAGAGCCTGGCCGATGTGCGCCAGGTGCAATCGGGCGATGCAGATTTCGTGGCGTCCATCGACAAGTCGCTGGACGAAATCAAGCAGTACGAAACCGGTATCTCGCCCATCTTCGAGAAGATCGAGGGCGCGCAGCTGGACGGCGCCGGCGGCGGCGCCTACGCCGACCGCCTGAAGGTGCACATGGAGGCCACCGACAAGCTGTTCTCCAGCCTGGCCACTTCGGCTCGCGCGCAGATGGACGAAGCGCGCGAAGGCGTGGAGTCGCGCACCTCGGCCATGTCTGCGCTCATCGGCATTGCGTTGCTGCTGGGCTTGGCGGTGCTGATTCCGCTCACCTTCTTCAGTGTGCGCTCCATCACCAAATCGCTGGGGCAGGCGCAGGAGCTGGCCGAGCGCATTGCCAGCGGCGACCTGTCGCGTGATGTGACGGTGATGAACCAGGACGAAGTGGGCCAGCTGGTGGGCGCCATGGGCCGCATGCAGGACGCGTTGCGCGGCCTGGTGCGCCAGGTGCAGGATGCGGCGGGCAACATCTCCACCGCCAGCTCCGAAATCGCCAGCGGCAACCACGACCTGAGCCACCGCACCGAGCAGACCGCGGCCAACCTGGAAGAAACTGCCTCGTCGATGGAGGTGCTGACCAGCACGGTGCAGCAAAGCGCGCAGTCGTCCCGCCAGGCCAGCGACTTCGCGTCGTCGGCCGCTGAAGTGGCGGCACGCGGCGGTGCCGTGGTGTCGCAGGTGGTGACCACCATGGACCAGATCACCACCAGCTCGCGCAAGATCGCAGACATCACCGGTGTGATCGACTCCATCGCGTTCCAGACCAACATCCTCGCGCTCAACGCCGCCGTGGAGGCTGCGCGTGCCGGTGAGCAAGGGCGCGGCTTTGCCGTGGTGGCCAGCGAGGTGCGCAACCTGGCGCAACGCTCTGCGTCCGCAGCAAAAGAGATCAAGTCCCTGATTGGCTCGTCGGTGGAGCGGGTGGAAGACGGCTCGCGCCTGGTGAGCCAGGCCGGGCAGACCATGACCGAGATCGTGAGCAGCGTGCGCCGCGTGTCCGACATCATTGCCGAGATCACCGCTTCGTCGGCCGAGCAGAGCGACAACATCGGCCAGATCAGCCAGTCCGTCACCCAGCTCGACCAGATGACCCAGCAGAACGCGGCGCTGGTGGAGGAGTCCACCGCAGCGTCCGAATCGCTGCGCGAACAGGCGCGCCACCTGAGCGACGCGGTCAGCCAGTTCAAGTTGCAGGAGGGCGGGGCCGCTTCGGTGGCCTCTGCGTTCAGCGCGCCCGCGGCGCCCCCGGCACCGGCCGTGGCGGCTAGCTTGCGCCGGCCCGCGCTGCAGATCCGGTAAATTCCAAGACTTTTTGGCTGCTAGCGCTTATCCAGTAAGCGCTAGCAGCTATTAAATTAATAGCAATCTTTGGCTGGCAGGGCTTGCGCTCGCAGGGTTTGCACCCAAGCCGACTTGCCAGGCCCGCGGGTGAGCCGCCGGTGTGGCGAAGCCTGGGCTCAGCTGCGGCGCTTCAATCCCGCGTGACCCGCAGCACTTCCTCGCGGCTGGTGATGCCGGCGGCGATCAGCCGTTCGCCGTCTTCCCGCATCAGCGCCATGCCATCGGCGATGGCGGCGGTGCGGATGTCGGCTTCGGACGCCTGGTTGTGGATCTGCGCCCGGATCGCATCCGTGGTCACCAGCAGCTCGAACACGCCCGTACGGCCCGCGTAGCCCGTGTGGCCGCAGGCATCGCAGCCCGCACCGTGGCAATGGCTGCAGTACTTGCGCACCAGGCGCTGGGCCAGAACACCCAGCAGGGACGACGACAGCAGGAAGGGCTCGACCCCCATGTCGGTCAGGCGCGTGACGGCGCTGGCCGCATCGTTGGTGTGCAGCGTGGCCAGCACCAGGTGGCCGGTGAGCGAGGCCTGGATGGCGATCTGCGCGGTCTCGAAGTCGCGGATTTCGCCGATCATGATGATGTCCGGGTCCTGCCGCAGGATGGCGCGCAGGGCCTTGGCGAAGGTCAGCTCGATCTTGCTGTTGACCTGCGTCTGGCCCACGCCCGGCAGCTCGTATTCGATGGGGTCTTCCACCGTCATGATGTTGTTGCGCGTGGCATCCAGCCGCCCCAGCGCTGCATACAGCGTGGTCGTTTTGCCCGAGCCCGTGGGCCCGGTCACCAAAATGATGCCGTGCGGCTGGCTGATCAGCCCCTCGAAGCGGCGCAGCGTGTCGCCCTGCATGCCCACGGCTTCCAGGCTCAGCTTGCTTTCGCTCTTGTCCAAAAGGCGCAGCACGGCGCGCTCGCCATGGGCGCTGGGCAGGGTGGATACGCGCACATCGATGGCGCGGGTGCCCAGGCGCAGGCTGATGCGGCCGTCCTGCGGCAGGCGCTTTTCGGAGATGTCGAGGTCGGCCATGATCTTCAGGCGCGAGATCAATGCCGCGTGCAGCGCGCGGTTGGGCTGCACCACCTCGCGCAGCGTGCCGTCCACGCGAAAGCGCACGCTGCTGTGGCGCTCGTAGGGTTCGATGTGGATGTCGCTGGCGCCATCGCGCGCCGCCTGCGTGAGCAGGGCGTTGAGCATGCGGATGATGGGCGCGTCGCCGGCCGATTCCAGCAGGTCCTCCACGGCAGGCAGCTCCTGCATCATGCGGGAGAGGTCGGCATCGCTTTCGACCTCGCTCACCACGGTGGCGGCGCTCGATTCGCTGTGCGAATAGGCGGCGCTGATGCGCTGGGCCAGGGCCGGGGCATCGAGCGGCAGCAGCTGCTGCACGGCATGCTTGCGCAGCACTTCGGATAGCGCCCCCGCATCGGGGCTGGGGCCGTGCCACAGCACCAGCTGGTGGCCGTCATCTTCCAGCAGCAGCTGGGCCGTGCGCGCAAAGGCGTAGGGCAGGGGGTGGCGCATGGGGGTCAGGGCAAACGGGGTTGCACGGGGCTGGCTGGCAGCGGTGCGGGGGTGGCGCCGGTGGCGTCCGGCCTGGGCGGCAAGGCCGGCAGCACAGGCGCACCGGACACCGAGCGCATCACCGTGCTGGGCGCCGGCTGGGTGGCCTGCTGCAATGCACGGATGGCTTCGTAACGGTCGATCATCAGCGCCTCGCTGGTGGCGTTGTCACGCACCACGATGGGCCGCAGGAACACCATGAGGTTGGTCTTGTTGCGCGAGCGGTTCTCGCTCTTGAAGAGGTTGCCCAGCACGGGGATGTCGCCCATCACGGGCACCTTGTCCTGGCTTTGCGAGTAGCTGTCCTCCAGCAGGCCGCCGATGACGATGATGCTGCCGTCGTCCACCACCACATTCGACTCGATGGCGCGCTTGCTCGTCGTGGGCCCGTTGATGGAGCCCAGCGTGGCGCGGTCGATCTTGGAGACTTCCTGGTAGATGGACATCTTGACGGTGCCGTTCTCGCTGATCTGCGGGCGCACCTTGAGCATCAGCCCCACGTCCTTGCGCTCCACGGTGGTGAACGGGTTGACGGTGTTGTTGTTGCCCGTGTTGGCGTACGAGCCGGTGACAAACGGCACGTTGTCGCCAATGATGATCTTGGCTTCCTCGTTGTCCAGCGTCATCAGGTTGGGGGTGGAGAGCACGTTGGCATCGCCACTGTTTTGCAGAAAATTGGCCAGGGCGCCCAGGTAGTACTGGCCATTGATGCGCGGCGCCAGGGCGAGGTTCAGACCCTGACTGAGGCCGTTGGAGCCTGTTACCGCGCTGCCAATGGCGGCCGGGTTGCCCGACGCGAGGGCTGCGGTAATGCCCAGGATGTTCGCCCCGGCCTGGCCGGAGTTGGTGCCGATCACGCCCACCGTGCCATCGCCCTGCTTGCCGAGGATGCCCTGCCACTGGATGCCGAACTCGGCCAACTTGTTGGCCGAGACTTCGACGATCAGGCTTTCCACCAGCACCTGGGCGCGGCGCCCGTCGAGCTTGTCGATCACGGCGCGCAGCTGGCGGTACTGGGGCTCGGGTGCGGTAATGATCAGCGAGTTGGTGGTGGGGTCGGCCTGGATCTGCCCACCGGTGGAAGGCTCGTTGCTGGTACCGCTGCCCATGCTGCTGCCCATGCCCAGCCCTGTGTTGGTGCTGGAGCCCGACAGCCCGCCGCCCGCCGACAGGCCGCCGGCGCTGTTGCCGCTGAGCCCGCCACCGGACGGTGCCGGTGCCGTGCTGCCCGCCGAACTGGCGCCCGCACCGCCGCCGGTGCCCATCGCTGCCATGGCAGCGCGCAGCGTGGTGGCCAGCTTGGTGGCGTCGGCGTTTTTCAGATAGACCACATGGATGTTGCCGCTGGCCGCGCTGCTGCCCGGCGCAGGCGGCTGGTCCAGCCGCTCCACAAGCGACCGCACCAGGGCCACGCGGGCCGGGTTGGCGGCGCGCAGGATCAGCGAATTGCTGCGTGGCTCGGCAATCAGCGTGGTCTTGAACGAGGTGTCGGCCTGGCCGGGCGCCGCGCCCGCCGCGGGCGCCGCTGCGGTGCCGCTGCCGTCGATCAGGCGCGCCACCAGCGGCGCCATGTCGGTGGCAATGGCATTGCGCAGCGGGATCACCTCCACATCGCTGGCGTTGGACACATCCATGGCGGCCACGATGCGCGCCAGGCGCTGCAGGTTGTCGGCGTAGTCGGTGATCACCAGCGAGTTGTTGCCGGGGTTCACGTTGATGGTGTTGTTGGGGCTGATGAGCGGGCGCAGCACCGGCACGAGGTTGGCCGCGTTTTCAAAGTTGAGCTTGAAGATCTGCGTGACGATCTGCCCGCCCGCGGGCGCGCTGCCGCTGCTTCCTTGCACCACGCTCACGCTGCCACCCTGCAGCTTGGCGTCGGCCTCGGGCACCACCTTGTACAGGCCGGCCGCCTCCACCACCGTGAAGCCCTGCAGCCGCAGCGCCGCCAGGAACTGCTGGAACGCCGCAGCCGGGGGCACAGCGCGTTCCGTCACCAGGTTGAGCTGGCCTTTGACGCGCGGGTCCACCACCACGTTGCGGCCGGTGATGGTGGCCATGGTGCGCGCAACGGCCTCGATCTCGGCGTTGGCAAAGTTCAGCGTCACCGGTTCGCTCTGGCGCACGCTGCCGGTGCCCGTGCTCACAGCAGTTTGAGCAACAATTTGGCCGCTGGCGCTTGCCAGTAAAGCGCTGGCAGCTATTGTTTTGAGAGCGAATCGCAGGTGTGGCGAAAACAGGAAGTTCATAAAGTCAACCTACGGTGATGATGGAGCGCGCGCCACTGCGCCGTCCGATGATGTTCAGGAGATTGGACAGGGCCGCCTCACGCTCCGGGCTGGCGCTGGCCTCGCCCGCAAAGCGCAGGCGCTGGCCCACCCACTGGCCGGTGCCGCTGAGCTGCAGGTGCCCGTCCAGGGTGCTGAGCGTGAGCGTGGGCACATCACCACCCTGAAACACAAGCCGGTAGCTGCCCATGGGGCGCAGGGTGGACAGGCGCGAGGACATGGCCCGTGCCTGCACCTCGGCCTGGCCCCCCAGCACCATGCGGCCCGCGGCCCAGTTCACAGTCAGGGCCTGGGTGCGCAGGGCCAGCTGGCCCTGGGGTTGCAGCGTGTTCCAGGGGGTGCCCAGCCCGGCCAGCAAGGCGGCGGGCCATTGGCTCTGGCCATCGGCCACCGCCAGCTGCACACCGGCCCAGCGCACGCGCGCCTGTGCCTGCAGGGGCGCGGGGGTGCAGCAGCTGGTGTTCAGCTGCGCACGCACGCCGCCCAGTGCGGGGCGCAGCTTCCAGTCCACGCTGCCGGGCAGGGCGGCGCGGTCCTGGCTGGCAGCGCCGCCGGTCAGCACCAGTTGTGCCGAGCCTGTCCAGACCGTGCCGCGCGCCTGCAGCAGCTGCACCTGGCCGCCGGTGGCGCCGGCCACCGCACCGGCCAGCCAGTGTGCGGGGGCAAACACCACCACCGCCGGGAGCACGCCCGCCACTGCGCCCAGCAGTGCCCAGCCCCAGGCGCTCAGGGGCGCACGGGCGGCTGCAGGGGCTTTGCGAGGGCGGGAGGGGCTGACCACGGGTGCTTGGCAGAAATGAGAAGGATGTGCTCAAGGCTGGCCGGGGGGCAGCGCGAGCACCAGGGTGCCATCCCAGCGGGGCATGTCGGGTGGGGGATTGCCCAGCATGGCTGGTGCAGTGCCTGCAACGGGTGCCGCTGTGCTGCGCGTGAGGCGTGCCTCGACCGGGGCGGCCCGGGCATTGCTGCGGGCCTGTGCCAGCCACTGGCCCAGCGCATCGGCCGGGGCCCCCTTGAACGTGACCGTGGCGCGGTCGCCCACCATGTTGAGCTGCGCCGTGTTGCCCAGGCGCTGCGCGAGTGCGGTGCGCAGTGCACCGGCTGCGTCGCCGCGCCCGGTGGCGGGCGCTGCCTGCAGCTGCTGGGCCTCGGCGCGCAGGCTTTGCATGCGCTGCAGTTGCGCGTCCAGCTCGGCATGGCGCGCGGGTGCGTCACGCAGCGTGGACAGGGCAGGGGCCAGCGCCAGCCACCACAGCAGCGCGAACGCGACCAGGCCGCAGGCCGCAAGCACCAGCGTCTGCTCGCGCGGTGCCAGTGCCTGCCAGCGAGCGGCCAGTGCTGCAGAGGTGGGGGAGGGGGTCTTGCGTGTCATGGGGTGCCTTCCGCGCGCAGCAGCAGGCTGCCGTCGTCCAGCTGCGCCCGGTAGCCGGCGGCCTGCAAGCGGGCCGACAGTGCGGGTTCTTCATCCGGGGCCAGGGCAACGCCCCGCAGGCGCAGCTCGCCGGGCGAGTATTCGATGGTGGTCGGCTGGCGACCTGCGGGCAGGGCCGTGCCGGCGGCAGCCAGCAGCGGCTCCAGGTCGCGCGGTGAAACGCTGCCCGCTGCCTGCCGCAGTTGCGCCAGCTCGCGCTCCATCTGCAACGGTGCATCCACCACCACCTGCACCTTGGGGAAGGTCTGGGTCAACAGCGTGCGCACGGCGGTCTGTTTGGCGGCCAGTGTCTGGCGCTCCTTCCAGGCCCAGGCATTGAGCCCGACCAGGTGCGCCACCACCAGCAGCACGGCACCCCAGCGCGCAGCGCGCCACTGCGGGGCATGCAGCAGTGCACTGGCCACGCTGCCAGCCTTGCGCAGGGCCCGGGTGCGGCCCGTGCTGGCCAGTTCGAACTGCGCCAGATCCCAGTCGCCGCGCGCGGCCTCCAGCGCGCGCTGGCTGGCCGTGTGCAGCGTGGCGCGCTGCCCCAGCGTTTGCTCGGCCAGCGCGGCCACGGCAGGCTCGGCGCGCACCAGGGGTGCGGCATCCTCGTCCTCGGGGCCAGTGCCTGCCACCGTGCCGGCGCGCGCCAGTGCCATGGCCATGCTGGACAGGGGCAGCACGGCCACGCCGTGGTCCGCACCCTGGCCGGTCAGCACCACGCAGGCGTCTTCAGGCGTGCCCAGGGCGCACAGTTCGGGGCGGCCACTGGGCGTGGGGCCGGGGGCAAATTCGGGCACCACACGGGCCACGTGGCGGCCCGCAGCTTCCAGGGCCTGCAGGTGTTCCCGCAGCCAGGCCCGGTCGCACACGGCCACCCACACAGGCGCGCCTGCGTGCGCGCCGGGCTCGATGGCAAAGTGCAGCTGGGCGGCGTCGTCCAGCACGCGGTCTTCCAGCAGGCCTTCCAGCACCGACCGCAGGCGCGGCGTCTGCTGGCCTGCGCCCAGCGGCAGGCCCGGGGGGAGCTGTACGCGCTGCCACGACAGTGCCCGCGCGGGCACCACGGCCACCACCTCGCCGCCGGGGCGGGTGGGCTCGGGCAGCAGGGCGGCCGGGGCCGTGGCGTGGCGAAGGGCGGTGTGGCCGTCCGCCGTCAGCGTGTAGCTGTATTCGGTGGCGGGGCCCGGGCGGGCCGATGGCAGGAAAAGGATGAGGGTGCTCATGGACGGGTTTTGCAGGCCATTTTAGGGGGCAGGCATGACGGCGCCCGGTCCTGCCGGGGTCGGGTTGTGGTGGGCGCACTTCTCATCGCAGGGCCTGTTGCGGGGTGTCGGCAGTTTCGCGGTCGAACGCGCCGCGTTCGCGCCACAGCGTGGTGACCTCCATGCCGATCTTTCGCACCAGCGAACGCTCGTCCACCATGGCATCGCCCAGGCGCAGGCGCCCGCGCACCTCGAAATAGGACGAGGCGACCGCGAGCGAGCCGACGGAACGGTCGTAGCTGGCGCCCAGCAGTGGCCGCACATCCTCCAGCGTGCGGAAGTGGCGGGTTTCGCGGGTCTGCACGATCTGCTGGGCAGAAGCCATGTCCAGCCCCTCAATGGCGGCCATCAGCACGTCCACATTGGCCGTGTTGATGTTGACCGGCGTGCGCACCGGCAGCAGAGTTACGTGCGGACTCAGCGCGGCAATGGTGGCCGGCGCGAGACCCAGCCAGCCCAGCTGCGAGACGGAGGGGGGCATCAGCGGGGCGTCGGTGCTGCTGTCCTCTGCGGGCGCGGCCTGGGCACGCTGCAGGCCGCTGGCCAGCAGGGTGAGCTCTTGCCGGGGCAGCCCCAGGCGTTCGAACAGGCGGGTGAACTGCGCCAGCGTCACGGCCTGGTCGGCCGCGGTTCCCGTCAGGTTGCGCAGGTTCAGGCGGCCCTGCAGGTCCGAAATCTGGCCGGAAAGAAAGGCCTCGGTGGTGTCGGTGCTGGCGTCATCCACCTGGCTCACGTTCTTGTCGGCCGCGAGAAAGGTGGACAGCCGGGCCTCTTGAAGCGGCACGGCCCAGGGCTCTGCCAGGTGGTCCGCGCCGCCCGCGCGCCCGTCCTCCCGCAGGATGAGGCGCGACCAGTCCAGCGCGCCCACCAGAATCCAGGCCGATTGCACGTGGCCGCGCTCGGCGGTTTCGACCTCGACAGCACGCCATTGCTGCCACATGGCCGACGCCGCGAACGTGGCCACCAGCGTGACGGTGAGCATGGCCAGCAGCAGCGCCGCGCCACGCTGCGTTCGAATCCGGCGCTCGCCGGGCCGGGCGCTCATGACCGCCCCCCGCCCAGAACGGGGTTGACCCAGTCGCGCGTCAGCCGTCCGGCCAGGGCCTGGCCGGGCGGCAGGGTGATCTGCAGGCGCACACCATCCGGAAGGGCAGTGGTGCCCGCCGGGCTGGTGCCGGTGCTGGAGAGGGGGTTGGTCCACGCCCCGCCCCGGTAGTAGAAGATCTGCCATTCCTGCAGGGGCATCAGCGTCATTTCGTAGCGTCTCTCGGCCTCGCCCGGGCTGCGCGCCCACTGCGCGGCCAGCTGCCATGCCGCCTGCCAGTCGGCGCGGGTGCGCACGGGCGGCGACTGCCAGCGCATCCACTGGCCCGCACCCTGCGTGCCCCGGCGCGTCCAGGCCACGACCAGCGCGCCTTCGTCGGGCACCGCGCTGCTGCGCCGGGTCAGGCGCAGCACCTGGCCGTCCCAATCGAGCGGTGTGGTGTTGGCAATCGGCAGCAGCGCATCGAGGTCCGCCCCCCACTGGCCCAGCGCGGCCTGCAGCACCAGCATCTCGTCGGCCCGCTGCCGCGTGATCTCCTGCGCCCGCACCATGCCATCCAGCCCGCGCCAGCTCAGGATGGCCAGCAGGCTCATCACCGCAATGGCCAGCAGCAGCTCGACCAGGGTGAAGCCGCGCGAGCCCCGGGCCTTCGAAACCGGCGTGGCGCCATCGCGAGGACGGCCAGCAAGGGCCGCCCCGCAGCTAAGGCCGTCGTCCCCTCGGGGGGATGCCGCAAAGCGGCTCAGGGGGGGCATCGCTAGTATCTTCCGACGATGGTGGACACCCGCAGGATGGAGTTGCTGCCATCCAGTACCTGCGCATCAACCCGGCGGAAACTCGGGTTCGGCGTGGGGCGCACGATCAGCGCCACCGTGAGCTGGCGCCCCGCCTGCTCGCAGGTGACCGTGCTGTCGCCCACGCTGGGCATCTGCCGCGACAGGCGCGCCGCGACCAGTTCGTTCTCGGCGCACAGCTGGGCCAGCACGATGTCGGACTGGCGCAGGGCATTGCGGGTGAGGGCGGTGGTGGCCTGCAAGCCCGCCATGAGCGCGATCGCGACGATGCCCAGTGCCACCAGCACCTCCACCAGCGTGAAGCCGCGCTGTGGCGCGCGGCGGAGAGGGGCGCGCCGTGTGCTCACCGGGCGGGCTCGACCGTGAAGGGGCGCACGCCGTCGGTGGCCACGCGCAGCGTGCGTTCGGGATGGGCCTGGTGGGTGATCAGCACCTGCTGCGGGCCAATGAGCGGCTCGGGCCCCAGCACCAGCACCGTGGGTACCAGCACCGTGGTGCCCGCGTCCAGCCATTGGCTGGGCAGTGCCGCCTGGGCACTGGGTGGCAAACCCTCGAAGCGGAAACCGCCTGCGTCGCCGCGCCAGCGCACGGGAATGCCGCCAGCCCGCGACTGCGCCCGTGCCGATTCGAGCAGTGCTGCCAGCCGTGCCGCCTCGCGCTCGATCAGCGCCTGCCCGCTGTCGCGCAGGGCCAGCCCCACGCCGGCAGTGGCCAGCGCGACGATGCTGACGACCACCAGCAACTCCAGAAGCGTGAAGCCGCGTGAGCGGTTCATGAGCGGTTCATGAACGCTTGCGGCGCGCGGTGCAGGCCAAGAGCGACACGCAGTGCGCGACCGTGGGGGCCAACGGTTTCGCCGCCGGGCCGCCCCAAGGCGAAATGCGGCCCCCTCGGGGGGCAGGGAGCGACACGCAGTGCGCGACCGTGGGGGCCAACGGTTTCGCCGCCGGGCCGCCCCAAGGCGAAATGCGGCCCCCTCGGGGGGCAGGGAGCGACACGCAGTGCGCGACCGTGGGGGCCAACGGTTTCGCCGCCGGGCCGCCCCAAGGCGAAATGCGGCCCCCTCGGGGGGCAGGGAGCGACACGCAGTGCGCGACCGTGGGGGCCATCTTCACTGCCAGCTGCCAATATCGGCATTCTTGCCTTCGCCGCCCGATTGGCCGTCGGCGCCGAACGACATCACGTCGATCTCCCCCTTGATGCCGGGGTTCAGGTACTGGTAGGGGCGGCCCCAGGGGTCGTTGGGCAGCTTTTCGAGGTACAGCTTCCAGTTGATCGGCGCCGGGCCTGCGGTGGGCCGGTTGATCAGCGATTGCAGGCCCTGCTCGGCCGTGGGGTAGCGCTGGTTGTCCAGGCGGTAGAGCTTGAGCGCCTGCATGATGTTGGTGATGTCGGTGCGGGCGGCAGTCACCCGGGCGTCGTCGGCGCGGTCCAGCACATTGGGCACGATGAGGGCGGCCAGCACGCCGATGATGACCAGAACCACCATCAGCTCGATGAGGGTGAAGCCACGGGCCACGGTCCGGGCCAGGCGGCGGGGGGCGGAGCGCACGAAGAGAGGAAAGGAAGTGATCACTGCAGGCGGTCTCTCGGAGGGTCGGATCGCGTGAATCATAATCCGCGCATGGTGACCAACACATACAGCAAATGGGGCGTCCGTCTGGGGACTCTGGCACTGTGGGCCGCCGCGGGCGCCAGTGTGGTCTTTTGGGGACTGCGCCTGTCGGCCCCGGCGGCCGGCCCCGGCGCTCCCGTGGTGCTGCCCGCGTCTGTGGTGCCCGACGCCCAGGCCCTCGCCCGCCTGTTGGGCGCGGCGCCCGAAGCGCCGGGTGCTGCGCCCGCGGCGCCTGTGGCTTCTCTGGCCAGCCGGTTTGCGTTGATTGGCGTGCTTTCGGGGCGCAGCAGCGGCGGGGGCGCGGCGCTGATTGCGGTGGACGGCAAACCTGCCAAGCCGTTCCGGGTGGGCGCTGCGGTGGAGGAAGGGCTGGTGCTGCAGGCACTGGGCCCCCGCCAGGCCCAGCTGGGCCCCGATGCGGCGGGGCCGGCCACCCTCACGCTGGACATGCCGCTTCAGCGGTGATTCCTGTCGGGGGCGCTGGTCCGGGGTCTAACCCAGCTCGATCCGCTCCCACTCGCCCCAGCTCGGCGCGGCAGTGGGCCATTCTTCCGAGCGCGGCAGGGCGCTGGCGCCGTGCTTCATGAGCCACGCCACGCTGCGGATCACCCCGGCGTGGGTGACCCACACCACATCTTGCGTGGCCCCGGTGCAATGGTCCTCCAGTGCAGCCGCCACGCGGGCCAGCACGGCCGACAGGTTTTCCCCGTGGCCCGGGCGGTAGCTGGCGAAGGCGGCGGTCCAGGCGTCGATGTCGCTACGGGCAATGGCGTCCCAGGGGCGCCCCTCCCAGTCGCCAAAGTCCATCTCGCGCAGGCGGGCGTCGGGTTTTGGAGTCAAATCAGGCAGCAGCGCTTGCAGTGATTGCGCGAGCAGCTCACATCTTTGTAGCGTTGAATGCACCAGTCTGGTCTGCGGAGGTAGCTCGCGGGCCAGGCGCTGTGCGGCAGCTCGGGTGGCGGCGATATCGGCAGCGACGTCCAGCGCGCCGTAGCAGGTGCCCGGCGCGACCAGCGGTGCTGCGTGGCGCACCAGCCAGAGGCGGGCCATGCGCCTCACACCCAGCGCAGGGCCAGCGCCGCGCCCAGGTAAAAGCCGATTTCGCTGACCTGCTGCGTGGCGCCCAGGCAGTCGCCCGTGAAGCCCTGCAGCCTGCGCGCGAACCACCGGGCCATCCAGGCGGCCGCAAAGACACTTGCCAGCACGGATGCTATCAAAAATATAGCTTCTTGCGCTTGCCAGACAAGAGTCAGCGGCACAAAACACCATAAAACGGCTGCCACCAGTGCGGGGCCTGAAATCTGGTCGGCCAGCGGCTTGCTTTTGGACCGCGCCGTGTCGCCCACATGCGGCAGGCTGCGCACGATGAGCAGCGGCCAAAAGCGCGACAGCACATGCGCCCCCACCAGCGCGGCCACGGCGGCCAGCAGGCTGTGGGCACCCAGCAGCGCCAGCAGGCTGAGCTTGGCCAGCAGCGCCAGCACCAGCGCCATGGCGCCAAACGCGCCGATGCGCGAGTCCTTCATGATGTCCAGCGCGCGTTCGCGGTCGTAGCTGCCGCCCAGGCCGTCGGCCACATCGGCCAAGCCGTCTTCATGGAAACCGCCGGTCATCAGCACCGTGGCAATGGTGCAGAACACGGCGGCCACGGCCGGGGCCAGCGGGTTGGGCGCCAGCGCCCAGTGCAGCGCGGCATACACCGCCGAAGACAGCAGCGCCGCCAGCCAGCCGATGCCCGGAAAGTGCGCCGCGCTGGCGCGCAGCATGGCGGGGCTGTAGCCCACCCAAGCCGCCAGCCGCCCGGTGACCGGTATGCGCGTGAAGAACTGCACGGCCAGCAGGTAGTGGCGCAGGGCTTGCATGAACGGACTATGGTTATGTCAGATTTGATAGCTGCCAGCGCTTGCTGGATAAGCGCCGGAGGCCAATTTGACTCATATTCCGGTTATTTGGACCGCAGGAACAGCCGGTAGGCCGGGTTCAGCGTCTCTTCCACGTAGGGGTAGCCCAGCGTGGCCAGGAAGGCGTCGAACGTGGCGGCGTCTTCGGCCGGCACCTGCATGCCCACGAGGATGCGGCCATAGTCGGCGCCCTGGTTGCGGTAGTGGAACAGGCTGATGTTCCAGGTCGGCTGCATCAGGCTCAAAAACTTGAGCAGCGCGCCGGGCCGCTCGGGGAAGGTGAAGCGCATCAGCCGCTCGTCCTGCGCCAGGGCTGAATGCCCGCCCACCAGGTGGCGCAGGTGCTCCTTGGCCAGCTCGTCGTGCGTCAGGTCCAGCGCCTCGAAACCGTGGCGGCCGAAATTCCTGGCGATCTTTTCCGATTCGCCCTTGCCATTGGTCGTGATGCCCACGAACACATGGGCCTGGGCGGCGTCGCTGATGCGGTAGTTGAACTCGGTCACGTTGCGCGGGCCGCCCGGCAGGCCGCCCACCACCTCGCAAAAGCGGCGGAAGCTGCCGCGTTCTTCCGGAATCGTCACGGCCAGCAGCGCCTCGCGCTCCTCGCCCACCTCGGCCCGCTCGGCCACGAAGCGCAGGCGGTCGAAGTTCATGTTGGCGCCGCACAGGATGGCGGCGTAGGTCTCGCCCCTGGTTTTCTTATCGGCCACGTACTGCTTGATGGCCGCCACGGCCAGCGCCCCTGCGGGTTCGACGATGCTGCGCGTGTCCACAAAGATGTCCTTGATGGCAGCGCAGACGGCGTCGGTATCGACGGTGATGTAGTCGTCCACCAGGCCCTGTGCCACGCGGAAGGTTTCCTCGCCCACCAGCTTCACGGCGGTGCCGTCGGAGAACAGGCCCACATCGGCCAGCGTCACGCGCTGGTGGGCTTTCACTGACTGGATCATCGCGTCCGAGTCGTTCATCTGCACGCCGATCACCTTGATCTCGGGCCGCACGGCCTTGATGTAGTTGGCCACACCCGAGATGAGTCCGCCGCCGCCAATGGCCACGAACACGGCATCGAGCCGGTTGCTGCCCAGGCTTTGCAGCTGGCGCAGGATCTCCATGGCGATGGTGCCCTGGCCGGCAATCACGTCCGGGTCGTCAAACGGGTGCACGAAGGTCAGGCCCTGTTCCTTCTCCAGCTTCACCGAATGGCCGTAGGCATCGGAATAACTCTCGCCAAACAGCACCACCTCGCCGCCCAGCGTCTTCACGGCGTCGATCTTGAGCTGCGGCGTGGTGGTGGGCATCACGATCACGGCGCGCGTGCCCAGCTTGTGGGCGCTCATGGCCACGCCTTGCGCGTGGTTGCCGGCCGAGGCGCAGATCACCCCGCGTGCCAGTTGCTCTGGCGTGAGGTGCGCCATCTTGTTATAGGCGCCCCGTAGTTTGAAGCTGAACACGGGCTGCTGGTCTTCGCGCTTCAGAAGCACCTTGTTGTGCAGGCGGCGGCTGAGGTTCCTGGCGGGCTCCAGCGCCGACTCCATGGCCACGTCGTACACGCGGGCGGTCAGGATTTTTTTGAGGTAGTCGGCGGGGGTGAGGTGCAGGGGCATGGCAGGAGCAAGGTGAAGACCGCCGCAGCGCAGTGGGCGGGGCCACATCATAGGGGGTCGGTTTCCAAGGGCGCCAAGCGGTGAACGCACACGCGCCGTGCGCCGGGCCAAAAAAAAGCCCCGGGCCGTGAGGCCTGGGGCTGAATCCATCCTTTGAGGAGATGGAGGAGACAATCGGTGCGGGGAAAAAGCTGGAAACTTCGTTTCGGTCTTTGTTCCATCTGCTTCGTTATTGATTGAAAAGCAGCGCTTGGATCGAAGTTTAGCGCGAGTTGTGTTGCATTGCAGCAAAATCCTCATCAAATTTGTCGCACCGGATGATTCCGTGCGAAAAAACCACGTCAAAACACAGTCACCAAGGAGAAATACAAATGGAATGCACAGTCAGCTGGACGGGCGGGGCCGGAACACGGTCGGGCATGGGTTTTGTGGCCGAAACCGGCAGCGGCCATGTCCTGACCATGGACGGCGCCCCGGATGCCACCCACCCCGCCAACGGCGGTCAGAACCTCGCCCCTCGCCCCATGGAAACCGTGCTCGCCGGCACCGGCGGCTGCACGGCGTATGACGTGGTGTTGATCCTCAGGCGCGGCCGCCACGATGTGCGTGGCTGTACCGTCAAACTGACCACGGAGCGTGCCGACACCGATCCCAAGGTTTTCACCAAAATCCACATGCACTTCACGGTGGCCGGCAAGGCCATACCAGCCGCGGCAGTGGAGCGGGCGATAGCGATGAGCCATGACAAATACTGCTCGGCCAGCATCATGCTGGGCAAGACGGCCGACATCACCACCAGTTTCGAGGTGAACGAAGCCTGAAGCGGCCGACCTGCGGGACCGACCCGCAACCACTTCAGAGGTAGTGCGCCGTGGTGGTCATGACCTTTGCGGCCGCACGCATGGCTGCACGGGCAGGCGCGGGCAACTCCAGCGCCCCTGACGCCCGGGCCTGTGCTGCATGCCGCTCTTCATCTTCTTTCATGCGCGCCACCACGGCCCGGGACGCCACATCCTGCAGCGGTAGCCGGCCCAGATGTCCGCTCAGGTGTTCCGCCACCTGCTTCTCGGTTTCCACCACAAATCCCAGGCTGGCCCGGTCGCTGACCTTGGCGGCCACCAGGCCCAGGGCGAAGGCGCCCGCAAACCAGACCGGGTTGAGAATGCTGGGGCGGGCGCCCAGGGCATCCAGGCGCTGCTGTGTCCACGCGAGGTGGTCCGTTTCTTCTCTTGCGGCCTCTTGGAGATGGGCGCGCAACTGCGGGTCCCGCGTGACGGCGGCCTGCGCCGTGTACAGCGCCTGGGCGCACACTTCACCCACGTGATTGACCCGCATCAAGGCTCCGGCCAGCTTCTTCTGTGCCGGATCGAGGGCTGCCTCGGGCACGCCGTGGGCCGGTGACTTCTCGGAAGCCAGGGGCTTGGCAAAGAGTGTGCGCAATGCGTTGTCTGCTGCGGTCAGGAGCGCGTCCATGTAAACCTTTGAGGTGGCGGGATGTGCAACACAAATTGCACTCCGATACAAATAAAAGCCGGGCGGGGCACCTCCCCGGTGCGTCAACTCCCCGATTTTGACGGGACTTGGTGAAATGTTGCAACACTGCAACGAATTTCCCCTTTCGACCCGATTGTGGGTGAATTCCTTTGCGAAACCGGGCCGGGTCTGGTGCAATAAGAGCAACTTCCCCACCAGGAGGTTGGCCCGGGGAACCGGCGGGACTGTGCAGGTGTGCATTCACCATAGACCCCCCGTACCGGCGCCCTATGTTTAACCTTGGAGTAACTCGCAATGAAAAAATCCCTGATTGCCCTGGCCGTGCTGGCTGCTTCCGGCGCTGCAATGGCTCAATCGTCCGTGACCCTGTACGGCGTGGCCGATGCAGCCCTGGTCAAGTCCAGCGGTGTTAGCGCCCAAATGGGTTCGGCCAGCATCATGAACAACGGTACTAGCCGTATCGGCCTGCGTGGCGTTGAAGATCTGGGCGGCGGTCTGACGGCTTCCTTCAACTTCGAACAAGGCGTGAACCTGGAAAACGGCGCTCTGACGGGCGGCGCTGCAGGTGCTTGGAATCGTGCTGCTTTCGTGGCTCTGTCGGGTGGTTTTGGTAAGTTCCAAATGGGTCGTGCCCTGAACCCCAGCTTCTTCGGTATCGCTGCTTGGGAACTGACCGGCACCGCTAACTACTCTGTTGTGGGCACCCAATTCGGCTACGCTGCCGCTGGTCCTCGTAACAACAGCATGTTCATGTACAACACGCCCAAGATGGGTGGTTTCTCCGGCTCGTTTGGCTACGTGATGAAGCCTGACAACGGTGGCAATGCCAAGTACGACCTGAACCTGATCTACGCAAACGGCCCTCTGGCTACTGCTCTGTCGTACAACAGCGTGAAGAACGGCAATGACGGTCTGGCACTGGGTGCTTCGTATGACTTCGGTGCATTCAAGATCGCCGGTTCGTTGCAAGATTCTGATATCGCTGGTACGGATGCAGATCCCAAGGGCTTCACCCTCGGCGCTACCGTGCCCCTGGGTGCATTCGCTCTGACCCTCGATATCGCTCGCGATACCGAGTTCAAGGACACCGACGTGCTGCTGGAAGGCAAGTACGCCCTGTCCAAGCGCACGTTCGCTTACGCTGCCTACTACAAGGACGGCGACAAGAAGCTGGTTACCGGCGCAAAGAACCACTTCTCCGTGGGTGTTCGCCACAACTTCTGATGGGGTGCTGGCGTAAGCCAGTGACCATTAGCCAAAAAAACCGCCACCCTTCGGGTTGGCGGTTTTTTTATGAGTAATCGTTATGGCGCGGTTTTTGCTTGTTTTGAGTTGCGAAAATGGAATTTCGGCCTTGATATCACTGCTATCACAACGGTACAAAACCCCACTGCAGCTTGGTATTCAGGGATTTCCCGTTAGCTATAGAGCAACCTTTACTGCATAGTAAAACTTTTAATCAAGAGGGTTCCATGAAACTCAATTTCAGTCTGTTGTCGGTGGCCGCTGCTGTGGCCTTGCTCGCAGCCCCCGCCTTGCATGCCAAGCCATTCAAGTGGGCCAGCCAGGGGGAAATTTCCACTTGGGATATTCATTCGCAGAACAATGCGCTGCAAAACGGGCTGCATGCGAATGTGTATGAAAGCCTGGTGTACTACAACAGCAAGACATTTGACGTGGAGCCCGTGCTTGCCACTGCGTGGAAGGAGATAAGCCCCACGCAGATGCGTTTTACGCTCCGCCAGGGCGTGAAGTTCCATGACGGCTCCGCGTTCACGGCCGATGATGCTGTGTATTCAATACAGCGCGCCATGGCCAAGACTTCCAACTTCACGCCCTACGTGCAGGGCATCAGTAAAGTGGTGAAGGTGGACGCGCAAACCATTGACGTCATGCTGGCTGCACCAAACCCGGTATTGCTGCGTCAGATGACCGAACTGCGCATGATGAGCAAGGCCTGGGCTGAAAAGAACAAGTCGGTGGACCCGAAGGACATGAAGGCGTCCGACGAAAACTTCGCGCACCGCAATGCCATGGGCACGGGCCCCTACACGCTCGAATCCTGGCAACCTGATGTGAAGATGGTGTTCAAGCGCAATCCCAACTGGTGGGGCAAGATGGACGGCAACGTGACTGAGATCGTGTACACGCCAATCAAGTCCGCTGCCACGCGCATTGCGGCACTGTTGTCAGGCGAAGTGGACATGGTGCTCGACCCCACACCCCAGGATCTGGGCCGTCTGCGTGCCAGCCCCGACCTGAAGGTGATCGATGGTATCGAGAATCGCACCATCTTCCTGGGCATGGATCAGTTCCGCGATGAGCTGCCAGGCTCCAACATCAAGGGCAAAAACCCGCTCAAAGATGTTCGCGTGCGCAAGGCCCTGTATCAGGCCATCGACGCAGAAACCATTTCGCGCAACATCATGCGTGGGCTGGGCAAACCCACGGGCACGATCGTGGCGCCTCAGGTGGCCGGCTATACGGAAGCTGTTGGCAAGCGTTTTCCCTACAGCGTCGAGGCTTCCAAAAAGCTCCTGGCAGAAGCCGGGTACCCGGACGGTTTTGAAGTCGACTTTGCCTGCCCGAACAATCGCTACATCAATGACGAAGCCATCTGCCAGGCCGTTACTGCCATGTGGTCCCGTGTGGGTGTGAAGGCCAAGCTGCGCACGTTGCCGCTGGTGAACTACTTCCCCATGATCCAGCGTTACGAGGCCAGCATCTACATGCTGGGATGGGGCGTTCCGACGTTTGACGCCCTGTACAGCCTGCAGTCCCTCGTGCGTACGGTGGGTCAGGGTGGCGACGGCAATTACAACGTAGGCCGCTACAGCAACCAGCGCATGGACTATCTGGTGGACCGCATCAAGGCGGAGACCGATGCTCCTGTGCGCTCCCGCATGCTGACGGAAGCACTGCAGCTTTCCAACGACACGGTGTCTCACATTCCTTTGCATGACCAGGTAATCCCATGGGCGGTAAAGAAGAATATTGAGCTCGTCCATCGCGCAGATAACCGCGTGGACATGCGTACGGTCAAGGTGAACTGATTTATCCTCGACACACTGAGAGCAAGGGCCCAGCGGCCCTTGCTCTCTTTGGTTTAGTTTGACGACGTATTGCCTGACAGCGCCCCCGCCATCAAAAGTGGCTGCGGCGTTCCCATCGAACACTCACTCGACTCTCCGATGCTTGCCTTTATATTGCGCCGCCTGATACAGGCTGTGATTGTCATGGTCACGGTGGCCTTCATCTCCTTCATGCTGTTCCAGTACGTAGGAGATCCCGTGGTGTTCCTGCTGGGCCAGGATGCCACTCCCGAACAGATTCGCGAGCTGCGCGCTTCGCTGGGGCTGGACAAACCGTTTTTCGTGCAGTTCTGGCACTTTCTGGTGAATGCCGCTCAAGGTGAGTTTGGCCTGAGCCTGCGCCAAGGTGCCAAGGTGTCACGCCTGATTGCCGAGCGTTTCCCTGCAACGCTGGAGTTGGCGCTGGTTGCCGCCTTCCTGGCGCTGGTCATTGGCGTGCCGATGGGCGTATATGCCGCACTCAAGCGCGGCACGTTCACCAGCCAGGTGTTCATGACGCTGTCGTTGCTGGGCGTTTCCCTGCCAACATTCCTCATCGGCATCCTGCTGATTCTGGTGTTCGCCGTCACGCTGGGCTGGTTCCCGAGCTTCGGCCGCGGCGAAGTTGTGCAGATGGGCTGGTGGAGCACGGGCCTGCTCAAGGCCAAGGGCTGGCACCACATCACCCTGCCAGCCATCACCTTGGCCATCTTCCAGCTCACGCTGATCATGCGTCTGGTGCGTGCAGAAATGCTGGAGGTGCTGCGCACCGATTACATCAAGTTCGCGCGTGCACGGGGCTTGTCCAATCGCGCTATCCACTTTGGCCATGCGCTCAAAAACACGCTGGTGCCTGTGATGACCATCACGGGGTTGCAACTGGGTGGTCTGATCGCCTTTGCGATCATCACCGAGACTGTGTTCCAGTGGCCTGGAATGGGTCTGCTGTTCATCCAGGCTGTAACGTTCGCCGACATCCCGGTGATGGCCGCCTACCTGTGTCTCATTGCACTGATTTTCGTGGTGATCAACCTGGTGGTGGACCTGTTGTACTTCGCCGTCGATCCGCGGTTGCGCGTGGGCAAGGCGGGAGGCCACTGATGCAGGGCCCACGCCTGAAGGCCGGCGGCCGGGCGTTTGCGCACATTGCGCAGTACCACCCTGAGCTGACTGCGCTGCGCAGGGACTTGCATGCTCACCCTGAACTGGGCTTTGAGGAGATCTACACCAGCAAACGCGTCAAGGAGGCGTTGGCGCTCTGCGGTGTGGATGAGATCCATGAAGGCATTGGCCGCACCGGCGTGGTGGGCGTGATCCGGGGGCGCAGCACTTCCAGTGGCAGCATGGTCGGCTTGCGCGCCGACATGGACGCACTTCCGCTGGCCGAGCACAACGATTTCTCCTGGAAGTCCTGCAAGCCAGGCCTCATGCACGGTTGCGGTCATGACGGCCACACCGCCATGCTGGTGGGGGCTGCACGCTATCTGGCCGAGACACGCAACTTTGACGGCACCGCCGTGCTGGTGTTTCAGCCGGGTGAAGAGGGGTTTGCGGGTGCGCGCGTGATGATGGAAGACGGCTTGTTTGACCGGTTTCCGGTGCAGTCGATCTACGCAATGCACAACTGGCCTGCCATGAAGCCCGGCACCGTGGGTATCAACTCCGGCCCCATGATGGCAGCGGCCGACCGCTTCACCATCGAGATCACCGGACGCGGCGGACACGGTGCCCATGCCTACCAGACCGTGGATGTGTTGGTCGTTGCAGCGCACATCATTACGGCGGCCCAAAGCATCGTGTCGCGGAACGTGCGCCCCATTGAAAGCGCCGTGGTGAGTATCTGCGCCGCGCAGGCGGGTGATCTCGGCGCCTTCAGCGTGCTGCCCGGCTCCGCCACGCTGGTGGGTACGGTGCGCACGTTCGATCCCGTGGTGCAGGAGATGGTGGAAAAGCGCCTGAAGGAACTGTGCAACGCGATTGCACTGGGCTTTGGCGCAACCGCTACCGTGCACTACGAGCGCATCTACCCCGCCACGATCAATAGTGAAAGTGAAGCCCTTTTTGCGGGCGATGTGGCCGAGTCTCTGCTGGGCGCCGACCATGTGGTGCGCGACCTGGAGCCCAGCATGGGCGCAGAAGACTTTTCCTTCATGCTGCAGAACAAGCCGGGCGCCTACTTGCGCATTGGCCAGGGCACTGGCGCCAGCGGCAGTGCCCTGCACAACAGCCGGTACGACTTCAACGACGATATCTTGCCCTTGGGCTCCGCCTTGCATGCCAGCTTGATCGAGCAGGCCATGCCACTGGCAACACCCTGACTGTAAACAGCGTCCACAAACGCCACTACCAAGACCGATCCGACTGTCCCGTTCCTTCGCCCCCATTTCATCACCAGGAGATTTCTATGAAATTCCAGAAGAAAGTCGCCCTTACTGCTGTCTTTGCTGCCTTGGCTGCGGCCGGGCTCACAGCCAACGCACAAACCATCCGTATCGCAAACCAGGGCGATGCCCTGTCGATGGACCCGCACTCGCTCAACGAGTCGCTTCAGCTGAGCGTGACCAGCAATGTGTACGAGCCCTTGGTGGGTCGCAACAAGGATCTGAGCCTGGCCCCCGCGCTCGCGACCAGCTGGAAGCAGACTTCGCCTACGGTCTGGCGCTTCGAACTGCGCAAGGGCGTGCAGTTTCATGACGGAACGCCTTTCACTGCAGACGACGTGGTTTTCAGCTTTGCCCGGACTCAGGTGGACGGCTCTGACATGAAGAGCTACACCAATGATTTCAAGGAAGTCCGCAAGATCAATGACCATACGGTAGAAATCGAGACCAAGACGCCATTCCCCATCCTGCCCGACGTGATCTCGCAAGTCTTCATCATGAGCAAGAAGTGGTGCGAGACCAACCAGGCCATGGGCCCGGTGGATCGCCGCAAGGGCATCGAGAATGCGGCATCGTTCCGCGCCAACGGCACCGGCCCGTTCCGTCTGCGCGAGCGCCAGCCGAATGTCCGCTCGGTTTTCACCCGCAACGGCACTTACTGGGGCACCATCGAGGGGAATGTCTCGGAAGTGGTCTTCACGCCCATCGGTAACGACGCAACCCGCGTGGCTGCCCTGCTCTCGGGCGAGGTGGATGTGATGGAACCGATTCCGGTGCAGGACATCGAGCGGGTGAACGCCAGCGCAAATACGCGCGCCATCACGGGCCCCGAGTTGCGCACGATCTTTTTGGGCATGGACCAAAAGCGCGATGAACTGCTCTACTCCAACGTCAAGGGCAAGAACCCCTTCAAGGACAAGCGCGTGCGCCAGGCTTTCTACCAGGCCATCGACATCGAGGGCATCAAGCGCACGGTCATGCGCGGCGCCTCCAACGTATCTGCGCTCATGGTCGGCCCTGGCATCAATGGTTTCCAGCCTGATGCAAAGCGCCTGCCCTTCGATGTGGAAGCCGCCAAGAAGCTCATGGTGGAAGCCGGATATCCCAACGGTTTTGAAGTGGCCATGAACTGCCCCAATGACCGCTACGTGAACGATGGCCGCATCTGCCAGACGGTGGCCGCCAATCTGTCGCGCATCAACGTCAAGGTGAACCTCCAGGCGGAGACCAAGGGAACCTATTTCCCCAAGGTGTTGCGCCGCGACACCAGCTTCTACATGCTGGGCTGGACGCCTTCCACCTACGACGCACACAACGCCCTGAACGCGCTGATGGCCTGTGTCGACGACAAGGGTGCGGGGCAGTTCAACCTGGGTGCTTACTGCAATCCCAAGGTGGACGAGCTGACCAAGAAGATCCAGGCGGAGACCGACAAGGTCAAACGTGACGCGATGATCAAGGAAGCGTTTGACCTGCACTCGGCCGATATTGGTCATCTGCCACTGCATCAGCAATCCCTGGCCTGGGGCGTGAGCAAGAAGGTCAAGCTCGTGCAGCTGGCCGACAACTACATGCCGTTCAAGTGGATGAGCATCGAGAAATAAAGACCGACACCGACAGGTCGTAGAGAGGTAGTACGAAGGTACGACTTAGCTATCGCTAATTGACAGCCTGGAAGCAACGCACGGCTGCTACCCGCGCCGTGCGTTGTTGCATGTTTACTGGTTTCCCACAATGAAAACTACCCTTGCCCGCTGGTTTGACAGCGATATCGGCTACAGCTTCCGTACATCGCCCATGGCGATGGTGGCAGCTGCCATTGCCCTGATTTGCGTGTTCTGTTCGCTTTTTGCCGGATGGGTTGCGCCCCACAACCCGTTTGATCTGGCTACGCTGGAGCTCAGCGATGCCCGGCTGCCCCCGGCCTGGAGTGCCGAAGGCTCCATCAAGTACCCGCTGGGTACCGACGATCAGGGCCGTGACATCCTTTCCGCGCTCATCTATGGCGCGCGCATCTCCCTCGTGGTGGGCCTCGCTTCGGTGGTGCTGTCCGTGGTGGTGGGCGTGGCGTTCGGCCTGCTGGCCGGCTTTCGGGGCGGCTGGATCGATGCCGTTCTGATGCGCCTGTGCGACGTGATGCTGTCGTTCCCCGCCATCCTGGTGGCCCTGCTGATTGCCGGTGTCGGTCGCGCGCTGTTCCCGAACGCGCACGAGTCGTTGGCCTTTGGTGTGTTGATCATCTCCATCTCCCTCACCGGCTGGGTGCAGTACGCCCGCACGGTGCGTGGCTCCACGCTGGTGGAGCGCAACAAGGAATATGTGCAGGCCGCCCGCGTCACCGGCGTGTCGCCCCTGCGCATCATGCGCAAGCATGTGCTGCCCAACGTGATGGGCCCCGTGATGGTGCTCGCCACCATCCAGGTGGCCACGGCCATCATCACCGAGGCCACGCTGTCGTTTCTGGGCGTAGGCGCGCCACCCACATCGCCCTCGCTGGGCACCCTGATTCGCATCGGCAACGACTACCTGTTCTCAGGCGAATGGTGGATCACCGTGTTCCCCGGCGCCATGCTGGTGCTGATCGCCCTGTCCGTGAACCTGCTGGGCGACTGGCTGCGCGACGCGCTGAATCCTCGCCTGCGTTAAGTGGCATTCGCAGTATTTTTGAAGCAGGCACACAACCCATGTCTCTCCTAGAAGTCAAAAACCTCGTAGTCGAATTTCCGGGCCGCCGCGGTACCCTGCGCGCCCTGGACGACATTTCCTTCTCCATCGCACCCGGCGAGATCCTGGGCGTCGTGGGGGAGTCCGGCGCGGGCAAATCGCTTACCGGCGCCGCCATCATCGGCCTGCTGGAACCGCCGGGCCGCGTCGCATCCGGCCAGATCCTGCTGGAAGGCCAGCGCATCGACAACCTCGGCAATGAAGAGATGCGCCACATCCGTGGCCGTCGCATCGGTGCCATCTTTCAGGACCCACTGACCTCGCTGAACCCGCTCTACACCGTGGGCCGGCAGATCACTGAAACCATTCTTGCGCACTTGCCGGTCACGCCTGCCGAGGCGCGTCAGCGTGCCATTGCACTGCTCAAGGACACTGGCATCCCTGCCGCGGAAGAGCGCATCGACCACTACCCGCACCAGTTCTCGGGTGGCATGCGCCAGCGCGTGGTGATTGCCCTGGCCCTGGCCGCAGAGCCCAAGCTCATCGTGGCCGACGAGCCCACCACCGCGCTCGACGTGTCCATTCAGGCGCAGATCATCACGCTGCTGAAAAACATCTGCAAATCGCGCGGCGCTGCCGTCATGCTGATCACCCACGACATGGGTGTGATTGCCGAGACCTGCGACCGTGTGGCCGTGCTGTACGCCGGCCGCGTGGCCGAGATCGGCCCTGTGCATGACGTGATCAACAAACCCTCGCACCCCTACACCAGCGGGCTCATGGCGTCCATCCCCGACATGGCGGTGGACCGCGAGCGCCTGAACCAGATTGACGGAGCCATGCCCCGCCTGAACGCCATCCCCCAGGGCTGCGCCTACAACCCGCGCTGCCCCAAGACCTTTGACCGCTGCATGACAGACCGCCCCGACCTGATGGATGCCGGCTCCACCCGAGCCGCCTGCTGGCTGCACGCTGGCGCCACGACGAAGACTGCCGAGGTGACAGCATGAGCGCCACAGCTACGAGCCCCGCCGTGAAGAGCAAGGCTCTGGTGCAGGCACACGACCTGGCCAAGACCTTTGATGTGTCCGCTCCCTGGCTCAACCGCGTGATCGAACGCAAGCCGCGTACCCTGCTGCACGCCGTGGACGGCGTGAGCTTCGAGATCGAAAAAGGCAAGACCCTGGCCCTGGTGGGAGAGTCCGGTTGTGGCAAAAGTACCGTGGCACGCCTGCTGGTCGGCCTGTATGAGCCCACTCGCGGCGGCCTGACGTTCGACAACCAGGATGCGCACGCGGCCTTCAAGGGCAACGATGCGCGCGCCATGCGCCGCCGCATCCAGATGATCTTCCAGGACCCGTACGCCAGCCTGAACCCCCGCTGGCTGGTGGAAGACATCATCGGCGAGCCGCTCAAGGAACACGGCCTCATCACCGACAAGGCCGAGCTCAAGCAGCGCGTGGGCGAGCTGCTCAAGTCCGTCGGCCTGTCGCCTCTGGACATGGTGAAGTACCCGCACCAGTTCTCGGGCGGGCAGCGCCAGCGCATCTCGATTGCGCGCGCCCTGGCTACCGAGCCCGAGTTCCTGGTGTGCGACGAGCCCACCAGTGCGCTCGACGTGTCGGTGCAGGCGCAGGTGCTCAACATCATGAAGGACCTGCAGCGCGAGCGGCAGCTCACCTACTTGTTCATCAGCCACAACCTGGCCGTGGTGCGCCACGTGAGCGACCAGGTGGGCGTGATGTACCTGGGCCGCCTGGTGGAGCTGGCCGACAAGCACACGCTGTTTGACACGCCGCGCCACCCCTATACGCGCATGCTGCTCGACGCCATCCCCAAGATGCACGACACCGGCAAGGCCCGCACCCCCGTGCAGGGCGAAGTGCCCAACCCGCTGAACCCGCCACCCGGCTGCGCCTTCAACCCGCGCTGCCCGCACGTGAACGACCGCTGTCGCACCGAGCGCCCCAAGCTGTTGACCATTGGCGGCATCCGCATCGCGTGCCACGCGGTGGAAGAAGGTCGGATCTGAAAGTTTCCTTCCAGTCACGCCACTCTCAAGGAAACCCAAAGATGAAATATTCGCCTCGCAAGGCGCTGGCGGTGGCTCTGCTGTGCCTGTGTGTGGGGGCTCCTGTCACCCATGCCAAGACTTTCAAGTGGACGAGCCAGGGGGACATCACCACGTGGGACATCCACGCGCAGAACCTCGCGCTGCAAAACGGCCTGCACGCCAACGTGTATGAAAGCCTGGTGTACTACAACAGCAGGACTTTCGAAGTCGAGCCGATGCTGGCGGCCTCCTGGAGGGAGATCAGCCCCACTCAGATTCGGTTCGTGCTGCGCCAGGGCGTCAAATTCCATGACGGCTCAGCGTTCACCGCAGACGATGTGGTGTTCTCGCTGGGGCGGGCGCAGGCCAAAACCTCGCAGTTTGGCCCCTATGCGCAGGGTATCGCCAAGGTGGTCAAAGTGGATTCCGGCACGGTGGATGTGTTTCTCAACAGCCCCAACCCGGTGTTGCTGCGCCAGATGACCGAGTTGCGCATGATGAGCCGTGCCTGGGCCGAGAAGCACAAGGCCACGGACCCGCTCAACACCAGCAACCTTGCAGACAAGGCGAATGAAACGTTTGCCCACCGCAATGCCATGGGCACCGGCCCTTTCATGCTGGAATCCTGGCAGCCCGGTGTGCGCATGGTTTTCAAGCGCAACCCGCAGTGGTGGGGGACCATGGCGGGCAATGTGACGGAAATTGTCTACACCCCAGTCAAGTCCACTGCGGCCCGTACCGCAGCCTTGCTGTCGGGAGAAGTGGACATGGTGCTTGACCCTGCACCGCAGGAGTTGCGCCGCTTGCGTTCGGATGCGAACCTTCAGGTCATAGACGGCCTGGAAAACCGGACCATATTTCTCGGGATGGACCAGTTTCGCGACGAACTCGTGGGCTCCAACGTCAAAGGCAAAAACCCGCTGAAAGACGTGCGCGTGCGCAAGGCGCTCTATCAGGCGATCGACACAGACGTGATCACACGCAGCATCATGCGCGGGCTGGGGAAGCCGACGGGAGCACTTGTGGCGCCCCAAGCCGCGGGATGGGGCCCGGAAATTGGCAAGCGCCTTCCCTACGATGTAGAGGGGGCAAAACGGCTGATGGCTGCCGCTGGGTACGTGGAGGGTTTCGAGGTGGATCTGGCATGCCCCAACAACCGCTACATCCATGATGCGGACATCTGCCAGACCGTGATGCTCATGTGGGCGCGCATCGGTGTGATGGCCAAGGTGCGCACCATGCCGATGGCGACGTTCTTCCCGATCATCCAGCGCAACGAAGCCAGTATCTACCTGCTGGGCTGGGGCGTTCCGACGTTTGACGCCCTGTACAGCCTCCAGTCACTGGTGCGCACGGTGGGCAGCGGTGGCGATGGCGAATACAACCTTGGTCGCTACAGCAATCCGGAGATGGACAAGCTGGTAGACCGTATCAAGATCGAAACCGATGCTGCGGCGCGCACCCGGTTGATGACGCAGGCACTGCTGCTTGCCAAAGACACGGTGGCCTACATTCCACTTCATGACCAGGTTATTCCCTGGGCCGTAAAAAAGAACATCGAGCTGGTGCACAGGGCTGACAACCGTGTCGACATGCGCCACGTCAAGATCAACTGACGACGGCATTCGCTCATCACCCGCATCACAGGCTCCCCAAGGAGCCTGTGTCGTTCTGGCTGGCTGGCACGGGTCCCGCACCGAAGGCGGTACCTGCTTTTCGCCGGACTCCTGCTTTGGCTGTGCCGCTATCTCACGCGTACCGCTTGGCCCGCAGGTTCTCTTTCATCTGTTGCAAGGTCGGCTGCAGAGAGCTGCCAATACGCAACGCCACGCAGGTGGCCAGCACGTCGATGATCAGCAGGTGCATGAGGCGCGACACCATCGGGCTGTAGCGGTCATAGCCCTCGGGGTGGTCGGCCGCCAGGTGGATCTGGCAGGTGCTGGCCAGGGGTGAGCCGCTGGCGGTGATGGCGATGGTGGTGGCGCCGTTCTTGCGCGCGATGTCGGCGGCATCCATCAGATCGCGGGTGCGGCCCGAGTTGGAAATGATCACGGCGCAGTCGCCGGGGCGAAGCAGCGTGGCGCTCATCACCTGCATGTGGCCGTCGCTGGTGGCAATCGACGTGACGCCCAGGCGAAAGAACTTGTGCTGCGCGTCCTGCGCCACGATGCCTGAATTGCCCACGCCATAGAACTCGATGCGTTTGCCGGTTTTCCAGGTGGCGGCAATGGCTTCCGCCGCGCGCTCCAGCGCCACGGTGCTGGCGGCGTTGCGGTACTGCAGGAAAGCCGCCACGGCGTTGTCGACCACCTTCACGAGCACGTCGCCGGTCTTGTCGTCGGCGTCCACGCTGCGGTGGATGAAAGGCACGCCCTCGCTCACGCTGCCCGCCAGTTTCAGCTTGAAATCTGCCAGTCCGTCGTAGCCCATGCTGCGGCAAAAGCGCACCACGGTGGGCTTGCTCACATGCGCGCGGTCGGCCAGCTCACGCACCGGCAGCCGGGCGAAGGCGCGGGGGTCGGCCAGCACCAGTTTGGCTACGCGCTGCTCGGCGGGGGCCAGGGACGTGAGCGAGGCGGTGATGCGATCCAGCATGTCGGCGGTGTTCCTGGGAAGGGCGCAGCAGTCGGCCCGGAGTATGGCAACAAAGAAGCCAGAAATGGTAACGGCGTTCCATCGTATTTGGTAAACCAATTACACGCTGTGCATGGCGGATCCGCGGGCGCTGAACGTGGCCCGCAGCCGATACGGAATAATGGCGCCATGAACCAACTCGACGCCCTCAAACAGTTCACCACCGTGGTTGCCGACACCGGCGACTTCAAGCAACTGGCGCAGTTCCAGCCCCAGGATGCCACCACCAACCCGTCACTCATCCTGAAGGCCGTGCAAAAGCCCGAATATGCGCCGCTGCTGCAGGACACCGTGGCCCGGTTCCGGGGCCGGCCCATGGACGAAATCATCGACCGGTTGCTGGTGCGTTTCGGGCGCGAGATTCTCGCCACCATTCCGGGCCGCGTCTCCACGGAGGTCGATGCGCGTTTGAGCTTCGACACGAGTGCCACCGTCACACGTGCCGAACGCATCATCGAGCTGTACCAGGCCGAAGGCATTCACATCGACCGCGTGCTGATCAAGATCGCCGCCACCTGGGAAGGCATCAAGGCCGCCGAGAAGCTGGAGCGCAAGGGCATCCACACCAACCTCACGCTGCTGTTCTCATTCGCCCAGGCCGTGGCCTGTGGCGATGCCAAGGTGCAGCTGATATCGCCTTTCGTAGGTCGCATCTACGACTGGTACAAGAAGCAGGCGGGCGCGAGCTGGGACGAGGCAGCACGTGCCGGTGCGAATGACCCCGGCGTGCAATCGGTCACGCAGATCTACAACCACTACAAGCACTTCGGCATCGCGACCGAGGTGATGGGCGCAAGTTTTCGCAACGTGGGGCAGATCACGGCGCTGGCCGGCTGCGATTTGCTCACCATCGCACCCGAGCTACTGGCACAGCTGGCGGCGAGCGATGCGCCATTGCAGCGCGTGCTGAATGCCGACGCGGCCAAGGGCATGGACCTGCCTGCAGTGAACTATGACGAGGCAGGGTTCCGCTATGCGCTAAATGAGGACGCGATGGCGACGGAGAAACTCGCGGAGGGCATTCGGGCCTTCGCGGTGGATGCGGTGAAGCTGGAGAAGATGATTCTGGCGGCTTGAGGCTTTCTGACTGATTTTGGCGGCTGGTGCTTGTGTGGCAAGCGCCAGTCGCTATTGTTTTTGTAGCTTCCTATTTTGCGATGGGTGGGAGGGCTGTTGGGGCTTGGGCTCCGCACTTGCCCGCCCGGGCTGAACGTGCCGAAGCTTGGGCACTTTCGCTCGCTCGCTTGCCAATCTGTGCGGCGTGCTTGGGTTGAGTGAGGAGGCCGGGAGTCGCCCCGGCGGGCGAGGTACTTGTTCTTTGCTTCGCCAAAGAAAAGTACCCAAAAGAAAGGCGACCCCCAGTCTGCGACCCCTTCGCTGGGCGAAGTGGCAAACCTGCGTCGGGGCGGTTGCGGGGTGCGCCGTGGAACTCGCTTTGCGCTGGCGCGCGCCGCTCGGACAACCACGGCGAGTCAGTTCACGAGGCATGGGCGCTCCGACGCCCATGCTCACCCCGCAACCGCCCCGCCACAGGCGCAGCCAGCAGGGGGTTGGGCAGCCGAACATCCATTCGGGCCATCGCTACGCTCGGCCCAGTTTGCGCAGCGCGTGGCGCTTGCGCCCGCGAGACGGGGCCGAGCGTAGCGCAGCGAAGCAATGGCCCGTGTGGATGTCCCTCGGGTTCCCTTCTGGATGCGCCTGGGGCGCGCAGGGCGCGGGGTGGCGCGAGTGCCGAAGGACACACGCGCTTCGTGAACTGACTCACCGCAGCTGTTTGAGCGGAGCGCCGCAGGCGCGCAGCGAGTTCTGCGGTGCACCCCGTGACCGAGCACCCCAGGTTGCCCCGCAGCGCAGCGAAGGGGTCGCAGACAGCAGGGTCGCCCTTTCTTTGGTGACTTTCTTTCGCCGACGCGAAAGAAAGTTACTCGCCCGCCGGGCGACTCCCGGCCTCCGCCCTCAACGAAGGCATGCCATTCGATGCGCGCAAGCCCCCAGAATCAGCACGCGCAACAGACGCATGAAGCCGTCAACTTCCGCCGGCCATCTACCGTCCCGTAGCTAGGTAAATACTATAAAAATCATAGCTACCAAGGCATGAAACACTGGCGCATCCAGCCAAATAACCCCGAAAATTCACCCCGCAGGCAGCCGCATCCCCACCCGCAACCCCTTCGGCACCATCCCCTCTGCCACCGTTCGCCCCCCGTGCCGCAACGCGATCTCCTCCACGATCGACAACCCCAGCCCGCACCCGCCCGCCTTGTCTGACCCGCGCCAGAAGCGCGCAAACAGATCGCCCAGGTGCTCGGCCGGCACGCCCGGGCCGTCGTCCTCCACCACCAGCAGGGCCCAGCGGCCGGGCTCTTCGCGGGTTACGCGCACGGTGACGGTGGCGCCCGCACCCGCGTAGTGCAGGGCGTTGTCGATGAGGTTGTTCAATGCCTCGCGCAGCAGCAGCGGCTGGCCCTGCAAGGGCAGGCGGTCTTCACCCTCGTAACCGAGGTCCATGCCCTGCGCCAGGGCACGGGCTGCCCATTCTCGGGCGACATCGCGGGCCAGCGCGGCCAGGTCAATGGACTGCATCTCCACGCTGGACTCTGACCGTGCCAGCTGCAGCAACTGGTGCACCAGGTGGGCGCTGCGCTGCGCGGCAGAGAGCACCTTTTTCAAGCGCTCCTGCACCGCGGTTTCGTGACTCTCGTGCAGGGCGAGTTCGGTCTGGCCGATCAGGCCGGCCAGCGGTGTGCGCAGCTGGTGGGCGGCATCGTTCAGAAAGCGCTTTTCTTTCTCCTGGCCGCGTGCCACGGCCTCCAGAAGGCGGTTGATGGTGCTGGCGAGCGAATGCACTTCCTGCGGAGCCGAAGTGAGCTCGATGGGGGCGAGGGGATCGGTGCCGCCGTGGGGGCGGGCACCCGCCTGCTCGATCTGCGCCTCCAGGCGTTTGAGGGGCTGCAGGCCGCGCAGGACACCGGCGTAGACCAGCGCACTGAGCGCCAGCCCCATGAGGCCCATGGGCAGCAGCATCTGTTCCAGCAGCTCCTGGGCAATGCGCTCACGCACGGTGAGGCTCTGCGCCACCTGAACGCGCAGGGTCTGGCGTGTCTGCGGTGTGCCGTAGTCCACATCGAGCAGCGCCACGCGCACGGGTCGGTCGTCCAGGCGGCCGTGGTACAGGTACGGGTCACCCACACGGACCTCCACCGGCGGCGGCGGGGGCAGCTGGGCGTTGCCGAGCAGAAAGCGCCCAGGCGGCGACGACACCATGTAGGTGATGCGGTCGGCCGGGTCTTGCTCCAGGATGTCCTGCGCGGCTTTGGGGAAGTCCACCAGCAGGCCGTCGCCAATCGGCTTGATCTGCCGCGCGAGCGCACGCACTGACTGGGTCAGCGTCTGGTCAATGCCTTTCTCGCCGTTTTGCAGGGCAATGCGCCACGCCAGAAACCCGCCGGACAGCCACAGCACCAGCTGGGGCAGCAGCAGCCACAGCAGCAGCTTGCGCTGCAGGGAAACGCCGGGGATCTGGCGCATGAATCACCGATGCCGATTTGCGGCAGGGCCGCCGCGCAATCCCTGCCACGCCGCAGGAGCTGCCCGCCGCCTTGGCGCGGAGGCGTTCCCCGCACTGCGGGCAGATGCACGGAAGCCCAGAGGCGCAGTCACGGCTTTTCCAGCATGTAGCCGAGACCACGGATGTTGCGGATGGCCAGGTTCGACAGGTCCAGCTTCTTGCGCAGGCGGTGCACGTAGACCTCCAGCGCGTTCGAGTTGACAGGCGGAGCTGCGGGTTGCCCCGGCTCTGGTGGGCCCGCGCGCCAGGCGGCCAGCACGTCGTCGCGCGTGACGACTTCACCGCTGCGGTGCACCAGCAGTTCCAGCAGCTCCCATTCGCGTTGTGTCAGGTCCAGCGGTTCGCCGTTGAGCGCGGCCGTCCGGCTGGCGTGGTCCAGCAGCAGCGGCCCCAGCGCCGTGCTGGGCACGCCGGATGCACTGCTGGCCTGCGTGAAGGCGGGCTGGCGCGCACGGCGCAGCATGGCCTGCAGGCGTGCCTGCAGCTCCTGCATGTTGAAGGGTTTGGTGATGTAGTCGTCGGCCCCGGCGTTCAGGCCCCGCACACGGTCTTCCACGCCGTCGCGTGCGGTGAGAATGAGCACGGGCAAGCCGCTGATGTGGGTGCGCGCCCAGGTCAGCAGATCCATGCCGTCGGCGCCGGGCAGACCCAGGTCCAGAATGATTCCGTCCACCGCCTGCGTCTGCAGCAGGGCCGTGGCATCGGCCACGCTGGAGGCTGTGCAGACCCCGAATTGCAGTTGCTGAAGTTGCCCGGTCAGGGCGTCCAGCAGCAGTGCATCGTCTTCAACTATCAGTATGGTGGCCATGCGAATGAGCATAACAAAGCACCCGCAGTTGCCGCGGAGCGACGATCAGGGAAAGCCCCGATAAGAGAATTAATTATTGTAATTAAAGTACCGACTGCGCTGGACGGCAGCGGGTTCGCGGTGCACAACCGGATTCATAACATCGAGGAGACAAGGGTATGTGGAAGATGACAAAGACCGCCGCCCTGGCGGTGGGCCTGGCGGCCGCGATGGCCGCCAGCGCGGGGGAGGTCGAGGTCCTGCACTACTGGACTTCGGGCGGCGAGGCCAAGTCGGCTGCCGAGCTCAAGAAGATCATGCAGGCCAAGGGCCACACGTGGCGCGACTTTGCGGTGGCGGGCGGCGGCGGCGACAGCGCCATGACGGTGCTCAAGAGCCGTGTGATCTCGGGCAACCCCCCGTCGGCTGCGCAGGTCAAGGGCCCGGCCATCCAGGAATGGGCCTCCGAAGGCGTCTTGGCCAACATGGACGCCCTGGCAAAGTCCGAAAAATGGGACGACGTGCTGCCCAAGGTGGTTGCCGATGTGATGAAGTACAAGGGCAACTACGTGGCGGCACCCGTCAATGTGCACCGCGTGAACTGGATCTGGGCCAGCTCGGATGCCCTCAAGAAAGCGGGCGTTGCCGCCATGCCCAAGACGTGGGACGAGTTCTTTGCGGCGGCCGACAAGCTCAAGGCTGCTGGCCTGATCCCGGTGGCCCACGGCGGCCAGAACTGGCAGGACTTCACCACCTTTGAATCCGTGGTGCTGGGCGTGGGCGGCGCCAGGTTCTACCAGGATGCGCTGGTCAGGCTCGACAACACCGCACTCACCAGCGACACCATGAAGAAGTCGCTGGAGACCTTCCGCCGCATCAAGACCTACACCGACCCCGGCGCCCCCGGCCGCGACTGGAACCTGGCCACCGCCATGCTCATCCAGGGCAAGGCCGGCTTTCAGCTGATGGGCGACTGGGCCAAGGGCGAGTTCATTGCCGCGGGCAAGGCGCCGGGCAAGGATTTCATGTGCGCCGCGGCGCCGGGCACGGCCAATGCGTTCACCTTCAATGTGGACTCGTTCATCCTGTTCAAGCTCAAGGATGCCGCCGCACAGAAGGCGCAGGGCGATCTGGCCAGCGCGATCATGAGCCCCGGCTTCCAGGAGGTGTTCAACCTGAACAAGGGCTCGATCCCCGTGCGCGCGGGCCAGCCCATGGACAAGTTTGACGACTGCGCCAAGCTGTCCAGCAAAGACTTTGCCGACACCGCCAAGAGTGGTGGCCTGGTACCCAGCGTGGCCCACGGCATGGCGATTGCGCCTGCTACCGAAGGTGCCATCAAGGATGTCGTCAGCCAGTTCTGGAACGACGACAAGGTGAGCGTCGCCGACGCCATGAAGAAGATCGCGACCGCCGCGAAGACCCACTAAAACCTACCTGAGAGGGATTCATCATGACAACAAGAAACCGCCTCACGGCGGTGGCTTTGGCCGCCGCATGCCTGACGCAAACCGCGTTCGCCATGGAAGTCGCAGGCTTCGAGTTCAACGGCTACTCCCGCGGTGGCCCGGTGTTCAACCATTCCGACGGCGTCAAGGGCCACATCGGCCTGGGGGGAGAGCTGCAGAAATACCGGCTGGGCAATGAGGGCGACAACGGTATCGAAGTCAACTTTGCACGCGGCTTCGAGACCAACGGCATCCAGTGGAAAGTGAACTACATGCCCGCCAAGTGGGGCAGCGGCGACATCAGCACCGAGCAGGCCTATGTGGAAATGAGCGGCTTCTCGTTCTCGCCCGAGGCGAAGTTCTGGGTGGGCCAGCGCCGTCTGCGCATTCAGGACGTGCACATCGTCGATTACTTCCTGATGAACTACGGCGACAACATCGGCGCTGGCGTCACCGACATTCCGGTGGGTGGCATGAAGCTGGGTGTGGGTGTGTTCACCGGCGACAAGTTTGACGGCAACCTGCCCAACAACGTGAAGGCCCAGCGCATCAACGCTGACCTGTCGGAGATCAACACCAACCCCGGCGGCAAGCTGCGGGTGCTGCTGACAGCGGTGAACGGAAAGAACCAGGCCAACGGGGGTTCGGGATCGGGCATCTCCATTTCGCACAACCAGAAGGACTTTCTGCTGCCGGGCATGAGCAACGCACTGTTCCTGCAGACATCGCGCGGCCATGCCCGCATCGATGGCCAGTTCGAGGCGATTGACGGCCTGACCCCCGGCAAGCGCGTGGTGCGCATTGCCGATTCGATCAACTGGCAAAGCGGCCCCTTCGGCGGCCAGGCCCTCATCGGCTACCAGACGAACAAGGCGGACCTGACCGGCGTGGAGACCAAGGACTTCTCGCTGGGGGCGCGCGGCTCGTATGCCTTCAGCAAGCATTTCAAGATGCTGGCCGAGCTGTCCACCACCACACGCAAGGGCGCGGGGCCGGACCAGCGCCTGTCCAAGGCCACTCTGGCGGGCGCACTGGCGCTGAGCGAAGACTTCTGGTCGCGTCCCGAGCTGCGTCTGTACGTGACCAAGGCCAACTGGAACCAGGCCGCTGCCGCGGCAAATGCCGGCACGTTTGGCGCCAATGGCAAGACCTCGCGCACGTTGGTGGGCGTGCAGTACGAGGTCTGGTGGTGAGCGTGACAACCAGAGAGGAAGAGGGAGAGAGCGAGTTAGCGAGTGATTGATTGAGTGAGTGATCCAGAGGTTACTTTGTTCTTGGGGGGCCTCGGTGCCCCCCTTTTTTGACATGTGCGAACTGCACAAGCCCCTATTTGCAGCCATGAAGATTGACCCCCATGCACCGCTGGTGCAGCGCCTGTCGCGGCCTGTGGCGAGCGGGCCGCTTGACCCCGAGGCCACCCGGTGATGAAGCATTCCCACAACACCTTTGAAAACTGGCTGCCCAAACTGGTGGTGGCGCCTGCCTTTGTGCTGGGCTTCGCCTTCATTTACGGCCTCATGGTGTGGAACGGCGTGCTCAGCCTCACCGCATCGCGCATGCTGCCCAACTACGAATGGGCGGGCCTGGCGCAGTACGAGCGCCTGTGGGAGATGGACCGCTGGTGGGTCGCGCTCAAGAACCTGGGCATCTTCGGCGTGGGCTATGTGGGCGGCTCGCTGGTGATTGGCGTGGTGCTGGCCGTGCTGCTGGACCAGAAGATCCGCGCCGAGGGCGCGCTGCGCACCATCTACCTGTACCCCATGGCGCTGTCATTCGTGGTGACCGGGACGGCCTGGAAGTGGCTGCTGAACCCGGGCCTGGGCATCGAAAAAATGGTGCGCGACTGGGGCTTTCCCAATTTTGAATTTGGCTGGCTGGTGGACACCGAGATGGCCATCTACTGCGTGGTCATCGCAGGCATCTGGCAAAGCGCAGGCTTTGCGATGGCGCTGTTCCTGGCCGGGCTGCGCGGCATTGACGACAGCATCATCAAGGCCGCGCAGGTCGATGGCGCCTCGCTGCCGCGCATCTACTGGCGCATCGTGCTGCCAGCGCTCAGGCCGGTGTTCTTCTCCACGCTCATGGTGCTGTCGCACCTGGCGATCAAGAGCTTTGACCTGGTGATGGCGCTCACCGCAGGTGGCCCGGGTTTTGCCACGGATGTGCCCGCAACGTTCATGTACACCATGTCGTTCTCGCGCGGGCAGATTGGCCTGGGCGCGGCCAGCGCCACCATGATGCTGGCCACCGTCGCGGCCCTGGTGATTCCTTACCTTTACAGCGAACTGCGGACCAAAGCCCATGACCGCTAAGCCCTCCTTGTTCCCTTCTGTGGGCCGCCTGCTGGTCTACACGGTGCTGGCCCTGGCCACCGCCTTCTTTCTGCTGCCGCTGTATGCGATGCTCGTCACGTCGTTCAAGGACGCCGAGGAAATCCGCAGCACCTCGCTGCTGGCACTGCCCGCTGCGCTCAACTGGTCGGCCTGGGGCACGGCATGGCAGAGCGCCTGCACGGGGGTGGATTGCAACGGCTTGCGCCCCTTCTTCTGGAACTCGGTGGCCATGGCCGTGCCGGCCGTGATGATCTCCACCGTGTGGGGTGCGCTCAATGGTTATGTGCTGAGCCTGTGGAAGTTTCGCGGCAGCGATGCGCTGTTCGGCATGCTGCTGTTTGGTGTGTTCATGCCGTTCCAGGTGGTGCTGCTGCCCATGAGCCAGGTGCTGGGATGGCTGGGGCTTTCGAGCTCGATCACCGGGCTGGTGCTGGTGCACTGCCTGGCGGGGCTGGCGGGCACCACGCTGTTCTTTCGCAACTACTACGCGGCCATCCCCAAGGAGCTGGTGAACGCCGCACGCATGGACGGCGCGAGCTTCTTCCAGATCTTCTGGCGCATCGTGCTGCCGCTGTCCACGCCCATCGTGATGGTCACGCTGATCTGGCAGTTCACCAACATCTGGAACGATTTCCTGTTCGGTGTGGTGTTCTCGGGCACCGAGTCCAAGCCCATCACCGTGGGCCTGAACAATCTGGCCAACACCAGCAGCAGCGTGAAGGCCTACAACGTGGACATGGCGGCCGCCATCATCGCGGGCCTGCCGACCATGGTGATCTACGTTCTTGCAGGCAAATTTTTTGTGCGTGGCCTGACGGCTGGCGCAGTGAAGGGATAAATCATGGCTTCTTCATTGGACATCGCAGGCATCAACAAGCGCTTTGGCAAGGGCGACAAAAGCGTGGAGGTGCTGCGCAAGGTGGACATCCACGTCGCACCCGGCGAGTTCCTCATCCTGGTCGGCCCCTCGGGCTGCGGCAAGTCCACGCTGCTTAACATCATTGCGGGGCTCGATGAGCCCACTGAGGGCGAGATCCGCATCGGTGGCAAGAACGTGGTGGGCATGCCCCCGCGCGACCGCGACATCGCGATGGTGTTCCAGAGCTACGCGCTGTACCCCACTCTCAGCGTGGCCGACAACATCGGCTTTGCGCTGGAGATGCGCAAGATGCCCAAGGCCGAGCGCCAAAAGCGCATCGACGAAGTGGCGGCCATGCTGCAGATCAGCCACCTGCTGGACCGCAGGCCCAGCCAGCTGTCGGGCGGCCAGCGCCAGCGCGTGGCCATGGGGCGTGCACTGGCGCGCCAGCCGCAGCTGTTTTTGTTCGACGAGCCTTTGTCCAACCTGGACGCCAAGCTGCGCGTGGAGATGCGCGCCGAGATCAAGCGCCTGCACCAGGCCAGCGGCATCACCAGCGTGTACGTCACACACGACCAGGTTGAGGCCATGACGCTGGGCTCGCGCATCGCGGTGATGAAGGGCGGTGTGGTGCAGCAGCTGGGCACGCCCGACGAGATCTACAACCGCCCGGCCAATACCTACGTAGCCACCTTCATCGGCTCGCCCACCATGAACCTGCTGCGCGGTGCGGCCACGGGCGGGCAGTTTGGCATCCAGGGCGCAGCGTTGAACCTGGCAGCCCCCGCCAGTGCCAACGAGGTGCTGCTGGGGGTGCGCCCTGAGCACCTGGTGATGCAGGAGACCGCCACCTGGCGCGGCCGGGTCAGCGTGGTGGAGCCCACGGGCCCCGACACCTATGTGATGGTGGACACCGCCGCAGGCAGCGTCACGCTGCGCACCGATGCGCAGACCCGCGTGCAGCCCGGCGACGCCGTGGGCCTGGCGGTAGAGCCCGCCAACGCCCACTGGTTCGACGCCAAGTCCGAAGATCGATTGACAGGCTGAGCGTTTGGAGCCCCGGCCCCTGGGTCGCCGCAAGAAGGGGCTTTGGTCTTTGCCTGAAGAGGTAATTCAGGTAAAAAGAGTCTCCAGCGCTTATCCATCAAGCGCCAATAGCTATATAAATAATAGCATTAGCGATCCGCAGGCCGTCGTCTGCCGCAGGGCAACGGGGGCGTGTGGCCTTTGGTTTCCTCCTTTTGCCGTATGCACCCTCAGCGCCTTCTTGCCGACATCGGCGGCACCAATATCCGACTGGCCTGGCAGAACGAGCCTGGCGGACCCTTGCATGACACGCGCGTTTTGCCCTGCGCGCAGTTCCCCACCGTGGACGCCGCACTGGCGGCGTACCTGAAGGAAGTGGGCGTGCCCACCCCGCGCGAGGCGGCGTTTGGCATTGCCAACCCGGTCACGGGCGACGCGATCCGCATGACCAACCACAGCTGGAGCTTTTCGCAGCGGGCGGTGCGCGACGCGTTTGGTTTTGAGCGCCTGGTGGTCATCAACGACTTCACCGCGCTGGCGCTGGCGCTGCCCCTGCTCGCGCCCGACCTGCTGCGCCCCGTGGGCGGTGGCGAGGCAGTGCCGGGCGCCGCCATCGCGCTGCTGGGCCCGGGCACGGGCCTGGGGGTGTCGGGGCTGGTGTTCCCGCCAGGGTCCAGCAACGGCGTGCCCCTGTCGGGCGAGGGCGGGCATGTGTCGCTGGCCGCGCAGACGCAGCGCGAATTCGACGTGCTGGCCATCCTGCAAGAACGCTATGGCCACGTGTCGGCAGAGCGCGCGGTGTCGGGTGCGGGGCTGGTGGACCTGTACCACGCGCTGCGCAGGCTGGCCCAGCGCGGCGGCAAGGAGATCAGTTCGGCCGCCGAAGTGACCGAACTGGCCCTGCAGTCCAACGACGCACTGGCACTGGAGGCGCTGGACCTGTTCTGCGGCTTTCTGGGCAGCGTGGCGGGCAACCTGGCCCTGACCCTGGGCGCGCGCGGCGGCGTGTTCATTGGCGGCGGCATCGTGCCGCGCCTGGGCACGTGGTTCGACAAATCCTCGTTCCGCGCACGGTTCGAGTCCAAGGGGCGCTTTCAGCCCTACCTCGCGTCCATCCCCTGCTGGATCATTGACCCGAGCGCCACGCCAGCGCTGTATGGCGCGTCGCGCGCGCTTGACATCGCGGGCTCCGAAGGATGAGCACCGGCCCGGCCGCGCCGCCTGTGCAAGGCCCCGCGCTGCGGGTCAGCGGTGTGCACCACGTGGCCATCATCGCCAGCGACTACGCCCGCTCGCGCCGCTTCTACACCGAGGTGCTGGGCCTGCCGGTGGTGCACGAGCACTACCGCGCCGAGCGCCAGTCGCACAAGCTGGACCTGCAACTGCCCGATGGCACGCAGGTGGAGCTTTTCTCCTTTCCCCACCCCCCCGCGCGCCCGTCGTACCCCGAGGCCTGCGGCCTGCGCCATCTGGCACTGCGCGTGGCCGACATGGAGGCCAGCGTGGCTGCATTGGCCGCGCACGGTGTGGTGGCAGAGCCGGTGCGCATCGACCCTTTTACTGGCGCACCGTTGACCTTCTTTGCCGACCCTGATGGGTTGCCGATTGAGCTGGTGGGGCCGGTGCCTTGACGGGGGCTGGGGCGACGGCTGCTTGGGCTGGGTTTGAAGTGCTTTCTTGGCCTCTGGCGCTTTCCCAGTAAGCGCTATCAGCTATAGAGTTGGTAGCAAAAAGCGCCCTCCTGCGCGAAGGCTGCTTTTTTCAAAGGCCTGGGGCAGGCTCACATCTCCTCGCTCCAGCAATACCCATCGCGCGCAATCATCGCGCTGGCCGAACTCGGCCCCCAGCTGCCCGCCGTGTACGCGCGTGGCCCCACGGGGTCGTGCTTCCAGTGCTGCAGGATGGGCTCCACCCAGCGCCAGGCTTCTTCCTGCTCGTCGCTGCGCACAAAGAGGTTGAGGCGGCCTGCAATCACGTCGAGCAGCAGGCGTTCGTAGGCGCCCACGCGCTCGGTGCCAAAGCGTTGGTCGAAGTCCAGGTTCAGGTGCACCTGCGACAGCGCGGGCTCGGCCTGGTGCTGGGCGGCGCCTTGGGCCAGCAGGTGCAGCTCCAGCCCGTCCTTGGGCTGCAGGTTGATCACCAGTCGGTTGGCGGCGCCCACGGGCGTTTTGAAAATGGGATGCGGCACGGGGCGGAAGTTGACAACGATGTGCGCGTCGCGCCCCGCCAGCCGCTTGCCGGTGCGGATGTAAAACGGCACACCGGCCCAGCGCCAGTTGCTGATTTCGGTGCGCAGCGCCACAAAGGTTTCGGTGGTGCTGCCGGGGGCCACGCCTTTTTCCTGCAGGTAGCCGGGCACTTGCGCGCCGTGCACGTTGCCCGCCGCGTACTGACCGCGAATCACGTGCTGGCCGATGGTCTCCATGCTCCAGGGCTTGAGCGACTGCAGCACCTTGAGCTTTTCATCGCGGATGGCGTTGGCGCTGGAGTTGATGGGCGGCTCCATGCCAATCGCGCACAAGAGCTGCAGCGCGTGGTTCTGCACCATGTCGCGCAGCGCGCCGGTCTGGTCGTAAAACGCACCGCGCGTTTCCACGCCCAGTTCTTCGGCAATGGTGATCTGGATGTTGGCAATGGTTTCGCGCCGCCACAGGGGCTCGAACAGTGCGTTGCCAAAGCGCATGGCAAACAGGTTCTGCACCGAGGGCTTGCCCAGGTAGTGGTCGATGCGAAAAACCTGCTCTTCCTTGAGCACGCGGCGCAGGGTGTCGTTGATGGCCTGGTTCGATTGGAGGTCGTGGCCCAGGGGTTTTTCGAGCACCACGCGGGTGGTGGGGCCGTTCAGGCCCACGGCGGCGATCTGCTCGCACACGTTGGTGAACAGGCTGGGCGCGGTGGCCACATACATCACCACCGAGTCGGCGCCACGCTCGCGCAGCATGGCGGCCAGCTGGGTGTAGTCCTCGGTCTTGGACAGGTCCATGCGCAGGTAGTGCAGCAGGGCGCCAAAACGTTCGAACTCGTCCGGGGTGGGGCGCTTGGCCAGTTCCACGCTGTCAAACCGCGCCTTGATCAGGCTGCGGTATTGTTCGTGGCTCAGCTCGTCGCGCGCGACCGCAATGATGCGGCCCCCCTCGGGCAGCGTGCCGTGCCGGAACGCCTGAAACAATGCGGGCATGAGCTTGCGCCAGGCCAGATCACCTGTTCCACCAAACAGGACAAGGTCAAAACTCATGGGGTCTCCGTATCAGGGTGTTGTTGTGCACGTTTGAGGCTGGAAATTGTAATCTCGTTACATCAGCTTGTGCGGAGAGTCTGTAGGAGTAGGGCTCGAAAACGTTATCTGACATTTTGCGAGCGATGAAAATCGACGATGTTTGTGTAATCAAGTTACCATTTCGGCCGTGTTGACCATTTCTTTCGCCTGAATCCATGACCCTTCGTTGCGACCAAACCCCCGAATGGCCCCTGTTGCAGGCCCATTTTTCAACCGGTGCCCGCCAGCAGGATCTTCGGCAGTCGTTCGCGCAGGATGCGCAGCGGTTTGCGCATTTCAGCCAGTCGGCGCCGCATGTGTTTGCCGACCTTTCCAAAAACCTGTGGGACCGCGACACCGAGGCGCTGCTGCTGCGCATGGCCCGACACAGTGGCCTGGAGCAGCACCGTGACGCCCTGCTGGGTGGTCAGCCCGTCAACACCACCGAAGGCCGTGCGGTGCTGCACACCCTGCTGCGCCGCCCCGCAGGCATGGCATTGCCGGGTGATTCCAGCACGATAGCTGCTGACCTGGCGCGCGTGCATGCCACGCTGGATGCCATGCTGGCTTATGCCGACACGGTGCGTGCGGATGAGGCGATCACCGATGTGGTGAACATCGGCATCGGCGGGTCAGACCTCGGCCCCCATATGGCCGTGCTGGCGCTGGAGGCGTTTCGCGTGCCGGGCAAGCGCTTTCACTTTGTGTCGAACGTGGACGGGCACGAGCTGCACACCACGCTGCGCACGCTGCGCCCCGAAAGCACCCTGTTCCTCATTGCCTCCAAAACCTTCACCACTGCCGAAACCATGACCAACGCGCGCTCGGCGCTGGCCTGGTTTGCTGCGCAGGGCGGGCAGGATGTGGGGCGCCACTTTGCGGCACTGACCACCAACGTCGAGGCCGCCCAGTCGCTGGGCATCACCACCACCTTCGGCTTCTGGGACTGGGTGGGCGGGCGCTATTCGCTGTGGTCGGCCATCGGCCTGCCCGTTGCCATCGCCATCGGTTCGGCAGGCTTTCGCGACCTGTTGTCCGGAGCGCATGCCATGGACGAGCACTTTCGCACCGCGGCGCTGGCGCAGAACCTGCCCGTGCGCCTGGGTCTGCTCGATATCTGGTACCGCAACTTCCATGGGTTCAACAGCCGCTGCATCGCGCCCTACCACGCGGCGTTGCGCCGCCTGCCTGCCTATCTGCAGCAGCTGGAAATGGAAAGCAACGGCAAACGCGTGGGTCTGGATGGCCAGCCACTGCCCTATGCCACATCGCCCGTGCTCTGGGGCGAGCCGGGCACCAACGGCCAGCATGCGTTCTTTCAGATGCTGCACCAGGGCACTGACGTGCTGCCGCTGGAGCTGATCGCCGTGCGCCAGCCCACCCACCCCCTCAAGGGTCACCACAACAAGCTGCTGGCCAACGCGCTGGCGCAGGCGCAGGCGCTGATGGTGGGTAAAGAGAGTGAGGACGGCCACCGCCACTTCCCGGGCAATCGCCCCAGCACCTTCCTGCTGCTGGATGAACTGAGCCCCGCCTCGCTGGGTGCGCTGATCGCGCTGCAGGAGCACCGCGTGTTCGTGAGCGGCAGCCTGTGGGGCATCAACAGCTTTGACCAGTGGGGCGTGGAGCTGGGCAAGGTGCTGGCCAAGGACATTGAGGCGCGCCTGGACTCGGGTGACGCCACGGGGCTGGATGGCTCCACCGCAGGGCTTTTGAAGCGGCTGCTGGGATAGCTGCAGGTTTGCAGGTGGGGCGGCTTGATTGCAAAATTGATAGCTGCTTGCGCATATGGGGTAAGCGCTAGAGGCACTTTTGATCCATATTTTCCATCTGCGACCCCAGTGCACCCCCGGTCAGCGCTGCAGTTGAAAGAAGTTGACCGGCAGGCCGGGTGCACTGACCCGGGTGCTGAACAGGGCGCCGGCGGGCACCCTGGCGTTCTGCTCCTCGGCAGGCCGCCCGGCGCGGGCCGACGTGATGTACAGCGTGCGCAAATCGTCGCCCCCAAAACACACCATGGTCGGGCACACCACGGGCGTGGCGATGCGCTGCAGCACGTCCCCGGCGGGCGAGAGTTGCAGCACGCAGCCGCCTTCGTACATCGCCACCCAGTAGTGGCCCTTCACATCCACCGCCGCGCCATCGGGCCGCCCGCCATAAGGCTTGCCTTCCACCTTGCGTTCAAACTGCACCCAGGGGCGGCGGTTCGTGATGTCGCCCGTGGCCACATCAAAGTCAAACCGGTCAATGCGGTGCTCGGGCGTGTTGGACCAGTACATCGTGCGGTCGTCGGGGCTGAAAGCCAGGCCGTTGGCGGTGAAGTTGTCGCCTGCCATGTATTGCACCGCATAGCCGCCATCCCCAGCGGCCAGGCACCACAACGCCGCGTGAGGCGCTGTGCGCGGCGTGATCATGGACCCCGCCCAGAACCGGCCCGCCGTGTCGCAACGGCCGTCATTCAGGCGCAGCACAGCGGTGTCGTGCTGATCAGGTGGCAGCAGGGCCAGGCAGGTGAGGGCGGTGATGTCGGCACTGTCCTTCGCCGTATCCAGAAGGTAGAAACCGTTTCGTAACCCGATTACCAATCGCCCGCCCGCTGCAGGCGCGCAGCAGCCGGGCTCACTGGGCATGCGCCATTGCCGATGGCGACCGCTTTCAGGATGCCATGCGTGTACTGCTTGTCCCTGAATGTCACACCAGTAAAGGGATTTTTCCGTGGGGTGCCATAAGGGGGATTCGCCCAGTTCGCAGGGCGGCAAGGGCAAGGTGTGAAGGGACATGGGTTGAATTGGGGTGGTTATCGAGTTACATTCTAGGGCCTCAGATAACGACCCTGGCGCAATGCACGGGGTCCTGCCACCCACCGATGGAGACTTCCATGCATCCAGTTGTAGCGCGCGTGACCGAGCGCATTGTCCAGCGCAGCGCAGACACCCGCGGTGCCTACCTCGCGGGCGTTGACGCCATGATCGCCCGCAAGCCCGCCCAAGACCGCATGGGCTGCGCCAATCTGGCCCACGCCTATGCTGCACTGCCGGGCTCTGACAAGTTCAAGATCACCGTCGAAAAGGCGCCCAACATTGGCGTGGTCACGGCCTACAACGACATGTTGTCGGCCCACCAGCCCTACCAGAGTTACCCCGCCGTGCTGCGGGATGAGGCCGCCCAGCACGGCGCCACGGTGCAGGTGGCAGGCGGTGTACCTGCGATGTGCGACGGCGTGACGCAGGGCACGCCCGGCATGGAGCTGTCGCTGTTCTCCCGCGATGCCATTGCCATGGCCACGGCGGTAGCGCTGTCCCACGATGTGTTCGATGGTGCGCTGCTGCTGGGTGTGTGCGACAAAATCGTGCCGGGCCTCTTGATTGGTGCGCTGCACTATGGGCACCTGCCGTGCGTGTTCGTGCCCGCAGGCCCCATGGGCACCGGCCTGCCGAACAAGGAGAAAGCCAAGGTGCGCGAGCAGTACGCACAAGGTCTGGTCGGGCGTGATGAGTTGCTCAAGGCAGAGTCTGCCGCGTACCACAGCCCCGGCACCTGCACCTTCTACGGCACCGCCAACAGCAACCAGATGCTGCTCGAAGCCATGGGCCTGCACGTGCCCGGCGCGGCCTTTGCACCGCCCGGCACCGAAGAGCGCGAAGCCTTCACACGCCAGGCCGTGCGCACGGTGCTCGACATTGGCAAGCGTGGCCAGCGCTTCACGCCCATCGGGCACGTGGTGGACGAGCGCTGCATCGTCAACGCCATGGTGGCCCTGCTGGCCACCGGGGGCTCCACCAACCATTTGATCCACTGGGTGGCCATTGCGCGCAGCGCGGGCATCCTCATCGACTGGTCGGACTTTGACGAACTCTCGTCCGCCGTGCCGCTGCTGGCCCGCGTGTACCCCAATGGCGATGCCGACGTGAACCAGTTCCAGGCCGCAGGCGGCCCCGCATGGATCCTGCGCGAGCTGTTGTCCGGCGGCTTCATGCACCCCGATGTGATGAGCGTGAACGCGGGCGGCATTGCCGCAGGCGGGCAGGGCGCCCCGGCGGTGTCGGGTGACGAAACCGTGTTGCGCCCCGTGACCCGGCCGTTTTCGCCCACCGGCGGGCTGCGCCTGCTGCAAGGGCGCCTGGGTCGCGCGGTGATCAAGGTGTCGGCCGTGCCCGAAGACCGCCACATCATCGAAGCGCCTGCGCGCGTGTTCGATTCGCAAGAGGCGTTGCTCGCCGCCTTTGCTGCGGGCGAGGTGCAGCAGGACATGGTGGCCGTGGTGCGCTTTCAGGGCCCGCAGGCCAATGGCATGCCCGAACTGCACAAGCTCACCCCGCCGCTGGCCGTGCTGCAAAACCAGGGCTTCAAAGTGGCGCTGGTCACCGACGGCCGCATGAGCGGCGCATCGGGCAAGGTGCCTGCCGCCATCCACGTCACGCCCGAGGCGCTGGCCGGTGGCCCGCTGGCCAAGGTGCTGGACGGCGACATTGTGCGGGTGGACGCCGTTGCCGGCACGCTGGATGTGCTGGTCGACGAAGCCACCTGGGCGGCACGCCCCGTGGCGCCATACACCGCGCCTCCCGCCACCGGCTTTGGCCGTGAACTGTTTACCAACTTTCGCCGCCACGCAGGCGGTGCCGAACAAGGAGCCTGCACGTGGTTGTAAAGGCTGCCCCCCTGAGCCGCTTCGCTTCATCCCCCCAGGGGGACGCCACCCGTGGCCTGGCAAAGCCAGTTCCACGGTGGCCCTCGCATTGCATCGCGCCAGTTTCATATGCCGCTCGCGGTACTCAAAATTAAGGAATAAACCCGTGAATCCCCTCGACATCGCCAGCCATGGCCCCGTCATCCCCGTCATCGTGATCGACCGCGTGGAAGACGCGCTCCCCCTGGCCGAGTCGCTGCTGGCCGGTGGCGTGAAGGTGCTGGAAGTCACACTGCGCACCGCTGCGGGCCTGCCCGCCATCGAAGCCATTGCGCGCAACTTGCCCGAGGCCGTGGTGGGTGTGGGCACGGTGCTCAACGCTGACGACGCGCGCCGCGCGAGCGAGGCCGGGGCGCGGTTTGCCGTGAGCCCCGGCTATACGTCTGCAGTGGGCAGCGCCTGCAAGGGGCTGAACCTGCCCCTGCTGCCCGGCGTGGCCACCTCCAGCGAAATCATGGCGGCCCTGGCCGACGGGTTTTCGTTCCTCAAGCTCTTCCCGGCCGAGGCCGTAGGCGGCATCCCGCTGCTCAAGTCCTGGGCCAGCCCGTTTGGCCAGGTGAGCTTTTGCCCCACGGGCGGCATCACCCACACCTCGGCATCCAGCTACCTGGCGCTGCCCAATGTGCGCTGCGTGGGCGGCTCGTGGCTCACGCCCACCGATGCGGTGCGCGCGGGCGACTGGGCGCGCATCACGCAACTGGCGCGTGAGAGCGCGACACTGCGCATGCCGCGCTGAAAATTTGAGTAAAAATAGGCTGTAACGCTTTGTGGTAAAGCGCTGGCAGCTATCGAAAAAATAGTAAAAAACCCCGCAGGCCTTGCAGCCTGCGGGGTTTGTTTTTTGGCGTTACCGGGTGGGCTTGCAGCCTGCCCGGTATGTGCCGGGCAATTACATGCCCATGCCGCCCATGCCACCCATGCCGCCCATGTCGGGCATGCCGCCGCCAGCACCGGCTTCTTCCTTCGGTGCGTCAGCCACCATGCACTCGGTCGTCAGCAGCAGGGATGCCACGGAAGCGGCGTTCTGCAGGGCCGTGCGGGTGACCTTCGTGGGGTCCAGAATGCCCAGCTCAAGCATGTCGCCGTAGCTGTCGTTGGCAGCGTTGAAGCCGAAGTTGCCCTTGCCGGCCAACACAGCGTTCACCACCACCGAGGCTTCGCCACCGGCGTTGTTCACGATTTCGCGCAGAGGCGCTTCGATGGCCTTGAGCACCAGCTTGATGCCGGCTTCCTGGTCAGCGTTGTCGCCCTTGACGCGGTCGCCCACGGCTTGCTTGGCGCGCAGCAGGGCCACGCCACCACCGGCCACAACGCCTTCTTCCACAGCTGCGCGCGTTGCGTGCAGTGCGTCTTCCACGCGGGCCTTCTTTTCCTTCATTTCGACTTCGGTGGCAGCGCCGACCTTGATCACGGCCACGCCGCCAGCCAGCTTGGCCACGCGCTCTTGCAGCTTTTCGCGGTCGTAGTCGCTTGTGGCTTCTTCGATCTGCACGCGCACTTGCTTGACGCGGGCTTCGATGTCAGCAGCGGCACCGGCGCCGTCGATGATGATGGTGTTTTCCTTGCCCACTTCGATGCGCTTGGCCTGGCCCAGGTCGGCCAGCGTCACCTTTTCGAGCGTCAGGCCCACTTCTTCAGCGATGACCTTGCCGCCCGTCAGGATGGCGATGTCTTCCAGCATGGCCTTGCGACGGTCGCCAAAGCCTGGAGCCTTCACAGCCACAACCTTCAGGATGCCGCGGATCGTGTTGACCACCAGCGTAGCCAGGGCTTCGCCTTCGACTTCTTCGGCAATGATCAGCAGGGGACGGCCAGCCTTGGCAACTTGCTCCAGCGTGGGCAGCAGGTCGCGGATGTTGCTGATCTTCTTGTCGAACAGCAGCACGAAGGGGTTGTCCAGAATCGCGGATTGCTTTTCGGGGTTGTTGATGAAGTAGGGCGACAGGTAGCCGCGGTCGAACTGCATGCCTTCCACGACGTCCAGTTCGCTGTCCAGCGACTTGCCGTCTTCCACAGTAATCACGCCTTCCTTGCCAACCTTGTCCATGGCGTCAGCGATCAGCTTGCCGATGGTTTCGTCGGAGTTGGCGGAGATCGAACCGACCTGGGCGATTTCCTTGGAGGTGGTGGTGGGCTTGGAAGCCTTCTTCAGCTCTTCCACCAGGGCCGACACAGCCTTGTCGATGCCGCGCTTGAGGTCCATCGGGTTGATGCCCGCGGCCACGTACTTGAAGCCTTCGCGCACGATGGCCTGGGCCAGCACCGTAGCGGTGGTGGTGCCGTCACCAGCGTTGTCGCTGGTCTTGGAAGCCACTTCCTTCACGAGCTGGGCGCCCATGTTCTGCAGCTTGTCCTTGAGTTCGATTTCCTTGGCCACAGACACACCGTCCTTGGTCACGGTGGGGGCGCCGAACGAGCGCTCCAGCACCACGTTGCGACCCTTGGGGCCCAGCGTGACCTTGACCGCGTTGGCCAGGATGTTCACGCCTTCAACCATGCGTGCGCGGGCTTCGCCGCCGAAAACTACGTCTTTTGCTGCCATTTGGAGCTCCTAAATTGGTTCAAATTGGCCGCTCACGCTTATCTGGTAAGCGCTAGCAGCTATGAAAAAATGAGTGAATCAGAGAGAGGGAGAATTACTTCTCAACCACTGCAAAGAGATCGTCTTCCTTCATGACCAGCAGCTCGTCGCCATTGACCTTGACGGTCTGGCCCGAGTACTTGCCGAACAGAACGCGGTCACCGACCTTCACGTTCAGGGCAAGCACGTCGCCCTTGTCGTTCTTCTTGCCAGGGCCGACGGCCAGCACTTCACCTTGATCGGGCTTTTCGGCGGCGTTGTCAGGGATCACGATGCCGGAGGCGGTCGTGGTTTCGCTTTCGATACGCTTGACGATCACGCGATCGTGCAGAGGGCGAAGGTTCATTGCATTGCTCCTGTTTTCAGTAAAAAAAGCTTGATTGACCTGGCATCCGGGGCTTCCGGATACCTCCAAACTGCCTGCAGTCGAGGCGTTGTTAGCACTCGACTGCGGTGAGTGCTAATGATACGGGCATTTGTGGCGGTTTCAAGACGCGTTTTTCGCTTCCCGCGAAAACTGGTGGCTACCCAATGAGCGGACGAAGGCCTTGCGGATGTGCTTTGGTATGCCTCAGAGTCTTGAACGAGGCCGTCGCTATGTCGTCATTTACACTTCGGATCGTTTGAAGTGGTTGGCTGATCTGGATTGCGTGCTTGCTCCAGCCGTGCAACCACTCATGTCCCGCCCTTAAGAGCGTCTTCTGGACCTCCCAATTGTTTCCTGAACGGGCTTGGAGTTTCATGCCATCTTTGCAAATTACCACTTCGCTGATGGGCATTGGCTTGGCGGTGCTAATCCTCTATCTGATACGCCGGGACCATCTTTACCTCATGCACGGCCTGTTCTGGGTTGTGGTGGCGGCTGCTGCTGCAGTTTTAGGCGCCTGGCCTGGTCTCATCGATCGTCTGGCCAGGTGGACGGGGTTCAGCTATCCGCCAGCGCTGTTGCTGCTTTTGGCCTGCATGGTGCTGGTGGTCAAAGCCCTGCATGCAGATATGGTGAACACACGCATTGAGCGCGACGTGCGCCGTTTGAACCAGCGTTTGGCGTTGCTGGAGGCAGATCTTGAATCGGTTCGCCAGGTTGGGTCAGCTGAATCGTCCAACCCGTGACAAACCTCTTGCTCCCAGTCATTTTGTGCGGCGGCTCAGGCACTCGCTTGTGGCCGCTCTCGCGAGAAAGTTATCCCAAGCAGTTCTTGGCGTTCTCGGGCACGAAAACCATGCTCCAGCAGACCGCTACACGTCTGCAGGGTCTGCACCCTGACATCCCAATCGCTTGCGCACCGCTGCTGGTTTGCAATGAAGACCACCGGTTCCTGGCGGCCAGCCAGTTGATAGAAGTGGGTGTATGTGGTGCGACCATTCTTCTGGAGCCTGTTGCGCGAAACACAGCGCCTGCGCTAACCGTTGCAGCGCTGCAAGCTACAGCCCAGGGGGCAGACCCCGTCATGCTTGCAATGCCGGCAGATCACATTGTTACGGACTTGGCAGCATTTCAGAGGGCAGTGCAAACAGCATTCGCAGCAGCAAGCCGGGGGCGCGTGGTTACCTTTGGTGTGAAGGCCGACTATCCAGAAACCGGCTATGGCTACATACGCCATCAGATGAAACAGGCAGAAGGGGTTTTTTTGCTAGAGGGTTTCACCGAAAAACCCGATGCTGACACAGCCCAGCAATATCTGAATGCAGGTAACTACCTGTGGAACAGCGGCCTGTTTATGCTCCGCGCCAGCACATGGTTGAAGGCGATAGGCATTTGCCGCCCCGACATCCTTCAAGCCTGTGAGAAATCGATGCAAGCAGCCCGACACGACCTTGACTTCACTCGGCCGGATGCCACAGCTTTTTCGCTTTGCCCATCTGATTCCATTGACTACGCAGTGATGGAAAAGCTGCCAACACACCCTGAATGGGGCTTGGCCCCGTGCGTGGTACCTTTACAAGCGGGGTGGTCTGACGTGGGGGCATGGGATGCCCTTTGGGGTGTGAGCGCACACGACGCTCAAGGCAATGCCCTGCTCGGCGACGCCGTGGTGCAGCAAAACTGCACCAATTCGCTGCTATTGGCCAGCAGCCGCCTCGTAGCAGGTGTGGGGCTGCAAAACCTCATCGTGGTTGAAACTCCTGATGCCGTGCTGGTTGTTGACAAACGCTTTACCCAAGAGGTCAAACAGGTGGTGGCAAACCTTGCGCGTGATGGTGATGCCTTGGCGCAAACGCACCGCAAGGTTCATCGCCCTTGGGGCTGGTTTGACAGTATCGACCGCGGGGAAAAATTTCAGGTGAAGCGCATCGTGGTGAACCCCGGTGCCAGCCTGAGTCTGCAGATGCATAACCACCGCGCGGAGCACTGGGTGGTGGTCCGGGGTACCGCCGAAATCACGAACGGCGACCAGACCTATCTGCTGAACCAGAACGAATCCACATACATTCCGGTGGGGCGCGCGCACCGCCTCGCCAATCCTGGCAGCGCCCCCCTGGAGATCATCGAGGTGCAGTCGGGGGATTACCTTGGTGAGGACGATATCGTGCGTTTTGACGATATCTATGGGCGGTCGTCCCCCATGCCTTTTTCTTCTCATTCTCAAACATGAAAATCGACGAAAACGCAACCATCGCTGTGATCGGACTGGGCTACGTGGGCCTGCCTTTGGCGGTTGAATTTGGCAAGCAGCGCAAGGTGCTGGGGTTCGATATCAATACTGCGCGCATTGCCGAACTGCAGGCGGGGACCGACGGCACATTGGAAGTCACGCCCGAAGACCTTCAGGCGGCCGCCCAACTGAACTTCAGTGCCGACCCTCAGGACCTGAAGGACTGCCAAGTCTTCATCGTGACGGTCCCCACCCCGGTAGACCAAGCCAATCGGCCAGACATGACACCGCTGGTCAAAGCCAGCGAGACCGTGGGGCGCGCCATGCCCCAGGGCGCCTTGGTGATTTATGAATCCACCGTGTACCCGGGCGCTACCGAGGAAATTTGCGTCCCGGTACTGGAACGCCTGAGCGGCAAACGTTTCAATGTGGACTTTTTCTGTGGGTACAGCCCCGAGCGCATCAACCCGGGTGACAAGGTGAACACGCTCACCAAAATCAAGAAGATCATCAGCGGCAGCACGCCCGAGGTGGCTGACGCAGTGGATGGTCTTTATGCAAGCATCATTGTTGCGGGCACGCACAAGGCCAGCAGTTTGAAAGTGGCCGAGGCCGCCAAGGTGATCGAGAACACGCAGCGGGACCTCAACATTGCACTGGTCAACGAGCTGTCAGTCATTTTTGAGCGCCTGGGAATCGATACACTGGAAGTGCTCGAGGCCGCCGGGAGCAAGTGGAACTTCCTGCCCTTCAGGCCCGGCCTGGTAGGCGGCCACTGTATTGGGGTGGACCCGTACTACCTGACACACAAGGCCGAAGAAGTGGGCTACCACCCCCAGGTGATTCTGGCGGGCCGTCGTATCAACGACAACATGGCCCGGTACGTAGCGCGCAACACCCTGCGCCTCATGCTCAAGAACGGTATGGACGTTCCGCGTTGCCGCATCGGTGTGCTTGGCATTACCTTCAAGGAAAACTGCCCTGACATTCGCAACAGCAAGGTGGTGGACATGGTGCGCGAGTTTGAGGCCTGGGGGGCCAATGTGGTCGTGTGCGACCCCTGGGCAAGCGCGCAGGATGTGCAGCATGAATATGGCCTAAGCCTTGCTGGTATTTCCGCGCAAGAACCCGTAGATGCGCTGGTCGTTGCGGTCGGCCACCAGCAGTTTCGCGACGCCACACTGAGTGAGCTACGCAGTTTTTGCCGAAGCGAACAGCCTGTACTGGCCGACGTAAAGAGCCTCTTTGACCGGCACGAGGCTGCATCCGCCGGATTCACCGTTTTCCGTCTCTGAACCCGTTTCTGACCTCATATGAAAAACTTTGCCCTCATCGGAGCCGCTGGATATATAGCGCCGCGGCACATGCGTGCCATCAAGGATCTCGGTCACCAACTCTCAGTGGCTTATGACATCAATGATTCGGTCGGCATCATCGACAGCATCTCGCCACAGAGCGACTTCTTCACCGAGTTCGAGCGGTTTGAGGAGCATGCGTACCGGCTGCAGCGGTCACCTGCTACCAGGCTTGACTATGTAGCAATCTGCTCGCCCAACTACCTGCACCATGCGCACATCGCAGCGGGCTTGCGCCTGGGTTGTGACGTTATCTGCGAGAAGCCCCTGGTGCCAACGCCCGCGCTGGTTGACGAACTGACCCGCATCGAGCAAGAGACCGGAAAGCGGGTGTTCAACATCCTGCAGTTGCGCCATCACGAGGCCATCTTGCGCCTGAAAGAGAAGGTCACCGCCGCGCCCACGGATAAAAAGTTCGATGTTGAACTGACCTACATCACCTCACGCGGCAAGTGGTACCTGGAGAGCTGGAAGGGCGATCCGCGCAAGTCGTTCGGCGTTGCCACCAACATTGGCGTGCATTTTTTCGACATGCTGCATTTCATCTTTGGAAATCTGCAGGAAAACCGCATCCATTTGAGCCAAGAGACCAAGGCCGCCGGTTACCTCGAATACGAACGCGCCCGTGTGCGCTGGTTCTTGTCCATCGACGCCGATGATCTGCCCCAGGAAGTGAAGGGCAAAAAGCCCACCTATCGCAACATCGACATCAGTGGCGAGCAGCTCGAGTTTTCCGAGGGCTTTACCGACTTACACACCACCAGCTACCGCGAGATTCTCGCGGGGCGGGGTTATGGGCTGGAAGACGCACGTCACTGCGTCGAGACCGTCGACGGGATCCGGCAGGCAAGCATCGCAGCCGACGCGGGGGATCGGGTGCATCCATTCGTGTCTGCCACGGAGCTTTAGCAGTATGAAGTCACCCGGGTTGAACCCACTTTCCCAGTTTCAATTGCTTCTGAGAGATGTGCATGGTGCGCTCAAGCTCTGGCGCTTCTGGCTGCATCTCGGCCTTGAAGACATTCTGAAGCAGTACCGTCGCTCGTTTCTGGGGCCCGTTTGGATCTCTATCAACACAGCCATCTTCATCGGCGCATTCGGTTTGATCGGCTCGCAGGTTTTCAAGATCGACGTACAGACGTATTTGCCATTTTTCTGCGTCAGCCACATCCTGTTTCTGTTCATCTCTCAATCCATATCGGACAGCTGCCAGACCTTCATCGCTGCCAGCGCGTTTCTTAAGCAGACGCCTTATCCTAAGACAGCCTTTGGCCTTCGGGTTATCTGGCGCAACCTGCTCATGATGGGGCACAACATCCCGATCGCGCTGATCGTGCTTCTGGTGTTTGGGCGCCTTCACGAGGTCAGGCCCTTGCCCTTTGTGTTCGGGCTTGCGTTCACCGTGGTTTGCGCGGCCCTGGTTTCATGCATCCTGGGCGCGCTGTGCGCCCGTTTTCGCGACATACCGATGATCATTACCAGCATGATGCAGATCGCTATGTTCCTCACGCCAGTGATGTGGCAGCCTTCTCAACTCAGTGAGCGAGCGCAACTTATCGTGCATATCAACCCGCTGGCTGCATTTCTAGACCTGGTTCGTGCCCCTATGCTCGGCCAAGCGGTTGACCCTTATAGCTATCTGATGGCTGGCGGCACGCTTCTGGTGCTGTTGGCAGCGTTCTTCACACTGTTTCTTCAGAGCCGACGTAGGCTTGTATATTGGCTTTGACCATGGCGAGCATCGAACTGGATCGGGTCAACGTTGACTTCCCACTGTTTTCTTCGCGCTCGCGCGGACTGCTGAACACGCTGCTGGGCAAGGCCCAGGGCCATCGGGGTCGGATTGAAGATATCGGGGGCGGCGCGCTTGCCGTGCGCGCATTGCGTGACATCACGCTGTCGCTCAAAGACGGAGACCGAATGGGACTCATGGGGAGCAACGGCGCCGGAAAATCCACCATGCTGCGGGTGCTCTCCAGTGTGTATGAACCCACCTCAGGTGTTATGCGGGCTTCGGGTCACATCTCATCGTTGATAGACCTTATGCTGGGCATGGACCCCGACGCAAGCGGCTATGAATTTGTGGCAACCCGCTGTGTGGTGATGGGCATAGGAAGCCGCCAAGCCAAGGCGCTGGTGCCAGATATTGAAGAATTCACCGAATTGGGCGATTACCTTCACTTGCCCGTGCGCACCTATTCGTCCGGCATGATGCTGCGCCTCGCCTTCGCCGTATCGACGGCGGTCGCGCCCGACATTCTGTTGATGGACGAGATGATTGGCGTGGGCGACGCACAGTTCATTGACAAGGCGCGTATCCGGCTTGAGAACATGATGAGCAGGGTCAAAATCCTGGTCTTGGCCTCGCACAGCGATCCCATCCTCAAGACGTTCTGCAATCAAGGAATCTGGCTCGATCAAGGCCAGATTCGTATGCAGGGCGACATCGAAGACTGCTTGGCCGCGTATCACGCAGGCTGAGCCTACTTTCAACAGTACCCGTATGAGTGAGTCTTCCTACACCGCACATCCCTCTGCCATCGTGGACGAAGGCGCGCAGATTGGTGCTGGCACGCGCATCTGGCATTGGGTTCATATCTCCGCAGGTGCTCGTATCGGACGGGCGTGTTCGTTCGGGCAGAACGTCTATGTGGGCAACGACGTAGTGATTGGAAACAACGTCAAGGTACAGAACAACGTTAGTGTGTACGACGCCGTCGCCTTGGAGGACGATGTATTCTGCGGCCCGAGTGTGGTCTTTACCAACGTCTACAACCCGCGAAGCAGTGTGGTGCGCAAGCACGAATACCGACATACCCTGGTGCGCAAGGGCGCCACACTTGGAGCCAATGCTACGGTTGTGTGCGGCGTCACGGTGGGCGCTTATGCCTTCGTGGCCGCTGGTGCGGTGGTGAATCGCGATGTGAAGCCCTATGCGCTGGTTGCGGGTGTACCCGCGAGGCAAATTGGCTGGATGAGCGAACACGGCGAGCGACTGGACCTTCCGCTAACGGGCGATGCACAGACGCAGTGCCCGCAAACAGGGCATTGGTATCGGTTGGCTTCGGGGGAGGTGCATCGCGCCTGACAGACCATGCATCACCACAGCCACTACGGAATCTGAAATGGAATTCACCGATCTGAAAGCCCAGTACCAACGGCTAAAAACTGACATCGACGCACGAATCCAGAAGGTGCTGGACCACGGCCAGTACATTTTGGGCCCGGAGGTGCACGAGTTAGAAGAACAGTTGGCCGGATACACCGGCGCCAAATACTGCATCACCGTAGCGAATGGTACTGATGCACTACAAATCGCGCAGATGGCTCTGGGCATCGGTCCAGGTGACGAGGTGATCACGCCCGGCTTTACCTACATTGCCACGGCCGAGACGGTCGCATTGCTGGGCGCAAGGCCGGTTTACGTAGACGTGTTGCCCGACACGTACAACCTGAATCCGTTACTACTCGAGGCTGCCATTACCCCGCGTACCAAGGCCATCATTCCGGTCAGCCTTTACGGCCAATGCGCTGATTTTGAAGCGATTAATGCAGTTGCTGCTCGCCATGGCATCCCCGTCATCGAAGATGCAGCCCAAAGCTTTGGTGCTACTTACCATGGCCGACAAAGCTGCAATCTGACAACGGTGGCGTGTGCCAGCTTCTTCCCAAGTAAACCGCTTGGCTGCTACGGCGATGGTGGCGCCATTTTCACCAGCGACGAAGCACTCGCGCGAGTGATGCGTCAGATTGCGCGCCATGGGCAAGATCGGCGATATCACCACATACGGGTTGGAGTGAACAGCCGTCTGGACACCTTGCAAGCTGCTGTGCTTCTGGCCAAGCTGGATAGTTTTGACGAAGAAATAAAGTTGCGTCAGCAAGTGGCTGACCGTTATCACCATTCGCTGAAGTCCGCAGGTATCTCCACCATACCGCTCATCGCAGCCAATCAGCAAAGTGCCTGGGCTCAGTACACCGTTCGTACGCAAGAGCGCGATCGCGTCCAAGCCAAGCTGAGCGAGTTAGGTGTGCCTACCGCCATTCATTACCCGCTCCCTCTGAATAAGCAGCCTGCCGTGGCGGATCCGGATGTGCAATTGCCCGTGGGTGACCGTTTGGCTCAAGAGGTGCTGAGTCTGCCCGTGGGCCCCTTCCTGACCGTTTCCGACCAGGATCGGGTAGTCAGCGCATTGACGAAAGCCATGCAATGACCAGACGCAAAATTCTCACGATCGTGGGTGCTCGTCCCCAGTTCATCAAGGCAGCCGCAGTGTCGCGGACCATTCAGTCTGATTTCGCCGAGCAATTGGAAGAGCTGATCGTTCATACGGGCCAGCACTTTGACGACAACATGTCGAAAGTATTTTTCGACGAGCTGGAGATTCCCGCACCCCATGTACACCTAGCGATATCCGGGGGCAGCCATGGAGCCATGACCGGCCGCATGCTGGAGGCGATCGAGGCGGTACTGCTGAAAGAGCGGCCAGATTGGGTGCTGGTCTACGGTGATACCAATTCGACACTGGCCGGCGCGTTGGCGGCTGCCAAGTTGAACATTCCCGTGGCGCATGTGGAAGCGGGCTTGCGATCATTCAACATGCGCATGCCGGAAGAAATCAACAGGATTTTGACGGACCGTGTTTCGACACTGTTGTTGTGTCCCACGTCTACCGCCGTTGGGCATCTTGCCAACGAAGGTCTTACCCGCGGGGTTCACTTGGTTGGGGACGTCATGTACGACGCATCGTTGTTTTATGGCAGCCTTGCCCTGCAGCGGAGCTCCATCCTCGAACAGTTGCAGCTGTCTCAGCGCGGCTATGTGCTTGCAACATGCCACCGTGCCGAAAACACAGACGACTCATCACGTCTTACGCAGATCGTCGAAGCGTTGGTAGAAGTCGCGCAGGACATGCCGGTTGTGCTCCCTTTGCATCCGCGCACAAGACGCCTTATCGAGGCAACGGGCTTGCAATCCAGCCTGTCCAAGTTGCATGTGGTTGAACCGCTCTCATATCTCGATATGGTGGCGCTGGAGCAAGCTGCAGCCGTCATCATGACGGACTCTGGCGGTGTTCAAAAAGAAGCCTATTTCTACAGGGTTCCCTGCATCACCCTCCGCGATGAGACGGAGTGGGTTGAAACTGTCACGCTGGGTTGGAACCGCCTGACAGGGGCGACGAAAGATCGCATTCTCTTGGCTTATCGGAACGTCGTAGCTTCGCCCCCTCCAGCGGCCGGTAAAGACAATCCCTACGGAAATGGCGATGCATCCGCGCGCCTGCTGCAATTCCTTGCTTCATAACTCTCACTGGAAAATCACATGAAAGTTTTTGTCACTGGTGGCCTCGGCCAAATTGGCTCCCACGTCGTTGAAATGCTGCTTGCTCGCGGCGACGAAGTGCTCACTATCGATAACCTTGCCACTGGCAGGCGTGAGCATTTGGATGAGCATCCACAACTGAAGGTCGTGATCGGCTCTATCGCAGACAAGCTACTGGTGGACCAACTGCTGGGTGCGTTTCGCCCGGACGCGGTGGTCCACACCGCAGCCTCATACAAGGACCCCGATGACTGGTACAACGACACGCTGACGAACTGCGTTGGGGGCTCCGCCGTCATCGACGCAGCGAAGCGCAATGGAGTTAAGCGGTTTGTATATTTTCAAACCGCTCTTTGCTACGGCCTGCGCCCGCAACAGCATCCCATCCGCCTGGACCATCCGCGCTTGCCGGGTGGCAGCAGTTATGCCATCAGCAAAACGGCCAACGAGCTGTACCTTGAGTTGTCCGGGCTGGACTTCGTAACGTTCCGCTTGGCGAACGTGGTTGGCCCCCGCAACGTGGCTGGTCCGCTGCCCATTTTTTATCAGCGACTCAAGGATGGGAAACGTTGCTTCGTCACCAAGGCACGGCGCGACTTCGTCTTTGTCGAAGATCTGGCTCGGGTCGTTCTGAAGGCATGCGATGGCATCGGACATGGGACATACCATTTTTCATCCGGCACGGATATCGCGATTGAAGAGCTGTACCACGCTGTGGTCACCGCAATGGGCTTCACCGACAAGCCCGAAGCCGAGGTCAAAGAGCTTGGCCCGGATGACGTCGCCTCGATCCTGCTGGATCCTTCCAGAACGTTTGAAGATTTTGGTCAACTGACTTTCACACCGCTTCAGCACACGGTTGATACGGCTATCGCTTATTACAAACAGCATGGCACGCTCGGTGAATACACGCATTTGAGACTTGAGGGTGACCAGAAATAACCATTTTATTTCCGGAAAAATCGAGTGATGATTCTAAATCCACCAAAAATTAGTGGGCGATCAGAGGGAATTGATTTAATGCGCAGTGTATGTGCGCTTGCAGTTCTGCTTTTCGCTCATCTTATTTTTTGGTCGGATTTGGTTCATCAAGATGTTCCCTCGAATCTGTTGGTTGTTGGAAGGGCTTTAATATTCATTTTTCAGAAGCACGGTGAGCTGAACCCATTCGTATTGGCATTTATTGTGCTTAGTGGCTATTGCATTCATCGCAATGGATTGCGATCAAGGGTGGGGATAAAGCAATTTTTAATTCGAAGATTTTTCAGAATTGTTCCTGTTTTTTTTCTTGCAACAGTTCTTGGAATGTATTTATTTGGGGTGTCGGTAAATATTGATGCACGGTTAGCATCCATTTTGACTGGGACTTCTGAGATCAAAGGCGAATGCTTAGCCGCAAAATTGCTTCTGATTCCAGCGTTGCTTCCTGTGGCTCATCCTTGCGACTTTCTAGGCAATGCTCCCTCATTGACAGTGATGGTTGAGTTGGTTCTCTATATTTTTTATGCTTTGATCTTTTGGAGAGTATCACGGTACTGGCTAGAGGGCATATTGATAATTTCTGTTGTTGCAGGAATTGTTTTTTCTGCAAATAATACAAAATATCCTATTTTGTACAACTGGTGGCAGAATAGTTCTGCATTGGCTTTTCTTCCGTATTGGTGGGCTGGTGCGGCGGCCATTGTTCCAAGCTACAGAAAACTGATAAAGAAACATTCGATTGGAATTTTTTGTACATGGGTGATTTTGTCGTTTTTTGCAAATCTTGCTGATAGTGCCGTCGCTGCAGAGCTTCGTAAATTTGTTTTTGCAATATTAATTGCTGGACTGGTAATTCGTTTGGATGAAGCCTCGATTCCCGTAAATCCGCTATCGATGCTTGGAAGAACTGGATATAGCTTATATGCAATTCATGCTCCCCTCTGCGTAATATTTTTATTATGGGGTTTTGGATGGTGGCAAACTCTAATCGTGACAGTTGTTTGCGGGATAGGTTGTTATTTGATGTTTGAACGACCTTTTGATAAATTCGGAAGAAAAATAACTGAGCAACACTTGGTTATAAATTCCAAAAATGAGGCATGAAATAATATGCGGATTCTGATCACGGGAGGAGCCGGCTGTTTAGGCTCCAACCTTATTGAACATTGGTTGCCAAAGGGGCACCAAATCGCCGTGCTGGACAATTTCGCCACCGGCAAGCGGGAAGTTGTGCCAACGGTCAAAGGTCTTCAAGTACATGAAGGCCATATCGCTGATGCGGCTTGGGTGGACAAGACATTCGATGCGTTTGCACCAGAGATCGTCATTCACGCCGCTGCTGCGTACAAAGATCCTGAGGACTGGCGAGAGGACGCAAACACTAACGTCACTGGCAGCATTGCCGTGGCCCGCGCCAGTGAACGTCATCAAGTCAAACGGCTTGTGAATTTTCAAACTGCGCTTTGCTACGGCCGCCCTACATCGTTGCCCATCTCGACGCAGGAGCGTTGCGCGCCTTTCACCAGCTATGGCATCAGCAAAACGGCCGGCGAGCAGTTCATGCTGATGAGCAAGGTGCCTTCGCTGTCTCTTCGCATCGCGAATGTGACTGGCCCTCGCCTCGCGATTGGTCCCATCCCTACCTTTTACAAAAGGCTTAAGGCTGGGCAGAAGTGTTTTTGCTCAGATACCGCCAGGGATTTTCTGGACATGCAGGATTTCCTGCGATTCATGGATCTGGCCATTCAGCCAAATGCCCCGATCGGTGTCTACAACGTGTCGAGCGGCGAGGCGCATACGATCTTGGAGATCTTTCGCGCGGTAGAGCGTTATTTGGGACTTGATCCGACAGAAGTGCCTGTGGTGCCACCGTTAGCAGACGATGTTCCTGTGGTTTGCCTTGACGCGAGCAAAACAGAGGCGGACTTTGGTTGGAAGTGTCAGCTCGACTTTGAGCAAACCATTCAGCGGCAACTGCAGTGGTATGACCAGCATGGAGTCAACGACGTCTTCAGCCACCTCAAATCGCCTACCGCTGCTTAAATCATGAATGTGAATTCCGCTACGTTTTCTGGCCAACGCGTGCTGATCGTTGGGGGCGCAGGCTTCGTGGGCAGTAATCTGACCCACGCAATCCTGCAACAAGATCCACGAGAAATCATTGTCGTGGACAACCTGCTTTCATCAGAGGCAAGCAATATCCCAGCCGACCCTCGCGTGCGTTTCGTGTTTGGGTCGATCACCGATGATGAGATCCTGTCGGCGTTGCCTGACGATCTCGACTATGCATTTCATCTGGCCTGCTATCACGGTAATCAGTCTTCCATTGCCAATCCATTTGCAGACCACGAAAACAATACGCTGACCAGCTTGAAACTGTTTCAGCGGTTGTCTGCCATCAAAGCGCTGAAGAAGGTGGTTTACGCGGCCGCCGCTTGTGCGGTAGCGGAAAAGACTTATGACGTCGCTTCTGCCACGACGGAAGATCAACCTGTTACGCTCTACCATGACAGCCCCTATTCGATCTCAAAGATCATTGGTGAGTTGTATGGAAACTATTTTTTCCAGAGAGCAAACTTGCCATTCGTTAAAGCTCGATTTTCAAATGTGTATGGGCCAAGAGAAATCTTGGGCGCTGGTCAATGGCGCGGCACCGCTCATACCGTATGGCGCAATGTAACCCCCACGTTTGTTTGGCGGTCGTTGCAGCAAGAGGCACTGCCTTTGGACAATGGCGGCAACGCTAGTCGTGACTTTATCTTCGTGGAAGACATGGCGCGCGGATTGATGGCATGCGCGCTGAACGGACAGAAGGGTGAAATTTATAACCTGGCTACCGGTCGTGAAACCACGATTCTCGAACTAGCTACTTGGATCAATGAATTCACAGGCAACAAAACACCTCTTGATCTGCGACCTGCCAGAGATTGGGATCGATCCGGTAAACGTTTTGCCTCAACGGACAAAGCCCGCGAACAATTGGGTTTCGAAGCCCAAGTGGACATACGAGAAGGTCTTCGCCGCACGGTCGAATGGACGCAAAACAATGCCGAAATGATCGAGCGTTGCATGGCGAAGCACCAAAAGATGTTGAGCCAACACTGACATGTCATTGCCAATACAAGGCCACTCTTTCCTGGTGATTGGTGGCGCGGGCTTTATAGGTTCTCATCTGGTAGAGCAGTTGCTTAGCGCCGGGGCTGCGCACGTCAGGATCTATGACAACCTGTCCAGGGGGCGCCTTTCGAATCTTGGTGAAGCTTTGAATGATCCTCGTTGTGAAATATTCCCCAGTGGAGGGGATATTTTGCATCGGGATACTTTAAATGCTGCAATGCGTGGCATTGATGGGGTATTTCATTTGGCGGCATTATGGCTGTTGCACTGTAATGAATATCCACGTTCTGCGTTTGAAGTCAATGTCGGTGGCACCATGAATGTTGCCGAAGCCTGCATTTCGAATGGAATTCGCCGGCTGGTTTATTCTTCTTCAGCGTCGGTTTATGGGGATGCGGTCTTTGAACCGATGGATGAAAGTCATCCGTTTAATTGCGAAGAATTCTACGGCGCAACTAAAGTGTGTGGTGAGTATCTTCTGAAGGCTTTATATCGCCGTCCTGCCAGCCGCGATAAAAACTTGAGTTATGTGGGGCTCAGGTATATGAACGTATATGGGCCGCGCCAAGATGATAAGGGTGCCTATATCGGCGTGGTTACACGGATGATTAATTCTCTAAAAAAGGGTGAGGCGCCTGTTATTCATGGTGACGGCTCTCAAGCTTACGATTTTGTGGATGTGCGTGATTGCGCGCGCGCTAATATTCTCGCTATGCAAGCTGAGGCTGGGATGCGCTGTTATAACGTCGGGACCGGCATCAAGACCAGCATTAAAGAGTTGAATGTTATGCTGCATGGTATCTTCCCCGATGCCCCACCTGCGATTTTTCAAAATGTAAACCGCCCATTCGTTAAAAATCGAATTGGATCCACTGATAAAGCTAAGCAAGACCTAAATTTCCAAGCATTGATTCCCTTGGATCGGGGATTAATCAACCTTTGCCAGCTTTGATTTGAATGAATGGGATTCGTCCCAAGAAAATGAGGGGGGGATGATGATTGAACAGCCTAGTTTTATATTTGACCAGCGAAAGAAAAATAAGAAAAAGTTTCTGTTGGTTTGTTATTATGATCCAGCAGGCATTTCTACGGTGCCTGAAATAATTGCATACGTTCAAAAGCTATCTATCTTTCCGGTTGTTGTAGCCAATATATTTGAGTGCAGGGATCCAGCGGGCATTAATTCTCTTCCTCCAAATATTAATTTGTCCGAGTTTGCTGGAATTATTATTCATAATTCCATTTCTTATGATGTGGGAAATTTGCGCGTATTGGACGCCAGATTGTCAATAAAGCTCAAAGACTTTAACGGCTTAAAAATATTATTAAAGCAGGACGAAAATCATAAATTTCGTGAACTTGCAGAATACGTGGGGCAGACAAGGTTTGACCTGATTCTGACATGTCTACCATCCTCAGAAATTGAAAAGATTTATCCTAAGGACGTTGTTGGAGAAGTTAAATTTCAACGAATGTTCACTGGTTATGTGACGCCAACTTTGCGGGCTATCGATGCGAAACCTCTCAACCGGCGGGAAATAACTATAGGGTATCGGGGCTCAATTCAACCACTCTCGTTCGGAAGATTGGCATATGAAAAGCGATCGATCGGAGAAAAAGTTATATGTAATTTGAATGAGGTTGCAGATATTCGATTGGATATTTCGAGCAAATGGGAAGATCGATTAGGAACTGATGCTTGGTTTGATTTTTTAGGAAATTGTAAGGCTACTTTAGGTGCTGAATCCGGGGCAAGTGTTTTTGATATAGATGGATCTCTGAAAAGTAAATGTGCTTTAGCAGAGGAGGCCCTAGGCGATTTTCGAGAAGACGCTCATTACGCGGAAAGTTATCTGAAATATATTGTCGACCTTGAGGGGAAGGTAAACTACAATCAAATTTCACCTAGACATTTTGAGGCTGCTGCCACCAGAACACTTCAATTACTATACCCAGGTGAGTATTCCGGAATATTCTTGCCCGGAATCCATTATTTAGAATTGGCACGAGATCATTCTAATATATTAGAAGTTGTTTCGTTTCTGCAGAACGATGCTGCAGTTGTGGAAATTACGGAGCGAGCGCATAAAGATATTGTGATGAATCCGTCCTTCTGGATAGAAGGATTCGTTGCAATGCTAGATGAATGTATAGAGGAATTGCTTTCAGTCGACTCTGATAGCTCTCAGCTATCAATATCTGAAAATGAGAAAAAGCAGGTGATGCTGCTTTGTAGCCATCCAGCTCAAATTGACCCTCGTATCGACTGGGTAGAGAAATATGCGCCTGATAACATGTTAATTCATGTTGTCGACATATTGAGGGATGGGGAATTAGACTTCTCAGTCGTTACTCACGAAGATGGATCCAAGAAGATATCAACTCCAAGGATCAAGTTCACATCTCAGTTGTTTTTAAAATGGCAACGGCTTCTATCAGGAAGCAGTGCAGGTGCTGACGCGCTGTTTCAAATGTCGCGAATTGAAAAATTGGCTAGCTCTTCTGATTCTGAGCTTGCTAAGTTTATGGGTATGCCTGATGGTGCACAAAGACTTAACGATTTCAGATGGTATTTGAGATTTGTATTAGAAATCAATACTGGTTTGTTAGAGTCGTGTTTGGCTACCAGCAACGTGCAATGTCTAATTGCTACAGACTTGGTAACATTGCCCGCTGCAGTGCTTTATGGCGCCATTGAAAATATTCCTGTTCACTATGATGCTCATGAATATTGGCCTGCTTCTGATACCAGACAATTTCAAAGTGAACAAGAGTTTTGGCTGGACTTGGAAAAGAACTTAATCAAGTACACCGCGGATCGTTCTACAGTTTCCCCAGGTTTAAAAAAAGTATTTGAAAAAAGTTACGGGTTGAATTTTCGTGTAGTCCCTAATTGCGAACCGTTAAAAAATTCTTCTGATCAGAAATTTCGGGAAAAGAGAGTCGGCAATGAGATTTGCAACTTCTTATTCCAAGGATCTTTTGCTCCACACAGAGGCTTAGAAGAGTTAATTAGTATTTGGGTAGAAACTGGCCCCAGCGCTCATTTGATTCTTCGTGGACCAGCTAACAGTTTCAAAACTGAGATGATTAATCTCGCAAAAAATACTGGGCTTTTTGAAAGTCGAATTTTTTTCCCGGATGCGGTTTCAGAAGACCAACTGGTGGAGATGGCAAGTGCCGCTGATGTAGGAATTATTCCGTATAAAGCACACGGATATAACTATGCCCATTGCTGCCCAAATAAGCTTTCTCAATATATGGCGGCAGGAATTCCTATTTTGGCAAATAACACATCTTTTGTTGCGAGTGTTATTCGAGAGGCTAAATCGGGACTGGTTGTCGATTTTGCTAATAAAAAGTCTTTGTTGAAAGCAATTGCTGAATTTGGATCGAACGGTGTTGCTCGTCGGGAAATGGGGAACGCTGGAAAATTGTTTCACGAAAAAAAATACAATTGGCAGAACGCTTCTGCTAATTTGTACGAGGCGCTTGACAATTTAATTCTGCAGCCGACAAAGCGAGTTGAAATTTTCACAGCTTCCCTAAGCGATTCAATTGAAGAGTCGAATAGTGTGAAATGTGTTCAAGCTGTTGAGATATTGGAAAGAAAATTTTTACGCAGCTTAATGCCTTTCTGGTTGGCGTTGCCATCACGTGTTCGTGATCCAGTTGCTCCCATATTAAAAAGAATTTTAGGTATTTAGCTATGTGTGGAATTTTTGGCGTCTTGCAAAAGCAGGCTTCTACTAGTCAACTGATTTCGGACGTGGAAATAGGGCTAGAGAGAATTAGACATCGCGGACCTGACGGAAGTGGAGTCTGGGCTTCAACGTCTGGACAGGCAGGTTTAGGACATGTCCGTCTCTCTATCATTGATGTTGAAGCGGGTGCTCAACCGATGCATAGTAGAGATGGGCGCTTTACCATAGTATTCAACGGCGAGATATACAACTATATAGAACTCCGCGAAGAACTTGGAAAAGATTGCTTTTCAACGCATTCTGATACTGAAGTTATTCTGGAGGCATATAGAAAATGGGGCATAGCATGTACCACTCGTCTGCGCGGCATGTTTGCTTTCGCAATTTGGGATGCGAAAGATAAACAATTATTTATAGCTCGGGATCGTTTTGGTATAAAGCCGTTATATTGGACTCAACAAGGCGAGAAGTTCTTCTTTGCTTCTGAGGCAAAAGCTTTATTGCCTTTTATTTCACGTCGAGAATTATCTTCTTCTGCGATATCTGACTATTTCACATTTCAATTTTGTTTGGGTGAAAAGACTTTAATATCTGGCGTATATCAAGTGCCGGCTGCTCATGCGGCTATATTGGCTCCCGGTCTTCCTCCTGTATTCGAAAGGTACTGGGAAGTACACTACGAGATCGATTATGACCATACGGCTAAATGGTTTGAAGCCAAGCTGCGAGATTTACTCGAGGACTCCGTAAAAATTCATCTAAGAGCTGATGTTGAAATTGGGAGTTATGTTAGTGGTGGAGTTGACTCAAGTTTACTGGCGGCGATGGCCAGGAAATTCAGTTCCCAAAAGAATTTTTCAGCATTTAATGGTCGTTTCCTTGAAGGCAGTCGATTTGATGAGTCAGAGTATGCTAATGAACTAGCTGCTGAGCAAAATATGCAATTGCATATTGCTGATATTGGGGAAATGGATTTTGTCAAAAATATTTCCAGCGTGATATGGCATTTGGATCAACCTGTCGCCGGTCCCGGGGCATTTCCTCAATACATGGTTTCGAAAAAGGTGTCGGAACATGTAAAGGTGGTGCTGGGCGGTCAAGGAGGGGATGAGATTTTTGGTGGCTATGCTCGATATCTTATTGCTTATTTTGAGCAATGCATTAAGGGCGCTATCGAAGGTACTTTGCACGATGGGAATTTTGTCGTTACCTATGAATCGATAATTCCTAGTCTGCAAACATTGCGGCAGTATCAGCCAATGATGCAGGAATTTTTGGCTGAAGGTCTTTTCGGCGAACGGGATGCTCGATACTGGCGACTGGTCAATCGCTCAAATACCTTTGGTTCGATATTGTGTCCAGGGGTGATTGATCACACTGCTACTTACTCTGAATTTCAGCAGATATTTAAGGGGGAAAATGTCGGAAGTGGTTCATATTTCGATGCGATGACACACTTCGACTTTAAAACTTTATTGCCAGCGCTACTGCAAGTCGAGGACCGTATGAGTATGGCGCATGGTGTTGAAGCACGCGTTCCATTCTTGGACCATCCATTGGTTGAGTTTGCTGCGACCATCCCTGCAGATGTTAAATTTCGCGATGGGGAGCTGAAGCGCCTGCTGAAATCTGTTTTCTCTGACTTACTTCCGTTAAGGATAAAAAATCGTAAAGATAAAATGGGATTTCCTGTTCCATTGAATCTATGGCTTTCTAAAGATGGACTAGCACGCGAGTACATCGGTGATGTGTTGGGGAGCGCTCGTGCGCGCCAGCGTTCGTATCTAAACGATGGATTCACTGTTGACCAGGTTCTAAACTCTCAATCTGTTTATGGGCGAAATTTGTGGGCGTTGCTAAGCTTGGAGCTTTGGCAAAATCAATTCATTGACGCATGAATGTTCTGATCCTTTACGACCACTTCGAAACCTATACCAATACGGTTTTTGACCATCTTTGCGCGTTTAAAAAACACTCTAAAAACAATCATTTATATATGCACGCCGGGTTGCCCGATGTGCAATTTGATTTTGCAGTTTTCGATGTAATTTTAATTCATTACAGTGCGAGAGTGGCTTTTGGGCATATCTCAGGTGTACTAAGGTCGAAAATTTCCAAGCATTCAGGGCGAAAAATATTATTTGTTCAAGATGAATATGATCTGACATCTAATGTTTGGGGCGCTATTGATGAGTTAGGCGTTTCAACAGTTTTTACTTGCGTCCCTACCTTACACAGGGAAGATATTTACCCATCCGCACGCTTTCCCAATGTTCGCTTTGTGAGTACTTTGACTGGTTATTGTCCTGAATCAATTCAAGAAGCCTTTTTACCTCCCTCCGCAGTAAATCGTCCTATTTCTATTGGGTATAGAGGGCGAGCATTGCCATATTTTTACGGTGATCTTGGTCAAGAAAAGCTGGAAATTGCAAAGGGTATGCAGCTTGCCTGCAAACAACGCGGTATTTCTTGCGACATCGAATGGGATGAGGAAAAGCGTATCTATGGAAGTGATTGGCCTCGTTTTCTCATGGACTGCAAAGCCACGCTGGGTACTGAAAGCGGCGCCAATCGATTTGATTTTGACGGTAGCCTGCGTAAGGCGGTTAACGGGGCTCTCGCTGAACATCCGGAACTGAGTTACGCGGAATTCAAGCGGCGAATGGGGTGGGCGGATGAGCAACCCATCATGAATCAAATTTCTCCCCGTTTTTTTGAAGCAATCACTTACCGCACGGCGTTGATTCTCTTCGAAGGAAGATATTCCGGGATATTGCAACCATGGGTCCATTACATCCCTTTGCGCAAAGATTTTTCCAATGTTGACGACGTAATAGCTGCTGTGTCCGATGATTCTTTGCTGGACCGCTTGACCGCCCAGGCCTATCTTGATGTTGTTCAGTCCGGCCGTTACACCTATCAAAAGTTCATCGCGGAGTACGATGCGTTGATCGAGTCATGCCAACCTGCTCTTAAGCGCAGCCTTTTGCCTATTGAGGTGCCAATTGAAATCACCGAACACCCTGTGCGTAAATCCCGGCTGCCGCCGGCGCCTGGGCCGTTGCTGGCGATATGGCATTCGATTCCGTGGGCCCTTCGCCGTCCTTTCAATGACGGTGTCAATCGGCTATGGGCAAAGCTGCATTCAAAATAATTTGTATGTGCGGTATTGCTGGATTGACTTCCCATCGCCCTGCGGCAACGCTTCGAAGCGATTTGGCGCAGTCCTTGGCCTTCCTGCGCAGACGCGGCCCAGATGATCGAGGTATTGAGATTTGGCAGGGGCCCGGCCACAGCGTAGCTATGGGCCACACTCGCCTTAGTGTCATTGATCTGACGGAGGCCGCCCATCAGCCCATGCCCAGCGCCGACGGGCGATTTCTATTGGTCTTCAATGGAGAAATTTACAACTACCGTGAGCTCCGCGCGCAGTTGGAAGCCATTGGCCATGGGTTCAGCTCTGCTTCTGATACTGAAGTCCTTCTGCAAGCGTGGGTGGAATGGGGCGCGGCGTCGCTAGCGCGGCTTGTTGGTATGTTCGCGTTCGTGATCCTCGACCGCGCAACAAATACGCTGCACGGCGCACGCGACGCTTTCGGCATCAAGCCGCTTTACTACCACCACTCTGATGACGAGGTGTTCTGCTTCGCTTCCGAGATTCCAGCGGTGCAGGCGCTGCGGTCTTCGCCCCAGACGCTCGACTGGCAAGTCGCGTACGACTATCTGGTACATGGCAGTTATGACACTGGAGAGCGCACCTTTTTTGCAGACGTGCGAGCGCTGCGGCCTGGGCACCGATTTACCTACGATCTCGGTTCACGGCGTCTTGACCTGCACTCATGGTGGAAGCCCACGATCTCGCCCGTCCAGCACCTCTCGATCGACGATGCGGCTGAGGGGCTGCGCAGTCATCTGTTAAACAGCGTAAAACTTCACTTGCGCAGCGATGTGGCTTTGGGGGCCGCGTTGTCGGGCGGGCTCGATTCGTCCGCGATTGTGGGGTGCATGCGCCATCTCGAGCCCGATGTACCTATCCACACGTTCAGCTTCATTGCCTCTGGCAGTGCGGTGTCAGAAGAACGGTGGGTTGATCGTATGAACGCCCATGTTGGCGCAGTGGCACACAAAGTGAGCATTACGCCGCAGGAGCTGGCGACCGATCTGGACGACATGATTGCTGCGCAGGGCGAGCCCTTTGGCAGCACCAGTATCTACGCCCAGTACCGGGTGTACCAGCTGGCGCGCGAGCATGGCGTTACAGTCACGCTCGACGGGCAAGGTGCCGACGAGTTGTGCGGCGGTTATGTGGGTTACCCCGGCCCGCGGGTGCACAGCTTACTTGATTCTGGCCGGGTATTCGGCGCTGCTGCCTTCCTGCGGCAGTGGGGCCGCTGGCCCGGTCGCAATGGCATGGATGGCCTCAAAGCTGCGGTGGCCGAATACACCAGCGATGCCGCCTATCAGCGGCTGCGGCGCTTTAACGGGGCCGAGGTGTGTCCGGCTTGGCTGGATGGCAACGTTGTGGCGGCAGCGGGCGTTTCGCTGCGCTTCCCCCGGCCCTTACCCGATGTGACGGCCCCGGGTAGGCGCTTGCCTGCTGAGCTGGCGCGGTCGTTGCACGGGCTGGGGCTGCAAGGGCTGCTGCGCCATGGGGACCGCAATTCAATGCGATTCTCGGTAGAGAGCCGCGTACCCTTCCTCACCACCGATCTTGCCAATTTCTTGCTAACGCTGCCGGAGGAGTATCTGGTCGCACCCAACGGTGAGACCAAGCACCTGTTGCGACGGGCCATGCGGGGGCTGGTACCACAGGATGTATTGGACAGACGCGACAAGATTGGCTTCGCAACGCCTGAGCACCAGTGGCTGCTGCAGATGGCTCCGAACATACGGGAGTGGTTGCGCCATCCGCTGCACCTGCCTTTCCTGCGGCAGGATGAAATGCTGAAAGCATTTGACCAAGTGGTCGCTGGGCAGCGGCCGTTCAGTTGGCAAGTGTGGCGCTGGATCAATTTCACACGCTGGCATTCTCAGCATTTTTCTGGCTGAGGGCGCGAGCACAATGGCCCGGATACTGTTGTTGTCCTTGTCGCCGATAGCCTCGGATCCGCGCGTCATGCGCCAGATTCAGGCGTTGTACGGTTACCACCAAGTGCATGTGCTGGGTTACGGGGCTGCGCCCAGGGGCGCAGCATGTTTTGTGCAGGTGCATGAGCCTGCCCCGTCGCATTGGGGCGCAGCAGCCAATGCGGCACTGCTGGCTGCGCGACTGTACAAGCGTTACTACTGGGGTCACGCACAGATACAGGCACTGATGCAGGCTGCCTACACCCTCCCGGTTCAATCGTTCGACCTGGTGCTGGCCAACGATGTATGGGCACTACCTGCGGCGCTTCGCCTGGCCAAGGGTGCCCCTGTCTGGCTGGACGCGCACGAATATGCGCCGCGTGAATTTGAAGATCGTATTGCCTGGCGGTTGCTTCTGGGGCCGTTCTTTGATTCGGTATGCCGTCGCGACCTGCCGAAGGTGGCGCGCATGACCACCGTGTGCGAAGGCATTGCGCGCGAGTACACGGCGCGTTACGGTGTGCCCGTGGATATGATGCCCAATTGCCCCGAGCCAGTCGAGCTTTCTGTGCAGCCCGTGCAGGCGGGGCGAATCCGCATGATCCACCACGGTGCAGCGATTGCTTCACGAAGGATCGAGGTCATGATCGATCTCATGCATCATCTGGACGACCGGTTTCACCTCGACCTGATGCTGGTAGAACAGGACGCTGCCACGATGGCTGCATTGCGCAAGCGCGCAGCAGGTCACCCGCGCATCCGGTTCATCCCGCCGGTTGCCATGCACCAGATCGCCGCGTACACCAACGCCTATGACATCGGTTTGTTCTTGCTGCCGCCGACCAATTTCAATTACCTGCACGCATTGCCGAACAAGTTTTTCGAGTTCATGCAGGCGCGGTTGGCCATCGCCGTCGGACCGTCGCCTGAGATGAAAGCTTTGGTGGAGTTGCACGAGTGTGGGGTAGTGAGCCCCAGTTTCGAGCCCACCGATCTGGCACGCGTCCTTGGGGCGCTGACGCACGCTGATATCGAAGCCATGAAGCACGCGTCTGATCGGGCTAGCCGGCGCTTCAACGCAGCGTCGACTCGGTCCTGGCTGCAGGCAGAGGTCGCATCGGTGCTGGCCAGCGCAGGGGTAGGTGCCTGAGATGCGCGCCATCGTGCTTGGCACGCAGTCATTTATCGACGGTGGTACCAAGGTGGGATCGCAATACCTTGCGCAGGCTCTGGCGGCGGCTGGCTGGCAGGTGGACTACCTGCCCACACTGTCGTCGCCGCTAGACGTGGTGGGCCGCCAGCGCCATGCCCGGCTGGCGAGAGCATGGGGGCATGGGATACCGCAGCGAGCAGTGGGCATTTCGCCAGGTCTCATCGAGTGGAGCCTTCAATCGATGTTTCCCGCGCATCGTCTTTTTCTCCGTTGGTCCTGGCAATTGGCGGCGTATGGCGGACGCTGCCCTTCGCCATTGCGCGACGTGCCGTTCGACGCATGCATTGCCGATGTCGCACCCAACATGTTGCTGCTGCACCAAATCACAGCCCGCGCCAAGGTCTGCCGCCTCAACGATTGGCCGCATGGTTTCGCTCGCGATCTGCACCCGGTGCTCATCAACGCGCTCGGGTCCATGGTGGGTGCCCCTGATTTCGATGAAGTGTGGGCCGTCTCTAAGCCCCTGGCGGAATATGCCAGTACGCTGCGCCCGGAGGGTGAGGTGGTGCATATTCCCAATGGTGTCGACGCCCGTCTTTTGATTCCTGCCACGCGAAGCCCGGTGGCGCGAAAGCCACGCAGCGCGGTCTATGTCGGCGGGCTTACGGCTTGGCTGGACATCGGCTTGCTCGCCCAAGCTGCGCGTTTGCTTCCCGATTGGACTTTTGAGGTGTACTCCCCTGGTACGCCCCCGCAGCACGGATGGCCTGTCAACCTCCATTGGCGCGGTAGCGTCGGACGTGCGGAACTGCCAGCGGTTCTACAGAGCCATGAAGTCGGCCTGATTCCTTTTAGTGAGGCCGATGGACGCATGCGCTATGTGGAGCGTCCCTTGAAGTTCTATGAGTACATTGCCGCGGGATTGGGTGTGGCCAGCACAGATTTGGGCGCACTGCGCCAGGGGATGGGTGATTTGGCCTGCTATGGCACCGATGCACGGACATTCGCCGACGCAATCTTGCAGGCCCGGGAGGATGCGCAGGCTCGCCCTCCGAGTTTCGCGAAAGACTTCGTGCAAGCACACGACTGGAGTGCGCGTGCGCGGACCATGTTGGCCCGGCTGGAAATGTTGCTGGCATGAAAAACTACCTTCTCTACGACTTCATGCAGGTGGCCGGAGGCGCGGAGCGTGTCACGCTTACGCTGGCCGAGGCTTTTCCGGACTTTCAGACCCTGGTCAGCCGGTGCTACCCGGACGCCCAACCCTTGCTGGATGCCTCCGCCGCCCAAGTGCAGGAGCTGCGGGGTGGCTGGTCTGCGCGCCTGCCGCGCATTCTGGAAAGCATGTGGTGCTTCCGGTTTCGGGCCGGACGGTTGCACGATGCCCACACCGTGCTCTACAGCGGCTTCTATGCCCCGCTGGCGGTCTACCAGCAGGGGTCTGGCCGGCGCTTTTACTATTGCCACACCATTCCCCGGTTCGCCTATGACCTGTACGACAGCACGCTGGCGGGTTTTCCGTTTTGGCTTCGGCCGTTCTACGCGATCTTCGTGCGGTGGTTCCGCAATCAATACGAAGCTGCCATCGGCCGGATGGATCGTATTTTCGTGAACTCGGAGAATGTTCGCGCACGGCTCCAGCGGTATACCGGGTTGGATGCCGAGGTGGTCTACCCCCCGGTGGCCACACAGCACTTTCGGTTTTTGGCCGATGAGGGCTACTACCTTTCTACCGCACGATTGGTGCCCAACAAGCGGGTGGATGTGATCGTGAGGGCTTTTCTTCAGATGCCCGAGCGCTCCTTGGTCGTGCTCTCTAGCGGGCCGGAGCTGGAGCGATTGAAAGCGATCGCCGGAGCGGCTCCCAATATCCGATTCACCGGCTGGCAGACCGATGAGGCGCTGCGACGCTGGGTGGGTAAAGCGCGCTGTGTGATCTACCTGCCGGTGGACGAGGACTTTGGCATGTCACCCGTGGAGGCCATGGCTGCAGGCAAGCCCGTGATCGGTGTGGCCGAAGGGGGGTTGCTGGAAACTGTCGTTCCGGCAGAGACTGGATTGCTATTGAATCCGCCGCCCAGTATCGAAGCGCTGATCGATGCGGTGGAGGAAATGGAAATTTCTGCGGGGCCCAAGCTCTTGGAGCTGTGTCGGCAGCGTGCGGAGTTGTTCAATGAACAACGGTTTATTGAATCAATGAGAAAGTGGTTGATTTAGCCGTGGTGTCCCTGACGCTCAAATGGAAGCTGGGAGCCCTATGCCATTACTCTGAAGCCGGTTGCACACCGCGTCCGTGTGCAATGCTCAAGAGCGACGAAACAGCTACGTATCGCACTGCGTTGGCCCATGACCTGAATATCTTGGAGCGATCGAGCTTGGGTGTGTGCATCGCAAGCGCCACTTCCTTGATCCGCCTGCCCTCGCGACGCATCAATAAGAGCGTGCCGATGTCCTGGTAGTCGAGCAGCGTGGCGTCTGCAGAGGCGGCTACTTGCATTGCGGCCCGGTTGTACAGCCGAAAGCCAGAGACAAAGTCACGCATGCGCAGGCCAGTCGTCCAGCGAAACCATTGCCAGGCCGCGCGACGCGGCAAGCTGTTACGCGCAGCAAAGTAAGCCACTGCCATGTCCGCTTGGCGGCCTGCCTCCAGCAGGGCTGGCAGCTCTTCCACCTCATAGCGGCCCTCGGCATCAATGGTGACGACCGTCTCGTAACCTTGCGCCAGCGCGTGGCGTATTCCGGTTTGCAAACTGCCCCACGGCGTCATGGCCAAGAGCGGACGCAACACCTTGGCGCCATGTTGTTCAGCAAGGTGGCAGGTGGCATCGGTGCTGCGGTTGTCCACCACCAATACGGGTGCATCGACAATCGCGTCCACACGTTGCAACAGATGGGTAATGTCCGCCGCATTGTTGCAGGTGGAGATAACCACCAATAGGCCCCGTGTGGACGACCGAGGTGCGGTACCAGGGGCCAGCCCTCGGTAGTGGCGTGCAGTGGCCCTTTCACAAGGTCCGATGCTGAAATGCTGATGCAGCGCCCGAAGGCCGTTTTGCCCCAAGCGGCCGCGAAGCCTTGGGTCATGCTGTAAACGGGCAAGGTTGCTGCGCCATGCGTCAATGTCTTCAAATGGCACATGAAGGCCGCAATGTGCATGCGACACAACCCAAGGCATACCAGACCCTGGCAGGTCGGTCACCAGGCAGGGGCGAGCGTGTTGCATGGCCTCCAGCAGCACAATGCCAAACGCCTCGGTGCGCTCGCGCGACGCCAGGCAGAATACGTCGCATTGCGCCAGCAAAGCATGTTTCTGGGTGTCGTTCACAGCACCCAGCAAGCGCACGGCAGGCGGGCTTCCTTGTGGGGTGGTGCTTTCTATCAACGTCTGTAAGTTGTCACGCAGCTCGCCATCACCAGCAATCAGCAATTCCACACCGGGCAGCGTAGAAACGGCTTGAATGAGTGTTTCAAAACCCTTGTAATAGGTAAGGCGTCCAATCGATAAAAGCCTCAATTGCGTCATGGGGCGCCATTGCAGTATTGGTTCGATCGGCCCCGCTGATGGCGTGCTTTGCAGGTTCATACCGAGAGGGACAACTTCGCATTTATCGTGCCATGCTCGCAGTGCATTGCTGGCTTGCAGATACGGGGGTGATGTGGCGAACACCTGTTGTGCGCGCTCCAGCAGGGCCTGCTCGAAGGGCCGATACAGCAGGTAGGCCAGAGCCACAGACCACTTGATGTTGGACACCACGACGTCGGAGTGCCAGTGAACCACCCAAGGCACCTTTCGCGCGCTGGGTAGCGTCAGCGCCCACAATGCTGAGTTGTTGGGCATGTGCAGGTGCAGCACATCGGGATTCAAGCGTGCTATGGCGGCACCCAGCGCTTGTCGAAAACCCATTGCAATAGGGGCGTACACCAGATTGAACTGGACTGGCACACGGGTCAGCCACGGCGGATCGTCTGGAAGGGGTTCGCCATGCACCAGTGCGTAGGCGTCGATGCCTTGCCGACGCTGCTCCTGGATCAGGTCGGCCAAAAATACTTCCATGCCACCCAGGTAGGGCGGGAAAAATTTTCCGATGTGTAGAACGCGAAGGGCCATGGTGGTCCAGTAGATCAGTACGGGTGCCAGCTAGCGCTTGGTGGTGCCTCTCGACGTACTGGCACTTTCCAGTTGCGCGCGCACTTGGCGATATTGGGCGTTGCGGGGCTCCAGTCTGATGGCCTCATCGATGTCTTTAAGCCCTTCTTTCACCTTGCCAGCGCGATACTGCGCAACGCCCCGCCCGTAATACGCCGCAGCACTGGGGGCGGTTGCAATCAACCGCTCAAACAAGGGAACCGCCCGTTGGGTGTCGCCTTTGCCCACCAAAGCCATACCAAGGCCGAGCAACAGTCGCGGATGATTTGCGTTGGTTTCAAGGAGGGTTTCAAAATTGCGTATAGCGATGTCGTATTGCTGGGTTGCAACGGCTGCGTCTGCATGCTTTTGCAACAACAACGCCCACATTTTTTTCTGATCGGCATCGCCCGCGTCGTCCGTGTATTTGAGGGCTTCGCCAAAGCTCTCAAAGGCCAATGCATACTGGCCCAGGGCAAACGCAGACTCCCCCCGCTGGTAGTGCAGAGATTGGCCGCCAAAGCCTCTTTGCTGCGCTTGGGCAAAGGCTTGCAATGCGTCGGCGTGCTTTTTTTGTTGCTGCAGGGTCACTCCCAAATTGAAGCGTGCGTTGCCACCCAAGTCGCCCAGCGCATCCGCTGTCAGGAATGCGCGCTCTGCCAAGTCCAGCGAGCCTCTGTCCAGGTGATGGGCGCCAAGGTTGAGAAACGGGCGGCTGCGCCCCACTGCGTTCAATGGAGCCTTCAGGTCGATTTTTTCAGCAGCGTCCGCCCAAGCGGTGCCCTCATCCTTGAGCGACAACGTACGCTCCAGGGCCAACCCGCCAAAAAGCATGGCCAGCAAGATGCCCAGTGTGTAAATCGTTGTGGGCTTAAAGCCGGTCAGCGCTATGGCTACCAGCCCGGGAACGGCCACAGCCCACAGGTAGCTGCGGTAAAGCACGAAAGGGTCCTGCACCCACACAGTGGCGAACTCGGTGCCAAACCACAGGATGGGGAACAGCAGGCACAAGCCAGCAAGACCAAGAACATCTCTGCGGCACAGAACTGCCCAGACGGATGCACTCATCAACGCCACGTAGCCAAGAGCCCCCAACACGTGCTGCCAAGAGTCAACGCCGAGTGGGAATGCGGGCCGCAGGTCTACGGACATCCATTGCACGTTCGGGACGAACCACAGCAGCCCGTACCTAAAAAACAGCGCAGCTTCGTTCAAAACGCTCAAGGGGTACACCTGCGCGCTAACCCCTGGGCGGACAGCCTCCAGTTGCCGCACCAGGGCCTCTGAGCGGGGGTCGAACACTTTGCCAACCAGGTCGCCATAAATGCCAAAGAACGCTGCTGCAGCCAGTAACAGCACCAGCGAAGAGGCTGCTGCCAGCGCAGCGATGGCCTTCCAGCCAGGGCGGCGCACATAAATGTAGAGCGGTACCGCCATCGCGGCGGTCAGAAGAGCGTGCTCTTTGGAGAGTACCGCCACCAGATAGCTGCCCAGAGCTGCAGCGAACCACACGCTGCGCCGAGTCTGAAGCCCCCGCACAAAAAGCCAGCAGGTCAGCACGGCAAACAGCGTGGCCATAAGGATCGAGCGTTGAATCAGATACGCAACTGCATAAACCGCAACAGGGTTCAGTGCGAACAGGGCAACCCCAACCCGCAACGCCGCGGTGCGAGAGCTTGCAAAATGCGGTTGATCCTCAAACTCCTGGGGAAACTTGGCGTGGCTGAGCAAAGCCCCCAGCAGGGCGTAAAGGCTGGCTACGGTGCCAAGGTGCAAAAGGATATTCAGTAGCCGTTGCTTCCACCACCCATCTCCCACCAATTCTTGCAGCCAGACAAAGCTCCCATAGGAAAGCATGCGCTGCTTGAATTGCAGCAGGCTGCCATATTCGCCAAAGATGGTGCCGTCACTCAACCGGAAATCATCAAAAATCAGTTCGTTGCTGATACCGGGCAGGTAAACGCCAAGCACGCCAAGAATGAGAGCAACTGCGAAAAATACGCTTGTTTTGCGCGACGTTGCCATGGGCTTCTGCAATGGGTTGGAGGTGGATGCCGACATCGATTGTTGTAAGAAAATGAAACTCAACGATCAAGTTGATGAAGTCTAAGCCATGCCCAGTTGCGGGCAGCTGGGGGCCGCGGCGTCTTGTCCGCTCGTAGAAAAGAGCACCTCGCGCTAAACAACCGTGCCGGTTTGATGGGCCAAGCCGGCCAGCACCATGCGCACCAGCAGTTCCTCGGCGTGTTCAAAGTCCCGTTCGGTCAATGCCGGCTTGCCCAGCAGCAGCGCAAACTGCGCCTCCTGCTCCGCATAGGCCTGCGTGACCGACCAGATGATGAACATCAGGTGCGTGAAATTGACCTTGGCGATGCGGCCTTCGCGGGCCCAGCGCTCGAAGGTGCGCACCTCGGTCTTGAGCAGCGGGCCCACCCGCTCCGTAATGGCTTTGCCATAACGTGGTGCACCCGCAATCACCTCTTTGGTGAAAACCTTCGCGCCCTGGGGGCGCTCGCGCGAGTACTGGAGCTTGGCGCGGATGTAGCGGCGCAGGGCCTGCTGGGGGTCGTCGCTGTGCGAGAGGTCTTCCATGCCCGCCAGCCATTGCGTAAGCACATCGTCCAGCACGCGCTGGTACAGGGCTTCTTTGCTGGGGAAGTAATACAGCAGGTTATGGCGGCTGATGCCGGTTGCCGCTGCAATGCTCTCCAGCGACGCACCTTCAAAACCAAATTGGGCAAAGTGGTTCTCCGCCTCGGCCAGGATGGCCTGCTCCTTGAGCAGGCGCGCCGCCGTGGGCGGCCGGGGGGGCGTGTCCAGGGGGGCAGCCAGAGCGCCGGGCTTGGTGGGGCGGCGTCGGGCTGCGTTGACAGCCTTGGGCTGGCGAGCGTCTTTCATTGCACCATTGTGGAACAAGCGGGGCGCCAAATACTGGCATTTCGCTGGCAACTCGCTGTCGATTGGCCGGCCGAGCCTGGCATGTCCCTTGCTGTAGGGATTTTACCAATTGGTAAATTTTTACCGGTTGGTAAATTGACCAACATGCCGGGCCGCCATGCACATGCAGCGCGCACGGCACCCCACAGCGAGGACCCCGATGAAACCTCCGAACATCGCAAGCGCAGACCTCCATGCCCGCGCTGCATTGGCTGGCCCAGGCCCAGCGCACTCTGTGTGCCGCCCGGCGCGCGCTCGCGCCCAGACCCCCACCCTCACCCTCTCGGAGGAAACCTGATGGACACACCCGCAAGCCGTGCCTGCGGCATTCATGCCGCACGCCTGAACCTGGCCGACTACGCCGTCAACTTCAGCGACGCTCACCCGCCGCTCACCCGCCCGCAGGCGCTGATCGAGGCCGAGCGCTGCTATTACTGCCACGACGCCCCCTGCGCCACGGCCTGCCCCACGGGCATCGATATTCCTTCGTTCATCCACCGCATTGCGCAGGACAACAACCGGGGCGCCGCCCGTGCCATCCTGGAGGCCAACCCGCTGGGAGGCATGTGCGCCCGCGTGTGCCCCACCGAGGTGCTGTGCGAACAGGCCTGCGTGCGCAACACCAACGAAGACAAGCCGGTGGAGATCGGCTCGCTGCAGCGCTACGCCACCGATGCCTTCTTTGCCCAGCCCGGTGCACCGCTGTTCCAGCGCGCATCTGCCACCGGCAAGCGTGTGGCCGTGGTGGGCGCGGGGCCTGCGGGCCTGGCCTGTGCGCATGGCCTGGCCGTGCGCGGGCATGACGTGGCGCTGTTCGAGGCGCGCCCCAAGCTGGGCGGCCTGAATGAATATGGCCTCGCCAGCTACAAGACCACCAACAACTTCGCGCAGAAGGAAGTGGAGTGGCTGCTGTCCATCGGTGGCATCGAGGTACGCACGGGCCAGCAACTGGGTCGTGACATCACGCTCGACAGCCTGCTGGGCGCCTACGACGCCGTGTTTCTGGGCCTGGGCCTGCAGGGCGTGAACGCGCTGGGCGTGGCCGAGCCCACGGCCACGGGTTTGCGCAATGCAGTGGACTTCATCGCCGAGCTGCGCCAGAGCACCGACCTCTCGACCCTGCCCGTGGGCCGCCGCGTGGTGGTGATTGGCGGCGGTATGACGGCGGTGGATGCCGCCGTGCAGTCGCGCAAGCTGGGCGCGGAAGAAGTGACCATCGTCTACCGCCGGGGCGCAGAGGCCATGTCGGCGTCCGCCGTGGAGCAGCAGTGGGCGCAGACGAATGGCGTGACCATCCGCCACTGGGCTGCACCGAAAGAGGTGCTGAGCGAAGGCGGCGCTGTCAAGGGCGTGCGTTTTGCCGCCACGGCGCTGAGCGGCGGCAAGCTGGTGGAAACCGGCGAAACCTTCACGCTCGATGCCGACATGGTGCTCAAGGCCATTGGCCAGACCTTTGTGGCCGAGCCTGTGGGCAACCGCATTGCGCTGGAGGGCGGGCGCATCGCCACCGACGCCGAAGGCCAGACCAGCCAGCCGCGTGTGTGGGCCGGTGGCGACTGCCGCGTGGGTGGCCGCGACCTCACGGTGGAGGCGGTGGAGCACGGCAAGGTCGCCGCTGTTGCCATCCACGCCGCATTGATGGCCTGAAGTGGCCTGAACCCCTTCACCCCAGTTTTCACGGGAGCACCCCATGGCAGACATTCGCAGCAATTTTCTGGGCATCCAGAGCCCCAACCCCTTCTGGCTGGCCTCCGCACCGCCCACCGACAAGGAGATCAACGTCACCCGCGCCTTCGAGGCGGGCTGGGGCGGCGTGGTGTGGAAAACGCTGGGCGAAGACCCACCGGTGGTCAACGTCAACGGCCCGCGATACTCCACACTCATGTCGCAAGACCGGCGTGTGATCGGCTTGAACAACATCGAGCTGATCACCGACCGCCCGCTGCACACCAATCTCGAAGAGATCAAGCGCGTCAAACGCGCTTGGCCCGACCGCGCGATGATCGTCTCACTGATGGTGCCGTGCGAGGAGCAGAGCTGGAAGAACATTCTGCCGCTCGTGGAAGACACTGGCGCCGACGGCATTGAACTCAACTTCGGCTGCCCCCATGGCATGAGCGAGCGCGGCATGGGCGCTGCCGTGGGCCAGGTGCCCGAATACATCCAGATGGTCACGGTCTGGTGCAAGCACTACAGCAAGCTGCCCGTGATCGTGAAGCTCACGCCCAACATCACCGACGTGCGCCACCCGGCCCGTGCGGCCAAGGCGGGCGGGGCGGATGCGGTGTCGCTCATCAACACCATCAACTCCATCATGGGCGTGGACCTGGACCGCATGGTGATGAGCCCGAGCACCGACGGCTGGGGATCGCACGGCGGCTACTGCGGCCCGGCCGTCAAGCCCATCGCGCTGAACATGGTGGCCGAGATTGCACGCGACGCGCAGACCGCGGGCCTGCCCATCAGCGGCATTGGCGGCATCACCACCTGGCGCGATGCGGCCGAATACATTGCGCTGGGCTGCGGCACGGTGCAGGTGTGCACGGCCGCCATGGTGTACGGATTCAAGATCGTGCAGGACATGTGCGATGGCCTGTCCAACTTCATGGACGAGCACGGCTATGCCACGCTCGACGACTTCAAGGGCCAGGCCGTGCCCACGGTGAAGGACTGGAAGAACCTCAACCTCAATCACATTGAAAAGGCCGTCATCAACCAGGACGCCTGCATCCAGTGTGGCCGCTGCCATGTGGTGTGCGAAGACACCTCGCACCAGGCCATTACCTTCACCAAAGAGGGTGGTGTGCGCAAGTTCGAGATCAACGAGGCCGAATGCGTGGGCTGCAACCTGTGCGTGTCGATCTGCCCCGTGCCCGAGTGCATCACCATGCGTGCGCTCGCGCCGGGCGAGGTCGATGTGCGCACCGACAGGGCGGTGACGGGCGAATACGCCAACTGGACCACGCACCCCAACAACCCGCAGCGGGTGGCAGCAGCAGCCTGAAGCGGGCGACAGCGCACCGGAGCATCGGCGTGAAAGCGGTATCCGTGATGACCGATCTGGTGCACATTCGCAACGCGGTGCTGCAGTGCATCTGGTGCAGTTCTTGCGTGACCGATAGCATCGCTCGCTTCCTTTTGCCCGCCATCTGCCAGCGTGAGGGCGCTTTAACAGACAGCGGGTTGTTTGCAACCCCAACGAAGTCTTTGACAGGAGAACAGGTATGACCAAAAGTACCGGCAGTGCCGCCCATGTGGTGGGGCAAATGCCCGGCGGAGCCATGAACCCGCTCGCCAATGAAGATTTGCTCCCCACCACGCAAGCCCAGCGCCATTGGGCCTGGAAAGACTATGCGGCGTTGTGGGTGGGCATGGTGGTGTGCGTACCCACGTACACCATGGCCAGTGCCATGCTCGACCAGGGCTTCACGTGGCAGATGGCGGTGTGGCTGGTGTTTGTCGCCAACTGCATCGTGCTGGTGCCGATGCTGCTCATCGGCCGCGTGGGTCCCAAATACGGCATTCCGTTTCCGGTGCTGGCGCGGGCTTCATTCGGCGTCAAGGGCGCCAACCTGCCGGCCGTACTGCGTGGCCTGGTGGCCTGTGGCTGGTTCTCCATCAACTGCTACTTTGGCGCACTGGCGCTGCACGGGTTCCTGAACATCCTGGGCATGGGCCTTGCGGGTCCGGCGGACGGGCAGACCATCAGCACTTCGCAGTTCATGTGCTTCCTGGCGTTCTGGGCCGTGCACATCTACTTCATCTGGAAAGGCCCCGAGTCCATCCGCAAACTGGAAGTGATCGCTGCGCCGCTGATGATCATTGCTTCCATCGTGCTGGTGGTGGTGCTGATGATGAAGGTGCCGTCCGGCCAGCTTTTCAACCTGCCGGCCAAGATTGTGGAAGGCGGCCCCAAGACCTGGGCGGCGCTGACCGGCCTGGTGGGCTTCTGGGCCACACTCGCCCTCAACATCCCTGACTTCACCCGTTTTGCCAAGTCGCAAAAGGACCAGGTCATCGGCCAGGCCATTGGCCTGCCCATTCCCATGGCGCTGTTCTCCATGGTGGGCGTGATCGGTTTCTCGGCCTCGGCCATCCTGTATGGCAAGGCCCAGCTGTTCCCGGATGGCCTGCTGACGCAGATGGGCAGCCTGGCTGCCGGCGTCGGCCTGCTGGTGATCCTGCTGGCCAACCTGACGACCAACGTCGCCGCCAATCTGGTGTCGCCGTCGTATGACTTCAGCCAGGTGGCGCCTTCCAGGATCAGCTTCCGCACCGGTGGCCTGATTGCCGCCTTCATTGGCCTGCTGTTCATGCCCTGGAAGCTGCTGGCCACCTCGGGCGGCTACCTGTTCACCTGGCTGGGCGGGTATGGCACGCTGCTGGGCGCCATTGCAGGCATCCTGCTGGTCGACTACTACCTGGTGCGCAAGACAGAACTGAAGGTGGACGACCTGTACCGCCGTGGCGGTGACTACGAATACAGCGGTGGCTGGAACGTGCAGGCGCTGGTCGCGTTTGCGCTGGGTGTGCTGCCGTGCCTGCCGGGATATCTGGCGGTGTCGGGCGTGGTGGACAAGGCCTCGGTAGCGCCACTGTTGCTGAGCCTTTTTGACTTCGGCTGGTTCTTCAGCCTGGCCGTCGCCGGCACCTACTACTACCTGACCGCAAAGAAGAAGTGACGCTGCGGCTCTGCCAGGGCGAGCGGCCTTGGCAGAGCCTTGTTTGATGTGCATTCCTGAAGGAGACCCCCATGAGCCAAGCCCTTGTGATCCGCGGTGGTACCGTGGTCAACGCCGACCGTGAACAGCGCGCAGATGTGTTGTGCGCCGATGGCCGCATCGTGGCCGTGGGGGATGGGGCTGCGGCGCAGGCCCCTGCTGGCGCGCAGGTGCTGGACGCCAGCGGCCAGTACGTGCTGCCCGGCGGCATCGACCCGCACACGCACATGCAATTGCCGTTCATGGGTACCGTCACCATGGACGACTTCTTCACCGGCACGGCGGCTGCGCTGGCGGGCGGCACCACGAGCATCATCGACTTCGTGATCCCCGATCCGCAAGAACCCATCCTGGATGCTTATCGCAAATGGCGCGGCTGGGCGGAGAAGTCGGCCGCCGACTATTCGTTTCACGTCGCCATCACCTGGTGGAGCGATCAGGTGCGCGCCGACATGGGCACGCTGGTGCAGGACGAGGGCGTGAACAGCTTCAAGCACTTCATGGCCTACAAGAACGCCATCATGTGCGACGACGAAACCCTGGTGAACAGCTTCAAGCGTGCGCTGGAGCTGGGCGCCATGCCCACGGTGCATGCCGAAAACGGTGAACTGGTGTACCTGCTGCAGCAAGAGGTCGCCAAGATGGGCATCACCGGCCCCGAAGGCCATCCACTGTCGCGCCCGCCCATGGTGGAGGCCGAGGCCGCCAACCGCGCTATCGCCATTGCCGATGTGCTGGGCGTGCCCATTTACGTGGTGCATGTGAGCTGCATGGAGTCGGCCGACGCGATTGCCCGCGCCCGTGCGCGCGGCCAGCGCGTGTACGGTGAGGTGCTGGCGGGCCACCTGCTGGTGGACGACAGCGTGTACCGCGACCCCGACTTCGCCAAGGCCGCCGCCTATGTGATGAGCCCGCCCTTCCGCCCCAAGGGCCACCAGGAGGCGCTGTGGCGCGGCCTGCAGTCGGGCCAGCTGCACACCACGGCCACGGACCATTGCACCTTCTGCGCCGCCCAAAAGGCCATGGGCAAGGATAACTTTGCCAAGATCCCCAACGGCACGGGTGGCGTGGAAGAGCGCATGGCCGCGCTCTGGGATGGCGGCGTGAACACCGGGCGCCTCACACCCAGCGAGTTCGTGGCCATCACCTCGGCCAACGCGGCCAAGCTGTTCAACATCTACCCACGCAAGGGTTTCATCGGCGAAGGCGCTGATGCCGACCTGGTGCTGTGGGACCCGCAAGGCACCAAGACCTTCTCCGCCAAGACCCAGTTCAGCAAGGGCGACTTCAACATCTTTGAAGGCCGCACCGTGCGCGGCATCCCCAGCCATACCATCAGCCAGGGTCGCGTGGTGTTTGCCAACGGCGACCTTCGGGCTGAACAAGGCAAGGGCCGCTACATCAAGCGCCCTGCGTTTGGCGCCAACTTCCAGGCCGTGCAAAAACGTGCGCAGGACCTGGCCCCCACCGCCGTTGCACGCTGACCGCTGCAATGCATCCGGAGAACACCATGGACACCAAAGTCAAACCCGACATCGAAAACCTGCGCATCAACGGCGATCGCCTGTGGGCGTCGCTGATGGAGCTGGCCCAGATCGGCGCCACCCCCAAAGGCGGCGTATGCCGCCTCACCCTCACCGACCTGGACAAGCAGGGCCGCGACCTCGTCACCCGCTGGGCGCGCGAAGCCGGCATGACGGTCACCATCGACAAGATCGGCAACGGCTTCATGCGCCGCCCCGGCCGCAACAACAGCCTGCCCCCCATCATGACCGGCAGCCACATCGACACCCAGCCCACCGGCGGAAAGTTCGACGGCAACTACGGCGTGCTGGCGGGCATCGAGGTGGTGCGCACCCTCAATGACCACGGCATCGAAACCGAGGCCCCCATCGAGGTCGCCTTCTGGACCAACGAAGAAGGCAGCCGCTTTGTGCCCGTCATGATGGGCTCCGGCGTGTTCGCCAAAGCCTTCACTTTGGAACACGCCTACGCCGCCACCGACACCGAAGGCAAGACGGTGAAAGGCGAACTCGAGCGCATCGGCTACATCGGCGACCAGGAGCCTGGCGACCACCCCATCGGCGCGTACTTCGAAACCCACATCGAACAAGGCCCGGTGCTCGAAGACAACAACAAGACCATCGGCGTGGTCAGCGGCGTGCTGGGCATCCGCTGGTACGACTGCACGGTGACCGGCATGGAAGCGCATGCAGGCCCCACGCCCATGGCCCTGCGCAAGGACGCGCTGCAGGTCGCCGCGCAGCTGATGCAGGAGGTGGTGGCCTGTGCCCACCGCCACCCGCCGCACGGGCGCGGCACGGTCGGCATGGTGCATGTGCACCCCAACAGCCGCAACGTCATCCCTGGCCAGGTCAAGTTCAGCATTGACCTGCGCAACGCCACCGACGCTGAATGCGACAGCATGGACCAGGACATCCGCGCGGTAGCCGCCAAGCTCAGTGCGGACACCGGCCTGCCCATCAAGATCGAACTGGTGTCCAACTACCCCGCCCAGGTCTTCCACCCCGACTGCGTGGACGCCGTGGGCCGCGCCGCCGCCAAGCTGGGCTACAGCCACATGCCTGCTGTGTCGGGCGCGGGGCACGACGCGGTGTACATGGCCCGCCTGGCGCCTGCGGGCATGGTGTTCATCCCGTGCAAGGACGGCATCAGCCACAACGAGATTGAAGACGCCAAGCCCGAGCACATCGAGGCAGGGTGCAATGTGCTGCTGCATGCGATGTTGGAGCGGGCGGGCACCTGAGCCTCTGGTCCATCGCACTCTATCCATCGCTGCCGCTGGCTGTCGCCAGTGACTCGAAACTCCCAGCCAACACCTTTCGGGTTGGCTGTGGCGTTGCGGGTGCGCCGCATTTCCGAGGCTGTTACACCTGCGCCCCGAGCGGGTGCCAATCCCTGTCGCCGTGCGGCCTGCGCAATTTGGCGGTGGACGTGCAGACATTGCCCGGCGACACCACCAGCATCCTGCACGCCATCCGCGCCATCCGCGCCATGCGCGACAACCTTTCGCACCTGGTAAAGCAGGTGCGCGACAGCACCGACTCCATCACCACCGCGTCGTCCGAGATCGCCGCCGGCAATGGCGACCTGTCGGCGCGCACCGAGTCGCAGGCCAGCGCGCTGCAGGAGACGGCCGCGTTGATGGAGCAACTCACGTCCACCGTGCAGCAAAACGCCGCCAACGCCAAGCGCGCCGACGAACTGGCCCGTGCCGCATCCGACATGGCAGTGCGCGGTGGCGACGTGATGCAGCAAGTTGTGGGCACGATGGTGTCCATCGACCAGTCCTCGCGCAAGATCTGTCGCAGACGGTGGGCAAGTTCCGCGTGGCGTGATTTCGGATTGGGAGGGGTCTGCGGTCCTCATTCCCGTTGGTTTCACGGTTGAGACGGCGTATCTGAATTAAGTTTTTTCAAAGCGCGGGTGCGCGTTCTACAGGTTATCTATGGCAACGGTGTAAGCAACCAGACCAATAAGACTTATGACGAAAAGGCCGCCCAGGGTTAAGAAATATATCCAGTACGTTTTCGAAAAGATTTTGTACCATCGGGGTGCATCCAAATGAGCGTCGGTCAGTTTTCTTTTTTTGCCCAATTTTGGAAATGCAATAACACCTGTCAACATGACTGTTCGCATAAATGTCGATGGAAATATGTTAAATGCATTAATTTCCCAAATCTGAAAAAATGGGCTGGTGAAATATTTTTCTAGGAATTGCTTCGGCATCAGGAAATGAAGAGCTAGAAAAATAGCTGGCCCCGTAGCTAAAAAAATAATCCCACCCCACATAGTGGTCATAAAAATATTGTGGGGCGTAATTAGTGACATACCTGGCTGATGTGAGTTGCAGAAACGAGGTCAGCAGAATTTCCCCACCGATCATACGCCCAGCGTGACGCTTTTCCTGCGTTGTAACCCCAAGCGGCTGTGCCGGCCGCGAGTAACAATGCGGTACCCCAACCTACGGGATTCGACACAAGAAATAGTCCCACCGCTGCTCCGCCCACCAAACCTGTGACAGATCCAGCAACGCTTTCAACGAATATCTGATTCTTCTCGTTCTGACTCGTGGTGTTGGCGATTTGTATGCATGACGCAGCGAGGCCCACTCCCGTCAGTACAACTCCCCCTTTATTCGCCACCTGACCCAATCGCTGGAGCCGACTCGCGTGGCGTGCCAGATTGGCATTGGCTGGAACGCCTCCTGCACGCGCGATGCGAAGCGACTGTTGACTCCCGCCGTTCCCGAAGAGCAAGCGGTCCATAGGGCCAATGTTGGTTTGAAACCTTCGAAGGGCTAAAGCCCGGCGATAGTCGTACTGGCCTTTCGTCAGGTTGCCTGATTTGTAGCTTGCATAGTGGTCGCTCATCTGATGGATGAGCGAGACGTTTCCGCCGCTAAGCAAATTTGCTCCTCCGCTCGCAATGACAGAACCGGGGATGAGAAAGGAGTTGCTGTTGTCGGCCATCCAGGTCACTGCTTGAAAGCCTGCCGCATCCGCGCTCTTCACCCCCTCGCTGATCAACGGCGTATTGACGATGTGCGGCGGCGGGTCGTTGCCTTTGTGGGCCTCCTCAACCAGGGGTTCATTCAACCGAAGCACATCACCCGCACGGATGCGATCAGGATTTTTTATGTGTGGATTGAGTGCAAGCAGATACTGAAGGCAACGGCTGTACTGCGGATCGGATTGGCTGACACCGTAGATAGTTTGCAGAATCGATGACAGAATATCTCGATCCTTGATGGGGTACTCAAAGTGGCCGGGTACGGCTGCCATTTGCTGTGTGCCTTCATAGAGAGTGAATGATTCGACCCTACAAATACCCGCGCTCCTTCGAAAGGACTGACGCGGCGATGTGGGCTACGACTTGTGAACGGGTAAAAATCCGCTTACAGGCATGAAAAAAGCCGCCAGAATCGTATCCAGGGGTTGCACATACTCCCAGTGTTTTTACATCGGGAAGCAACCGCCACGAGTTGTTGCACGGGGCATGAAGGAGGTGCTGCTTCTTTCTGATAGTGCGACGCACAACTCCTTCAGATGATGCTTTGCAACAATCATGTGATATTCAAGAAGTGGTCCAGCATGTGAAAGTGGTCTTCAAAGAACTCTTCTTCCAGGCAAGCCAGCTGGTCGATGCGCGTCCACTGCACCAGCATCGCGTCGTCATCGGCCTGCACCACCGGGAACGGTGCGTCTGCCAAATCAAAGTAATGCGCATGCGTAATCGTGCGGCCGCGCTGGCTGCGGTCGGGGTGGTCGAACACGGCCACCGACTGCAGCGCGGCGCGCATAGTGGCTTCGGGCAGGTGGCAGTGGGTTTCTTCCACCAGTTCGCGCAGGCATGACTGCCACACGGTTTCGCGCTGTTCGATGAAGCCACCGGGCACGGCCAGCTGGCCCTTGCCGGGTGCGTGTGCGCGGCGGATCAGCAGCACATGGTCCTGGCAGCGCAGCACCGCGTCCACCGTCACGAAGACGGGTGGGTAGGGCGCGGCGGCCCAGGCCTGGCGGTAGCCGCGCAGCATCTGCCACTCCTGCTGCAGCGCCAGGTAGTGCGGGGTCTGCGCAAACTCGGTCAGCGTGGCCAGGGTGCTGGCAGGCATCTGGTCAGCCAGAGGAGCGAGGGCGGACTGCACCGTGTCGGGTGTGGCGCCAAACCAGGCGTCGCGGATGGCGGTGGCGTCAATCGGCCCCTGGCGCTCCACATGGATCAGCTCCCAGCCCGGGAACGCGCTCAGGTAGCCGCTGGTGGCGTCCTTGAAGTGGCCCACCAGACCGATATGCGCACCGGGTGTCGTCAGCCGCGCCACGCCCTGGCGCACGGCCTGCACCCAGACCGCCTCGTTGTAGTAGTCGCGCATGGGCAGCACCACCATGCGGCTGCGGTCGGCCTCGGGCAGCGCATTGCGCAGCATGGCCTCGCGTTCTTGCCAAGTGAAGGGGTTCTTGGGCGAGCGCGCCTGCCAGGCCGAGCCCACCACCACGATGACCTGCTGCGCGCTGTCGAGCGCGCGCTGCAGCAGCGCCATGTGGCCGTTGTGCACGGGCTCAAAACGCCCGATGTAGATGGCGGTATCGACCATGTGTCTCCAGTCGTTGTCGGGTAACTTTTAAGTGTTTTTGGCTTCTAGCGCTTATCCATAAAGCGCTAGCAGCTATCGTTTTAGTAGTGATTTTACCGTGGACCGATTTCACACATACCGCGCTGCAATCGGCATCTGCCGCCCGCTGCCAAAAGCCCGCGCCCGCACGCGCACGATGGGCGGGGCCTGACGGCGCTTGTATTCGTTGCGCGCCACCATCATGCGCACACGGTGCACCAGGGCGCGGCCTGCGTCGTCGGCTTGCAGCTGGGCCACAAATTTCTGAGCCGCCGCGTGCTCCGCGGCAGAAAGGCGGTCGCCTTCGATGAGCAGCTTGAGCACTTCGTCGAGCACAGGGTAGGGCGGCAGGCTGTCCACATCGCGCTGGCTCGGGGCCAGCTCGGCAGAGGGTTCCTTGTCGATGATGGCCTGAGGAATCAGCGCGCGCCCGGCGTGTTCGTTGACGTGGCGCGACAGGGCAAACACCTCCGTCTTGTAGAGGTCACCCAGCAGGCCCAGCCCGCCGTTGGTGTCGCCATACAGCGTGCAGTAGCCCACCGAGATCTCGCTCTTGTTGCCCGTGGTGAGCAGCAGGTGGCCAAAGGCGTTGGAGTATTCCATCAGCACCGTGCCGCGAATGCGCGCCTGCAAGTTTTCGAGCGGCAGGCCTTGCAGCGGTGTACCAAAGCTGGCCTCGAACTGCTGCGCATAGCCCGCCACCAGCTCGGCAATGGGGTGCGTGAAGAGTTGCACACCCAGGTTGCGGCACAGCGCCACCGAGTCATCGACCGAGCCGCTGCTGGAGTAGCGCGAGGGCATGGTGATGCCCACCACGTTGTCGGCGCCCAGCGCCTGCACCGCCAGTGCCAGCGTGAGCGCGCTGTCGATGCCGCCCGAGCTGCCCACCACCACCTGCGTAAAGCCGCAGCGCCGCGCGTAGTCGCGCAGGCCCAGCACGATCTGCTGGCGGTAGAAGTCCATCGGCGGGATGCCCTGCGCTGGCACCGCCGCCGGGCGCTCGCCCTGGGCGGCCCAAAAGCGCCCGCCATCAAACCGCAGGGTGCGTACGTCTTCGGCAAAGCGCGGCGCTTCAAACACGATGCCCGCGTCCGGCTCGGCGGCAAACGACCCGCCGTCATACACCAGCTGGTCGTGCCCGCCTGCCTGGTTGACGTACAGAATCGGCAAGCCGTGGCGGCGCGACGATCCGCCAAACATCTGGTGGCGCTGCTCGCGCTTGCCCACATGGCTGGGGCTGGCGTTGATGCTGATGACCAGGTCGGGCGCGGCATCGCGCAGACGCTCGAACGGGTTGATCACGTAGTCGCCGCCGTGGTCGTTCCAGCCGTCTTCACACACCAGCAGCCCCACCTGCGCGGTACCGACGCGCAGCACCTTGGCCACGTCGGGGCCGGGCTCGAAGTGGCGGCGCTCGTCAAAGATGTTGTACGTGGGCAGCAGCTGCTTGGCGTATTGCAAGCGGACTTGCCCACCCTGCAGCACCAGCAGGCTGTTGTGCAGCTTCTTGCCGGGGCCTTGCGCGGGGGTGGGGGCGCCCACCACCCAGTGCAGTTGTGGCAGCGCGGCAGAGGCTTGCTGCAGCGCTGCCAACCCGGCCGCGATACGTTGCTGGAAGGCGCTTTCCTCCAGCATGTCACCGGGGTAGTAGCCGCACAGCGACAGCTCGCTGAACACGACGAGGTCGGCCTCTTCGCGTGCGGCCTGCTGGGCGGCGGCCACCATGCGGGCCACGTTGCCTTCGATGTCGCCGACGGTGAAATTCAATTGGGCGATGGTGATGCGGAGCATTGCGTTTCCCTTGAGTCTGCAGAGCGGGTCGGAGAGTTTTCTCAGCCACTCAGTTAGCAACGTTGAAGACCTGGCGCAGGTAGGCCAGGTACGTTTCATCGTCGCACAGCGTCTTGCCCGGCGTGTCCGACAGCTTGGCCACGGGCTGTCCGTTGGCGCGCACCAGTTTCATCACGATGTTGATCGGCTTGTGGCCCGGGCCCATGTCGTTGGTGAGGTTGGTGCCGATGCCAAAGCCAAGCTGCGTGCGGTCGCCAAAGTGGCGGTACAGCATGAGGGCGCGCTCCAGGTCGAGTCCGTCCGAGAACACCAGCCGCTTGGTGTTGGCGTCAATGCGCAGCCTGGCGTAGTGCGCCAGGGCTTTTTCGCCCCAGGCCACCGGGTCGCCCGAGTCGTGCCGCAGGCCGTCGAACAGCTTGGCGAAGTACAGGTCAAAGTCAGCGAGAAAGGCGTCCATGCCCACGGTGTCGGTCAGCGCAATCCCGAGGTCGCCCCGGTACTCCTGCACCCAGTCTTCCAGCGCAGCCTTCTGAAAATCGCGCAGCCGCACGCCCAGCGCCTGGTAGGTTTGCAGGTATTCGTGCGCCATGGTGCCGATGGGCACCAGGTTCAAATCGCGCGCCAGCAGCACATTGCTGGTGCCTTTGAACCATTGCGGTGCTTCGCGCGCAAAGGTCTGCACCACCTCGTGCTGCCAGGCCCCGCTGTAGCGGCGGCGCAGGCCAAAGTCGAACAGCTCGAACGGGTGGCGCAGCGTGGCCTGCTGGGCCAGCGCCTGCAGCTGCTGCACCTTGGCGGCGAGGCGCTCACGTCCGCTGGCGAGGGCTGCAGTGGTATCGAAGCGGCGAAAGTACAGCTCGTTGACGATGGCCAGCACAAAGATCTCGAAGCCCATCACATGCACCTGCGGGCCTTGCGCCACGATGTGCAGCTGGTCGCCCTCGGCCCAGGCGCGGATGAAGCTGCGCTGGAATTGGAAGATGCGCAGGAAGTCCACAAAGTCGCTCTTGATGTAGCGCAGGCCGCCCACGTAGGCCAGCTCGTCGGGTGTGAAGCGCAGGGTGCACAGGTGGTCCAGCGCGGCATTCACCTCGGGCAGCAGCTCGGCCAGCGGGTAGGCGGAGGTGTTGCGGCACACAAAGCGGTACTCGCTTTGTGTTTGCGGGTGGCGGTGCAGCAGCGCCTGCCACATCGTGAACTTGTAGAGGTCCGTGTCGAGCAGGCTGGTGATGACGGGGTTCATGCGTTTGCTCCCAATGTTGTAGCTGTTAGCGCTTTATGGATAAGCGCTAGAGGCTCATTTGATTGCTTTTTTCAAGTCGCACGCCCTGTGCGCGCATGCTGTCCAGAAACGCCTGGTGCTGCGCCTCGAACCCGCCCACGGGGCTCATGCAGTCGGTCAGCAGCACGATGTGCTCCGGCCGCGCCCCCGCCTTGAGGCGGGGCAGGTGCTGCAGGATGTGCTCGGTGGTGGCGCGCACGCAGTGGCTGCTGGCTTCGCCGGCAATGAGCAACAGGTCGGCAGTGTCGAGGGCGGCCAGCAGGCGGGTGTTGAGCGCGGTGTCGGGGTCGCCGGCTTCCACCACCTCGGCCTCGATGGCGCTGTAGTGCTCGGTCCAGGGGTTGGTGCCCTTGAACACGTTGTGCACGGCGCGCTGGCGCTGCAACTGCCAGTCGCCACACGCGGCCAGCACCTCGGCATGGATGCCATGGCCCCAGCTGCCAATTTCGCAGTGCACGGGCCAGACCATCAGGGTGTAGCGCCCGCGCGCCTCCAGCGCGTCCAGATAGGCCAGCGTGCGTGGCAGGTGCGCAGGGTGGCGCGGTGCGAATGCACCTGTGCGCACCTGCTCGGCGGTGATGGATGTGAACGGCGCGACCGTTCCGCCATCGGCCTGCTGCCAGAACCCCGGGTGGGCAATGTCGATGCGCTGGTGTGAGTCGAGCGTGACCGTGATGTGGTCGATGCTGGCCGCGTGATGGCGGATGAAGGCGGCCACGCGCTGCATGTCGGCATGGGCGCCAGCCACGGGCAGGCTGGGGGCGGTGCGCGCGCCGGTGAGGGGGTTGGTGGGCTGCCACGCGGCGGGCAAGTCGCAGAAGTCGTTTTGCGGGTCGATCACCAGAAGCTGAATGTTGCGGGCCATGGACGTTCTCCTTTGCAGTGTCACCAGTGTAGACCTGTTAGTAAAAAAAATGAACTAACTAAATCGTAAATTTGTGTTGGCTTGTTTCAGCGTCGTTGGTGTTCGTACAGCTGTGTGACAAACTACCGGCCATGTCAGACACACTCGCCCGCTCTCCCATCTGTACTGTGGACGTGGTGCTGCTCACCCTGCAGCACGGCGCGCTGCAGGTGGCGCTGCTGCGGCGCGAGCGGGCCCCGTTTGCCGGAGCGCTGGCCCTGCCCGGGGGCTACATCCATACCGGGGAAGATGCCGACGCCCAGGCGAGCGCCGCCCGTGTGCTGCGCGAAAAGGCCGGTTTGCAAAGCCCCTACCTCGAGCAGCTGGCTACGTTCTCCGGCCCGGTGCGTGACCCGCGGGGCTGGTCGCTGGCGGTGGCCTACTGTGCGCTGGTACCGCCCGAGCTGCTGGCTGCGGCGCCGCTCACCCTGGTGCCTGTGGCCGAGCTGCCGGCACTGCCGTTTGACCACCGCGCCATGGTCGATGCCGCCGTGGCGCGGGTGCGCAGCAAAAGCCAGTATTCGTCCATGCCCGTGCACCTGTGCGCGGAGCCCTTCACCTTGCCGCAACTGCAGGCCGTGTACGAGGCCGTGCTGGGCGAGCCGCTCAACAAGGTGAGCTTTCGCCGCAAGGTGGAAGAGCTGGCCATGCTGGAGGCCGTGCCCGGCGCGCTGCACAGCGGGGGGGCCCACCGGCCTGCACAGCTGTACCGCGTGCGCCCGGCCTTCCGGCAGCGTCTGTCGCTGAGTGCGCGCGGCCTGTAGGGACGACCCGGGCACAAAGTATTGGACCGGCGCGCCGAAATCTGGCACAAACGCAAACTTTGTGTACCACCAACAGAGTTGCGCGCAGGGCTCACCACAATGGCCGCCGCTGCTGCACCGCCCATAACAGGCCAGGTCGTCACTGGCACCTGAGGGAGATCCATGTCTTTGCGGCTCAAATTCAACCTGGTGCTGGCGGCCGTGCTGATCGCAGCGGCCACGGGTGCGGGGCTTTACGTGCACCGTTTCCTGCAGCAATCGGCCATCGAGGAGGTGCAGCACAACTCGCAGATCATGATGCACGCGGCCATGGCCATCCGGGACTACACCACCGAACTCGTCAAGCCGCACCTCGATGTGACACTGGCCGAGAAATTCCTTCCGCAGACCGTGCCCGCCTACGCCGCCACCGAGACGCTGCGCCGCCTGCAAAGCCGGTTCCCCGGATACGAATACAAGGAGGCGGTGCTCAATCCCACCAACCTGCGCGACCGCGCCAACGAGTGGGAGGAGCGCATCATCGGCGACTTCCGCGAGGGGCGGGTGGACCTCAAGAAGGAGGTAACCGGCGAGGTGGGCGAGGGCATGCACCGCGCCCTGTATGTGGCCCGCCCCATCACCATCAAGCAGGCCCAGTGCCTGGCCTGCCACAGCAGGCCGGAGGCGGCGCCTGCGTCCATGCTCAAGGTCTATGGCGACAAGAACGGCTTTGGATGGCGCATGAACGAGACCGTGGGCATCCAGGTGGTGAAGGTGCCGATGTACTTCCCGCTGGAGAAGGCGCGCCAGACCTTCAACACTGTCATGACGGCGCTGATCGGCAGCTTTGTGCTGCTGTTTGTCGTGCTCAACCTGTCGCTGTCCTCGCTGGTGATCGAGCCCATGGCGCGGCTTAACCGCAAACTGGAAGACCTGGCCACCAAGGACTTCCTGACCGACCTCGTCAACCGCCGGCGGTTCTTTGAGCGGCTGGAGACCGAGATGGCCGACACGCGCATCAAGAAGGGCAGCCTGTCGGTGGTGATGTTCGATATCGACTTCTTCAAACGCATCAACGACACCTTTGGCCATGACTCGGGCGACGTGGTGCTCAAGAGCACGGCGCTGCGCGTGCGCGAGCTGCTGCGGTCGTCGGACTGCGCGGCGCGCTTTGGGGGCGAGGAGTTCATCATCCTGCTCAAGGAAACCCCGGTGGATGCCGCCATGGCCATGGCCGAAGCGGTGCGCGCGCGTATCGCCACCGTGCCATTCGATGCCGTGGGCCATGTCAGCGCCAGTTTTGGCGTGGCGACGTGGGACCACAAGGAAGACAGCCACGCGCTCATCAAGCGTGCCGACACGGCGCTCTACAAGGCCAAGTCCAGCGGCCGCAACTGCGTGGTGCAGGCGGAAGAACCGGTTTGAAGGCCATCGCGCTCATCAGCCCTTGCACGACCCGGTGACAGCCTGGAGGGCGTAGCGGGCAAGGGCTCAGGCCGTGGTGGTCTTGGCCTCTTCGTAATCCGCCTGGTAGCTAACTGCCAAGGCGGTTTTCTGCTTTTCCGTGAGCAGCTTGCCCGCCATCTGGAAGAACTTGTGTTCCTCCTCTTTCAGGTGGTGCTCGACCTTGTCGGCCAGCTTTCTCGCCAGTGGCAACCAGGCGGGGCTGGAGGGCTCGGTCTCCTCCAGCGATTCCACCAGCTCGTCGATCTCATGGTGTTCCGCAATGGCATGGCGCGACAGGTCCACGCCAGCGTCGTGTGCGATCAGGGGCACGTAGAAGTGGCGGTCCTCGGCCAGCGCGTGGGCCGCCAGCTCGGTTTTGAGCTGTTCAAACAGCTCACGACGTTCAGGCGTGTCACCGCTGGTGTTCGTCAACGCCGAATACAGGGCGCGCTGCTGCTCGTGGCTTTCGCGCAGGGCTTCAAAAATGTTGCGTGTCATGGGGTTTTCCAGGTCGGGTTGTTCGGCAGGGCGCCGGGCCTCACTTGAGAGCCTTGCGCGCAGCGCCGATCCCCAGCACGGCCAGCACCACGAACACGACAGCGATCACCAGGAACAGCACGAACAGCACCTTGGCAATGCCAGCGGCCCCCGCAGCCACGCCGCTGAAACCCAGGGCACCAGCCACCAGGGAGATGAGGGCAAAAATGATGGCGTACTTCAGCATGATGGTCGCTCCTTGCAGTGAAAAGGCAGGCAGCGCAGGGCTGCGAAAGGGTGTGCAGGAACGATACCGGGAGGCTGCCGCCAGCGCCGTCAGTGCAGGCGGGCGGTGGGTGTAGGAGAGGGCCGCTGGCGGGCGGTGGTGCAGCGCCAAAAGAAAAGCCGCAATGCGTTGGCGTTGCGGCTTGGAGTTGCTTCAGCGTTGCGGGTGTTTTGGTGTCCGTTCACATCGCTGCCGCGATATGAGTTTCGCCCACGCACGGAAAGCCGAGCGATGCGCGGAGGGCTTACAGCCCTGCTGCCGCACGCAGTGCAGCAGCCTTGTCCGTACCTTGGTCTCCGTTCACATCGCTGACGCGATATGAACTACGCCCGAAGACCGAAAACCGCGCTATAGCGCGGCGGGCTTTACAGCCCGGCTGCTGCGCGAAGCGCCGCAGCTTTATCGGTCTTCTCCCAGCTGAACTCGGGTTCTTCGCGGCCAAAGTGGCCGTAGGCTGCGGTCTTTTCATAGATGGGACGCAGCAGGTCCAGCATCTGGATGATGCCCTTCGGGCGCAGGTCGAAATGCTCACGCACCAGCGCTGCCAGACGCTCGTCCGACACCACGCCCGTGCCTTCCGTGTAGACCGTGATGTTCATGGGCTCGGCCACGCCGATGGCATACGCCACCTGGATCTGGCACTGGCGTGCCAGGCCTGCGGCCACGATGTTCTTGGCCACATAGCGGGCAGCGTAGGCGGCCGAGCGGTCCACCTTCGTTGGGTCCTTGCCGCTGAACGCGCCGCCGCCGTGGGGGCAGGCGCCGCCGTAGGTGTCCACGATGATCTTGCGGCCGGTCAGGCCACAGTCACCTTGCGGGCCGCCGATGACGAAGCGGCCCGTGGGGTTGATCAGGTAGCGCGTGTTCTGCAGCCAGGCCGAAGGCAGAACCGGCTTGATGATCTCTTCGATGATGGCTTCGGTGAACGAAGCCTTCATCCTGGTCTGCGTTTCGCTCTGGTCGGGGTGGTGCTGGGTGGAGAGCACCACGGTGTCGATGCTGTGGGGCTTGCCGTCCACATAGCGCATCGTCACTTGCGACTTGGCATCGGGGCGCAGGAACGGCAGGCGGCCGTCCTTGCGCAGCTGGGCCTGGCGCTCGACCAGGCGGTGCGCGTAGTAGATGGGCGCGGGCATCAGCTCGGGCGTTTCGTCGCAGGCGTAGCCGAACATCAGGCCCTGGTCGCCGGCGCCGGTGTTCAGGTGGTCGTCGGACGCGTGGTCCACGCCCTGGGCGATGTCGTTGGATTGCTTGTCATAGGCCACCAGCACGGCGCAGCCTTTGTAGTCGATGCCGTAGTCGGTGTTGTCGTAGCCGATGCGCTTGATGGTGTCGCGCGCCACCTGGATGTAGTCCACGTGGGCGTTGGTGGTGATCTCGCCTGCCAGCACCACGAGGCCGGTGTTGGTCAGCGTTTCAGCGGCGACGCGGCTGCGGGGGTCCTGTTTGAAGATTGCATCGAGAATCGCGTCCGAGATCTGGTCGGCCACCTTGTCGGGGTGGCCTTCGGAGACGGATTCCGAGGTAAAGAGAAAGTCGTTCGCCATTTGAATAAACTCCTGTGTTCCGGCATTTGGGGCGTTGCCCTCACCCCGAAGGAGATCTGGCGAACGCTTTAGCAGATTTTTTTAACGTCGCCCTGCAAGTTGCTCATTTAACTCAGCGACCCCGTCATTTTAATGCCAGTCGTCTTCCGATTCTTTTCCGTATTTCCACTGTGGTTGCTGCATGTCATGGGTGCTGCCATGGGCTGGGTGGCGTTTGTCGCATCTCCCACGTACCGGCGCCGGTTCCTCGCCAACTCGGCGCGTGCTGGGTACGGGTTCGGCGATGTGCGTGCCGCCGTGGCCCACGCCGGCCGCATGGTGGCCGAGCTGCCGCGCCTGTGGCTGGGCGCCGCCATGCCCTGTGCCCTCACGGGCGAAGCCTGCGTGGAGCAGGCGTATGCCGCTGGCCGCGGCATCGTCTTTCTCACCCCGCACCTGGGGTGCTTTGAACTCTCGGCCCAGGCCACTGCGCGCCGCTGGGGCGCGGAGCGCGGACCCATCACCGTGCTCTACCGCCCGGCGCGCCAGGCCTGGCTGGCCAAGGTGATGGAGACCGCGCGCAACCGCCCCGGCATGCTGGCCGTGCCCACCACGCTGGCCGGTGTGCGCCAGATGATCAAGGCGCTGCGCCGCGGTGAGGCCGTGGGCCTGCTGCCTGACCAGGTGCCGCCTGAGGGGCAGGGCCAGTGGGCACCTTTTTTTGGGCGCGACGCATACTCCATGACGCTGGCTGCGCGCCTGGCGCAGCAGACCGGTGCGGCCGTGGTGCTGGCGCGTTGTGAGCGCCTGCCGTGGGGGCGCGGCTACGTCACGTATTACGAGCCGCTCGCTGCGCCGCTGTCCGCCGACATGGGCCAGGCCGTGCTGCAGATCAACCAGGGCATGGAGCATCTCATCCGCCAATGCCCCGATCAGTATCTGTGGGGCTATGGCCGCTACAAGCAGCCGCGGGGCGAGGCCGCTCCGGCAGCGGGGGCCGCAGCATGACGGGCCGGCTGGGTGTGTGGTTCATGCGGGTGCTGGCGTTGCTGCCGCTGCCGGTGCTGCGCGGCATGGGCTGGCTGTTGGGGCAGGTGGCGTTTGTGCTGGTGGTGCCCCGGCGCAAGGTGGCGCTGCGCAATCTGGCGCTGTGTTTTCCAGACTGGACCGAAGCACGCCGCCGCGCCGTGGCACGGGCCAGCTTTGTGGCGTTCTGCCAGACCTGGCTGGACCGCAGCTGGCTGTGGGCCGCGCCGCGTTCGGTGGTCGAGCAGCGTGTGCGCTTGACGGGCGCGGTGCACGAGCTGGAAGGCGACACGCCCACCATTTTGTTTGCGCCGCATTTCTATGGCATGGACGCGGGGGGCCTGGCCTTGCCGCTGCGCAGCAGCCGTGCGTTCACGTCCATCTTTGCCACCCATCCCGATCCGGCGGTGGACGCCTGGTTCATGGCGGGGCGCCAGCGTTTTGGCGACGTGCGTATGCTCAACCGCGCCGATGGTGTCAAACCCATCATTGCCAACCTGCGCAAGGGTGGCCTGCTGTACCTGCTGCCCGACATGGACTACGGGCGCAACGATTCGGTGTTTGTGCCGTTCTATGGCGTGACGGCAGCCACCATCCCCTCGCTGTCGCGTTTTGCGCGGCTGGGGCGTGCCAAGGTGGTGGGCGTGTATTCGCGCATGACGCCCACCGGTTACGTGGCCGAGGTTTCCCCCGCCTGGGCCAACTACCCCACCGACGATGCCGAGGCCGACACCGCCCGCATGAACCGCGAACTGCAGGCCGTGATCGACACCATGCCCGAGCAGTACTACTGGGTGCACAAGCGCTTCAAGACACGGCCCGAAGGCGAGCCGTCCGTTTACGGCTGAAAATTCAGGTCGAAATGGCTGCTAGCGCTTATTTGGCAGGCGCTACTAGCTATAATTTTGATTGCAAAAACCGCTGCAAATCCTGGGCCACGCGCTCAGGGTGCTCGTGCACGATCCAGTGCGATGCCTGCTCTACCTGCCGCAATTGCAACTGCGGCACCCAGCCCGGCAGGCCGTCGAGCAGACCGGGCAACAGGGCGGGGTCGTCCATGCCCCAGAGCACCAGTGTGGGCATATCCACCGTCAACATCGACTCGGGCAGGGTGATGGCCTGCGCGCCCGGGTCTCCATCGCGGGGTGGGCGCAGGGGGCTGGCGCGGTAGTAGTTGCAGGCGCCGGTCAGGCCCTGCTGCCACAGGGCGCGGTACTGGGCGCGTACGCTGTCGGTCAGCCATGCGGGGACGCTGCCGTCGGGGGCGTTGAAAAAGGCGAACAGGCGGCGGAAGTCGTCCTCGGCCAGCAGGGCCTCGGCGTCGGGCCTGCACAAAAAGTGCATGTACTGGCTGCCTGCCTGTTGCGCGGCGTTATGAGACAGCTCGCGCACAAAGGCACCCGGATGGGGGGAATTGATGATGGCCAGCCGCTTCATCCGCTGCGGCTGCTGGTTGGCCAGGTTCCAGGCCACGGCGCCGCCCCAGTCGTGCGCCACCAGGCATTCCAGAGCGCCACCAGGGCATTCGTGGGCTATCAGCGCGGCCAGGTCCTGCACCAGATGCCTGGCGCGGTAGGCATCGACCTCGGCCGGGCTGCTGGACGGACCGAACCCGCGCAAATAGGGTGCCACGCAGTGGTAGCCGCCGTTCTCGGGGCGGGCAAAGTGCGCTAGCTGCTCGTCCCAGATGAACGCGCCCTCGGGGAACCCGTGCAGAAACAGCAGCACGGGGCGGCCTGCCACGCCGCTTGTACGGCAGTGCAGGGTGGTGCCGTGGGGCAGGGAGACAACGCGGTCTTGGATCATGGCGCTACGCATTTGATAGCTGTTAGCGCTTGATGGATAAGCGCTGGGGGCTAATTTGACTCAATATCCTCAGAACCATCGGGCGGCGGGGATGCATCTGCGGGTGCCGGGTCGCCATCGGCATCGGCATCGGCAGGGGCTTTTACCGGGTGCGCCCATTGCCACAGCAGCTGTGCCACCTCGTCCACGCCTTGTTTCTTGAGGGCCGAGAACATCTTCACCTCTCCGCCGCCGGCATTCAGTCGCGTAATCGACAGCACCTTGGCCTGCTCGGCCCGCGTGAGCTTGTCGGCCTTGGTCAGCACGATGAGGAACTTGAGGCCTTCTTCCACACGGGGGCGCACCACTTCGAGCAGCGCCTCATCGAGCTCGGTCAGGCCCAGGCGGGGGTCGCACAGCAGCACGATGCCGGTCAGCCCCGGGCGGCTGACCAGGTAGTTCACCATCACCTGCTGCCAGCGCACCTTGTCCGAGCGCGACACGGCCGCGTAGCCGTAGCCGGGCAGGTCGGCCAGCACCGCGTCCATCACGCCCTGCTTGCCCAGCGAGAACAGGTTGATGTGCTGGGTGCGGCCGGGCTTCTTGGAGGCAAAAGCCAGCTGTTTTTGCTGGGTGAGCGTGTTGATGCAGGTGGACTTGCCCGCGTTGGAGCGGCCCACAAAGGCAATCTCCGGCACGTCGATGGGCGGCAGGTGGTGCAGTTGCGCCGCCGTGGTCAAGAACTTGGCGGTGTGCATCCAGCCCATGGCGGTCTTGGCGTCGGGTGCGGGCGGAAGGGAGCCAGCAACTGGCGCGGAAGAGGGTGTCGTCATGGGGGTTTGGGAGAGAAAGAACCGTCATTGTAGAATCGCGAGGTTTTGCGCACCTCAACACAGACCCTCGATATGAAGTTGCTCGCCTCTTTGCTGACGGCTGCCGTACTGGCAGCACCTGTTTTCTCGGCCTATGCAGCGGGTGAAACTCCTGCGGTGCCTCCCAAGGCGGCCAAACCGGATCTCGTCAAGGGCGAGGCCAGCTACACCGCAGTGTGTGCCGCCTGCCACGGCGCCGATGGCAACTCGGCCATCGCTGCCAACCCCAAGTTGTCGCAGCAGCACCCTGAATACCTGGTCAAGCAACTGCAGGAGTTCAAATCGGGCAAGCGCAACAACGCCGTCATGAAGGGCTTTGCCATGGCCCTCACCGATGACGACATGAAGAACATTTCGTACTGGGTGGCCTCCAAGGCGGCCAAGCCCGGTTTCGCCAAGGACAAGGACCTTGTCACGCTGGGCGAGCGCATTTACCGCGGCGGCATCGCTGACCGCCAGATTGCGGCCTGTGCTGGCTGCCACAGCCCCAACGGTGCCGGCATTCCGGCGCAGTACCCCCGCCTGTCGGGCCAGCACGCCGACTACACGGCAGCCCAGCTGGTCATGTTCCGTGACGGATCGCGCGGCAACAGCGCGCAGATGACCCAGGTGGCCGCCAAGCTGAACGACAAGGAAATCAAGGCCGTATCCGACTACATCGCCGGTCTGCGCTGATCCTTTCGTGTCAAAAGCGGCCCGTGAGGCGGGCCGCATGGAACCTACCGCCAATAACAAACCCAAAACGGGCGGGCCCATCGCACAGATGGTCCCGCCCTTTTTTTTTCGTGCTCCGCTGCCGACCTCATCCATGTCCGACAACACCCAAGGCCTTCGTGTCCAGTCTGGTTCCCAGGCGTGGCGCGCCGCGATCGAACTGCTGTCGTCGATGCGGTTTGCCATTTCGCTGCTGACGGTCATCTGCATCGCCTCGGTCATTGGTACGGTGCTCAAGCAGCACGAACCTGCCGTCAATTACGTCAACCAGTTTGGCCCCTTCTGGGCCGAACTGTTCGCCGCCATCCAGCTCAATGCGGTGTACAGCGCCTGGTGGTTTTTGCTGATTCTGGCGTTCCTGGTGATCAGCACCTCGCTGTGCATTGCCCGCAACACCCCCAAGATCCTGGTCGACCTCAAGGCCTATAAGGAAAACATCCGCGAGCAGAGTCTCAAGGCGTTCCACCACAAGGCCGAGGCCGAACTGCCCCTGAGCGCTGAGGCCGAGGCGCGCCGCATCGGCACGATGATGGCGGGTGGCGGCTGGAAGGTGCGCCTGCAGCAGCGGGACACCGCGGCCGGCCCCGGCACCGGCTGGATGGTGGCGGCCAAGGCGGGCGCAGCCAACAAGCTCGGTTACATCGCGGCCCACAGCGCCATCGTGCTGGTGTGCGTGGGCGGACTGCTGGATGGCGATCTCATCGTGCGTGCGCAGATGCTGCTCGGTGGCAAGTCCGTTTACACCGGCGGCGGGCTGATTGCCGATGTGAAGCCCGAACACCGCCTGTCCGAACGCAACCCCACCTTCCGCGGCAACCTGCTGGTGGCCGAGGGCACTCAGTCCAGCACCGCCATCCTCAACCAGTCCGACGGTGTGCTGCTGCAGGACCTGCCGTTTGCGATCGAGCTCAAGAAATTCATCGTCGAGCACTACTCCACCGGCATGCCCAAGCTCTTTGCCAGCGAGATCGTCATCCACGACAAGGCCACCGGCGAGAAGACGCCTGCCCGCGTGGAAGTGAACCACCCGGCCAGCTACAAAGGCATCGAGATCTACCAGTCGAGCTTTGACGATGGCGGCTCGCACCTCAAGCTGCGCGGCGTGCCCATGGTGCCGGGGGCCAGATTCATCGATGTGGAAGGCGTGGTGGGCAACTCGACCCAGCTCACCAATAACGGCGGTGGGCCGGGCAGCGATACGCTGACGCTGGAGTTCACGGCGCTGCGCACCATCAATGTGGAGAACTTTGCAGACGCAGGCACCAGCAGTTCCGGCGCAGACGTGCGCAAGGTGGACCTGCGCCAGTCCGTCGAGTCGCGCCTGGGGGCGGCCAACAAGACGGTCACCAAAAAGGAACTCCGCAACGTGGGCCCCAGCGTGAGCTATAAGCTGCGCGACGCGGCCGGCCAGGCGCGCGAGTTTCACAACTACATGCTGCCGGTCGACACGGGCGACGGCGTGCCCGTGTTTTTGCTCGGCGTGCGGGAGACGCCTTCCGAGCCGTTTCGCTACCTGCGCGTGCCTGCGGATGACAAAGGCAGCATGGACGGCTTTCTGGGCATGAAGGCCCTGCTGGCCGATCCCGCGTCGCGCGAAGCGGCCGTGCGCCGCTATGTCTCGCAGGCGATCGAGCCGTCGCGGCCCGACCTGGCCGAGCAGTTGCAGCAGTCTGCATCGCGTGCGCTGGCCCTGTTCGCGGGCCAGGGCATGGTGGATGGCAAGCCGACTGGCGGGCTGCAGGCGGTGTCTGATTTCATGGAGGCCAACGTGCCCGAGGCCGAACGTGAGCGTGCTGGCGAGGTGCTGGTGCGCATTCTGAACGGCACCCTGTTCGAGGTAGCCCAGCTCTCGCGCCAGCGTGCGGGGCTGCCACCTTTGCCGCAGGACGACCAGACCCAGGGTTTCATGACCCAGGCCGTGCTGTCGCTCAGCGACGCTCAGATTTACCCCGCGCCGCTGGCGTTCGAGCTCAAGGATTTCACGCAGGTGCAGGCCAGCGTGTTCCAGGTGGCACGTGCCCCTGGCAGAAACATTGTTTATCTGGGCTGCGCCTTGCTCATCCTGGGCATTTTCGCGATGCTCTATGTGCGCGAGCGGCGCGTCTGGGTCTGGCTCGCGCCGCAGGAGGGCCGCACGCACGCCACCATGGCGCTTTCCACCAACCGCAAGACCATGGACGGCGACCAGGAGTTTGTAGAGCTCGCACGGAAATTGATCGGGGCAGCGCCCCGCGAAGGCAAAGCATGAACACCGCCACTACCACGTCAACCACCCCCACCACCATCACGCTGAACGAGGGTTTTTTTGCCCGGCGCAACTGGTTCGACTGGCTGTTTGCGGCCATCGTGGTGGTGGGCGGGCTGTATGCGCTGCAGCGCTACGGCAGCTTCATGGATGTGTATGAAAAGGGCATTCTGCTCGGCACCATTCCCTGCACCATCTGGCTTTGCTGGTTCTGGCGCCCGTTGCGGGCCCTGCTGCTCATCGTGGCGGCCGCGGCGCTGCTGGCCATCGGTCTGTACCAGCAGGACGGTGCGGGCAGCCTTGCGCGGGCCGACACGGTGTTCGGCCTCAAGTACTTTTTGTCAAGCCAGTCCGCCATTCTGTGGATGAGCATGCTGTTCTTCATGAGCACCGCGTTCTACTGGATCGGCATGTTTTCTCGTGGCGAAGGCCGCACCATGAGCCTGATCGGTTCCCGCATTGCCTGGGTGGCGGTGGCCATGGCGCTCATCGGCACGCTGGTGCGCTGGTACGAGAGTTACCTCATCGGCCCGGACATCGGCCACATCCCGGTGAGCAACCTGTATGAGGTTTTCGTGATGTTCTGCTGGATGACGGCAGCCTTCTACCTGTATTACGAACAGCAGTACGACACGCGTGCGCTGGGTGGGTTTGTGATGCTGGTGGTCAGCGCGGCCGTGGGTTTTCTGCTGTGGTACACCGTGGTGCGCGAGGCCCACGAGATTCAGCCGCTGGTACCGGCCCTGAAAAGCTGGTGGATGAAGCTGCACGTGCCCGCCAATTTCATCGGTTATGGCACCTTTGCCCTGGCTGCGATGGTGGCGTTTGCCTACCTCGTCAAGCAGCAGGCGTCCGAGACGCGCTGGTACAAGCTCGCCCCGCTGTGGTTGCTGGGCGTGGTGCTGTGTTTCGAGCCCATCGTCTTCCGCCAGGGCGCAAGCGATGGCGGCAGCAGCTACTGGATGGTGTATTTCGGCATCTCCGCGCTGATCGTGGCGGGCATCCTGATGGGACGCAAGCGCATTGGCGAGCGGCTGCCGTCCTTCGAGGTTCTGGACGATGTGATGTACAAGTCCATCGCGGTGGGGTTTGCGTTCTTCACCATCGCCACGGTGCTCGGTGCGCTGTGGGCCGCCGAAGCCTGGGGTGGCTACTGGAGCTGGGACCCCAAGGAAACCTGGGCGCTGATTGTCTGGCTCAACTATGCGGCCTGGCTGCACATGCGCCTGATGAAGGGCCTGCGTGGCACGGTCTCGGCGTGGTGGGCGCTGGTGGGTCTGGCGGTTACCACTTTTGCCTTCCTGGGTGTCAACATGTTCCTGAGTGGACTGCACAGCTACGGCACGCTCTGAGCCCGCAACCCTGCCGCGGATGATCAGCCGCAGGTCAGCAACTATTGCGTCTTCGGTGTAACCTGAAGAGTCTATGGAACGAACTCACAGTTGTACTTCTCTACCGCTGCAGCTGTTTCAACCAGAATGACCGGAGCCACCCATGCTGATCCCATCGCGCGATTCGGGTTTCAACCACCCACACTCCTCTGAAATCACGCCGCGTGCGGTCTACGAAGACCGCCGCCAGATGCTCAGGCTGATGGCAGGCGGTGCGGCGGGTGCCGCCATGGCGGCATGGGCTGGGCGCGAGGCACTTGCGCAGCAGGCGGCGGTGCCGCGGCCCGGCAAGCTGGCGGCGCTGCCGGGGGCGAAATCTGGGGTGGCTGGCGCGATGTCGATGGAGAAGCTCACCGACTACAAGGACGCGAGCACCTACAACAATTTCTACGAGTTTGGCACTGACAAGGCCGACCCCGCCCGCAACGCGCACACGCTCAAGACCACGCCATGGACGGTGGAGGTTGAGGGCCTGGTCAAGAAGCCTGGCAAATACGGCATCGAAGACCTGATCAAGCTCAGCGCGCAGGAGGAACGTATCTACCGCCTGCGCTGTGTGGAGGGCTGGTCCATGGTCATCCCCTGGGTAGGCTACTCGCTGGCCGAGCTGATCAGGCGCGTGGAACCCCAGGGCAGCGCCAAATACGTCGAATTTGTGACGCTGGCCGACAAGGCCACCATGCCCTACGTGGGCTCGCGCGTGCTGGACTGGCCCTACGTGGAAGGTCTGCGCATGGACGAAGCCATGCACCCGCTGACCTTGCTGGCCTTTGGCATGTATGGCGAGGTGCTGCCCAACCAGAACGGCGCGCCCGTGCGCCTGGTGGTGCCGTGGAAGTACGGCTTCAAAAGCGCCAAGAGCATCGTCAAGATCCGTTTTGTCGAAAAAGAGCCCGGCACGGCGTGGAACAAGGCGGCACGGCAGGAGTACGGCTTTTACTCCAACGTGAACCCCGAGGTGGACCACCCCCGCTGGAGCCAGGCCACCGAGCGACGCATCGGTGAGGACGGCCTGTTTGCCAAGAAGCGCAAGACACTGATATTCAACGGATATGAAGCCCAGGTGGGGCAACTTTACGCCGGCATGGACCTCAAGAAGTTCTACTGAGCGGTGTCGGCGCCCCCGGCTGCGCGCACTCCCGCGCCGAACTGGGTGTGAAGCAACCCAATCGCCATGCGAAAAATCCTGCTCCATCCGGCGGCCAAACCGCTGGTCTTTGTGTTGTGTCTGCTGCCGCTGGCGTGGCTGGTATATGCCGCGTTGTTCAACGCCTTGGGCGCCAATCCCGCAGAGGCATTGATCCGCGCGACGGGCGACTGGACGTTGCGTGCCCTGTGTCTGGTGCTGGCCGTTACGCCGTTGCGCGTGCTGACGGCCACACCACAACTGGCGCGCTTTCGGCGCATGCTGGGCCTGTTCGTTTTCTTTTACGGCCTGCTCCACTTGCTGAGCTACGCATGGTTCGACATGGGGTTGGTGGTTGCCGACATCGTGCGCGACATCATCAAACGCCCCTTCATACTGGTGGGCTCGCTGGCGCTGCTGCTGCTGGGGGTGCTTGCCGCGACCTCATTCAACCGCGCCATCAAGGCCATGGGGGGCAAACGCTGGCAGGCGCTGCACCGCAGTGTGTATGCGGTGGCTGGCCTGGCGCTGCTGCATTTCTTCTGGATGCGTGCCGGCAAGAACGATTTTGAGGAAGTGGCTGTGTATGCCGCCATCCTCGGCGCCCTGCTGGGCTGGCGCGCATGGCAGCGGCTTCGCCGTCTGCCGGTGCTTGCAGCGCGTTCCGCGTCCCAGTGACTGCAATCAGAACTGCTATTAAAATAATAGCTGTTAGCGCTTGATGGGTAAGCGCTGGGGCCTGTTCTGATGCTTATTTCAGGCGTTGACTGCGCGCAGGGCGGGACGCATCTGGCGCGTGACGGGGTCAATGTGGGCCGTCGGCACCTGGTAGGCCCGGTCGTCGAAAAGATCAATGCCGCACATCAGGTTCTCGATCCACGCAAAAAAGTCCTGGATGGCCTGCTTGCCCATGATCGGCGCTCCGTGCTGCGGTACCAGCATGGAAATGTCCAGCTGTCGCGCCATCCGCACCCAAAGGCGCAGGATCTTGTTGGAAACCATGTAGCGCCGGTGAAAACCCTCCATGCGCGGGATGTGGGCCTTCAGGTCCGTTACGGGCACGCGGGCTTCGGCGCCCGACATCATGGACACCCCCAGATCACCGGTGAAGAGAATGCGGCTCACGGGGTCATAAAAATGGAAGTTTCCTTCCGAATGCATGAAGTGTGCGGGCAGCAGCACCAGCTCATGGCGGCCCAGGGGCAGGTGGCCGCCGCTGTCAGGCACGCCGATGACCCGGTTTTCCGTCTTGCCCACCTTGGTGAAATGGGGGGCGAAACGCTCCCACACGCGGGAGATGACGAGGTCTGCCTTGGTGCTGGTCATCCAGCGGTCCAGCGAGGCGATGATGTCCGGATCCGCGTGTGACGCGATCAGGTACGACAGCTTGTGCGGCGGGAAATGCTTGGTCATTCCCATGAACAGTTCGTTGAAGGCAAGGTTGCCGCCGGGATCGATGATCGCGCCCGTGTCGTCGTCCACAATCAGGAACTGGTTGGCCTGTACGGCCAGACCGTCTTCTTCGATGAGATCAGTGAACATCAGACAAGCGTGATTCTTGTCTCGGTAGAGTTCCAGGGCCATGGCCATCCTGCAGAGCAATAAAGCAGTGACTCTACGATTGCCCTTGCGTTTTCTGCTTGATAGAAATCAAGCGAGTGGTGTTTGGTGCAGCTGCTGGCCCGATGCAGCCCACCGCAACGTGTCAGCGTGCCACCGAAGCAGCCGTGGCGGATGCCGGTGCAGGAGCGTCGGCGGTTTTGGCGCCCGGTGTCAGGGTCTGCGGCAGTGTGGCGCGCTGTGCGGCCTCTGGGCCTGCCGGCAAATACAAAGGCCCCCGTTGACCGCAACCGTTAAATGCCGCCGCGCTGGCAGCAAGGACAACCGTCCTGACTAGAATTTGGGGAGCTTTCAACATGCGCAAATTGTAATGACCGACCTCGAATTCATGGATCACGCAGAAAAACTGCTTTTGGCCGTCGAACGCAGTTGCGATCGCATCAACGACGCAACCGATGCCGACGTGGATGCCCAGCGTTCCGGGGGCATGGTGACGTTGACGTTTCCCAACCGCAGCCAGATCGTGATCAATCTGCAAAAGCCGCTGCACGAGGTCTGGATGGCCGCGCGGTCCGGCGGGTATCACTACCGCTTTGACGGACAGCAGTGGCAGGACACCAAAGGCGCCGGGGAGTTCTTTGATTGCCTCAGCCGCGATGCCACAGTTCAGGCGGGCATACCCCTGCAGTTTGTTGCCTGAGTGGGGGCGGGGCGAGCGGCCAAGTGCGCAGAGCGCCACCCGCTACAGCGCTTAATTTCTGAACAGATCGAGAATGCGGCTTCTCTCTTCCGGCGGCGGTGGTGCGGAGGGTGATACGGCCGCAGGGGCCGAGCGGTCGTCCAGGCCCAGACTGGAAACCCCGCTGTTGCGGGCGTATTCCTCATAGAACCATTCGCCACCTACATTGACCACCCCGGCCGGCACAGTGGGCTCACTCACCGGTACGCCCTTGAGGGCGCGCTCCATGAAGTGGATCCACACCGGCAGGCTAAGGCCGCCACCGGTTTCGCGGCTGCCCAGGTTGCGGGGCGTGTCATAGCCAATCCAGGTCACCGCCGCGATGGTGGACTGGTATCCGGCAAACCACGCATCCACCGAATCGTTGGTGGTTCCGGTCTTGCCATGCAGGTCCGGCCGCTTCAATGTGGCCTGCGCGCGCGCAGCAGTGCCTGAGCGGGTCACCTCCTGCAGCAGACTGTTCATGACGAAGGCGTTGCGGGCATCAATGGCGCGCGGTTGTTCGCTGAGCACAGGTGGCGTGATCTCCGAGATCACACGTCCTTTGTGATCGGTCACCTTGGCAATCAGCCAGGGGTTGACGCGGTAGCCTCCATTGGCAAACACCGAATAGCCGGTGGCAAGCTGCAGTGGCGTGACCGATCCGGCGCCCAGCGCCATCGTGAGGAACGGGGGGTGTTTGTCGGCGTCGAAGCCAAACTTGGAGACCCACTGCTGGCCGGTCTTGGGGCCTACGGCCTGCAAGATGCGGATCGAGATCATGTTCTTCGACTTCGCCAGCCCCGTGCGCATGCTCATGGGCCCGTCGTATTTGCCGTCATAGTTTTTGGGTTCCCAGGGCTGCCCCCCGGTGACGCCAGCGTCGAAAAACAGAGGCGCATCGTTGACAACCGTCGCAGGGGTAAAGCCTTTTTCCAGGGCCGCGGAGTAGATGAACGGCTTGAAGCTGGATCCCGGCTGGCGCCATGCCTGCGAAGCGTGGTTGAACTTGTTCTTGTCAAAGTCAAAGCCACCCACCAAGGCCCGGATGGCGCCGGTGCGTGGATCGAGCGCCACAAATGCCCCTTCGACCTCGGGGAGCTGCGTGATCTCCCAGGTATTCTTGGGCGTCTTGACCACACGGATCACCGCACCGCGTCGAATCTTGATATTGGGGGGCGCCTTGTCACTCAGGCCCGACTGAGCAGGTTTGAGCCCGTCACCGGTGATCTCGAGCGTGTCACCATTGGCACGGGCGGCGACGATCTTGCGCGGCGTCGCTTCCAGGACGACGGCTGAGAGTACGTCTCCGTTGTCGGGGTGGTTGGCCAGGGCATCGTCAATGGCGTCTTCAACCTCCTGGGGAGTGGAGGGCAGGGTCACGAACTTTTCCGGACCGCGGTACTGTTGTCGACGCTCGTAATCCATGATGCCCTTGCGCAGCGCCACGTACGCGACCTCTTGTTCCGCCGCGTTGAGGGTCGTGTATACGTTCAGGCCTCGGGTGTACGCCTCATTGCCATACTGGGCGAAAATCAGCTGGCGTGCCATCTCGGCAACGTACTCGGCATGGACTCGGGCGTTGTCTGGCCCGGTACGGATCTTGAGTTCCTCGTCCTTGGCCTGTGCCGCCTGGGCAGCGGTGATGAATCCGTTTTCCTCCATGCGTTCGATGATGTGAAGCTGCCGTGCGCGCGCGCGCTTGGGGTTGCTGATCGGGTTGTAGGCGGAAGGTGCCTTCGGAAGGCCCGCGAGCATCGCCGCCTCGGCGACGGTGACAGATTTGAGCGGCTTGCCGAAATAAGTTTCGGATGCTGCAGAAAAACCGTAAGCACGGTTACCCAGAAAAATCTGGTTCATATAAATCTCGAGAATCTGGTCTTTTGTCAGCAGATGCTCAAGCTTGAATGTCAGTAAGACTTCGTAAATTTTGCGAGTAAATGTTTTTTCGGATGAGAGATACACATTCCGCGCAACTTGCATCGTGATCGTCGAAGCACCCTGGCTTTTGACTCTCCCCAGGTTGGCGAGTCCTGCGCGAATGACGCCCTTGTAGTCCACGCCTCCGTGTTGAAAGAACCTCGCGTCCTCAATGGCCAGGACGGCGTCTTTCATGACTTTCGGGATCTCACCGATGGGGGTGAGGTTGCGTCGCTCCTCGCCAAATTCCCCCAGCATCGCTCCCTCGGACGAGTAGATTCGCAAGGGCAGCTTGGGACGATAGTCCGCCAGATCAGAGATGTCCGGCAGGTTGGGGTAGGCAACTGACAGGGCAAGAGCCACAGCCAAGGCCAGCGCAACCGCTGCCGCAGCCGTGATGCCCGTCAACCAAAGAACTGCGCGCCCGAGCCAGAACAGCCAATTGCGGCGTGGTGATGCAGGTGTTGATCCCCGCTGATCGGAAGGCTTGGGTGAAGAGGGCGGCATATCGCTCCGGAGTAAGACCGCTCATTATAAAAATCTCTCGATGCGGCGACCGGAAAATCGCTCGGCTTGCGGACGGGAGGGACCCGAACGGTCTTCCAAAGCCATCAAACGGTGCCACAGACACCCTAAAAATCGTCTGCTTTTGGCAACGCTCCACAACTGTTACGCGGGGAAAAATCTTTGCCGGAGAACTATCTTACTGATAGCATTCATGTGAAGTGTTAAGTTTTGTTGCCTCATTTTGGCAAGTTACAGGGGACCAATCTTGAGCTCAATGGGGTCTTTGTTCAGTCGCCAGTCTCCGCCGCTGCTGGGAATCGACATCAGCTCTTCCAGCGTGAAGCTGGTGGAGCTCGGGCGCGATAAGGCAGGCAGCTTGGTGTTGGAGCGTTGTGCGATCGAACCGCTGGAACGTGGTTGGATCACGGACGGCAACATCGAAAAATTCGACGAAGTCGCCGATGCCCTGCGCCGCGTCGTTAAGAAAAGCGGCACGCGTACCAAAAACGTTGCCTTGGCATTGCCTCCGTCAGCAGTCATCACCAAGAAGATCACGCTGCCCGGCGGCATGACGGAGCAGGAGCTGGAGGTTCAGGTTGAATCCGAAGCAAACCAATATATCCCGTTTTCCCTTGATGAAGTGAGTCTGGATTTTTGTGTCATTGGGCCCAGCAAAAACGCGCCCGGTGACGTGGAAGTTTTGATAGCTGCGTCCCGGCGCGAAAAGGTTCAGGATCGCCAAGGGCTTGCTGAGGCAGCAGGCCTGAAGCCGGTGGTTGTAGACATCGAATCTCATGCATCACGCTTGGCTGCCGGGCGTCTTATAGAAGCGCTGCCAAAGAAGGGCGTCGACGCGATGGTTGCTCTCTTTGAAGTGGGAGCTTTGACTACCAGCATGCAAGTCATCCGGAATGACGAAGTGCTGTATGACCGGGATCAGGCTTTTGGCGGCGCCCAGCTGACGCAACTGATCGTCCGACAATACGGCTTCTCCGTTGAAGAAGCTGAGAGCAAAAAAAGAAACGGCGACCTGCCGGAAGATTATCAGTCCGCCGTTCTCCGTCCTTTTGTCGACAGTATGGCCCAGGAAATCGGTCGTGCATTGCAGTTCTTCTTCACAAGCACCCCTCACAACCGTGTTGATCACGTCATGCTGGCGGGTGGATCGGCACCATTACCTGGCCTCACGGAGGCCGTAACCCAGCAAACCGGCTTTGCATGTAGCGCGGTCAATCCCTTTGATGGGATGGAAATCGGAAGTTCCGTGCGGTTGAAGAAAATGGTACGTGAGGCTCCTTCGTATCTGACGTCGTGCGGCTTGGCCATGCGGAGGTTCCTGCAGTGATACTCATCAACTTACTCCCCCATCGGGAAGCGGCGCGAAAACGTCGCAAAGAGGCTTTTCAGGCAACGATGTTCGCATCGTTCCTTGTGGGCTTGGCGATTGCTGGTGCGGTTTATTGGTGGTTTCAAATGATGATTACCAATCAACAGGAGCGTAATGCGTTTCTGCAGAGCGAGATAAAAGTACTGGAGGGGCAAATCAAGGAAATCGCCACCATTGAAGATGAAATTGCCGCCTTGCGCGCGCGACAAAAAGCTGTGGAGGACCTGCAGTCCGATCGAAATCTTCCTGTCCACTTGTTGAATGAACTTGTGCGGCAGATTCCTGAAGGTGCATATGTAACCAGCATCAAACAGACGGAGCAAGTTATCGCGATGCAAGGCGTCGCTCAATCTAACGAGCGCGTGTCTGAGATGCTCCGGAATCTTACTGACAATACCCCATGGTTGTCGAAACCCGAATTGGTAGAGATTGTTGCGAGCAACATCGCACTCACGCCGAGAGATCAGCGTCGAGTCTCGACCTTTAATCTGCGTTTTCGTTTGATGAGAACCGCCGAAGCGCAGAAAAGTATGGGTGCGGCAAGCGTTGCGACTGGAAATTGAACATGGCAAAAAAATCAAAAAATAGCATTGATTTCGCTGTCGTTCAGGAAAATATTTCCAGGCAGTTTCGGAATCTTGACACTAAAGACCCGTCCTTGTGGCCAATTGCGCCAAAAGTTCTGCTCTGTGTTTTTATTGCAGTCGGCGTTGCTGCGGGGTTGTGGTTCGCAAAGATTAACGAGTATGAGGTGGAGTTTCAGGCTGAGGTGGCAAAAGAACAAACTCTCCGACAAGATTATCAAACTAAACTTGTTAAAGCGGTAAGTTTGGAGGCTCTGAAACGACAGCGGGAGCAAGTGCAGCAGTATGTTATACAGCTCGAGAAACAGTTGCCGAGTAAAGCCGAGATGGCTGCGCTTCTTTCCGACATTAACCAGGCAGGGCTTGGCCGCAGCTTGCAATTCGAGCTGTTTCGACCCGGGCAGGTTGTCGTTAAAGAATACTACGCTGAGCTTCCTATTCAGATACGTGTTACCGGAAAATACCACGATATGGGTTCGTTTGCGTCCGATATCGCTCATCTGTCGCGAATTGTAACGCTTAACAACATATCGATCGCTCCTCCCCAGGCTAAGGATAAGGACGGCTCAACATTGACGATGGAGGCAACTGCCCGTACGTTCAGGTATTTGGATCCGGAAGAGATACAAGCCCAGAAGCAAGTGACGCGGGGGGGCAAGAAATGAAGCGTATGCAACTGTTTTTAGCATTTTTTATGTCGATTCTTGTTGTCGGATGCGGTTCCACTGGAGACGACGAATTGCGCCAATGGATGTCGGATTTGCGCGCCACGACCAAGCCACGTGTGACCCCTTTATCTGAGCCAAAGCAGTTTTTACCGCAAACTTACTCTATGGAGTCAGGTGTAGAGCCGTTTAATTCTGTCAAGTTGACGCAGGCACTCAGGCGTGAGACTAACCAATCGGCCTCGAATGCTGCGTTGATTGCTCCGGAAATGGCTCGACGAAAAGAGCCGCTGGAAGCGTATCCGTTGGATGTCATGGCAATGGTCGGTAGCCTGGACAAAAAGGGTGTTCCAACAGCGTTGCTGAGAGTGGATAAGTTGCTGTATCAAGTCCGCGTGGGAAATTACGTTGGACAAAATTACGGGAAAATCGTGAAGATCACCGAAAACTCGATTCAGTTGCGTGAAATTGTCCAGGATGCGACTGGCGATTGGATTGAACGTGCTGCGGCGCTGGATTTGCAAGAGGGCAGTAAATGAAATATTTCAAAATCGACTTGACCAAAATTTATAGAATCGCGACCGGGTTCTCGATTGCAATTTTGGTGCCTATTTCCGGCTACACGCAGACGCTCATTCAGTCAGTGGCAGGGAGTATGCAAAATGGTGTGGACGTTGTTCGCATCGATTTCTCTGAACCGCTGGCTGCGTTGCCCACTGGATTCTCGATTCAATCACCTCCGCGAATCGCACTTGATTTTCCGAGCGCCTCCAATGCATCGGGGAGGAATGTCTTCGACGTCAACCAAGGTAATGTGAAAACAGTGAGTGTTGTGCAAGCAGGTGATCGCTCGCGTGTTGTGCTCAACTTGAAGCAAGCCACGTCGTACCAAGCAGAAATTCAGGGTAAGTCTCTGTTTATTTCTCTGGGAGTGGCTTCTTCCGCAACTCCGGTAGTTCAATCGGCTCAGGCTTCGGTATTTGCTGACTCTGCAAGCGTAGACGCTCAGACGCTCAAAGATGTTGATTTCAGGCGCGGAGCTGATGGTTCTGGAAGGGTAGTGGTATCGTTACCTTCAAGCCAAGTGGGTGTTGATATACGCCAGCAAGGTAAAGGCTTGGTGGTGGATTTTCTGCGATCGAGCCTGCCAGAGGGGTTGCGACGTCGTCTCGATGTGGGAGATTTTGGAACTCCGGTACAGGCGATTACTACAATCCAGCAGGGTGACAGGGTCCGAATGACCATTGAGCCAATTGGTGAGTGGGAACACAGTGCATACCAAAGCGATAGCCAGTTTGTGGTAGAAGTGCGGCAAAAAAAGGTTGACCTGAACAAGCTAACCCAAGGCCCTGGATACAGTGGTGAAAAGCTGTCGCTTAATTTTCAAAATATCGAAGTTCGCTCTTTGCTTCAGGTGATTGCAGATTTTACAGATTTCAATATCGTAACGTCTGATACTGTTACCGGTTCATTGACGCTGCGTCTCAAAGATGTACCGTGGGACCAAGCGCTTCAAATTATTATGGACGCCAAGGGGCTTGGCATGCGCAAGTCGGGAAGCGTTCTGTGGATTGCGCCCAAAGATGAGATTGATGATCGGGTCAAGAAGGACTATGAAGCTGCGTTGTCAATCCAGAAATTAGAGCCATTGAGAACGCAGGCATTTCAGATGAATTACGCCAAAGCTGTAGATATGGTGGCGCAGCTGACGGCTTCTAGCGGCGGATCAGGAACATCGAACCGCTTCCTTTCTGAGAGAGGAAGTGCGATTGCAGAACCGCGAACTAACCAGTTGTTTGTAACGGATACGGCCAGCAAACTAGAAGAAGTACGGCAGTTGCTATCGACCCTCGATGTAGCGGTTCGTCAAGTGATGATTGAGGCCAGGATCGTCGAGGCTTCTGATACTTTCGGCCGGTCTCTTGGAGTGCGCTTGGGAGGAACTGATCTAAGAGCTAGTAGGGGTGGAACTGGCGGATACAATATTGGCGGTGGCAATAGCGTCGCGTTCGGAACAAGTTACAGCAACGCTGTCGCGTCGTCAGGTGCGGGTGGTGCAACTAATACGCTCGGAAGCTTCGTGAATTTGCCTGCACAAGCGCAGGGTGGTTTTGATCCTGCGAGCTTTGCGATTTCCATATTCAATTCCGCAGCTAACAGATTCTTGAATCTTGAAATTTCGGCAATGGAAGCTGACGGCAAAGGGAAGATCGTGTCTAGCCCCCGCGTTGTGACTGCTGATCAAACCAAGGCTTCCATTGAACAAGGGACGGAGTTCCCCTATCCGGTGACGGCACCTAATGGAGGCACGGTCATCGCTTTTAAGAAAGCCGTTCTGAAGCTTGAAGTGTTGCCACAAATTACACCTGAAGGCAACATTATTTTGGATCTTGATGTGAATAAGGACAGTCCAGGTGAGATTCTGCAGAATGTGCGTGCCATCAATACAAAGCATATCAAGACGCAGGTTTTGGTTGAGAATGGCGGAACCGTCGTAATTGGTGGCATATTTGAATTGTTCGAGGATAACGCAGAGGCCAAGGTTCCTTTCTTGGGTGATATCCCTGCGGTGGGAAATTTGTTCAAAACTAAAACAAAACAAATGAATAAGCAGGAAATGCTTATTTTTATTACGCCAAAAGTTCTTACCGAGCGTTCGGCAGTGCGTTAAATTAGCTAATAGGGAGTGATCATGGTCAAGCGGTCAAATATTTTTTTCATGACGATAGCGGTCGTGCTTTCTGCATGCGGTGGTGGTGGAGGGAGTCCTGGTGAAACGAATGAGCATTACAGTATCAATCTCCGCGCAGAAAAAAATCAGTTGCCATTGAACATCGCTGGAGCTGCACCCGGACTTGGGGCTTACAGGCCGTATACCACGACACTCTATGTGGAGGCTCGCAAGGGTAATCTGCCTATTCCAGGTGGGGAGGATATCTTTGCTTGTAATGTGGCCGGCGGTTTGGATTCGGGTGCGTTATATTATTTGGATGGAAAAGACGAGCATGAAACTGAAGTGGATGATGGTAACGGTGGGAAGGTCAAGATCCCAAATGCCTATCGAAATATTACGTTAGGTGCCAACGCCGGAGGGAATTCGTTTCATTTTCATGCAGGTGATCAAGCGGGAAATGCTCGCATCACGTGCTCTGTTCAAGACCCTCGCGACAATCGACAGAAAGCTGCAAGCGTAGAAATTACCGTAGGGGCGGCGACTGGTAAACCCGCAAGTGTACGCTTAGCGGCGCAACGTGATGATATTCTGGGAACTAGGTCAAATCCAAATGGTATTCTGAGCCAGATGGCCATTCAGGCATTCGTCATGGACGATGCCAACCAGCCAACCGGCAGTACATCAGGGTCGAATGTACAAGTTCGGATTCTTGCCGGTACAGACGCCGCTCGAGGAGCTCGCTTAGTGGCTGGCAGCCAGAGTGGTAGCGTACTGCAATTGCCTTCAATTGGCGGGGTTGCGCTCTTCTCGCTGTTGAGTGGCACTGAGACTGGGACGATTTTCTTGGAGATGTTGGCGGATCGGTCGGATAACAACGTGAGCAACGGTATCGCCGATCCGATGAATGCGATTCTTCCTGTGCAAGTAATGGCGGCACGCACGATCGCTCCTTCAATCGAGAGTGTGAATCTCGGAGACGTTACCAAGGGCGTTCCATTTACTGCTTACTTGGAGGCCAAAAATGGTTTGCCGCCTTTCACATGGTCGGCTGTAGGACTTCCTCCCGGTTTGACTGTGGATGCAAGCACGGGGATCTTGAGTGGGACAGTAAGCCTGGATGCTGCGGAACGTGAATACCGAGCCACTGTGACAGCGACGGATAAGAATAAAATATCTGCAACGGCTACTATAACCCTCAACGTTGTGGGCGGCCTATCAGAAGATTTTTCTATTGGGGACTGCAATGGGAATACAGTCTGCTCGCTGGGGTCTGCAGCGGTGGGAGTCAACTTCGCGTATTCTTTCGTGACGTCAACAAGCGGAGTCACGTGGGAGTTTGCTGGGCTGCCTGGATGGTTGAGCAGTGCAACAACTGGCACGGCAGGTGTCCTTAACGGTGTACCAAGTGGCGGTGATTGTGGCAATCATGAATTTGCAGTCACGGCGAAGAAGGGGGGCACTTCTATAACGCGGAGATTCCAAATCACTGTAGTTGCCGGTGTGGGTCCCGCTAACGCCTGTTCCTAGAAGTTGAGCCATTGCCCGGTACTTAGATGTGCCGCGGCTGGGCTTCATGTGCTGGTCTTTCTATCCCCGGCTCGTCCGGGGATTTTTTATTCTTGTACGATTGACTTATCGGATAGTAAGAAACGACTGCCCTTGAAGTTCATAGATCGCCATGAAGGGGATCGTCATCACATTCTGAAAGCGTAGAGATATCCAATGTCCGAGTTTTACGAACAGGTTGCTATTGACCTTGGCGAACGTGGTTATCGCATAGTTATTGGCGACGGACTGCTGATGAGCGCCAATGCTTTTGAAAGTTCGCCTTCCGCTAGAACCGCCGTCATTGTGAGTAATCCCCAAGTTGCCTCTATGTATGGCGTCGCCTTACGTGCGGCTTTGTTAGGCCGGTTCATGCAGATTCATGAAGTGCAACTTCCCGATGGGGAAGCTCACAAAAACTGGCAAACGCTCAACCTGATTTTCGATGCCTTACTGCAGAATAACTGCGACCGCAAAACCGTCCTCTTCGCCCTCGGCGGCGGTGTCATCGGCGACATGACCGGCTTTGCCGCTGCCTGCTACATGCGCGGCGTACCTTTCGTGCAGGTGCCCACCACGCTGCTCGCCCAGGTGGACTCCTCCGTCGGCGGCAAGACCGCCATCAACCACCCTATGGGCAAGAACATGGTCGGCGCGTTCTACCAGCCGCAGCTGGTGGTGTGCGATCTGGATGTGCTCGATACGCTGCCGCTGCGTGAGTTGAGTGCGGGGCTGGCTGAAGTCATCAAGTACGGGCCGATTTACGACATGGCCTTTTTCGATTGGCTGGAGCAGAACATCGATGCCCTGATGGCGCGCGACCGTGCGGCGCTGGCCCATGCGGTGCGCCGCAGCTGCGAGATCAAGGCCTGGGTGGTGGGGCAGGACGAGCGTGAGTCCGGCCTGCGGGCCATTCTCAACTTTGGCCACACCTTCGGCCATGCGATCGAGGCGGGCATGGGCTATGGCGCCTGGCTGCACGGCGAGGGTGTGGGCGCAGGCATGGTGATGGCGGCTGAACTTTCGTTCAGACTGGGTTTGGTGGACGCCAGTTTTGTAAGCCGCCTCAAGCGGCTCATTGAGCGGGCTGGCCTCCCGACGCGGGGCCCGGTGCTGGACGCGGCGGACAATGCGGGCCGGTACCTGGAGCTCATGCGTGTGGATAAAAAATCCGAAGCTGGCGAAATACGCTTTGTTGTGATTGACGGCCCAGGCAAGGCTGCGGTGCGCTCGGCGCCAGATAGTCTGGTACGTGAAGTAATAGACGCCTGCTGTGCATAGGGCCCACATTAATACTGTGGATTGCTATTATATTTATAGCTATTTGCGCTTGCTGGATAAGCGCTAGCGGCTGTTTTGACTCATATATCTGAACTTGCAGCGTTTGCCTGTGACCCTGGCGCTACGCGGGGTCGCCGCCATGCGGAAACGCCGGCTCCTACGCGCACGGAATACCAGCGGGACCGGGACCGTATCGTGCATTCGACGGCGTTCAGGCGGCTGGTCTACAAGACTCAAGTGTTTCTGAATCACGAGGGCGACCTGTTTCGGACGCGGCTGACCCACTCGCTGGAGGTCGCCCAGCTCGGCCGCTCCATCGCCCGGTCATTGCGGATCAATGAGGACCTCGTCGAGGCTATCTCGCTGGCACACGACCTGGGCCACACACCGTTCGGGCACGCCGGGCAGGACGCACTGAATGCCTGTATGGCAGGGTATGGAGGCTTCGAGCACAACCTGCAGAGCCTGCGCGTGGTGGACAAACTGGAAGAGCGCTACCCGCAGTACGACGGGCTGAATCTGACCTTTGAGACGCGGGAAGGTATCCTGAAGCACTGTTCCAGGGCAACCGCGCAGCAATTGGAACTGGACGAACCGGGTGGAGTAGGGGCCAGATTCTTGCGACGGGAGCAACCCAGTCTGGAGGCGCAGTTGTGCAATCTGGCGGACGAAATTGCGTACAACGCGCACGATATTGATGACGGGGTTCGCTCAGGGCTGATCACGTTGGAGCAGTTGCGCGACGTGGAGCTTTTCGATCGCTACAGGGTCATGGCGCAGGCGGAATTTCCGGAGCTCGGAGAGCCCCGGCTGCACAGGCGCCTGCTGTATGAGGCCATCCGGCGCATGCTCAGTGCGCAGGTGTATGACGTGATTGATGCCACGCGACTAGCATTGGATGAGCTGGCGCCCCTTGACGCTCAGGCCGTGCGCGAGGCGCCTACATTGGTGAAATTTGGCGACGCGATGCGCACCGGGTCGCAGGAGCTGAAGCAGTTTCTTTTCAAAAACCTGTACCGGCACCCTCGCGTGATGGAAACCACCACGCGCGCACAAGAGGTGGTGCGTGACCTGTTTGCGGTGTACACCTCCGACCCGCATGAAATGAAGGCAACTATCACCGATCACGCATTGTCGAGTGAAGCGCCAGTGCGCGCGCGCGCGGTTGCGGACTTCATCGCGGGCATGACGGACCGGTTTGCAACGCGTGAGCACGAGCGCCTGACAGGGCGCCGACTGTTCGAGTGAGCTTGCGGCTGGGGTGGCATGGCCTCCCCGGTAAAATTTGCCACATCTGCCAGCGCGCGCACGCGCCCCATCCATGACTCATTGCTCTCCTTCGAACGGTTCGCCACCTGCACCACATTCTGCCGACTTGATCATTCGCGACACGGTGCATTGGTTGGAACGGGCGGTGATTGGCCTCAACCTGTGTCCGTTCGCCAAGGGTGTTCATGTCAAGAACCAGATCCACTATGCAGTTGCTTTCACCGAGTGTGTGAAGGAGCTGCGGGACCTTCTGCGGGCAGAGCTGCTGGCACTGGTGGCAATGCCGGTTGAAACCCGGGAAACCACGTTGTTGATTCTGGCCAACTGCCTCGATGATTTTCTGGACTTCAATGATTTTTTGGCCGAGGCCGATGCGCTGCTGGAAGAGCTGGGCCTTGACGGCACGCTGCAGATTGCCAGTTTTCATCCGAAGTACCAATTTGCTGGTACGCATCCGGACGATGTGACCAACTGCACTAACCGCTCCCCTTACCCCACGTTGCATTTGCTGCGGGAGGAGAGCATTGACCGTGCAGTAGAGGTGTTCCCCGAGGCTGAGTTGATTTTCGAGCGGAACGTGGCGACGCTGCAGGCTCTGGGTGTGCAGGGCTGGAGCGACCTGCAGGTGGGGGCGCAGTCCGGTCCATCCGGGCTCGAAGCCCGGGCCGAGAGAAAAGAGGTGCGGTGATGGCAAAGCGCACCGACTCCGGGCAGGTTCTTTCACATTTGCAAGCAGCGCATCCAAAAAAAGTCCCTGCTCGCGGGGGCCACGAAGAACTTTCTGAACTGCGGCCTGGGCAGTCGGTCGAGCTGCTCAAGGAGTTGCACATCCTCACCCGCGAAGGGCGGCTGAACCAGGACTCGCGCCGCAAGCTCAAGCAGGTATACCACCTGTTCAACTTCATAGAGCCGCTGCTTGCCGAGCTTGCCGTCACAAACCACCATCCCACGCTGGCGGACCATGGGGCCGGCAAGTCGTATCTCGGCTTCATTTTGTACGACCTGTATTTCAAGGCATTGGGACGCGGGCACATTTACGGAGTGGAGACGCGCGCGAATCTGGTGGAAAAATCCAGGATGCTGGCGCAAAAACTGGGGTTCGAGCGTATGTCGTTCCTGAATGTTTCTGTGGCGGAATCCGCCGAAGTCGCAGAACTCCCCGGTCAAATCGATGTTGTGACAGCACTGCATGCCTGCGACACAGCCACCGATGATGCCATCGCATTCGGGCTGGAGAAAAAGGCCCGGGCCATGGTGCTGGTGCCGTGTTGTCAGGCGGAAATGGCGGCTTGCCTGCGGCAGGGAAAGGCGTTGCAGTTGTCACGCACGCCGTTGGCCGAATTGTGGCGCCACCCGCTGCACACCCGTGAACTGGGCAGTCAGGTCACCAATGTGTTGCGCTGTCTCTATCTGGAGGCCAACGGCTACCAGGTCACGGTGACTGAGTTGGTAGGGTGGGAGCACAGCATGAAGAACGAGCTCATCATTGCCCGCTACACCGGCCAGAACAAGCGCAGCGCTGCCAGTCGATTGCAGGCCATCCTGGCCGAGTTTGGTCTGCAAGAGGCGCTGGCACACCGCTTCGCCCGCGCCGCCGCTCCTGTTTAAGACGCTTCTGGAGCCGGCCTGGTGGTGAGCTTCAGTTCGACAGCATGTTGTTGATCACCTGGCGGACTCCGTAGGTTCGACGTGCAATGTCGTTGGCCAGCAGCCGTTCTTGCGGATTGTTGGCGTCGCCGCGCAGTTCTGCAACGCCGTCTACGACGTTGACCGTAATGTTGGCGCGCCCACTGATTCGCACATCCGCCATGATGGCAGCCTTGACGCGGGCAGCAGTATCTGCGTCGCGTGCCGCAGCACGGTGCGAATCCCGGGTCATCTGGTTGTAATAACCGTCTGGGCCCCCGCCACCGCAGGCGGTCAGGGTTGCAGCGATGGCAAGTGCTCCGATGAGGAGGTATGGGGAAATGTTCATATGAGTCCTCTGTGGGGTTGTATGGACTGTGCGGATGTCTTTGTGTGCGAAGGCAAATTGTGCCGCCAAACTCTGTTGACAAGTGGATCGACCGCAGCCATCAATAATCTGGCACAGATCTCTCCACCATAAACCAAAAAGACTCACTGCCAATGGCCCGTCTCCCGCGCCTGAACCTGCCCGGTCATCTTCACCACGTCATCCAGCGCGGAAACAACCGCCAGCGCATCTTTGTAGATAGCGAAGACTTTGAAATGATGCTTTCGTTGTTGGCAGAAAACGCGCAGAAATATGGCGTGGCGGTTCATGCCTATGTGCTGATGGACAACCATTTCCATCTGCTGGTAACACCCGCTAGTGGTACTGCCTTGCCGCAGTTCATGCAGTCCGTAGGACGCCGATATGTGCAGTATTTCAACCGGCGCCATGGCCGTACGGGCACGTTGTGGGAAGGGCGCTACCGCTCCACGGTGCTGCAGCCAGAACGGTACTTGCTGGCATGCATGGCTTATCTTGATCTCAATCCGGTTCGGGCGGGGCACGTGGTGCAAGCCTCTGACTATCCGTGGTCAAGCCACGCCCACTGGCTGGGGCTGCGCCATGAGCGGTTGCTCACACCGCATGCCCTTTATTGGGCGCTGGGCAACACACCCTTTGCTCGCGAGGCGGCATACGCCGCTTTGGTACAGGCGGGCATCGGCTCGCAGGACCAGGCGGATCTCACCACCTCCGCTCTGAGTGGCTGGGCTCTGGGCGAGCCAGGGTTTTTGCAAGCCCTGCAACAACACACACCGCGACGCATTAACCGCAGCCAGGCGGGTAGGCCCCCACTGAAAACCAACTAAACCGACGTCAGATGAATGCCGCTGTTGCGGGTAATGCTATCAAATTTGATATGTCCCCAAATATATGCAATACGCAAAATGGACCTTACGATATTGGACCTGACCCCAATTAATTTGCTTGCCAAGGCATGTTGCAATGCACTAATCTCCGACTCCCTGCGAAAAATATAGGAGTGCGCCATGACCACGGCTGCCGAGATCCAGCATCTGCAACAACACGGTTTGTATTCATCGGGTAACGAACACGACGCCTGCGGCCTCGGGTTTGTGGCCCATATCAAGGGCATCAAGCGCCACGACATCGTGACGCAGGCCCTGAAGATCCTGGAGAACATCGACCACCGTGGTGCGGTGGGTGCCGACCCGCTGATGGGCGACGGCGCCGGCATCCTGATCCAGATCCCTGACGCGCTGTACCGCGAAGAGATGGCCAAGCAGGGCGTGACCCTTCCGGCGGCGGGCGAATATGGCGTCGGCATGATCTTCTTGCCCAAGGAGCATGCCTCCCGCCTGGCCTGCGAGCAGGAGATGGAGCGCGCCATCAAGGCCGAAGGCCAGGTACTGCTGGGCTGGCGCGATGTGCCGGTGAACGTGGACATGCCCATGTCCCCCACCGTGCGCAAGAAGGAGCCCATCCTGCGCCAGGTGTTTATTGGCCGTGGCAACGACGTGATCGTGCAGGATGCGCTGGAGCGCAAGCTGTACGTGATCCGCAAGACGGCCAGCGCCAACATCCAGGCGCTCAAGCTCAAGCACAGCAAGGAATACTACGTTCCGTCCATGTCCAGCCGCACCGTGGTCTACAAGGGCCTGCTGCTGGCCGACCAGGTGGGCGTGTACTACAAAGACCTGTCCGACGAGCGCTGCGTCTCGGCCATCGGTCTGGTGCACCAGCGTTTCTCCACCAACACCTTCCCCGAGTGGCCGCTGGCCCACCCCTACCGCTATGTGGCGCACAACGGTGAAATCAACACCGTCAAGGGCAACTACAACTGGATGAAGGCGCGCGAAGGCGTAATGGCCTCGCCCGTGCTGGCCGCCGACCTGCAAAAGCTCTACCCCATCAGCTTTGCCGACCAATCCGACACCGCCACGTTCGACAACTGCCTCGAACTGTTGACCATGGCCGGCTATCCCATCAGCCAGGCCGTGATGATGATGATCCCGGAACCCTGGGAGCAGCACACCACCATGGACGAGCGCCGCCGCGCCTTCTATGAATACCACGCTGCCATGCTGGAGCCCTGGGATGGCCCAGCTTCCATCGTGTTCACCGATGGCCGCCAGATCGGCGCCACGCTGGACCGCAACGGCCTGCGTCCTTCGCGCTACTGCATCACCGACGACGACCTGGTGATCATGGGTTCCGAATCGGGCGTGCTGCCCGTGCCCGAGAACAAGATTGTGCGCAAGTGGCGTCTGCAGCCCGGCAAGATGTTTCTAATCGACCTGGAACAGGGCCGCATGATCGACGACGATGAGCTGAAAGCGAACGTCGTCAACACCAAGCCCTACAAGCAGTGGATCGAGAACCTGCGCATCAAGCTCGACAGCATCGAAGCCGGTGCCGAGGCAGTCGCGCCACAAACGGCTGACCTGCCGCTGCTGGATCGCCAGCAGGCCTTCGGCTACACCCAGGAAGACATCAAGTTCCTGATGGCCCCCATGGCCAAGAATGGCGAAGAAGGCATTGGCTCCATGGGCAACGACAGTCCGCTGGCCGTGCTCTCGGGCAAGAACAAGCCGCTGTACAACTACTTCAAGCAGCTGTTCGCCCAGGTGACCAACCCGCCGATCGACCCGATCCGCGAGGCCATCGTGATGTCGCTCAACAGCTTCATCGGCCCCAAGCCCAACCTGCTGGACATCAACCAGGTCAACCCGCCGATGCGGCTCGAAGTGAGCCAGCCCGTGCTCGACTTTGCCGGCATGGCCAAGCTGCGCGACATCGAACGCCACACCAACGGCAAGTTCAAGAGCGCCACCATCGACATCACCTACCCGCTGAGCTGGGGCCGTGAAGGCGTGGAAGCCAAGCTGGCGTCGCTGTGCGCGCAGGCCGTGGACGCGATCAAGGGCGGCGCCAACATCCTGATCATCAGCGACCGCGCCGTGAGCGCGACACAAGTGGCCATCCCCGCGCTGCTGGCACTGTCTGCCATCCACCAGCATCTGGTGGTTGCGGGTCTGCGCACCACGGCCGGTTTGGTGGTTGAGACAGGTACTGCCCGCGAAGTGCACCACTTCGCCGTGCTGGCCGGTTACGGCGCCGAGGCCGTGCATCCCTTCCTGGCCATGGAAACCCTGGCCGACATGCACAAGGACCTGGGCGGTGACCTGTCGGCCGACAAGGCGATCTACAACTACGTCAAGGCCATCGGAAAGGGCCTGTCGAAGATCATGTCCAAGATGGGCGTGAGCACCTACATGAGCTACTGCGGCGCCCAGCTGTTCGAGGCCATCGGCCTGAACACGGAAACCGTGGGCAAGTACTTTACCGGCACCGCCAGCCGTGTGGAAGGCATCGGCGTGTTCGAGATCGCCGAAGAAGCCATCCGCATGCACAAGGCCGCGTTTGGCGACGACCCCGTGCTCGAAACCATGCTGGACGCCGGTGGCGAGTACGCCTGGCGCGCCCGTGGTGAAGACCACATGTGGACACCTGACGCGATTGCCAAGCTGCAGCACAGCACGCGCGCCAACAACTGGAACACGTACAAGGAATACGCACAGATCATCAACGACCAGAGCAAGCGCCACATGACGCTGCGCGGCCTGTTCGAGTTCAAGATCGATCCGTCCAAGGCGATCTCGATTGATGAGGTCGAACCTGCCAAGGAAATCGTCAAGCGCTTTGCCACGGGCGCCATGTCGTTGGGTTCCATCTCCACCGAGGCGCATGCCACGCTGGCCGTGGCCATGAACCGCATTGGCGGCAAGAGCAACACCGGCGAAGGCGGCGAAGACGCCGCCCGCTACCGCAACGAACTCAAGGGAATCCCGATCAAGAAGGGCGACACCTTGAAGAGCGTGATCGGCACCGAGAACGTCGAAGTCGACCTGCCGCTGCAAGATGGTGACTCGCTGCGCTCGCGCATCAAGCAGGTGGCCTCGGGCCGCTTCGGTGTCACGGCCGAATACCTGTCGTCGGCCGACCAGATCCAGATCAAGATGGCCCAGGGCGCCAAGCCCGGCGAAGGCGGCCAGCTGCCCGGCGGCAAGGTGTCCAACTACATCGGAAAGCTGCGCCACAGCGTGCCCGGCGTGGGTCTGATTTCGCCCCCACCGCACCATGACATCTATTCGATCGAAGACCTGGCCCAGCTGATCCACGACCTGAAGAACGTGGCACCGCACGCCGGCATCAGCGTCAAGCTGGTGTCCGAAGTGGGCGTGGGCACCATTGCAGCCGGCGTGGCCAAGTGCAAGAGCGACCATGTGGTGATCGCCGGGCATGACGGCGGCACGGGCGCATCGCCCTGGTCGTCCATCAAGCACGCGGGCGGTCCTTGGGAAATCGGCCTGGCCGAAACCCAGCAGACCCTGGTGCTGAACCGCCTGCGCGGCCGCATCCGCGTGCAGGCCGACGGCCAGATGAAGACCGGCCGAGACGTCGCCATCGGCGCGCTGCTGGGCGCCGACGAGTTCGGCTTTGCCACCGCGCCGCTGGTGGTCGAGGGCTGCATCATGATGCGCAAGTGCCACCTGAACACCTGCCCGGTGGGCGTGGCCACGCAAGACCCCGAGCTGCGCAAGAAGTTCTCCGGCAAGCCCGAACACGTGGTGAACTACTTTTTCTTCATCGCCGAAGAAGTGCGCCAGATCATGGCCCAGCTGGGCATCAAGAAGTTCGACGACTTGATTGGCCGCACCGACCTGCTCGACACGCGCCAGGGCCTGGAACACTGGAAGGCCCGCGGCCTGGACTTCAGCCGTCTGTTTGCCCAGCCCAACGTACCCGCCGATGTGCCGCGCTTCCATGTGGATGTGCAGGACCACAACATCGAGCACACGCTGGACCGCAAGCTCATCGAGCGCAGCAAGCCCGCCATTGAAAAGGGCGAGCGCGTGCAGTTCATCGAGGTGGCGCGCAACGTGAACCGCTCGGTCGGCGCCATGCTGTCGGGCGCGGTGACCCGGGTGCATCCCGAGGGCCTGCCGGACGACACCATCCGCATCCAGCTGGAAGGCACGGGCGGTCAGTCGTTCGGCGCGTTCCTCACACGCGGCATCACGCTGTACTTGATTGGCGACGCCAACGACTACACGGGCAAGGGCCTGTCGGGTGGCCGCGTCATCGTGCGCCCCAGCATTGACTTCCGCGGCGACGCCGTGCGCAACACCATCGTGGGCAACACGGTGATGTATGGCGCGACGACGGGCGAGGCCTTCTTCAGCGGCGTGGCAGGTGAGCGCTTTGCCGTTCGCCTGTCGGGTGCCACGGCGGTCGTTGAAGGCACGGGCGACCATGGCTGCGAATACATGACTGGCGGTACCGTGGTGGTGATCGGCAAGACCGGCCGCAACTTTGCGGCGGGCATGAGCGGCGGCGTGGCCTATGTGTACGACGAAGACGGCCAGTTCGACACCCGCTGCAACATGTCCATGGTGACGCTGGAGCGCATCCTTTCTTCTACGGAGCAGGAAGCCACGGTGCCCCGCGCCATCTGGCACAACGGCCAGACCGATGAAGCGCAGCTCAAGAAGCTGCTGGAAGACCACAACCGCTGGACAGGCAGCAAGCGCGCGCGCGAGTTGCTGGACAACTGGGCAGCATCACGCAGCAAGTTCGTCAAGGTCTTCCCGACCGAGTACAAGCGTGCGTTGGCTGAAATTTATGAACGAAAAGTGCTGGAGGAGTCCGCTACACCAGCGGTAGCTGCTACCAAAAAAGAAGTGGCTCCCGCCAAGTAAGGCGACGCCATCCCCCTTCGCACAGCATTCATAGACAAGGACATCGTCATGGGAAAAACTACCGGCTTCATGGAATACGAGCGCATCGAAGAGGGCTACAAGCCCGTGCCCGAGCGCCTGAAGCATTACAAGGAATTTGTCATCGGCCTCGACGAGAGCCAGGCCAAGGTGCAAGGCGCGCGCTGCATGGATTGCGGCACGCCGTTCTGCAACAACGGCTGCCCGGTGAACAACATCATCCCGGACTTCAACGACCTCGTGTACCACGCGGACTGGAAGAGCGCGATCGAGGTGCTGCACAGCACCAACAACTTCCCCGAGTTCACCGGCCGCATCTGCCCCGCGCCTTGCGAGGCGGCCTGCGTGCTGAACGTGAACGACGACGCCGTGGGCATCAAGTCCATCGAGCACGCGATCATCGACCGCGCCTGGGAAGAGGGCTGGGTCAAGCCCCGTCCCGCCAAGCACCAAACGGGCAAGAAGGTGGCCGTGGTCGGCTCGGGCCCCGCAGGCCTGGCCGCTGCCCAGCAACTGGCCCGCGCAGGCCACAGCGTCACGCTGTTTGAAAAGAACGACCGCGTGGGCGGCCTGCTGCGCTACGGCATTCCTGACTTCAAGATGGAAAAGTCGCACATCGACCGCCGCGTCAAGCAGATGGAAGCCGAAGGCGTGGTGTTTCGCACCGGCGTGTTCGTGGGCGCTGCCAAGGACGGCCTGGGCAAGGACTCCAAGGTCACCAACTGGGCCAAGGAAACCGTCACGCCCGAGCAACTGAACAAAGAGTTTGACGCCGTGCTGCTGACCGGCGGCGCCGAGCAGTCGCGCGACCTGCCCGTGCCTGGCCGCGAGCTCGATGGCATTCACTTCGCCATGGAGTTCCTGCCCCAGCAAAACAAGGTCAATGCGGGTGACAAGCTCAAGGGCCAGATCATGGCCACGGGCAAGCACGTCATCGTGATCGGTGGCGGCGACACCGGCAGCGACTGCGTGGGCACCAGCAACCGCCATGGCGCAGCCAGCGTCACCCAGTTCGAGGTGATGCCCCAGCCCCCCGAGGTGGAAAACCGGCCCCTGACCTGGCCCTACTGGCCGCTCAAGCTGCGCACCAGCTCCAGCCACGAAGAAGGCTGTGTGCGCGAGTTCGCGATCTCCACCAAGGAGTTCACGGGCGAAAAGGGCAAGGTCAAGAGCCTGACCACGGTGCAGGTCGAGTTCAAGGACGGCAAGCTGGTGGAAGTGCCTGGCACCGAGAAACACTACCAGGCCGATCTGGTGCTGCTGGCCATGGGTTTTGTGAGCCCGGTGGCCCCGGTGCTGGAGGCTTTTGGTGTTGAGAAAGACGCCCGGGGCAATGCCCGCGCCACCACCGACTTCGACGGCGGCTATGCCACCAATGTGCCCAAGGTGTTTGCGGCCGGCGATATCCGCCGTGGGCAGAGCCTGGTGGTCTGGGCCATCCGCGAGGGCCGTCAGGCAGCACGTGCTGTAGATGAGTTCCTCATGGGGTTCTCCGACCTGCCACGCTGACAGGTCTTCGGCACATGCCACATCTAACGGCGCTGCGGCGCCGTTTTTTCATGGGCATTGGTGCCAGCCCAGGAGAGGCTTCCACCTTCCAGAGCCGGCGCGGTGCCGCCAGTCCGGGCGCATGGCCTCAGCTCCAACGGCCGAGTACCTTTGTTGGCACAATTGATGGCTCTGTCAATCGGGAATTGCATGGCGTCTTTGTGTCGTGCATCTCGTGAGGTGATTTTTCAAAATGCAAACATGCATGAATGTATGTATGTTTGAAACTTCAGCTACCATCGCGGCTTTTCTGTGGCCGCAAGATCCTCTGCGCACCGACTTCGCCCCCGAACCCTGAATCGTTTCTGCATGTCCGATCCCTCCATCCTTGCCGAGCTGCGCAATGTCACGTTCTCCTATGGAGACCGTGCCATCCTGCGCGACGTCTCGCTGACCGTGCCGCGTGGCAAGGTCACGGCATTGATGGGTGCCTCCGGTGGTGGCAAGACCACGGTGCTGCGCCTCTTGGGGGGGCAGCAGCGGGCTTCGGGCGGTGAAGTCCTGTTTGATGGGCAGGACGTGGGTCGCCTCGACGCGGCTGGCTTGTATGCCGTCCGCCGCCGCATGGGGATGCTGTTCCAGTTTGGCGCGTTGTTTACCGATCTGAGTGTTTTCGAGAATGTGGCCTTTCCGTTGCGCGAGCACACGGACCTGTCCGAGGCACTGATCCGCGATGTAGTCCTCATGAAGCTGCACGCCGTGGGCCTGCGGGGCGCGCGTGACCTCATGCCCAGCGAGATTTCGGGGGGGATGGCCCGGCGGGTAGCCCTGGCACGCGCCATTGCACTGGACCCGGAGCTGGTCATGTATGACGAGCCTTTTGCAGGGCTCGACCCCATCTCTCTGGGGACGGCGGCGCAGCTGATCCGCCAGCTGAACGACGCCATGGGCCTCACCAGCATCGTGGTCTCGCACGACCTCGAAGAGACCTTGCGGCTCGCAGACCATGTGATCATCCTCGGGCCGGGCGTGGTGGCGGCCCAGGGCACGCCCGATGAGGTGCGTGCCAGCACAGACCCCCTGGTTCACCAGTTTGTGAACGCCTTGCCCACGGGACCGGTGCCATTTCATTACCCAGGCCCCGATGCCGCGCAGGACTTCGGACCCGTGGGAGGGCGTGCACCGTGAGCTGGTACAACCCGTCCGACGTGGGGTTTGCGGTGCGTGCCAAGCTTGCCGACATTGGCATGGCAACCCGCCTGTTTGTGCGGCTGGTGCGGCTGGCCGGGGCCACGTTTGTGCGGCCATCGCTGGTGCGCGACCAGGTGCATTTTCTGGGCAACTACTCGCTCGCCATCATTGCGGTATCCGGTCTGTTCGTCGGGTTGGTGCTGGGGTTGCAGGGGTACTACACGCTGCAGCGCTATGGCTCGTCCGAAGCGCTGGGGCTGCTGGTCACGTTGTCGCTGGTGCGCGAGCTCGGGCCTGTGGTCACCGCCCTGCTGTTTGCGGGGCGTGCGGGCACGTCGCTGACGGCCGAGATTGGTCTGATGCGTGCAGGCGAGCAGCTCAGCGCGATGGAAATGATGGCGGTGGACCCGGTGCAGCGCGTTCTGGCACCGCGTTTCTGGGCTGGGGTGATTGTCATGCCCCTGCTGGCGGCCGTCTTCAGTGCGGTGGGCGTGATTGGCGGGTGGGGCGTCGGCGTCCTCATGATCGGCATCGACCCTGGCGCTTTCTGGAGCCAGACGCAGGGCGGGGTGGACGTGTGGAAAGACGTGGGCAATGGGGTGCTCAAGAGCGTGGTCTTCGGTGTTGCCGTAACGTTCGTGGCGCTCTTGCAGGGTTACACCGCCAAACCCACGCCCGAGGGCGTATCGCGCGCCACCACGCGCACGGTGGTGGTGGCGAGTCTGGCGGTGCTGGGGCTCGACTTCATCCTCACGGCCCTGATGTTCAGTATCTGAGCTGGCGATGCTGGCTGCGAAGGGGAATCAAACAATGCAACGCTCCAAAAACGATCTCTGGGTGGGCCTGTTCGTGATGCTGGGGGCTGTGGCGCTGGTGTTTCTGGCGCTGCAGTCGGCCAATCTGCTGAGCCTGAACTTTCAGTCGGGCTATCGCATTACCGCGCGCTTTGACAATATCGGCGGCCTCAAACCTCAGGCTGCCGTGCGCAGTGCCGGCGTGGTGGTCGGCCGTGTGGAGTCCATCACGTTTGACGACAAGACCTTCCAGGCGCGGGTGACCCTGGCAATGGAAAGCCGCTACGCTTTCCCCAAGGACAGCTCCCTCAAAATTCTCACCAGTGGTTTGTTGGGCGAGCAGTACATCGGCATCGAAGCGGGGGCAGACGAGCAGAACCTGGCCGCCGGCGACATGGTGACCGCCACGCAGTCGGCGGTCGTGCTCGAAAACCTGATCGGGCAGTTTCTCTACAGCAAAGCCGAAGACGGCGGTAAGCCCGCAGGGGCAGGTGACAAAAAATGAAAAACTCTGAACAGTGGGCCGTGCCTGCCCGCACCGGATTCTGGCGGGCCGCGGCGGGCGGCAGCCTGCTGCTGGCCGCAGCGCTGCTGTCGGGCTGTGCCACCGTGGCGCATCCTGATCCGCGCGATCCGCTGGAATCCTACAACCGCAGCATGACCACGTTCAACGAGCAGGTCGATGCGATGGTGCTCAAACCGGTGGCCACCGCCTACCAGGAAATCACGCCGGCACCGGTGCGCACCGGGGTCCGCAATTTCTTTGCGAACCTGGGGGACGTCTGGTCGCTGGTGAACAACGTGCTGCAGCTTCGTGCGGAAGCCTCGGTGGCCACGTTTATGCGAGTCAACATCAATACAGTGATGGGGCTGGGCGGGGTTCTCGATGTGGCCAGCGAGCTGGGCATAGACCGTTACAAGCAGGACTTTGGCCTGACGCTCGGCCGGTGGGGCGTGGGTACCGGGCCTTATCTGGTGTTGCCCCTCCTGGGGCCGTCCACGGTGCGGGACACCTTCGCACTGCCTGTGGACATGCGGGGCAACTTGGTGCGCTATGTCGACCCGGTCTCCGCGCGCAACTCGCTCTATGCGCTGCGCCTGACGGACACCCGTGCCAACCTTTTGCGGGCGGGCTCCGTGCTCGATAGTGCCGCCCTGGACAAATACAGTTTCACCCGTGATGTCTTCCTGCAGGTGCGCAGCCAGGCGGGCGATCCGCACAACGGCAGCCGAGCGGAGGACATCAACGGCAACGATGGCTCCATTCCGGAAGAGCCCCCCCGGTAGCGCCCGTCGAGTGGCTGGTGCAGCCAACTGCCCGGGCAGGCTGCGCGTTGCACTTGCTTGCAACCCGCAACCTCCCCGACGCAAGTACCGGGGGCTTGCCCGCCACAATGAAATTCAGGGGCTGCCGCGCTGGCCGCCCTCTATCGGATGAGAAAGTAAACAACATGATGAACCGACGATCCCTCGCCCGACAGGTATTGTTTGCCGCTGCTGTGGTGTCCTTGGGCATGCCACTCTTGGCCGCAGCGGCCGATGAGGCCCCGGATGCGCTGATCAAGCGCCTGTCCACCGATGTGCTGAACACCGTGAAGTCCGACAAGGCCATCCAGGGTGGCGATCTGAACAAGGTCATAGCGCTGGTGGACAAGACGGTGATGCCCAACGTCAACTTCCGCCGCATGACAGCCGCCGCCGTGGGGCCAGGCTGGCGCCAGGCTTCGCCCGAGCAGCAGCAAAGGCTTCAGGAGGAGTTCAAGATATTGCTGGTCCGCACATACGCCGGGGCCCTGGCCCAGGTCAATGACCAGCGTATTCTGCTCAAGCCCCTGCGGGCTGCGCCGGAGGACAAGGATGTGCTCGTGCGCACCGAAATCGTCGGACGTGGCGACCCGATCCAGCTCGACTACCGGCTGGAGAAAACCCCGGGCGACGGCGCCGGCTGGAAGATCTACAACCTGAACGTGCTGGGCGTGTGGCTGGTGGAAACCTACCGCAGTCAGTTTGCGCAGGAGATCAATGCCAAGGGCATCGACGGGCTGATCGAGACACTGGTTTCGCGCAACAAGGCCAATGCCGCTGTCAGGGGCTGATAAGGCCTTCGCCATGCTGGTCCTTCCCCCCGAGCTCACCCACCGCCAGGCCACGGCCTGTCTGCACATGCTTTTGCAGGGGCTGCGGGTGCACCGCGAACCCGGTGTGGTGGTGGATGCCAGTGCGATGACGGTGTTTGACAGCTCGGCACTGGCGGTTTTGCTCGAGTGCCGCCGCGAGGCCTTGTCCGTGGGCAAGACCTTCGCCGTGCAGGGATTGCCCACCGCGCTGCGTGGCATGGCGGGCTTGTATGGCGTAGGCACCCTGCTTGCGCCCGCGTCCTGACCCCGCGGACCAAGGCGCCCTTACCGCCGGGTTGTCAGCGTGGATCAGGGCCAGGCCTTAAAATCCCTGCCTTCATGCCCGCAGTCTCCTTCCAAGCCATCTCCAAGACCTTTTCCACGCCCAAAGGCCCCTTTCAAGCTCTCAACGACGTCAGCCTGGACATCCAGGAGGGCGAATTCTTCGGGCTCCTGGGCCCCAACGGCGCCGGTAAAACCACCCTGATCAGCATTCTTGCGGGCCTGGCGCGCGCCACCAGCGGCCGCGTGCTGGTGCAGGGCAGTGATGTCCAGACGCAGTATGCAGATGCGCGCCGCAAGCTCGGCGTGGTGCCGCAAGAGCTGGTGTTCGACCCCTTCTTCAATGTGCGGGAGTCGCTGCGCATCCAGTCGGGCTACTTTGGCGTGAAGAACAACGACGCCTGGATCGACGAGCTGCTGGAGAACCTGGGCCTCACCGACAAGGCCAACGCCAACATGCGCCAGCTCTCGGGTGGCATGAAGCGCCGCGTGCTGGTGGCGCAGGCGCTGGTGCACAAGCCGCCCATCATCGTGCTCGACGAGCCCACGGCCGGTGTGGACGTGGAGCTGCGCCAGACCCTCTGGCATTTTGTGGCCCGCCTGAACAAGGAAGGCCACACCGTGCTGCTGACCACGCACTACCTGGAAGAAGCCGAGGCGCTGTGTGGCCGCATTGCCATGCTCAAGTCGGGCCGCATGGTGGCGCTGAACCGCACCAGTGAATTGCTGCAGGCGGCCTCGGGCAGCATCCTGCAGTTCAAGACGGATGCCGCCTTGCCGCCCGCGCTGGCGGGGGTGGCGCGTGTCACCGGCCGCATCGTGCAACTGCCCGCGCACGACGCGGCCGAGATTGAAAGCCACTTGGCTGCCCTGCGTGTGGCAGGGGTCGAGGTGCACGACATGGAGATTCGCAGGCCGGATCTGGAGGACGTGTTCCTGCAAGTCATGTCGGGTACATCGGCCTCCAATATCCCGATGTCAGAGGTTGCGTCCGCCGCCGCGCCGGGCCGCCCCAAGCAAGGCGCGGCCCCCTTGGGGGGCAGCGAGGACACGGCAGTGCCGAGCGTGGGGGCACAACGATGACGGGCTGGCAGACGCTTTTTTATAAAGAAGTGCTGCGTTTCTGGAAGGTCAGCTTCCAGACCGTTGCCGCGCCCGTGCTCACGGCCGTGCTGTACCTGCTGATCTTCGGCCATGTGCTCGAAGACCACGTCAAGGTCTACGACCGCATTAGCTACACCGCCTTTCTGGTGCCGGGCCTCGTGATGATGAGCGTGCTGCAGAACGCCTTTGCCAATAGCTCGTCCAGTCTGATACAGAGCAAGATCATGGGCAGCCTGGTGTTTGTGCTGCTCACGCCGCTGTCGCACTGGGCCTGGTTTGTGGCGTACGTTGGCTCATCGATGGTGCGCGGGCTGGTGGTGGGGCTCGGGGTGTTCATCGTCACGTTGGCCTTTGCGCGGCCGGAGTTCGCGGCGCCGCTGTGGATACTGGTGTTTGCGGTGCTGGGGGCGGGCCTGCTGGCCACGCTGGGGCTCATTGCCGGGCTGTGGGCCGACAAGTTCGATCAACTCGCGGCCTTTCAGAACTTTGTGGTCGTGCCCATGACGTTCCTGTCGGGCGTGTTCTATTCCATCCAGTCGCTGCCACCGTTCTGGCAGACCGTGAGCCACCTCAACCCGTTTTTCTACATGATCGACGGCTTCCGCTATGGCTTCTTTGGCCAGAGCGACACATCGCCCTGGCTCAGCCTCACTATCGTGGGCGTGGCCTGGATGGCCGTGAGCTTTCTCGCCGTGCACCTGCTGCGCACCGGCTACAAAATTCGGAACTAGAGCGTGCCATGCCCTTTTACGTACCCGCGTTGCCCCTGTGGCCCTGTGATCGCAAGGCGCGCCGCGTGGTCAATGCTGGTTGCATTGACAAGCGGCGCAACGCCGCGAGCGCGGGGCCACAGGGGCAACCCGCTGGGAAAGCTGGGGAACGGCCCGGCCACTTTGTTGCAGGTCACTTGCAGTATTCATACTGCGGTGTGTCCTGCGCCGCGTTGCCGGGCCGTTCCCCAGCTTTCGCGGGCACGTAAAAGGACATGCACGCTCCTATGACCGCTGACCAACTCAAACACATCATCACCGCCGGGCTGGCCTGCGAACACATCACGCTGGAAGGCGACGGCCGCCATTGGTACGCCACCATCGTCTCGGCCGAGTTTGAAGGCAAGCGCGCCATTCAGCGCCACCAGCGCGTATACGCCACGCTGGGCGCCAAAATGCACACCGACGAAGTGCATGCACTGTCGATGAAGACCTTCACGCCCGCCGAGTGGGCGGCCCAGGCGGAATGACGCGCCGCGCCTGAATACTCATATATTTATAGCTGACAGCGCTTGATGGATAAGCGCTAGAGGCTATTTTCATTAATATTTTTGTTGGTAGAGATGGACAAACTCCTGATTCGTGGCGGACGCAGCTTGCAAGGCGAGGTGCTGGTGTCTGGCGCCAAGAACGCCGCCTTGCCGGAGTTGTGCGCCGCCCTGCTCACGGCCGAGCCCGTGACCCTGCTCAACGTGCCCCAGCTGCAGGACGTGAGCACCATGCTCAAGCTCATCCGCAACATGGGCGTGGCGGCCGAGCGGGCCGATGACGGCACGGTGCGGATTGACGCCAGCGCGCTGAGCACGCCCGAGGCCCCGTACGAACTGGTCAAGACCATGCGCGCCTCCGTGCTGGCGCTGGGCCCGCTGCTGGCGCGCTTTGGCGAGGCCACGGTGTCGCTGCCCGGCGGTTGCGCCATCGGTTCGCGGCCGGTGGACCAGCACATCAAGGGCCTGGCCGCCATGGGCGCCGACATCGTGGTCGAGCACGGCTACATCATCGCCAAGCTGCCTGCACTTTCGAATGGTGGCCGGAAGCGCCTGAAGGGCGCTCGCATCACCACCGACATGGTCACGGTGACGGGCACCGAGAACTTCCTCATGGCCGCTGCGCTGGCCGAAGGTGAGACGGTGCTCGAAAACGCCGCGCAAGAGCCCGAGATTTCGGACCTGGCCGAGATGCTGATCGCCATGGGCGCGAAGATCGAAGGCCACGGCACCAGCCGCATCCGCATCCAGGGCGTCGAGAAGCTACACGGCTGCACCCACCGCGTGGTGGCTGACCGCATCGAAGCGGGCACCTTCCTGTGCGCCGTGGCCGCCACGGGCGGCGATGTGACGCTGCGCCACGGCCGCGCCGACCACCTCGACGCGGTGATTGACAAGCTGCGCGAAGCGGGTGCCACCGTGCAGGCGGTGGATGGCGGCATCCGCGTGCAAAGCGCTGGCGGCGCCACGCTCAAGGCCCAGGGCTTTCGCACCACCGAATACCCCGGTTTTCCTACCGACATGCAGGCCCAGTTCATGGCGCTTAACTGCATCGCACAGGGCACGGCCACGGTGACCGAGACGATTTTTGAAAACCGCTTCATGCATGTCAACGAGCTGGTGCGCCTGGGCGCCAAAATCCAGGTGGATGGCAAGGTGGCGGTCATTGAAGGCGTGCCACGCCTGTCCGGCGCCACCGTGATGGCCACCGACCTGCGTGCTTCGGCCAGCTTGGTCATTGCGGGTTTGGTGGCCGACGGCGAAACCGTGGTGGACCGCATCTACCACCTGGACCGCGGCTACGACTGCATGGAAGCGAAACTGCGCGGCATCGGCGCGGACGTTGAAAGATTGAAAACATGACGATGATCACCCTCGCGCTTTCCAAGGGCCGCATCTTTGACGAAACCCTGCCGTTGCTGGCCGCTGCAGGCATCGAGGTGCTCGAAGACCCTGAAAAGTCGCGCAAGCTCATCCTGCCCACCAACCAGCCCAACGTGCGCGTGGTGCTGGTGCGTGCCACTGATGTGCCCACTTACGTGGAATACGGCGGCGCCGACCTCGGCGTGACCGGCAAGGACACCCTCATCGAGCACGGCGGCCAGGGCCTGTACCAGCCGCTGGACTTGCGCATCGCCAAGTGCCGCGTGAGCGTTGCCGTGCGCAACGACTTCGACTACGAGCGCGCGGTCAAACAGGGCTCGCGCCTGAAGGTCGCCACCAAGTACACATCCATCGCGCGCGACTTCTTTGCCACCAAGGGCGTGCACGTGGACATGGTCAAGCTCTACGGCAGCATGGAGCTGGCCCCGCTCATCGGCCTGGCCGACGCTATCGTCGATCTGGTCTCCACCGGCAACACGCTCAAGGCCAACCACCTCGTGGAGGTCGAGCGCATCATGGACATCAGCTCCTACCTGGTCGTGAACCAGGCCGCGCTCAAGCTCAAGCAGGCGCCACTGCGCCGCATCATTGATGCGTTTGCCTCGGCCATACCGGCCGAAAAGAACTGACCTTCACCCAACGACTGACACTATGACTTTGGTAGCTGCTCCCGCCCGTCTGTCCACCGCTGCGGCCACTTTTGAGGCTGATTTTGCAGCCCGCCTGCATTGGTCTGCCGACACCGACGCGGCCATCGAGCAGCGCGTGGCCGACATCCTGTCCGATGTGCAAAAGCGCGGCGATGCGGCGGTGCTGGAATACACCGCCCGCTTCGACGGCCTCAGCGCCCCCAACATGGCCGCGCTGGAGCTGACCCAGGCCGACTTCAAGGCCGCGTTCGACGCCATCCCGCAGGCCCAGCGCGACGCGCTGCAGGCCGCCGCCAAGCGCGTGCGCAGCTACCACGAGGCGCAGAAAAAGGCCTCGGGCGAGAGCTGGAGCTACCGCGACGAAGACGGCACACTGCTGGGCCAGAAGGTTACCCCGCTGGACCGTGTGGGCATCTACGTGCCCGGCGGCAAGGCCGCCTACCCGTCGAGCCTGCTGATGAACGCCATCCCTGCCCATGTGGCGGGTGTGCAGGAAATCATCATGGTCGTGCCCACGCCTGTGCGCGGCAGCGTGGCAACCGGCGGAACGGGCGAGGGTACCTCGACGAAGGGCGAGCGCAACGAGCTGGTGCTGGCAGCCGCCTACGTGGCCGGTGTGACCCGCGCCTTCACCATCGGCGGCGCCCAGGCCGTGGCCGCGCTGGCCTACGGCACGGCCACCGTGCCCAAGGTGGACAAGATCACCGGCCCCGGCAACGCCTATGTGGCCAGCGCCAAGAAGCGCGTGTTTGGCACCGTGGGCATCGACATGATCGCGGGCCCGAGCGAAATCCTGGTGCTGGCCGACGGCAGCACGCCGCCCGACTGGGTGGCCATGGACCTCTTCAGCCAGGCCGAACACGACGAGCTGGCCCAGAGCATCCTGCTGTGCCCCGACGCCGCCTACCTCGACGCCGTGCAGCGCGAGATCGACCGCCTGCTGCCCACCATGCCGCGCGCCGAGATCATCGCCAAGAGCCTCACCGGCCGGGGCGCGCTGATCCTCACCAAGGACATGGAAGAAGCCTGCGCGATCAGCAACCGCATCGCACCAGAACACCTGGAGGTCAGCAGCACCGACCCGCACCGCTGGGAACCGTTGCTGCGCCACGCCGGTGCCATCTTTCTGGGCGCCTACACCTCGGAAAGCCTGGGCGACTACTGCGCAGGCCCCAACCACGTGCTGCCCACCAGCGGCACGGCGCGCTTCTCGTCGCCCCTGGGCGTGTACGACTTCCAGAAACGCAGCAGCATCATCGAGGTGAGCGAGGCCGGTGCCCAGGTGCTGGGTGCCATTGCAGCGGAGCTGGCCTACGGTGAGGGCCTGCAGGCCCACGCGCAAGCCGCAGAGATGCGGTTGAAATGAGCACGCCTTATTGCGTCCATGCCCCTCTGCTGGACGGCGTCGCTGCTTTTTGTTGTCTCTGACACTTTGGTGGGCGACGATTTTTGCCAAGTAGGGCTCAGAGATGGGTAAAACCGATCTCCGCCAGATGCCTGCGACTGGTCATTGAAGCAGGCAGCTGTTGACACAGCCTATTTCTAAGCTACGGACAAATCAGCAACCAGTCGTAGTGCTGGTCATGCGCACCTTCGTGTACGCCTGTAATCGCAACAGTGCCAGACGCCGTCACTTACCAGCCCTTTGGCAAACTGCAACTTACACGCGCAATGGACGATTGCGACTCGACAAAGGTCACCGCAAGCTTCAGACCATTCCATGTCCATCTATCCACAGGAAGAATGGGGCTCGAGAACTCCGGTGTACCAAACAGCTTGCGAACCTCATCCCGAGAAGCGCTAAACGTAAGCCCGGCGGGGAGATCTAACGGATACTGGCAGTGATTTTCTCGTCCTTCGCTGAAAAAAAAGACGCAACTCAAGATCAACGACCCCTCTGGTGAGTTATGCGTCAGAACATACGATTGAGGATCGGAAAAAACAACGTCTATTCCATGCTCTGGTGCGTCAAGGGCAGTATCAAAGTCACCCCTTTTGAGTTTGATTTTCTGGTGTGCAAGATCAAGCCGATCTAGCAGGCTAACCACTTTGGGATCAACATTCGACCTTCCAAGTGCTTCCAAACATTCATGTGTTGATGGAGTCATTTCGCGACTTTCAGGATTCAACGCAGCATTCTGCGTCAGGCCTACGACGTGTCGTTGGCTGCGCTTAGTATTTAAGAGACCCAACATGCTCTTTCGCACGCGTTTGGGGTCATCAAGGGTGCTTGGATGGCGCGTGGCCGACGATTGAAGAAGAACCGTCAGCTCAAGCCGCTGTTTGCGCTGTCCAAGCTGTGGGATGGTGCGCCACCAACTGCGGGCCGCAAAGGGTAAGCGCATACAAAGTGAACCTTGAGAGTAGAAATGGTCCTGCTTTAGCGCGATTACACGAACTTCGTGCAACACGAAGTTCGTGTACCATTTAACCCATGAAAAACATCACCGTGACCATGGACGACACCGTTGCCGAATGGGTGCGCGTGGAAGCCGCCAAGCGCGGCAGCAGCGTGTCCCGCCTGCTCGGTGAATGGCTGGCCGAAAAGATGCGCCAGGAAGACGCCTACGCCCAGGCCATGCGCGAGGCGCTGGGGTTTGAGAGCTGGGGCGCGTCCAGCGGGCCCTATGTGCCGCGCGAAACCCTGTTTCTGCGCTGAACGGGGCAGAACGCATGGCCACCGCCCCCATCTTTGTCGATACCGAAATCCTGCTCGCCAGCGTGGACGACCGCGATACCGGGCGCCAGGTGCGGGCGCGTGAATGGATCAGCTTTTGCTGGCAGACGCGCAGCGGCCGCATCAGCTCGCAGGTGCTCAACGAGCTGTACAACCAGGCCATCCAGCGTTTTGATGGCCCCCACGTGCTGCAGCAGGTGCGCGCCCAGGTGCGCCGCCTGCGCGTGTGGCTGCCGCCGCACCTGGACTCCTACACCGTGGACGGCGCCTGGGACCTGCAGGACCGTTATCGCCTGGGCTATTGGGATGCGCTCATCCTCTCGTCCGCCCACCAGCAAGGCTGCCGCTACCTGCTGACCGAGGCACTGCCGCACGATCAGCCGATGGACGCCGTGCGCCCCATCAACCCTTTCCTTGTCACCCCCAACGAACTGGACACCACCGAATGACTACTCCCGCGTCGTCCCCCCTCCAGGCCCTGGCCCGCATCCGCCCAGATGTGCGCGCGATGCATTCCTATGTCGTGCAGCCGTCCACCGGCATGCTCAAGATGGACGCGATGGAGAACCCCTTCCGCCTGCCCGCGCATTTGCAGGCCGCGCTGGGCCAGCGCCTGGGTTCGGTGGCACTCAACCGCTACCCCGGCGACCGCATTGCCGACCTGAAGGCGGCCCTGGCGCAGTACGCGGGCATGCCCGAGGGCTATGGCATCGTGTTGGGAAACGGGTCGGACGAACTCATCACCCTGCTGGCGCTGGCCTGCGCACAGCCAGGCACGGGACAGCGCGCCACCATGCTGGCGCCCATGCCCGGCTTTGTGATGTACCCCTTGTCGGCGCAGCTGCAGGGCCTGGACTTTGTCGGCGTGCCGCTCACGCCCGACTTCGAGCTGGACGAGCCTGCCATGCTGGCTGCCATCGCCCAGCACCGCCCCGCCATCACCTACATCGCCTACCCCAACAACCCCACGGCCACGCTGTGGGACGAGGGCACCGTGCAACGCATCATCGACGCCGCAGGCGCACAGGGCGGCATCGTGGTCATGGACGAGGCCTACCAGCCCTTTGCCAGCCGCACCTGGATCGACCGCATGCGCGCAGAGCCTGCGCGCAATGCGCACGTGCTGCTCATGCGCACGCTCAGCAAGTTTGGCCTCGCGGGCGTGCGCCTGGGCTACCTCATCGGACCCTCGGCGTTCGTGAGCGAGATCGACAAGGTGCGCCCGCCCTACAACGTGAGCGTGCTCAACTGCGAAGCCGCCCTGTTTGCGCTGGAGCATGCCGAGGTGTTCGCCGCCCAGGCCGCCGAGATCCGTGTCGAACGCACCACGCTCATCGCCGCGTTGCGCCAGATGCCGGGAGTCGAAAAGTGCTGGGATAGCGAGGCCAACATGGTGCTGATCCGCGTGGCGGATTCCGCCAAGGCCTACGAGGGCATGAAAAACCGCAAGGTGCTCGTCAAGAACGTTTCTACAATGCACCCATTGCTGGCCAACTGCCTGCGCCTGACGGTAGGCAATGCCGAAGACAACGCGCAGATGCTGGCCGCACTCCAAGCCTCCCTATGACTTCCTCCGCACTCGTACCCTCCGCCCCATCGGCCGACCCGATGGCCGACCGCATCGCCGAGGTCAGCCGCAACACCGCCGAGACGCGCATCACTGCGCGCATCAACCTTGACGGCACCGGCCAAGCCAAGCTGCACACCGGCATCGGCTTCTTCGACCACATGCTTGACCAGATCGCCCGCCATGGGCTGATCGACCTCGACATCGACTGTGAAGGCGACCTGCACATCGACGGCCACCACACGGTGGAAGACGTGGGCATCACCCTGGGCCAGGCCTTTGCACGCGCCGTGGGCGACAAGAAAGGCATCCGCCGCTACGGCCACGCCTACGTGCCGCTGGATGAAGCGCTGTCGCGCGTGGTGGTCGATTTTTCGGGCCGCCCCGGGCTGCACATGGACGTGAAGTTCACGGCCGGCAGCATCGGCCAGCTCGACACGCAACTGGTGTTCGAGTTCTTCCAGGGCTTTGTGAACCACGCGGGCGTGACGCTGCACATCGACAACCTCAAGGGCGTCAACGCCCACCACCAGTGCGAGACCATCTTCAAGGCGTTCGGGCGCACGCTGCGCGCGGCGCTGGAACGCGACCCGCGCTCGGCCGGTGTCATCCCCTCCACCAAGGGCTCGTTGTGAAATTTTGGGTTAAATCAGGCTCTATCGCTTGATGGATAAGCGCTAGCAGCTATGAATATGGAAGCAAAAACAGTAGCGGTCGTGGACTACGGCATGGGCAACCTGCGCTCGGTGTCGCAGGCCGTGCAGGCCGCTGCCGAGGGCTCGGGCTGGACCGTGGTCGTCACTCAGCGCCCCGAAGACGTGCGCGCCGCCCAGCGCATCGTGCTGCCAGGGCAGGGCGCCATGCCCGACTGCATGCGCGAACTGCGCGAATCCGGCCTCCAGGAATCGGTGCTCGAAGCCGCTGCCTCCAAGCCAATGTTCGGCGTGTGCGTGGGCATGCAGATGCTGCTGGACCATAGCGCCGAGGGGGATACGCCGGGCCTGGGCCTCATCCCTGGCGACGTGCTCAAGTTCGACCTGGCAGGCCGCACCCAGCCTGACGGCAGCCGCTTCAAGGTGCCCCAGATGGGTTGGAACCAGGTGCGGCAGATGCCCCACGCCCACCACGGCGGTGGCGTGCACCCGGTGTGGGCTGGCGTGCCGGACAGCAGCTACTTCTACTTCGTGCACAGTTTCTACGCGGTGCCGAAAAATCCCGACCATTGCGCAGGGCAAACGGACTACGGCGGTTTGTTCGCTGCCGCCGTGGCACGCGATAATATTTTTGCCACCCAGTTCCACCCGGAGAAAAGCGCGGAGCACGGGCTGGCCCTGTACCGCAATTTTCTGCACTGGAATCCCTGATCCCTTAACCGCCACCCGTTCGGGCCGAGTTGCGTCTCGCCCTTTTCATCCCCCCGAACTTCACCACCATGCTGCTCATCCCCGCCATCGACCTCAAAGACGGCCACTGCGTACGCCTCAAGCAAGGCGATATGGACCAATCCACCACCTTCGGTGAAGACCCGGCCGCCATGGCGCGCAAGTGGCTGGATGCCGGCGCACGCCGCCTGCATCTGGTGGACCTGAACGGTGCGTTTGCGGGCGTGCCCAAGAACTACAGCGCCATCAAGTCCATCCTGAAAGAGGTGGGTGACGACATCCCCGTGCAGCTGGGCGGTGGCATTCGCGACCTGGACACCATCGAAAAATACATCGACGGCGGCCTGCGCTACGTGATCATCGGCACGGCGGCGGTGAAGAACCCTGGCTTTCTCAAAGACGCCTGCAGCGCCTTTGGCGGCCACATCATCGTGGGGCTCGACGCCAAGGATGGCAAAGTGGCCACCGACGGCTGGAGCAAGCTCACCGGCCATGAAGTGGTGGACCTGGCCAAGAAGTTCGAGGACTGGGGTGTCGAATCCATCATCTACACCGACATCGGTCGTGACGGCATGCTGTCGGGCATCAACATCGACGCCACGGTGAAACTGGCCCAGGCTTTGAGCATCCCCGTGATCGCCTCGGGCGGCCTCTCGAACATGGCCGACATCGAGCAGCTGTGTGCGGTGGAAGACGAGGGCGTGGAGGGCGTGATCTGCGGCCGCGCCATCTACAGCGGCGACCTGGACTTTGCTGCCGCGCAGGCGCGCGCAGATACTTTGGGCCGCCCTGTCTGATCCTTGTTGCAGCGACGACCCGCAGCGACGCTTGCAGGGTCTCGCGGCACGCTCAGGGTAGTCGTCGGTCTGAAGCTGCGACTTTCCTCAAGGCGCCCAGTCCCATACCCAGTCGAAGCGCACATCCAGCGGCAGGTAGTGAATGCGGTAGGACGGCGGCAGAGGTTCGACAGGGCGCAAACGCACGACAATCGACGGCATGCGTGGGGCCAGAGGTGACGTTCGCTCTGCGGGGGTGCGCTCGGCTTCTGCGATGACGTCAGCCACTTCGGCGCGAATGCGCCCCCCGTCCATGAAGCGCAGTGTGGCTTTGCGCCCCACTTGCGCATAGCGTGCCTGGTCGGGCGGCAAGTAGGCGTGGACCATCGCGGGGGCTGGCCCTTGCAGTACCGCTATGTCGGCACCGGGCGCGACCCATTCGCCCTGGTGCACGAACTGGCGCACCACCACGGCATCGAAGGGTGCTCTCACATCCCCATCCTCTGTGGTTGAATCCTCGACCGCGCGGGGCGCGGGGGTGTCGGGCGGTTCGTCAGGGGTCCTGGCCTGCTCGCGTACCAGCTGGGCCCTGTTTTCCCTCGCATCAGTGCTCGCACGCACTGCCACAGCCTGCGCCTGCATTTCCTGGATGCGTGCGTTGTCCAATTCCTGGCGCGTCGCCGCTCCTTCGGCGCGCAGCGCCTGCATGGTGCGCAGGCGTTCCTGTTGCAGTGCGAGCTGGCTTTGGGCCAGGCGCAGGGCCTCATCAAACATGGCCTGGCGGCTCGCGATCATTGCCACCATGGGGTTGGATCGGTCACGGGCTGGTGCAGGAGCAGGTGTTGCCGGAGGATTCTGGCGAGGCGCTGCTGCGCCCTCCAGAGCGATGACAGGCTCTCCGGCGCGCACCAAAGCGCCTGGCTGCGCGACGTGTTTGACCTGACCGGCCGCCCGGGCACGCACCACCACTTGTTCGGTCATCACGATGGCAGGTGAGGTCTCCCACCAGTACGCCACCGTGAACCGGGTCAGCAGGTAGGCTGGCGGGGTGAGCACCATGGCCAGCAGCAAATACCAGCGCCAACGCGGCACCGCTCGTTTGGACGCGGCATAGCGCACGGACAGGCCGTTGGTTTCCTGGGCTGAGCCCGGGGGTTTGTCGAACTGAATTTTCAAGGTCGTGCCCTATTGAACTCTTCCAGCGACTGGATCAGAACGCCGCTGAATCCAGGCTGCCCTTCCAGTGATTTCGCCAGTTGGCGCCAGCGTTGCAGTGCCGCTGCTTTGCCCACCGAATAGCTGCTTTCCTCCGGGGGCAACGTGGATTCCATGCTTTGTGCCAACGCCAGCCGCAGTCCGACGGGGCCCTGGAGAAGGGGTCGTGCGATGTCGGTCGCGCGCACTGGATTGCTTACGTAGATCATGGCCACCAGTTCCGAGACACCAGCGGCAGCAATGCGCTGAGCGAAATCGGGCGACTGCAGCTCCCGGTAGTGTGTGGTCAGGCCCAATGGCCAAGGCACGGCGGCGCGTACGGCTTGCAGAGTCTCGACGACTGCGTCGTCCCAGAGCGGTTGGTCGGCGGAGGGCAATTGGCTGCGCTCCAGGTCAAGATTCAATCCGTCGAAGGGGAGGGCGCGCAATCGGGCCAGCAAATCCAGCAGATCCTGCCGGTGCGCGGGCAGTACCCAGGCGGGCTCGCCCAGCAGCAGCTCCACGCGAATCCCCAGGGACCTGGCCTTGGCGAGCAGCTGCAAGAGCCTGTTTTTTTCAGAAGGAAGTGTCAGCCGGTGCAGTTGCACTGCCGTGAAGGAGATCAAGACCCGCGTGCTGCCCGAGGGCAGCGCGTGCAAGCGGCTGGGGCGCTCCACAAGCGCCTGCCCTTCCCATGCGTACCAGCCCACGGCGTCCGGGGCTGGGGCCGCCTTGGCTGCCGCGGCAAACCCGGCGGGCAGTGTCGACAACACGGCAGAACCTTCATCCTGCGCAGCAGGGATCGCCGAGCCGCAGCTCTCCGGGGCCAAGGCCAGCAGATCCAGCTGGGCCAGGTCGCGGCGTTCTGCGCCATCGATGACCTGGATGGATGCCTGATAAAGCTCGTGGCGTGCAGTCAAGAGCGAGGCATATCCGTCGCCATCAAAGGCTTCCAGGCGTCGCGAGGCAACGCGGACCGCCTCGTGCGCGGCCTCAAGCCTGCGGACCAGACCTGCCAATTCGGCTTGACGCAGTTGCCACTGGACGAGCTGCTGCTCTGCCAATGCATGAAACTCGCCGCGGCGTACCTGCAGCAGGTTTTCAAGCCGTGTGCGTTCGCCCTGGATCTGCCCCAAGGCAGCGTCCCGCTGGGCGCGCCATTGCAAGGGCATCGAAAAGTCAATCGCCACTGCGGTGTTGCGCCCGTTGGGCCCGCCGATGTCGTGCGTTAACCCCTGCGCCAAGGAAATGCTGGCCTCCAGCCCGGTGTGCTTCAGGGTGTCCGCGATCTGTCCCCATGTGTTGAGTTCCAGCTGCGCCAGGGCAATGGCCGGGCTCTCGTCGGCACTTGCCAGCAGCGTATCGGCGCTGCGGCAGGTTTCTGGCCACACCATGGGCTGCGTTTGGACCACCTGTGGATGCTGGCCGGTGAGCCGCGAAAGTTCGCTGAGATTCAAGGCTTGCTGGGCAAGCTGGTTGTTGCTGGCGATCTGCACCGCATCGAACAGCCCCAGCAGTTTGAGCCTTTCGGCCTCAAGCATCAAACCGGATCTGTGGCGGGAGTCCAGCTGGGCCGTCGCCCGGGGGCGCATATCCAGGAAAACCTGGGCGATCTGCAACCTCTGTGTAGTGCGCACTTGTCGCACATAGGCTCTTCGCACAGTCTGCACTGCATCCGAGCGTGCTTGGCGCAATCGCTGCTGGCCTTGGGCAGCGGCCAGTTCTGCCTCGCGCAGACTGCGCACCTGCGCATTGCGGCTTCCCAGCAGAGGCCAGCGCACACCCAGTTGGGCATTCAGGCGTCGGTAGTCGCGGCTGAGCGTGTCGGTCACTGCTTCGCGCGCTACGTTCAGTCCGCCCCCCCCGAACAGCCGTGCTCCCTGGCCGGCCCTGGCCGCGTCATTGCGGTGCCCCGCCACATCCAGTTCCGCTTGTGCCAACCTGACCAGGGGGGCAGCCACGCGCGCAAGGGTCTCCAGCTCTGAAAGGGAACCGCCGGTGCCTGGAGAGCCAGCCCCTGAGGAGGCTGCCAACGGGCTTGCCGCCGCGAGCGTCAGTCCCAGCGCCACTGCCAGCGGCAAGGCCAAGGCCAGACGCACGTGTCTTGATAGGTATCCGGACATCTCAGAATTTGGTTTTTCGAAGAACCCACCAAGGCGCCATGGACGAGTCCAGATGCGACTTCAGGAAAATTTCCTGGAGGATGGAAAAAGAGCAGTGCACACGATTGACAAATGCAAACAGGGGGAACAGGGGCAGGAAGGCAAGGTACACCAGATCGTCCGCGGGCCGCTCTGAGACGGCCACGATGTAGAGCAGGAAGTAAAAAAGGAGGGACGCCAGATACGCGAGATAAATGAAGCCAAGGACGCCCAGCACTGCGCCCACCGGCAGCGTGAACAGCATGACGCCGGTGTAGCCGACGATCATAAAAGGCATCACGAGCTGCATCAGCAAGCCGTTGACGACCACGAACAGGAAATTGCGCCAACCCAGCAGCCTGGGGCGTAGGTTGAACCGGAACTTGCGAATGAAGATGTAGAACATGTCGCCGTCCCAGCGCAGCCGCTGGCGAAAGAAGATGCGCCAGGAGTCGGGTGCATCGGTGTGTCCGACGGCGTGCGGCTCAAACACGATGCGAAGGCCGGGGTGGCGACCGAAGTACTGCTTGATGCGCGTAGTCATGTCCAGGTCTTCGGCTGTGCCCGCGTCCCACCCTCCCAGGTTGCGGATGAACTGCGTGCGAAACACGCCAAACGCGCCGGAGATGTTGTTGACCAGGTTGAACTCCGACAACCCCGTTTTACCGGCCGCGATCGACAGCAGGTATTCCAGCGCCTGCATGCGCGTGGCCAGCGACCGTTTGGCATTGCGCACGCGCAGGTTCCCTGCGACTGCCACCACACCAGGATCATCAAAATGGCGGGTGGCATTGCGCACCATGTCGTTGTCGAACGAAGTGTCTCCGTCCAGCGCCATCACGATCTCACCTGTGGCCACGGACAGGCCGGCGTTGAGCGAAGAGACCCGGCCACCGCGTTGCCATTTGGGCAACACCACCAGCTGGCGACGGGGAGCGGCGCGCAGCAATGTCCGGGCGTTGCGCGCCGCCACCAGCGTGGGGCGGTTTTGTATGGCCCCGTCAACGATGGCGATGATCTCTATGACGCCGGGATACAGCTGGTGCGCCAGGGACTCAATGGTCTTGCGCACGTCCTCGCCCTCCGAGTAGCACGTGATCAGGCACGAAACGCGCGGATACCGCTCGCGCTGCCGATCAGGCCGGTGCTCGCGCAGCCCGTATCGCACCATGCCGGCAGTGACCAGAATGTAGAACGGCGCCTCCAGCAGCACTACGAAGGGAAAGAACTTCAAAGCAAGTTCCAGCCAAGTCTGCGAGCTGGAGCTGGCAAACAGCGTCTGAAACGAGAATACTATCTGCTCCCACATGCGTTCAGTCGCTGCCCTCAAGGCGGTTCATCAGTTGCGCTGCGTTGTCGCCGGGGCGCAGATCGCCGGGCACCTGCAGATATCGTATCCGCGCCTGCAGCGCCGATCCATCTGCAGCGAGATCCTCGGATACCAGAGCTTTCTCAAGCCGCGCCGCCAAACCTTCGGGTGAGGAAAACGGCAGCAGAAGCCACAGACGCTCTTCATGCGTCCGGGTCGTAATGTCAGAGGTTCGCAGCAACTCGTGCAGGCGGCGGGCGAATTCATCCAGCATCAGGAACACCCGTGCGGCTCCATGCTGCTCAATCAGCCCGGTGGCGTTCTGGAACTCCACCAGAATCAGCGCAAACCGCATTTCTTTGTGGCGCACGTGTGTGGCAAGTGTCCAGTCAACCAGTCGGCGAAAGTACGGGGGCTCGACGTAGTTGGCGGTGTCCAGCGCCGCAAAGGACTCCTGGATCTGGCCCGCACGCAAGGCGGCGCGACCATGCGGGGCGAGCCGTAATGTGGCGACCTCTCGCATGTCGAGAGCATCGGGCTCAGCCACCGTTGCGCAGTCAAGGCAGCGTGCAATAACGCTGGTTTCCATGAAAACGTGGTGACAGCTGCCACAGGCGTACTGGGTGAGAGGGCGGTCATAGTCAACGCCGATATGCCGCAAGGCCGTGCTGCACTTGGGGCACACCAGCGCCCCGTCGTTATGGAATACCGCCTCCGGACCCACGTGACCACACGAGAAACAATGCAGCGAAGCCGACTTGCCGATATGTATGCTGGAGCAGTGCGGGCACACGTCCAGGTAGTGCAGGTGCGCGCTGGCGCAGGTGCGGCAATGGCGGGTCCGGTCAATCAACAGCGCAGGTTCCAGGAGCCTGCGGCGCGTGAGCGTTGCGAGGCAGCGGGCCGCATCATCGCCATCGCGCGCCAGGGCCTCTACCATGGGATAGCGGTAAAGCTGCGCACTTAGCCGATCGAGCAACGGTTGGAGTTCAGCGGTGTCGCGCAGGTAGAGAAACAACAACACGCGCTCATCAAAATGCAGTGTTGTGGGATCCCTTTTAAAACTGCGCCGTACGGCCAGCGCCCGCTCGCTCATCGAGCGGGCTTGTGCATAGGTGGCGGCTGCATCGGCCAAGGGCGGCGGCGAGGCGCCGCCGGAAGCTACCACCACCGGGCGATCCCACCACATGCTGCTTCGCACTTTTTCTGCCAGATCGGCTTGATCGGCAGATGTCCAGCCGTCCAGATAGAAGCCCAGCGGGACCAGTCCGGTGCCGAGAATTGCTTCCCAGGACGGCAGCGCGACGCCGTCTGCCTCATCGTGCGCGCGTTCCCCCGAGGGGCGCAGGATCACCATGCGTTCGGCGTGCGCAAAGAAGGCCGTGGGAGTAGCTCCGAGAGGCTCAAGCGTCGACGTATCTGCAGTCATGTGAATGGTTTTGTTGGAGGGTTGGGGCATCTCCATGGAAGCCGCCGATATCCTGGAGAATGCGTTTGCGCATTTTCGGTGGACTGCGTATTGTGTGGGCGCCCGGCAGCGGACCCGGCGCTTGCTGGCTTGAGACGCGCCAGCGCCTTGATTTGGGTATTTTTTTGGGAGTGGGCAGTCGAATGATTCTTGTAACCGGTGGCGCAGGTTTTATAGGTTCGCACACCTGCGTGGCGCTGGCCCAGGCGGGTGTGCCCTACCTCATTTTGGACAACTTCGCGAACAGCCGCCGCTCAGTGATAGAGCGCATTGGGCGTATCACCGGGGCCGCGCCGCTGTGTGTAGAGGCGGATGTGCGCGACGAGCGGGCGCTGGCGCGTGTTTTTGCTGAACACCCTGTGGATGGCGTCATCCACTTTGCGGCGCTCAAGGCGGTGGGCGAATCCGTGCGGGAACCGTTGCGCTATTACGACAACAATGTCTCCGGCACGTTGACCCTGCTGCGGGCGATGCAGGCTGCAGGCGTGCAAACCCTCGTTTTTTCTTCCTCCGCGACGGTGTACGGCGATCCTGCATCAGTGCCCATCCGCGAAGACTTTCCGTTGTCTGCGACCAATCCCTATGGATGGAGCAAGCTCATGATGGAACAGATGCTGGCCGACCTCGATGCCGCGCAGCCTGGGCGGTGGCGGATTGCACGGCTGCGCTACTTCAACCCGGTGGGAGCGCACGAAAGCGGGGTCATCGGCGAGGATCCACAGGGAGAGCCGGGCAACCTGATGCCGTACGTCGCGCAGGTAGCAGCAGGGGAGCGCGCCTGCCTGAACGTGTATGGCAACGACTATGGCACCCCCGATGGGACCGGCGTGCGGGACTACATCCACGTGTGCGACCTCGCGGAAGGCCATGTTGCCGCTTTGCGCTATCTGCGCGGACATGCCGGATTGCTCACGGTCAACCTGGGTACCGGCAAGCCTGTGTCGGTCCTGGAGATGGTGCACAGTTTTGAACGGGCCAGCGGTCGGCCGGTGCCTTACCAGGTGACGGGGCGGCGGCCGGGTGACGTCGCGCAGTGCTGGGCCGACCCGACGCTTGCCCGGCAGTTGCTGGGGTGGAGCGCCCGCCATGGCGTGGATCGGATGTGTGCCGATGTATGGCGTTGGCAGAACGGAGTAGCCCGCACACTCGATTGAACCCGGTGCAGGGCGGCACCTGGCCGTGCATGGTATCTTGTCGCCCCATCCCGATTCGCCTGTAGAGCCTCATTCATGCTTGCAAAACGCATCATCCCCTGCCTTGACGTCACCGGAGGCCGCGTGGTCAAGGGCGTCAATTTTGTTGAACTGCGCGACGCGGGCGACCCGGTGGAGATCGCCGCGCGCTACAACGCCCAGGGCGCCGATGAACTCACGTTTCTGGACATCACCGCCACCAGCGATGGGCGCGATCTGATCCTGCACATCATCGAGGCCGTGGCCAGCCAGGTGTTCATTCCGCTTACCGTGGGCGGCGGCGTGCGCACCGTCGACGACGTGCGCCGCCTGCTCAATGCCGGTGCAGACAAGACCAGCTTCAACTCGGCCGCCATTGCCAACCCCGATGTGATCAATGCCGCGTCGGCAAAGTACGGCGCGCAATGCATCGTGGTGGCCATCGACGCCAAGCGCCGCTCGGCCGAAGACGCCCTGCGCCTCGGTGTCAACGGCCAGCCCGTGGGCGCAGGCTGGGACGTGTACAGCCACGGCGGCCGCAAGAACACGGGCCTGGACGCGGTTGCCTGGGCCACCGAGATGGCGCAGCGCGGCGCAGGGGAAATCCTGCTGACCAGCATGGACCGCGACGGCACCAAGGCGGGCTTTGACCTGGAGCTGACCCGCGCCGTGAGCGACGCCGTGAGCGTGCCCGTGATCGCCTCCGGCGGCGTGGGCCACCTCGACCACCTGGCCGACGGCATCCAGATCGGCGGCGCTGACGCGGTGCTGGCTGCCAGCATCTTTCACTATGGCGAATACACGGTGGGCCAGGCCAAGCAGCGCATGGCCGAACGCGGTATTCCCGTACGGATGTAGCGCCTCCAAAACACTATTTATTTGATAGCTGTCGGCGCTTTCCTGTAAAGCGCTGGAGCCGTGTTTGGTTTGAAATCTGGTTTCGCTTGACAGGACCTGTCACCCAAATCACGGACAATCCCGCCCATGAACTGGCTCAACGAAGTGAAATGGGACGCGCAGGGCCTGGTGCCCGTGATTGCGCAGGAGCAGGGTACGGGCGACGTGCTGATGTTTGCCTGGATGAACCGCGAGGCCCTTGCGAAGACGGCTGAGCTGGGCCGTGCCGTGTACTTCAGCCGATCGCGCAAGAAGCTGTGGTTCAAGGGCGAAGAGTCCGGCCACGTGCAAACGGTGCACGAAATCCGCCTCGATTGCGACAACGATGTGGTGCTGCTCAAGGTCACCCAACAGGGCCACGAGCCCGGCATTGCCTGCCACACGGGCCGCCACAGTTGCTTTTTCAGCGTTCTCAAGGACGGGGCCTGGCACGCGGTCGATCCGGTCTTGAAAGACCCGGAATCCATCTACAAGTAATGGCAATGGACGACAAGACCATGAGTTCCAACGATTCCCTGGCGCGCCTGGCCGCCGTCATCGAAAGCCGCAAGCCTGCCAATGGCGGCGATCCGGACAAGAGCTATGTCACCCGCCTTCTGCACAAGGGGCCGGACGCCTTCCTGAAAAAGATTGGCGAAGAAGCCACGGAAGTGGTGATGGCCGCCAAGGACGTGGACCACGGTGCCGACAGGTCCAAGCTGGTGTACGAAGTGGCCGACCTGTGGTTCCATTCCCTGGTGGCGCTCGCCCACTATGGCCTCACGCCTGCCGATGTACTGACCGAGCTGGAGCGCCGCGAGGGCACCAGCGGGATCGAGGAAAAAGCCTTGCGCAAGGCCGTTGCGCGTTCCACCGAGGAAGGGTCCGCATGAACGACATCATCGATGTGCAGAGCAAGGAGCAAAAGGCCCAGGGTCTCAAGAACATTGGCTGGATCAGCTATGTGCTGCACCTCATCGTGGCGGTGGGCGCCGTGCTGCCGGGCGCGCAGGCCAGCGCACTGCTGCTGGTCATTGCCCTGGTGATCGATCTGGTCAAACGCAGCGATGCCGAGGGCACCTGGCAGGCCAATCATTTTTCATGGCGTATCCGGTCCGTCATCTGGGCGGGCGTCCTGTACCTGGTAACGTTCCCGTTCTTCCTGCTGGGGTTGTTCCTCTTCAACCCTGCATGGATTCTGATTTCGATCTGGTTCCTGTACCGCATCGTGCGTGGCATGCTGGCCATGAGCAAGAACCAGGCGGTGGATGCCTGAGCCTGCTGCGCCATCGTTGCGGCGGCTGAACCTGGCCTTGCAGGGCGGCGGTTCCCACGGGGCGCTGACCTGGGGTGTGCTCGACGCCTTGCTGGAGGACGGCCAGTGGCAGTTTGACGGAGTGAGCGGAACCAGCGCTGGCGCCATGAACGCCGTGGCCCTGGCCCACGGCTTTGCCGCAGCGGCGCAGCAGAACAAAGACCCGCACGACGCGCATCTCGCGGGCTGCGCCATCGCCCGGGAAACGCTGACACGTCTTTGGGAAGGCGTGGGCACGCTGGGCAGTCTGATGTGGGGTTCGCCGCTGTCGGCTGCGAACCCGATGATGGGCATGATGCGCCAGTGGCTTTCGCCCTATCAGACGAACCCGCTCAACATCAACCCCTTGCGCCGCCTGCTGGAACGCGAGGTGGATTTCGACTTGCTGTGCGCCGCACACCGCGCAAGCGCCGCAGGCGGCGGGCCCAAGGTGTTTGTGTGTGCCACCAATGTGCGCACCGGGCGGGGGGAGATCTTCTCGGGGCCGCGGCTCAGTGCGGACGCGGTGATGGCCTCGGCCTGCCTGCCGCTGCTGTTCAAGGCAGTAGAGATCGACGGCCAGCACTACTGGGACGGCGGGTACTCGGGCAACCCGGCCTTGCACCCGCTGATCTACCAGACCGAGACCTCGGACATTCTGCTCGTGCAGATCAACCCCATCGAACATCTGGATCTCCCCCATTCGGGCCCCGAAATCATGGAGCGCATGAACGAGGTCACCTTCAACGCCAGCCTGCTGGCCGAACTGCGTGCCATCGAGTTCGTGCGCCGCCTGCTGGCCGAGGGCAAGCTTGACGCACGCCGCTACAAGAGCGTGCGCATGCACCGCATCGACGGCGGCGCCGTGCTGGCCCCTTTTGGCGCAGACAGCAAGACCCGCGCGGACATGGCGTTTGTGCGCAAGCTGTTTGAGCTGGGCCGCACGGCGGGGCAGAGCTGGCTGCAGGCGCACCGCCAGGACGTGGGCGTGCGGCCCACCATCAAGATCGCTGACAATGCGTGAGCCTTGGGTGGCCTCGCTGCCGCAACCGGCTTGTCGCCTTTCGTTTCTTCTCTCCTCACCATGCACGATCCGAACTGCCTCTTCTGCAAAATCATCGCGGGCCAGATTCCTTCGAAGAAGGTCTATGAAGATGAAGAAATTTTCGCCTTCCACGACATCCATCCCTGGGCGCCGGTGCACTTTTTGATGGTGCCCAAGCTGCATATCCCTTCGATGGCACAGGTCACCGCAGAACATGCGGGCGTTCTGGGGCGCATGATGGCGCTGGCACCCCGGCTGGCCGTGGAACAAGGCTGCAACCCGTATCCGGCAGGTGGCTTTCGCATCGTGGTAAACACGGGGCTTGAAGGGGGGCAGGAGATCCATCATCTGCATGTGCATGTGATGGGTGGCCCGCGCCCTTGGCTCAAAGGCTGAACCAGGCTGACGGGTGGTGCAGGGAGATTCCCGCGGTTCTGAGGTGGCGGTGAACTCCTGTCACGCCCCCCGTCTAAAATGATTGCAATTCGTTAGGAGATATTCCATGGGCTCTTTTTCCATCTGGCACTGGCTGATCGTGCTGCTGATCGTCGTCATGGTGTTCGGCACCAAGAAGCTCAAGAACATGGGCTCCGATCTCGGAGGCGCCGTCAAGGGCTTCAAGGACGGCATGAAGGACGGATCCGCCGATACGCCTGCCACGCCCCCTGCCGGCCAGGTTGCCAACAGCCAGGCCGCTGACAAGACCACCATCGATGTCGAAGCCAAGCAAAAGAGCTGAGCGGGCCGCTGTGGCTTGCCTGTGCACGGTGTGCGCCTGACCGATGATTGATATTGGCCTCTCCAAGATGGCGCTGATCGGCGCGGTGGCTCTTATTGTCATCGGGCCGGAAAAGCTCCCGCGCGTGGCGCGCACTGTGGGCACACTCCTGGGCAAGGCCCAGCGCTATGTGGCCGACGTCAAGTCCGAGGTCAACCGGTCCATGGAGCTCGACGAGCTCAAGAAAATGAAGGACACGGTCGAGAACGCGGCGCGCGACGTGCAAAGCTCCATCCAGACCAGCGCCAGCGAGTTTGAAAAAGACTGGGCCGAGGCCACTGATGGCGCCAGTGCCGCCCTGCAAGAGCCGACCGGCGTTGTGCCGGCCTACAAACACCCAGGCAAGAACTGGCGCCTCAAGCGCGGTGCGGTGCCGCAGTGGTACAAGGCGCGAAGCGGTGTGCGCACCAAGGCCCAGTCCGGTGCGGCCCGTGTGGCACGCTTTCGTCCCCGTAAATTCCACTGATGCGGCAGCCACCAGCGCTGCGCGTGCTGCCTGGGCGGCCCTGACGCCCACGAAGACCCAACATGTCCGAAACCCCTTCCAAAGAAGACGAGCTGGCCGGTAGCGAGCAGCCGTTCGTGCAGCACCTGATGGAGCTGCGCGACCGGATGGTCAAGGCCATCATTGCCATTGCCATTGCGGCGGCGATCCTGTTCTTCTTCCCCGGCCCTGGCGCGCTGTACGATTTTCTGGCGGCGCCGCTGGTGGCGCACCTGCCCAAAGGGGCGACCTTGATTGCCACGTCGGTGATCTCTCCGTTCATGGTGCCGCTCAAGATCCTGCTGATGTCGGCCTTCCTGCTGGCATTGCCTTTTGTGCTTTGGCAGGTGTGGGCCTTCGTGGCACCCGGTCTGTATTCGCATGAGAAAAAGCTGGTGCTGCCGCTGGTGATCTCCAGCACGTTGCTGTTTTTTGTGGGTGTGGCCTTCTGTTATTTTCTGGTGTTTGGCCAGGTGTTTGCCTTCATCCAGAGCTTTGCGCCCAAAAGCATCACCGCGGCGCCAGACATCGAGGCGTATCTGAGCTTCGTGCTGTCCATGTTCTTGGCCTTTGGTCTGGCGTTTGAGGTGCCGATCGCGGTGGTGGTTCTGGCGCGCATGGGCGTGGTCAGCGTGGAAAAGCTGCGCGAGTTTCGCGGTTACTTCATTGTTCTGGCATTCGTGATCGCCGCCATCGTCACGCCGCCGGACGTTGTCTCCCAGCTCTCGCTTGCGATTCCCATGTGCCTGCTGTATGAGGTGGGCATCTGGGCCGCGCAGATTTTCATCAAGCACACCAAAGCGCCCGAAGACCAGGAAGAGTCCGCATCGGCCTCCTGATCGGAATTTTCAAGCCAAAATGGCCTGCAGCGCTTGTGTGATAAGCGCTGATAGCTGCATTAATAATAGCTAGCGGGCGCTGTGCGCCAAGAGCCAAGAGCAGGGTGGCGTGTGTCCCGCCATTGGAACCGCCGCCGCTAATCCCCGGAAAAAAGACGTGACGCGCCCCCGCGGCGCTTGCGAATCCGCAGGGGCTGCAGGGCGCGTTACCGCCGGATGTTGCGTTGGGGCCGGGGGCGCACCCCGGGGCTGATCTGAAGCTCCACCATCCTGTCGCCACGCTGCAGGTTGAAGGGGGCGGCAATCCCTGGCTTGAGGCCCGCCACGGCGGTCAGCAGTTCAGACACGTTGCCGACGTCCTTGCCCTGCACGCGCACGATCACATCGCCCGGGCGCATGCCCGCCAGCGCGGCGGGGCCGTCCTGCAGCACGCCGGTGATGATGACCCCTTGCGTGGCCTTCACTCCAAAGGTTTCGGCCAGCTCGGGTGAGAGTTCGTTGGGCTCCACGCCGATCCACCCGCGCGTGACCTGGCCGTCCTTCACGATGCCGTCCAGCACCATCCGGGCCGTGGAGACAGGGATTGCAAAGCCAATCCCCATGCTCCCGCCGGAGCGGGAATAGATGGCGGTGTTGATGCCCATGAGATTGCCATTCACATCCACCAGCGCGCCGCCCGAATTGCCGGGGTTGATGGCGGCGTCCGTCTGGATGAAGTTCTCAAAGGTGTTGATGCCCAGTTGCGTGCGGCCCAGCGCGCTCACAATACCGCTCGTCACGGTCTGGCCTACGCCGAACGGATTGCCGATGGCCAGCACCTGATCGCCGACGGCCAGGGCATCGGAATTGCCCAGCACGATGACTGGCAGCTTGTCCAGGTCAATCTTGAGGATGGCCAGGTCCGTATCGGGGTCGGTGCCGATCACGGTGGCACGGGCGCGGCGGCTGTCGGTCAGCGTGACTTCAATTTCATCAGCGCCTTCCACCACGTGGTTGTTGGTGAGGATGTAGCCATCGGGGCTCACGATGACGCCGCTGCCCAGGCCCGCCTGGGCCTGCTGACCCTGGTCGCCAAAGAAGAACTGGAACCACGGGTCATTGCTGCGCGGGTGGCGCACCGCTTTGCTCGTGTTGATGCTGACCACGGCGGGAGAGGCCTGGCGGGCCGCGGCGCTGAAGCTGCCGGCAACCGGCTGCTGGCCGGGGCTGGCCGGAGGGGCCTCCAGCAGCGCGATGCCGGCGCCAGAGCGCGTGGCTGCCCCCCGCCCCAGCCAGCTGGGCTGCAGGGTTGCAACGACAAAGTAGGCTGCGACGAACACCGTCACGGCCTGCGAAAAGAGTAGCCAAATGCGCTTCATGGATGTGATGGACTCTGGAATGGGGCGTGGCACGCGCAGGTGCCAGGGGCGGTCTGGCAACGATTGTCGCTGAACGGCCTGCGGTACGTGGGCTTTGTGGGGGGCTTCTGCGTCAGGGTTTTGTCAGATCTGGCTTCTTGAAATTTTTTACACCGTCGCCGCCGGTTTCGTCATACGCCGGATGGTGTAAACCCTGTAGGGCCGCAGCGGGCGATGCCGACAATGAAATCGCAACAACAGATTGCGTATCAACCTTCCGGAGACATTCATGACGCATAGCAACACCCCGCGCCGTCGCAACCTGCTCAAGGGAGCCGCTGTCGCAGCGGGCGCCCTGAGCGCCCCCATGGTCGCCACGGCACAGACCACGACCAGCCTGCGCTTTCAGAGCACCTGGCCTGCGAAAGACATTTTTCACGAGTACGCACAAGACTTCGCGAAAAAGGTCAACGACATGGCCAGCGGCCGCCTGAAGATCGAGGTGTTGCCCGCAGGCGCAGTGGTGCCCGCGTTCCAGCTCCTCGAAGCAGTGGGCAAGGGCACGCTCGATGGCGGGCACGGCGTGGTGGCGTACCACTATGGCAAGAACTCGGCCCTGGCGCTGTGGGGCTCAGGCCCTGCGTTCGGCATGGATCCCAACATGGTGCTGGCCTGGCACAACTACGGCGGCGGCAAGGCACTACTGGAAGAAATCTACGCAAGCCTGAATCTGGATGTGGTGTCGTACCTGTACGGGCCCATGCCCTCGCAGCCACTGGGATGGTTCAAGAAGCCGATCGCCAAGGTCGAGGACATGAAGGGTGTGAAGTTCCGCACCGTGGGTCTGGCCGTGGACATGTTCACCGACATGGGTGCGGCCGTGAATCCGCTGCCCGGTGGCGAAATTGTGCCGGCACTCGACCGTGGCCTGATTGATGGCGCCGAGTTCAACAATGCCTCGTCCGACCGCGTGCTGGGCTTCCCTGACGTGGTCAAAAACTGCATGCTGCAGAGCTTCCACCAAAGCGGTGAGCAGTTTGAAATCCTGTTCAACAAGACCAAGCTCAATGCGCTGCCCGCCGAGCTCAAGGCCATCGTGGACTATGCCGTGCAGGCCGCCAGTGCCGACATGAGCTGGAAGGCGATCGAGCGCAATTCCAAGGACTATGAAGAGCTCAAGAAGCAGGGTGTCAAGTTCTACAAAACCCCGGATGCCATCTTGCGTGCCCAGCTGGGTGCGTGGGACAAGATCATCGCCAAGAAGGGTGGCGAAAACCCGCTGTTCAAGAAGATCCTGGATTCGCAAAAGGCATTCGCACAGCGTGCGGGCCAGTGGCAGAACGATTACATGGTGGACTTCAAGATGGCCTACAACCACTATTTCGGCAGGGGTGCCAAGAAGGGTTGAGCCACGTCAGTGAAACAGGGCGCCTGCAGGCAACGGCCTCAAGGCGCCTTTTTTTGTGTCCCGAGATAGACAAGTCATGCAAAAACTACTGCTCACCGTTGACCGGATCTCCACCTGGTTCGGCAAGGCCTGCGCCTGGAGTGTGGTCGGCCTTACTCTGCTGATCACCTGGGAGGTTTTCTCCCGGTATGTGCTGAACAAGCCACATGCGTGGGTGCTCGACGCCCAGATCATGCTGTATGGCGTGCTCTTCATGACCGCTGGTGCCTACACCCTGGCCAAAAGCGGTCATGTCCGGGGTGACGTGCTCTATGGCTTTTTTGCACCGCGCACGCAGGCCTGGGTCGATCTGATCCTGTACATCGTTTTCTTCCTGCCCGGCATCATTGCACTGACTTATGCCGGCTGGTACTTCTTTCAGGACTCTCTGGCCATGCGCGAGCAAACTTTCAATGCCGATCCGATTCCGGTGTATCCCTTCAAGTTTGTGGTTCCGCTGGCAGGGGCCTTCCTATTGCTGCAGGGCATCGTGGAAATCATCCGCTGCGTGATCTGCATCCAGACCGGGCAGTGGCCCCGGCGCGAGGAAGATGTGGAGGAGGTGGACGTCGACAAGCTCAAGCAGATGGTGCATGTCAAGGATTCCGACATTGACGCACTCGACCGCCTGGTGGTTCAGAAAGGTGGCCAGTGATGAAGATCCGCAAGGAACTGTATTTCGGCTTCACGCTGATGGCGCTGATCATCTGCGCGGCGCTTGCGATGGTGTTCAGCGTCGAGCGGATGACCAATGGCCACTACGGGCTGCTCATGCTGTCGCTGGTGGTGGTGGCCATCATGCTGGGGTTTCCCACCGCTTTTACCCTCATGGGCATGGGCATGCTGTTTGCATTCTTTGCCTACCACTCGGGGGACCAGTCGGCGGCGGGAGCGCTCAAGCAGACGCTGGACCTCATGGTGCAGCGTGCTTTCTCGGTAATGGGCAACGATGTGCTCATCTCCATTCCACTGTTCGTGTTCATGGGCTACCTCGTCGAGCGTGCCAACCTCATCGAGAAGCTGTTTCGCAGCCTGCACCTTTCGCTGGCGCGGGTGCCCGGATCGCTCGGGGTGGCCACGCTGGTCACCTGTGCCGTGTTTGCGACCGCCACGGGCATCGTGGGGGCGGTGGTCACGCTGATGGGGCTGCTGGCCTTGCCGCAGATGCTGCGCGCTGGCTATGACGTGCGCCTGTCGGCCGGCGTCATCACGGCCGGGGGTTGCCTGGGTATCCTGATTCCTCCGTCGGTGCTTCTCATCGTGTATGGCGCCACCGCGGGTGTGTCTGTCGTGCAGCTGTATGCGGGGGCGTTCTTTCCCGGGATCATGCTGGCGGGGCTGTACATCCTGTACGTGATCATCATGGCCAAGCTCAAGCCCGACTGGGCGCCGCCGCTCACGGCCGAGCAACGCGTCGTGCCGTTGCCGGCCGGTCTGCGGGCCATCGGCGCCACAGCGAACGGCTGGGCGCCGGGCAGCCTGGTCAACGCCCTCAAGGGCCGTCGCAACCAGGGGGTGTCCACGGGCTACCTGCTGGGACAGCTGGGCATTGCATTGCTGCCGGCGGTGCTCTTTGCGGTGGTCGCGGTCGGCAGCTACCAGAGCGCCACCCGCGTGGTGGTCGAAGAGGCGTATACCGAGCTGCAGGCGATGGGTGCGGGTTCGGAAGACGCCGCCACGTCGGGCTCCGGCCTGGCCGAGCCGGAAGGCTCCGGGCTGGCAGAACCACCCGCCGATGACGAGGTGGCCGAACCCGCCGGGGCCGATGCCGTGGCAGAGCCTCCGGGTGCTGAAGCGGCGGCCAACGATGCTGCCAATCCGGGCACCGCAGAGCCGCCTGCAGCAGCAGGGGTTGCAGGGAACAATGGGGATGCGCCCGCTGCCACCACCAAACCGGCGTCTACCGGGTTCTGGATCGGGCTGGGTGTGGGTGCCGTGGCGCTGGTGGTGTTCTACGCCATCCTGAGCTACGCGCGACTGGAAGTCTTCAAGATGCTGCTGTCGAGCTTCTTCCCGTTGCTGATCCTGATCCTTGCCGTGCTGGGCTCCATTGTGTTTGGCCTGGCAACACCCACGGAGGCGGCAGCCGTGGGTGCCTTCGGCGGCTTTGTGCTGGCGGCGGCCTACCGGCAGCTCACCTTCAATGTGGTCAAGGAGTCTGTGTTTCTCACGGCCAAGACCAGCGCCATGGTCTGCTGGCTGTTTGTCGGCTCTGCGATTTTCTCGGCCGCCTTCGCGCTGCTGGGGGGGCAGGAGCTGGTCGAGCAGTGGGTGCTGGGCATGAACCTCACCAAGACCCAGTTCCTCGTGCTCTCGCAGGTCATCATCTTCATCTTGGGCTGGCCGCTGGAGTGGACGGAGATCATCGTGATCTTCATGCCCATCTTCATCCCGCTGCTGGACAACTTCGGGGTGGACCCGCTGTTCTTCGGGCTGCTGGTGGCGCTGAACCTGCAGACTGCCTTCCTGAGCCCGCCGGTGGCGATGAGCGCGTTCTATCTGAAAGGCGTTGCGCCCAAACACGTGACGCTGAACCAGATCTTTGCGGGTATGTTGCCGTTCATGGGTATTCAGGTTCTGGCCATTGTGCTGCTGTACCAGTTCCCGGCCATTGGCCTGTGGCTGCCGCAGGTGCTCTACCGGTAGAGCGGATGTGAGCCTTCCCTGGTGCGCTCGGGAACCTGGCAGGCGGGCCAGGGCTCGCTGCGACGCCAAGGCGCCCTGGTGGCGCCTTTTTACATGGGGCGGCAGCGACAATACGGGCATGAGCATTTCCCGTACTGAACTCCTGCAGGCTTTCGATGGCCTGTTGCAACCCGAGCGTTTCAAGGACTACGGCCCCAACGGGCTGCAGGTGGAAGGCAAGGCCGATATTTCCCGTGTCGTGAGCGGCGTGACGGCCAGCCGCGCGCTGATCGAGGCGGCCATTGCAGCGCGGGCTGATGCGATCTTTGTGCACCATGGCCTGTTCTGGCGCGGACAGGATGGCCGTGTGACGGGGTGGATGAAACAACGGCTCCAGTTGCTGCTGGCGCATGACATCAATCTGTTTGCCTACCACCTGCCGCTCGATGCCCACCCCGAGCTGGGCAACAACGCACAGCTCGGCCGCGTCCTGGGGCTGACGCCCGATGCGCGGTTTGGCGATCAGGATCTGGGCTTTGCCGCACCTGCCGCGTTTGCCCACGGGCAGGCGCTTGCAGACCATGTGGCCCAATCGCTCGGCCGCACCGTGACCTGGGTGCCGCCCGACGGTGCTGCAGCGCAGCGGCCCGTTCGCCGCGTAGCCTGGTGCACGGGCGGGGCGCAGGGGTACTTTGAGGCGGCAATTGCAGCGGGCGCCGAGGTGTTTGTGACCGGGGAAATATCCGAACCCCAGGCGCACCTGGCCCGCGAGACCGGCGTGGGGTTCATTGCTGCCGGCCACCATGCGACCGAGCGCTATGGCGCGCCCGCGGTGGCGGCGCAGGTGGCCCATCAGTTCGGCCTGGCCCACGAGTTCATCGAGATCGACAACCCCGCCTGAGTGGGCCCTGTGCCACGTCGTTTGCTATTAATAGTATAGCTATTGGCGCTTATCCAGAAAGCGCTGGAGCCCGATTTTGCTTTGAACCAACCACCATGCATCCCTTAGCCATCACCCAGGGAGACTCCGCAGGCATTGGCCCTGAAATCGTCGCCAAGGCATTTCGCGACGCGCCAGACGCTTTGCGGGGCTGTTTCGTGGTGGGCGATGTGGCCACACTGCGGCGTGCCGGGCAAGCCATCGTGCGGCCGGGCGTTCCGACGGTGCCCGTGGCACAGATCGCGAGCCCGGCCGATGTGCGGGGCGTGCCCCCCCGCTGCATCCCCGTCCTGCAGTTGGCGGGGATTGCGGGGCCGCAGCCCTGGGGGCAGATCAGCGCCGATGCTGGACGGGCCGCTGCCGACTGCGTGGTGTGGGCGGCGCGCGCAGCACTGCGGGGCGAGGTGGCGGGATTGGTCACGGCGCCCCTGCACAAGGAGGCTTTGGCGGCCGCCTGCGTGGCGTTTCCCGGGCACACCGAGCTGTTGCAGGCTGAGGCAGCTGTACACCAGGGTGTGGCGCTGGCGCAAATGCCTGTGCGCATGATGCTGGCCAGCGACGAGCTGCGGACCGTGCTGGTCAGCATCCACATGTCACTGCGCGATGCCATTGCTGCGGTCACGACGGAGAACATCTTGCAGACGCTGCAGATCACGCACGCCGCCCTGGTCCGCAGCCTGGGCCGACCGCCGCGCATTGCGGTGGCGGGGCTCAATCCCCATGCCGGAGAAGGAGGCCTGTTCGGCAGTGAAGAGGTCGAGGTGATCGCCCCTGCCCTCGCTGCGGCGCGCGCACAGGGGCTGGATGTGCACGGGCCCATTGCGCCCGATACGGTGTTCATGCGGGCACGCCGTGCACCGGGCCGCGCGGGCGAATTTGACGTGGTCATCGCGATGTACCACGACCAGGGGCTGATTCCGGTCAAGTACCTGGGTGTGGACAAAGGGGTGAACGTGACGCTGGGCCTGCCCCTGGTTCGCACCAGCCCGGACCATGGCACAGCGTTCGACATCGCCGGGCAAGGCGTGGCCGATGCCGCAAGCCTGGTGGAGGCCGTGCGCATGGCGCGCGCGCTTTCGGCCTGAGGCCGCGTGCCGCTGACCGCTGGACACGCGGGGTCAAGAGGCTATTTCTTGAGGCTGTCCCTGATTTCCCGCAGCAGGACAATGTCTTCCGGGGCGGCGGCGGGCGCTGCCGGGGCGGGCGGCGGGGCCTCGCGCTTCATGCGGTTGATCTGCTTGATCATCACAAAGATGATGAACGCCAGGATGAAGAAGTTGACGGCCACCGTCAGGAAGTTGCCATAGGCAAACACCGGCACGCCTGCTTTTTTCAGGGCGTCCAGGGTCATGGCCGTGCCCGGTGGAACCGTGCCGAGCACCACGAAGAGGTTGGAAAAGTCGAGCTTGCCAAAGACCAGCCCCACCACCGGCATGATCAGGTCGGACACCACCGAATCCACGATCTTGCTGAATGCAGCGCCGATGATCACACCTACCGCCAGGTCAACCACATTTCCCTTGACCGCAAACTCCCTGAACTCCTGCATCATCCCCATGTTGTGCTCCTTGTGTAGATGGTGATGCCGGAGTATTGCCCGACTTGGGCCACTGTCAAGCCAGTCCTTCACATTGAAATAACCATTTTCACTCCGCTACAATTCGCGGTTGACCCAACAATAGCGATGTTTACCGAGGATCCCCATGAGTGACACACCAGTCGACACCAGTAAAAGGACGTGGCTGATTGCGTCCGGATGTGCCGGTGCCGCTGGCGGAGTGGCCGTAGCAGTGCCTTTCGTCAGTAGTTTCCAGCCTTCGGAAAAAGCCAGAGCGGCCGGTGCCGCTGTGGAGGTGGATATCTCCACCTTGCAGCCCGGTGAAAAGCTGACCGTTGAATGGCGCGGCAAACCGGTGTGGATCCTCAAGCGCACCCCCCAGCAGCTCGAGTCTCTCGCTCAGACCGAGTCCCAGCTGGCCGATCCCAAGTCGGATCGCAATACGTACCCCACGCCGGAGTACGCCAAGAACCAGCATCGCTCGATCAAGCCCGAAGTGTTCGTGGGTGTTGGCATTTGCACCCATCTGGGCTGCTCGCCCGGGGACAAGTTTCAGACCGGTCCCCAGCCATCGCTGCCGGACGACTGGCACGGTGGATTCCTCTGCGCCTGCCATGGTTCCACGTTCGACGTGGCCGGCCGGGTCTTCAAAAACAAGCCGGCGCCTGACAACCTGGAAGTGCCGCCGCACATGTATCTGTCCGACACGGTGCTGTTGATCGGCGAAGACAAGAAGGCCTGAGGTATATCGACATGGCTGAATTCAAGGAAATCTCCCCCAACGCGTCGGCAGGCGCCAAGGTCACGAACTGGTTCGAGAACCGCTTCCCGACCGCGTTTGACGCCTATCGCGTGCACATGTCGGAGTACTACGCTCCGAAGAACTTCAACTTCTGGTACATCTTCGGCTCGCTGGCACTGGTGGTGCTGGTGATCCAGATCGTGACCGGCATCTTCCTGGTCATGCACTACAAGCCCGACGCCAACCTGGCGTTTGCTTCGGTCGAGTACATCATGCGTGATGTGCCCTGGGGTTGGCTGATCCGCTACATGCACTCCACAGGGGCCTCGGCCTTCTTTGTGGTGGTCTATCTGCACATGTTCCGTGGGCTCATCTACGGCAGCTACCGCAAGCCGCGTGAGCTGGTCTGGATTTTTGGCTGCGCCATCTTCCTGTGCCTGATGGCCGAGGCCTTCATGGGTTACCTGCTGCCCTGGGGCCAGATGTCGTACTGGGGCGCCCAGGTGATCGTGAACCTGTTTGCCGCCATTCCGTTCATCGGCCCCGATCTGGCTCTGTTGATCCGTGGCGACTTCGTGGTGGGTGATGCCACGCTGAACCGCTTCTTCAGCTTCCACGTGATCGCTGTGCCGCTGGTGCTGCTGGGTCTGGTGGTGGCCCACTTGCTGGCGCTGCACGACGTGGGTTCCAACAACCCCGATGGCGTGGAGATCAAGGGCCCCAAGGCGCCCAAGGATGCCAATGGCAAGCCGCTTGATGGCGTGCCGTTCCACCCCTACTACACGGTGCACGACATCTTCGCGCTGAGCATGTTCCTGATGGCGTTCACGGCCGTGGTGTTCTTCGCGCCCGAGTTTGGTGGCTACTTCCTGGAGTACAACAACTTCATCCCGGCTGACCCGCTGGTGACGCCGCTGCACATTGCGCCAGTCTGGTACTTCACGCCGTTCTACTCGATGCTGCGCGCGATCACCACGGAAATGATGTACGTGCTGGTCCTGTGTGTGGTTGCCGGTGCTGCTTTCGGGGTGTTCAAGGCCAAATTGCCGAGCTTCGTCAAGGCAGGCATTGTGGGCGCTGCGGCTGTCGCCATCGTGCTGATGCTGTCGATTGACGCCAAGTTCTGGGGCGTGGTGGTGATGGGTGGTGCCGTGATCATCCTGTTCTTCCTGCCCTGGCTGGACCACAGCCCGGTCAAGTCGATCCGTTACCGCCCCGACTGGCACAAGTACCTGTATGCCGTATTTGTGATCATCTTCCTGATCCTGGGCTATTTGGGTGTTCAGCCTCCTTCCCCCATTGGTGAGCGAGTGTCGCAGGTGGGTACGCTGTTCTATTTCGGGTTCTTCCTGCTGATGCCCTGGTGGAGCCGTATCGGCGAGCCGAAGCCCGTGCCTGACCGCGTGACCTTTGTGGCGCACTGAGCCCAGGAGAGAACAACAATGAAGAAAATCATCCTCACGCTGGTGGCCGCCCTGGGTTTTGCTGCCGGCTCTGCACTGGCCGCCGGCGGTGGCATTCCGCTGGACAAGGCGCCAGTCAAGACGAACGATCTGGCCTCCTTGCAAAATGGCGCCAAGGTATTCGTCAACTACTGCCTGAACTGCCACTCTGCAGCCTTCATGCGGTTCAATCGGCTCAAGGACATCGGATTGACCGACCAGCAGGTCAAGGACAACCTGCTGTTCACGACCGACAAGGTCGGCGAGACCATGAAGGCAGCCATTGACCCCAAACAGGCGAAGGTATGGTTCGGTGCCAATCCTCCCGACCTGACAGTGATTGCCCGTTCGCGGGCGGGTGCTGGCGGCTCGGGTGCTGACTACCTTTACACCTACCTGCGCACGTACTACCGTGACGACACCAAGCCCACAGGCTGGAACAACCTCGTGTTTCCCAACGTGGGAATGCCCCATGTGTTGTGGGAGTTGCAGGGCGACCGGCGTCCGGTCTTCGAGGAGCATGAAAGCCATGGTCACAAGACCCAGGTCTTCAAGGGTTGGGAACAGGTCAAGCCTGGCCTCATGACCCCGCTTCAGTATGACCAGACCGTGGGTGACCTGGTGAACTACATGCAGTGGATGGGCGAACCCGCGCAAAACACACGCAAGCGCGTGGGCGTCTGGGTGCTGATTTTCCTGGGCGTTTTCACCCTGATTGCCTGGAGGCTCAATGCGGCCTTCTGGAAAGACGTGAAGTAACACGCACGGAGCCGAACCAACGCAGGCACCCTTCATGGGGTGCCAATGGTTTTTTGCAGAGTGGGCGCTTTTGGCGTCCCACTCTTTTGATTTTTAGGAGCTTCCCACCATGATGGTGCTTTACTCGGGTACGACCTGTCCCTTCTCACACCGCTGCCGTTTTGTCCTGTTCGAAAAAGGCATGGATTTTGAAATCCGCGATGTGGACCTGTACAACAAGCCCGAAGACATCAGTGTGATGAACCCCTATGGCCAGGTTCCGATTCTGGTCGAGCGCGATCTGATCCTGTACGAGTCGAACATCATCAACGAGTACATCGACGAGCGCTTCCCCCATCCCCAGCTGATGCCTGGCGACCCGGTGGATCGCGCGCGCGTGCGCCTGTTCCTGCTCAACTTCGAGAAGGAACTGTTCGTCCATGTGAACATCCTCGAATCGCGGGCCACGAAGGGCAACGAGAAGGCGCTGGAGAAGGCGCGTGCTCACATTCGTGACCGCCTGACGCAGCTCGCCCCCGTGTTCCTCAAGAACAAGTACATGCTGGGTGACAACTTCTCCATGCTGGATGTGGCGATCGCTCCATTGCTCTGGCGCCTTGACTACTACGGTATTGACCTGTCCAAGAACGCTGCCCCGCTGCTCAAGTATGCGGAACGCATCTTTTCGCGCCCTGCCTATATCGAAGCGCTGACGCCTTCAGAAAAGGTCATGCGCAAGTAATCTGCGGCCTGTCTCATACGTTTATCCACCGCAGCAGCCTAGAGCCCTCATGACCGCACAGGAATCGACCTCCACGCGCCCGTATCTCATCCGTGCCCTTTACGAGTGGTGCACCGACAATGGACTCACGCCCTATGTGGCGGTGCGCGTGGACGATTCTGTACAGGTGCCGCGTGAGTATGTGAAGGACGGTGAGATCGTTCTGAACATCAGTTTTGATGCGACCAGTGCATTGCAGCTGGGCAACGATTTCATCGAGTTCAAGGCCCGGTTTGGCGGCAAGCCGCGTGAGATCCTTGTGCCCGTCGGGCGGGTGATCGCCATCTATGCCCGTGAGAACGGACAAGGCATGGCTTTTCCGCCCCCTGTGGACGTGCTCGGCGGAGGTGCCGTTCCCGGGGCCATTGCGCCAACGCTGTCGGAAGTGGTGTCCCCTGGAGATGCTGTCGCAGCCGGCGGTGCGCCCGCAGTTGTCGATGAACGTGTGGTCCAGCTGGTGTCTACGGATGATGGCGCGAAGGGTGGCGACGAGGGCGGCGACGCGCCGCGGCCACCGCCTGCGTCGGGCGGCGCACGACCCGCGCTGAAGCGTGTGAAATAAGCGCGTTTTGTTCTTTTGTGCTGCTTTTTCCACGATAAAATGCAGCCTTCGCCGGTTTAGCTCAGTTGGTAGAGCACCCGCCTTGTAAGCGGTAGGTCGTCAGTTCGATTCCGACAACCGGCACCATGTCTCTTGTTTTCTTCAGCGTTCCCAAGGTTCTGACCCCTGCCCTCAGGTTTGAACTTTCAGGCGAATCGCGTTAACCTCCCACCCCCGGCTGCGTAAATGTGCCTGTAAAGCAGGCAGCAGCTGGCGTATTTTCGCCGCCGCAGCATTGCTTTTGACCAGAAGGCACCAGCAGTCTCCGTCAATGGGGCCTGCCTGCAAGGCGGGGCGCAAAGTGGCGGGAATCAGCATTTCAATGGCTTTGAGCCGTTCACTCGAGTCACGCGTCAGCGCTGTGAGCTTGGCCAGCGTGGGAGATTCCTCGCTGGCTTGCTGCAGGGTGACTGCGTAGTGGCGGCGGTTCATGGTGTGCGTCTTCGGGCGTGGAGAATTCGTAGTGCATCTGATTATCACGGACGCCCGGCTGGCCAAGAGCCGGGCCATTCATTTGTCCGGCACACGCTTGGTGCTCGTGGCTTTGATGCTATCGCTGTGCCTGATGCTGATGGCGGTTACGCTGTATCACTGGGTATTTCTGAAGGGGGCGCGGGAAGGGTGGCCCGTGGTGGGCTCCCTGGTGCGGCTGGTGGTCAAGGACGAGTTCGCGGAGCGGGATCGCTTCATGCGTGCCAATCTGGATGCGATGGCCCGGCGCGTCGGCGAGATGCAGGCCCGGATGGTTCAGCTGGAATCGCTGGGTGATCGCGTGCTCGGGCTTGCGGGTATGGCGCCCGCTGACATTCCCAAAGCCGAGGGCCGGGGTGGTGTGCTGGTTGGGGCGCGCAACCTGTCGATGGAGGAGCTCCAGGCGACGCTGGACGAACTGGAGCACCTGACCCACCAGCGTGTGGACTTGATGACGGTGCTGGAGTCCCGTCTTTTCGATCAGCATATCCGCAAGAAAATGGTTCCGACGCAGCCCCCCGTGCCGGGTCGAAATGCGGGTTCAGCCTTCGGCTGGCGGGTCGATCCCATTACCGGTCAGTCCGCCCTGCACACGGGCTTGGACTTTCAGGCAGAGACGGGTACCCCGATCCTGGCTGCAGCCGGGGGGGTGGTGGTGACGCAGGAGTACCACCCTGCCTATGGAAACATGCTGGAAGTGGACCACGGCAACCAGCTGATCACACGTTATGCCCATGCCTCGCGGACGCTGGTCAAGCAGGGTGACATCGTTCGCCGGGGCCAGAAAATCGCAGAGGTGGGCACCACGGGCCGTTCTACAGGGCCCCACCTTCATTTCGAGGTGCTGGTACAGGGCGTTTTCCAGGACCCACAAAAATTTCTCACTGCTGGCGGCGCGACACCCGGTGCGCAGGTGGCGTCTGTTCAGCCGCCAACATCGGATGCCCCTGCAACTATGCCCGCAGCGGGCAGGTAAAATCGCCGGTCCGGTCCACAGGTTACCGGATTGCAGTGCTTGCAATCCGTGGCGTTGGACCCACCTGAACTCAATTCATCTAAGGGATTTCGGTCGCCTCAAGCGCTGTTCGCAGCGTTGCAGGCGGTCCTGTTCGCATGGCCACCAACTTCCTCACCAAACTATTCGGCAGCCGCAACGACCGGCTCCTCAAGCAGTACCGCAAGACGGTGAACCGCATCAATGCGATGGAGCCCGAGTACGAGAAGCTGTCGGACGAACAGCTCCGCGCCAAGACGCAGGAGTTCAAGGATCGTGTGGGCAAGGGCGAGTCGCTGGATGACATCCTGCCCGAAGCCTTTGCGGTGGTGCGCGAGGGCTCAAAGCGCATCATGAAGATGCGGCACTTCGATGTGCAGTTGCTCGGCGGCATGGCGTTGCACTTCGGCAAGATCGCCGAGATGCGCACCGGTGAAGGCAAAACCCTGACCGCCACGCTGCCGGTGTACCTCAATGCGCTGTCCGGCAAAGGCGTGCATGTGGTCACCGTAAATGACTACCTGGCCAACCGCGACGCGCAGTGGATGGGGCGGCTGTACAACTTCCTGGGCCTCACGGTGGGTATCAACCTGCCCAACATGCCTCGCGAGCAAAAACAGGAGGCCTACCGCTCCGACATCACCTACGGCACGAACAACGAATACGGGTTCGACTATCTGCGTGACAACATGGTGTACGAAGGTCGCGACCGTGTGCAGCAGGGCCTGAACTTTGCCATCGTTGACGAGGTGGACTCCATCCTGATCGACGAAGCCCGCACGCCGCTCATCATCAGCGGACAGGCGGAAGACCACACGGCGATGTACATCGCCATGAACAAGGTAGTGCCGCTGCTGGTGCGCCAGGAGGGCGAAGCGGACCCGCGAACGGGCGAAGGTGTGACCAAGCCCGGAGACTTCACCGTCGATGAGAAGACACACCAGGTGTTCCTGACGGAGCAGGGCCATGAAAGCGCCGAGCGCATCCTGGCCAGCCAGGGCTTGATTGCCGAAGGCGCCTCGGTGTACGACCCGGCCAACATCACGCTGATGCACCACCTGTACGCAGCACTGCGTGCCAACCATCTCTACCACCGCGACCAGCACTACGTGGTGCAAAACGGCGAGATCGTGATCGTGGACGAGTTCACCGGCCGCCTGATGTCGGGCCGCCGCTGGAGCGAAGGCCTGCACCAGGCTGTGGAAGCCAAGGAAGGCGTGAACATCCAGGCCGAGAACCAGACCCTGGCTTCGATCACCTTCCAGAACTATTTCCGTCTGTACAACAAGCTCGCCGGCATGACCGGCACGGCTGATACCGAAGCCTACGAATTCCAGGAAATCTATGGCCTGGAAACCGTGGTCATCCCACCCAACCGCCCGAGCAAGCGCGATGACCAGCTCGACCGCGTCTATAAGACCACGCGCGAGAAGTACGAAGCTGCGATCAAGGACATCCGCGAGTGCCACGAGCGCGGCCAGCCCGTGCTGGTGGGCACCACGTCGATCGAAAACTCCGAGATCATCGACCAGTTGCTGATCAAGGAAGGCCTGCCGCACCAGGTGCTGAACGCCAAGCAGCATGCGCGTGAAGCAGACATCGTGGCCCAGGCGGGGCGCGAGGGCATGATCACCATCGCCACCAACATGGCGGGCCGGGGCACGGACATCGTGCTGGGCGGCAACATCGAGAAGGATGTGGCGGCCATCGAAGCGGACGAGTCCTTGTCGGAAGCCCAGCGGACCGCCAAGGTGGAGGCTCTGCGCGAACAATGGAAGATCGACCACGAGAAGGTCAAGGCTCTGGGTGGCTTGCGCATCATCGCCACCGAGCGCCACGAATCCCGCCGCATCGACAATCAGCTGCGCGGCCGTTCGGGCCGTCAGGGTGACCCCGGCTCCTCGCGTTTCTATCTGGGCCTGGACGATGCACTGATGCGCATCTTCGCGGGCGACCGCGTCCGGGCGATCATGGACCGCCTGAAGATGCCCGATGGCGAGGCCATCGAAGCCGGCATCGTCACGCGCAGCATCGAGTCCGCCCAGCGCAAGGTGGAAGCGCGCAACTTCGACATCCGCAAGCAGTTGCTCGAATACGACGATGTGTCCAACGACCAGCGCAAGGTGATCTACCAGCAGCGCAACGACATCCTCGATGCTGCCGACCTGTCGGACGTGATCGCCGCCATGCGCGAGGACTGCATGACCGATCTGGTGCGCCAGTATGTGCCCGCCGAATCGGTGGAAGAGCAGTGGGACCTCGCTGGCCTCGAAAAAGTGCTGGCCGACGAATGGCAGGTGTCGATTGCACTGCAGCAGATGGTGCAGGGCGCCAGTGCCATCACCGACGATGAAATCCTGGAGAAGGTGCTGGCCGCAGCCCATGCTTCGTTTGACGCCAAGGTGGCGCAGGTTGGGCGCGAGAACTTCACGCAGTTCGAGCGCATGGTGCTGCTGCAGAGTTTTGACTCCAACTGGCGCGACCACCTCTCCGCGCTGGACTATCTGCGCCAGGGTATCCACCTGCGAGGTTATGCGCAAAAGCAGCCCAAGCAGGAGTACAAGCGCGAGGCCTTCGAGCTGTTCCGCCAGCTGATCGACCAGGTCAAGAACGAAGTCACCAAGATCCTCATGACCGTGCAGGTGCAGTCGCAGGAGCAGCTGGACCAGGCCGCACAAGAGATGGAAAGCCGCGGCGAAAGCATTGCCAACGTGACCTATACCGCGCCGACCGAAACAGGTGAGGTCGAGAGCACGGTGGATGCCCAGACCGTGGGCCAGGTTCTGCCAGAAGGCGTCCGCGTGGGCCGCAACGACCCTTGCCCCTGTGGCAGCGGCAAGAAGTACAAGCAGTGCCACGGCAAACTCGCCTGATTTTCTGATCCACACAACACGGGCTTCGGCCCGTGTTTTCATTGGCGCGCCACGGTTATCCGGATAATCGGCCGCAGTTTTTCACAAGGACCTCCATGCCCGTCAATCTAGTTGCCCCCGTTGCCGCCGATCTGCACCCGATTGCCGGAGTGCGCATCGGCGTTGCCGAAGCCGGTGTCCGAAAGGCCAACCGCAAGGATCTCACCGTGTTCCTGCTGGACGAAGGTGCCAGCGTGGCGGGTGTGTTCACGCAGAACCGCTTTTGCGCCGCGCCTGTGCAGATCAGCCGCGATCACCTGGCCAGCGGGCAGCCCATCCGCGCCATGCTGATCAACACCGGCAATGCCAACGCTGGCACGGGCGCGGATGGCCTGGCGCGTGCGCGCGCCACCTGCGTGGCCCTCGCGCGCCAGCTCAGCGTGGCGCCCGAGCAGATCCTGCCGTTCTCCACCGGCGTGATCATGGAGCCGCTGCCCAATGACCGCATCGAGGCAGGCCTGCCCGCCGCCATTGCCGACGCGCAGCCGGGCCACTGGGCGCGCGCCGCAGAAGGCATCATGACCACGGACACCTTGCCCAAGGCCTTCTCGGCCCAAGTGCAGATTGGTGGTGCCACCGTGTCCATCACCGGCATCAGCAAAGGGGCGGGCATGATCCGGCCCAACATGGCCACCATGCTCGGCTTCATGGCCACGGACGCTTGCGTGGCCCCTGCCGTCATGCAGCAGCTGGCCCGCGAACTGGCCGATGGCTCGTTCAACCGCGTCACCATCGATGGCGACACCTCCACCAACGATTCGTTTGTGGTGGTGGCGACCAACAAGGCCGCGCATGCGCCCATCACTTCGCTGGCAAGCGCCGAGGGCCAGGCCCTCAAGGCTGCCATGCTGGCGGTATCGCAAAAGCTCGCCCAGGCCATCGTGCGCGACGGCGAGGGCGCTACCAAGTTCATCACCGTGCAGGTAGAAGGCGGCAAGACCGGCGAAGAGTGCCGCAAGGTGGCCTACGCCATCGCCCACTCGCCGCTGGTCAAAACAGCGTTCTACGCCAGCGACCCGAATCTGGGCCGCATCCTCGCGGCCGTGGGCTATGCGGGCATTGACGACCTCGACCAGACCGGGATCGATCTGTACCTGGACGACGTACACGTAGCCATTCAGGGCGGACGCAACCCCGCCTACCGCGAGGAAGACGGCCAGCGCGTGATGAAGCAAAGCGAGATCACAGTGCGTGTGCTGCTGGGCCGTGGCGATACCTCCGACACGGTGTGGACCTGTGATTTCAGCCACGACTACGTCACCATCAATGCAGACTATCGCTCGTGAAATTGCTATATATTTGATAGCTATCGGCGCTTTCTGTATAAGCGCTAGAGCCTGAAATGAATCAAAAATTTGAACATCTGATCGAGCGGGCCGAGCAATTGATCGCCCGCATCGAGTCCGTGCTGCCCCAGCCCCTCGGGGCGCCCGACTGGTCTTTGTCCATTGCCTGGCGTTACCGCAAGCGCAGCAGTGGCCACGGCACCCTGGAGCCCGTGCGCCATGTGGCTGCGATGCAGCTGGCGGATCTCAAAGAAATCGAGGGGCAAAAGGAAAAGATCCAGCGCAACACCGAGCAGTTTGTGCTGGGCAAGCCCGCCAACAACGTGCTGCTGACCGGTGCACGTGGTACCGGCAAGTCATCGCTCATCAAGGCCTGCCTGAATGCCTACGCGGGGCAGGGTCTGCGGCTGATCGAAGTGGACAAGGCGGACCTGGTCGATCTGCCCGACATCGTGGATGTGGTGGCCGAGCGGCCCGAGAAATTCATCATCTTTTGCGATGACCTGAGCTTTGAAGACGGCGAGCCCGGCTACAAGGCGCTCAAGTCGATCCTGGATGGATCGGTGGCCGCCGCCACGCCCAATGTGCTGATCTACGCCACCAGCAACCGGCGCCACCTGTTGCCCGAATACATGGCTGAAAACCTCACCTACACCCACACCGCAGATGGCGAAGTGCACCCCGGTGAAGTGGTGGAGGAGAAGATTTCGCTGTCAGAGCGGTTTGGCCTGTGGGTGAGCTTCTACCCCTTCAGCCAGGAGGAGTACCTGACCATCGTCGCCCAGTGGCTGGCATCCTTCGGGGCCTCTGCCGCCGCAATTGCGGCGGCACGGCCCGAGGCGCTCGTCTGGGCGCTGGAGCGCGGCTCGCGCAGCGGCCGTGTGGCCTACCAGTTTGCGCGTGACTATGCGGGGCGCCACGATGGCTGATCCTGTGGCCGTGTCCGACGATGCACCTGCAACACCCGCCGCGACCACGGCGCGCCAGCACACCGAGGTGGCCGTGGGCATCTTGCTGCGTGCCGATGGCGCGATGCTGCTCTCTACACGCCCGCCGGGCAAGCCTTATGCCGGGTACTGGGAGTTTCCGGGTGGCAAGCTCGAAGTCGGCGAGACGGTGGAGCAGGCGCTGCGCAGAGAGCTGGTGGAGGAGCTGGGGGTGACCATTGGCGCTGCCAGTGTCTGGAAAGTCACCGAACACGACTACCCACATGCCCTGGTGCGCCTGCACTGGTGCAAGGTGCGGGAATGGACGGGCGAGTTCGAAATGCGCGAAGGGCAGACCATGGAGTGGCAGCAGATGCCGCTGACTGTGTCACCGGTGTTGCCCGGCGCGTATCCGGTGCTGCAATGGCTCGCAGCAGAGCGCGGCTTGGAATATTCCCCGGAGTAAGGGTCGTTTTGCTACTAAATTAGTAGCTAATCGCGCTTTACTGGTAAGCGTTGGAGCCCAATTTCGCTTGAAATACGGTGGAGCAACCCGCCAAAATCAGTGCTGCAGCCGAGGATCACCGTAGAGTTCGTCGGCCGGTGGAGCCTCTGCAGGCATGCGGAAATCCTCGCTGGCCCAAGCGCCAAGGTCCATCTGCTTGCACCGCTCGCTGCAGAACGGGCGGTACACATTGGCCGGGCTGTAGACGCTGTCACCGCCACAACTGGGGCAGGTGACGATGCGTGCTTGGGGCTGGGTGGGCGTGGGTTCAGCCATGCTTTTCGTCGATCTTGAAGTTTGTGCCTGGTGCCCTGCTGCTGGCCGCCTCACGCGCACAGGGTCAACTCGAAAGCCGCATCTTCATTGCAGGAGTGCAGGCGCCCATCACCCTCCAGCCGCATGAGCCGCACCGAGACGATCAGGCGGTTGCCGCTGATCTCGGGAATCAGGTTCAAGGCTGGGTCGATGCGCAGGCGCAACAACTGGAACGTGCGGCCCTGGGGCAGGTTCTGCTGAAATTGACCGCGCTCTGCCGCCACCTTCTGGGGCACGCCAGAGTCGCGCAGGAGCTTGAGCAACACATAGATGGATTCGGCCAGCGGAGCCAGGGTCGATGCCCACTCTTCGAGGGCCTGCTGGCGCACCTCCGGTGTGTGGTGCTGCCAGGCGTAGTACGCAGGGAGGTCGAAACCGCAAGTGCCGCCGGGAATTCCCACGCGGCTGCGGATGCTCATCAGCCAATCGTTCTCGGTGAGCGAGTGGCCGGACTTGCCCGACTGGGTATTGAGCGCTGTGAAACAGCGGTCCAGCTGGGCAATGACAGCGTCCAGCGCCGCTTCCGAAATCGAGGGATTGCCGCGGTAGCTGTCGAGCTGGTGCTTGTGTCTCTCGATGTCCTTGAGCACGTCCGACTTGAGATCGGCGCGCGCTGCCACATCCATGATCTCGAAGATGGTGACCAGCGCAAAGTGGTGATCCAGCGCGTGCGAGCGGGGGATCAACTCCCCCAACCGGCGGAACAACTGCTCAAGCCGCAGATAGGTTCTGAGACGCTCGTTAAAGGGATATTCGTAAAGGATCACGCTGGCGGGTTCCTGGGGGCTCAGGCAGTATTCTGACGCCGGTGGCGCTCGGCATGGAGTGAAAGCACAAACGGTTGCGTTCGCATCATAGCCCGAACAGCGTGGCCAGTTGCCGGGTGTGCAGACGCAGGTCGTCCAGCGAGCAATCGCCATCGTTGGCAATCACGGCATCTGCCACGGCGCGCCGCGCGGGCCGGGTGGCCTGTGACGCGATGATGCCTTCCACCACCTCACGCGCCAGGCCGCTGCGCTGCATGACACGCTCGATCTGCGTTGCTTCAGAACAGTCGACCACCACGACCGCGTCCAGCCTGCGGGCCCAGCGGCCGGATTCTGCGAGCAGGGGAATGTCAAACACGATCAGGGCATGGCCTTGGTCCGCAGCCTGCAGGGCTTTCGCGTTGCTATGCAGCGTAACCAGAGGGTGCACGATCCCTTCGAGCCGGGCGCGTGCCTCGGGGTGGGTGAAGACCAGGGCGCGCATGCGCGCGCGGTCCAGTGCGCCGGTGGCATCCACAAAATCTGCGCCAAAAGTGGCTTGGATCGCATCCATGGCCGCGCCACGCGGGCTTGTCAGGTCGCGGGCCAGCTGGTCGGCATCAATGAGGCAGGCACCGAGTGCGGCCAACATGCTGCCCACCGTGCTCTTGCCGCTGCCAATGCCGCCAGTCAAGCCAAGGCGCAAGGGACGCTTGCGCAGATTCATCGTTTACAGGCCCACAAGATTCAGCACGGCATTCAAAATGGCGTTGGGGCCAAACACCATGGCGGTGAACCCCGCGCCAACCAGAAACGGGCCGAAAGGGATATATCCGCCTTCACGCAGGCTGCTGAAAACTTTCATGGCAATACCAATGACGGCGCCGATGACCGAGGACATCAGGATGATGGGGACCAGGGCTTGCCAGCCAAACCAGGCGCCCAGCGCAGCAAGCAGCTTGAAATCCCCATACCCCATGCCTTCCTTGCCCGTGACAAGTTTGAATCCCCAGTAAACCAGCCAAAGCGAGAGGTAGCCGGCCGCTGCTCCGAACACGGAGGCATGCAGAGGCACGTCAATCCACTGCAGCGCCGACGCGAGGAGGCCGGCCCACAGCAGTGGCAATGTGATGTCGTCCGGCAGCAGCGTCGTGTCCCAATCGATAAACGCCAAGGCAATCAAGGCGGCCGAGAATCCGCACCATGCGAACCCCGTGGGCGTCATGCCCCAGCGCTGTATGCAAAGGAAGAACAGCGCCCCGGTCGCAAGCTCAACCAAAGGGTAGCGTACAGAGATCCGCGCCTTGCACGCCGAGCAACGGCCTCGCAGAAAAAGGTAGCTCAGAACGGGGATGTTTTCGTACCACTGCACCAGGTGCCCGCACGACTGGCACCGGGAGCGAGGGACCATGAGGTTGAACCGCTCAGGTTCAGGAGCAGCGGGCGCGGCATCTGCTTGCGCAACCTCAGCCTGGGCAGACCGGATCTCTTGCGCCCATTGCCGCTCCATCATCTTGGGAAGCCGGTAAATGACCACGTTGAGAAAGCTGCCAATCAAAAGCCCCAGCACCCCACCCAAACTTGCGTTCCACCAAACTGGCATCTCCTCCATTACACAACTTGGCCAAGCTTGAAGATGGGGAGGTACATGGAGACCACGATGCCCCCGATCAGCGTACCCAGAAACACGATGATGATGGGTTCCATGAGGCTGGACAGGCCCGCCACCATTTCGTCCACCTCGGCCTCATAGAAATCCGCCGCCTTGCCCAGCATGTGGTCAATGGAACCGGATTCCTCGCCGATCGCGCACATCTGAAGGACCATGGACGGGAAGATGTTCGCATTGCCCATGGCAGCGGTGAGGCTGGTACCGGTAGAGACCTCCTGCTGGATCTTTTCGGTCGCCATGGCGTACACCGAATTGCCGGACGCTCCACCCACTGAGTCCAGTGCCTCCACCAGCGGCACACCGGCAGCAAACATGGTGGACAGGGTGCGCGTCCAGCGTGCCACGCACGACTTGTCAATCAGCGCCCCAAAAATTGGGATCTTCAGCAATACCCGGTCCATGAACATTTGCATTTTTTCATTTCTTTTCCATGCCTGCATGAAAAAGAAAAATCCGCCACCGATCACGCCGAATATCAACCACCACCATTTCACGAAAATTTCACTGATACCCATGACGAAAAGGGTAGGGGCCGGCAAATCTGCGCCAAAAGAACTGAAAACTTCCTTGAACGCAGGAATCACGAAGATCATGATAATCGTCACAACCACAAACGCGACGATAATCACTGATATCGGGTACATCAAAGCTGATCTGATTTTGGATTTGATCGCCTCGGTCTTCTCCATGTAGGTAGCCAGCCGGTCCAGAAGGGCCTCCAGAATACCGGCTGCTTCACCTGCCTCCACAAGGTTGCAATAAAGGCTGTCAAAATACATGGGGTGCTTGCGAAACGCCGCATTCAGCGAAGTACCTGTTTCGACATCGGATCGGATGTCGTTGAGCAGCTTGGTGACGCTTGCATTGGTGTTTCCCCGTCCGACAATGTCGAAGGACTGCAGTAGCGGTACACCGGCCTTCATCATGGTTGCCAGCTGCCGGGTGAACAGGGCAATATCTTTGGGCTTGATCTTTTTGCCGGACCGCATCCGGCGTTTCTTGATTTTGGTGGGAAATACCCCTTGCCGACGCAAAGTGGCTTGCACCTGATTCTCCCCAGATGCCCGCACTTCGCCACGGACTATCTTACCGTGGCGGTCCTTGCCTTCCCACTCGTAGACAAAATCCTTGATATCGCGTGATGCAGCTGTTGCCATGCTGTTCCCTCAAACTCGTTATTCGTTGGTGACGGCCAGCACTTCTTCCAGTGAAGTAAAGCCGAGTCTCGCCTTGTGCAAACCTGATTCGCGCAGTGATCGGACCCCCTCTGCGCGCGCCTGTTCCGCAATTTCCAGTGCACTGCCATCGCGCAAAATGATGCGCTGAATGTCTTCCGAAACTGGCATCACTTGGTAAATGCCTACCCGACCTTTGTATCCGTTATTGCAGGCTGAACAACCGACAGGCCGATAGGTGACCCAACTCCCGTCAATGTCCTCTTCCTTGTACCCTGCTTCCAGGAGTGACTCGTGAGGGATATCTGCGGGTGCCTTGCAGGCTGGGCACAGTCGGCGGGCCAGGCGCTGGGCGGTGATGAGGATCACGCTGGAGGCGATGTTAAAGGGCGCAATACCCATATTGCGCATGCGCGTCAGCGTCGTCGGGGCATCATTGGTGTGCAGTGTGGACAATACCAAATGGCCTGTCTGCGCCGCCTTGATGGAGATATCGGCCGTTTCCAGATCGCGAATTTCCCCCACCATGATAATGTCCGGATCCTGGCGGAGAAAGGACTTCAGTGCAACTGCAAAGGTCAGGCCCGCTTTTTCGTTAACGTTCACTTGGTTAACGCCTGGCAGGTTGATTTCGGAAGGATCCTCTGCGGTTGCAATATTGACACCTGGCTTGTTCAGGAGGTTCAGGCAGGTGTACAACGATACGGTCTTACCGGAGCCGGTAGGTCCGGTTACCAGAATCATCCCGTAGGGGCGTCCAATGGCTTCAAGCAGTCGCTCTTTTTCTTCGGGTTCATATCCGAGAGCATCAATACCCAGTTTGGCGCTACTCGGATCAAGAATACGGATAACGATTTTTTCCCCGAACAAGGTCGGCAGTGTGCTCACCCGGAAGTCGATCACCCTGTCCGGACCCACCTTCAGTTTCATCCGGCCGTCTTGGGGAACGCGCTTTTCAGAAATATCCAGACGTGAAATCACCTTGATGCGGGACGCCAGCTTGTCCTTGATGGCAATCGGAGGCGATGCGATTTCCCGGAGTTCTCCGTCAATCCGAAATCGAACGCGATACTGGTGTTCGTAAGGCTCAAAATGCAAATCTGAAGCGCGCATATTGAAGGCGTCCAGCAGCATCTTGTGCAGGAATTTGACGATTGGAGCGTCTTCGACGTCTGTGGCGCCCGCATCATTGTTGTCCGGCGTCTCTTCAACGGGGGCGTCGTCAAATTCAAAATCGCCCCCACCACTGACCAACGTTTCCATGGACTCGTTGGTAGACTTGGTCGTACTTTCGACCAATTTACACAGTTTGTCATACTCTGCAATAATCCAATCCACCCCCATCTGGGTCGTGAATTTGATTTTCTCTGCTGCTTCCTGATCGGTAGGATCTGCCGTGGCAACAATAAGGCGATTATTGCGCTTGCTTAAAACAACTACCTTGTAGGCTTGGCAAATTTTGCCATCCAGAAGTTCTTTGGGCAGCCGCAGTGGATCAATCGCTTCCAGATCCAGCAAAGGAGCGCCAAACACGGCTGAAACCGTGTGGGCCAAGTCTGCCGCTGATACCGCACCGGATCCCGTCAATTCTGCGATAAAGCTGGTGCGGCTAATTTGTGATTTTTTGTAAATGTCTTCCGCTGCCTTTTGGGTCAGCTTGCCGGCAGACATCAGGGCCCTGCCCAGTCCGGGGAGGGCCACTGCGGAGGCTTCTTTGGGGGCAGTATCGACAGCGGCCATGTAACCGGTAATGTGTTAGGTGTGGAAAAGAATCCATCCTATCATCACCGATCGGGTGAACGCTGTACAGTGACGGCAGATTGGCAACAGCACCACGAAATGGGTGCTATTGCGGAAAAGGCCATTGAAATCCTGGTCGGGGTGAGAGGATTCGAACCTCCGGCCTCTACGTCCCGAACGTAGCGCTCTACTAGGCTAAGCTACACCCCGAATGGCGGATTGCACCCGGATTCTGGTGCAATCGGCTCAGTTACGTCGTGTTAACAACTGCGCAGCCAATTCTAGCAAAGCGGCTGAATATGCATTGGTCGGTAATCGCTCTGCGGCCGACATGGCCCGATGGGCCTCGTTAACGGCTGCCGCCCGTGTAACTTCCAAAGCGCCAGTTTCGTGAACAATCCGCACGATGTCTGCGAGTTGGTCCGTGGAGCCTTGTTCGATGGCTTGGCGCACGACGTCGGCCTGGGTTTTTGTGCCGCGCTCCATGGCAGCGATGAGGGGAAGGGTGGATTTGCCTTCGCGCAGGTCGTCACCCAGGTTCTTTCCCATTTCCGAAACGTCACCGTCGTAGTCGAGAACGTCATCAATGATCTGGAAAGCGGTGCCCAGTGCTTGGCCGTACGTTGCGCATGCCTCCTCAATATCTGGCGAACCCCCGGCAAGCACTGCGCCCAAGCGCGCGCTGGCTTCAAAGAGTTTGGCCGTCTTGGAGCGTATGACGCGCAGGTAGCCCGCTTCGTCGAGCGACGCGTCGTGCATGTTCATCAGCTGCAACACCTCTCCCTCGGCGATCACGTTGGTGGCCTCCGAGAGTATCTCCATGATGCGCATGCTGCCCGCTTCGACCATCATCTGAAAGGAGCGGGTATGCAGAAAATCACCCACAAGGACACTCGCAGGGTTGCCAAACGTCTCGTTGGCGGTAGGGCGACCCCTGCGCAAGGTGGAGGCATCGACGACATCGTCATGCAGCAGAGTCGCGGTGTGTATCAGCTCAACGACTGCGGCGAGGCTGTGCCGATGTGCCCCCCGGTAGCCCAACGCACCACACACCATTAGGAGCAAGGCGGGCCGCAGCCTTTTGCCCCCTGCAGCAATGATGTACTGCGATATCTGGGCCACCAGCGGAACGCTGGACGTCAGGCGCTGACCAATGACCTTGTCAACCTCGTGCATGTCTTGTGCTACGAGCAGGAGCGGGGAGGCGGCGGGGGCGGTGTGGTCAGTCAAGATGGTGGTCACAGAAAGAGCCCGGATTATAGGAAGGCCTGCAGGCGCTTCGTTTCAGTCCCGCATCGCGTGCGGTGCGGGGATCAGTGAGGGTGGCGCCTTGCGAGGCAATGCGCTATACTCTTGGGCTCTGTGGAAATTCGTCCGCAGAACTCATATCAAGAGGTCAACATGTACGCGGTCATAAAAACCGGCGGCAAGCAGTATCGCGTTGCTTCCGGCGAAAAAATTAAAGTAGAACAGATTGCTGCGGACGTAGGCCAGGAAATTGTGATCGACCAGGTTCTGGCTGTCGGCAACGGCGCTGAACTGAAGGTTGGTACACCCCTGGTGTCCGGCGCAACCGTGAAAGCCACCGTTGTGGCCCACGGCAAGCACGACAAAGTGCACATCTTCAAGATGCGCCGTCGCAAGCACTATCAAAAACGCCAAGGCCATCGCCAGCAGTTCACTGAGCTGCAAATCGGTGCGATTGCTGCTTAATCGAAGGAGCTAGTCATGGCACAGAAAAAAGGCGGCGGCTCTACGCGAAACGGGCGCGACTCCAAGCCAAAGATGCTGGGTGTCAAGGCCTTCGGTGGTGAACTGATCAGCGCTGGCTCGATCATCGTGCGCCAACGTGGCACACGTTTCCACCCCGGCAACAATGTCGGCGTGGGCAAGGACCACACCTTGTTTGCCTTGGTGGACGGCCACGTGTCGTTCGGCACCAAGGGTGCGTTGTCCAAGTCCACGGTCAATGTGACTCCTGCCTGAGGTTCATTCCTCTGGTAGCCATCGAAGCCCCGCTTTGCCGGGGCTTTGTTGTTTGGTCTGTACGATGGCACTCAAGTCGTCGGCAGACGGCGCCTGCAAGGCGTTCTGCAGTTCCGACAGAATCAGGCAGTCTGGTGCTGGTGCTGCGCCCTTTTGTAAACTGGATATCCCATGAAGTTCGTCGATGAAGCCTTTATTGACATTGCCGCCGGTGATGGTGGCAATGGCTGCGTGTCGTTCCGGCACGAAAAGTACAAGGAGTTCGGCGGCCCCAATGGGGGTGACGGTGGGCGAGGTGGGCATGTGTTCGCGGTGGCCGACCCCAATCTCAACACCCTCGTGGACTACCGCTACTCGCGCCGGCACGAAGCCAAGCGTGGCGAGCATGGCATGGGGTCGGACATGTTCGGTGCCGCCGGTACCGATATCACCCTCAAGATGCCGGTTGGCACCATCATCACCGACGCCGAGACCGGCGAGGTGCTCTATGAACTGCTGAATCCGGGTGAGGTCATCACCATCGCCAAAGGCGGTGATGGCGGCTTTGGCAATATGCGCTTCAAAAGCGCCATCAACCGCGCTCCGCGACAGAAGACGCCCGGCTGGCCCGGGGAGAAGAAGAACCTGAAGCTGGAGTTGAAAGTGCTGGCCGATGTGGGCCTGCTGGGCATGCCCAATGCAGGCAAGTCCACCTTCATCACGGCCGTGTCCAATGCACGTCCCAAGATTGCGGACTACCCCTTCACGACGCTGCACCCCAACCTGGGTGTGGTTCGTGTGGGTCCGGAGCAGAGCTTTGTGGTGGCTGATATTCCCGGTCTGATCGAAGGCGCTTCGGAAGGTGCGGGCCTCGGGCACCAGTTTTTGCGCCATCTGCAGCGCACCCGCCTGCTGCTGCACATCGTCGATCTGGCCCCGTTCGATGATGCAGTCGACCCGGTGGCCCAGGCCAAAGCCATCGTCAACGAACTCAAGAAGTATGACCAGCAGCTGTACAACAAGCCGCGCTGGCTGGTGCTCAACAAGCTGGACATGGTGCCTGCCGACGAGCGGGAAGCGCGTGTGAAGGACTTCGTCAAGCGCTTCAAGTGGAAGGGGCCGGTGTTCGAGATTTCCGCGCTGACGCGGGAAGGCTGCGAGCCGCTGATTCATGCCATCTTCCGCCATGTGCAGTCCGAGCAGCGCACCGAGAACGAGCCGGTGGAGGTGGATCCACGCTTTGCCGGAGATGCTCCCGCCTGATCCCAGCCCGGGTCAATAGAACCTTGGTGCTATATTTTCAATAGCTGGTGGCGCTTGATGGGTAAGCGCTAGCAGCCAAAAATGCTTAAAAATGGTTTCCAGCGTATTGCGTGATGCCCGCCGCATCGTGGTCAAGGTGGGCTCCAGTCTTGTGACCAACGAAGGCCGCGGCCTTGATGAAACCGCCATTGGCGAGTGGAGCCGCCAGCTGGCGGCGCTGGTGCGCGGCGATGGCGGTGCGCCGCGCGAGGTCGTCATGGTGTCCAGCGGTGCCATTGCCGAAGGCATGAAGCGCCTGGGCTGGACCACGCGGCCGCACGAGGTCCACGAGCTGCAGGCCGCCGCTGCCGTCGGGCAGATGGGGCTGGCGCAGATGTACGAAACGAAACTGCGCGAGCAGGGCATGGGCAGTGCGCAGGTGCTGCTCACGCATGCGGACCTGGCCGACCGCGAACGCTACCTGAACGCGCGCTCCACACTGCTGACGCTGTTGCGTTTGGGCGTGGTGCCGGTCATCAATGAGAACGACACCGTCGTCAACGACGAAATCAAGTTCGGCGACAACGACACGTTGGGCGCCCTGGTGGCCAATCTGGTCGAGGCCGACGCGCTGATCATCCTCACCGACCAGAAGGGCCTGTACACCGCCGACCCACGCCGTGACACGTCTGCGCAGTTTGTGCACGAAGCCAAAGCCGGTGACCCGGCGCTCGAAGCCATGGCCGGTGGCGCGGGTTCCAGCATTGGCAAGGGCGGCATGATCACCAAGATCCTGGCGGCCAAGCGGGCGGCGGGTTCCGGCGCCTCCACCGTGATTGCCTGGGGGCGCGAATCCGATGTGCTCGTGCGCCTGGTGCGTGGCGAGGCTCTGGGCACTTTACTGGTGGCTCAGACGCAGAAAAAGCAGGCCCGCAAGCAGTGGATGGCCGATCATCTGCAATTGCGTGGATCGGTGGTGGTCGATGCCGGGGCGGTGGCCAAGGTGCGTGACGAAGGCAAAAGTCTGCTGCCCATCGGCATGACCGCAGTGGAGGGCGACTTCTCCAGGGGCGACGTGATTGCGGTGCGCGACGCGTCCGGCGCAGAGATTGCCCGGGGCCTTGCCAACTATGCGGCGGCCGAGGCGCGCATGCTCTGCCGCAAGCCCTCGACCGAATTCGAGCGGCTGCTCGGTTACGCTGCAGAGCCCGAAATGGTGCATCGCGACAACATGGTGCTTGGCGCACGCTGAGGGCGAAACATCCGCCGGTCTGTATACGCCCCTCCATAGCAAGACGCCTGCATCCGCAGGCGTTTTTTTCATGGGCTTGCCACGGTCGCTGAGCAAGTGCGAGGGCGAAACGGCTAGCGCGGCTCGGTGACCGAAGGGAGGCCATCGAGCTCCCCGGGCACGCTGTTTTGGGGGTCGGGATCGAAACTGGCTCCCGGCGGAAGCTCCATGCCCGGATTGACCAGCATCGAGCCGGTCCTGAACATCGTGCCTGCATTTTCACCCTCACGGGTTCGCATGCCACTGCGCAGATAGCGGTTGCGCTGCTCATGCCGGGGCAGAAAGCGGGCCAGCTCCGTCAGCGCCATTTCATAGACGCCACGTTTGAACTCCACCACCACGTCCAGCGGCACCCAATAGTCGTTCCAGCGCCAGGCGTCAAACTCCGGATGGTTGGTGGCACGAAGGTTCAAGTCCCAGTCGTGCCCTACCAGTTGTAGCAGATACCAGATTTGTTTCTGGCCCTTGTAGTGTCCGCGCGCATCGCGGCGGATGTACCGGTCAGGCACCTCATAACGCAACCAGTCCCGGGTCCGGGCCACCACGCGCACGTGGTTGGGCAATAATCCCACCTCTTCATGCAGTTCGCGGAACATGGCTTGCTCGGGGGTTTCACCCCGGTCAATGCCACCCTGCGGAAACTGCCAGCTGTGGGTGCGTATACGCTTGCCCCAGAACACCTGGTTTTTCTGGTTGAGCAGGATGATGCCGACGTTCGGCCGAAAGCCGTCCCGGTCAAGCATAATCAAACCCCAAATTTTTAAACTGTGTCCATTATGCACGGCGCCTTGCGCGCAGCAAGTGGACGGCCCCGTTCCGCCTGCTAGCGATCCCGATGAAAGCCTCCCAATTCTTTATCTCCACCCTCAAGGAAGCTCCGGCGGATGCCGAAGTGGTCAGCCACAAACTCATGACGCGGGCGGGGCTGATCAAGAAACTGGGCGCTGGCATCTACAACTACATGCCCATGGGGCTGCGGGTGATCCGCAAGGTCGAGGCCATCGTACGCGAGGAAATGAACCGCGCGGGCGCGGTGGAGCTCACCATGCCCGTGGTCCAGCCTGCAGAACTCTGGCAGGAGACGGGCCGGTTCGAGAAGATGGGCCCCGAGCTGCTGCGCATCCAGGACCGTCATGGCCGCGACTTTGTGGTGCAGCCCACCAGCGAGGAAGTGATCACTGACATCGCACGCCAGGAGCTCAAGAGCTACAAGCAGCTGCCGAAAAACTTTTACCAGATCCAGACCAAGTTCCGCGACGAGCGCCGCCCCCGTTTTGGCCTCATGCGCGGCCGCGAGTTCATCATGAAGGATGCCTACAGCTTTGACCGCGACCAGGCGGCCGCCAAGACCAGCTACCAGGTGATGGCACAGGCCTACCGGCGCATTTTCGACCGCTTTGGACTGACCTACCGTGCGGTGGCGGCTGACAGCGGTGCCATCGGTGGGGATCTTTCGGAAGAGTTCCAGGTGATTGCCGCCACGGGGGAAGACGCCATTGTCTACTGCCCACAGAGCGACTACGCCGCCAATATGGAAAAGGCGGAGGCGCTGGCCCCTGCAGGCCCACGCGGTGCAGCCACGCAAGTGCTGACCAAGACGGCCACCCCGGGCAAGAGCACCTGTGCGGATGTGGCGGAGCTGCTAGGTGTTCCACTCAGCACCACGGTGAAGTCGCTGGTGCTGGCAACTGACGAAACCAACGAAGCCGGCGAAATCGTCAAGACCCAGGTGTGGCTGCTGCTGCTGCGTGGCGACCATGACATGAACGAAATCAAGGTGGGCAAGGTGCCCGGGCTGGCGGACTTCCGCTTTGCCACGCTGGGTGAAATCGAAGACCACTTTGGCTGCAAGCCCGGTTACCTGGGCCCCATTGGTTTGAAAAAGCCCTTGAAGATTGTGGTGGACCGCGAAGTCGCGCTGATGGCCGACTGGATCTGCGGCGCCAATGAGGTGGATTTTCACATCACCGGCGTCAACTGGGGCCGCGACCTGCCCGAGCCCGACATGGTGGCCGACCTGCGCAACGTGGTGGCGGGCGACCGCTCACCGGACGGCAAGGGCGAGCTGGCGATCGAGCGTGGTATCGAAGTGGGCCACGTGTTCTACCTGGGCACCAAGTACAGCAAGGGCATGAACGCGACCTTCCTGGGCGACGACGGCAAGCCGGCGTTCTTCGAGATGGGTTGCTATGGCATTGGCGTGACGCGCCTGCCTGCCGCCGCCATTGAACAAAACCACGACGAGCGCGGCATCATCTGGCCGGACGCGATTGCGCCGTTCACGGTGGTGGTCTGTCCCGTGGGCATGGACCGCAGCGAGGCCGTCAAGGCCACGGCCGAGCAGCTGTATGCCGACCTGCTGGCCGCAGGTGTGGACGTGATCCTGGACGACCGTGGCGAGCGCCCCGGCGCCATGTTTGCCGACTGGGAGCTGATTGGAGTGCCCCACCGCGTGACCATCGGCGACAAGAGTTTGAAGGACGGTGTGGTCGAGTACCAGCACCGCCGCGATGCTGCCGCCACCAAGGTGGCCGTGGCCGACATCCTGGCCCATGTGAAGGGCCGCATGGCGGTATGAGCATGCACGGTGCATCTTCGAAAAGCCCGCTGCTCGCGGCATCCGGCGCGGGGGTATCCCGGCGCGGCTGCCTGGTGTCGCTGGCAACGCTTGCGGCGCCAGCGGCCTGGCTGGGTGCGCCGCAGTGGGCCCACGCAGGCGGCCAGCTCGAAGAGCCCTTGATGGACTCGGTGCGCACTGCGCTCAGTTCGGCCATTGCCAACCAGGCGCCGCCTGAGCCGGAGTTTTTCTCCACCGAGGCCCGCCTGCACTACCTGCGCTGGCTGGGCACCCAGAGCGACCGCCTGCGCCGTCGCAAGCCGGATTGGGAGGTGCGTCGCGATTTCCTGCAGACCGTGTGGTACGAGTCCAAGCGCGCCGGTCTGGATGTCTCTCTGGTGCTGGGCCTCATCCAGGTGGAAAGCGCTTTTCGCAAGTACGCCGTGTCCAGCGTGGGCGCCCGGGGCTACATGCAGGTCATGCCGTTCTGGACACGGGTGATTGGCGACGGTGACCCCGGAAAGCTCTTTCATCTGCAGACCAATCTGCGCTTTGGCTGCGTGATCTTGCGCCACTACATTGACCGTGAACGGGGCGATCTTTTCATGGCGCTGGGCCGGTACAACGGCAGCCGGGGCAGGCCGCCCTATCCCAATGCCGTATTTGCCGCGCAGCGCAACTGGGCCTTTGCCGAGAAGCCCCATCTCCTGCCGGCGCCCGGCAACCCCGACCCACTGGTTGCAGCCACGGCCTCCTAGCTGGGAGGCGCTGCACTCTCCACCTTGGCGGTGGTGGCATTGTTTCCGTCAGCGCCAGGCACGCTCAGACGCGAGACCATGACCTGGTCGATGCGGTAGCTGTCCACGTCCAGCACTTCGAACTTGTAGCCGCCCCAGCTCACGCTGTCGGTACGGCGCGGCACGCGGCGCAGCATCACCATCAAAAAGCCCGCGAGGGTTTCGTACTCCTCGGCGTGGGGCAGTTCGTCCAGCGAGAGGGCGTGCAAAACGTCCTGCACCGGGGTCACGCCATCGATCAGCCACGAGTTCTCATCACGCCGCACGATCCGCTCTTCGTCCGCCGGGCCCACCAGGTCGCCCATCACCGTGCTCATCACGTCGTTCAGGGTGACCACGCCCACAACCAGGCTGTATTCGTTCACGATGACCGCAAAGTCCTCGTGCACATGGCGAAACTGTTCCAGCACCTCCGACAGGGTCAGCCGGTCGGGCACGATCAGCACCTTGCGAACCAGGCTGTCGTCGGCCAAGGAAATGGGCTGGTTATTCAGCACCCGCTGAAAGAGGTCTTTGGCATCCACATACCCCACCACGTGGTCGATGTCGCCCTCGCACACGGGGTAGGTGGAAAACGGCTCGGCCGCAATGCGCAGCCGTATGACCGAATCGGGTTCGTCCCGCAAGAAAAAGGCCACACGGTCGCGCGGCGACATGGCACTGGACACCGTGCGCGTGTCCAGTTCAAACACATTGGTGATGACCTGCTGCTCCCGCGCGGCCAGCACCCCCGCGCGCGCGCCGGCTTCCATCATCGCCAGGATGTCGTCGGAGGTAATGCGGTCATCGCGCAACGATGACAGCCCCAGGGCCCTGAACAGCAGGTCTGCCCCCCGGCTGTAGAACCACACCAGCGGGCGCAACAAGGTCATGCACCAGGCCATCGGCTTTGCCAGCCCCACCACCAGCCGCTCCGGGTTGGCCATGCCCAGGCGTTTGGGAAAAAGGTCCGAAAACAGGATGAACAGGGAGGTGATGACCAGGAACGATGCCAGAAACCCGGCGGTCTGGGCAGACGTTGGCGACAGCCACAGCGCAAACAGGGCGGTGAAGTGTGGGCTCAACGCCCCTTCGCCCACGATGCCGCCCAGAATGGCCACGGCGTTCTGACCCACCTGCACCACGGTGAAATAGTCGCCCGGCTGCTCCTGCATGCGCAGCACCATGTCGGCACGGGCATCGCCCTCATCCGCCATCTGCCTCAGGCGCAAGCGGCGCGCTGCGGCGAGCGAGATCTCGGCCATGGAGAAAAAGGCGCTGGCTGCAATCAGCAGCCCGATGACAAAGAGGCTTTGGGAGAGGGTCATGAATGGCGACGGAGCGTGGCGCTGCGGCACACCGGATGACTGAGTGTATCTGGGCGTTCCGCAGGCACCTACCCCAGGTGTGCACACACCGGGGGGCCAGGTGGGCCTTCGCGGGTGGGGCCCCGAAGGCCAGTCCTGCGGGCGAGCGCAGGACTGGCGGCGGGGGCCTTGTTATTGCACGAAACCGATGCGGCTGCGCCCTGACGCCGCCTTGGGCAGATCAGCAATCTCCACCGTGGACCGCCGGTCCAGCCGCGCATTGCCAAAGCCCGTCATCAGCGCCCGCCGCATCTCGCGCGGGGGCATCTGCGCCAGGTGGTCCAGCACATCATCCAGGGGCTCCGGGTCCAGCAGGCGGCCCCAGTCGTGCCCTGCGCGGATTCCCTGGTACAGGTTGCGGGCAATGGTGCGCGCCTGCTCCAGCGTGGGCGCCTCCACCTCGAACACGTTCATGCGGTTCAGGATGGGGTCGGGGATGCCGCGCGTGTCGTTGGCGGTGGTGATCCAGATCACCTGGCTGGCGTCGATGGCCACCTCGGCAAACTCGTCGGTAAAGCTCTGGGCCGTGTCGTACTCCAGCAAGCTGTACAGCGCGCCCAGCGGGTCGTACTGTGCATCGCTGCTGGCCTTGTCGATCTCGTCCACCACGATCACGGGGTTGGCGTATTCACCCTCCACCAGCGCCTCGAACACCTTGCCCGGCCGCGCCCCCTTCCATTGCGCCGACGAGCCCGACAGCAGCCAGCCTGCGGTCATGGAGCTCATGGGCAAGAGGTTCATGCCCGTGCCCAGCAGTTCGGCCAGGTGGCGCGCAAAGTGGGTCTTGCCAATGCCGGGCGGGCCCAGCAACAGCATGGGCGTGACCTCCAGGCCATCGCTGCTGTCCTGCGCCAGCGCCACATGGCGCTTGACGTCGTCCAGCACCTCGGTGAAGTTGGGCAACTGCTCATACAGGCTGGCCATGTCGGGGATGCCCGAGGGCTTGACCTGAAAGCGCTCAGGACCACGTTCCAGCATGCGCTCGTAGACGGTGCGCAGGGTTTCGTATTCGCGCTGGTTGCCCGACTCCTGCAGCCGTGCGAGCTTGCGCTCGACATCGCCGGGGTGGAACACATTGCGCATCTGGGCCACCGGCAGGCGCAACGCCGGTGGCTGGGGAACAAGGCTATGGCTGGTCATTGCATGCTCCTGTGAGGGTTACTTCACGCAACCATTCAAGCACACTACATGCCCGCTTCAGTACCGGAAAAGCCCCCGTTTGGTGCCACTGTTGCGGGCAAACAAAAAGGCCGCCCGAAGGCGGCCTGGTTTGCACGGGGTAGTGGCCGCGTCGATCAGCCTTCGGTGCCCAGCACCTGCTTGAGTTCGCCCGACTCGTACATCTCCATCATGATGTCCGAGCCACCGATGAACTCGCCCTTCACGTACAGCTGGGGGATCGTGGGCCAGTTGCTGTATTCCTTGATGCCCTGGCGGATTTCCTCGTCTTCGAGCACGTTGACGGTGACCACAGCCTTGGGGTCCACGCCGCAGGCCTTCAGGATCTGGATGGCACGGCCCGAGAAGCCGCACATGGGGAAGCTGGCGTTGCCCTTCATGAACAGCAGGATATCGCTGGATTTGACGAGGGCGTCGATGCGTTGTTGGGTGTCGCTCATGGGAATACTCCTTGAAAGGGGCTGGCGGGCAGTGGGGTTGGGAGCCCGCGATGGGGGTGATTATTTCACTGTCTGGGCCACGGGCCACTGACCACCGGTGCAACGCGCGATGCCGGCGAGGTCATTGCGGCTTTGCACCTGGGTAAAGCCCTGGGCAAAAAGCAGGGCCTGCACGGCTTGGGCCTGGTCGTAGCCATGCTCCAGCAGCAGCCAGCCGCCCGGCCGCAGGTGGGCGGGCGCCTGGGCGACGATGGTGCGGATGTCTTCGAGGCCGTCTGCGCCGCTGGCCAGGGCCTGCAAAGGTTCGTGCGTCAGCGCGGCCAGGTGGGGGTCGGCACTGGCGATGTAGGGGGGGTTGGAGACGATCGCGTCAAAAACCCCATCCACGCCTTGCAGCCAATCACCACGCTGGAACAGCACCGGAAAACCCAGCCGCTGTGCATTGGCCTGGGCCACGGCCAATGCATCGGCACTCGCGTCCACCGCCAGTACCTTGGCGTCAGCGCGCTGGCTTTGCAGCGCCAGTGCAATCGCGCCGCTGCCGGTGCCCAGGTCCACCACGCGCGGTGCTGCCAGCGGGGCGACCACCTCCAGTGCCCAGTCCACCAGCGTTTCGGTGTCAGGGCGCGGGTCCAGCACGCGCGCGTCCACCTGCAGCGGCAGGCCGTAGAACTCCTTGCGGCCGGTGAGGTAGGCCACGGGCTCCCCAGCCACGCGGCGCTGGCACAGGGCCAGGAACTGGGCGTGTGCGGCCTCGTCCATCGCATCGGTGTCGTGCGCCAGCAGCCAGGCTCGGCCCGCGTCAGGGCGCGCCACGGCGTGCAGCAGCAGCAGTTGCGCGTCGATGCGTTCCAGCCCCAGCGTGTGGGCCTGGTTGAGCGCCTGGGCCAAAGTAGGTGCGGAGCAGTTCACTATGTTTTTAATAGCTTATGGCGCTTGATGGATAAGCGCTTGAGGCCTATTTGATACAAATTCCGACGGTGATCAGCCAGCCGTTCCCGATTCCAGCTCCTCCAGCTGCTCGGCCTCGCGGGCATGCTGCAGGGCCTGCAGCACGTCAGAGAGGTCGCCTTCCATTACGTTCAGCAGCTTGTACAGCGTGAGGTTGATGCGGTGGTCTGTGAGCCGCCCCTGCGGGAAGTTGTAGGTGCGGATGCGGTCGCTGCGGTCGCCGCTGCCGATCAGGCCCTTGCGCAGCGCGGCCTCCTTGGCGGCGCGCTCGCTGCGCTCCTTTTCTTGGATACGTGCCTGCAGCACCTGCAGCGCCTTGGCCTTATTGCTGTGCTGGCTGCGGCCGTCCTGGCATTCGGCCACGATGCCGGTGGGCAAGTGCACCACGCGCACGGCGGAGTCGGTCTTGTTGATGTGCTGGCCGCCCGCGCCGCTGGCGCGGAAGGTGTCGATGCGCAGGTCGGCCGGGTTGAGCTTGATGGCCTCGTGCTCGTCGGGCTCGGGCATCACGGCCACGGTGCAGGCGCTGGTGTGGATGCGGCCCTGGGTTTCGGTGGCGGGCACGCGCTGCACGCGGTGGCCGCCGGATTCGAACTTGAGCGCGCCGTACACACCGCTGCCGGAGGGGCCTGATCCTGGCGCGCCCTCGATGCGCAACACGATTTCCTTGTAGCCGCCCAGCTCGGCCGCGTTTTCGCTCACCACCTCCACCTTCCAGCCCACGTTGGCGGCGTAGCGGGTGTACATGCGCGTGAGGTCGCCGGCGAACAGGGCGGATTCGTCACCACCCGTGCCCGCGCGGATTTCGACAAACGCGTTGCGTGCGTCGTCGGGGTCCTTGGGCAGCAGCAGGCGCTGCAGTTCATCCTCCAGCTGCACCAGTTCGGCCTCGCTACTTTCGATTTCTTCCCGCGCCATCTCAGCCATGTCGGGGTCTTCCAGCATCTCGCGCGCGCCCGCCAGGTCGGCCTCGCGCTGCTGGTAGCGGGCGTAGCGGCCTGCGACCTGCGTGACTTCGGCGTGCTCGACGGAGATGCGCCGGTACTGCGCCATGTCGCTCATGATGTCTTCGCGCGAGAGCAAAAAGTCCAGCTCGCCCAGGCGCTGTGCATAGCGCTCCAGCTGGCTTCGGAGAAAGGGTTTCATGGGATTCTGGAAAAGTGTTTTGCTACGAATTTGGTAGCTGGTGGCGCTTATTGGTAAAGCGCTGGAGGCCGATTTGGCTTAAAATCGGGGCGGCTGCGGGAGCGGGCGAGCGCCGCTACAGGCCGTTGTTGTTGGGCGTCTTGCTTTGCGAGCGCAGGAACAGGCGCGAGACGGTCTGGGCCGTCTGGGCGCGCATCTCGGCATCGCCCGCGCGCAGCTCGGCCAGGGTGCCGTGCAGCATCTTCTGAGTGAGGCCGCGCGACAGCGCTTCAAGCACGGCATCCACGTCCTCGCCCTTGGCCAAGAGCTTCTTGGCGCGGGCGATCTCCAGTGCGCGCCACTCGTCCGTCTGGGCATTGAGCTGCTGGATCAGCGGCACCACACCGCCGGCCGCGGCGGCGGGGCTGCGCAGCTCCATCCAGTGCATGAAGCTCTGCACACCCGCGTCGATGATGGCCTCGGCCTGGGCCACGGCGGCCTGGCGGTTGGCCTGCGCGGTTTGCACCACGCTGGCCAGGTCGTCCACGGTATAAAGGTACACGTCGCCCAAGGCCTTGACCTCGGGCTCGATGTCGCGGGGCACAGCCAAGTCCACCATGAACATGGGGCGGTGGCGGCGCTTCTTGAGGGCGCGCTCCACGGCACCCAGGCCGATGATGGGCAGGCTGCTGGCGGTGCAGCTGATGACGGCGTCAAACTCGTGCAGGCGCTCGGGCAGGTCGGCCAGGCGCATTACCTCGCCACCGAAGCGGGTGGCGAGCTTTTCGCCGCGTTCCAGCGTGCGGTTGGCAATGGCGATGGCTTTGGGGTTCTTGGCGGCAAAGTGCGTGGCGCACAGCTCGATCATCTCGCCCGCGCCGACGAACAAAATCTTGGTCTCGGAGATGTCTTCAAACAGCTGGCCCGCCAGACGCACCGCGGCGGCGGCCATGCTGATGCTGTGTGCGCCGATCTCGGTGCTGGTGCGCACTTCCTTGGCCACGGCAAAGCTGCGCTGAAAGAGCTGGTTGAGCGTGGTGCCCAGGGCGCCAGCGGTTTCGGCGGCGCGGACGGCGTCCTTCATCTGGCCCAGGATCTGGGCCTCGCCCAGCACCATCGAATCGAGCCCGCTGGCCACGCGGAAGGCGTGGCGTGCGACAAGGCTGTCTTCCAGCGTGTACGAGTGCGAGCGCAGCAGCGCGGGGCTGACGCCGCCGCTCTGGGCCAGCCAGCCCAGCGTATGGTCCATGGCGGGCTGCTCACCGGCGCAGTAGATTTCGGTGCGGTTGCAGGTGGAGATGATGGCCGTTTCCACCCCCGGGTGGCGGCTGGTGGTGCCCAGCGACTGGCGCAAACCGTGCAGTGTGGGGGCAATCTGGTCGAGCGCGAACGCGAACCGGCCACGCAGATCGAGCGGCGCGGTGGTGTGGTTGATGCCGAGGGCCCAGACTGCCATAGTGGCCGATTATAAAATTGTTGGCCCGTACAGGCGGCCTTGCCTGTTCAAGCCTTGATCTGGGTCAATTTCATGGGTCCACTGGACATCGTCAACCACCTCCTCAATTTTGTCGCCCCGGCGGCAGCCATCGCGCTGGTGCTGGTGCTTTGTGGCGGGCTCATCGGTTCGCGCAGCCCGCTTGCCTTGGCCTGGTGGCTACGGCTGGGCATTCTGTTCGCCGTGGGCGTGGCCGTGCTGGCGGCGGGCCTGGTGGTGTGGGGGCGCGACGGCAAGATGCTGACGTATGCGGCATTGGTGCTGGGCTGCGCCACCTGCCAGTGGGTTCTGGTGCGCGGCTGGCGTGGCTGATCGCCGACGCTTGCAACTGCTCAACCTGCGGCCTGCGCCAGCAGCCATGCGCGCAGGCTGCCCAGGGCCGGACTGGGCGCGCGGTGGACGGGCACACACAGGTGGTAGCCGCGGTCCAGCGTAACGGTGTGCGGCACGGCCACGGTGATGCGGCCAACGGCAAGTTCCGGTTCGACCAGCGCACGTTGCACCACTGCCACGCCCAGCCCCGCCATCACCGCCTGCACCAGCAGCGAGACCTGGTCAAAATCCGCCGCCGGCTGCAGCGGCCCGTGGGGGCAACCTGCCGCGGCGAACCAGCGCTCCCAGTTGTCCGGGTAGTTGGTGTGAAACAGCAGGGGCCGCGCGAGCAGGTCGGCAGGGGTGCGGATCGCCTGGGGCCCTTGCAGGTCGGCCGGGCGGCAGATGGGTACCAGCTCGCGCCCCACCAGATAGTCGGCGGTGATGCCTGCGGGCCAGTCCGCCTGGCCCACGCGGATCCACGCGTCGATGTCCGGCGCGGTGAGGGCGTCGTCGCGGCGGTAGGGGGCGAACGTCAGGCCGATGCCGGGGTGGCGGGCACTGAAATCCGGCAGGCGCGGAATCAGCCAGTAGCTGAACAGCGTGGGCGGCACTGACAGACGCAGCTGGCGCGGGCTGCGGCGCGTGCGCACGGCCAGGGTGGCCGATTCGATGGTGGCCATCGACGGCCCCACGGCCTGCAGGTAGTCCGCCCCGGCGCGCGTGAGCACGCTGCGCCGCCCCTCGCGGGCAAACAGCGCAATGCCCAGGTGCTCTTCCAGCCGCGCGATGGCGCGGCTGATGGCGCCCTGCGTCACGCTCAGCTCTTCGGCCGCCTGCGAGAAGCTGCCCAGCCGCGCCGCCGTGGCGAAGGCGTGCAGTTCGGGCAGCGATGGGGAGTGGATGCGCATGCGGGATGATCCATGAGCGTTGGTAATGGGTTGCCGCCATTTTGTCGCTTTTCGCAGGCGCCCTTGCGCTCAAGAATCGGACTGCCCCATTTCAAATACCGAGGAGAACCCCATGGCACTGCGCCGAACCCTGCTGTCCACCCTGGCTGCCTGCGCGGCGGCCGCTGCCTTTGCGCCCCTGGCTCACGCCCAGGCGGCGGACTACCCCAACCGCCCGATCAAGCTCATCGTTCCCTTTGCCCCCGGCGGCTCCACCGACATGGTGGCCCGCCTGCTGGCCGACAAGATGGGCCCCATCCTGGGCAGGACCGTGGTGGTGGACAACAAGGGCGGCGCTGGCGGCTCCATCGGCGCGGATGCCATCGCCAAGTCAGCCCCTGACGGCTACACCATCGGCATGGCCACGGTAAGCACGCACGGCGCCAACCCCGCCATCTACGCCAGGCTGCCGTACGACGCCGTGAAGGACTTTGCGCCCATCACCAACGTGATGAGCGTGCCCAGCGTTTTCGTGGTGCACCCCAGCGTGCCCGCCAAGACCATGCAGGAGTTCGTGGCGCTGGCCAAAAAGAACCCCGGCAAGTACACCTTCGCCTCGCCCGGCACCGGCTCGCTGGGCCACGCCAACATCGAAAACTTCATGGATCTGGCGGGCATCGATCTGCTGCACATCCCCTACAAGGGCGCGGGCCAGGCTGCGGTCGATGCGCTGGCCGGCAACGTCAACGCCATGACGGACAACCTGCCTTCCACGCTGACCAACATCCAGTCGGGCAAGCTGCGCCCGCTGGCCGTGCTGGCGTTGAAGCGCAGCCCCGTGCTGCCCGACGTGCCCACCTACACCGAGCTGGGCTACCCCGGCATGGGTGATGGCGGCTGGTTCGGCCTGGTGGCGCCGGCCGGCACGCCCAGGGAGATCATCGCCAAGCTGAACGCCGCCGCGCACAAGGCCATGGCCATGCCCGACTACCTGGAAAAACAAAAGGGCATCTCCGGCGAATCGATGGCCAACACGCCCGAGCAGTTCGCCAGGCAGATCGACGCCGCCATCGCGCGCTACGCGGCCGTGGCCAAGCGCGCCAACATCAAGCTGGACTGAGCGCCATCTTGATCTGGCAAGACGACAACCTGAGCCCCCGGCCGGATACCCCGGTCGAGGTCTGGCGGCCCGCCGGGCAGCCGCTGCCGCTGGTGTGCGACTCGCCCCACAGCGGCACGGCCTATCCCGATGATTTCGGCCATGCCGTGCCGCTGGCGCTGCTGCGCCGCGGCGAGGACACGCATGTGCACCGCCTGTGGCACACCGCGCCCGCGCATGGCGCCACGCTGATCGCCGCGACCTTCCCGCGCACCTACATCGACGTGAACCGGGCCGACAACGACATGGACCCCGCGCAGATCGACGGCGCGTGGCCCGTGCCGCTGGCGCCCGGGCCCAAGACGCGCCAGGGCCTGGGGCTGATCTGGCAGCAGATCAGCAAGGATGGCGTGGCCACGCCGCTGTATGCCCGCCCGCGCACCGTGGCCGAGGTGCAGCGGCGCATCGAGGGCTACTGGCGCCCCTACCACGCGCAGCTGCAGCAGGCCATCGACGCGAGCGTGCAGCGCTTTGGCCGCGTGTGGCACCTGAACCTGCATTCCATGCCCAATGATGTGTACCGTCGGCTGGGCCGCACGGACGCGCCGCCGCTCGCTGACTTTGTGCTGGGCGACCGCGATGGCACCACCTGTGCGCCCGAGTTTCTGCACCTGATTGGCGACACGCTGCGTGGCTTTGGCTACAGCGTGGCCATCAACGAGCCGTACAAGGGCGTGGAGCTGATCGGCCGCATCGGGCAGCCCGCGCTGGGGCGCCACAGCCTGCAGATCGAGATCCGCCGCCCGGTGTACATGGACGAGGACACGCGCGCACCCAATGCGGGTTTTGCGCCGCTGCAGCAGCACCTGGACGCGCTGCTGGCCGTGGTAGCCGGCTACCTGCGCACACAGCCGGGTGGGTGTGTGGAGGGGTGAAAATATGAACAAAATTACCCGCTAGCGCTTATCCATCAAGCGCTAGCAGCTATCAAAATAGTAGCTAAACGGGTATTTGCAGCGCAGCCGGGCTGAAAAGGTCCACCCGGTCGGTGATGATCCCGTCGGTGCCCAGGTCGATGAGCCGCTGCGCCGCCCACTCGTCGTTCACCGTGTAGCTCAGCGCGCGCAGTCCGTCGCCCTGCACCTGGGCCACCAGCGCCGCATCCCACAGCGCATGGTTGCAGACGATGGCCACGCAGCCGAGTTCGCGGGCCACGCCGTGCCAGCCGTCCCACAGCGTATCCAGCAGCAGGGCGCGCGGAAGCTGGGGCGCCGTGGCGCGTGCACCGGCCAGTGCCTCGGGCCGGAAGGACGAGAGCAGCGGCGGCACGGCCTGGCCCTGCCACAGGCGCGCAGCGTGTTCGGCCACCACCCGGCCGGTTTTCTCTTCCAGGCCGGGGGTCGGCTTGATCTCGATGTTCAGCAGGAAGGTGTTGGCGATGCAGTACCGGGCCAAGTGTTCCAGCGTGGGCAGGGGCTCGCCTGCGTAGCTGCGCGAATGCCATGCGCCCGCATCCAGCTGCGCCAGGGTGCTGAACGGGTGATCGCCACCGGTGCGGCTGACCGTGGAGTCCAGGCGCTGCGCAGCGTTGGTGGTGCGGTCCAGCGTGGCGTCGTGCAGCAGGAACGGCACGCCGTCGGCGCTGAGCTTGGCATCGCACTCGAACATGCGGTAGCCGTATTGCGCGCCCAGGCGGAACGCGGCCAGGGTGTTTTCAGGGGCCAGCTTGCCAGCGCCCCGGTGGGCAATCCAGCGGGGGTAGGGCCATGGCGCGGGAATGGCGGCGCTCATGCGGCAATGCGCTTGCCGGTGGAGGCGTCGAACGCGTGCAGGCGGTCGGCTCGCGGCGCCACGTGAATCACCGAATCCGGCGCGGGTGCGTGCGTGCCTTCTTCCACCCGCACGATGATCTGCTCGCCATTGATGCGGCCGTAGATGAGGCGCTCTGCACCCAGCAGCTCCACGGTCTCGACTCTGACTTCCCAGCCTTCGCTGCGCACGTCCAGGTGCTCCGGCCGGATGCCCAGGATGGTGCCCGGTGCGGCGCTGGGCGCGTTCTTGAGCAGGTTCATGGGCGGCGAGCCGATGAAGCTGGCCACAAACGTGGTGGCCGGCGTGTGGTAGACCTCTTCGGGCGTGCCGAACTGCTCCATGTTGCCGGCGTTCATCACGATCATGCGTTCGGCCAGGGTCATGGCCTCGACCTGGTCGTGCGTCACGAACAGGCTGGTGATGCCGAGCTCGCGGTGCAGCTTCTGGATTTCGAGGCGGGTCTGGGCGCGCAGCTTGGCGTCCAGGTTGGACAGGGGCTCGTCGAACAAAAACACCTGCGGCTGGCGCACGATGGCGCGGCCCATGGCCACGCGCTGGCGCTGGCCGCCGGAGAGTTCACGCGGCTTGCGCTCAAGCAGGTGGCCCAGCTCCAGGATCTTGGCGGCCTTGTCCACGCGCGCCTTGATCTCGTCCTTGGGCACCTTGGCGATCTTCAGGCCGTACGCCATGTTGTCGAAGTTCGTCATGTGTGGGTAGAGCGCGTAGTTCTGGAACACCATCGCGATGTCGCGCTGGGCGGGTTCCAGGTTGTTCACCACGCGGTCGCCAATGCGCAGCTCGCCGCCGGAGATTTCTTCCAGGCCCGCGACCATGCGCAGCAGGGTGGATTTGCCGCAGCCCGACGGGCCCACGATGACGATGAACTCGCCGTCCTGCACTTCGGCATTGACGCCGTGGATCACCTGGTTGGCCTTGGGCCCGTGGCCGTAGCGCTTGACGATGTTGCGAAGGGAGATGGATGCCATGATGCAATAAATTTGATAGCTGAAAGCGCTTGATGCATAAGCGCTAGCGGGTTATTTGTCTTATTTTTCAGTGTCTACCAGGCCCTTGACGAACCAGCGCTGCATGAGCACCACGACCAGCGCGGGGGGCAGCATGGCGAGCAGGGCGGTGGCCATCACGATGTTCCACTCGTTGCCCGAGTCGCCGCCGGCAATCATGCGCTTGATGCCGATCACCACGGGGTACATGTCTTCGGACGTGGTCACGAGCAGCGGCCACAGGTACTGGTTCCAGCCGTAGATGAACTGGATCACGAACAGCGCTGCAATCGAGGTGCGCGACAGCGGCACCAGGATGTCCTTGAAAAAGCGCATGGGGCCGGCGCCGTCCACGCGTGCCGCCTCGACGAGTTCGTCGGGCACCGTCAGGAAGAACTGGCGGAACAGGAACGTGGCCGTGGCCGAGGCGATCAGCGGGATCGTGAGGCCCGCGTAGCTGTTGAGCATGCCGAGGTTGGAGACGACTTCGTACGTGGGGCCGATGCGCACTTCCACCGGCAGCATCAGGGTGATAAAGATCAGCCAGAAGCAGATGCCCTTGAACGGAAAGCGGAAGTACACGATGGCAAACGCCGACAGCAGCGAAATCGCGATCTTGCCCACGGTGATGACGATGGCGGTGACAAAGCTCACCCACATCATGCGGGCCACGGGCGCGCTGGAGCCGGGGCCGGAGCCGCCGCCAAACAGTGTGTCGTGGTAGGTCTGCCAGAAGTTGCTGCCGGGCAGCATGGGCATGGGGGCCTGCACGATGTCCTGCGCGGTGTGCGTGGAGGCCACGAACGCCAGGTACAGCGGAAAGCCGACGATGATCACGCCCAGCACCATGATCAGGTGCGAGAACGCGGTGAGATAAGGGCTGCGTTCGACCATTTTTAGTATTGAACCTTTTTCTCAACGTAGCGGAACTGGATCACGGTGAGCACGACCACGATGGCCATCAGCACCACCGACTGCGCGGCCGAGCCGCCCATGTCCATGGCCTTGAAGCCGTCGTAATACACCTTGTAGACCAGGATGGAGGTGTCACGCCCGGGGCCGCCCTGGGTGGTGGAGTCGACGATGGCGAAGGTGTCGAAGAAGGCGTACACCACGTTGATCACCAGCAGGAAGAAGGTGGTGGGCGACAGCAGCGGGAACTGGATGCTCCAGAACCGGCGCCAGGGGCCTGCGCCGTCGATGGCGGCTGCTTCAATGAGCGACTTGGGGATGGATTGCAGGCCCGCCAGGAAGAACAGGAAGTTGTAGGAAATTTGTTTCCACACCGCGGCAATCACGATCAGTGCCATGGCGTGATCGGAGTTGAGCATGTGGTTCCAGTCAAAGCCCGACTGGCGCAGCATGTAGGCCACCACGCCCAGCGAGGGCGAAAACATGAACATCCACAACACCCCCGCCACGGCAGGCGCTACGGCGTAGGGCAGCAGCAGGGCTGTCTTGTAGACCAGTGCGCCCTTGATGATGCGATCGGCAAAGATGGCCAGGAACAGCGACAGCGTGATGCCGCTGACCGCCACCAGGATGGAGAAGAAGGCCGTGGTCTTGAAGGAGGCCAGGTAACCGGGGTCGCTGAACAGGGCCTTGAAGTTGTCAAACCCCACCCACTCCTTCGAGAAACCGAAGGTGTCCTGCATCTGGAACGATTGCACCAGGGCCTGGCCCGCTGGCCAGAAAAAGAACACGCTGATGATGATGAGCTGTGGCGCCAGAAGCACCCAGGGCAACCATGCAGAGCGAAAAAGAACGCGTTTTTCCATGTCGAAACTCTCAAAAAGAAAACCCCGCCGCCCCGTGAACCAGTGCGGTTGACGGGGCGGCGGGCTTTCGATGCCACCCCGCCGCCAGGGCGGGGTGGCACGAACAGACTTTCGGCAGCTTTACTTACTTGTTGGCGCGGGCAAAACGGGCCAGTTGCTCATTGCCACGGGCGACGGCCGTGTCCAGGGCTTCCTTGGGGGTCTTCTTGCCGGCCCAGATCTGTTCGGTTTCCTCGTCGATGATGGTGCGCACCTGCACGAAGTTGCCCAGGCGGATGCCGCGCGACTTGTCGGTGGCCTTCTTGATCATCTGCGTCACCGCCACGTCGGTGCCGGGGTTCTTGGTGTAGAAGCCCGAAGCTTCGGTCAGCTGGTAGGCGCCCATCGTCACGGGCAGGTAACCCGTGCGCTGGTGGCTGGCGGCCTGGATCTTGGTGTCGTTCAGGAAGTTCAGGAAGTCGGCAACGCCCTTGTATTCCTCGGCCTTCTTGCCGGACATGACCCACAGGCTAGCACCACCGATGGCGGTGTTCTGGGGGGCGCCCTTCACGTCATCGTAGTAGGGCAGGGTGGAGATGCCGTAGGCGAACTTGGCTTCCTTGGCCACGCGGGCATACAGGCCCGACGAGCCGGTGATCATGGCGCACTCGCCCGAGGGGAACGAAGCATCCGGCGCGTTGGCGCGGCCCTTGTAGACGAAGCTGCCTTCCTTGGCGGCCTTGGCCAGGTTCTCGAAGTGGCGCACGTGCAGGGGCGAGTTAAGTTGCAGCTGTGCATCGTTGCCGTCAAACCCGTTGTTCTTGGACGCGAACAGCGTGTTGTGCCACAGCGAGAAGCTCTCCAGCTGCGTCCAGCTGATCCAGCTGGTGGTGAAGGGGCAGCTGTGGCCGCTGGCCTTGAGCTTGGAGGCGGCAGCGAAGACTTCAGGCCAGGTCTTTGGCGGCTTGTCGGCGTCCAAGCCCGCCTTCTTGAAGGCGTCCTTGTTGTAATAGAAGATGGTGGTGGAGCTGTTGAGCGGGTAGCTCAGCATCTGGCCGTTGGGTGCCGTGTAGTAACCGGCCACGGCGGACACATATTGCGTGGGGTCGAACTTGAACCCGCCGTCGTTGAGCACCTTGGCCACGGGCACGATGGCGCCCTTGCTGGCCATCATGGTGGCGGTGCCGACTTCAAACACCTGCAGGATGTGGGGGGCGTTGCCCGCACGGAAGGCGGCGATGGCGCCCGTCATGGATTCGTCATACGTGCCCTTGTAGGTGGGCACCACCTTGTATTTCGTCTGGCTGGCGTTGTACTGCTTGGCCAGGTCGTTGACCCAGTCACCGAGCGCTGCGCTCATGGAATGCCACCACTGAATCTCTACCTGCTGCGCCTGCGCGGGTGCGCAGACGGACAGTGCGATGGCGGCGGATAGCGCCAGATGCTTGACTTGCATGAATGTTCCTCCAAGGATGACGAAATGCACAAGGGCCGGATGCTATGGAGCCGTTGTGACAATGGTGTGTCGTTGTCGCATGGCACCCCCCGTGTAACAACCGGGGAAACCCCGTGGGGCAGGTGCAGGGGCTGCGATTGTGACTCTTTTGTGACAGGTTGGAACGAATATACCGAGCGCTGCAAGGTTTTGTGCATTGCAGGATCGTTGGTGCATAGTCTGCCAAGCCACCCGCCCGCGCTGCCAGGGTTGTGACAGCGCCTTTTTTTCACACACCTTCTACTGCCATGGCCACCAACTCGCTGGACAAGAACAAGATCAAATTTCTGTTGCTCGAAGGCATCCATTCCTCTGCGGTGGATGTGATCCGAGCGGCGGGCTACACCCAGATCGAAACTGTCTCCGGAGCCCTTCCGGATGAAGAGCTCAAGCGCAAGATCGCCGACGTGCACTTTGTGGGCATCCGCTCGCGCACGCAGCTCACCGAAGAGGTGTTTGCCCATGCCGGCAAGCTAGTGGCCGTGGGCTGCTTTTGCATCGGCACCAACCAGGTGGACCTGAACGCCGCGCGCGAGCGGGGCATTGCGGTGTTCAATGCGCCGTATTCCAACACCCGCTCTGTGGCCGAGCTGGTGCTGGCCGAAGCCATCCTGCTCTTGCGCGGCATTCCCGAGAAGAACGCGGTGGCGCACCGGGGCGGATGGCTGAAATCAGCCGACAACGCCTACGAGATCCGTGGCAAGACCCTGGGCATCGTGGGCTATGGCTCCATCGGCACCCAGCTGTCGGTGCTGGCTGAGGCAATGGGCATGCATGTCGCGTTCTTTGATGTGGTCAACAAGCTCCCGCTGGGCAATGCGCGGCAGGTGCACAGCCTGCACAACCTGCTGGGCCAGAGCGACATCGTGAGCCTACACGTACCGGAGCTGCCGTCCACCGAGGGCATGATCGGCGCCGCTGAAATCGCCGCGATGAAGCCCGGCGGCATCCTGATCAACGCCGCGCGCGGCACCGTGGTAGATATCGAGGCGCTGGCTGCAGCGCTCCAGGCCAAGAAGCTGCTCGGCGCCGCGATCGACGTGTTTCCGGTGGAGCCGCGCACCAACAAGGACGAATTCCAGTCGCCCCTGCGCGGGCTGGACAACGTCCTGCTCACGCCCCACATCGGCGGCTCCACCATGGAGGCACAGGCCAACATCGGGCTGGAAGTGGCGGAAAAGCTGGTGAAATACAGCGACAACGGCACCAGCACCTCGTCCGTCAACTTCCCCGAAGTGGCGCTGCCCGCCCACCCCGGCAAGCACCGCCTGCTGCACATCCACCGCAATGTGCCGGGCGTGCTGTCCGAGATCAACCGCATCTTTTCGGACAACGCGATCAACATTGCGGCCCAGTACCTGCAGACGAACGAGAAGATCGGCTATGTGGTGATCGACATTGATGCAGCCTCGTCCGACATCGCGCTGGACGAGCTGGCCAAGGTCACAGGCACACTGCGCAGCCGCGTGCTGTTTTAATGTTGCTCCTTATTTGATAGCTATTGGCGCTTATGGCATAAGAGCTGGCGGCCTTTTTTGCTTGAAACGTTGCTTTCGAATCCCCTGCGTGGCGCCCGGTGCGCGCGCCCTGCCGGCGCGCTGGGAGGGCGTGGCATAAAATTCCGGCCCCAAGGCACGAGGGCGCGCAGCGCCTACCCCAGGTTGATCCTATGAATGTTCCGATAGCGTTGGCTGCCCTGCAGACGCAGGCCGCCGAGCCCGCCCGTCTGCGCGAGATTCCCTATAACTACACCTCGTTCTCCGACCGGGAGATTGTGATCCGCCTGCTGGGGTCCGAGGCCTGGAACGTGCTGGACCAGCTGCGCAAGGAGCGCCGTACCGGCCGCTCGGCCCGCATGCTGTACGAGGTGCTGGGCGATATCTGGGTGGTGCAGCGCAATCCCTACCTGCAGGACGACCTGCTGGACAACCCCGCCCGCCGCAAGCTCCTGGTGGATGCCCTGAACCACCGCCTGGCCGAGGTCGACAAGCGCCGCACCCCCGCCGACGATGCCGGGCGCGACCGCCTGGTGGGCGAGCTGGTGGTGGCCGCGCGCCGTGCCGTGGCCGAATTCAACGCCACCTTCGAGCAGGCCGCACAGCTACGCCGCCAGATTCAGAAGACCCTGGGGCGCCTTACGGCCAAGGACAACATCAAGTTCGACGGCCTCTCCCGCGTGAGCCATGTGACCGACGCGACCGACTGGCGCGTCGAATACCCGTTTGTGGTGCTCACCCCCGACACCGAGGCCGAGATGGCCGGCCTGGTCAAGGGCTGCATTGAACTGGGCCTGACCATCATCCCGCGTGGGGGCGGCACGGGCTACACCGGCGGCGCCATTCCGCTGACGTGGAAGAGTGTGGTCATCAACACCGAAAAGCTTGAAGCCATGACCGAGGTGGAGATGCGCCGCCTGCCGGGCATGGACAGCGAAGTCGGCACCGTGTGGACCGAAGCCGGCGTGGTGACGCAGCGCGTGGCCGATGCGGCCGAGCGTGCAGGTTTTGTGTTTGCGGTGGACCCCACCAGCGCCGAGGCATCCTGCATTGGCGGCAACATCGCCATGAATGCGGGTGGCAAGAAGGCCGTGCTCTGGGGCACGGCGCTCGACAACCTGGCCAGCTGGCGCATGGTGACGCCCGAGGCGCAGTGGCTGGAAGTGACGCGCCTGGACCACAACATGGGCAAGATCCATGACGTGGAAACGGCCACCTTCGAGCTGCAGTACTTCGAGGCCGACGGCAAGACGCCCCTACGCACCGAGCGCCTGGTCATTCCGGGCAAGACTTTCCGCAAGGAAGGCCTGGGCAAGGACGTGACAGACAAGTTCCTTTCGGGCCTGCCCGGTATCCAGAAGGAAGGCTGCGACGGCCTCATCACCAGCGCGCGCTGGGTGGTGCACCGCATGCCCGAGCACACGCGCACCGTGTGCCTGGAGTTCTTCGGCAACGCCAAGGACGCCGTGCCGTCCATCGTCGAAATCAAGGACTTCATGTTCGCCGAGCAAAAGCGCAGTGGCGTGCTGCTGGCCGGGCTGGAGCATCTGGATGACCGCTACCTGAAAGCGGTGGGCTACGCCACCAAGAGCAAGAAGCACGGTGGCGGCCTGCCCAAGATGGTGCTGTTTGGCGACATCGCGGGCGACAACGCCGACGATGTGGCGCGCGTGACCAGCGAGGTCGTGCGCATTGCCAACTCGCGCAGCGGCGAAGGCTTCATCGCCATCAGCCCCGAGGCGCGCAAGAAGTTCTGGCTGGACCGCAAGCGCACGGCCGCCATCAGCCGCCACACCAACGCCTTCAAGATCAATGAAGACGTGGTGATCCCGCTGCCGCGCATGGCCGAATACACCGACGGCATCGAGCGCATCAACATCGAACTGAGCTTGCGCAACAAGATCAAGCTGTGCGACGCGCTCACCGACTTCTTCGAGCGCGGCAACCTGCCCCTGGGCAAGCAGGATGACGCGAGCGAAATCCCGTCGGCCGAGCTGCTGGAAGACCGCGTGGCGCAGGCCATTGCCCTGGTGGCCGAGGTGCGCGCCCTGTGGTCCGGCTGGCTGCAGAACGTGGAAACACTCTTCCCGCAGCTGCAGGACCACACCCTGCGCGCGAGCTGGAAGACGCAGCTGCGTGCACCGCTGCGGACGATTTTTGCGGGCGCGGCCTTCAAGCCGCTGCTGGACGAAGTCACCGCCATCCACAAGCGTGTGCTCAAGGGCCGCGTGTGGGTGGCTCTGCACATGCACGCGGGCGACGGCAATGTGCACACCAACCTGCCCGTCAACAGTGACGACTATGAAATGCTGCAGACGGCGCACCAGGCGGTCGAACGCATCATGGTGCTGGCGCGCAGCCTGGACGGTGTGATCTCGGGCGAGCATGGCATTGGCATCACCAAGCTGGAGTTTCTGACCGACGAAGAGCTGCGCCCTTTTGCCGAGTACAAGCAGCGCGTGGATCCGCAGGGGCGCTTCAACAAAGGCAAGTTGCTACGAAATAAGGAGCTGCTGGCGCTTGATGGACAAGCGCTAGAGGCCAATTTGGCTTCAAAACCGGCGCTGCGCCCTGCGTTTTTGCATGCCGATCTGACCAACGCCTACACCCCGAGCTTCGGCTTGATGGGGCACGAGTCGCTGATCATGCAGCAGAGCGACATCGGCGCGATTGCCGATTCGGTCAAGGACTGCCTGCGCTGCGGCAAGTGCAAGCCCGTGTGCGCCACGCATGTGCCACGCGCCAACCTGCTGTACAGCCCGCGCAACAAGATCCTGGCAACGTCGCTGCTGGTAGAAGCCTTCCTGTACGAAGAGCAGACCCGCCGGGGCGTGAGCATCAAGCACTGGCAAGAGTTCGAGGACGTGGCCGACCACTGCACGGTGTGCCACAAGTGCGAGAGCCCCTGCCCGGTGAAGATCGACTTTGGCGATGTCACCATGAACATGCGCAACCTGCTGCGCAAGATGGGCAAGAAGAGCTTCCGCCCCGGCAACGCGCTGGCGATGACCATGCTCAACGCCACCAACCCGGACACCATCAAGTTCATGCGTTCGGCGATGGTGGACGTGGGCTTCAAGGCCCAGCGCCTGGCCGTTCAACTCTTGCGCAAGGTGGGCCGCAAGCAAACGGCCAAGCCGCCCGCCACGGTGGGCACCGCGCCCATCAAGGAGCAGGTGATCCACTTCATCAACAAGAAGCTTCCCGGTGGCCTGCCCAAGAAGACGGCGCGTGCGCTGCTCGACATCGAGGACAAGGACTACGTCCCGATCATCCGCAACCCCAAGGCCACCACGGCCGAGACGGAGGCGGTGTTCTATTTCCCCGGCTGTGGGTCGGAGCGTTTGTTCAGCCAGGTGGGCCTGGCGACGCAGGCCATGCTGTGGCACACCGGGGTGCAGACGGTGCTGCCACCGGGTTATCTGTGCTGCGGCTACCCGCAGCGCGGTAGCGGCCAGTTCGACAAGGCCGAGAAGATGATCACCGACAACCGGGTGCTCTTTCATCGGGTGGCCAACACGCTCAACTACCTTGATATCAAGACCGTGGTGGTGAGCTGCGGCACCTGCTATGACCAGCTGCAGGGCTACGAGTTTGACAAGATCTTCCCGGGCAGCCGCATCATCGACATCCATGAGTACCTGCTGGAGAAGGGCATCACCCTGCAAGGCAAGGGCGCATATCTGTACCACGAGCCCTGCCACAACCCCATGAAGCTGGGCGATTCGATGAAGACCGTGAAGGCGCTGGTGGGCGAGCAGGTCTTGAAGAGCGAGCGCTGCTGCGGCGAGTCGGGCACGCTGGGTGTGACGCGGCCCGACGTGTCCACGCAGGTGCGCTTCCGCAAGGAAGAAGAGATCAAGAAGGGCGAGGCCCAGCTGCGCGAGAGCGGCGCGGTAGGTGCGCAGGACAACGTGAAGATCCTCACCAGCTGCCCCAGCTGCCTGCAGGGCTTGAACCGCTACGAAGGCGATCTGAACAACGGCCTGCTTGAAGCCGACTACATTGTGGTCGAGATGGCGCGCGAGATTCTGGGCGAGAACTGGATGCCCGAGTACGTGCAGCAGGCCAACAACGGCGGCATTGAACGCGTGTTGGTGTAAATGAGGCTCCTCCTGAGTCGCTCCGCGCCTCGGTGCAGCCGCCAGAGGCGACAGCTCTTCGGGGCCGTCCAAGCCTGCGCTGGCAGGCTTGGAGCCGCGGCCCTCAGCCCCTCTCTCGCTGCGCGGGAGGGGGGCGACGCCCTCACTGCGGGGCGGCCCTTGCTCGATGTCCCTCGCTTGCGGTCGCGCCAGTTTCGTGCGGTACGTGACGTGAAAAGCTTTGGGGAGCTGTCTGAATGAGCTGTCCCCTCTGTACCGATGACGGTGGTGCCTTGGTCTGGCGCGGCGAGCGCCTGCGTGTCATCCGCGCGCAGGAGGCGGGTTTCCCTGCCTTCTACCGCGTGGTCTGGAACGCGCATGTGGCCGAGTTCTCGGACCTGGCCGCCGCGGACCGCGTGCACTGCATGGAGGCCGTGGCGCTGGTGGAACAGGGCCTGCGCCAGCACCTCTCGCCCGCCAAGGTCAACATCGCGGCGCTGGGCAACATGGTGCCGCACCTGCACTGGCACGTGATTGCGCGGTTTGACTGGGACAGCCACTTCCCCGCGCCCGTGTGGGCCACTGCGCAGCGGCCCAGCCCGGCAGCGCCAGAGGCTGCTGTGCAGGCCCTGCTGCCCGCGCTGGAGGCCTACCTGCAGTCCAAGTTGGCGCAGTGGGCCGCCCGGTGACCTTGCTGGCAGCTTGCGCCGGGACGGGTGGGACAATGGCAGCCGTCGTTTCTGACAACAGTTTTCTCAAGGTGATTCCATGGCAGGTTTGAAAACGGGTGCGCCCACGCCGCAGGCCCTGACGGTGCATGAGCAGTCGCGCGTGCTGGAGGTGGGCTTTTCGGATGGCGCCACGTTCCGCATTCCGTTCGAGCTGATGCGCGTGTACTCGCCCTCGGCCGAAGTGCAGGGCCACGGCCCGGGGCAGGAGGTGCTGCAGACGGGCAAGCGCAATGTGGCGCTGGTCAATCTGGAGCCGGTGGGCAACTACGCGGTCAAGCCCACGTTCTCGGACGGGCACGACAGCGGCATCTTCAGCTGGGACTATCTTTACGAACTGGGCCAGCAGCAGGATGCGCTGTGGGCCCAGTATGTCGAGCGGCTGGCTGCTGCCGGTGCCGACCGCGATGCGCCCATGGCGCCCAAGGGCGGTGGTGGAGGCCATGCCTGTGGCAGCCACTGAAGGCGCCTGACCGCGCTCTGCGAGGGCCCTGCGCGTAAAGCCGCGCATGTCCCTGCGCACCAAGGTGCTATTGAAAATATAGCTATCAGCGCAATATCTGATTACGCTGGCGGCCGGTTTTGTTTCAATAGCGTTGTCCAAATTGCGACACATGCCCCGTTTCAGTGCGGGGTTGTCGCTGTACCTCGGGCGTACACGCGCCTAGCATGATTCTTATGAGCACCACGCATTTTGGTTTTCAGTCGGTGGACGAGCAGGAGAAGGCACGCCGCGTGCGGGGCGTGTTCGACTCTGTGGCCTCCAAATACGACGTGATGAACGACCTCATGTCGGTCGGCCTGCACCGTGCCTGGAAGGCCTACACCGTGATGGTGGCCAACCTCGGCGAAGGCAGCCAGGTGCTCGACATTGCGGGTGGCACGGGCGACCTGGCGCTGGCGTTCTCCAAAAAGGTGGGGGCGTCGGGCCGCGTGGTGCACACCGACATCAACGAAGCCATGTTGCGGGTGGGGCGTGACCGCCTCATCGATGCGGGTGTGGTGCTGCCGACGCTGGTGTGCGACGCCGAAAAGCTGCCGTTTCCTGACGCACATTTCGACGTGGTGAGTGTGGCCTTTGGCCTGCGCAACATGACCCACAAGGACCTGGCCATTGCCGAGATGTGCCGCGTGCTCAAGCCGGGTGGCAAGCTGCTGGTGCTCGAATTTTCCAAGGTGGCCAAGCCGCTTTCGAAGGTGTACGACTGGTATTCGTTCAAGGTGCTGCCCCAGCTGGGCAAGCTGGTGGCGGGCGACGACGCGAGCTACCGCTACCTGGCCGAGTCCATCCGCATGCACCCGGGGCAGGAAGAGCTCAAAAGCCTCATGCAAAAAAATGGTTTTGGGCATGTGGACTATCACAACATGACAGGCGGAATTGTTGCCTTGCATGTTGGAATCAAGTGCTGAGCGGCTGCGTGTTGCAGCGCTCGGATGGATTAACGGAGACGGAGAAGTCATGATGAAACTGTGGTCTGTGGTGTTGGTGGCAATGCTGGCGTTTGCACACGCCGACGCGGATGCCAAGCGGTTGGGTGGCGGCAAGTCGATGGGCAAGCAGTCCAGCAACGTGACCCAGCGTGATTCGGCAACGCCCCCCGCGACGCCGGGCGCTCCGGCCCAGAACGCCACGAACACGGCCGCCAAGCCTGCGACTGCGGGTGCTGCGCCTGCCGCAGCGGCAGCCAAGAAGCCCTGGGGCGCGATGCTCGGTGGCCTGGCCGCTGGCCTGGGCCTGGCATGGCTGGCCAGCTCGCTCGGCCTGGGCGAAGGGTTCGGTCAGATCCTCATGATCGCCCTGTTTGCCATGCTGGCCTTTGCGATCTTCAAGATGGTGATGCGCGCGCGCCAGGGCGGCAACATGGCTGGTGGCTCGCCGCTGGCTTTCCAGGGCGCGGGTGGCGCCGCCACCCCGGCGGCGGCCCAGGTGCCTCCACAGTACAGCCCCAACAACGTGGGCAACGACGCCTCCGCACGCCCCTGGGAGCGCAGCAGCATGGCCTTTGATGCATCGCGCACCGGACAGGTGGGTGCAAGCTCCGGCGTGGTGATTGGATCGGGCCTTTCCGGTTCGCAGAACTGGGGCGTGCCGGCCGATTTTGATGCCGAAGGTTTCCTGACAGCGGCCAAGCGCAACTTCGTCACTCTGCAGGCCGCCTGGGACCGTTCGGACATCTCCACGCTGCGCTCGATGATGACCGACAGCATGCTCGAGGAGATCCGCACCCAGCTGGCAGAACGCGAGGAGCACCGCGGGGCGCAACCCAACCTCACGGACGTGGTGATGATCGAAGCCCAGCTGCTGGGTATTGAAGACCTGGGCGATGGCTACATGGCCAGCGTCGAGTTCTCGGGAATGATCCGCGAAGAGCCTTCCGCGGGCCCCAGCCCCTTCCGCGAGGTCTGGAACATGACCAAGCCCAAGGCGGGCGGCACCGGCTGGCTGGTGGCAGGCGTGCAGGCCCTGCAGTAACCACGGAAAGGCCCCCGCTGTGGGGCTATCCGAGTTCAGGGAATAATCGGGGACTATGGCAACACCACAGTCCCCTTTTCCTTTTCTGAACGGCCTCTTTGAGCGCCTGGCCGCCGGCCCGCAGCCCCCGCAGTGGCTTGTGCACGAGATGCAGCAACGGATGGTGCTGTTCCTCAACCACGTGCTGATGCAGGAAAAAGAGGCCACGGACCGCCTTGTGCGCCAGAAGGGACGCATCGCACGGGTGCAGTGGCGTGCGTACTCGCTGGCCCTGGTGATTACGCCCGCAGGCCTGTTCAACCTGGCCCCCGAATCCGCTGTGCCGGATCTGCGGCTTGAAGTGACCGACACCTCTGCGCTCAGCCTGGCACAGTCCGCGCTGCGCGGCGACAAGCCGGCCATTCGCATTGAAGGCGACGTGCAACTGGCGGCAGAAATCAACTGGCTGGTGGACCACGTGCGCTGGGATGTGGAAGAAGACCTTGCCCGCGTGATCGGTGACGCGCCCGCGCACACGCTGGGGCAGTTCGCCCGCCGGGCTGCCCAGGCGCTGCGCCAGTTTGTGGGCGCGCGCATGCCCGCAAGCGCCAACGCGCCGGTGCCGCCTGCCACGCCGCCACTGTCGCCGACCTCCGGCGTTGACCGGGCCGACGCATGAAGCGTTTCCTGCGCGGGGCAGCCATCTTGTGGGTGGTGTTCCGGTTTGGCCTTGACGGCTTGCTGCTCGACAGCTTTCAAAAGCCGTGGCTGCGCATGATCTCGCGCGTGCTGTCGGTGGGGCGCAAGCTGGATGCGCCACGCGGACAGCGGCTGCGCGAGGCGCTGGAGAGCCTGGGCCCCATCTTCGTCAAGTTTGGCCAGGTGCTCTCGACGCGCCGCGACCTTCTGCCCCCCGACATCGCCGACGAGCTGGCCCGCCTGCAGGACCGGGTCCCGCCTTTTGACCCCAACATAGCCATTGCCACCATCGAACGGGCGTTTCGCCGTCCCGTGGATGAAGTCTTCACGTCTTTTGACCGGGTGCCAGTGGCCAGTGCTTCCATTGCGCAGGTGCATTTCGCCACGCTCCGTGACCGCCAGGGGCTGGAGCGCGAAGTCGCGGTGAAGGTCCTGCGTCCGGGCATGCTGCCGGTGATCGAAAAGGACCTGAGCCTCATGCGCATGATGGCCGGGTGGGTCGAGAGCCTGTCTGCGGATGGCAAGCGCCTCAAGCCTCGCGAAGTCGTGGCAGAGTTCGACAACTACCTGCATGACGAGCTGGACCTGGTAAAAGAGGCCGCCAACGCCGCCCAGCTGCGCCGCAACATGCAGGGGCTGGACCTGGTGCTGATCCCCGAGATCTTCTGGGACTTCTGCCACGCCGAAGTGATGGTGATGCAGCGCATGAATGGCGTGCCCATCAGCCAGATCGAGCGCCTGCGCGACGCCGGGGTGGACATTCCCAAACTCGCGCGCGACGGCGTCACCATCTTCTTCACCCAGGTTTTCCGTGACGGCTTTTTCCATGCCGACATGCACCCGGGCAATATCCAGGTGAGCCTGGACCCGGCCACGTTCGGGCGCTACATCTCGCTCGACTTCGGCATCGTGGGCACGCTCACGGAAGTGGACAAGGAGTACCTGGCGCAGAACTTCGTGGCGTTCTTCCGGCGCGACTACAAGCGTGTGGCCGAGCTGCACATCGAAAGCGGCTGGGTACCGCCCGAAACGCGCGTGAACGATCTCGAATCGGCCATCCGCGCGGTGTGCGAGCCGTATTTCGACCGGCCGCTCAAGGAAATCTCGCTGGGCATGGTGCTCATGCGGCTGTTCCAGACCTCCCGCCGCTTTCAGGTGGAAATCCAGCCGCAGCTTGTGCTGCTGCAAAAGACCCTGCTCAACATCGAGGGCCTGGGCCGCGAGCTTGACCCCGAACTCGACCTGTGGAGCACCGCCAAGCCTTTCCTCGAAAAATGGATGCTTGAGCAGATGGGGCCCCAGCGCCTGTGGCGCGAACTCCGCGCTGAAGCGCCGCACTACGCAAAAATGCTGCCCGAGCTGCCGCGCCTGGTCTATGACGCCCTGCGGCAGCGCCCCACCACCCAGCAGCATGCATTGCGCGAATTGCTCGAAGCCCAGCACCGCACCAACCGGCTGCTTCAGTCCATCATTTACGGGGGAGTAGGTTTTGTGCTGGGCCTTCTGGCGATGCAGCTGTTTGTGCGGCTGCGGATTTTCTGAAGTGGGGCGAGCGGCACGGAAGTTGCCTTCATAATCCGCACCAACTTTTGTTACGTGTCCCGTCACAAAGCTGTCACCCCTGGGTCTGCAGGGGCCTCGGCGCCTCGAAGGAGCAAGGCCGGGGCGCACCTGCTTTTTGCAACCTTCCTTGGAGTTTCGGAGCGGCGCCATGCTGATCACCTTCATCGTTCTGTACCTGCTGGCCTCGATCGGGATTGGGCTGTATGCCGCCACACGCGTGCACAACACGGCCGACTACGCGGTGGCGGGCCGCAGCCTGCCCCTGGCGGTGGTGATCGCAACCACCTTTGCCACCTGGTTTGGCTCGGAAACCGTGCTGGGCGTCTCGGCACGGTTTGTGGACGGGGGCCTGGGCTCGGTGGTGGAGGACCCGTTTGGCGCCTCCATGTGCCTGATTCTGGTGGGCCTCTTTTTTGCCTACAAGCTCTACAAGAAGAACCTCATCACCCTGGGTGACTACTACCGCCAGCGGTATGGGCGCGTGATCGAGGTGGCCTGCTCGGCCATCATCATGTTCAGCTACCTGGGCTGGGTCGCCGCACAGATCACGGCGCTGGGCCTGGTGTTCAACCTGCTGACCCAGGGCTACGTCTCCATCACCATGGGCATGGTCATTGGAACGGCCATCGTGCTGATCTATACGCTCTACGGCGGCATGTGGTCGGTGGCCATGACGGATTTTGTGCAGATGATCGTGATCGCCCTAGGGCTGCTGGCCATCGCCTGGTATGCCGCTGACCTGGCGGGCGGCGCGGGCAAGGTGGTTGAATACGCGGCACGTGAAGGCAAGTTCCAGTTCTTCCCCACGGGCGGCCTCAAGGACTGGACATTCTTCTTCGCCGCAGCCATTACGATGATGCTCGGCTCCATACCGCAGCAGGACGTGTTCCAGCGCGTGATGTCATCCAACAGCGCCGAGACGGCGCGCACGGGCCCGGTGATCGGCGGCGTGCTGTATCTGCTGTTTGCCTTCATTCCCATGTTTGTCGTCGTGGCGGCCGTGCTTGTCATGCCCGAGACTGCGCAGGCGCTGCTCAAGGATGATCCGCAGAAGGTCTTGCCTACGCTGGTGATGGAACGCATGCCGATGTTCCTGCAGATCGCCTTCTTTGGCGCCCTGCTGTCGGCCATCATGTCCACGGCTTCTGCCACGTTGCTGGCACCTTCCACCACCTTTGTGGAAAACATCCTGCACAACCTGCGGCCCGGCATGACGGACGCCCAGACGCTCAAGGCCATGCGCATTTCCGTGCTCGTGTTCACCGCCTGCGTGCTGACCTACGCCATCACCATGCAGGGTACGTCGATCTATGAGCTGGTGTCGGGCGCTTACCAGGTGCCGCTGGTCGGGGCGTTTGTCCCGCTGGTGTTTGGTCTGTACTGGAAGCGCGCCACCACGCAGGGCGCGATACTGGCCGTGGCGATGGGGCTGGGTGTGTGGCTGCTGTTTGTGGCCAGCCCCATGCTGTCCGAGGCTTTCCCGCAGCAACTGGCAGGCGTGCTGGCGGCTCTCGTCGGTATGGTGGGCGGCTCGCTCGCGCCGCAGTGGGTCGATGACCACAAGGGCCATGTGACGCATTACGAAGGCAGCGCCGCCTGATGCCGGCCCCGCGCCGGCGCGCGGGGCTTGAGGATGGGCATGCCGCCTATAATTGAGGGTTTTGCACTTTCCCTCAACACACTGACATGCCTATTTACGCCTACAAATGCGGCTCCTGCGGCCATGCCAAGGATGTGCTGCAAAAAATCTCTGATGCTCCCCTGACGGTGTGCCCCGCCTGCGGCGCGGAGGCATTTTCCAAGCAGGTCACTGCGGCCGGCTTCCAGCTCAAGGGCTCCGGCTGGTACGTCACAGACTTTCGGGGGGGCAGCGGCGGCAGTTCCGCCCCCGCAGCGGAAAACAAGTCCGAGACGAAGAGCGATACGGCAAGCGCTGGAGATGCTCCTAAAAAAGAAGCTGCAAGCGCAGCTGGCACAAGCGTTGGCGGCAGTTCGGCAGCTTCTTCTACCCCTTCGGCGAACTGAGTCCCCTGCATGGCTGCCTTGCGCAAATGGCTCTTGACAGGCCTTCTGGTCATCGTGCCCGGTGTCATCACGGCCTGGGTGCTCCACTGGATTGTGAGCACCCTGGATCAGACCCTGCAAATCCTGCCCGTTGCATGGCATCCTGACCGGCTGATCGGTTTTCACGTTCCCGGCTTTGGCGTGGTGCTCACGCTGCTGATCCTCCTCGTGGTCGGGGCCATTGCCAGCAACTTTGCAGGCCGCAAGCTGGTGCAGTGGGGGGATGCGGTGGTGCACCGCATTCCCGTGGTGCGCTCGATCTATTCCAGTGTCAAGCAGGTGTCGGACACACTGTTTTCGGAGAGCGGCAACGCCTTTCGCAAGGCGGTTCTGATCCAGTGGCCACGCGAGGGTGTCTGGACCCTGGCCTTTGTCACCGGCGCGCCCAACGGCGAAGTGGCGGCCTACCTGCGTGACGAATTCGTGAGTGTGTATGTGCCCACCACGCCCAACCCCACGGGCGGGTATTTCGTGATGCTGCGCAAGAGCGACTGCGTCGAGCTCGACATGAGCGTGGACGCTGCCCTCAAATACATTGTTTCGATGGGTGTCGTCGCTCCGGCTGACCCGACGCTCGTTTCCCACAGTAAGTAAATCCCTTTAACGCGCCCCTTGGGCGCCGGAAGTTTCTGCCATGGCCATGCGTTCCCACTATTGCGGTCTTGTGACCGAAGCCCTGATGGGCCAAACCGTTTCCCTGTGCGGCTGGGTCAATCGCCGCCGCGACCATGGTGGTGTGATCTTCATCGACCTGCGCGACCGCGAGGGCCATGTGCAGGTGGTGTGCGACCCTGATCGCGCCGAGATGTTCAAGACGGCCGAAGACGTGCGCAACGAATTCTGCGTGCAGGTGGTGGGCCTGGTGCGCCCGCGCCCGGCTGGCACCACCAACGACAAGCTCAAGAGCGGCCAGATCGAAGTGCTGTGCCACGAGCTCAAGGTGCTCAACCCCTCGGTCACGCCTCCGTTCCAGATGGATGACGAGAACCTGTCCGAGACCACCCGCCTCACGCACCGGGTGATGGACCTGCGCCGCCCGCACATGCAGCGCAACATGATGCTGCGCTACAAGACCGCCATCCAGGTGCGCAACTTCCTGGACGCGGAAGGCTTCATCGACATTGAAACGCCCATGCTGGGCAAGAGCACGCCCGAGGGCGCGCGCGACTACCTCGTGCCGAGCCGCGTCCATGACGGCCAGTTCTTCGCGCTGCCCCAGTCGCCCCAGCTCTACAAGCAGATGCTGATGGTGGCCGGCTACGACCGCTACTACCAGATCACCAAGTGCTTCCGTGATGAAGACCTGCGCGCCGACCGCCAGCCCGAATTCACCCAGATCGACTGCGAGACCTCGTTCCTGAACGAGGAAGAAATCCGCGCCATCTTCCAGCGCATGATCACCGAGGTGTTCAAGACGCAGCTGGATGTGGACTTGGGCGAATTCCCCATCATGACCTACCAGGAGGCGGCGCACCGCTTCGGCTCCGACAAGCCCGATCTGCGCGTGAAGCTTGAATTCACCGAGCTGACCGAGGTGATGAAGGACGTGGAGTTCAAGGTGTTTTCCGGCGCTGCCAACATGAAGGGCGGCCGCGTGGTGGCCCTGCGCGTGCCCGGTGGCTCGGCCGAGAGCGGCGGCATCAGCCGCGGCGAGATCGACGCCTACACCGAGTTCGTGAAGATCTACGGCGCCAAGGGCCTGGCCTACATCCGCGTCAACGACCTGTCCAAGGGCCGCGATGGCCTGCAGTCTCCCATCGTCAAGAACATCCACGACGCAGCGCTGGCCGAGGTGCTCAAGCGCTCGGGCGCGCAGAATGGCGATTTGATCTTCTTCGGAGCCGACAAGGAAAAGATCGTCAACGACGCCATCGGCGCGCTGCGCCTGAAGATCGGTCACAGCGAGTTCGGCAAGAAAAACGGCCTGTTCGAGAACCGCTGGGCCCCGCTGTGGGTGGTGGACTTCCCCATGTTCGAGCACGACGAGGAAGAAGACCGCTGGACGGCTGTGCACCACCCCTTCACCAGCCCCAAGGACGGCCACGAAGAGTTCATGGCCACCGATCCCGGCAAGTGCATTGCCAAGGCCTACGACATGGTGCTCAACGGCTGGGAGCTGGGTGGTGGCTCGGTGCGTATCCACCGCGCCGATGTGCAAAAAAAGGTGTTTGATGCGCTCAAGATCACGCCTGAAGACGCACAGGCCAAGTTCGGCTACCTGCTCGATGCCCTGCAGTACGGCGCGCCCCCGCACGGTGGCCTGGCGTTCGGCCTGGACCGCCTCATCACGTTGATGACCGGTGCGGAGTCGATCCGCGACGTGATTGCCTTCCCCAAGACCCAGCGTGCGCAGGACCTGCTCACGCAGGCGCCTTCGCCCGTGGACGAAAAGCAGTTGCGCGAGCTGCACATCCGCCTGCGCAACATCGACGCGGTCAAGGCGGTCTGATCCGGCGCCCTGGCCGGAACCATCGGATGCACCGTGGTGGCATCGCACCGAAAGCGGCAAGGGCCTCAGGCCCCTGCCGCTTTTTTCTTCGCCGGTACTGAAAGGAAACCCTTCATGCGCTTCATGAACCTCCAGGTCTTTTGCGTGGGCGCGGTGCTGCTGGCCCTCGCGGCCTGTGGCGAAAAGAAGACCGAGCTCGGCCAGGGCGGCTCCGTGGTCACCGGCTCGGCGGGCCCGCAAGGAGCGCACAACGCCGCCAAAGAGCTGCTGCGTTGCGATGCACCCGTGGCCACGGTGGCGCTGGCTGAAAACCCGCACGGCTACACCTACGGTGCGGCCTACCAGCTTCCGCCGTCGCCTGTGCCCCTGGTGAAGCTGCTGGCCCAGCAAAGCGGGTGTTTCCGCGTGGTGGACCGTGGCGCGGGCCTGCGCGCCACCGTACGCGAGCAGGAGCTCAAGGAATCGGGGGTGCTGCGCCAGCAGAACTCCACGGTGGCCAAGGGCCGGGGCTATGAGGCGCAGTACACGCTCACACCCAGCCTCACCTTCAGCGAGCAGGACGCCGGGCGCGGGCTGGGGGGCGTGATCGCCATGCTTCCGGTGCTGCGCGACATCGCGGGGCTGGCCGGCATCGTGGAGCAGGTCAGGTTCAAGGAGGCGCAGACGGCCCTTTTGTTGTCAGACAACGAAACCACGGAGCAGGTTGCGGCCGCCACCGGCGCCGCACGCACCACCGACCTGGGTGTGGGCGGGCTGGTACTGGGCAGGCTCGGAGGCGCCGCCGGCGCGGGCTGGAGCAATACCAACGAAGGCAAGGTCATTGCCGCAGCGTTCCTGGATGCGCACAACCAGCTGGTGGTTCAGGCCCGGGCATTGCAGGCCAAGGAGCTGCCCCCGCCGGTGCCCACGGCAGGCCCGGCCGCCGCACGCACCCGGGGCGGGTAGCCCGCCATGGAGCCTGCGCAGCCGCCGCGGCCCTGGAAAATTCCGGAGTCGGTGCTGGTGGTCATCCACACCCCCGATCTTGAGGTGCTGCTGGTACGGCGCACCGGCGGCGACGGGCACTGGCAGTCCGTCACCGGGAGCAAGGACCACCCGCAGGAGCCGTTTGAAGACACGGCGCGGCGCGAGGTGGCAGAAGAAACCGGCATCGACACCCGTGCGTCCGGCTGCGCGCTGACCGACTGGGCGCTGGAGAACATCTACGACATCTGGCCGCAGTGGTTGCACCGCTACGCCCCGGGCGTGGTGCGCAACCGCGAGCGGGTGTTCGGGCTGTGCGTGCCCCGGGGCACGCCCGTGGTGCTCAACCCGCGCGAGCACGATGCCTGGCAGTGGCTGCCCTGGCAGGCTGCGGCGGACACCTGTTTTTCGGCGTCCAACGCCGAAGCCTGCCTTCTGCTCCCCCGATTTGCGCGGGGCGACTGAGCGGCGAGACTGCGCGGCATGCCGCCGGGCGCTTGCGACACAATCGGGTCATGGAACATGACGATATTCTGCGGGTGGCGACCTACAACATCCACAAGGGCGTGCAGGGCATCGGGCCGGTGCGGCGGCTGGAGATCCACAACCTGGGTCTTGCGGTAGAGCAGCTCGACGCCGACATCGTCTGCCTGCAGGAGGTGCGCAAGCTGCACCGCCGCGAGCAGGCCTACTTCCAGCGTTGGCCCGAGTTGCCCCAAGCCGAGTTCCTGGCGCCCGAGGGCTACGAGGCCGTGTACCGCACCAACGCCATCACCAAGCACGGCGAACATGGCAACGCGCTGCTTTCGCGCTGGCCCGTGATCGGCCACCAGCACGAAGACATTTCGGACCACCGCTTCGAGCAGCGTGGCCTGCTGCATGTGGAGGTGGACGCGCACGGCCGCCGCGTGCATGTGATCGTGGTGCACCTGGGGCTGATCCCCGGCAGCCGCATCCGGCAGATCGAACGCCTGCAGCGCTTCATCGAGCGCGAGGTGCCGCCGGGCACGCCCCTGGTGGTGGCCGGCGACTTCAACGACTGGGGCCTGCAGATCAAGCGCATGCTGGCAGGCTTTGCGCTGTACGAATTTGATGCACCCCGGGCCTTCACCTACCCCGCGCGGCTGCCGCTGGCCCAGCTGGACCATGTGTATGTGCGGGGCCTCACGCCCCTGTCGCTGCACGTCCCGCGAGGCCGCATCTGGTGGCGCATGTCCGACCATCTGCCCCTGATTGCTGAATTCCGGCTGTGACCCTGTGAAGAAAAAGCCCGACCTGTTTCGCGGATTCGAGTTTGCAGACGACCACCAGGTGCGTCTGTTGCAAGGGGCCGAGGAGCTGTTCCCCGCCTTGATCGAGGCCATGGATGCGGCGCTGTCGGACATCCAGTTTGAAACCTACATTTTCGACTTCACGGGCGCAGGCGCAGCGGTGGCCGAGGCGTTGATGCGCGCTGCCGGGCGCGGCGTGCGCACCCAGCTGGTGGTGGACGGGGTGGGCACCGGCAACTTGCCCGTTGCCTGGGCGCAGCGCCTGCAGGCGGCTGGGGTGCAATACCGCGTGTACTCCCCGCTCGGCCCTCTGGGTTTGCTGCTGCCCCACCGGTGGCGCAGGCTGCATCGCAAGCTGTGTGTGGTGGACGGCCACGTGCTTTTTTGCGGCGGCATCAATGTTCTGGACGATTTTCACGATCCCAACCACGGCCCGCTCGATGCACCGCGTTTTGACTTTGCCGTGCAGGCCACGGGTAGCCTGGTGGCGTCTGCCAGCGAGACCATGGACCAGCTGTGGTGGCGCATGCAGGCGGTGCGCGATGCGCGCCAGCGCCGCCTGCCCGAAGCCTTGCAGGCCCTGCGCGCGGCCAGCGCCGCCAAGCATGCGGTGCGGGCCGCCGAGGCGGGGCCGCCCATGCGGGCCGCGCTGGTGCTGCGCGACAACGTGCGCAACCGCAGCCGCATCGAGAAGGCCTACCGCAAGGCCATCGGCGCGGCGCGGCATGAGGTCATCATTGCCAACGCGTATTTCATGCCCGGCGGCAAACTGCGCCGCGCGCTGGTGATGGCCGCGCGCCGGGGCGTGCGCGTGCGCCTGTTGCTGCAGGGGCGGTATGAATATTTCATGCAGTACCACGCGGCGCGGCCGGTGTATGGCGCGCTGCTGGAGGCCGGTGTGGAGATCCATGAATACGCGCCCAGCTTTCTGCATGCCAAGGTGGCCGTCATCGACGCGCTGGGCGACAAACCCTGGGCCACGGTGGGCTCGTCCAACCTCGACCCCCTGAGCCTGCTGCTGGCACGCGAGGCCAATGTGGTGGTGGAAGACGCCGCCTTTGCCACCGACCTGCGCCAGCGACTGGTGCACGCCATGCAGCATGCGGGGCGCCGCATGGACCCGGCGCGCTATGCAGGCCGCCCCCTGCGCCAGCGGGCGCTCGACCGCGTGGCGTTTGGCCTGATGCGGCTGGCCCTGTGGATCACCGGCAACCGGTATTGAGCCCAGGCGTGTGTGCGTGCTAGCGTGCGTTGAATTGTTTGCTATATAAAATATAGCTACTTGCGCTTGTCCAGCAAGCGCTAGGGGCCTAAAACCCTTTAAATCTGCAGCTCCACGTTCGCTGGTAGGATGCCGCTCATGTCCAGTCAACCCGCCGCCGCTATGACGACCACCCTGCCGGATGAAGAAGGCACCCCCGTATCCGTGAAGATCCGCGAGCGGATCAACGCGTCGCGCAAACGCTTTCATGCCAACGACAACATCGCCGAGTTCATCGAGCCCGGCGAGCTGGAGAAGCTGCTGGACGAAGTCGAGGTCAAGATGCAGGGCGTGCTGGACAGCCTGGTGATCGACACGGCCGGAGACCACAACACCAACAACACCGCGCGCCGCGTGGCCAAGATGTACCTCAACGAGGTGTTCAAGGGCCGCTACGTCACGCAGCCCCCGATCACCGAGTTCCCGAACGCCGAGCACCTCAACGAGCTGATGATCGTGGGCCCGCTCACCGTGCGCAGTGCCTGCAGCCACCACTTCTGCCCCGTGATCGGCAAGATTTGGATCGGCGTGATGCCCAACGAGCACACCAACGTGATCGGCCTGAGCAAATACGCGCGCCTGGTGGACTGGATCATGGGCCGCCCCCAGATCCAAGAAGAAGCCGTGGTGCAGCTGGCCGACCTCATCATGGAAAAGACCCAGCCCGACGGCCTGGCCATCGTGATGGAGGCCAGCCACTTTTGCATGTCCTGGCGCGGTGTGCGCGACATGGACAGCAAGATGATCAATTCGGTGATGCGTGGCGTGTTCCTCAAGGACAGCGCCCTGCGCCGTGAGTTTTTGTCCCTCATCCCTGGAAAGAACTGACCATGTTGGTACGTCTGCTTTACGCCAGCCGCGCGGTCGACACCTCGCCCGCCGCCATCGAAGCCATCCTCACCCAGTCCCGACAGCACAACCCCGGCAGCGGCATCACCGGCGTGCTGTGCTACGGCGGGGGCGTGTTCCTGCAGGCCATCGAGGGCGGGCGCTCTGCGGTCAATGAGCTGTACGGCCACATCCAGCGCGACCCGCGCCACAAGAATGTGGAGCTGCTGCACTACGAAGAAATCGCCGAGCGCCGCTTTGGCGGCTGGACGATGGGGCAGGTCAACCTCTCCAAGATCAACCACTCCATCCTGCTGAAATACTCGGAGAAGCCCGAGCTGGACCCGTATTCGGTGTCGGGCAAGGTGTCGTTTGCGCTGCTTGAAGAGCTGATGGCCACCGCCTCCATCATCGGAAGAGCTTAGAGATCACCCCCCTGAGGCGCTGCGCGCCTTCCCCCCGCTCTCGCACCGCTGCGCGTTGCGGGCAGGGGGACGCCACCGGTGCAGCGGGGCGGCCCTTGCACGGTGGCCGCTTGTCTGGGCCGTGCCAGTGGCGGGCGTTGTGGGCGGTACGCAGCCCTTGAATCGATAAACTCTTTAGGCCACATCAAGCCGCAGTCGCCATGGCGCTGCGGCTTTTTGCATTCAAGCCCTCTCTCTTTCTGACCCGTGACCTTCACCGCCTTCGCCCTCATCATCCTCGCCGGCCTCATTCACGCGTGCTGGAACATCGTGGCCAAGAAGGCCGGGGGGGACTCGCGGTTTGCGTTCTTCACCTCGGTGATCATGATGGTCGTCTGGGCGCCGCTGGGCTGGTATCTGGGGCGCGACGCGGTGCCGCTGTGGGGCGCGGTGGAGTGGGGCTTTGTGGCCGCGAGCGGGCTGCTGCATGTGGCGTACTTTGTCATCTTGCTTCGCGGCTACCGTGTGGCGGACCTCACCGTGGTCTACCCGCTGGCGCGGGGCTCGGGGCCGCTGCTGTCGTCGCTGGTGGCCATCACGCTGCTGGGCGAGCAGATATCGGCGCTGGGCGCTCTGGGCATTGCAGGCGTGGTCGGCGGGGTGTTCCTGATTGCCGGTGGGCCGGGGCTGCTGCGCGCGGCGCACGATCCGGCGGCGCGCCAGCGTGTGCACAAAGGCATTGCGTATGGCCTGCTCACCGGCGCTTTCATCGCCAGCTACACGGTGGTGGATGGCTATGCCGTCAAGTTTTTGCTGATGTCGCCCATCCTGGTGGACTACATGGGCAACTTTGTGCGCGTGGGCCTGCTGGCGCCCGTGGTGCTGCGCGACCTGCCCACCGCCCGCACGCTGTGGCTGGCGCAGTGGCGTTTTGCGCTGCTGGTGGCTGTGGTGAGCCCCGTGGCCTATGTGCTGGTGCTGTATGCCATGCAGCAGGCCCCCATGTCGCACGTGGCCCCGGCACGCGAGGTGTCCATGCTGTTTGCTGCCCTCATCGGTGGTCACCTGCTGGGCGAGGGTGACCGCGTGGCGCGCATTGTTGGCGCGCTGTGCATCGCGGCGGGTGTGACGGCGCTGGCCTTGGGATGACGGCCGCCGCACCACAATCCCTGCTGCTGGGCTGCGACTTCTCCAGCAGCCCCACACGGCGCAAACCCATCGTGCTGGCGCTGGGCCAGCGCCAGGGCGCGCGCGTGGTGCTCACCACGCTGCAGCCGTTCGACACCCTGGCCGCGTTCGGCCAATGGCTGGCGCAGCCCGGGGACTGGGTGGGCGGATTCGATCTGCCCTTTGGCCTGCCACGCGAGCTGGTGCAGGCCCTCGGCTGGCCCACCGACTGGCTCACGTGCATGCAGCACTACCGCGCCCTCAGCCGCGCGCAGATCCGCGATGCGTTTGCAGGCTTTTGCAGCGTGCGCCCCGTGGGCGGCAAGTTTGCCCACCGCGCCACCGACGGGCCCGCAGGCTCCAGCCCCTCCATGAAATGGGTGAACCCGCCCGTGGCCTACATGCTGCACGCGGGCCTGCCACTGCTGCTGGACGCGGGCGTGCACCTGCCCGGCCTGCACGCAGGCGACCCCCGCCGCGTGGCGCTGGAGGCCTACCCCGGCCTGCTCGCGCGTGAGGTGCTGCAGCGGCGCAGCTACAAAAGCGACGACCGCGCCCGGCAGACCCCCGACCGCCTCATCGCCCGCAAAGACCTGGTCAACGCGCTGGAGCTGGGCCAGACCCGCCTGGGCCTGCGCCTCAAGCTTAGCCACGCCCAGCGCGATGCGCTGGTGGAAGACGCCAGCGGCGACAGCCTGGACGCCGTGCTGTGCCTGCTGCAAGCGGCCTGGGCCCAGCGGCGCCATGGGGAAGATGGTGATGCCCTGTATGGCCTGCCGCCGGGGCTGGACCCGCTGGAAGGCTGGATCGTGACGGCCTGACCTGCGGTGGCGAGTGCACAGAATCAAAAACTATAAAAAATATAGCTGTTGGCGCTTGCTGGTAAAGCGCTAAGCCCCAAAAACACCCAAAATTCGTCGTCGTGGCAAGGCTGCAGCCGTAAAGCCACCACTGCCCGCCACACCAAAGTGAAACAGAGAGAAACAGTCACGTCGGCAGCGCACAACACATGAACCTGCGTTGCCCCGGGCCGCAGCACCACAGCACGCGGCCCGCTGCTATTCTCGCCACCGCTCTTCCACGGGAGGGAGGGCGAAGCGATCCAACGACAGGAAAAGAAATGAACAAGAAAGCAGTGTGGGGCACCGCAGCGGTGCTGGTGGTTGCAGGCTATGGCGGCGCAACCTGGTATTTCGGTGAGCAGGCGCACAGCGCCTACGCACAGGCGCTGAACGACGTGCGCAAGCTCCTGGGCCCCGAGGTGCTGGTGTCGCAGCAGTACACCAAGGGGTTCTGGTCGTCACAGGGCCAGCTGGTGCTGCAGTGGACGCCGCCCGCCGCCGAAGAAGACGAATGGGATGACGAAGACAACGCCGCCCCCGCGGTGGCGCCGCGGCCCATCCGCATCACGGTGGAGAACACGGTGCGGCACGGCCCGCTGGCCGGCTGGCGCCCGGCGGCGGCGGTGATCGAGACGCGCATCGGCGCCGTGGAGGGGGTGGACGACAACATGCGCAAGGCGTTTGCCAAGGTCAGCGCCCCCACGCTGACCACGGTGCGCCACCTCACGGGCAGCCACGACATGGCGTTCGCATGGCCTGCCGGCGAAGTGGGCGAGGGCGCAGACCTGGTGCGCTGGCAGCCTCTCACCTACCAGATGACGCTGAACGCCGACCGCAGCCGCCTGAGCGGCGACTTTGCCTGGCCCGAGATCACCGTGCAGTCGCAGCCACCGGCCGATGACGCGGACGACAACGACGACGAGCCCGCCGCAGATGCCGGCGAGGCCGAGCGCTATACCTTCGCCATGCAGGGCATGAAAGGCGACTTCAAGGTGCACTTCCAGGACGGCCTGTGGCTGCTGGCGCCGGGCGAGGGCTCGGGCACATTGGGCAAGCTGACGGTGACGCGTGCGCGCGCAGCGGCGGGCACCGGTGCAGCGCCCGAGCCGCTGGTGGCTCTGCAGGATCTGACGTACGGCGTCACCATTGCACGCAACAGCGGGCACCTGGGCTGGGTCAGCAACCTGCGGGGCACGGGCAGCGTGGGCTCCGTCGCGCTGGAGTCGGTGGAGCTGAACGAAACCGTGAGCCGCATTGACGTCGAGGCCGTGAAACTGGTGCAAAAAGCGCTGGCCGACGCCTACAAGAGCGACACGGACAAGAGCGACGCGGACACCGCGCTTTCTGCCGCAGCGGAAATGCCCGGGGTCGCGTCGCTGATGGAGGCTGTGCCCCAATTTGTGGCGGCCCTGCCTGCCTACGCCATGAAGCTCACGGCCAAGGTGGACGGCGAACAGGGCGAGCTGCAGTACGGTGTGGAAATCAAAAGCATGCCCGATGCCCAGCAAGTGGCAGAAGGCGCCTGGGGCCCGGCCCTGCTCAAGAGCGGTGCCCTGCACGCCAGCCTGCGCATGCCCAAGGCCTGGCTGCCCCGCCTGGCGCAGGCCGCCGGCGACAAGGCCCCCCCGCCCCAGCACCTCGAAGCGATGCTGGGCATGGCCCAGGCCCAAGGGTTCGTTCAGCAGGACGGTGCCCATCTGGTCAGCGCGGTGCGCATGGAAAACGGCAAGGTCGTACTCAACGGCAAGGAAATCGCCGTGCCGATGGGGCGCCAGTGAACCTGGCCAAGGGCCTTGCGGCGGCAACCGTGGTGCTGGCGCTCTCGGCCCTGGGCGCGGCTGCATGGGCTGCGCCCGCCCCGTGGTACTACTGGCGCAGCAAGGTGGATGGTGTGCGCATCTGCGCGCAAACATCGCCCGGCCCCGGCTGGGAGCGCGACAGCGAAGCCTACGCAGGCCCGGGCTGCCAGCCCCGGCGCAAGGTGCTCATCGTGCCCATGCGGTAGCGCAAGCAACAGCAGTGGCGGCAACGGCCACTGCCAGCCCATGGCGCCAGGGAGGTGTTATAAAAACAATAGCTGCTGGCGCTTGCTGCATAAGCGCTGGAGGCCAAAATAGCTTGCAATGCTGTGCATACGTTCGATAATGGTGGCGGCCCCCCAACGCACCCTGTAACGCACCCCGCACGCCCCATGACCGAACTCATCCTCATCCGCCACGGCGAGACTGACTGGAACCGCGAACTGCGCTTTCAGGGCCACGTGGATGTACCTCTCAACGCCACCGGCCACGAACAGGCCCGGCGGCTCGCCGAGCGCCTGGCCTTTGATCAGCTGGTGGTGGACCACCTGGTCTGCAGCGACCTCATCCGCACCCAGCAGACCGCCGCGCCCAGCCTGCAGGTGCTGTTCCCCCAGGCACGCATCGACACCCTGACCGACAGCGCCCTGCGCGAGCAGGCCTTTGGCGTGGTGGACGGCAAACGCGTGGACGACGTCAAGCTGGAGCATGCCGATGCCTGGGCCCAATGGCTGCGCTTTGAAGCCGACTACGCCATGCCCGGCGGCGAGACCACCCGTCAGTTCCACACCCGCGTGATGGACGCCGTGTACCGCATCGCCCAGCAGCACAGCGGCCAGACCGTGATGGTGGTCACCCACGGCGGCGTGCTCGACATGATCTGGCGCACGGCGCGTGGCACGGGACTGGATGGTCCGCGCCAGAGCGACATCCCCAACGCGGGGCTCAACCGCGTGCGGGTGAGCGGCGAGGCGGTGGAGGTTCTGGACTGGGCCGACGTGCGGCACCTGTCGGATTTGCCGGAGCAGCCGGTGTATGACCAGACGAAGTTGGTGGTGCGGTGAGGGCCTGACCAAACGGCGCGCGGAATGCGGGCCGACCGTTGGTGCTGGGCGTGTCCGAATTTTTGTGTAAACGGTTCGGACTTCAGTTGACGGAGATGCGGTCTCCGAACTGAATGGTAAATCGGGTCAGCGCTGCCTTCCAATCCCGAATCGGCATGGTCCACTTCTGACTGATGTTGCGCAGGGCTAAGTAGAACAACTTGGTCAGCGCCTCATCGCTGGGGAATGAACCCCGGTTCTTGCTCAGCTTCCTCAGGCCCATGTTCACCGACTCGATGGCGTTGGTCGTGTAGATGACCTTGCGGATTTCCGCCGGGTAGTCAAAGAACGGCGTCAGTCGGCTCCAGTTCCTGCGCCAGGACTGGCCAATGGGCAGGTAGTCCGAGTCCCACTTTGCTTCGAACTCGCCCAGGCGCAGCTCGGCCTCTTCGGCGGTTGCGGCCTGGTAGATGTGGCGCAGGTCCCCCGCCACATCCTTCCTGCGCTTCCACGAGACATAGTTCAGGCTGTGGCGCACCATGTGCACGATGCACAGTTGAACCACCGCCTTGGGGAACACCGCCTCGATGGCATCGGGGAAGCCCTTGAGCCCGTCAACGCAGGCGATGAAGATATCCTGTACGCCCCGGTTGCGCAGCTCGGTTACCACCTGCAGCCAGAACTTGGCGCCCTCGGTCTGCGCCAGCCACAGGCCCAGCACCTCCTTCTCGCCATTCATGTTGATGCCGATGGCCAGGTACACCGCCTTGACCCGTACCGCGCCCTCGCGCACCTTCACATGGATACAGTCCAGGTAGACGATGGGATAGATGGCTTCCAGCGGCCGTGCCTGCCAGGCTTTGACCTCGTCGCTGACCGCATCTGTCACAGAGGAAATCAGGCTGGGCGAGACCTCGGTGCCATACATCTCCTGCAGGTGCCCCTGAATCTCGCGCACCGTCATGCCGCGGGCGTACAGCGAGATGATTTTGTCGTCGAAGCCGCTCCAGCGGGTCTGGTGCTTGGGGATGAGCTGGGGCTCAAAGCTGCCGTGGCGGTCGCGTGGCACTTCGATGGGCAGTTCGCCGAAATCGCCCTTGAGGGTCTTCTTGCTCTTGCCGTTGCGGGTGTTGCCGCTGGCGTTGGCCACGGCTTCATGGCGCTCGTGGCCCAGGTGTTCGGTCAGTTCGGCGTCCAGCGCCTTCTCCACGAGCAGCTTGGTCAGCTGCTTGAGCAGGCCGTTCTCGCCAATCAGGTCTTCAGGCTTCTTGTAGTCGGCCAGCAGGCTGGCCAGCAGTTTTTGCGGTACTTCGTGCTTCTTGGTTGTCATTGTGTTTGCGGACAAGCAGGCTCTCGCCTGCGGTGGATTGTCCGTTTACACAAAATTCTGCACACCCTCTTGGTGCTCCGGTTGAACGACCTGTTAGGCCTCACTCTAGGCTGAAGGTTCGCCCGCCGACGGCGCCATTCGTTCCGACTTCAGATTCAGCCTCACTGAGTGACTGGGTCAGATGTCGGCGCTACATTCGTCGCCTGTCGAGTCAGTCCGGTAGGCGAATGCCTCTCGCACTACCTCAACTGCGCCCTGCCAGAACAATAGGTCAACTGGCGTCTTGCCGTATCGCCTCCGGTGATCCCAGAGCTTGCCCATGGCTTGGAAAGGAGAGGGTACTTCTTGCAATCTGGTGACTACGTCCTTCATTTCCTCTCCATTTGCGATTGCCTGGGTAATGTACCAACGCTTCACGCGTACCAGCTTGCCTTCCAACAACTCCAGTAGCTCTTGCAGCTGCCTAGAAGACTGCGCTTGGTGAAATGAGGATGACATCATTTTGGCAAGACCACTCGTGGAATATCTGCCACTGATTCTCTCCCTCGCAATACGCGGCGCGAGCGCTGATAGCCTTGGCAGGAAGTATTGATTCTCCAAGAGTCGATCGAAGTCAGATCGCTCTTCATCTTGTTCCAATCCAAACAAAGGCACAAAAGTACCGGGTAGCCAATTGCTCCCGGGCGCGGCTACGCCTTGCAAAAAAGCGCTCACTTCTGAACGACTGATTTGAGCGAGGTTGCTCGTTGCAGGATTCGCGCGCGCGCTTCCCACGGGAGCGAAATACCTGCCATCTACAGTGCGTGTAAAGGGCTTTCCTTCATGCTTCTTCGACCATTGGCATGCCTCTTGAAATGTCCTAAAGACGAGTTCCACAGACAAACCATCGTCGAAGTTGTTCGGTGAATGCGGATTCTGTCTCCCGCCGCCATTCGCCATGATCTCCCCGAGGCGGTCGTAGTCGTCCTCACTTCCAGGGCTCAACCCATACTTCTCGCACAAATCTTCATATTCGCTCATCTTGCAAGACTCCATCAGCCGTCGACCGGCAGCAACTATAGGTCGTCACACCGTCATGAAGTTAATCGTGAGTCGACTCAAGAATCGGGGATACGAACGGCCATTTGTGGAATGGGCTAAGGTTCACAGCAGACAACCCCAACACCCCATTCACCACCCCCACCTGCCTCGCCAGCCGCACCGACTCCGGCTGCCCATTCACCAACGGCTGCAACACGTTCTGCACCGCCGCCCACTGCCCGTTGCGCTGCAGTGCATCCAGCCAGATCTGGTGAAACAGATCCCGTTGCGCATGGCTGCCACCAATCTCCACCAGCCTGGGCAGGGCCACGCCCAGCTTCTCCACGGCAGTAGCCCAGTCGCCCTGCGCATGCGCCAGCAGGCCGTGCGCGGCGGGCACACACACCTGCTGCCACACGGTGCGCTCATGCGCCTCGGTGCGGGTGGCGGCGTGGGCTGCGATGTTGTTTTGCAGCGTGCGCGCGGCCTCCATGCGCCCGGCGCGGGCCAGGCCGTAGAGGTATTGCAGGTCCAGGAAGGGCAGCACATGGTCGGCCAAGCGCAGGGCCAGGTGGTCGGCCACGTCGGCCCAGCGGTGGCCCACATCAACACCAGCCAGCTCCAGCCGGGCGAGCAGTGACACGGCGTTGATCTGGTCCTGCGTGTATTCCTTGACCACGCCCCACACCTGTTGGTCGTAGAGCGCCAGCACTTCGGCATGCCGGTCCTGTTCCAGCAGGAACAGCGCCTGGTGCCACCAGTTGTGCGTGACCATGAAGGAGTTCAGGCCCGTCCAGGTGTCGCAGACGCTGGCCATGAAGTCGGTACCTTCGCGGATGCGGCCCTGGGTCAGCATGACGTGGGCCAGCGCGTGGTGGGCCCAGGGTTCTTTGCGGCACAGGGTGATGGCGTGGCGTGCGGCGTTTTCGGCCTCTTGCAGGCGGTGGCATTGCTCCCAGCCAAAGGCGAGCATGCCGTGCAGGTAGGGCACGTCGGCCGCTGTGGGCAGGGCCTGCAACGCCAGGCGCAGCATGCCGGGCGAGTCGCCCCGGTTGAACAAATGGTATTGGCCGAGCTTGAGGGAGGCGAGGTCGCGCGGGTGCAGGCGGGCTTGCTCTTCGTGCAGTGCAATGGCGCGGGGCAGGTCACCACTCACCCAGGCGGCGATGGCGGCTACAAAGCGTTGCTCACGCTCGCTAGCCTCTGCAGCACGGGCCAGGGCCTGGTCGATGAAGGGGCGGGCGTTGCGCGGGGCGTTGGCCGACTCGGCAAACATGTGCAGCGCGGCGCAGCTGGCTTGCACGATCGGGCTGGTGTCGGCCGCCGCGTTCAGCACGTTCACCGCGCGGGCTTCGCAGGCGATGAAGCCTTCGACGAAGTCGTTCAGCGCCGTCGCGCTGGTCTCGTCGTGCAGCGTGACGGGGTTGCCCAGGCTGTCGGTCGATGGTGTGTGCTGCATGACGGTCTCGTGGCGGCTGTTGGCGGGATCGGCGTTGCACCACCCCTTACCGTTCGGGCTGCGCTTGTCGAAGCCCCGCGCAGCGCTTCGACAGCATCAGCGTCAACGGCCGGTACATCATGTGGAGGCTGAGTGGCATCAACCGCCCTTGATGAGGGCCAGGTACGCGTTGCGCGTTTCGGCAGACACCGAGGCCACGAGCTGCTCGTGCGGGGTCTGGTGGCGCGCCAGCATGCGGGCGGTGGCGATGGTTTTGGACTTGCAGAACCAGTGGCAGGTGTGCTGCATGAGGAACAGCTCGGCCGACATCATGAAGGCGCGGTCTTTGGGCGCCAGGTGGCCGGTGTTCTGCACCACATGCGCGATGCCGCGCGCGTGGATGGCCAGGGCCTTGCGCATGTCAAAGGTGTAGCTGGGCAAAATTTTCTCCGCGAAGGGGATCGCCATGGCCAGGCGGCTGACCCGGGTATCGGGCTCGGGTTCTTTCGCGAATTCTGCGGCGAGCCGGCTGAATTGCTCGGTGAGTTGCGATTCGGTGGTGCTGAGCAGGCTCCAGATCTGGCTGCGGCGCTCATCGGTGCTTTCGCCCAGCGCACGCAGGTAGCCCTCGGTCAGGGCCTCCATGAGTTTTTCGATCTGGTAGTTGGCCAGGTGGCTGCCCAGCAGTGCGATGCGCTTGCGCTGCTCCTTGGCGTTGAGCATGTAGGTGCCCGCAGCGATCAGGATGGCCAGGATGAAGGTGTCCATTCGGTAGGGTGGTGTGGTGGGGTGTGGTGTTGCGGGGTGGGGTGGGGCAGACCCTGGGCAGCCGGTGTGTGTGTGTGCCAGCGACAGCCTGCCAGTGCGCAAGGTTACCGCCAACGCCGCATCGGCACGCCCGCGGTTAACCCGCTGGCGGCAGTGGCCAGGGCCTCTGGGGGTCGCGGATCAGCTCGAACGCACGGGCCACCTGCAGCACGCCCAGGTCGTCAAAGCGCGCGCCCGCAATCTGCAGGCCGATGGGCAGGCCGGTGGTGGTGTAGCCGCAGTTGACGGAAGCGGCGGGCTGCTCGGACATGTTGAACGGCACGGTGAAGCCGATGTGCTCGAGCGGGCGCAGCGGGTCGTTGGTGGGCGAGGGCAGCTCGGCCTGAAAGGCGACGTTGGGCGCCACCGGCGAGATGACGTAGTCAAACGCACTGCAGGCCTTCACGGTGTTGACGCGCGTCAGGTGGAACTGGTGGCTGGCGTTGAAGACTTCAGCACCGCTCATGCCCGCAGCGCTGTCGGCCCAGGTGCGGATGTAGGGCAGCACCTTGTCGCGCCGCGCCGCAGGCAGGGCCTGCATGTCGATGTGCGAGCGCATGCGCCAGAAATGGTCCATGCCGTCGAGCATGGCCTGGGTCATGAAAGGCCGCATGGGCACGATGGTGGCGCCTGCAGCCTCCATGAGCCGGGCCGCGCGCTCCACGGCGGCTTTCACTTCAGGCTCTACGGGAAGGCCGCAGCCTGCGTCCAGCAGCAGGCCTATCTTCAAACCTTGCAGGCTGCGCGTGCGCCCGGCCAGCGTGTTGAACTGGCTCCAGGCGATGTCCTGGTAGGGCAGGCTCATGCTGTCGCGCGCGTCGGGCTGGCTCAGCACCTGCATCATCAGCGCGGCGTCGGCCACTGTGCGTGTCATGGGGCCGGCGGCGCGGCCCGTGTAGGGTGGGTCGATGGGGATGCGGCCCAGGCTGGGCTTCAAACTGAAGATGCCGCACCAGCTGGCGGGCAGCCGCAGCGAGCCACCAATGTCGGTACCGATGTGCAGCGGGCCGTAGCCTGCAGCTGCCGCAGCGCCACCACCGGCGCTGGAGCCGCCCGGGCCCTTGCTCAGGTCCCAGGGGTTGCGTGACAGCGGGTGGAAGGTGGACAGGCCCGAGGACAGCATGCCGTAGTCGGGCATGGTGGTCTTGGCCACGATGACGGCGCCCGCCTCGCGCATGCGGGCGGCGGGCGGCGCATCGGCTGCGGCGGGCACCAGCTCGACCGCGGCCGTGCCCAGCGGGGTCGCGTCGCCCTGCGTGGCGATGTTCTCCTTGATGGTTGCGGGCACGCCGTCGAGGGCTCCCTGGGGCTCGCCGCGCAGCCAGCGGGCCTCGGAGGCACGGGCCTGGGCCAGCGCCACCTCGGGGCGCAGCAGGTAGGTGGCCTTGATGTGCGGCTCCCACCGGTCAATGTGTGCCAGCACGGCCTGTGTGACCTCGACGGGGGACAGCGTGCGCTGGCGGTAGGCTGCCACCAGGTCGTGGGCGGGGAGGTCGTGCAAGGCGGTCATGGCGGGGGTGGGAAGTTTTATCAATAAAAAAGGCCGCCAGCGCTTATTGGTAAAGCGCTGGAAGCTATCTATTTAGGAGCTAATGGCTCCGTGCATTTCAGGTATCCAACGCGCTGGCACCGCTCGTAGCCCTGGATACTGGCGCGGCCCAGTCGCAGGCAGCCGAGCAAGGGCCGCCCCGCAGCGAGGGCTGCGTCCCCCTGCCCGCATGGCGCAGCCATGCGAGAGCGGGGGGAAGGCGCGAAGCGACTCAGGGGGGTGTCCGATCTCAACTCCACGACAGGGCCGACAGGTCATTCGCGAACACGGGCATGTCTTTCCACAGGCCCTTGAGGTTCTTGTTGGCCACCGTGATCCACTGGTTGGAATACAGGAAACCGTGCACCGCGTCCTCGGCCAGCAGGCGCTGCGCTTCGCCCAGCAGCCGTGCGCGGTCGGCAGGGCGGGCGGCGTTCTTGATCTGGTCGAACAGATCGTTGAACTTGGCGGACTTGTAGCCCCAGTAGTAGTCGGGCTTGGTGAAGTTGGCCAGGTCAAACGGCTCTACGTGGCTGATGATGGTCAGGTCGTAGTTCTTGTTGCCGTAGGTGCCGCTGAGCCACTGGGCCCATTCCACGTTCTGGATCTTGGCGATGATGCCCACCTTGGCCAGCTGGGCGGCCACCACCTCGCCACCCTGGCGGGCGTAAGGCGTGGGGGGCAGCGTCATGGTCAGCTCCAGCGGCGTCTTGATGCCGGCTTCGGCCAGCAGTTTCCTGGCCTTTTCGGGATCGAAGGGGTTGATGCCCGTGGTGTCCACATAGCCGAACGCGCCGGGCACATAGTGGCTGCCGATGGGCGCGCCGTAGCCGTCGCCAGCACCTTCGATCACGGCCTTGCGGTCCACGGCGGCGGCAATGGCGCGGCGCACGCGCACGTCGTCGAGCGGCTTCTTGGCATTGTTGATGGCCAGGATGGTCTTGGCGCGCGAGCCGCTCACCACCACCTGGAACTTGGGGTTGGCCTTGAACTGCGCGACGCTGCGCGGTGTGACGCGTGGGAAGGCGTCCACATCGCCTGCCAGCAGCGCGGCCACCTGCGCGGCGGGGTCGGAGATGAAGCGGAACGTGGCGCGCTTGATCCGGATGGTGGCCGGGGCGCGGAAACCGTTCCAGGCCGTCAGCACCACCGATGAGCCCTTGTTCCAGGCCTGCAGCTGGTAGGGGCCGGTGCCCACGGGCTTGTTGGCGTTGGTGTCTGCGCTTTTGGGCTCCACGATGATGGAGGTGGCCTGGCCCAGCACGAAGAGCAGGTCGGGGTCGATCTCCTTGTTGAGCAGCACCACGGTGTAGTCGTCCACCACCTGCGTGGTCAGGCCCGCAAAGGTGCGCTTGTCCTTGTTGGTGCTTTTTTCGCCTGCTGCGCGGTCGAACGAAAACTTCACGGCGGCGGCGGTGAAGGGCTCGCCGTTGCTGAACTTCACGCCCCGGCGCAGCTTGAAGGTGTAGGTCTTGAGGTCGGGCGAGACTTCCCAGCTCTCGGCCAGCAGCGGCGACACGCTGCCGTCGGCGTTGATCTTGGTGAGCGTCTCGAAGATGTTGTAGTGCACGATTTCAGCAATGGCCGATGCCGCACCGGCGGTCGGGTCCAGGCCTGGGGGCTCCAGCGTCATCGCCAGCGTCACCGCATCTTTTCGGCCTTGCGCCAGGGCGGCGAGCGGGGTGGACAGAGGCACGGCGGCGATGGCGCCAGTGGCAAGGACGGTACGGCGGTTCAACATGGTGGGAGTCTCCAGACAATAACCAGACAAAAAAACCAGAGCAGGGCCCGCCGCAATTGCGGTGAGGGCACACAAAGCTTTCTACACCATCGCGTGCAACCCGGGTTATCCGTTTGTTGCTGCGGCAGCAGCCGCTGCCCGGCGTGCGCGTGCGCGGCCCGGCTGCACCTGCGGCACGGCGCCCACCAGTGCCTGGGTGTAAGGGTGCTGGGCGTTGTGGAACAGCTCGCCGGGCGCTCCCCGTTCCACGATGCGCCCCTGGTACAGCACCACCACTTCGTCGCACAGGTGGTTGACCACCGCGAGGTCGTGGCTGATCAGCATGTAGGTGATGCCGAACTGCTGCTGCAGGTCCTGCATCAGGTTCAGCACCTGGGCCTGCACCGACACGTCGAGCGCGCTCACGGGTTCATCGGCCACGATGAGGCGGGGCCGGGTGATGAGGGCCCGCGCAATGGCGATGCGCTGGCGCTGGCCGCCCGAAAATTCATGCGGGTACTTGGAGAGGTCGTTGGTGCGCAGGCCCACCTGCGACAGCACCTCCCCGGCCTGCTCGCGCTGCTCGGCGCGTGTGGTCTGGCCCTGCGCCTGCAGCGGCTCGGTCACGATGCGCTCCACGGTCTGGCGCGGGTCTAGCGATCCGTACGGGTCCTGGAACACCATCTGAAAATCGCGCCGCGCCTGGCGCAGTTGCCCTGCGGGCAGCTGGTGCAGGTTGCGGCCCAGCAGCTCTACCGTGCCGGAGGTGGGTGCATCCAGCGCCATCACCAGCCGTGCCAGGGTGGACTTGCCCGACCCCGATTCGCCGACGATGCCGAGGCTGCGGCCAGAGGCAATCGAAAAGCAGACGCCATTGAGCGCATGCACCTTGCCCGGCGGGCGAAACAGGTGCTCGCGCGGCAGCGCGTATTCGCGCACCAGGTCGGTGACCTGGAGCAGGTGCGCGGTGGGCTGGGCTGAGGTCATGCGGCTCCCTCGGCAGTGGTCCGCACGCCAGCACTTTGCGCTTCGGCAATGGCCTCGCTCCGAAGGCAGCGCACTTCGTGATCACCATCTTCGTCCGTAGCCACCAGCGTGGCGGGTGGCACCTCGTGGTGACAAGCATCCACTGTGTAGCTGCAGCGCCCTGCAAAAGGGCAGCCTGCGGGCAGGTCCACCAGCTCGGGCACTGTGCCCGGAATGGTGGACAGGCGCGGGCGCTGACCGGGCGCATGCACGGCACCCAGGTGGGGCCGTGCGGCAAACAGGCCGCGCGTGTAGGGGTGCGCCATGGCAGAAAAGACCGAGGCGGTGGAGCCGCTTTCGACCACGCTGCCGCCGTACATCACCATCATGCGGTCCACGTTCTGCGAGATCACCCCGAGGTCGTGCGAGATCAGGATCAGCGCCATGTTGCGCTCGGCCACCAGGTCGCTGATGAGGTCCAGGATCTGCTGCTGGATGGTCACGTCGAGCGCTGTGGTGGGCTCGTCGGCAATCAGCAGGTCGGGCCCGCAGGCCAGCGCCATCGCAATGGTGATGCGCTGGCGTTGCCCGCCCGAGAACTGGTGCGGATAGGCGTCAAAGCGCTGTGCGGCGTTGGGGATGCCCACGCGGTCCAGCAGTGCAATCGCTTCGGTGCGTGCGGCTGCTGCGTTCATGCCCCGGTGCAGGCGCAGCGGCTCTGCCACCTGGCGGCCAATGGTGTGCACGGGGTTCAGGGCCGTCATGGGCTCCTGGAACACCATGCCCATGCGGTTGCCGCGCATCTGGCACATCTGTGCATCGGTGCGGCCCACCAGTTCCTGCCCGTCAAAGCGGATGCTGCCGGTGACCTGTGCACTCTCGGGCAGCAGGCCCATGAGCGACATGGCAGTGATGGACTTGCCGCAACCCGATTCACCAATCAGGCCCAGGGTTTCACCGCGCGCCAGCGAAAAGCTCACGCCGCGCACGGCATCGGCCGGGCCCCGGTGCGTCTGCAGGCGGATGCGGAGGTCGGAGACTTCTAACAGAGACATCGTGGGGTCTGGGAGGCTTCTGGGCAGGGTCAACGCTTACGCGAGAGGCGGGGGTCGAGCAAATCACGCAGCCCGTCACCCAGCAGGTTCAGCCCCAGCACTGCCAGCGCAATCGCCATGCCAGGCCAGACGGCCAGCAGCGGGGCCTGGAACATCAGCGTCTGTGCCTCGCTGAGCATGCGGCCCCAGGAGGGCTGGGGCGGCTGGGTGCCCAGGCCCAGGTACGACAGGGCGGCTTCGGCCAGGATGGCAATGGCGAACTGGATGGTGGCCTGCACGATGAGCACCGACAGGATATTGGGCAGCACGTGTTCCAGCGTGATGCGCCAGCTGCCCTTGCCGCAGGCGCGTGATGCCAGGATGTATTCGCGCGACCACACGGCGTTGGCCGATGCGCGCGTGACGCGCGCAAATGTGGGGATGTTGAAGATGCCGATGGCGATGATGGAGTTGACGATGCCCGCGCCGAACACCGCCGTCATCATGATGGCCGAGAGGATGGCGGGAAAGGCGAACGTGAAGTCTGCCAGCCGCATGATCAGCTCTTCCACCCAGCCGCGCTTTGCCGCCGCCAGCAGGCCCAGCGCCGTGCCAATGGTCAGGCCAATGCCCACGGCGATCACGCCCACCAGGATGGAGTTGCGCGCGCCCACCAGCAGCAGCGAGGCGACGTCGCGCCCAAAGGCATCGGTGCCCAGCCAGTGTGTGCCAGTGGGTGGTTGCAGCTTGTTGGCCAGGTCCATTTCGTAGGGCGACCAGGGCGTCCAGACCAGCGAGAGGGCGGCCGCCAGGACCAGCAGCAGCGAGAGTACGGCGCCAATGACAAAGCTGCGGTGGCGCAGCGCACGGTACAGCCAGCCGGACGCAACAACGGGAGGGGTGGCGGGGAGGGCAGCGGTCATGGCAAATCAGATATCGCTGGCTTTGACGCGGGGGTCGATCACGGCGTAGAGGATGTCCACGACGAAGTTCACGATGACCACCATGGCGGCGAGCAGCATCACGCAGTTGCGCACCACGATCAGGTCGCGGTTGGAGATGGACTGGAAGATCAGCCGACCCAGGCCGGGCAGGTAGAACACGTTCTCGACCACGATGGTGCCCGCCAGCAGGTTGGCGAACTGCAGCCCCATCACCGTGATCACCGGAATCATCGCGTTGCGCAGCACATGGCCCCAGAGCGCCGCGCGCTGCGTGAGGCCCTTGGCCCGCGCCGTGCGCACAAAGTCTTCACGCAACACCTCCAGCACCGCCGAACGCGTGATGCGCGCCAGGATGGCCGCCTGCACCACGGCCAGCGCAATGGCGGGCAGCAGCAGGGCCTTGAGGGCTTCGAACGGGCTGCCGCCCGCATCTTCCGTCCAGCCCGGAAAGCCGCCGGCCGAGAACCATTGGAGCTTCACCGAGAACAGCAGGATCAGCAGAATGGCGAACCAGAAGTTGGGGATGGCAATGCCGATCTGGGCCAGGCCCATCACGCCCACGTCCCCCAGCCTGTTATGGCGCGATGCCGCATACACACCCGCCGCCAGCGCCAGTACCGTGGTGATCACCATGGCCATCAGGGCCAGTGGCACGGTGAGGGCCAGGCGTTCCAGCACCAGCTCCAGCACGGGGGAGCTGTAGGCGTAGCTCTCGCCCATGTCGCCCACCATAAGGCCGCTGACCCATTGCCAGTAGCGCAGCGCGGCGGGCTGGTCCAGCCCCAGCTTGCTGGCCAGGGCGGCCACGGCTTCCGGCGCCGCGTCGGGGCCCATCAAGATCTGCGCGGCGTTGCCCGGCAGGATCTCCAGCACCATGAACACCACCACGGAAGCGCCGAACAGCGTGGCCAGTAGCGTGATGAACCGTTTGAGAAAAAACAGACCCATGGAGTGGCGTGGGAGAAGATGGCGGGCGCGGCGGAATTAATGTGTACACACAGCATAACGGCAAAAACATCCACGCCAGCGATGGTGTGTTGCAGTGTGGCAGGCGGGGCATATTCCACCGCGCGGGATAATACGCAGCATGAACCGCAGCGCACACTCTCTTGACCTGGCCACAGGCACCGTGATCCGGGAGGCCCTATGGCACTGATGATCACCGATGAGTGCATCAACTGCGACGTGTGCGAGCCCGAATGCCCCAACCAGGCCATCTACCTCGGGCAGGAGATTTACGAGATCAACCCGGACAAGTGCACGGAATGTGTGGGGCACTTCGACGAGCCGCAGTGTGTGCAGGTCTGCCCCGTGGCATGCATCCCTGTGAATCCGCAGCATGTCGAGAACCGTGAAACCCTGTGGCAGAAGTTTCAGCGCCTGCAGGCGGCCTCCTCGGTGTGAGATTGCAAGCCAAATCAGCCCTCAGCGCTTATGCAGCAAGCGCCAGCAGCTATTAAATCAGTAGTATTTCGTTTTCCCGCCGTCGCGGCTTCCTTCCTTCTTTCCATTCATTGAACGGAATCCGGCAAGTAGTTGGACCGGCGCAGGTGGCGGTTGAGCCACGATTTGCGTACGCACACCAGGGGCAGGCCCAGGAGGGCAAACACGGCGCCAGCATAGATGCCGGTGCGCTTGCATTCGTCGGAGGTGGTGAGCTCCTGCTGACAGCGCATGGCGATGTCGGGGCGCTGCAGCGCCTGCCAGTTCCATGCCATGAGCAGCAGGCCAAACAGGACCGCCAGCCATCCGAAGGTGCGAATCGCCCAGCGGGCGCGTCGGAGTTCGTTGTCGTTCATGGGCGGTGGGGTGTTTTGCGAGGCGTTTCAGTCTTCCGCCGGGCGCGGGGGCTTTGGCCGGGGCGGTTTCGTGGTGTGGATGAGCAAGGTCGCCTTGTCCATCTCGCCAGCCAGCAGGGCCGGGCAGGCTTTGAGGGAATGGGCAATGCAGTCTTCGATCCGCGTGCGCTGGTCGGCAGACGGTTTTTTGAGCACCCAGTTGGCCACTTCGCTTTTCACACCGGGGTGGCCGATGCCGATGCGCAGGCGCCAGTAATCGGGTGAGCCGAGTTGCCCGTGGATGTCCCGCAGGCCATTGTGTCCGGCGTGGCTGCCGCCGCGCTTGAGCTTGACCTGGCCGGGTGGGATGTCGAGTTCGTCGTGCGCCACCAGGATTTCTTCGGGCAGGATCTTGAAGAACCGCGCAAGGGATGCCACCGACTTGCCTGAGAGGTTCATGAAGGTCTGCGGCTGCAGCAGCCATACGCTCTGGCCATGCACCGTGGTGCGCGCCACCAGCCCGTGGTAGCTGCGCTCTGGCACCAGGGTGGTCTTGAGCTCGCGGGCCAGGGCGTCAATCCACCAGAACCCTGCATTGTGGCGGGTGGCCTCGTAGTCGGGCCCCGGGTTTCCAAGGCCTACAAACAGCTTGATCATCTGTCGGATTATCTGTGGGCCAAGGCACGGCGAAACCGGACAGTCCGCGTGTCTGGCACGACTGTGGCCTGGGTGGGGTGTCTGGCCTGCAACGTTGGTAATGAAAAACGGCCCACACAAGGTGGGCCGTAACTCGGGCCAGTCTTGCCGGGGCAAGCCTGACCGTGCGGGAGAGTGAAGCTGTCCGTTGAAGGATTACTTCTTGCCCTTGCCCTTGCCCTTGGCGTCGGCTGCAGGAGCGGCTTCGGCAGGGGTTTCCACGACCACGACGGGAGGCACCACGGACACCAGCACGGGGTTGTTGTTCTGGCCACCACGGACCTTGGCCACCACGCCCTTGGGCAGCTTGATGTCCTTCAGGTGCAGGGACGTGCCCTTTTCCAGCTTGGACAGGTCCACGGCAATGAACTCTGGCAGGTCAGACGGCATGCAGGTCACGTCCAGTTCGTTCACGACCGGGTTGATCATGCACTTGTCGACCTTGACGGCTGGCGATTCTTCTGCGCCGGAGAAGTGCAGTGGCACCTTCATGTGCAGCTTGGTTTTTTCGTCCACGCGCTGGAAGTCGATGTGCAGCACGAGTTGCTTGAAGGGGTGGTATTGCACGTCGCGCAGCAGCACCTTGGACGTGGTGCCGGCGACTTCCATGTCCAGCACGCTGGAGTGGAAAGCTTCCTTCTTCAAGGCATGCCACAGTGCGTTGTGGTCCAGCTCGATGAGTTGGGGTTCGGTGGTGCCACCGTAGACGATGCCAGGCGTCTTGCCCGAATTGCGCAGACGGCGGCTCGCACCCGTACCCTGCTTGGCGCGCTCAAAAGCGACGAAGTTCATAGTTAGCTCCTGAAAAGGGTAGACCGCGACCAGTCCTACCCCGATTAAAAAAGACCTGTGACGCCTTCATGGCGGCAGGCCTGCGCATTGCTCCCGAACAGACAAGCCTCCCGAAGGAGGCCTGCGTGCAATCCGGCTGCAACGCTCCCGGGGGAGCGTGTCAGAACAGATTGTCCTGGTCCGAGAACAGACTCATCACCGATTCGCCCTTGGCAATGCGCTGGATCGTCTCTGCGATCAGCGGGGCCACAGACAACTGGCGAATCTTGGTGCAACCCCTTGCGTTGTCGTTCAAGGGGATCGTATTGGTGACCACCACTTCATCCAGTGCACTGCCCTGGGCAATGCGCTCAATGGCGGGGCCGGAAAAAATAGGGTGTGTGCAGTAGGCGTACACCTTCTTGGCGCCACGCTCCTTGAGCACTTCGGCCGCTTTCACCAGCGTTCCGGCGGTGTCGATCATGTCGTCCATGATCACGCAGTTGCGGCCTTCGATCTCGCCGATCACATGCATCACCTCGGAAACGTTGGCCTTGGGGCGGCGCTTGTCGATGATGGCCAGGTCGCAGTTGAGCTGTTTGGCCAGCGCGCGGGCGCGCACGACGCCACCGACGTCGGGGGAGACCACAATCAGGTCTTCATAATTTTTCTGGCGCAGATCGCCCAGCAGCACCGGCGACGCGTAGATGTTGTCCACCGGGATGTCAAAGAACCCCTGGATCTGGTCCGCATGGAGATCCATGGTCAGCACACGTGCCACACCCACCGCCTGCAACATGTTGGCGACCACCTTGGCGGTGATCGGAACACGGGTGGAGCGGGGGCGGCGGTCCTGGCGGGCGTAGCCGAAGTAGGGGATCACGGCGCTGATGCGTTCAGCGGATGCGCGCTTGAGCGCATCGACCATGATCAGCAATTCCATGAGGTTTTCGTTGGTGGGTGCGCAGGTGGACTGCACCACGAAAACATCACGTGCGCGCACGTTTTGCTTGATTTCAACGGTGACTTCACCGTCGGAGAACCGGCCCACGTCGGCAGCACCCAAAGTGGTGCCGAGGTGTTGGGCAATTTCAGCTGCCATGCCAGGGTTGGCATTGCCGGTGAAAACCATGAAGTCGGGGTGGTTGGCTTGCATGAGCGTCCCAGCAGTCTGAAAAAAAAGCCCGTACGCGGAAAGCGTTTGGCAGGGGAAGAAGGATTCGAACCTTCGCATGCCGGAATCAAAATCCGGTGCCTTAACCAGCTTGGCGACTCCCCTACACAGGTCGACTGCCGAAGACAATCAACCCAAATTCTCACCTAATGCCCAGCCTGCCAGAGGATGAACCATCAGATTTGCACATTCCCTGACTTGCCAGCCCTGGGGAGGCTCTCTCAAGTCAGCATCGTGTGACATTTGCGCAAACACCGCACTGCCCGAGCCTGTCATCCGGCCTTGCAATCCGCGAAGCCGGAGCCATTCAATGGCTTCAGAAACGTCGGGGCAAAGTGCCTGGGCAACCGGCTGTAAGTCATTTCGACCGAAGTCAAAGTGTGCTGCAGCAAAGCCTAAGATTGTAGCACTATCTGAATCGCGTTTCAAATTGGGTGAAGAAAAAATTGCTTTTGTCTCCAAACCTGCTGCCGGCTTCACAACGACGAAACGCGCTTGCGGTATTTGCTGTGCTTTCTCAAGCGGCGTGATTGTCTCACCAATTCCCTCGACCCACGCGTTGCTGCCTCTTAAAAAAAACGGAACATCTGCGCCAATGCTCAGGCCGATGGTTTCAAGTGCTGAACGGGGCAGTTCCAGATTCCACAGCTTGTTGAGGGCCAGCAAGGTAGTGGCGGCATCCGACGAGCCTCCTCCCATGCCTGCCTGCGCCGGGATGCTTTTCAATACACCAATGTGTGCGCCCAGCTTGCACCCGGTGGCTTGCTGCAACGCGTGGGCGGCTCTCAGTGAAAGATCCAGGTCCGGCAGAGTGGTGGCGCCCAGATCTTCGCGCGTGATGCCGCTTCCTGCGGTGCGTTCGAAATGAAGCGTATCGCACCAGTCGATCAGCATGAAGACCGACTGCAGCAGGTGGTAGCCATCCGCCCTTCGCCCCGTGATATGCAGAAAAAGGTTGAGTTTGGCCGGAGCAGGCACGTCATACAGCAATTGCATGGCAGAAACGGTCAGCGAACGAACATCAGGGGCCAGGCTAGCGCGTCAGCGCAATCCGTAGCGTTGCCTTCGGAGCGGGGTCATCGCGGCGCGCCACGAGGCGTCCGTCCTCCAGTGCAGAGAGGTCTGCGCTCCAGCCAGGAATGGTGGAATGTTCGCCCTTGAGCCACCCGAATAACGCAGCAACAGGAATCCGGGTCCCGGTGGCCTCCTGCAAAAGGGCGTCCAGTGAGTCGGAGGTCCGAGTCTCCTGGGCGCTCGTCAGCTGTGCGTGTCCGTCTTTCCACTCCAGCTGCGCAAGGCGATTGCCCAGCGGGCTCACCAGCACGAGTTCACCGCTTTGCGCAGTGCCCCGCAACTCAAATATTGCAGAGAATGATTGAGATGGCTGCTCTTCCACCTGCAGGGCAATGCGCCCACTCCACATATCCGCATCATTGCCCGGCATCTTGACCGGCTGCGCACAGCCGGCCAGCCAGAACGCACTGAAAAGCAGCAAGAGGGCCCCCCAAAGCCGCTGGGGGCCATGCAGAAATTCCTGGCGGACCAAGGGTATTGATTTCCCGTCCCGCATCAAAGGTTCACTCCGAGGCGTGCCAGCGTTTCTTTCAAGGTTTCGTTGCCGGGGCTGGTCCTCAATCCTTCTCTCCAGATCTTCATGGCAGCGTCCTTGTCACCGAGGCTCCACAGCACTTCACCCAGATGCGCCGCAATTTCGACATCGGGACGTGCCTTGTAAGCGGCTTCCAGGTGCCGCCTGGCTTCACTCTTGTTGCCCAGGCGAAATTCCACCCAGCCGAGGCTATCGGTGATGAACGGGTCGGAGGGCGCAAACTCGAGCGCCTTGAGAATGAGCTGTTTGGCTTCTTCCAGCCTCACACCCCGGTCTGCGAGCGAGTAACCCAGAGCGTTGTAGGCATGGTGGTATTGAGGGTTTTGGGCAATGATCTGACGCAGCAATTGCTCCATGGTGTCCGGCTGGCCGGCTTTCTCCGCAAGCATGGCTTGGTCGTAGACCAGTTCCGCGTCATCGGGCGCGAGTGTCACGAGCTCAGTCTGAACTTCGTAAGCCTCCTTGAACAGCTGCAGGTTGCGCAAGAGTTGAACCTCTGCGGCCAGCTTCGTGCGCTTGTCATCCGATGATGTCCCCGGCAGATCGCGCAGGAGCGCCCGTGCCTGCGCCACTTTGCCTTGACGCGCCAGCAGCGAGGCGCGGCGGGTTTGGGCACCAAACACTTCGTCAGCGTTGTCGATGCGGTTGAGCCACGCTTCTGCTGCGGTGAAATCCTGTTTTTTCTCCGAGATCTGCGCATGCAGAAGATACGCTTGGGTAAGTCCCCTCTGACGAACTTGTGCATCGGTAGCGGAGGAAAGCAGGTCCATGTAGCGCCCAAGCGCAATTTCCGCCTGAGGGAGCTGGTTGTCCTGCACTTGCAGCGTGGCCAGGACGAGCCAAGCTTCCAGAGCATCGGGCTTTTCCTTTGTCACGTATTCCATTTGCCGTCGCGCGTCGGAATAACGCTGCAGGCCCAAAAGAACCCGTGCGTACGACATGCGCAACTCAGGTACCGGTTGCTTGGCAAGGGACTTTGCTACCAGTGCTTCGGCCTCGGGTGTGTTTTCCTCCATCAGATCCAACGCCAGCCTGGCAGCGCCTTCATTGGCGTCGTCGAGTGCCTGTGCCTGCTGCGCGGCGTGCAGCGCGCCGGCTCGGTCTCCAGCCGCCAATCGCAGACGCCCCAGGGAGACCCAGGCTACGGGACCAGTGGCTGGATGTGCGAGTTCATCCACCAGGGCTGACTCCACCACTTTTGCGGCGAGGACTTTTTCACTCGCACGGCCATACATCTGCGGCAGCGCAGACAGCGTTGAGGCTTTGGTGCGGGGGGGGGCCTGGGCAAGTTCCTGGCGTAACAGATCACTGGTTTCGCCGATGCGATTGAGCGCAATCAGAATCTGGAGTACGTAGCGGTTTGCTTCGCGCGACTCGGGGAGTGCTTCTTTCCATGCTTTGGCGGCCGCAAGGGCATGCTCACCTGATCGTGACTGCAGTGCGATATCCGCAGCTCTTTGGTAGAGCTGGCCGTCGGCGCTGCGGCGTGCAGCTTCCAGCATGAAAGCGTAGCCCGCGCCGGGGTCGCCCGTGCGGGTGCTGAGTTCGCCCAGGAAGATCTCGTAAAACAACTCTGCGTCCAAGGCGGAACCGGACGCTACCTGGGGTTTGCCGATGACGTCGATTGTTTCACTGCCCGTCTTTTGCGCCCATGCCGAGTGGACGGTTACCGCAACCACTGTTGTCAAAGCGGCAATCCGAAAGCTGTGAAGTAGCACCATCGGGCCATAATAATCCATGCCTCTAAACCCGTCGTCGGGCCCTTTGTATGCCTGAGTTGCCCGAAGTGGAAGTGACACGCCTCAGCTTGGCCGAGCCGATCAGGGGCGCGCGCATTGAGGCAGTCGCTCTCGGGAAACCCTTGCGTTGGCCTTTGGGTTGTGCACCCCAGGATTTGGTGGGGCAAGAGGTCGTGGGGCTGCGCCGGCGCGGCAAATATTTGCTGGCCGATACGAGTGTTGGACTACTGCTCGTGCATCTGGGGATGTCGGGCAGCCTGCGCTTCGGTGGGGGATTACCACCTGCTGGGGTCCATGATCATTTCGAGATGCTGACCACCCGGGGCACACTGCGACTGCATGACCCACGCCGGTTTGGAGCCGTGGTGTACGTTCATGGGGAGCAAGACCCCGTTGCAATGAAACTTCTGGACGGCCTTGGAATGGAGCCGCTGTCCGACGAGTTCTCGCTCACAGCTTTTCAGACCGGGCTGAAAAAGAGCCGCATGCCCATCAAACAGTTGCTCCTGGCGGGTCGGCTGGTGGTGGGCGTGGGCAATATCTATGCTTCCGAAGTGCTTTTTATGGCCGGTATCCGCCCGACGACCAGTGCCGCGCGTATCGGACCTGTACGGGCACAAAAACTGCACGCCGCCATTCGGACAGTACTGGCGCGGGCCGTTTCCATGGGGGGCAGCACGCTGCGCGATTTTTCCAGCGCAGAAGGAGTGGCGGGCCATTTCCAGAACCAGACCAGCGTCTATGGACGAGATGGAGCGCCATGCCATGTGTGTGGCACGCCCATAAAGGTGTTGCGCCAAGGTCAAAGGAGCAGCTATTTCTGCCCGGCGTGCCAGCGGCCTTGACTCGGGCGATGCACGAATTCCCCGTTCGATGATAGGCCACGAGCGGTCGATGCTATATTTTGTGTATGCCTGCCGCGCAGGTCATTCTTAGATCTCTGGGAGCAAAGTGGGACCTTCATTCAACGAACAGTTCGACCAGCATGGTGCCTGGCGGCGGGAGTTCGCCCAGCAACTCAAGCGGCTGGCCGAGTGGATGTCCTCGCACGAACTCATGGATTCGGCTGTCCAGGAACGGTTGCAGCGCCTGGAGGAGCAGGTTCGCAGCGACAAGGTCATGGTGGCGTTTGTGGCTGAATTTTCGCGCGGCAAGTCCGAGTTGATCAATGCGATCTTCTTTGCAGACTATGGCCGCCGCATCATGCCTGCGAGTGCAGGGCGCACCACCATGTGCCCCACCGAACTCGGATACGACGCCAGCGTGGTGCCCAGCCTTCGATTGCTGCCGATTGAAACCCGACTGCAGATGCAGAGCCTGGCGGAGTGGCGGGTCAAGACGGACCGGTGGCTGGAAATTCCCCTGGATGTCGGTAATGCGGACCAGATCGCCAAGGCGCTCGAAAAAGTGGCGGAAGTCAGAAAGGTCAGTCTGGACAATGCGCGGGCATTGGGCTTCTGGCACGATGACTTGACCGATGAGAATCCGGTCCCAGATGCGCAGGGGTTGGTGGAGGTGCCGATGTGGCGCCACGCCCTCATCAATATTCCGCATCCTTTGCTCAAACAGGGGTTGGTCATTCTGGATACACCCGGCCTGAATGCAGTGGGTGCTGAACCTGAACTTACCGTCAACCTGATCCCGCAGGCGCATGCGGTTGTTTTCATCCTGAGTGCAGACACCGGAGTGACCCGGTCTGATCTTTCCATCTGGCGAGAGCATCTGGCGATCTCGGCCGACAGCATGGATGCCCGCTTGGTGGTGCTCAACAAGATCGACACCTTGTGGGATACGCTCAATTCTGCAGAGCAGGTGCACGCGCAGATGGAGCGCCAGTGCAGCACGTCTGCAGAGATGCTCGGTGTGCCGTTGGAGAGGGTTGTCCCCGTGTCAGCGCAGAAAGGGCTGGTTGCCAAGATCACTGCTGACGATCTTCTGCTCGAAACCAGCGGCCTGCCTGTTCTGGAAGAGGCGCTGGCCAAGGGCATCATGGGTCGGCGGCAATCCATCTTGCGGGCGGCTGTGGCCAATGGTGTGGCCAGTTTGCGCACGGAGACTTCCCGGGTCATCAACATCCGACGTCGAGATCTCGACGACCAGATGGCTGAATTGCGAAGCCTGCGCGGCAAGAATGCGTCCGTCATTGAATCGATGCGGCACCGCATCGAGCAGGAGCAGCGGGAGTTTGACCTGAGCACTTCCAAAATTCAGGCGGTCCGTGCAGTCCACCTGAAGCTGCTTCGAGATGTGTTTCAGCAGCTGGGTGCCAAGGCGCTCAAAGTCGAGCTTGCAGAGTTGGCGCAGACCCTGCAGCAAAAAGGGCTCAAGCTGGGTGTAAAGAAAATTTACCTTCAAACGTTCGACAAGTTGCGCGGTACGCTGGACAAGGCGCAGGCTTCAGGCACTGAAATCCAAGCGATGCTGGGTGGAACCTTCAGGCAACTCAATGCCGAGTTTGGTTTTTCTCTGCAGGTCCCCTCGCCTCCGCAACTGGAGCACTTCACGCATGATCTGAGTCAGATTGAACAGAGCCATCTCCAATACCTTGGCATGGGGAACGCATTGAAGCTCGCCCAGCCCGAGTTTGCGGAACGTCTGGTTCGCGCTCTGGCCATGCGTCTGCGCACTGTGTACGAATCGGCGGCGAACGATCTTGAACTCTGGAGTAAATCCGCTACAGCCCAACTGGACGCCCAGTTGAGGGAGCGTCGACGCAGCTTCGCGCGTCGCATCGAAGCTGTAGACCGCATTCAACAGGCGGCCAGCGGTTTGGTGGAGCGCATCGCAGAAATTGAAGCGAGCGAGGATGAGCTGATTCAGCTGGAGCAGAGGCTGCAGGAGTTGACCTCCCAGCTGGTTGCTGTGCCCGGCCTTGACCCCGTGACGTCGGATCGGCAATTGGTACCTGCATGAGCGAGGGGGGGCGGGAGGGCGTAGCCTCACTCGTGGTTGCATGGCAGGCATCTCACGGCCGCAACCACCTGCCTTGGCAACAGACGCGGGATCCGTACCGGGTCTGGCTGTCGGAAATCATGCTGCAGCAGACCCAGGTTTCCACGGTGCTTGACTATTACGCGCGATTCCTCGCAAGGTTTCCCGATGTGCGCGCCCTTGCCACTGCGCCAGAAGACGAGGTGATGGGGTTGTGGAGCGGGCTTGGCTACTACACGCGGGCGCGCAACCTGCACCGTTGCGCACAGCAGGTGGTGGCCGAGCACGGAGGCGCCTTTCCGCGCAGCGCCGAGGCGCTTGCCACACTCCCTGGCATCGGTCGCTCCACGGCAGGGGCTATCGCGGCGTTCTGCTTTTCCGAGCGGGTTCCGATTCTCGATGCCAATGTGCGCCGGGTGCTGACCCGCTACCTGGGTTTTGATGCCGATCTGGCGCAGCAGCGAAACGAACGCCTCCTGTGGGACCGGGCACAACAACTCCTGCCGCAGGAAGATCTGGGCACTGCCATGCCCCGGTATACGCAAGGGCTGATGGACTTGGGCGCTACCGTGTGCTCCCCACGGGGGCCCCTGTGCGGGCAGTGTCCCTTGAATGGAGGTTGTGCCGCTTTTCTTGCGGGCAACCCCGAGAAGTACCCGGTGCGCACGCGTAAGCTCTCGCGCAGGTCGGAGTCGTGGCAGTTGCTGCTGCTCAAGAACGAGCGCGGGCAAGCCTGGCTGCAGAAGCGTCCCGCCAGTGGCATCTGGGCTGGCATGCATTGCGTGCCGGTGTTTGAGGACAGCGCGGCACTGCACCGCTGTGTGGAATCACTGCGCGAAGCCGCCGGCTTGGAGATCGGGGAGCTGCAGCCTTTCGTGCATGTGCTCACCCACCGCGACCTGCACCTGCATCCGGTGCTCGTGTCGGGGGCGTTGCCGGAGCGGCCCCTGGAAGAGGGCAGCTGGTTCGCGCTGGATCGGTGGGATGCGATCGGTTTGCCGGCGCCGATACGCAAGCTGCTCGAGGCGACGCAGGTACAGCTCTGGTAAACGCCGGAATTCAAGTCAAATTGGCCTTCAGCGCTTATCTGGTATGCGCAAACAGCTATTAAAATAATAGCATCATGCATGTTTGAGCGGACTATCGACCATCCATTTCCCGGTGCCTGCGCAGGGCTGGCCAGCGGCTGCTGAACGCCTCTGCCAGCCGTTCCACCAGGTACACCGAGCGGTGCTGGCCGCCGGTGCACCCGATGGCCACCGTGACATAGCTGCGGTGGTTGCGGTCGAGCATCTCCAGCCAGTGCGCCAGGAAGTTCTCGATGTGCTGCTGCATCAGCGCCACCTCGGGCTGCTGGCGCAGGAAGTCGGCCACCGGGGCGTCCTGCCCGGTCAGGTCGCGCAGCGCTGGCTCGTAGTGCGGGTTGGGCAGCATGCGCACATCGAACACGTAGTCCGCATCCATCGGAATGCCGCGTTTGAACGCGAAGGACTGGAACACCAGCGTGAGCTGGCCCGGCGTGGCGGCCATCAGCCCCTTGACGTAGCTTTGCAGCTGCGAGGCGCGGATGGTGCTGGTGTCTATCACATGGGATTGCTCGCGAAGCGCGGCGAGCAATTCGCGCTCCACCTCGATGATCTGCACCAGCGCCTTGCGTCCCTGCTGCAGGTCCGCATGCGACAGCGGGTGGCGGCGCCGCGTTTCCGAAAAGCGCCGCACCAGGGTGTCGATCGTAGCGTCGAGGAAGATCGAGTGCACCGAAACGCCCTCGCTGCGCAGCCGGTTCAATTCCTGCGGCACCTGGTGCAACGACGTGGCGCTGCGCACGTCCATCGCGATGGCCAGCCGGTTGCCGTGGTGGCGGTGCTCCAGCGCGACGAAGGCGGGCAACAGCTCGGGTGGCAGGTTGTCGACGCAATAGTAGCCCGCGTCCTCGAGCGCGTGCAGGGCCACCGACTTGCCCGATCCGGACATGCCGGTGATCACCACGATCTCAAGCGTTGCCATCACCGCGCCCTTTCCACCGCCGCGTCCGCCAGCTCCAGCATTTCGCGCGCATGCGCCAGAGTGGTTTCGGTGGACTTCTCGCCGCCCAGCATGCGGGCGATCTCGGCTACGCGCACTTCACCCTGGATGGGCTGGACGCTGCTGGTTGTGCCTTCGGCCTGCTTGCGCTTGATCACCTTGAGATGGTGGTGCGCGCAGGATGCCACCTGCGGCAGATGCGTGACGGCAAGCACCTGCCGGTCGCTGCCCAGCTGCTGCATGAGGCGGCCCACCGTTTCGGCCACCGCACCGCCCACGCCGGAGTCCACCTCGTCGAAGATGAGCGTGGGCGCGGCACCTAGCTGGCTGGTCGTGACCGAGATCGCCAGCGAGATGCGGGAGAGCTCGCCGCCCGACGCCACCTTGCCGATGGGGCGTGGCGACATGCCGGGGTGCCCCGCCACCAGGAACTCGACATCGTCGATCCCATGCGCAGCGGGCTCGGCCAGCTTGGCCACGGAGACCTCGAACTTGCCCCCCTCCATGCCCAGGCCCTGCATGGCATGCGTGATGGCGGCCGAGAGGCGGGGCGCCGCCTTGGCCCGCGCCTGCGACAGGGTGCGGGCCGCAGCGTGATAGGCCTTGGCGCTGGCAGCTTCGGCAGCCTCCAGTTGTGCCAGATCGGTCGCGGCGTCCAGGCGGCGCATCTCGTCTTTCCAGCCCTGGAGCAGGGCGGGCAGCTCCGCAGGCGTGCGGCGGTACCGGCGCGCCAGGGTCATCCAGGAGGAGATGCGGGCGTCAAGTTCCGCCAGGCGCTGGGGGTCCATGTCGGCATGGCGCAGATACAGCTGCAGCGAGTGTGCCACGTCACCGGCCTGCGCGAGGCAGGACGAGAGGATGTCGGCCAGGCTGGCGAATTCGGGCTCGATATCTTCCTGCCCGTGCAGCAGGGAATGTGCGCGGGTGAGGGCTGCCAGCGCGCCAGCGTCGTCGTCCTGCAGCACCTGGAGCGCGGCCTGCGCACCCTCCATCAGCGCCTGCGCATGCGACAGGCGCTTGTGCTGCGCTTCCAGCTCTTCCCATTCGTCTGCGGCAGGCGCGAGCTTGTCCAGCTCGCCGATCTGCCACTGCAGCCGCTCGCGTTCCTGCTGCAGTGTGGCCTGGTCCTGCCGCGCCTGCTGCAGCGTTTTCTGGTCGGCACGCCATCGGCTCCAGTGCATCGTCACGTCAGCCTGGCTCAGGCCAGCATAGGCGTCGAGCAGTTCGCGCACCGAATCGGGGCGGGTCAGGCTTTGCCAGGCATGCTGGCCGTGGATGTCAAGCAGCATGTCGCCCAGCGCCCGCAGCTGTGTGGCGGTTGCCGGCGTTCCGTTCACCCATGCCCGGCTCTTGCCCTGCGCGTCGATCGTGCGGCGCAACAGCAGGGTGTCGCCCGCCTCGAAGCCTGCTTCGTCGAGCCACGGTTGCGCTGCGGCCGGGCAGTCAAACTCGGCACTGATGTCGGCACGGGATGCGCCTTCGCGCACCACGCCCGCATCTGCGCGCGCCCCGAGCGCCAGTTGGACAGCGTCGATCAGGATCGACTTCCCCGCACCAGTTTCACCCGTCAGCACCGTGAAGCCTGTTTGCAACTCCAGATCCAGGGCCTGGACAATGACGAAGTCCTGCAGGGTGATCCGCCGCAGCGCCATGGTCAGGATCCCCCTTCATTCCAGCGCAATTTTTTGCGCAGGGTGGCAAAGTAGTTCCAGCCTTGAGGATGGAGAAACCGCACGCAGTGCTCTGACCTTTTCACCAGAATGCGGTCACCATGCAGCAGTGAGGCCAGTGACTGCATGTCAAAATTGGCACTGACATCCCGACCACTCACAACCTCAACCGCCACCTCGGTGGCATCTGACAGAACAATCGGTCGGTTGGAGAGCGTATGGGGTGCGATGGGCACGAGCACCCATCCGGGAATGGAGGGGTGAAGCATGGGACCACCGGCTGACAGCGAATACGCCGTTGACCCTGTGGGTGAGGCGATGATGAGTCCGTCTGCGCGTTGGTTCGCCACAAATCGGCCGCCGACCTCGACCCGCAATTCCACCATGCCTGAAGTCGCGCCTCGGTTCACAACGACATCGTTCATCGCGAGGGCTTCGAAGACGACGCGCTCGTCGCGCACGACCGTAGCGTGCATCAGCGGTCGCAAGTCTTCCTCGTATTCACCCTGAAGCATGGGGGGCAGAGTGGCCTGATAGGTATCGAAAGGAATGTCGGTGATAAAGCCAAGCCGTCCCTGGTTAATGCCGATCAGGGGCGTCCCAAACCGGGCGAGCCGCCGACCTATGCCCAGCATGGTGCCGTCACCCCCGACCACCAGGCCCAAATCGCACCGACTGCCTATCTCGTCTACATTCAGGACTGGATAGTGTGTGAGCCCGGTGTTGCTTGCGGTCTCAGCTTCCAGCATCACTTCGCAACCCTGGCGCTCTAGAAAATGGGCGATGTCTTCCAGGGCCAGGCGGGAGCTTTCACCGATGGAGCCCGCCGAAGAAGCTTGGTACTTGCCTATGAGTGCGACATGGCGGAAATTGGACGTCATCACGAAATTACATCATTAAAATCATCCCATGCTCGATGACCGTGCCAAGTTGTTGCTCAAAGCGCTGGTCGAGCGCTATATCGCCGATGGGCAGCCTGTCGGATCCCGCACCTTGTCGCGCGCGTCCGGGCTGGATTTGTCTCCAGCCACCATCCGAAACGTCATGGCGGATCTGGAGGAGCTGGGGCTGATCGCCAGCCCCCACACGTCAGCTGGTCGCATACCCACGGCACGAGGCTATAGGCTGTTTGTGGACACCATGCTGACAGTGCAGCGGGACCCCCTGACCCCTCCCCAGCTAGCGCCCGAACAGCCGCAGAAGGTGATCGCCAACGCTGCCCAGTTGCTCTCCAGTCTTTCGCAGTTCGTGGGTGTCGTGATGGCGCCTCGCAGAACGTCGGTGTTCCGCCACATTGAGTTCTTGAGGCTGTCCGAGCGGCGGTTTTTGGTCATCATCGTTTCGCCTGAGGGAGACGTTCAGAATCGCGTGATCTTCACGGATGTGGACTACTCCCAGTCGCAACTCATCGAGGCTTCCAACTTTCTGAACGCGCATTACGCCGGGCTTGCAATGGAGCAGGTACGTGAGCGACTGAAATCTGAGGTGGATGTGCTGCGCGGCGAGATCGCTTCGCTCATGCAAGCTGCGGTGAATGTGGGGTCCGAGGCCCTGTCCCAGGCACAAGACGAGGTCGTGATTTCTGGCGAGAGAAACCTGTTGGCGGTAAGCGATTTCTCCAGCGACATGGGCAACCTGCGGCGTGCATTCGATCTGTTCGAGCAGAAAACCCAGATTCTGCGGTTGCTGGACATCTCCAGCCAGGCTGAAGGGGTGCGCATCTACATTGGCGGTGAAAGCCATGTGGTGCCGTTCGAGGAACTGTCTGTTGTCAGTGCGCCCTACGAGGTGGATGGCAAAGTGGTCGGGACGTTGGGCGTGATCGGCCCCACGCGCATGCCATACGACCGCATGATCCAGATCGTGGACATCACATCAAAGCTGGTGTCCAACGCCCTCAGCTACCGCAAGTAAAGCCCCTACAATACGGCGCTTGCCCCGTTGTATAGCGCTGGAGCATGGCTTGGGGCGTTAGCTCAGTTGGTTAGAGCAGAGGACTCATAATCCTTTGGTCGTTGGTTCAAGTCCAACACGCCCTACCACCCATTCATCCGAATGGGCGATCAACAGGATCGCAGCCAGCTTTCTTTTTTGCGATGAGCGTCTTTCTTTTTTGGAGTCGCTCCAGTGCATTACAATCTAAGGCTGCATTGATTTGTATTTGTGCTGGCCAGGCCAACGCGGCAGGTGTCAGTTAAAAATTGATTTCAAGGGTCGCCAAGAAATCATGCTATAATTCAAAGCTTAGCGGCTGTAGCTCAGCTGGATAGAGTACTTGGCTACGAACCAAGGGGTCGTGGGTTCGATTCCTGCCAGCCGCACCAATGTTTAAAGCCTGCAATCGCAAGATTGCAGGCTTTTTCATTTGTCCCAGCGTTTTCGCTGAAGGGGATACCTGCCATGAGCAAGGCCTTTACCAAAGAAACCGATGCTTCCGATGAGGATGAATTGGTGTTGCCTGCGTTGCCTGCGGGCGGCAAGAACTACATCACTCCAGCAGGATACGCGCGCCTGCGTGATGAGCTGCTGAACCTCATTGACAACGAGCGGCCCAAAGTGGTGGAAACCGTTCACTGGGCTGCGAGCAATGGAGATCGGTCTGAAAACGGCGACTACCTCTACGGCAAGAAGCGTTTGCGAGAGATCGATCGGCGAATCCGATTTCTCACCAAGCGGCTCGAAATTGCCGAAGTGGTTGATCCCAGCCAGCACGTGGGAAGCGAACAGGTGTTTTTTGGCGCGACGGTTACTTACGTCGAGGATGAAGGCACAGAACGCACAGTCACCATCATGGGCATTGATGAGGCAGACAGCCGCGAATTGCAGGTGAGTTGGATTTCCCCTGTCGCGCGTGCGCTATTGAAAGCGCGCACAGGGGATGAAGTCCTGCTCCCCACTCCAGGAGGTGTTCGAAGTCTTGAAGTGGTGTCAGTGAAATATCCGCAACGCAACGACCGTGAGGATTAAAAATAGCGTCCGGCAGAGCTGAGTTCTCCCGGACGCTAAGGCTAGCGACGCTGCTTACCGCGCTGTGCGCGTTCATGCGGCCTGCGGGGTGATGCGTGCGGCGCGAATGACGGCCTGGGTGCGACGAAGGTTGCGAAGTGCTGTTTCGAGGTGGGCCTGATCCCGCACAGCCACGATGAAACGCAAGTCCGTGGTGTCAAGGGCGGCCTCGTCGTCCATGTCCACATGGGTAATATCTGCTTCCGAGTTGGCCAGTTCCGCAGCTACGCGGGCGAGTACGCCTTTGCCGTTCGTGACCGTCACCACGACCCCGGTTTCAAACATGCGCGTTGGTTCGTCCGACCAGTCCACCGCGATAAAGCGTTCACTATCCTTGTGCTGTAACCGCTTGGCGACGGTGCAGTGAACGTTGTGAACGACCAGGCCTTCACCGCGGCCCAGATAACCCACGATGCTGTCTCCAGGCACGGGGCGGCAACAGGACGCGTATTGCACTGATGCATTCTCGCTGCCGTCGAGTGTCACAGCACCCTGCGAAAGCGTCTCGTGGGATGTGTAGCGTTCCCGCGTCATCAGCAGCGCGTCGGGGCGGTGCCCGTGTTCAGACATGAGCACCATGAGCCGCTTCGCGACAATGCTGGCGATACGCTTTCCCAAACCCAGGTCGGTCATCAGTTCGCTGCGGGTACGGTTTCCTGTAAAACGCAGGAGCTTGTCCCACATCGGCTGGGTCTCGGTGTTCATGGGCGGCAACCGCTCTAGCCCTTCCGCGCGGATAGCCTGAGTCAGCAGTTTCTCGCCCAGGCCTTCCGATTCGTTCTGCGCCAGCGTTTTCAGGTAGTGCCGAATCTTGGAGCGCGCGCGGCCCGTGCGCACAAAACCCAGCCAGGCCGGGTTCGGCGTGGATACCGGGGCAGTGATGATCTCCACAACATCGCCATTCTTGAGTTCGGTGCGCAACGGCACTTGCTCGTTGTTGATCTTGGCTGCCGTGGTGCGGTCGCCCACGTTGCTGTGGATGGCGTAGGCAAAGTCCACCACGGTGGCGCCACGTGGCAAAGCCATGATCTGGCTCTTGGGGGTGAAGACGTAGACTGCATCAGGAAAAAGGTCCACCTTGACATGGTCCCAGAACTCTGCGGCATCGCGGGTCTCGTTCTGAATGTCGAGCAGGGACTGCAGCCATTTGGTTCCCAGCCTTTCGGCCGACGAGCCGTCACCGTCCTGTGCCTTGTACAGCCAGTGTGCAGCCACACCGGCCTCGGCTATGACGTGCATTTCGTCCGTGCGCATCTGAAACTCGATATTCACGCCAGACGGGCCCACCAGCGTGGTGTGAAGGGACTGGTAGCCATTGAGCTTGGCGATGGCGATGTGATCCTTGAACTTGCCGGGTACCGGCTTGTACATCTGGTGCAGCACGCCCAGGGCGGTATAACAGTCCGTGACGGTTGGCACGATCACCCGGAAGCCGTAGATGTCCGTCACCTGGGCAAAGCTCAAATGCTTGAGGTCCATCTTCTGGTAGATGGCATACAAAGTCTTTTCACGGCCGGCAAGACGAACTTTCATGCCGATTCTGGAAAATGCAGCATCCACTTCGGTCTGCACTTTCTGAACAAGATCACGACGGCGGTTACGCGATTTGTTGACCGCCTTGGACAACGTCGCGTAACGCCATGGGTGCAGGTGCCGGAATGCCAGGTCCTGCAGTTCCCGGTACGTCTGATTGAGACCCAGTCGGTGGGCGATGGGCGCATAGATTTCGAGCGTTTCCGAAGAAATGCGACCCCATTTGCTGCGTGGCATGTCCGACAGCGTGCGCATGTTGTGCGTGCGGTCCGCCAGCTTGATGAGGATGACGCGCACGTCGCGCGCCATGGCCAGCAGCATCTTGCGAAAAGACTCAGCCTGGTTTTCCTCGCGCGTATTGAATTGCAGCTTGTCCAGCTTGGTGAGCCCGTCCACCAGTTCGGCCACGGGGGCTCCAAACCGGTCAATCAGGTCGGCCTTGGTGACGCCGCAATCCTCCATGGCATCGTGCAGCAAGGCGGCCATCAGGGCCTGCGCGTCCAGCTTCCAGGTGGCGCACTGGGCAGCCACGGCAATGGGGTGGGTGATGTAGGGCTCACCGCTGTTGCGCAACTGGCCCAGGTGGGCCTCGTCAGCGAAACGGTAGGCTTGGCGTACCTGTTCGATGCTCGAGGCGTCGAGGTAGTCAAGGCTGTCCGTCAACGCGGCAAAGCTGGCCGCAGCCGCATTGGCGGCCGCGGCGGCTGCCGACAAAGTGCCTGCCGTCGGCGTTTCGCCCGGCTCGGCTTGCGTTGCAGAAGGTGAGTTGAGCACCGCGTTCATGCCTCAAATGTAGCGCGGGAGCGCACCACACCGCTTCGGGGCAAAAAAAAGCACCGCTTTTGCGGTGCTGTTTGGGGCTGCGCCCGAGAAAACCTCAACCAGGAACCTTCTTGAGCATCTCAAGGCCCACTTTGCCTTCGGCGATTTCGCGCAGGGCAGTGACTGCAGGCTTGTTGCGGCTTTCGATGCGGGGTGCATGGCCCTGGCTCAGCATGCGGGCACGGTACGTGGCGGCCAACACAAGCTGGAAGCGGTTGGGGATCTTTTCCAGACAGTCTTCTACGGTGATGCGTGCCATCGTTTTACTCCGGGATTCAGGTGATATTGAGCGACTGGAAGGTGTCAGCACGGGCGCGGCGCTGGGCGGCGTACTTGAGTCGCTGGGCGTGAACTACGGCTTTCAGGTCGAAAAGCGCGCGCTCAAACAACTCGTTGATTATAACGAAGTCGAATTTGCTGACCTGGGCCATCTCCTCGGCTGCATTCTTCAGACGGACTTCGATGACTTCCGGGGAGTCTTCGCCCCGTCGCTCCAGGCGCGAACGCAGTTCTTCCCAGCTCGGCGGCAGGATAAACACGAGGATTGCATTGGCGAAAGCCTGCTTGATCTGTAGCGCGCCCTGAAAGTCGATTTCCAGAATCACATCCGAGCCTTGGGCAATGCGCTCCTCGATCGCCTTCTTGGAGGTGCCATAGCGGTTGCCGTGCACGTGCGCCCACTCCACGAAGGCGTTGCCTTCCACCATGGCATCGAACTCTGATTGCGATGCAAAGTAATAGTCGCGGCCGTGCTTTTCCTGCCCGCGCGGCGCGCGGGTGGTGTGGGAGATTGACAGGTGGACGTGCGAGTCCAGCTCCAGCAAGGCCTTGACCAAGCTGGATTTGCCAGCGCCGCTGGGGGCCGCAACTACGATGAGATTTCCGGGATAGTCCATGGCTGATGTGCGCGAAGCGCTATCAAAAAATGAGTTTTATTCGATGTTTTGAACTTGCTCGCGCATTTGCTCGATCAGCACTTTCATGTCCACGCTGATGCGGGTCAGGTCAAGGGCCGCTGATTTGGAGCCCAGCGTATTGGCCTCGCGGTGGAGCTCCTGGATCAGGAAGTCCAGGCGCTTGCCCACCTCGCCGCCTTTCTTGAGAAGGCGTTCGATTTCGTCCAGGTGGGAGTCCAGCCGGGTGATTTCCTCGGCCACATCAATGCGGATGGCAAACGCCGTGGCCTCGGTCAGGGCGCGGTCACGGGCTGCCTCGGGCAGGGTGGCACCGTCGGTCAGCGCCATGGCTTCCTTCCAGCGCTCCATGAAGCGCAGCCGTTGCTGCTCGACCAGCAGCGGCACCATGGGGACGGCCTGTTCGGCCAGGGCACGCAATTGCTTGACCCGGTCCAGCAGCATGGAGGCCAGGCGCTTGCCCTCCCGTTCGCGGGCGGCCATCAGGGCGGTCAGGGCTTCTTCGGCCAAAGCAGGAACCGCATCGCTCCAGTCCTCAGAGCCCGATGGGGCGTTGGCGCACAGGCGCAGGGCGTCGGCTACCGTGAGGGGTGCCGCCGCCGGCAGCCATGCCTTGACGGAATCCTGCAAAGAATTGAGCCGCTGCAGCAGCCGTGCGGGCGGGTCCTGCAGGGTGTTGCTGTCCTCGTTCTCCAGGGCGGCGCGGACTTCAACCTTGCCGCGCTTGAGGCGGGCGGTCAGCAGGCTGCGCAGCGCGGGCTCCATGGCGCGCAGTTCATCGGGGAGGCGGAACGAAAGGTCCAGGAAGCGGCTGTTGACCGAGCGGATTTCCAGCCCCAGTCTGCGTGATTGGGGCGCGCGGGTGTCGTTTTCAGCGCCAGTGGCAGATGCGCCATGCTGTGCGCTGGCGTATCCGGTCATGCTGTAAACTGGCATTGGACTTTTTGATGGTTGCTTGCGATCCGGCGATTATCCGGGTTCCGCTCCACCCCCGAGTCATCTTCGCAAAATATGTCAAAAATCAAGCCGGCTCCTTTGCCGCCCGATACCGCAATAGGCGGCTACCGCGTGGTGCGCCGGTTGTCATCGGGCGGTTTTGGTGTGGTCTATCTGGCCCTGGACGCCGAAGGGCAGCAGGTCGCCATCAAGGAATACCTTCCCTCCTCGCTGGCCACGCGTGCACCGGGCGAGCTGCTGCCCAAGGTGCAGTCAGAAAAACTCTCGCTCTACCGCCTGGGGCTCAAGAGCTTCTTCGAAGAAGGCCGGGCGCTGGCCCAGATCTCGCACGCTTCGGTGGTGAGCGTGCTCAACTTCTTCCGCGAGAACGAAACCGTCTACATGGTGATGAACTACCTGGAGGGCGCGACCCTGCAGGACTTCATCATCACCGCGCGGGACCTGAAAACGCAGAAGGTCTTCCGCGAATCCACCATCCGCTCGCTGTTCGACGAAGTGCTGCGCGGGCTGCGCATCGTGCACCAGCACAAGATGCTGCATCTTGATATCAAGCCGGCCAACATCTTCATCACCGACGACAACAAGGCCGTGATGATCGACTTTGGCGCCGCGCGCGAGGTGCTGTCCAAAGAGGGCAATTTCATCCGCCCGATGTACACGCCAGGCTTTGCCGCCCCCGAGATGTACCGGCGCGATTCGTCCATGGGCCCCTGGACCGATATTTACGCGATTGGTGCCTGCATCTACGCCTGCATGCAGGGCTTTCCGCCCAACGAGGCACCCCAGCGCATCGAAAAGGACCGCCTGTCGCTGGCCTTGACCAAGCTGCGTGGCGTGTACTCCGACAACCTTATCGAGGTGGTGGAGTGGTGCATGGCGCTCGATCCGCTGTCGCGCCCGCAGTCGGTATTTGCGCTGCAAAAGGAACTCAGCCGCGAGGGCGAGCGCCGCTACACCAAACTGACGGTGGCCGAGAAGATGCGCCTGCAGCTCGACACCCTGGTGTCCGACACCAAGAAAAACGTGCAAAAGGTGGGTGAAGCCACCGGTATCGGAGCCAAACCCAAATGAACACGACGCCCTGTTTGCGTGATTCGCTATGAAATTCTCGGTTTTCCAGATCAGCCGCCGTGGTGGCCGCGAGAAGAACGAAGACCGCATGGGCTATTGCTACACGCGCGAATCGGGCCTGTTTGTGCTGGCCGACGGCATGGGTGGCCACCCGGAAGGCGAAGTGGCGGCGCAGATCGCGCTGCAGACCATCTCCGCGCTGTTCCAGCGCCAGGCCAAGCCGCAGCTCAAGGATGTGCAGGAGTTCCTGTCGGGCGCGCTGCTGGCGGCGCACCACCAGATTCTGCGTTACGCCACCGACAAGGGCATGCTCGACACGCCGCGCACCACGCTGGTGGCTGCGGTTTTGCAGGGCGGCACGGCCACCTGGGTGCATTGCGGCGATTCGCGGCTGTACATGGTGCGCGACGGTGATTTGCTGACCCGCACCCGCGACCACTCCTACATGGAGCTGCGCAACTCCCCACCGCCGGGCCTGGAGCGCATCAACCGCAACGTGCTGTTCACCTGCCTGGGCTCGCCCACCAAGCCCATCTATGACATCACCGGCCCGGTGTACCTGGAGCAGGGCGACCGCATTCTGCTGTGTTCGGATGGGCTGTGGGGCACGCTCAGCGACGAGGAGATTGCCAAACAGCTGGCCCGCAACACGGTGTCGCACGCTGTGCCCGAGCTGGTGGAGGACGCCCTGCGCAAGGCGGGTGACAGCAGCGACAACGTGACCGTGATCGCGCTGGAGTGGGAGACGCCCGACGCGTTCGAGTCCACCCAGGGCGTGTCCACCGACAGCATCAGCGACGACGTGTTTGCGTCCACCATCCAGGCCGGGCCACTCGATGGCCTGGTGGACGACCTGGACGATGCCGCCATCGAGCGGTCCATCGCCGAGATCAACGAAGCCATCCGCCGCTCTGCTGCACGGAAAGCCTGAGCCTCCCCCTGAGTCGCTTCGCGCCTTCCCCCTCCTCTCGGCTTCGCCGGGGAGGGGAACGCCACCAGCGCGGCGGGGCGGCCCTTGCGCGGTGGCCCTGGCCGGGGGCGCGCCAGTTGCATAGATTGCGCTACGAATCAAGAAAGAACGCTATGACCTTTAAACGCACCGGCGACCGCGCTGCCAACCAGCTGCGCCCCGTGCGCATCACCCGCCACTACACCATGCACGCCGAGGGCTCGGTGCTGATCGAGTTCGGCAACACCAAGGTGCTGTGCACCGCCTCGGTGGAAGAGCGCGTGCCGCCCCACAAGCGCGGCAGCGGCGAGGGCTGGGTCACGGCCGAATACGGCATGTTGCCTCGCGCCACCCACACCCGCAGTGACCGCGAGGCCGCGCGCGGCAAGCAGACCGGCCGCACGCAGGAGATCCAGCGCCTCATCGGCCGCAGCCTGCGGGCCGTGTTTGACCTCAAGCTGCTGGGCGAGCGCACCATCCAGCTCGATTGCGACGTGATCCAGGCCGATGGCGGTACCCGCACCGCGGCCATCACCGGCGCCTGGGTGTCAGCGCAGGATGCGGTCAACCAGCTGCTGGCCAGCGGCAAGATCACGCAGTCCCCCCTGGTGCAGCCGGTGGCGGCCATCTCGGTCGGCATCGTGCAGGGCACGCCGCTGCTGGATCTTGAATATGTGGAAGACGTGGACTGCGACACCGACATGAACGTCGTGATGACGGGCGCAGGCCACTTTGTGGAAGTGCAGGGCACGGCCGAAGGCGTGGCGTTTACCCGGACGGAGATGGACCAGCTGCTCGCGCTGGCCGAAAAAGGCATCGCAGAGCTGGTGCAGTTGCAGCAACGGGCGCTGCTGGAAACCCCCTAACCCTCTAACCTGATATTGCTCACTAATTGATAGCTGCTTGCGCTTGATGGATAAGCGCTAGATGCCAATTTGAATCATGAAAATCGTTCTAGCATCCAACAACCGTGGCAAGCTGGCCGAGCTGCAGTCCATGTTCGCGCCACTCGGGGTCGAGCTGGTTCGCCAGGCCGACTTGGGCGTGGGTGAGGCCGAAGAGCCATTTCGCACCTTTGTGGAGAATGCCTTGGCCAAAGCCCGCTTTGCCTCGGCCCACACCGGCCTGCCCGCCTTGGCGGATGACGCCGGTATGTGTGTGGATGCCTTTGGCGGCCTGCCGGGCGTCGATACCGCCTACTACTGCACCCAGTTTGGCTACGAGAAAAGCGACGACAACAACGTGCGCGCCCTGCTGGAGCAGTTGCAGGGCGTCGCCAACCGCCGCGCCGCCATGGTCAGCACCCTGGTTGCCGTGCGCAGCCCGCAAGACCCGGAGCCACTGATTGCCGTGGGCCGGGTGGTGGGCGAGATCACCACCGAACCCCGGGGCAGCAACGGATTTGGTTTTGACCCTGTGATGTTCATCCCCGAATTCGGCAAGACCTTTGCCGAGCTGCCTGTGGAAGTGAAGAACGCCCACAGCCACCGGGGCCGCTCGGCCGCGCAAATGCTGGCGCTGATGCGTGAACGCTGGCTGTAAGAGGGGCACTGAACGTGGTTCATATTCCGATCACGCCGCAGGCAGAGGCCGAACCCGCCGTGGTGCGCGACATCCAGCACTACATGCGCCCTGGCCTGCTGCAGTTGCAAAGCCTGCCACCGTTGTCGCTTTATGTGCACCTGCCGTGGTGCCTCAAGAAATGCCCGTACTGCGACTTCAACTCGCATGAGTATCGCGAAGGTGGCGGGGATGCGGCTGGCAATGCAGGGGTTCCCGAGCAGCGCTACATCGACGCGCTGATGGCCGACCTGGAGGCCGCGCTGCCGCTCATCTGGGGCCGCACGGTGCACAGCATCTTCATCGGCGGTGGCACGCCCAGCCTGTTTTCTCCAGCCGCCATTGACCGGCTGATCGGCGACATCCGCGCCCGCCTGCTCCTTGCGCCCGACTGCGAAATCACTCTGGAGGCCAACCCCGGCACGTTCGAGAAAGACCGCTTTCGCGCCTTCCGCGCGGCCGGTGTCACGCGCCTGTCGGTGGGGGTGCAAAGCTTCAACGACCAGCACCTCAAGGCCCTGGGCCGCGTGCATGACCGCGCCCAGGCGATGGCGGCGGTGGAAGAGGCCGCCGCGTCGTTTGACACCTACAACCTCGACATCATGTACGCGCTGCCGGGCCAGACGCCGCAGGAGCTGGAGCAGGACATGTTGACGGCATTGGCCTTCAAGCCGCCGCACATCTCCATCTACCATCTCACCATCGAGCCCAACACCTACTTCGCCAAGTTTCCGCCAGCCATCCCCGAGGACGACCAGGCCTACGCCATGCTCGACCGCATCACCGAGATGACGGGCCAGGCGGGCATGGCGCGCTACGAAATATCGGCCTATGCGCAGCCCGGACACCAGTGTTTCCACAACACCAACTACTGGCAGTTTGGCGACTACCTGGGAATTGGCGCGGGCGCCCACAGCAAACTCAGTTTTGCGCACCGCGTGGTGCGGCAGGTGCGCTTTCGGGACCCTGCCCGTTACATGGACAACGCCCTGGCCGGGCGGGCCATGGCGCAGGATGAAGACGTGCGCCGCGCCGAGCTGCCGTTTGAATACATGCTCAACGCCCTGCGGCTGCGTGAAGGGTTTGCGCTGCAGGACTTCATGGACCGCACCGGCCTGCCCGTCACCGCCATTGCCAAGGGGCTGGAGGCCGCAGAGCGCAAGGGTCTGATCGAGCGCAGCCTCACGCATGTCCGGCCCACAGAACGGGGCTTTGATTTTTTGAGCGATCTGCAGGAGCTGTTTCTGGCGGACTGACGCAAAAGTGGCCCGCCAGACAGCAGGTGTTCCTGTCAGCCGCAGGTCACCGCCAGGATGCGGCCGTTCGCGTCTACCTGCAGGTTCAGGCGCTGGGCGTTGAACTCCTTGGTCACCATTTGCCCCGGCCGCAGGATGCGCGCCATTTGCGAGCCTGAGCGCACCCGGGCGGACTCCATGACGGACGCCGTGCTGTTCTGGCCCACGGCAAACTGGGCTGGCTGTGCATTGCACGCAGTGGCGGGCGCCGGGGCTGGTGCGGTGGCAGACGGGCTGCCGGGCGGGGCAGGTGCTGGCCCGGGGCTGGCGCAGCCTGCCAGGGCGGCGCCCAGTGCCAAGCTGCATGCGAGAGTCCATGCGATGGGTCGGTTCATAAGTGACATGCTCCTGAATGCAAGCCATCACCATAACGGATGCGGGCGTCGCTGACGCCCGTACCGCGCCTGCACAGGTCACCAGTCGTAACCGCATGTGCACGAGCACAAAAATCAGAAGCGTCCTACATCCCGGGCGAGTTCTGCGGCCTACCATTCAGACGTCGATTCCCCCTCGACATCCCTCCCGCTTGCAACGCGCAAGTGTTCGGCCCGCAACCTGCGGGCTTTTTTTTGGGCCGGGTTCGGAGACTGCGGAATCTGCAGGCCCTCCGAAAGCCCGAGTGCGCTATTGGTTTCTGCGGTTGCTCAATGCGGCGATGCGCATTTGTGGGCAACATACTCGGCGTCAGCAAACCTGCCATCACAGTGCAATAGCAGCCGACTACACAAGCACAATGATTTTGTACAAACCTGGCGCGCAGTTTCTTTATAAAGGCCGAACGGTCAGCGTGGATTACGTCATCATCAAACGCACGGGCTTGTGGATACGGCTGGCTGACAGCGATACGGTTTGCCGCCCCGAAGAGCTCACACCCCTCGGGCAGGGAGCCAGTCTGGCCGGATGAGTCCGCCGGGAAGTCGGGAAAAGAAAACGGGCCATGAAGGCCCGTTTCTGTGTGTGCTGGCGGAGACTGTGAGATTCGAACTCACGGACGGTTGCCCGTCGGCAGTTTTCAAGACTGCTGGTTTAAACCACTCACCCAAGTCTCCGGGAGGGAAGGCGGGAATTCTAGCCGACTGCGGGCGCCTGTTTTTTCAGCATGCCCCGCGTCTCGATGAAGCCGATCACCTCGCTGAGCCCGCTCAGGTTCTTCAGATTGGTCATCACAAATGGCTTGAGCCCCTGGGCGTTGGTGCGCATGCGGGTGGTGTCGGCGTGCATCACGTCCAGGTTGGCGCCCACGTGGGGCGCCAGGTCGGTCTTGTTGATGATGAACAGGTCGCTCTTGGTGATGCCGGGGCCGCCCTTGCGCGGGATTTTTTCGCCAGCGGCCACGTCGATGACGTAGATGGTGAGGTCCGAGAGCTCGGGGCTGAAGGTGGCGGCCAGGTTGTCGCCGCCGCTTTCCACAAACACGATGTCGGCGTTGGGGAACTCGCCCAGCATGCGGTCGATGGCCTCCAGGTTGATGGAGCAATCCTCGCGGATGGCCGTGTGGGGGCAGCCACCGGTTTCCACGCCCAGGATGCGCTCGGCGGGCAGGGCGCCGCTGACGGTGAGCAGGCGCTGGTCTTCCTTGGTGTAGATGTCGTTGGTGATGGCGATGAGGTCGTAGTCGTCGCGCATGGCTTTGCAGAGCATCTCCAGCAGGGTGGTCTTGCCGGAGCCCACGGGGCCGCCGATGCCGACGCGCAAAGGGGGCAGGTTCTTGGTGCGGTGGGGGATGTGGTGCAGTGTGTTCGTCATGGTTCTTGCGGACTATGAAATTGATAGCTGGTAGCGCATATGGGATAAGCGCTAAGAGCGGAAAAGTCTTGAATATTGCACTTCGTGCTGCGCGCTCAAGATGGCGAGCATGGGCGAAAAGGCCTGGCGCTCGCTGTCCATCAGGCCTATGGCGTGGTCGGCGGCGGCGGGGATTGCGTCCGCCAGCTTTGCCAGGATGCGCTGGCCTGCGCTTTGGCCCAGCTGCATGGATTTGAGGGCGGCCTGCACCATGTTTTCGGCCCAGCCGAAGGCGTAGGCCAGCAGAACATCGCGCACGGGCGCCTGGGTGGTGGAGGCGGCCAGTGCGAATGCCACAGGGTAGGTGGGGGGCAATGCGGCCAGGTGGCGCACGGCGGGCATCAGGGTCTCGTCGCCCTGGTTCTGATTGCGCAGCCAGTCGGCCATGGACCGGCCCATTTGCTCGGTCTGCAGGCGCAGCTCGCTGGTTTCGCGGGTGTGCAGCACCCAGTCGTTGAGTTCGCGCACATGCGCCCAGTCGGCGCGCCGCCACGCACCCACAGCCTTGGCGATGAGGGCCATGTCGCCCCGGGCCTGGGTGATGTGGAGCTGGTCCAGCAGCCAGTCACCCACGGCGGTTTCGCTGGCGAGGCCCGCGTTTTCAATGGCGCTTTCCAGCCCTTCGGAATACGAGAACCCGCCCACGGGTAGCGCGGGCGAGGCCAGCCACATCAGCTGCAAAAAGCTGGCGGCCGGCAGCGGCGCGGGGCGGTCCAGGCGCATGGGCGGTGGCTCAGTGGTCGTGGTTGCAGTTCGGGCCGTGCACGTGCCCTTGGGCCACCACGGGGATGGACACGGTGCGGCCTCGGCCTGGGGGCGTGGCCGCAGCCGGTACCTCTGTGTGAGCGTGCCCGTGGTCATGTCCATGATCGTGCGCGTGACCATGCTCGTGATCGTGGTCATGGCTATGGCCGTGACCCCCATGGTGGTGCCCGCCGCCATGCCCCGCAGCATAGGCACCGCCTTCGGGTTCAAATGGCATGTTCTGCTCCGTCACGATGAGGTGCATGGCGCGCAGCATGTCGGCCAGCACGTGGTCGGGCTCGATCTTGAGGTGGTCGGGCTGCAGCTCGATGGGCACGTGGCGGTTGCCCAGGTGGTAGGCGGCGCGGGTCAGGTCGAACGGGGTGCCGTGGTTTTTGCAGTGGGTGATGACCAGCACGGGCTGCGGCGCAGCAATCACGCGGACCATGGAGCCGTCTTCGGCCACCAGCACATCACCGCCGCGCACCAGGGTGCCGCGTGGCAAAAAGATGCCCAGTTCGCGCCCGGCGGAGTCGGTGGCGGCAAAGCGGCTTTTCTGGCGCACGTCCCAGTCCAGCTCGATGGTGGTGGCGCGCTTGACCAGCACGGGTGCAAGGCCCTTGCCTTGGGGGATCAGTTTGGAGGCTTGGATCATGGAGATTCTTTGTTGCAGCGGGCAAACGCGCATTGTGTGCCAGGGGCTCAAGCCTGGGGAGCGCGTTTGTTTACAGCGTACGGGTCATGAAGAAGCTGCAAGGGTCGAGGCAGTAGTCGGCAAAAGGGTCACATTCGACGAAGCCGTTCTGCAGGTAGAGCTGCCGCGCGGGTTCGAAGTAGGGTTGCGTACCGGTCTCCAGGCTCACGCGGGCAAAGCCGCGTGCGCGGGCCTTTTGCAGCAAATGGTTTAGCATTTGGCGCGCAATGCCCCGGCCGCGATAGTGGGTGCTGGTGCGCATGGATTTGAGTTCAGCGTGGCTGGTATCGAGCCGCTTGAGGGCGCCCGTGCCCACCAGCATGTCGCCATCCGCTCCGGTCAGCCAGGCAGACCAGAACGCGATGTTCGGCTGACGCAGCTGGCCCATGTCCAGCGCGTGCACGCTTTCAGGCGGTGACACGGCGCGCATGTCCACCAGGTGCTCTTGCATGAAGGCTTCAATGCGCGGATCGCTCAGGTCGTCCAGGCGGATCATCAGGTCTTGCAAAACGGCGCTCATGGGGGGGTGTATCAGAACAAAAAGTAGCGCTGCGCCATCGGCAGCACGGTGGCGGGCTCGCAAGTGAGCAACTGGCCGTCGGCGCGCACGGAGTAGGTCTGCGCGTCGATCTCCATGGTGGGCGTGTAGCTGTTGTGCACCATGTGCTGTTTGCGCACGCTGCGGATGTTGCGCACCGCGCTCAGCGTTTTGCGCAGTCCGAAGCGCTCACCGATGCCCGCCGCCAAACCCGCCTGCGAGACAAAGGTGAGGGAGGTCTTGGCAACCGCTCCGCCAAACGCGCCGAACATGGGCCGGTAGTGCACGGGCTGGGGCGTGGGGATGGAGGCATTGGGGTCGCCCATCGCAGCCATGGCGATCATGCCGCCCTTGAGGATGAGCGCAGGCTTCACGCCAAAGAACGCGGGCTTCCAGATCACGATGTCGGCCCATTTGCCCACTTCGAGCGAACCCACTTCATGGCTGATGCCGTGCGCAATGGCCGGGTTGATGGTGTACTTGGCCACGTAGCGCTTGATGCGCTGGTTGTCGTTGCGGGCGCTGTCGCCCACCAGGCTGCCGCGCTGCACCTTCATCTTGTGCGCCGTCTGCCAGGTGCGCAGGATGACTTCGCCCACGCGGCCCATGGCCTGGCTGTCGCTCGACATCATGCTGATGGCGCCCAGGTCGTGCAGGATGTCCTCGGCCGCAATCGTCTCCCTGCGGATGCGGCTTTCGGCAAAGGCCAGGTCTTCGGCAATGCTGGCATCCAGATGGTGGCACACCATGAGCATGTCCACATGCTCATCCAGCGTGTTGTGCGTGTACGGCATGGTGGGGTTGGTGGACGATGGCAAAAAGTTGTCTTCACCCACCACGCGCAGGATGTCCGGTGCGTGACCTCCCCCCGCGCCTTCGGTGTGAAAGGCGCAGATGCCGCGCCCGCCCACGGCGGCAATGGTGTTCTCCACAAAGCCCGATTCGTTGAGTGTGTCGCTGTGAATGGCCACCTGCGTGTCGGTGGCTTCGGCCACATCCAGGCAGTTGCTGATGGCGGCGGGCGTGGTGCCCCAGTCTTCGTGCAGCTTGAGGCCAATGGCGCCCGCGTTGATCTGCTCGTGCAGCGCATCGGGCAGGCTGGCGTTGCCTTTGCCCAAAAAGCCCAGGTTCATCGGGAAGGCGTCTGCCGCCTGCAGCATGCGCTCCATGTTCCAGGCGCCGGGGGTGCAGGTGGTGGCCAGGGTGCCGGTGGCGGGGCCGGTGCCGCCGCCCAGCATGGTGGTGATGCCGCTGGCCAGCGCCTCTTCGATCTGCTGTGGGCAGATGAAATGGATGTGGCTGTCGATGCCGCCCGCGGTGACGATGTTGCCCTCGCAGCTGATGATTTCGGTGCCGGGGCCGATGACGATGTCCACGCCCGGTTGGGTGTCTGGGTTGCCCGCCTTGCCGATGGCCGCAATGCGGCCGTTCTTGAGGCCGATGTCGGCCTTGATGATGCCGGTGTGGTCAACGATGAGCGCGTTGGTCAGCACGGTGTCAACCGCGCCGCCCGCTGCGGGGCCTGTGTCTGCCGCGCCGTCGCGGCTGCGTTGTGACTGCGCCATGCCGTCGCGGATGGTCTTGCCGCCGCCAAACTTCACCTCTTCGCCATAGCTGCCTGCGCGCAGGGTGTAGTCGGCCTCGACCTCGAGGATGAGGTCGGTGTCGGCCAGGCGCACGCGGTCGCCCACGGTGGGGCCGAACATTTCGGCGTAGGCGCGTCGTCCAATGGTTGCCATGGGTGTGCTCCGCGAGAACTGAGAACTATGTTTTTGATAGCTGCTAGCGCTTATCCAATAAGCGCTATAGGCTGTTTTGGCTTAAATTTTTACAGCGCGCCGTGTACCAGGCCCTGAAAGCCGTACACGCGGCGGTCGCCCGCGTAGTCCACCAGCTCCACCGTGCGTTCCTGGCCGGGCTCAAAACGCACAGCCGTGCCCGACGCAATGTTCAGCCGCATGCCGCGCGCAGCCGCGCGGTCAAAGCCCAGCGCGTTGTTGGTTTCGGCAAAGTGGTAGTGCGAGCCCACCTGGATGGGGCGGTCGCCGGTGTTGCGCACCACCAGCGTGAGGGTGCGAAGACCGGTGTTGAGCGGGTGCTCTCCGCTGTCGGTCAGCAGTTCACCTGGAATCATGTGGTTCTCCCGGGTGAGGTCACTTGCGGCCTTGCCATATAGCCAGGGCGACCACCAGGCCCATGGCGACAAAGCCCCACAGATCGGTGGCATGCCAGTGGCTGCCGTGCGGGCTGTGGCCATCATGGGCCCATGCGCTGCCTGCGCATACCCAGAGGGCGCAAGCCGTGATGAATCGGTTGGGGTGGGCGGTGGTGCGCGGCATGAGGAAGGGTCCTGTGAGAGGGCTGATCAAAGAATGGGTTGGTGCACGGTGACGAGCTTGGTGCCGTCGGGGAAGGTGGCTTCCACCTGAATGTCCGGGATCATCTCGGCGATGCCGTCCATCACGTCCGCGCGGGTCAGCACGCTGCGGCCCTCGCTCATCAATTGCGCCACGGTCTTGCCGTCGCGCGCGCCTTCCATCACGGCGGCACTGATCAGGGCCACGGCCTCGGGGTAGTTGAGCTTGAGGCCCCGGGCCTTGCGACGCTCTGCCAGCAGGGCGGCCGTACAGATCAGTAGCTTGTCTTTTTCGCGAGGAGTCAATTCCATGTCGTTTCACTCAATGCTGGGGTCAATGGCTCGCGCGACCGCAGGGGCGGCCGAACGCGAGGGGTCAGTTCCATATCGTTTTACTCAATGCTGGTGTCATCGGCTCGCGCGGCCACAAAGCGTGTCGAACGCGAGGGGTCAGTTCCGTTTCGTCTCATGCGTATGTGCATTAAAAGAAAACACAGATCCGTTCACGCTGAGCTTGTCGAAGCGCCGCGCGAGGCTTCGACACGCTCAGCCCGAACGGGTCTTGTTGATCGACCGCGAAGCCGGTACTACTCCAGGGTGTACCGGGAAATCTGCTTGAGGCCGTTTCATCATAGGCAGCAAGCCCCGTGCCCGCCATACGTCATGTGGCGCAGGGCCGTGCTCGCTGGCGCGCGCCGTGGCATGGAAACTGCACCTGCAGTGCTTGTTGTCATCCCATGCCCATGTCACTTTCCACTGCGCCCCTTGCTCCCGCCGATGCTGCGCCGGTGCAGCCGTCGGGGCAGGATGTAGATGCGCAGGCCCCCCAGCAGGTCGTCAAGGTGCGCCGCGACTACAACAGCTGGGTAGCCACCGAGACCATGGAGGACTACGCGCTGCGCTACACGCCCCAGCGCTTTCGCAAATGGTCCGAATGGCGTGTGGCCAACACGGCGTTTGGTGCGGCCTCCTTCCTGATCCTGGAGGCTGTGGGTGCCACGCTGCTGGTGCAGTACGGCTTCATCAACGCCTTCTGGGCCATCGTGGCCACGGGGCTCATCATCTTTCTGGCGGGGCTGCCCATCAGCGTGTATGCGGCGCGCTACGGGGTGGACATGGACCTGCTCACGCGCGGCGCGGGGTTTGGCTACATCGGCTCCACGCTCACCTCGCTGATCTACGCCAGCTTCACCTTCATTTTCTTCGCGCTGGAGGCCGCCGTGATGGCCTATGCGCTGGAGCTGGCGCTCGACATCCCGCCCACCTGGGGCTATCTGATCTGCGCCGTGGTGGTGATTCCGCTGGTCACGCATGGCGTGTCGGCCATCAGCCGCCTGCAGGTGTGGACGCAACCGCTGTGGCTGGTGATGCTGGTGGTGCCGTTTGTGTATGTGATCGTGCGCGATCCTGGTGCGTTTTCTGGGGTGGTGCACTACGGTGGTGAATCAATGCGCGGCGCCACGTTCCAGTTGCCCTTGTTTGGTGCGGCGCTTACCGTCGGCATTGCGCTCATCACCCAGATGGGGGAGCAGGCCGACTATCTGCGTTTCATGCCCGCATCCAACTCCGCCACGCGCGGGCGCTGGTGGCTGGGCGTGCTGGTGGGCGGGCCGGGCTGGGTGGTGCTGGGCGTGCTCAAGATGCTCGGCGGTGCGCTGCTGGCCTGGCTGGCCATCTCCCACATGGTGCCGGTGGACCGCGCGGTGGACCCCAACCAGATGTACCTGGTGGCGTACGAGTATGTGTTCCCGCACTACGGCTGGGCGGTGGCGGCCACTGCGCTGTTCGTGGTGGTCTCGCAGATGAAGATCAATGTGACCAATGCCTATGCGGGCTCGCTGGCGTGGTCCAACTTCTTCTCGCGCCTCACGCACAGCCACCCGGGGCGCGTGGTGTGGGTGGTGTTCAACACACTCATCGCCTTCATGCTGATGGAGATGAACGTGTTCCGCGCCATGGGCGAGGTGCTGGGGCTGTACTCCAACATCGCCATCGCCTGGATCATGGCCGTGGTGGCCGACCTCGTCATCAACAAGCCGCTGGGCCTGTCGCCCAAGGGCATCGAGTTCAAGCGCGCGCACCTGTACGACATCAACCCCGTCGGTGTGGGGTCGATGGCGCTGGCGTCCATCGTGTCCATCAGCGCGCACCTGGGGTTTTTTGGCCCGCTGCCGCAGGCGTTCTCGGCCGTGATCGCGATGGCCGTGGCGTTTGTGGCCGCACCGCTGATTGCCTGGGCCACGCGGGGCAAGTACTACATCGCACGGCAGAGCGAGCCGGTGGCTGTGCCCATGCAAGGCCCCGTACCATGCGGTCGGGCTTCAGACATAGGCAGCTACCAGCGCCTCACGGTGCACCGCTGCGTGATCTGCGAGCGCGAATACGAGGCGCCCGACATGGCGCAGTGCCCCGCCTACCGGGGCGCCATCTGCTCGCTGTGCTGCACGCTGGACGCGCGCTGTGGCGACCTGTGTAAACCCCATGCGACCATGGCCGTGCAGTGGTCTGCCGCGCTGCGGTGGGTGCTGCCGCGTGCCGTCTGGCGCTACCTTGACACGGGCCTCGGCCACTTCCTGCTGCTGATGCTGGTGATTGCGCCGCTGCTCGCGGCCGTGATGGGGCTGCTCTACCACCAGGAGCTGAACACGATTGCCCAGGCCATGACGGACACCGAAGTGGCAGCGGCCCCCGAGGTGGCGTTGCGCTCCGGCTTGCTCAAGGCCTATCTTGCGCTGCTGGTCATCTCGGGCATCGTGGCCTGGTGGCTGGTGCTGGCGCACAAAAGCCGCCAGGTGGCGCAAGAAGAATCCAACCGCCAGACGGGCCTCTTGGTGCGCGAGATCGACCTGCACCGCCAGACCGACGAGGCCCTGCAGACTGCGCGCAGCGTGGCCGAGCAGGCGCGCCAGGTGGCCGAAGAAGCCAAGCGCGCCGCCGACCAGGCCAACCAGGCCAAGAGCCGCTACATCAGCGCCATCAGCCACGAGATCCGCACACCCCTGAACTCCATCCTGGGTTATGCGCAGCTGATGGGTGAGGACACCGGCGTTCCGACGCACCGCAAGCAGGCGGTACATGTGATCCGGCGTGGCGGCGAGCATTTGTTGTCGCTCATCGAAGGCACGCTGGACATCGCGCGCATCGAGTCCGGCAAGCTCACACTGGATGTAGCGCCCATGCGCTTTGCCGACGGGCTGCACGAGATGGCCAGCCTGTTCGAGCTGCAGGCTGCCGCCAAGGGCCTGGCGTTCACGTTCGATGTGTTGGGGGTGATCCCGGAGGTGGTGCGCGCCGACGACAAGCGCCTGCGCCAGATCCTCATCAACCTACTGGGTAACGCCGTCAAGTTCACGGCGCACGGCACCGTCACGCTGCGCGTGCGCTATGCGCGCGAGATGGCGCGCATCGAGGTGCAAGACACCGGGCCGGGCCTCAGCGCCGACGAGATCGACCGCATCTTCGAGCCGTTCACGCGCGGTGGCTCGGGCGGCAGCGGGTCTGCGTCGGCGCCGGGCGCGGGGCTGGGGCTGACCATTGCCAAGATGCTCACGGCACTGATGGGCGGGGAGCTGACGGTGACCAGCACGCCGGGCGCGGGCTCGGTGTTTCACGTCAAGCTCTTCTTGCCCGAGGTGCATGCCGACGCTTTGGGCAAAACCGCCCCGCCGCCTGCCGCACTGGCAGCGCTTGCACAGCGCGCCCGCAAGGGCTACGCCGGCGAGCGCCGCCGCATCCTGGTCGTGGACAACGAAGAGCCCGACCGCGAACTGCTGGTGCAACTGCTCGAACCCCTGGGGTTTGAGTTGCGCCAGGCGGCCAGCGGGCACGACGCGCTGGACCTGCTGGCCACCCGCTACCGCCCGCACGTGATCTTCATGGATCTGGCCATGCCGGGCATTGATGGGTGGGAGACGCTGCGGCGCGTGCGGCAGATGCATTTGCCTGAGGTCCACTGCGCCATCGTGTCTGCGAATGCCTTTGATAAGGCATTGGACAACGACGTGAACATCCGCGCCGAGGACTTCATCGTCAAGCCCGTGCGCCACAGCGAGCTGCTGGGCTGGCTGGAGCGCCGTCTTGGCCTGCAATGGTTGTATGAAGAGCCACCCGCCGCGCACTTGCCCGGCGCACCTCAAGCCACTGCGGCGCCCGCCACTCCCGCACCGCTGACCTACCCCGACGCCGCCACACTCGCGGCGCTGGCGCAAGTGGTCGCCCTGGGCTACTACCGTGGCATCCTCAACACCCTGGACGACATCGAACGCAGCCAGCCCGCGCACAGCGCTTTTGTAGGCACCATGAGGCAACTTGCCAAACAGTTCCAGTTCGATGCCATGGGCCATATCCTGGAACAGGCGCCACCGTGATGACCACCGCAATTCCCCGTTCGTACCCCGCATCTGCGTCGCCCGGCGCAGCGCTGAACCGCAGCGACAGCGACGTGGTGCTGATCGTGGACGACGTGCCGGACAACCTGGCCGTGCTGCATGACGCGCTCGACGAATCCGGCTACACCGTGCTGGTGGCCACGCATGGCGAAGCCGCCTTGTTGCGCGCCGCGCAGGCCCTGCCCGACATTGTTTTGCTCGACGCGATGATGCCCGGCATGGATGGGTTTGAAGTTGCACGGCGGCTCAAGGCCAACCCCGCCACCGCGCACATCCCCATCATTTTCATGACGGGCCTCACCGAGACCGAACACCTGGTGGCCGCGCTGGAGGCGGGCGGTGTGGACTACGTCACCAAGCCCATCAAGCCGCGTGAGGTGATGGCCCGCATGGGCGTGCACCTGGGCGCAGCCCGCAAGGCCCGCCAGGACGCGCGCCAGGCGCGCGAGGCGCGCAATGCACTCGACGCCTTTGGCTACGCCAGCATCACCGTGCGTGCGTCGGACGGCCGCATCGTGTGGCAGACCCCGCTGGCGCGCGAGCTGCTGCAAAGCTACTTTGGCGAGGTGGGGCCCGATGGCGCGCCCACCGCATTTGGCCAATGGGCGCCCGAGCCCGTGCAGGCCTGGCTGCGCCGCCACGTGCTGGCCGACAACGCGGCCGAGTTGCTGGCTGCCTCACTGGCGGAGCCGCCCCGCCTTGCCATCGAACAGGGCGCGCGCCGCCTCACCTTCCGCCTGCACCAGCAGGCAGGCGACAGCGAGGGCGGCGGTGACTGGCTGCTGGTGATGCGCGAGGTGTCCGACGCCAAGATCATCGAATCCATGAGCCTGTCGTTCAAGCTCACAGCACGCGAGGCCGAGGTGCTGTACTGGGTGGTCAAGGGCAAGATCAACCGCGACATCGGCGACATTCTGGGTGCCAGCCCCGCCACGGTGAAGAAGCACCTGGAGCGCGTGTTTGCCAAGCTGGGGGTGGAGACGCGCACTGCGGCGGCGGGAATGGCGATGAACCGTATCCGGCAGTTGCACCCGCAGTTTGAGGGGTAGGCGGCTGCGCGTGCGGAGCCGGGCGCATGACTGCATGCCCGCCTGCGCGGCGGGCCGGCAGCCTGTCTGGCGGTGTGTGGTGGCGCGGGATCGGGTGTGCTGTGGCGATTTGCTACGCTCAGCCCATGTCCGCATCTCCCTCTGTTGCTGCGCGCGGGGCCTTCCTGCGCGGGCTGTACCGGCGCCCGGCGCTGCTGCTGGTGGTCACCACCCTCATCTGGGGTAGCAATGCGGTGGCGGCGCGCCTGGCCGTGGGCCATGTTTCTCCGATGATGCTCACCACGGCGCGCTGGGGCATTGCTTGTATCGCGCTGTGGTTTGTGGCGCGCCAGCAGGTGGCACAGCATTTTCCGGCGCTGCGCGGCCGCTGGATGTATCTGGCGCTGATGGGCGTGAGCGGGTTCACCGCTTTCAACGCGCTGTTCTATGCAGCGGCACACCACACCACGGCCGTCAACCTTTCGCTGATACAGGGAATGATCCCCGTGCTGGTGTTGCTGGGCGGTGTGATGTTTTTCGGGTTGCGGGTCACCGCTCTGCAGATGGTGGGTGTTGTCATCACGCTGGCGGGCGTGGCGGTGGTGGCCTCGCGCGGCTCCTGGGCTGCGCTGGCAGCGCTGGACATCAACCTGGGCGACGCCTGGATCTTGTTGGCCTCGCTGCTGTACGCCGGCTACACGCTGGGGCTGCGCTCACGGCCTACGGTGCCGCCGCTGGTTTTTTTCTCGGCCGTGGCGGGTGTTGCGGCATTGGCCTCTTTGCCGCTGCTGGCGGCCGAACTGCTGTCGGGGCGCTTTTTCTGGCCTACGCCGTGGGGCTGGGCCATTCTGGTCTACATCGGTCTGCTGCCATCGTTTGTCTCGCAGATCCTCTTCATCCGCGCTGTGGAAATGATCGGCCCCGCACGCGCCAGCGTGTTCCTCAACCTCAACCCTGTCTTTGGCCCCGCACTGGCCGTGGGCGTGCTGGGCGAGCCGGTGGGCTGGTACCACGCCGTGGCACTGGCAATGGTGCTCGGTGGCATCTGGATCGCGGAGCGGCTGGGCACGCGGCGCCCGGTTTGAGGGCTGCCGAACCGCCTGTTTTTAGGTATTTTTGGCCGCTTGCGCTTGGACTTGAAACCGCCCTTGCCAGTAAAGTGCCAGAAGCTATTATTTTGATAGCTATTTACATCCCCAGCGACTTGAGCAGCGCATCGGTATCGTCCTGCCCCGCAGGCGGTGGCGCGGGCACCGGGGGCGCGGCCTGCGACTGGGCCATCAGCGCGTCGGGGTCGGGCGCTTCCTGCGCTTCAAAGTCATAGAGCTTGATGAACTCGGTGCGGTCGATGGCGAGCTCCAGGTAGAAGATGTTGTTGTTGCTGGTGTAGAAGGTCACGCGGCGGGCTTCGGGCTTGTCAAGGTTGGCGTCCACGCTCAGCTGCACCTGCTTGTTCAGCACCAGCATCTTGGGCTGGTTCTGGGTGATGTGGGTCTGCAGCTCGCGCCGCACCTTGCCGGTGAAGTCGCCCACCACCTGGTTCATCAGCTCGCCCATCACGTTGCTGACCTCGTCGGAGGTGTACGAGCTGACCAGGTCGTCCTTGGACATGCCCATGTTCAGCAGGTAGTTGGCATACAGCTCCATCGCCGCCTGGCCCGAGAAGTTGATGATCACCAGCCCCGAGAAGCCGCCGTCAAACAGCACAAAGCAGCCGATGTCGGGCTTCAGGCAGGTCTTGCTGATGCGCTGCACCATGCCGGAGTAGTGGATCTGGCTGTGGGTGGCCACGCCCAGCACGCGGGTGACGGAGTTGCACAGGCTGATCAGCAGGTCTTCGGTGCCGTAGACGGTGGATTTTTCGGGGGTACTCATGGTGCGTTCAGGAGATGATGGTGGCAGGTTGACGTGGTGCAGAGCATAGGCGAAGGCGCCGAGACCGGCCAGCGTGCTTTCCCGTGCCGTTACCGACGTGTCGCCCACAGTGCGTGGGAGGCTGCGAGGGAAGCCGTCGATTGACAAGGAGGCGCGTGGGCGTATCGTGCCAGGGAGGCGGCAGAGGTGGTGCCAGGCGCATCCATCACCGTGGGCAGGACGGGTGCGACATGGCAGGGGGCCACGTTGCCATGGCTTTGGGCGGCGGTGGCCTTTGCCACCACTGGGGGCTTTCAACAGGGCGGGGCTGACACAAGGTGCCAATGGCGATGGGCGACACTGAAAAAGACCTGAACAAGGATCGTCTGGCACTGGTGCTTGAAGCCGCCGGTCTTGATCTTTGGGAGAACGACCTGGTCACCGGCCAGGTCACGTACAAGGCGACCAAGACCTTCCGGGAGCTGGGCTTTGCCGAGGACGAAATGGCGTCCGGCCTGGAGGATATCTTTGCCCTGTTTCATCCCGGTGATCTCGAAAGGGTCCGGCAGGCGGTGGCCGACCATGTGGCGGGCGCCACGCCGCAGTACCGCGCCGAGTTCCGGCTGCGCTCCAAGGCGGGCGAGTGGATCTGGTTTGCCAACTACGGCCGCATCATGGACCGCAACACGGACACGCCGGGCAAGCGCCTGATCGGCGTGACGTTCAATATCCACGACCGCAAGCAGCAGGAAGACGAGATCGCGCAGATCAACCGGCAGCTGGTGGAGCAAAACCAGCTGCTGCAGGAACTCAATGCGGCGCTGGAACTGCTGGCCGCCCATGATGCGCTGACCGGCCTGTCGAACCGGCGCACCCTCATGAACCTGGGCGCGAACGAGTGCAAACGCTCCGAGCGGTTTGGGCACCCGGTGTCCGTGCTGGTGGTGGACATCGACCTCTTCAAGGCCGTCAACGACGCGTGGGGCCATCTGGCAGGCGACCGCGTGATCTGCGCCGTGGCCAACGCCTGTGCAGCGCGCAAGCGCAGCGGGGTGGACATCGTGGCGCGGTTTGGCGGGGAAGAGTTCGTCATCGTGCTGCCCGAGACCGGGGGCACCAGCGCGCTGCATGTGGCCGAGACGCTGCGGCGCGAGATCGCCGCAATGCGAGTGCCCGTGAACGACGCAGGCGCATGCGTTTCCGTCACCGTGAGCATTGGCGTAGCCACGCTGCAGCAGGGCTGCAGCTATGACTTTGAAGCGCTGATCAACCGCGCCGACACGGCCCTCTACCGTGCCAAGGGTACGGGGCGCAATGCGGTGTATTGCGCCGATGTTCCGCCCGGCGCGCCTGCCGCGATGCACGTGCTCAGGGAACCGGGCGAAGACGCAGCAGGGGCACTCACCGCCTGAGAGGCGGAGGCTCACTCACCCACTCACTCCTCGCTCGTCCACTCCACCTGCACGCCCAGGCTGCGCAGGTTCTCCACAAAGTGCGGGTGCGCGCGGCGAATCGGCGTGGCGTTGCGGATCTCCGAGCGCCCGGGGGTGCTGACCGCCACCATGAAGAGCGCAATCGCCACGCGGATGATGTAGGGGCTCTCCACCACCGCTGGCGTGAGCGCATTGCCGCCAAAGGTGACCAGACGGTGCGGGTCGGACTGGAACACATGCGCGCCAAACTTCGACAGCTCGCCCGCCCAGCCTAAAGCGCCGTCGTACACCTTGTTCCAGAACAGCGCATTGCCCTCGGCCCGCACACCGAGGGCGATGAAAATGGGCAGCAGGTCCACCGGAAAGTACGGCCAGGGCGCCGCCTCCACCTTGGTCAGCACATTGCTGGTGAACGGCGTCTGCACCTTGAGCGGCCCCGCGCAGTGCGCGCGCGACCAGCCGTCCTCGTGCGTGATGGTGACGCCGAACTTGGCAAACGTGCGGTCAATCAGCGGAAAGTTCTCGGGTGCGCTGTTCTTCACCACCACGTCGCCACCGGTGATCGCCCCCAGCGCGAGGAAGGTCGTGATTTCGTGGAAATCTTCGTCGAAACGGAACTCCCCGCCACGCAGCTGCGTGCCGCCGTGCACCGTGATGCGCGACGTGCCCATGCCCTCAATGCGCACGCCGATCATGGTCATGAAGCGGCAGAACTCCTGCACGTGGGGCTCCGACGCGGCGTTCGTCAGCACCGACGTGCCCTCGGCCGTGGCGGCGCACAGCACGAAGTTCTCAGTGGTGGTGACCGATGCGTAGTCCAGCCAGTGGTGGTTGGCCTGCAGCCTGCCGTCGCAGCGGATCAGCAGCGAGCCTTCGGCCCGTTCCACGCGCCCGCCAAAGCGGTGGAACACCTCCACATGCGGATCGATCTCGCGCACGCCCAGCGTGCAGCCCTTGACGTTGTCCTCCAGCCGCGCCACGCCAAAGCGCGCCAGCAGCGGGGGCACCAGCATGATGGACGAGCGCATTTCCTCGGGCAGGCGGTGGTGGGCCGCGTCGAACGTGGTGGCGTGGTGGTGCAACTCCAGCGTGCCGGTGGTGTGGTCCATCTGCACATCGCTGCCCAGCGTGCGGAAGATGTCGAGGATCTTGCGCACATCGGTGATGTCGGGCACGCCGAGCAGCCTGAGTGGCTCGTTGGTGAGCAGCGTGGCGCAGAGCACGGGCAGCACGGCGTTCTTGTTGGCAGATGGCGTAATGCGGCCCTTGAGCGGGGTGCCGCCGTGGACGACGAGGTTGGACATGGGGAGGGAGGAGAAGATGCCTGGGCGGGCCAGGGGTTGCGCGAGGTCGATACTCTAACTGGGTTGGGTTTCTGGTGTGTTTGGGGCGGTGTGCCTGGTTTGAGGGCGGAGGCCGGGGAGCGCGCCCGGCAGCGCGGTAACTTTCTTTCGCTTCGCCGAAAGAAAGTCACCAAAGAAAGGGCGACCCCCAGTCTGCGACCCCTTCGCTGTGCGAAGGGGCAAACCTACGTCGGGGCGGTTGCGGGGTGCGCCGTGGAACTCGCTTTGCGCCTGCGGCGCGCCGCTCGAACAACCACGGCGAGTCAGTTCACGAGGCATGCGCGCTTCGACGCGCATGCTCACCCCGCAACCGCCCCGCCGCAGGCGCAGCCAGCAGGGGTGGGACAGCCGAACATCCGAACAGCCACACGGGCCATTGCTTCGCTCGGCCCAGTCTGCGCAGCGAGGCGCTTGCGCCCGCGCGTTTGGGGCCGAGCGCAGCGCAGCGAAGCAATGGCCCGGGTGGATGTCCGATCCCCGGGTTCCCTTCAGGATGCGCCGAGGAGCGGAGGTTTTGGCGGATCAGGGCTCGCGTCTGTTTGAGTGACGCGAAGCGGCACGAGTTTAGCGAGACCCCGCCAAAACCGAGCACCGCAGGTTGCCCGCAGCGAAGCGAAGGGACGCAGCGTGTAGGGTCGCCTTCTCTTTGGTGACTTTCTCTTGGCGAGGCAAGAGAAAGTTACTGCGCCGCCGGGCGCACACCCCGGCTCCCGCCCTTCAATTAGTCATGCAGCTCAGATCAGCGAGCGAACCGAAAATCAACCCCGCCCCTCAGCCGCCCGATGAATCGCGGCCCGAATCCTCGGATACGTCCCGCACCGACACGCATTCCCGCCCATCGCAGCATCAATGTCCGCATCGCTGGGCTTGGGTGTCTTCTTCAGCAGCGCGCAGGCTGACATCAGCTGCCCGCTCTGGCAGTAGCCGCACTGCGCCACATCCAGCACCGTCCATGCGGTGCGCAGGGCTGTGGCCTCGGGGCCCTGCAGGCCTTCGATGGTGGTGATGCCGGCATCGCCCACGGCCGACAGGGGCGTGATGCAGGCGCGCACGGGCTCGCCGTTCAGATGCACGGTGCAGGCGCCGCACAGCGCCATGCCGCAGCCAAACTTGGTGCCGTTCATGTGCAGCTCGCCGCGCAGCACCCACAGCAGGGGCGTGTCGGGTTCGGCGGTGACGGAGATGGCTTTGCCGTTGATGCGCAAGGTGGTAGGCATGGTTTCAATCCAGTCAGGCAAGTTTCAGGGGCAGGGCGCGCAGACGCTGGCCGGTGAGTGCGAAGAGAGCATTCGCCACCGCCGGTGCAATGGGCGGCACGCCGGGCTCGCCCACGCCTTCGGGCGGCTCGGCGCTGTCGATGATGTGGGTTTCCACCTGCGGGCAGTCGGCCATGCGCAACAGCGGCATGTCGTGAAAATTGCTTTGCTGCACCTGCCCGTCCTTCAGCGTGATCTCGCCATACAGCGCCGCCGTCAGGCCAAACACCACGCCGCTTTCCATCTGCTGCGCAATCAGGTTGGGGTTGATGGCCGCGCCGCAGTCGACAACGCACACCACGCGGTGCACGCGGATGGCCTTGTCCGCCCCCACCGACACCTCGGCCACCTGCGCCACGATGGAGCCGAACGACTGGTGCAGCGCCACGCCGCGCGCACGCTTCTCGCCCGCTGCACCCGGCGCCAGCGGTTGGCCCCAGCCCGCCAGCTCGGCCACCTTTTGCAGCACTTTCAGATGGCGCGGGTGCTTTTGCAGCAGTGCGGTGCGAAAGGCCACCGGGTCTTGTTTGGCCGCGGCTGCGGCCTCGTCCACAAAACTCTCCTTGAAGAACGCTTGGTGTGAATGCCCGACCGATCGCCAGAAGCCCACGGGCAGCGGCAGGTCGACGATCTCGTGCGCAATGCGCGCATGGGGCCATTCGTAGGGCTGGTCGAACGCGCCTTCGGACGTGGTCTTGTCCGGCTCTGCGCCTGCGAGGCCAAAGGTGCGCACCAGCACCTGCGGCACGATGGCTTGGCCCACCGACACGTTGTGCCACGCCACCAGCTGGCCCTGCGCGTCAAACCCCGCCTTGAAGCGGGACATGCACGCCGGGCGGTAGAAGTCGTGCTGCGTGTCCTGCTCGCGGCTCCACAGCGTTTGCACCGGCGCACCACCGGCCACCTTGGCTATGGCGGCGGCCTGGGCCACGTAGTCGGCCTCCAGCCGGCGGCCAAAGCCGCCACCCAGCAGCAGCTGGTGCACGGTCACTTTTTCATCGTCGATGCCCAGCGCCTTGGCCGCCGCGCGGCGCGCCAGGCCCGGCACCTGGGTGGATGTCCACACGGTGGCAGCGCCGTCTTTGAACTGCACCGTGCAGTTAATCGGCTCCAGCGCGGCGTGGGCCAGGTAGGGCGCGCGGTAGTCGGCGGTGATGGTGGTCGCAGCGCCTTGCATGGCCGCGTCCACATCGCCCGCGCTGTGGTAGCCAAAGCCCTTGGCTTCGTCCAGCGCCTGCGCCAGGCGCGCCATCACGGTGTCGCTCGACAAGGTGGCGGCGGGGCCGTGGTCCCATTCCACGGTGACTGCGGCGGCGGCCTTTTTGGCGTGCCAGGGCGTGTCGGCAATCACCGCCACGCCGCCCGTGCCGCCGTGGTAGGGCGCCACTTCGAGCACGTGTTTCACGCCGGGCAGCTTCTGGGCGGCGGCCGCGTCAAAGCGGGCCACCTTGCCACCGCGAGTGGGACACATCACGAGACTGGCGTGCAGCAGGCCGGGCGGGTTGGCGTCGATGCCGAAGACGGCCGTGCCATCGAGTTTGCTGGGCGCCTCGATGCGCGTGAGCGGCTTGCCGATCAGCTTGAACTGCGCAGGCTCTTTCAGCGTGACCTTGCCCGGCATGGGCTGCTGCGCGGCCAGGGCGGCCAGTTCGCCAAAGGTGGCGCGCTGCCCTGTGGTGTGTTCCACCCAGCCTGCGTTGGCCGTGCACTCTGCGGCTTGCACGCCCCACTGCGCAGCGGCGGCGCGGATCAGCATGGCGCGCGCATGGGCGCCAGCCTCGCGCATGGGAAGCCACAGGTCCTTGATGCTGCTGGAGCCGCCCGTCATCATCACGCCCACCTCGCGCATGGTCTTGGCGGTCAGCCAGCCGACCACGGCCTTCATCGAGCCATCGTTGTCGGGGTGAAAGGGCAGGCCGTCCACCACGGTGGCGAGGTTGTTGTAGATGTCGTCGATGGGCGTCATCTCCAGCCGCACCTGCGCCCAGTCGGCGTCCAGCTCTTCGGCCAGGATGGCGGCCAGGCCCGTGTGTGCGCCCTGGCCCATCTCGGACTTGGCCATCATCACCGTCACGGTGTTGTCGGCGCCTACCTTGACCCAGCCGTTCAACGCGGCCTGCCCGCTGGTCTGCGGCAGCGGGTCGGACGGGTGCAGGCGCTGGCGTGGCGGCATCACGCCCCAGCCAATGACCAGCGCACCTGCTGTTGCGGCGCCGCCGAGGAGCACTGTGCGTCGTTTCACCATGGGTTCATCCTTTTTGGCGTGAGCGGGGGAGTGCGGAGGCTGCCCATCGTAAAACTTTGGGACTTTCGCCACCGCTTTGGGGCTAGAGATTTTGAGTGTTTTTGGCCTCTAGCGCTTATCCATCAAGCGCTGGCAGCTACTCAATGCATAGCGTTTCGCCTACCCGACACATGCGTTGCGCCGGCGCCGCATCGCCACGCACGCGCCGGCCGCACATACGCCACCCGGCGTATTTCCCAAGCACACCCCGCTCTCCAGAATCCATTCCATCGCACTACACAGCCCACTGGAGTTCACCGGGGGCCCAGGGCGAGGCGGTTTGAATCCTTACCTACCGGAGAAGCACACATGCAACGTCGTTATTCCCTCAAGGCCCTTGCGGCTGTCGCTACGCTCGCTGGCCTGTCTGCATTGCCAGCCCATGCCCAGGACACCATCAAGGTCGGCATCCTGCACAGCCTGTCGGGCACCATGGCGATTTCCGAAACCGTGTTGAAAGACACCGTGCTGATGGCGATTGACGAGATCAATGCCAAGGGTGGCGTGCTGGGCAAGAAGCTCGAACCCGTGGTGGTGGACCCGGCCTCCAACTGGCCGCTGTTTGCTGAAAAAACCAAACAGCTGCTGGGCCAGGACAAGGTCTCGGTCATCTTCGGCTGCTGGACCAGCGTGAGCCGCAAGTCGGTGCTGCCCGTCGTGGAAGAAATGAACGGCCTGCTGTTCTACCCCGTGCAGTACGAGGGTGAAGAGCTGTCCAAAAACGTGTTCTACACCGGCGCCGCACCCAACCAGCAGGCCATCCCTGCGGTGGACTACCTGATGAGCAAGGACGGCGGCGGTGCCAAGCGCTGGGTGCTGCTGGGCACCGACTATGTGTACCCCCGCACCACCAACAAGATCTTGCGCGCCTACCTCAAGTCCAAGGGCGTGAAGGATTCCGACATCGACGAGAAGTACACCCCGTTCGGCCATTCGGACTACCAGACCATCGTGGCCGACATCAAGAAGTTCAGCCAGGGCGGCAAGACGGCCGTGGTCTCCACCATCAACGGCGACTCCAACGTGCCTTTCTACAAGGAGCTGGGCAACGCGGGCCTGAAGGCCAAGGACGTGCCCGTGGTCGCCTTCAGCGTGGGTGAAGAGGAACTGCGCGGCGTGGACACCAAGCCGCTGGTCGGCCACCTGGCCGCCTGGAACTACTTCCAGTCCATCAAGAGCCCGGCCAACACCGAGTTCATCAAGAAGTGGAGCGACTACGCCAAGGCCAAGGGCATTGCCGGCCACAAAGACAAGCCGCTCACCAACGACCCGATGGAAGCTACCTACATCGGTATCAACATGTGGGCCCAGGCCGTGACCAAGGCCAAGAGCACCGACACCGACAAGGTAATTGCCGCCATGGCTGGCCAGACCTTCAAGGCACCGTCGGGCATCGTCAGCAAGATGGACGAGAAGAACCACCACCTGCACAAGAGCGTGTTCATCGGCGAGATCAAGGCCGATGGCCAGTTCAACGTGGTGTGGAAGACGCCTGGTCCTGTGAAGGCCAAGCCATGGAGCCCGTACATCGAAGGCAACGACAAGAAGAAGGACGAGCCGGACGGCAAGTCGAAGCTGTGATTCGGTACACCCCCCTGAGGCGCTAGCGCGCCTTCACCCCCTCTCTCGCCTCGCTGCGCGATGCGGGAGGGGGGACGATGCCAGCGGCCCGGCAAAGCCGGTTCCGCGGCATCCCTGGCCTGGGTTCGCGCATGTTCCGCGGCCCGCTGCTTTTTCAGACGCCACCGGCTTGTGCCATGCTTTCATCCATCTTTTCCCGCCTGATCGCCTGCCTGCTGCTGTGTGCAGCCGTGCAGGCGCACGCACTCACGGTCGAGGCGGCGCGGGCCATGGCCAGTGGCGATACCGATGAGCGCATCGCTGCGCTGCAGGCCGCCATCGCCACGCCAGACGAGGCCACTGTGGCCTTCATCCGCGCCATGGCCGACGACGCGGTGAAGATCGCGGGCGACCAGGCCATCGTCGTGAAGGACGACAAGGGCTACGACCCCGTGACCGGCGCAGAGGTGCCCGTACCGGAGGATGCCGAAGACATCGTCAACAACAACCGCATGCGCGGCGAGTTCGACACCGCGCTGGCCTCGCTGCAGCTCATGTCCGCCGACATGGCCCAGCGCCGCCAGGCCATCGACGCCCTGCGCGAAGAGACCGACGAAGCCCGTCTGCCGCTGATCGAGAAGGCGCTGGCCGCCGAGCAGGACAGCGCACTGAAGGCCCGCCTGGAGAGCATCCGCGCACGCATCCTGATTGCCAGCGGCGACGCCGCCAAGCGCCTGGACGCTGCGCAACACCTGGCCGCCAGCGGCAACCCCGCCACGCGCACCGTGCTGCTGGAGCAGCTGCGCGGCGAGGAAGACCCCAAGGTCAAGGCTGCCTTGCAGGCCGCGCTGAAGAGCGTGGAAGAACGCCTGCAGTGGGGCGAGCGCCTGGCCGCCATGTTCTCGGGCATCAGCCTGGGGTCTATCCTGCTGCTGGTGGCGCTGGGCCTGGCCATCACCTACGGCCTCATGGGCGTGATCAACATGGCGCACGGCGAGCTGATGATGATCGGCGCCTATGCCACCTATGTGATGCAGGGCGTATTCCAGCGGTACTTTCCGGGTGCGTTCGACTGGTACCTGGTCGCGGCCGTGCCTGCCGCCTTCATGGCATCGGCCCTCATGGGTGCGGTGCTGGAGCGTGGCGTGATCCGCTTTCTGTACGGCCGCCCGCTGGAGACCCTGCTGGCCACCTGGGGCATCAGCCTGATGCTGCAGCAACTGGTGCGCAGCGTGTTCGGTGCGCAAAACGTGGGCGTGGAAAACCCCGCATGGATGAGCGGCGGCGTGCAGCTCATGGACAACCTGCAGCTGCCCTGGAACCGCGTGATCATCGTCGCCTTTGCACTGGCGGTGCTGGCCGGTGTGGCCTTTCTCATCAGCAAGACGCGGCTGGGCCTGTTCGTGCGCGGCGTCACGCAGAACCGCCCCATTGCCTCGTGCATGGGCGTGAACACGGCGCGCGTCGATACCTATGCGTTTGCGCTCGGCTCGGGCATTGCCGGCCTGGCGGGCTGCGCTTTAAGCCAGGTGGGCAACGTGGGGCCCGACCTGGGGCAGGGCTACATCGTGGATTCGTTCATGGTGGTGGTGCTGGGCGGCGTGGGCCAGCTGGCCGGCACCGTGTATGCCGCGCTGGGCCTGGGCGTGCTCAACAAGTTCCTCGAAGGCTGGACGGGCGCCGTGTTGGCCAAGATCGCCGTGCTGGTGTTCATCATCATCTTCATCCAGAAGCGGCCGCAGGGCATCTTCGCCGTGAAAGGCCGCACTGCGGACTGAAGGGCGATCTATACCATGACCACCAAGCTTTCCAATCTCCAACTGCCCGCACCCGCACCGCTGCTCACACGCGGGGGCTGGTCGGCCTTCATCGTGGCGCTCATCGTGGTGTGCGCCGTGGCGCCCGTGCTCAACCTGTGGGTGCCCGCAGGCAGCGCGTTGCACCTCAGCGACTACGCCGTGGCGCTGCTCGGCAAGATCATGTGCTACGCCATCTGCGCACTCGCCATGGACCTGATCTGGGGCTACTCCGGCATCCTGAGCCTGGGCCACGGCCTGTTCTTCGCATTGGGTGGCTATGTGATGGGCATGTACCTGATGCGCCAGATCGGGCGCGATGGCAACTACCAGAGCGACCTGCCCGACTTCATGGTGTTCCTCGACTGGAAGGAGCTGCCCTGGCACTGGGCGCTGTCGGACAGCTTTGTGGCCACGCTGATCCTCATCGTGGCGGTGCCGGGCGTGATTGCGTTTGTGTTCGGCTACTTCGCCTTCCGCTCGCGCATCAAGGGCGTGTACTTTTCCATCATCACGCAGGCCATGACGTATGCGGCCATGCTGCTGTTCTTTCGCAATGAGACGGGCTTTGGCGGCAACAACGGCTTTACCGACTTCAAGCGCATTCTGGGCATGCCGCTGGCCACGCAGAACATGCGCATGCTGCTCTTCGTGCTCACGGGCGTCACGTTGCTGGTGTTCTTTTTGCTGGCCCGCTGGCTGGTGCGCAGCAAGTTTGGCCGCGTGCTGCAGGCGGTGCGCGATGCCGAAACGCGCGTCATGTTCTCGGGCTACTCGCCGCTGCCCTACAAGCTCACCATCTGGACCATCAGCGCCATGATGTGCGGCGTGGCGGGCGCCTTGTATGTGCCCCAGGTCGGCATCATCAACCCCGGCGAGATGAGCGCCGCCAACTCCATCGAGATTGCGGTGTGGGCTGCCGTGGGCGGCCGTGCCACGCTGATCGGCCCCATCGTGGGCGCCTTCATCGTCAACGGCGCCAAGAGCTGGCTCACCGTGACGGCCCCGGAGTTCTGGCTGTACTTTCTGGGCGCACTGTTCATCGCCGTCACGCTGTTCCTGCCGAATGGAATCGTCGGCTTGCTGCGCAAGCCGGGAGGCGTGGTGGGCCTGGTGAAGAAGTGGAAGAAGAACAAGAAGACCGAAGGAGCCGCGCCATGACGCCCGACCTGATGGACGAAGGCGCGCGGCGCATGCAGGGCAGGCTGGCACCCGCGGCCTTGGGCCAGACGGAATCGGGCGGCCGCGCTGCAGGATTTGCGCGCATCGCCACGCCCGGCGAGGTGGACGTCACCCATGGCCGCATCCTGTACCTGGAAGACGTGAACGTGAGTTTTGACGGTTTCAAGGCCATCAACAACCTGAGCCTGGACATAGCGCCCGGCGAGCTGCGCTGCATCATCGGCCCCAACGGTGCGGGCAAGACGACGATGATGGACATCATCACCGGCAAGACGCGGCCCGACAGCGGCACGGTGTACTTTGGCTCCACCATCGACCTGCTACGCCACAACGAGCCCGAGATCGCCAGCTTGGGGATCGGACGCAAGTTTCAGAAACCCACGGTGTTCGAGCAGCTCAGCGTGTTCGAGAACCTGGAGCTGGCTTTGAAGACGCACAAGGGTGTGCAGTCGAGCCTGTTCTTTCGGCTCGATTCAGCGCAGTCGGACCGTCTGGCCGAGGTGTTGCACACCATCCATCTGGCGGGCAGCGTGACGCTCCAGGCGGGCAACTTGAGCCATGGGCAGAAGCAGTGGCTGGAGATTGGGATGCTGTTGATGCAAGACCCGAAATTGCTGTTGCTGGACGAGCCGGTGGCGGGAATGACGGACGAGGAGACGGCGCGCACTGCGGAGCTTTTTTTGACGCTCAAGGGAAAGCATTCGCTGATGGTGGTGGAGCACGACATGTCTTTCATCCGCACCATCTCCGAGATCGTCACCGTTTTGTGCGATGGGGCGGTGCTCGCGCAGGGGACGCTGGACCAGGTGCAGGCGGACGAGCGGGTGATTGAGGTTTATTTGGGGCGGTGATATGGTGGTCTGCCGCTCTTCGCTTTGTGGTCGTGCAACTGAACCTCATTCGTTCGGGCTGAGCCTGTCGAAGCCTGGGCGCTCCCCATCCGTTCTGGCTGAGCTTGTCGAAGCTGGGGCGTGCTGGTTGAGAAAGCATGCCCGTGTTGAGGGCGGAGGCCGGGAGTCGCCCGGCATGCGAGTAACTTTCTTTTGCTTCGCCAAAAGAAAGTCACCAAAGAAAAGGCGACCCCCAGTCTGCGACCCCTTCGCTGTGCGAAGGGGCAAACCTGCGTCGGGGCGGTTGCGGGGTGCGCCGTGGAACTCGCTTTGCGCTGGCGCGCGCCGCTCGGACAACCACGGCGAGTCAGATTACGAGGCATGCGCGCTCCGACGCGCATGCTCACCCCGCAATCGCCCCGCCGCAGGCGCAGCCAGCAGGGGTGGGACAGCCGAACAGCCGAACAGTCAACACGGGCCATCGCTGCGCTCGGCCTCGCGGTCGCGGCGCGCAGCGCCTGCGCCATCCAGGCCGAGCGCAGCAATGGCCCGTGGGGTTGTCCGGTTGCGGGTTCCCTTCTGTGCGTGCCGAGAAGCGCAGGGCAGGGGGTGCGTGCGTGTGCCGCAGGACACACGCACTTCGTGCACTGACTCGCCGCAGTTGTTTGAACGGAGCGCGCAGCGCGCAGTGAGTTCTGCGGCGCACCCGCTGACCGAGCATCGCAGGTTGCCCGTAGCGCAGCGAAGGGACACGCACAGTAGGGTCGCCTTCTCTTTGGTGACTTTCTCTTGGCGAGACAAGAGAAAGTTACTGCGCCGCCGGGCGCACACCCCCGCTCCCGCCCTCAAACCAGGCATGCGGCTTATCCAGCACCCGAGCCCCGGCTTCGACAAGCTCAGCCCGAACGGTCAGTGGAAACTATCAAAAACATAGCTGCTGGCGCTTACTGAATAAGCGCTAGAGGCCAAAAACACTCAAAAAACCACCATGCTCACCGTCCAAAACATCAACCAGTACTACGGCGGCTCCCACATCCTGCGCGACGTGAGCCTCACCGCTGCCCCCGGCAAAGTCACCGTGCTGCTCGGTCGCAACGGCGTGGGCAAGACCACGCTGCTCAAAAGCCTCATGGGCCTCGTCCCCATCAAGAGCGGCACCATCACCTTCGACGGCCAGCCCATCGATCAGGCCAAGCCCTACGACCGCGCCCGCGCAGGCATCGGCTTCGTCCCCCAGGGCCGCGAGATCTTCGGCCGCCTCACCGTGGAAGAAAACCTGCGCATGGGCCTGGCCTACAAAAATGGCTCCACGCCCGTGTCCCCGCACCTGTACGAGCTGTTCCCCGTGCTCCGGCAGATGCTGGGCCGCCGGGGGGGCGATCTCTCGGGCGGGCAGCAGCAGCAACTGGCCATTGCCCGCGCGCTGGCCCCGGGGCCGCGCCTCCTGATCCTGGACGAACCCACCGAGGGCATCCAGCCCAGCATCATCAAAGACATTGGACGCGTCATTCGCCAGCTGGCCGACGGCGGCATGGCCGTGCTGCTGTGTGAGCAGTACTACGACTTTGCCGAGGAGCTGGCAGACGAATACCTAGTGATGGAGCGGGGCGAAGTCATTGCGCGTGGGCCCGGCGCCGAGATGCAAGCCAAGGGGATCCGCGGTCTGGTCGCCATTTGACGCATCAGGCCAGCTTCATGTGGCGACCCACAGTGCTGCGCCAGCGCGAGACGCTTTCCATGACCACCACAGTGCACACCATCCAGGTGGCGCCCAGCAGCCAACCCGCCAGCACGTCGCTGGGGTAGTGCACCTGCAGCACGACGCGGCTCCACCCGGTGGTGAAGATCAGCATGCCAGCTGCCACCACGGCGGGCAGGTGCCAGGCGCGTGGCAGGAGCCGCGTTGCAAGGTAGGCCAGCATGGCGTAGGCCACCATCGATGCACTGCTGTGCCCGCTGGGAAAGCTGTAGCCATCCGCCTGCGCGATGCCGTGCAGATGTTCGGGCCGCACGCGTTCAAAGACATTTTTCAGAATCTTGGTGAGTGCGCCGTTGCCGGCCATGGCCACCAGCCAGCCCGTGGCCAGCAGTCGGCGCCGCTGCCGCCACAGGGCCCCCGCCACGGCCAGCGTCAGCGCCGTCAGCACCCAGGTGTCCCCCAGGTGGGTGAGCATGGCAAACCCCTGCAGCACAGCGGTGTCGGCGTGGTCGCGCAGGGCCATGGTCACTGCGTCGTCCAGTGCCCCCCAGGGGCCCTGGGGGCGCCCGCTTTCGGCCAGCGCTGCCATCGTTGCGCCTGCCATCACCAGGGTGCAGGCCGAGGCGCCCATGGCCCCCAGCATCAGCCACCGTGCCTCCAGGCGCGGCAGCAGCCGATGCAGCGGCGGACTTGCACGCCGCAGGGCGCGCAGGCCTTGCAGTGCCACCACGCCCAGCAGCGCGAAAGCACCCATGCCAGCGAGCCACCAGCCCACAGGGTGCTGGGCCAGTACGGCGCCAAAGTCGGCGGCGGCGGTGTTCGTCGTCATCAGGCGGGTCTTTCTCTGCGGTCGGTTGGTAACCAGCAAGGGAGCCCAGGCTGCAGCCTGAGTTCCCGCGTTCGGTACAGCGCAGAGCGTAGCGTCGCAGTTGTCGGCGGGTGCTGACAACGCAAAGGCGCGACTGCTGGCTGAACGCTGACGCAGCGGCCGTAACGATAGGCAGGCTGGCGTGCGTTGCCACGGCATGCGAGGGCCGAGATTCGGCCTTCATCTGCATCTGCATCTGCATCCAGCTTGCCAGGCCACACGCGCTTTGCCCGCTTTTTATGACCACTTCGAACCCACCGCTTTCTTCTGCCAAACCCCACGGTCCCATTCATCTGGTGGTACCCCGGCGCCCGGGTGCCGACCTGGACGCACTGCGCGCCAGGCTGGAGGGTATTGCCCCACTGCAGGACCACGACGTGGTGTGGCATGTTCCCGACCAGCGTGGCGACATCGTGCACCTGGCCCGTGATGCGGCGTATGCCGCGCGCGCCGATGGGGGGCTGCTGGTGGCCGCTGGCGGAGATGGCACCATCAATGCCGTTGCCGCCGCAGCGTTGCGCGTGGGCGTTCCCATGGGCGTGGTGCCCATGGGTACATTCAACTATTTCAGCCGCGAGCATGGGCTGGCGCTGGAGCCTGAACAAGCCGTGCAAGAGCTTTTGCAGGCACTGCACGATGGGGATATGCGCCCGGTGCAGGTAGGGCATGTCAACAACCGGCTGTTCATGGTGAACGCCAGCGTGGGGCTGTACCCGAAGCTGCTGGCCGAGCGTGAGAAGGCCTCCCGGCGGTTTGGCCGGTCACGCCTGGTGGCTGTTGCGTCGGCCGTGTGGAGCATGTTCCGGCCGGCAGCCGGCCGCCGCTGGCGTGTGGTGATGAAAACCCACCGCGATGCCACGGCCCAACCGGAGGAGCATCTGGTGTCCACCCTTTTTGTGGGCAACAACCCGCTGCAGCTGGACCGCATGGGCCTCCCCCAGGCGCAGATGGTGGCCGATGGCGGCAAGCTGGCGGTGGTACTGCTCAAGCCGCAGGGCCGGTGGGCTGTGGCGCGCACGGTGTGGCATGCCGCCACCGGCCAGCTCGACAAGGACACTGCCGTGCTGAGCATGGCATGCGCGGAGCTGACCGTGGAGCCTGCCAGCTGGCGGCCCCCGCAGGTCAAGGTGGCGTTTGATGGAGAGCGCGAATGGATGGAGCCACCGCTGCATTTTCGCCTGAGCGACCGCCCCCTGTGGCTTGTGGCGCCCAGCCCCCTCGTGCGTGAGGATGCGCCGACGCATCTGCAGACCAGCGAGCCGCCCACCGAGGCGCTCGCGCCCGCATCGGGCGGCCTGGTGCCCGCCTGAGGCGGCTCTAACCCCGTCGGTGTTGTAGCGACTGCCCGCCATGAATGTCCTGATGCACCTGTCGGACCTGCACTTCGGGGTACACGACCCGCAGGTGTGCACTGCGGCGCAGCGGCTGGCGCAGCGCCTCGGCGTGGAGATGGTGGTGGTGTCGGGCGATCTCACCCAGCGCGCCACCGCTGCGCAGTTTGAGCTGGCCGCCCGGTTTTTGCAGGGGCTGCATGCCCGGTCCACGCTGGTGCTGCCCGGCAACCACGATCTGCCACTGTTTGCCTGGTGGATGCGCTGGGGCCGTTCGTATGAGCGCTTTGCGCAGCAGTTCGGGCTGGACCAGGAGCCCGTACGGCAGATGGGGCCCTTCTATGTGGTGGGGGTCAACACCACCAGGCCGTGGCGCCACGAACGCGGCAGCCTGTCCGCCGCGCAGATCGAGGACGTGGTGAGAAGGCTGGCGCAGGCGCCACCCGGCGCGTGGCGCATTGTGGCCAGCCACCATCCGTTGGTACCCCGCGATACGGCCGACCAGGCCCACCGCCCCCGTCGTGCCGATGTGGCGCTGCAGCGTTGGCAAGCGGCAGGGGCGCAGATGTTGCTGTCCGGCCATGTGCATGAGCCGGGCCTGGTGCAGCCTTCGCCGGGCCTGTGGGCCAGCCGCGCGGGCACCGCGGTGTCCCGGCGGGTGCGGCACGGCAGCCCCAACAGCCTGCTGGTGCTGAGCGTGGAAGCCACTGGTGCCGTGGCGAGCGGCCAGGCCCGTTTTGCCGCGCGGTGGGACTACGACCACCCCAAGGGCGAGTTTGCTTGCGTGAGCCGCACGTTGCTGGCCCCGTGACTCCGGCAAATTGGAGGCACCACGGTGCCGCAACGGCGCAGCAGCGCGCGCAACCGGCACGTCCGGGCCCCCCGCGTTTCACCGGCTTGACCGGCTGCAGGCCCCCGTCTATTCTGGGTTGAACTGCCCCAACCCCGCACGCCCACGGGGGCTGCGCGGCACAAATCGCCCCTTTTGGTTTTCACCGCTCTTATGCACAAAGAATTTCACAACGACGCCGTGCGGCGCCTGCAGGCCCTGATCGAGCGGGAGACAGGGGCGCCTCTTGGCGAAAACGCGCAGGCCGAGATGGAAACCATCCTGCGCGGCCCCGATTGGCCCCATGGCACGGCCAGCGATGGGCTGGGCGTTGCGCCGCGTGAAGTCACCATCCTGCTGGCAGACCTGCGCGGGTTCACGGCGCTGGCGGGCTCGCTGCCGGCGGCGGTGGTCATCGCAGCACTCAACCGTTGCCTTGCCCGGCTGAGCGAGGTGGTTTTCAAGTACCAGGGCAGCATCGACAAGTTCATGGGCGACTCGATCATGGTGCTGTTCGGCGCCCCCGTGGCCCGCGACGACGATGTGGACCGTGCCCTGCTGTGCGCCGTGGAGATGCAGATGGCCATGCGCGAGCTCAACCTGGCGCACCTGCAGGAGCGGCTGCCCGAGGTTTTCCTGGGCATTGGCGTGAACACCGGCACGGTGATGGCCGGGCGCTTTGGGTCGGATGTGTATTCCGAATACACCGTGATCGGCGAGGCCGTCAACCTGGCCTCGCGCATCGAGGCGCTGAGCCTGCGCGGCCAGGTGCTCATCAGCGACTCCACCTACCAGCGCTGCTGGGGTCTGGTGTCGGCATCGGCGCCCATGCAGGTCTATGTCAAGGGCCGCACACAACCTGTCAACCTGCGCGAGCTGATCGCCATACCCTCCCACAAGCTCAAGGTGCCGCGCCAGGAGTTCCGGCGCAGCCACCGGGTCGATGCGCGCCTGCCCTGCCTGTGCCAGCGTGTGCAGGACAAGATCGTGGTGCCCCACATCGTGCATGGCGCCATCCAGGACATCGGCTATCACGGCCTGCTGGTGGAGCTGGTCGAGCCGCTGGAACCCCACAGCGAGATCAAGCTGGAGTTCGAGCTGCCGCTGGTGGACTACCGCGTGGCCGATGTGTATGCGCGAGTCATCACGCTCAAGCGCGATGGCGACGAATGGGTGGCCGGGCTGGAGTTCACCTCCATCAGCCCGGAATGCCGCGCCAAGGTGCAGATGTTCGTGCAGCTGCTGGTGGCGCGTTGAGGCAGCCGCGCGCGGAGCGCCTCAGCATCCCAGCATCTGAGCGAGCGCGTTGAGGTCTGTGGCATGCAGGTCATTGCCCGGCTGGGGCGACACATCCTTGGGCTGTGCCGCGCCAAACTCATGCGGCCGCTCGATGTACGCCGTGCGCAGACCACAGCCCCGCGCAGCAGCCAGGTCATCGTGGTGTGCGGCCACCAGCGCCACCTGGTGCGGCGCGAGGTCAAACACCCGCGCCACGCCCAGGTAGGTGTCGGGATGCGGCTTGTAGGCCTTGAACACCTCGGCGCTCAGCACGCAGTCCCAGGGCAGCCCTGCGCGTTTGGCCATGGCGGTCAGCAGACCGATGTTGCCGTTCGACAGCGTGGTGATGGTGTAGCGCTGCTTGAGCCGTGTGAGGCCCTGCACGCTGTCGGCCCAGGCATCCAGCCGGTGCCACACGCGGTTGAGCTGGCGGCGCTCGGCCTCGCCCAGGTGTGCGAGGCCAAAGCGCGGCAGGATTTCGTCCAGTATTTGCCGGTGCAGTGCATCGATCAGCGTCCAGCCCTGTTCGCCGCGCATCACGCGCGCCATGGCCGGCTGGTAGCCCGCGCGCCACGCCAGAGCGAAAGCGTCGGCATCCACCTGGGGGTACAGCGCCCGCACCTCGCGTGCGATGCTGCCGTGCCAGTCCACCACCGTGCCAAAGATGTCGAAGGCCAGCACCTGCACCTGGGCAAAGGAGTGGTCGGCGGGCAGGGCGGACGGATTGGCGGGTGTGTGCGGGTTCATGCGGCATCGTACGGGGCCGGGACCCCTCCCGCTGTCGCGTGTGCAGCAAGGACAACGCCCTACATCGCCCAGATTCTTGGCGCCTCCCCCTCCAACCCCCACAACACCTCCCGCCAAGCCACCCGCACCGCCTTGAGCAGCTTCATCGCAGGCTCCACCTGCGGCGCCAGCACGCGCACCACCACCATGCGGTCGTTGGGGCTGGTGGCGCCTGCGGTGGCTTTAACCTGGGGGTGTTGCTCCATCACAGCACGTGCGGCGTCCAAGGCCGCATCGCGGCGCGTGCGGTTGAGGGACGTGCCTGCGGCAAAGAACATGCTGGCCATGCAGCGGTGACCTGCCAGGCCCAAGGGGCTGGTCAGCAGCCGGTCATCGGCGGCGTCGATCACGCCGCGCTCCAGCCAGAGGCCCGGCACTTCCAGGTGCTGGGTGAATCGGCCTTGGTCAAACGGCTGGCCCGCGTGCGGCAGGCCCAGTGCCGTCACGTCCCAGGCGATGCATTCGGCGCCGGGGGCGAGGTTCAGCGTGAGGTGGTTTTCGGCGTGGCAGGCGCTGTAGCACAGGGCTTCGAGCGGCAGCCATTCCAGCCGAGCGCCTTCAGCCAGGGTGAGGTGGCTGCGCTGCAAGGCCAGCGGGCCGGTGGAGCGGTAAAAGCGTGTGGCGCCGGGCGTGGTGACCAGGCCGTGGGCGCCGGGGCCCACGGTGGTGGTGATGTCCAGCGTGTCCCCGCCCACCAGGCCGCCAGGCGGGTGCACCAGCACGTTGTGGCAGATGCCGTCGCCCTCGGGGTACAGGCTTTGCAGGATGCGCAGCGGCCCGTGGTGTGCATAGCGGGCCACGGTGCGGGAGCTGCCAGCGGGGGGCTCTGCCGTGTAGTCGAGTTGCAGGCGGGCGTGCCAGGACATGGGTGGGGGGCGGTCGATATCAGTGTGAAGGTGCCTGGGGCCTGGGGCCTGGGGCCAGGTCATCGTGACTGCCCGGTGTGCCCGCTGCCAAGGCGGGCGCGGCACCAGGCGCGGCATCCCAAGGCGCTCAGGATGGTTGTGGTTACTCGCCCTGCGAGCCCCGGTGCGCCCACCCTGTGGTGCGCTTCTCGATGGCGCTGAACAGCTCGTACATCACCATGGCCATGGCGCCCACCACCATCAGGCCGGCAAAGGCCAGGCCCATCTGCATGGACGAGCCCGCGCTGATGAGCAGGTAGCCGATGCCTTCATTTGCGGCCGTCATCTCGCTCACCGTAGTGCCCACAAAGGCCAGGGTGATGGCCACCTTGAGCGAACCGAAGAAATACGGCATGGAGCGGGGCAGGCCCACCTTGGTCAGCACGTCCCAGCGCTTGGCGCCCAGCACGCGCAGCACGTCTTCCAGCTCGGGCTCCAGCGTGGCCAGGCCCGTGGCGATGTTGACCATGATGGGGAAGAAGCTGATGAGGAAGGCCGTGAGGATGGCCGGGCCCACGCCAATGCCGAACCACACCACCAGGATGGGCACGAACGCGGCCTTGGGCAGTGCGTTGAACGCGGTCATCAGCGGGTACACGGCGGCATAGGCCAGGCGTGAGCTGCCGATGACGAAGCCCAGCAGCACACCTACCCCGATGGCAATGCCAAAGCCCGCCATGGTGACCCAGTAGGTGCGCCAGGCATGGGCGGCGATCACACCACTGAACTCGACCAGCTGCGTGGCGATGACCCAGGGGCTGGGGAAGAGGTATTCAGGGACGCTGAAGGCCGAGCAGATGATCTGCCACAGCAGGATGATGGCCACCAGCAGGATCCACGGTGACCAGCGTTCTACGGTTTTCTTGTGCATGAAAAATGGAGTGGGCTCTATTGCGAAATGGGTGCACCGACTTTGCGCAGGGCGCCGATGTGGCCCCGCAGCTCGTGCACGATGTCCGTGAATTCCTTGGTGTAGGTGACTTCCAGCTCGCGCGGGTGGGCAAGCTCGATCTCCTTCTTCACCACAAAGCGGCCCGGGCTCTTGCTCATCACGTACACGGTGTTGGCCAGAAACACCGATTCGCGCAGGTCGTGCGTGACCAGGATGACGTTGAATTTCTGTTCGGCCTGCAGGTCGCGCAGGATGCACCACAGCTCTTCCCGCGTGAACGCATCCAGCGCTCCGAAGGGCTCGTCCAGCAGCAGCATCTTGGGTTCGTGGATGAGGGCGCGGCAGATGCTGGCGCGCTGCTGCATGCCGCCCGACAGCTGCCAGGGGAACTTGTCCTCATAGCCCGCCAGCCCCACCTTTTGCAGCAGCTTGCGGGCACGGTCTTCGTATTCCTTGCGCTTTTGCTTGAAGTTGCTGCGGTAGGGCTCGACGATTTCGAGCGGCAGCAGCACGTTATTGACCGTGGTGCGCCAGGGAAGCAGCGAGGGCGCCTGGAACGCCATGCCCGAGATCTTCAGGGGCCCGGTCACCAGCTGGCCGTCGATCAGGATCTTGCCCATGGACGGCATCTTCAGGCCCGTGGCCAGCTTCATGAAGGTGGACTTGCCGCAGCCCGACGGGCCCACGATGGCAATGAACTCACCCTGGCGGATCTGCAGGTCGATCGCCTCGACAGCGAAGTGGTTCTGCGCGCGCAGCTCGTCGTTGTAGGCGAGCCAGACATCGCGGAAGTCCACAAAATAGGAATCAGCAGCCTGCATGAAGAAAATTTGACTAAAAATGGCCGCCAGCGCTTATACGGTAAGCGCAAGCAGCTATAAAAAATATAGTAAACGTACCGCGGGGCGCGGAGCCGTTTACTTCTTCGGCAGGATGTTCAGCTCTGCGGCGGGCGGCAGGAAGCTGCCGTTCCACACATCGTCGGCGTTCACGCGCGTCTTGGTGTTGAACGCGTCCGACACCTGCGAGGCCATCAGCGACAGGCGAGCGGGCTTGACCTGGCCAAAGCCTTCGGCGCGCGCGTCGGCACTGTTGACGACGGTGTCGATCGCCAGTTGCAGGCGGCGGGTTTCCAGCGGCACGTTGACGATGCCATCGCGCGCTTTCACGTGCTCGATGGACGCTGCCGGATTGGCCAGCACCTCCTTGGCGCCCTTGGTGAAGGCCGACAGGAAGGCCTTGATGGCGGCCGGGTTCTCCTTGATGAGCTTCGGAGACGCGATGATCACGTTGCCATACAGCTTCACGCCAAAGTCGGCATAGGGCAGCACCACCACATCGGCCGCCTTGGCGCCGCGGGCCTCCAGGTTCAGCAGGCTGGTGAAGGTAAAGCCCGTGATGGCGTCCACGTCGCCCCGCACCAGCATGGTTTCGCGCAGTGGCGGGTCCATGGCGGTCCAGGTCACGGCACCCACGCCGTTGGCTTTCTGGAAGATGGGGAAGGCACGGCGGCCGGCGTCAAACACGGGCGCGCCCATCTTCTTGCCCGCCAGGTCGGCGGGCTTGGCAATGCCGCTTTTCTTGAGCGCCATCACCGAGGCGGGGGTGTTGTTGTAGACCATCATCACCGCCACGGGCTTGTTCTGCGCATCGGGGTTGTTGGCGTGGAATTCCATCACGGCCGCCAGGTCGGCAAAGCCCATGTCGTACGTGCCCGATGCGACCCGCTGCACGGCGCCGCCCGAGCCGTTGCCGGCGTCCACCGTCACGTCCAGCCCTGCGGCCTTGAAATGGCCCTTGGCCACAGGCTGCAGAAACAGCGCTGCAGGGCCTTCAAAGCGCCAGTCAAGCTGGAACTTGATGGGCGTGGGGGTCTGCGCTTGCGCCAGCGAAAAGGTACTGGCAGCGGCCAGCAGTGCGGCGGTCTGCAGGAACGAACGTTTTTTCATGGGGGCTCCTGTCGGAAAAGGCTGGGGAAGGTGCCGTTGGCACAGCGGGGTGTCGCCATGGACTCAGCAAAATCGATGCCTGCTTTCGCGCGGACGCGGTCAGGCATGCAGCCATTGTTCCCTGAAGTGGTGCGTCCGGGCATGCAGGGTTTCCCCACATGGTGCACGCCCGGGCGGCGGTGCACCACCCGGGGGATACGGCCGGGGCGCAGGCGGGTTGGTTGCCTGCCGCGCCCCTCCCGGCGCCCTTACTTGGGGCGCGCCGCTGCGCTGGCCACGGCCAGGGCCGTCATGTTGAGCACACGGCGCACGGTAGCAGCAGGCGTCAGGATGCAGGCCGTGGCGGCGGCGCCCATGAGGATGGGCCCCACCGTGACACCGCCGCTGGTTGTCGTCTTGAGCACGTTGTAGAGGATGTTGGCGGCATCCAGGCTCGGGCAGATCAGCAGGTTGGCCGAGTCCGTCAGGGTCGAATCGGCCATGTAGGCGCTGCGGATGTTCGGCTCCAGCGCGGCATCGCCATGCAGCTCGCCATCGCACTCGATCTCGGGGTGGGCTGCCACGAACAGGTCGCGCGCCTCGCGCATCTTGCGGGCCGATGCGCGCTTGGACGAGCCATAGCTCGAATGCGACAGGAAGGCCACCTTGGGCGGGATGCCGAAGCGCTGCACCTCCTGCACCGACATCCAGGCGATGTCTGCCAGCTGCTGGGCCGTGGGGTCTTCGTTCACGTAGGTGTCGGCAATGAACAGCGTGCCCCGGTTGGTCATCAGGGCGTTCAGGGCCGCGTAGTCGCTCACGCCGCTCTGGCGGCCGATGATGCTGTGGATGCGTTCCAGGTGCGTTTCATACGTGCCCACCAGGCCGCAGATCATGGCGTCGGCATCGCCCAGCTTGACCATCAGTGAGGCAATGATGGTGTTGGAGCGGCGCACGGCGGCCTTGGCCACTTCGGCCGTTGCGCCATCGCGCTTGAGCAGCTGGTGGTAGTGCTCCCAGTACTGGCGAAAGCGTGGGTCGTCTTCGGGGTTGCAGACCTCCACGTCCTTGCCCAGCTGCATGCGCAGGCCGGCCTTGGCAATGCGGGCGGCAATCACTGCGGGGCGGCCGATCAGGATGGGCACGGCGATCTTGTCGTCGATGGCCATCTGTGCGGCGCGCAGGGCGCGCTCGTCTTCACCATCGGCATAGGCCACGCGCTTTTGCGCGTCGGGCAGGGCCTTGGCGGCCATGATGACCGGGCGCATCAGCATGCCGGTTTGATAGACAAAGCGGGACAGCGTGTCCTTGTAGGCCTCCATGTCCTCGATGGGACGCGTGGCCACGCCCGATTCCGCCGCCGCCTTGGCTACCGCAGGCGCAATCTTGAGGATCAGGCGCGAATCGAACGGCGTAGGGATGAGGTAGTCGGGGCCAAAGGTCAGCTCTTTGCCCGCATAGGCGCTGGCCACTTCTTCGCTGATGTCGGCCTTGGCCAGGTCGGCAATCTGGCGCACGCAGGCGAGCTTCATGGCCTCGGTGATCTTGGTGGCGCCGCAGTCGAGCGCGCCGCGGAAGATGTACGGGAAGCACAGGACGTTGTTCACCTGGTTCGGGTAATCCGAGCGGCCCGTGGCGATGATGCAATCGGGCCGAATGGCCTTGGCCAGCTCGGGGCGGATTTCGGGCTCGGGGTTGGCCAGCGCCAGGATGATGGGCTTCGGCGCCATGGTTTTCACCATCTCGGCCGTGAGCACGCCGGGGGCCGAGCAGCCCAGGAACACGTCGGCGCCGTTGACCGCATCGGCGAGCGTGCGGGCGTCGGTCTTTTGCGCGTAGGTGGCTTTCGATTCGTCATAGCCGCCGGGGCGGCCTTCGTAGATCACGCCCTTGGAGTCGCACACAAAGATGTTCTCGCGCTTGACGCCCAGGCCCACCATCACGTTCAGGCAGGCAATGGCGGCGGCACCCGCGCCCGACACGGCGATCTTGACCTCGCCGATCTGCTTGCCCACCAGCTCCAGGCCGTTGAGCAGCGCCGCGCTGCTGATGATGGCCGTGCCGTGCTGGTCGTCATGGAACACCGGGATGTTCATGCGCTTGCTGAGTTCGCGCTCGATGTAGAAGCACTCGGGCGCCTTGATGTCTTCCAGGTTGATGCCGCCCAGCGTCGGTTCCAGCGCTGCAATGATCTCGATGAGCTTGTCGGGGTCGCGCTCGGCCAGTTCGATGTCGAACACATCGACACCGGCAAATTTCTTGAACAGGCAGCCCTTGCCTTCCATCACCGGCTTGGCGGCCAGCGGGCCGATGTCGCCCAGGCCCAGCACGGCCGTGCCGTTGGTGATCACGGCCACCAGGTTGCCGCGCGAGGTGAAATCGAACGCCTTGGAGGGATCGGCCGCGATGTCCAGACACGGATAGGCCACGCCCGGCGAATACGCCAGCGACAGGTCGCGCTGGTTGGACAAAGGCTTGGTGGGGGTGACGGCAATCTTGCCCCGGGTGGGGTTGCGGTGGTACTCGCGCGCGGCGTCGCGCAGGGCCTGCTCGGCGGCGGAAATGTTTTGGTTCATACGGAAATCCTGGAAGTCCTGGGCGGAAAGCAAAAACAAGGGTACCCGATGGCGTGGCGGGCTGGCATGCACGTTTATGCGTATGCAGCATGGGCCGCAACCCCAGGGGCCGCAATGGCACACGGGGCGTGTGGTCACGCAGGTTGTGGCCCGGGGGCGGGCCGGGTAACGGGTTCCTGGCAGCGCGCAGGCGGGACGCTCGTGGGCGTCGGCCTGGCGTGGGGCGTGGACAGCGGCGGAAGGTGTCGCGGCTGGCGCCATGGAAGCAACGTTCAGGGCCACAGCCTTGATCGAGGCCCGCAGGATACCGGATTCGACGCCGTGCAGGAGAACGCCACGCGTCACAATCGCCACCGGAGAAACGCCCATGACCACCCCTGCACCCGATCCTGCCCGCCAGCCCGGCGAATTCCTGCAACACCTCTACCGCGTGGCCGTGCGCCGTGCGCTGCCGCTGCACAACACGGCGGCATTCCTGCCGGCGCCACCTACCCCGGAGAGCGGTGGCCGCACCCTGGTGCTGGGCGCGGGGAAGGCGGGTGGCGCCATGGCGCACGCGGTGGAGGCGCTGTGGCCGGCCGATGCGCCCCTGTCGGGCCTCGTGGTCACGCGGTACCACCACACGCCGCCGCGGCCTGCGGGGCTGTCGCAGCGCATCGAGGTGGTGGAAGCGGCGCACCCCGTGCCCGACGCGGCAGGGCTTGCCGCCGCGCAGCGCATGCTGGCGCTCACGCAGGGCCTGACCGAAAACGACCTGGTGCTGTGCCTGATATCGGGCGGCGGCTCGGCCCTGCTCACCTTGCCGGCCGATGGCCTCACGCTGGAGGAAAAGCAGCGCATCAACCAGGCGCTGCTGGCCAGTGGCGCCGCCATCGACGAGATGAATTGCGTGCGCAAGCACCTGTCGCGCATCAAGGGCGGGCGGCTGGCCGCGGCCTGCGCGCCGGCGCGCGTGGTCACGCTCACCATCAGCGATGTGCCGGGCGACGACCCTTCCGTGATCGCCAGCGGCCCCACGGTGCCCGACGCCACCACCTGCTCCGATGCGCTGGCGATCCTGGACCGCTATCGCATCGAGGTGCCCGCCGCGGTGCGCTCGGCGCTCGAAGCCGGCACGCTGGAAACACCCAAGCCCGGCGACGCCGTGTTCGCTGGCCACGCCGTATACCTCATCGCCACGCCCCGGCAGGCGCTGGAAGCGGCGGCCGAGGCCGCTCGCGCGGCGGGCGTGCAGGCGCACATCCTCTCCGACGCCATGGAAGGGGAATCGCGCGAGGTGGGCAAGGTGCACGCCGCGCTCGCGCGGGCCGTGGCACAGCATGGCCAGCCCTTCGCGCGGCCCTGCGTGATCCTCTCCGGTGGCGAGACCACGGTCACGGTGCGGCCGCAGCCGCCCGGTACACCCCGGGGGCGGGGCGGCCGCGCGGGCGAGTTTTGCCTGGGGCTGGCACAGGCGCTGCAGGGGCAGCCGGGCGTGTGGGCGGTGGCGGCGGACACTGATGGCATTGACGGCGTGGAAGACAACGCCGGTGCCCGTGTGGCGCCCGACACGCTGGCGCGGGCCGAGGCGGCGGGTCTGCGCATCGCCGCCCACCTGGACCGCAACGACGCCTACGGCTTCTTTGACGCCCTGGGAGATCTGGTGGTGACGGGGCCTACCCACACCAATGTGAATGACTTCCGGGCGATCTTGGTTTTGTAGTTGTCAGCGTGTGTTTTTTTGTGGGTGGCAGCAGCTATTTTTTGATGGTTTGCCTGTTTTGCGGGCGGGAGCCGGGATGTCGCCCCGGCCTCCGCCCTTCAATACATGCACGGCGAAGACTATAAAATCGATAGCGCATAACGCTTTATAGGTAAGCGCCTGAGGCGGGTTTTAACCAGATCTACGCCATCAAATCATGCAACGACCGCGCAATCACCTTGGTGGCGCGGCGCAGGTCTTCCAACTGCAGGCGCTCGTCCGCCCGCTTGGCGTGCGACTCCAGCACCGTGCGCGGCCCGGCGCCGTAGATCACGCCGGGAATCCCACGCTCCACATACAAGCGCACGTCGGTGTACAGCGGCGTGCCCACGGCGGGCACGGGCTCGCCGATCACGGCCTCGGCGTGTTTCTGGATCGCATCGACCAGCGGTGCATTGCCCGCCAGCGGCGTCATGGCGTTAGCCAGTAGCAGGCGCTTGATGTCCACGCTGATGCCAGCGCGCTCGCCCGCCGCCTGTTCGATCACGCGGCGGATGGTGGCCTCGACCTCCACCGGGTTTTCTTCGGGGATCATGCGGCGGTCGAGTTTGAACATGACCTTGCCGGGCACCACGTTGGTGTTGGTGCCGCCCTCGATGCGGCCCACGTTCAGGTAGGGGTGCTTGATGCCCGTGACGTTGGACGTGACCTTCTTGTATTCGTCGTTCTGCGCGTACAGCGCGTTCAGGATGTGTACCGCGCCCTGCAGCGCGTCCACACCCGTGTGCGGCACGGCGGCGTGGGCCATCTTGCCGTGCACGGTCACTTCCATCTGCAGGCAGCCGTTGTGGGCGGTGAGCACTTCGTAGCTGAAGCCTGCGGCGATCATCAGGTCGGGCTTGGTCAGGCCCTTTTGCAGCAGCCAGCCGGGGCCGAGTTCACCGCCAAATTCTTCGTCGTAGGTGAAGTGCAGTTCCACCGCGCCTTTCGTGGGCTTGGCTATGGCTTCCAGCGCACGCACGGCGAAGGTGAACGATGCAAAGTCGCCCTTGCTCACGGCGGTGGCGCGGCCGTACATGGCGCCATCCACGATCTCGGCGCCGTAGGGGTCGTGCGTCCAGCCCTCGCCGGGGGGCACCACGTCGCCGTGCGCGTTCAGCGCAATGGTCTTGCCGCCACTTCCATACGTGCGGCGCACGATGAGGTTGGTGATGGACTCCATGCCGTAGGCCTGCACCTCGGCGGCGGGCACGGCATGTTTTTCGGCTTCGTAGCCAAAGTCCTTGAGCAGCTCTGCCGTGCGTTCGGCATGGGGCGCGTTGTTGCCGGGCGGTGTGTCGGTGGGCACGCGCACCAGGGCCTGCAGAAAGCGCACTTCCTCGTCAAAGTGCTGGTCGATCCAGGCGTCGAGGGCGGCGTACGAGGGCTGTGTGGGTGCGGTCATGTTTGGTGTTCCTTGGCGAGCTGCTCCAGGACCTGGACAAAGGCCTCGATGGTCAGCTGGATGTCGTGGTTGGTGGTGGATTCGAGCGGGTTGTGGCTGATGCCGGAGTTCTGGCCGCGCACGAACAGCATGGCCTGGGGCATGATTTCGTGCAGTTTCATCGCGTCATGCCCGGCGCCGCTGGGCATGCGGAACACGGGCAGGCCCAGCGCGTCCACGGCGCGCTCCCAGTGGTGCTGCCAGGCGGGTGCGCTGGGTGCGGCCGCTGCGCGCATGGATTCTTCCAGCGTGTAGCGTAGGCCCCTGCGCCCGGCAATGCGGGCCAGTTCGTCCAGCACGTCCGTCACCATCGCGTCGCGCTGCGCGTCCGTGGGGGCGCGCAGGTCCAGCGAGAAGCTGCAGCGCCCTGGCACCACGTTGATGGAGCCGCCGGGCACGTTCAGCAGGCCAATGGTGCCCACCGAGTCGCCGTCTTGCGCTGCGCGCTTTTCGATGTACAGCGCCAGCTCGGCCACGGCCACGGCGGCGTCGCGGCGGCGGTCCATGGGGGTGGTGCCGGCGTGGCTGGCCATGCCGATCATCTCGCCCAGGTAGCGCACACCGCCGTTGATGGAGGTGACCACGCCCAGGGGCAGGTCCAGCTCGTTGAGCACGGGGCCCTGCTCGATGTGCACTTCAAGGAAGCCCAGGTACTGCGCCGGGTCGCGCTGGAGTTTTTCTATGTCGTCAATGCAAAGCCCCGCGTGCTGCATGGCACTGCGCATGGTGATGCCGTCGGCGTCCTTCTGGTCGAGCCAGGCGGGGTTGAAGTGGCCGATGAGCGCGCCCGAGCCCAGGAAGGTGGCCTTGTAGCGCTGGCCTTCTTCTTCAGCAAAGGCAATCACCTCGATGCCGAATGGCAGGCGGCGCCCGGCGCGGTGCAGCTCGCGCACGCAGGCCATGGGCACGAAGATGCCCAGCCGCCCGTCGTACTTGCCGCCGTTGCGCACGGTGTCGTAGTGGCTCCCCGTCATCAGGTAGCGTGCACCGCTGGTGGCCGGGTGGTAGCGCCCCACCACGTTGCCCACGGCGTCGATCTCCACCTCGTCAAAGCCGCAACCGTGCATCCAGTGGCTGATGCGCTGCGCACAGGCGCGGTGCGCGTCGGTGAGGTAGGTGACGGTGAGCTGGCCTTTTTCGGCAAAGCCGGGGTCAGAGTGTTCGGCCAGTTGCTCGTGCCAGTCCCACACGTCGTTGCCCAGCACCGGCTCGGCGGCAAACTTGTCGGCCAGGCGGATCTCGGCAATGCGGTGGATGTTGCGCAGCGCCTCGGCCAGCTCGAACTCGGGGTGGTTGTCCAGCCGCCGGGCAAAGGTGTCGATGATCTCGCGCTTGCTGAGGCCCGTGCCGCGCGGGCCGCGCACGGCCAGGATGAACGGGAAGCCAAAGCGCTCGTTGTACGCGGCGTTGAGCTGCTGGATGCGCTCGAACTCCTCGGGCGTGCACTGCGTGAGGCCCGCCTTGCTCTGCTCGTTGGTGGACTCGGCCGTGAGGCTTTTGGCCACCATGGCCTTGCCTGCCAGTTCGGGGTGGGCGCGGATCAGGGCCAGCTTGGCGTCCAGCTCCGCGGTGCGCACCACCTGCGCCAAGGCGTGCTTGAGGTGCGCCAGCGTTCGGAAGGGCCGCTGCGCCAGGGCCTGCTCGGCAATCCAGGGCGAGTGTTCGTACAGGCTGTCCAGCAGCGCCAGGGCCTCGGCGGCGCTGGCGGTGTTGAGTTGTTCCAGTGTGAGGGACATGGTATTTGCTTCTAAAAAGTGAGCTGCTGGCGCAATACAGATAAGCGCTGGAGGCCAATTTGGCTTAAAAAACTGGGGCAGGAAAGTGCTGCTTCCAATGGCGTGCGATGTCGATCCGGCGGGCCACCCACACGTGGCTGTGCTGCCCGATGTGGTCCAGAAACCGCTGCAGCGCCGTGATGCGCCCGGGCCGCCCCAGCAGGCGGCAGTGCATGCCGATGCTCATCATCTTGGGCGCGTTGTCACCAGCCGGGTCGCCTTCGGCATACAGTGCGTCGAAAGTGTCCTTCAGGTACTGAAAGAACGGGTCGGCGTGCGAATAGCCCTGCGGCAGGGCAAAGCGCATGTCGTTGCAGTCCAGCGTGTAGGGCACGATGAGCTGGGGCACCACGCTGCCGTCGGTCTTGCGCACCTTCATCCAGAAGGGCAGGTCGTCGCCGTAGTAGTCGCTGTCGTATGCAAAGCCACCGTAGTCGGCCACCAGGCGGTGGGTGTTGGGGCTGTCGCGGCCGGTGTACCAGCCCAGACCATGCACATGGTCTTGCGAGCTTCCGCGTTCTCCCGTCATGCGCTGGAGGATTTCCATGGCCTCGCGCATGTGGGCGCGCTCCACGTCCTCTGGCACGTTCTGGTAGTGGATCCATTTCAGGCCGTGGCAGGCGATCTCGTGGCCCAGCTCCACGAAGGCGGCCGTGAGCTCGGGGTGGCGCTGCAGCGCGGTGGAGACGCCAAACACCGTCAGCAGCAGTTGGCGCTTTTCAAACTCGCGCAGTATGCGCCACACGCCCGCGCGCGAACCGTATTCGTAGATGCCTTCCATGCTCATGTGCCGCTCGGGGTAGCTGGCGGGGTTGAACATTTCAGATAAAAACTGCTCGCTGCCCGCGTCGCCATGCAGCACGGCGTTCTCCCCGCCTTCCTCGTAATTCAGCACAAACTGCACCGCAATGCGGGCGCCGCCGGGCCACTGCGCGTGGGGCGGGTTCGGGCCGTAGCCGATCAGGTCGCGGGGGTAGGGGGCGGTGGCGTCGTAGGTCATGGTGGTGCTGTGTTCAAGAGGTCAGCGCGGCGGCCAGGTCGCTGGCGGGGCGTTTGCGGTCGAAGGCCAGGCTGGCCTCCACATGTTCAAGATGGCTTTGCATCAGTTGCACGGCGCGCTCTTCATCGCGCGCGGCCAGAGCGGCCACGATGGCGGCGTGCTCCTCGTGCGAATGTTCTGCCGCGCTGGCCGACTGGTACATCAGCGTGATGAGCGCGCAGCGCGAGATCAGGTCGCCCAGCATCTGCGCCAGCACCTCGTTGCCCATCAGCTCGGCCATGCGCACGTGGAAGTCGCCCAGCAGCTCGGTGCGGCTGCTGGCATCCTGGCTGCCCACGGCGGCCTTCTCGGCGGCGACATGGGTTCGGAGGGCGCGCAGTTTGGCGGGTGTCACCTGGCGCACAAAGGCGCGGGTCATTTCGCTTTCCAGCATGCGTCGCACCGCAAACACCTGGCGGGCCTCTTCGGCTGAAGGCGTGGCCACAAACGCGCCGCGTGCGGGCGCCAGCGTGACCAGCCGGTTCTGCGCCAGCTGGAACAGCGCCTGCCGCACCAGCGTGCGCGACACGCCAAAGTGGTCGGCCAGCTTCTGTTCGGCCAGCTTGGTGCCCGGCTGCAGGCGGTGCTCCACGATGGCGCGGGTCAGCGCTTCAACAATCGCGCTGGTGGATGAGGATTCCATGGCGGCATGATAGGGTAGATGGCGAAAAGTGTATACACTTTTGGTCTACACACTGTGGTCTGGCAATCGCCGCCGATTGGACAGCCTCTTACCTTGCAGGAGATTCACCATGGGATTGAGCACCCACGTTCTGGACACCATGAACGGCTGCCCCGCCGCTGGAATGGAGGTGGCCCTGTACTCCACCGATGGCGACAACGCCACCCTCATCAAGCGCCTGGTGTTGAACCACGATGGCCGCACCGATGTGCCGCTGTTTGACAACGCCAGCTTGCGCACCGGCACCTACCGGCTGCGGTTTGATGTGGCAGGGTACTTCAAGGCCCGGGGCGTGCAGCTGCCCGAGCCGAACTTTCTCAACCAGGTGAGCCTGGACTTCGGCATTGCGCACGCCGACCAGCACTATCACGTGCCACTACTGGTTAGCCCCTGGAGCTATTCGACCTACCGCGGGTCATAAGGAGTCCGGCTGCGAAGTGCGGCAAGCGACATGGCGGTGACAGGGGCGCGGCCCAGGCCAAGGATGCCAGGCAAGGGCCGCCCCGCAGCGCCTCAGGGGGAAGTCCCTACAGCTGACCTTCGGTCAACGTGTCGAGCTGGAAGTTGCCACTCTTGTCCCAGAGCCAGGTGTCGGTGTACGTGACCTTGCCCATGCGCGTGGGCGCCGGGAAGGGGCCCGCAGCGCGCACGGTGCGTTCGATTTCGGCGATCACCTCGGGGGCGTGTTTGGGCGCCCGCATCCAGTGCAGCCGGGTGACCTTGCCCGTGCGGTCGATATCGACCTCCAGCACGCCGATGGCATACAGCAGCGGTGGCAGCTTGCCTTTGAAAATGCGGTTCTTGTTCAGTCCATACAGGTGGGTGGCGGCGTCCTGGCGGTAGGCGCGGGGCGTGCTGGCCGCGGATGCACGGGCCGAACCCGCGCTGCCGGGCACGGGGCCTTTGACGCCCGTGGACGGGTCGGTGCTGGGCGCGCGGCTGTCCTGCACGGGGGCAGGGGGCTCGGGCGCCGATTTGCAGGCGGCCACCAGTGCCGCCACCGAGGCCATGAGCCCGGCAAGCAGCCAGTGGCGGCTGCGGGTACTGGAAGGGCGTTCGGGGGCTGGAGACGGCATGATGGTGGATGGGTAAAACTGGCTGGGCGAGGCCCCGGTCTGAAGGCGCCACGCGGTGGTGTCAGCGATAAAGGACCTGGATTGACTGATTTGCGATTGTTGATGGAGGCCCTGGCGGGCGCCAACGCTTGCCTCGTGCGGGTGGAGTCTACCGAAGGCTCGGCCCCGCGTGAAGCAGGCGCGTGGATGGCCGTGCTGGCCGATCGCACCGTGGGCACCATTGGCGGTGGCCATCTGGAGCTGCAGGCCATGGCCGAAGCGCGCCGCCAGCTGGCCGGTGTGCCCGGTCCCGCGCGGCAGCGCCATGCGCTGGGCCCGGCGCTGGGGCAGTGCTGCGGGGGCGTGGTGTACCTGACATTTGAGCTGCTGACCGCGGCCGACCTGGCCCCCGCCGCCGGCCTGGCCGCGCGCCTGGCGCCCCGCCAGCACCCGGTGGCGCTGTTCGGCGGCGGCCATGTGGGCCACGCGCTGGCACGGGTGCTGGCGCCGCTGCCCTTTGCGCTGACCTGGATCGACAGCCGCGATGGCATCTTCCCCACCCCGGCGCCCGAGGGCGTGGTGTGCGAGCACTCCGAGCCCGTGCAGTTGGCCGTGCCGAGCCTGGCCCCGGGCAGCCGCGTGCTGATCATGAGCTTCAGCCACGCCGAAGACCTGGACGTGGTCGCCGCCTGCCTGCGCCGCCAGCGCGAGCAGGGTGACCTGCCGTTCATCGGCCTCATTGGCAGCAAAACCAAGTGGGCTACATTCCGCAATCGCCTGCACGGCCGTGGCTTTGCGCAAGACGAACTCGCGCAGGTCACCTGCCCCATTGGCATCCCAGGCATTGAGGGCAAGGAGCCCGAGGTGATCGCCGTGGCGGTGGCGGCGCAGCTGCTGCAGACCTTGAAGGGGTCAGGCCGAGGGTAATTCCGGGCCAGCAATCCCACAGCCGGGGCTGGAATCTGGAACAAATCCTGCATACACTTTTCACCGATTCATGGGTCGCAGCGGTGCCCCGGCCAACACTCCGTGTTTGGCCAAGGTGCGCGACCAAAATTTCTGCTCAGAGCGCCCGCAGTGGTGAGCAGGTTTGCAGCGCCCCGCGCTGCCAAGGTTGAGATATGGAAAGCTACTTTCTCGACTGGGCCAACCTGCTGTTGCGCTGGGTCCACGTCATCACCGCCATCGCCTGGATCGGCTCGTCGTTCTACTTCGTCTTTCTGGATAGCAGCCTCACGCCGCCAGAGGACGAAGACCTGAAAAAGCAGGGCGTGAGCGGCGAGCTCTGGGCCGTGCACGGCGGCGGGTTCTACCACCCGGTCAAGTTCGCCGTCTCCCCGCCGCAGTTGCCCAAACACCTGCACTGGTTCTTCTGGGAAAGCTACAGCACCTGGATCAGCGGGTTTGCGCTGTTCACGGTGTCGTACCTCTACAGCGCCAGCACCTACCTCATCGACAAGTCGAAAATGGACTGGGCACCAGTCACCGCCATCGTGGTGGCGCTCGCGTTCTTCGTCGTGTTCTGGCTGCTGTACGACGCCATCTGCCGCATCTTCGGCCAAAAGAAGAACGGCGATGCCATCGTCGGCGCGCTGGTGTTCGTGCTGGTGTGCGTGGCCTCATGGCTGGCCTGCCACTGGTTTGCAGGCCGTGCAGCCTTCTTGCTGGTGGGCGCCATGATCGCCACCGCCATGAGCGCCAACGTGTTCTTCTGGATCATCCCCGGCCAGCGCACCGTGGTGGCGCAGATCAAGGCCGGCCAGCCCGTGGACCCCATCCACGGCAAACGCGGCAAACAGCGCAGCGTGCACAACACCTACTTCACGCTGCCCGTGCTGTTTGCCATGCTCAGCAACCACTACAGCTTTACCTGGAGCCACCCGCAAAACTGGCTGGTGCTCATCCTCATGATGTTTGCCGGCGCCGCCATCCGCCAGTTCTTTGTGATGCGCCACGGCTACAAGCTGGGCCGCAATGGCAACCCGCTGCCCTATGCGCTGGTGGGCGTGGCTGTCATCGTCGGCGCCATCGTGTGGATGCGGCCAGTACCACCAGCCAATGCGAATGCTACTGTTTCAGGAGCTGCTGACGCAGGTGGGGTAAGCGCTGGTGGCCAAAATGACTATAAATCAGTGCAAGCGGTGCTGGAGCAGCGCTGCTACCTGTGCCACGGCGAGGCGGTGCAGATGAAGAACCTGCGGCTCGACTCGCCGGAGCTGGTCAAGCAACACGCCCAGGCCATCTACCAGCAGGTGGTGGTGCAAAAGCTGATGCCGATGAACAATTCCACGCAGATCACTGATGCGGAGCGGGCGCTGATCGGGCGCTGGTTTGAGGCGGGGGCGCCCACAGCCCCGTGACGGGGTGCGCAGACTCAGGCGGCCAACACATCCTGCAGCGCCCGCGCCGCCGCCAACGCCCCCAGGCTCGACTCCGTAAACCCGCCGTGCAGCACCACGCCAGCGGCCGCCTGCTTGGCCTCATGCTTGGCCACTGCCGCCAGGTTGGCCACTTCCTCGGCGTGCCGAAAACGCCCCGGCATGACGCGCACCGCACCGATAGCCAGCGTGGTGCACGGGAAGAACCGCTGCACGCCGTGCCGGTCTTCGGCCTGGATGCCGCCCGCCAGCCGCGCGGGTTCGTCGAACAGCGCGATAGCCTCGCGCGCAAACTCATCCACGATGTTCTTGCAGCGCTGCAGCCAGTTGCTGCTCTGAAAGATCAGCATGAAGTCGTCCCCGCCCACATGGCCCACAAAGTCGCGCCGCGCGTCGCAGTGGGTGGTGGCCAGGCGGGCGACGAGGCGGATCATCTGGTCGCCGCGCCAGTAGCCGTAATGGTCGTTGAAGGGCTTGAAGTTGTTCAGGTCGGCGTAGCACGCGACAAACTCGGTGCCGCTCTCCAGCAGGCGCTGCATGTGCAGGCTGATGGGGATGTTGCCGGGCAAAAACGTCAGCGGGTTGGCGTGGCGTGCCGCCTCGATGCGGGTTTCGGTCACGGCGCGCACGAGCTGGTCGCCCGTGCCCAGGCCCAGGTAGCGGCCGTTGTCGGTGACGATGTAGCCGTCATTCAGGTAGCGCTGGTCCTGCGAGGTGAGGATGCCCACCAGCTGGTCCACATCACAGTCGAGCTCCACCACGCGGGGCGCTGTGTTGGCGAACGCCAGGCAGGGTTTGCGGCCGTGCACCTCGCGGAAGTACAGCGTGGCGTAGTGGTTCATGAACTGCTGGCGGTTGATGAGTGCCACGGGGCGGGAGCCCTCCACCACCGGCAGGGCGTGCAGGTCCGGGTGTTTGTGGAACAGGGCCGCCACGGCGTCGTTGCTGGTGCCCGGGGACGCAAAGGGCGCTTGCACCACCATCAGGCTGCGCAGGATGCCGGGGCGCGCCGTTTGCCCCAGGTGCGGCAATACGGCCACGCGGCGGTCCTGCATCACTTCTTGCGCCAGCCGCTCCACACTGTCCCGCGGCAGGGCGGCGGGGCGGCCCAGAAGCCAGCCCTGGCCGTAGGGGATGTCCAGGTCCCGCAGCGCACGCAGGTCGTCCTGCGTCTCGATGCCTTCGGCAATGAGCTGGGTGCCAAATACCTGGGCAATGCCCTTGATGGCCTGCAGCATTTGCAGATTGGCGGGGTGGTTGCTGATGTCGTGGACGAAGTACTTGTCGATCTTCACGAAGTCGGGTTTCACCTCGGACCACAGCCGCAGGCTGGAGCGGCCGTCGCCAAAGTCGTCCAGTGCCAGCCGTGCGCCGCAGGCGTGCACGGCCTTGATGGCTTCGCGCAGTTCGGGCATGTCGGTGACGCGATCGTGCTCGGTGATCTCCAGCACCAGCATGCGGGCATGCATGCCAAAGCTGCGTATGGCCTCGCCCAGCATCCGTGGCCCGATCAGGGCCACGCCATGCACCAGCGCGTCGGCGCTGATGTTCACAAACAGCCGCCCCTGCGCCTGCTGTGCGCCCCACTGCTGCAGGGCCGTGAAAACGCACAGCAACTCGAAGTCTTGCAGGATGTGCTCGCGCCGGGCCACCTCCAGCAAGGCGTCGGGTGTGTGCAAAGGCGTGCCCTGGGGGCCCCGGATCAATGCTTCGTGGGCGTAGATGCTGCCTTCGCGCAGGTCGGCCAGGGGCTGGAACACGCAGTGCAGCCCGCCCTCGCGCATAAGGCGTGCCAGAGCGCCGGTGCCATGGCGCGCCGCCGGTGACAGCAAGGACATCATCGCCGCCTGTCGGCTCCCAAGGGTGTTGTACGTCACGGTGGATCGGAGGTCTCTGAGCAAGGGGGCAACGATATCGGCAGGGTGTGACACGGTTGTTACACGTTGTTTCCGTGATTCGATGTGCAGCGTGGGGGCATCCCGTCGCGGCGTGATCGAGCCGTTTGTGCTTTGGCTCAACCCCGGCGCAGCGCGAGGGCTGCCGCGAGGGTTCGGTTTGATCTTGCTCAATGCCTGAGGGGGCTCGGCGCGGCACAGTCCGTTCCATGCTGCCCTCTAACTACTTCTCACTGCCCGCCGAAACCGAGTTGATTGCCGCCGGCGAAGTGCTGCGCAGGCGCAACGAGGTGCTGACGTCTGTGCTGCACCTTGAAAGTGGCCGCGTGCTGCGCGGCGTGCTCGACGATGGCTACCTGCGCCACCAGCTGGGGGCCGTCGAAGGCCCGTTCTGGCTGGATGCCGCGTCGGCCCTCATGGGCATGCCGCTGCCGGTGGACATGGTGGCCGACACCCGTGTCCAGGTGCGGCGCCTGCCCATCGAGGAGTTTCGCCGCAGTCTGGCGGAAATGCCCGAGGGTGCGCGGGGGCTGCTGCTCGACATGGCGCAAGGCTACCGCCAGCAGTCGGAGCTGGCCGTGAGCCGGCTGGCGCAGGATGCCGAGTCGCGCTGCGCCCAGTGGCTGCTGAACCACGCCCAGCCGGACCACAGCGGCGCCATGCAGGTCACGCTGCACCAGCGCAAGCGCCTGATTGCCGCCCAGCTCGGGATTGCGCCAGAAACTTTCTCGCGCGTGCTGCGCCACCTGCGGGAGCTGGGCCTTATCCACGGCACGGGGAACGTGCTGAACCTGCCGCAACCCCGGGCGTTGCAGTCGATGGCCGGCTGCTGAGGCGTTCAGAAGGTGTAGGTGAATCCGCCCCACTCGGGCAGGGCGGGTGGGTTCACACCTTCCCGAGCCTCAGGGTTTTTCCTTGGGGTTGACTGAGGGTTCCACCCAAGCCCGGGCAGGGGGGGGCTGCGTATATTTGTTGGGACCAGTCCGGTTTGACCTGTCCCATGCCCATCGCCTACTTCCTGCGCCTGCCGGGCGCTCCTGTTGCGGAGTGTCCATGACGCTCCCGCCCCCACCCGCGCCCAATCAGGAAGCGCAGGGCTGGTGGATGCCGGGCCCCCTGGTGTTGCGCCTCGTGCTGGTGGCCGTGCTGGCGGTGGGGCTTTCGGGGGCGGTGTCGGCCTGGCTGGTCACGCGGGCTTCCGGGCAAGAGGCCATGCGCCGGGTGGTAAGCCAGCAGACCGATGAGGTGGAGGTGGTGGCCCGCCTGTTGGCCAGCAAGATCGAGCAGAGCCAGAAGGTGCTGCGCACCGTGGCCGCCGGTATCACACCGGGCATGCTGGAATCCCCCTCGGCTCTGGAATGGCTGCTGCAGCAGGGCCTGCCGGCAGTTCAGTTCTTTGATGCGATACAGGTGGCCCGCGACAATGGCGAGCTGCGCCTGAACCTGCGGGCCGGGCGGCTGGACAAGGCCTCCAATCTGGACCCGGCAGAACGCGATGCGCTGCGCCGAACCCTGGTGGACGGAAAACCGCTGGTTTCCGAGCTGATTGCGGGCCGCACCAGCGACGCGCGCGTGATGTTCACCATGCCGCTGCACCGTGAAGACGGTACCGTGCTGGGCGTGGTGGCCGGTGCATTGCGCCTGCAGTCGCAGGGCCTGCTGCCGCCCTCCATGACGCTGCCCACGCGTGAGGATTCGCGGCTCATTGTCTTCACGCGCGACGGCACCATCCTGGCGCACTCGGACCCCACCCGCATCATGGGCAAGGTGGGCGACGAGGCGGGGCTGGCCCCTGTATATGAGCGCTGGCATGCACAGGCGCAGCCGATATCCGGACGCGGCACGACCCACATGGAGGCCGAGCACATCGTGAGTCTGGCCGGCATGCCGCTGCCGCAATGGATCGTGGCCCGGGTGAGCCCTGCGCAGGCGCTGCTGGCGCCCCTGGAAGGCGCGCAGCGCGAGGCGTGGTGGATTGCTGCCGCCAGCATGGCGCTGTGCATGCTGCTCGCCGCGGTGGTGATGGGCTGGATGGCTCAGCCCCTGGCCCACCTGGTACACAGCGCGCGAAAAATGCTCCGGCGTGACACGCCTGCGGGTGCTCGGCCGACCATCACTTGGCCTGGCGCCGGCGGAGAGGTGGGCCAATTGGTCAAGGTGTTCAAGGGGCTCGCCCTGCAAGGCAGCCAGGAGCAGTACCAGCGGGAGACGTTGCGCGGGCAGTTCCAGGCCGTGCTGGACAACGCCTCGGTTGGCATCGTGATCTCCCGCAACGGGGTGCTGGAGGTGGTGGGGCGCCAGGCCTGCACCATGCTGGGTTACTCGCTGGCCGAGCTGCAGGGCCACCCAGCGCGCATCCTGTACGCCAGTGATGCGGACTACCAGCGCATCGGCGAGCGCGTGCAGGCCGAGTTTGCAGCGCACGGCGTATTTGACGGTGATGTGTGCTTTCTGCGCAAGGACGGCAGCCCGGTCTGGGCCCGTGTCCAGGGCCGTGCGGTGCAGCCCGACGAAATGCAGGGGGGCACGGTGTGGATTCTGGAGGACATCACCGCTGCGCGCGAGGCGCAGGCGCAACAGGCGTGGGAGCATGCCCACGACCCGCTCACCCAGCTCTACAACCGCAATGCCTTTGACGAACGCCTGGGTGCGTTGCTGGCCGAGCGTTCAGGCCGCACGCGCCCGTCCGATGCGGGCGGCGACACGGCAGGTGACGGCGTGGTGCTGTTCCTCGATCTGGATCACTTCACCGTAGTGAACGACATTGCGGGCCACGATGCGGGTGACGATGTCCTGCGGCACGTCGCCCGGCTGCTGGAGTCGCAGGTGCGCCAGATAGGCTGGGCCGCGCGGCTGGGCGGGGATGAGTTTGCCGTGGTGTTGCCCGGCTGCGCCCTGGCCCGCGGGCAGGCGGTGGCCGAGCAGCTGCGCGCCTCGGTGCAGGCCTGGGAGCCGTCGTACCAGGGGCGAAGCTTTACGCTGGGCGTGAGCATCGGGCTTGTGGTGCTGGATGCAAGCTTGCAGGATGTGCCCTCGGTGCTTTACGCCGCCGACATGGCCTGCTACGACGCAAAGCGTGCGGGCCGCAACCGGGTCGAGACCCGGCATGCAGGCCAGGCGACCGCTTCCGGGAGGATGGCGCTGGGGCCTGCTTGAGGGACCGCCGCCGGGCTCAGCCGCAGGCCGCGGGGCAGCGGCAGTCAAAAAGGGCGTTGTATCGGGGCAGCCTGGGCGTCAACCCTTGTCCACCATGGTCTTGAGCCGGCTCGGTGCCAGGGCCCCTGCCGATTCCAGAATGGGGTAGGCCACCGAGCACAGCAGCGAGTTGATGCGCTTGAGCTCGCTGATCAGGTCGATGTGCAATGAGCTGGTCTCGATGCTCTGCACCGTGTTGTCCGACAGGCGTGCCAGGTGGGTGGCCGAATACGCATGCTCCAGGTCGCGAAAGCGGGCTTTTTCCTCCAGCAGCTTTTGCGCATCGCGCACGCTGCCGTTCAGGAACACGCTCATCGCCAGCCGCAGGTTGTCGATCAGGCGGGCGTGCAGTTCGTTGATCTCTTCCATGCCTGCCTCGGAGAACTGGCGGCCCTTCTTGATCTTCTTGTCTTCAATGTCGATGAGCACGCGCTCGATGATGTCGCCAATCTGCTCCATGTTGATCGTGAAGCTGATGATGTCCGCCCAGCGGCGGCCCTCGCGCTCGTCCAGCGCCTCGCGCGAGATCTTGGTCATGTAGTACTTGATGGCCGAGTACAGGCCGTCCACCTCATCGTCGAGCTTGCGCAGGTCCTCAGCGAGCTGCAGGTCATCGGTGCGAATCACCTTGTGAAGCCCCCGCAACATCGATTCCACCACGTCCGCCTGGTGCAGCGCCTCGCGCGCGGCGCAGGAAATGGCCAGCGATGGCGTGGCAAGGGCCGAGGGGTCGAGATGCTGGGGCCGGGCGCCTGCCGCCTGAGCCTTCTGTGGCGGCATAAGGCGCTGCACGGCTCGCGCCACAGTGCCGGTCAGGCCGATGCATACGATGCCCACCACCATGTTGAAGGCCAGGTGAAACAGCACCACCAATGTCGCGACATCCGGCACGTGTGGGCGCGCATGCTGGAGCCAAAGGCCGGTGAGGGGCGTCATGATGACGACGCCGATGATCTTGAAGAACAGGTTACCCAGCGGTACCTGGCGCGTCTGCACATCGGCCTTCATCGTGGTCAGTACCGCCAGTAGGCCGCTGCCCAGGTTGGCCCCCAGCACCAGGCCCAGTGCCACATCGGCAGGTATGCCCCCGGAGCCCGCCAGCGCGGCGGTCAGCAGCACGGTGGCCAGGCTCGAATACGACACCACGGCCAGCACCGCGCCGGTGAAGATTTCGAGCAGGAGGTCGCTGGTCAGCGCGCCCAGCAGGGTGCGCACCGTCGGTGACTGGGTGAGTACCGTGGTCGATTCGGTAATGAGGCGCAGCGCCAGCAGCATCAGTCCCAGGCCGATGAGCACGCGTCCCACGCGGCCAATGGCCGTGTCCTTGCGCGAGATGAACAGCACCACCCCGACAAAGATGAACAGCGGCGACAGCCACGACAGGTCCATCGAGAACACCACCGCCATCACGCTGGTGCCCACGTCGGCTCCCAGCATCACGGCCAGCGCGGCGGGCAGGCCCACCAGGCCCTGGCCCACGAAGGAAGACACGATGAGCGCCGTGGCCGTGCTCGACTGCACCACGGCGGTCACCCCGATGCCCGACAGCACGGCCGTGAACCGGTTGCTGACGCTGTGCGCGATCAACTGGCGCAAATTGGCGCCGAAGACACGCAGGATGCCGGTGCGCACCAGGTGGGTGCCCCAGATCAGCAGCGCCACGGCTGCCAGCAGGTTTAAAAGGTGCTTCATGAAAAACCGTGTTCTTTTTCTTGTTGAATGCAAAAAGCATGCGCCGTACCGCTCGTGCACGCAAGCAGCGACGCTAGCGCACGCCCAAGGCGGCAGGTGCTCTTCATTCCTGTGCCCGTGGGCGGAGGCAGGCGGGGCGAGCGGGGGGCGGAGCCGGGCTGCGCGAGATCCGGGGATGAGAGGAGCCTGCGAAAAAAATGCAGCACCCTGACCATTTGTCACAAAACTGACACATAAGCATACTCCTGAATGGGGAGCATCGCAGCGATGACCCTGTGGCGCCCGGCGTCAATGGAGCGGCGGCCCCCTCACGGAAACGGAAAGCTGCCGTGCATCGCCTGCGGCCCGAGAGGAGGAGGGGGGCTTGCGCTGCCACCCCCAAAAGCAACAGCCCGCGTGGGCGGGCTGTTGCAGTGCGACAGTGAGGCGGTTTCAGCGCTCCCGCCGAACACGCAGCAGTTCATCCAGAATCAAACACACCGCGCCTACCGTGATGGCCGAGTCCGCCAGATTGAAGGCTGGAAAGTGCCAGCCATTCGCATGGAAGTCCAGGAAGTCCACCACGTAGCCGTGCATCAGCCGGTCCACCACATTGCCCACGGCGCCGCCCAGGATGCTGGACAGTGAAAAGCAGAACAGCTTTTGACCCGGGTGCGCACGCAGCTGCCACACGATGAAGATGGTGGCCACCACGCCGATGCCGGTGAACAGCCAGCGCTGCCAGCCGCCCGCGTCGGACAGGAAGGAGAACGCTGCCCCGGTGTTGTGGGCGCGCACGATGTTGAAGAAGCTGGTAATGAACGTGGAGTCGCCGAGCCGGTAGTGCTGCAGGATCAGCGTCTTGGTGACCTGGTCTGCGATCAGGATGACGACGGCCCAGGCGAGCCACGGCCACATGCTGGCGCCCGCGCGCGCAAAGGATGAGCTTGAAGAAGTGCGCGCCATTTATGCAAACACCCGCTGTTCTCCGGCGCCGTGCAGGTTGCTGGTGCAACGGCCGCAGATGGTGGGGTGTGCCGCATCCTGGCCCACATCGCTGCGGTAGTGCCAGCAACGTTCGCATTTGGTATCAGAACTGGCGCTGACGCTTATCTGTAAAGCGCTACCAGCTACCAATTCAATAGCGGATGTGATGAACACGAACTTCAGGTCGTCCCCCAGGCTGGCCAGCAACGCATGGTCTTCGGGTGCTGCAGCGAGGGTGACGACAGCCTGCAGCGACGAGCCCACCTGGCCGGCGGCTCGCAGGGCCTCGATCTCCTTGTTCACCGCGTCGCGGATCTCGCGCAGGCGGCCCCACTTGGCCAGCAAGCCTTCGTCCGCACCCGCGATGGAGCTGTACGTTTCGAGGAAGATCGAATCCGAGCTGCCAAACACCTTCCACGCCTCTTCGGCCGTGAACGACAGGAACGGCGCCATCCAGCGCAGCATGGCGTGCGTGATGTTGTAGAGCGCGGTCTGGGCACTGCGGCGGGCCAGGCTCTTGGGCGCCGTGGTGTACAAGCGGTCCTTGAGTACGTCCAGGTAGAACCCGCCCAGGTCTTCCGAGCAGTACAGCTGCAGCTTGGCGACCACGGGGTGGAACTCGTACACCGTGTAGTGCGCCAGCACCTCGGCCTGGAACTCGGATGCGCGGGTGAGGGCGTAACGGTCGATCTCCAGCATCTGGTCGAACGGCACGGCGTCCTTGGCCGGGTCGAAATCGCTCACGTTGGCCAGCAGGAAGCGCAGTGTGTTGCGGATGCGGCGGTAGGCGTCCACCACACGCGCCAGGATCTTCTCGTCGCCCGCGATGTCGCCCGAGTAGTCGCTGGCGGCCACCCACAGACGGATGATTTCGGCGCCCAGCTTCTTGTTGATTTCCTGCGGGTCGATGCCGTTGCCCAGCGACTTGCTCATCTTGCGGCCCTGGCTGTCCACGGTGAAGCCATGGGTCAGCAGGCCGCGATAGGGCGCGCGGCCTTCCAGCGCCGATGCCAGCAGCAGCGAACTGTGGAACCAGCCGCGGTGCTGGTCGTGGCCTTCCAGGTACAGGTCGGCCTCAGGACCGGTGTCGTGGTGCACCTCGGGGTGCGTACCGCGCAGCACATGGCTGAAGGTGGAGCCGGAGTCGAACCACACTTCCAGGATGTCGGTGCTCTTGGTGTAGTGGGGCGCGTCAGCCGCACCCAGGATTTCTTCGGTCGTCACGCGGCTCCAGGCCTCGATACCGCCCTTTTCCACGATGTCTGCGGCCTGGTCCATGATTTCCATGGTGCGCGGGTGCAGCTCGCCCGAATCCTTGTGCAGGAAGAACGGGATGGGAACGCCCCAGCTGCGCTGGCGCGAGATACACCAGTCCGGCCGCCCGGCGATCATGTCGTGCAGGCGGGCCTTCCCGTTCTCGGGGTAGAAGCTCGTGTGTTCGATCGCGTCGAGCGCGATCTGGCGCAGCGTCTTGGCGGGCTTCATGCCGGGCTTCGTGAACACGCCTTCGCCCTCGTCCATGCGCACAAACCACTGGGCGGCCGCGCGGTAGATCACCGGTGTCTTGTGGCGCCAGCAGTGGGGGTAGCTGTGTGTGATGTCCTTGGTGGTCATCAGGCGGCCTGCGTTGCGCAGGGCTTCGATGATCACGGGCACGGCCTTCCAGATGTGCTGGCCACCAAACAGCGGGAAGTCAGGCGCATAGGTGCCATTGCCTTGCACGGGGTTCAGGATCTCGTCCAGCGCCATGCCATGCGCGCGGCAGGAGTTGAAGTCTTCCAGGCCGTAGGCAGGGGAGGAGTGCACGATACCCGTGCCGTCGTCGGCCGTGGCGTAGTCTGCCAGGTACACGGGCGAAAGGCGCTTGTAACCCTGGGTTCCGTCCTCGCTCTTCACGTCGTACAGCGGGTGTTCAAATTCCAGGCCGCCCAGGTTCTTGCCCAGGGTGGTAGCCAACACGCTGCCCGTAAGGCCGTAACGCTCCAGGCACGAGGCCACCAGCGGCTCTGCCACGAGCAGGATGCGTTCACCCGCGTCCACCAGCGCGTAGCTGATCTCGGGGTTCAGGTTCAGCGCCTGGTTGGCAGGGATGGTCCAGGCAGTGGTGGTCCAGATGACCACAAACGCGTCCTTGGTCAATGCGGGCAGGCCAAAGGCGGCTGCCAGCTTGGCGGGGTCGTGCGCCTTGAAGGCCACATCCAGCGTGGTGCTCTTCTTGTCCTGGTATTCGATCTCGAACTCGGCCAGCGAAGAGCCGCAGTCAAAACACCAGTACACGGGCTTGAGGCCCCGGTACACGAAGCCGCGCTCCATCACGCGCTTGAAGGCGCGGATTTCGCCCGCCTCGTTGGCGGGGTTCATGGTCTTGTAGGGGTTGTCCCATTCGCCCAGCACGCCCAGGCGCTTGAAGTCCACCATCTGCTGCGCGATTTGCTCGGTGGCGAACGCGCGGCTCTTGGCCTGCATGTCGTCGCGGCTCAGGTTGCGGCCGTGTTTCTTCTCGATGGCGTTCTCGATCGGCAGGCCGTGGCAGTCCCAGCCGGGCACGTACAGCGCGTCAAAGCCTTCCAGCTGGCGCGCCTTGGTGATCATGTCCTTCAGGATCTTGTTGACCGCGTGGCCCATGTGGATCTGGCCGTTGGCATAGGGAGGGCCATCGTGCAGGATGAACTTGGGCGCACCACAGCGGGCGTCGCGCAGGCGCTTGTACAGGCCCTTGTCCTCCCATTCCTTCACCCAGCCCGGCTCGCGCTTGGGCAGGTCGCCGCGCATGGGGAAGGGGGTGTCGGGCAGGTTCAGGGTGCTGCGGTAATCGGTGGCTGCGGTGCTGGCGTTGTCGTCGGACATGGGGGAGCCTTAAAACAGGGCATTCCGGGGCAAGGCCCGGAGCAAGAACGGGGTTGGAGCGCGAAGGATGGCGGGCCCGTGAGGCGGGCGCTGCGAGAAGCAGCGCCCTCAAATTCGGTCGCGCGTGGTCTGGCGCCGGGTCTCGGTGTGGTTGGGCGCATGGGCCGACGCAAAGTAGGCGCGTGCGTCCGCGCAGTCCTTGGCGATGCCCTTCGTCAAGGCATCCAGACCGTCGTACTTCAGCTCGTCGTGCAGTTTGTGTAGCAGTTCCACGCGCACGATTTTACCGTACGCCCCCTCGGGCCCCAGTTCGGCGGGCCAGTGCAGGCAATGGGTTTCGAGCAGCACGCGGCCGCCGTTGACGTCATTCGGGTCCAGCGAGGGGCGCACGCCCAGGTTGGCCACGCCCGGCAGCGGTGCGTCTATGAGTCCATGCACCAGCACGGCAAAGATGCCGCTGGCGGCGGGCTTCCAGTGCGCAAAGCGCAGGTTCAGGGTGCGAAAGCCGTCGCCTGCACCGGCGGCGGTAGCACCCAGTTCGCGCCCGAGCTTGCGGCCATGCACCACATGGCCGCTGATGGTGTAGGGCCGTCCCAGCAGGCGTGCCGCGGCTTCCATGTCGCCTGCAGCCAGCGCCTGGCGCACGGCGGAACTGGACACGCGCAGCCCATGCACCTCGTAGCTGTTCATGCGCGCTACGTCGAAGCCCTTGGCTTGCCCGGCCGCGTCCAGCATGGCGTAGTCGCCCGCTCGCTGGCGGCCAAAGCGGAAATCGTCGCCCACCAGCACGTACCGGGCCCCCAGGCCACGCACCAGCACCTCGTCGATGAAAGCGTCGGGCGACTGGGCGGCCAGCCGCGCGTCAAACGGCAGCACCACGGTCTGCTGCACACCGCAGCGGGCCAGTTCGGTGAGCTTGTCGCGCAAGGTGCCGATGCGTGCGGGTGCCAGCTCGGGCTTGTGGTGGGCGCCCGCGAAGTAGTCGCGGGGGTGGGGCTCGAACGTCAGCACGCAGCTTTCCACGCCCCTGTGTGCAGCCTCGCTGTTCAGCAAGGCCAACATGGCCTGATGGCCCCGGTGCACACCATCGAAATTGCCGATGGTCAGCGCACAGGCATTGGCAATGCCAGGGTGGTGGAATCCGCGAAAGATTTTCATCGGTTTGTTATCTTTTTGATAGCAGCATGCGCAAGTCCATCAAGCGCAGGACGCCAATTTGTCATGAAAACGGAGTATATTGTGACCCACGGCTGGCCCCGCGCAGGGCTGCCCGCGAGACATCTGCGTTCCGAATCCTTTCGGACTTGCGCAAATCGGGATGCGGCAAACGCCTTTTCATTGGGGCGGACCATTTGCCAGAGTCCTGTTTTGCGTAAGTCATGTCCTTGAGTACTTTGTGTTCCAGGAGGCGTGTTTTGAAGGTCTTGAAGCTGTCAGCCCAAGGGCTGCCCCAATCGTGGATTTCACTCGAACAGGCGGTGCTTCACTACGCCGCTGGCGAGGTGCGCTGGGAGTCCGGCGCACAGGTTGCCCGGTTTCGGGGTGGGCACAACGCCATCACGGGGGAGCAGTCGGTGATCGCCATCAACAGCATCATCGGCACCAAGGGCGTGCCCAGCATCAATCCGTTCGAGCTCAAGCCCAGCCTGACCAACAGCAAGCTCTTTGCCCGCGACCGCAATGTGTGCGCGTACTGCGGTGGGCACTTCCATGAGGAACACCTTACGCGCGAACACATCGTGCCGTTTGCGCGCAACGGGCAGGATCACTGGATGAACGTGGTCACGGCCTGCCGGCCGTGCAATCACCGCAAAGGCCCGCGCACGCCGGAGCAGGCACACATGCCGCTGCTGTATGCGCCCTATGTGCCCAGCCTGTGGGAGGACTTCATCCTGCGTAACCGGCGCATATTGGCCGACCAGATGGAGTTTTTGATGGCGCACGTGCCAAAGTCGTCACGCCTGCTGGCGTGACGGACCGGACGTTGGGATGCGCTGACCGGGCAATCGCACTAAAGCTCTGACAGGTGAACAGTTGCGTGTCTCGGGAAGGTGAGGCTACCTCCCGCGGTGACCGCGGAATCCCGGATCAAACGGGCTTGTGGGCAGTGACGACAAAGCCTTGCACGGGAAGATGGTTTTCATGGCGCAGCACGGTTTCTTCCACTTCCACCGCATCAAAACCGGCGGCCTTGCAGATGGACTGAATGTGGCTGAGCTTGTGCGCGTAACGTCCAGCCGGCAGCAGCACGAGATCCGGTCCTGCCTCAGGGGCCGTTTCGCAGGAGAAGATCAGGACCCCGTCCGCCGCAAGCACGCGGAATGCATTGGGAATCGCCTCGGTCAGATCGCCTGCGTAAATGAACACATCCAGCGCGGCGATCACCTGATACAGGCCATCAGGCGTTTCACGCAGGGCGTCGTGCAGATTGACGGTGTGAAAGCGGTCATACACGTTGTGGCGCGCCGCCTGCTCCACCATCTTCATCGACAGGTCCACGCCGATCAGTGCACCGTCCAGGCGGCCCAGGCATACGCCCAGCAGGCCGGTTCCACAACCGAGGTCCAGCACATTGATCTTCTTGTCGGGGTGACGGGCAAGAATCTTGTCTGCAACCTGTTTGGGCAGCTGGTACTTCAGGCTGCGCACCATGTGCATGTCGTAGAACTCGGCCATGCCGTCAAACAGCGGGCGCATCAGCTCCGCAGGTTGCTGTGCAGGAGTCTCGCCACGGGTCACCTGTGCGTAATATTGGTAAACCGCGTCGCCGGGAGCCAGCTTCAGCAGTGCTGCTGCGTCCTTGTCGGCGTCGGTGGGCTTGCCTGCGGCGATGCACGCCTGGACACGTCCTACCAGTGATTGGGGGTCTTGCGGATTCTCATCAACCAGTGCGCCCCACAAGGCCAGAGATTCTTCGTGCTGGCCCAGTTCGCTCAGATCGCGTGCCAGCAGGCGTCGCAACATCACATCCCCCGGGACCAGCTCCAGCCCGCGGCGCAGATGGCGGATCGCCATTTCAGAATGGCCCGCGCGGTGGGCAATATCCACCACGCCCGCCAGCACCTGCAGGTTGCTGGGTTCAATCAATGCCACTTTTTCAGCGGTTTCAACGGCTTCCTTGAACTGGTTCTGCCGGGCCAGCAAAAGCGCCAGCTCCAGCAGGCCCGGTCCCCAGTCGGGGGCCAGCGACACGGACTTGCGCAGTGCCTCAAAAGCACCCTTGATGTTGCCCGCCTTCTCCGCCAGCAGGCCGCCCAGCATGAAGACACGTGGGTCCTGGGGCCACTGGGCGTTGGCTTTGTTGAGCGTGAGGGCTGCGTTCTTCAGGTCGCCCTTGGCAATCTGTTCACGGGCTTTGGTGAGGTGCTTGAGGTTGGGGTCGTTGGCAATAGCGCTCATGGGCAGAAACAGAATAGGCAAAAGCGGGGATCGGGTGTGTGGCCCGAACTGCGGTGGCTGCCGCAGGCGAACTGCGGATTATCCGGGATTTGGAGGCAGCGCTTTTCACCCATTTCGTGGTTTGCGCTCAGTGGCTGAGCTCCAGCATCACCGCCCGCCCCTCGGCCGCAGGCCACGTCTGCCCCACCACACGCTCGCCGTTGAACTCACCCGCAATGCTGCGCACGCCGCCCGAGGGCTTGACCTTGGCTGACGCCACGCCCGCGCCTGGCGGCACACCAGAAGGTGCTGCACCATCCAGCAGCATCTTGTCGCGTGCCGGGTCCAGGTAGCCGCGCGGGCGGGTCAGGGTCACCACGCTGTCGGCGCCCTTGTCGGCCTCGGCCATGCGCTCTGCGCGCAGGTGGATGAGGTTGCTGCTGCGTGGAAAGCCGCTTCGGTAGATGTGGGTGGTGGCATAGCCGGGTGCGCTGATCACGAACTCGACGGGCGAGCCGTTGGGCACCGCCAGTGGTCCCCATTGGCCATCCGCACCCACGGTCTTGCGCAGCAAGGCGTTGCCCGCGCGGGCGCCCGTGGCGGGGTCGGTGGCATACACCTCCAGCTGCGCGCCCGCCAGGGGCAGGTTGTTGCTGAAGTTGCCGGTTTTGGGGTCGGCCGGGTCCACGCCCAGGCCGGTGACCTTGCCGTTGAGCACCACCTGCTTTTCAGCCGCAATGGTGGTGACCTGCGGTGCCTTGCCGGTGATGAAGCGGTAGGTGGCCTCGAACGCAGCGGGGGAGTACGACGTCTCGCGGTGGTCGATGCGCGGAATCACCACGTTGGTGGCGCCCTTGAGTTCGGGGCCTGCGGCGGTCACGTAGGTGGGCTTGCCTTTCTGGCCTATCCACAGACCGTCGGGCTGGGCGAACTTGTCGTTGTTGTCCGAGCGGATCGTCATCCATTTCACGGGGCCGCTCACCTCGTCGCCCGCCGCGTTCTTGGGAGCATTCAGCGCTTTGAGGAAGGGGCCCGTGCCCGAGAACTCGTTGCCTTCACGGAACCCCGGGATCGCCCACACGCCGTGGTTGGGCGTGCCGCCGAGGATCGCGTGGCTCACCGTCTTGTCGCCGCCGCCGTTGTAGATGTAGTTGCGGATGGCGTTGCCGCCGCGCGAGTTGCCCACCAGCACGACCTGGCGGGCGCCCGTGGCTTGGAGCACCTTGTCCACTTCGGCCTTGAGGTACGCCATGTGCTCGGCCGCCGACGTGCGGCCCGCCTGGGGTTTGGCGTCTTCGTCACGCGCCAGGGGGTAGGGCACGTCAATGGCGTGCAGGCGCTCGCGCGGCCAGCCGTTGGATTCAAACCGCCACACGGTGGTTTGCCACAGTGCGGCAGTGTCGCCGTTGCCGTGCACAAAGACGATGGGCGGCGCTTCGGCCAGATTGGGTCCCTTGGTGGCGCAACCGGCCAGGGCCAGGGTAGCTGCTGCAGCGGTTGCCAGCAGAAGAGATCGGCGTTGCAGCCAGAATTTGTTGTTCATGAAGGTGTCTCCGACAAGAAAAAATGCCCGCGGACAGGGAAATCCACGAGCATCGTTGGTGGGTGTGACGCGCCTGCGTCAGCTACCGTCAGGCAAACACGCCTGCAGTGTCTTGCATGCGGGCGGACACTTCGCCCAGGTGGTGCAGCGTGTCGCCAAAGGCCACTTCCAGCTGGGTGAGCTTCTTGAAGTAGTGGCTCACGATGTACTCGTCCGTCACCCCGATGCCACCATGCAGTTGCACGGCCTGCTGGCCCACAAAACGCATCGATTGGCCCAGTTGCACCTTGGCGCGCGCCATGGCGGCGCGGCGCTCGGCGGCAGGGGCGCCCAGCTTGAGGCTGGCGTAGTAGCTCATCGAGCGGGCCAGTTCCAGCTGCATCTTCATGTCGGCCACGCGGTGGCGCAGCGCCTGGAAGCTCGCAATGAACACGCCAAACTGCTTGCGCTGGTTCATGTATTCGACGGTGATGGCCACGGTCTTGTCCATCACGCCCACGGCTTCGGCGCAGGTGGCGGCGATGCCGGTGTCCACCGCCAGTTCCAGCGCGGCCAGGCCATCGGTGGTGATGAGCGTGGCGGGGGCGTTGGTGAACTTCACCTCGGCGGCGCGGCTGCCGTCTTGCGTGACGTAGCCTTGAGTGGTCACGCCAGTGGCAGTGCGCTCGACCAGGAACAGTGCGATTTGGCCGTTGAGCTGCGCAGGCACGATGAAGGCGTCCGCCTTGTCGCCGGCAGACACTACGCTTTTGATAGCTGTCAGCGCATACCCATCTTGCGCTGGGGCCGCTTTTGCATCGCAAACATCCAGGCGGTAGCGCGCCTTACGCTCCTGCTGGGCCAGTACCACCAGGGCTTCACCACCGGCCACGCGGGGCAGCCAGGCCGATTGCACGTTGGCTGGTGCGTAGTGCGACAGCACGCTGCTGGCCATGAAGGCCTGGGCGATGGGCTCCAGAACGATGCCACGGCCCAGTTCCTCGGCCACCACCATGGCGTCGATCGCGCCCTGGCCCATGCCGTCGTGGGCTTCGGGCACAGTGAGGGCCGTCAGGCCGAGCTCGGCCAGTTCGTTCCAGGCGGCGCGGTCAAAACCACCGGCGGCCACGGCGGCGCGGCGGCGCTCAAACGTGTAGCCCTTGTCTACCCACTTGCGCACGGCGTCGCGCAGTTGTTCCTGGTCGTCAGAAAAATCGAAATCCATGTTCTTGTCTCCTTAGCCCAGAACCGTCTGCGCGACGATGTTGCGTTGAACTTCATTGCTGCCACCGTAGATGGTGGTTTTGCGCAGGTTGAAGTAGGTGGACGCCAGCGGCGCGTTGGCAGTGACGCCGCCGGGGAAGTTGCCCTGCCAGCCCGCCTCCATGGCCTCTTCGATGAAAGGCATGGCAAAGGGGCCTGCGGCCAGCATCATCAGCTCGGCGTAACGCTGCTGGATCTCGCTGCCCTTGATCTTGAGCAGGCCCGCGATGTCGAGCGAGTTCTTGCCCGATTTTTCGGCCGACAGCACGCGCAGCACCAGCATTTCGAGGGCCACGATGTCCACTTCCAGCAGGGCGATCTGGTCGCGGAAGCGCAGGTCATCCCACACGCCTTCGGTCTTGGCGATGCGCTTCAAGCGCTCCAATTCGCGCTTGCTGCGGTTCACGTCGGCGATGTTGGTGCGCTCGTGGCTCAGCAGGTGCTTGGCGTAGGTCCAGCCCTTGTTCTCTTCGCCGATCAGGTTTTCGGCAGGCACTTCGACGTTGTCGAAGAACACTTCGTTCACCTCGCATTCGCCATCCAGCAGCTTGATGGGGCGCACGGTGACGCCCTTGGACTTCATGTCGAGCAGCAGGAAGGAGATGCCGGTCTGGGGCTTGCCCTCGGCGCTGGTGCGCACCAGGTTGAACATCCAGTCGCCATGCTGGCCCAGGGTGGTCCAGGTCTTTTGGCCGTTGACGATGTATTTGTCGCCCACGCGCTCGGCGCGGGTCTTGACGCTGGCCAGGTCCGAGCCCGAGCCGGGTTCGCTGTAGCCCTGGCTCCACCAGACTTCGCCGCTGGCGATGCCGGGCAAAAAGCGCTTTTGCTGCTCGGCGTTGCCAAACGCCATGATCACCGGGGCCACCATCACCGGGCCAAACGGCACGATACGGGGCGCGCCGGCCAGGGCGCATTCTTCTTCGAACAGGTGCTTTTGCACGGCCGTCCAGCCGGGGCCGCCAAACTCTTTGGGCCAGCCAAAGCCCAGCCAGCCTTTCTTGCCCAGGATCTTGGCCCATCCCTGCAGATCGTCGCGGGTCAGGCGCAGGGCGTTGTGGACCTTGTGCGAAATTTCTTTCGGTAGGTTAGCTTGAACCCAGGCGCGAATCTCTTCGCGGAAAGCCTGTTCTTCGGGGGTGAATGCGAGATCCATCGGTTTGTCTCCAAGTGATCCCGCAGTTGTAGCACGGTCGTTCGTTTTATTCCTGTCCGGGTTGTGACATTGGACTGAAGTCAGGGGAAATGCCCAGCTCGGCGCACAGACGCTGCACGGTGTTGCGCAGGCTTGCCACTTCGGCCTCCAGGGCGTCCACGCGGGCCTGCAGCGCAGGCGATGGGCTGGAGCCAGCGCCGCCTGCGGGCGCATGGCTGGCGGTGGTGTCCTCCGGCCCGCACATCAAATGCGCCCAGCGCTGCTCGCGCGCGCCGGGTGCGCGGGGCAGCTGAACGACCAGCGGGCCGCCCTTTTCGGCGCTGCGCTCCTGCAGCTCGTCCAGAAAGGCCTCGACAGAGGAGATGTCGGCAAAGCGGTACCAGCGCTCGGCGTTGATGCGCAGCTCGCCCGCCGTCTGCGGGCCACGCAGCATGAGCAGGCCCAGCAGCACGGCCGATTGCTCGGGCACGCCCACGCCGCGCTGGAAGTTGTGTTCCCAGCGGGTGGTGCGGTTGCCGCTGCTCTCAAACGCCAGCGTCAGCAACTTGAGCGAATCCAGGGCTTCCTGCGCCTCGGCGTCACTCAGGTTCATCACCGGGTCGCGGCTGGTTTTTTGGTTGCAGCCGGTGACCAGGCCGTTGAGCGACATGGGGTAGCTGTCGGGCACGGTGCGCGCCTTTTCCATCAGGGTGGCGAGCACGCGGGCTTCGTGGGGGGTGAGGGGGCGGATGGCGGGGTCGAAGGGCATGAGGAGGCTGTCGGGCTTGGGGTTGGCGCTGCGTTGTGCGACAGAGTATGCAGGCTAGGCGCCCAGCGCAAGCTGCACTGGCTGTGCAGCGAGCATGGGCAACGCCGCCTGCGTGCTCTGTCGCACAACCCTTCGGGCCGCCGCCTGGGGCCGCCATGCTGCGTTGCGGGTTCGTTGTGTGGCTGGGCCACACGGCCTCACCCGCGCCTTGCCTGGCACCCCCAGGCGGTGGCGCAGGGCCAACCCCAAGCTCGACAGCCTCCTAGATAATCCGTGGCAATTTATGAAGAACATCGTCATTCTGATCTCTGGCGGTGGCTCCAACATGGCCACCATCGTGCGTACCGCACAACAGGAGCACTGGGAGCAGCGCTACGGCGCCCGCGTCGCGGCCGTCATCAGCAACAAGCCCGATGCTGGCGGGCTGGTGTTTGCGCGGGAGCAGGGCATTGCCACGGAGGTACTCGACCACAAGGCCTTTGCCAGCCGCGAAGCGTTTGATGCCGAGTTGGCCGCCACCATCGACCGCCACCAGCCCGCCCTGGTGGTGCTGGCCGGTTTCATGCGCATCCTGACGCCAGGTTTTGTGGCTCATTACGCCGGGCGGCTCATCAACATCCACCCTTCGTTGCTGCCCGCTTTTACCGGGCTGCACACGCACCAGCGCGCCATCGATGCGGGCTGCAAGTTTGCGGGCGTGACGGTGCACCAGGTGACGGCAGAGCTGGATGTGGGCCCCATCCTGGACCAGGCCGTGGTGCCGGTGCTGCCGGGCGACACGGCCGAGGCGCTGGCCGCCCGGGTGCTGACGCAGGAGCATGTGATCTACCCCCGCGCCGTGCGGGCGCTGGTGCAGGTGCTGTGATTCACCGCTGCCGATGGAAGCATTTGCTATTTAAATAATAGCTGCTCGCGCTTTATGGATAAGAGCTATAGCCTGTTTTTATTGAATTTTCAGTCCGGGCCGACATCGTCGCACCGCTCAAAGCGGGGGCGCATCTGACCCTCCACAGACACCCGTTCGAGAAACATGGCGGCGGGCCGCACCCACAGCCCCCGCTGGCCATACAGCGCGCGGTACAGCGTCATGGGCTCCAGCGTCTCGCTGTGGCGCACGGTGTCAATCACCTCGTACAGCATGCCCTTGTAGTGGCAGTACAGGCCGGGCGGAGTGCGGATGAGTTCGGGCAAGTCGTCGTCGGTCATGGTGCAGAGTGGGGCGTGTGAGTGGTTAGGATGGCGGCTGACAAAAACAATCGAGAGTGAGGGAAGCCCGTGGATCAGGCAGATTTTGTGCACCTGGTGCGCATGAGCGAGCATGCCAGCGCCGACAACAGCCGCGCATACCGCCGCAGTGTGGCCGCCTTTGCGGCGCTTGGCTACGTGTGGGTGCTGGGCTGTCTGGGGCTGGCGGCGGGCATCTTGCTGTGGGTGGTACCGCAGATGCTGCAGGGCAGGTTTCGTTTTGCGATGGTGTGGCTTCTGCTGGGGGCTGCCGGGCTGCTGTGGATCAGCCTGCGGGCCCTGTGGGTGCGCTTTGATGCCCCGGAGGGCGTGGAGATCACCGCGCTGGAGGCGCCCGAGCTGTTTGAGGCGCTGGAGCGCATCCGCCGCAAGATCAAGGGCCCGCCCATCCACAAGGTCACGCTGAACGACGAGTTCAATGCCAGCATCCAGCAGCTGCCCAAGTACGGCCTGCTGGGTGGCGCCGTCAACCACCTGAGCATTGGCCTGCCTTTGCTGATGGCGCTGGACCGGCCGCGTTTTCTCGCCGTGCTGGCGCACGAGTATGGCCATCTGCGGGGGGACCATGGCCGGTTTGCGGCCTGGATTTACCGCACGCGCCAGTCGTGGATGCGGCTGAACCACAGCCTGGCCGACGACGAGGGCCCGGTGGCCGCTGCCACGCAGGCCTTCATGCGCTGGTACTTTCCTCGCTTTTCGGCCAAGACCTTTGCGCTGGCCCGCCAGGACGAATACGAGGCTGACCGCATTGCGGGCAAGCTCTTGGGCCGCGATGTGACCGCCGCCGCACTGGCCGAAATCGAAATCCGGGGCGCCGCACTGCAGGCAGAGTTCTGGGGCAACCACTGGTGCGCAGCCGCTGGCAACCCGTTGCCGGTGGGCCCGTATCGCGGCATGCGCCGCTACCTCGCGCAAGCGCCAGACGCGGCCTTTGCCAACGACGCATTGCGCCAGGCGCTCAAACGCCTGAGCAGTGTGGACGACACCCACCCCGGCCTGCGCGACCGTATCGAAGCGCTGGATGCCACGCCCACGCTGCCAGACTGGTCCCGCGGCAACGCCCTTGCCTTGCTGGGAGAAGATGCCAAACGGTGGATCAAACACTTCGACAAACAATGGTGTCGTGACAACGCCACCGAGTGGAAGCAGCACCACGCCTGGCTGGGCCGGGTGCGTGCACGGGCGGATGCCCTGGTGGCGATGGTGGCGCAGGCCAGTGCTGCAGATCTGGTGGAGCTGGCGCGCCTCAAGCGCCATCTGGATCCCCATGCCGATGTGCGAGCGCTGTACGAAATGGCGCTGGAGCGCAGCCCCGAATACGCGCCGGCACTGTGTGGCCTGGTGCGCTGCCTGCCCGAGGACGACCGCGACGGCAAGCTCAAGCTGGTGCACCGGGTGTGGGAGGCGGGCAGCAATGACCGCTACTGGGCCGCGCGCACCGCGCTGGCCGAGCTGGAAACGCCTCGCTTGGGGCTGGACCATGACGCTGCGGCCTTCAAGCAGTGGCGCAAGCGGCTGGAGCGCGCGCAGGAGTCCGAAGAGCGCGCCTGGGAAGAGCTGTCGGGCACTTCGTTCTTCAGCCAGATCGCGCGGCACGACCTGAGCCCCTTCGAGCTGGCCGAGCTGCAGTCCGAACTGGCCCGCTGCGCGCCGCTCACCCGCTGCTGGCTGGTGCGCAAGAACCTGCGCGAACATCCGCAGCGCCGGGCCTATCTGGTTTTTGTGGAACTGCCGGGCATGGACGATGAAAGCCGCTACCACCTGTGCCGTGCCCTGGAGCGCAATCTGAGCCTTCCCGGACCCGCACTGGCACTGTGGGCGGGTGAATCGCCCACGCTCAAGGAAATCCAGCGTTATGCGTTCGATCCGATCCATACCCGTTGATCGCCAACTTTTGCTAGTCCCTGCTTCTCCTTTTTCGTCTGCACGGTGAGTTGCACACGATGATGGAGACTGGCGCGGGCCCAGCCCAGTGCCACCGTGGAACTGGCTTCGCCAGGCCGCCGGTGGCGTCCCCCTGCGGGGGATGACGCGAAGCGGCTCAGGGGGTGGACAATACGGGGATGCATCCCAAAGTTCTTCTCGACGCCTGCGCCGAACTGATCAGGCTCACCCTCACGTTTGAACACCCCGCCGATGCGGTGGTGTCACGATTTTTCCGCGACAACCGGGGCCTGGGCCCCCGCGAGCGGGCCACGCTGGCCGAAACGGTCTACACCGTGCTGCGCAAAAAGCTGCTGTTCGACCACATGGCGCCCTCGGGCTCGGGGCCCAAGGAGCGCCGCCTGGCCATCCTGGGCTTTCACGGCCCCCGCGACTTCCTCAAGAGCGCACTGACCGACCAGGAAAAGAACTGGCTCGACCAGTGCGACGCCGTCACGGTCGATGATCTGATGGAACGCCACCGCCACAACCTGCCCGAATGGCTGGTCAAGCCCCTCAAGGACCAGCTGGGCGACGGCTTCTGGCCCCTGGTGGAGAGCCTGGCGCAGAGCGCACCGCTGGATTTGCGCGTCAATGCCCTCAAAGACAAGCGTGCCGACGTGCAAAAGGAGCTCGCCAAGGCCGGTATCAAGGCCAGCCCCACGCCGTATTCGCCCTGGGGCCTGCGCATTGATGACAAGCCTGCGCTGACCAAGCTGGATGCATTCACGCGCGGTGCCATCGAGGTGCAAGATGAAGGCTCGCAGCTGCTTGCGCTGCTGCTGGACGCCAAGCGTGGCGAGATGGTGGTGGATTTTTGTGCCGGTGCTGGCGGCAAGACACTGGCCATCGGGGCCGGCATGCGCAGCACGGGGCGCCTGTATGCGTTTGATGTGTCGGCGCACCGTCTGGATGCCCTAAAACCGCGTCTCGCCCGCAGCGGCCTGTCGAACGTGCACCCCGCGGCCATTGCCCACGAGCGTGATGACCGCGTCAAGCGGCTGGCGGGCAAGATCGACCGCGTGCTGGTGGACGCGCCGTGTTCGGGCCTGGGAACGCTGCGCCGCAATCCCGACCTCAAATGGCGCCAGTCGCCCAAATCCATCGAAGAGCTGGTGGCCAAGCAGACCGCCATTCTGGACAGCGCAGCGCGCCTGCTCAAGCCGGGCGGCCGCTTGGTATATGCCACCTGCAGCATCCTGCCGCAGGAAAACGAGGCGATTGCCGAGGCGTTCAGTGCGTCGCACCCTGACTTTGAACTGCAGGATGCTGGTGGTTTGCTGGAGCAGCTCAAGGTCGAAGGCGCCAAGGGGCTGTGCAGTGGCGGCGAATCCGGCACTGTTTATCTGCGCCTTTGGCCCCATGTGCACCAGACAGATGGGTTCTTTGCCGCAATATGGTGCAAAAAGAGCTGACTTGATAGCTTAAAGCCGCTAAACCAGCGCTAAAACTGTGGATGCCCCTGAACCAATGTCAGGTTGCCCACTCTAAAATTGAGCGGTTGCTCCTTTGGTGGAGCTTGATTTCTTTGTGTAGTAAGGCTGTTGAATATGTTGTTACCCGATTGGGCGGTACTGAATGCTGCCATTGACTGGCTGGGGCATGGGTTGTGGGACCTGACCTGGTGGCAGATCGTTCTGTATACCCTTGCCACCACCCATATCACCATTGCAGCGGTCACGATCTTCCTGCACCGCGCGCAGGCCCACCGGGCGTTGGATCTGCACGCCATCCCTTCGCATTTCTTCCGCTTCTGGCTGTGGATTGGGACCGGCATGGTCACCAAGGAATGGGTGGCCATCCATCGCAAGCACCACGCCAAGTGTGAAACCGTGGACGATCCTCACAGCCCCCAGACCCGCGGCCTGGATACCGTGATGTGGCGCGGCGCCGAGCTGTACCGCGCGGAGTCCAAGAACATGGAAACCATCAAGAAGTTCGGCCACGGCACGCCCGACGACTGGATGGAGCGCAACGTGTACACCCGCTATGGCTGGCAGGGCGTGGGTCTCATGCTGATTCTCAATCTCGCCCTGTTCGGTGCTTTGGGTGCTGCTGTCTGGGCGGTGCAGATGCTCTGGATCCCATTCTGGGCGGCCGGTGTGGTCAATGGTGTGGGCCACTACTGGGGCTACCGCAATTTTGAAGCGCAGGATGCCAGCACCAACCTGTCGCCTTGGGGCATCATCATTGGTGGCGAAGAGCTGCACAACAACCACCACACGTACCCCACGGCTGCCAAGTTCTCGGTCAAGCCGTATGAATTTGACATTGGCTGGCTGTACATCAGCCTCATGAAGAAAATCGGCTGGGCCACGGTGAAGAAGGTGCCGCCCAAGCTGCAACTGGGCGATGTGAAGCCCGTGGCCGATGAAAAGACGCTGGAAGCGTTGATTGCCAACCGCTACGAAGTGATGGCGGGCTACGCGCGCGGCGTGCGCAAAGCCTGCAAGGACGAGATTGCCGCGCTGCAGGCCCGTCAGGCTGATGCCTCGGTGCTCAAGGCTGCCAAACGCTGGCTGCACCGCGATGTCGAGAAAGTCCCGGTGGTGGCGCTTCCCCAGCTGGCCCAGGCCCGAGCTGCGCACCCTGCGCTCGACAAGATGGTGACCATGCGTGAGGAACTGCGCCAGTTGTGGTTGAACACGTCGCAATCACGCGAGCAGCTCACGGCGGACCTGCAGGCATGGTGCCGCCGGGCCGAAGACAGTGGTATTGCGGCCCTGCGTGATTTCTCCATCAGGCTGCGTGCTGCACGCGTCTGAGCTGTCGCTGTTGTCGGGTTCTTGCGCCGGGTGCTGACGTACCCGGGCGATTCGGCTCCGAGCCGCTGCAGGGCATTGCGCCCCCAGCGGCCTTTTTTTTGGGAGCCTCCTGGGTCGTATTCCACCGGTCCAATCCTGGGCAGAAATTGCGCGCCCATTAAAAAAAAACCGCCAGGCAGGACTGCCAGGCGGCTTTCAGAAGACGAGAAGTCGAGGCTGAATTACTTCAGCTTCATTTCCTTGTATTCCACATGCTTGCGAGCCTTGGGATCAAATTTCATGATCAGCATCTTCTCGGGCATGGTCTTCTTGTTCTTCGTCGTGGTGTAGAAGTGGCCGGTACCCGCAGTGGATTCCAGCTTGATCTTGTCGCGTCCGCCTTTGCTTGCCATGGTGCTACTCCTTAAGCCTGGCCACGGGCGCGCAGGTCTGCGAGCACCGAGTCGATACCGTTCTTGTCGATCAAACGCAGTGCAGCGCTCGAAACGCGCAGGCGAACCCAGCGGTTTTCGGTCTCGACCCAGAAACGGCGGTATTGCAGGTTCGGCAGGAACCGGCGCTTGGTTTTGTTGTTGGCGTGGGAAACGTTGTTCCCGACCATGGGCTTCTTGCCCGTTACGTCGCAGACGCGTGCCATGAGGACACTCCGATACTTTTTAACGGCCGTTCGCTGGGCCCTGGGCTTGTTTGCCCAGGTTGGCTTGCGGCCTCACCTCGCCAGAAAGGGTGGCGGTAACCCGATTGATTTGCCTGTTTCGAAAGGACCGTAAAAACGGGCCGACTTCAGCAAAGCCGCAGATTATAGCCTGCTGCCCAGTTTTTCATCAAGACTCTTGTTCCAGAAAGCGCTGGGCGTCCAGTGCAGCCATGCAGCCCGTGCCTGCGCTGGTGATGGCCTGGCGGTACACATGGTCCTGCACATCGCCCGCAGCAAACACCCCTGGCACGCTGGTTTGCGTGGCAAATCCCTTGAGGCCGCCCTGGGTGATGATGTAGCCGTTTTCCATCTCCAGCTGGCCCTGGAAGATTTCAGTGTTGGGCGCGTGGCCAATGGCGATGAAGCAGCCTTGCAGCTTGATCTCTTCGGTACTGCCGTCCTTGGTGCTCTTGATGCGGATGCCCGTCACGCCGGTGTTGTCGCCCAGCACTTCATCGAGCGTGTTGAACAGCTTGAGTTCGATCTTGCCCGCTGCGACCTTGTCATTGAGCTTGTCCACCAAGATGGGTTCGGCCTTGAACTTGTCGCGGCGGTGCACCAGGGTTACCTTGCGGGCGATGTTCGAGAGGTACAGCGCTTCTTCCACCGCCGTATTGCCGCCGCCCACCACGCACACGTCCTGGTCGCGGTAGAAGAAACCGTCGCAGGTGGCGCAGCCGGATACGCCCTTGCCCATGAAGGCTTCTTCCGAGGGCAGGCCCAGATACTTGGCAGAGGCGCCCGTGGCAATGATGAGTGAGTCGCAGGTGTACGTGCCGCTGTCGCCGGTGAGGGTGAAGGGGCGCTTGCTGAAATCGACCTTGTTGATGTGATCGAAGATGATCTGGGTCTTGAAGCGCTCCGCGTGCTCCAGAAAGCGCTGCATCAGGTCCGGGCCCTGCACGCCGTGCACGTCGGCGGGCCAGTTGTCGACCTCGGTCGTGGTCATCAGCTGGCCGCCCTGGGCCATACCGGTGATCAGCACCGGGTTCAGGTTGGCGCGCGCGGCATAAACCGCTGCGGTGTAGCCCGCAGGGCCAGAGCCCAGGATCAGAACTTTCGCGTGTTGGGTGGTGGACATGGTAAAAGCCTGTGTTTTGCGCCCGCGACGTGGGGCGCTGTGGGGGAAGCTGGGGGTTGAGCCGCCAAGTATCAACCGGCGTTCGCTTGCGCGAGTGCCCCGTTTTCAATCACGGTGATTGTAAGAACCCATTGATAGCCCGTCGGGGTTCCGGTCGGGTCACCCCCTCTGAAAGGAGATGTTTGCATGTCCACGATGTTGTCCAACCTCGACCTGCTGCGCCGGGTGCCGCTGTTTTCACTTATCACGGTCAATCAGGCCGAGGTGATCAGTGGTGCGGTGATCAAGTGCCGCTTCAAGCGCGGCGAGGCGCTGGTGGAGCAGGGGCACAAGTCCAATGCCCTGTTCATCCTGCTCACGGGGCGCGCCCGGGTCATGACATCGGACAGCCGGGGGCGCGAGGTGATCCTTGCCACCCTTTCGCAGGGCGACTACCTGGGCGAGATGAGCATCATCGACAACGAACCCCACTCGGCCACCGTGCGCGCCGAGGTACAGACCGATGTGCTCATGTTGGGACGCGCGGAATTTGCGCGGTGCCTGGCGGAGAACGCCTCCATGTCGCTGGTGGTGATGCGGGGGCTGGTCAAACGGCTGCGCCACGCCGACCGCAAGATCGAGTCGCTGGCATTGCTGGACGTCTATGGCCGCGTGGCCCACGCCCTGCTGGATTTCGCCATTCCAGACGCCCAGGGCCAGCTCATCATCAAGGAAAAGATATCCCGGCAGGATCTGGCCAAGATGGTGGGCGCCTCGCGCGAGATGGTGAGCCGGGTCATGAAGGACTTGGAAGAGCGCGGATTCATCGAAGCCCTGCCCAGTGGCGCCACCATGCTCAAGGAGCGGTTGAACGCGCTGGGCTAGCAACGCTTGTGCTCCGGTGCCATGCCCCGCGAGGCATGCGGTAAGCTCGCCCGGCACGCTTATGACCTATTCCCTCAATACCCTGAACGCATCGTCCGCGGCCAAGTCGCCGCCCCGCACGGGCGCTGCCCGTTTTGGCCATGAAATTGGCCTAGTGGTGGGCCTGCTGGCCCTGGTTTTCTGGCTGCTGGCGCTGGTGAGCTATTCCGCGCAGGACGCGGCCTGGTCCACGTCGGGGGGCAGTGATTCCCGCATGGTGGCGAACTGGGCGGGCCGCTTTGGCGCCTGGCTGGCGGATGGCAGCTACTTTGCTCTGGGCTTTTCGGTGTGGTGGTGCGTGGCTGCGGGCGTGCGTGCCTGGCTGTCGTCGCTGGCGCGCTGGATGCGCGGCGGCGAGACCGCCGCAGGCGCGGCAAGCCCGATGGCCCGCCGGTCCGTCTTCTGGCTGGGCCTTGTGGTGTTGATGTGCTCCAGCACGGCGCTGGAGTGGTCCCGCTTGTACCGCTTTGAATCATTTTTGCCCGGCCATGCGGGCGGTGTGCTGGGTTACGTCACCGGGCCCGCAAGCGTGAAATGGCTGGGTTTCACCGGTTCGGGTCTGTTGGCCATCGTGCTGGCGGTGCTGGGCGCCGCGCTGGTCTTCCGCTTTTCGTGGGGCCACGTGGCCGAGTTTTTGGGTGCGCGCATCGATGCACTTGTGCAGTCGCGCCTGGCCCGGCGCGAGGTGGCCAAGGACGTGGCAGTGGGCCGCAAGGCGGCGCGTGAGCGCGAGGTGGTGGTGCTGGAGGAGCGCACCGAGAGCGAAGTGCACCACCCCCAGCCCATCCAGATCATCGAACCGGTGCTGGTGGACGTGCCCCAGAGCACCCGCGTGGTGAAGGAGCGCCAGAAACCCCTGTTCACCGAGATGCCCGACAGCAAGCTCCCGCTGGTGGATTTACTGGATGGCCCGCTGCAGCGCCAGGAAACCGTGGCCCCCGAGACGCTGGAGATGACCAGCCGCCTCATCGAAAAAAAGCTCAAGGACTTTGGCGTGGAAGTGCGCGTGGTCGCGGCCATGCCCGGCCCTGTGATCACCCGCTACGAGATCGAGCCCGCAACAGGCGTGAAGGGCTCGCAGATCGTGGGCCTGGCCAAGGACCTGGCGCGTTCGCTCAGTCTCGTCTCGATCCGCGTGGTGGAGACCATCCCCGGCAAGAATTTCATGGCGCTGGAGCTGCCCAACGCCAAGCGCCAGTCCATCCGCCTGTCCGAAATTCTGGGATCGCAGGTCTACCACGAGGCCAAGAGCATGCTCACCATGGGCCTGGGCAAGGACATCGTCGGGAACCCGGTGGTGGCAGATCTCGCCAAGATGCCACACGTGCTGGTGGCAGGGACCACGGGTTCGGGCAAGTCGGTGGGGATCAACGCCATGATCCTGTCGCTGCTCTACAAGGCCGAAGCGCGCGATGTGCGCCTGTTGATGATCGACCCCAAGATGCTGGAAATGTCGGTGTACGAAGGCATCCCGCACCTGCTGGCGCCCGTGGTCACCGACATGAAGCAGGCCGCCCACGGCCTGAACTGGTGCGTGGCCGAGATGGAGCGGCGCTACAAGCTCATGTCCAAGCTGGGCGTGCGCAACCTGGCGGGCTACAACGTCAAGATCGACGAAGCCAAGGCGCGCGAGGAGTTCATCTACAACCCCTTCAGCCTGACGCCCGAAGAGCCCGAACCGCTGCAGCGCCTGCCGCACATCGTGGTCATCATCGACGAGCTGGCCGACCTGATGATGGTGGTGGGCAAGAAGATCGAAGAGCTGATCGCCCGCCTCGCGCAAAAGGCTCGCGCTGCCGGCATCCACCTGATCCTGGCCACCCAGCGCCCCAGCGTCGACGTGATCACGGGGCTGATCAAGGCCAACATTCCCACCCGCATCGCGTTCTCGGTTGGCTCCAAGATCGACAGCCGCACCATCCTCGACCAGATGGGCGCTGAAGCGCTGCTGGGCATGGGCGACATGCTCTACATGGCCAGCGGCACGGGCCTGCCCATTCGGGTGCATGGCGCCTTCGTGTCAGACGAGGAAGTACACCGTGTCGTCAGTTACCTCAAGGAACAAGGGGAGCCGGACTACATCGAGGGCGTGCTCGAGGGTGGAACTGTGGATGGCGACGGCGATCTGACCGGGGACGGCGGCAATGGCGAAGGTGGTGAGAAAGACCCCATGTACGACCAGGCCGTCGAAGTGGTGCTCAAGGACCGCAAGGCCAGCATCTCGTACGTGCAGCGCAAGCTGCGCATTGGCTACAACCGCTCGGCGCGGCTGCTGGAAGACATGGAAAAGGCCGGCCTTGTCAGTGGCCTGACCACCAGCGGCCAGCGCGAAGTGCTGGTTCCCGCGCGCAGCGAATGACAAGGGCAGGGCGATGGGCCCAGCCAGTGCCCCACAGGAGTTCCCTTTGAAAAAGACAGTTACTGCAATTTTGATAGCTGCCAGCGCAACGCTGGCAAGCGCTGACGGCCTGAAAAGCCTGGAATCCTTCATGAAGGGCACCCAGACAGGCAAGGCGGACTTCACCCAGACTGTGACTTCGCCCCCCAAGGACGGTCAGACTGCGCGCACCAAGACGTCGAGCGGAAGTTTTGAGTTTCAGCGCCCCGGGCGTTTCAAGTTCACCTACAAGAAGCCGTTTGAGCAGACCATCGTGGCCGACGGCCAGACCCTGTGGCTGTATGACGTGGACCTGAACCAGGTCACCCAGCGCTCGCAGTCCCAGGCCCTGGGCAGCACGCCCGCCGCGCTGCTGGCGTCGGCGCCCGACCTGTCGGCGCTCAAGGCCGAGTTCACGCTGGAAGCCGCGCCGGAGCAGGATGGACTGCAGTGGGTGCAGGCCAGCCCCAAAACGAAAGACGGCCAGCTCAAGAGCGTGCGCGTGGGCTTTGCGGGTGAGCAACTGGCGGCCCTCGACATTCTGGACAGCTTTGGCCAGCGCTCCCTGATTCGTTTCAATGGCATGCAGGCCAACGCAGCGCTGCCCGCCAGCACCTTCCAGTTCAAGCCGCCCGCTGGAGCGGATGTGGTGAAACAGTAAGTTGCTGCGAAAAAGATAGCTGCCAGCGCTTATCAGATAAGCGCTAGAGGCCAATTTGGCTTAAAAACCAGCGTGATGTAGACAGGATACGAACATGGCAGCACGCAGTGCCTCCGCAGCACCTTCCCAGGCCCACCCCTCGGCCCACCAGCCCCTGGCCGAGCGCCTGCGGCCCCGCACGCTGGGCGAGGTGATCGGGCAGCAGCATGTGCTGGGTCCGGGCATGCCGCTGCGGCTCGCGTTCGAATCGGGCCGCCCGCACAGCTGCATCCTCTGGGGCCCGCCGGGTGTGGGCAAGACAACCATCGCGCGGCTCATGGCCGATGCTTTTGACGCGCAGTTCATCAGCATCAGTGCCGTGCTGGGCGGGGTCAAGGACATCCGCGAAGCGGTCGAACGCGCCGAGGCCGCGCGTGATGGTCTGATGCAGCAGCGCACGATCGTCTTCGTGGATGAAGTGCACCGCTTCAACAAGAGCCAGCAAGATGCCTTCTTGCCGCATGTGGAGAGCGGGCTGTTCACCTTCATTGGTGCGACCACTGAAAACCCGTCGTTCGAGGTGAACTCCGCGCTGCTGTCGCGCGCTGCGGTTTACGTGCTGCAGCCGCTGTCCGAGCAGGATTTGAAGCAAATTGTGGCCCTGGCGCAGGCAGAGAAAGCGCTGCCAGCTATCGAAAATGTAGCAATCGACCGCCTGGTGGCCTATGCCGATGGCGACGCGCGGCGCCTGCTCAACACGCTGGAAACCCTGGCCATGGCGGCCACGCAGGAAAAGCTTGCCGAGATCACCGACGCCTGGCTGCTCAAGGTGCTGGGCGAGCGCATGCGCCGTTATGACAAGGGCGGAGAGCAGTTCTACGACACCATCAGCGCGCTGCACAAGTCGGTGCGCGGCTCCGACCCTGACGCCGCGCTGTATTGGCTGGTGCGCATGCTCGACGGCGGCGCCGACCCGCGCTACATGGCGCGCCGCCTGGTGCGCATGGCCAGCGAGGACATCGGCCTGGCCGACCCGCGCGCCCTGCGGCTGGCGCTGGATGCGAGCGAGGTGTACGAACGCCTGGGCAGCCCCGAGGGCGAGCTCGCGCTGGCCGAGTGCGTGGTGTACCTGGCGGTGGCGCCCAAATCCAACGCCGTCTACAAGGCCTACAACGCCGCCCGCGCCTGGGTGAAGCAGGATGGCACTCGCCCGGTGCCCATGCACCTGCGCAATGCGCCCACCAAGCTCATGAAACAGCTCGACTATGGCAAGGGCTACCGCTACGCGCACGATGAGGAAGGCGGCTTCGCGGCGGGCGAAAACTACCTGCCCGAAGGCATGCCGGAGCCAGGTTTCTATCAGCCAGTGGAGCGCGGGCTCGAAATCAAGATTGCACAGAAGTTGCGTGAGCTGCGCGCGCGCAATGTTTTGGCCGATCGTGCGGACGGGCCGGCCGAGTCGTCCTGATCCCTTGCCCAAGGGCCCGCGCACCCTGCTTCATGCTGATATGGCATGAAACAGGTAATAAGTTTGCACATCAATTTTCCTGCTTGCATCATGCAAGCTTATGAATTGCGTTGCCCTCTGATGCGGCGCCAACCCGAGGGAAAACCCCGCCCGGCATGCCGGGGGGCGCTTGTGACTACTCGCTACAATCCCGTCCACAAACCCGCACAGCTGCATTCCTGGCGGGTTTTTTGCTACATGGCAGGCGGGCCCACAAGGCTGTACCGATTCCGGTGCCAATGCGGTGGGTACGTCACAAACGAAGGACTTCTCTTATGGACATTTTGCTGCAACAGATCATCAACGGTCTGGTACTGGGCAGCATGTACGCCTTGATAGCCTTGGGCTACACCATGGTGTACGGCATTATTCAGCTGATCAATTTTGCCCACGGCGAGGTGCTCATGATCGGCGCCCTGACCAGTTGGAGCTGCATAGGAATGATGCAGGCGGCCATGCCCGGCGCCCCCGGCTGGCTCATCCTGCTGCTGGCCACCCTGATTGCCTGCGTGGTCGCTGCAACGCTCAATTTCGTGATCGAGAAAGTGGCTTATCGCCCCCTTCGCAACAGCCCCCGTCTCGCCCCCCTGATCACGGCCATCGGCATGTCGATCCTGCTGCAGACGCTGGCCATGATCATCTGGAAGCCCAACTACAAGCCGTATCCGACGATGCTGCCCAGCTCGCCCTTTGAAATCGGCGGCGCGTACATCACCCCAACGCAGATCCTGATCCTGGGCGTCACGGCCATCTCGCTGGCGCTGCTGGTGTACCTGGTGAACCACACCAACCTGGGGCGTGCCATGCGTGCCACGGCTGAAAACCCCCGCGTGGCCTCCCTGATGGGTGTGAAGCCCGACATGGTGATTTCGGCCACCTTCATCATTGGCGCCATCCTGGCGGCCATCGCCGGCATCATGTATGCCTCCAACTACGGCACCGCACAGCACACCATGGGCTTTTTGCCCGGGCTCAAGGCCTTCACGGCGGCGGTGTTCGGCGGCATCGGCAACCTGGCCGGAGCGGTGGTGGGCGGCATCCTGCTGGGCCTGATCGAAGCCATTGGCTCGGGCTACATCGGCACGCTCACGGGCGGCCTGCTCGGCAGCCACTACACCGACATCTTTGCGTTCATCGTGCTCATCATCATCCTGACGCTGCGCCCCTCGGGTCTGCTGGGTGAGCGTGTGGCCGATCGCGCCTGAGGAGCCTCACACCATGAAGAACACCAAAACCAACTGGATCATCGGCGCCGTGGCGCTGCTGGTGCTGCCGCTGATCCTGCAATCCTTCGGCAACGCCTGGGTGCGCATTGCCGACCTGGCCCTGCTGTACGTGCTGCTGGCCCTGGGCCTGAACATCGTGGTGGGCTACGCCGGCCTGCTCGATCTGGGCTACGTGGCGTTCTACGCCGTGGGCGCCTACCTGTTTGCCCTGATGGCCTCGCCGCACCTGGCGGACAACTTTGCGGCCTTTGCGGCCATGTTCCCTGATGGCCTGCACACCTCGTTGTGGCTGGTGATACCGGTAGCAGCGTTATTAGCGGCGTTCTTCGGGGCCTTGCTCGGGGCGCCCACGCTCAAGCTGCGCGGCGACTACCTGGCCATCGTGACGCTGGGCTTCGGCGAAATCATCCGCATCTTCCTGAACAACCTGGACCACCCTGTCAACCTGACCAACGGCCCCAAGGGCGTGGGCCAGATCGACTCGGTCAAGATTTTCGGGCTGGACCTCGGCAAGCGCCTGGAGGTGTTCGGCTTTGACATCAGCTCGGTGACCCTCTATTACTACCTGTTCCTGGTGCTGGTAGTGGTCTCCGTCATCATCTGCTACCGCCTGCAGGATTCGCGCGTGGGCCGCGCCTGGATGGCCATCCGTGAGGACGAGATCGCCGCCAAGGCCATGGGCATCAACACCCGCAACATGAAGCTGCTGGCGTTTGCCATGGGCGCGTCGTTTGGTGGTGTGTCGGGCGCCATGTTCGGCGCTTTCCAGGGCTTTGTGTCGCCTGAGTCGTTCAGCCTGATGGAGTCGGTCATGATCGTCGCCATGGTGGTGCTGGGTGGCATTGGCCATATTCCCGGCGTGATCCTGGGTGCCGTGCTGCTGTCGGCTCTTCCCGAGGTGCTGCGCTACGTGGCCGGCCCGCTGCAGGCCATGACGGACGGTCGCCTCGACTCCGCCATCCTGCGCCAGCTGCTGATTGCGCTGGCCATGATCATCATCATGCTGATGCGCCCCCGTGGTCTGTGGCCTGCGCCCGACCACGGCAAGAGCCTGACGCAGAAGACCTGAACACCGCAGAAAGTTAGAACAACATGGCAGAGAACATTCAGAAATCGGCCAGCGACGTGGTGCTGCGGGTGGCCGGCATTTCCAAGCGCTTTGGTGGCCTGCAGGCCCTCTCCGATGTGGGCATCACCATCGAGCGCGGCCAGGTGTACGGCCTGATCGGCCCCAATGGCGCGGGCAAGACCACCTTCTTCAACGTGATCACCGGCCTGTACACGCCCGACAGCGGCACCTTCGAGCTGGCGGGCAAGCCCTACGAGCCCACGGCCGTGCACGAGGTGGCCAAGGCGGGCATTGCCCGCACGTTCCAGAACATCCGTCTGTTTTCGGACATGACCGCGCTGGAAAACGTGATGGTGGGCCGCCACATCCGCACCAAGTCCGGCCTGCTGGGCGCCGTGCTGCGCACCAAGTCCTTCAAGGAAGAAGAGGCCGCCATCGCCAAGCGCGCGCAAGAGCTGCTGGATTACGTCGGCATCGGCAAGTTTGCCGACTACAAGGCGCGCACCCTGAGCTACGGCGACCAGCGCCGCCTGGAGATCGCCCGGGCCCTGGCCACCGATCCGCAACTGATTGCGCTGGACGAGCCCGCCGCTGGCATGAACGCGACCGAGAAGGTGCTGCTGCGCGAACTGATCGACCGCATCCGCAACGACAACCGCACCATCCTGCTCATCGAGCACGACGTGAAACTGGTGATGGGCCTGTGCGACCGCGTGACGGTGCTCGACTACGGCAAGCAGATCGCAGAAGGCACGCCCGCCACCGTGCAGAAGAACGAAAAAGTGATTGAGGCCTATCTGGGCACCGGAGGACATTGAGAATGGCCGAAAAATCCAACAAGGTACTGCTGCAGGTCAAGGGCCTGAAAGTGGCCTACGGCGGTATCCAGGCCGTGAAGGGCGTCGACTTTGAAGTGCGCGAGGGCGAGCTGGTCTCGCTGATCGGCTCCAACGGCGCCGGCAAGACCACCACCATGAAGGCCATCACCGGCACCCTGGGCATGAACGATGGCGACATCCTGTACCTGGGCGAGAGCATCAAGGGCAAGGGCGCGTGGGACCTGGTGAAGAAGGGCCTGGTGATGGTGCCGGAAGGCCGCGGCGTGTTCGCCCGCATGACCATCACCGAGAACCTGCAGATGGGCGCCTACACGCGCCGCGACAAGGCGGGCATCCTGGCCGACATCGAAAAGATGTTCACCATCTTCCCGCGTCTGCGCGAACGCAAGGACCAGCTCGCTGGCACCATGTCGGGTGGCGAGCAGCAGATGCTGGCCATGGGTCGCGCGCTGATGAGCCAGCCCAAGGTGCTGCTGCTGGACGAGCCCTCCATGGGCCTGTCGCCCATCATGGTGGACAAGATCTTTGAAGTGGTGCGCGACGTGTACGCCCTGGGCGTGACCATTTTGCTGGTGGAGCAGAACGCCAGCCGTGCGCTGGCGATTGCCGATCGTGGCTATGTGATGGAGTCTGGCCTGATCACCATGTCGGGCCCGGGCCAGGAGCTGCTGAACGACCCCAAGGTGCGCGCCGCTTATCTGGGCGAGTGAGTTCCGGCCATTGCGCAGCGCGGGTGACCCGTGTGCTGCGCAAGGGGCTGACCGACAAGGCACTGCCGTACGGCAGTGCCTTTTTTTGTGAATCGCGCGCGCCCTGCGTGTTGCATCGGTTGGTGCTATTGTTTTTGTAGCTATTGGCGCTTGTGTACCAAGCGCCAGGCCTTGTTTTTGTTCATAATTCGCGGTTTCGGCCACCCGGTTCCGCTCCCTGATGTCCACCCTGCAAGCCCTGCCCATCTCGCTCCAGACAGTTCTGCTTCTGGTGGCGAGCAATGTTTTCATGACGTTCGCCTGGTACGGGCACCTCAAGAACCTGGCTATCTCACCGTGGTACATCGCGGCACTGGTGAGCTGGGGGATCGCGCTGTTCGAGTACCTGCTGCAGGTGCCTGCCAACCGTATTGGCTATACCCAGTTCAACATCGGGCAGCTCAAGATCATGCAGGAGGTGATCACGCTGGCGGTGTTTGTGCCGTTTGCCGTCTTCTATATGGGGCAGCCGCTCAAGTGGGACTACCTGTGGGCCGGGCTGTGCCTGGTGGGGGCGGTGTACTTCATTTTTCGCAGTGCCTGATGCATTGAGCGGTCCATGCGCGGCACCTGCAGGATGCGCGCGCCTCGGGTGGTGCGCCGTTGCAGACGTGCAAAGGCGGCCGGTTAAACTCGCCTGTCACAAAAAAGTCATGCATTTGTCATGGTTTTTTCTCTCACCCCATAAATCGGTCCCGATCCAGGAGTCTCCATGTTGTTTGCCAAGCTGTTGCCACGCGAAGGCAATTTTTTCGAAATGTTCAACCAGCATGCGGACCGCATTGTCGAGGCTGCGCGGGCCTTCTCGCAGCTGGTGGCGAACTACAGCGACCCGCACCTGCGCGACAAGTACAACCAGGACGTGGACAACGCCGAGCGGGCCGCCGACCGTGTGACGCACGACGTGAACAAGGCCATCCACAAGACGTTCATCACCCCGATTGACCGTGAGCAGATTCATGCGCTTATCAACACCATGGATGACGTGGCCGACCTGATCCAGGACTCGGCCGAAACCATGGCGCTGTACGACGTGCGCCACATGACCGAGGAAATCACCCGCCTTACGGACCTGAGCCTCAAGTGCTGCGAGCGCGTGCGCGACGCCGTGAAGCTGCTCGACAAGATTGCCGATCCGGCCGTGGCCGAGGCCGCGCTCAAGACCTGCGAAGAAATCGACAAGCTCGAATCGGACGCCGACCGCGTGATGCGCAGCGCGATGAGCAAGCTGTTCCGCGAAGAGCCCGATGTGCGCGAGGTGATCAAGCTCAAGGCGATCTATGAGCTTCTGGAGACCATCACCGACAAGTGCGAGGACGTGGCCAACTGCATCGAGGGCATCGTCCTCGAAAACTCCTGATTTCTGCAGGCGGACCATTATGGAAACCGTACAGACAGCCCTGTGGGTTGTGGTGATGCTCGTGGCCCTCGCGATCCTGTTCGACTTCATGAACGGGTTCCATGACGCGGCCAATTCGATTGCCACGGTGGTATCCACCGGCGTGCTCAAGCCTGGGCAGGCCGTCCTGTTCGCGGCCTTTTTCAACTTCATTGCCATCTTTGTGTTTCACCTGAGCGTGGCCGCCACCGTGGGCAAGGGCATCGTGCAGCCGGGCGTGGTGGACACCCATGTGGTGTTTGGTGCGCTGGTAGGCGCGATCACCTGGAACGTGATCACCTGGTATTACGGCATTCCCAGCAGCTCCTCGCACGCCCTCATCGGCGGCATCGTGGGTGCCGTGATCGCCAAGGCCGGCGCGGGTGCGCTGATCTCGGCCGGGATCCTCAAGACGGTGGCGTTCATCTTCGTCTCGCCGCTGCTCGGGTTCCTGCTGGGCTCCATCCTGATGGTGGCGGTGGCACACATCTTTCGCAGGGCACGCCCGAGCCGGGTGGACAAATGGTTCCGGCGTCTGCAGCTGGTGTCTGCCGGTGCGTACAGCCTGGGCCACGGCGGCAACGATGCGCAGAAGACCATCGGCATCATCTGGCTGCTGCTGATTGCAACGGGTTATACCTCGGCGTCTGACGCGGCACCCCCCACCTGGACCATCGTGAGCTGCTACGTGGCGATTGGCCTGGGTACGATGTTCGGTGGCTGGCGCATCGTGAAAACCATGGGCCAGAAGATCACCAAGCTCAAGCCCGTGGGCGGGTTTTGTGCCGAAACGGGCGGGGCGATGACGCTGTTTCTGGCGACCATGCTGGGCATCCCGGTCTCGACCACCCACACCATCACCGGCGCCATCGTCGGTGTGGGGTCTACCCAGCGTGCCAGCGCCGTGCGCTGGGGCGTGGCGGGCAACATTGTCTGGGCGTGGATACTGACGATTCCAGCCAGCGCCTTCATGGCTGCTGTGGCGTACTGGATTAGTCTGCAGATTTTCTGAGGACTGCCCCTGTCGAAAACCACCGGCAGGGCGCCGCCATGCACCGACATCTTCAGTGGGAGAGTGCGGCGCGAGTTCTTTATGCTATTAAATTAATAGCTATAAGCGCTTTTCTGGTAAGCGCTGGCGGCTGATTTCACTGAGAAATCTTGCGCGCTTCCTCAATCTGGTACTCAAAATACCGCTGAAAGCTGAACGCGAGGCTGGCCATGAGCACAGTGGTGCCGATCAGCAGCGACGCCACAATCGCGCCGATGGTGGTCCAGCGGGTCTGCCCCTGCACGGCGTCGGGGGCTGCCGTGGGGTTGTAGCGCGCATTCCAGGCCTCGGGCGTCTTCAGGGCAAACACGATGGCCTGCAAGGCGCAACCCGCGATCGTGAAGCCCAGGAGCGGGATGAGCACCCAGCTGTAGTGGTCGTCCTGGCCGAGCTGCTGTACCCGCTGTATGCCGTAGATGCCCAGCGCTGTCGGGATCGGCAGCAACCAGCCCAGCATGTCGGTCAGGCCATGCAGGTAAAAGCGGTGCAGGCCCAGCGGCCCGCCCAGAAAGGCCAGCCAGGCCGCCACGGTCTTGTTCTTGATCATGCGGAGCCTGCTCTCACTCGGGGGAGGTGGTATCGCCCGCGCCCAGCGTCTTCTCCATGAGGACGATGTCGCGCCAGGCGCCGAACTTCCAGCCTACCGAGCGCATGACGCCCACATCGGTAAAGCCCAGTGCCCGGTGCACACCGATGGAGCCCGCGTTGGCCGAATCGCCGATCACGGCCAGCAACTTGCGCACGCCTGCTGCCTCGCACTGCACGGCCAGCTCGGCCAGAAGTTGGCGGCCCAGGCCCATGCCGCGGGCGCTGTCGGCCACATAGATCGAATCTTCGGCAGAAAACCGGTAGGCAGGGCGGGGCTTGAACCAGTTGGCGTAGGCAAAGCCCAGCACTTCGCCGTCTTTTTCAGCCACCAGCCAGGGGAGCCCGCGGGCCAGCACGTCGGCGCGGCGTCCGGTCATGTCGGCTTCGGAAGGCGGATCGATTTCGAACGTACCCGTGCCGTGCAGCACATGGTGCTGGTAAATCGCCGTGATGGCGGGAATGTCGCTGTCGGTGCTGGGTCGAATGGTGGGCATATCTGAGGGGTGTGGTGCACATTGGCGTGCACAAAAAGGCCGGGGAAACTGCCCGGCAACTCGGGCGTTCTGCGCGCCGCAGTATAGAGACTTGAGCTGGGGCACGGCAGTGTGCCAAGCCCTTTGCCCCGCGTCCTCCAGGGGTTGGTGGAAAGGGCAGACATTGCTGCCCGTGCGAGCTGCTGACGGAGAATGACACGCCGTACCAGGAAACCGATATAATCGCGGGCTTTGCAGCGTGTCGCTGGCCGGGTGGCCATGTCGCGTGTCTCAAGCGTTGCGAATATGGTTGCGAACACTGTGGCTCAAGGCAAATGTTGCCGGAGTTCACCACCCGAAGGATAAATCATGGTCGTCATTCGACTCTCCCGCGGCGGCTCCAAGGGCCGTCCTTTCTTCAACATCGTCGTTGCTGACAAGCGCGTGCGCCGTGATGGCCGCTTCATCGAGCGCATCGGCTTCTACAACCCCACCGCCAAGGAATCCGAAGAAGGCCTGCGCATCGTGCAAGACCGTCTGACGTACTGGAAGAGCGTGGGCGCCCAGTCCTCGCCCACCGTGGACCGCCTGATCAAGCAAGCCGCCAAGAAGGCTGCTTAAAGTTCCCTGAAAAGGGCGGGTTTCGTCGGCATGCCTGGCGAAACCCGCCCTTTTCCTATTCTGGAATCTTCCACCATGGCCACCCACCTGACCCTCGAACCTGCAGAGCTGCCCACAGACGCCGTTGAAGTGGGGCGCATTGCCGATGCCTGGGGGGTGAAGGGCTGGTTCAAGGTGCTGTCACACAGCAGCAGCCCCGAAGCATTGTTTGCCTCCAAACGCTGGTACCTGCAGCCCTCCGAGCGGGGGGCCAAGACCTTTGCGGGCACGGTGCTTTTGTCCATCCGCCAGGCCAAGGACCATTCCGACACCGTGGTGGCCTGGGCGCAGGGCATCGATGACCGCGATGCCGCCGAAGCCTTGCGCGGTGCACGCATCTTTGTGCCGCGTTCCAGCTTTCCCACCACCTCGGAGGACGAGTACTACTGGGTCGATCTGATCGGTCTTGCGGTCGTCAACCGTGAAGGCGTGGCGCTGGGGCAGGTGCAGGAGCTGATGTCCACCGGCCCGCAGACGGTGCTGGTGCTGGCCTATGAACAGGACGGCAAGGCCCAGGAGCGCATGATTCCTTTTGTCTCCGCCTTCATCGACAAGGTGGACCTGGCCGCGAAACGCATCACCGTGGACTGGCAGCCTGACTACTGACCGACACACCTCCAGGGGCGCCGCCCACCATGCGCTTTGACATCATCACCCTGTTCCCCGAGCTGTTTGCGCCGTTCCTGGCCAGCGGCGTGACCCGCCGCGCGTATGCAGGTGGGCAGGTTGATGTGCGCCTGTGGAACCCGCGCGACCACGCCGACGGCAACTACCGCCGTGTCGATGACCGGCCGTTTGGCGGCGGACCGGGCATGGTGATGATGGCTGAGCCCCTCGCCCGGTGTCTTGCCGCCATCCGGGTGGAGCGTGGTGAGGCCGGGGGCAGTCATGTGCCCCTGGTTCTTTTTTCGCCCCTTGGCGAAACGCTGAACCACGCTGCCGTGGAGCGCTGGTCTGCAAGTGCGGGTGCGATCCTGCTCTGCGGGCGCTATGAAGGCATTGACCAGCGTTTCATTGATACCCATGTCGATCTGCAGATGAGTCTGGGCGACTTTGTGCTGTCTGGGGGCGAGATCGCCGCCATGGCCCTGCTGGACGCTGTGGCGCGCTTGCAGCCCGGTGTGCTCAATGATGAGGGCAGCCACCAGCTCGACAGCTTCAACCCGGCGCTCGATGGACTGCTCGATTGCCCGCATTACACGCGCCCCGAAGAATGGGCAGGGCAGCAGGTGCCTGCCGCGCTGATGTCGGGCCACCATGCGCAGATCGAGCGCTGGCGGCGTGACCAGCGCCTGGCCACCACGGCCCGGCACAGGCCCGATCTCATCGAGGCGGCGCGCAAGGCAGGGCATCTGGCGCCTGCCGATGAAGCCGTATTGGCCAAGTTCGGCTGAATTGCTATAATCAAAGGCTTTTCGATCCTCTGGCCGGCCGTTTTGACAGGGAGTTCTCCTGCAAAACACTGAGACGTCAATCCCGACGCAGCCATTTTTGGCGCGGACAAGATCGTTGGATATCAAACATGAACCTGATTCAGACCCTGGAAGCGGAAGAAATCGCCCGCTTGAACAAGACCATCCCCGAATTCGCCCCTGGTGACACCGTCATCGTCAGCGTGAACGTGGTGGAAGGTACCCGCAAGCGCGTGCAGGCCTACGAAGGTGTGGTGATTGCCAAGCGCAATCGCGGCCTCAACAGCGGCTTCACCGTGCGCAAGATCTCCAGCGGCGAAGGCGTGGAGCGTACGTTCCAGACCTACAGCCCGCTGATCGCCGGCATCGAAGTCAAGCGCCGTGGTGACGTGCGCCGCGCCAAGCTGTACTACCTGCGTGACCGCAGCGGCAAGTCGGCACGTATCAAGGAAAAGCTGCCACAGCGCGTCAACAAGGCCAAGGCGGCAACCGCCGCCGCATAAGGCACTGCCGCATCCTGGCAAGCCGCTACAGTTCGGTCTGTAGCGGCTTTTTTTTGTCCGGTCTTCGCCCCTGGTTGTGAAAACTTCGCCCAACTCCGCCGTTTCGTCCGTGATCGCTCCCTTGTCGAGCCTGCCGGATTTCGACCCGCGCCTCGTGCCCGTGGTGGGCACAGACGAGCAACTGCCTGCCGTTCCCGCCCAGGCCCAAACCGCAGGCGCGCTGCGCGCCCGGTTTGCCGCTCCCCCTCGGTGGGAGCCTGAGGTATTGCTGGAAAAGAAGTTCATGAACCGGCCGCCCGCGCGCGCGTCGGTGCTGATCGCGGTGGTGCTTCGGCAGCAACCGACGGTGCTGCTGACGGAACGCACGGCCCACCTGTCCACGCATTCAGGGCAGGTGGCCTTCCCTGGCGGTCGGGCGGATCCCGAGGACGCCACCCCCGCCGACACCGCCTTGCGCGAGGCCCAGGAGGAGGTGGGGCTGGCGCCGGAATTTGTGGAGGTGCTGGGCGCACTGCCCACCTATGTCACCGGTTCGTCCTTCATCATCACGCCCGTGGTGGCGCTGGTGCGGCCCGACTGCGTGCTGCAGCCGAACCCCTACGAGGTGGCAGACCTCTTTGAAGTGCCGCTCGATTTCTTGCTGAACCCGGCCAACCACCGCCGCCATGTTTTTGACCTGGATGGTGTCCACCGGGAATGGTTTTCGATGCCCTACCAGCAGGGTGACAAGAACCACTTCATCTGGGGTGCCACGGCAGGGATGCTGCGCAACTTCTACCGGTTCATGCTGGCGTGAAGCAAGGCTGCCCTGCAGGGCGCGGACCGGGGTGAACCGCCAGTATCATTGCCCCATGAGTTTCTTCGCCATCCTGTTCGCTCTGCTGATCGAGCAGGCCCGTCCTCTGGCACGTACCAACCCCATCCATGCGGGCCTTCGTGCGTGGGCACTATCTGTCAGCCGCAATTTTGACGCGGGCAAGCAGCACCACGGCTGGGTGGCGTGGTGCCTTGCAGTCCTTGTGCCGGCACTGGTCACGCTGGCCATCCACTGGCTGCTGCTGTGGGGATTGGGTTGGCCGTTTGCGGTGCTCTGGAGCGTTGCTGTGCTCTATATCACATTGGGCTTTCGGCAGTTCAGCCACCACTTCACCAGCATTCGCGATGCGCTGGAAGAGGGCGACGAAGATGCTGCCCGCGAGCGGCTGGCCCACTGGCAGCAGGTGGACGTGGGTGCGCTGCCGCGCAGCGAGATCGTGCGCCACGTGATCGAATACTCGGTGCTGGCAGCGCACCGCCATGTGTTTGGCGTGCTGGCGTGGTTTTCGGTGCTCGCGGCGCTGGGCCTGGGCCCTACGGGCGCGGTGCTTTATCGTCTGGCCGAGTTCGTGTCACGCCACTGGCACTACCGGCTGCGCTCGGGCGCACAGCCCGCCAGTGCCTCACTGCAGAGGGCTTCTGCCCAAGCGTGGACGGCCATCGATTGGCTTCCTGCGCGGCTCACTGCCCTGAGCTTCGCGGTGGTTGGCAGTTTTGAGGAGGCGATCGAGGGATGGCGTTTTCATGCCCAGCGTTTTCCCAACGACAACGATGGCGTGGTGCTTGCCGCAACGGCGGGTGCCATCAACGTGCGCCTGGGCGGAGAAGCCCTGAAGGCCCGCACGGACCTTCATGCGCCGCAGGGGCTGGAGATCGATGCGGATCTGGGCGACAGCGACGCCACCCCCGGCCGCGAACCCGAAGTGGGGCATCTGCGCAGCGTGGTGGGGCTGGTATGGCGCTCCGTGGTGGTGTGGATGCTGCTGCTGGCGCTGCTCACCCTGGCGCGTCTGCTGGGCTAGGCGTAAGCCCGGTTTGGGCCGCCTTCGGCGCCTTGCGCGCCTTCAATACCGCGTGTGGCTCAGCTCTTCAAACAGATCGCTATAAATTTTATAGCGTGTTGCGCTTATTCCACCTGCGCCGGGGCCTGATTTGACTGCATCCAGAACACCGCAGCCGGGCTCGTGCAGGTGGGTGCAGTTGTAAAACTTGCAGGCAGTCGCATGGGCAGCAATATCGGGCATGCAGGCCGCCAGTTGCATGGGGGCAATGTGGTACAGCCCAAATTCCTGGAACCCTGGCGAATCGATGAGGGCGGTGGTGCGGGCTTTGTCCATCCAGTACCAGTGCGTGCTGGTGGTGGTGTGTTTGCCCGAATTCAGGGCCTGGGAGATTTCGCCGGTGAGCACGGAGGCGCCTGGCACCAGCAGATTGATGAGGGTGCTCTTGCCCGACCCCGAGGGGCCCAGCACCAGGGTGGTCTTGCCCTGCAGGTGCTCCATCAGCAGGGCGCGGTCCACGTCACTTGACAGCGCCAGCGACAACGGGAGCACGCCATAGTGTTTGCCGCCACCCATGTGCCGGTAGGGCAGCAGGCGCTCCCAGGCGCGGGCGAAGGGTTCGACCAGGTCGCTCTTGTTGAGCGCAATGATGGGCGTGATGCCCTCGGCCTCGGCAGCGATCAGTGCACGCGCAAGCTGGCTTTCTGAAAAGACGGGTTCGGCGGCGATCAGGATCAACACCTGGTCCAGGTTGGCAGCAAAGGACTTGGTGCGGATCTCGTCCTGGCGGTAAAAGAGGTTGCGCCGTTCCTTGACCTTTTCGATGGTGCCTTCCTCGCCCTGGCCGGGTGGGGGAGCCTGCCACAGCACATGGTCACCGACCACGGCATGGCTTTTTTTTCCGCGTGGATGGCAGATGCGGCGTTCACCATCGGGCGTCTCGACCATGCAGTGGCGCCCATGGCTGGCCACCACGGTGCCTTCCATGAGCGCGCTGCGTTCACCCATGGTGTGCAAGTCTGATCATGGGGTCAGGCCACCAGCGCATCGAACGCGCTGGCGCAGTCGAAGTCGGTGGCAGAGATGCCGTTCACATCGTGCGTGTTCAGGCGCACCACACAGCGGTTGTAGTGCACCGACAGGTCGGGGTGGTGGTCCTGGGCGTTGGCGACGAACGCCAGCGCGTTCACGAACGAGATGGTCTCGTAGTAGTTGGCGAACTGGTACGTTTTTTCGATGGCCACGTGGGCGCCGTCGCCAGTCAGGGTCCAGCCTTCGAGTTTGGCCAGATTTGCTACAACTTCAGTAGCTGTCAGCGCACGACGGGTGTGCGTTGACCAGTCTTTCTTCTTCAACATGGTGCTCATGGGTGTGCAGGGGTTTGCATGCGTGCCAACCGCTCTGTAGCGGGTGGGTGCGAGTAGTAGAACTTCACGTACACCGGGTCAGGGGTGAGCGTGGAGGCATTGTCTTCGTACAGCTTGAGCAAGGCCGATGACAGGTCGGCGCCGCTGGCCTGGGCCACGGCGTACGCGTCTGCCTGGAACTCGTGGTGGCGCGAAAGTTGGGAGAACAGCGGGGAGATGAAAAACGTGACGACCGGCACCACGAGCATGAACAGCAGCAGGGCCAGCGCATCATTGGGGGCTGCAGCCATGGCCGGATCGAGCGACACACTTGGCCGCACGCCCAGGCCGGTGTAGAACCACACCTGGTTGGAGAGCCAGCCCAGCAGCGCAAAGCCCGCCAGGCTCAATGCGAACAAGGTCACGATGCGCTGGATGATGTGCCGATGCTTGAAATGCCCCAGCTCATGCGCCAGCACAGCCTCGACCTCGCCCGGGGTCAACTGGCGCAGCAGGGTGTCATAGAACACCACGCGCTTTGCGGCACCAAAGCCCGTGAAGTAGGCGTTGGCATGGGCACTGCGCCGGCTGCCATCCATCACGAACAGCCCTTTGGCCGAGAAGCCGCAGCGTCGCATGAGTGCCGTCACGCGCGCCTTGAGCGACTCGTCTTCAAGCGGCTGGAACTTGTTGAACAGCGGGGCAATGAAAGTGGGATACACCACCATCAGCAGCAGGTTGAAACCCATCCAGAAGCACCAGGCCCACAGCCACCACAGCGGGCCGGTCGCGCCCATGATCCACAGGATCAGCGCGGCAATCGGCAGGCCGATGAGGGCGCCGACCAGCAGGCCCTTGAGCGCATCGGTCACCCACAGGCGCCAGGTCATCTTGTTGAAGCCAAACCGCTCTTCGACAACAAAGGTCTGGTACAGCGACAGCGGCAGGTCGATCAGGCCGCTGATGGCAGCAAAGGCGGCGAGCAGCGCGAGCTGTTGCCACATTCCGCCACCCAGGGTGCCGAGCAATGTCTGATTCAATGCGTCCAGCCCGCCCAGGAGCGTCCAGCCCAGGAGCACCGCCGCACCCAGTGCCATTTCCAGCAAACCCAGGCGCGCCTTGGTGATCGTGTAGTCCGCAGCCTTCTGGTGCGCCGCCAGAGATATGCGCTCGGCAAATGCTGCGGGGACTTCGCTGCGGTGCCGCGCCACATGCCGGATCTGGCGCGTAGCAAGCCAGAACTTGAGTGCCAGGCCCAGGGTAAGAGCGGCAGCAAACGCAAGCGTCAGCGCCATGGCGGGGGAGAAGGCTTCGGAAGTGGGCATGAACGGCGAGTTTAGGCCATCGGCGACAATGCGCGCCATGTCAGAAGCCAACAACCCCACCCCCCACGCACTTGCCAAATCTGATCAGAACCTGGTCTGGCTCGACTGCGAAATGACCGGCCTGGAGCCCGATACCGACCGCCTGCTGGAAATCGCCGTCATCGTGACGGGACCGAGTCTGGAGCCCCGCATCGAGGGGCCCGTTTTTGCGATCCACCAGTCCGATGAACTGCTGGGCAAGATGGATGCCTGGAACAAGGGCACCCACGGCCGCAGCGGCCTCATCGACAAGGTGAAGGCCTCGACCGTAACGGAGGAGGAGGCAGAGCAGCAGATCATTGCCTTCCTGAGCAAATATGTGCCCAAGGGGACCGCGCCCATGTGCGGCAACAGCATCGGTCAGGACCGGCGCTTTCTGGTGCGCTACATGCCCAAGCTGGAGCGATTCTTCCATTACCGCAACGTGGACGTGAGCACCCTTAAGGAATTGGCCAAGCGCTGGAAGCCCGAGGCCTACACCAGCTTCAAGAAAGCGCAGAAGCACACGGCCCTGGCCGACGTGCACGAATCCATTGATGAGCTGGCGCACTACCGCAAGCACCTGCTGTCGGTATAGCCGCATGGGGCCGCGGGCAGACGGCGCTCCTCGGGGAAAATGGAGCTGGAGTCGATAGGGCTTGCGGGAAAATACCTATTCATGTCATAATCAGCGGCTGCGCAGGAAAGTGTTCCTAGCAGTTTGTGCATCTCCCCTCACACACAGGGCTTGCCGGCCGACTGCCTCCAGGCAGTACAGGACCAGCGAACAACGCCCACCAGCATCCGCCCAGAGCAATGCAGGTTTCGTTTGATGGTTGATGTTTTTTAACCATTGACGAAGCCACCCGCAGGCTACGCTTGCGATCGTCTTCGTGAGAGAAAAATCATGACCGACACCTCTTTGGTGCAGGGCGAATTCGCGCCTGCCGATACTTCCTTTGCTGCCGAGATTTCCGTGCAGTCTTCCCCTCTGGACGCCGTGGTGGCAGCTGCGGCCGACGTTGCCGTGACCGCTGAACCCAACGGCTTTATTGAGTTGGGCCTCGCCCCTGAACTGGTGCAAGCCGTAGCTGACCTGGGCTACACCCAGCCCACCAGCGTGCAGCTCAAGGCCATTCCCTTGGCCATGGGCAGCGGCAACGACTCCACCAAGTTCATCGACTTGATGGTTTCCAGCCAGACTGGCAGCGGTAAGACTGCCGCCTTCCTGCTGCCCGTGCTGCACACGCTGATCAACCAGCAGGCTGCTGCCGAAGCCGAAGAGCGCGCTGCTTTCGAGCGCGCCGTGGCCGAAGCCGCCGCCCGTGGCGAACCTGCCCCCAAGCGTGCCAAACGCAAGGACCCCACCAGCTCGCGCAACTTCAAGGCCGCCACCCCTGGCGCCCTGATCCTGTGCCCCACGCGTGAACTGGCTCAGCAAGTCGCACACGATGCCATCGACCTGGTCAAGCATTGCCGTGGCCTGCGCGTGGCCAACGTGGTGGGCGGCATGCCTTACCAGCTGCAGATCGCCAAGCTGCAGAACGCCGACCTGGTGGTGGCCACTCCTGGCCGCCTGCTGGATCTGCAGCGCTCGATGCAGATCAAGCTCGACAAGGTGCAGTTCCTGGTCGTTGACGAAGCCGACCGCATGCTCGACCTGGGCTTCTCGGACGACCTGGCCGAACTGAACCAGCTGACCGCCCAGCGCAAGCAGACCATGATGTTCAGCGCCACGTTCGCACCCCGTATCCAGCAGCTCGCCATGCGCGTGATGCACGACGGAGGTTCGTCTGTGCAGAAGGTCACCATTGACTCTCCGCAAGAGAAGCACGCCAACATCAAGCAGGTGCTGTACTGGGCCGACAACGCCCAGCACAAGCGCAAGATGCTGGACCACTGGCTGCGTGACACCACGATCAACCAGGCCATCGTGTTCGCCAGCACCCAGGTGGAATGCGACGGCCTGGCCAACGACCTGCAGCAAGAGGGCTTCTCGGCCGTAGCGCTGCACGGCGCCCTCAGCCAGGGTCTGCGCAACCGCCGTTTGATGGCACTGCGCGCCGGCCAGGTGCAGATCCTGGTGGCCACCGATGTCGCCGCACGCGGCATCGACGTGCCCACCATCACCCACGTGTTCAACTTCGGCCTGCCCATGAAGGCCGAGGACTACACCCACCGCATCGGCCGTACCGGCCGTGCGGGCCGCGATGGCCTGGCCATCACGTTTGCCGAGTTCCGCGATCGCCGCAAGATCTACGACATTGAGTCGTACAGCCGCCAGCAGTTCAAGGCCGAAGTGATTCCGGGCATGGAGCCTTCGCAGCGCGCGCCGCAGGCACCTCGCGGTGGCGATTTTGGTGGTGGCCGTGGCGCTCCGGGCCGTTCGTATGACAACCGCGACAACCCATCGCGCGGCCGCTTCGGTGGTCCCGCACGTGGTGGCAATGACCGTGGTGGTTTCGGTGGTGGCTTTGGCGGTGGTTTCGCTGGCCGTGACAACCGTGGTGCTCCTGCCCGTGGTGAAGGCGGTGGCGGTTTTGCGGGCCGTGATGACCGTGGTGGCGACCGTGGTTTTGCACCGCGTCGTGACGGAGAAGGTTACGGCCGCAAGCCTGGATTTGGTGACGCAGGCCGTGGTGGCTTTGCTCCACGTGGCGATGCGGGTGCACCACGCGGTGATTTCGCGCCACGCAAACCGGCATTTGCCAAGCCCGCTGGTGGTGGCGGCAAGCCTTTCGTGGCCCATGATGCCCGCAAGCGCCCGGCACGACCCGCGCGTTGATGCTCACTGTCAGAGGGCTTTGCCCTCTACTGCAAAGGCTGGTTCCGCAAGGTGCCAGCCTTTTTTCATGGCGGCGACGCTTCGGGGGCAGCTGTGATCAATGGCTCGTCAATAATGACCACTGGAGGAATCTGCTGTGTCTTCTTCGTTGTCGTCGGGTGCTGACTTTGAGCACATGTTTGATCTGGCGCCTGTGTCGCTCTGGCTGGAGGATTACAGTGACCTGAAACGGCTTTTTGACGGCTGGCGTGCCCAGGGAGTCACAGACTTGCGCTCCCATCTTGCGCAGGATCCGGGCAGGCTACGTCAGTGCAGCGCGGCCCTCAAGGTGCTCAAAGTCAACCGGCGTACGCTGGCGCTGTTTGCCGCCGAGAGCCAGCAAACGCTCGAATCAAACCTGGACAAGGTATTCAGGGATGACATGCACGACGCAGTCATCCATGAACTCGCCGCACTGTGGGCGGGGAAGCTGGAGTTTTCAAACCAGTCTGTCAACTACGCACTCGATGGCCGAAGGCTTGACGTCCAGATTCGTGCCCGCGTGCTGCCGGGCTACGAACAGGACTGGGGCCGCGTGCTGATTTCACTGGAAGACATCACGGCGCAGGTGCAGGGTGCTCTCCAGCTGCGGCGCAGCGAAAGGTACGCGCGCGACCTGTTTGAGCATTCACCGGTATCACTGTGGGTGGAGGATTTCAGCGCGGTAAAGGCACTGCTTGACGGGGTTCGCGCGAGCGGGATTGACGACTTCAAAACCTTCATCAAGGTACACCCTGAATTTGTCACACGTTGCATGCAGGAAATCCGTGTCATCGATGTCAATCAGCAGACGCTGCGCATGTTCGGGGCGTCCAGCAAGGAGATGCTGCTCAACAATATCGGGCGGGTATTCAGGGGTGAGATGCACGAATCCTTTGCCGAGCAGCTGCTCGATCTGTGGGAGGGCAAGACTTTCCAGCAGCGCGAAGTCGTCAACTACGCACTGTCCGGCGATGCGGTGTACATCCACATGCAGTTTTCGGTGTTGGCGGACTTTCTTGCCGACTGGGGGCTGGTGCTGTTGTCACTGGTGGACATCACGGCCCGCAAAAAGGCAGAGGCGTACCTGGAGTACCTTGGCAAACATGATGTCCTGACCCAGCTGCGCAACCGGGCGTTTTATGCCGAAGAGCTCAACCGCATCACCCGCAAAGGTCCGTGGCCTTTGTCCATCATCGCCATCGACCTGAACGGGCTGAAGGCGGTGAATGACGAGCAGGGCCATGCAGCAGGGGATTCACTCTTGCGCAGGGTGGGCGAAGTGCTGGCCAAGGCCGTGGATCCGCCGGCTTGTGCGGCGCGCATCGGAGGCGACGAGTTTATCGTGCTGTTGCCTGGCGTGGACGAGCGCAGCGCCCTGGCGCTTCAGGACCGGATTCTCTCCATGCTCGAGCTGAACAACCAGTTCTACCCGGGTCAGCCCGTCAGTTTGGCAATCGGCATTGCCTCATGCCAATCAGGCGATATGGTGGAGTCGGCCATCCACCGTGCTGACCAGGCGATGTATGCGGAAAAAACCAGGTACTACCAGGACAAGGGTGTTGACCGGCGGTACGCCTGCTAGCGTGGGCTGATCGGGGTTTGCTGAGAGTTGTTTCAGTGGGCGGGGACGGCGTAGCCGTACAGCCGTTCCGGTGGTACCCGGGAGAGCGAGGCTCGTTCTGTTGCGGGGCCCGTGATGGCGTACTCTGCGAGGGAGGTGTCGCGGTGCAGGGTCGTGCTGACTCCCTTGCCATGGTGGTCAGTCACTGCTGCCACCAGCGGGCAGCGCGCTTCGGGGCCGCGGCGCATCACGATACCCATCTCCCCGGACGCCAGTTTTACGAGATCCCCGGGGGGGTAGATCCCCAGCACCTTGATGGCTGCCATGGACAGCGGACCGCCCTTGTCCTCTTTGAACATGCACCGTGCAGCGTCCTGGATGGACAGTGATTGGCGCAGTTGCCTTGGGGTGATGCGTGCGATGAACACATCTGCCATACGGAGCACTTGCGCAGCCTCGCTGACCGTTGAAATACCCTTCGGATAGCCCGTACCCCCATTCTGCTCGTGGTGTTGCAGGACTGTGGTGAGCCACTCTGAATCGGCGACGCCGGCTTTCTCAAGGAGTGCGACGCTGTGTTCAGGGTGCAGTCGTATCTGCGCGCGTTGCCGATCGAGTGCGGGGTAGTCTTGCGCCGCCATGTGCGTCTGCAACTCTGCGATGCTTGCGTTCATCGTGAGCGCGGCCAGTGTGATCAATCGCGCGCGCTCGCTTGACCAATGCAGCTGCTGTGTCATCAGCCCGCACAGGAAGGCGGTATGGACGGCATGGCTGTATCCGTAGCGCAGGTGCTTTGCCTGATCTTGCCGGATGGCCACGAAAAGGCCGAGATCGGCGTCAACATCAGCGAGTTCCAGAATCTCGTCTGCCAGCGCGTGAATGGCGTCAAGGCCGTCGGGCGCGTCGCTGAAATGCGGCAGGATCACTTCCAGCGCGTCGATGGCGAGGGTCCAGCGGGTGTAAAGACTGATGGGAGGCTTGGCTTCCGGTTCCTGCAAGGCTTCCACAGCCTTGTACTCCTCCATATCGACAAACATGCCACGGTCCAGCAGGGTTTCCAGCTGGGTGTTGTTGTGAATGACGTGTCCTTGCGCAAGCAGCAAGGTGCAATCCTGGTTGCGCACATTCCAGGGTAGTGGGATGCCTACCCGGACTTTGCTCTCTACCAGTTTCAAAAGTTGCATGGCGGTTCTTTGAGCCTCCGGGCGTCGGACTGTCGGCATGCGCCCGGGGCGCCAAGGCGCCAATGCACGTCATTGTTGCAGCATGTGCGGTGATGCACAAATCCGAGGCTCAACCGGGAGTCACCGTTCGGCCAACATCGGGCCATCGCCGATGCAGGTACATCCATGCCGCCATGCCTATGCCCATCATGCACAGCGATGCCAAGGCCAGCAGAATGGTTGAATGCATGACCAGTGGGACGAGTACGCCCGCAACCACGCCGTTTGCTGTGGATCCCACAAAGGCCTGCATCGATGACGCCATGCCACGGCGCTCAGGGTGCAGGTCCAGTACGAGCAAGGTCACCACGGGCACCATCAACGCCCAGCCAAACGCAAAGAATGGCAATGGGCAACAACGACCAGGCTGCGTGGGGCGTGAACAGAAAGTTTGCTACCAGATTGCAGACCGCGACGCTGAACATGATGACAAAGCCGTGCCGTATCTGCTTTTTTGGAGGGATCCTGCCAGCCAGTCGTCCGCTGAGCCACGCGCCCGCCATGATTCCAGAAATGGTGAGTACAAAAAACCAGTAGAACTGGGTAGGCGCCAGGGCAAGGTGTTCGCCCAGAAAGGCGGGGGCTGCCAGTACGTACAGAAACATGCCATTGAAGGGAATGCCGCTTGCGAGTGCCAGCAGCACAAAGCGGGCGCTCGAACCCAGCTGCCAGTACCCGCGCATCAGATGCGGAATGTTGAACGGCTGTCGATGGTCGGCCTGCAGTGTTTCGGGCAACAGCCGGAAATTTGCGATCCATAGCACCACCCCGACCAGCGTCAGAAACCAGAAGATGCTGTGCCAGCCCGCGTGTACAAACAGCCAGCCGCCAACGATGGGTGCAATGGCAGGGGCAACACCAAAATAGATGGTCACCTGGCTCATGACCTGCTGTGCACGTGCGGGAGGGAACATGTCGCGAATGACGGCGCGCGACACCACAATGCCTGCGCCTGTCGACAAACCCTGCAACGCCCTGAACGCTATCAGTTGCTCGATGGTTTGCGACAGGGCGCAACCGGCCGAGGCCACCGTGAACATCGCGATTCCGCACAACACGACCGGCCTTCGTCCAAAGCTGTCCGCCAGCGCCCCGTGGAAAAGGTTCATGAATGCAAACCCGAACAGATAGGCAGACAGCGTCTGCTGCATCTCTATCGGGGTGGCATCCAGCGCTTTGGCAATGCCTGTAAATGCGGGTAAGTAGGTGTCGATCGAGAAAGGCCCCAGCATGCCCAGCACGGCAAGAAGGGCTGCCAGAGCCCATTGGGGTGCGCGCCAGAGCGTGTGGGCGTTGGGGTTCATGCGGAATTGGTAGCGGGGTCTGGTTTTAGCAAAGGCTCTGTATTGTCGGCACCCTGGCCCTTTTCCTTGCCTTGCTCATCGCTGCGAAAAACCTGGCGTGCGCCGTACAGGATCCAGCCCGGGTTGTGGGCATTTGGGGAGGCTCCCCCATGGTGTTTCAGTACCCCGGGTCAGGTGGCGTTGATTCTGTGCAGACGCTGCATCACCGATGCTCCGGTGAGTCTGCGGAGCAGCAGGCGCTGCATCACCGATGCTCTGGTGAGTCTGCGGAGCTCAAAAAAAAACGCCGCCGCTATCTTTGTAATAGCGTCGGCGCTTTGTGCCTTGCGGCCTGTGTTTGGTGGGTCCTGAGTGACTCGAACACTCGACCTACGGATTAAGAGTCCGCTGCTCTACCAACTGAGCTAAGAACCCAAACTTTTTTGTAAATCTGTCTGCGTTGCTGCAGAGCCTCGAATTATGCACTAACTTTTTGCCGGCTGGCAAGGGGTCTCAAAATTATTGCAGTGCGTTGCGGCTTGCCAGTTCCACAAACAGACCGCTGTGGTCCAGCTCGCCCAGCCCATGATCGACGCCTTGTGCATACAGATTCTCGAAGAGGGTGGTGATGGGCGCGTCGAATCCGATCTCACCCGCCGTTGCCAGTGCGTTGCGCATATCCTTGAGTTGGACGGCCATGCGGCCGCGTGGGGCAAAGTCACGGTCCACCATACGCTGTCCATGCAGTTGCAGGATGCGGCTGTCGGCAAAACCGCCCTGGATGGCCTCGCGCACCTTGGCCATGTCCGCGCCGCCCTTGGATGCAAACAGCAATGCCTCGGCGACCGCTCCAATGGTGATGCCCACGATCATTTGATTGGCGAGCTTGGTGAGCTGGCCGGCGCCGTGCGGGCCCACGTGGGTGGCCCGGCCACACGCAGCAAACAAGGGTTGCGCCCTTGCAAAGTCTTCAGCGCGGCCCCCCACCATGATGGCGAGCGTGCCGTTTTCCGCGCCCACGGTGCCACCGGATACCGGGGCATCCAGGTGGGCCAGCCCCATCTCGCCCAGGCGCGCAGCGTGGTCGCGTGCTTCCCTTGGCTGGATGGAAGCCATGTCAATGAACAGGGCACCTTTGCGCATGGCGCGCGCTGCGCCAGCTTCAAAAAGGACCTGTCCCACCGCCGGGCCGTTTTCCAGCAGGCTGACCACGACATCAGCCCCCTCCACGGCCCCGCCCGCGGTGTCGTGCACGGCGATTCCCAGCGCGGCCAGAGGCTCGGCCTTGGCCTGGGTGCGGTTCCAGGCATGCACAAGGTGGCCAGCGGCGTGAAATCGCCGGGCGATGGGCTGGCCCATCATTCCTGTGCCCAGCACGGCAATGCGAAGTGGGGTGGTGGTCATGGCGTCATTCATCCAGGATCGTTATCTTGGCGTACATCATGTGCTTTTTTGGTGCGTCACCCTGTCACGGAGCTTGCAGCGCCGCGGGATTGGAATGATGATGCCGCACCGCTACAGGAGACCCTACCCATGAGCCTGCCCCCGCATGACCCCGCCTGGCTGGAGCGCATGTACAACAACCGCGCGCTGGTGCCCGACCACATGGACTACCTTCAGCGCTGGGCAGACGAATCGGCCCGGGTGCGTGCAAGCCACCCCTGTGTGCTGGATGTGGCCTATGGCACGGGAGCGGGCGAAACACTGGACATCTTTCCTTCTGCACGGCCCGCCGCTGCAGGCGCTCCCGTGCTGGTGTTCATTCACGGCGGGTACTGGCGCTCGCTCGACAAGGCAGATCATTCGTTCATCGCCCCACCGTTCAACCAGGCGGGTGTGTGCGTGGTGGTGGTGAACTACGCGCTGTGCCCCGGCACGCCGGAGGCACCGGTCACCATTCCGCACATCGTTCGCCAGATGGAAAAGGCGCTGGGCTGGGTGTGGCGCCACATCGGCGAGCATGGGGGAGACCCCGCCCGCATCACGGTGGCGGGGCATTCTGCCGGGGGGCATCTGGCGGCTTTGCTGCTCACCAGTGTGTGGCCGCTCATTGGCCAGGGGCTCCCCGACCGGCTGGTGCGCAATGCGCTTTCCATTTCCGGCGTGCACGACCTGGAGCCGATCATGTACACCCCCATGTACCAGTCGGTGTTGAACCTCACCGACCAGCAGGTGCTGCAGTACAGCCCCGCGCGCCTGCTGGAGCCGCCTGCGGGTACGCTGTTCTGTGCGGTCGGCGCAGAGGAAAGCCCCGAGTTCCTGCGGCAGAACCAGCTCATGCAAGACGCCTGGGGTAGCCACTTTGTGCCGCGCAGCCAGGTGCTGCCTGGGCTGCACCACTTCAGCATCGTGGATGCGCTGGCAACGCCTGGGCATGACCTGCACCACATGGCGCTGAACCTGCTGCGGGCATGAACCGAAGCAAACCCCTGTGGCGCTGGGCGCCTTCCGCCTCCTCTCGGGAAGGGGGGGCGCCACCAGCGCACGCAAGTAGAGCGCCGCCTGCGCGGCATGGCGGCCCTTGCGCGGTGTCCGCTGGCCCAGGCAGTGCGCTGGGCATGCTTTGGTGCCCGATAGTGAGAAAGCCGTAGGACTACGCACCCGGCGCCCGCCCTCACATCAGCAGATGCTCACCGGCGTTGTCGCCGCCCAGGATCACGTAGTTCACCTTGCGGATATCCATCAGCTTCTTGCCGCCCGCGTAGCTGATGGAGCTTTGCACGTCCTGCTCCATCTCCACCAGCGTGTTGGCCAGCTTGCCCTTGATGGGCTCCAGGATGCGCTTGCCTTCCACGTGCTTGTACTCGCCCTTGTTGAAATCACTGGCAGAGCCGTAGTATTCCTTGAAGAGCTCTCCGTCAACTTCCACCGTCTTGCCGGGCGATTCTTCGTGGCCCGCAAACAGCGAGCCGATCATCACCATCGTCGCGCCAAAGCGGATGCTTTTGGCGATGTCTCCGTGGCTTCGGATGCCCCCGTCGGCAATGATGGGTTTGGTGGCCACACGCGCGCACCACTTGAGGGCCGAGAGCTGCCAGCCGCCAGTGCCAAAACCGGTCTTGAGCTTGGTGATGCACACCTTGCCCGGGCCCACGCCCACCTTGGTGGCGTCAGCTCCCCAGTTTTCCAGGTCGATGATGGCCTCGGGGGTGGCCACATTGCCTGCGATGACGAAGGCCTTGGGCAGGTGCTGCTTGAGGTAGCCGATCATGGCCTTGACCGTGTCGGCATGGCCGTGGGCGATGTCGATGGTGATGTATTCGGGCGTGAGGCCCAGGGCCACGAGCTGGTCCACCGTGGCGTAGTCCGGCTGCTTGACGCCCAGCGAGATGGAGGCATAGCAGCCCTTGGCATGCATGTCCTTCACGAACTGGATGTTGTCCAGATCAAACCGGTGCATCACGTAGAAGTAGCCGTTTTGCGCCATCCACGTGCAGATTTTTTCATCCACCACCGTTTTCATGTTGGCAGGCACTACCGGCACGCGGAACGAACGGCCGCCCAGCTCCACGCTGGCATCGCACTCCGAACGGCTTTCCACGCGGCATTTGCGCGGCAGCAGAAGGATGTTGTCGTAGTCGAAAATTTCCATGAGATTCCAAGCTCCATCAAAGGACGCGGCAAAACAATTTTTGCTGCGGTGGGCGCTTGGCTTGGGCCCGGCTTTGTGGGCACTGGCGTGTGAGCCAGCTCCGACCCCGCAAATTGCGCGGGCACAAAAAACCGGGCGTCAAGAAACTTGGGCCCGGTGCTTGATTCTACCGGCCTGCGCGACGGGCCCTATAACCTTGGTGGTATGAGCGGTATCACCAAGGCGCCCGGGGCTGCTGCGGTCGGTGTGCCGCTTACGACTTTCGGGTAGGCCGGGCGGCCTAGCGGCAAGCCGACTGTGCTGCGGCCACCACGCGGCCCTGCGCGTCCTGCACCCAGCCCACCATGCGCAGCCGCTCGGGTTGCGCGCCGTCCGGTATGCGCATGGACCGGGATTCCATCCATTTTGTTTGCTTTGAATTTGATAGCGTATCGCGCTTGTCCCATGTGCCCTGGAGCATATTTCTAACCATATTCCGGCCGACTCTCGTGCCTTCGGTGCCTGCCGGCACGGATTCCACCAGCAGCAGATAAAACGCCATCGCATCGGGCGCCGCGCCGTAGCGCCGTGTGGGTGTGAATGCGATGGCGGTGCCCAGATAGTCGTTGAAGGGCAGGCCATGGGCCACGCGCAGGCGGGCGGGCCGGGCGCCTTCCACCGCGGCGGTGTACACATCGGTGGCCGCAGGGGGTGCGCGGCCCAGGGCCTGCAGTCGCGCCAGTGCATCGTTGGTGGCGGCGGCCGAAAGGGGGGCTTCATCACCGGCCTGGCCCGGCACGATCCAGTCCAGCACCACCGCACCTGCGGTGGCAGAGGGCGACGGTGTGGCTGCATCGGTCCAGCAGGCCTCGCAGTCTGAGCTGATGAAGCGCTCGAAAATGGCCACGGGCTGCGGCGTGCCGTCGCTGCTGCAACTGGCCTGGGCCAGTGCAGAGGATGGCTGGGCCAGAACCAATACGCTGGCCAGGGTGCAGGCAATGTTTTTCATGGGCAGATGAAGCGGGCGCCGGGGCGGTTTCTACAATGGCCGCATGTTCCCACAAGACCCGTTTTCGGGCGCGCCGGATGCCCTGGTGCCCCCACACTCCGGTGCAGCCTCGGCCGCATCGCCCCTTTTGGCCAATCTGAACGACGAGCAATTGGCGGCCGTCACGCTGCCCGCAGGCCACGCACTGATACTGGCGGGCGCAGGCTCGGGCAAGACGCGTGTGCTCACCACCCGCATCGCCTGGCTGCTGCAAAACGGCTACGCCACGCCCGGCGGCATTCTGGCTGTCACTTTCACCAACAAGGCCGCCAAGGAAATGGTGGCGCGGCTGTCGGCCATGCTGCCGGTCAACGTGCGTGGCATGTGGATTGGCACCTTCCACGGCCTGTGCAACCGGCTCTTGCGCGCGCACCACAAGGCGGCGGGGCTGTCGCAGTCGTTCCAGATCCTCGACACACAAGACCAGCTCTCGGCCATCAAGCGCCTTTGCAAGCAGCACAACGTGGACGACGAGCGCTTTCCGCCCAAGCAGCTGTCGTACTTCATTGCCAATTGCAAGGAAGAGGGCCTGCGCCCGGGCGATGTCGAAACGCATGACAGCGATGCGCGCAGAAAGGTCGAGATCTACCAGCTGTATGAAGAACAATGCCAGCGCGAAGGCGTGGTGGACTTCGGCGAGCTGATGCTGCGCAGCTACGAACTGCTGCGCGACAACGACCCGATCCGCGAGCATTACCAGCGCCGTTTTCAGCACATCCTGGTGGACGAGTTTCAGGACACCAACAAGCTGCAATACGCCTGGCTCAAGCAGCTGGCGGGCAATGAGGTGGGCGGGCGCTTTGAAGCGCGCGGCAGCGTCATCGCCGTGGGCGACGACGACCAGAGCATCTACGCCTTTCGCGGTGCGCGCGTGGGCAATATGACCGACTTTGTGCGCGAGTTTGATGTGCAGCGCCAGATCAAGCTGGAGCAGAACTACCGCAGCTACAGCAACATTCTTGATTCGGCCAACGCCCTCATCAGCCACAACAGCCGCCGCCTGGGCAAGAACCTGCGCACCACGCAGGGCGCGGGCGAGCCCGTGCGCGTGTACGAAGCCAGCTCTGACCTGGCGGAGGCGCAGTGGATGGTCGATGAGATCAAGCAACTCGTGCGCAACGACGGCTTTGAGCGCAAGGAAATCGCCGTGCTCTACCGCAGCAATGCGCAAAGCCGGGTGATCGAGTCGGCGCTGTTCAACGCCAGCGTGCCCTACCGCGTGTACGGTGGACTGCGCTTTTTTGAGCGTGCTGAAATCAAGCACGCACTGGCCTACCTGCGCCTGTTGGAGAACCCACACGACGACACCAGCTTCACGCGTGTCGTCAACTTTCCGCCGCGCGGCATTGGTGCGCGCAGCATCGAGGTGCTGCAGGACGCGGCCCGCGCCGCCGGTTGCTCGCTGCACGACGCGGTGAGCGCCGTGCCCGGCAAGGCGGGCGCCAACCTGGGCGCGTTTGTGGCCATGGTGGACGTGCTGCGCGAGCATACGCAGGGGCTGAACCTGCGCGGCATCATCGAGCAGATGCTCGAATCCACGGGCTTGGTGGAGCACTTCCGCACGGAGAAGGAAGGCGCCGACCGCATCGAGAACCTGGAAGAACTGGTCAACGCCGCCGAGAGCTTTGTTACGCAGGAAGGTTTTGGCCGCGACGCCGTGGCCCTGCCACTGGACGAGCATGGCACGCCGCTCACCCAGAGCGCCCAAAGCCCGGTCAGCCAGGGGCTGGACCCCAACGCACCGGTGCTGGACGAACCCCTGAAGCCCGCCGTGCCGGGTATCGTGGACGCCGACACCGGCGAAACCCTCTCGCCCCTGGCCGCCTTCCTGACCCACGCCGCGCTCGAAGCGGGCGACAACCAGGCCCAGGCCGGCCAGGACGCCGTGCAACTGATGACCGTGCACGCCAGCAAGGGGCTGGAGTTTGATGCCGTGTTCATCGGCGGCATGGAAGAGGGCCTGTTCCCGCACGAAAACTCGTCCACCGAACGTGACGGCCTGGAGGAAGAGCGCCGACTGATGTACGTGGCCATCACCCGTGCGCGCAAGCGCCTGTACCTGAGCCACTCGCAAACGCGCATGCTGCATGGGCAGACGCGCTACAACATCAAGAGCCGCTTTTTTGACGAGCTGCCTGAGGCCGCGCTCAAGTGGATCACGCCCAAGCAGCAGGGGTTTGGATCGTATGCTCCTAATTCAGGAGCAGGTGGCGCTTATCCATCAAGCGCTAGAGGCCAATTTGGCTTCAAATCCGAGACCTTTGCGAGCCCTCCGGTGCCCGTGCAGAAGACTGCACCGTCCCACGGCCTGCGCGCAGGCATCAACGTGTTCCACACCAAGTTCGGCGAAGGCAAGGTGCTGGCCATCGAGGGCACGGGCGACGACGCGCGCGCGCAGGTCAGCTTCCCGCGCCACGGCACCAAGTGGCTGGCGCTGTCGGTGGCCAAACTGACGGTGGTGGATTGACCATGGCCGCTTCCCCGGCGCCGTTGCCGGTGCTGGTGGTGCTGGGCGGGTTGCCCGGCGTGGGCAAGAGCAGCGTCGCACACGCCTTGCTGTCGCAGTGGCCCGCGGTGTATCTGCGCATCGACACCATTGAACAGGCACTGCGGGACTCCAACGTGCTGGCGGGCGGCGATGTGGGAGCGGCAGGGTACCTGGTGGCATACGCCCTGGCGCGCACACAGCTTGCGCAGGGCTTGCCGGTGCTTGCTGACTGCGTGAATCCGCTGCAGGTGACGCGCAACGCCTGGCGCTCCGTGGCGGAGGCAGTGCAGGTGCCGTCGCTGTTCGTGGAGGTTGTCTGCACCGACGCAGCGGAGCACCGGCGCCGGGTGGAAACGAGGGTGGGCGACGTGGCCGGATTGGCCGTGCCGACCTGGGATGCCGTTCAGCGCCATGACTACGCGCCCTGGGCAGAGGGCCGTGGCCACCGTCTCCTGGTGGATACCGCCCGTTTGAACGCACGGGATGCCGCCGCGCTGGTTCTGGCGGCCCTGCGGTCGCAGATCACGCCGCGCGCTGCAGCGCCCCCAGGCTGATGGATCAGGCGGGCAGGCAGCGCGCCACCGTGTCGGGCAGCGCCAGTTTTTCTGCAAACCATCCATTGCGCTCGGGCGACACCAGGGCGCCCAGGCCTTCCATCACCGTGACCTCGGCGCCGGCCTTTTGGTCCCGGTAGCACTTGCCCAGAAGCTCCAGCGTGTTCAGCAGGGATTGCGCCTGGGCCTCCGATGTTTTTTGAAGCGCCTGCGCCTGCTGCCTGAGCCAACCTTCGTAGGCCTCCAGGCTGGCCTGTGGCAGCTTGGCGCGCTCGGCCTCGGGAATCATGCTTGCATACAGGGCCTGCAGGCTCTGCGTACCTGACTGGCCCATGACCAGCACGGCGTCATAACGCGTGTCGTACGACCCTTGGCGATGGATCACATGGCGGATGTGGTACCGCAGGCGACCGCTCTCTCCGCCCAACGTCCGGATCAGGTCGCGTGCCGCTGCACTGTGGCGATCGCTCGCAAACTGTGCCTCCAATGCGGCCGACAGCTGTGCGTCGCTGGGGTAGCTGATGGCGGGGCCTGAAGGGGAACACCCCAGGAGGGCCCACACGGTGGCGATATATGCGCCGCTGCGCGTGATTATTGATTTCATTTTTATGACAGTTTGAAGCGAATATCTGTTCATTTTATTAATTGGGAAGATGACTGAATGTGTATGTCATTTCATAATGATCTGAAATGTAAATACTTGTTATATCGCAGGAGTTGAATTGACAAGTGTCGTGCGCCTGTCCACTGTGGAAATCTGCGCCACATCGAGGTCAATGGTGTTCTGCCGCTTACCTACTGGCCAGCGCTGCGCATCAATTTGATCTGATCCAACGCCTGTGGATAACACAGGGCAACCAGGGCTCGGTCACTCGGTACATTTGATTACCCATTGGCTGGCGCGCTCCACAAGAATCCGTTTGCAAGCCGCAACAGGCTGCCCGTCGATTAATTTCAACTCTTTGAAGGATTATGGATATGCGCAAACTCGCCATTACCACCGTCGCCGCGCTGGCCTTGACCTGCGGTGCTGCCTTTGCCCAGAGCGGCAACGTTGCCATCCCCGGCCTGTTCTCGGGCAAGGGCTCTGCGGGTTCCGAGGTCACCAACAGCCGCATCACCGTGACCGGGAACAAGGCCACGAACGTGATCGCTGGTGGCGGCAAGGCCGGCATCAAGGTCGGAGAAATCTCCATGGAAGGCGTTGCCAACGTCAACAGCGTCAACATCACCGGCTCCAAGATCCGCAACTCCGAAATCACGGTCAGCAATAACGAGGCCACCGACATCAAGGCCATCGGGGGCACGGCCAATGTGAACAGCATCAACATCAACTGATCGCCCACAGGCCAGCAATGCAGGCCCCCGGCGCTGCCCGGGTGGCCTGTGAAACGAACACCAACACAAAGGGCTGCGGGTGCAACCATCGCGCAACACAACCAAGTCGCCACGCGGGGGCGCTGGCGCCACCCTGTGGCTGCTCGCAGCCTCGATCACGGTGACGCCGATACAGGCAGCGGCGCAAGAGTCGATGCTGGGGGGGCTGGGCTGGCACAAGAACAGCGCTGGCACCGAAGTGGACGGCACGAGCCGCATAGGCGTGCAAGGCAACCAGTCCACAGGCCCCGTGGTGTCCACGGGCGGCAAGGGTTCCGCCCTGGCCAATGCAGGCATGCGCGTGGATCTGGCAGGCACGGCCCAGGCCAACGGTATCGGGCTGGCGGCCATGCAGGTTCGCCAGTCGCAGGTGCAGGTGCTGGGCAATCAGGTCAACGGTTTTGTGCACGCGCTCGGCGGTGCAGCCACGGCCAACATGGTGCTGGCCGCCAGCGGCACGGGGGCCAAGCCGCTCACGTCCAGTCAAGTGATGGTGCAGGGCAACCGCGCCGCGGAGGTGGCCGCGTTCGGCGCCAAGGCCGAGGTGCTGCTGGGCACCGGGTCGCTGCAGATGCCCGGCCGTGCCACGGCCAACAGCGTGCTGCTGGATGCGACACAGGTAAGAAACTCCGAGCTGCATGTATCTGGCAACGAAGCACGTGGCATCACGTCCATTGGCGGCTCGGCCCTGGCCAACGCGCTTACGGCCGCGCGGTCCAGCCTGGACACCACCCGCGTTGTGCAAACCGCCAACCGCGCTGAAGACGTGCGTGCGGGTGGTGGCAGCTCTGGCGTGGGGCGCGGCACCATCGCGCAGGTCGACCTGAGCGGTGTGGCCGCTGCCAACGCAGTGATGCTCGCCTCCAGCGAGCTCAAGGGCGCGCAGCTCACGCTGGCGGGCAACGAAGCCCGCCAGGTGATCGCCACTGGCGGCAGTGCGCTGGCCAACAGCATCAGTTTTTCAGACCACCAGCTTGCGGACTCCGCGGGCTACCGGGGCAGCGTGTCGGGCAATAGGGCGCGCAATGTCCAGGCCTGGGGTGGGGAGGGCAGCATTCTGGGCGGGGCACTGGCCGATGTCCGGGTGTCTGCTGCAGCACTCGCCAACACCATCTCCGTCAGCCGTGGCGAACTGGTCGCCGGGCCAGTGCACCGCCTGAGCGGCAACGAGGCGCGCGATGTGGTTGCCACCGGCGGCGGCGCGGCAGCCAACAGCCTGTGGCTGGACAACGCCACCGCACAGGGCGGCCAGGTGCTGCTGGCCGGCAATGCGGCCGAGCAGGTGCGCACCGCCGGTGCATCGGGCTCGATCGGTGGCGGCGTGGTGGGCGCCATGGAGCGCAACGGACGCGCCCTGGCCAACACGGTGGTGGCAGACCACCAGTCCACGCTCGATCGCGCAACCATTGCCGTCAGCGGCAATCAGGGCAGGTCAATCACAGGGTCGGGCGGGCTGGCCGCTGCCAACACGCTCATGGTGACCGAAGGCCGCGTGCAGGGCTCTACCGTCACCCTGGCAGGCAACCGGGCGGACGGCGTGCAGTCCACAGGCTATGCCGCGCAGGCAGGGGGCGGGCTGCTGTTTTCTGCCAGCCAGCAGTCGGCTGCGCTGGCCAACACCCTGGCCGTCACGGGCTCGCAGCTGGATGCTTCGACGCTTACCGTGGCAGGCAACACCGCGTCGCGCCTGAATGCGCGTGGCGGTGCACTGATGGCCAACAGCGTGGCGCTCGAAAACGGGTCGGGGGCGCCTTCGCAGCTCTCTGCCGCCGGCACGCTCAGTGGCAACAACGCCAGCGACATTGCCACCACTGCCGACTCCGTATCGGGTGCGGGCGGCCTGGCCGGACGCGAGAGCCGCGCGCGCGCCGCCGCCAACGCGCTGGTGCTGCACGACGGCGCGCTGGTCGACGCATCGTCGCCCTGGCTCATTGCGGGCAACACCGCGCGCAACGTGCAGGCGCTGGGCGGCACCGCGCTCGTCAACGCGCTGGCTGCGTACCGCGGTGCACGCGTGCAGGGCAGTCCCGTGGTCATTGCGGGCAACACCGCTGACGACATTCGCGCCACGGGCAGTGGTGCACAGGCGCTGGGTGTGGGCACCAAGTCCAACGGCGTGCTGGCGGCCAACGGACTTTATATGGATGGCTCGGGCACCCCCGCTCTGGCACAGAGTAGCCTGCAGGTCGCGGGCAACACGGCACGTGGGCTCAACGCCGACGGGGGGCGCATCAACACCAATGCGCTGGCGATCAATGCGCAGGGCCGCGTGGACGCCAGCACGCTCACGCTGGCGGGCAACACGGCGTCGGACGTGCGCAGCGAGGGACGCGAAGGAACCGTGGCCGGGTTTGCCGCCTTCGGCAAGGGTGTGGGCCAGGCCAACGCCAACGCAATTCAGGTGCTGGGCAGCATGCGCGCGGCCAGCCTGCAACTGCTGGGCAACACGGCGGGCCGCGTGCACGCCACCGAAGGCCTGGCGGCCGCCAACAGCTTTTCGCAAGGTGCCGGGGGTCGTGTGGATGCGCTTCAGACGCTGATCGCTGGCAACACCGCCGGGTCCACCCAGGCAGACGGGGGCAGCACGGCGCTGGCCAACAGTGTGCAGGTGGACGGCACCGTGCAGGGCAGCTCGGTGCAGGTTGCTGGCAACCAGGGAACCGCGCAGGCGTCTGGCCGCGACGGCCTCGCCAACAGTGTGCGCGCCCAAAGCCGTGGCCGCATTGCGGCGTCTTCCGTCACCGTGACCGCCAACCAGGGCGCGGCCCAGCAGGGTGTGGCCAACAGTGTGGACGTGGGCGGCAGCCTGCAGGGCGGCAGCATCACCATCCTGGGCAACCAGGGCTCGGCGCGCGAAGGTGGCGCCATCAACAGCGTGGTCGGCAACGGCCGCATCACGGGCAGCCAGATCACCATCCTGGGCAATGCGGGGTCTGCCAACGGCGGTGTTGCCAACAGTGTGCGCGCCGACGGCAGCATCACGGCATCCAGCATCACCATCCTGGGCAACCAGGCCAGCGCGCAGGGTGGCAATAGCAAGGTCAGCGGCGTTACGGGGTCGGGTTCGATACGCGGCAGCCAGATCTTGCTGGCGGGCAACACCGGCCGTGCTACCGGCGGCGGGCTTGTCAATGGCGTTCACAACAGGGGCAGCATCACCGGCGCACAGTTGGTGCTGACAGGCAACCAGGGCAACGCCACCGGGGGCGGCACTGTCAACAGTGTGGACAACCGAGGGCAACTCTCGGGGCGCGTACTCATCGCGGGAAACCGGGGGAGCGCAACCCTGGGGGGCACGGTCAACTCGCTGGTCAATCAAGGCGTGATGGCAGGCACTGTGGTCATTGCCGGGAACCAGGGCAACGCAGCCGTCGGAGGGGTCTCCAACTCGGTGATCAACCAGGGTGTGATCACCGGCGCGGTGACCATCGTGGGCAACATGTCGGCCGCTGCTGCGGGCATGACGTCCGGAAGTGTGCGCAACGTGGGTGGCGCCATCACAGGCGTCGTAGGGGTTGCGGGTAACGCTGCGTTCGCCGCCAACCCGGGCTACACCTACACCATCCCCTCTACGGGCGTGGTGAACCAGTCCGTGACTGTGCTGCCTGCCGTCAATCTGCTGAGCATGTAGGTGGTCTGACCCCGCAAGGCGCCGTCTGCCCGGGGCAAACCGATGTTCCGATTTCTTTGGATACCCATGAAGGAGTTGCAAATGAAGAATACACGCGGAGATTCGGGTCGGCGTGCGTTGCGCGCATTCGGCGGGCACTGCGTTGCCGGCGTCCTCGTGCTGTTTGCCGCAGGTGCGCAGGCGCAGATGGTGAACTACGGTGAACAGCTCGGCGCCTACAAAGACATGGCGCAAAGTGGTGTTCGGCTCAATGACGGCGTTTACCCGTCGGTCAGCGCCAAGGCGCGTGTGAACCGCGCTATTGCGCAAAACACGTTGGTGGAACAGAGCGCGCTGGTGCAGCCGGATGGCACGCTCAAGCTTCCCGACGGGCAAAAAAACATCGTTATCCGGTCGACCTATTCCGATGTACAGCGCGGCGCGGACGGTAGCCTGCGTATTGCCAGCCCGGTCATTCAAGGCAATGTGAACGGCAACGTGACGTTGTATGTGGAAGGCAAGGGTGTAGAGAACATCACCGTACTCAATTCGCGGCGCTGACTACGCGCCGGGGTTTCTGCAAGCATGGCCCCGGGGAGAGCGGGCGCCGCGGATATCACCAAACAACACCAAGAAACATGACCACACAAAGAACCCTGCGATGGGGAGCGCTGATGCTCGCAGTGGCCGCTATGGCTGGCTGCGCCTCCACCGAAAACGCGCTCAAGGACGCCAATGCCTTGCTTCAGGAGCGTGAGGCCGACAAGCTGCTGCCTGTGACCAACCTCAGTCCTTACTCGCTGGCGCTGGGCCGCTTTGGGCGCATGCTGGATATCTATAAGGAGGGCGACCCCGTCCTGTACATGCAGACGCGCAGCATTCTGGATGCCACCAACCTGTCGAGCCCCCTGGTGGGCGCCGAGATCCCCGGCGACATCACGGAGATGGTGCGCACTGCGGTCAACCGCATCGGCGCGCGCGTGGTGTACGTGCCTTATCACCCGGACTATCTCGTCTCGCAGGCCCAGCTGGGTGCCAAGTTTGGGGTCACCATGCCCGACTTTCTGATCACGGGTGCGTTGACCGAATTTGACCGCGCCATCGCGGGAGCAGGGAGGGTCAATTCTGCTGGCATCGAGTTTGGTGGCGGCAACGGCAAGGTCACCATGGGTGGCGACATGAAGCGTACGGCGATCTATTCGGCGCTGGCGCTGGACCTGAACCTGGTGAGCTTTGCCACCCAGCAGATGGTGCCGCAGATACAGGCCTCCAACGTGGTGAAGGTGCTCAACTTCAGCTCCGAAGACAACGCGAGCCTGGGCTTTTATGGCGACGCCTTTGGCTTCAAGCTGGAGGGCAAGTACCTGCAGGGGCGGCATTCGGCCATCCGTACGCTGGTGGACCTGAGCGTCCTGGAGCTGATTGGCAAGGCCACCAACACTCCCTATTGGCGCTGCATCCCCAACGGTACGCCGGACCCTGTGGTGGTGGAAAACATGCGCGCTGCCTACAACGGACTCACTCCGGAACTTAAACTGGGTCTCATCCAGGTCACGCTACGCAAATACGGCGAGCCAGTGCAGGTCACGCAAAAATTCGACGACGACACACGGCGTGCGCTGGAGAAGGTGTATGCGCAACGGTACGCGTCGCTCGGGGCTGTGGACGTGATGAACTGGGACGGGTTTGAGCCTCTGTTCTTTGGGGTGCCGATGGCGTGGGAAAACGCGCAGGCCAATGCCCCATCGGGCGCTCCATCTTCCCCTGCCGCAGGCGCTCCGGCGGGCGGTGTGAAGGCGGGCTCATGATTCAGGGGGCAAGAGCTGTGGCGCAGTGCTGCGCAGGTTTGACAGCCCTCCTGGCGCTGCACGGGGCAGTGATCGCACAGGTGCAGGCGCCGCCCCCTACGCCGGCCGGTGTGTCTGCGCAGGCGCCCGCTGTTACGCAGGCCCAAGCCCAGTCGCCGACACCGGCTCAGGCACAGGCGCCCGCCCAGGCCGGGGCTCCTGCTGCGGGGGTTGGGGCTCGGTTCATCGAATCTTGCAACGAGGCTCTGCAGCGCGGCGTGGCCGAGCTCGGCTGCCAGGGCCCCATCTATCGCAACGAACTGGAGCGGCTCAAGCGCGAGGCGCTGAACACCCAGAACCCGCAACTGCTTTCGTTCGTCGGCGACGCGTACCAGAACCCGCGGTCGGGCCTGGGGGACATGGGCCAGGCTTACCGCTGGTACCTGCTGGCGGCCGTGCGTGGCGATCCGCGTGCCATGCAGCGCCTGACGGAAATGAACCGCAAGGGCCAAGGGGTGCCCAAGGACAACGTCAAGGCCCTGGGGTATGCGCGCCTTCTGGAGCGCATGGCCCAGCCCGACAGCGGTGAGCGGCCCAACGTGCTTTCACTCATCAACGAGCTGGGTGCCGAGATGGCGGTGGAAGAAGTGGCATTGGCAGAGCGTTTTGCGGCTGAACTGGAGGCGCGTATACAGCGCCAGGCGGCGGGCTCGGGTGGCGACGCGGCCGCGCAAGCCGCTCCCGCAGCCGGGCCCAGCCGCGCGGGCGGGGACCTGCCCGGCATGTCGGGTGTGCCGCGCAGTGTGCCCGGTGCCATGGGCGCGCCTGCGGCCGGGGCGGCGGTGCCTGGCACCACACTTCCAGGCACCCCTTCAAAGGTCACTCCCTGATGCAGTGCCTGCCCTTCAGTTTTTTCTGCGGGCTGGCCGGTTCCGCCGTACGGGGCAGCATCCGTGCCGATGTGCAGGCGCGCGGTGCGCACGCACGCGCGGGCGGTACTGCTGTTCTGCTGGTGCTGACCTTGTGGTGCGCGGCCCCGGCAGATGCACAGGCGGTCGGCCCGGTGGACGCCGCAGGTGTGAATGGCACACCGGGGCCCACGGGTCCTATCGGAGTGGACGCAGGCCGCAACCAGCGCAGCCGTCACCAAGCGCCGGCCGCACCACCTGCTGCACAACCCGCCGCTCGGGCTGATGCCGGCAGCGGTAGTTCGCACACCGGCAACCGGATCGAGGTGACGGGCAACGCAGCGTCAGGCACCGCCGGGTGCAGCCCGGACGGCACAGCGTCCGTCAACAGCATTGATGTCACGGGCGCGCGGCTTGAAGGCAAGACCGTCATCGTGCAGGGGCGCAATACCAATGATGTGAAGACGCCGCGCGACTGCCCGGGCGCGCGGCCGCACGGGCCAGGCAGCGGGCAGACCAACAGTATCCGGATCCGCTGAGTTGCACCCACAAGCAGTGGCCTGCGCCAGCGCATGCAGGCGCTACCGCCCCCAAGAACATTGAACCAGGAGGATCACCCCCAATGAATCGCAACTCCAACCTGCGCATGCCCTTTCCTCGTGGTGGTGCGCTGGCCCTGGCGGCCGCTTTTTTGCTGGCGGCCTGCAAGGACGGCGCTCCTGATGCGCCGGTGACCGCCGCGCCATCACCCGTATCGTCCACCGCGGCCGTCCCGGTTGCGCCTGCCAGCGCCGTGCCTGAGTCGACGGCGCAGGCGCCAACACGGCCCCAGACCCTGCCTGCGCCGCCGGGCCCCACTGCGGCGCCCAAGACAGTGCCGCTGGCCATCCAGGGGGTCGCCGAAGCCGGTGTCACCGTGCGGATCAAGGCGGTGGAAATCGGTGCGGATGCGACAGTGCTCGACGTAAGCATCTCTTTTGCCAACCGCATTACCGACACCACCATGCTGGCGCTGGCCGACACCTATCTGCAGGACGAGAGCGGCGCGCGGCTGCACATCAAGCGGCCGGACAACAACCGCGACATCACCATCCGCGAGGGCGAAACCCTGGACGGCAAGCTCGTGTTCATGGGCGCTGTGGCGCCCACGGCGCGCAAGCTCAAACTCGTGTTCAATGACGGCAACGAGAGCGACAACATCGTGGCGCCGGGGCTGGTGGTCGATCTGCCCCTGCAGGGCGGCTGATGCTCGCCCAGCGTTGGGCGGTGCTGGCCGCAATGCACGCACCCTGCGCGTTGGCCACCGTGGGGCGGGCGGTGGCGGTGGTAGCGCTGTTGCTGGCTGCCTCGGCAGAGCCGGTGCAAGCGATGGAAGTAGTGCGCAGCAGCCGCTCACTTGCCGCTGTGCCGACGCAGCTGTCCCCTGCGCCTGGTGCGCCCTCGACCGATCTGTCTGCGCACCGGCCTGCGGGGGGGCTGGTCAGCAGCACCCGCGACACCACGCTGCAGCGCCGCGCCGCCCCGCAGACCATGCTGCGCGAGGCCGAGGTGCCCCCAGCGCGGCTGGAGCAGACCCGCGCGCTGCTGGTGGAGCTCAAGGCCCGCCCCACACCCGAGCAGGCGATCTCTATCGACCTGCCGGCCGATGTGCTTTTTGATTTTGACAAGTCCGACTTGCGCGCCGACGCTGCTGCGCCGCTGAACAAAGCGGGCGAGCTCATCAAGAGCTATGCCACTGCCCCGCTCACCGTGCGGGGCCACACCGACGCCAAGGGCTCCGACGCCTACAACGACGCGCTGTCGCTGCGACGCGCGCAGGCGGTGGCCCGTGCGCTGCACGCGCAGACCGGGCGGCAGGCTGCGGTGCAAGGCCTGGGCAAGCGCCAGCCGGTGGCGGCCAACACCACGCCAGACGGACGTGACGACCCCGTGGGGCGCCAGCTGAACCGGCGCGTACAGATTCTCATTGGCCTGCCCGACAAGGAGGGCCGGTAACCATGGCACTCATCAAATGCCCCGAATGCGCGCGCGAGGTGTCGTCCCACGCGCCCGCCTGCCCGGCCTGTGGCTACCCGCTTCAGGCCACAGGCGCCCCGCCCGCACAGCCGCACAGCGCCCTGCAGTCGCCGCATGTGTGGGGGCGCGTGGCCGTGGCCTTGGGCGCATGGCTGGTCACTCCGTGGATCGCCAGGCTTATCGTGGCGCTGGCGGTGTGTGTGCTGGCGTATTTCATGTTCACGGGGCGATGACGAACCGCACCCCCGCCATGTGAACTCGGCAACGAAGACTTTTTGGATTGCCAGGGTCCGTGTGATGGGGCGGGCGCTTCAACGCTGCGTTGTCATCAAACCGCCGCAAAAGCTTCATGGGGCTGTCATCCCCGGTTCTTACGCTCCACTGGTTCTGTAAACCAACAACCGAGGAACCCCATGAACCACCGCGTGGATGCGCCCGAGCAGGCGATTGACTTCAACAACGAGAACTCCAACACCTCTGCCAACCCCACGTTTGATGCGGTGCTGGACGCTCGCCTGTCGCGCCGCGGGCTGTTGCGCGGCGGTGTGGGTTCGGTGGGTACGGCCGTGCTGGCCGGTTTTGGCGTGACGGCCTGTGGCGGCAGCGATGACCCTGTGGTGGAGCCGCCTGCCGCGCCCAAGCTGCTGGGCTTTGGTGCCGTGCCCAAGAGCCTGGCCGACGTGGTGGCCGTGCCTGCGGGCTACACCGCCAGCGTGCTGTTTGCGCTGGGCGACCCGATGGCCCCAGGCGTGGCCGCGTACAAGAACGACGGCACCGACGGCGACTACGACAAGCGCGCCGGTGACCACCACGACGGTATGGAATGGTTTGGCCTGGGTGCCGACGGCAAGCGCAACGACAGCGCCACCGATCGCGGTCTGCTGGCCATCAACCACGAAGCCACCACGGACGAAAAGCTGTCGTCGTTCTTTCTGCACGCCGATGGCGGCACATCCACGCTGCCCCGCCCTGCGGCTGAAGTGGACAAGGAAACCGACATCCACGGCATCGCAGTGATCGAAGTCGCCAAGACCGGCGGCAAGTGGGGCTATGTGCAGAACTCGGCGCACAACTTCCGCCTGACTTCGCTCAGCCCCATCGAGATCGCCGGCCCCGCGCGCGGCAATGCGCAGCTGATCACCAAGTTCTCTCCCACCGGCGTGATGACGCGTGGCACGCTGAACAACTGCGGCACCGGCAAGACGCCTTGGGGCACCTTCCTCACCGGCGAAGAAAACTGGTTTGGCTACTTCACCCGCGGCGCTGCCGATGACGCCGCGCGCGGCAACGACAAGAGCGTGACGGCCCTCAAGCGCTATGGCCGCAGCCAGGGCGCCGCATCGCGCCACGGCTGGGAAACCGGCGGCGCAGACGACAAGTACCAGCGCTGGAACAACAGCAAGACCGGCACCTCGGCCGACGGCAGCGACGACTACCGCAACGAAATGAACGGCATGGGCTACATCGTCGAGATCGACGCCTACGACAAGACCCGCATGGCCAAGAAGCGCACCGGCCTGGGCCGCTTTGCGCACGAAAGCGCGGCCTTCGGCAAGGTGGAAGCCGGCAAGCCCCTGACGGTGTACATGGGCGACGACTCGCGCGGCGAATACATCTACAAGTTTGTCTCCACCGCCACGTGGAACCCGGCCGATGCCAGTGCCAACGACCGTATGGCCATTGGCGACAAGTACCTGGACAGCGGCACACTCTACGCCGCCAAGTTCAACGCCGATGGCACGGGCACGTGGGTGGAGCTGAGCCTGTCGAACACCGCTATCGCCAGCTACGCCAACTACAAGTTCGCCGACGCGGCCGACATCGCCATCAACACCCGCATTGCCGCTGATGCCGTGGGCGCCACCAAGATGGACCGCCCCGAGTGGAATGCCGTGAACCCCGCCAATGGCGAGATCTACTTCACGCTGACCAACAACAGTGCCCGCAGCGTGAACCCCACCGGCAGCCAGTACCTGCCCGACGCCGCCAACCCCCGTGCCTACACCGACATGAAGGGCACCAGCGAGCAAAAGGGCAACCCCAACGGCCACCTGGTACGCCTGAAGGAAGGCGCCACCGCCACCGCCTTCACGTGGGACGTGTACCTGTTTGGCGCCGAAGCCGGTGCCGACAAGGCCATGGTCAACCTCTCTGCCCTCACGGCCGACCAGGACTTCTCCAGCCCCGACGGCCTGGTGTTCAGCAAGGCCACGGGCATCTGCTGGATCCAGACCGACGACGGTGCCTACACCGACGTGACCAACTGCATGATGCTGGCCGCCGTGCCTGGCAGCGTGGGCGACGGCGCCAAGAAGACGCTGAGCTACACCAAGGCCGATGGCAGCAAGCTCGACATCGTGACCCCCGTGGGCAAACCCGCCACCGAGAACACGCTCAAGCGCTTCCTGGTTGGCCCCAAGGGCAGCGAAATCACCGGCCTGGCCGAGACGCCCGATGGCAAGGCGATCTTCGTGAACATTCAGCACCCTGGCGAAGGCACCGCCCTGGCCAATGTGGGCGATGCCACCAAGTACCAGAGCCAGTGGCCCGCCAATGCTGGCTACGGCGCGGGCAAGCGCCCCCGCTCGGCCACCATCGTGATCACCAAGAACGACGGCGGCGTGATCGGTACCTGAAGGCTGCCCGCCACCGCCTGCGCTGCGCCCGGCTGCGGCGCAGTGCCTTGCCGCTTTGGACCGTCAGGTTCAAAGCGGTTTTGTCATTTTTGCTATCAATAGTGGAGCTGATTGCGCATATCCATCAAGCGCTGGAGCCTGTTTTTGCTCGCAGATTCAACTACAAAGTGCACCGAATTTCAGTGTAACGGACGAATCTCCAAGCCCATGAACACCTCGTGGGGAGTGCGGTAGTTGAGGCACTTGCGGGGTCGGTGGTTGAGCCGGTAGAGCGCATCGTCAACTTCGTGCTGCGAGACCCGGCGCTGGTTGGTGCACTTGGGGAAGTACTGGCGCAACAGGCCATTGGTGTTCTCGTTGAGCCCACGCTCCCATGAGTGGTAGGGATGCGCGAAGTACACATCCGCCCCCAGACTGGCGGCGATGAATGCATGCTCAGCAAACTCCTTGCCATTGTCGAACGTGATCGTTTCGCACAGGTGTTTGTGAGGTCGCAGCAGTGCGATCACAGCCTCGGTCACCCCTGCGCTGTGGCGCGAGTCCAGTTGCTGCGCCAGTGTGTAGCGGGACTTGCGCTCCACCAAGGTCACCAGTACCCCTTGGTGGCCCTTGCCGACCACGGTGTCACCCTCCCAGTCACCTATGCGGCTGCGTGCGTCAACGATGGCGGGGCGCTGCTCTATGCAGAGCCGATCTTTGAGTGTGCCGCGCCGCTCTTGTCCGCTGCCGTAGCGCTTGCGTCGCACCTTCTGGCAGCGCAGGTGTTTGATCAGCTCACCGCCTTTGCGTTTGTCGTCATAGATGTGCTGGTAGATGCATTCGTGGCTGATGGTCAGCACGCCCTCCAGCCGCAGCCGTCCGCTGACCTGCTCGGGAGAGAGCTCAAGGCGCAGATAGCGGTGCACCTGGCTCCACTGCTGCGCATTGAACTGGCGTGCATTGCGCCGTGCCCTTTGGCGGGCACGGGCTCGCTCATGAGCGCGGGCGGGTTTGTAGCCTTGGGCTCCAGCGTTGCGATTGAGCTCGCGGGTGATGGTCGAGCGGCTTCGATTGAGCTGTGCGGCTATCACTGCCAAGCTTATGTTTTGACGACGCAGTGCGTGGATTTGGTATCGTTCTTCTCGGGTCAAGTGGGTATAGGTCATGGTGCAACGTTTGGGACTGGCTGGTCACAAAAATGCATCCTATGCACTCTTGGCCCAACTCGGTTTACTTACGTTGCACTTCGTACTTGAATCCGCCGCTTGATTTTTGGCGCCGCGAGGGCTGCCGGTGGGGCTAGTTGTTGTAGTGCGTGTCTGCGGGTGCGGGGGAGGCCGCCGGTGGCGGCGCGGGGCTTGCCGGTGCTGCCGGGTATCCCATCTGCCCGCTGCCATCCTTGGTGCCCTTGCGCCCCGCAATCTGCCAGGCCGTGCGCTGGCCGATGAGGCGGGCCAGAAACTCCAGTTCCTCGTCGGTGTGGTTGATGGCGCCCGCAGGCGTCAGCAGGCGGCCGTTGCGTGGCGCGGCCTCGGCCCAGAACGACTGGTGATAGACCGACTGGCTGACCACGCTTTCGTTGCCGGCCGCCAGGTCCACGGTGCCATAGCAATTGCAGAAATAGCCCCGGTGGTCCTGCTCCGGGAACACTTCGGCATACACGCCCGTGCCCCGGATGCCCGCTGTGGCGGTGGGCAGGATCACCTGGCGGTCGGTGCCGGGGCCCCACACGCTAGCCACGGCGCCGGTCAGCAGGCGAAGCACCTTGACGGCAGTGGGGGTGTCGCCGTCCAGCGCCATACGGCTGTTCTGGCGCAGCAGGAAAGCGCTGTGGCCCACGGTGAACACCGCGGTGGCGCCGGGGCCGGTCTCGATGCGGTCACCGGTAGAGATGCTGCCCTGCGCGGTCAGTGCCTGGCCGTTGCGCAGCACATCCCCGCGCACTTCGACGATATTGCTGCCGGACTGCGCCCGGGCGCCCGCCCACCCGCCAGCGGCTGCCCATGTGGCGGCTGCCTGCAGCAGGCTGCGCCGCCGCCACCACTGCAGTTCCTCGTCAGTTCGGCCCAGCAGCTGGGGGGGGCTCAAGGGGTGGTTCATGGGGCACCTCGGGTGCGGGGGTCGAAGGGGGCTCGAAGCTGTCACGGAAGGTGAACACCACCGACGTGAAAAACATGGCCGCCATCATCAGCGCGGCACCCACCATGATGCCGCCCGCCGCCGATCCTGCAAGCCCCATCATCGACAGCAGCGCAGACACCAGTGCCACCACCAGCCCGCCGAGCAGAAACACGCCCAGCCAGCCCACGCCGTACACCAGAAAAGCGCCAAAGTTGCGCACGCAGGCCACGATGCTGAAGAACAGCGCCTTGACGGGCGGAACGCTGTGCCAGTGCACCAGCCCCGGCGCATGCCAGAACAGCAGCGACAGCGGCAAGTACAGCACCATCGAGAGCCACATGGCGCTCTGGAACGCGGGGTCTTCCGCCACTTCCTTGGTCAGCTGCGCGCCACCCAGGTACACCTTGGCGAACTGCCCGCCGTCGACCAGGGCCGACAGGCCCATCACAGCCAGAAAGCCCACCGCGTACAGGGCGCCCAGCACCAGCATGTCGCGCAGGCGTTGCTGGCCGGTGCGAAACGCCACCAGCAGCACCGCAGGCGTGGGAAAGCTGCCCTGCGAGGCCTGCGCGGCGGCCACCATCATGGCCAGCGTGGCCGAGGGCAGCAGCATGAGGGCAATGGCCGGCCCCACCAGTGGAACCATCGAGGCCAGCGACATGGCGGCCATGGTCATGAAGAACAGCGCGGCCAGCGCCATGGGCTGCCGCCAGAACGTTCGGACCCCAAGCTTGACCCAGGCCATGCCGGTGCCGGCGGAGACGATGTTGAGTTTCATGAATACGTACGAAAAGAGGTGTGGTGGGGCCTGCGCCTGCGCACACAGGGCAGCCGGATAAGGAGCCGCCCGGGCCGCGCAACAGCTTGGAATTTACCCCAGCGGCCGATTTCCCTTTTTCACCGGACTATGGGTGTACAGGGTGGGCAATGCGGGCGCGCAGCACACGCTCGAAGTGCGTGGGGTCGTGGGGGGTGAGCATGGAGGCCTCGCGCGGCAGGTAAAAGTCCCACAGGCGCGAGATCCAGAACCGCAGCGCCCCGGCGCGCAGCATGGCGGGCAGGAGCTCGCGCTCGGCCGCTGTCAGCGGGCGCACGGCCTGGTAGGCGTCCAGCATGCGCGTGGCGCGCCCGGCGTCGTGGGTGCCTTGGGCCAAGTCAATGCACCAGTCGTTCAGGCACACGGACAGGTCAAACAGCCAGGTGTCCACACCGGCAAAGTAGAAGTCGAAGAAGCCCGTCAGCGCTTCGCCCTCGAACATCACGTTGTCGCGGAACAGGTCGGCATGCACCGGGCCGCGGGGCAGGGCAGCGTAGCCCGCGCTCGCGGCCACATGGTTCTGGTAAGCCAGCTCGGAGCGCAGCAGCGCCGCCTGCGCGTCGTCAATGTGCGGCAGCACCACGGGCACCGTTTCGTTCCACCACGGCAGGCCGCGCAGGTTGGGCTGGTGGCGGTCAAAGCTGCGGCCCACCAGGTGCATGCGTGCCAGCATGCTGCCCACGGCAGCGCAATGCGCGCCCTGTGGCGCCAGCTGGCTTTTGCCGCGCAGCTTGTTTACCACGGCGGCGGGCTTGCCGCACACGGTGTGCAGGATGTCGCCGTTCTTGTCGGCACGCGGATCGGGCACGGGCACGCCGCCGTGCGCCAGGTGCTTCATCAGGTACAGGTAGAACGGCAACTGCTGGGCCGTGAGGCGCTCGAACAGCGTGAGCACGAACTCGCCCTGGTCGCTGGTCAGAAAATAATTGGTGTTCTCGATGCCGCCTTCGATGCCGCGCAGCTCTACCAGCTCACCAAGCTGCAAACGGCGCAGCAGCTCGCGCGCCTCTGGGTGGGAGACTTCGGTAAAGACGGCCATCGCTCAAGGAGATCGAAAGTAAGGAAGGGTGAAAAAGACGGCACGCCGTGGCGTGCGGGGAGGGCGCTGCGGCGCAGCGATGAACCTCGGGCCCGAGGGCCCGGGGCTCAGAACTTCAGCACGTTCCAGACGCGGGGGGCGGTGGTGGTTTCGGCGCCGCTGTTGCTGCCCGCGCGGCTGCGTGCGCCGTCGGGGGATTGCACTTCGTAGCTGGGCATGCTGCCCGTCTTGGGCTGCACCGAGATGGTCTGTGTCTGCCCGCCCACGCGCAGCTCGTCCACACGGCTGCCGGCGTCTTCAATCTGGATGCGCTCGGTGCGCTGGGTGCCGCGGCCCGAAAGTTGCTCCGGATCTTGTAGCTGCTCGCGCTTTTCTGTATTGCCCTGCGGGGCATTTTGACCAGAATTCTGGGCCAGGGCGGGGCTGGAGGCCATGCCCAGCAGCAAAAGGAGGTGAACAGCGCGCATCGGGCGATTGTAGGGCGGCACAGGTGCGGCAGGCTCCTGGGGCCGCCCGTGTGTCATTGCGCCGGGGCGCGGGCCTCGTCGTCCACGGCTTTTTGCACGGCAGCGTAGAAGGCCTCGCGCGCGGCATAGCTCGGGTTGTCCGCTGAGCCCGCCTTGTGCCAGTTGCCGTTGGAGGCGATCACGAGCTGGCGTTTCGGGTCGATGAAGATGCCCTGGCCGAAGATGCCGCGGGCGGCAAACGCGCCGCTGTCGTAGGTCCACCACTGGTAGCCATATCCACGGCCAGGTGCGCCGATGTCCGCCTGCTTGTGCGTAGCCTCCTCCAGCCAGCCGTCGGGCAGGATGCTCTGGCCATTCACCCTGGCACCCTCCAGGATGAACTGGCCCAGGCGCGCATAGTCGCGCGGCGCGGCCTGCACGCAGCAGCCGCTGATTTCCTTGCCGGTCTTGGACAGCAGCCATGTGGCCTGTTGCTCCATGCCGGCGGGCTGCCATACCTTTTCCTGCAGGTACTGGGTCAGTGGCTTCTTGATGGCGGCTTCCAGCACGAGGCCGATCAGGTTGGTCTCGCCCGTGCTGTAGAGCCAGCGCGAGCCGGCCGGTGCAGCGCGTGGCAGCTTGCGCATGTAGCTCACCAACGCCTCGACACCAGGCTCGGGCTTGTGGTTGTTGAACCTGGCCACGTCAGAGTTCGTGTCGCCGTAGTCTTCGTTCCACTGCACGCCCGAGGTCATGGTGAGCAGCTGCCGGATGCTCACGTCGTCGTAGGCTGAGCCTTTCAGGTCCGGCAGGTAGTCGCTCACCTTGTCGTTCATGCTCTTGATGTGGCCGTCCTTGAGCGCCGCACCCACCAGCGTGGAAGTGAAGGATTTGGCGACCGAGAAGCTCGTCCAGCGGCCGTCGCCGTCAAAGCCCAGCCCGTAGCGTTCCTGCCGCAGCTTGCCGCCTTGCAGGATCACAAGGGCCGCAACGCGGTGTTCCTGCATGTAGGCATCCACATCCCTGTCGATCTTCAGCGGCTCGCCCGCAGGCAGCGCACGCGCAGTTGCCGCAGGCTGGGCCGTGTTCCATTTGGCCAGCAGGCTGATGCGGTCGAGTGCGCGGAACGCCGCATCGCGCTGGGCGTCGCTCCAGAACAGCAGGTCGCGGTTGGTGGGCACCGTCTTGAGCAGGCCGCGGGTTTCCTTGTCCAGGCTGAACCAGCCGGCCGTGCCAGCGGCGGCCACGGCCACCAGCGTGCCCAGGGCCAATTTCTGAAGGGTTTTCAACAGTGCACTCCCTGAAAGGCGAAAAAGCAAGAGTTGGAAAGGGCCCGCAGGCGGCCCGTCATGGGCGGGGGCAGCTGCCGCCCTCGCACTTGACGGTGTGTTCTGTGATCAGGCTGCGGTAGTTCTTGCCCATCTGGCCCATCTGCTCGCAGACATTGCCGCGCACGTTGAAGGCGTAGCCCTGGGTGCCGCTCGTGTTGAGCAGCTCCACCCGCGTCAGCGGCACCCCGGCAAAGCGCTCGGGGCTGCGCCACTGTTCTGCGCAGAAGCCGTGGTAGATGAAGGTGGCATACACCAGCTCGGTGACTTCGGGCTTGTCCATGCGCAGCCGCAGCACGCTGTTGTCCAGCTGCGCGGTCTTGAGCCCGTGGTGGGCGAGGGATTTTTGCAGAGGCGCAGGGACGTTGCTGAACTCCGGCGCGGCAAGGGCCAGCGTTGATGCTGCACCGCACAGCAAGGCAAGCAGTCTTTTCATGGGAGAACCTTTTTTTGGGAATGGCAGCCGCCGTGTGGCAGGGCGCCGGGAGACATTTTGCAGGTTTTCAGGCCCTGTGCAGGGCAGGGTGCCTGGCAGCGCGGTGCCCGCTGGCGGCGGCTTCGTGTGCACAATCCCGCCCATGACTGACAAAAAGACCCTGGTGCTGGTGGATGGCTCCAGCTACCTCTACCGCGCCTTCCATGCCATGCCCGACCTGCGGGCCGTGCCGGGCGATTCCACGAGCCCTGCCACGGGTGCGATTCGCGGCATGATCAACATGATGCAGGCGCTGCGCAAAGAGGTGCGCGCCGACTACGCCGCCTGCGTGTTCGACGCCTCCGGTCCCACCTTTCGCGATGCCCTGTACACCGAATACAAGGCCACGCGCTCGCCCATGCCCGACGACCTGCGCAGCCAGATCGAGCCCATCCACCAGGTGGTGGACCTGCTGGGCTGGAAGGTGGTGGCCGTGCCCGGCGTGGAGGCAGACGACGTGATCGCCACCTTGGCCAACGCAGCAGCCGCACAGGGCATTGAAGTCATTGTCTCGAGTGGCGACAAGGATTTGAGCCAGCTGGTCAACGAGCACATCACCATCATCGACACCATGAGCGGAAAGCGCCGCGATGTGGCCGGCGTGACGGCGGAGTTTGGCGTGCCGCCCGCGCTGATGGTGGACTACCAGGCGCTGGTGGGCGACACCGTGGACAACGTGCCCGGCGTTGCCAAGGTAGGGCCCAAGACGGCCGCCAAGTGGCTGGAAGAATACGGCTCGCTCGACAACCTGATCGCCAACGCCGACGCCATCAAGGGCGTGGCAGGCAACAACCTGCGCGAGGCGATTGCCAGCGGCCAGCTGGCCTTGAGCCGCCAGCTGGTCACCATGAAGACTGACTGCGCGCTGGCCGACCACATCCCCGGCCTGCCCGCGTTTGACGACATCACGCTGGACGCGCCGGACAACGCTGGCCTGCTGCCGTTTTACGAAAAGTACGGCTTCAAGGGCCTGGCCAGCGCGATCAAGGGTGCGACGGCCCCAGCTGCAGTGGCCCCCACCGTGGCCATGCCCGGCCAGAGTGGTGATTTGTTTGCCGACCATTCCGCCAGCACCGTGGCCGAAGAGGCCCAGCAGCGCACTGTGGTGTACGACACCATCCTGAACTGGGCGGACTTTGACCAGTGGCTTGCGCGACTGCACAAGGCCCCGCTGGTGGCGCTGGACACCGAAACCGATTCGCTGGACGAAGTGCGCGCGCAGATCGTGGGCATCTCTTTCAGCGTACAGCCCGGCGAGGCCGCGTACATCCCCCTGCGCCATGTGGGGCCCGACGCCCCTGCGCAGCTGCCGATGGACGAGGTACTCGCCCGCCTCAAACCCTGGCTGGAGGACGCGAAGCACCACAAGCTGGGCCAGCACATCAAGTACGACCGCCATGTGTTTGCCAACCACGGCATCGAGGTGCAGGGTTACGCGCACGACACCATGCTGCAAAGCTACGTGCTCGAAGTGCACAAGCCCCACAACCTCACCAGCCTGGCCGAGCGCCACACCGGCCGCAAAGGCATCAGCTACGAAGACCTGTGCGGCAAGGGCGCGCACCAGATTCCCTTTGCCCAGGTGCCGGTGGACAAGGCAGCCGCCTATTCCTGCGAAGACTCCGACCAGACCCTGGACGTGCACAACGCCCTGTGGCCCCTGCTGCAGGCAGACGACAAACTGCGCTTCATCTACGAGCTGGAGATTGCCAGCAGCGAGGCCCTGTACCGCATCGAACGCAACGGTGTGCTGATTGATGCCCCCACGCTGGCCGCACAAAGCCACGAGCTGGGCCAGCGCATCCTGCAGCTCGAAACCGAGGCGTACGAGATTGCAGGCCAGCCCTTCAACCTGAGCAGCCCCAAGCAGCTGGGCGAAATCTTCTTCGACAAGCTGGGCATGCCCGTGGTGAAGAAGACGGCGACAGGCGCCCGCAGCACCGACGAAGAAGTGCTGGAAAAGCTGGCCGAGGACTACCCACTGCCCGCCAAGCTGCTGGAACACCGCAGCCTCGTCAAGCTCAAAGGCACCTACACCGACAAGCTCGCGCAACTGGCCCTGCCACGCACGGGCCGCGTGCACACGCACTACGCGCAGGCGGTGGCTGTGACCGGGCGCTTGTCCAGCAACGACCCCAACCTGCAGAACATCCCCATCCGCACGCCGGAAGGCCGCCGCGTGCGCGAGGCCTTCGTAGCGCCCGCAGGCCGCGTGATTGCGAGTGCCGACTACTCCCAGATCGAGCTGCGCATCATGGCCCACCTCAGCGGCGACCACTCGCTGCTGCACGCCTTCCACGCCGGGCTGGACGTGCACCGCGCCACCGCTGCCGAGGTGTTTGGGGTGGAGGTGGACCAGGTCACCAGCGAGCAACGCCGCTACGCCAAGGTCATCAACTTCGGTCTCATCTACGGCATGAGCAGCTTTGGCCTGGCTAGGAACTTAGGCATCGAGACCAAGGCCGCAGCCGCCTACATCGACAAGTACTTTCAGCGCTACCCCGGCGTGAAGCAGTACATGGACGACACCAAGGCTGCCGCCAAATCCATGGGCTATGTCGAAACCGTGTTTGGCCGACGCCTCTACCTGCCCGAAATCAACTCCCCCAACGGCCCCCGCCGCGCCGGGGCAGAGCGCGCCGCCATCAACGCACCGATGCAAGGCACGGCGGCAGACTTGATCAAGCTGGCCATGGTGGCCGTGCAGAAGGAGCTGGACGCCCACAAGCCAGATATCAAGATGATCATGCAGGTGCACGACGAACTGGTGTTTGAGCTGCCCGAGGGCGAGGTGGACTGGCTCAAGACCCACATCCCGCGCCTGATGGCCGAAGTGGCGGCGCTGAAGGTGCCGTTATTGGCGGAGGTGGGGGTGGGGGCTAATTGGGATAAGGCGCATTGATCGGGCGAGGCAACCATGGCAGGCCAGAATTTTGAGTGTTTTTAGCCTCTGGCTCTTATCCGGTAAGCGCTAGCAGCTATCAAATTTGATGTGACCGCCTGCGTCTTCCTTGCCTGCGTCTTCTTTGTTAGTGGCGTATGAGGTGATCACTGTTGAATTGAAAACTTCAATGAGACATAAGGGGGAGCAATATGAAGAAAACACAACTCAAAAAAATAACAATTGAAAAATTTCGCGCGTTAAACAACGTCGATATTGAGTTTGGCGACTACATCACTGTTATTTGTGGAAAAAACGGTACGTCCAAATCTTCAATTCTTGGGATTGCGGCGCAGATTTTTAGTTTTGAAAAAGACTATGTGACTGGAGCGAGTCTGCGTGACTTCAAGCAAATCAGCGGTAAGGGCTTCAAATCCCAGTACAAAGAGCATATCAGAATATCTGAGAAGTTTGATGTACCAGGTTCGCTATCGGTCGGCATTCTTCTTGATGAAGGGTACACTGACCAAGCAGCAACAGCTAACTTAGAGTTAATGACGCGGACTGACGATGCGACCAAAAAAATATTGCCGCGCCCGGTTATCCGAAAAAATAGCACAGCTGCGGGTAATACAAGCAGGAACTTCACCCATCCCGTGATTTTTTTGAGCTTGAAGCGGCTGTACCCAATTGCTGATCGCGATTACAAAGCAATCGACTACGATTATTTGAAAACTCATGAGCAGGATTTCATTGCGCTTACCAACGAGTTACTTAACCGCAGCTCGACCCAAGCCACTGGCACTCATGGAACAATAACCTCGGCCGTGGCCCACGGCGATAACTACAACCATGAGTCGGTTTCAGCAGGCGAGGACAATGCTGGGCAGATCATCATGGCGCTACTATCGTTCAAAAAACTCAAAGCAGAATACCCTGATTACAAAGGTGGTTTGCTGCTGATTGATGAGGCTGATGCTGGCTTGTTCCCAACCGCCCAAATCAACCTCCTGAAAATTCTTGAGCGTGAATGCAGGAGGCTCAATCTGCAGGTTGTTATGACATCGCACTCACCAGTTATGATTGAGTACGCATATGAGCAGAGTCAGCATAAATACAGCAAGAAATTCAAAACCGTTTATTTGAGTAATACGTATGGATCTGTTCAGGTTATGCAGGATTGGTCTTGGGCGAAGATAAGTGCCGACATCCACACCAGAACTGTCAGCGCTGGACCAACAGCAAACCTACCGAGCGTCAATGTTTATTTTGAAGACAAAGAGGCGGAGGACCTATTCACGGCATTGATTTACCGGCAGCCAATAAAGAAATTTGTTAATCAGATGTCGGGCATCAAGATGGGTTGTACGAATTACGTGTATTTGCTTGATAAAAAAGTTCCGGAATTTGCCGTGAACAGTATTGTTTGTTTAGATACTGACGCTAAGCCGTACGTCAAGGGGAAAGAGTTTAAAACTGTCGTATTGCTCCCCGGTGATTTGCCGCCAGATCAAATGCTCTTCGAGCATCTTTACAACTTGCCGCCTGATGATGTTTTTTGGGATAATAGCTTGCAGTTTTCTCGTGATGTTTTTACCAATTCGGCTGGGCGTGAGGTCATAAGGGAATTGGGCATCGGTGGTAACGTAGTCGATCTAAAAGAGCGCTTGGCTGCTTACAGCGGCAGCAAGATAAAGCGGGATATTTTCAAGGATTTTTATAATTCAGCAGATCTCCAAATGCTGGTTGCTGCGAGCGTTAAACCGTTCAATGCATGGAGACATTGGGTGGAAAATAATCCGCACGCAACTAACATTTTCTTGGCAAACTTCAAGGCGGTACTATTTGGTGTCATGAAGGATGGTTACGCCGTAGACGATGCCAAGCTAACCACGCTGGATGTCAGACTGAAGAAGGTGCTCAATGTTCTCAAATAGGCTTTACAGCCCACTACGCTACCCCGGCGGCAAAGCACCTTTTGCTCCATTCATTGCCAGCGTAATGCAGCGCAATGGCCTAGCTGGCGGACATTACCTAGAGCCCTACGCGGGCGGAGCAGGGGTTGCCCTCGATCTGTTGTTTCAGGGGTACGCAAGCCACATTCATATCAACGACGCAGATCCAGCAGTTTTTGCGTTTTGGGCCTCTGTAACGCAACATTCGAAGGAATTGCTGGACCTGCTTGCGTCAACCCCCATCACCATCGAGGAATGGTTCAAGTGGCGCTCGGTACTCCGTGAGGACTGCCAAGCTAGCTTGGTCGAGAAGGGGTTTGCCACGTTGTTCATGAACAGAACAAACCGTTCTGGCATTTTGAAAGCGGGCGTTATTGGCGGGAAGAGTCAGGACGGTGCCTACAAACTGGATGCTCGTTTTAAGAAGAATGTTATTGCTGCACGGATTGTGGAGATCGCCAAGCGTTCGAAAGACATCACCGTGTACAGCGAAGATTCTTTGGCTCTGTTGAAACGCTGCAAAGAGTTTTTGCCAAAAGAGTCGCTGATCTATCTTGATCCGCCTTACTACGTCAAAGGCAAAGGGCTGTACCGCAACTATTACGAGCATGATGATCACGTTGCGATCGCGAAGACTATCAAGGCTAAAAGCTTCAAGCGGCATTGGATCGTGTCTTATGACAATGCTGATGAAATTCGCGCCATGTACCAACTCGTCAGCACCAAAACATACGGTCTCAACTACACGGCCCAACGGCGCTATGTAGGCAATGAAGTCATGTTTTTTAGCCAGGACTTAATCGTTCCGGAAGACGCTATCCCTCAAACAAAGACGGCCGCTTGAGTAGGTGGCCCAGCATTGCAAGGGGCTGATATCCGTAAGAGCCAGCCCAGCGGTGAATCAGCCACGTAGATAAACTCATTCTGCAACGGTTGGCGAGCCTGCCAGCCTCCCTTTCATCTCCGGAGCCCGCATGTCTGAGTCTTTGACTTACACCCCCCCCGCCATCTGGCAATGGAACAAGGAAAACGGCGGCCAGTTCGCCAGCATCAACCGCCCCATCGCCGGGGCTACGCACGATAAAGAGCTGCCTGTGGGCCGCCACCCGCTGCAGCTGTATTCGTTGGGCACGCCCAATGGCGTGAAAGTCACTGTCATGCTCGAAGAGCTGCTGGCGCTGGGCCACAGCGGGGCGGAGTACGACGCGTGGCTGATCCGCATCAACGAGGGCGAGCAGTTTGGCAGCGGTTTCGTGTCTGTGAACCCCAACTCCAAGATCCCGGCCCTGCTGGACCGCACCGACCCGGCCAATCCGGTGCGGGTGTTCGAGTCCGGCGCCATCCTGATGTACCTGGCGGAGAAGTTCGGCAGCGCCTTTTTGCCCAAAGACGGCGCTGCGCGCGCCGAATGCCTGTCATGGCTGTTCTGGCAGATGGGCAGTGCGCCGTTTGTGGGCGGCGGGTTTGGGCACTTCTATGCCTACGCTCCGGTCAAGATCGAGTACGCGATTGACCGCTATGCGATGGAGGCCAAGCGCCAGCTGGATGTGCTGAACCAGCGCCTGGCTATGACCGAGTACGTGGCGGGCGATGAGTACACGGTGGCCGACATGGCGATCTGGCCCTGGTATGGCTTGCTGGTGAAAGGGCAGGCCTACAACGCGGGCGAGTTTTTGCAGGTGCGCGAATACACGCATGTGGTGCGCTGGGCCGAGCAGGTGGCCAAGCGCCCGGCGGTGCAGCGGGGGCGCAAGGTGAACCGCGTGCAGGGCGACCTGGCCAGCCAGTTGCGCGAGCGGCATGACGCCAGCGACTTTGACACCAGGACGCAGGACAAGATCGAGGCGGCGGCAGCCTCTTCATCGCCCGCCCCCTGACTGCTTTGCAAGGCGCCACACCATGATCACTTTGTACGACTGCGCCACGGCGCCCAGCCCGCGCCGCGCGCGCATCCTGCTGGCTGAAAAAGGCGTTGCCCACGACACCGTGCAGGTGGACCTGCGCAGTGGCGAACAGCTGGGCGAGGCTTACCGGCGCATCAACCCGCAGTGCACGGTGCCCGCGCTGCGCACGGAAGACGGTTTGCTGCTGACCGACAACGCGGCGATCACCGCGTACGTCGAGGCGCGCTACCCGCAGCCAGCACTGCTGGGCGAAACGCCCGTAGAAAAGGCCGAGATCGCCAGCTGGAACTGGCGCATGGAGTTCGAGGGCCTGCTGGCCATTGCCGAGGCGCTGCGCAACAGCGCGCCCGCCATGGCCAACCGGGCCTTGCCCGGTGCGGTGGACTACCCGCAGATCCCGGCCCTGGCCGAGCGCGGGCTGGTGCGTGTGGGGCAGTTCTTTGCCATGCTCAACGATCGCCTGGCAGGCCGCGACTTCATTGCCACCGACCGCTTCAGCGTGGCCGACATCACCGCCGTGGTGGCGGTGGACTTTGCGCGCGTGGTCAAGCACAAGCCGGGCGAGCAGCACCCGCACCTGCTGCGCTGGCGCACGGCCATGGCGGCGCGGCCGTCGATGTCGCTCTGATCTCGCCATGGGTGCGGCCAAGACCCTGCTGATCGTTTACCACTCGCTCACGGGTGGCACGCGGCAGATGGCCGAGGCAGCGCGCGCGGGTGCCGTGGCCGAGACGGGCTGTGCGGTGCGCCTGCTGCACGCCGCGCAGGCCGGGCCTGCCGATGTGCTGGCGGCCGATGGCTATGTGTTTGCCACGCCCGAGAACCTGGCCGCGATGAGCGGGCAGCTCAAGGACTTTTTTGACCGCAGCTATTACCCGGTGCTCGACCAGGTCAACGGCCGCCCCTATGCCAGCCTGGTGTGCGCGGGCAGCGACGGCAGCAACGCCGCGCGGCAGATTGCGCGCATTGCCACCGGCTGGCGGCTGAAGGCTGTGGCCGAGCCGCTGATTGTGTGCACCCACGCGCAAACGCCCGAGGCCATTCTGGCGTCCAAGCAGATCGGCGAAGCAGACCTGGCGCAATGCCGGGCGCTGGGCGAGGCGATGGCGGCCGGGCTGGTTCTGGGGGTGTTTTAGTTGCTACTAAAGTAATAGCTGCTTGCGCTTTACCATCAAGCGCTGGAGGCCAATTTGGCCTGAAAAATGTCAGCGCCAGGCCGTGGCCACCAGCTGGCTGTAGTGCACGCCCTTGCGGCCCAGCAGTTGCTCGAACACCGCCGGGTTGCCCACGTTGTCGCTGCCCAGCATGGCCAGGGTTTCGCTGCACCAGGGCGATTGCGGCACGGCGTCGCCCAGGCGCGCGCTCAGAGTGGTGATGGGGCCTGGCAGGCGCAGCACGGTGGCGGGGCGGTGGCCCAGCTGCTGGCGCAGGCTGGCGATGAAGGCGCCCATGGGCAGTGCTTCGGGGCCGGTGCAGTCGATGACACCGGTCTGGTTCAGCGCGGGGCCCAGCAGGGCGACCACGGCGGCGGCCAGGTCGTGCACCGACACGGGTTGCACGCGGGCGTCCAGCACCGGGCCTGGGAACAGCGCCACCGGCAGGCGCGCCAGGTTCATGAACAGGGCGCTGCTGTCGCCGCCTTTGCCGTACACCACGCTGGGGCGCAGGATGGCCGGGCGCAGCTTGCCTTGCGCTGCCAGATTTTTCAGGTGCGCCTCGGCCGCCAGCTTGGTCTGTGCGTAGCGGGTGCTGCTGCCCTCAATGCCCAGTGCCGAGATGTGCACCACGCGCTGCACGCCCACCTGGGCGCAGGCGTCGAACAGGGCGATGGGCGTATCGCGGTGCACGGCGTCGATGGGGCGCGCGCGCGTGTCGCGCAGCACGCCCACGGCGTTGACCACGGCGTCGATGCCCGCCAGGCGCGGCAGCCAGGCGGCGGCCGTGGTGTCGTGGGCGAAATCCATGGGCACCTGGCCGGGTAGCAGCGTGCGCTGTCGCGGCGAGACGCCGCCGTGCACGGTGTGGCCCGCGCGCTGCAGTGCCGCTTGCAGGGTGTGGCCAATAAAGCCGGTGGAGCCGGTCAGCAGGATGTTCATGCGCAAATGCCTTGTGAAGTTGCAGTACCGGGCAGACGCAGGGCCCACTCAGGGCGCACTCAGGGCGCACTCAAGCGCAATCAGGGCTCCGGGTCAAAGACCTCAAAGCGGTTGCGCCCGCCGGATTTGGCGCGGTACAGGGCTGCGTCGGCCGCCTGCACCAGTGTGTCAGAGGCCGCGTCTGCACGCGGCACCATGCTGGCAATGCCCATGCTGAACGTGATGACAGGTGCCGTGGGCGAGTGAGCGTGCGTCAGCGCCGCTTCGCGCAGGCTCTGCATGCAGCGCTGCGCCACGGCCACGGCCGCCGCCCGCCCCACGTCGGGCAGCAGCAGCACAAATTCCTCGCCGCCAAAGCGGGCGGCCACCTCGTCGGCGCGGCGGGTGCAAGCCTGCAGCAGCTGGGCCACGCGGCGCAGGCATTCGTCGCCTGCCAGGTGCCCGTAGTGGTCGTTGTAGAGCTTGAAGTGGTCGATGTCGATCAGGATCACGCACAGGGGCATGTGGTGCCGCCCGCACCGCAGCCACTCGGTGGCCAGGCGGTCGTCAAAGCGGCGCCGGTTGCCGATGCCCGTGAGGCCGTCGGTGGCCGAGAGCATGGCCAGTTTGGCGTTGGCGGCCTCCAGCTCCTGCTCCTTGCGCACCAGCTGGGTCACGTCGGTGCGCACCCCGGCAGTGCCGCCCTGCGGTGTGCGCCGCTCGTACGCCTGCACCCAGCGGCCCTCGGGCAGGCGCTGCAGCATGGCCTGCCGGGCTTCGCTGTGCGCGGCCATGCGTTCGGCAAGCCAGGCCTCTTCGTTGCCGATGGCGTCCAGATACTGCCCGCGCTCCACGCCGTAGCGCGTGATCTCTTCAAAGGTGCTGCCCGGCACCATCATGGGCGCCGAGATGGGGTACAGGAGCTTGTACTGGGCGTTACAGATGACCAGCCTGTCGTCGGCGTCAAACAGCGCAAAGCCCTCGGGCAGGGCCTCCACCGCGTCCTGCAGCAACTGGCGCGCCTGCTGGGCCGCGAGCTGTGCGGCTTCCAGGGCCTCGCGCTGCTCGATGAGGTCGGTGATGTCCAGCCGCACCGCCACCACGTAGTTCTCGGGGGTGCGGGTTTCATAAATGTTGATCCAGCGCCCGTCGGCCAGCCGCTGCACCAGGTTGGACTTGCGGTTGCCGTGCTCGGCCATGCGCTCGGCGATCCAGGCCTCCTCCCGTCCGTGGGCAGAGGGGATCAGACCCCGGTCCACCGAGTAGCGCAGGATGTCCACAAACTGCCGGCCCAGGTGCTCTGCGTAGTTCATGTGCGGGTACATGCGCGACAGCTGCTGGTTGTAGAGCACCAGCCGGTCCTGGTCGTCGAAGATCTCGATGCTGACGGGCAGCGCCTCGACCGCGCGTTCCAGCAGCTGCCACACGCGCTGGCTCTCCTGGCGGGCGGCTTCGAGCTTCTGGCGCTGCTCCATCAGGTCGCTGATGTCCAGCCGCACACACACCGTCATGCCCGAGGGCGTACGGCGTTCGTGCATGTGCATCCAGACGCCGTTGGGGTAGTAGCGGATTTCCGGGCCCGAGCGGTGGCCGCGCAGGGCCATCTCGTGCGCCAGCCACAGCTCTTCCTGGCCTTGCGCCACTTCCGGGATGCCGTGGCGCAGCCCGTCGCGCAAAAGCTCTTCGTAGGTTTTGCCCAGCGACTCGTTCACCGGCAGGTGCGGGCGCCAGCGGGTCATCTGGTCGTTGCACAGCACCAGCCGGTCGTTTTCATCGTAGATATCCAGCCCGGCCGGCATGGCGTTGACGGCCTCGCGCAGCCTGCGTTCGGCGCTTTCGGCGCTTTGCAGCGCCTGTTCGAGCGCGCGCTCGCGGTGCACGGTGTCGGTGATGTCGGTGCGCAGGATGACGACTCCGCCGCCCTCCAGGGCGCGTTCTGTCAGCCGCATCCAGCGGTCGCCGTGCACCTGCTGCACCTGGGGGCCGGAAGGCGCGCGGTGGCGGGCCATGCGGCTGGCAAGCCAGGCGTCAATGCCCTGCTCGGCGTCGACGATCTCACCCGTGCCGGCGATGCGCCGCAGCACGTCCTCGAACGGAGTGCCGTACTCCAGGGGCAGGGTGATGCCGGGGGCCACCTCGCGGTAGCGGGCGTTGCACAGCTCCAGGCGGTCGTCTGCGTCGTACACCGCCAGCCCGTCGGGCAGGATGTCGAGCGTGGCCGAAAGCCGGGCCTGCGCATGGGCGGCCGCCTGCTGCGCCGCCTGGGCCGTTGTCTGCAGGCGCCGTGTGCGCTGCAGCAGTCGCCAGTGCAGGGCTGCCAGCGCGCCCAGCAGCAGCCCGGCTGCCGCCAGCCCGGCGCGCCCCGTGCCATTGAGGCCTGGCCCCGCCAGCGCCCACACGGCCAGGCCCAGTGCGCCCGCCGCGCCCACGGCCACCCCCAGCAGGGCCAGGAAGTCTTCGCGCGAAGAGGCAGCGGGCATGGCGGGCGGGTTCCAGTCGGGGCGGTGCAAAGAGGGTGCAGGCGGGTGGCGAAAGGGCGGCGCAACGCGGGTTGGGCGCAGGGTCCGGCCGGGGGCAAGAGGTACACAGAAAGTCTAGCAGCGCTCCCCCGGTTGCGGTACCTGCGGATGCGGGCGATTGCACGGGTTCTTCGGCCAATGGCGCGGGGGCTGTCAAGGTGCGGGATTTGCCCGATGATGGCGGCTCGCCGGAATGCCCCGGCGCACCCCTTCACAGGTTCCCCTGTTCCATTTCTGGAGAAACCGATGCTCTCTGAAGACCTCCACGCCGACGCCCGCGCGCTGTTGCCCGGGCGCACCACCGAATCCGGCGCCACCCGCCGCACCGCCCTGCAGGCTGCGCTGGGCCTCGGCTATGCGGCCGCGGCGGCGCCCATCATGGCGCAGACGGCCATTGCCACGCCCAGCGATGGCCTCACGGTCGGGACGGTGAGCTTCACGGTCAATGGCTTCAATGTGCCGGCGTACCGGGCTGCGCCAGCGGGCAAGACGGGCCTGCCGGTGGTGCTGGTGATCCAGGAGATCTTTGGCGTGCACGAATACATTGCCGACACCTGCCGCCGCTTTGCCAAGGCGGGCTACCTGGCGATTGCGCCCCAGATGTACGCGCGCCAGGGTGATCCGGCGCAATACACCGAAGTCGCCAAGCTGATGGCCGAGGTGGTCTCCAAGGTGCCTGATGCGCAGGTGATGGCCGATCTGGACGGGGCCGTGCAGTGGGCCACGGCCAATGGCGGTGATGCGGCGCGCATCGGCATCACGGGGTTTTGCTGGGGTGGCCGCATCACGTGGCTGTATGCCGCCCATGGCCCGGTGAAGGCCGGTGTGGCCTGGTATGGCCGGCTGGTGGGCCAGGCCAGCGACCTCACGCCCAAGCACCCCGTGGAGATCGCCCCCATCCTCAAGGCGCCGGTGCTGGGCCTGTATGGCGAAAAAGACACCGGCATCCCCCTTGACACGGTTGATAAGATGAAAGCGGCTCTGGCCAGTGGCTCGCCACAGGCCAGGGCTTCGGAATTTGTGGTGTACCCCGACGCGCCCCATGCCTTCCACGCCGACTACCGCGCCAGCTACCGCAAGGAAGCCGCCGATGATGGCTGGAAGCGGGCGCTGGCCTGGTTCAGCAAGCACGGCGTGGCCTGATGGCCTGACCGCTGGAGCCGCAGGCCTCCCGCAGCCGCCCCCGCCCGGGGGCGGCTTTTTTTACCCTCGCGTCTGCGGTGCGAGTTTTGAACGAAAATAGGCCTCAGGGCTTATCTATAAAGCGCAAGAAGCTATGACTTTGGTAGCAATCATCCTGGCCACACTGGCTGCGGGCATCGGCAGCGTGTGGCTGGCCGCGTTGTTGATGCGGCTGGGCCTGGGCGGCCGCACCGACAGCGTGGGGCCCCAGCATCTGCTGAGCCTGGCCGCAGGGGCGCTGCTGGCCACGGCGTTCATGCATCTGCTGCCCGAGGCCTTTGAAAGCCAGGCGGGCGCGCACGACCTGTTTGCCACGCTGTTGGTGGGCGTGGTGTTCTTCTTTCTGCTCGACAAGGCCGAGCTGTGGCACCACGGGCACGAACACAGCCAACCGCAGCCGCACCACCACGATCACCACGATCACGATGCCCATCACGGCCACGCACACCACCACCATGGGGCGCGGTCGGGCGGCTGGGCCCTGCTCACCGGCGACAGCGTGCATTGTTTTGGCGATGGCATCCTCATCGCCTCGGCCTTCATGGCCGACATCCGCCTGGGGGTGATCGCTGCGGTATCCGTGCTGGCGCACGAGGTGCCGCACCACATGGGCGATCTGGTGGTGCTGCGCCAGACCAGCCCCAACCGCCGCATGGCGCTGGTCAAGGTGTCGCTGGCGGGCGCGGTGACGGCCCTGGGCGGTCTGGTGGGCTATTTCCTGGTGGGCCAGCTGCACGACTTCTTGCCGTATTTCCTGGCGGTGGCGTCCAGCAGCTTCATTTATGTGGCGTTGGCCGACCTGATTCCCCAGCTGCAAAAACGCCTGACGGCCCGCGAAACGGTGTCACAGATTGCGTGGCTGATTGCCGGCATGGTCATCGTCACCCTGGTGAGTGGCGCGGCGCACGCACATTGAGGTCTTGACGTAGCTCAAGCCGGCGCAACGCGCTTGTGCCAAGCTGGGGCATGACCGACCTTCACGCCAGCACCGTCACCCTGGGCCTGCTTGCCCAGCCCACGCGTTTCCTGTTTTTCACCGGCAAGGGCGGCGTGGGCAAGACCTCGCTGTCCACGGCTGCAGCCATTGCCCTGGCCGATGCCGGGCGGCAGGTGCTGCTGGTCAGCACCGATGCGGCCTCCAACCTCGATGAAATGCTGGGCGTGCCGCTGTCCAACCAGCCCGTGGCCGTGCCCGGGGTGCCGGGGCTGCACATGCTCAATATCGACCCCGACACCGCCGCCGAGGCCTACCGCCAGCGCGTGCTGGCGCAGCTGGAATCCACCGCCACCGCTGACGAGCGCGCGACGGTGCGCGAGCAGCTCTCGGGCGCCTGCACCACCGAGATCGCCGCGTTCGACGAATTTGCAGCGCTGCTGGCCAGCGAGGGCAGCGCCATCGGCCATGTGTTCGACCATGTGGTGTTCGACACCGCACCCACCGGCCACACGCTGCGCCTGCTGAGCCTGCCCAAGGCCTGGACCGGATTTCTGGCGGGCAATGACCGGGGCGCATCGTGCCTGGGCCCGCACTCGGGGCTCAAGATGCAGGAGGCCCGCTTCAACGCCGCCCTGGCCGCGCTGAGCGACCCGGCCCTGACCACCGTGGTGCTGGTCACCCGCCCCGACCCCCGCCCCATGCAGGAGGCCGCACGCACGGCTCTGGAGCTGCGCGCCCTGGGCCTGGCCAACCAGCGCCTGGCCATCAACGGCGTGTTCCATGCCAGCCGACCGGGGCAGGATGCCGTGGCCGACGCCATCGAAACGCTGGGCCGCCAGGCCATGGACCAGATGCCCGATGCGCTGGCGCAACTGCCGCGCGACGAGGTGCCACTGCGCGCCTTTGACACCGTGGGCTTGCCCGCGCTGCGGGCGTTGCTGGCGGGTGGCGCGGTGCCGTTGAGTGCGCCCTCAGCCGTCGTCGGCGCGTCGCTGCAGGCCGAACCCCTCTCGTCCCTGGCCGACGCGCTGGCCGCCAAGGGCCACGGCCTCATCATGGTGATGGGCAAGGGCGGTGTGGGCAAGACCACCATTGCCGCTGCGCTGGCTGTGGGCCTGGTGCAGCGCGGGCACAGTGTGCACCTCACCACCACCGATCCGGCAGCCCATGTGCAAAGCCAGCTCGACGGCAGCCTGCCGGGGCTGAAGGTGGGGCGCATCGACCCGCAGGCCGAAACCCGTGCCTACATCGACAAGATCATGGCCACACGTGGCAAGGCGCTGGACAACGCGGGCCGCGCACTGCTGCTGGAAGACCTGCAGTCGCCCTGCACCGAAGAGGTGGCCGTGTTCCACGCCTTCAGCCGCGTGGTGAACGAGGCCCGCAGCGCCTTCGTGGTGCTGGACACGGCACCCACCGGCCACAGCCTGCTGCTGATGGACGCCACCGGCGCCTACCACCGGCAGATGACGCAGCAGTACGAAGGCAGCGCCAACTCCAAACACATCATCACGCCGCTGATGCGCCTGCAGGATGCCGACATGACCCACGTGGTCATCGTCACGCTGCCCGAGGTCACGCCCGTCAGCCAGGCCGCCGCACTGCAGGACGACCTGCGCCGCGCCCACATCGAGCCCTGGGCCTGGGTGATCAACAAAAGCGTGGCGGCCACGGGCACCAGCGACCCGCTGCTGCAGGCCCGCCTGGCGGGCGAACAACAGCAGGCTGCGCGCATCGCCAGCGGCCTGGCGCAGCGCACCTACGTGCTGCCCTGGCTGGCCACCCCGCCGGTGGGGGTGGATGCGCTGGGCCAGTTGGCGGCGGCGCCCTTGTCTGTGGCGGTGTGAATGCTATTTAATTTATAGCTATTGGCGCTTTCTGGATAAGCGCCAGCGGCCAAAAAGACCAAAAATCAGCGGGCCAGTTCTTCACGCACCGCCGCCACCTGGCGGCGCGACACGGCCAGCAGCTCGGTCGATCCTTGCAGCCGCACGGCCCAGCCTTCGCCTTCCTCGGGGTCGTAGTGTTTCTCCAGCGCGCGCACGGCGCGGCGGGCCACCAGCGCGTTGCGGTGAATGCGCAGGAAGCGCGGCGCAAACTTGGCTTCCAGCTCGCTGAGCGAGCCGTCCATGATGTAGCTGCGCGTGGTGGTGCGCACCGTCACGTATTTCTGTTCGGCCTTGAAGTACAGCACCTCGGCCAGGGGCAGGCGTTCGGTGCGGCCGCGGTCCTGGATCAGCAGGGTCTCGCCCTCGGGCACGCTGGCCGCCAGCGTGGGCGCGGCGGGGCGGGTGCTGCGCTGCACCTTGGCCAGGGCCTGCTGCAGGCGTTCGCGGCGCACGGGCTTGGTGAGGTAGTCGGTGGCGTCCAGCTCGAAGGCGCTCACGGCATGGTCGGCGTGGGCCGTGACAAATACCACGGCCGGGGGCTGGGGCAGGGTCTGCAGGGTGTGGGCCAGGGCCAGGCCGTCCTGGCCGGGCATGTGGATGTCCAGCAGCACCAGGTCAAACGCGCGCCCGCCGGTGGGCCCCAGCGCCGCCATGGTTTCGCTGGCGTTGGCGGCCTCAGCCACCGTGATGCGCTGGGCGGGGTCTGCCTGCGCGCAGTCGGACAGCAGGGTGCGCAGGCGGCTGCGGGCCAGTGCTTCGTCGTCAACGATAAGGATGTTCATGGTCGGTGGGGGTGGTGTCTGCGGGAGCTGCCGGGTTCATCACAACGCCGCGGCGCGGGGTGTCGCTGCGGCGCCGGGGGTTGCCGCTGCGCTGGTCGCGGTTTCTGCCTGGGGCGGCCTGGCGGGGTTTGGCGTCGGCCGCGGGCAGGGTGATGCGCACCTGGTACAGGCCGTCCAGCACACCGGCGGTGAACTCGCCCTGCACATCGTGCAGCAGCGCCAGCCGCGCGCGTACATTGGCCAGCGCTATGCCGTGGCCTTTGGTGGTAGATGGCTCGTCGCCGTTGCCGTTCTTTCCGTCCTTGGGCGGCAGGGTGTTGGTGATGCGCACCACCACCCGACTGCCACGCAGCTCCGTCAGCACCCTGAGCTTGCCACCGTGCGCGCTGGGCTCCACGCCGTGCTTGACGGCGTTTTCCACCAGGGGTTGCAGCAGCAGGGGCGGCAGGCGCGCGGTGTCGGTGCGGGGGTCCAGGCTCCACTGCACCTGCAGGCGCTTGCCAAACCGCACCTCTTCAATGGCCAGGTAGCGGCGTGCCAGGGTGATTTCTTCCGCCAGCGTGGTCGACTCGCCCTGCTCGATCAGGGCCACGCGGAACAGGTCCGAGAGGTCTTCCAGCAGCGATTCGGCCTTGGCGGGCTCTTCGCGCACCAGTGCAATGGCGCTGTTGAGGGTGTTGAACAGAAAGTGCGGGCGGATGCGCGACTGCAGCTCGGTCAGCCTTGCCGTGGTGGCAGCGGGTGTACGGCCCCGCGCGCGCAGCACCAGCGCAGCCACCAGCATGGCCGCCAGCAGGGCGCCGGTGGCGGCACTGGCCAGCCAGGGCGCTGAAGCGGGGCGGGCGACCAGGGTCAGCATGCCGCAGGCATAGGCCCCCGCCAGCGCACCCAGCAGCACGCCCGCTGCGTACTGCTGCACCATCGACAGGCGCTGCAGGATGGTCTTCAAGCTGCAGGCCGTCACCAGCCACACCAGCGTGGCCGGCAGCGCACCCCCCGTGAGCAACGCCAGCGTGGCCAGCCATTCCACCGGGTTGCTGGCGCTGTACATGGCACCCACGCCCAGCACCAGCTCCACAAACAGCACGGCCCGCAGCACCACGCCCACCTGGCAGGCGTCAAACACCAGCGCCCGGCCGCGCGGCGGCTGGCCGCCCGGCCCCGCGCCCGCAGCAGCCCGCACGCTGCGCGCGCGCCCGTTTGGCGGGGCAGATTCTGGCGGCGGGGGCTGGGTCGATAAAATTTGCGTGTTTTGCATTGCGGCATCCGGGCAGTCCGGGTGTCTGAACCACCGGATTATTGCCCTCCTTATGTCCAAAGCCCAAGCCACCAGCGCCGACGCTGCGCCGTCCCACAACCAGCTCGACACCAAGGCCCAGGCCTGGTCGGCGCTGTTTTCCGAGCCCATGAGCGATCTGGTCAAGCGCTATACATCCAGCGTGTTCTTCGACAAGCGCCTGTGGCAGGCCGATATTACGGGCAGCCTGGCACATGCCGAGATGCTGGCCGCCCAGGGCATCATCAGCGCGGACGACCACGCCTCCATCCAGCGCGGGATGGCGCAGATCACGTCGGAAATCGAATCCGGCGCTTTCGAATGGAAGCTGGACCTGGAAGACGTGCACCTGAACATCGAGGCGCGCCTGACCCAGCTGGTGGGTGATGCCGGCAAGCGCCTGCACACCGGCCGCAGCCGCAACGACCAGGTGGCCACGGATGTGCGCCTGTGGCTGCGCGGCGAGATTGATTTGATCGGCGACCTGCTCAAAGAGCTGCAGGTGTCGCTGGTCGATGTGGCCGAGCAGAACGTCGAGGTGATCCTGCCCGGCTTCACCCACCTGCAAGTGGCCCAGCCGGTGAGCTTTGGCCACCACATGCTCGCCTATGTGGAAATGTTCAAGCGCGACGCAGAGCGCATGGCCGATGTGCGGCGCCGCACCAACGTGCTGCCCCTGGGCAGCGCGGCGCTGGCGGGAACCACTTACCCGCTGGACCGCGAGCGCGTGGCCAAGACGCTGGGCATGGTGGATGTGAACGGGTCCCCCGTGGTGTGCCAGAACAGCCTGGACGCCGTGAGCGACCGCGACTTCGCCATCGAATTCACCGCCGCCGCCAGCCTGTGCATGGTGCACGTGAGCCGCCTCTCTGAAGAACTCATCATCTGGATGAGCCAGAACTTCGGCTTCATCAAGATCGCCGACCGCTTCACCACCGGCTCGTCGATCATGCCGCAGAAAAAAAACCCCGACGTGCCCGAACTCGCGCGCGGCAAGACCGGCCGCGTGGTCGGCCACCTGATGGGCCTCATCACCCTGATGAAGGGCCAGCCCCTGGCCTACAACAAGGACAACCAGGAAGACAAGGAGCCGCTGTTCGACACGGTGGACACCCTGAAGGACACGCTGCGCATTTTTGCCGAGATGGTGGGCGGCCAGCTGAACCCCGCCACGGGCAAGAAGGAGGGCGGCATCACCGTCAACGCCCAGGCCATGGAGCAGGCCGCGCTCAAGGGCTACGCCACCGCCACCGACCTGGCCGACTACCTGGTCAAAAAGGGCCTGCCCTTCCGCGATGCCCACGAGACCGTGGCCCATGCCGTCAAGGCAGCCACGTCGCACGCGTGTGACCTGTCGGAGCTGCCCCTGGCCGTGCTGCAGGGCTTTCACCCGCAGATCGAGAAGGACGTGTATGAGTGCCTGAGCCTGCGCGGCTCGCTCAACGCCCGCAACACGCTGGGCGGCACGGCCCCCGCGCAGGTGCGTGCCCAGCTGGCGCGCCACCGCGCGCGGCTGGCCTGAACCGGCGCTCTTCACTTAAGCTCACAACGTACATCACCACCACCATCCCCCGGAGCCTTGCCATGACGACTTCCCGCCGCCACCTGCTGTCCCGCCTTCTGCGCACGGCCGCTTTCCTGGGGGCCGCACTCACCGTGGGGGTGGCGGCTGCCCAGTCGGCCAAGCCCGTCCGCATCCTGGTGGGGTTCCCTGCGGGCGGCGGCTCGGACGCGATTGCGCGCGCGCTGGCCGACAAGCTCAAGGACCAGCTCGGCGTGCCCGTGGTGGTTGAAAACCGCCCCGGTGCCGGGGGGCAGATCGCAGCGCAGGCGCTCAAGGCGGCCGCGCCCGATGGCACCACGCTGTTCCTCACGCACGACCACACCATCTCCATCCTGCCCCAGGTGGTCAAGAACCCCGGGTTCGATCCCGTGCGGGACTTTGTGCCCGTGGGCGGCTTTGCCACGTTTGTGAACGCGTTTGCAGTGTCCGGCGGCACGCCTGCTAACACATTCACCGAGTACGTGAACTGGGTCAAGACAGCGGGCAGCGGCAAGGGAGCGGTCGGCATTCCCGCACCGGCTTCCACGCCGGAATTTTTGGTCAAGCTGATCGGGCAGAAGTACCAGCTCGACCTGGTGTCGGCACCCTACCGGGGCAGCGCGCCCATGATCGCCGACATGCTGGGCAACCAGATCAATGCGGGCGTGGCCTCGGTGCAGGATTTCATCGAGAACCACAAGGCCGGCAAGCTGCGTGTGGTGGGCGTGCTCGGCACCAAGCGCCAGGCCGCCATGCCCGATGTGCCCACCTTTGACGAGATGGGCCTCAAGGGCTTTGAAGACCTGCCGTATTACGGCATCTACGCCCCCACCGGCACGCCGCAGAAGTTCATCACCGAGTTTTCCATTGCCCTGTCCAAGGTGGTGGCCATGCCCGACGTGCGCGACCAGCTCACGGCCATGGGCCTCACCGTGGGCTACATGACGCCCCAGCAGCTGGCCACCCGCCAGGCCGACTACACCAAGGCCTGGACGCGCATCATCCAGACCAGCGGCTTCGTGGCGCAGTAAGCCAAGGGGTTTTGAGCCACTGGGCGGGCCCCGTGCCGGTCGCAACCGGCATGGCAAACCGTCGCAGATGTAAAAGATGTGCTGCAGGGGCTGAACTTGCACACAATGGGGTCCTCTGTAGTTGATGGCCCCCTTTGCCTCTGCCCAGCCCATGTACCTGCACCGCACCCCTGCAGCCCGCCTTGGTGCCCTGGCCCGGCGCCTTGCGCTGTCGGGCCTTCTGGCGGCTTCCATCAGCGCGCCCGCGCAGACGGCCTTGCCCGCGGGTTTTTCGCGCTGGCAGGCCAGCATGGATGCGTTTGCCGCGGCCGACCGGCTGCGCCAGCCCCAGCCGGGTGGCGTGCTGTTTGTGGGCAGCTCCAGCATCCGCATGTGGGCCCATCTGTCGCAGGACTTCCAGTCGATGCCCGTGGTCATCAACCGCGGGTTTGGCGGCTCCACCATGGCCGACTGCCACCACCTGGTGCAGCAACTGGTGGTGCAGTACCGGCCGCGCCAGGTGATGGTGTACGCCGGCGACAACGACCTGGCCGAAGGCCGCACCCCGGCGCAGGTACTGGAGAGTTTTGAGGGCTTTGTGCGCGCCGTGCGGGCTGAGCTGCCCGGCGTGCGCATTGGCTACATCTCCATCAAGCCCAGCCCCGCGCGGGCAAACCTGCTGCCCCAGGTGGCCGAAACCAACGCCTTGCTGCGCGCCTATGTGGCCACGCTGCCCCACGCCGACTACATCGACATCTTCACCCCCATGCTGGACGCACACAACGCGCCGCGCCCGGATCTGTACGGACCCGATCTCCTGCACATGAACGCGGCGGGATACGCCGTGTGGCGCGAGGTGATCGGGCCGTACCTCTCCCCGGGTGCGGCAGCGGGCACGCCCACACTGACGGCCACCGCAACACCCCCACCCAGCGGGGCGCACACAGCAGCCGGGCGCTGAAGGCCGGGCCCTGCGCCACAGGCTTGCCGACGGGGCGCCTGCTCAGGCCGGCCGGGTGCGCGCCAGGGGCGAAGCGGGCGCCGCAGGGGCAGAGGTGCCACCGGCCTGCGCGCCCGTGGTCAGAACGGTTCCAGGCTCCGGTGCGGGTTGGGTGTCTGGTCCCGTCCGGTCATCGGGCGGGCTTTCGATCCACAACGTGATGCGGGCAACCGTGTACAGCAGGCCAAAACACAGCACCAGCAGCGGAATGTCCAGCGCCCACGGGCGGTTCTGGTCGGCGCCGAGCAGCCCCAGCACCAGCAGCACCACCACCAGATGGGCGCAAAACACGGGCAGCGATGCTGCGCCCAGCGTTTCCAGCCACCGCATGCGCGGCGTGCGCCGGGCCAGGCCCGGGCCGTAGTGCAGGGTCAGGATGACCAGCGCAAACAGGTTGATGACGCGCAGGGGCCCCAGCGACCATTTGTCGAACACCAGGTTCAGCCCCGTGTGATTGCCGAACGGGCTTTGGCCGATGCCGTGGCGCCACACCAGGCACACCAGTGCCAACCCCAGCGCAGCACGCACGGCCCAGGCCGGAAACGTGAACGCTGGCGCCTTCGGGTCATTGCGGGTGGCGCCCATCCACAGGCCCAGCATCCACAGCAGTTGCCAGCCCCAGGTGTCAAAACTGCCGGTTTCCGAATACGGCACCGGAATGGGCACCACGGCCGATACAGCCTGAAAAGCCCACTGCGACAGTCCGAACTGCGCCAGCAGCCACAGGGCCACGCTCACACCCATCACTGGCGCCCAGCCGTGGCGCCAGGCCAGCACCATCACCCAGGGGCTCGCCAGCATGAACAGGATGTACAGCGGCAGGATGTCCAGCAGCGGCGGCGAATACACCAGTAGCAGCCCGTACACCAGCGCGGTGAGCGGCTGCTCCAGGTAGTACGCCATCAGGTTGGTGGCAGCGGGCTGTTCAAAGCGCAGGCCGATGAACGCGATCACGGTGAACAGAAACAGCAGCGTGCCCGCCTGGCACGCATAGATCTTGAGCGCGCGGCGCCAGAAGGCCTGGCGCATTTCGTTCACGCCTTTGCGCCAGGCAATGCGGCCGTACACCATGCCCGCCATATAGGCCGAGAGCAACACGAAGCCCTCCGCCGCCGACACGAACCCGAAGGGCTGGCCCAGCGGGGAGGTCAATCGGGAGGGCAGGTGCGTGGCGGTCATCAGGACCAGCATCAGGCCCCGCAGTGCGTCGATCTCCCAGCGGCGGGTGGATGAGGAAGCGGGCATCGGTGGCTGTGGGTGGCAAGCGATTCAGGGGGGCGGTCGGTCGGTCTAAACGGACGCAAGGGTGCGCGCCAGCAACCACGCATCCCGATGACAGCCGCAGGGGCTGCTCCAAAAAGACTGTGGACAGCCCCCAAGGTTCCCGCGGTGGGTGCGTCCCGCACAACTAAAATCTGCATAAAAAAGGCTTACAGCGCTTGTCTGTAAAGCGCTGGAAGCTCATTTTTTGATAGTGACGCGGCGAAAAAGCCCTGTGCGCCAGCCGCGCAGGGCGCGGCTTCACGCGTTACAGCATGGTTTCGCGCTGCTGTTCGGCGCGCGATGCGCCAATGGCCGTTTCCACGTTCTTCACCTCTTCCGGGGGTGGCAGCACGGCGGGCATTCCCAGGGCCTGGATGGACAGCTCACGGCACCAGCCCTTGGTGTGGTACAGGTGGTGGTCTTCGTCTTTTTCCACGGCCTCGTGCGCGGTCTTCAGTGCCTTGCCCAGGTCGCCGGTGGCCACTTCGGCCACTTTGCCCAGCAGCTCCCAGTTGGCGTGGTCCTTGGTTTCTGCGTGCACCACGCACTCGCAGGCCACCAGTTGCGCGGCGTCGGGCGTACCGGTGCGCTGTGCCAGCTGCATGGCCTTCACCAGCGATTCGCCGATGTGTTTGACGACCTGGCGCGTGGGTGTCTGCTGGTTCGGGTCCAGCCCCAGCGTGTCGCACAGGCTGCGCACCACGTTTTGGTGCGTCAGGGTTTCCTCAAGGTACTCCTGCCACTCTTCCTTGAGGTCGGGGTTGATGGCGCAGGCGATGGCGGTGCGGTACACCTGCTCGCCGCCGAGTTCGGTTTCCATCATCTGCAGGACGAGATCGTTGAGCTGCTGGCTGTCATAGCGGGCTTTGGACATGGTGACTCCTTTGGTGAGGGGGTGAAACGGGCGTGAATAATCGGGGGATGAAGGCTTTCAGGCCAGTGTGCGGACCTTGGGTTCGCGGTCCCACTGCCGGGTCTGCGCGGCGGCAATGAAGCCCTGCGTATCCGCGGGGTCCACCACGCCGGCATCGGGCTCGATCCCGCCCGCCTGCAGGATGGCCTGCGTGCCCTTGCACGCCGCGATGGCCTTGAGATGACCGAAGGCGTCGCGGAACCAGTCCACGGCTGCGGCCTCCTTGGCCAGCTTGGCACCCATGTCAGGCGCCAGGACGGAGGCCACGGCGTCAAACACCATCGAGGGGGTGCCCTGCAACTGACCATCGGCAGGCAGCAGCGTGCCGTCCTTGAGCACGGCGCCACCCACCTTGGGCGCGACGATCTTTACCGTGGCGCCCGTCTTCTCCAGCGCCTTGCGCAAGTTGGCCACCGTGGTGCCATTGCTGCCGTCGGCCACCAGAATCCCCACGCAGCGCCCCTGCAGGGTGGGCTTCATGCGGTCGATGATGCGTGTTGCGGGGGAGGGCGGCAGGTCCTGCACCGGCTCGGCCAGCGGAGGCGGCGGTGGAAGGGCCTGCAATGCCAGCCCGTTGGCCACGCGTTGGGCCAGGTCGGCATCCACATGCACCAGCTGGCCCACCACGGCTTCGCGCACATGGAGCGTTTGCACCTTCGACAGCTCAAACACCAGGGCCGACGCCATGTGCGCCTGCTCTAGCGGGCTCTGGCTGCGGTAGAACATGCGCGCCTGGCTGTAGTGGTCGGCGAAGCTCTCCGGGCGCACGCGTCCCTTCACGCCGTCATCGGCCTGCGCAAAGTGCCGGAATCCGTGTGCCTGCGAGGCACGCGGTGTGTCGGGCTCCAGGCTGCTGGGCTCGTAGTGCACGCGGCCCTTGGGCACCTGCATCTGCATGTGGCCGTCACGCTGGTTGTTGTGAAACGGACACTTGGGCGCATTGATCGGAATCTGCGCAAAGTTGGGCCCGCCCAGGCGGGAAAGCTGCGTGTCCAGGTACGAAAACAGCCGGCCCTGCAGCAGCGGGTCGTTGCTGAAGTCGATGCCCGGTGGCACGTTGGCCGGGCAGAAAGCCACCTGCTCGGTTTCGGCAAAAAAGTTGTCGGGCCAGCGGTTGAGCACCATGCGGCCCACGGGTTGCAGGGGCACCAGTTCTTCGGGGATGAGCTTGGTCGGGTCGAGGTGGTCAAACGGAAAGCGCGCTGCGTCTTCCTCGGTGAACAGCTGCACCAGCAGTTCCCACTCGGGGAAGTCGCCCGCCTCGATGGATTCGAACAGGTCACGGCGGTGGAAGTCGTTGTCGGCCGCCTGCAGCTTCAGGGCTTCGTCCCACACGGTGGACTGGATGCCCAGCTTGGGGCGCCAGTGGAACTTGACGAACGTGCTGTCGCCCGCAGCGTTGATGAGGCGGAAGCTGTGCACGCCAAAGCCCTCCATCATGCGCAGGCTGCGCGGGAGGGTGCGGTCGCTCATGGCCCACATCACCATGTGCATGGATTCGGGCATGAGCGAGATGAAATCCCAGAACGTATCGTGCGCGCTGGCGGCCTGGGGAAAGGCGCGGTCGGGCTCCATCTTCACGGCGTGCACCAGGTCGGGGAACTTCATCGCATCCTGGATGAAGAACACCGGGATGTTGTTGCCCACCAGGTCCCAGTTGCCTTCGGGGGTGTAGAACTTGACGGCAAAGCCGCGCACATCACGCGGCGTATCCACCGAGCCTGCGCCACCGGCCACAGTGGAAAACCGGGTGAACACCGGCGTCTGCACGCCCGTTTCGGTGAGCACCTTGGCCGTGGTGTATTTCTTGAGCGAATGCGTGAGTTCAAAGAAGCCGTGGGCTGCCGACCCGCGGGCATGCACGATGCGCTCGGGAATGCGCTCGTGGTCGAAGTGGGTGATCTTCTCGCGCAGGATGAAGTCTTCCAGCAGCCCGGGGCCGCGCGGGGATGCGCGCAGCGAGTTCTGGTTGTCCGCCACCGGGATGCCTTGCTGCGTGGTCAGCACCGGGTGTTTGCCACCGGCCTGCTGCTGCAGTTCACCGGCGTTGCCGCGAAACGTGTCGGACTGGGTGGACGAAGGCGTGGCGGACGGCGATCGGGGTGCCGCGCCGCGCGATGAGGGGGTACGTGCCATGGGCGCTCCTGAGGGTTTTGGAGGGAAATCAAGTGACAAGCCGACATCGTTGGCGAGCAGCCGTTTTCACGAAGTAGGACGCGGCCGTATCAGTGCGTGGTCGCGTTCACCGACATGCGCCGACATGCGCAAAATGCACCCGCCTTGCCGCGCGCCGACCCACCCTGGCAGAACCTGCCCCCCTCCTTTCGGCGCGCTCCCCTGGGGGGCGAGGTCACGCGAGCCCGGTGCCCCCGGGCATGCCTTCACCCCGGCATGCGCAGCCCGGAGGGCACCGAGGGCACCGGCGAGGCGTTCGACCGCAGCCCCTGTGCATCTGCCGCGGCGCCAGGCGGCTCCGGGATGGTGCTGACGGCGCCTTCGCCCGGCAGTGCCCCTGCCACTTCCCCGGCACCTCCCGCCCTGGCCTGGCCCCCAGGCGCCGTCAGAAACAGATACAGCGCCCGCGCGTCCACATCGCTCAACTGCCCCAGCGATTCGAAAGGCATGACCTGGATGGGCGTGCCATCGGGCCGCTTGCCCGAGCGCAGCATCGCCACAAAGCTCTCGCTGCTGGCGTAGCGGGCCAGGGCGCTGTCCTTGCCGGGGCGCAGGTTCGAGGCCGCGGGCCAGTCCGGGGGCGCCCCCGGGATCTTGCCGCCCGACAGGTCTGCACCATGGCAGCCAATGCACATGTTGGCCACGTACTGGCCGTTGGCCAGCGTCACACCCGCAGGCACGGGGCGCGATGGCGCCAGCTGGTGGTCGATGCGCGCCGCCGCGTCGGGGATGGCGCCCAGGCCGTACAGCACCCAGGCCGGGCGCGGCAGATCGATCACGGCCTGCAGCCCTTGCTGGGGTTTGAACTGGCGCACGTACGACACCAGGGCATTGAGGTCGTCGTTGGTGAACCGGTTGTAGTCCTCACTGGGCATCACCAGCAGCGGGCGGCCGTTGGGCTTGACGCCGTGGCGGATCACGCTGTTCCAGTCTTCGGGCTGGTAGCGGGCCACCACGCCAGCGGGCGTGATGTTGGGGCCCACGATGCGCGTGCCCTTGCCGTCGTTCACAAACTCGCGCCCCGTGCCCTGCGCGCCGTGGCAGTCGGTGCAGCCGCGCGACGCATACAGGTACCGCCCGCGCTCGATGGTCTGCGCTTCGGTGGTGTAGGCCACGGGGCGGGGCTTGATGTCGATATGGCGATTGCGCTTTTGCTCGGCCAGGTACAGGCCGCTGGTGGCGGTGGCCACAACGACCAGGCCCAGCAGCAGCGTGCCGGTGGCGGTCCATTTGATCCAGCGTTTCATGGTGGTATCCCTCTTCTTCGAATGAATGGCTCTGATTTGCCGAACGAATCAGCGTGTACAGGCGCCGGATTCTGGATTCGAAGAAGCCGTTTGTGGCACCCCTGCGGCGCAGGGCGAGGCAGTGCCGGTGACATTTGTCACGGATGGGCGGCGGGGCTTGCGTTGACCGCGTGTTCAGCGATTCACGGGCCGGCCGGGGCAGGCGCCATGGTTCACAAGGGGCAGTGGTACAGGCCCTGGCAGGAGGCGGAGCACGCCAGGTCCGATTGCTTTGATTTTGATAGCTGCCAGCGCTTTACCATCAAGCGTCAGAGGCATATTGGGTCGCAGATTCAACTACAAAGTGCACCGAATTTCAGTGTAACGGACGAATCTTCAAGCCCATGAACACCTCGTGGGGAGTGCGGTAGTTGAGGCACTTGCGGGGTCGGTGGTTGAGCCGGTAGAGCGCATCGTCAACTTCGTGCTGCGAGACCCGGCGCAGGTTGGTGCACTTGGGGAAATACTGGCGTAACAGGCCATTGGTGTTCTCGTTGAGCCCACGCTCCCATGAGTGGTAGGGATGCGCGAAGTACACATCCGCCCCCAGACTGGCGGCGATGAATGCATGCTCAGCAAACTCCTTGCCATTGTCGAACGTGATCGTTTCGCACAGGTGTTTGTGAGGTCGCAGCAGTGCGATCACAGCCTCGGTCACCCCTGCGCTGTGGCGCGAGTCCAGTTGCTGCGCCAGTGTGTAGCGGGACTTGCGCTCCACCAAGGTCACCAGTACCCCTTGGTGGCCCTTGCCGACCACGGTGTCACCCTCCCAGTCACCTATGCGGCTGCGTGCGTCAACGATGGCGGGGCGCTGCTCTATGCAGAGCCGATCTTTGAGTGTGCCGCGCCGCTCTTGTCCGCTGCCGTAGCGCTTGCGTCGCACCTTCTGGCAGCGCAGGTGTTTGATCAGCTCACCGCCTTTGCGTTTGTCGTCATAGATGTGCTGGTAGATGCATTCGTGGCTGATGGTCAGCACGCCCTCCAGCCGCAGCCGTCCGCTGACCTGCTCGGGAGAGAGCTCAAGGCGCAGATAGCGGTGCACCTGGCTCCACTGCTGCGCATTGAACTGGCGTGCATTGCGCCGTGCCCTTTGGCGGGCACGGGCTCGCTCATGAGCGCGGGCGGGTTTGTAGCCTTGGGCTCCAGCGTTGCGATTGAGCTCGCGGGTGATGGTCGAGCGGCTTCGATTGAGCTGTGCGGCTATCACTGCCAAGCTTATGTTTTGACGACGCAGTGCGTGGATTTGGTATCGTTCTTCTCGGGTCAAGTGGGTATAGGTCATGGTGCAACGTTTGGGACTGGCTGGTCACAAAAATGCATCCTATGCACTCTTGGCCCAACTCGGTTTACTTGCGTTGCACTTCGTACTTGAATCCGCCGTCGCATATTTATCCATCTGCGGCAGAGTGGGCTGATGCGCTCCCTCAGCCCGTGGCTCGCCCCGCGCACTCCGCCACCAACCAGTCCCTGAACGCCTTGACCAGCGGCGTCTGCGCCCGCGCCTCCGGGTACACCAGGTAATACGCATCGGTGCTGGTCAGCACCTGGTCGGACAGCTCCACCAGGCTCCCTGCCGCCAGCTCCTGTTCGATCAAGAAGCGTGGCAGCAGCGCCGCGCCCAGGTGGGACACGGCGGCCTGCGCAATCATGGCGAAGTGCTCGGACTGCGGGCCGCGCAGGGCCAGCGCCGTGGGCGCGCCCACCCGCTCGAACCACTCAGCCCACTGGGTGGGGCGGGTGCTTTGCTGCAGCAGCACCACGCGGGCCAAATCCTGCGGCGTGCGGATGCGGTGGCGGTCCCGGTAGGTGGGGCTGCACACGGGCACGGTTTCTTCGTGCATCAGGTATTCGCACACGGCGCCCGCCCAGTGCGGCGTGCCAAAGTGGATGGCCGCGTCAAACGGCGTGCCCGCAAAGTCAAAGGGCTCGGTGCGGGCCGAGAAGTTGACCAGGGCCTCGGGGTGCAGCGCCATGAAGCCTCCCAGGCGCGGGATGAGCCAGCGGGTGCCCAGCGTGGGCAGCACGGCCAGGTTGAGCAGGCCGTCGGTGCTGGCAAACGCCATGGCCTTTTGTGTGCTGGCCGACAACTGCTGCAGCACGTTTTGCACGTCGGCCGCGTAAACGCGGCCCGCGTCGGTCAGCACCACACGCTGGCGCACGCGGTGAAAGAGGGCGGTGCCGATCTGCGCCTCCAGCTGGCGGATCTGGCGCGACACCGCGCTTTGTGTGAGGTGCAGTTCGTCGGCCGCGCGCGACACGCTCTGGTGGCGGGCGGCGGCCTCAAAGGCCAGCAGGTCGGTGGTGGACGGCAGAAAGGCGCGGCGTAGCAGGGTCATGGGCAAGTCATGCGGCGGGAGAATGAAATGCAGCGGCTGTCCATGCACCCTTTTGGAGTCTGGCGCTCAGGTATCAAGCGCTGGCAGCTATGCAATTTTCAGGGAGTTCATTCTCATTTGTGATCAAGTAGTTCCATTTTTTTGCTATCCACCCGCGGCGGTTTGGCGGATATTGGCGTACCCACCGGGGGTTTGCGCCTGCAAGCTTCTCCCCTGCTGATTTGCGAGCCGCCATGTCTGCCACCACTGACACCACTGCCACCACTGCCACCACTGCCCCTGCGCCCCATGCGATCGAAGCTGATCCACTGCTGCAACGCCTGGGCGTGACGTGGGGTATCCATGTCCGTCGCTGAAGACCAGCACCCCATCGTCATCATCGGCGGTGGCGTCATCGGGAGCGCCATTGCGTACTTCCTCACGCTGCAGCAACCGGGCTGCGCAGTGGTGGTGGTCGAGCGCGATCCGTCCTATGCGCGCGCCTCGTCGGCGCTGTCGGCCAGCTCCATCCGCCAGCAGTTCTCCACCGACATCAATATCCAGATGTCGGCGTTCGGCATCGGCTTTTTGCGCAATGTGGCCACGCTGCTGGCCTGCCAGGGCGATGTGCCTGCGATTGGCCTGCACGAGGGCGGCTACCTGTACCTGGCCACCCCGGCGGGCGAGCCCACGCTGCGCGAAAACCATGCGCTGCAAAAGCAGCATGGCGCCGATGTGGCACTGCTCAGCCCGCAGCAGCTGGCCGAACGTTTTCCGTGGCTGGCGCTGCAGGGTGTGGCGCTGGGCTCGCTGGGCCTGTCGGGCGAGGGCTGGTTTGATGGCTACCTGCTGTTGACGGCGCTGCGCAAGAAGGCGCAAAGCCAGGGCGTGCGCTACCTGGCCGATGAGGCTGTCGATTTGGACACGGCGACCAGCGACGGAGTGTTGCATGTGAACGCCGTGCGCCTGCAAAGCGGGGCCGTGCTGCCGTGCCGCTACGCCGTGAACGCCGGCGGCGCGTGGGCGGCGGCCATTGCAGGCTGGGCGGGCATCGACCTGCCCGTGGTGGGCAAGCGCCGCACAGTGTTCAATCTGGCCAGCCCTGCGGCGCTGCCAGGCTGCCCACTGCTCATCGACACCAGTGGTATCTGGCTGCGGCCCGAGGGCAAGGGCTTCATCTGTGGCTTTGCGCCAGAGGCGGGTAATGACGCCGACTTTGCCCCGCTGGAGCCCGAGTACGCAGCGTTTGACGACCACATCTGGCCCACGCTGGCCGGGCGCATTCCGGGCTTTGAGGCGCTGCGCATGCAGGGCGCCTGGGCGGGCTACTACGAGATGAACACCTTCGACCACAACGCCATCGTGGGCCTGCACCCGGCGTGCGACAACCTGGTGTTTGCCAACGGTTTCTCAGGCCACGGCCTGCAGCAGTGCCCAGCCGTGGGGCGCGGGCTGGCCGAGTGGATGCTGACCGGGCGTTACCAGAGCCTGGACCTGGCGCCCGTGTCCATCCAGCGGCTGGTGGACAACCGCCCGCTGCGGGAGAAAAACGTGATCTATTGATCCGGCCCCTGTGAACTTGCATCAAGCTGCATAGCGAACAGGGCCGTGCTCGAAATACTTGCGAATTCGTTCGGGCTGGCGTTGCACGCTGCGTAAGTGCTTTGCGGCGGCCTTCACCAATTGCAGCTTCGTGCGCGCCGGCGCCTGCTTGGTTACCGCCTGCTTGATGTCCGCATTGGCCATCTCATCCGGGTTCAACTCCGGGCTGTAGCTCGGTAGGTAGAACACCTCGATGGCATCGGCATGCTCTGCCAGCCAGGCCTTGACATGCCTGGCGTGATGCACCCGCAGGTTGTCCAGGATCAGAAATAGCTTTCTGGTCTGTCCCTTGATCAGGCGGCGCAGAAAGTCGATCAGGATCGTGGTGTTGAGCGCGCCGTCAAAAATGCGCCAGCGCATCTGCCCCTTGTTGGTGACGGTAGAGATGACAGACAGGCCGTGGCGCTTGTTGTTGACCCGCACCACCGGCGTCTGGCCCTTGGGCGCGAAACCTCGGCCGCGCACGTCGTCGCTGCGCAGCCCGCTCTCGTCGCCCCAATGAATCTCCGCCCCTTCGGCCTTGGCGCGCGCGGCGATGGCGGGGTAGTCCTCATCGAGCCATTTCTTGACCGCCGCCGGTGACTGCTCGTAGGCCTTCTTCATCGGTTTTTGCGGTGTGAAGCCCCAGCGCGCCAGGTACTTGCCCATGGTGCGCACCTGCAATCGAATGCCAAACCGCTGCTCGATGAGTTGGGCCACTGCAGCGCGGCTCCACAGCGCGTAGGGCATCTTCAGCTGATCGGGTGTCTTGTCGGCAATGAGCTTGCGAACCTGGCCCTCCTGCGCGGCATCGAGCAAGCGGTTTTCTCCCACCTTGCGACCTCCGATGGTGTCGTGCAAGGCCTTGGCGCCCAGCGCTTCATGGCGCTTGCAGATGTTGAAGACGCCCGTGCGGCTCAGGCCGGTGAGTACGGCGATTTCCTCGTACGTGTTGCCGGCTTTGCGCAGTCGGATGACCTGCACGCGGCGCTCGTGCCGCGCTTCGCGGCTCAGCGATCTCATGTCGGTTGCTTGCATGAATCCCAGTTGAGGGTGGTGCAGAAAAATTCAAGTGGGCAAGGGCCGGATCAATAAGCCCGTCGCCAGGCTGCCGATGCGCGAACCTGCCGTGAACTACCACACGTTCGGGCTGAGCCTGTCAAAGCCTGCGCACCACATTCATCCACCCCGTCCATATCTTTGTAGTGAGTCGTCATGAACGCACCGCTTCCACTTTCCGCAAGCGCTGCGCCAGCCGCCACCTTTGCGCCCGCAGACCGCATTCGCTCCATCGGCGTGTCCGACATCGTGCGCATATCGCAGGCGGCCAACGAACTCAAGCGCCGGGGCCAGCCCGTGATCGTGCTGGGCCTGGGCGAGCCTGATTTCGACACGCCCGCCCATGTTCTGGAGGCGGCACAGCAGGCCATGGCCCAGGGCGACACCCACTACACGGCGCTCGATGGCACGCCCGCGCTGAAAGCGGCCATCCAGCTCAAGTTCCGTCGCGACAACGCGCTGGAATTCGCCACCAACGAAATCACGGTGGGTGCGGGCGCCAAGCAGGTCATCTACAACGCGCTGATGGCCAGCCTGAACCCCGGGGACGAGGTGATCCTGCCCGCGCCGTACTGGACGTCGTACGCCGACATGGTGCTGATTGCGGGCGGCGTGCCCGTGGTGGTGCCGTGCAGCGAGGCCAATGGCTTTCGCATCACTGCCCAGCAGCTGGAAGCGGCCATCACGCCGCGCACGCGCTGGGTGTTCATCAACTCGCCGTCCAACCCCAGTGGCTCGGCCTATAGCGCCGAGCAGCTGCGGCCCATTCTGGACGTGGCGCTGCGCCACCCGCAGGTGTGGGTGCTGGCCGACGACATTTACGAGCACATCCTGTACGACGGCCGGACCTTTGCCACGCCCGTGGCCGTGCTGCCCGCGCTGCGCGAGCGCACGCTCACGGTGAACGGCGTCTCCAAGTCGTATGCCATGACGGGCTGGCGCATCGGCTATGGCGCAGGCCCCAAGGCGCTGATTGCCGCGATGGCCGTGGTGCAGAGCCAGGCCACGTCGTGCCCTTCGTCCATCAGCCAGGCGGCGGCGGTGGCAGCGCTGACCGGCCCGCAGGATGTGGTGGCCGAGCGCTGCCGCGCGTTCCAGGCGCGGCGCGACGTGGTGGTGGCCGCGCTCAACGCTTCACCCGGCCTGCACTGTCGCGCCCCCGAGGGCGCGTTCTACACCTTTGCCCGCTGTGAAGGCGTGCTGGGCCGCACCACGCCGGGCGGTGCATTACTGCGCACCGACGCCGACTTTTGCGACTACCTGCTGCGCGAGTTCCACGTGGCTGTGGTGCCGGGCAGCGTGCTGGGGCTGGCGCCATACTTTCGCATCTCGTACGCTGCGTCCATGGCCGATCTGCAGGAGGCCTGCGGCCGTATCCAGCGCGCCTGCCACGCGCTGTTCTGAATTGTTTTTGAGAAGTGATTGCCCGACATGACCCACGTTTCCATTCCCTCCCGCACTGGCGGCCAGATCCTGGTCCGCCAGCTCATCACCCACGGCGTGAAGCAGCTTTTTTGCGTGCCGGGCGAGAGCTATCTGGCCGTGCTCGATGCGCTGCATGATGCCGACATCGGCGTGACCGTGTGCCGCCAGGAAGGCGGCGCCGCCATGATGGCCGAGGCGCAGGGCAAACTCACTGGCCAGCCCGGCATCTGCTTTGTGACGCGCGGGCCGGGTGCCACCAATGCGTCGGCCGGTGTGCACATTGCCCATCAGGACTCGACGCCGCTGATCCTGTTCGTGGGCCAGGTGGCACGCAACGCCAAGGGTCGCGAAGCTTTCCAGGAGCTGGACTACAGCGCCGTGTTTGGCACCATGGCCAAGTGGGTGGTGGAGATTGACGACCCCGCGCGCGTGCCCGAGCTGATCTCGCGCGCCTTCCACGTCGCCACGTCGGGCCGCCCTGGCCCGGTGGTGGTGGCGCTCCCCGAAGACATGCTGACCGAAGCCGCCGCCGTTGCCGACGCGCTGCCCTACCAGGTCACGGAAACACACCCCGGCCCCGCGCAGATGGCCGAGCTGGCCCAGCGCCTGAAGGCCGCACACCAGCCCGTGGCCATCCTGGGCGGCAGTCGCTGGTCAGAGCAGGCGGTGCAAGAGTTTGTGGCGTTTGCGCAAGCATGGTCGCTGCCGGTGTACTGCTCGTTCCGGCGGCAAATGCTGTTCCCGGCCAACCACCCGTGCTACGGCGGCGACCTGGGCCTGGGCGTGAACCCGCGCCTGCTGGCGCGCATCCGTGCGTCGGACCTGGTGCTGGTAGTGGGCGGGCGCCTGTCCGAGATCCCGTCGCAGGGCTACGAGCTGTTTGCCATTCCCAACCCCGCACAGCCGCTGGTGCATGTGCATGCCGATGCGGACGAGCTGGGCAAGCTCTACCGCCCGGCGCAGGCGATCCACGCCACGCCCCAGGCCTTTGCCGCCGCGCTGGCCAGCGTGCGCCCTGCAGCGCCGGTGGCCTGGCAGGCCCATGCCGAAATGGCGCGGTCTGAATACGTGTTGTGGAGCGACACCAACCCCATCCAGATCCCCGGCGAACTGCAGATGGGCCAGGTCATGCAGCACCTCAAATCCACCCTGCCAGCCAACACCATCTTCTGCAACGGCGCGGGCAACTTCGCCACCTGGGTGCACCGCTTTTGGCCGTTCACCACTTACGCCAGCCAGCTCGCGCCCACCAGCGGCTCCATGGGCTACGGCCTGCCCGCGGGCGTGGGCGCCAAGCGCCTGTGGCCAGAGCGCGAGGTGGTGGTGTTTGCGGGCGATGGCGACTTTCTGATGCACGGGCAGGAGTTTGCGACCGCCGTGCAATACCGCCTGCCCATCATCGTGGTGCTGCTCGATAACGCCATGTACGGGACCATCCGCATGCACCAGGAGCGCGAGTACCCCGGCCGAATCAGTGCCACGCAGCTCAAGAACCCCGACTTCAAAGCCTACGCCCAGGCCTTTGGGGGCCACGGCGAGCGGGTGGAGCGCACCGAAGACTTCGCCCCGGCGCTCGCCCGCGCGCGCGCCAGCGGCCTGCCCAGCGTGCTGCACTGCCTGATCGACCCTGAGGCGATCACGCCCACGGGCACGCTGCAGGGAATTCGGAGTGCGGCAATGGCAAAGCAGTGACGCTCTGATCAAGTCGTTTATTCATAGAGTTTATTTTTGGGTTTGAAATGAGCAATCTATGAATTTTCAGGCGGCTAGTTGACGCGTCCACTCACGCACGGCACCGGCGAGTTCCTAAAAAATATTCATAGAGTTGCATAAAGTAATAAAAAAGCTACTATCTATGAATGCCAAGACAAACCACCAGTCCTGCGGACTATCCGCAGGCCGTACTGCAGCAGATTGAGTTGCTGGGGCAGAACATTGCCATCGCCCGCAAGCGGCGTGGCGAATCACAGGCGCAATGGGCGCGGCGCTTGGGGGTGTCGCAGCCGACCATGGCGCGCATCGAGCGGGGCGATCCTTCGGTGGCCATGGCCTCGTATGTGATGTGCATGTGGCTGGTCAATCCTGCCGTAGTGGTGGCGGATCTGGTGGCGCCTCAGCGCGACCTTGCGGCGCTGGAGCGCGAGGTCACCCGCGTGCGGGGCGCACCCAAGCCCGCTCGTCCGACAGCGAAGCGCACGGCGGCCGCTGCAGCCGTGCCTTTTCCTGCCGCCAAGTCGGCCAACAACACGGCAGCAGGCCTGGCCGCGTTGCTGCATCCGGCTACACAGGGTTCGACATGACCGGGGCAGTCACCCCGCACAACTACGTACCGCAGGACCAGCTCTCCGTATGGGCTCTGGTGAACCCTGCGCGGCCCATGCTGGTGGGCGAGTTGCGCCTCTCCCAGCTGGTGGCCGACTGCGCCACGTTTGCCTATGCCCCGCAGTGGTGGAACTTTGCGCTGAGCGAAGATTTGCCGCTGGTGCAAGGCCAGGAGTTCACGGCGGGCGAGCGCGCAAGCGCCCCCGGTGCCATCGACGACGCGCGGCCCGACCGATGGGGCGAGCGCATCATCCGCCATGTAGACCGGCCTGCGCGTCTGTCGATTCTGGAAATGCTGCTGTTTGCGGGTGATGACCGATTTGGCGCGTTGGGCGTGTCGGTGTCGGCAGACCAATACAGTCCGCGCCACCTGGGCGCGTACCCGCAGTTGCGTGACCTGGCGCAGCTCAGCGCCGCCATGGAAGACCTGCAGACCCAGGCCCCGGTGACGGCCGCCATGCAAAGGCTGATCCAGCCCGGGGTGACGCTGGGCGGTGCGCGGCCCAAGGCCTTGCTGCAGACCGATGCCGGAGCATGTGTCATCAAGTTCAGCGAGCTGGACGACGCGGTGGACACGCCCTTGGTGGAACACGCCACGATGACCCTGGCCGCCAAGGCCGGCATCCGCGTGGCAGCCACGGGCGTGTTGCCCATCCCTGCACGCCACGGCAAGGCACGTCACGCCCTGACCATCGAACGCTTTGACCGCGTAGGCGACTACCGGCTGCATTGCATGTCGGCCCGCACCGCGCTGCGCGCCGCGCGTTTGCCCGAGAGCTACAGCGCCCTGGCTACCGTGCTGCTGCGCCTGGGCCATCCTGACCGGCAGGGCGCGCAGCGTGAGGAGTTGTTCCAGCGCATGGTGTTCAACATCCTCATGGACAACACCGACGACCATGAGCGCAACCACAGCCTGCGCCTGGGCCTGGACGGCTACCACGAGCTGACCCCTGCGTATGACGTGGTGCCGGCGCTGCAGAACCTGGGCTACCAGGCGATGTTGGTGGGCAAGGCGGGGGCGGAGTCCAGTCTGGACAACGCGCTGACTGAGGTCAACGAGTTTGGCATTCGCAGAGCCCGTGCCATTGAGCTGATCCGCCAGGTGGTTCGTGTGGTGGATGGTTGGCACACCCACTTTGCACAGCAAGGCGTGTGCCGAGCAGACATGGAGCAACTGCACGCCAGCATCGACCGGGATGCCATGCGTGCGCAAAGGAAGGCGTTTCTCTGAGCTGGAATCAGCGAGGGCTTGGCAGCAGCCTGTCACACCGCCGCGCACAATAACGGGCGTGACCGTCCCAGCGCCTGACCTTCCCGTTAACGAGCCCACAACGGCTGCCCCCCATGAGTGCCAGGGGCAGCGGCTGCGCCGCATCGCCCACCTCGACATGGATGCCTTTTTTGCATCGGTCGAACTGCTGCGATATCCCCAGCTCAAGGGCCTGCCGGTGGTCATTGGCGGTGGCCGCCGCAAGGTGGACGAGCTGTTGCTGCAAAACCCCGACGGCTCCGGGCCGCGCGAGCCGTGCTTCATCCCGGTGGAGGATTTCCCGCTGCTCAAGGATTACGTGGGCCGGGGCGTGATCACCACGGCCACCTACCCCGCGCGGCAGTTTGGCGTGGGCTCGGCCATGGGCATGATGAAGGCTGCCAGGCTGTGCCCGCAGGCCATCGTGCTGCCCGTGGATTTTGACGAGGTGCGGCGCTTTTCGCGCCTGTTCAAAAGCACCATCATGGAGATTGCGCCGGTGATGCAGGACCGGGGCGTGGACGAGGTGTACATCGACTTCACGGACGTGCCCGGGGGCCAGCGCGAGGGCGGGCGCGTGCTGGCGCGGCTCATCCAGAAAAGCATCTTTGATAGGACCGGACTGACCTGTTCCATCGGCGTGGCGCCCAACCGGCTGCTGGCCAAGATGGCCAGCGAGTTCAACAAGCCCAACGGCATCTCCATCGTTTACGAGGAAGACCTGCAGGGCAAGATCTGGCCCCTCAACGTGCGCAAGATCAACGGCATCGGTCCCAAGGCGGGCGAGAAGCTGGCGCGGCTGGGCATCGAGACCATCGGTCAGCTGGCCGCGCAGGATGCGCAGTGGCTGATGGGCCACTTTGGCAAATCCACCGGCGCCTGGATGCACCGCGTGGCCTGGGGCCGCGACGAAAGCCCCGTGGTCACCGAGAGCGAGCCCGTGAGCATGAGCCGCGAGACCACCTTTGACCGCGACCTGCATGCGGTGCGCGACCGGGCCGAGCTCTCTGCCATCTTTACCGACCTGTGCCAGCGCGTAGCCGAAGACCTGCAGCGCAAGGGCTATGTGGCGCGCACCATCGGCATCAAGCTGCGCTACGAGGACTTCAGGATCGCCACGCGCGACCACACCGCGAACACGTACACGGCAGACGGTGCCACCATCCGCCATTTGGCCGGGCAATGCCTCAAGCGCGTGCCGCTGGACAAGCGCCTGCGGCTGCTGGGCGTGCGCGCCAGCGGCCTGGTGCGCAAGGGCGATGAACCTGCGCCAGAGCACGGCCCTTCGCAGTCTGGCAAGGCGGGGCGCACGCGGCGGGGTGCAACGCAGGTGATGGACAGTCCGCAGCTGTTTTGAGCACCCGGGTCTATCCCCGTGCGCCCGGCCCTGCAATTCGGAGTTCTTTTGTGCAGGGCGGCTGATCGGCCGTTAGACTTGACAGGTATCAAGCGGTAACAGGGCCCCAGCGCCTGACGCTCAGCCTGCTCCCTTGCAGGGCCTCCAGGAGTTATTCATGCGCATCAATCTGCCGGTGACCCAGCAGAATTTCGACTTTCCGGGTGATGAGTTGCTGGTATCCAGCACCAACACCAAGGGCGAAATCACCCATTGCAACCCGGCGTTTGCACGCGTGAGCGGTTTCAGCTACGACGAGCTGATCGGCCAGCCGCACAACCTGATCCGCCACCCTGACATGCCCCCCGAGGCCTACAAGGACATGTGGCGCACCATTGGCAGGGGGGAGCCGTGGACGGGCCTGGTGAAGAACCGCCGCAAGAACGGCGACCACTACTGGGTGCGCGCCAATGTCACGCCCATCATGGAGGGCGGCAAGCCGCGCGGCTATATGTCGGTGCGCACCAAACCTGGCGCCAACGAGGTCGCCGCGGCGGAGGCGCTGTATGCGCAAATGCGCAGCGAGGCGGCATCGGGCAGGAGCAGCTTGTCTCTGGAGGCAGGGGCCGTGCGCCATGGCGGGCTGCGCGGCTGGGCGCAGCGGCTGGCGCAGATGGCGCTGTTGCCGCGCATGGCGTTGCTGATGGGGTTGCTCGTGCTGCTGGCCCTGGTGCCAGACGCACTGTCGCTGCAGGGCACTACGGCCTGGGTGGCGCGGCTGGTGCTGATGCTGCTGGGAGCTGCCTGGGTGCTGTGGCGCTTTCAGGCCATGGTGCTGCATGGGGTGCGCGATGCCACGCGGTTTGCCTCGGACATCTCGGCCTGCAACCTGACGACGTCCGTGCGCGGCGACTACCCGCAGCCCCTGGGCGCGCTCATGCAGCGCCTGCAGCAGACGCAGCTGAACCTGCGCGCGGTGGTGGGAGATGTGCGCACCGAGGTGCGCAACTTCGTCGAATCGGCCGACGAAATCGCGCGCGGCGGGCTGGACCTGTCGGCCCGCACCGAATCGCAGGCCAGCAGCCTGCAGGAGACTGCGGCGGCCATGGAAGAGCTGGCCAGCACCGTGCTGCAGACGTCCGACACCGCCGCCCATGTCTCGCGCGAAAGCGCGCAAAGCAGTGAAATTGCCAAGCGGGGAGGGCAGGCCGTGCGGGAGATTGGCGACGCCATGCAGCAGATGAAGCTGTCGTCCACCAAGATCAGCGAAATTGTCGGAGTCATCGAGGGCATTGCCTTCCAGACCAATCTGCTCGCGCTCAACGCGGCCGTCGAGGCGGCCCGTGCCGGTGAGCAGGGGCGGGGTTTTGCGGTGGTGGCGGGCGAGGTGCGTGCGCTCGCGCAGCGCAGTGCCAGCTCGGCCAAGGAGATCAGTGGCCTCATCGGCGTGACGGTGGGACAGATCGCCAGCGGTGCGCAGCAGATGGACCATGCGGGCACCACGATCGGGGGCGTTGTCGACGCGGTCGAACGCGTGAGCACGCTGGTGCAGCAGATCAGCAGCGCCACCAAAGAGCAGTCGCAGGGGATTTCGCAGGTGAATGAAGCCGTGACCCAGCTCGATACCGTCACCCAGCAGAACGCCGCCCTGGTGGAAGAGTCTGCCGCAGCCGCGCAGGGCCTGAAGGAAAGTGCCGTGTCCCTGGGCCGCTCGGTGGACGTGTTCAACATGCCCTGAGGCAGTGCCGCCCCGGGCGCCGGTGCTGTGGCCGTGCGCTACTGCCGGGCCGTGCGCACGTTGCGCGGCAGGGCCTGCGGGTGGCTGGTGCGCAGCGGGTTGATGTCCAGCCCGCCCCGGCGCGTGTAGCGCGCGTACACCGTGAGCTTGATGGGTTTGCAGCGCGTCCACACATCCATGAAGATGCGCTCCACGCACTGCTCGTGGAACTCGTTGTGGTTGCGAAAGCTCACCAGGTACTGCAGCAGCCCTTCCTGGTTGATCTGCGGGCCGCTGTAACTGATCTGCACGCTGCCCCAGTCGGGCTGGCCTGTCACCAGGCAGTTGCTTTTGAGCAGGTTGCTGGTGAGGGTCTCGGTCACGGGCGCTTCGTGGAATTCGGCTGTGAGCAGCTCGGGCGCGGGCTGGTACTGCGTGCATTCCACGTCCAGCCGGTCCAGGCTCAGGCCGTCCAGTTCATGCACGGGCTCCTGGTCGAACAGCTCGGGCGCGATGAGCTTTACGCCCACGGTGGCGGATTGCCCGGCGCCACGCCACACGGCTTCGCTGATGTCGGTGCGCATGCGCGCCTGCACTTCGGCCGCATCGGCAAAACGGGTGTTGTTGAAGCTGTTGAGGTACAGCTTGAACGACTTGCTCTCCACGATGTTGGGCGTCTCGCACGGCACGGTGATGTGCGCCAGCGCCACCTGCGGCTTGCCGCGCAGGTTCAGCCACGACAGCTCGAATGCCGTCCACAGGTCGGCCCCAAAGAAGGGTGCGGCGCCGGTGATGCCGATCTCGGCCCGTTTGCCTGCGCGCGGGATGGGGAAGAGCAGCGAGGCGTCGTACTGGTCTACATAGGCCGAAGCCTTGCCGAGCTGGGATTGTTCCGGTGTGTTCATGATTGCTATATATTTTATAGCTGCTGGCGCTTTATGGATAAGCGCCAGAGCCTGTTTTTATCTAAATTCCCGTTCGCGCAGCCACTTGGTGGCGATCCATTTCTCACCCGCAATCACCGGCGCACCGCCGTGCAGCGTGCGGGTGGAGGGGTGTGGGCGCTCGTAGCTGAAGAACACCGCATTGCCACGTTGCGGCGCCACCTCGAGGTGCACGTCGGGGAAGGTGGTGCCGCCGCCTTTTTCGGGGGTGTTCAGGTACATCACCAGCGTGCCCACGCGCTGCCCGCCGCGCTTCAGGATAGTGGGCGTGCCGGGCTCGGCGGGGTCGAAGTAGTCGTAGTGGGGCTTGTACTCGGCGCCCGGGCGGTAGTGCAGCACCTGCAGTCCCTCGCCGTTTTCGATGGGCCAGTTCAAGAGGCGCGCAATGCGCTCTTCGATGCGCTGGATCAGCGGGCTCTGGCCGCGCTGGAAGAACATGCCGTCGCTGGTGCGGTCATCGTTGATTTCCTCACCGCCCGTCTTGGTGGCCACGGTGAGCGAGCGCGCCAGGCGCGGCTGTGCATCGGCGATGAGGGCATCGCACTCCTCGGGCGACAGCAGGTTGCCAAACACCACGATGCGCGGCTGGGCCATGGCCAGCAGCACATTCACGGTGCGGTCGCCGCAGTCCAGCTGGGCGGGCGATGCATCCAGCCGGGGCTCGGGCACGGGTACGGCAGCGGGCTGGCCCTGTTGCACGGCCAGTTCGTTCAGGTGGTCCTGCAGCGTGGCCTCCAGGGCGTCGGCCGCCACGTCTTCATCCCAGCCCGCATCGCGCATGGACTGCAGCACCACGGGGGCGGCATAGCCGGCCTGGGCCTGTTCAATGATCCAGCGGCGCAACTCGGGCGTGATGGCCTGCCGCGTGGCTGTGGTGTGGCGGGTGGTTGTGGTGTGGCGGGTGGTTGTGGTGTGGTCCGTGTGCTGGTCAGAACGCGATGCCATGGCGGTCCTTTGACGTGAGCAGGGTTGTGTGCGGGCTTATGTGGAGGGTACGACTTTGCGCCGAAACACCAGGCGCTCCGGCGTGGAACATGCCGGGACAAAGGCGTAGCCATCCAGATCAAACCCTTCGAGCTGGTGTGGCGTGGCCACGCGGTGGGTGATGGCATAACGCGCCATCAGGCCCCGCGCGCGCTTGGCATGAAAGCTGATGATCTTGTAGCCGCCGCCCTTCCAGTCCTCGAACACACATTCGATGACACGGGCCTTGAGCGCCTTGCGGTCCACGGCCTTGAAGTACTCCTGCGACGCGAGGTTGACCACTACCGGCTTGGTGTCAGCGCGCAGCCGGGTGTTGAGGTGCTCGGCAATCTGGCGGCCCCAGAACTGGTAGAGGTTGTCGCCTGCGGCCGTGGCCAGGCGCGTGCCCATTTCCAGGCGGTAGGGCTGCATGCGGTCCAGCGGCCGCAGCACGCCATACAGGCCGCTCAGGATGGCCACGTGGCTTTGCGCCCAGTCCAGGTCCTGCGGGGCGAGCGTGCGGGCGTCCAGCCCCTCGTACACGTCGCCATTGAAGGCCAGCAGCGCCTGCCGTGAATTGCTGGCCGTGAACCGGGGGCGCCAGGCCTGGTAGCGCGCCACGTTCAGGGCTGCAAGCTTTTCGCTCAGAGCCATTAGCGAGGCGATCTGCTGCGGTGACTGCTCGCGCAGCACCTCGATGAGCGCGGTGGATTGCGCCACAAACTGGGGCGTGGTGTGTGGCAGGCCTTCGGGCAGGGGCGTGTCGTAGTCGAGCGATTTGGCGGGAGACAGCAGGAACAGCATGGGGGGCAGGGGGTCCGTGGATCTCGGTGGGTAAAACGGGTGCCCGTGCGGGCAGTGTGCAGTGGGGCGATGACGGCGGTGGCCTGAAATGGTACCCGTTGAACAAGCGCCGACAGCCGCGAAAGGGGCTTTGGTGAAAGCCGCAAAAAAAGAAGGCGGCCTGGGCCGCCTTCTTGCCGGGTGGCTGCGTGCCCCGCAGGAGCTGCAGCCGTCTCAGTGCATCAAGCCGAAGGAGGCTGCTCAAACGGCAGCTTCATGGCAGACAGGTCGCGGCGGGTTTCCACCAGCACCAGCGGGCCTTCGTCGATGACGACTGCTGGAGGGCGCTCGCGGGGCACGCGGATGGACTTGGGTTCGGCGGCAATCGCAGCCTGCACGGCAGCGATCTTGTCCGCGTCGGAGTTGACCCACTGCAGGCCCGATGCGGCAGCCACTTGCTGCAGGTCATCGATGGGCAGCGCAAACGCCTGGACGCGGGGCAGGCCGCTCACAGCAGGTGCCACCTGTGCGGCTGGTGCCGCAATCGGAGCAGGTGCTGCAACAGCTTCAGGTGCCACCGCAGGGGCTGGCGTGGCCGCCACCGGGGCTGCTACCGGCGCGGCGACAGGTGCAGCAACGGGGGCCGGTGCGTTGGCTGGGGCGGGCACGGGTGCTGCCACAGGCGCTGGGGCAGGTGCCGCTGCCGCTGGCTCCGCTGCAGGGGCCGTGAAGTAGCTGCGGCGTGGCGCTTCGTCCTGCGCGGGCGCGGGGTCGGCCTGTGTGGGGTCGAAATCCAGCGTCGCCGGTGCGGCGGCTTCGGCATTGCCGTTGCCGTCACGCGGTCCGCGCTCACCGCGCTCGCGGCGGTCACGGCCGTAGCGGTCGCGCGAACGGCGCTCACGGCGCTGCTCTTCGGCGGCGGCGCCGTTGGGCTGCGCATCGTTGCCGGACAGGTCCAGATCGGGCAGGGCCGCCAGCGGCGCTGTGTCAGCAAAGTCGCCGGGTGCCACCGCTGCAGCCGCTTCCTGTGCTTCCACCGCGCGGGGTGTGCGCTCGCCACGGTTGCCGCGTTCGCCTCGTTCACGGCGTGGGCCGCGCTCGCCGCGGGGCTGCTGGCCGGGCTGGGCATCTGCGCCGTTACCGGTGTTGCCGCTGTTACCGCCATTACCGTTGTTTCCGCCATTGGGCCCTTCCACCTGCGCCGTCATCGCGGTGGTGTTGTCACCGTTCAAGCCCGCGTTCTGGTGGCGTGGCTCGGTGTTGTCGCGGCGGCCACGGCCACCACCCTCACGCCCTTCGCGCCCGTTGCGGCCACCGTCGCGGCCCTGCCCGTCGCGGGCTTCGCCTTCGGGGCGGCGCTCGGCGTCACGGGGTGGACGGCTTTCGGCGTCGCGCGGTGCGCGGCCTTCTGTCGAGCGCTCACCACGGCGGCCCCGGCCTTCGCCATTGCCTTCGCGGGGCGCGCCATCGCGCTGGCCATCACGGTTGCCACCTCGCCCGCCGCGGCCACCACGGCCTTCGCCGCTGCGGCCATCACGGCGGGGTTCGCCCCGGCCAGAGGGTTCCGGTGTGACCACTGGTGCTGGGGCTGCCACGGAGGCGGGTGCTGCCGGTGTATCTCCAAAGCCGAACAGGCTCTTGAGCCAGCCGAAGAAGCCTTGCTCCTGCGGCGCTGCGGCCACGGGTGCGGGTGCAGCCACGGGTGCCGCTGCGGTGGCTGCCGCCGGGCGCTGGCCGCCACGGGGTGCGCGTGCAGCACCCTCAGGGCGGGGCTCGCGCGGCTCGGCGATGGGGGCGGGTGCGTCCGGCAGCACACCCTTGATCACCGGCGTCTGCTTGTTGGTGGGCTCTTGCGAGCGGCGCGTCACGGCGGTGGGGTCTTCCACTTCTTCGGCAAGCTTGTAGCTGGCTTCAATGTGGTCCAGACGCGGGTCGTCGTGCTTCAAGCGTTCCAGGCGGTAGTTGGGGGTTTCCAGCGTCTTGTTGGGCACCATCAGCACGGCCACGCGCTGCTTGAGTTCGATCTTTGCGATCTCGGTGCGCTTTTCGTTGAGCAGGAAAGAGGCCACTTCTACTGGCACCTGGCAGTGCACGGCGGCCGTGTTGTCCTTCATGGACTCTTCCTGAATGATCCGCAGGATCTGCAGGGCCGACGATTCCGTGTCGCGGATGTGTCCCGAGCCACCGCAGCGGGGGCAGGGGATGGACGAGCCTTCGGAGAGCGCGGGCTTGAGGCGCTGGCGGCTCATTTCCATGAGGCCGAACTTGCTGATGGTGCCGAACTGCACGCGGGCGCGGTCCTGGCGCAGCGCGTCGCGCAGGCGGTTTTCCACTTCGCGGCGGTTCTTCGACTCTTCCATGTCGATGAAGTCGATCACGATCAGGCCACCGAGGTCGCGCAGGCGCATCTGGCGTGCCACTTCGTCGGCGGCTTCCAGGTTGGTGCGGGTGGCGGTTTCCTCGATGTCGCCGCCCTTGATGGCGCGGGCCGAGTTCACGTCCACGCTGACCAGCGCTTCGGTGTGGTCGATCACGATGGCGCCGCCCGAGGGCAGCTGCACGGTGCGGGCGTAGGCCGATTCGATCTGGTGCTCGATCTGGAAGCGGCTGAACAGGGCGGCATCGTCGCGGTAGCGCTTCACGCGGGCGGCATGCTCGGGCATGACGTGCGCCATGAACTGCTGCGCCTGTTCGTAGATGTCGTCGGTATCGATGAGGATGTCACCGATGTCGTTGTTGAAGTAATCGCGGATGGCGCGGATGACGAGCGAAGATTCCTGGTAGATCAGGAAGGCGCCCTTGCCACCCTTGGCGGCGCCGTCGATGGCGTTCCAGAGCTTGAGCAGGTAGTTCAGGTCCCACTGCAGTTCGGGCGCGCTGCGGCCGATGCCTGCGGTGCGCGCAATGATGGACATGCCGTTGGGGTACTCCAGCTGGTCCATCGCCTCCTTGAGCTCGGCGCGGTCCTCACCCTCGATGCGGCGCGAGACGCCACCACCGCGGGGGTTGTTGGGCATCAGCACCACGTAGCGGCCGGCCAGCGAGACGAAGGTCGTCAGGGCTGCGCCCTTGTTGCCGCGTTCTTCCTTTTCGACCTGGACCAGCAGCTCCTGGCCTTCCTTGATCACTTCATTGATGCGCGCCTGGCTGGGCGAGACACCGGGCGCGAAGTAGGTGCGCGAAATTTCCTTGAATGGCAAAAAGCCGTGGCGGTCCTCGCCGTAGTCCACAAAACAGGCTTCCAGCGAGGGCTCGACGCGGGTGACAACGGCCTTGTAGATGTTGCCCTTGCGCTGTTCGCGCCCTTCAATTTCGATTTCGTAGTCGAGGAGCTTTTGTCCGTCGACGATGGCCAGGCGCCGTTCTTCGGCCTGCGTGGCGTTGATGAGCATCCGCTTCATGATGCGATTCCTTCTCGTGTTTCGCGGTCGGCAGCGGCGCGGCCCACAGGGCTGCGGCGGGCTGCCACCCGCAGTTCAAACCAATAACAACAAGCTCTACAGGAGCTGTGAATGCCTGGACTGACGCATCGAAACGAAGGGAATTGCCGGGGATGCCAAGAGACTGCCGAGCGCTAGCGCGGCAGTGAAAGGCAGGGGCGCGTGGATGGGGGCGAGTGAGAGTGGCGCAACTTTGCTATTGAAAAAATAGCTGCTCGCGCTTGCTGGATGGGCGCTGGGGCCGGATTGGAGCGCGCAGCCGGGGGCAACAGCCACCGCCACAAGGTCACCATCCAGCTCATCAACAACCACATGCTCGCTTCGATCCGCTGGCAGACCGCTCCCGGGTAGGGAACGGTCTGCCAGCTTGGGGGATTCCGTATCAGTGTTTCAATCTGTCAGCCCGCCGCACGGCATACAGGCCACCACAGGCATCTGGCCTGCAATCTGCGTGTACGACGCCCGTTGGCATCGACCTACCTGTGCCGATGCAAGGGTTGCGTGGACTAAACTCCAGACAAATCAACCACTTACATAACGACGCGCAGGTGAAACACATTATAGGGGGCAAACCGCCATCCCACCCCGCCCCGGCTGTCCACCCTCCTGCAGCACGTCTGGTCGAGGTCGATGCAGACTCCGCAGGGCAGCGGCTCGATAACTTTTTGATACGCCACCTGAAAGGCGTGCCAAAAACGCATGTCTACCGCATCATCCGCAGCGGCGAGGTGCGCATCAACAAAGGCCGCGTGAGTGCCGACACCCGCGTCGAAGTCGGGGATGTGGTGCGCCTGCCGCCCGTGCGCATCTCCAACAAGGTGGCCGAAAAGGCCGAACGGCCTGCGCCCGCGCGCGAATTTCCCGTTCTCCTGGAAGACGAGCACCTGATCGCCATCGACAAACCTGCGGGTGTTGCGGTGCATGGCGGCAGCGGCGTGAGCTTTGGCGTGATCGAACAGCTGCGCCAGGCGCGGCCTGCCTCCAGGTTCCTGGAGCTGGTGCACCGGCTGGACCGCGAAACCTCAGGCATCCTGCTGGTGGCCAAGAAGCGGTCAGCGCTCACTCACCTGCAAGACCAGTTCCGTGAGCGCGAGACGGGCAAAACGTATCTGGCGCTGGTCACCGGCACCTGGCCTGCCAACAAGAAGGTCATCGACCTGCCACTGCACAAGTACCTGCAGGCGGGGCCGGAAGGCACCTCCGGTGCTGGCGAGCGCCGCGTGCGTGTGACCACGGCCGATGACCCGGATGGCATGCGCTCCATCACCCTGGTCAAGGTGCGCAGCACCGTGCCCGCGCGCGCTGCGCAGGGCCTGCCCGCCATGTCGTTGCTGGAGGTGACCATCAAGACCGGCCGCACCCACCAGATTCGTGTGCACCTGGCCAGCCAGGGCCACGCCATCGTCGGGGACGACAAATACGGCGACTTTGACCTCAACAAGCGCCTTCAGAAGCTCTCGATGAAGCGCATGTTCCTGCACGCATGGCGGTTACAGTTCAATCACCCCGCTTCGGGCGAGCGTGTGCAGCTGATTGCCGAGCTGCCCCCCGAGCTGGCTGATTTTGTGTCCCCTGCCTGACGATTCAGCGCGAAAACCCCCTCCATGTCTGCCAAAAACTCCCGTCCGCGCCGCTTCGACCTCATCGCCTTTGACTGGGATGGCACCCTGTTCGACTCCACCGCCATCATCGTGCGCTGCATACAGGCGGCGGTGCGCGATGTGGGGGGCACGGTGCCCTCGGACAAGGAAGCCGCGTACGTGATCGGCATGGGTCTGATGCAGGCGCTTGCCCATGCCGCGCCGGATGTGCCGCCCGAGAAGTACACCGAGCTGGGTAACCGCTACCGCTTTCATTACGTCCAGCACCAGGACGATCTGGTCCTTTTTGACGGGGTGCTGCCCCTGCTGAACGATCTGCGCGAACGCGGCCACTTGCTGGCCGTGGCCACGGGCAAGAGCCGGCGCGGGCTGGACGAGGCGCTGCATTCGGTCGATTTGCGCGGGGTGTTCGACGGCTCGCGAACCGCCGACCAGACCGCTGGCAAGCCGCACCCCCTGATGCTGCAGGAGCTGATGGCGGAATTTGACGTGGCGCCGGAGCGCCTGCTGATGATTGGCGACACCACCCACGACCTGCAGATGGCCGTGAACGCGGGCTGCGCGAGCGTGGGCGTGAGCTACGGCGCCCACGAGCCCGAAGCTTTTCACGCCCTCAAGGCGCTGGCGGTCGCGCATTCGGTGCGCGAGCTGCACGACTGGCTGCTGCACAACGCCTGACCACCAGGACCAGAGTGGGGATACCCGTGACTACGTCTCCTGATCAGTGCATTGCGTTGTGCAACAGTGCGGATTTGCTGGAAGGCGGCCTGGCCGTTCCGTTCGATGTCCGCTATGCCGGCCAGACGTGTCGGGCGTTTGCGATCCGCTACCGGGGCGTCGCCCATGCCTATCTGAACCGCTGCACCCATGTGGCGATGGAGATGGACTACCAGCCCAACCGTTTTTTTGACGACACGGGCCATTGGCTGCTGTGCGCCACCCACGGGGCCGCCTATCTGCCGGGCACCGGCGAGTGTGCGGGTGGCCCCTGCCGCGGCGGGCTGGTGAAAATTGCCCTGACGGAGAGTGATGGTGTGGTGCACTGGCATACTGCGCACCACCTGCAACCCGCAGAGTTCTAGAAAATCCAGGACGAACGACCCCCACGCGCTGACGCCTGCCTGCCTGCGTCCGCCCGGTGCCAGGACGCAAGACATGAACGACCCTCAGCAGCCCGGCCCTTCGGGTTTTGACCCAAAAAGCACTCCAGCGCCCGACCTGTGGGCGCAAGCAGCTACTAATTCAGGAGCATCTGTGAGCGACCCATCGCAGCAACCCGGCTGGGAGCGCGCCACGCTGGAAAAGCTGGCCCTCTCCGCCCTTCAGGAACAGCGCAGCGCCCGCCGCTGGAAGATCTTCTTCCGCCTGGCGTGGCTGTTGCTGATCGCCGCCGTTGCCTTTGCGGCCCTGCGCCAGGCATCGCCCGGCGCCAGCAAAAGCGCCCCGCACACGGCGGTGGTGGACATCAAGGGCGAAATCGCCAGCGGCGCCGAGGCCAGTGCCGAGTTTGTGGTGGCCGCCATGCGCAGCGCGCTGGAGGACGAGGGCTCCCAGGCCCTGGTGCTCCTGATCAACTCGCCCGGCGGCAGCCCCGTGCAGGCGGGCATCATCAACGACGAGATCGTGCGCCTGAAGGCCAAGCACAACAAACCGATCTACGCCGTGGTGGAAGAAACCTGCGCCTCGGCCGCGTACTACATTGCCGCTGCGGCCGACGACATCTTTGTGGACAAGGCCAGCATCGTGGGCAGCATCGGCGTGCTGATGGACGGATTTGGCTTTACCGGCACCATGGAAAAGCTGGGTGTGGAGCGCCGCCTGCTGACCGCCGGTGAGAACAAGGGCTTCCTGGACCCGTTCAGCCCCCAGACGGAACAGCAGCGCGCCTACGCGCAGACCATGCTCGATCAGATCCACCAGCAGTTCATCGCCGTGGTGAAGGCCGGGCGGGGCGACCGGCTCAAGCCCACACCCGACACCTTCAGCGGCCTGTTCTGGACCGGCCAGCAGGCCGTGGAAATGGGCCTGGCCGACAAACTGGGCAACCTGGACTACGTGGCCCGGGAAGTGGTTCAGGCCGAAGACATCATCGATTACACCCGGCGCGACAATGTGGCCGAGCGGCTGGTCAAGCGCTTTGGCGCGGCGATTGGTGTGGGCGCCGTGAAGTCACTGGCCGTGGCTGGACCTCAGCTGCGCTGACACCGTCCGACGCGGCCTTTGGGCCATGCAAAAAAAAGCCCCGGGTGGAGATTCCACACGGGGCATTTTTGCGTCTGGGCCTGCGTGGCGGTACGTGGTGTGACGCATCCTGCCGTGCCGGGCCTCCGAGGGCTGGCTGGAGGGTGCTCGTTAGCTGTCCAGCCCGCCCGCCTTGCGCTGGCGCGAGCCGTCTTCCAGGATGGTGTCGTCGGCCACCAGCTTGCCCGTCTCGTCCCACTGCTTGCGGGCCGTAAGGCGCGTGCGTCCCCGGGCATCGGGGGCTGAATACTGTTCTTCCATCGCCAGTCGGCCGTTGTCGTGAAAGGCCTGCTGCGTGCCCACGGGCCATTGCTCGGCATTGAGCTGCTCGCGCCGCGCCAGCTTGCCATCGTCACGGTACATCTCGCGCTGCAGGCGGGCCTGCTCGCCGGTGCCGGTCCAGGTGCTGCGCTCTCGCACCGATCCGTTGAGGTACCAGCGCTCGATCTGCACCTCCCGCCCGTCGGCAAAACTGCGCTGCTCGATGAGCTGGCCGGATGCGCCGTAGCGCCTGGCACTGAGCAGTGCACCGCGCGTGTCACGCAGTGTGCGCTCGTCCGGGGCGAACACGCGTTCCTCGCGCAGCACACTTTTGCCGCCCTCGGTGGTGAAGCTGCGGTGCACCCGCCGCCCGTCCACCATGAGTTGCTGGGCAGAGACGATGCCGTCGCGGGTCCATTCGGTTGCGCTCAGCAGGCGGCCTTGGTCGTAGTGCAGCTGCGCGGTTTTGGCGCCGTTGTCTGCATGGAGCAGGGTGTCCGTGGCACCGTCAAAGCCGCAGAGTTTGCGGTCTTCGGGCAGCACGCTGGTGCGCGGGCAGAACAGGCGTGTGGGCTGGCCCTTGCTGTTGGTTTCCACATAGAACAGCTCCTGTCCGCCGCCGCGGAACGACACGCGCTCCACGCGGCCGGTGGCGTCAAAGCGCCGCACGGCCCCCTGGGTGCGGCCGTTGTCGGCGGTTTCCTCGCGCCTCACCTGGCCGTTGGGCCAGAACTCGGCCACCCGGCCGTGGCTGTTGCCGCGTTCGTTGACCGTGCGTTCGCGCTGCAGGCGGCCTTCGCGGTCGAACATGCGCTCCAGGCCCACGAACTTTCCACCCCGCAGTTCCTGTTCGCGCTGGAGGTGGCCGGTGTCTTCTTCGCGGCAGCGCACCAGCCCGGACTGGCCGGCGGTCTCGGCACCGTTGGAAATATTGATGGGTTTGCCATTCAATTCACAACGAATAATGGCCTCAGCGCTTGAACCATAAGCGCTAACAGCTATAAAAAATATAGTGAATAGACGGTTCATGCTTAGCGGCCCATCGCAAACACGACAGGGGTGCGGTTGTCGGGGGGCGTGGGTTGCTGGCGCCATTGCCGCACCAGTTGGCTGCGAATGCGTGCGTCGGGCAGCGTCAGCCCGCTGGCCAGCGCCAGGCGGGTGTGGGGCTGCAGCGTCTGCACCAGGGCCTGAAACAGGGCGGCGTTCCGGTAGGGCGTTTCGATGAAAAGCTGGGTCTGTCCTGTCTTGAGGGCCAGGCTTTCCAGCTCCTTGATACGCTGGGTGCGCTCCTGGCTGTCCTGGGGCAGGTAGCCGACAAACGCAAAGTTTTGCCCGTTCAATCCGCTGGCCGCCAGCGCCAGCAGCAGCGACACGGGGCCCACCAGGGGCACAACGGGGATATCAAGGTCGTGTGCCGCGCGCACCACGGACGAACCGGGGTCGGCCACTGCAGGCATGCCCGCCTCGCTGATCAGCCCCATGTCGTGCCCATTCAGTGCCGCTGCGAGCAGCGGGCGTGCGTCGAACGGGGCTGATCCTTTGTCGCCATGGTCGCCTTTTTTGTGGACTTCGCGGGGAAGCTCGGTGATCTGCTGCTGCTGCAGGGGCGATGCCAGGGGGTGCAGTGCGTCGATGCGTTTGAGGTAGGCGCGCGTGCTCTTGGCGTTCTCGCACACCCACTGGGTCAGCCGTGCCGCTGTCTGAAGGGTGGCCGAGGGCAGGGCGTTCTGCAGCGGGACCTCGGCGTCGCAGCCAAAGTCGAGGGGGGCGGGAACAAGGTACAGCGTGCCCTTGCGGGCCTCTGAGCGTGAAGTGGCAGGAGAATTTGTCATGGCAGCACCAGGCCCGCCGCGCGCAGCATGCGGCAGGTGCGGATCAGCGGCAGGCCGATGAGGGCCGTGGGGTCATCACTGTGGATGGCGTCCAGCAGTGCTATGCCCAGGCCTTCACTCTTGGCGCTGCCGGCGCAGTCATAGGGCTGCTCGGCGCGCAGGTAGCGCTCGATTTCCGGGTCAGACAGGTCGCGGAATTTCACTTCTACCGGGGCAAGGTCGATCTGCTCGAAACCCGTAGCGGCGCACACCACGGCCACGGCAGTCTGGAACACCACCGTCTGGCCGCGCATCTGGCGCAGTTGTGCCACCGCGCGCTCATGGTGGCCGGGCTTGCCCAGGGGCTCGCCAGCGAGGTCGGCCACCTGGTCAGAGCCAATCACGACCGCCTCGGGATGAAGTTGCGCCACTGCCCGCGCCTTGGCCAGCGCCAGGCGCAAGGCCAGGTCGCGCGGGGCTTCGCCGGGCAGGGGGGTCTCATCCACTTCGGGGGCTGCGACGTCAAAAGGCAGGTTCAACCGCTGGAGCAATTCGCGCCGGTACCGCGACGTGGAGCCCAATACCAGAGGGCGTTGCAGGGAGGGGGATTGATGCATGCGCCGATTCTCTTACACTGCCGCCATGACCAAGGAATTCTCCGCCCAGCGCCTCGACGTGAAAGCCTTCGCACAGGCCGGGGCTCGGCTGGTGGGCCACGAATCACTGCTGAAGTACGAGCGCCTGGCGCAGGAGGCCAAGGGCTTGCACCCGGACCTGCTGGTGGACTGGGAGGCGAAAGGCGAGATGCGCACTGCCATGGGCGGAATCGGGCAGGTCTGGTTGCGCATCAAGGTGCGGGCGAGCTTCCCCATGGAATGCCAGCGCTGCCTGACGCCTGTGGATGTGCCGCTGGAGGTGGAGCGCGAGTTTCGGTTTGTGGCCGACGAGGCCACGGCGGAGGCCTTGGACGACGAGAGCGAAGAAGACCTGCTGGCCATCAGCCGCGAATTTGACCTCCACGAACTCATCGAGGACGAACTGCTGATGGCGTTACCCGTGGTGCCCAAGCACGACGAGTGCCCTACTGCCGTGCCGCTGGCGTCTTCCGACGATGATTTTGAGGAAGCCAACGAGGAAAAACCCAATCCTTTTGCGGCGCTTGCCGCGCTGCGCAAAGACAGCAAAGGCTGATTGGGAGGCCCAAAAAGCATTTGGGTTATAATCGTGGGCTTCACGCGAACCCCATCGTGTCTTTTTGGGCTGATCGCGTTTTTACCAACCTATTCCAGATCAGGAGCCATCATGGCCGTTCAGCAAAACAAAAAGTCCCCTTCCAAGCGCGGCATGCACCGCTCGCACAATGCCCTGAATGTGCCGGGCATTGCGGTGGAACCCACCACCGGTGAAACCCACCTGCGTCACCACATCAGCCCCAACGGTTTCTACCGTGGCCGTCAGGTGCTGAAGAACAAGTCTGAAGCCTGACCTTCGCCCCATCCAAAGGCCCGTTGCTACTAAATTCGTAGCGCGGGCCTTTGTTTTGACCGTCGTATTTATATTTCCGGCCCGTCTGGCCGGCCGGACAAGTCGCCCATGATCACACTGGCTGTTGACTGCATGGGGGGCGACCATGGCCCCCGCGTCACGCTCGCGGCGTGCCGCCAGTTTCTCGACCACCACCCTGATGCCCGCCTGCTGCTCGTTGGCCTGGCAGACAGTCTGCAATCGTTTTCCCACGACCGCGCCACCATCGTTCCTGCCTCGGAAGTGGTGGCCATGGATGATCCTGTGGAAATTGCCCTGCGCAAGAAGAAGGACTCTTCGATGCGCGTGGCCATCCAGCAGGTCAAGGACGGGGCTGCTGCCGCGGCCGTCTCGGCGGGCAACACCGGCGCGCTGATGGCCATTGCACGCTACCTGTTGAAAACGCTCGATGGCATCGATCGCCCCGCTATCGCCACCCAGTTGCCCAATGCCACCGGAGGCGCCACCACGGTGCTCGACCTGGGGGCGAATGTGGATTGCTCGGCCGAGCACCTGTTGCAGTTCGCCGTGATGGGGTCGGCCCTGGTGTCGGTGTTGCAAGAGGGGCACGAGCCGACGGTGGGGCTGCTGAATATTGGTGAAGAAGCGATCAAAGGCAGTGAAGTCATCAAAAAAGCGGGTGAATTGCTGCGATGTGCGGCTAATTCTGGCGATTTGAATTTCTATGGAAATGTCGAGGGCAACGACATCTTCAAGGGCACGGTGGACATCGTTGTCTGTGACGGCTTTGTCGGCAATGTGGCGCTCAAGGCCAGCGAAGGCGTGGCCTCCATGATCATTGGCGCGCTGAAAACAGAGTTTTCTCGCAATATCTTGACCAAAACTGCCGCTATCGTCGCCTATCCGATCCTCAAGGCGCTGATGAAGCGCATGGATTACCGCCGCTACAACGGTGCTGCGCTGTTGGGGCTTCGTGGGCTCGTGTTCAAGAGCCACGGCTCGGCCGACGCCATGGCCTTCGAGCAGGCTTTGAACCGGGCGTATGATGCAGCCCGCAACAACCTGCTCGACCGTGTCCGGACCCGGATTGCGCACGCGGCGCCTCTGCTGGCGCCTGCAGATGCCCAGCCCCAGCCTGGCGTTGCGGCGACCGCACAATAATGAGACGTTATTCCCGCATTACCGGCACCGGCAGCTATCTGCCTCCCCGCCGGTTGACCAACGCCGATCTGGTGACCGAACTGGGCCAGCGCGGTATCGAAACTTCCGACGAATGGATTGTGGAGCGCACCGGGATCCGGGCACGCCACTTTGCTGCGCCCGACGTCACGGCGAGTGACCTGGGTCTGGAAGCTGCCCGCAACGCCTTGCAGGCCGCCAGCCTGAAGCCGACGGACATCGATCTGATCATTGTGGCCACGTCCACGCCGGACATGGTGTTCCCGTCCGCGGCCTGCATCCTGCAGAACAAGCTGGGCGCCAATGGCTGTGCCGCCTTTGATGTGCAAGCCGTGTGCAGCGGTTTTGTCTATGCCCTTTCGGTGGCAGATGCCATGATCCAGTCAGGCGCTGCCAACCGCGCGCTGGTTGTCGGGGCTGAGGTTTTCAGCCGCATCCTGGATTTCAACGACCGCACCACCTGCGTACTTTTCGGAGACGGCGCAGGGGCTGTGGTGCTGGAAGCGTCGGACAGCCCGGGAATCCTGTCCAGTGATCTTCATGCCGATGGCAAACACGTGGACATCCTGTGTGTGCCGGGCAATGTATCTGGCGGCGGGGTGCTCGGTGACCCGCTTCTCAAGATGGACGGTCAGGCCGTGTTCAAGCTGGCGGTGGGTGTGCTCGAAAAAGCCGCCCATGCCGTGCTGGCCAAGGCGGGTCTGACCGAGGCGGATATCGACTGGCTGATTCCTCATCAGGCGAATATCCGCATCATGCAGAGCACCGCCCGCAAGCTGAAGATGTCGATGGACAAGGTGGTGGTTACGGTGGACCAGCACGGCAACACCTCGGCGGCATCCATTCCCCTGGCGTTGGACCATGCCGTGCGCTCTGGGCAGATCAAGAAGGGCGAGACCCTGCTGCTCGAAGGGGTGGGCGGTGGTTTTACCTGGGGTGCTGTGCTCCTGAAATTATAGCTATTGGCGCTTACTGTATAAGCGCTGAAGGCAAATTTCATTCATATTCTGGATAATTTTCATGAAGTCTTTTGCATTTGTCTTTCCGGGGCAGGGCTCGCAGTCCGTCGGCATGCTCGACGGCTGGGGCGACCACCCGGTGGTGACGCAGACCCTGCAGGAAGCCTCGGATGCCCTGGGCGAGGATGTAGGCCTGCTGATCAAGGAAGGCCCCAAGGAGGCTTTGGCCCTGACCACCAACACCCAGCCGGTGATGCTGGTGGCGGGTGTAGCCGCCTGGCGTGTCTGGCGTGCCGAGGGCGGCGCAGCCCCGGTGGCCGTTGCCGGGCACTCGCTGGGTGAATACTCGGCCTTGGTGGCGGCGGGCGTGCTGACGTTGGCGCAGGCAGCTCCGCTGGTGCGCCTGCGTGCAGCGGCCATGCAAGAGGCTGTGCCGGTGGGTACCGGCGCCATGGCCGCCATCCTGGGCATGGAGGCTTCCAAGGTCATCGCTGGCTGTGCTGAGGCCTTGGCATCGTTCGGGCCTGGCACCACCGAGGTGGTGGAGGCGGTCAATTTCAACGATCCGATCCAGACCGTGATCGCTGGGACCAAGGCCGGTGTGGACAAGGCCTGCGACGTGCTCAAGGCGGCGGGTGCCAAGCGTGCATTGCCACTGCCGGTGTCGGCGCCTTTCCACTCCAGCCTCATGAAGCCCGCGGCCGAAAGGCTGCGCGTGGCGTTGACCGAGGTGGCCCTGGCCGCCCCGCAGATTCCAGTGGTCAACAACGTGGACGTGGCGGTGCAGCAGGATGCCGATGCGATTCGCGACGCGCTCTACCGCCAGGCGTTCGGACCTGTGCGCTGGGTCGACTGCGTGCATGCGCTGAAAGGCCGTGGCGTGACGCACATCATTGAATGTGGCCCCGGCAAGGTGCTGGCTGGCCTCACCAAGCGCATCGACCCCGAGCTGGTGGGCGCTGCATTGTTTGACCCGGCCACGCTGGCTGAAACCCGGGAGTTGTTGGCATGACGGAATCGACCCAGACAGCGGCGCAAGTGGCGCTGGTGACCGGCGCCTCGCGCGGCATCGGTGCTGCCATTGCCTTGGAGTTGGCGGTGCGCGGCTACCAGGTGGTTGGCACTGCTACAACGGATGAAGGCGCTGCGCGCATCAGCCAGGCGCTGTCGGCTTACCCCGGTTGCCGGGGTGCCAACCTGAACGTGAACGATGTGGCTGCGGTCGAGGCTCTGATGGACGCCATCGTCAAGCAGCAAGGTGGCCTGCATGTGCTGGTGAACAACGCCGGCATCACGCGCGACACCCTGGCCATGCGCATGAAGGACGACGACTGGGATGCCGTGCTGGACACCAATCTCAAGGCGGTATTCCGCACAAGTCGCGCCGCCATCCGTCCGATGATGAAGCAGCGTTTTGGGCGCATCATCAGCATCACCAGCGTGGTGGGTGCGTCGGGCAATCCTGGCCAGGCCAACTATGCCGCCGCCAAGGCAGGTGTGGCGGGCATGACGCGCGCACTGGCCCGTGAACTGGGCAGCCGCAACATCACCGTGAACTGCGTGGCGCCTGGTTTCATCGAGACCGACATGACCTCCGTGTTGCCCGAAGATCAGCAAAAAGCGCTCAATGCGCAGATCCCGCTGGGCCACATGGGCAAGCCTGCAGACATCGCGCACGCGGTGGCGTACCTTGCCTCGCGCGAGGCTGGCTATGTGACGGGGCAGGAGTTGCACGTCAATGGCGGCATGTACATGTAATTGAGACAAGTTAACGCCGGTTCATCCGGACGGCGGGCTGCTTAGGGGCTTCTCCTTAAGCGGCTAGAATCGCGGATTCATTCACAACCCCCAGAGGGAAACCATGAGCGATATCGAAGCACGCGTCAAAAAAATCATTGCCGAACAACTCGGAGTGGAAGAGTCCCAAGTCACCAATGAAAAGGCCTTCGTGGCAGACCTCGGTGCCGACTCGCTCGACACGGTGGAACTGGTGATGGCTCTGGAAGACGAATTCGGCATCGAGATCCCGGACGAAGACGCCGAAAAGATTACCACGGTGCAAAACGCCATCGACTACGCCAACACCCACCAGAAGGCCTGAGCGGCGCCCTGCGCCTGACTCAAGCGATCAGCAGAAGGTTTTTTACGCATGAGCCGTCGTCGCGTTGTCGTGACCGGCCTGGGTTGCGTCAGCCCCGTGGGTAACACGGTGGCCGAATCCTGGGCCAATCTCCTTGCCGGGAAATCCGGCATTGACCTCATCACCAAGTTCGATGCGTCGAACTTCGCCTGCAAGATCGCAGGTGAGGTCAAAGGCCTTGACCTGGAGTCGTACATCAGCGCCAAGGATGCGCGCGCGATGGATACCTTCATCCACTTTGGCATTGCCGCGGCTGCGCAAGCGGTGCAAGACGCTGGCCTGCCAACGGGCGAGGCGCTGGATGAGGAACTCGCCACACGCATCGCCTGTGTGATCGGCTCCGGGATCGGCGGCCTGCCGCTGATTGAAAACACCCATGCGGAGCTGGTCAGCCGGGGCCCTCGGCGCATCACGCCGTTTTTTGTGCCTGCATCCATCATCAACATGGTGGCTGGCCATGTCTCCATGCGTTTCGGCTTCAAGGGGCCGAACCTTGCCGTAGTGACCGCCTGTACCACGGGCCTGCACTGCATTGGCGAAGGAGGGCGCATGATCGAATACGGGGACGCCGACATTGTGGTGGCCGGTGGAACGGAGGCGACTGTCTCTCCGCTGGGCATTGGCGGGTTTGCTGCGATGCGTGCCCTGTCCACCCGCAACGACGACCCGACAACGGCCTCCCGCCCCTGGGACAGGGACCGAGACGGATTCGTGCTGGGTGAAGGCGCCGGGGTCATTGTGCTGGAAGAATATGAGCACGCCAAAGCCCGGGGTGCCAAAATTTATGCCGAGCTCAGCGGGTTTGGCATGAGCGCCGACGCCGGACACATGACGGCCCCCAACATGGATGGCCCGCGCCGCGCCATGCTGAGTGCCCTGCGCAATGCGGGTGTCAATGTTGATGAGGTCAACTACCTGAACGCCCACGGCACATCCACCCCGCTGGGTGATGTGAACGAAACCAATGCCATCAAGGCTGCATTGGGCGAACACGCCTACAAGACCGTCATCAGCTCCACAAAATCCATGACGGGCCATTTGCTGGGCGGCGCTGGCGGCATCGAAAGTGTTTTCACTGTCCTGGCCGTGCATGAGCAGAAGGTGCCGCCCACCATCAACCTGATGAACCCTGACCCTGAATGTGATCTTGACTATTGCGCCAACACTGCGCGTGATATGGAAGTGAACGTTGCGGTCAAGAACAATTTTGGTTTTGGCGGCACCAACGGAACCCTGGTCTTCAAGCGCATCTGACCACTTCACACAACGCAACTGCGCGGCGTAGCGGCGCCACGAAATCTCTGGAAGGTATTCCAGCGACGCCCGTGTGCCCGCGTGCGCATGTCCTTTCTGAGGGGGCGCAGCAGTCGTGGCGGAACATGGCATGAGTGCGGTCTCCCGCAAGCCCCCCGCAGTGCGATACCCTGTGCGGCGCAGCCGATCCTTGGGCATCTTGTTGGGGGCGGTGGTTCTGCTGGGTACCTCTGGGCTGTGTGCCTGGCTCTATTCCAGTGATGGCGCAGCTCCCGGGTGGGCTACAGGGTTTGCGATTGCTCTCGGTTGTGTGGGGGTTGCCGGTGCAGTCCACAGCTGGTGGACGCAATTTTCGGGGGACATTCACTGGGACGGTCACAACTGGACACTGGAATCACCGTCCGCCGGAATCCCTTGGGTGGCGCTTTCGGAGGCTCCAGAGGTCCTCGTCGACGTGCAGATGTACCTGTGGTTGCGTGCACGTACACCGGGGCATGGCCCCATCTGGTTGTGGCTTGAGCGCTCCTCCCGGCCCGAGCGTTGGCTGGATTTGCGGCGTGCGGTATATTCGCGCGCCAGACCGGGCGCTGAGCACGTTGATGAAACCGCCCCGGCCAGCAGCCGTGGGCGTGAATCCTGAGTATCCATGACTGTAATTCCGCCATCCCCTTCCGAAGACAGCGATTTCCAACTGGTGGAGCGCACGGTAGCGGGCGATCAGCGTGCGTATGAGTTGCTTGTCATCAAGTACCAGCGTCGTATTGAGCGTCTAATCGGGCGCATGGTGCGTGATACCGACCTGGTTCAGGACATCGCCCAAGAGACATTCATCCGGGCCTACCGGGCGTTGCACCAGTTCCGCGGCGACGCACAGTTCTACACCTGGCTGTACCGGATCGCCGTGAACACCGCCAAGAAGGCGTTGATGGACATGAAGCGCAACCCCGTCATTTCGGAAAACGCGCTGCGCGGGAATGAGGATGAAGATGAAACTTCCCGCCTTGGGCACGAACTAACCAGCGAAGAAACCCCTGAAACCGTGCTCGCTGCCCGAGAAATCGCGCAAGCCGTGAATGCGGCCATGGAGGCGCTTCCGGATGACTTGCGGCAGGCAGTTACCTTGCGTGAGATCGAGGGTTTGAGTTACGAAGAGATCGCTACCGCCATGGATTGCCCCATTGGCACGGTGCGATCCCGGATTTTTCGGGCGCGCGAAGCCATATCGGCCAAGGTGCGTCCCCTGCTTGAGAACCAGACGGGTAAACGGTGGTGAGGTATGGAAATGGACAAAGCTGTACAAAGCAATGCGGTAGCCAACGGCGTGATGGGCAACCCCTTAAATGGGCGTGAACTGTTGTCTGCGTTGGCAGACGGTCAGTTGCATGGCGAAGACCTGACAAGGGCTCTGGCTTACGCGGAGGAGTCCGAAGGGCACGCGACGTGGCAGGTGTACCACCTCGTAGGCGACGTGCTGCGCTCCCCCGAGCTGGCGCGACCCGCAAGGCCCGATTTCATGGCGGGTTTGCGGGCTCAGCTTGCCCAAGAGGGTGGTGCGGTTCGGCCGCAGGCCCCCACTCAGCTTGAGGTGGTGGCACCGGTGATGGAGAACGCAGCGAACGCATCCGTATTCCGCTGGAAGATGGTCGCCGGCTTTGCCTCGCTGGCGGCGGTGGCGGCGATTGGCTGGACTTCATTGAGCGCTTTGCAGGACGGCGGGGCCCTGAATCCCTCGGGTGGCGCGCAACTGGCGCGGTCTCCCGAGTCCAATCCAGGGGCTGGTGCCGCACCGGTGGTTGCCGTTGCTAATGCCGAGGGTGGATCCCAGGTGATGATCCGGGATCCCCGCCTTGACGAATTACTCGCGGCCCACAAACAGTTCGGGAGCACGTCCGCGTTGCAGATGCCAGCCGGGTTCCTGCGAAACGCAACGTTCGAGTCCCCCGGCCGTTGAAATGTGAGGCGTTCTGCTCAACGGGTTGAGACTGTGCAATGAGCCGTACTGAAGTTGTCAGCAGTGGGTCGATCGCGCTCGGTAGAAAATTAAAGCCTTGGGTAGTGGTTGGCATCTGGGCATCGGGGCTTTTCGCAGGTTCTGGCGTCTGGTCCGCCGACGGCCCTTCACCGAATCAAGTGCCGTCGACCGCTGCTGACCAGGGCATCGTCAAATGGATCGATCGCATGCACAGCGCACCCTGTGCGCGTCCCTACGCAGGCACGTTTGTCGTACTTGCCGCCTCGGGCGCAATGGCCAGTTCGCGGATCTGGCATGCCTGTGATGGCGTGCAACAGATGGAACGGGTGGAAGCATTGAGCGGCACGCCCCGCACGGTTTTTCGTCGCAATGACGAAGTTCGCACCTTCTGGCCGCAGACCCGTGTGGTGCGGTCAGACCGCAGAGACGCAGCCACCCTGTTTCCCCGCGTGCCGTTGATTGGCGGAACGTCGATTTCGCAGTTTTATGCCTCCCATGCCTTGGGTCAGGAGCGGGTTGCAGGTTTCACCGCCGATGTGGTCTGGTTCAAGCCGGTGGACTCCCTGCGCTTTGGCTACAGACTGTGGAGCGAGCGGGAGACGGGTCTCGTGATCAAGCTGCAAACCCTGGACGTCCGGGGCCGTGTACTTGAGCAAGCTGCATTCTCCGAGCTCGATTTGGATGCGCCGGTGCGTGTCGAGCAGCTTTCGCGTTTGATGGACGAGACCACGGGGTACAAGGTGGTGGCTCCGGTGGTTGTCAAAACCACTGCCGCGGCGGAAGGCTGGGCATTGAGGCAGCCTATTGCGGGCTTTGTGCCAGTCAGTTGTCATCGCCGTGTGGTGTCACCGGACGATGGCGCAGACGGGGTTTTGCAGTGCCTTTTCTCGGACGGACTCGCATCCGTATCGCTGTTCATGGAGCTGTTTGACCCGCGGCGCCATTCCGCTCAAACGCAGATTTCCAGCGTAGGCGCAACCCAGTTGCTTGCCCAGCGTATTGCGCCAGACGTGTGGCTCACGGCGGTGGGCGAGGTTCCTTTGCAGACCCTTCGATTGTTCGCGGGGCAACTGGAACGCACCCGCTGAAGCCACATGGGCATGGCGCCAAGGCCCTGTGCGGCATGACGTTGTCAGGGCAACGGCACGCAAATGACGTGGCGATTTGGGAACCAAATGGCGCCACACTCTTCACAGTTACACACAGTTGGATGACTGCATTCGCCACTATTCATGAAAGGTCGATGATGCCGAAGCTCGATGGAAATGCGCTGCGCTCCGTAGCGTTTGCATGCATGTTTGCCGGGATCTCCGGTGCAATGGTTATGCCGCAGGTTGCGCTGGCCCAGCCTGCAGCGGCCGTGCGCGGTCTGCCTGACTTCACGGATCTGGTGGATCAGGTCGGGCCGTCCGTGGTCAATATCCGGACGGTGGAAAGGGTGTCAAACCGCGCGAACGCCAACGGCATGGATGAAGAAATGCTGGAGTTCTTTCGCCGTTTCGGTGTGCCCATTCCCAACGCTCCGCGGCAGCAACGACCGCAGCGACCACAAGACGACGAGCAACCTCGCGGCGTGGGTTCGGGTTTTATCCTGACCTCTGATGGTTTTGTCATGACGAACGCGCACGTCGTGGACGGCGCGGATGAAGTGGTTGTCACGTTGACCGACAAGCGTGAGTTCAAAGCCAAGATCATTGGCGCAGACAAACGCACGGACGTGGCTGTGGTCAAGATCGAGGCCACCGGGCTGCCTGCCATCAAGGTCGGGGATGTGAGCCGCCTTCGCGTGGGCGAATGGGTGATGGCCATCGGATCGCCGTTTGGACTTGAGAACACTGTGACGGCAGGCATTGTCAGTGCCAAGCAGCGCGATACCGGCGACTACCTTCCGTTCATCCAGACCGACGTCGCGATCAACCCTGGCAACTCGGGTGGGCCGCTCATCAACATGCGTGGCGAAGTGGTCGGGATCAACAGCCAGATCTATTCGCGCTCCGGAGGGTTCATGGGCATCTCGTTTGCCATACCCATGGACGAAGCCATTCGCGTGAGTGAGCAGTTGCGCTCCTCTGGCCGCGTGACGCGAGGACGAATCGGCGTGCAGATCGGACAGGTCACGAAAGATGTCGCCGAATCGATCGGGCTGGGCAAGGCGCAGGGCGCCCTGGTAACGGGTGTGGAGGCGGGCTCGCCGGCCGACAAGGCCGGTGTGGAGGCGGGCGACATCATCACCCGTTTTGACGGCAAGGCGATCGAGAAGGTCGCGGATCTTCCCCGCCTTGTGGGAAATACCAAGCCGGGAACCAAGAGCACGATGACCGTTCATCGCCGAGGTTCCTCGCGGGATCTGAGCATCACCATTGCCGAGATTGAACCCGACAAGCCGGCAGCCAAGGCAGCCGCGAGCGAAGAGAAACCCAAGGCCTCACCGGCCGCCCAGCAAATGGGGTTGGCCGTGACGGAGCTTTCAGAGGCTCAGAAGAAGGAACTCAAGCTCAAGGGCGGAGTGATCGTGGCGGCTGCTACGGACGCAGCAGCGCGCGCCGGACTGCGGGAAGGGGATGTCATCCTTGCAATCGCCAATACCGAAGTGACGGGTGTGAAGGACTTTGAAGCCACGCTGGCCAAGGCGGATAAGACGAAACCAGTCAACGTGTTGTACCGTCGCGGCGAATGGGCGCAATACGCCTTGATTCGTCCGGCCCGCTGAAAAGCTGCGAAAAAGGGAGGGGCAATACGGGCGGTTGGCCCCCTCACTCAGTTTTTTTGGGGGATTGTCGGCCGCAAGTACCGGATCTCGCCCCGTCCCCAAGTTAGTTCAAACTAACTTATGCCGGAATGCTATCAACCGGTTTCGATAGAATACGAACCCCTGTTCAACGCTAATTCATATATTGGTTGAACGTTGATTCACGATGCGGGATGTGACGGTGTAATACACAACTCATTCACAGTTCACCCACAAGTTGTCCAGCGTTGTAGTTGTGCAGACTGTGAATAAGTTGTTGATAAGTTTCCTGTTGCACCATGGCAACTCCCCTTGGATGCAGTCGGGTGGGCGTTATCCGCCGGGCTTTTTGCCTACAATGAAGGTCCAACTATCGCAGTTGCCAATGATTGTTGGTTCAGGGCGCGTCGCCATTCGACGCGCCCTTTTTTCTTGTGTGCTCCGTTTTAATTCAATCACTTGACGCTTTCCGTTGATGAACCACATCAGAAATTTTTCCATCATTGCGCACATCGACCACGGCAAGTCGACGCTTGCCGATCGCTTGATCCAGCGCTGCGGAGGCCTTGCGGACCGTGAGATGGAGGCCCAGGTTCTGGACTCGATGGATATCGAAAAAGAGCGTGGGATAACCATCAAGGCGCAGACCGCAGCGCTGCAATACAAGGCGCAGGACGGACAGGTCTACAACCTCAATCTGATCGACACGCCTGGGCATGTGGACTTCTCGTATGAAGTGAGTCGCTCGCTGTCTGCCTGCGAGGGTGCATTGCTCGTGGTCGATGCTTCGCAGGGAGTGGAGGCTCAGACCGTTGCGAACTGCTACACCGCATTGGATCTGGGTGTCGAGGTGGTGCCGGTACTCAACAAGATGGACCTGCCCAACGCCGATCCGGACAATGCAAAAGCCGAGATCGAAGATGTGATCGGCATAGACGCAACCGACGCCATTCCATGCTCGGCCAAAACGGGCATGGGTATTGACGAGATCCTGGAAGCCATCGTGGCCAAGGTGCCTGCGCCGCGTGGCAATGCCCAGGGTCCGCTGCGCGCGATGATCATCGACAGCTGGTTCGACAGCTACGTGGGCGTGGTGATGCTGGTGCGCGTGGTCGACGGCCGCTTGCTCAAGGGTGAGCGCATCAAGATGATGGCCAGTGGTGCGGTGTATAACGCCGACAACCTGGGCGTGTTCACGCCCGCCAACGAGCCGCGCAACTCGCTGGATGCGGGGCAGGTGGGCTACATCATTGCCGGCATCAAGGAGCTGCAGGCGGCCAAGGTGGGCGACACCATCACGCTCGAAAAGAAATTGCCCAACAATGCGGGCCCGGCCGCTGAGGCGTTGCCCGGTTTCAAGGAAATCCAGCCGCAGGTGTTTGCCGGGCTGTACCCCACCGAGGCCAGCGAGTACGACTCGCTGCGCGATGCGCTCGAGAAGCTCAAGCTCAACGATGCATCACTGCACTACGAACCCGAAGTCAGCCAGGCACTGGGATTCGGATTCCGTTGCGGGTTCCTGGGTCTCCTGCACATGGAGATCGTGCAGGAGCGTCTGGAGCGTGAGTTTGACCAGGACCTCATCACGACGGCGCCGAGCGTGGTGTACCAGGTGGTCAAGGCCGATGGCGAGGTGATCATGGTCGAGAACCCTTCCAAGATGCCCGACCAGGGACGTCTGGAGGAAATCCGCGAGCCCATCGTCACGGTGCATCTGTACATGCCACAGGACTATGTGGGCCCGGTGATGACGCTGGCCAACCAGAAGCGCGGCGTGCAGATGAACATGGCATACCACGGCCGCCAGGTGATGTTGACCTATGAAATGCCGCTCGGCGAAATCGTGCTCGACTTTTTCGACAAGCTCAAGTCGGTGTCGCGCGGGTATGCCTCCATGGACTACGAGTTCAAGGAGTACCGGGCCTCCGACGTGGTGAAGGTTGATATCCTGCTCAACGGCGAAAAGGTGGATGCGCTGTCCATCATCGTGCACCGCTCGCAGTCGCAGTACCGCGGCCGTGCCGTGGTGGCCAAGATGCGCGAAATCATCAGCCGCCAGATGTATGACGTGGCCATCCAGGCCGCCATTGGCGCCAACATCATTGCGCGCGAAACCATCAAGGCCTTGCGCAAGAACGTGCTGGCAAAATGCTACGGCGGTGACGTCAGCCGCAAACGCAAGCTCCTCGAAAAGCAGAAAGCAGGCAAGAAGCGCATGAAACAGATCGGATCGGTGGAGGTGCCCCAAGAGGCATTCCTGGCCATTTTGCAGGTGGAAGACTGATGCTCCAGTTCATGCAGATCGTTACCGCATTGCTGCTGGCCGCCTTCGGGGGCTATGTGGGTGCCTGGTACTTCGGCGCGCTGGAAGGCAACTTCGCCTTGCTGCTGTTTCTTGCCACCGTCGTGACGGGTGCGTACTGGCTGGCCGAGCGCCTGTACTTTCTGCCCAGGCGGCGCCGCGCTGCTCAGGCCGTCGAAGATGCCGCAGCCCAGCGACGCGCTGAGCTGGACCGCATGGGCATCCAGAAGGTGGATGTGGATGTCCAGGAGGCCAAGAGTCGCCTGCTCATGCAGCCATGGTGGCTGGACTGGACGGCGGGGCTCTTTCCCGTCATTGCCGCGGTGTTCCTGCTGCGGTCGTTCCTGTTCGAGCCCTTCAAGATTCCTTCGGGCTCCATGATTCCGACGCTGCTCGTGGGCGACCTGATTCTTGTGAACAAGTTCACCTACGGGGTGCGTCTGCCGGTGATCCACACCAAGATCACCGAGGGTACGCCGCCGGCACGCGGCGATGTCATGGTGTTCCGCTACCCGCCGCAGCCGAGCCTGGACTACATCAAGCGGGTGGTTGGCGTGCCTGGCGACGAGGTGGCCTATCTCAACAAGCGGTTGACCGTCAACGGACAACCTGTAGATACCAAGGCGCTGCCGGACTTTTTTGAAGAAGACTCGATGCGCTACTTCAAGCAGTTTGAAGAGCAACTGGGAGCCCAGCCCCACCGGCTGCTGAACAACGCCGACGTACCGGCCTTTGTGCAGGGCGCGAGCAATTTTGCCTATCGTGAGAACTGCCGCTACAGTGTCGAGGGCGTGGTGTGCAAGGTGCCGGAAGGCCACTATTTCATGATGGGTGACAACCGGGACAACTCGCTCGATTCGCGCTATTGGGGGTTCGTCCCGGAGCGCAATATCGTGGGGAAGGCCTTTTTTGTCTGGATGAATTTCGGTAATCTCAAGCGCATCGGCTCATTTCATTGATGGGCGATTGGCTTTCAAGAACACAAAAGGGGGAAATACATGATGCGTATTCAACGTTCTGCTGCACGCGGTCGCCAGCGTGGCCTGTCTTTCATTGGTGTGATCTTCATCGGCTTGCTGGCCGTGGCTGCCTTTGCCATCGGTGGCCAGTCCGTGCCGATCTTTCTGGAGTACCAGGCGATCAACAAGGCTGCTGCCAAGGCCGCCAAGGAAGGCAGCACCGTCGCGGACGTGCGCGCCTCTTTTGACCGGGCTGCCGCCATCGACACCATCAACTCCATCCAGGGCAAGGACCTGGAGGTGAGCAAGCGCGGAGACAAGGTGGTGGTGTCCTTCAAGTACTCCCGTGAAATCGCTCTGGCGGGCCCTGCCTACCTGGTGTACCGATTTGAAGGACAGACCAACTAGTGCAACCCGGCCTTCAAGCGCTGCAGAGCCGTCTGCAGCATGTTTTTTCCGATCCCTCCCTTTTACAGCGCGCCACCACGCACCGCAGTTTCTCGGCCGACCACAATGAGCGGCTGGAGTTTCTGGGGGATTCCGTGCTGAACCTGGCCGTTGCGAGCCTGCTGTACCGGCAGCTGTCGGCCCTGCCGGAGGGAGATCTCTCCCGCGTGCGGGCCAACCTTGTCAAGCAGGACACCTTGCACCAGCTGGCGCTGGGTCTCAAGATCTCCGAAGTGCTTCGCCTGGGTGAAGGCGAGTCCAGATCCGGGGGGCAGCAGCGCCCCTCCATCCTGGCGGACGCGCTGGAGGCCCTGATCGGCGCGGTGTACCTCGATGCGGGATACCCGAGTGCCGAAGCCCTGGTGCACCGCCTTTTCCAGGCCGTGGAGATCAACCCGCAGATGCAGGCGGCGTCCAAAGACGCCAAGACGGCATTGCAGGAGTGGCTTCAGGGCCGCAAAATGAAGCTGCCGCAGTACAAGGTGGTGGCCACTGTGGGTGCTGCGCACCGCCAGACCTTCGACGTCGAGTGCGATATTCCTGAACTGGGCCTGACCGAACGCGGCATCGGCGGCTCCCGCCGGGCGGGCGAGCAGGCGGCGGCTGCGGCCATGCTGGCCACATTGAAAGCAAAGAAATTATGAATGATGCTACCAAAGATGTAGCTGGTGACGCCCATCCGGTAAGCCCTAAGGTCCAAAATGACCTCGATGCCATGCTGGCTGCGGCCGGCGCTCCGGCGGCGGTGCCCGGCCAGCGCTGTGGCGTGATTGCCATCGTGGGCAAGCCCAACGTGGGCAAGTCCACCCTGCTCAACGCGCTGGTGGGCCAGAAGATCAGCATCACCTCGCGCAAGGCGCAGACCACGCGGCACCGCATCACGGGCATCCGCACGCGCGAGCAGACGCAGTTCATTTTTGTTGACACCCCCGGGTTCCAGACCCGCCACGCCACCGCGCTCAACAAGTCGCTGAACAAGACCGTGATGGGCGCCATCGGCGATGTGGACCTGATTCTCTTCGTCGTCGAGGCCGGCAACTTCACGCTGGCCGATGCCAAGGTGCTGTCGCTGTTCAAGCCCGGCATTCCCACGCTGCTGGTGGCCAACAAGCTGGACATGGTGCACCGCCGTGCCGAGCTGGCTCCCTGGCTCAAGAGCATGCAGGAGCGCCACCCGTTTGCCGAGTTTGTGCCCATGTCCGCCAAGAACAAGGGCGACATCGAGCGCCTTTTCGGCATCTGCGCCAAATACCTGCCCGAGCAGGCTTGGTGGTACGGCGAGGACGAGCTCACCGACCGCAGTGAGAAATTCCTCGCGTCCGAGACGGTGCGCGAGAAGCTGTTCCGCTTCACGGGCGACGAGCTGCCCTACACATCCACCGTGGTGATTGACAAGTTCGATGAAAAGGCCAGCAAGCAGCACAAGCGCTTGGTCAAGATCGCCGCGACCATCGTGGTCGAGCGTGACAACCACAAGATGATGGTGATCGGCGACAAGGGCGAGCGCTTGAAGCGCATCGGCACCGAGGCCCGCCAGGAGCTGGAAAAACTCATGGACGCCAAGGTGTTCCTCGAACTCTGGGTCAAGGTGCGCTCTGGCTGGGCCGACGACGAAGCGCGTGTGCGTTCGTTCGGTTACGAATAATTCCGTGCCCGCCCGCGACCCTGTCTTGCCCGGGCGGCACAAGCTGTCTGGCGCTTGCCAGCCGAATGCATTTCTGCGGGCCTGAAGCCAATGGCTGTCGCCAAGCGCATCTCCGATGAACCCGCCTTCGTGCTGCACAGCTACGACTGGAGCGAGTCCAGCCTGATTCTGGAAGTCTTCTGCCGCCGCCAGGGGCGCGTGGCCTTGGTGGCCAAGGGCGCGAAGAAGCCCAGCTCCAATTTCCGCCCCGTGTTGCTGCCGCTGCAGCCCCTGCTGGTGACCTATACGCTCACGGGCGACGGCAGCGCAGACATTCACACCCTCAAGGGCGCCGAATGGGTGGGCGGCCATGTGATGCCCACGGGCGACGCCCTGCTGTCGGGCATGTACCTCAACGAGCTGCTGCTGCGCCTGCTGGCCCGCGCCGATCCGCACGCGGCCTTGTTCGATGCCTATGCCGGCGTGGTGCGCGTGCTGGCCAGCGAACACGGCGATGCGCTGGAGCCCGTGCTGCGCAGCTTCGAGCTGCTGCTGCTGCGCGAAATCGGCCTGCTTCCGGGCCTGGATGCACAGACCATGACCCTGGAGCCCCTGGGAGCAAGCGTGCGCTACACCCTGGTGCCCGAAGGCGGCCTGCGCGCCGCATCCCCGGCCGACCGCGCGGGCCTGCTCGGCAGCCAGTGGCAGGCGCTGCAGCGCGCGCTGGACGACGCGGCCAGCTACACCGCCACCTTGCGCGCGTGTGCGCCGGTGGCGGCCGAACTCAAACCCCAGCTGCGCACCCTGCTGCAATACCATTGCGGCAGCCCCACGCTGCGCACCCGCCAGCTCATGATCGATCTGCAGGCCCTATGAACCAGCCCCCACCCACATCCCGCCCCACGGCCTTGTCCGTCAACGTCAACAAGGTGGCCCTGGTGCGCAACACGCGCCACCTGGGGATTCCCAGCGTCACCCGTGCGGCCGAGCTGTGCCTGCAGGCGGGCGCCCAGGGCATCACCGTGCACCCGCGGCCCGACGAGCGGCACATCCGCAGCCAGGACGTGTTCGAGCTGGCCACGCTGATGAAGGCCTGGCCCGACCGCGAATACAACATCGAGGGCAATCCGTCTCAGAACCTGATGGATTTCATCCGCCAGGTTCGCCCGCACCAGGCCACTTTTGTGCCCGACAGCGAAGACCAGTTCACCAGCGACCACGGCTGGAGCTTTCCGCAGGATGCCGAGCGCCTGGCGCCCCTGATCGCCGAGTGCAAAGCACTGGGCGTGCGCGTGAGCCTGTTCATGGACCCCGTGCCCGGGCAGATGGCCGCCGCCCGGGCGGTGGGCGCTGACCGGGTGGAGCTGTACACCGAGCCCTATGCCGCAGCCTGGGGCACGCCGCAGCAGGATGTGGAGCTCAAGCGCTATGCCGCCGCCGCCCAGGCCGCGCTGGATGTGGGCCTGGGCGTGAATGCAGGCCACGACCTCAACCGCGACAACCTCGCCGCCTTTGTGCGCGAGGTGCCCGGCGTGCTCGAAGTCTCCATTGGCCACGCATTGATTGCCGAGGCGCTGGAGCTGGGGTATGCCGCCACCGTGCAGGCCTATCTGGCGTGCATCAATGCGGGGTGTTGTGGGAATGTTAACTCCTGATTTGATAGCTGCTGGCGCTTGATGGATAAGAGCTGGAGCCCAATTTCATTCAAAAACCATGATTTACGGCATTGGCACCGACATCTGCGACGTGCGCCGCATCCGGGTCAGCCTGGAGCGCCATGGCGAGCGCTTTGCCCAGAAGGTGCTGGCCGACGGTGAACTGGCCACCTGGCGCGAGCGCAGCAGCCGCTGGCCCGACCGGGGTTTGCGCTATCTGGCCACGCGCTTTTCTGCCAAGGAGGCGTTCAGCAAAGCCATTGGCCTTGGCATGCGCATGCCCATGACCTGGCGCCACTGCGAGGTGGCCAAGCTGCCATCGGGCCAGCCCGTGATCGTGCTGCATGGCGCGCTCAAGGAGTGGTTCGACGCCAGAGGTCTGCAGGCGCACCTCAGCGTGACCGACGAGACCGACTACGCCGCAAGCTTCTGTGTGGTAGAGAAATCTGATTAAAAAAGGGCTCTGGCGCTTTCTGGATAAGCGCCAATAGCTATGTATTGAATAGCAAACTGATGTTGAAGGCTCCATGACCGAACACGCCCCCCTGATCCTCGACGTGGCAGGCACAGCGCTGACCGCCGCCGACCGCCGCCGCCTGGCCCACCCGCTGACCGGCGGCGTGATCCTGTTTGCCCGCAACTGGGACAGCCGCGCGCAGCTGTTGCAGCTCACCGCATCCATCAAGGCCGTGCGCGACGACCTGCTCATCTGCGTGGACCACGAGGGCGGCCGTGTGCAGCGCTTTCGCACCGATGGCTTCACGCATCTGCCGCCCATGCGCTCCCTGGGCGCAATGTGGATGGACGACGGCAAGGGCGCCAGGGCCGTGCCTGGCAGCGGCGCGCTGCGTGCCACCAATGCGGCCACCGCTGCGGGCTATGTGCTGGGCAGCGAGTTGCGCGCGTGCGGTGTGGATTTCAGCTTCACACCGGTCCTCGATCTGGACTGGGGTGAAAGCGGCGTGATCGGCGACCGCGCCTTCCACCGCGACCCGCGCGTCGTGGCGCTGCTCGCCAAGAGCCTCATGCACGGCCTGCTGCAGGCGGGCATGGCCAACTGTGGCAAACACTTCCCAGGTCATGGCTTCGTCAAGGCAGATTCACACACTGAAGTGCCGGTGGACAAACGCAGCCTCAAGGCCATCCTGGCCGACGATGCCGCGCCATACCCCTGGCTCAGCAGCACGCTCACCAGCGTGATGCCGGCCCATGTGATCTACCCCAAGGTGGACAGCCGCCCCGCAGGCTTTTCGCAGCGCTGGCTGCAAGACATCCTGCGCCGCCAGATGCGGTTTGACGGCGCCATCTTCAGTGACGACCTCAGCATGGAAGGCGCGCGCCGGCTGGACGGCCAGGTGGTGAGCTACACCGACGCCGCCGTGGCAGCGCTGCAGGCTGGCTGCGATCTGGTGCTGCTGTGCAACCAGAGCGTGGGCGACGGCAAGGCCGTGGACGAACTCATCGACGGACTTGAAAACGCGCGCCAGCAGGGCCGCTGGCAGCCGAGTGTGGACAGCGAATCCCGCCGGCTGGCGCTGCTGCCCGAAACGCTGCCCCAGGCCTGGGACGACCTGATGTACCAGCCCGCCTACCTGCAGGCGCTGGACCTGCTGCCCTGACGGTGGGCGCGCGCGTGGCCCGCTGCCGGGCCGGGCCCTGCTGCGCTCTGGATTTGGCTGCTATGGCGTATTGAAGGGCCCGGGCGTGACCGGCGGCAGCGCTGGCGGCTCGGCTTCCGGCGCCTCGGCAGGGGGTGCTGGCGGCGCAGGGGGTGGCGGAACGCCCCTGAAGCGGCGCACCACGCGCTGGAACACCAGCGAATTCGGAATCTGCAGCCAGGCAGGCTGGCCGGCGGCTGCGTCGTGGTCTTCCAGCGTGGTGTAGAGCAGGTTGATATCCACCACGCGCCCCTTGGCCCCCGGCTTTTCGGCGGTGTCCAGCACTTCGATGTAGTCGCCGATGCGGAATGGCCGCACGGTGAAGATCAGGAGCGCGCAAAACAGGTTGGAGAGCACGCTCCACGCGGCAAAGAACGCCACGGCGCCCACGGTGGCAAAGCCGGTGAACGCCGTCCACAGCACGGTGGCCGAGACGCCCATGCGTTCCAGCACCAGCAGCAGGGCGCCCGCCACGATGAACCACCGGATCAGCCCGTTCATGGGCACCAGCAGTTCGTCCGGCACCTGGTAGTGCACGCTGGCACGGCGCACGATGCGGCGCAGCACGCGCTGCAGCAGCCATGCCGCCAGCAGGATCAGCAGGATCTGCATGCCGGGCACGATCACTTCCAGCCAGTCCTGCACCCATTCGGGCAGACGGGTTTTCAGGACCTGCATGCGGGACGCCACGGTTCGGGCGCTGCGCTCTGTGGCTTCAAACGATAGTGGGGAAAAGAAGGTCAATTGCGCAGTTGCTCCACAGTGTCCATCTGCATTTCAAAACTGAAAAACCGGTTGCGGCCCTGCGCCTTGGCGGCATACAGCGCCTGGTCGGCCCGCATGATCATGCTTTCGGCGTTGGTGCTGTCGTCGGGCACACACGTGGTGATGCCGCCCGACAGGGTCAGGGTGCTCCCCAGGGGTGAATCGGCGTGCGCAATGGCGCGCACCTTGAGCAGCTGCCCCAGTGCGCGCGCGAAGGTCATCGCACCCGAGCGCGGCGTGTTGGGCAGGATCAGGGCAAATTCCTCGCCGCCGTAGCGCGAGGCGACATCCCGGGGGCGCACGCACACCTCGCGCAGCAGGCGCCCCACCTCTTTCAGGCAGGCGTCGCCCTGCACATGGCCGCTGGCGTCGTTGAAGAGCTTGAAATGGTCCAGATCGCACAGCATCAGCGTGAGGGGCGTGCCATCGCGGCGGGCCGCCAGAATTTCGTTGTGCAGGATGCGGTCGAACCCGCGGCGGTTCACCAGACCGGTGAGGGCGTCCACCTCGACCATCTCGTTGAGGCGCTGGTTGGCAAGGTGCAGCTCGGCCGACATGGCCACCAGCCGGCGGCGCATGTCCAGCAGGCGCCGCATGGCGCGCAGCTTGGCCATCAGCACGATGGGGGTGACGGGCTTGACCAGGTAGTCGTCTCCGCCCACTTCAATGCCGCGCCAGACGTCCAGCTCGTGGTCCAGGCCCGACAGGAAAATGATCGGCGTCCAGTCACCGGCTTCGCTCTCGCGCATCTGCTGGGCCACCCAGTAGCCATCGTGGCCGGGCAGCCGGATGTCGAGCAACACCAGGTCGGGTCGGTGGGCCTTGAACAGGTCCAGTGCGGCATTGCCCTCGGCGGCCTCCAGGATCTCCGACACGCCAGCGCGCCGCAGTTCGGCCACCAGTGCAGCGCGTACCGAGCCCTGGTCTTCCACCACCAGCACCGAAAAGGCATTGCCCTCGGGCAGGGGCGCGGCGGGCGGATACGGGGCGTTGGTGGAACTGAAGGGCACGGTGGAACTCCTGGGGCCTGACGGCGTGCTGACCCGGGTCAGCCTGGTTTTCAGGACTCGCGGCGCAGCGCGGGGAACAGGATCACGTCGCGGATGCTGGGGCTGTCGGTCAGCAGCATCATGAGGCGGTCAATGCCGATGCCGCAACCCCCCGTGGGTGGCATGCCGTATTCCAGCGCGCGCACAAAGTCATGGTCGTAGAACATGGCTTCGTCGTCGCCGCTGTCCTTGGCCGCCACCTGGGCGTGAAAGCGCGCGGCCTGGTCTTCCGCATCATTCAGTTCGCTGAAACCGTTGCCGAACTCGCGGCCGGTGATGTACAGCTCAAAGCGCTCCGTCACCTCGGGGCGCGCGTCGTTGGCGCGCGCCAGAGGCGAGATTTCGGTGGGGTGTTCCATGATGAAGGTGGGCTGCCACAGCTTGTCTTCCACCGTTTCTTCAAAGTACAGCACCTGCAGGCTGGCCAGTGTGCGGGCGGAGAGCTTGTCCTTCTCTTCCGTCATGCCCAGCTTCTTCAATGCGCTGATGAGCCAGGCGGCATCGTCCACATGGGCGCCTGCTTCGGTGTGCTGGAAGATGGCTTCGCGGATCGTCAGGCGGGCAAAGGGCTGGGTCAGGTCCACCGCACGGCCCTGGTAGGTCATCTGCAGCGAGCCCGTGGCTTTCAGGGCCACTTCACGGATCAGCGTCTCGGTGAAGTCCATCAGGTCCAGGTAGTTCCAGTACGCCGCGTAGAACTCCATCATGGTGAACTCGGGGTTGTGGCGCACCGAGATGCCTTCGTTGCGGTAGCTGCGGTTGATCTCGAACACCCGCTCGAAGCCGCCCACGATCAGGCGTTTGAGGTAGAGCTCGGGTGCGATGCGCAGGTACATCTCCTGCTCCAGCGCGTTGTGGTGCGTGACGAACGGCTTGGCATTGGCACCGCCCGGGATGGGGTGCAGCATGGGCGTTTCGACTTCAAGGAAGCCATGGCTCACCATGAACTCGCGCAGCCCGCTCACGGCCTTGCTGCGTGCCATGAAGCGCTTGCGTGCCTGCTCATCGGTGATCAGGTCCACATAGCGCTGGCGGTACTTCTGCTCCTGGTCGGCCATGCCGTGGAACTTGTCGGGCAGGGGGCGCAGGCTCTTGGTGAGCAGGCGCAGGCTGGTCACCTTGACCGACAGCTCGCCGGTCTTGGTCTTCATCAGCGTGCCTTCGGCGCCCACGATGTCGCCCAGGTCCCAGTGCTTGAAGGCGGCGTACAGGTCTTCGCCCACGGCGTCGCGCGTCACATAGAGCTGGATGCGCCCGCCCACTTCGCCCAGCGAGCCGTCCTGGATCGTGGCAAAACTGGCCTTGCCCATTACGCGCTTGAGCATCATGCGGCCCGCCACCGAGACGGTCACGGGCGTGGCTTCAAGCGACTCGTTCGTGGCAGCGCTGTGCTCCAGGTGCAACTGGGCAGCCTTGTGGCCGGGCTTGAAGTTGTTGGGGAAAGCAACGCCACCGCCGTTGGCCTGGGCTTCGCGCAGAGCGCGGAGCTTTTCGCGGCGCTCGGCGATGAGCTGGTTGTCGTCCTGGGGCGCGGGGGCGTGGTTTTGGTCTGACATAGGTGCCGTCTGTGCGGGGCGTGAAATGGAGGGGCTGGGTTCAGCCAAACCGCTGATTTTATCGGCTACGGGGTGCCGTCAAGTTCCTGTGCCCCCGGCGGGGCGGTCATTCCACAGTGCTGCGACCGTGCTGATGATGATCTTGAGGTCGCCCCATAGCGTGTTGGAACGGGCGTACTCGGCGGCATAGCGCAGCTTGATGGGAAGGATCTGTTCCACGTAAGTGGGCTCCGGCTCGTTGCTCTGGCCCAGCAAAGTGCTTTCGTCGCGAAATTCGATGGAGGCGCGGTCCGTGATGCCCGGCCGGACGCTGAGCACCAGGTCTCGCACAGAGTCCGGGTAAAGCGCCACATAGTGCGGCACCTCGGGCCGGGGGCCGACCAGGCTCATATGGCCCAGCAGCACGTTGAAAAGCTGCGGCAATTCATCGATCTTGGTGCGCCGCAGCCAGTGGCCCGCCCGGGTGATGCGGGCGTCGGCGCCCACGGTAATCGCCGGGCCCGCAGCTTCTGCGCGCGGGTGCATGGTGCGGAACTTGACGATGCGAAACAGGCGGCCTGCGCGTCCCACACGCTGTTGGCGAAAGAATGCCGGGCCGGGCGAATCCCACACCACCCACAGTGCCACGGCCAGCAGCACGGGCGCGAGCAGCAGCAGCCCAAGGGCGGCAAAGAACAGGTCGAACAGCCGCTTGGGCATGTCAGCCCAGCACCTCGTGCAGCGCGGCAATCACACGGTCCTGGTCGCTGTCGCTCATGGCGGTGAACAGGGGGATGCTGATCATGGCCTGGTAGGCCGCATCGGCCTGGGGGAACATCTCAGGCGTGAGCTGATAACGGTCCCGCCAGTACGGGTGCCGGTGCAGCGGCACATAGTGCACGCTGGTGCCGATGCCCCGGTCCGACAGCGCCTGGATGACCTCGTCACGCCCCAGTGGTGCGTCCGCCCGCAGCCGGATGACATACAGGTGCCATGCGTGGGTGTCGCCTTGTGGTGCATCGGCTGGCAATATGAGCGGCAGAGGCGTCAGCTGTGTGTTGTAACGGGTTGCGAGGTCTTGCCGCCGTTGCACAAACTGCGGCAGCCGCGCCAGTTGCTCCACGCCCATGGCGGCGGCAACGTCCGTCATGTTGTATTTGAAACCGGGTGCGACCACCTCGTAGTACCAGGCCGGGGTTTTGGAGGTGAAGCGGTCAAACGCATCGCGGTTCATGCCGTGCAGGCGCATCACGCGCATGCGCTTGGAGAGCTCCGGGTCGCGCGTCACCGCCATGCCCCCTTCGCCCGTCGTGATGGTCTTGTTGGCGTAGAAGCTGAACACCGTCAAATCGGACCGCAATTGCCCCACCAGGGTGCCGCGCCAGGTGGTGGGCAGGGCATGGGCCGCGTCTTCCACCACCTTCAGGTGATGTTCTTTGGCGATGGCCAGGATTGCGTCCATGTCGCAGGCCAGGCCCCCATAGTGCACGGGCATGATGGCTTTGGTGCGGGGTGTGATGGCCGCGCGCACCTTGGCCGGGTCGATATTGAGGGTCACCGGGTCCACGTCCACCAGTACCGGGTCGGCGCCCAGGTAGCGCACCACCTCCACGGTGGCGGTGAAGGTCAGTGTGGGCGCGATCACTTCGTCGCCGGGGCCGATGCCCAGGGCCTCCAGCGCGAGGTGCAGGCCCGCCGTGGCGGAGTTGACGGCGATGCTCTGCAGACCACCGCCGCCCAGGAAGGCGGTGAATGCCTGCTCAAACTCTTTGGTCTTGGGCCCGGTCGTGACCCACCCCGAGCGCATGGCCGCGCTGACGGCATCGATTTCTGCCGGCCCGATGTCGGGGCGGGCGAACGGGAGAAAGGGCAGGTCGGTGGCGGAGTTCATGGGTATTTGTGCGTGCTGAATGGGCCAGAGCGAGGCCGCGCTCAGCGTGGCTTCACGGCCCAGGTCAGGCGGTGGGTGCGCAGAAACCACAGCAGTGCGGACGCTGGCGCAATCGCTGGCGCGGGCAGGCGTCGTGCCAGTGGAGGTGCCAGCGTAACGCGGCGGGAGTGTATCTGTGCCCCGGGAAACAGGGTGCCCAGTTCGCGCAGTGGAATGCCCTGTACATCGCTGTTGGCGGGGTTGTTGACGACAAAGTCATAGACGAGAACACCGCCGCCGGGCGCAACCCATTGCCAGATCACGTCGGCCAGATGGCGGCGATAGCCCTCGTCCAGCAAGGAGCTGAATAGCGTGAACGCCATCACGGCATCCTGGCTGGCGGGCTGCACCGGGGCCAGGGCGGCATCCCCTTCGACAATGGCCACGCCTGCTGGCAGCGAGGCGCGCGCTGCGGCGGCACGCTCGGGTAAAAGCTCCAGGCCCGTCAGGCAAGCGGGCGTGGCGCCCAGCCGCACCAGATCGTGCAGATTGCCCGCGCTTCCGCAGCCGACCTCCAGCATGGGCCGCTGGGCCAGGCTGCTCCAGCCGTGGGCTTGCCAGATGCGTGCCATGGCGCGCAGGCGCTCCTGCTGCGCCTGCAGCGCCGCAGCGTTGGCATACAGGCTGTAGCGCGCTTCGTCGGCCGCTGCATCACGCCGGGCGTAGCGAGCCTTGACGGCCAGGGGTTCGTTGTCGGTCATCGCGTGATGCGTGCAAAGTCAGATGAAGGCGCGCGCGAGCGTGCAATGTCCCATAGCCCGCGCCAGGTGCCCAGGCCGTAGCCCACATGAAACGCGGCAATCGTCGCCGGGAGGCGGGGCAGCAGCCCCCAGTTGCGTGCCGACCGGACTGCCGCCACCGATGCCGCCAGAAGATACCCTGCGTAGGCGATGCCCAGTGCGGCCAAGGGCCCAGCGGACCACGGCGAGGCAGCGGAGGCTCCCACTGCTGCGGCCACAAAAGCTGCGGGCACCAGTTGTCGCACGGAGCCCGGCTGCCCATGTTTGCGCATCACAAAAGGCCGCCAGTAGCCATATTGCCGTTGTTGCGCGAACAGGTGCCTGAGCGAATTGCGCGGGTGGTAGGTGGAATGGATGCGGCTGCTCTGCCAGATGCGTGCACCCCCCAGGCGCATGCGCAGGTTGTGCTCGTCGTCCTGGTTGCGCACCAGCGTTTCGTCAAACAGCCCGAATCGGTCAAACACGCTGCGGGGCCAGCAGCCCAGGTAGACGGTATCCACCTCGCCTTCGTACTGCACATCGCGCGACCGTGCGCCGCCCACCACCCAGCGGCACTGGAAGGCTGCGGCTATGGCGGCCCCGGTGGGGCCCGTTCCTTGGGCGACCCAGGGGCCGCCCACGTTGTCGGCCCCGGTGCGCCCGAGCGCACCGACGCACTGCGCAAGGTAGTCGGGGGCAAACTGGCTGTGCACGTCCATGCGGGCTATGGTGCCGCCCCGTGCTCGGGCAATGCAGGCGTTGAGTCCGGTGGAGACAATGCGGCCGGGGTTGTCCACCAGCACGAGCCTGGGGTCTGCAGCACAGTGCTGCATCAGGTGTTCGCGCGTGCCGTCATCGCTGTCACCGTCTGCAATCAGCACTTCCATGCGCCAGCCCGCCGGGAGTTGCTGGCGAAGGGCGGAATCGCAGAACGCATCGATGTGCTGGCGCTCGTTGCGGCACGGCACGATCACGCTGATCAGGTTGTCCAATTCAAGGCCTTGGGGCATGGGGTTCAAGGTGTACGGAGCAGTTGCTGGTACAGCGCGTGCATGCGGTTCATTTGCACCGCGCGGTCGCCGTCTTGCGCTATGCGGGCAGCATTTTGCAGCCCGGCTTGTTCCGCGATGGCGTCATTGGCAATCAGGGCTTCGAGCCGGGCGGCGAGCGCTGTGGCATCTCCGGCTGCAACCAGCCACTCAGCGTCGATCCAGTGCCGGTTGGCCTGCAGTTCGCTGGCCACCACGGCGAGGCCGCACGCCATGCTCTCCAGCATGGCGACCGATGTGGCATCGCTGCTGGGCACCGACACAGATATCTTGCTTTCGCCCAGTACCCGGGTCATGCCAGCGTCATCGAGTCGGCCGTGGAACTGCACCTTGTTGTCCAGCTGCGCCGTGTGCACCTGGCTGCGCAGGGCACCTTCCAGACTGCCTCCGCCGAGCAGGTGCAAGCGCAGATCGGCGCCCGGCAATCGCGCCTGCAGCAGGGCGAACGCTTCGATGATGGTGTCGATGTTGTAGTTGGGTTCCCAGGCGCGCAGGCTCACCAGCTGGCTGCCTTGCTTGTGACCCCAGGGAACGGGGTGGAAGCGTTGCAGTTCCACACCCCAATGGATTTCCTCGGCGGCGCCGGGCGGGCGGAAGTCTGCCACCGCGCTCATCAGGCTCGCTGAGTCGCCCGTGATGAGGTCGGCCTGGCGCAGTATCCAGCCGGTCAGCCAGCGCATCCAGGCGCTTTTGCCTGGGGTCACCAACAGGTCGCTGCCCCAGGCGGTCATCACCAGCGGATGTTTGCCGCAACGTGCGGCCAGATAGCCGTAGGAGGTGACGTAATGGGCATGCAGGAGGTCAGGAGCCAGTTCGGCCACGTGGCGCCTCGTTTCCCGTACACGGAGCAGCCAGTCCAGCGATCGGTGCACAGGCCGGATGGCCCGCACCGTGACGCCATCGATGGACGCGGGGCGGGCCGTGATCAGCGAAACGCGGTAGCCACGCTGGAGCATCTCCCGCGCCCACCGCTGGATATGGGGGCTGGTGGCATCGCCCAGCAGGCACAGGTGTGTGGCCATGTCAGCTTGCCCGTGTCCAGGATTCGTAGTGTGGGCGCAGTTCCGGATGCTGCAACAGCAGGCGCTCATCCTGCTCGCGCACATCGCCAATCTGGCGCGCGGGGGCCCCTGCCATGATGGCGAAGTCGGGCACTTCGCCGCGCACCTGCGCGTAGGCACACACCACCACCCCCTTGCCGATGCGTGTACCCGCTTCGATCAGGCTGTGGGGTCCGATGAAGGTGTAGGCGCCGATCTCCACAGGAGCGCTGATGTAGGCAGGCTTGGGGCCGTCGTGGACTGCGTAGCTGCTGCCCAGAAGGCGAATGGCGCGGTGGGAGCTGTGGGTGACGATGCTGACGAAGTTGGTGATCTGGACCCCTTGCCCAATCTGCAGGCCTGCCGTGGCGTCGATGAAGTTGAATTGCCCAATGAACACGTGGTCGGAAAGCCGCAGCCCCTCGGCGCCTTCGATGCAGGTGCTGGGGGCAATGCGGGTGTGGGGCAGGCTGCGGCCCAGGTGGTCGCTTTCCCCGAACACCATGCGGTAGAACAGCGCCTGCCACAGGCGGCGGCGCCAGCGGTTAAGCACGGCTCTCATGTGGGATGTCCTTCCAGTTTGCCAACGCCCAGAAATAGTAGGCAAAGTAGGCCAGCATGCTCGCTGACACGCCCCATCCGGCGCCGGTCAGCCCGCCCAGATGGAGGCCCAGCAGCAGGCCCGCAAAAAACAGGCATTGTCCAATCAAGGCCAGGCGCAGCGCCCAGGCCTGTGCACCCCAGGCCATGGTGACCACCGCGAGGGGCGATGCCATGAAATGCACGGCGATGTACGGCGCAATGGCCCGGGCCAGTTCCCCGGTCTGCGCCCATTGGGTGCCAAAGGCCAGGGAAAAGATGTCCGGGCCCCAGACAAGCAGTACCGCCGCCAGCGGGCAGGCTAGGGCGGCCAGCCCCAGCATGGCCTGGCGCACCAGGGTGCGCGCTTCGTTGGGGCTCTGCGCCTTCAGAAGGCGGGGGTACAGGGTTTGCGACAAGGCCCCGCCGATGAGGGTCGCAGGGGCCTTGAGGTAGCGCAGCGCCAGCGCCCAGAACCCCGCTGCGGCGTCTCCGGTCCAGGCCGCCACCAGCACCAAAGTCAGGGTGTCCTGCAGCGCCCCCATGAAAGCGTGGGGTGTGTTGAGCAACGGAAAGTCCCGGTGCTGTTGGGCCATGGACCGGAGTGTGGCCAACGGCTGGCGCCACAGACCCACCCAGCCACCCGCAGGGGCAGGCCTCGCCAGTATCCATGCCGCACCCAGGCTGGCCAATGTGGCGCCCAGCACCAGACCCAGCGGGCCGGTCTTCATGAATCCGAACAGCAATTGCAGGATGGCGCCACCGCCTTGCTGCAGCAGCCTGGCCGCCGACAGCAGGCCAAAGCGCTGTGACCGAGTTGCCCACAGGGTGAGCCATTGCACAGCGCCGCCTGCGAACACTGCCAATGGCAGCGCCCACACCATCGGCATGCCGCGCCACAGCACGAGCACGGCCGCGGCTGCAGCAGATGCCGTGGTGACAGCGAGCAAGATGCGCGCGCACAACGCCATGAGCTGGGCGGCGCGCGGCTCGGTGCTTTCGAGGGGGAGCGCGAATTCATAGCGCGCACAGCCCACCACCGCCAGGTTGGTGGCCAGCGCCCACAGCAGTGCAAACTGTCCGAAGTCCTCAGGGCTGTAGAGGCGTGTGAGTGCCGGGCCCAGCACCAGTGGGATGGCGTGGGCTGCAACGCTGCCCGTGAGCAGGGTCAGCGTTGCCCGTACAAGTCCCGACTTCATGGCAGTACGGGTTGCGTTTCGGGGTGGTAGCCAGGCACCAGCTGTCGCAGCAGAGCGGTCATGGCGATGGGGTCGCCCGCATGGGCTGCCTTCTGCAATGCCTGGAGCAAGGTCTGCAATTCCTCCCACGGGCGATACTCTTCACGTGCCCGCAGGATGCGGGGGTGGTCGGTAGGGAAGGGATTGTCTCCAATCAGCAGTTCCTCGAAAAGTTTTTCACCCGGGCGCAGCCCGGTGAAAACGATTTCGATGTCTCCTTCGGGGTGCAGATCGTCGCGCACCGTCAATCCCGACAGGGCCACCATGCGCTCTGCCAATTCCACAATCTGCAGCGGCTCGCCCATGTCCAGCAGGAACACGTCGCCCCCCTCGGCCATCGCCCCTGCCTGCAGTACCAGCTGGGCGGCTTCGGCAATGGTCATGAAGTAGCGCGTGACGTCCGGGTGCGTCACGGTCAGGGGGCCGCCAGCCGCGATCTGCTTGCGAAACAGCGGTATCACGCTGCCACTGGAACCCAGCACATTGCCAAAGCGCACCATCGACAGGCGGGTGGGGCATGCCCAGGCGGGTGAGCTGTCGGCAAGCTGCGGGAAAGGCGCGCGGGGCGACGCTGCAATCGCTTGCAGCACCATCTCTGCCACACGTTTGGTGGCGCCCATGATGTTGGTCGGGCGCACGGCCTTGTCGGTGGAAATCAGCACGAAATGGCGGGCTCCGCACTCCAGCGCCACCTGCACCATGTTCAGGGTGCCAAACACGTTGTTCAGAATGCCCTCGCCCGCGTTGGCCTCCACCATGGGCACATGCTTGTAGGCGGCCGCATGGTAGATGGAGGTGGGGCGGTATTGCCGGCAGATGTCGGCCATGCGCTCGGGGTGCGTGACGCTGGCGAGCAGGGGCACCAGGGCACACGCATGCCCGCCCTGCTGCGCCAGGGCTTCCAGTTCGTGGTGGATGGAGTACAGCGCGTATTCGCTGTGGTCCACCAGCAGCAACTGGCGCGGGCCCTCGCGCACGATCTGGCGGCACAGCTCGCTGCCAATGCTGCCGCCCGCCCCGGTCACCAGCACCACGGTGCCCGCCAGGTTGCGCCCCAGGAGTCCCGGGTCCGGCGCCACCGGCTCGCGGCCCAGCAGGTCTTCGATCTCAAGGTCCTGAAAATCCGTGACCGTGACCCGACCGCTGGCCAGGTCTGACAGTCCGGGCAGTGTGCGTATGCGCACGGGCAGCTCGCGCAGGCTCTCGATGATCTGCCGCCGCCGCTCGCGCGTGCTGCTGGGCAACGCCAGCAGCACGTCGGTGATGCCGAGGCGCCGCACCACCTCGGGCAGTGCCCGCGGGGCATGTACGCGCACGCCGTTGATGCTGCGCCCGATCTTGCTGGCGTCGTCGTCCACAAAGCCCCTGAGCTGGTACTGGTGCATGCCGCCCAGCCCCGCCGCAGTCTGCGCACCTGCGCTGCCGGCGCCGTAGATCAGCAGACGGTACGGTGCGTGGCGGCTGCGCCCCGCCAGCGCCAGCCACCCCAGCGCACGGCTGGCACCCACCAGAAGCATGAACAGCAGGGGCTGGAGGATGCCCACGCTGCGGGGCACGCCCTCCCACTGGGCGGCCAGCAGGCAGCCCAGCAACAGGGCGCCGTAGATGGCCACGGCCTTGCCCGTGGTGATGAGCGCCGTGATCCCCGTGTAGCGGAAGATGGCCCGGTACAGCCCCAGCCTGGCAAAAATCGGGAAGGCCAGCGCCGGTGCCAGCGCATATGCCAGCCACTGCAGCCCCTCGGGCCAGTGGGGCGTCTCCAGCCGCAGCGTGAAGGCCAGCCACATTGCGATGAGGCCCAGGCAGATGTCCATGGCCACCACCACCAGACGCTTGGCGGCGCGCGACCAGCCCAGGATGCGGTTCAGCATGGGCAAAGGGGAGAAGTGAGGGTGACGGCAGTCCGGCGGCTCATTGCGTGGGGGCGATTCCGGTCCGTTCCAGCACATCGGCCACCAGTTCCAGCCGCACGAGCGGGTTGTCCAGCTCCATCAGGCGCTGCTTGAGTTCCAGGGGCACTGGCAACAGCTCGCACCAGCGGTTGGCCACCCAGCCGCAGTCGCCCAGCTGGGCTGCCGTGGGTGCCACCACGCCGGGTGCGTGCGGGTCGCGCTGCTTCAGGGTGTGCAGCACCTGGGCGAGCGCCGAAGAAGCCGTTTTGAGGTCGTCCGGTACCGGCACGGCCAGATCCTGGTCAAGGAGATCCACATCGGCAATCCACAGGCCATGGGGCAGGTGGCTGCGCCGGGTGATGCGAAAGCGCTGGCTGCCTCGGCACAGCAGGGTGATCAGGCCGGGCTGGGGCGTGTCGATCTGCTCGATGACGGCCAGGGTGCCCACATCGTTGAACTGTTCTTCGGGGGCGCCTGCCTGGCGCACCTCGCGGCCTTGCGTGAGGGCCACCACGCCAAACGGCGCGCCCGCCTGGTGGCATTTGCGCACCATGTCCAGATAGCGCACCTCGAACACGCGCAGCGCCAGCAGGCCGCCGGGGAACAGCACGGAGCCGAGGGGAAAAAGGGGCAGGGATGACAGGGTGAGGGCTTGTGTCATGGAGAGGGTGACGCCTTGGCCCGCTATCATCCCATGGCACAGCCTGCTTTCGCGGCGGCGCCTTATTTTTGTCTCGCCCATGCTCTACCAGATCGCTTCTTTCCTGCTCGATGTTGTGGGGGGGCTCCTCACCGGGGCCTGCCTGCTCAGGCTGTACATGCAGTGGCAGCGGATACCGTTTTCCAACCCCGTCGGCGGGCTGGTGTTTGCGCTGACGGACTGGCTCATCATGCCGCTGCGCCGTGTGATCCCGCCCGTGGGGCGCTGGGATGTGTCGAGCCTGGTGGCCGCGGCGCTGCTGCAGCTGGCCCAGTATTTCTTGCTGACCCTGCTGCTCGGCGCCGCGTCGGCATGGGCCTGGCTGCCATGGCTGGCGTTGTTCGGGCTGGCGCGGGTGGCGGTGTCGGGGCTGATCGGCCTGTTGATCGTTTACGCCGTGATGTCGTGGGTGCAGGCGCGGTCACCCTTGGCCGATGTGATTGCCCGGCTGTGCGAGCCCGTCCTGCGGCCGTTTCGCCGCATCATCCCGCTGGTGGGCGGCATCGACCTGTCGCCGCTGGCCGTGCTGGTGTTGCTGCAGGTGGCCATGATCGTGCTGGGTCATCTGCAGGCCAGCGTCATGCGCTGATCTGAAAATATCATTCAAATTGGCCTCCAGCGCTTGTCCATCAAGCGCCGGCAGCTACTAAAAATGTAGCATTTGAATGCCGCGGGCCGCGCGGCAAGCCAGGTTTGTTACATCACCGCATCGGCCGGCAAACGCTGCAGAATCGCCAGGCTGCTGGCCACGGTGTTGCGCAGTTCGCGGCGGTCGCAGATGAAGTCGACCGCACCCTTGGTCTGCAGGAACTCGGCACGCTGGAAGCCTTCGGGCAGGGTCACGCGCACCGTGGATTCGATCACGCGCGGGCCGGCAAAGCCGATCAGTGCCTTGGGCTCGGCGATCACGATGTCGCCTACAAATGCAAAACCTGCGCTCACGCCGCCCATGGTGGGGTCGGTCAGCACGCTGATGTAGGGCAGGCCCTTCTTGGCCAGGCGGGTCAGCGCTGCGTTGGTCTTGGCCATTTGCATCAGTGACAGCAAACCTTCCTGCATGCGTGCGCCGCCGGTGGCGGTAAAGCAGATGAAGGGCACCTTCTGCTCGATGGCGGTCTCCACGCCGCGCACAAAACGCTCGCCCACCACGGAGCCCATGGAGCCGCCCATGAAGTCAAACTCGAAGCACGCTGCCACCACGTTGATGCTCTTGACCGCGCCGCCCATGACGATGAGGGCATCGGTCTCGCCGGTGTTCTCCAGGGCTTCTTTCAGGCGCTCGGGGTATTTGCGGCTGTCCTTGAACTTGAGGGCATCCACCGGCAGCACTTCCTGGCCGATCTCGTAGCGGCCCTCGGCATCCAGAAAGGCGTCCAGCCGCGCGCGGGCGCCAATGCGGTGGTGGTGGCTGCAGGTGGGGCACACGTTCTGGTTGTGCTCCAGGTCGGCCTTGTACAGCACGGTTTCGCAGCTCGGGCACTTGATCCACAGCCCTTCCGGCACCTGGCGGCGCTCGGTGGGGTCGGTTTGCTGGATCTTGGAGGGCAGAAGTTTTTCGAGCCAGGACATGGTGTTCTCCTCTTCAGTGGCTCGGCCTGCCTGGGCGCTGGGGGCAAGCCGGATTGAATTTGTGGCGCGCCACGCCCCAGTGGGTGGGCTGGCGCGCCGGGCTGCATTATGCGACTAGGCGTCCAGGGCCTTGCGGATGCCGCGCAGGAAGTCGATGGTCAGGGGCACCACCTTGGCGTGCTCCTGGTCTTCAATCAGCTGGATGATGCGGCTGCCGATGACCACGGCATCGGCCACCTTGCCAATGGCCTGGGCGGTGGCCGCGTCGCGAATGCCAAAGCCCACACCCACGGGGATCGTCACGTGCTGGCGGATGCGGGGCAGCATCTGCTCCACGGCTGCCGTGTCCAGCGCGCCAGAGCCCGTTACGCCCTTGAGCGATACGTAGTACACGTAGCCGCTGGCCACGCGCGCCACCTCGGCCATGCGTTCATCCGTGCTGGTGGGGGCCAGCAGGAAGATCAGGTCCATGCCGTGCGCGCGCAGGCTGGCGGCAAAGGCTTCGCACTCTTCGGGCGGGTAGTCCACGATGAGGACGCCGTCCACGCCCGCTGCCGCGGAGTCGCGCACAAACGCACCTTCACCGTGCTTCTGGTCGTAGCGTTCCACGGGGTTGGCGTAGCCCATCAGCACCACGGGTGTGGTGTTGTTGCGCTTGCGGAACTCGCGCACATGGTCGAGCACCTGCACCATGCCAATGCCCAGGCTGAGGGCTTTTTCGCCCGCCTTTTGAATCACCGGGCCATCGGCCATGGGGTCGGAAAAGGGCACGCCCAGCTCAATCACGTCGGCACCGGCCTCCACCATGCCGTGCATAAGTGCAGGGGTGATGTCGGCGAATGGGAAGCCGGCGGTCACATAAGGAATCAGGGCCTTGCGACCCTGCGCTTGCAGGGCCGAGAAGGTGGATGCGATGCGGCTCATTTATTTCACCACCTTGATGGGTTGCTCGCCGCCCTTGACGGACTGCCCCTGGCAGCTGGGGCGGCAGTAAAAATCGGCGCCGCTCAGGTCGGCCACGGTGCCGATGTCCTTGTCGCCACGGCCCGAGAGGTTGACCAGGATCGATTGGTCAGGGCGCATGGTTTTGGCCAGTTTCATGGCGTAGGCCACGGCATGGCTGGATTCGAGCGCGGGGATGATGCCCTCAGTGCGGCACAGGTAGTGAAAGGCTTCCAGAGCCTCCTTGTCGGTGATGCCGACGTATTCGGCGCGGCCGATTTCCTGCAACCAGGCGTGCTCCGGGCCCACGCCGGGGTAGTCCAGGCCCGCGCTGATGCTGTGGGTTTCGGTGATCTGGCCGTTGTCATCCTGCAGGATGAAGGTGCGGTTGCCGTGCAGCACGCCCGCGCTGCCCTTTTGCAGCGAAGCGGAGTGCCGGCCGGACTCCAGCCCTTCACCCGCAGCCTCCACGCCGATGAGGCGCGTTTTCTCGAACGGAATGTAGGGGTGGAAGATGCCCATGGCATTGCTGCCGCCGCCGACACAGGCGATCACGGCGTCGGGTTGCTGGCCCAGCACCTTCTGCTCGGCCAGCATGGCGGGCATCTGCTCGATGCACTCCTTGCCGATCACGCTCTGGAAGTCGCGCACCATCATGGGGTAGGGGTGCGGGCCTGCCACGGTGCCGATGATGTAAAAGGTGTTGTCCACATTCGCCACCCAGTCGCGCATGGCGTCGTTCAGGGCGTCTTTCAGGGTCTTGCTGCCGGATTCCACAGGCACCACGGTGGCGCCCAGCAGCTTCATGCGGTACACGTTGGGGCTCTGGCGCTTGACGTCCTCTGCACCCATGTACACCACACATTCAAGCCCATACCGGGCGCAGATGGTGGCTGTGGCCACACCGTGCTGCCCAGCGCCCGTTTCGGCAATCACGCGGGGCTTGCCCATGCGCTTGGCGAGCATGGCCTGGCCGATCACGTTGTTGATCTTGTGGGCGCCGGTGTGGTTCAGATCCTCGCGCTTGAGGTAGATCTGCGCGCCACCCATCTCAAAGCTGGTGCGGGCTGCGTGGTAGATGGGCGAAGGGCGGCCCACAAAGTGCTTGAGCTCATAGTGAAACTCGGCCAAAAACTCCGGGTCGTTCTGGTAGCGCGCGTAGGCCTCGCGCAGTTCCTGGATGGCGTGGGTCAGGGTTTCGCTGACGAAGCTGCCGCCGTAGGGGCCGAAGTGGCCCGAGGGATCAGGTTGCTGATAGGAATTCATGGGGGTTCTTTGCAAGTTGTGCATCGGCCGCGCGCACGGCGGCAACGAAGCGTTGGATCTTGTCGGCGTCCTTGATGCCCTTGACGGGCTTGCCATCGGGGCCATCGGCTTCGACGCCGGAACTGACATCAACCGCCAGCGAGAGACCCCGCGGGCGGACTTGCAAAATGCCATCGGTCACGTTTGCAGGCGTGAGTCCACCAGACAAAACGAGGTGAGAGCTGACGCTTGGTGGAAGGAGTGACCAATTGAATGCCTTGCCGCCGCCGCCAAAACCTTCGACATGGGCGTCGAGCAGGATGGCTTGGGCGTGAGAGTAATCGTGGGCGTATTTTACGAGGTCAAACTGCGCCGCTCCGTCGCCCAGGGGAATTCGGGCCGCACGCAGGTAGGGGCGGGCGCCCTGGCCGGTGGCTGCCAGGCAGTCCTGCGGCGACTCATCACCGTGGAATTGGATGGTAGCGCCCGCAATCAAAGCGCTGGCAGCTATCACATTGGTAGCGATTTCGTTCACGAACAGCAACACCGGCGTGACAAAGGGTGGCAGGCGCCGGGCAAGCTGGGCTGCGCGCTCAGGCGTGACCGCGCGCGGACTGCTGGCGTAGAGAACGAATCCCACGGCGTCGGCGCCCGCAGCTACAGCGGCGTCCACGTCCTGTTCGCGTGTCAGTCCACAGATCTTGATGCGGGTGCGCGCGGCAGCGGGCCGTAGCGAGGATGTTTCCGTGGCTTTCATGGCAGCCAATCATACGCAGCCGTGCGCTGGGGCAGGCCCCAGTGGGCTTCGTAGACCGGGCCCTGAAAATACAGCCCATCCGGCGAAAACGTGGGCGCTGCAGCATCGCGCGATTTGGCGGCGAGGACCTGCGCAATCCATTCCGGCGGCTGGTTGCCCTGGCCCACGGCAATCAGGCAGCCCATGATGTTGCGGATCATGTGGTGCAAAAAAGCGTTGGCTTCGAACTCAAAGCGCCAGTAGCAGGGGCTCCAGCCCAGCTCCGGGTGGGGCTCACCCATGCCCCGGCGCGTGATGTCGATGCGCTGCAGGGTCTTGACGGGGGTCTTGGCCTGGCACGCCGACGCACGAAACGAGGTGAAATCATGCTCGCCCAGCAGGTAGTGGGCAGCTTGCCGCATCGCCTGGTGGTCCAGGGGATGGAACACCCAGCCCACCCGCCCGGCGTCCACACTCGGCCGCACGGGGGACTGCAGCAGCACATAGGCGTAGCGGCGCGCCACCGCGCTGGCGCGGGCATGGAAGCCATCCGGCACAGGCTGGGCCCATTGCACGGCGATATCGGCAGGTAGAAAGGTGTTGGTGCCACGCACCCAGGAGGAGGCGGGGCGGTTCAGGTGCGTGTCAAAGTGCACGACCTGCATCAATCCATGGACCCCCGCGTCGGTGCGGCCTGCACACAAGGTACTGACAGGGTGCGTAGCAAAGCGGCCCAGGGCCGCTTCGAGTTTGTCTTGGATGGTGTTGCCAGACAGCTGGCTTTGCCAGCCGCTATAGGCCTGTCCGTTGTAGCTGACTCCCAGCGCCACCCGTGTCATGGGGCGGCCTGGGCGAGGGGCAAATGCAAGGCTGGCGGACGCGGGCGCATCAACCCAGTTCAGCCAGCATGCGCTGGGCCCGGGTCTTGAGGGCGCCGCTGGACTCTGCCACCACTTCTTCGATCAGTGTGCGGGCGCCATCGGTGTCGCCAATGGCGTTGAACTCTTCGGCCAACGCCAGTTTGGTGGCCAAGGGGTCATCCTGGGCCGCTGCAGAGCCGTCATCGACGAACTCCGCCACCGGCGCCGACGCGACGGGCACGGGGGCTGCCATCGGCTTCGACGGGGCGTTCAGGTCCAGCGACAGCTCTCCCAGGTCAAACTCCATGGGCCCGGAGTCCTTGGCATCGGCTGAGAGGGGCATGGGCCCTGAGGGCGCCATGCTCAGATCGTCCGCGCTAGGAAAATCAAGGTCTGCCACTGGCGGTGGAGCCATCATGGGACTTGGGGCCGTGTCCTGGGCATTCCAGGCGGGAGCCGCAGCAGAAGGCAACTCGGGCAGTTCCAGCTCCGGGCGCAAGGTCTGGGGTTCGTCGCGGGCCGCGTCGGCGGCGGGGCGCATTGCGGTCGTGGACGCTGCTGCCGCAGCAGCGGCTGCGAACCCGCCGGGAGGTGGCGTGGTGCCAGGCGCATCACTCAGCGCATCGTCGGGCAGGTCGAGATCCAGGTCCAGGTCGAGATCGGGCGGCAGTGCCGCTGTGGCCGCAGCGCCAGCTGCACCGCTGTAGGTGCTGGGGAAACCGCCTGGGGGCAGCGAAGGAGACTCATCCTCAGCCGAGCCTGGACGGCCGCCTGGCTGGTACATCGGGTTCTCGGGGTCCAGATCGCGACCCAGTTCAGCAATGCGGTTCCAGTCCGGGCCTTCGCCCTGGGTGAGCTTGAACACGTCCCCTGCCACAGCTTCCAGTGCCTTGCGGTCCTGGCGTTTGGCATAGATTTCGCCGAGCTTGACATGAACCGACACACGGGCGGGATTGTGGCGGATCGCCTCCTTGAGGATTTCCTCGGCCTGCAGGTCGCGGCCATAGGCCAGGTACACGTCGGCTTCGGCCACGGGGTCCACGTCGCCACCGGCATCCAGCTGGCTCGGTGAGTAGGCCATGGACGACCCGGTGGTCATTTCACTGTTGGCGGTATCCACACGCTGGCCGCCACTGGCGCCAAAGAATGAGTCGGGCTGGATACGGCTTTCGAGGAACGAGCTGTCTACGCCGGCGTTCTGGCGGCGACGCTGCACCACACGGTATGCGCCATAACCCAGCAACAGGGCCAGAAGCCCGCCACCGGCAAGCGGCAGAATCGGGTCTTCCATGAGCCCTGCCATGAAGCCCGGTTCTTCCACGGGCGCTGGCACGGGTACGGGAACTGGCGTGGGAACCGGGGCAGGTGCCGAGGCAGCAGGCTCCGGTGATGAAGCTGCCTCGGAGGCGGTTTCTGCGGGAATGGCGCTTTCCCCTGGCGCGCTGGCGGGCGACTCGGAGGAAGAGGCTGCAGCGAGGGGTTCAGCAGGCGCCGCAGGGGTCGCCGGCACAGCCGGGACCTGGACAGCCACGCCCGCGGGGGAGCTGGCAGCGCCCCCCGCGGGTGCTGGCGCGGCGGCACCCGCAGCGGCGGATGCGGCGCCGATCTTGTTCAGGTCGGTAATGTTCTTGGAAAGCTCCGCCATCCGCGTTGCCGCCTCGCTGGCCTGCTTTTCCTTGGCAAGCTCATCCTCGGCAGCCTTTTGACCGGTGACCGAGCCTTTGGACAGGGTCAGCTTGTCGGGGGCGGCGGTGGCGGGTCTCTTGTCTTCTACGCGGGTCTGCACGGTGCCAGTTGCAGAGCGTTCTGCCGCAGCCACCGCTGTGGTGGGGGCTGCGCCGGCCAGCTTGCGGCGGAATTCGTTGAAATCCCTGGCTTGCGCTGCAAGGATCTGGCGCGCTTCCGGTGCGGGGGTGGCCTGTGCAGCAGCCTCATCGGGCATCTGGAGCACGGCACCCGCCTTGAGGCGATTCACATTGCCCTGAATGAAAGCATCGGGGTTGGCGCGCATCATCGCCACCAGCATCTGGTCGAGCGACACGCCCGCCGGGCGGTAGGCATTGGCAATGCGGCCTGCGGTGTCTCCGGACTGCACGCGGACACCGTCCGCGGGGGCCGGACGCGCGGCCGCAGGGCTCTGGCGCGGCGCAGAGGGGGTGGCCGCCGGAGCCTCACTGCTGCGCGCGACCGATGGGGCACGCACCGTGGGTGCTGGCGCCGCAGGGGAGGCAGAAATCTGGGGTGAAGCGGTGACCGCTGGGGCGCTGCGGCGCAATGCCGGTGGGTCCAGCAGCATGGTGTAGCTGCGCACGATGCGCCCGGTGCCCCAGTTGGCATCCAGCACCAGGTCCAGGAAGGGTTCATTCACCGGGCGGTCACTGCTCAGTCGCAGCACGGCGGTTCCATCGGGACGACGCTGCAGACGGATCTGCAGGTTGCTCATGGTAGGCGTGTATTCCATCCCCTGGGCGCGAAAGACTTCCGGGGTGGCGGTGGTGGCGCGCAGCGTGTCTGCTTCGGCCGGGGTGATCTGGGGGAGTTCGATTTCTGCGCGCAGAGGTTCGCCCAGGGCAGACTGCACGGTGATGCGGCCCAACGCCAGGGCCGAGGCGTCGCCAGCGTAAAAGCCGGCCGACGCAACGGCCGCAGCCGCCAGGACAGAGAATTTCCAACGATGCATGTTTGCCAACAGCTGATTAGGTTTTTGTGCGGCTCGGTCGAGCGGTGCTTTTTTTCTCATGGTCTGGTCCCGCCCCGGCGCGTGAAAATATGTAAAAAGCACCATAGCATCAATGTTTTGCACTGACAAGCTGAGGTGCTGCCGAAGCTTTGAGTGAGGTCCGGCTGCACCAAATTGGGGCAATTAATTGTTGCCAATTGCCAACGCGGCGTAACCGAGTGTGTCGGAAGCCTGGGCGCAAAAAAGCGCGCGCAACAGGGTTGCGCGCGCTGGCCGGGGGTGAGAATCAGGCGTTGAGCAGGATGCGCAGCATACGGCGCAGGGGCTCCGCAGCCCCCCACAGCAGCTGGTCGCCAATGGTGAAGGCGCCCACATATTCCGGGCCCATGGCCAGCTTGCGGATGCGGCCCACGGGGATGGTCATGGTGCCGGTCACGGCGACAGGTGTCAGGTCTTTAATGGTGGCTTCGCGCGTGTTGGGCACCACCTTCACCCACTCGTTGTCGGCAGCGATCATGGCTTCGATGTCCGCCACGGGCACATCCTTCTTGAGCTTGAAGGTCAGCGCCTGGCTGTGGCAGCGCATGGCGCCCACGCGCACACAGAAGCCGTCCACCGGGATGGCGGCGGTGCTGAAACCTTCGCCCTGGCCCAGGATCTTGTTGGTTTCGGCCATGCCCTTCCATTCTTCCTTGGACATGCCCCAGCCAGGCTCGTCCTGGCTCTTCCCGATTCCCAGGTCCTTGTCGATCCAGGGGATCAGCGAGCCACCCAGGGGCACGCCGAAGTTGGCGGTTTCCGTGGCGCTCAGGCTGCGCTGCTTGGCGATGACCTTGCGGTCGATTTCCAGGATGGCGCTCTTGGGGTCGTCGAGCAGCGCCTTCACTTCGGCGTTCAGCGTGCCGTACTGCGTGAGCAGCTCGCGCATGTGCTGCGCGCCGCCGCCCGAGGCTGCCTGGTAGGTCTGGGTGCTCATCCACTCCACCAGCCCCGCCTTGTACAGCGCGCCCACGCCCATCAGCATGCAGCTCACGGTGCAGTTGCCACCGACCCAGTTCTTGCCGCCATTGGCCAGCGCGTCCTTGATGACGGGCATGTTGACGGGGTCCAGGATGATGACTGCGTCCTTTTCCATGCGCAGGGTGGACGCAGCATCGATCCAGTGGCCGTTCCAGCCCGTGGCGCGCAGCTTGGGGAACACTTCGGATGTGTAGTCGCCACCCTGGGCCGTGATGATGATGTCGCAGCGCTTGAGGGCGTCGATGTTGAACGCGTCCTGCAGGGTCGTTTCGTTCCTGGCCTGCGCAGGGGCCTTGCCGCCTGCATTGGAGGTGGAGAAGAACAATGGCTCGATCAGGTCGAAGTCTTTTTCTTCGACCATGCGGTCCATCAACACCGAGCCGACCATGCCGCGCCAGCCGACCAAACCTACCAACTTGCTCATTTCAACGCCCCTTTCAGATTAAGAAACAGTGCCCGACCGGGACTGACTTCTGCCCCGGCTCGTCTAGGCCAGGGAGGGCGCACGACGATACCGGAGCTGGGTCAGCCCTTAATAATGGTCGTGGTTTTGGTGGTGATTGCGCGCGCGGCCACACCAGCCTGGCAGGCGGATGCATGGTTCAGGGCGAACGGCAGGGCGGCAAACATGGACACGGATTCTACCGGATGGACGCTTTCGCTTGGCTTGCAGATACGCGAGGGGACCCATCTCCCACTGCTCCAGCCCAGCTTGCAGGCCAGAAACGAAAAAAGGCGACTCGCAGGAGTCGCCTCGGGTGCCAGGCGTAACGGCAGGCGATCTGCTATCGCAGCGCCTTCACCACCGCATCGCCCATCTGCGCCGTGCCCACCTTGGTGGTGCCTTCGCTGTAGATGTCGGGCGTGCGCAGGCCCTGCGCCAATACGTTCTGTACGGCGGCTTCGATGCGCTGGGCCGCTTCTTCCTGCTTCAGGCTGAAGCGCAGCATCATGGCCGCAGACAGAATAGTGGCCAGCGGGTTGGCCACGCCCTTGCCCGCGATGTCGGGCGCGCTGCCGTGGCTGGGTTCGTACAGGCCCTGGTTGCTGCTGTTCAGGCTGGCCGAGGGCAGCATGCCGATGGAGCCGGTGAGCATGGAGGCTTCGTCCGAAAGGATGTCGCCGAACATGTTGCCGGTGACCACCACGTCAAACGCCTTGGGGGCCTTGACCAGTTGCATGGCCGCGTTGTCCACGTACATGTGCTGCAGCTCGACGTCGGGGTATTCCTTGTGCACATCGGTGACCACGTCCTTCCAGAACTGGAAGGTTTCGAGCACGTTGGCCTTGTCCACGCTGGTGACCTTCTTGTTGCGCTTGCGGGCGGCCTGGAAGGCCACGTGGGCGATGCGTTCGATCTCGGGGCGGCTGTAGCGCATGGTGTCAAACGCTTCTTCGGCACCGGGGAAGTGGCCGTCAGTGGCCACGCGGCGGCCGCGCGGCTGGCCGAAGTAGATGTCGCCCGTCAGCTCGCGGATGATGAGGATGTCGAGGCCAGCGATCAGCTCAGGCTTTAGGCTCGATGCGCTCACCAGTTGCTCGTAGCAAATGGCGGGGCGAAAGTTGGCGAAGAGCCCCAGGTTCTTGCGCAGGCCCAGGATCGCCTGCTCGGGGCGCAGCGGGCGGTCGAGTTTGTCGTACTTCCAGTCGCCCACGGCGCCGAACAGGATGGCGTCGGACTCCTTGGCGAGCTTGAGCGTGGACTCGGGCAGCGGGTGGCCGTGTGCGTCGTAGGCGGCGCCGCCGACCAAGGCCGATTCCATCTCGAACTTCAGGTCCAGGGCTTCCAGAACCTTGACGGCTTCGGAGACGATTTCGGTACCGATGCCGTCACCCGGCAGAACTGCGATTTTCATGAAGTTTGCTTTGATTTTGATAGCTGCTAGCGCTTATCCAGTAAGCGCTAGAGGCCAATTTGTCTGGTGTTTTGATGCCTGCGGTGCCTTACGACACCATGGTGTGCGCAAGCCAGGGCTTGGTGGCCAGACGCTGGGCTTCAAAGGCCTTGATCTTGTCGGACTGGCGCAGGGTCAGGCCGATGTCGTCAAAACCGTTGAGCAGGCAGTATTTGCGGAAAGCCTGCACCTCGAACGGGATCTCTTCACCCTGCGGGCGAAGAATCACCTGGCGTTCCAAGTCGATGGTGAGCTGGTAGCCGGGGAAGGCGTGCACTTCGTCAAACAGCTGGGCCACCGTGGCCTCGGGCAGCACGATGGGCAAGAGGCCGTTCTTGAAGCAGTTGTTGAAGAAGATGTCGGCAAAACTCGGCGCGATCACGGCGCGAAAGCCGTACTGGTCCAGCGCCCAGGGGGCGTGTTCGCGGCTGGAGCCGCAGCCAAAATTCTTGCGCGCCAGCAGGATGGAGGCGCCTGCATAGCGCGGCTGGTTCAGCACGAAGTCGGGGTTGGGCTTGCGGCTGGCCGGGTCCTGGCCCGGCTCGCCGTGGTCCAGGTAGCGCCACTCATCAAACAGGTTCACGCCGAAGCCGGTCTTCTTGATCGACTTCAGAAACTGCTTGGGGATGATCGCGTCGGTGTCGACGTTCTCGCGGTCCATCGGGGCCACAAGGCCCTGGAGCTTGGTGAATTTCTGCATGACGTTCTTTGTTACTTGGCGGCGCGCTCAAGCGCGCCTCCGGCCCGTTGAACGTCCTGGCCTACGCCCTTGACGGTGTTGCAGCCGGCCAGCACGAAAGCGGCGGACAGGGCGATGAGGGTGGCAATCTTCTTCATGGCGGTCTCCTTTAGGCGAATTGGCGAATGTCCACAAAATGACCGTGCACGGCGGCGGCTGCTGCCATGGCGGGGCTGACGAGATGGGTGCGGCCACCAGCGCCCTGGCGGCCCTCAAAGTTGCGGTTGGAGGTAGAGGCGCAGCGCTCGCCCGGCTCCAGGCGGTCGGCGTTCATGGCCAGGCACATGCTGCAGCCGGGTTCGCGCCACTCAAAACCTGCAGCCACAAAAATCTTATCGAGGCCTTCGCGCTCGGCCTGTTCTTTGACGAGGCCAGAGCCCGGCACCACCATGGCCAGCTTCACGTTGCTGGCCACCTTGCGGCCCAGGTTCTTCACCACAGCGGCGGCTTCGCGCATGTCTTCGATGCGGCTGTTGGTGCAACTGCCGATGAACACCTTGTCGATGGTGATGTCGTTGATCGCCTTGCCGGGCGTGAGGCCCATGTAGGTCAACGCGCGCTCGATGGCGCCGCGCTTGTTGGCGTCCTTTTCCTTGTCGGGGTCGGGCACGCGGGCGTCCACGCCCAGCACCATCTCGGGGCTGGTGCCCCAGGTGACCTGCGGCACGATCTCGGAGGCGTCGAGCTTTACCACGGTGTCGAATTGGGCATCGGGGTCGGAGTGCAGCGTCTTCCAGTACGCCACGGCCTGGTCCCATTCCACGCCCGTGGGCGACAGGGGGCGGCCTTTGACATATTCAATGGTCTTGTCGTCCACCGCCACCAGGCCCGCGCGCGCGCCGCCTTCGATGGCCATGTTGCACACGGTCATGCGGCCTTCCATGCTCATCGCGCGGAAGACGGAGCCTGCAAATTCGATGGTGTAGCCCGTGCCGCCGGCGGTGCCGATCTTGCCGATGATGGCCAGCACCACGTCCTTGGGCGTCACGCCCTTGGCGAGCGTGCCGTCCACCTGCACCAGCATGTTCTTGGCCTTCTTGGCCAGCAGCGTCTGCGTGGCCATCACATGCTCGACCTCGGAGGTGCCGATGCCGTGGGCCAGCGCTCCGAAAGCGCCGTGGGTGGATGTGTGCGAGTCGCCGCACACCACGGTCATGCCCGGAAGCGTGGCGCCGTTTTCAGGGCCGATGACGTGCACGATGCCCTGGCGCTTGTGCATGAAGGGGAAGAACGCGGCGGGCGAGATCTGCGCCATGTTGTCGTTCAGCGTGGTGATCTGTTCCTTGCTGATCGGGTCGGTGATGCCGTCGTAGCCGTTTTCCCAGCCGGTGGTGGGCGTATTGTGGTCGGCGGTGGCCACGATGGAGCTCATGCGCCACACCTTGCGGCCCGCCTCGCGCAGGCCTTCAAACGCCTGGGGGCTGGTCACCTCGTGCACCAGATGCCGGTCGATGTAGAGGATGGACGTGCCGTCCTCTTCGGTGTGGACGACATGCTCGTCCCAGATCTTGTCGTACAGCGTGCGTCCCATGGCGTGGCTTTCTTTCTGCTTTTCAGGTGGGTGATTGGATTTTAGTGTCGGGGTCTGGCCGTGGTGACAGGTGTTCCACCAGCAGCCGCGCCGTGACGGGCAGGGCGTCGAAGTCGCGGGCCACCACACGCAGCTCGCGGTGGGCCCAGGCGTCGGTCAGCGCTATGGCCTGCAGGTTGCCCACGCCGCGCATCAGCGCAAACGCCCGGTCGGGCAGCAGGCCCACGCCCAGGCCGTTGTCGATCATGCGGCACATGGCATCGAGCCCCGTGACCTGGATGCGCTGGCGCAGCGGGCGCCCTGCGGCAGCAGCAGCGGCGCGCATGGCCAGGCTGATGCTGCTGTTGGCGTGCAGGCCCACGATGTCCCAGTCCAGCACTTCTTCAAAATTGATAGCTGTCAGCGCAGACAGGGCGTGCGCCCGGGGCACTACAAGCACCAGATTGTCGGCGCGGTAGGGGCGGCTTTGCAGCGGCAGGGCGCCCCCGCCGCTCGCCATGCCCACGTTGCAGATGCCCAGGTCGGCCGCGCCTTCCTGCACGGCATGCAGCACGTCGCTGGAGAGGTGCTCCTGCAGGTCGATCTTGATCTGGCTGTGTTCGCGCGCAAAGGCGCCCAGGTCTTCGGGCAGAAACTGAAAGATGGCCGAGATGTTGGCGTGCATGCGCACATGGCCGCGCACGCCGTCGGCATATTCGCTGAGCTCGCCCTGCATGCGCTCCAGCCCAAACAGCACGGTGCGCGCGTGGTGCAGCAGGCTCTCGCCCGCGGGGGTGAGCGTCACGCCCCGGCTGTGGCGGTACAGCAGCTGCGTGTCCACGGCCGCTTCCAGGTCAGACAGGCGCTTGCTGACGGCCGATGCGGCAATGAACTCACGCTCGGCCGCGCGCCCAATGCTGCCGAGCTCGCACACCGCTACAAACAGTTGCAGCGAGGTCAGGTCGATGCGGCGCGCAAAGCTGCGCTCGGAGCTTTTCATGGATGGGGTGGGTCTTCTTGTTTCACGAAGACTTTGTATTTTCCACCTATTTATTCGATGTTGTCATCGCCGAATGCGATGGTAATCATCGTGCATGGGGGCAGTTGATTAAAAAAGTGAGCTGCCTGCGCTTGATTCAAAAGGGTTTCAGGCACTTTTCATGCTGAAAACCAATAAATACAGGCGCAAGCAGCTCCTTTTTTTGAAGCAGCAGGCTGGCGTGGCTACGCAGCCAGCGTGCTGCCGTGTTCCGGCACCGCGGCCCGCCAGCGCAGTTCGTGCTCGATCCGCTGGCGCAGCATGTCGGCGGCACCCATTTCGCCATGCACCACATACACCTGGTCGGGCGCGTGGCCCATGCTGCGCAGCCAGGCGATGAGCTGGTTGCCGTCGGCATGGGCGGATGCGGACGACAGCCGCACCACCTCGGCCCGCACGGCCACGTTCTGGCTGTGGATGCGGATGGTCTTTTCTCCATCGGCCAGACGCGCCCCGCGTGTGCCGGGCGCCTGGTGGCCGGTCAGGATGATCATGTTGCGGTGGTCACCCGCATGCAGTGCCAGGTGGTGCAGCACGCGGCCGCCGGTGGCCATGCCGCTGGCCGACAGAATGACCATGGGGCCGTGCAGTTTGGCCAGGCCCTTGGATTGCTCGGTGGTCTGGACCATGGTGGCCCCGTGCTCCAGGGCGTGGACTTCACGGCTGCTCAAACGGTGTTCCTGCATGTGGTGCTGGAACAGGCCGGTGGTGCTGACGGCCATGGGGCTGTCCAGAAACACCTTGAGCGATGCGGGCACCGCCCCCTGCGCCTTGAGCAGGCCGATGGCATGCAGCACGACCTGCGCGCGCCCCACGGCGAACACCGGTACCACGGCAATGCCGCCGCGCGCTGCCAGGCGCTGAAGGGCGGGGCCCAGTTCGTCGAGCAGGCCTTCGGGCGGGTGCTCGCGGTCGCCATAGGTGGATTCGATGAGCACCGTGTCGGCCTGGGGCGGCGCATCGGGAGGGTTCATGAGCAGGTCATCGGGCCGGCCCAGGTCGCCCGAGAACAGAATGCGCCGCCCGCCCACCTCCAGCAGCACGCTGGCGGCGCCCAGGATGTGGCCAGCGGGCGAGAAGGTCACACGCCAGCCGGGCAGGGGCTCGAACGCCTTGTGAAATGGGTGAATCTGGAACTGTTTGAGGCAGTGCAGCGCATCCAGCCGGGTGTAGAGCGGCAGGGCCGGGCTGTGGCTGCTGAGCTTGTGGCGATTGAGAAAGGCCGCGTCTTCTTCTTGCAGGTGCCCGCTGTCGGGCAGCAGGATGGTGCAGAGGTCACGCGTGCCCGGCGTGCAGTGGATGGCGCGGGTGTAGCCGTCACGCGCCAGAAGAGGCAGGTAGCCGCTGTGGTCCAGGTGGGCGTGGGTGAGCACCACGGCGTCGATCTGGTGCGGCGTGACAGGCAGCGGCTGCCAGTTGCGCAGGCGCAGTTGCTTGTAGCCCTGGAACAGGCCGCAATCGACCAGCATGCTCTTGCCGTTGTAGCGCACCAGGTATTTGGAGCCGGTGACGGTGCCGGAGCCACCCAGAAAGGTGATGTTGACGTCCATGTGCCAATGCTCCGGTTGTTCGATGATGGGTTTCATCGTACTGCGCCGGGCGGCGAAAGCCTGCGGCCACTGGTTATTTCTTGCCTTGCATCAAGAAAAAACCGCCTGGGGCGCAAGGCCGCAGGCGGTGATCGCGGTATTGCCGGTCCCGGTCAGCTGAAGAAATTCTTCAGCCGGTCCGTCCAGCTCTCGCCGCTGGGTGAATGGCGCGCGCCGCCCTTCTTGAGGGAATCTTCGAGCTCGCGCAGCAGTTTGCGCTGGTGCTCGGTCAGCTTCACGGGTGTCTCGACTGCAATGTGGCAGTACAGGTCGCCCGGGTAGCTGGCGCGCACGCCCTTGATGCCTTTGCCGCGCAGGCGGAACTGCTTGCCGGCCTGGGTGCCTTCGGGGATGTCGATGGCGGCCTTGCCTTGCAGCGTGGGCACTTCGATCTCGCCGCCCAGCGCCGCTGTGATGAAGCTCACCGGCACCTGGCAGTGCAGGTCGTCACCGTCGCGCTCGAAGATGTCGTGCTTCTTCAGGCGGATCTCGATGTACAGGTCGCCCGGTGGGCCGCCATTCGTGCCCGGCTCGCCGTTGCCGGTGGAGCGGATGCGCATGCCGTCGTCGATGCCCGCAGGGATCTTCACTTCCAGCGTCTTTTGCTTCTTGAGCTTGCCCTGGCCATGGCAGGTGGTGCAGGGCTCGGGAATGATCTTGCCCGTGCCCCGGCAGTGCGGGCAGGTCTGCTGCACGCTGAAGAAGCCCTGGCGCATCTGCACCGTGCCTGCACCCTGGCAGGTGCCGCAGGTCTTGGCGCTGGTGCCGGGTTTGGCGCCGCTGCCGTGGCAGGTGTCGCAGCTCTCCCACGAGGGGATGCGGATCTGCGCATCCTTGCCGCGCGCGGCTTCCTCCAGGGTGATCTCCATGGCGTAGCTGAGGTCGCTGCCCCGGTACACCTGACGCCCACCTGCACCGCGCCGCCCACCTTGCTGGCCGAACATGTCGCCAAAGATGTCGCCGAAAGCCTCGGCAAATCCGCCAAAACCTTCTGCGCCCGGGCCCCCGGGGCCGCGCATGTTGGGGTCCACGCCCGCGTGGCCATACTGGTCGTACGCCGCCCGCTTTTGCGGGTCGGAGAGCATCTCATAGGCCTCCTTGGCCTCCTTGAATTTCTCTTCGGCAGGCTTGGCCGCGTCCCCCTGATTGCGGTCAGGGTGGTGCTTCATCGCCAGCTTGCGATAAGCCTTCTTGATCTCTTCATCCGAGGCGTTCTTGGGAACGCCCAGGATTTCGTAAAAGTCTCGTTTGGACATAGTGATTCAGAACCCGGTTGGAACAGGAACGCCGCGCAGCTCCCTCAAGAGCATTGCGCGGCGGCTCGGGTCAACGGGGGCTCGCTCAGCCCTTCTTGACTTCCTTGACTTCGGCGTCGACGACGTTGTCGTCGTCAGCAGGCTTGGCCGAAGACGCGGACGCCGAGGCGCCTGCGTCGGCAGCACCAGCAGCCTGGGCCGCTTGCGCTGCCTGGGAGTCTGCATACATCTTCTCGCCCAGCTTCTGGCTGGCAGCCATCAGCGCGGTCGTCTTCTCGTCAATCGCGGCCTTGTCTTCGCCTTTCAGAACGTCTTCCAGCGCCTTCACGGCAGCGGTGATCGCGTCTTTTTCGCCCGCGTCGAGCTTGTCGCCGTGTTCGGCCAGGCTCTTGTTCACGCTGTGCACGGCGGCTTCGCCCTGGTTGCGGGCCTGCACCAGCTCAAGCTTCTTCTTGTCGTCGGCGGCGTTGAGCTCGGCGTCCTTCACCATCTGCTGAATCTCTTCTTCCGACAGGCCCGAGTTGGCCTTGATGGTGATCTTGTTTTCCTTGCCCGTGCCCTTGTCCTTGGCGCCTACGTGCAGGATGCCGTTGGCGTCGATGTCGAACGACACTTCGATCTGTGGCACGCCGCGCGCTGCAGGTGGGATGCCCTCGAGATTGAACTCGCCCAGGAGCTTGTTGCCCGACGCCATTTCACGTTCGCCCTGGTAGACCTTGATGGTCACGGCAGGCTGGTTGTCATCGGCCGTCGAGTAGGTTTGTGCGAACTTGGTCGGGATGGTCGTGTTCTTCTGGATCATCTTGGTCATCACGCCACCCAGGGTTTCAATGCCCAGCGACAGCGGAGTCACGTCCAGCAGCAGCACGTCCTTGCGGTCACCCGACAGCACCTGGCCCTGAATGGCGGCGCCCACGGCCACGGCTTCATCGGGGTTCACATCCTTGCGGGGGTCCTTGCCGAAGAATTCCTTGACCTTCTCCTGCACCTTGGGCATGCGGGTCATGCCGCCCACCAGGATCACGTCATGGATGTCGGACACCGACACGCCAGCGTCCTTGATGGCCATGCGGCAAGGAGCGATGGTGCGTTCAATCAGTTCTTCCACCAGGGCTTCGAGCTTGGAACGCGTGAGCTTGATGTTCAGGTGCTTGGGGCCCGATGCATCGGCCGTGACGTAAGGCAGGTTGATGTCGGTCGAGGCCGAGTTCGACAGTTCGATCTTGGCCTTTTCGGCCGCTTCCTTCAGGCGCTGCAGTGCCAGAACGTCGTTCTTGAGGTTGACGCCCGATTCCTTCTTGAACTCGTCAATGATGTAGTCGATGATGCGCTGGTCGAAGTCTTCGCCGCCCAGGAACGTATCGCCGTTGGTGGACAGCACTTCAAACTGCTTTTCGCCGTCCACGTCGGCGATTTCGATGATCGACACGTCGAACGTGCCGCCGCCCAGGTCATATACGGCGATCTTGCGGTCGCCCTTTTCCTGCTTGTCCAGGCCAAAGGCCAGGGCCGCTGCGGTGGGTTCGTTGATGATGCGCTTGACGTCCAGGCCCGCAATGCGGCCGGCGTCCTTGGTGGCCTGGCGCTGTGCGTCGTTGAAGTACGCGGGCACGGTGATGACGGCTTCCGTCACGGGCTCGCCCAGGTAGTCTTCGGCGGTCTTCTTCATCTTGCGCAGGATGTCGGCAGACACCTGTTGGGCCGACAGCTTGTTGCCGCGCACTTCGATCCAGGCGTCGCCGTTGTCGGCGGCCACGATCTTGTAGGGCATCAGGTCGATGTCCTTTTGCACTTCTTTTTCGGTGAACTTGCGGCCGATCAGGCGCTTGACGGCGTACAGCGTGTTCTTGGGATTGGTCACGGCCTGGCGCTTGGCCGAGGCACCGACGAGGATCTCGCCGTCTTCCTGGTAGGCCACGATGGAGGGCGTGGTGCGCGCGCCTTCGCTGTTTTCAATCACGCGGGTCGTGTTGCCCTCCATGATGGAGACGCAGCTGTTGGTCGTACCCAGGTCAATGCCGATGATTTTTCCCATGATTATTCTCCGAATGTTTGAATGGTTTGGATGGCTAGTAACTTGTGGATAACCTGCAGGGGTTCAAGTCGTCCGTGCTGATTTATTTGAGGTTTTCTTACTTGGGAGCCGCGACGGTCACCAGTGCCGGGCGCAGCACGCGGTCAGCAATCACATAACCCTTTTGCAGCACGGCCACGACGGTGTTGGCTTCCTGCTCGGCGGGCACCACGCTGATGGCCTGGTGCTGGTGGGGGTCGAACTTGGCTCCGGCCTCTGGATTGATGGCCAGCACCTTATTGCGCTCCAGAGCCGATGTCAGCTGCCGCAAAGTGGCGTCCGAACCCTCGCGCAATTGCTGGGCGGTGGCCTCCTTGATGGCCAGGGCTGCATCCAGGCTGTCGCAGACCGGCAGCATGCTCTCTGCAAAGCTTTCGATACCGAACTTGCGTGCCTTGGAGACTTCGTCCTCTGCACGGCGGCGGGCGTTTTCGGCCTCCGCCTTGGCGCGCAGGAACTGGTCGGCCAGATCGGCGCTTTTGGCCTTGAGCTCGGCCAGCTCGCCCTGCAGACGCGCCAGCTCATCGGATGTGTGGGCAGCCATGGCGGCCTCGACTTCTTCGGGGGCAGGGTTGTTCTGGGACGCGGTGGTTTGGCTGTTATCTGACATGTCTTGATCTGTAAGAGGTGAATGAATCAGTCGACGCGCAAGCAGTACGCGCGGCATCTGGGGATGCCCCGCCTTAAATCAAGGCCTGCGCCAGGGATATGTCGTGGCTGGCCGTATGGTTCGGAGCATCCAGGTGTAGGGCATGTCGGCCCGCCATCCTGATTTGCAAGAGCCGAACGAGTGTATCGCCCGGTTTTCCGGGTTCGTAGCGCTGCAAAGCCTTCGGTCTCGCCAAGCCCCTGCGTGGATTGGCGCAGCGCGGAGTGTACAAGCGGCAGCGGCCGGGCTATAATCGCAGGCTTTCCCTTGCCACACCACTTCTGGACGCGGTGGGTGGTCTTACCCAAAAGGAGTCTGCATGCGTCATTACGAAATCATTTTGTTGATCCATCCGGATCAAAGCGAACAAGTTCCAGCCATGCTGGAGCGCTACAAGGGCATGATCACCGCTGGCGGTGGCAAGGTGCACCGTGTGGAAGACTGGGGCCGTCGTCAACTGGCGTACCTGATCAACAAGCTGGCCAAGGCCCACTACCTGTGCGTGAACATCGAAGCCGACCAGGCCGTGATGGCTGAACTGGAGCACGCCTTCAAGTTCAACGACGCCGTGCTGCGCCACCTCACCGTTCAAAAGAAGAAGGCCGATACGGGTCCATCTTCCATGATGAAGACCGTTGAGCGCGAAGAAGCCCGCAAGGCCAGCCAGGCTGAATACGCAGCTGCCGGCGGTGAGCGCGGCGAACGCCAGGACCGTGGCGAGCGCGCCGAGCGCTGATCCATCCTCGTTGGAGTGGAGAACCGCGTCGTCTTGACCGCTTGTATCGCAGAGGCTGAACCCCTGCGCTACACACCCGCCGGATTACCTGCCCTTTCGCTGCGCCTCGAACACGAGTCCCGGCAAAACGAAGCAGGCCACCCCCGCGAAGTCAAGGCCGCCATGAAGGCCATTGCTTTTGGAGCGATGGCCGAGCGACTGGCACGGCAGAACATCGGAAGTCTCTGGACTTTTGAGGGATTTCTGGCCAACCCGCGCAATGGCAAGACCGCAGTGCTGCACATCCAGGATATTCAACAAAATTAATTTTCAAGGGGTCCGCAATGGCCACGTTCAAGAAGTTCAACAAAGACAAGCGCCCAAAGCGCAACACCCAGTCCCTGCTGTTCAAGCGCAAGCGCTTTTGCCGCTTCACGGTGACCGGTGTTGAAGAAATCGACTACAAGGATGTCGACACGCTGCGCGATTTCATCGCCGAAAACGGCAAGATCATCCCCGCACGCCTGACCGGCACGCGCGCCATCTTCCAGCGTCAGCTGAACACCGCCATCAAGCGCGCACGCTTCCTGGCCCTGGTGCCTTACAGCGACCAGCACAAGATCTAAGGAGCACAACCCATGCAAATCATCCTGCTCGACAAGGTTGTGAACCTCGGCAACCTCGGTGAAATCGTCAAGGTCAAGGACGGCTACGCCCGCAACTTCCTGATCCCTTCGGGCCGCGCCCGTCGCGCCACCGAAGCCAACAAGGCTGAGTTCGAAGCCAAGCGCGTCGAACTCGAAAAGGCGGCGGCTGCCAAGCTGGCAGAAGCCCAGGCCCAAGGCGAAAAGCTGGCCGGCACCACCGTCAAGCTGACGCAAAAGGCTGGCGTCGATGGCCGTCTGTTTGGTTCCGTGACCAACCACGACATCGCCGAAGAGCTGAACAAGCAAGGCTACAAGGTTGCCAAGTCGCAAGTTCGCCTGCCCAACGGCCCCATCAAGGTTGTGAGCGAAAGCACCGTGTCGGTGGCCCTGCACACCGACGTGGTGGTGGACGTGACCGTGTCGGTCTACGGCGAAACCGCCTGAGATTCACTTCGGTGTTTCACGCAAAGCCGCCTTCGGGCGGCTTTTGTTTTTGTGCTGCACTGGTTTGTACACGCTTGCCCACCGGTTGCCCCAACCTTATCCACAGACTTGTGCCATGACGGCGCGCCGCACGGGCGCTAGCATGCCGGGTTAGCTCCGAGGATTCCCATGTCTGCCGTTTTCCCCCCGCTTGACGATGGCTTCACGCCCGTGCCGGACCGTGAAATTGCCCAGCTGCGTGTGCCACCGCACTCCATCGAGGCCGAATCCAGCGTGCTGGGCGGACTGCTGCTGGACAACAACGCCTGGGACCGTGTGGGCGACCTGCTGGTGGAGAGCCATTTCTACCGCCATGAACACCAGATGATCTACACGGCCATCGGCGCGCTTATCAACGCCAGCAAGCCTGCCGATGTGATCACCGTGTTCGAGCACCTGCAAAACCAGGGCAAGGCGCAGGAGATGGGCGGGCTGACCTATCTGAACAACCTGGCGCAGTACGTGCCCAGCGCCAGCAACATCCGGCGCTATGCCGAGATCGTGCGCGAGCGCGCCATCCTGCGCAAACTGGTCACGGCCAGCGACGAGATTTCCACCAACGCCTTCAACCCGCAGGGCAAGACGGTGGAGCGTATCCTGGATGAAGCCGAGGCCAGGATCTTTGCCATTGGCGAAGAGGGCTCGCGCACCAAGCAAGGCTTCCAGTCGCTCGACACCCTGGTGATCGACCTGCTCGACCGCGTGCAGGAGATGGCGGACAACCCCGTGGACGTCACTGGCGTACCCACCGGCTTTGCCGATCTCGACCGGATGACCAGTGGCCTGCAGGCCGGTGACATGGTGGTGCTGGCGGCGCGCCCGTCCATGGGCAAGACCTCGTTTGCCGTGAACATCGCCGAGCACGTGGCCCTCAACGAAGGTCTGCCGGTCGCCATCTTCTCTATGGAAATGGGCGCCGCACAGCTGGCGGTGCGTATCGTGGGCTCGATTGGCCGGGTGAATCAGGGCAACCTGCGCACCGGCAAGCTCACCGACGACGAATGGCCACGCCTGACCGAAGCCATCGAAAAGCTGCGCACCGTGTCGCTGCACATCGACGAAACCCCGGGCCTCACACCGAGCGAACTGCGCGCCAATGCGCGGCGCCTGGCGCGCCAGTGCGGCAAGCTGGGCCTGATCGTGGTGGACTACCTGCAGCTCATGAGCGGCTCAGGCTCATCGGGCTCGGACAACCGGGCCACGGAGCTGGGCGAAATTTCCCGGGGCCTCAAGATGCTGGCCAAGGAGCTGCAGTGCCCGGTGATCGCGCTGTCGCAGCTCAACCGCTCGGTGGAGCAGCGCACCGACAAGCGCCCCATGATGTCCGACCTGCGCGAATCCGGCGCCATCGAGCAGGATGCGGACATCATCATGTTCATCTACCGCGACGACTACTACAACAAGGACTCCAAGGAGCCCAACGTGGCCGAGGTCATCATCGGCAAGCAGCGGAACGGACCCACCGGCACGATCAAGCTGTTCTTCCAGAAAAACCAGACACGGTTCGAGAACCTGGCGATGGGGTCGGGTGACGATTTTTAAGCACAAAAATAGCCGCTAACGCTTTATCCATAAGCGCCAGCAGCTATCAAATCAGAAGCAATCTCACAGGGCCGCTATGCAGTTGCAAGCGGCGGCATACAGGCTATTGCTGAATCACCCACACCAGAAGGCTCAAGCCCAATGCGCCCAGGGCGAGCGTGGCCAGTGTGAGGCGTTGATTGCGCTGGCGCAGGGCCTCGACGGCTTTGATGACCACCGCGTTCTGCTCGGCCAGGGACTGGATCAGCGCAGCAGAGTCCCGCTGCTCCTGCTCCAGTTGCGCCACACGGTCACGCAACTGCTGAAGCTGCACGGCATGGGGGGCGGGCGAGGTGTTGTCGTCACCCGTGGTCAGTGAACCTGATGCTGCAGGGTCGGCGCGGTCTGCGCCCGTTTTGCCCATCAGCTTCTTGGCAGCCTGCAGGATCTGGGGCGTTGCCTCAATGACATCGCCCCAGGGCACCAGCTTCAGCGCGGTCATCCACAACGCCATGGTCAGATGCCCTTGCTCAAAGCACTTCGCTGGCGAAATCCGCCAGGCGTGAGCGTTCGCCGCGCGCCAGCGTGATGTGCCCGCTGTGTGGCCAGCCCTTGAAGCGATCCACCGCGTAGGTCAGGCCAGAAGAACCTTCGGTGAGGTACGGCGTATCGATCTGCGCCAGGTTGCCCATGCAGATGATCTTGGTGCCGGGGCCCGCACGGGTGATGAGCGTCTTCATCTGCTTGGGCGTGAGGTTCTGTGCCTCGTCGATGATCACGTATTTGTTCAGGAAGGTGCGCCCGCGCATGAAATTCATGCTCTTGATCTTGATGCGGCTGCGGATGAGCTCGTTGGTGGCGGCGCGGCCCCATTCGCCCGCGTTCCCGCCGTCGCCCTTGGCCAGGAATTCGAGGTTGTCGTCCAGTGCGCCCATCCAGGGGCCCATCTTTTCCTCTTCGGTGCCGGGCAAAAAGCCGATGTCCTCGCCCACGCTCACCGTGGCGCGGGTCATGATGATCTCGGTGTAGCGGCGGTCGTCCAGCACCTGGGTCAAGCCTGCGGCCAGGGCCAGCAGGGTCTTGCCGGTGCCGGCCGTGCCAGTCAGGGTCACGAAGTCGATCTCGGGGTCCATGAGCAGGTTCATGGCGTAGTTCTGCTCGCGGTTGCGTGTGGTCACGCCCCACACCGCGTTCTTGGCAGAGCCGTAGTCCTTGAGGGTCTGCAGCACGGCCGTCTTTTCGCGGATCTCGCTCACGCGCGCAAACAGGCTGGGCTCGCCGGGGGCCTCGAAGTACACGAACTGGTTGATCATCAGCTGCGGCACGATGGGGCCGCCGATGCGGTAGTAGGTGTGCGCGCCGCTTTGCCAGCTTTCCACGTTCTTGCCGCTCTTGGCCCAGAAGTCAGGCGGCAGTGCGAGCACGCCGGCGTACAGCAGGTCGCCGTCTTCCAGCGTCTTGTCGTTCTGGTAGTCCTCGGCCGAAAGGCCCAGGGCGCGCGCCTTCACGCGCATGTTGATGTCCTTGGACACCAACACCACCTCGCGGGGCGCATGCAGCTTGGACAAAGCCTCCAGCACTCCCAGGATCTGATTGTCGGCCTTGCCGGGCGGCAGGCTCGTGGGCAGGCTGTAGTTCAGCGGCGCGGTCTGGAAGTACAGGCAGCCGCCCGCCGCCTTCTGGCCGGTGGCATCCAGGCGCAGGCCCCGGGCCATGTCCGCCCCCTGGGTGGCCACGAGCGCGTCCAGCGTGCGGCTCGCCTGGCGGCCGTTGCGGGCGACTTCGGTCATGCCCTTCTTGTGGCCGTCCAGCTCCTCCAGCACGATCATGGGCAGGAAGATGTCGTGCTCTTCAAAGCGGAACAGGCTGGTGGGATCGTGCAGCAGCACGTTGGTGTCCAGCACAAAAAGTTTGGTCGGGCCTTGGGATGCGGTCTTTTTGCTGCGCGTGGTGGACGGGTTGGGGGCTGCCTCGCTCGCTGCCGCAGGGGTGGCACTTTGGGTGCGCGCCTTGCGCGTGCTGGTGCTGCGTGCAGCGGGTGGTGCTACGGGCTCGGGGGTGCGGGCGCGCGTTTCCACCTGAACCAGCGGGGCCGTGCTCGGTGCTGTGGTGGTCGAGGCCACGCTGTCCGCCTTGCGCCCGGCGCGGGCTACGGGCGTTGCCCGCGAAGGAGCAGGTGCCGGTGCAGATGCCACGAGGGGCTCGTTGGCCGAAGGCTGCGCGACCCGGGGGCGGGCCGTGATTTCATAGGCTTCTGGCGCAAGGAGTGCAGCGCGCCGGCTGGGGGCGGGGGGCAGGGGCATGGTGGCAGGCCTCGGTCTGTAGAGGAAAAAAGGGGTCAGAAAGCAAAAAGCCGCCTGGAGGCCAAGGCGGCTTTTGGGAGGAGGGCAGGCATTGCGATAACCAGGGGCATAAAACCATTATGCCTACGACGGATGTCTTGCCCGGGCAAAACAGGCGTCGTGTCGCGCAGATGCCCCAATGTGCAGATCAGGCGGCCTTTTTAAGGGCCTTGATGGATTTGACGGCTTTGAGGACGTCATCCACGTGGCCGGGCACCTTGAGGCCGCGCCACTCCTGCACCAGCAGGCCATCGGGGCCGACGAGGAAGGTGCTGCGCTCAATGCCCTTGACCTTCTTGCCGTACATGATCTTGTTCTTGACCACACCGAACATGTGGCACATTTTTTCTTCGGTGTCTGCGATGAGCTCAAAGGGCAGTTCGAGCTTTTCCTTGAAATCATCGTGCGACTTCATGTTGTCGCGGGACACGCCGAACACGGCGGCACCCGCCTTCACGAAATCCTTGTACTTGTCGCGAAACTGCATGGCCTCCGTGGTGCAGCCCGGCGTGTTGTCCTTGGGATAGAAGTAGAGAACCAGAATTTGGCCAAGGTGGGAGGTGTTGGAGACCTTGAGTCCACCGGTAGCGTTGGCTTCAAATTCAGGGAGGGGTTTGTTGACAACGATCGCCATATCACTTCAATCTCTCAGGATGTAGTCGTTGGTAAGCCGGGGGAGTGGGTGTGTTATTGCTCTTGGTGGTGCCCCCGACCGCAACCGGCGATTTTACCCCGATTTCACCCTTCGGCCAAATGTAAGGCAGTGTGTCCGGCACGGAGAGCCGGGCATTCGGACGGCGTTTTGCCCAGGTTCCGCCACACGGCGGGGCGGCGCGTCAGGCTTCCAGAATCAGCGCAGCCACCACGTTGCGCCCTTCGCTGGCCAGGATGTTGTATGTGCGGCAGGCGGCCGGGGTGTCCATGGTTTCCAGCCCCAGCCGACGGGCAATGAGTGGGGCGAGCCACGCAGGTGGGGGAAACCGGTTGCGGGTGCCACTGCCAAAGATGACCAGCTCTGCCTCCAGGGTGGCCAGTTGCGCGAAGTGTTCGGGCGTCAGGTCTTCAAAGCGCGTGCAGGGCCAGGCCTGGCGCAACCCTGTGGAGCCGATGATGACGCTGTGCGTGATCCTCTCGGCGTCCACACCGATCCATCCGGGGCCATAACCGCTGATGGTTTGCGCGTTCGAACGGTCGGGCTGGAATTTCATGGGTGTTGGCGTGGGTTGCAGCCGCTGGCACTGCGTGGGGGCAGGGGCGCTGGGCCCGGGGGGCGCTTGGGATCTGTGGTCAAATTATAGGTTTCGCCGGGGCGCCAGCCGCTCTGGACGCCATCTGACCCCACAGCACCACCGTCAGCGCATGAAAACCGTCCAAAAATCCGCCAAGCTCGCCAACGTCTGCTACGACATCCGGGGGCCCATCATGGACGCGGCCAAGCAGATGGAGGAAGACGGCCACAAGATCATCAAGCTCAACATCGGCAATCTGGCGGTGTTCGGCTTTGATGCACCCGAAGAGATCCAGCTGGACATGATCCGCAACCTGCCCAACTCGGCCGGTTACTCGGACAGCAAGGGGATCTTCGCTGCACGCAAGGCGGTGATGCACGAGACGCAGAAGCAGGGCATCAAGGGCGTGATGCTGGACGACATCTACCTGGGCAACGGCGCCAGCGAGCTGATCGTGATGGCCACCAACGCGCTGCTGGACAACGGCGACGAGCTGCTCCTGCCCTCGCCCGACTACCCGCTGTGGACGGCCGCCGCCAGCCTGTCGGGCGGCACACCCGTGCATTACATCTGCGATGAAGCCAATGGCTGGATGCCCGATCTGGCCGACATCCGCGCCAAGATCACGCCCCGCACCAAGGGCATCGTGGTCATCAACCCCAACAACCCCACCGGCGCGCTGTATTCCGACGAGCTGCTCAAAGGCATCGTCGCCATTGCGCGCGAGCATGGCCTCGTGATCTTCGCCGACGAGGTATACGACAAGGTGCTGTACGACGGCGCCAAGCACACGGCCATTGCATCCCTGAGCGAGGACGTGCTCACGCTCACCTTCAACTCGCTGTCCAAAAGCTACCGCTCGTGCGGCTACCGCGCAGGCTGGCTGGTGGTGTCGGGCGACAAGAAACCCGCCCGGGACTACATCGAGGGCTTGAACATGCTCTCGAACATGCGCCTGTGTGCCAACGTGCCCGGGCAGTGGGCCGTGCAGACGGCTCTGGGCGGCTACCAGAGCATCAACGAACTGGTGGGTGAGGGCGGCCGCCTGCGCAAGCAGCGCGACCTGGCCTATGAGCTGATCACCGCCATCCCGGGTGTGACCTGCGTGAAGCCGCGTGCGGCCCTCTACATGTTCCCCCGCCTGGACCCGGCCGTGTACCCCATCGAGGACGACCAGCAGTTCTTCCTGCAGCTGCTGCAGGAGACCAAGGTCATGCTGGTGCAGGGCACGGGCTTCAACTGGGCCGCGCCGGATCACTTCCGCATCGTGTTCCTGCCACACGAAGACGACCTGCGCGATGCCATTGGCCGCGTGGCGCGCTTCCTTGAGCAATACCGCAAACGCTGCGGCACGGATGTGCGGCTGGTCGGCTGAAACCCATTTATTGATAGCTGTCAGCGCTTGATGGACAAGCGCTGTAGCCCATTTTGACTGGTAGAAATTCCATGAAACCCATCCAAGTAGGCCTTCTGGGCATTGGCACCGTTGGCAGCGGCGTGTTCAACGTGTTGCAACGCAACCAGGACGAAATCAGCCGCCGCGCCGGTCGTGGCATCGAGATCACCATGGTGGCCGATCTGGACGTTGAACGTGCCAGGTCGGTGGTGGGTGCTGGCATCCAGGTGGTCAATGACGCCCGCGCCATCATTGCCAACCCGGACATCGATATCGTCATCGAGCTCATCGGCGGCTATGGCATTGCGCGAGGCCTGGTGCTGGAGGCGATTGCCGCCGGCAAGCACGTGGTCACTGCGAACAAGGCGCTGCTGGCCGTGCATGGCACCGAAATTTTTGCCGCAGCCTCCGCCAAGGGCGTGATGGTGGCTTTTGAAGCCGCCGTGGCCGGTGGCATCCCCATCATCAAGGCGCTGCGCGAAGGCCTCACGGCCAACCGCATCCAGTGGATCGCCGGCATCATCAACGGCACCACCAACTTCATCCTGTCCGAGATGCGCAGCAAGGGCCTGGACTTTGACGTGGTGCTCAAGGAAGCCCAGCGCCTGGGCTACGCTGAGGCCGACCCGACCTTCGACATCGAAGGCGTGGACGCCGCGCACAAGGTCACCATCATGTCCGCCATTGCCTTCGGCATTCCCGTGCAGTTCGACAAGGCGTATGTGGAGGGCATCACCCAGCTCGGTGCCGCTGACATCAAGTACGCCGAGCAGCTGGGCTACCGCATCAAGCTGCTGGGCATCACCAAGCGCGCTGAAAAGGGGATCGAGCTGCGCGTGCACCCCAGCCTGGTGCCTTCCAAACGCCTGATCGCCAATGTGGAAGGCGCGATGAATGCCGTGGTGGTGCAGGGCGATGCCGTGGGCACCACGCTGTACTACGGCAAGGGCGCGGGCAGCGAGCCCACCGCCAGCGCCGTCATTGCCGACCTGGTGGACATTGCCCGCCTGCACACGGCCGACCCCGAGCATCGCGTGCCGCACCTGGCCTTCCAGCCGAATACGCTGAGCGACGCCATGGATGCCCTGCCTGTGCTGCCCATGAGCGAAGTGGTCACCAGCTACTACCTGCGCCTGCGCGTGGCCGACCAGGCCGGCGTGCTGGCCAAGGTCACGGGCCTGCTGGCCGAGGCCGGCGTGAGCATCGACGCCGTGCTGCAGCGTGAGGCCGATGAAGTAGGGGGTGAAGGATCGACCCAGACCGACCTCATCATCCTGACCCACGACACCCGCGAAGGCACCATGGATACCGTCATCTCCCAGATGCAGGCGCTGCCCACCGTGCTCGCGCCCATCACGCGCATCCGCAAGGAAGAGCTGAACTAGGGAAACGACAAAGCCATGCTGTACCTCTCCACACGCGGCCACGCCGACCGCAAACATTTCTGCGACATCCTGCTCGAAGGCCTGGCGCCCGACGGCGGCCTGTACCTGCCCGAGCACTACCCGCAGGTGAGCGACGCCATGCTGACAAAGCTGCGCAAGGCCTACCACGAGCAAGGCTACGCCGAGCTGGCCTTCCAGATCCTGTCGCTCTACATCGATGACATCCCCGCCGCCGACCTGAAGGCCCTGTGCGCCAAGACGTACACGGCCGAGGTGTTTGGCACCGGCGAGATCGTGCCCCTGCGCCACCTGGAAGACGGCCTGTGGCTCGAAGCCCTGTCCAACGGCCCCACGCTGGCCTTCAAGGACATGGCCATGCAGCTCTTGGGCAACCTGTTTGAGTACGAGCTCAAGCGCCGTGGCGAGCAGCTCAACATTTTGGGTGCCACCAGCGGCGACACCGGCAGCGCGGCCGAATACGCCATGCGTGGCAAAGAAGGCGTGCGCGTCTTCATGACCAGCCCGCACGGTCGCATGAGCGCCTTTCAGCAGGCGCAGATGTTCAGCCTGCAGGACGCCAACATCCACAACATTGCCATCGAAGGTGTGTTCGACGACTGCCAGGACATTGTCAAGGCCGTGAGCAACGACCTGGCCTTCAAGCGCAAGTACAAGATCGGCACCGTCAACTCCATCAACTGGGCGCGCCTGCTGGCCCAGGTGGTGTATTACTTTGCGGGCTACATCCAGGCCACCGAGACCAACGACCAGAAGGTCAGCTTCACGGTGCCCAGCGGCAACTTTGGCAACGTGTGTGCGGGCCATGTGGCGCGCATGATGGGCCTGCCCATTGCCAAGCTGGTGGTGGCCACCAACGAGAACGACGTGCTCGACGAATTTTTCCGCACCGGCGTATACCGCGTGCGCAGCAGCGCTGACACGCACGAAACGTCCAGCCCCTCGATGGACATCAGCAAGGCCAGCAACTTCGAGCGTTTCATATTCGACCTGCTGGGCCGCAACGGCCAGCGCACCAAGGCCTTGTTCAGCGCTGCGCTGCAAACCTATGGCCGTTTCGATCTGAGCGCCGAGCCGCTGTTTGCCGATGCCGCCACCAAATACGGTTTTGAAAGCGGCAAGAGCACCCACGCCGACCGGCTGGCCACCATCCGCGACACGTTCGAGCGCCACGGCGTCACCATCGATACCCACACTGCCGACGGCGTGAAGGTGGCGCGCGAGCACCACAGCGATGCCAAGGTGCCCATGATCGTGCTGGAGACCGCGCTGCCCATCAAGTTCGCCGAGACCATTGTCGAGGCCCTGGGTCATGCGCCCGAGCGGCCTTCCAGGTTTGCCGGCATTGAAGACCTGCCCAAACGCGTGCAGGTGATGCCGGCCGATGCAGCACTGGTCAAGGCCTACATCGAGCGCCACTGCGCCCCGGCTGTACTGGGCTAGTAGCGCCAGGGCCGCCCACCCACCGTGCGGGGCGGCCGGTTTGATATGAAATATGCCCCTGGCGCTTATCTGGTATGCGCTAGCAGCTATAAAAGCAATAGCTACCCAAGGAGCAATGGATGAAAGTTGTAGGTTTTGCCGGCTTTTCCGGCAGTGGCAAGACCACGCTGGTCGAGCAGCTGATCCCCGAGCTGCGGCTGCGCGGGCTGCGTGTGTCGGTGGTCAAGCATGCCCACCACAGCTTTGATGTGGACCACCCCGGCAAGGACACCTACCGCCACCGCGAGGCGGGCGCCTTCGAGGTGGTCGCCGCATCCGACAAGCGCCTGATGCTGGTGCGCGAGTTCGAGCAGCCCGCCACGCTCAGCGTGCACCACCTGCTGGCCGAGCTGTACCAGGGCGTGGACTGGGTGCTGGTGGAGGGGTTCAAGGAGAGCGACCTGCTGAAGGTCGAAGTCTGGCGCGCCCCGGAGCCCGGCCAGATGGCCAGGCCCCTGCGTTACCCTGACGACGATTTTGTGGTGGCCGTGGCCACCGATGCGCCCCAGCAGCTACCGCCCACGCAGTTGCCCATCCTCGATCTGAATGCACCCGCCCAGGTGGTGGACTGGCTGATCCAGTACGAGCACCGCTTTGAATACGACTGGGAGCTTCACGGAGGGCTGTTGCCGTGCGCCCCCCAATGAAGCCGCTCAAGCCGCTGGACGAGGCACTGGCCGACCTGTTGACCCGGGCCGTGCCCTTGGGCGATGCCGAGACCGTGACCAGCTTTGACGCCGATGGCCGCGTGCTGGCGCACGACTGCGTCTCGGCCCTGCAGGTGCCGCCCGAGGACAACAGCTCCATGGACGGCTACGCCGTGCGCTGCGCCGACGTGCCGTCCGCCGGCGTGGTGCTGCCGGTGTCGCAGCGCATTCCCGCCGGCAGTGCGGGCGATGCCCTGGCACCCGGCACGGCCGCGCGCATCTTCACCGGCGCGCCCGTGCCCGCAGGTGCCGATGCCATCCTGATGCAGGAAGACTGCGAGGCCTTGCCCGGCGCGGCCGACGGCCTGGGCCAGGTGCGCATCAACACCGTGCCCAAGTCGGGCCAGTGGATTCGCAGAGCAGGGGAGGACATCACCCGGGGGGCGGTGGTGCTTTCGGCTGGTACACGCCTCACACCGGCCGAGCTGGGCCTGGCCGCCAGCATTGGCCTGCACCAGTTGCAGGTGGCGCGCCGCCCGCGCGTGGCGCTGTTCTCCACGGGCGATGAACTCGTGATGCCCGGCGAGGTGCCGCCCGAGCAGATGCGGCCCGGTGCCATCTACAACAGCAACCGTTTCTTTCTGCGCGCCATGCTGCTGCGCCTGGGTTGCGAGGTGACCGACTTTGGCATCGTGCCCGACCGGCGCGAGGCCACCATCGACGCCCTGCGCACCGCCAGTGCTGCGCACGACCTCATCCTGACCAGTGGCGGCGTGAGCGTGGGCGAGGAAGACCACATCAAGCCCGCCGTGGAGGCGCTGGGTACGCTGGAGTTGTGGCAGCTGGCCATGAAGCCCGGCAAGCCCTTTGCGTACGGCCAGATCCCGCGCAGTGGAAACGATGACAGCGGTGCCGCGCACTTCATGGGCCTGCCCGGTAACCCGGTGTCGAGCTTTCTGACCTTTGCGCTGCTGGTGCGCCCGTTTGTGTTGCGCCTGCAGGGCGTGAAGGACGTTGCTCCTCAATCCATAGCTGCCCGCGCTGATTTCGCCTGGCCAAAAGCCGATAAACGCCGCGAATTTCTGCGCGTGCGCCACAACGCTGCGGGCGGGCTGGACCTGTTCCACAACCAGAGCTCGGGCGTGCTCACCTCGGCCGCCTGGGGCGATGGTGTGGTGGACAACCCGGCCGGCCAGACCATTGCGGCCGACGACACGGTGCGCTTCATCGCTTTTGCGGAGCTGCTGTCATGAAGATATCCGTCCGTTATTTCGCCTCCATCCGCGAGGCCATCGGCACCGGGCACGAGGCAGTGGACACGGCCGCGGCCACGCTGGGCGAGCTGCGCGATGAACTCATCGCCCGCGGTGGTGCGCACGCCAGCAGCCTTGCACGCGGCCGTGCCGTGCGCATGGCGCTCAACCAGACCCTGAGCGATGAATCCGCCGCCCTGGCCGATGGGGCCGAAGTGGCGTTTTTCCCGCCGGTCACAGGCGGCTGACCTCCGCTGCGGCTTGTACGCGCTGCGCCAGTGCGGGTGACGCTGGCAACATCGGCGCGCGCAGCTCGTTGCGCATCCAGCCGGCCCGCGCCAGCACGGCCTTGAGCGGGGCGGGGTTGGGTTCCGCAAAACAGGTTTCTATCCAGGGCTGCAAGGTCTGCCATAGGTGGCGGGCCTCAGGCAAATCGCCCACGCGCAGCTGTTCCACCAGCTCCACGAAACGCTGCGTCTGCCAGTGCGCGCTGGCGGCAATGGCGCCGTGCCCGCCCAGGGCCAGGGTGGTGAACATCTGCGCGTCTTCGCCCGCCAGCACGGCCAGGCGCCCGTCCGCGATCAGCGCCTGGGTCTTGGCGGTGTTGCCGCCACAGTCCTTGATGGCACGGATGTGCGGGTGCCCGGCCAGGGCCAGCAGGGTCTCGGTGGCCAGCGCGGCGCCCGTGCGGTAGGGGATGTCATAGACCACCAGGGGCGCGGCGCTGGCATCGGCCAGGGTGCGGAACCACAGCAACAGGCCCTCTTGCGAGGGGCGGATGTAGTGCGGCGCGGGCACCAGCAGCCCGGCCAGTGGGTATTGCGCCAGAGCGTTCACCCATTCCACCGTCTGGCCCATGTGGTAGCCCGACAGGCCCATCACCACAGGCAGACCCTGCGCGGCGCCGAGCACGGTTTCCAGCACGGCCAGCTGCTCGGTCTTGTCGAGCGCGGCGGCCTCACCCGTGGAGCCACAGGCCACAAAGCCCGCGACGCCTTGCCGAGTCAGCGTGGTGGTTAACGCCGCGAGGGCAGGGTGGTCCACGGCGTCGTCCTTGAACGGCGTGACCAGGGGAATCCAGAGGCCCTGGAACGGGGTGGTGAGAGCGGGTGTTGAAGGCATGCGAGACGTCCTTGAGGTTCGACCGATGGAAGAACCGTCACAGGTGCGCGCACAGATTGCCGGGTGTCAAAAAGGGGGAGTTTTTGCCAAGGGGTTCCGTCGCTCATCCGGGACGGAACCACACAGCTCCGGTCAGATGAGCTGGGGTTTTTTGGCTTTGACCACGCACTGCAATGCCACCGCCGGTGCGGCGGGCATGGCGAAAAGGGTGTGCGTGGGCATGGGGCGCAGTATAGCCAGGCCCTGGCTGGCGCGGCAAACGCGCTCAGCGCCCCGACGCTCCAAGTCCGACAGGCTCCTGGCGGGGTACCTCGTCCACCGGCACAGGTTGCGGGGCCATCAGCAAAGGGCATTGCCACGCCAGCAGCTCGGCCAGCCGGGTGACGACCCACGTTGCTTCGGCCACCGACACGCCCGATTCGGCCGTGCACAGCCCGGCATGGATGCGCTGCAGGATCTCGGTTTCAGACGGCGCCTGCACGTGGTAGAGCGTCTGCGCATGCTCCACCAGGTGGCCTGCCAGGTCTTCGCACAGCTCGTAGCGGGTGCGCACGGTGTCGGCCTTGTCCGTCAGGCGCCCCCGTGTGTCGGTGTACACGGCCATGAAGGAGGGGGGCACGTGGATCTGGTTGTCGTCGTCCATGGGGGGCTCAGTCGGGGGTGAACAGCCGCTCGAACCGGGCCTGGTCGGAGGCCAGCTCAAACGTCACCACCTGCCCCATCTTCATGTCCGACAGGCGGCAGGCGCCAAATAGCGTTGTTTTGCCTGCGAGTTCCATCACCTCCAGGTCAATGATCGCGTAGGGGTGGGGCACAAACACCTGGTGCTCGAAGACGTCGCGCACGGTGTTGCGCGGGGACGGGTAGAGCTTGTAGAGATCGGTCTGAATCGTTTGTGTGGCCATGGATTGAAAGGGCTTGGAAGATCGCGCACCGGATCGCATGCGGGTACAGTGCTGGCGAATCGTACAGACAAACGTTTTTATCCCTCTATGGCACGCAACAAAAGTGAATGGCCCGCCAAGGTACTGGCCCTGGTCAAGGGCGGCAATGTGAATGCTGCCATTGCGCAGATCAAGGTGGCTCCCACCGTGGGTGACGTCACGCGCCTGCAGGCACTGCTGGCGCAATTGCCCCCTTCGCCCGCACTGGCGCAGCTGAACAAGGTGGTGGAAGAAGAGCGCGCCCTGCTGGCGGCGCCGCGGCTGCACCGGTCGCCCTGACCAACTGCCTGTCTGAACACCACATGCCCCGCTGAGAAAACTTGCCATGACCTTGCCCCGCGTTTCCATCCAGACCGAGGACTTTGACCTCTCCACCGAAGTCGCTGCGCTGCGCCGTGAAAACAAAGGTATTGGCGCCGTGTGCAGCTTCATCGGCACGGTGCGTGACCGCAACGAGGGCGACCAGGTGTCCTCGATGGAGCTGGAGCACTACCCCGGCATGACCGAAAAATCCATCGAAGCCATGGTGGACGAGGCCTTCCGCCGTTTTGACATCTTCGGCGCGCGGGTGATTCACCGCGTGGGCCTGCTGCAGCCCCTGGACCAGATCGTGCTGGTGGCCGTCACCAGCGCCCACCGGGGCCAGAGCTTTCAGGCCTGTGAATTTTTGATGGACTACCTCAAGACCCAGGCGCCGTTCTGGAAGAAGGAAGAAACCCCCCAGGGCGCGCGCTGGGTGGATGCCCGCGTGAGCGACGACGCGGCGTTGGCGCGATGGGGCATCACCGCGACCAATGCCTGATGCCGCACCCCCTGGTGTGGGGTGTAAATATCGGTCAAATTGGCCTCTATCGCTTGCTGGTAAAGCGCGAGTAGCTACTAAATTAGTAGTATTCGGGTAAGGCGACGCCGGGAGCGTTTGCTGACGCAGGTCAATCGGTGCGCAGGCGCAGTGTCTTGAAATCAGCCACCCCCCGCCTCAAGTGCTCTGCAATTCGGAGGACATCCACATGCGTCTCGACAAATTCACCACCAAGTTCCAGGAAGCCCTGAGCGATGCACAAAGCATTGCGCTGGGCAATGACCACGCCTACATCGAGCCCGTGCACATGCTCGTGGCCATGCTCAAGCAGGACGACGGACCCAAGGCGCTGCTGCAGCGTGCGGGCGCCAATGTGCCCGGCCTGCTGGCAGCCGCCGAGGCGGCCGTCGAGCGCCTGCCCCAGGTGCAGGGCAACGACCAGGTGCAGGGCGGCCCCGAGCTGGGCCGTGTGCTGCAGGCTACCGAGAAGGAAGCCATCAAGCGCGGCGACCAGTTCATCGCCAGCGAGCTGTTCTTGCTGGCCGTGATCGACAGCAAGGGCGAGGCCGCCAAGATCGCCAAGGACAATGGCCTCACACGCAAGAGCCTGGAGGCCGCCATTGAAGCCGTGCGCGGCGGCCAGAAGATGGACAGCGCAGAGGCCGAAGGCCAGCGCGGTGCCCTGGCCAAATACTGCCTGGACCTGACCGAGCGCGCCCGGCTGGGCAAGCTCGACCCGGTGATCGGCCGCGACGATGAAATCCGCCGCGCCATCCAGGTGCTGCAGCGCCGCACCAAGAACAACCCCGTGCTGATTGGCGAGCCCGGCGTGGGCAAGACCGCCATCGTCGAAGGCCTGGCCCAGCGCATCGTGGCGGGCGAGGTGCCCGAATCGCTCAAGAACAAGCGCGTCCTCTCACTGGACATGGCGGCCTTGCTAGCCGGTGCCAAGTACCGCGGCGAATTTGAAGAGCGCCTGAAAAGCGTGCTGAACGAGCTGGCCAAGGACGAAGGCCAGACCATCGTCTTCATCGACGAGTTGCACACCATGGTGGGCGCGGGCAAGGGCGAGGGCGCGATGGACGCGGGCAACATGCTCAAGCCCGCGCTGGCGCGTGGCGAGCTGCACTGCGTGGGTGCCACCACGCTCGACGAATACCGCAAGTACATCGAAAAAGACGCTGCGCTGGAGCGGCGTTTCCAGAAAATCCTGGTGGGTGAGCCCAGCGTGGAGGCCACCATCGCCATCCTGCGCGGCCTGCAGGAGAAGTACGAAGTGCACCATGGCGTGGACATCACCGACCCGGCCATCGTGGCTGCGGCCGAGCTGAGCCACCGCTACATCACTGACCGCTTTCTGCCCGACAAGGCGATTGACCTCATCGACGAGGCGGCGTCCAAGATCAAGATCGAGATGGACTCCAAGCCCGAGGTGATGGACCGCCTGGACCGCCGCCTGATCCAGCTGCAGATCGAGCGCGAAGCCGTGCGCCGCGAGAAGGACGAGTCCTCACAAAAGCGCTTTGCGCTCATTGAGGAAGAGATCACCAAGCTGCAAAAGGAAATCGCCGACTACGACGAGATCTGGCAGTCCGAAAAAGCCCAGGCGCAGGGCAGCGCCCATGTGCGCGAGGCCATTGACAAGCTCAAGTTCCAGATCGAAGAGTTCACCCGCAAGGGCGAATTCAACAAGGTGGCCGAGCTGCAATACGGCAAGCTGCCGGACCTGGAAAAGCAGCTGAAAGAAGCGCAGGCGCAAGAGGCCGGCAAGGACGGCGCCCCCGCCGCGCGCCGACTGCTGCGTACGCAAGTGGGTGCCGAAGAAATCGCTGAGGTGGTGAGCCGCGCCACGGGCATCCCCGTCGCTAAGATGATGCAGGGCGAAAAAGACAAGCTCCTGCAGATGGAGGCCAAGCTGCACGAGCGCGTGGTGGGCCAGCAAGAGGCGATTGCCGCCGTGGCCAACGCCATCCGCCGCTCGCGCTCGGGCCTGAGTGACCCGAACCGGCCCACGGGCTCGTTCCTGTTCCTCGGCCCCACGGGCGTGGGCAAGACCGAGCTGTGCAAGGCGCTGGCGGGCTTTCTGTTCGACAGCGAAGACCACCTGATCCGCATCGACATGAGCGAGTTCATGGAAAAGCATAGCGTTGCGCGCTTGATTGGCGCGCCTCCGGGCTATGTAGGCTATGAAGAAGGCGGCTACCTCACCGAAGCCGTGCGCCGCAAGCCCTACAGCGTGCTGCTGCTCGACGAGGTGGAAAAGGCCCACCCCGACGTGTTCAATGTACTGCTGCAGGTGCTGGACGATGGCCGTCTGACGGACGGACAGGGCCGCACCGTGGACTTCAAGAACACGGTGATCGTGATGACGAGCAACATTGGCTCGCACCTGATCCAGGCCATGGTGGGGCAGGACTCTGACGACATCAAGGAAGCGGTGTGGGGCGAGCTCAAGAACCACTTCCGGCCCGAGTTTTTGAACCGCATTGACGAAACCGTGGTGTTCCACGCGCTGGATGCGCAGCACATCGCCTCGATCGCCAGGATCCAGCTGCAGCTGCTGCAAACCCGGCTGGCGAAGATGGATTTGGAATTGCAGGTGTCCGATGCTGCCTTGGCAGAATTGGCCAAGGTGGGGTTCGACCCGGTGTTTGGTGCGCGGCCGCTCAAGCGGGCGATCCAGCAGCGCATCGAGAACCCGCTGTCCAAGCTGCTGCTTGAGGGCCAGTTCCCGCCCAAGAGCGTGATCGCTGTGAGCGTGAACCCGGTGCTGGAGCCGGGGGTGTTCCAGTTCAGCGCCGCGCCGCAGGGTTGACCGGGGCCGGGGAAAAGGGTCGAGCCCCTTTTCCCTTGCCCGAATGTGAAGGAGAGGTGTCGTTTGAATGAATTTGTTGCGGGCGTCCTGCGCCTGTTGCTGCGGGTCGTAGTCATTGCCATGGGGCTGGTGTTGTTTGCCAGCCTGCTGGTGGCTGTGATGGTGCTGGCGCTGGTGTGGTCGCTGCGGGCGGCCTGGGCGCGCATCACGGGCCGGCCCGTCACCCCGTGGGTGATGCGCATGGACCCGCGCACGGGCTTTCACACCGTGTTCCGCTCCACCGAACGCTGGACAACTGCCCGCCCGCGCTCGGCTGACGCAGCGCATGACGCCACCGACGAGGCTGCAGCGTCGCGCCGGGGTGGCGTGCTGCCGGGCGCCGCCGAGGTGACTGACGTCGAGGCGCGTGAAGTGCGTTGAGCGCCGACCTCCCCTCACAAACCCCTTCGCTGCACGTTCTGCCCGCGACACGATGCCCGGGGTGTCTTCTATGATCCGGGCATGACACCAGCCGATATCCACGCCCACTTCGATCTCCAGCGCCAGGCCAGCCGCGCCCATGTGGATGTGCCACTGCTCGTGCGCCGCGAGCGTCTCCTGCGCATCTCCAAAATGCTGGACGAGCACGGCGCCGTGCTGGCGGCCGCGGTGCAGGCAGACTTCGGCATGCGGTCGCCGCGCCTCACGGAAGTGGCTGATTTTTTCGTTCTGCGCACGCTGCTCTCGCACACGCTGAGCCATCTGGCGAAGTGGATGAAACCCCGCAAGGTGCGAACGCCCCTTTACCTGCAACCCGCGCATGCGTTCATCCAGCGCCAGCCGCTGGGCGTGGTGGGGGTGATTTCACCGTGGAACTACCCGGTGCAGCTGGCCCTGGCGCCCGCCATCACCGCGCTGGCAGCCGGCAACCGCGTGATGCTCAAGCCCAGCGAGTTGACACCCCACACCTCGGCCCAGCTGGCGTTGCTGGTGGCGCAGTTTTTCTCACCCGACGAGTTCTGCGTGGTGCAGGGCGATGCCAACCTGGCAGCCCTGTTTGCCTCGCTGCCGTTCGATCACCTGGTGTTTACCGGCTCCACCGCCGTGGGCCGCAAGGTGGCGCAGGCGGCAGCGCAGAACCTCACGCCCACCACGCTGGAACTGGGCGGCAAATCCCCCTGCATCATCGACGGCCACTGCGACATGCAGGACGCCGCCCTCAAGATTGCGCACGGCAAGCTGATCAACGCGGGGCAAACCTGCATTGCCCCCGACTACGTGCTGCTGCCGCGTGGCCGCGAGGGCGAGTTTGCGCAGGCCTACCGGGCTGCGGTGTCGCGCCTGTTCCCTACCATCGAGGGCAATGCCGACTACGCCTCCATCATCACGCCGCGCCACCACGCACGGCTGCGCACCATGCTGCAGCAGGCGCAGACGCAGGGCGCGGAGGTGCAGACCATCGACCCGGCTGCAGGCAAGCCCGCAGCCAGCACGGTGGGCACGCTGGGCGACGGCGCCAGCCGCCAGATGCTGCCCACGCTCGTGTTCGGCGCCACGTCGCAAATGCAGCTGATGCAGGAAGAGATCTTTGGTCCCATCCTGCCGGTGATCTCGTACGAGCGGCTGGACGACGCGGTTGCCCACATCAACGCCGAGCCCCGTCCCCTGGCGCTGTACTGGTTCGGCCAGAGCGAGTCGGTGCGCGACGACGTGCTTCGCCGCACCGTGAGCGGGGGTGTCACCGTGAACGACACCCTCATGCACATCGCCCATGACAACCTGCCCTTTGGCGGTGTGGGCGACAGTGGCTGGGGCGCATACCATGGCGAGCAGGGCTTTCTGCGCTTTTGCCACCAGAAGTCGGTGCTGGTGCAATCGCGCTGGGCCATGGGCTCGCTGTTCTACCCCCCCTATGGCGCCCGGTTCGACCAGGTCATGGGGCTGCTGCGGCGCTGGCTGTAGGCGCGGGGTTGCCCAGCGTGGGCTGCGCCATGAGCTGGACCATGGCATTGCGCAATTGCCCGGTGGACACCGGCTTGTGCAGCAGCAGCGCGGAGGTGGATTGCGCATCGCGCAGGCGCTGGGGCGAGGTGTCGCCGGTCAGGATGATGGCAGGTACCGGCGTGCCCAGGTAGGCGCGCAGGGCCTGCAGCACCTGCTTGCCGGTCTCTTCGTGGCGCAGCCGGAAGTCGGTGATGATGATGTCCGGCGTGATGTCGTCCAGGCACTCCAGTGCATCGGCGCTGGATTCTGCGGTGATGCACTGGCAGCCCCAGCTGTGCAGCAGCGACTGCATGCCCGTGCGCACGGCTTCGTCATCGTCGATCGCCAGCACCTTCAGGCCGCTGAGGCTTCTCGCATCGGGTGCCGTGGTGGTGTCGTCCTCCAGCGCGCCCTGCCAGCGGTCAAGCCACAGCCGGAACACCGAGCCCCGGCCTGGCTGGGACAGCACCTCCACTGACGTCTTCATCTCCCGCGCCAGGCGCTGAACAATCGCCAGGCCCAGCCCCAGGCCCTTGCGGCGGTCGCGTTCGGGGTTTCCGAGCTGGTGAAACTCCTTGAAGATGTTGTCCCACTGGCTTTGCGGAATGCCGGCGCCGGTGTCCCACACTTCCAGGGCAAGGCGTTTGCCGCGCGTGCGGCAGGCGATCAGCACGCCGCCCCTGGCGGTGTAGCGCAGCGCGTTGGAGATGAAGTTGTGCATCACCAGCCCGACCAATGAGCGGTCGGCAAACGCGGCGGCCGATGTCTCGCGGGTGCGGTACACGAGGCCAGCGGTGTCGGCCTGCACACCGAATTCCTGCTCCAGCGCCGTCAGCAGGGGCTGCACGGCGAAGGCATCGGGCCGCACCTTCACCACGCCCGCTTCAAGGCGCGAGTAGTCGAGCAGGGTGGTCAGCATTTCGGCGGCCGCGCCCGATGCGGCATGGGCGTGCCCCAGCACCGTGCGCTGGTGGTCGTTCAGGGGGCTGCGCTGCAGTGACTCCAGAAACAGTCCCATCGCATGCAGCGGCTGGCGCAAATCATGGCTGGCAGCTGCCAGAAAGCGGGATTTGTCGCGGTCGGCCTGTTCAGCCGCTTCCTGTGCGGCCAGTGCGCGTTGCGATTCGGCACGCAGCTGGTTGACCAGCCGGTCGTTCTCCAGCTTGAGTGCAATGCTGCGGCGGGTGGCCCGGTCTGCCGTGCGCGCCTGCAGGCCGGTCAGCGCGAAGTACACGCTGGTGAGGAAAAGCGCAGGCCACATCACGGGCCCGCCCGCCAGGGCCACTGCCACCATCACCCCGCCCACTGCACTGCCAAGGTACGTGACGTACGCCCTGTACAGCGGCGCGCCCAGCCCCAGGGCACCCGATGACACGGTGCTCACGATGCCGATGGCGTAAATGACGCTTTCCGGGCTGCCCCAGTAGAGCACCACATAGCCCAGGCTCCCCCAGCTCAGCCCCATGGCGGCCATGCAGGCGATCAGCTTGCGCGCCGCCTGCCGCGCCGGGTCGGCAAAAGGCGCAATGCTGCGCACGGTGAGATACACCCCGGCCACCACCAGCGCGTGTGCCACCAGCCACACGGTGATGGCCTCTGGCTGGGTCACCCGCGCCATGACCCACAGCGTACCCAGCGCAGTGGCCAGCGAGGCCAGCAGCGTCATGGGGAAGTTCTGCCGCAGCAAGGCCACCTGCTCGCGCAGCACCTCGTCGCGCTCCCACACCGGCCATCCCCAGCGCGTGGGGGGCTGCACGGCATCCGACCCTGGCGGCAGTACCTCAGAGGGGGTCATGAAGCTGGGGTGTGGACAGGCCCAGGCGCTGGGCCGCCAGCAAGGCGGCGCTGCGGCTGTTGACGCCCAGTTGCGCAAAGATGGCCGCCACATGCACCCGCACGGTGTTCTCGCTCAGCCCCAGGTCGCGCGCAATGACCTTGTTGGGCTTGCCGGTGCACAGGTGCGACAGCACATCCAGCTGCCGCGCGGTGAGCGACGGGGTGTCCGGCCCGCGCGTGGTGGCGCTGTTGCCGCTGTTGATCGGAAAGCAGGGCTGGCCCGCCAGGGCGCAGCTGATGGCCTCCAGGATGTCTTCGGCGCTCGCGGACTTGGGCAGAAAGCCATCGGCGCCGCGCACGCGTGCCTCATGGATCGCATCCGGTGCCACGCTGGCCGATACCAGCACGATGCGCGCCCGGGGGCAGGCCTGGCGCAACAGGCGCAAGCCGTCCAGGCCACTCATGCCTGGCAGCTGGATGTCCAGCAACACCAGGTCGGCATCGGCCATCTCCAGCGCGCAGGCTTCGGCGATGGAGCCTGCCTCGGCAATCGAGCCCACCCGGGGGTGGTCCTGCACGATCAGGCGAAGCCCGGTACGGAACAGATTGTGGTCGTCCACAAGCAAAAGGCGGGCAGTCATGCACCAAGTATTGCGCACAACGCCGTGTTGCGGACTAGTCCATTTGTGCGATGGACGCAGGTTGGCTCACTTTCTAGACTTTCCGTCAAGCATTGAAATGCACCTGGAACAGGTCCCGGGGCGTGGCAATGCGCAAGCCTTCCGGTTCTGTTTTCTTGCTATTCAAAGGTGTTCCATGACTGCCCATGCTCTGCACTCCCCGTCGCCCACTTCCGATGTGTCCCGTCACCACAGCGAGCGTCGGCCTGGCGCGGGTGTGCAATGCAGTGCGGTGCTGGGGGGAAACACCCTGGCGCACATCGTGGAAGAAAACTGCCCGGGGATGCTGCCCTCGGCCGGGGTGGTGGTCGAGCACCTGGATGCGCAGGCTGGAACCTGGCAGTTTTCGCTGGACGAGGGGCGGACCTGGCGCGCCATCCGCACCGACCTGATCAACCGTGCCGGCAACATGGGCCTGGCGCTGAACCGCGATGCGCGCCTGCGGGTACTGCCGTTTGCGGGCCACCGGGTCAGCGGGGTCCGCGTGGCTTTTCACACCGTGCAGCGCAGCCACGGGATGGGCAATGGCAGCTACCGCCCCTACGCAAGCGACGAGCGGGAAGAGGGGTGCTCCTGCACCGTGACCCTGGTACTGGCGCTCTCTGCGATCAACGGAGCTCCGCCCGTGGTGCACGTGCCGCGGCCGCGCAACAAGCGCGCACTGGTGCAGCGAACCGCACCGGGTGCGGGGCCGGCAGGGGGCTCACTGGGCGACGGCATGGCGCTGGCGTGACGGGGCTTGCGGCCGAGCTGCCGCGTTTTCGTGCGCCCTGAACGTTGGGAAGCCGGATAAGGAGCGGAAGGGGGAGGGAGGGGGACAAAAGGAGGGCGCCACGGGGGCTAAAACCGTTTGCGGCGACAATGCCGGTCCTTTTGTTTTTTCATTCCCCGTTTTCGTTCGGTTTTTCCATGTCCAGTATCCAGGTTCGTCCCGCTACGCTTCGCGATGCCAAAGCCATTGCCCAGATCCACACCGTCTCTGCCCAAGAGGCCTACAAAGGACTGGTGCCCGACGAGCAGTTGAAATCCATGTCGGTCGAGAAGCGCCAGGCCTACTGGCGCGAGGCCATCGAATATTGCGAGCCCCAGGTCCAGGTGGCCGTGGACGGCGAGAAGATCGTCGGTTTTGTCGGCTACGACCGCTCGCGCGATGAAAAATCCCGCCCCACCACGGGCGAAATCTGGGCTATCTACGCGGCGCCCACCCACTGGAACCAGGGCGTGGGCCTGGCCCTGTGGGATGCGGCCCGTGACGGCCTGCAGGAAGAAGGCTGCACCAACGTGACCGCCTGGGTGCCGCTGCGCAACGAACGCGCCCTGCGTTTTCACGAGATGGCCGGCTTCAAGCGCGAGCTGTCCACGGCCAAGACGGCGGTGATCGGCGGCGTGAAGATTGAAGAAGTGCGCCTGAAGCGCCCGATCAACGCGTAAAGTGCGACGACACCCCCCTGTGTCGCTGCGCTCCTTCCCCCCGCTCTCGCTTCGCCGCGCTGCGCGGGCAGGGGGACGATGCCATCGCTGCGGGGCGGCCCTTGCCCGGCATCCCAGGCCTGCCGCGCGCCTGTTTCCACCCTTACGGACTGTGCGCGGCACTGTCAGACACTGATGCCAACAACTCCTTCCATGATCCACTGGACCCACCAGGGCCAACCCCATCAGGCCCACTGGCGCTCCGAAAGCGGTGCCCCGGCGTCGCGCCGGGTCGTCACCGCCGACGACACCCTGGCCGCTGACACGGCCTACCGCATGGCCTGTGAAGGCACGGGCCTGCTGTGGCAGGGCGATTTCCAGAACGCCCGGCTGCTGTTGCAGGCGCTGATGCGCCGCGCTGATGGCAAGTCGGGCAAGGCAGGCAAGCCCCGCAAGTCCGCAGCCAAAGCGGCGGAAAAAAAAGCCGCTGCCGCAACCCCTGCCGAAGCCTTTCACCTGCACCGCCAGGCGCAGGCGCAGCGTGCGCGGGTGCTGGCGTCGGTGCTCATCCCGCTGGAGGGTGACTACGCCATCGACCTTCGCCGCGCGCCCGACTGGCGCCAGGCCTGCAGCGAGGCTTGGGGCCCTGCGACCGGCGAGCGATCGGTGGCTACGCTGCGCGAGTTGCTGGGCCTGGTGGGCGCACACGAGTGGCGCAAGAAGGGGGTGGAAGTGCCCGCCCTGGGCGCGCCGCCGCACAACCGCATCCATCCGCATTACGGCGTGTTTTCGCCGGTGCGCGGCGAATATGTGGGCCTTGTGGCCGATGCAGCGCTGCCCGGAAAGGCCCTCGCCTTCGACATTGGCGTGGGCACCGGCGTGTTGTCGGCCGTGCTCGCACGCCGTGGCGTGCAACGCGTGGTGGCCACGGACCAGGACCCGCGCGCGCTGGCCTGCGCGCGCGAAAACCTGCAGCGCCTGGGCGTGCTGCCCCAGGTCGAGCTGCTGCAGGCAGACCTGTTCCCACCCGGCCGCGCCCCACTGGTGGTGTGCAACCCGCCGTGGGTGCCGGCGCGCGCCAGCTCGCCCATCGAGCGCGCGGTGTACGACGAAGGCAGCCGCATGCTCAAGGGCTTTCTGGCGGGGCTGGCAGACCATCTGGAACCCGGTGGCGAGGGCTGGCTGATCCTTTCGGACCTTGCAGAGCACCTGGGTTTGCGCCCGCGCGCGCAATTGCTGCAGTGGATTGCCGAAGCGGGGCTGGTGGTGCGCGGTCGCACCGATGTGAAACCCCTGCACCCCAAGGCCGCCGACGCGGGCGATGCCCTGCATGCAGCGCGGGCGGCAGAGGTGACATCGCTGTGGCGGCTGGCTGCGGCGTGATGCCGGCCTGAGTGCTTCGCCTCTTTACCGTTTCACCGCGTCACCGCAGCCTGGTCTGAAGGCCGCCTCTCACGCCATGGCCGACGTCTGGGTCGACTCGAAGGGCATCGACTCCGAGGGTGCGAAGGGTAGCAACTTCTCGAACTTTTCCCGCACGCTGGCGGCGCGATCGGCCCCTGCGGTCAGGGCAATTTCTTCGAACATGGCTTCACCCACATCCAGCATGCTGGCGCGGTCTCTGGCGGCGCGCAGCGCCTCGCGGAACTGCACGGCCAGGGTGGGGTCACGCCGCGCGAACAGCCGCTCGCAGAGGTCGAACAGGTACATGCGGGCCCCAGCGAGCGAACGCAGGGTTTCGCCGGGCTCCGGGCGCTGGATGGAGGGCCTGTCGTCGGGGTCGGCGGCCACACTGGCAGCGGCAGGCGGCAGTTCTGCCGGGCCGGCCAGGTAGCCCTGGCGCATGAGGTTCTCCACAATCTGCGCGCCGATGCCGTTGTACATGGCCTGCAGGTCAGACAGCGTCTTGCCGTCCACCAGCAGCAGCAGCGAACGTTCGCGCAGGCTCAGGGTGCGCACGCCGGGTGAGAGTTCCAGGCGGGCTTTTTCGGTTTTTTGCAGCAGCATGGGTGTCTCCGGTCACGGGGTCATCACGGCGATTGCATCGAACCAGGATGACGCTGTGATGACCCCGCTGCCCCACAATGGCGGGTTGCCCGCGCAGCCGCGCGGCGGTGATCGAGGTTTTTGCTATTGTTTTTGTAGCTGCTGGCGCTTATCCATTAAGCGCCAGAGCATGATTTGACTCATATTCTGGCTGCATGCTGCGCCCGCCCGGTGCCGGGTTGCGGTGCGTGGCAGCCGCGCTTGCGATGACCTTGCTGCTTGCCCCCATGGAGGGGCTTCTGGATTTTGTGCTGCGTGATGTGCTCACCCGCGTGGGTGGGGTGAACCGCTGCGTCTCCGAGTTCATTCGCATCACCGGCACGCTGCTGCCAGACAAGGTGTTCCTGCGCTATGTGCCCGAGCTGCGCAACGGCAGCCGCACGCTGGCCGGTGTGCCGGTGCGGGCGCAGCTGCTGGGCTCCGACCCGGTGGCCATGGCGGAGAACGCGGCACGCCTGGCGGCCCTGGGGCCCGAGGGGATTGACCTGAACTTTGGCTGCCCGGCCAAGGTGGTCAACCGCCACGGCGGGGGCGCGGCGCTGCTGCAGGAGCCCGAACGCATCGCCACCGTGGTGGCCGCCGTGCGCCGCGCGGTGCCAGCACACCTGCCGGTATCCGCCAAGATGCGCCTGGGTTTCAACGACACCGGCCTGATGCGCGAATGCGCGCAGGCCATGCAGGCGGGCGGCGCCTGCGAGGTGGTGGTGCATGCCCGCACCAAGGCCGATGGCTACCGGCCCCCCGCGTACTGGGAGCACATCCCCGCCATCCGCGCGGCGGTGCAGATTCCGGTGGTGGCCAATGGCGAGATCTGGTCCGTGGCCGACGCGCAGCGCTGCCGCGAAGTGTCGGGCTGCGACGCGCTGATGCTGGGGCGTGGCATGGTGGCTGACCCCGGCCTGGCGCGGGCCATTCGCGCGGCAGGCGCCGGGCAGCCCGGCGCAGACACGGTGTTGTGGTCAGACCTGCTGCCGCACATCGCCGCCTTCTGGCAACTGGTGTGTGAAGACCTGGAACCCCGCCAGCGCGCAGGGCGCCTCAAGCAGTGGCTCAACCTGTTGCGCAGGCGGTTTCCCGAGGCCGAGGTCGCCTATCAGCACGTGCGGACCCTGACCGATCAGCGCACCATCAGCCAGTGGGTGGCAGCGCAGCAAAACTGAGCCGCCGACCCCACCTACAGCAGGTGATCGGGCGCGAACGGGCCCAGCAGCCGCAGCATCAGGCGCAGCGGCACACTGGCATCGGGTTCCGTCGTGGCATCGGCCAGACCACTGCCTTCGGGCGCACGCCACACCAGGCCACCCGCCTCATTGAGCTGCACATGCCAGGCCGCTTCGCGCAACGCGGTCTCGATGGGGGCCGTGGCCGCCTGGCTGAGGGCCTTGCTGCGGATCAGCAGGGCAATTTCCGTGTTCTGAAGCTGCGACCGCATATCCAGGTTCATCGACCCCGTGGCAAGCAGTCGGCCGTCCATGATGAGCAGCTTGGAGTGCAGCATGGCACGCGAGCTGCCCACCCCGCTGCTGCCAGTGCCGCCTGCCGACGACCCGCCGCCTGAGCTGCCCGTGGAGCCGAGCGAGCCTGTGAGCAACGCTGCCGTGTCGCTGCGCATCTCGTACAACTCCACACCCATGGCCAGCAGCTCGGGGCGGTGGCGCGCGTAGCCGGCATGGGCAATCGGTGCATCGTTGGACGCCAGCGAATTGGTGAGCACCCGTACCCGCACGCCGCGCGCCCGGGCAGCAGCAAACGCCTGCTTCATGTCAGGGCCGGGCACAAAGTAGGGGGAGATGATCAACAGATCGCTCCGCGCCTGTCCCATCAGGTGCAGCAGGCCGTCCACCACTGTATCGGTCTGCGCCTCCAGGGTTGCACGGTCAGCGGAGGAGGGGGCAGCGCTTTGTAGCGCGGCATCCTCGGTCTTGGACGGTGCCGTGCGAACTGCCGGTTGGGCGACCGTGCCCGCTGTGCCCCGGGAAACCACCGCCAAGGGGGTGGCCTTGGCGGGCAGCTTTTCGGGCAGGGTGGGGGGGGACGTACCGTCGGGCGGAATCTTGGCAGGCTTGTCCACCAGCACCGCCGCCGGGGCCCAGACAAACTCGGCACGCGCCAGATCCATGGGCTCCCGGTTCCATATCCGTGCGAGCTGTTCGGGGCTGGCAGGCTGGTCTGCGCCCACCGAGGAGCCCTGCGGCGCATTTATAGGCTCAAGGGGCGCGGGAGATGGTTCGCGCTCGTGTGCAGCACTGCCCGAGGCCTGTGCCCGGGCACGCATGGCGTCCAGTTCCTCCTTCGAGATGAGCGACTGCACGGGGTAGGCGCGTTCGTTGTTCCAGTAGCTGTCAAAGCTGCGGGAGAGTTCCTGCACGATGGGCCCGGCCGCCAGCACATCCAGGTCCACAAAGTTGCCGGAGTCTGCATTGCCGAAATAGGCGTCCCCCAGGTTGCGCCCCCCGGTCACCCCCATGGCGTTGTCCGCAATGAAGAGCTTGTTGTGCATGCGCTGCTGCACGCGAGAGAAGTCCCCCATCGCGCTGAACATGCGTCCCAGGGTCGAACCCCGGGCTCCGGTGAGCGGGTTGAACATGCGCATTTCGATGTTGGGCACAAACGCCAGCCGCATGACCTGGGCATCGCGCCCCGTGCTATGGAAATCGTCCAGAAGCACCCGCACGCGCACACCGCGTTGTGCGGCGTCCACCACGCCCAGCAGCAGTCGCTCGGTGCTGGCGTCGGCATGGATCGCGTAGTACTGCAGGTCCAGCGTTTTCTGCGCAGCGTTCACCAACGCCAGGCGGCTGCTGTACGCCGTCTGGGCGCCGCTCAGCAGCAAAAACCCCGAGGGGTGCCGCCCGCCAGCCGCCGCTCGGCGCTGCTGGACCAGCTGGCCCAGGGCCGTGGATTCAGGCGCAGTGATCGCTGTGGAAACCGGACGGTGCACATCCTTGGGCAGCCCGGCACACCCGGTAGCACCCGCCGTGAAGACGACGGCCAACAGTGCCAGCCAGCCATAACGCGCCGTTCGCGTTAAGACGGCAGAGGGGTATGGCATGTGAAACATGCCGTGATTGTGACGCGCGGTAACTGGGCGCCGTGTCAGACACCACGCTCCGCGAGTTGCTGAAGACCACGGCACCTTCGGGCGACGGTGTCACCGAATTCCCAGATTCACCGGACTAAAACTGATCGCGCCCTTGCACCCTTGCCACCACCCGCAGGTCAGGCCCCACCATCTGGGCCGATGTGAACTCCAGTGCCAGCCCTTCAGCAAGGGACTGGAGCGGGCCAAACTGCGCCATCCCCAACCCTGGCCCCAGCAGGCGGGGTGCCAGGTACACCAGCAACTCGTCCACAAGTCCTTCCCGCACCAGCGAGCCATTGAGCTTGTGGCCCGCCTCCACATGCAATTCATTGATACCCCGGGCTGCCAGGTCCCGCAGCATGGCGGGCAGATCCACCTTGCCGTGCGCATTGGGAAGATAAATCACCGTAGCGCCGCGTGCCGCCAAAGCGGCTTCTTTGGCATCATTTCGGGCTGCAGCGTAGATGTAGCAAGCGCGACCAGCTATCAAAAGATTAGCATCCAGAGGCAACTGCAATTGGCTGTCAACCACCACCACATGGGGCTGGCGGGGCGTTGGAACCTCGCGCACGTCCAGCCGGGGGTTGTCATCCAGCACCGTGCCAATGCCCGTCAACACCGCACAGGCCCGCGCACGCCAGGCATGGCCGTCGGCACGCGCGGTGCGCGAGGTGATCCACTGGCTGGCACCGTTGGTGAGCGCTGTGGCGCCATCCAGCGATGCAGCGGCCTTCAGGCGCACCCACGGCGTGCCGCGCACCATGCGGCTGAAAAACCCGATGTTCAGCGCCCGCGACTCGTCTGCACCCGGCCCCACCACCACCTCCACCCCAGCAGCCCGCAGCCGCTCGAAACCATGGCCCGCCACCAGCGGGTTGGGGTCGGTAATGGACGCTACCACCCTGCCAATACCGGCCTGCACCAGGGCATCACAGCAGGGCCCGGTGCGGCCCTGGTGCGCACAAGGCTCCAGCGTCACATAGGCCGTGGCCCCCCGCACATCGTGCCCGCGCGCCGCCGCATCCCGCAGCGCCATCACCTCGGCATGGGCACCTCCGGCGTGTTGGGTGAAGCCTGTACCCAGCACCTTCAACCCGTCGCCCGCCACGATGACGCACCCCACGCGAGGGTTGGGGTTGGAAAGAAAAAGCGCTTGAGTGGCGAGCTCAAGCGCTTGGGTCATGGGAGGGGGCGCTGAGAATTCCATTGCGCGCCGAATAGTAACTCAGTGATTACTTGTTCCAGCATTCTGCGGCGGTAACTCCGGAACCCATATTGATCGCGCTCCGCATGCCTGTGTTGGTAATCGTGAAATCTCCACATCGATCTGCCGCCTGCGGCCCAGGGGACTTGCGGGCGGCGACCAACGTGAACGCCGCGTTGGTGTTGCCTGCCGCAAAACCAATGGTGTAACGCTTGGTAGTGTCTGCCGACCACGTGAGTGCGGTCGGAAGTGTGGTTGGGTACACGCCCGTGGCTGTGGAGGCCCGTTCCAGGTACTGCTGCGCCTGCAGCAGCCCAGCGCGGGCGTCTGCCCGATGTCCACGTCGGATGTACTCCGCGTAGCTAGGGTAGGCAATGGCCGCGAGGATACCCACGATGGCCACCACAATCATCAGCTCAATGAGAGTAAAACCCCGGTGTTGATGCTTCATAGGTCAATGTTCTCCTGCACCTTCGAGGCTACCGTAACTGGCGCCAACTGGGGCGCATGCTCTGCTCGGGCAACGTAGCTCCGACCAGTTCGTCCGTAGATCCATCCCCCTTCTTACCGGTGATATGTATCTTGTCTCCACGTTGGATCATCGTGTGCGAACCTGCAGTTACCGATACCCGCGAGGCGCCTTTATCCGAAGTCAGGTTGTACTTCCCGTCGCCGTTGGTGTCCAAAATCTGCACGCTGGGGCGCTTGCCATCCATGATATTGATAAGTGTGAGGAATTGCTGTTCCTTAACAACAGTACCCGCCTCGCATGTTTCGATTGTGGTGTCAACCAAGGAGCCTTTGGCAGGAACTTGAGAGAAAACGGCCAGCAGGTTACTGCTGTCATAGAACTCCATGGGCTTGAGTTGGCGCTCGCGGGTCTGAGGTAAATCCATGTACCAGCCCTTCTTTACCTTCCAGTCGAGTACGGTGGTTGCGTCCACGGTCCAATACTGATGGCCATCACGGGTCAATTCAGGCGTAACGGGAATGGAGCGCTGCACCAGATCTCCTTGTGTTACCACCTTTGGCAGATCGTCAGCTGATTTCACCAAATCCTTGCAATCGTCCGAGGGAGAGGGGTCCGCACATACTGCCACGCGGTTTTTCTTTGCGCCGATCAGCTTGTAGCTAGTGTTGTCCAGCACAGAGTACAGACTTTGCTTGTTCGCATTGCTGGCAGTGTTTGGGTCGCTCACGAGGGAGTCCTTCGCAAAGTTGCTTCCGGTGCCGAAGGCCACCATCATGCCGCTGACGGGGACAGTCTTAGTCTTGCCACCGCCGATATCGATTTCCTTCTTGCGGTCGTTGGTACGAACAGTGGGTACAGCCGTGATGGGTTGCGCCAGGGTGCGAGAGTCTGGTGAACCTTCGGTTCCGCCCTTGGCGGTGAAAAGTGGTACGCCACTGGTGGTGTGGTTGGTCGTTGTGTTGGCATCGGTGTCCCATCGTGCCACTCCCCATTTGGTATCGTCGCTATCAGCAATCAGGAACTTCCACAGATTGCCCTTCAGGTCGCCAGCATATACCACGTCGGGCCGCCCATCACTGTTGATGTCCACCAGTCGTGGTGCCGACAGGCCATTGTCCGTAGTGGTTGCTTGGCTTCCGGTCGCAGCATTGCCGGTGGCCACAAGTCGCAGCAATTTCTTGTCACCATCCAGATATTGGACTAGTAGCACGGGGCGCTCGCTCTTGCTGTTGTAGCCATTGCCCATCACCGCAGCCCATCGATTGTTGTTCATGCGCGCGATCTGCGTCGTACGTTGTGGATTGGACTCGTCGATGACCGGTTTGGAAAAAATATGGCCCATATCGGCAGCGGCCAAGCACGCTTCCTTCTCTGAAACCGGTGTGACGGCGGCGTCTTCGCAAACCCCTACCGTGGCGACAGACTCGCTTGCATGCCGAGTTTTGTCCATCACCACCAGTTGTTGGGCATTGGCCTCGCTAAAGTTACCGGCCGCAGGTTCCGTTGTACCGGGCTCGGTTACGTTCAGCACAAAATATCCCTTGCCACCCGCCCCTAAAGTGCCCACCAGAAGAGTGTGCCAATTGGGTACGTACAAAGGATCGGTATCTTGATCGCCTACACCCATGTCCACGTCACCGCTCATGGCCGAGCCGTCGACGTAGTAGCGGTGATTGTCGTTGTAATCGGTGTCAGCTAACCGACCCAAAGCGGGCAGCACCCCCTTGGGAACATAGGCCAGTTTTTCGGTGCCGTCCGCTCCCGAAAAACCATGTAGCATACCGTCGTTGCCGCCCACATAAATCATTGGAAGACGGTTCTTGTGTGCACGGGCGAACGCTGCATAACCCTTCCATGGGTAGTTGCTGGAAGGAGCTCCCACATACCACACTTCTGAATTGACAATGTCCCCCTGGCGGGATTTTCTTTCTCTAAAAGGCTTTGTGACGGTGTAATTTGGCGGGCTTGCTGTGCCCTCCTTGGTACGGTCCCCACGGATGTAATTGAGTCGGTCCTGCCCCAGGGCATCGCTGGAGCCATCCTTCTTTAAATTGAGAAGATTCTTTTGTGCCGTGCTGAGATTAGTTTCGTCAGCAGCCCATTTGAAAGGAACGCCACCTTTCTCTGCACCAGTCGCGGGATTGGTGATCTGGGTGCTGTAGCTGAGGACCAGACGGGTACTGACATTAAAGCCAGCCCCGTCAAGAAGATCTGCAGTGTTCTTGCCTGCCCAGCCCGGCGTAGGAACGGTGGTTCCGTCAGGCTTCACAGTTTCTGAATCCACGTAACCTCGCCAAGCATCTGCGGGCACGTAGTTGGCGACATACTTGGCCACATCGTTGCGCGATGCATTGCTGCCACTTGTAGCGGTAGAGCCCTTGTCGGGCTCGGTGGCGGTGCTGATGTCGCCAATGATCATGCGAAAGGCTTTGGCGAGGTCTTCACCCTTTTCTACGGCAAAGAAGCGGCCCCGACCGTTGATGGCCGCGTGCCACATGTCGTGGCCTCTGTCTTTACTTTGTGCTTTCCAAGCGTAGGTGCCATTCGCATATTCAGCAAAACTACCGTCGAAGTCATAGGGCAACATCGAGGATGGCGCAGTAATGGCGCCTTGATCCGTGCCGGCACTGGTGTAGTTCTTCTTGGGCAGTGCATCGCTGCTGAACCCAATGGTGTAGGTGACCATGTGGGGCCAACTGGCGGGGTCGTAGCGTGGATTCCAGTACTTGGTCAGCGTGGTCTGAACATTTGTCACCAGATTAGTGAACGTTTCACTCGCCGGGGCAGTTTCATAGTCAGCGCGGGGTGTCATCGACCCCGTCAGCCCACTGGTTTGTAGTGGGTCTGCCCAGCTTTTGAAGGACCAGTCGGCAATGGTCGTGTAATTTTCAGTATCGCGATAGATTTTTGTGTTGGGGTTGGTGCTGTTGTACGCCGTGCCGTCATTAAAGGTGGTGTTTTGATTGTCGTAGTTGCGAGGCGTAGTTTGCCGCTCGCTTCCGTTCCATCCGCCGTCCGTGAGCAGAATGTGGAAATTACGTCGGCAACCCAAATAAGGCGTGCTGGTCGTGCCCGGTACGGCAGCCCAAGGGCCATTTTGGTGCAAGGAGGCTCGCATGTACTGGTCGGCCCGTTGCACCATATCGTGGGTAGGGGTGTTCGTGCAGGCCGTATAGTTGCTCATGTATGACAGAAAATTGGTGCGATGGGTCGCGTCCAATTTACGCATGACATTCTTATTAGTGGCAGTGGTTGCTGTGGCCGCCGAAGCGTCCAAATTGGGAGCCCATGCCACGCCTCCGACCTTGGTACAGTTACCCATGGTTTGCCAAGCGAATCGGATTTTCCCGTCTGGCAATACGGTGGTGTCGCTGAAAACTTCGATCAGCGATTCCTTGAGAACCTGAGTACGGGTTTTGGTGTATCCAATCATGTCCTTGGCGTTCATACTCGTCGAGTCATCGAGCGAGATGATCACGTTGGGCGCTACATAAGGCTGTTTGGTACCTGGGGGCGACTGCGCCAGGTCAAGTGCCCAGCTGCCGTGCGGCGCGAGTGCGGCGCCTACGGCTAGGGCAACCAGTGTTTTTCTAAAATGAGTGCGGCGGGGTGTGGAGTGGGGCATGAAATGCTCCTGGCAATTGCTGGAGAAATGGCTGCTAAAACTTGAATCGCAAGCGGAGGTGGCGGTCACTGAATTGCGTTATTAATCCATGAGTTTTTGGCGCGCATAAGTCTGTTGAATTACTGCCTGAGTGACGGGTACATCTACGCCCCCCTCTGATCTCAGCTTGCGCCCATGTGCAACGGCGGTAATGCGATACACGACGTTGGGGGTCATTTTTAGCGGCAAATTGTTGGGCCCTCCTGCGATCAAAGCAGATTTGTCCGCGTTGGTGTCGTACGGCAGTACCTCGATCCAGTACCAGCCGCCGCGGTTATTGGCGGATCTGTCGCGCAAAATTGGATTGCCGCTGGGATCTGCGGCGTCTGCACTCAGCGTAGCGCCACTGTATTCGCCGTAACGCGCCCCTATATTAGGCATCATCATTTCGGTCAAAGTGAAATCGACCAGAGGATCGGTCTTGTCGTTGGTGTTATTCCAGAAGTCCTGCCGGCCCGTCCTTTTCAGACACAGTGCATTGAGACAGCGTGGGCCACTGGTAATGCCTTCCAGGTCGGCCCAGAGTTCGGCAGCACCATCTTTCCCCTCCATTTGCAGCGGAATTTGTGCAATGCCGGATCGACCGCCACGGCAGTCCATGACCGTGGGAATCCGGCAGTCGCTACCGTCAGCCTTTTCGCCTCGGATGTCGAGTTCGGCATCTTGGATCAGCGCTTGCGCGGCTTCAAAGGCGCGTTGATAGTCGGCATCATTGCCCACGACCATCTCGTTGAACATGGATGTGCGCGACGCCCACAGCGCCAGCAGCATCGAGAGCATTACAAAAACAATTACCACAAAAAGTGCGACGCCGCGCTGGTGTCGCAATCGTGGTGACTGGAGCGAGGATGAGGGCAAAGACACGCGAGGCATGGCGGTTCGTTCGGTGGTAGATGGATTAGCCCGCCAGCCCTTGGCTGCGCAGTTGGTAGATATTGCGGAAAACCATGTGCATCCGGCGATTGCGGGGCTGTGCCAATGTCGTGTAATTAACCGCTGTCGCACCATCGCAGTCGGTGTAGGTGCTGCCTGCGGGAAGGTCAATGGCTTCATTTCCATAGAGCACCAAACACACCTCCACCGCAAAAACTTGCGCCCATCCCGGGGTACCAGGAGCGCCGACGGTGGCAGCGTCTACATAGCGCAAGTTAGGGTTGCCTGTACCTGCAGCACTCTGCATTAGATAGCGCACCTGAAAATTGGCAACATTGCGAACTATGGGTTGGACTTGGCCATTGCCATCGCACCGCAGTTCGTTGGTAGCGGTGTTTAGAACAAAACGACTTTGAATCAATGCGGGATTTCCTTGTCCGCCGAGGCAGTTGCGTTGTACGGATTGCGCAGTTGCACTCGTGTAAACAGGTTCGGAGTAATTGCGATAACCCGTGGTGAGCTTGTATTGGCTGGCACCAGGTGAATCAAGGCCGCTTAATGTGTCGGTTGCAACGATGAATGTATTTGTGCCATCGGTATAGTCGGTTTCAAAAGCTACGGCCTCACCTGGAAGTGAGGGAATGTCGTCTTCGATTATTTTTGCGGCTGACAACTTGAGTTTGACGGAGCCGGCTTGGCGCAGTTGCTGTCCAATCACACGGAAGGCGTACGAAGCTTGTTGTTGGATTTCCGTGGAGTCACTTACGGTGCCAGAAACTCCGCGTGACACCATGAGGGCGCCCATCGCGACTGCGATGGTAAGCAGGCCAATGGTGATGCCTACCAGCAACTCGATCAGCGTGACGCCGCGCTGGGCGATTCGCCGTGAAGTGGTGTATGTCATGCCGGTTACCAAATTTTTGGGTGAAGCTATGGGGGAAGACGTCAAGTCTTGGGGCCAGGGCAGAAATACTGAACGGCAGTGTCTGCAAAATAGGGTGCGCAGCGGCTGCTGACGGGGATGTATTGGAGATGGCAGGTAAAACCGGCTCCACAGGCGGGCGCGCCAGTACCGCCCAAAGCTCCGGACGCGGTGTCCAGGCTGTCTTTGTAGTCGTTGCTGGTGTCGCGTTCGTTTTCGCGCCAGCGGATCAAAACACCCACTTGGCGACGGCTACCATCGACCGTTTCGGAGGGGGCAAAGAATATGTTGGCATCGCCCAGAGGAAGTGCGCGCTCCACGGCGCGCTTCCATTCACGCAGGTCATAAGTGGCAAACTCTGTGTGCGTGCAGGTTGTTGCGCCTGTGCAGAGCTTGGCGGCCTGAGGGGTCGGTGCCGCACCCGCGCGCCAACCTGTTGTGTAGCTGGCGATGTTGTTCAGCGCATTAGGATGCGCTTTCATCCGCTCGCTCAAATCTTCAATCAAGCGAATTGCCTGCGCCCGGTACGCTGTGGTTTGTGTGTCGCTCAGCGTGCGCATTTGTACGCCCAGGATGCCCAGGATGCCGAGGGCGGCAACAACGATGGCCACCAAGGATTCGATGAGGGTGATGCCGCGCTCCCGGTTTTGATGTGTGTGTTGCATGAGGGTCATCCTGAACAGGGGATATCAGCTGGGTCTGTGGTTATTCTGATGCGCCCACCAGAGCTCATGCATAGTCCGCGTGAAGCAGAGTTGCTGGTCGATTTGTTTAGAGGAACAAGAGCAAAGCCGAAAGGTGCGTTGGCTCTGCCCCAGCGATCGAATCGTATGTCTGCGATAGAAACTGAACGGGTGATCTGCACATTGGGGGGTGTGGCAAAACGTTGTAGGACTTCCTCGCCCGCGTTCTGCGTGCCATTGTCATTGGTGTCAACAAAGACGAACCAACCGCAGTCCCATTCGCCTGCGCCCGAGGCCAGTGGGCAGCCATTGGCACCGCTAGGCTCTTTGCGTATGGTGATATTGCCGGAACGCTTGATAGCTTCCGAACGTGCGTAGTACAGCGCAGATTGCAGTCCATCCACCGACTGCCGTATGCGCCAACGCTCGATTAGCGGAGTGAAGCTGGGAGCGGCCAGAGCGACAAGAACGGCAAGGATGGACACAACCACCATTAACTCAATAACAGTGAATCCGAGTTGCGGCCGACGCACGCGTGGCTTGATGGATGGAAGTTGCAGTGTCTGCATAGTTTGATCGTAGCGGGGGAGTGAAGGCCTGGTGCGGCTGCTTCTGACAAAAGGCCGTTGCGTAGTGACGAGCGGCTTGCGCGCTACGTGGCCGCCGTAAGCTACCTTGTATACCCCCTGCAGGCCCCCGCGTTGTGCATCCCCTTGCATTCCCGGTACATGCGCCGGTCCCGCTCCGCGCGCGACTCTTCCGACGAGCTGCGCTGGTACGTGACCTTGCTGACGCTTTTCTTTTTGGCGGCAGTGTCCGTTGCCGCGCTCTTGTGCCCCGTGGAGTTTTTGGCCAGTGTGGTGCTGGGTGCCCCAGCCACGCACAGGGCGGCCGCGCAGGCGCAGGCAGTGTGCACAATGCGCTGGCGCAGGAGGCGGGCGCGTGGGGTGGGCACCGCTGATGGGGCGCTGTTGGGGGTGTATGGCATGGTGGTCTTTCGCTGGCTGGCAAGGGGTTTGGTGGGCACAGTGTTCTGGATTGCCGGGGGCTTGGCAAGGCCAAATTCAGTCGAAGGCTATAATCACAGGGTTTTGCATGGTGCAAGACGCACGCCCGCGACCCTTCCAGTTGCTGGCGCAAGTAAAAACCATGGTCTGCCGCCAGTCGGTGAACCACATTCAAGGAAAAAACATGATTGCATCCTCCATCAAGGCCGAAGTCGTCAAGGCGAACGCCCGTGCTGCCAACGACACGGGTAGCCCAGAAGTGCAAGTGGCCCTGCTGACGGCCCGCATCAACGAACTGACCCCCCACTTCAAGACGCATGCCAAGGACCACCATGGTCGCCGTGGCCTGCTGCGCATGGTGAGCCGTCGTCGCAAGCTGCTGGACTACCTCAAGGCCAAGGACGCTGACCGTTACACCGCGCTGATCGCCAAGCTGGGTCTGCGCAAGTAATTTTCATTGCATGCGAAAACGCCTGGGTTAGTCCGCTAGCTCAGGCGTTTTTTACTTCGGAGCCGCAAAACAGAGCGAAGCTGTGTCATTCCAATGAAGTTGTTGCCACGCGAAGGCTTGCAGTTTCACTGGAATGGCATCGTGTTCTGAATTGCCCTCCAGAACAATCTGGCAGTGCGCTGCCAGCTATTAAAACAGGAGCTGAACATGAGCATTTTCAACAAAGTCACCAAGTCTTTCCAATGGGGCGACAAGACCGTCATCATGGAAACGGGCGAGATCGCCCGCCAGGCGTCTGGCGCGGTGCTGGTCAATATCGATGACACCGTGGTATTGGCCACCGTGGTGGCTTCCAAGGGTGCCAAGCCCGGGCAAGACTTTTTCCCCCTGACGGTGGATTACATCGAGAAGACGTACGCAGCTGGCAAGATCCCCGGCAGCTTCTTCAAGCGCGAAGCCAAGCCCAGCGAGCACGAAACGCTGACCAGCCGCCTGATCGACCGTCCGATCCGCCCGCTGTTCCCCGAGGGTTTCTTCAACGAAGTGCATGTGGTGATCCACACCATTTCGCTGAACCCTGAAGTGGACGCCGACATTGCGGCCCTGGTCGCCACCAGTGCAGCCCTAGCCATCTCTGGCATTCCGTTCAACGGCCCCATCGGCGCTGCGCGCGTGGGCTACATCAACGGCGATTACGTGCTCAACCCCGGCCAGACTGCTCGCAAGAACTCGCAGATGGATCTGGTGGTGGCTGGCACTGAAGCCGCCGTGCTGATGGTCGAATCCGAAGCCCAGCAGCTGTCCGAAGAAATCATGCTGGGCGCCGTGGTGTTCGGCCATGAGCAAGGCAATGTGGCCATCAACGCCATCCATGAACTGGTGCGCGATGCTGGCAAGCCTGTGTGGCAGTGGGAAGCGCCTGCCAAGGACGAATCCCTGATTGCCAAGGTGACAGCCCTGGCCGACGATAAGCTGCGCGCTGCCTACCAGATCCGCAACAAGCAGGCCCGCACACAGGCATGCCGTGAGTCGTATGCTGCCGTCATGGCTGCTCTCAAGGCCGATGGCGTGGAGTTCGATTCCGTCAAGGTCGAAGGCATGCTGTTCGACATCGAAGCAGGCATCGTCCGCAGCCAGATCCTGGCCGGTGAGCCCCGCATCGACGGCCGTGATACGCGCACCGTGCGCCCCATCGAAATCCGCAGCAGCGTGCTGCCCCGCGCGCACGGCTCTTCGCTGTTCACCCGCGGTGAAACCCAGGCACTGGTGGTGACCACGCTGGGCACCGAGCGCGATGCTCAGCGCATTGATGCGCTGGCCGGCGAGTACGAAGACCGCTTCATGATGCACTACAACATGCCTCCCTTCGCCACCGGCGAAGTGGGCCGCATGGGCAGCACCAAGCGCCGCGAAATCGGCCACGGCCGTCTGGCCAAGCGTGCTCTGGTGGCTGTGCTGCCGACCAAGGAAGAATTCCCCTACACCATGCGTGTGGTGTCGGAAATCACTGAGTCCAACGGTTCCTCGTCCATGGCTTCGGTGTGCGGCGGCTGCCTGTCGCTGATGGATGCCGGCGTGCCCATGAAGGCGCATGTGGCGGGTATTGCGATGGGTCTGATCAAGGATGCGAATCGTTTTGCCGTGCTGACCGACATCCTGGGTGATGAGGATCACCTGGGTGACATGGATTTCAAGGTGGCGGGTACCACCAACGGTATCACCGCTCTCCAGATGGACATCAAGATCCAGGGCATCACCAAGGAGATCATGCAGGTTGCGCTGGCACAGGCCAAAGAAGCGCGCATGCACATTCTGGGCAAGATGCAGGAGGCCATGAGCACCGCCAATACCGAGGTTTCCAGCTTCGCGCCCAAGCTCTTCACCATGAAGATCAACCCTGAAAAGATCCGTGATGTGATCGGCAAGGGCGGCGCGGTGATTCGTGCCCTGACGGAGGAGACCGGCTGCCAGATCAACATCGAAGAAGACGGCACGATCACCATCGCCGCGACCGATGCGGACAAGGCCGAGATTGCCAAGAAGCGCATCGAGCAGATCACGGCTGAGGTCGAGATTGGCAAGGTCTACGAAGGCCCTGTGACGAAGATCCTGGACTTCGGCGCCTTGATCAACCTGCTCCCGGGCAAGGATGGCCTGCTGCATATCAGCCAGATCGCGCATGAGCGTGTGGAGCGCGTGGGTGACTATCTGACCGAGGGCCAGATCGTCAAGGTCAAGGTCATGGAAACCGATGAAAAAGGCCGCGTCAAGCTGTCGATGAAGGTGCTGGCAGACCGCCCAGCCGGCGGTAGCGACCGTCCGGCACCGGCTGAGCGCGGTGACCGCGAGCCGCGTCGTGACCACGGCCGTGACGGCGGTGGCCGCCCATCCTCCGACCAGCAACAGCAGCAACAACAGTCTCTGCCTTCGGAAGGTGGTTCCGGGCAGGTCGCCGGTTGATGGTTTGCTACTGATTTTATAGCTGCTTGCGCTTATCCATAAAGCGCTGGCGGCCAAAATCATTCAAATTCATCTCCCTCAAAGAATTGCAACATGCGTGCTGTAGAAATCACATCCTTTGGAGGCCCTGGCGTACTGCGTCTGGGTGACCGTCCCGTGCCCCAGCCGGGTGCGGGCGAACTCCTGATCCGCGTTGCCGCCAGTGGCATCAACCGACCCGATGTGCTGCAGAGAATGGGGCACTACGCACCGCCGCCGGGGACTTCGGATCTTCCGGGTCTGGAGGTGGCCGGTGTCGTCGAATCCGGCGATGCCGCGGCCATGGTGGAAGCGGGTATCCGGGTGGGTGACCGTGTGTGTGCCCTGGTGGCGGGGGGCGGCTACGCCGAGTGGTGTGTTGCACCGGTCGCGCAGTGCCTGCCCGTGCCGCAAGGGTTGAGCGACGTCGAGGCGGCTTCGCTGCCTGAAACGTTCTTCACCGTGTGGAGCAATGTTTTCGACCGGGGCCGCCTGCAGGCCGGAGAGACTTTGCTGGTGCAGGGGGGAACCAGTGGCATTGGCGTGACGGCCATCCAGCTGGCACGCGCATTCGGGGTCACCGTGCTGGCCACGGCGGGCAGCGATGAGAAGTGCGCGGCTTGCCTGCGCCTTGGGGCGCACCACGCCATCAACTACAAGTCCCAAGACTTTGTGGCAGAGGGCAAGCGCCTCACGCAGGGCAAGGGGGTGGATGTCGTGCTGGACATGGTTGCGGGCGACTACGTGGAGCGTGAGGTCGAGTGCCTGGCTGAAGATGGCCGCCTGGTCATCATCGCTGTGCAAGGCGGTATCAAGAGCGGTTTCAACGCCGGACTGGTACTGCGCCGAAGGCTCACCATCACCGGCTCCACCCTTCGCCCACGCCCCGTGGCTTTCAAGGGCGCCATTGCGCAAGCACTGCGTGAGCATGTGTGGCCGCTGCTGGCGGCGGGCCAGGTGCGGCCTGTCATCCACAGCACGTTTGCGGCGGCAGACGCCGCAAGCGCACATGCGTTGATGGAGTCGAACCAGCACATTGGCAAGATTGTTCTGACATGGTGATCATGAAAAACAAGAAGAAACTCATCGCAGGTAACTGGAAGATGAACGGCTCGCTGGCCGCCAACGAGGCTTTGCTCAAGGGCATCCTGGCGGGCGTTGCTGACTCAGCCTGCGACGTAGCCGTCGCAGTGCCTGCGCCCTATCTGGCGCAGGTGCAGGCTGCTGCGGCGGGGTCTGTGGTGGCTGTGGCTGCGCAGGATGTATCGCAGCACGAGGCGGGCGCATTCACCGGTGAGGTGTCGGCTGCGATGTTGAAAGATTTTGGCGTGCGCTACACCTTGGTGGGGCATTCTGAACGTCGCCAGTATCACGGTGAGACCGATGCGGCGGTCGCGGAGAAAGCGCAACGCGCGCTGGCTGCGGGCATCACACCCATTGTGTGCGTTGGCGAAACCCTGCAGGAGCGCGAAGCAGGACAGACCGAGGCGGTGGTCAAGCGGCAATTGGCAGCGGTCATTCACCTCAATGGGCATTGCATCAGTGAGGTGGTGGTGGCGTACGAGCCTGTCTGGGCCATCGGTACCGGACGCACTGCCTCGCCAGAGCAGGCGCAGGCCGTGCACGCTGTGCTGCGCGCCCAACTTGCAGCGGCTAGCGAACATGCAGACCGTATCCGCTTGTTGTATGGCGGCAGCATGAATGCGGGCAATGCTGCTCAGCTGCTAGGTCAGCCGGACATTGATGGTGGTCTGGTAGGTGGCGCGTCGCTGAAGGCGCCCGATTTTCTGCAGATCATTGCGGCCGCCCGGTGAGGCGGCGCGTTAAACAAATTCAATCAGGAGTGAACAGAGAATGAACGTGATCGTGAATGTGGTGCTGGCTGTGCAGATGCTTACGGCCCTGGTGATGATTGGCCTGATCCTGATCCAGCATGGCAAGGGTGCTGACATGGGAGCTGCGTTTGGCAGCGGTAGCTCCGGAAGCCTGTTTGGGGCCAGCGGCAGTGCCAACTTCCTGTCGCGCACCACAGCGGTGCTTGCGGCAGTGTTTTTTGTGGCCACGCTGGCGTTGGCTTACTTCGGCAATGCGCGGCCTGCGAGCTCTGGCAGCGTGCTGGAAGCTCCGGGCGCTGCAGTACCCGCAGGGGCGCCTGCGTTGTCTGCATCCGACGCGGTCGTGCCCCCGGCTGTGCCTGCATCGGGTGCAGCGCAGATCCCCACCAAATAATCTGCACTAAATTGGGCTTCGGAAGTCGAAGCAGGGTTTTTCCGGAGTAGAATCCTGGATTGTCTGGAAAGCCAAAACCGCAAGGTTCCTCATGCCATCCAGATGCACAAATCAGCCGTCGTGGTGAAATTGGTAGACACGCTATCTTGAGGGGGTAGTGGCGAAAGCTGTGCGAGTTCGAGTCTCGCCGACGGCACCAAAACAAAGGCCTGCCTGCATGACCCGGCTCGGGTCCTGACGGGCAAGGCTACAGCGGTGAGCACATCCTCAAGATGAACCTCGATCAGTACCTCCCCGTCCTTTTGTTCATCTTGGTCGGCATCGCCGTTGGCGTTGTCCCCCTCGTACTTGGTTACATCCTGGGCCCCAACCGCCCGGATGACGCGAAGAACTCCCCCTACGAATGTGGCTTTGAAGCCTTCGAGGACGCGCGCATGAAATTTGATGTGCGCTACTACCTTGTGGCGATCCTGTTCATATTGTTCGATCTGGAAATCGCTTTCCTCTTCCCTTGGGCCGTGGCGCTGCATGAGGTGGGGGTTGCCGGTTTTGTCGCTGTCGTGATTTTCCTGGCCGTTCTGGTGGTGGGTTTTGCCTACGAGTGGAAAAAGGGCGCGCTGGATTGGGAATGAGCGGGCCTCAACAAGGATGATGCAATGATTGAAGGCGTGATGAAGGAAGGCTTCATCACCACGAGTTACGACTCGGTGGTGAACTGGGCCAAGACCGGCTCTTTGTGGCCCATGACGTTCGGCTTGGCTTGCTGCGCTGTGGAAATGATGCATGCCGCGGCTGCGCGTTACGACATCGGTCGTTTCGGGGCCGAGGTTTTTCGCGCAAGTCCGCGCCAGTCCGACCTGATGATCGTTGCCGGCACGCTGTGCAACAAGATGGCGCCTGCTTTGCGCAAGGTGTATGACCAGATGTCCGAGCCGCGTTGGGTTCTGTCCATGGGCTCTTGTGCCAATGGGGGCGGTTACTACCACTACAGCTATTCGGTGGTGCGTGGGTGCGATCGCATTGTGCCGGTGGATGTCTATGTGCCTGGATGCCCTCCCACTGCGGAAGCGCTGATTTACGGGATCATCCAGTTGCAGCAGAAGATCCGCCGCACCAACACCATTGCTCGCGTCTGAAGGGTTGATGATGACTGCTGTAGCCATTCGGCCTGAAAAACTCAAGGACAACATCGCCGCTGCACTGGGTGAGAAGGTGCGTCAGATCACGGTGGCGCTGGACGAGGTCACGTTGGTGGTGGATGCTGCCGACTACCTCGAAACGATGCGGGTTTTGCGTGACGCAGAAGGTTGCCGCTTTGAGCAGTTGATCGATCTGTGCGGTGTGGACTATTCCGCCTACGCTGATGCGGTGCACGAAGGTGCTCGCTACTGCGTGGTGTCGCACCTCTTGTCTGTGAGTCTGAACCAGCGCGTGCGGGTCAAGGTGTTCTGCGCCGATGATGATTTCCCAGTGGTGGATTCAGTCTCCGACCTTTGGAATTCCGCCAATTGGTACGAGCGCGAAGCGTTTGACCTGTTTGGCATTGTGTTCGACGGCCACAACGATCTGCGGCGCATCCTGACCGATTACGGCTTTATCGGTCATCCCTTTCGTAAGGATTTCCCGCTGTCCGGCCATGTCGAGATGCGCTATGACGCCGAGTTGCGCCGCGTGGTGTATGAGCCGGTATCGATCGAGCCGCGTGAGATCACGCCGCGCATCATTCGCGAAGACAAATACGGAGGCCTGCACTGAGGCGTTCGCGTCCGATGTGAACCACCATGGCTGAAATCAAGAACTATTCCCTGAACTTTGGTCCGCAGCATCCTGCCGCGCACGGTGTGCTGCGCCTGGTGCTGGAGCTCGATGGTGAAGTCGTGCAGCGTGCCGACCCGCACATCGGCCTGTTGCACCGCGCCACCGAAAAGCTGGCCGAGCACAAGACCTACATCCAGTCGCTGCCGTACATGGATCGGCTGGACTACGTCTCGATGATGTGCAACGAGCACGCCTATTGCCTGGCCATCGAGAAGCTGCTGGGTCTGGAAGTGCCCTTGCGGGCGCAGTACATCCGTGTGATGTTCTCCGAGATCACACGGCTGCTCAACCACTTGATGTGGCTCGGTTCGCACGGCAACGACTGCGGCAGCTCTACCATCCTGATCTACACCTTCCGCGAACGTGAAGACCTGTTTGACATGTATGAAGCCGTTTCCGGCGCGCGCATGCATGCGGCGTACTTCCGGCCGGGCGGTGTGTACCGCGACCTGCCGGACAGCATGCCGCAGTACAAGGTCAGCAAGATCAAGAATGCTAAGGCCCTGGAGGCCATGAACCAGAATCGTCAGGGTTCGCTGCTCGATTTCATCGACGACTTCACCAAGCGTTTCCCTGGCTGCGTGGATGAATACGAGACTCTTCTGACCGACAACCGCATCTGGAAGCAGCGCACGGTGGGTATTGGTGTGGTGCCGCCCGAGCGCGCACTGAATCTGGGCATGACCGGCCCCATGATCCGTGGTTCCGGAATCGCCTGGGACCTGCGCAAGACCCAGCCGTACGATGTGTACGACCGTGTGGACTTCGACGTGCCCGTCGGCAAGACTGGCGATTGCTATGACCGCTATCTGGTGCGTGTGCAGGAAATGCGCGAATCCAATCGCATCATCAAGCAGTGTGTGGACTGGCTCAAGGCCAATCCGGGTCCTGTCATTACTGACAATCACAAGGTGGCTGCGCCCGCTCGTGAATCCATGAAGTCCAACATGGAGGAGTTGATCCACCACTTTAAGCTTTTCACTGAAGGGTTTCACGTGCCCGAGGGTGAGGCCTATGCCGCAGTGGAGCACCCCAAGGGCGAGTTTGGCATCTACCTGGTGAGTGACGGTGCCAACAAGCCTTACCGCCTCAAGATCCGTGCGCCGGGTTTCGCGCACCTGGCCACGCTGGACGAAATGGCACGCGGCCACATGATTGCGGACGCCGTAGCCATCATTGGCACCATGGATATCGTGTTCGGAGAGATTGACCGATGATTACCGAAGCGACCCGTGCGCGATTTGCGCGTGAAGTGGCCAAATACCCCGCCGAGCAAAAGCAGTCTGCCGTGATGGCCTGCCTGTCGATCGTGCAGCAGGAGCAGGGTTTTGTAAGTGCTGAGAGCGAAGCGGTGATTGCCGAGTATCTGGGCATGCCCCAGATTGCTGTGCACGAGGTCACGACGTTCTACAACATGTACAACCAGCAGCCGGTGGGCAAGTACAAGCTCAACGTGTGTACGAATCTGCCATGCCAGTTGCGCGACGGGCAGAAGGCATTGCATCACCTGGAAAAGAAGCTGGGTGTGTCGATGGGTGAGACCACACCTGACGGCCTGTTCACCCTGCAGCAATGCGAATGCCTGGGGGCTTGTGCCGATGCGCCGGTGATGTTGGTGAACGATCGCACGATGTGCAGCTTCATGGACAACGACAAGCTCGACCAGCTCGTTGATGGCCTGCGGGCGGCGGAGGGCCAGTGATGACCACGGCAACACAAATACTCTCCCAGTTCCAGGCTACAGGCGTCCAGACCTGCTTCCACGATCGCCATATCAATCCCCAGATCTATGCGAGCCTGAATGGGGGTAACTGGAGCATCAAGGATTACGAAGCGCGTGGTGGCTATCAGGCGCTGCGTCGCATCCTGGGTAAAGATGGTAGCGAGGGCCTGACGCAGGACCAGGTTATTGCCACAGTGAAGGAATCCGGCTTGCGTGGTCGGGGCGGTGCGGGCTTCCCCACGGGCCTGAAGTGGAGCTTCATGCCCCGCTCATTCCCCGGCCAGAAATATCTGGTGTGCAATTCCGACGAAGGCGAGCCGGGGACTTGCAAGGACCGCGACATCCTTCAGTTCAACCCGCACATCGTTATCGAAGGCATGATCATCGCTGCGTACGCGATGGGCATCTCTGTGGGCTACAACTACATCCACGGCGAGATCTTCCAGACCTACGAACGTTTTGAGGCTGCACTGGAAGAAGCACGTGCTGCGGGCTATCTGGGCGACAACATCCTGGGTGGCAGCTTCAGCTTTCAGCTGCACGCAGCCCACGGTTTTGGTGCCTACATTTGCGGTGAAGAAACTGCATTGCTCGAATCGCTGGAAGGCAAAAAGGGGCAGCCCCGTTTCAAGCCGCCGTTTCCGGCCAGCTTTGGCCTGTATGGCAAGCCCACCACGATCAACAATACGGAAACCTTTGCGGCTGTGCCCTGGATCATCCGCAATGGCGGTGCAGCTTATCTGGAGTGCGGCAAGCCCAACAACGGCGGCACCAAGATTTTCTCGGTGTCTGGCGACGTCGAAAAGCCAGGCAACTATGAGGTGCCACTGGGTACCCCGTTTGCCAAGCTGCTGGAACTGGCAGGCGGCGTGCGCAAAGGCCGTCAGCTGAAGGCGGTGATCCCTGGTGGTTCGTCGGCCCCTGTCCTGCCGGCATCCATCATCATGGAATGCACGATGGACTATGACTCCATCGCCAAGGCCGGCTCCATGCTGGGCTCGGGCGCTGTCATCGTCATGGATGACTCCCGCAGCATGGTCGAGAGCCTGTTGCGCCTGTCGTATTTTTATTCGCACGAGTCGTGCGGCCAATGCACGCCTTGCCGCGAAGGCACGGGCTGGATGTGGCGCGTGATCGATCGGATCCAGCATGGCCACGGACGTGAGGGTGACCTGGATCTGCTCAACTCGGTGGCGGACAACATCCAGGGCCGCACCATTTGTGCACTGGGTGATGCGGCCGCCATGCCCGTGCGCGCCATGATCAAACACTTCCGTCCCGAGTTTGAGGCACTGATCCGGAACAAGGCTCCACAAGCCGCGACCTCCGTCTGATCGCGAGAGAACATATGGTTGAAATTGAACTGGACGGTCAGAAAGTGGAAGTCGCCGAAGGCTGCATGGTGATGCATGCAGCCGAGAAGGCAGGCACTTACATTCCGCATTTCTGCTACCACAAGAAACTTTCGATCGCCGCCAATTGCCGCATGTGCCTGGTGGATGTTGAGAAAGCTCCTAAGCCCATGCCTGCCTGTGCCACGCCGGTCACGCAGGGAATGATCGTGCGCACCAAGAGCGACAAAGCCATCAAGGCGCAGCAGTCGGTCATGGAGTTTTTGCTCATCAACCACCCTCTGGATTGCCCTATCTGCGACCAGGGGGGCGAGTGCCAGCTGCAGGATCTGGCTGTGGGCTATGGGGGCTCTTCCTCGCGTTATGAGGAAGAAAAGCGCGTGGTGTTCCACAAGGACGTGGGCCCGCTGATCTCCATGGAGGAGATGAGCCGCTGCATCCACTGCACCCGCTGCGTTCGCTTCGGCCAGGAAGTGGCGGGCGTGATGGAGCTCGGCATGATCCATCGTGGCGAGCATTCTGAAATCACCACGGTCACCGGCGACACGGTGGACTCGGAGCTGTCGGGCAACATGATCGACATCTGCCCGGTCGGTGCGCTGACCAGCAAGCCTTTCCGCTACAGCGCCCGCACCTGGGAGCTGTCGCGCCGTCGCTCGGTAAGCCCACATGACTCCACCGGCGCCAACCTGATTGTTCAGGTCAAGAACCACAAGGTCATGCGTGTTGTGCCGTTCGAGAACGAGGCCGTCAATGAATGCTGGATTGCCGACCGCGACCGTTTTTCCTATGAGGCGCTCAGCAGCGACGAGCGCCTGACCCGGCCCATGCTCAAGCAGGGCGGGGCGTGGAAGGAAGTGGACTGGCAGACCGCGTTGGAGTATGTGGCCAACGGTCTCAAGAACATCAAGCATGACCATGGCGCGAGCAGTATTGGGGCATTGGTCAGTCCGCACAGCACGCTGGAGGAACTGTACCTGGCGGCAGCGCTGGTACGTGGCCTCGGCGGCGACAACATCGACTACCGCCTGCGCAATGCGGAGTTCGCGGCGCCGGAGGGAATCCGCTGGCTGGGTACGTCCATCGCTTCGCTGTCCACGCTGCAACGCGTGCTGGTGGTGGGCTCCAATCTGCGCAAAGACCATCCATTGTTTGCCCAGCGCATCCGTCAGGCTGCCCGCCATGGCTGCCAGGTAAGCGCCATCGCATCGGTGACTCACGATTGGGCCATGCCCGTTCAATCTTTCGTGGCGCAAGGCGCTGCGCAATGGGTGCAAATCTTGGGTGGCATTGCGTCCGCCGTGGCCCAGGAGAAAGGCGTTGCCGCACCTCAAGGCGCGGCTGCTGCCAGCGATGCAACCCAGGCCATCGCCCGCTCCCTGCTCGGTGGTGAGCGCAAGGCTGTGCTGCTGGGCAATGCCGCTGCACACCATGCGCAAGCCAGTCAGCTGCTGGCACTTGCCAACTGGATTGCTGAGAACACCGGCGCGAGCGTGGGTTACCTCACGGAAGCTGCCAACACGGTGGGTGCGCAGTTTGTAGGTGCCCATCCCGTCGGCGGTGGTCTGAATGCGGCTCAAATGCTCTCCGGTGGTTTGAAGGCCGCGGTGCTGCTCAACACCGAGCCAGTTCATGATTCGGCTGCGGGCGCGAAGGCTGCAACCGCCCTGGCTGGTGCAGAGATGGTGGTCACGTTGAGCCCCTTCAAGGCCAACATGGAGTTCAGTGACGTTCTGTTGCCAATTGCCCCGTTCACGGAAACCTCCGGCAGCTTTGTCAACGCCGAAGGCCGACTGCAAAGTTTCCACGCCGTGGTACGTCCTCTGGGTGACACCCGTCCTGCATGGAAGGTTCTGCGTGTTCTGGCCAATCTGCTGGATGTGCCGGGCTTTGACTTTGAAACCTCGCAGGATGTGCTGGCCCGTGCCACAAATGCTCCTGCAGGCACGATCACGCAGCTGTCGGCTGACCAGCTGTCCAATGTGGTGAAGGCGGTCTCCACCACCGGAGCCGCAGCGGTTGGCGAGCCGGTGGTCGCATCCATCTATCAACTGGACAGCCTGGTGCGCCGTTCCGCGTCCTTGCAGCTCACTGCTGACGCCCGCAGCGCTCGTGAAGGAGTGGCCGCATGATCGACGCGATTTACAACGCAGGCCTGAACCTGCTTTCCTTTGGCTGGTGGACTGGCGTGGTGTGGCCGGTACTCTGGATTCTCATCAAGATCGTGTGTATTCTGGCGCCGCTGATGGGTGCGGTGGCCTATCTCACGCTTTGGGAACGCAAGCTCCTGGGCTTCATGCAGGTTCGCCACGGCCCCAATCGCGTGGGCCCCTTGGGATTGCTGCAGCCTATTGCCGATGCGCTGAAATTGCTGACAAAGGAAATCATCCAGCCCACGGCCGCCAGCAAAGGGCTGTTTGTGCTGGGCCCTGTCATGGCTATCATGCCGGCGCTGGCTGCCTGGGTGGCGATCCCGTTCGGCCCGGACGTCGCGCTGGCAAACGTCAACGCAGGCTTGCTGCTGGTGATGGCCATCACCTCGATCGAGGTGTACGGTGTGATCATTGCGGGCTGGGCCTCGAACTCCAAATATGCGTTCCTGGGTGCCCTGCGAGCTTCCGCTCAGATGGTGAGTTACGAAATTGCCATGGGTTTCTGTTTCCTGGTCGTGATCATGGTCTCCGGCAGCATGAATCTCACCGAGATCGTGATGGGGCAGGGTCGTGGCATGGCTGCAGACAAAGGCCTGACTTTCCTGTCCTGGAACTGGCTCCCGTTGTTGCCCATCTTTCTGGTCTACCTGATTTCGGGTGTGGCAGAAACCAACCGCCATCCCTTTGACGTGGTGGAAGGTGAGGCAGAAATTGTGGCCGGGCACATGGTGGAGTATTCCGGCATGGGCTTTGCGATCTTCTTCCTGGCCGAGTACGCCAGCATGTGGCTTGTTTCGATACTGGCTGCACTGATGTTTCTCGGCGGCTGGTTGCCCCCCATCGACAGCGCGCTGTTCAACTGGATTCCAGGGTGGATCTGGTTGGGGATCAAGACCTTCCTAGTGGTCTCGATGTTCATCTGGATCCGGGCTACCTTCCCGCGGTTCCGCTATGACCAGATCATGCGTCTGGGCTGGAAGATCTTTATTCCAGTCACGCTGGTGTATTTGTTGTTTGTCGGCGGGTGGTTGCTCTCGCCTTGGAATATCTGGAAATAAGCGGGGACACAAATGACTGCTGTTGCTGCTGCTGCACCTTTTTCGATCAAGGATTTCTTCAAGAGCTTCATGCTCGTGGAGTTACTCAAGGGCATGGCCCTTACGGGTCGCTACGCTTTTCGCCGCAAGGTGACCGTCCAGTTCCCGGAAGAGAAGACGCCCTTGTCTCCCCGTTTCCGTGGCCTGCACGCGTTGCGCCGTTATGACAACGGTGAAGAGCGGTGCATTGCCTGCAAACTTTGCGAGGCTGTGTGCCCGGCGATGGCCATCACCATTGAGTCGGATGTACGTTCAGATGGATCGCGCCGTACCACACGCTACGACATCGACCTGACCAAGTGCATTTTTTGCGGTTTCTGCGAGGAGAGCTGCCCGGTGGATTCGATTGTGGAGACCCATATCTTCGAATACCACGGCGAAAAGCGCGGCGATCTGTATTTCACGAAGGACATGCTCCTGGCCGTAGGCGACCGGTACGAAGGTGAAATTGCGGCAGCCAAGGCTGCGGACGCCAAGTACCGCTAAGCGGTGCCCGGTGCAGCCTGTTTTGCCAGACTTTCTATAAAGACCCGATTCATGGACGCCAAGACTGGTTTCTTCTACCTCTTCTCGGTCGTGCTGCTGTTTGCGGCCTTCCGGGTGATCACCGCGCGCAATCCGGTGCACGCTGTGCTCTATCTCATTCTCGCGTTTTCGCAAGCTTCGGCCGTATGGCTGTTGCTCAAAGCCGAGTTTTTGGCCATTGCCCTGGTGCTTGTGTACCTGGGCGCGGTGATGGTGCTGTTCCTGTTCGTCGTGATGATGCTGGACATCCATGTGGACACGGTGCGCAAGGGTTTCTGGAAGCATTTTCCCCTGGCAGCCACAGTGGGCGCGCTGATTGCCCTGGAAATGGCTGCGGTGCTGATGGGTGGTTTTCGGGGCATGGACGAACCAAAGGCGGTCGCAACGATGGTGAACGCCGCAGGACAAGTGGTTCCCTATTCGAACACGAAGGCGCTGGGCATCCTGCTGTACACCGAGTATCTCTACCCCGTTGAAATTGCGGCGGTGATCCTGCTGGTGGCGATGATTGCAGCCATTGCGTTGACTCTTCGTCAGCGCAAGGACAGCAAGGCCATCAACCCCGCTGCGCAGATCCGCGTCCGTGCTGCGGACCGGCTGGAAGTGGTGAAGGTCGCCGTTACGCAAAAGCCGGTGGACGAAGCGCCGACCGCGCCTGCCGCTGAGGAGAAAAAAGCATGACGCTGACGCTGGGACACTTTCTCTCGCTGGGTGCGATGCTGTTCGCGCTGGCGGTGATCGGGATTTTCCTGAACCGCAAGAACCTGATCGTGCTGCTGATGGCCATCGAATTGATGCTTTTGGCCGTGAACATGAACTTCGTCGCCTTTTCGCACTATCTGGGCGATATGCACGGCCAGGTGTTCGTGTTCTTCATCCTGACCGTGGCGGCAGCCGAGTCGGCCATTGGCCTGGCCATTCTGGTACTGCTGTTCCGCAACAAGTCCAGCATCAACGCGGAAGACCTCAACACCCTCAAGGGTTGATGGTGTCCCCGTATTCCCAAGGTTCTCAAGAATGAGTCAAACCCTCTCTGCTTCAACGCTCCTGGCCGTGCCGCTGGCACCGCTTGCGGGCGCTTTGCTGGCCGGCATCTTTGGTACGACCTTTGGTGGTAACTGGATTGGCCGCCGCCTGAGCCATACCCTGACGATTCTGGGCGTGTTTGTGGCATTCGTGCTGTCGGCGATGACGCTCAAGAGCGTTGCGGTCGATGGTGCCCGGTTCAACGAGACGCTTTACACCTGGATGGTCGTAGGTGGTCTCAAGATGGAAGTTGGTTTCCTGGTGGACAGCCTCACGGCCATGATGATGGTTGTGGTGACTTTCGTGTCCCTCATGGTGCATATCTACACCATTGGCTACATGGAAGAGGATGACGGCTATAACCGTTTCTTTGCCTACATCTCGTTGTTCACGTTCTCGATGCTCATGCTGGTCATGAGCAATAACCTGCTGCAGCTGTTCTTCGGTTGGGAAGCCGTGGGCTTGGTTTCGTACCTGCTGATTGGCTTCTGGTTCAACAAGCCGTCGGCCATCTTCGCCAACATGAAGGCGTTCCTGGTCAACCGGGTGGGGGACTTCGGTTTTATCCTGGGCATTGGCCTGATTGCCGCCTACGCTGGCACGCTCAACTACGGCGAAGTGTTTGCAAAGACAGGTGAGCTGGGTGGTCTGGCTTTCCCTGGCACTGACTGGATGCTGATCACCGTCATCTGCATTTGCCTTTTCATCGGTGCCATGGGCAAGTCGGCTCAGTTCCCGTTGCACGTGTGGTTGCCCGATTCGATGGAAGGTCCCACCCCCATTTCGGCGCTGATCCACGCGGCCACCATGGTGACGGCGGGCATCTTCATGGTGGCACGCATGTCGCCACTGTTTGAACTGTCTGATACAGCGTTGAACTTCATTCTTGTGATCGGTGCCATCACGGCGCTGTTCATGGGTTTCCTGGGCATCATCCAGAACGACATCAAACGCGTGGTGGCCTATTCCACGCTCTCGCAGCTGGGCTACATGACCGTGGCGCTGGGGGCTTCGGCGTACTCGGTGGCCGTGTTCCACCTGATGACCCACGCGTTCTTCAAGGCGCTGCTGTTTCTCGGGGCCGGCTCGGTCATCATGGGCATGCACCATAACCAGGACATCCGCTGGATGGGTGGCGTGCGCAAGTACATGCCCATCACCTGGATCACCTCGCTGCTGGGCTCGCTGGCATTGATCGGAACACCGCTGTTCTCGGGTTTCTACTCCAAGGACAGCATCATCGAGGCAGTGCATTTCAGCCAGCTGCCCGCGGCCGGGTTTGCGCACTTCGCGGTGCTGGCGGGCGTTTTCATCACGGCGTTCTACTCGTTCCGCATGTACTTCCTGGTCTTCCATGGCAAGGAGCGCTACGACCAGAACCCGGATGCGCACCACCACGACCATCATGGTCATGACGATCACCACGGGCATGATGCCAAGCCGCATGAATCCCCCTGGGTGGTGACGGTGCCGCTGGTGCTTTTGGCCATACCGTCGGTAGTCGTGGGCTTCATGTTCATCCAGCCCATGCTGTTTGGCGACTTTTTCAAGGACGTCATTTTTGTCGACGCAGCCAAGCACCCGGCCATGGCGAAGCTGGCAGAAATCTTCCACGGTCCGGTGGGCATGGCACTGCATGGGCTGCAAACGGCGCCGTTCTGGCTCGCACTGGCAGGTGTGGCAGCCTCGTACTACATGTACATGGTGAATCCTGCGTTGCCGGCCGCGATCAAGGCACGCGTTCAGCCGTTGTATACGCTGCTGGAGAACAAGTACTACATGGACTGGATCAACGAGAACGTCCTTGCCCGTGGGGCACGCATGCTGGGTGTGGGCCTCTGGAAGGTCGGCGACCAGGCCATCATCGACGGCGCTCTCGTGAACGGCTCTTGGAAGTTGGTGCGTGGGGTTTCCGGCATCGTGCGCTGGATGCAGTCGGGTTTTATCTTTCACTACGCGCTGGTGATGATCCTGGGTGTCTTCGCTCTGATGACCTGGTTTGTCTGGGGCGATGCTCTCCTGCAGCTCATCAAATAAGGAAAACAACAAATGGGTCTGTTGAGTCTTGCAATCTGGACGCCGATTGCCTTTGGTGTGCTGCTGCTGGCTGTCGGGCGGGATGAACATGCCCGCGCCGTGCGGTGGCTGGCGCTGGTGGGTGCCATGATTGGCTTTCTGGTGACACTGCCGCTTTACGACGGCTTCCAGCTGGGAACGGCGGCGATGCAGTTTGTCGAGAAGGCTGCCTGGATCGAACGTTTCAACGTGCATTACCACCTGGGGGTGGATGGCATTTCGTTCTGGTTCGTGCCGCTGACGGCGTTTATCACCGTCATCGTGGTGATGGCTTCCTGGGAGTCCATTACCGAGCGCGTCAACCAGTACATGGGCGCGTTCCTGATCCTGTCCGGCCTGATGATTGGCGTGTTCACCGCACTGGACGGCATGCTGTTCTATGTGTTCTTCGAAGCCACGCTGATCCCGATGTACCTGATCATCGGCATCTGGGGTGGCCCCAACAAGATCTACGCGGCGTTCAAGTTCTTCCTGTATACGCTGCTCGGTTCGCTGTTGATGCTGATCGCGCTCATCTTTTTGTACAACCAGTCGGGTGGCAGCTTCGACATCGCAACATGGCACCAGTTGCCGCTGAGCCGTACGGCGCAGACCTTGCTGTTCTTTGCCTTTTTTGCTGCATTTGCCGTGAAGGTGCCCATGTGGCCGGTGCACACGTGGCTGCCCGACGTGCATGTGGAGGCGCCCACCGGCGGCTCCGCCGTGCTGGCCGCCATCATGCTGAAGCTGGGGGCCTATGGCTTCCTGCGTTTTTCCATGCCCATCGCCCCCGATGCATCGCGCGAGTGGGCCTGGCTGATGATTGCCCTGTCGCTGATTGCCGTGATCTATGTGGGCTTGGTGGCCATGGTCCAGAAGGACATGAAGAAGCTGGTGGCGTATTCGTCCGTGGCGCACATGGGCTTCGTGACGCTGGGCTTCTTTATCTTCAACGATCTGGGCGTGTCTGGCGGTCTGGTGCAGATGATTGCCCACGGCTTTGTCTCTGGCGCGATGTTCCTGTCCATTGGCGTGCTGTATGACCGCGTGCATTCGCGTGAAATCGCCGCTTACGGCGGTGTGGTCAACACCATGCCCAACTTCACGGCCTTTGCGCTGCTGTTTGCGATGGCCAACTGCGGCCTGCCAGGAACTGCCGGCTTTGTGGGCGAGTGGATGGTGATCCTCGGCGCCGTCAAGGCCAACTTCTGGATTGGCCTGGCGGCTGCCACCGCGCTGATCTTTGGCGCAGCGTACACGCTGTGGATGTTCAAGCGCGTGTACCTGGGGCCTGTGGGCAACGAGAACGTGAAGGCGCTGACAGATATCGACAGCCGCGAATTCCTGGTGCTGGCCCTGCTGGGCATTGCCGTACTGGCCATGGGCCTGTATCCCCGTCCGTTCACGGACGTGATGGACACCTCGGTGGCGGAACTGCTCAAGCACGTTGCGCTGTCCAAGCTGAACTAAGAGATTCAAGAAGATGATTGACAACATCAGCTGGCTCGCGATTTATCCCGAAATCGTGCTGTTGACCATGGCCTGCGTGATTGCGCTGGTCGATCTGGGTGTGCACAGCGCGCGCCGTACAGGCACCTACGTGTTGACCATGCTCACGCTGGCAGTGGTTGCAGCGCTGCAAGCCATGTATGCCAGCAGCGGCAACACGTTCTACGGCTTTGGCAACATGGTGGTAAGTGATGCCATGGGCAACTGGCTCAAGTGCTTTGCCACGGTGGCCATGATGATCACGCTGGTCTACGGGCGCCCCTATGCGGCAGACCGCGACATGTTGCGCGGCGGTGAGATGTTCACCTTGTCGATGTTTGCGCTCCTGGGCATGTTCATCATGATCTCGGGCAACAACTTCCTGGTGATTTATCTGGGCCTGGAATTGCTGACGCTTTCCAGCTACGCCCTGGTGGCCCTGCGCCGCGATAACGCCACCTCGACCGAAGCTGCCATGAAGTATTTCGTGCTCGGCGCCATGGCCAGCGGCTTCCTGCTGTACGGCTTGTCGATGGTCTATGGCGCGACAGGATCGCTAGACATCGGCCAGGTCTTCAAGGCAGTGAACGCCGGACAAATCCGCCACCAGGTGCTGGTGTTCGGCCTGGTGTTCGTGGTGGCCGGCCTGGCCTTCAAGCTGGGTGTTGTGCCATTTCACATGTGGATTCCGGACGTGTACCAGGGTGCGCCGACGGCCGTGACCTTGATGATCGGTGGCGCTCCGAAGCTGGCTGCCTTTGCCATCACCATCCGGCTTCTGGTGGATGGTCTGCTCCCGTTGGCCATTGACTGGCAGCAGATGCTTGCGGTGCTCGCCATTGGCTCGCTACTGGTGGGCAATCTTGCGGCCATTGCACAGACCAATCTGAAACGCATGCTGGCGTACTCGACGATTTCGCAGATGGGTTTCGTGTTGCTCGGCCTGATGTCCGGCGTGATCAACGGCAATGTCGATGCAACGGCGGTCGAGAATGCCTACAGTGCCTCCATGTTCTATGTGGTCACTTATGTGCTCACCACGCTGGCTGCATTCGGTGTCATCCTCCTGCTGGCACGTGAAGGCTTTGAAAGCGAAGAGATTTCAGACTTCGCGGGCCTCAACCAGCGCAGCCCCCTGTACGCCGGCGTGATGGCGGTCTGCCTGTTCTCGATGGCCGGGATTCCGCCGCTGGTGGGGTTCTACGCAAAGCTGGCGGTACTCCAGGCCCTGGTGGCCTCGGGCCAGACCCTGTACATTGCCATGGCCGTGTTTGCGGTGATCATGTCGCTCATCGGTGCCTTCTACTACCTGCGCGTGGTCAAGGTCATGTACTTTGATGCTCCGCTGACCGCTTCGAGTGTCTCCGCTCCCGTGGATGTGCGTGTGGTGCTCACGCTCAACGCCGCCTTGGTGCTGGTGCTGGGCCTCCTGCCCGGTGGCCTGATGGCACTCTGTGCGGATGCCGTCGTGCGCGCACTGGCAACCTGAACGGCGCTTTGCGTTCGTTGGCTCAGTGTCTATCACGGCGTCCGTCTGGCTGGTCATCGTTGCGGCTTTCATCGCCGCCAACCTGCCGTTTCTGAATCATCGCTGGCTGGTCGTCGGGCCTGAGGCTGCGGGGCGCAAACCCCTGATCGGGCGACTTGCAGAACTCGTGCTGCTGTACTTTCTGGTGGGTGGCCTGGCGCTGCTCCTGGAGCGCAGGGCCGGGCAGATCGCACCCCAGGGGTGGGAGTTCTATGCCGTCACCGGCACGCTGTTTCTCACGCTGGCCTTTCCGGGGTTTGTTTACCGTTACCTGCTGCGGCGCCACGGTTGACGACCGGCTCGGCCGCACTATCCAGCCATGAAGGTGCTTGACCTGCAATGCCGACAGGGCCACGTCTTTGAAGGCTGGTTTGCGTCGGAAGATGATTTTCAGGGCCAACGGAGCCGGGGTCTGGTGCAGTGTCCGCTCTGTGCAGACGACCACATTGAAAAGCGCCTGAGTGCGCCCCGCCTGAACCTCGGCGCCCGGGAGCCGCATGCCCCTGCGGCAGCGCCCGCGCAACCTTCTGATGCGCTCACAGTTGGTCACGCGCCCACGGATGCTACCGTCCTGCCCCCCGCTTTACAGGCTGCGTGGCTGCAGCTGGCGCGCCAGATCATCGCCAAGACCGAGGACGTTGGCGCGCAGTTTGCGCAAGAGGCCAGACGCATCCACCACGGGGAGGTGCAAGAGCGCGCCATACGCGGCCAGGCCACGCCCGATGAGGCGATGGAGTTGGTGGAGGAGGGCATCGCCGTAGTGCCCTTGCCGCTACCTTTGGCGGCCAAAGAGACCCTTCAGTGAGGCTGCTCGCTGGGCAATCGGAATATTGGTGTTTTCCGGCTCTAGCGCTTATGGGATAAGCGCTGGCAGCTATAAGCTCAATAGCATTCTTGAGGGCTTTGAATTGTTTCTCGGCGCTGGTTGGCCGCAGCGGGGCGGTTAGCTGGGCCATCCCTCGCCCACCCGATCAAACCGTGAACTGCAGTGCCGCAAGCCGTGCGTAGACGCCGCCTTGCGCCATCAGCGCCGTGTGAGTGCCTTGCTCCACGATACGTCCGTGTTCCAGCACCACGATGCGGTCGGCGTTTTGCACCGTCGCCAGCCGGTGTGCAATGACCAGCGTGGTGCGGCGGCCCGTATGGCGCTGCATGGCGGTGTCCAGCGCGGCCTGCACCATGCGTTCGCTTTCGGCGTCCAGTGCGCTGGTGGCCTCGTCCAGCAGCAGCAGGGGCGGGTTCTTGAGCATGGCGCGGGCAATGGCAATGCGCTGCCGCTGGCCGCCAGACAACCGCACGCCCCGCTCACCCAGAAACGTGGCATAGCCCTCGGGCAGGGCGGTGATGAAGTCGTGTGCAAACGCGGCCCGGGTGGCCGCGATGACTTCTGCGTCCGTTGCCTCGGGGCGGCCGTAGCGGATGTTGTCCATTGCCGATGCCGAGAAGATCACAGCGTCCTGCGGCACCGTCCCTGTGCACGACCGCAGGGTCTCCAGCCGCAGGTGGCGGATGTCCACGCCGTTGAGCCGGATCACGCCCTGGGCTGGGCCCTGCGCGCCCGCTCCCACGTCGTAGAAGCGCTGCAGCAGCTGGAACACCGTGGTTTTGCCTGCGCCGCTTGCGCCCACCAATGCAACCGTTTCGCCCGGTGCAAGGTGCAGCGAAAAGTTCTGCAGCGCGGGTTGGTCGGGGCGCGAGGGGTAGAAGAACTGGACATTTTCGAACTCCACGTCCAGGCCCCGATCCGACAAGGGCAGATCTTGTGGTGTGGCAGGGTCTGTCACGGGCGACTGCGTGCCCAGCAGTTCCATCAGCCGCTCCGTGGCCCCGGCTGCCCGCAGCAGGTCACCATAGACTTCGCCCAGCACCGCCACAGCGCCGGCCAGCAAAATCACGTAAACCACCGTCTGCCCGAGATGTCCGGCCGTCATCTTGCCCGCGAGTACGGCCTCCGTGCCTTGGTATAGCCCCCAGAGCAACAGGGCAGCGTTGGCGATGATGATGAAGGCCACGAGCAAGGCCCGGGCGCGGGTGCGCTTGACCGCGACCTGGAACGCGTTTTCGGTAGCCTGCCTGAAGCGTGCGGACTCGCGCGTCTCGGCCGTGTAACTTTGCACCACGGGTACGGCATTGAGCACCTCGGCAGCAATGGCGCTGGAGTCCGCCACACGGTCCTGGCTATCGCGAGAAAGGCGCCGCACCCTGCGCCCGATCCACAGCGTTGGCAATACCACCAGCACCACGGCCAGCAACACCACCGACATGACATAAGGATTGGTCCACACCAGCATCGCCAGTGCGCCCACCCCCATCACGGCATTGCGCAATCCCATCGATAGCGACGCCCCCACCACTGACTGCACCAGCGTCGTGTCGGTGGTGAGGCGTGAGAGGACTTCCCCCGTCTGCGTGGTTTCAAAGAACTGCGGGCTTTGCTGCAGCACGTGGGCATATACCGCATGGCGCAGATCGGCAGTGACGCGCTCCCCGAGCCAGCTCACCATGTAAAACCGCGCGGCCGAAAAAACACCCAGGGCGACCGCCACGACGAACAGTGCTTCGAAATGATTGCGCAGCGCCATGGTCTGCGCCCCTTTTTCCGCGTTGAGCAACCCGCCATCCACCAGGTTGCGCAGGGCCAGGGGGAACGCCAGCGTCGCCAGCGCCGCGAGCACCAGAAACAGCAATGACAAAGCGATGCGCACCCGGTAAGGTCGCAAGAAGGGCAGGAGCCCGGTCAGGGAGCTGGGCGCGCCGCGTGCGGGCGTTGTAGTGGGGGTGGGTGCCATGAATGGCAGTGTAGGGCCCGTGCCGGGGTGGAGCACCCACGCCTGCGGGCCCGGTGGCGCTGGCCATGAGGGCACGCCGGAGTTTGCGAGTGCTGGCAACCGTGGATGTCAGCAAAAAGCAAGAGTCTGCAAACATCTCGGCCCGCCTGCCAGCAAGCGCTGTGGGACTGCGGGGGGCACGGGGCGGGGTGTAGGCGTTTATACATAGGCATTAGTCCCAGTATGTGTGCCGGTGTGGCGGCATACCATTCACTGCGATCAAAACGCACGCATGAAGACCTTGCCGAACAAGGCTTCTTTCCTCAGCACCCTACGGAGCGACCCAGGCGCAATGAGCGACGTCATTCTTGAAACCCACAGCCTGACCAAAGAGTTCAAGGGCTTTACCGCCGTCAGCGACGTGAACCTGGCCGTGCGCCGGGGTTCCATCCATGCGCTGATCGGCCCCAACGGTGCAGGCAAGACCACCTGCTTCAACCTGCTGACCAAGTTCCTGGAGCCAACCTCGGGCACCATCCGTTTCAACGGCCACGACATCACACGCGAGCAACCTGCGCAGATTGCCCGCCGTGGTGTGATTCGCTCGTTCCAGATCTCCGCAGTGTTCCCGCACCTCACGCTGATGGAGAACGTACGGCTGGGCCTGCAGCGCAAGCTGGGCACATCGTTTCACTTCTGGCGCAGCGAACGCACCCTGCGCCAGCTGGACGACCGGGCCATGCAGTTGCTCACGGAAGTGGGGCTTGAAGACCTGGCCGACGAGGTCACGGTGAACCTGCCCTACGGCAGAAAGCGTGCCCTGGAAATTGCCACCACGCTCTCCATGGAGCCTGAACTCATGCTGCTGGACGAGCCTACCCAGGGCATGGGCCACGAAGACGTGGACCGCGTCACCCAGCTCATCAAGAAAGTCTCTGCAGGCCGCACCATCCTGATGGTCGAGCACAACATGAAAGTCGTCTCCACCATTGCTGACCGCATCACCGTGCTGCAGCGCGGCGCGGTGCTCGCAGAAGGCCCGTACGCAGAAGTGTCCAACAACCCCCAAGTCATGGAAGCCTACATGGGCACGACCGACGGCCAACTGCAGGGAGCCCACTGAGATGGCGACGACTGCATCCAAGACCCCTGCCCTGGAAATCAGGAACCTCGAAGCCTGGTACGGTGAATCGCACGTGCTCCATGGCGTGGACATCGTCGTGCAGCCCGGCGAAGTGGTCACCCTGCTGGGTCGCAACGGCGCCGGCCGCACCACCACCATGCGCGCCATCATGGGCCTGACCGGCTCGCGCAAAGGCTCGGTCAAGATCAACGGCGTGGAAACCATCAACATGCCCACACACCGCATTGCGCACCTGGGCGTGGGCTACTGCCCGGAAGAGCGGGGCATCTTCTCCAGCCTCTCGTGCGAAGAAAACCTGCTGCTGCCGCCAGCGCTCAAGACCGGCACGGCCGGCATGTCGGTGCAGGAAATCTACGCCATGTTCCCCAACCTGGCAGAACGCAGGAACAGCCAGGGCACGCGCCTGTCCGGCGGCGAGCAGCAGATGCTGGCGGTCGCGCGCATCCTGCGCACGGGGGCCAACCTATTGCTGCTCGACGAGATCTCCGAAGGCCTCGCTCCCGTCATCGTGCAGGCGCTCGCGCGAATGATCATGATGCTGCGCGAAAAAGGCTACACCGTGGTCATGGTGGAGCAGAACTTCCGCTTCGCCGCGCCGCTGGCCGACCGGTTTTACGTGATGGAGCATGGCCGCATCGTCGAGAAGTTCGGGGCCTCCGAGCTTGAAGAAAAGATGTCCGTGCTCAACGAATTGCTGGGTGTGTAAGACACGCCCGCATATTTTTCGCTTTCTTCCACCACACCACCAGGAGACATATCCATGAAGAAACAACTCAAAGTGCTGGCACTGATGCTGGGCGCAGCAGGTCTTGCCACTTCGGCCGTGCACGCGCAGGACAAGGTCAAGATCGGTTTCATCACCGACATGTCCAGCCTCTACTCCGACGTGGAGGGCAAGAACGGCGCACTGGCCATCCAGATGGCGATCGACGACTTTGGCGGCAAGGTGCTGGGCATGCCCATCGAGCTGCTCTCTGCAGACCACCAGAACAAGGCCGATATTGCCGCTTCCAAGGCCCGCGAGTGGGTCGACACCCAGGGCGTGAACATGTTGTTCGGCGGCACCAACTCGGGCACGGCACTGGCGATCGCCAAGGTCGCTGAAGAGAAGAAGCGCGTGTACTTCAACAACGGCGCCGGCAGCTCTGCACTGACCAACGATCAGTGCACGCCTTACACCGTGCACTACGCGTACGACACCGTGGCGCTGGCCAAGGGCACGGGCTCGGCCATCGTGGATGGTGGCGGCAAGAGCTGGTATTTCCTCACCGCCGACTACGCCTTCGGTCATGCGCTGGAAGCCGACACCACCGCCGTGGTGAAGGCCAAGGGCGGCAACGTGGTGGGCGCCGTGCGCCACCCCCTGAACGCCTCTGACTTCTCGTCCTTCCTGCTGCAGGCACAAAACTCCAAGGCGCAGATCCTGGGCCTGGCCAACGCGGGCGGCGACACCATCAACGCCATCAAGGCCGCCAAGGAATTCGGCATTGGCAAGAACATGAAGCTGGCCGGTCTGCTGATCTTCATCAGCGACATCCACAGCATGGGCTTGCGCAACACCGAAGGCCTTCAGTTCACCACCAGCTGGTACTGGGATCTGAACGACGATACGCGCAAGTTTGCCAACCGCTACTTTGAAAAAACCAAGCGCATGCCCGGTGAGATCCAGGCAGCAGACTACTCTGCCACCATGACCTACCTGAAGGCCGTGGAAGCAGCCAAGTCCACCGACGCCGACAAGGTGATGGCCGAGCTCAAGAAGATGAAGATCGATGACTTCTTCGGCAAGGGCCAGATCCGCGCCGACGGCCGCTACGTGCATGACATGTACCTGATGGAAGTGAAGAAGCCTTCCGAATCCACCAAGCCGTGGGACTACTACAAGCTGGTCAAGAAGCTTCCTGGCGAATCGGTGTTCACCACCAAGGCCGAATCCAAGTGCCCGCTCTGGAAGTAAATCCCTGAGAGGTTGCTGATGCGCCTGGCCGCCCTGCGGGTGTGCCAGGCACATTGACGACCTCTGCCTCGCAACTCACCATCACCTGCTGCTGCTTCCCATGGAAATCTTTGGTGTCTCATTGCCCGGCCTGTTGAGCCAGCTCCTTTTGGGGCTGGTCAACGGATCGTTTTACGCAATCCTCAGCCTTGGGCTGGCCGTGATCTTTGGCCTGCTCAACGTCATCAACTTTGCGCACGGCGCGCTGTTCATGACAGGGGCCCTGATTACCTGGATGGCCATGAACTACTTTGGCATCAACTACTGGTTGATGCTGGTATTGGCGCCGCTGGTGGTGGGGCTGTTCGGGGTCGTGATCGAGCGCCTGCTGCTGCGCTGGATCTACAAGCTTGATCACCTGTATGGCCTGTTGCTCACGCTGGGTCTCACCCTGCTGATCGAGGGCGTGTTCCGCTCGATCTACGGTGTCTCGGGCTTGGGCTACGACACGCCCGAGGCGCTGGAGGGCGCAACCAACCTGGGCTTCATGATCATGCCCAACTACCGTGCCTGGGTGGTGGTGGCATCGGTGGTGGTGTGTCTGGCTACCTGGTATGTGATTGAAAAGACCAAGCTGGGTGCCTACCTGCGTGCCGGTACCGAGAACCCGCGCCTGGTGGAAGCATTCGGGATCAACGTTCCCGTCATGGTCACGCTGACCTACGCTTTCGGCGCTGGCCTGGCGGCATTTGCCGGGGTGCTGGCCGCACCGGTGTACCAGGTCTCGCCACTCATGGGCCAGAACCTGATCATCGTCGTGTTTGCTGTCGTGGTGATCGGCGGCATGGGTTCCATCATGGGCTCCATCCTCACCGGACTGGGCCTGGGTGTTGTAGAAGGTTTTACCAAAGTGTTTTATCCGGAGGCCTCTTCCACCGTGGTGTTCGTCATCATGGTCATCGTTCTCCTCATTCGCCCCGCCGGCCTGTTCGGCAAAGAAAAATAAGGAGCCACGAGAATGAACGTCAAGAACACTGCCAACATTGGCTATGTCCTGCTGCTGCTTGCGCTGATTGCAGCTCCTTTTCTGGGCGCCTACCCCATCTTTGTCATGAAGCTGATGTGCTTTGCACTGTTTGCTTCAGCGTTCAACCTGCTGCTGGGCTACACGGGCATGCTGTCCTTCGGGCACGCCGCTTTCCTGGGCGGCTCGGCCTACATGACGGGCCACGCCCTCAAGGTGTGGGCGGTCACGCCGGAGATCGGCCTTTTGCTGGGCACAGCGGGTGGCGCCGTGCTGGGCCTGATCGTCGGGTTCTTCGCCATCCGCCGCCAGGGCATTTACTCCACCATGATCACGCTGGCGCTGGCGCAGATGCTGTTCTTCGTGTGCCTGCAGGCGCCTTTCACGGGTGGCGAGGATGGCTTGCAGGGCGTACCTCGCGGCAAGCTCTTCGGGATGATCGATCTGCAGAACGACCTGGTGATGTATTACGTGGTTCTGGCGGTTGTGGCGGGCGCTTTCATGCTGATTGTGCGCACCATCCATTCGCCTTTTGGCCAGGTGCTCAAGGGCATCAAGGAAAACGAGCCGCGCGCGATCTCGCTGGGGTATGACACCAACCGCTTCAAGCTGCTGGCGTTTGTGCTGTCAGCCGCGCTGGCGGGTCTGGCCGGCTCGCTCAAGACGCTGGTGCTGGGCTTTGCAACGCTGAGCGACGCCCACTGGACGGCGTCGGGCCATGTGGTGCTGATGACGCTGGTCGGTGGTCTGGGCACCTTGTCAGGTCCCATCGTGGGGTCGGCCGTGGTGGTGCTGCTGGAAAACAAGCTCGGTGAAATTGGTGGCTTCCTTGCCTCGGTCACCGGTGTGGAATGGTTCAACACCCTGGGTGAATCGGTCACCATGGTCACAGGCCTGATCTTTGTGATCTGTGTGCTGGCTTTCCGGCGCGGGATCATGGGCGAGATCATTGCGTGGATGGCCCGTCGACGCGGTGCGGGCGCGAGTGCCTGAGCCTCAAGGCCTGAACGCCTGAACGCCTGAACGCCTGAACGCGTTCAAGCGACCCCCGTCGCCTGAAGCGTTCAACCTCCCCCGCAACCGCTGCGGCCTTTACAGGCGCAGCGGTTTTGCGTATCCGGTCATTTCCAGATAACCCCGGCCCACGGATCTTCCGGTGCGGTCCGCAAGGTCCGACAGACCTTCCCAGTAAATCGCGCCGGTCGAGCCGTTGCTGTCCAGCTCCTGGTTGTCCAGCACAGCGCTCACCTCGAAACTGCCCACGTGGGTTTGCACCCGCCACTGCACCGGGTACCGGGCACCACTGGCCGGGCTCACCCACACGCGCAGGGGCGTGAACGCCACGGCCTGCGCGTCGAATATCTGTGCGGGTTGGCCCGGCGCGCGAAACGACCCGCCAGCCCACAGCGCCGTGCCATCGGCCCGGCGCAGTCTGAAGGCGGTAAGCGCGCTGCCGTCGTGCAGGTTCATCCCGATCCAGTCCCAGCCCTGCGCGTCGGGGTGCATCAGCGCCTCGCTCCATTCGTGGTCCATCCAGGCGCGGCCGGTGGCCGGCATGACGGCCATCCGGCGCCCCGCCACCGTGAGGTGGCCTCCCACCTTCAGCTGGGGGTGGCTGTAGTAATAGCTCGCCTGCTCAGCCTCAGGCCCCTTGCGCGACAAGCCTTGCCGCCCCTGCAGCAAGAGGGGTTGGGTACTGTCGAACACCAGGTCCATGTCAAACCCGCTGCCCGCAATATGGGCGGTGTAGCGGCTGGACTCCCGGCCCACTGTGCCGCTCTTGGCGTCACTGCGCTCCAGCGTCCAGTCCTGCAGCCGAATGCGGGTGTCGGCCTCGCTGGCCTGTGCCACGCCAAAGCCTGCACGGGCAATGCGCTGGTCGTGCAGCAGGCGCCGGCCCCGCACGTCGGTGATGGCTGCATGGGCAAACAGCAGCTGCTTGGCGGCAAACGCCGACCGCAGGCCCTGTGTGGCATCCACGCGCGAGCGAAAGAACGTCAACTGAAAACCCCAGGGCTGTCCGTCTGCCTGCACATGGCCCGTGATGTACCACCACTCGGTGCGCAGCTCCGGATGACTGCCGTGGTCGCGCGGAAAAGCGAGCGTGCGCGCGGGCAAGGCCACCGCAGCACCCGGCGCCCAACCGGCTGCCCCCACCAGCGCCATGCCCACTGGAAGCTGCAGGGCCAGCCAATCGCGGCGTGTTCCCTTCGGCCCAAGCGGTGGTGCCATCGGTGCTGCTGGCCAAGTGGTGGACGGCATGGTGTGTGCGGCGCGCGTGGTCCATCAGCCCATCAGGGCGTCGATCTTCTGCTGCGCCGCTGAGCAATCGCCAAAACACCGCTCCACCCAGTCGGTGTCGAAATAAGTGGGCAGATACCGCTCGCCCGCATCGCATAGCAGCGACAGGATCGAGCCGCGCTCGCCCAGCTCGCGCATCTCGCTGGCCAGTGTGAGCATGACCACAAAGTTGGTTCCGGTGGATGGCCCCACGCGCCGCCCCAGCAGTTGCGACAGTGCCCGCATTGCCGCGACCGATTCCACATCCGGCACCTCGACCATTCGGTCCACGAGCGTACGGATAAAGCTCGGCTCCACACGCGGGCGGCCGATGCCCTCGATGCGCGACCCCGGTGCCGTCAGCGCCGCATCGCCCGTGCGGTGGTAGGCGCTGAACACCGAACCCGCCGGGTCGGCCACACACACTTGCGTGGCGTGCCGCTGGTAGCGCACATAGCGCCCAATGGTGGCGCTGGTGCCGCCCGTGCCCGCGCCCACCACAATCCAGCGCGGCACAGGGTGCGGCTCGCGCAGCATTTGCGTGAACATGCTCTCGGCAATGTTGTTGTTGCCCCGCCAGTCGGTGGCGCGCTCGGCATACGTGAACTGGTCCATGTAGTGCCCGCCGGTATCGTGGGCAATGGCGCGCGCAGCGTCGTAAACCGCGCCTGCACTGTCTACAAAGTGGCAACGCCCGCCATGGAACTCGATTTGCGCAATCTTTTCTGGCGACGTGGTGCGCGGCATCACCGCCACAAAAGGAAGCCCCAGCAGCCGCGCAAAGTAGGCCTCGCTCACTGCCGTGGACCCGCTGGACGACTCGACGATGGTCGAGCCCTCATGCACCCAGCCATTGCACAGCGCGTACAAAAACAGCGACCGCGCCAATCGGTGCTTGAGGCTGCCCGTGGGGTGGGTGGATTCGTCCTTGAGGTACAGGTCGATGCCGTGCTTGGAAAAGGCAGGCAGGCGCAGCGGGATGAGGTGGGTGTCAGCGCTGCGCTGGTAGTCGGCTTCGATGCGGGCGATGGCTTCGTGGAGCCAGGGGGAGGGGAGGGTCATGGGGAGAGGTCGAAATGCTAGGGACGGCTGATGGCGAAGACCGGCCGGTGACAAGTTGGACAAAGCGGATGCTCACCGTTCTGCATGATGCCTTCCGAATGTTGTCCGGTCGATGTTTGGGTTGCAGATTCGACTCAACTCACAGGACAGTGTTCGCGAGAACAAGCAAAGCCCCAACCGTGACAAGCGAGAAGAGCCAAGCGGAACGATAAATGCGAAATGCGCTTTCCTCTAGTTGCTGTGACTGGCGAGATGGTTGCCAAGCCCGACTGAAGAGCGTCGGATGTATGAAGGCGAGCCCCGCAAGGAAGCGCTTGCCTTGAAGATACTCATGTTGCTCTGGGCAATGGGCCTTGAGGAAACCCATGAGGCGTCCGAACTCAAAGTGAAAGACATAGGAACTGCCCAGTCCAGTGACCAGAGCGAACCAGCCAAAACTCTCCGACAGCGGCATGCGCAACGAGGATAGAAGCCAGGCAGCAAGCGTCAGGATCCAAGTGATCCAGTAGTACTTGGTGAACGACGGCTGAGTAGGCATTCAGAATATCTTACGTTGAAGACCGACGCAGTAACTACCGCGCAGCGGCCGCCTGCGGTTGAGTTCGTTCGGACCGACCAGCTAGGCGATGTTCGGTTTGCCTCAGACCATACATTTCCATCGACGAAACATCCCAGGCCTCCCGAGGTGCTTCAGTACTCACAGGCCAGTTCTGGCTTTTGGGTCGATATCCGTCCCCAGCACATAAGCCGAAGACTAAGGACGCGGAACCTGCATAGCTGCGGCGTTCGCCGACTGCTACCCGTCACGCCTCGCTACCAATCCTCCTTCACCGCCATCACCGCATCCCGCCCCGCCGCCGCCCGCCCCGCCAGCCACGCGGTCACCGTCCCCGACACGATCACCGCCCAGCACAGCGCCAGCAGCCGCCAGCCGGGCACATTCAGGTCCATCGTCCAGTGAAAACTCTGCGGGTTGACCACGTGCACCAGTACCACCGACACCACCAGGCCCAGCAGCACGCCAGCCATTGCGCCCACTGCCGTCCAGGCGGCGCCTTCGCCCGCCACCACGGCCAAAATCTGGCGGCGGGTGAGGCCCAGGTGGGCGAGCAGGCCGAACTCCTTGCGCCGCGCCAGCACCTGCGCGCTGAAGCTGGCGGCCACGCCGAACAGGCCGATGCCGATGGCCACGGCCTGCAGCCAGTAGGTGACGGCAAAGCTGCGGTCGAAGATGCGCAGCGAGCGTTCGCGGATAGCGCCGGACGAGGCGAATTCCACCAGGGCGTCGTTGTTGCCGCTGCTGCCGCCAGCGCTGGCACCTTGCGGTGTGTTGCTGCCTGATTGGCCCGCCTGCGTAGCGGCCAGTGCGAGTATCGACGCCTGCAGCGCGCCAATGTCTGCGCCCTCGCTGGGCCACAGCGCCAGGTCGCTGGGGCGGGCGTCGCCGGTCAGGCGCAGCCACACGGCGCGGTCCATCACCACGGCGCCTGTCTGGCGGGCATAGTCGCGCCACACGCCTGCTATGTAAAAGATAGCTGGTTGCGCTTGTCCATCAAGCGCTGGAGGCCTAATAGACTCTGAAAGTGCGGGCCACTCCATGCCGGGGCGCAGGTCGTACAGGTCTACCACCGCCTCGCTGATGTACACGCCGGTGCGGCCTGCGGGCACGGGCAGGGCGTTGCCCACCAGGGGCAGGCTTTGCGCGGGGTCGTCGCCCAGCGGGCGGCTCAGCACCGTGAGGGCGGGCAGGGTGGGCGAGAGCTGCAGCGGGCTGGCGCGAAGTGCGTGTACGCGATCCAGGCCCGGCAATTGGCCCACGGCTTCGGCAAATCGGGCGGGCAGCAATGCTGCGTCGGAGCCGCCCGCGCCGAGGGCCGAGCGCACATACAGCGGCGACGGCAGCACGGCGTCCAGCCACTGGGTGACCGATCCGCGAAAGCTCGACACCATCACCGTCAGCGCCACCGCCAGGCTCAGGCTGGCGACCACGCCGCCCACCGCAATGGCGGCGCTGCCGCGCATGCGCCGCGCGCGTTCCAGGGCCAGCAGCGGCAGCGCATGGCGCGCTGCCAGCGGTTGCAGCCACGCCAGCAGTTTGGCCATGGCCCAGGGCAGCAAGGCGATACCGCCTACCAGCAGCATCCCGATGGCGACATAGGCCGCCAGGGGAATGCCGAACACGGGTGGCGCCAGGGTGAGCACTGCGCCACCGACCACCAGCGTGATGCCCACCGTGCCCCTCTCCGCCTGGCTGGCTGCCGTGCCCAGGCCTTTCAGAGTCTGGGCGGGCGGCAGCAATTGCGCCGCGCGTGCGGGCCACCAGCCGCCGACCAGCGCAGCCGCCACGCCCAAGGTGCCGTACACCAGCGCGGCCGGTGCGCTCCACTGCAGCGCGGGCTGCACGCCGGCAAAGTAGCCGCCGCCCAGGTCGCCGCCCAGCAACTGCAAGGCGGTGGCGGCCAGTGCGGTGCCCAGCGCAATGCCCAGTGCGCTGCCCACCAGCCCCAGCGCGGCCGATTCGGCCAGCACCAGCACCAGGCGCTGGCGCGGCGTGGCGCCCAGCACGGCCAGCAGGGCAAACTGCGGCCCGCGCTGCGCCACGCTGAGCGCCAGCACCGAGAACACCAGAAACGCCCCGGTAAAGAGCGCCACCAGCGCCAGCACCGTCAGGTTGACCCGGTAGGCGCGTGAGAGGTTGCTGATGCGCTGCGCCGCGTCGCCCGGGTGCGCCAGCACCACGTTGGCAGGCCAGTCGGGCTGCGCGCGCAGGGCGCGCTCCCACGCGGCGCGGTCGGTGCCGGGCAGCAGTTGCAGGTCGATGCGGCTGAGCTGGCCCGCGCGGCCAAACAGGTCCTGCGCGGCGCCGATGTCCATCACCGCCAGCGGTGCGCCCCCGGCCGCCACCGTGCCAGCCACCTGCACGTTCAGCGGAGCCTGCAGGCCGGCGTACAGCATGATCTGCGGAAGCTGCGCGGGCGCGGCAGTGGACAGCCCCAGCGCCTGCAGCGCTGCGGTGTTGAGAAACACGGTGGCCGGCGCAAACACGGCAAAGCGGTCTGCCGTGTCCCACGCCCTTGGCATCAGCGCGGGGGCCATGGTGGGCAGCAGCAGGGCGTCGGCCCCCAGCACGCGCAGTGATATGCGGGCCGGGCTCGCGACAGTGGTGGTGGTGGCATCACCCGCTTGCGCCAGGGTGGACAGCTCCAGCAACGGGCTGGCGCGGGCCACCTGCGGGTTGGTGGCCAGGCGTTCGTACAGCGCCTCGGGCAGGGGGCCCTGCATGGTGCGAAGCTCCAGGTCGGGCTGGCCGTTGACGGCCCGCACGGCCTGGGAAAACTCGTCCAGCGCCGACGCATTGATCACATGCACCGCAAAGGCCAGCGCCACGCCCAGCATCACCGCCGCCACCGCTGCCGCACTGCGCCAGGGGTGGTGGCGCAGGTCTTGCCAGGAGAAGGTGCGAAGCAGCGCAAACATGGCCAGCATTGTGGCCGCGCGTACGCGGTGCGGGGTTGTTGATGCACATCAACCCCGCGCTCCGGCACCCCTTGAAGCCGGGCGGGGCGGTGCTTATCTTGGAAGGAGGGCTGGCGCTCCTGTGCTGGCCCGGTGGTTTCAACCCCTATTTTTCAGGAGCTCACACCATGAATTCACTTGTATCGCGCGGCAGCCTGTTTGACGACTTCTTCAAGGACATCGCCCCGGGCTTCTACGTGCGCCCGCTGCACGGCGACAACCTGCCCGCACCCAGCCAGATCAAGGTGGATGTGAAGGAAACCGACGAGGGCTACACCGTGCAGGCCGAGGTGCCCGGCGTGGCCAAGGAGGACATCCATGTCTCGCTGGAAGGCAATGTGGTCAGCCTGCGCGCCGAGGTGCGCCAGCACGACGAAAAGCGCGAGGGCGAGAAGGTGCTGCGCTCCGAGCGCTACTTCGGTGCCGTGGCCCGCAGTTTCCAGCTGCCGGCCGACGTGGATGCCGCCTCGGCCAAGGCCAAATACGACAACGGGGTGCTGACGCTGACCCTGCCCAAAAAGGTGAACAAGGCTGCGCAGCGGCTGAACATCGAGTAAGCGCGGCGAAACCGGGGCACTCCGCCCCGGCGTGCCGCTACCCGGCGATGCCGTTGGCTGTGAGGCGCAGCACCCGGTCTGCCCGCGCCGCTGCCGCATCCGAATGCGTGACCAGCACCAGCGATGCGCCATGCTCGCGCGTCTGCGCGAGCAGCAGGTCCATCACGCGGGCGGCGGTGGTGGGGTCGAGGTTGCCGGTGGGCTCGTCGGCCAGCAGCAGGGCGGGGCGGTGCACCAGTGCACGGGCAATGGCCACGCGCTGCAGCTGGCCGCCACTGAGCTGCTGCGGCAGGCGCCCGCCCATCTCGCCCAGGCCCACGGCCGCCAGCATCTGGTGCACGCGGGCCGGGTCGTTTTGTTCCAGCAGCATGAGGGGCAGCGCCACGTTCTGCGCCACATCCAGGTGGGGCAGCACGTGAAACGCCTGGAACACAAACCCGACGTGCGCGCGCCGCCACAGGGCGCGCTGCGTGTCGTCCAGCGTACCCAGGTCGGTGCTGCCGTGCGTGATGTGGCCTGCGTCCCAGTGGTCCAGCCCCGCCAGGCAGTTGAGCAGCGTGGACTTGCCCACGCCCGAGTCGCCCACGATGGCCACAAACTCGCCTGGCGCCACTGTGAAGTGCACACCGGCAAACACCGGCGTGCTGCCGTAGTGCTTGCCCAGGCCCTCGACGCGAAGCGGCTGCGTCATGGCGTGCGCTGCGCCAGGCGCTGGAGCACCGTCTGCACCAGGGCCGCCACGGCATGGGGCTGGTCGCAGGCGATGGTGTGGCGCTGCGGCATGCTGCGCAGCCAGGTGATCTGGCGCTTGGCCAGCTGGCGCGTGGCGGCAATGGCGCGCTCGCGCAGGAAGGCGGTGTTCAACGGCGTGCCTGCCGGGCGGCCGGCCTGGAAGTCGAGTTCTTCCCACACCTGCCGGTAGCCCACGCAACGCATGGAGGGCAGATCGGAGTGCAGGTCGCCGCGCGCCCGCAGGGCCCGCACTTCGTCGATGAAACCTGCGGCCAGCATGGCGTCAAACCGCTGGGCAATGCGCTCGTGCAGCCACACCCGGTTGTCGGGTTCCAAGGAAAAAAGGGCGCTAGCGCTTGCTGGTATTGCGCTAGCAGCTCCTTTTTTTGTAGTGTGAAAGCTCGACAATGGCTGACCGGACACATGCCACACCTCCAGCGCCCGCTGAATGCGCTGGCTGTCGCCGGGTGCAAGGCGTGCAGCCGTGACCGGGTCCACGCGCGCCAGTTCGGCATGCAGTGCGGGCCAGCCCTGCGCGGCCGCCTGGGCCTCCAGCCGTGCGCGCACTTCGGGGTCTGCGGCGGGCATGTCGTCGATGCCGTCAAACAGCGCTTTGAAGTACAGCATGGTGCCGCCGACCAGCAGCGGCAGCGCACCGCGCGCGCGGATCTCGGCCATGAGCCGGGTGGCGTCCTGCACAAACTCGGCGGCGCTGTAGGCCTGCAGCGGGTCGCGGATGTCGATGAGGTGGTGCGGCACGGCAGCCAGTTCGGCGGGCGAGGGCTTGGCGGTGCCGATGTCCATGCCGCGGTACACCAGGGCGGAATCGACGCTGATGATCTCCACCGGCATGCCCTGCTTGCCCAGCACGGCGGCCAGGGCCAGGGCGCCTGCGGTTTTGCCAGACGCCGTGGGGCCCGCCAGGGCAATGGTGGGTAACGTGGAATCAGGCGTGGTTTCAGGCATGTTCACGGGGCGCTCCGAATTTTTGCACCAGCGTCCACGAGATCACGGCCAGCACCACGGACCAGAACCAGATGCCGTTGATCAGCGGCCACACCGTGCCATCGAGCCGCAGGCCCAGCCAGCCGCCAATCGCAAACGCGGCCAGCATCATCATGAAACCGTTCAGGGCCGAAGCCACACCCGCTGCCTTGGGGAAGGGGCCCACCGCGCCGCTTTGCCCGCACGGCTGGTGAATGCCGTGCGCCAGCATGAACAGGTAGAACGGCAGCGTCAACGCCCACGGGTTGTGCCAGCCCATCCACGCCACCAGCGCCATCAGGGTGCCGCCGCTCACGCTCAGCGCGCCCGCGATGGCCACCGTCCGTTGCAGCCCATGGCGCATCAGGAGGCTGCGGCACAGAAAGGTGCCCCCAAAATAGGCAACGCAGGCCGATGCCATGACCCAGCCATACACCGTGCGCGTAAGCCCCAGCACATCGATGTACACGAACGACGAGGCGGCCAGAAAGGTGAACAGCCCGCCATACGTGGCCGTGGTCTGCAGCGAAAAAGCCCAGAAGGTGGGGCTGCGCAGCACATGCTTCCAGGTGGTGACCAGCGCCCGCGGCTGCAGGGCCTGCGGGTTGCGCTGGGCCAGGGTCTCGGGCATGCGCAGCGCCACCAGCGTCAGCGTGACAACGGCATAGGCGGTCAGCGCCAGCAGCGCAGCGCGCCAGCCCAGCCATTCACTCAGCAGCCCGCCCAGTGGTGCGCAGATGCAGGCCACGATGCCCAGACCCGTGAGCGCCTTGGACATGGCGCGTGCCCCTTCCAGCGGTGTGTACAGGTCGCGCACGATGGCCCGCGCGCACATCACCACGGCGCCCATGGCAGCCCCCTGGGCAATGCGCCACACGATCAGCAAGCCCATGGTGGGCGCCAACGCACTGCCGATCGAGGCCACGGTGTAGATGGAAAGCCCTGCCAGCAAGATGGGGCGGCGCCCAAACCGGTCGGACAGCGGCCCCCACACCATCTGCGAGCAGCCAAACGCCAGCAGCAGCCCGCTGAGCGTGAGCTGCGCCGCAGACATGGGCGCACCCAGGCTGCGCGTGAGGGCGGGCAGCGCAGGCAGATACAGGTCGGTGGTGACGGGCTGGATGCTGAGCAGCAAGGCCAGCACCAGGATGGCCAGCCCGGGGTTGATGGAGACGGGGGAGGCCGCAGGTACGGCGGTGGCGGAGGGGGCAGACATATCTGTCTGAGCGTACCAGACGGGGCCTTTGATACCGGCGTGGCCCAGGCCAGGGCCGCCGCGCATGGGCCGCCCCGCAGCGAGGGCGGCGTCCCCCTGCCCGCAGCGCGCAGCGCGGCAAGAGCGGTGGGGGAAGGCGCGCAGCGCCTCAGGGGGGCTCTACCTCAGCCGGAACAGCGATGCAAGGGCTTGCCGATAAGCCGGCTGCCCCACCGAATTGGTGTTGTGGTGCGAGCCGCCTTCCACCAGCACAAACTGCTTGGGTTCTTGCGCGGCCTCGTAAAGCTGGCGCCCCAGGGTGGGGCGTATGAGGCTGTCTTCACTGCCGTGCACCACCAGCAATGGCGAGCCGATCTCGGACACCTTGCGCACAGACTCAAAGCGTTGCGTGATCAGCCCAGACACCGGCAGCCAACCCCATTTGAAGGTGCTCACCACGTCGGGAATGCTGGTGAAGGTGCCTTCCACGATGGTGCCTTGCTCGTCCGCCACCTGGCGGGCCAGGTCAATGGCGATGGCGCCACCGAGCGAATGGCCAAAGATGTAGCGGGGCTTGCCTGGATGCTGCTCGGCCAGCCAGTCCCACGCCGCACGCGCGTCCTCGCCCGCAGTGATTTCCGACGGCAGCCCCGCGCTGCTCTGCCCGAAGCCGCGGTAGTCAATGGCCAGCACCGAAAAGCCCAGCTCCTGCATGCGCCGGATGCGTCCGGACGAGCCCGAAACGTTCCAGCGGGCACCATGCAGATACAGCAGCACGGGCGCGTCGGCATGCTCATGGGCCATCCACAGGCTGTGCAGGCGTTCGGCCTTGCTGGTCGAGCGGGACTGGAACTCGATCCACACATCCTGCATATCGGCGGTGGACTGGGCGCCGCCCCAGCTGCGGTCACTGGGCTGGAAGATCCACTCGCGCTGCTTGGCGTCGAGGGTGGCGCAACCCATGCTGACCGATACGGCAAGGGCCAGCGCCACAATGAGGGAAACACGTTTCATCTGTCTGCAGAGTCGTTTGCCGCTGCAAAGTTCGCCAGTGTGCGAGCTCGGGCGACAGTCAATACAGGCGCGAAGCCGAAGCAACGGGGTTGGACGTGTCGATGGCCAGGTCCCCCGCATCGGCCGTGGAAACCCCCGCTGCCAGGCGCACGCGCAACGCCAGGTCGGTGCGTGAGTCCGCATTGTGAAGCGCCTCTTCCAGAGAAATGCGGCCTTCCGTGTACAGCTGGTAGAGCGCCTGGTCAAACGTGCACATGCCAATCTCGGTGCTGTTGCCCATCGCCTCCTTGATCACCGAGAACTCACCCTTGGCGATGAGATCCGCGATGTAGGGAGAGTTGAGCATCACTTCCACGGCGGGCACCAGTTTCTCGTGCAGGCCCGGAATCAGCCGCTGCGACACGACCCCCGCCAGGTTCAGGCTGAGGTCGATGAGCAGCTGGTGGTGCGCGTCTTCAGGGAAGAAGTTGATGACGCGCTCCATGGCCTGGTTGGCGTTGTTGGCGTGCAGTGTGGACAGGCACAGATGCCCGGTTTCTGCATAGGCGATGGCCTGCTTCATCGTGTTGCGGTCGCGGATCTCGCCGATCATGATCACATCGGGGGCTTCGCGCAGTGCGTTCTTGAGCGCTTCTTCATAGGACAGCGTGTCGATTCCCACCTCTCGCTGGTCCACCACCGAGCGCTTGTGGGCGTGCAGGAACTCCAGGGGGTCTTCGATGGTAAGAATGTGGCCCGTGAGGTTCTCGTTGCGGTAGTTGATCATCGACGCCAGCGTGGTCGATTTGCCCGAGCCCGTGGCGCCGGTGACCAGCACCAGGCCCCGTTTGCGCAGCACCAGCTTTTCAAGGATCGGCGGCAGGCCCAGCGCGGCCAGCGGCGGGATCTTGTTCTTGATGTACCGCACCACCATGCCGGTTTCACCGCGCTGCACAAACACATTCACCCGAAACCGCCCCAGGTTCTCGGCCGAGATGGACAGATTCATCTCCATGCGCGCCTCGAACTCGCTGATCTGCTTTTCGTTCATCACCGAGTAGGCCAGCTGCTTGACCTGCCCGGGAAGCAGCGCCGGCATCTTCAAGGGGTGGGTGACGCCCTCGATCTTGAGGTTGACCGGCGCGCCCACACTGAAGAAAAGGTCCGAGCCGCCCTTTTCGACCATGACATTCAGAAAACTGAAAATTTCCACTCTGGCTCTCCCGTGATTTCTCGTGGCATTGACTGCTGATCAGCATAGCCTGCCGGATGCGCAGGCCAAAAAAAAGGGGCCGAAGCCCCTTGGTGTCAGTGTGCCAAGCACGCAGGCCGGTTTACACCACGCCCTGGGCGATCATCGCGTCGGCCACCTTCACGAAGCCCGCCACGTTGGCACCGTCGATGTAGCTCACGCTGCCATCGGCGCGCTTGCCGTACTTCAGGCATGCGCTGTGGATACCCTGCATGATCTGCAGCAGGCGCGCGTCCACTTCGTCACGCGTCCACGACAGGCGCATGGCGTTCTGGCTCATCTCCAGGCCCGAGGTCGCCACGCCACCGGCGTTGCTGGCCTTGCCCGGTGCGTAGAGCACGCCCGCAGCCTCGAAGGCCTTGGCGGCTTCAATGGTCGAGGGCATGTTGGCCCCTTCGGCGACGCACAGCACGCCGTTCTTGATGAGCGTGGCGGCGTCTTTCTCGTCCAGCTCGTTCTGCGTGGCGCAGGGCAGGGCGATGTCCACAGGCACATGCCAGGGGCGCACACCGGCTTCGAACTTCACACCGGTGCGGGCGGCGTAGTCACTCACGCGGCCGTAGTGGTGGTTCTTCACATCCATCAGGATGGCGAGCTTTTCGGGCGTGAAGCCGTCTTCGTCAACGATGGTGCCGCTGGAGTCGGACACGGTGATGACCTTGGCGCCAAGCTGCATGGCCTTTTCAACCGCGTACTGCGCCACGTTGCCCGAGCCGGAGACCGACACGCGCAGGCCGTCGAACGACTTGCCGCGCGTCTTGAGCATTTCATCAGCAAAGTACACCGTGCCGTAGCCCGTGGCCTCGGGGCGGATCAGCGAGCCGCCAAAGCTCAGGCCCTTGCCCGTGAACACGCTCGCGGCATTGTTGGCCAGCTTCTTGTACATGCCGGCCATGTAGCCCACCTCGCGGCCGCCCACGCCGATGTCGCCCGCGGGCACATCGGTGTCGGGGCCCACGTGGCGGAACAGCTCCATCACAAAGGCCTGGCAGAAACGCATGACTTCCGCAGGGCTCTTGCCCTTGGGGTCAAAGTCGGAGCCGCCCTTGCCGCCGCCCATGGGCAGCGTGGTCAGGGCGTTCTTGAAGGTCTGCTCGAAGGCGAGGAACTTGAGCACCGACAGGTTCACCGAGGGGTGAAAGCGCAGGCCGCCCTTGTACGGGCCGATGGCCATGCTGTGCTGGATTCGGTAGCCGCGGTTGACCTGCACCGTGCCGTGGTCGTCCATCCAGGAGACGCGGAACATCACGATGCGTTCCGGTTCCACCAGGCGCTCCAGCAAACCTTGCTCTGCATAGCGTGGGTGCTTCTCGATGAAGGGCCACAGGCTTTCCATCACTTCGGTGACAGCCTGGAGGAATTCGGGCTGACCGGGATTGCGAAGGGCTACGTGGGACAGGAAGCTTTCGACGGACGCGTATTTCATGTTTCAGAGGGCTTTCAGATCAAAGGCGGTGGGCGGGCAATGGCGCGCTGCAACATCGAATTATGTCGAAAAGTTATACGTTTATGCCGATGCCTACGCACAATGGTGGGGAATGGGGGCAGTGCAGGCCTCATTTTGGTGCGCTCTGCCCCCCGCGCAGCGCACCCGTTCGGGCCCTCCCGCGCGTCACGGTGCGGTCACACAAGGGCCCCACAGTCCGTCGGTTTCGAGAATCCACAGTTTTTTAACGACACGAGGAGAAGAGCATGCATTTGTCCGGTGCAAAGTTGGGTGTGTTGGCGGTAGCGGTGGGCCTGGTGGCCTGCGGCGGCAATGACGATGACAGCAGCCGCTATCCCACACTGAACGGCGACAAGCCCCTGGTGATCGGCCACCGTGGCGCGAGCGGCTACCTGCCCGAGCACACGCTGGAAAGCTACAAGCGCGCCATCGAGCTCGGTGCCGATTTCATCGAGCCCGACCTGGTTGCCACCAAGGACGGTGTGCTCGTTGCACGCCACGAGCCCAACATCACCGGCACCACCGACGTCTCCACGCGCCCGGAGTTCGCTGACCGCAAAACAAAGAAGGTGGTGGACGGTGTGGAGGAAGAAGGCTGGTTTGCCTCGGACTTCACGCTGGCCGAGATCAAGACCCTGCGCGCCATCCAGCCCATGGCGGAGCGCGACCAGTCGTACAACGGCAAGTTCCAGATCCCGACACTCGACGAAGTGCTGGACCTGGCCAAGAGCGAGGGCGCCAAGGCCAACCGCACCGTGGGCGTGTACCCAGAGACCAAGCATCCCACCTACCACGTCAACCTGGGCTTGCAGCTGGAGGACCGCCTGCTCGCCACGCTGGCCAAGTATGGCTACACCAGCAAGGCTTCACCGGTCATCGTGCAGTCGTTCGAGGTGTCCAACCTCAAATACCTGCGTACCAAGACGCAGATCCGCCTGGTGCAACTGGTGGACGCCAACGACGTCAACCCCAACGGCACCATGGACCTGACCGCACCCTACGACAAGCCCTATGACTTTGCCGTGGCCGGTGATGCACGCACCTTTGCCAGCCTGCTCACGCCAGCAGGCCTCAAGGAAGTCAAGACCTACGCCGACGGCATCGGCCCGTGGAAGCCCTACCTGATCCCTTCCAAACAGGTGGATGCCAACAACGACGGCAAGGCCGATGACCTTAACAACGACGGCAAGATCGACGACCGCGACCGCGTGATGATGCCGGCCACCGACGTGGTGAAAAACGCCCACGCCGTGGGCCTGATGGTGCACCCCTACACCTTCCGCAGTGAAGCCAGACGCCTGGCGTCGGACTTCAAGGGCGACCCCAAGGCCGAATACAAGCTGTTCTATGAACTGGGGGTGGATGGCGTGTTCAGTGACTTCCCGGACGCTGCCAAGGCGGCTCGGGACAATTGAATTCCCCCTGAGCGCTGCGCGCCATCCCCCTGAGGGGGACGCACCCGGTGGCCCGGCAAAGCCGGTTCCACGGGTGCACTGGCCTGAGGGCGCGCCGGTTGCTGCAGCCCTTGGGCTTGACTGGAACGTAGTTCATCGGCCCGGGAGGCCGATTTTTTGTGGCTGCGGTTGCCTCACCGCCCACGCAAAAACAACCCGTCCAGTTCCTTCATCGTCAGTTGCCGCCACGTTGGCCGCCCATGGTTGCACTGGTCGCTGCGGTCGGTGGTTTCCATCTGCCGCAGCAGCGCGTTCATCTCGTCGATGGTGAGCTTGCGGTTGGCGCGCACGGCGCCGTGGCAGGCCATGGTGCCCAGGATTTCATTGCGGGCGCGCTGCACCACGGTGGTGGCGTCATGCTGGGCCAGTTCGGCCAGCACGCTGCGGGCCAGCTCCACCGGGTCGCCCTGAGCGAGTGTGGTGGGCACGGCGCGCACGGCCAGGGTCTTGGGGGAGAAGGGCACCACTTCCATGCCCAGCATCGCCAGCACGTCGGTGGATTCTTCGGCCGTGGCCACTTCCTGCGGGGTGGCGGCGAAAGTGGCCGGGATCAGCAGGGGCTGGCTGGCAATGCGGGCGCCGCTGTCCACCTGGGATTTCAGGCGTTCGTAGACGATGCGTTCGTGCGCGGCGTGCATGTCCACGATGACCATGCCCTGGGCGTTTTCGGCCAGGATGTAGACGCCGTGGAGCTGGGCCACGGCCTTGCCCAGCGGCCAGGCGGCGTTGTTGCCGCCCTGACCCTGGGGCCAGGTGGTTTCATTCGCGGTGGTGGTGTTGGCCCAGGCCGCAGCAGGGGCGGTGAATGACGAGGGCGTCACCGGCTGCGGCATGGCGTCCGCCTCGCCGGTGTTGGTCGCAGCGCCCCAGTTCATGAGCGGCGCGTCTTTCCTGGGCCCCCACAGCGCCTGCAGGTCGGCCACATGGTGGCCACGTTCTTCAAATTTGATAGCTGCTTGCGCTTGTCTGTTAAGCGCTAGAGGCTGATTTGGCTTGAAATTCTCAATGGGGGCCTGTGCCGTGGAGCCCGTGTCTGCTGAAGCGGCAGCCCCTGCAGCCGCCGCCAGCGCGGCGGCGCGGGGTGCGGCCAGCGCGTTCTCTACGGCGTGGCGCACGGCCTGGTGCACCTCGCGGCTGTCTCTGAAGCGCACTTCGATCTTGGTGGGGTGCACGTTCACGTCCACGCGCGCCGGGTCGATCTCGACATACAGCGCGTAGATGGGCTGCTTGTGGCCGTGCAGCACGTCTTCGTACGCACTGCGGGCGGCGTGGGTCAGCACCTTGTCGCGCACGAACCGGCCGTTCACATAGCAGTACTGGTGGTCGGGGCGCGAGCGGGCGGCGTCGGGCAGGCCTGCGCGGCCGGTGACGGTGACGGGGCCCACGCGGTGCAATACGGCGACGGATTGCGTGACGAAGTCCTCGCCCAGCACGTCCGACAGGCGGCGGGCCAGCGCGTCCTGCCCATCCTGTGCTTGCTGGCCCTGGCCGGGCATGAAGGTGGCACGCCACTGCTCCACCAGCTTGCCTTCGTGCCAGACGGCAAAGCCCACATCCGGCCGCGCCAGCGCGTGGCGGCGCACGGATTCGATGCAGTGCGCGAGCTCGGTGGCATCGGTCTTCAAGAACTTGCGGCGCGCGGGGGTGGAGAAGAACAGCTCCTTCACCTCTACCGTGGTGCCGGTGCTGCGCGCGGCGGGGCGCAGCTCGCCGCTGCGGGCGTCCAGCAAAAAGGCACTGGTCTGGGCGGCCGGGCGCGAGAGCAGGGCCATCTCCGACACCGACGCAATGGCGGCCAGCGCCTCGCCCCGAAAGCCCATGGTGGCCACGGTTTCCAGGTCCGTGAGGTTGCTGATCTTGCTGGTGGCGTGGCGGCGCAGGGCCACAGGCAGCTCGTCGTGCGGAATACCGCCGCCGTCGTCTTCCACGGTGATAAGGCGCACGCCGCCGGCCGACAGGCGCACGGTGATCTGTGAGGCGCCCGCATCGAGCGCGTTGTCCACCAGCTCGCGCACCACCGAGGCCGGGCGCTCCACCACTTCACCGGCGGCGATCTGGCTGATCAGCTCGTCGGGCAGGTCGCGGATCGGGCGGCGGCCGGGGGTGAGGGAAGGGGCGGGCTGTGCCGCGGCGGGAAGGGGGGTGGCGTCGTTCACCCGGGGCATTTTAGGACCGTGTGCCCGCAGGGGTATCGGCGCGGGGGCGTGAGGCCGACGGGGATAATGCCCGCTGTTTTTTCAACGCCCGGCTTGCCGCCGGCCTCCCCATGGAACTGGTCACCTTTCTGATCGACTTCATCCTGCACATCGACAAGTATCTGGAGATGTTTGTGCAGAACTACGGCGCCTGGGTGTATGCGCTGCTGTTCCTCATCGTGTTTGTGGAGACGGGCGTGGTGGTGATGCCGTTTTTGCCCGGCGACTCGCTGCTGTTCATCGTGGGAGCGCTGTGTGGTGCGGGGATGATGAGCTTTCCGCTGGCCTGCACCATCCTGATCGTGGCGGCCATCCTGGGCGACCAGTGCAATTATTCGATCGGGCGGTACTTCGGGCCCAAGGTGTTCCAGTGGGAGGACTCGCGCTGGTTCAACCGCCGTGCGTTTGACCAGGCGCACAACTTCTACGAGAAGTACGGCGGCATCACCATCGTGCTGGCGCGCTTCATGCCATTTATCCGCACCTTTGCTCCGTTTGTGGCGGGCGTGGCCGAGATGAGCCGGGGCAAGTTCACGGCGTACAACGTGGGGGGCGCACTCATCTGGGTGCTGGGCATTTGCTCGGCGGGGTATTTCTTTGGCAACTTTGCCTGGGTGAAGGAGAACCTGGACAAGATCATCTGGGCCATGATCTTTGTGCCCGGCCTGATTGCCATCTTTGGCGCGTGGCGCGCGGGCCGGCAGGCCAAGGTGCCGGATGCGGCCTGAAGCAAATTGCTACTGAAAATATAGCTGCTGGCGCTTGTTGGATAAGCGCTGGAGGCATATTTGACCAATATTTTCAGGCGGGGCCGCAGCCATGGCAGCCTGCAAGGGGCCTACCGGACCTGCTTCTTCTCCAGCTTGCGGGTGAGGGTGCGCCGGTGCATGCCCAGGCGCCTGGCCGCTTCCGACAGGTTGAAGCCGGTTTCTGCCAGCACTTCGTGGATGCGCTCCCATTCCAGCGTCTTGATGGAGCTTGAGCGGTTGGTCAGTTCCACCTCGGTGTTGCCCGCCTTCAGCCCGAACGCGGCCTCGATGTCGTCGGTGTTGGAGGGCTTGGCGAGGTAGTGGCAGGCGCCCAGCTTCACGGCCTCCACGGCGGTGGCAATGCTGGCAAAGCCGGTCAGCACCACGATCAGCATGGCATCGCTGGCCGCATGCAGTTTTTGCACGCAGGCCAGGCCCGACGCCTCGCCCTTGAGCTTGAGGTCCACCACGGCAAAGCCTGGCGTGTGCTGCAACAGCAGCGCCTCCACGTCGGCCAGGCTGGCAGCCTGCAGCACGCGGTAGCCGCGCCGCTCGAACGAGCGCGCCAGCGTGCGCGCAAAGGCCTCGTCGTCCTCCACGATCAGCAGCAGGGGTGGCGGTGGTTGCGCGTCGTCGGTGTCGGTCATGGTGTCAGGTCTTGGCACCCGCAAGGGCTACTGCAGAAAGCGGCAGGTCAATCGTCACTTCGGCGCCCCCCTCGGGGCGGTTGCGGGCTGCCACGCTGCCACCCAGCGTGCGGGCCACATTGAGCACCAGGTACAGCCCCAGCCCCCCGCCCGGACGGTTTTTGGAAGACTGGTAGGGCGTTCCCAGCTTGGCCAGCATGTCCGGGGAAAACCCGGGGCCCGTGTCGGTGACCGTGATGCGCAGCGCATCGGCATGGCGGCTTACCGCCAGCCGTACCCAGCCCGGAGACGCATCGCGGGCATTGTCCAGCACATTGAAAACCATCTGCTTGAGCGTGGTGTCCGACACCATGGGCGTGTCGGCGCCAAAGTCGTTGTCGTAGATGAACTGCGGCATCGAGCGCGTGCGGCGCCATTCGTCGGCCAGGGCATCCACAAAGGTGCGCACGGTGGTCTGCATCGAGGCTTCGCCGCGTGTCTCCCCGGCCGACAGCAGAATGCCGCTCACGATGCTCTTGCAGCGCTGCACCTGGGTCTGCATCTCGTCCATCTCTTCCTTCAGCGCCGGGTTGGCCGCCAGGCGCTTGTCGTGCTGCCAGTCGCCCAGGATCACCGCCAGGGTCGATAGCGGTGTTCCCAGCTCGTGTGCCGCGCCCGAGGCCAGCAGGCCCATGCGCACGATGTGCTCTTCTTCCACACGGCGCCGGCGCGCTGCCGCCAGGCGCGCGTCGCGCTCGCGCAGGTTCAGGTTGATGCGGGTGATGAAGACCACCACCAGCGTGGCGTTGAGCACAAAGCACACCAGCAGCCCGATCACATACAGGCTGGACAGCCCCTGGTGCAGGTCCTGCGGCAGATCCAGCGGCAGGTGGTGGTTGGCCAGCACGCCAAAACCCAGCAGCGTGATGGCCACCATCGACCAGATGTAGGTGCCGCGCAGCAGCACCGCCCCCAGCGTGATCTGCAGCAGGTACAGGAAGACAAAGGGGTTGCTGGTTCCGCCGCTCAGGTACAGCTGCACGGTCAGCACTGCCACATCGATGAGCAGGGCCAGAAACAGCTCGGTGTTGCGCACCACCACCGCAGTGCGCATCCGCAGCAGGCTCACCACGTTGAATACAGCCAGGCAGCCCACCACCAGCAGCATCTCGCGCAGCGGTAGCGTGAGGCCCAGGGCGTAGTGCGCCATCAGGATGGTGAACACCTGCCCGATGACGGCGATCCAGCGCAGCTCGATCAGCTGCTGCAGGTTCTTGATGCCCGCCGCGGCATCGGCCGAGCGCGCGCTGCGCGGCGGCAGGATGGCAGCAGGGTCAGGAAGAGGGCGATTCATGGGATGGTGTGGCGGGGGCGGCGGGCGCGCGCAGGCGACGTTCGTAGCGTGCCACATACCACCCAGCGCCTACGACCATCAGGGCCATTGCATACCAGGTGAGCGCATACACCAGATGGCTGTTGTGAAACCGCACCACCGTCATGCCGGCACGCGGCCATGCCGCCGCAGGCGCTGCAGCCGCCGCAGGCGCTGCGCCCGGCAGGCCGGCATCCACGAAATAGGGCGCAACGCGGGGCAGCCCGACCGCCTGGGCGATGGCTGCCACGTCGCGCGAATACCACCGCTGCTGCGCCGGGCTGTTGCTGCGCAAAAAGCCGCCATCCGGCTCCGTCATGCGCAGCAAACCCTGCACCGTGGCCGCGGTGGGGGTGCCGGGCGGCAGGGGCGTGGCGATCCATTGCGCGCGCTGGTCCTGGGGCACAAAACCGCGGTTCACCAGCACCTGGGTGCCGTCGTCCTGCTGCAGCGGGGTGACCACCCAGAAGCCTGCACCCAGCTCGGTCACGGCCTGGGTCAGCACGGTCTTGTCGCCCAGCCAGTGGCCTTGCAGGGTGACGGGCAGGTATTCATGGCTGGCGGCATTCACCCCCGGCCATTCGGCCGCAGCAGGTGCGGGCGTGGGGGCCGCGTGCACGCGCTGATCCACCCGCTCCATCACGGCGAGCTTCCATGCGCGCCGCTCCACCTGCCAGGTGCCCAGCGCGAGGAAGCCCACAAACATGGCAATGCCCGCCAGCAGCAGCACCACGTGGCGCAGCCGCCAGCGCTTTGCGGCGGGCAGGCTGGTGGTCAAGGCCGTGGGTGCCCAGGCGCCTCATGCACCGGTGGCATCGGGGTGGGGTGCTCGGGCATCATGTTGGCATTCATGTGGAACATCACCCACAGGGTGCCCGCGATGGCAATCGCCACGAACACCACGGTGAAAATGGTGGACAGCAGGGTCCAGCCGCCTTCCACCTTGCTGTTCATGTGCAGGAAGTAGACCATGTGCACCAGGATCTGCGCCACGGCAAACCCGCCCAGCACCAGCACGGCGGTGTTGCGGTCGGCGATCACCTTGGTCATGACGAGCCAGAACGGAATGGCCGTGAGGATGACCGACAGCACAAAGCCGATCATGTAGCCCGAGAACGTGCTGTGCGGGCCGTCGTCGGCGTGGTGGTGGTCGTCATGCCCGGCGGCGGTATGGTGTGCGTGAGTTGTGTGTTGCGCGCTCATTTACAGCACCCCCATCAGGTACACAAAGGTGAAGACACCGATCCAGACCACGTCCAGAAAGTGCCAGAACATCGACAGGCACATCAGCCGGCGGGTGTTCTCGGGGATCAGGCCGTGTTTCTTGATCTGCAGCATCAGCACCACCAGCCAGATCAGGCCGAAGGTGACGTGCAGGCCGTGCGTGCCCACCAGCGTGAAGAACGCCGACAGGAAGGCGCTGCGCTGCGGCGTGGCGCCCTGCTGGATCAGGTGGGCGAATTCGTAGATTTCCAGTGCCAGAAAGCACAGGCCGAAGAAGCCGGTGACGGCCAGCCACAGCAGCGTGCCGTTGACGTCGCGTTGCTGCTTGCGCAGCATCGCAAAGCCGAAGGTGATGGACGACAGCAGCAGGAAGGCCGTGTTGATGGCTACCAGCGTGAGGTCGAACAGCTGCGCCCCGGTAGGGCCGGCCGCATAGCTGCGGCCCAGCACGCCATAGGTGGCGAACAGGGCGGCAAAGATGAGGCAGTCGCTCATCAGGTACAGCCAGAAGCCCAGGGCGGTGCCGTTTGGGGGGTGCGGTTCCTGCGCGAGGTGGTACGCGCGCGGGGCGAGGGCGCCAGCGGCGCCAGCTTGGAGGCGAAGTTCAGACATGGCGGGCCAGTTGCAAGGTGCGGGCTTCTTCCGTGGCAACCACCTGGGACGCCGGGATGTAGAAGTCACGCTTGTAGTTGAACGTGTGAATGATCGAAGCGAGCAGCAGCGCGGCAAACGACACGCCGGCCAGCAGCCACATGTGCCAGATCAGCGCAAAACCGACCACCAGCGACAGGGCCGAGATGACGGCGCCCGAGGCGGTGTTGGCAGGCATGTGGATGGGCGCAAAGCCGGTGAGCGGGCGCTGGTAGCCGTGCTTTTTCATGTCCCACCAGGCGTCGATCTCGTGCACCACGGGGGTGAAGGCAAAGTTGTAGTCGGGCGGGGGCGACGAGGTGGCCCATTCCAGCGTGCGTCCGTCCCAGGGATCGCCGGTCCAGTCGCGCAGCTGGTCGCGCTTGAGGTAGCTCACCACGATCTGGATCAGGAAGCAGGCGATGCCCAGCGCAATCAGGAAGGCGCCGAACGCCGCGATCTGGAACCAGATCTGCAGGGACTGGTCTTCAAAGTGGTTGGCACGGCGCGTGACGCCCATCAGGCCCAGCACATACAGCGGCCCGAACGCCACCCAGAAGCCCACCACCCACAGCCAGAAAGAGCGCACGCCCCAGGTGCGGTCGAGCTTGTAGCCAAAGGCCTTGGGGTACCAGTAGTTGATGCCGGCAAACAGGCCGAACAGCACGCCGCCGATGATCACGTTGTGGAAGTGCGCAATCAGGAACAGGCTGTTGTGCAGCACGAAGTCGGCCGGGGGCACGGCCAGCAGCACGCCGGTCATGCCGCCAATGGCAAAGGTCACCATGAAGGCCACGGTCCACATCATGGGCAGCTCGAAGCGGATGCGGCCCTTGTACATGGTGAACAGCCAGTTGAAAATCTTCGCGCCCGTGGGGATCGAGATGATCATCGTCGTGATGCCGAAGAACGTGTTCACGCTGGCACCCGAGCCCATGGTGAAGAAGTGGTGCAGCCACACCAGGTACGACAGGATGGTGATCACCACCGTGGCGTACACCATGGAGGTGTAGCCAAACAGGCGTTTTTTGCAGAACGTGGCCACCACTTCGGAGAAGATGCCAAAGCACGGCAAGATCAGGATGTAGACCTCGGGGTGGCCCCAGATCCAGATCAGGTTCACGTACAGCATGGCGTTGCCGCCCAGGTCGTTCGTGAAGAAATTGGTGCCGATATAGCGGTCCAGCGACATCAGCACGAGCGCCGCCGTGAGCACGGGGAACGAGGCCACGATCAGCGCGTTGGTGCACAGGGCAGTCCATGTGAAGACGGGCATCTTCATCAGGTTCATGCCGGGTGCGCGCATCTTGATGATGGTCACGATCAGGTTGATGCCCGAGAGCGTGGTGCCCACCCCCGCAATCTGCAGCGCCCAGATGTAGTAATCGAGCCCCACGCCAGGGTTCTGGTTGCCCAGGTTGGACAGCGCCAGCCAGCCGGCGGTGGAGAACTCGCCCAGGAACAGCGACACCATCACCAGCACCGCGCCCGCCGTGGTCATCCAGAAGCTGAAGTTGTTCAGGAACGGGAACGACACGTCGCGTGCGCCGATCTGCAGCGGCACCAGGTAGTTCATGAGGCCCGTGACCAGCGGCATGGCCACGAAGAAAATCATGATCACGCCGTGGGCGGTGAAGATCTGGTCGTAGTGGTGCGGCGGCAGGTAGCCCATGTTGTCGCCAAAGGCCATGGCCTGCTGCAGGCGCATCATCACGGCATCGGCAAAGCCGCGCAGCAGCATCACCAGGCCCAGGATCATGTACATGATGCCGATGCGCTTGTGGTCGATGCTGCAGATCCAGTCGCGCCAGAGCGTGCCCCAGAGCTTGAACTTGGTGACGGCGGCCATCAGGGCCAGGCCCCCCAGCATGGTGGCGATGAAGGTCCACAGCACGATGGGCTCGTGCGCCATTGGTATGGAATCCCAGGTGACTCGGCCCAGGGCCCAGTGGGTGTCAGGAACAGTGACGGGTGACATAAACACTCTTTGTTGGCAAAGCGCCAGCGCCGCCCGGCGGCTGCTGGCACATCAGGTCAAGGGCGGGTCATTCGGCGCGGGGGGTGCGCGGTGTGGGGCTGGCCTCCAGGCTGGCCACCACCTGCTCGGCGTTTTGGGAGGTGCACACGTCCTGCGGCAGGTTCAGGCCCATGGCGCGCACATAGGCTTCGCCACCGTTCTCGTCGATGGCCATCATGTGGTGCATGCACATCTTGCCGTCCTCGACGCAGCGGTTCAGCACCTTGTCGTACAGGCCCTCTTCCACGCTGGCAAAACGCTGTACCGGGTCGCGTTCGCTGGGCTGGGCCAGGGCGAGGTAGGTGTTGCGGTCCAGCGGTTTGCCTTCGCTGCGGTTCCTGGCCACCCACTGCTCAAATTCCTGCTGGCTGAGTCCGTGGAACCGGAAGGTCATCCCCGAAAAGCCCGAGCCGCTGTAGTGCGTGGACATGCCCTTGTAAACGCCTGGCTTGTTGATCACGGCGTTCAGCTCGGTCTGCATGCCGGGCATGGCGTAGATCATGCCCGCGAGGTCAGGCACGTAAAACGCGTTCATCGTGGACGTGGCCGTGAGCTTGAACAGGATGGGACGGTCCACCGGCGCTGCGAGTTCGTTCACGGTGGCAATGCCCTGCTCGGGGTAGAAGAACAGCCACTTCCAGTCCATGGCCACCACCTGTACCTCCAGCGGGGTGGATTGCGCGTCCAGCGGCTTGGTGGCCGAAATGCGGTCCAGCGGCCGGTACGGGTCGAGCTTGTGGGTGCCGATCCAGGTCAGCGCGCCCAGCGCGATGATGATGAGCAGCGGCACTGTCCAGATCACCAGCTCCAGCGTGGTGGAGTGGTGCCAGTCAGGGTCGTAGTCATCTTCGGTGTTGGCCGCGTTGTTGTGGCGGTATTTCCAGGCAAACCACAGCGTGAGGGCGATCACCGGCACGATGATGATCAGCATCAGCAGCGTGGCCTGGATGACCATGTTCCCTTGCTGGGCGGCAATGTCGCCCGCGGGGTTGAGGACGACCGCCTTGCTGCAGCCAGCCAGACTGCCGACGGCAGCCACGGCGGCGAGCCAGGCGGGTCGGGGAAGTGGAAGTAGTTTGAGCATGTGGGTGCGCTGTCAGAGCGTTTGTTCAGGGTAAACGCGGATAACGGGTTGCCTGGGAATGTACTAGCGCTAGCTTTTTTGTCGATTGGACATTTTGTCCAAGGTCAAACCGCTTCGCCCCAAATTGGTGCATTCGGGGGTTTGCAGGACATTTCTTGCGCTGGGTCTAGTGAAAGCGCACTTGTGGCATGCCGCACTTGCGTGTAGAACGAAGTTGTCTTAGCTACCCCATCTTGAGGAACCCGTTCATGAGCAGCCCCGCTACTGCCACTTACCCCGCGGCCGGATTTGAAGAAAGTGCCGCCTCCCTATCGCGGGCTGATACGCATGAGGACGTGACACCCGGTGAAATCGCGGTCGGCGTGATCATCGGGCGCTCGTCCGAATACTTTGACTTCTTCGTGTTCGGCATTGCCTGCGTACTGGTTTTCCCGTCGTTCCTGTTTCCCTTCCTTTCGCGCCTGGATGGCACGCTGATGGCGTTTGCCCTGCTGGCCGTGGCATTTGTCGTCCGGCCCGTGGGCACCGCCATTTCGATGGCGATCCAGAGGCGATGGGGCCGGGGCACCAAACTCACCATCGCGCTGTTCCTGCTGGGCGTCTGCACGGTGGGCATGGCCTTTTTGCCGGGCTACAAGGACGTGGGGATGACCGCCGTGGTGGCGCTGCTCATCTTGCGCATTGGCCAGGGGCTGGCACTTGGGGGTTCGTGGGATGGCCTGCCATCGCTGCTGGCCATGTCGGCGCCCAAGGAGCGCCGTGGCTGGTACGCCATGATCGGCCAGCTGGGCGCCCCGCTGGGGTTTGTGCTTGCGGCGGGGCTGTTTGCCTATCTGTACAGCAGCTTGAGCCTGCAGGAGTTTCTGGCCTGGGGTTGGCGTTACCCGTTCTTTGTGGCTTTCGCCGTGAACGTGGTCGCGCTGTTTGCCCGCCTGCGTCTGGTGGTGGGCCAATCGTATTCAGAGCTGCTGAAAGAGCGTGAACTGCAGCCGGTGCCCGTGAGCCGTGTGGTGCGCGACGAAGGCAGCAATGTGCTGCTGGGCGCTTTTGCTGCGCTGGCCAGCTTTGCACTGTTCCACCTGGTCACGGTGTTCCCGCTGTCGTGGATCACGCTGTACTCCGACCAGCCCGTCACGCAGATTCTGGGCGTGCAGATCGTGGGAGCGTTTCTGGCTGCAGGCGCCATCATGGTGTCGGGCTGGCTCTCCGATCACCTCGGGCGCCGCAAGCTGCTGGGCGGCATGGCGGTGCTGATCGGTGTGTTCAGCTTCATGGCGCCTGTGCTGCTCAACTCCGGCGAAGTGGGCAGCACCATGTTCCTGCTGCTGGGGTTTGTGCTTCTTGGTCTGTCCTATGGTCAGGCATCCGGCACGGTCACGGCCAACTTTTCGCCAAGGTACCGCTATACCGGCGCCGCCCTGTCGGCAGATCTGGCGTGGATCATCGGCGCCGCATTTGCACCGCTGGTGGCCTTGTACCTGTCAGCCCAGTTCGGGCTGCTGGCGGTCACGGTGTACCTGCTGTCGGGCGTAGCCTGCACACTGGGTGCGCTGAACCTGAACCGGCGCATGGAGCGGCGCTATCGCTAACTGAAGGGAGTGCGGCGGGCCGGTTGCGAGGGAGTTAGTCCGCCAGACGGATTCTCCCGTCGCGGACGTACTGGTTGAATTGGTCTTTGGGGATGGCGGCAGAGCCTGCAGCCTCGTTGTCTGCGGTCCAGCTCAGTGTCATGCTGTCCTTGGAGGCGTCCAGTTCAACCGGGCCCTTGGGGATGGTCAACGGCGCTCCGTCGCCCGGGGTGTAAGTGACGTGGCCTGCGATGGTGGCGTGCTGGGTCATGGGGAAGTCCTTTGCGGCAATGCCGAAGTGGTGGGACTCCATTGCACGGCAACAGCGTGCCTGCGGGTGTAAGAACAGGCCGTGCCGCTGCGCGGGCAGAGGTCGCTACCCGCCGTTTTCGTCATCTCACGGCGGGATGACCGCCTGCGTTCTCTCCTGCCGCACCAGATACAGCCCGCTGCCAATGATGATGGCTCCGCCGAGCAGGGTGGAATAGCCGGGCACCGTTTGCCACAGCACCCAGTCCAGCCCCATGCCCCAGGCCAGCGCGGTGTACTCAAACGGCGCCACCACCGACGCCTGCCCGTGCCGGAACGCTTCGGTGATCGCCAGTTGCCCCAGAAACCCCGTGACGGCCAGGCCCGCCACGAGCGGCCAGTGCACCTGCGCCACCGCCACCCACCGGGGCCACGCCAGCGCGCCCGCACCCAACGCCAGCAGCACCGTGGTCCAGAACACCAGGCTTGCGCTGGAATCCGTACGCGTCAAGACCCGCCCCGTGATGGCAGAAACGGCATAGCCACACGCTGCGCCCAGCACGGCCAGCGCACCCAGGCTGAAGAACGCGTCCTGGCTCGGCCGCAGGGCCACCAGCACGCCCACCATGCCCAGCCCGATCGCCACCCAGTGCGCTGCGCGAACCTTCTCGCGCAGCACCACGGTGGAAAGCGCCGTGATCAACAGCGGCGCGATGAAAAACAGCGTGTACGCCTCGGCCAGCCCCAGCTCCTTGAGGGCATAGGCAAACAGCGCCAGCATGGCCACATTGATCACACCGCGCAGCAGATGCAGCGGCCAGCGCACCTTGAGCAACCCGCCCACTTCGCGGCGCCACAGCACATACAGCACCACCAGCGGAAGCGCCGCCCCGCCGCGCAGCGCCGCCACCTGCATGGCTGGGTAGTTGGCCGACAGGGCTTTCAGCAGGGCATCCATCAGCGAAAAGCATCCCACCGCAGCCACCATGGCGACGATGCCGCGCAGGTTGGCAGAGGCCTGGGTCTCGGCGGTACCAGGGCCGGCAGTGGCAATGGCCGCCGGCTGGAGGGTGGAATCGTCCGTGCGCTTCATCGGCGCCCAGCAGGCGACACGCTGCTGTCGGGGGCGCTGGGAGAAACGCGGCAAGGCGCCGTGCGGAAAAGGCAGCTCGGCTGCAGTGAATGGCTTTGCATGGGGCAAATGGACTGGCCCGCAGCACGTGAAGTGTGCACTGGAGCCCTTGGGGACGATGGTCAAAAAGTGTAGCTCAGCCCGCCCTGATGGCGTGCTCAACCGGATTTGCGAGCCGAGGTGCGGACCCACTTGTCATGCAGCATCGGGATGGCCCACAGCACCAGCAGCGCCAGCGCCGTGGTGAGCACTGCTGTCGCCTCCTGCCCCAGCCCGGCCGCCACGCCAATGGCTGCGGTCAGCCAGATGCCCGCGGCGGTGGTCAGCCCCTTCACCTGGCTTTCGGCATCGCCTTTGAGGATGGTGCCCGCACCCAGGAAGCCAACGCCCGCAATGATGCCCTGCAGCACCCGGCTGTTGTCCGCAGGGCCGATGCCCGCCTGCTGCGACACCAGCACAAACAGCGCCGCGCCCATGGCCACCAGCATGTGGGTGCGCACGCCCGCCGCCTTGCCGGCGTGCTCGCGTTCCCAGCCCAGCAGCCCGCCGAGCAGACCGGCCATCCCCAGGCGCACCACGATGCGCGTGGCCTGCGCGATGTCGGGCACATCCGAAAACTCCGATGCCACCGTGGACGCAATCTGTTGCCACCAGCCGCTCATGGTGCGGCCCCAGGGTGCAGGGCCGTGGCGCAGACGCGCTGGGGGGGATGTGGGAGAACTGTGGCCATAAGTTTCTTGTGGATGGATGTACCGGTAGGGCCGGTGCCGCGGCTTCGCAGCCAATGTCGCCGATGGATGTGCGGGCGTCCACCGGCGCCGGGCGCGGGCAGCGGTAGGACGCTGCCGACGCACAGCCCTACGTTTTTTGCCATTTGATACTGGAAATATCTGGTCAAATTGGCCTCCAGCGCTTATGTGTAAAGCGCTGACAGCTATCAATTTGATACTTTTCTCACCCGGTGCTGCTGCGGCGGCGCGACCTGTGCGTAGCCTGCAAGATTTCGCTGGTTGAACCTGTGACAGCGGCGTAGAGTCTGAATCCGTTTGGGAAGTGGCACGCCCACAAGGAGCTTGAATGGACCCCCAACGTATTGTGCTGATCCAGGGTCACCCGGATGCGACCGCGCCCCACCTGTGCCACGCCCTGGCGCAGGCTTATGCAGACGGCGCCATCGCTGCGGGGCATGAGGTGCGGCAGATCGATATCGCCGCCATCGACTTCCCCTGGCTGCGCAGCCAGCACGAGTGGGAGCTGGGGCTGCTGCCCGCATCGCTCAAGCCTGCGCAGGCCGACATTGGCTGGGCGCAGCACATCGTGCTGTTTTTTCCGCTGTGGCTGGGTGACATGCCGGCGCTGCTCAAGGGCTTTCTGGAGCAGGTGGCGCGGCCCGGCTTTGCGTTCACCGCCGAGGGCAGCAACCCCTTTGGCCACAAAGGCCTCACCGGTCGCAGCGCGCGTGTGGTGGTCACCATGGGCATGCCGGCGCTGGTGTACCGCTGGTACTTTCGCGCGCACAGTGTGAAGTCGCTGGAGCGCAATATCCTGGGCTTTGTGGGCATCGCCCCTGTGAACGAAACGCTGGTGGGCAGCGTGGAGCAGCTGGGGGACGACGGCGTGGCCAAGTGGAAGCGGCGCATGCAGGCATTGGGCGCCAAGGCCGGGTAGGAGTGCGGGCAGGCCGGCAGCAGCCCGCTGCCCCGGATGCGGATCAACCGAACGTGCGTGCAGCGGCCAGCGCGCCCATCCGCTGGCTGATGGCAAAGAACTCCGCCACGGTGTCGTCAATGATCTGCTGCGCGGTGTTGACCGAGTCAATCAGCCCTGCAGTCTGGCCCGCCAGTGCAGGCGCGGCCTCCATGTCGCCGTCGAAGTACACGCGCTGGATGCCCGCAAAGCTGTCGGCGGGCATCAGGCCCGCCTCGTGGATGGCCTGGGTGCGCTGCGACTTGAGCGCGCGGATGCAAGGGCTGGCCTTGGTGTTGAGCATCCAGGTGCCGGTCACGCCCGCATCGACGATGGCGTTCTTGTAGTTGGCGTGCACGGGGCTTTCGGCGCAGCTCACAAAACGCGTGCCCATCTGCACCGCCTCAGCCCCCAGTGCAAAGGCTGCGGCCATGCCGCGCCCGTCGCAGATGCCCCCGGCCGCGACCAGCGGCACATCCACCCGCGCACGGATGGCCTGCAGCAACACCAGGGTGGAGACTTCTTCGGGGTTCTTGAAGCCGCCGCCTTCGCCGCCTTCGACCACCAGGCCGTCAATGCCCGCGTCCACGCATTTGAGCGCGGCGTCCACCGTGGGCACCGCGTGGTACACGGTGATTCCCGCGTCCTTGAGCGGCGCGATGAACTTGGCCGGGCTGCCGGCCGAGGTGGTCACAAACTTCACGCCCGATGCGCACACAAAGCGCAGCATGGCGTCGTCCTTCAAAAAGCGGATGGGCAGGTTCACGCCAAACGGCAGGCCCAGCGCGCTCATCTTGGTGATCTCGGTCTGGCAGTTGGCGGTTTCGCCAGAGGACGTTTCGATGATGCCCAAGCCGCCAGCGCGCGACACCGCCGAGGCCAGCTGCGTGCGCGCAATCCAGCCCATGGGCGCCTGGATGATGGGGTAGCGCGCACCGGTGTGGGCAAGGACGCGGTTGGTGGCGGGTGCGGTCATGGGCGGAGTCTCCTGATTTTTGGGAGTGCCCATTATTTCGATGGGTGTGCCGTCACCGTGTCGCCCGCGTTACGGGGGCGAGATGGGTGTCTCGTGCCAGGGCAGCCGCGCAAACAGGCGTTGCCAGTCGACGCCAGGGGGTGCGGTGGCATCGTCGGCGGGCAGGTGCCCGCAGCGCCATCCAGCAACCCCAGGCCATTGCAGCCCGCTCGCAAACGTCATCGTCGCCCCGGTCAGTGGGTGTGGCACCGTGAGTTGCCAGGCATGCAGCCACAGCCTTTGCAGCCCCAGCCGTTCGGCCCACCAGCGGTTGAGCGGTCCTTTGCCGTGGGTGGCATCGCCAATGATGGGGTGCGCCAGGTGCTTGAGGTGGCGGCGGATCTGGTGGCGACGGCCGGTGGTGGGGATGGCCTCCACCAGTGAGGCCCGCGTGGTGGCAAAACGCGCATCGCTGGCCTCGGGCAGCGTGAGCTGCGCCAGGCGGCGAAAGCGCGTGTGGGCGTCCTGTACGGCGGCGTCGGCGGGCGCATCGTCGGGCTTCAATGCGTGGTCCACCTCGATGGCCTCGGGCGCCCAGCCGCGCACCATGGCCAGGTAGCGCTTGTGTGTGGCCCCATGCTCAAAGGCTTGCGACAGCGCCCGCGCCGCGTCGCTGTGCAGCGCCATCACCAGCACGCCGCAGGTGCCCTTGTCCAGCCGGTGCACGGGGAACACATGCTGGCCCAGCTGGTCGCGCAGGGTCTGCATCACAAACCGTGTTTCGCCCGCGTCCAGCCCCGTGCGGTGCACCAGCCAGCCGGCAGGCTTGTAGACGGCCACCAGGTGCTCGTCGCGCCAGAGGATGTGCAGGGGGGAGGTCAAAGGACGAGGTGGCAACGCATCAGGGAAGCCGCGGATTGTGCCCCACCTGCGCGCCTGCCTACACTGCGCGCTTTCCCATTCAAACAAGGCCTGCGCAATGTCCGCTGGAGACTGGAAAGACATGTACGCCGCCGCCGTGGCGGGCGATCTGGCGCTGGTGCGCCACCACATCGGCGCGGGCGTCAACCCCAATTACCAGCACCCCGAGATCCTGTGCACCCCCCTGGTGGCCGCGCTGATCCACGGCCACGACGACATCGCCCACTACCTGCTGGAGCATGGCGCAGACCCGCAGCTGCGATCCGACTTTGATGACATGACGCCGCTGGAGGCCGCACGCCGCCACGGCCGCACCGGGTTCATCGCGCTGCTGCAGGCGCAAGGCGCGAAGGAAGAGCGCAAACCCTTCTGGTGGCGCTGGCTGCCCATCTAGAAGCCCCCCCTGAGTCGCTTCGCGCCATCCCCCGGAGGGGGACGCCGCCCGTGCGGCGGGGCGGCCCTTGCACGGCGGCACTGGCTTGGGCCACGCCAGTTTCAGCGCGGTGGCTGGAAAGGTTGCGCCGTTTCTTTTGCGCGCATCTTGGCAGCGATGTACTCGCCGTGCGTCACATGCAGCAAGCTCGCCACCTTGCTGATCGTGTGGTTCTCGTTGGCGTCGATGTGCGCGTCGGCATAGGCTACCTGCCACATGGCTTCCACCAGGCGGATTTTCTGCTCCTGGGTGAAGTGCTCGTTCAGGCTGCTGGTAAAGCGCTGGTAGTCGTAGGCCGTTCGGGATGTGGTCACGGCCAGCTCCAGCAGGCGCTGCAGTTCGTCGTCGCTCAGCGCAAACTTGCTGCGCAGGGCGGTGACCATGGCGGTGCGCTCGGCCTCGTCCATGGAGGTTTCGGCCCGCACCACCTCCACCAGCAGCACGGCCGCGGCCAGTTGCACGGCATGGTCGCGCTCTGCGGCTGACTGGGTGGGCTGGGGCTGGGTGAAGCTGTCGAACAGGTCTTTGAGGGTGCGAAGCATCGTGGTGGCGTGTCCGTGGATGAGCGAACTTCGGTGGACGCCCGGCGCCCGTGTTGGTTCCCCGCCGGGCGGCCCGGCGACAATCAGTGGTCATGATGAAGAAAAACATTCTCCCCCTGCAACTGCTGGTTGCCCCCGACAAGAACGACCCTTCTCCCCTGGTGCTGTACCACGGGCGCAATTGCCCCGACGGTTTTGGTGCCGCGCTGGCCGCCTGGCTGTATTACGGCGACGGCGCTGAATACCTGGGACTGGACCACGGCGACATCACAACGGTTGATGACCTGCCGCCCGTTGCGGGCCGCACGGTCTACATACTTGATTTTTCGTTCTCGGCCGACATCCTGCAGGCCATTGACGAGCGTGCGTCCAAGCTGGTCATGCTCGACCACCACAAGAGCGCGGCCGAAAAGCTCACCGGCTTTGCCTGCCGCTGCGGCGTGGTGCACTTTGACATGGACAAATCGGGTGCACGCCTGGCATGGGAGTTCTTTCATCCCCACGTGCCGGTGCCCCCGCTGCTGCAATACGTGGAAGACCGCGACATCTGGAAGTGGGAGTTTGCCGAGAGCGCAGGTTTTCTCTCGGCGCTGGATATGGAAGCGCAGGACTTTGCGCGCTGGCGCGAGATTGCCGCCTTCACGCCCGAGCAGCTCGCGCTGTTCATGGCGCGCGGCGCGGCCATGGACGAAAAGTACCGCAAGCTCGCTGCCGACATCGCAGAAGGCGCGCAGCCGCTGGTGTTCAACGGTATCGAAGGCCTCATGGTCAACGCGCCCGGCATGTTCCACAGCCTGGTGGGCGACATCCTCTCGGCGAAAACCGGCACTTTCGCCCTGATGTGGAGCGCGGGTGCCAAGGGTGTGAAGGCAGGCCTGCGTTCGCAGCGCAACTTTGACTGCATCGCGCTGGCAGAAAGCATGGGCGGCGGTGGCCACGCACAGGCCTGTGGCTTCAAGATGGGTGTGGAGCGCCTGCCCGAGCTGCTGACGGGGTCCTTCAACGCCGCCCCGTCGCAATAGGCGCCGGGCGGGGCGGTTCAGCGGGCGTGGCGCTGCCGGTAGTGCCACGGCGCCATGGGGCGCGGCTGCGACCACAGGCCTGCGCCATCGCTGCGCGCCTGGCGCTGCAACTCCGCCAGCTGCGGGCGGCTGCTGGCATAGGGCGTGTACACCCAGGCCAGCCCGGCTTGCACCTGCGCGGTGGCCGCGTCGGAGTTGCCGCAGCGCACATGGGCCACGGTGCGGCCGTAGCTGTCCTCATCCACCGGCTGCAGCGTGGCACGCTGCCGGAAACACAGGCGCGCCAGGTTTTGCCGCGACTTCTGGCCAAATGCCTGGCGGGATTCCGGCGCATCAATGGCCGCAATGCGCACCTTGACCTGCTGGTAGGCGCCGGGCGTGCCGCAGCGCACGGTCAGGGTGTCGCCGTCGCTGATGGCGACGACCAGGCAGATGAGGGAAGCAAGGGGCACGGCAATATTCTTGAGCGAAATTGGGCTCCAGCGCTTGATGGATAAGCGCTGACAGCTATTATTAGTATAGCTACCAGCGCCGTGCCTCCGCGGCGTGTTGCACGGGGTTACCAGTTGGGTTCGCGCGTGTGCACGTTGGTGATGCGTGCTTTCTAGAATCAGCGGGAACCGCGTGGTGTGCGGTAGCGTTGTGCCCGATGATGATGATTTTCCAGGAGTGCTTCCCGTTGCCCTTTCGTTTTTCTTTCCGCCGCTTCTCATCCCCTGCTGGCGCCGCCGTGGGGGCCCTGGCCCTGGCGCTGCTGACGGGCTGCGTGGCCTCCACACCCAAGACCTTTGGCGTGCAGGAGAACTTTGGTTCGGTGGCAACGCATTCGCGCCTGTTTGATGCCACGCCGCAGCAGACCTGTGAGGCGGCGCGCCGCGCGCTGCTGAGCCAGGGCTACGTGATCGCCACCCAGCAGCCCGAGCTGATCCAGGGCACCAAGAGTTTTCAGCCCGAGCCCGAGTCGCACCTGCAGATGGTGGTGCGGGTGGTGTGTGTGCCGGAGGCCGACGAAGGCAAGGTGAGCCTGGGTTTTGTGACGGCGCTGCAGGATACCTATGCGCTGCGCAAGACCAACAATTCCGCCAGTGTGGGCGTGGGGGCGATTGGCTCGGTGTCATTGCCGGTGTCTGCCAGCAGCGAGTCGATGGTCAAGGTGGGCAGCGAGACCATTTCCAAGGACGCGTTCTACGAGAGTTTTTTCGACCTGGTCAAACGCTTCCTTCTGGCCAGCCAGGCCCCAACCGATTGACCTGACAGCGCCTGCAAACCACCAAGCGCAGCGGCCGCGCCACAGGGTGGGGCGGCCGCTGCGCGGCAGGGCTGGGGCAGGAAATCAGCCAGCGGCGGGCGCCACGCGCTCCATGCGCGTCAGCGGCAGGGCTTCGTCGGCATTGGCCGCCTTTTGCAGCACGAAGTTGAACTTCGAGCGCGTGAAGGGCGCCGCAATACCCAGCGACTCGTAGCCTGCAGCCGGCACGTTTTTCTCCAGCGCAACGATCAGCCCGTCGCGTGTGGCAAACGCAAAGTCGTCGTCGATGAAGCTGTCGCCGGGCACGTTGATCTGCGTGGTCAGTGTGCGCATGCCGGGTGCCACCACCAGGAAGTGGATGTGCGCAGGGCGGTTGCCATGGCGGCCCAGTGCTTCAAAGAGCTCCGAGGTCGGGCTGTTGGGCGGAATGGCGTAGCCCGGTGGCAGGAAGGTGCGAAACCGGTACTGGCCCTGGGCGTCGGTTTCGATGCGGCGGCGCAGCTCGTAGGGCTTCATGCCGGGGAAGAAGTGCGAATACCCGCCCTGTTCGTTGGCGTGCCACACGTCCACCGAGGCATGCGCCACTGGGTTGCCGTCCAGGTCCAGCACCTGGCCTTCCATGACGAACACCTCGCCCTTGGGCTCGCCCTCGTCCAGGCGCGTTTCCACCTTGGACACGGGAGCCCCCGCCACAAACAGCGGGCCCTCGATGGCGCGCGGCGTGCCACCCGTGCGGCCGGCCTTGGCGTCTGCCTCGTCGGCGCGGATGTCCAGCAGGCGGTCAAAACCCAGGCCGGCGGTGATCAGGCCCGTCTGGCCCGTGGCGCCCAGGCGCGAGAGCCAGCCGGTGGCGGCCCAGAACTCGTCTGCCGTCACGTCCAGTTCGTCGATGGTCTTGAACAGGTCGGTGACGATGCGCTGCGTGAGCTGGCGTACACGCGCATTGCCGGGAGCGATCTTCTTGGTGTTGACCAGCTCCAGCAGCTGGGCCTTGGTGAGTTCGGACATGGTGGTCTCCTCGTCGGGATGAAGGGTGGGGCGAAAAACAGGGGGGTCAGTCGAGCTTGATGCCGCGCTCGGTGATGAGCTTCGTCCAGCGCTCGGATTCGAGCGCCAGGTGCTTGGCCAGCTCGTCGGGGGTGGAGCCCACGGGCTCTGCGCCGATGGTGTCAAAACGCTTGGCGACTTCGGGGTCTTTCATCGCGTCCAGCAGCGCCTTGTTGAGCTTGCCGACGATGGCCTTGGGCGTGGATGCCGGCATGAACACCGCAAACCAGGGCGACACCTCATAGCCGGGTACACCGGCCTCGGCCAGCGTGGGCACATCGGGCAGGGTGCTGGAGCGCTTGGCCGTGGTCACCCCCAGTGCGCGCAGCTTGCCCGACTGGATGTGCGGGCGCGCCGATGTGATGCTGTCAAACATGTAGTTGACCTGGCCGCCCAGCAGATCGGACACCGCCGGGCCGCTGCCCTTGTAGGGGATGTGCAGCATGTCCACCTGCGCCAGCGAGGTGAACACCTCGCCCGCCAGGTGGATGGAGGTACCGTTGCCTGCCGACGCATAGGTGAGCTTGCCCGGTGCCTTGCGCGCCGCGGCAATCACATCCTTGATGTTTTTGACATCGGGCTGGGTGGCGTTGGTCACCAGCACATTGGGCACCACGGCCAGCAGGCTGACGGGCGCGAAATCCTTGACCGGGTCGTAGTTGAGCTTGCTGTACAGCGGCTTGTTGGTGGCCATGCCGATGGACGTGATCATCATCGTGTAGCCATCGCCGGGCTGCTTGGCCACATAGTCCGCACCAATGTTGCCACCTGCACCGGGCCGGTTCTCGATCACGAAGGGCTGGCCCAGCGTCTTGCCGGCCTTTTCGCCCAGCGTACGCGCAATCGCGTCCATGGCGCCGCCGGGCGGGAAGGGCACGACCCAGCGGATCGGCTTGTTCGGCCAGTCGGTGGCGGCAGGCTGTGCGTGCGCAGCGAGGCCGAGGCCGGCCAGGGCCAGCAGGGCCAGCAGATGGCGTTTGGATGGCATGGTGTTTGTCTCGCGGGTTTTGTATTGGTGGGGTGGCTCAGATGGCCGAGGGGTGCTGCGCCAGCGGTGTGACGGAGATCTTCATGAACGGGAACAGCGGCAGGCCCTGCAGGAGCTGGTGCAGTTCATCGTTGGATGCCACATCGAAGATGCTGTAGTTGGCGTATTCGCCCACCACGCGCCAGATGCTCTTCCAGCGGCCGTCGCGCTGCAGGTCCTGCGAATAGGCTTTCTCGCGGGCCTTGATCTCGTTGGCTTTCTCTACCGGGAAGTCGTGCGGGATGTTCACATCCATACGTACCAGAAACAGCATCGGTGTTCTCCTTAAAGCGAGGGGGTGTGTGCGGCCATATCGACATGCACGGTGGTGAGGCCCTGGCGGGCGCGGTCAAAGCGTTCGAGCTGGGCCAGCGACACCTCGACGCCAAAGCCCGGGCCGTCGGGCAACTGCAGCTCGAAATCGACGATGGGCATCTGGGATTCGACGATGTCGTCCACCAGCAGCTGCGGGCCGAACAGCTCGCAGCCGTGGTGCGCGCTGCCCAGCGTGGCAAACACATGCGCCGATGCGGCGCTGCCCAGCGAGGTCTCCAGCATGGTGCCGCCGTACCAGCCGATGTCGGCGGCCTCTGCAATGGCGGCCACCTTGCGCGTGCGGATCAGGCCGCCATGCTTGGCCACCTTGAGCGAGAACACATGGCTGGCCTTTTCGCGCGCCAGCATCATGGCGTCCTGCGGCGTGCAGACGGTTTCGTCGGCCATGATGAGCGCGCCATCGAGCGTGGCCGTGAGGCCCTTGAGCGCTTCGACGTTCCACTGCGCCACGGGCTGCTCGATCAGCGTCACACCGGCCTCCACCAGTTGGGGCAGGTAGCGGCGCGCGGTGTTGCCGTCCCAGGCCTGGTTCACATCCACCGTGAGCGTGGCCTGGCCTTGCAGGCCGCGCGCGATCTGCGTCACATGGGCCACATCGTCCTGCGGCGCGCGCGCGCCGATTTTCATCTTGAAGATGTGGTGGCGCTTTTGCGTGAGGCGCAGGTGGGCTTCCTGGAGGTCGCGATCGACATCACCGCTGGCCAGCGTCCAGGCCAGGGGCAGGCTCTGGTGCACCTTGCCGCCCAGCAGTTGCCAGGCGGGTAGGCCCAGTGTGCGGGCTACCGCGTCGATCAGTGCCATCTCCACAGCGCTCTTGGCAAAAGCATTGCCCTTGCAGGCCTTGTCAATGCGCGCCAGGGCTCCTTCAAAGCCGCCCGCGTCCTGGCCGATGAGGGCCGGGGCCAGGTAGTTTTGAATGGCGTGCAGGATGCTCTCGGGCGACTCTTCGTTCCACGAGGGGCCGCCAATGGTGGCCGCCTCGCCAAAGCCGGTGGCGCCGTTTTTGAGCCACACCTGGACGATGACCGGGCTTTGGCGGCTGATGGAGCCGAACGAGAGTTTGTGCGGGCGGATCGTGGGGATGTCCAGGATCCGCGCCTGCATGCGTTCGACGGTGAAGCGGCTTTGCATCGCTGTGTGCCTTTGTGGGTATCTGGAGCCGGAAATCAGGGTGGGCCCGCCGGTGGGGGCTGTTGAGTAGCAAGGTTAGATTCAATCCCCATGACGTTCCAATGATTTATTTGCAACTTATCATTCGATGGCATCGAACGATCAAGGAGCATGCCGCCATGGAAATCCGTCAGCTTCGATACTTTCTGGACATCGCCGAAACCGAGCACCTCACGCAGTCGGCGCAGAACCTGTTTGTCACGCAGTCCACGCTGTCGCACGGCCTGCGGCAGCTGGAGGAAGAGCTGGGTGTGCAGCTGTTTGTGCGGTTGGGGCGGGGGCTCAGGCTGTCGCAGGCGGGGATGGAGTTTCGCGCCTACGCCTCGCGCGCCCTGCAGGAGGTCGAGGCCGGCCGCATGGCGCTGGCCGACCTCACGGGCCTGCGCTCCGGCACGCTCACGGTGGGCGTGATCCCCACGTTCCTCGATACGCTGGTGCCCTCGGCAGTGGCCGCCTTTCACCGCAAGTACCCGGGCGTGAACGTGGTGGTGCGCAACCTGCTTGCCGGCCCGGTGGAGGAGCAACTGGTGGCAGGCCAGATCGACGTGGGGATTTCCTTTCACCCCACCGAACGCCAGGAGATCGAAAACGAGCACCTGTTTTCCGAGCGCATGCAACTGGTGGTACAGCGGGGGCACCCGCTGGCCCGGCGGCGCAGCATGGCGCTGCAGGCCTTGTCCACTGTGCCCCTGGCCATGTTGCCGCGCGCATTTGCCACCCGCCGCCTGATCGACGACGCCTTGCGCGATGCCGGGGCGGTGCCCTCGGTGCGGGTGGAGATGGAGTCGGTCGAGGCGCTCATCGACGCCTGCCGGTGGGGCGACCTCGCCAGCATCGTGCCCGAGCGGGCCGCGCGGCGCGCCACCGATCTGCAGGTGATCGGCCTGCACTCGCAGCAGATCGTGCGGCAGGCCGGCATCTTGTGGCGCCGCGGGGCGTCGCGCAGCACGGCGGCGCTGGAGTTTGCCGCGCTGCTCAAGACCAAGGTCTGAGCGTCTGAGCGCTTGCCTGCTCTCAGAGCTGGCGGATGAAGCCGTGCACCAGCGCGGCAAATTCAGCCGGTTGCTCCACCGCGCTCAGGTGGGCTGCGGGCAGGCTTTGCAGCTGGGCACCGGCAATGCCCTGGGCGATGGCCTCGGACATGGCCAGTGGCGTGGCCTCGTCGCGCGACCCCGCAATCACCAGCGTGGGGCAGGTGATGCGGCGGTTGCCTGCGTCCAGCGAAATGGCGGCCACCGCGGCGCAGGCCTGCACGTAGGGGGCCGCTGCCGTGCCTACCAGCACGGCGCGCAGCGCGGCGACCAGCACACTGCCCTGCGCGTCTGCCCGGAACTCGGGCGTGAACCAGCGCTGCAGCGCGCCATCGGCGATGGCTTCCATGCCCTGGGCGCGCACCGTGTCGATGCGGGTCTGCCAGCCCGCGCGGGCCGCGTCGTCATAGTGGCTGGCAGAGTTGGCCACCGTGATGCTGCGCACCACATCGGGATGGCGGGCGGCCAGGGCCTGGGCGGCCATGCCGCCCATCGAAAGCCCCACAAAGTGCACCGGCCCCTGCGCCTGCTGGCGGATGAGCGCGGCTGCGTCGTCGGCCAGATCGTCCATGCTGAAGGGGCTGGTCAGGGCGGGTGAGCGGCCATGGCCGCGCGCGTCGTAGCGCAGCACGGTATAGCGGTTCTGCAGCGCGGCTGCCACGCCATCCCACATCTGCAGGTCGCAGCCCAGCGCGTGGCTCAGCACGATGACGGGGCCTTGGCCTTGCTGCACAAAGTGAAGGGATGACATGGCTCGGCCTTTCTGTTGGGGTGAAAAGGCCGGTATTGTGCCCACGCGGCGCAGCCGGGTGCTGCGAGGTGTCTTTGTGGCGCCGTGCGATCAGGCTGTGGGTGCGACGGGGCTCCACTGCCCCGGCGCCAGCCCCTGCAGCGAATACGGCCCCACGGCCGCGCGGATGAGCCGCAGTGTGGGGTGGCCCACGGCGGCCGTCGTGCGGCGCACCTGGCGGTTGCGGCCTTCGCGGATGACCAGCTCGATCCAGGCAGTGGGGATGGCCTTGCGTTCGCGGATAGGCGGGGTGCGTTCCCACACCGCAGGGGCGGGCTCCAGCAGCCGGGCACGGGCCGGCAGGGTGGGGCCGTCGTTCAGCACCACGCCGCTGCGCAGCGCCGCCAGCGCAGCTTCATCCGGGATGCCCTCCACCTGCACCCAGTAGGTTTTCTCCATCTTGAAGCGCGGGTCGGCGATGCGCGCCTGCAGCGGGCCGTCGCTGGTCAGCAGCAGCAGGCCCTCGCTGTCGGCATCCAGCCGCCCGGCCACATACACACCGGGCAGGTCGATATAGTCCTTCAGGCCCTGCCATTTGCCTTCGGCGGTGAACTGGCTGAGCACGCCGTAGGGCTTGTTGAAACGGATCAGGCGGGGCGTCATGAAAGCGGGCGTTGCGGTGGTCTGGCGAGCATAGCCGCAGCGTGCAGGGCGGCGTCTGACGGCGGGTTCAGCGTCTGGCTGAGCAGGCAGGCCATGCATTCATTATAAAATCGGCCTCCAGCGCAATACCAGCTTGCGCGGGCAGCTATATAAACAATAGCTTTTTCATCGGGGCAAGTGTTGCCTGATCCTCTCAACAAGGCCTCAAGGAGACACCGCCATGGTCACCATCGAACTCGACATTGCGCAGACCATCGGCATCGCCGCTGTCTTGCTGGTGGTGGGTGAAGCCATCAAAAAGCGCGTGGGCGTGCTGTCGCGCTATTTCATCCCGGGGCCCATCATTGGTGGGCTGGTGTTCTCGCTCATCGCGCTGTTCGGGCACCAGGCGGGGCTGTTTGCCTTCAGTTTTTACGACAACATGCGCGCGTTCCTGCTGCTGGTGTTTTTCACCACCATCGGCTTTTCAGCCAGTTTCGAGCTGCTCAAGAAAGGCGGCGTTGGCGTGGCGCTGTTTCTGGCAGCCGCTGTGGGCCTGGTGGTGCTGCAGAACCTGCTGGGCGCGGGGCTCGCCACGGTGCTGGGCGTTCACCCGCTGATCGGTGTGGCGGCGGGCTCGGTCTCGCTCACGGGCGGCCATGGCACGTCGGCCGCCTTCGGGCCGCTGATGGAGCAGGCGGGGGCGGCAGGCGCGTTGCCAGCGGCCATTGCCGCTGCCACCTATGGGCTGGTGGCCGGCTGCGTGATTGGCGGCCCGCTGGGCACCCTGCTGATGCGTCGCCACGGGCTGTATGCGCCGGGGGTGGACGGTGTAAAACAGACCGCCGTGGGCACCGGCGCCCTCGCCGCGCCGATGCCCAGCACGGCGCCCCTTGCCCGGGCGGGCAGCAACGACACGGTGATGTACGCCAGCATCCTGATTGCCGTGTCGATTGGCGCGGGCACGGTGCTGGTCAACTGGCTCAAGGGGCTGGGCATCACGCTGCCGTCGTACCTGGGGCCCATGCTGGTGGCGGCGCTGGTGCGCAACATCATCGACTGGCGCAACGGCGCGCTGCCCCTGCGCCAGTTCGAGGTGGTGGGCAATGTGTCGCTGGCGTTCTTTCTGGCAATGGCGCTGATGTCGATGAAGCTGTGGGAGCTGGCCGAGGTGGCCGGGCCGCTGCTGGTCATCCTGGTGGCGCAGACGGTGCTGATGTTCGGGTTCGCGTATTTCGTGACCTTCCGCCTCATGGGGCGCGACTATGACGCGGCCGTCATCGCTGCGGGCCACTGCGGCTTTGGCATGGGCGCCACGCCCAACGCCATGGCCAACATGCAGGCCTTCACCGCCGTCAATGGCCCGTCGGTAAAGGCGTTTTTCGTGATCCCGCTGGTGGGTTCGCTGTTCATCGACTTCTTCAACGCCGTGACCATCACCGGGTTCGTCAACTACCTGAAGTAACGCGCCGACGCTTGGCAAGGCTCACCGCGTTGCGATGGCGCAGTGCGGTGCTTCAAACCGAGAGCCGGAATAGTGCGCGGCGCCAGCGAGTGACGCCGAGCAAGGCCCGCCCCGCAGTGAGGGCGTCGTCCCCCTTGGGGGAAGACGCGCAGCGGCTCAGGGGGTTACAAGAACAATGCCGGGTCCACCATGGTGCGGTTGAGCATCACCCCCCAGTGCAGGTGCGGGCCGGTCACGCGGCCGGTGGCGCCCACCTTGCAGAAGGCGTCGCCCGCCTGCAGCACATCGCCCACGCCCACATCCATGCTGCTCAGGTGGCAATACATGCTCAGCAAGCCCTGGCCGTGGTCCAGCCACACCGTGCCGCCGTTGAAGAAATAGTCGCCCACATCAATCACCTTGCCCGGCAGCGGTGCCACGATGGGCGTGCCCGTGGCGGCGGCAATGTCCATGCCGCTGTGCGGATTGCGCGGCTGGCCGTTGAACACGCGGCGCAGCCCGAACGAGCTGGAGCGCCGCCCCGGCACCGGCACACGCATGCGCAGCGATGGCAGGGCCACACCGGCGGGCTGCTCGGTAAATGTGGCCATCACCACCGCCTGGTGGTCGCGCTCGCGCTCGAAGCGGGCCTGGTCTTCGGCAGACAGATCCACCGTGCGGGGTGATACCTTGAGGTGCTGCTCCTGGTACCGCTTGGCTGCCACGGTGTAAGGCAACTCCTGCCGCGTGCCGCCGCTGGCCTGCCCCACCGTGATGTGCGCTGTGCCGGGCACTGCCGCCAGCGGTATGCCCACCACGGCGGTCCACTCGATCATGTCGCCCGTTACCAGCAGCGGCACGTCCGCACCGCCCTGGCGCACATGCGCTGCAGGCCGTGTGGGTGCGGGGCCCAGCGACAGCCGGGCAACGCCGCCCGGCACGGCCAGCGGCTGTGGCCACACGCTGGCGCCCGCGGGCGGTGGGGTGCCGTCGCGAGCGTGTGACGACGGCAGCACCAGCAGGGCGGCTGCGCCCAGCACGGCGGTGCGGCGACTGATGGCGGTGGCGGTGGCGGGGGTGGCGGTGACGCTGGTGGGAGTAGGCGATATAGCAGGCATGAAGGCGAAGTCGTGGAAGTGGCAAAGGCTTGCAGCGCAGGCCCCGCGCCATTGTGCGACGCCCTTGGGCTGGCGGGCCCGCCGGGCACGTGCTGGCGGCGTTTGCCTACATTGCGTTACGCACTGGCCGACCACAATCTCGCCATGAAAAAAGCAGCAGGTCGCCCCCGCTCCACCATGCTCACCATCCTATTGACCGCCTTGGCCACGGGCGCGCTGGTGCTTCTGGCGTTGAACTTCACCGCAGGTGAAAAAAAGGTGCAGCAGCAGCTGCCCCGCCTGTACAGCACGGCCAGCCCGCAGTTTGAACGCGCGCTGGGCAGCCTGCTGGGGCCGGGCATCGTGGGCGGCAACCAGGTGACCGAGCTGCTCAACGGCGACCAGATCTTCCCGCCCATGCTGGCCGCGATCAAGGCGGCCCAGAAAAGCGTCACCTTCGAAACCTATATCTACTGGTCGGGCGACATCGGCAAGGCCTTTGCCGATGCCCTGAGCGAACGCGCCCGCGCGGGTGTGCCTGTGCATGTGCTGCTCGATTGGGTGGGCAGCTCCAAGATGGAGGAAAGCTACCTCACCGAGATGCGCGAAGCGGGCGTGCAGATCGAAAAATTCCACAAACCGCACTGGTACAACCTGGCCCGCATGAACAACCGCACCCACCGCAAGCTGCTGGTGGTGGACGGGCAGGTGGGCTTTACCGGTGGCGTGGGCATCGCGCCCGAATGGACGGGCAACGCCACCGACCCCAAGCACTGGCGCGACTCGCACTACCTGGTGCGCGGCCCCGCCGTGGCGCAGATGCAGGCCACGTTTCTGGACAACTGGCTCAAGGTGACCGGCAAGGTGCTGCACGGCGAGGCCTACTTTCCCGCCATTGCGCCGGCGGGCACGCAAAGGGCACAGATGTTCTCCAGCTCGCCATCGAGCGGCAGCGAGAGCATGCAGCTCATGTACCACCTGGCCATCACGGCGGCCGAGCGCAGCATCGACCTGTCGGTGGCGTACTTTGTGCCCGATGAGCTCACGCTCAAGCTGCTGATGGATGCGCTGGCGCGCGGCGTGCGCGTGCGCATGGTCACGCCCGGCGAGCACACCGACACCGAAACCGTCAAGGCCGCATCGCGTGCCACCTGGGGCGGCCTGCTGCAGGCCGGCGCCGAGATCTACGAGTTTGAACCCACCATGTACCACTGCAAGGTCATGATCGTGGACCAACTCCTGGTGTCGGTGGGCTCCACCAACTTTGACAACCGATCGTTCCGGCTGAACGACGAGGCCAACCTCAACGTCTATGACGCGGCGTTTGCCCAGCGGCAGACCGCCGTATTTGAAGACGACATACAGCGCTCGCGCCGCATGACGTATGAGGCCTGGCTGAACCGCCCCCTGCGCGAGAAGGCGCACGAGAAGCTGACCGGCTGGCTGCGGTCGCAGCTTTGATGACGGAACGGGCCCGCAGCGTGCTTATTGCGTGACGAATTCGTAGGTCACGGCCTCGCTTTCCACCATGTCCAGAATGTCGTCCAGCACATCTTCGTCGTCGGTGCTGCTCCACATGTCTTCCGGGTCGGTGGCGAACAGCGGCTCAATCGCAATGTCCATGAACTTGCCGTCGGGCAGTTTGATGACCGGCGTGCCCTCGGAGGTATCGGCCAGCTCCCAGTCGTCGGGCACGGTCATTTCCAGCTGGATGGTGACATTGAGTTTTTTCATCGCGAAATCCTTGGGTTGCACAGCCGCGCAGGGTAACCGGTTTTGATGGCGCGGCTGCGGCGCTATGCCCCTGCCATGGGCACCGAGCGCACGCCAAAGCTCTCGCTGCCATGCGCCCAGGCCAGCAGCCGGTCGATGTTGGGGTGTTTGCCGGGGAAGGCCCGCGCATCTTCCACATGCTCGGCATACCACTCGAGCCCCAGCGCAGCCGCCGCCGGCGTGATGCTGCCGCCATACAGGGCGGCCAGCGCGGCATACACCACCAGCGATCCCTTCTGCCCCGGCTTGTTCTCGATGGTGGCCAGCACCTGGCCGTCACCGCCCAGCAGGTGCAGGGCGGCAAGGTGGTTGGCGGGGGGAAGCTGCTGAAGCCGGTCTGCGAAGTTCATGGCGTTGCCTTGGTAAAAATTGCATGGCGGATTCAAGTACGAAGTGCAACGCAAGTAAACCGAGTTGGGCCAAGAGTGCATAGGATGCATTTTTGTGACCAGCCAGTCCCAAACGTTGCACCATGACCTATACCCACTTGACCCGAGAAGAACGATACCAAATCCACGCACTGCGTCGTCAAAGCATAAGCCCGGCAGTGATAGCCGCACAGCTCAATCGAAGCCGCTCGACCATCACCCGCGAGCTCAATCGCAACGCTGGAGCCCAAGGCTACAAACCCGCCCGCGCTCATGAGCGAGCCCGTGCCCGCCAAAGGGCACGGCGCAATGCACGCCAGTTCAATGTGCGGCAGTGGAGCCAGGTGCACAGCTATCTGCGCCTGGAGCTTTCTCCCGAGCAGGTCAGCGGACGGCTGCGGCTGGAGGGCGTGCTGACCATCAGCCACGAATGCATCTACCAGCACATCTATGACGACAAACGCAAAGGCGGTGAGCTGATCAAACACCTGCGCTGCCAGAAGGTGCGACGCAAGCGCTACGGCAGCGGACAAGAGCGGCGCGGCACACTCAAAGATCGGCTCTGCATAGAGCAGCGCCCCGCCATCGTTGACGCACGCAGCCGCATGGGTGACTGGGAGGGTGACACCGTGGTCGGCAAGGGCCACCAAGGGGTACTGGTGACCTTGGTGGAGCGCAAGTCCCGCTACACACTGGCGCAGCAACTGGACTCGCGCCACAGCGCAGGGGTGACCGAGGCTGTGATCGCACTGCTGCGACCTCACAAACACTTGTGCGAAACGATCACGTTCGACAATGGCAAGGAGTTTGCTGAGCATGCATTCATCGCCGCCAGTCTGGGGGCAGATGTGTACTTCGCGCATCCCTACCACTCATGGGAGCGTGGGCTCAACGAGAACACCAATGGCCTGTTGCGCCAGTACTTCCCCAAGTGCACCAACCTGCGCCGGGTCTCGCAGCACGAAGTTGACGATGCGCTCTACCGGCTCAACCACCGACCCCGCAAGTGCCTCAACTACCGCACTCCCCACGAGGTGTTCATGGGCTTGGAGATTCGTCCGTTACACTGAAATTCGGTGCACTTTGTAGTTGAATCTGCGCATCAAATTGCCGTCTGGCGCTTGATAGGCAAGCGCCAACAGCTATGAATATAGGAGTAATAACTCCTTGCAGGGTATGTCTGCGCATCACGCCTGCCACACCCCAAACCCTGCCGAGCGCAGGTCGATACCGATCTCGATCTCGCGGTCCACCGCCTCTTCGTAGGGCATGGGGTTGAAGCCCTCGTACAGGTCGGGCAGCAGGCGCAGGCCGTATTGCGTCACAAACCGGTTGGCCTGGATGCCCGCCTTGTGCTTGTCAAACCGCACGTCCGGGTCGAGCCCCGTCATGCCAACGTACACGCAGGGCTTGCCGTCGATGTAGCCGGGGTTGCACCGGCGAAAGCGCGGCTCCAGCAGCACGTCTTTGGAGAGCTCGACCACGTAGACATGGTGGTGGGGCTTGCGGCGCGGCATGGTGGCGGGGCGGGGCTATCCGTGCGTTGGCTCACTCGTCTGCGTCCGCCTGGCCGTCATCGCGCAGGCGGCGGTCGAGCTTGCTGCGCAGCGATTCGGCTTCCTGCAGGAACTGCTCCACCGGCACGGCCGGTGCCACGCGCAGCATTGGCGGGAACATGCTGCTTGAGTACAGCGTCTTGGACAGGCGCATGTTGTTCAGCCACTGCGCGCCCAGCCACGCCGGTACGCCCAATGCCACCACGGCCGCCACCACCCAGGCCAGGCCGATGCGGCGGCGCGGCAGCAGGGTGGCCAGGTGGGCATACAGCGCCCCGGCCAGCACCAGCACGATCAGCAGATAGGCGAACCGGGCAAACACTTCCAGCGAGAAAGCAAATGCCGTCAGGTGCGCCACCAGGTGCACGGCGTCCACCGCCAGGGCCGCAACGCAGGCAATGCGCACATGGCGCCAGAACTGCAGGCGCCCTGCAAACACCTTGTTGGCCGCTGCCCACGCGCCCGACCAGGCCGTCAGCACCACCACCAGCGTGAGCAGCACACCCGGCACGGCCTTCAGGTATTGCAGGGTGTCGCGTGCATCCAGCCACGACTCGCCCAGCCCGGCCAGCAGCACCAGCACCACCAGCGCGGCCGTCGTGCCCAGCGTGCGCCACGGGAACTGCGGCAGCGGCTGCTCCTGGGCAATCGGCGTGTCGGCCAGGCGCAGCGTGATGTGGGTGTGGCCGAGGTCAATGGGCGTGCCATCGGGCCAGTCAAAACGCTCGCCCTGGCCGTGGTGCCTGCGCTGCAGGCGCGCACCGTTGCGGGTCTCCAGCACCTGCACCTGCACCGTGCGCGGGGCCTCCACGGCGCGGTCGATGCGCAGGTGGGTGGGCGCAACACAGGGGTCGTCCAGCACCAGATCGCAGTCCAGCGCCCGCCCCACCGTCACGGGCCAGCGGGTGATGGGCGCACGCGCCAGCAGGGCGCCGTGGCGGTCAAAGGCTTCGATCAGTCCAAGGGTCGACATCGTCATGGCGCGGCCTCCCAGCGGAACGCCTTCAGGTAGTGGCTGGCCAGCTTCATGCCGTTGTCGAACGAGACACCCTGCACATCCAGGCGGCCCAGCATGCCCTGCGTGGGCTGGTTGACCGAGGCGGCCAGCACCGTCATGTTGTACAGGCCGGTCAGCTTGCGGTAGGCCGACAGGCAGACCACCGCACGCAGCGGCAGGCTGCCCGTGTCGATATAGCGCTCGCTGCACTCCACGGCCGTCTGGTGGCGGTTGCCGCGGATCTGCAGCCGCTCATTGGCAAAGCTTTGCGAAAACATCCGCGCAAAGCGCGCAGCGCCCAGGGTGGGGGCGTTGTAGGCCTCATAGCCCAGCCGCACCGCGCCGGTGGTGAAGTCGCCGGCCACCACATCGCTGTCGGCCTGGCACTGCGTGCGCTCCAGGTTCAGCGCGGGGAACGCAGGGTCGCGCCCCGATCCCCAGCACCGCGCCAGCGCATCGTCGGGCACGGGCACGCGGTAGTTGCCATGGCGCTGCTCGCGAAATGGCGCTTTCAGGAACCGGTCGGTCAGCAGTTGCTGGTGCTCCATCAGCTGCCGCGTCATCTCGGCATGCGCGGGCTGGGTGATGGGCTGGGCATTGGCTGCACGCTGCACCAGCGCCTGCGCAAACTCGGCCGGGATCAAAAAGCTCACCTGCTCGCCATCGAGCCGCTTGGCCACGTTCACGCCCAGCACCCGGCCCGCATCGTCCACCGCCGGGCCGCCGCTCATGCCGGGGTTCAGCGTGCCGCCAAAAAATATGCGCGGGTAAAAGCTGCGCTTGACCAGCCCGTTGTAGGTGCCCTCGGTCACCGCAAAGCCAATGTCCAGCGGGTTGCCCAGCGAGTAGATGCGCTCGCCCTGCGCCAGCGTGTCAGCTGCGGGGCGAAAGCCCAGCACCGGCGCGGCAGCCGTGCGGCCCTTGGCGCGCAGCACGGCCAGGTCGCGCTGCACATCAAACGCCAGCAGCTCCACCTCGCCCTCCTGGCCCTCCATCGTCACGTACACGCCCCGGTAGCGCTCGGGCTCCAGCGCCAGCTGGCTGGCCACGTGGAAGTTGGTCACGATCAACCCGTCGGCCGACACAAAAAAGCCCGAGCCAATCGACGCCTGCGTGTTGGCATTGCGCAGCAGCGTGCGGATCTGCACCAGCTTGTCGCGCGACAGCTCGTAGATGCGCCGGGCATCGCGCGACAGCAGCGCCACATCGGGCGCTGCTGCGGGTGCCTGCGGCGGCGCGGCGCCGCCGCCGGGTGCGGCTGGCGCCAGTTCTGCGGGGGGCGCTGCAGGCGATGCAACGGGGGGCTGGGGCGCATTCTGCGCATGCGCCAGGGCGCAGAGCAGCAAAACGAAGGGAAGGGCGGCAAACCGCAACGGCCGGGGCAATGAAAAGGGCATCGCGGTATTCTATGAACGCTCTGCCCCCTCGCCAGGTACGGCCCGGGCATCACCCCAACGCCCCAACACCCATGCAAGAAACCCATCCCTATCCCATCGGCACCCCCGGCCAACCCTGGGGCGCCGCAGAACGCGACCAGTGGCGCGCGCGCCAGTTGCGCCAGCGCAGCTACGCCGACGACGTGCTCGCCGCCGTGGAGGCACTGCGGGGCCGGTGGGATGTAGAGCTGTATGGCGATGTGGTGTATGCCGACGCCCAGCACCCGGCCGAGCGTTTTCCCCTGCGGGCCCTGCGCAGCCGCAACTGGCAGCACGGCCTGCCCAGCGTGCTCATCACCGGCGGCGTCCACGGCTACGAAACCAGCGGCGTGCACGGCGCGCTGCGGTTTGCCGACACGCATGCCGAGCACTTTGCGGGCCGTGCCAACCTGCTGGTGGTGCCCTGCGTCAGCCCATGGGCCTACGAGCGGTTTCAGCGCTGGAACTTCGACGCCATCGACCCCAACCGGTCCTTCAGGGAAGGCTCGCCCGCGCAGGAAGCTCTCGCCCTCATGCGGCTGGTGGCGCAGCACCAGGGCCAATATGGCCCGTTTTCTGCCCACATCGACCTGCACGAAACCACCGACACCGACGAATCCGAGTACCGCCCCGCCGTGGCCGCGCGCGACGGCAAGGTGTTCGAGCCCGGCAGCATCCCCGACGGCTTTTACTTGGTGGACGACACCGAGAACCCGCAGCCCGACTTCCAGCAGGCCATCATCGACGCCGTAAGCCGCGTGACGCACATTGCGCCTGCGGACGACAAGGGCGAAATCATCGGCTCGCCGGTGGTGGCGCCGGGCGTGATCCGCTACGAATTCAAGGCCTGGGGCCTGTGCGCCAGCGTGAGCGGCGCGCGCTACACCACCACGACGGAGGTGTACCCCGACAGCCCCCGTGCCACGCCCGAGCAGTGCATCGAGGCGCAGGTGGCGGCGGTGTGTGCGGCGGTGGAGTTTGTGTGTGGGGAAACGAAGTAGCGCTGTGTGCTGTTCGTTTTAGTGCCAAATTGGCCTCTAGCGCTTGATGGATAAGCGCTAGTAGCTACTATAAAAGTAGCATTTCTTTCGCAAAAAAATGGATAGTTGATCTGCCTCAGGCAACCGTTCTGCAGCCGGGCGTCCCGCCTCGGGAGAGGCTCGTTTAGTTGGATGGCAGTGCGTCGAGCTGTGACTTCAGCGCTGGCAATGCGGTCTGAACCGTGTCCCAGACCACTTCGAGGTTGATGTCAAAGTAGCCATGGGCAATGCGGTTACGCATGCCGCGCATACTGCGCCAAGGTATTTGGCTGTGCTCAGCCGCAAAGGCAGCGTGCTGATCCATCACCTTGGTGGCGGCTTCGCCCAGAACTATCAGGCTCATCACCACTGCTTGCTGGGTGCGCTTGTCCTGCATGAAGTCGGCCTGCGCCATGCCATCCACAAACGATTGCGCATCGGCAATGGCTTGCCGCATGTGATCCAGGTAGTCCGGCAGCCTGCTTGCGCTCATAGAGGTTTGGCTTCGCGAGCTACAGCATCACGGAACTTGGCTGGCAAATCCTTGAGCGTGAGCACATCCACCGACACGCCCAGCAGCTCTTGCAACTCGTCTTGCAGGCCCCCCAAATCCAGCAGCGTCGTGCCGGGCAAGGTCTCCACCAGCAGATCCAGGTCGCTGCCGTCGTGATCATCGCCCCGCGAAGCAGAGCCAAACACCCTCGGGTTGGTCACCCGATAGCGTGCCGCTGCTTGAAAAACAGCATCGCGGTGTTGGCTGAGGGCGAGGGAAGGGCGCATGGCTTGGAGTTTAGCGGTGCTGAATGTTTTTAGGTCAAATCGGCACTAGACGCTCAATGGATAAGCGGGAGAAGCTATTGAAATAATAGCAATCTCAGGTTTGTGTAGATGTGGTTGCACGCCTTACCGGGTGCTTCCCAAAGCGCCTAGCAACCGGGCGCTCACCTCGGCTGGATCAAGCGTGGTGAACTGCATGTTGTGCTGCTCCGTCAGCGGGCCGTGGCCCGGCTCCATGCGCCCGGCGGCGTCGTAGCCCATGGCCTTGAACTTCCACACCCCGCCGACCAGCTTGAGCGAGCCCACTTGCGCGCCGTCGGCTGTGTGCACTGATACCACCCCGGCGTTGATGGGCACCAAGTGCAAGGGGCGTGCCAGTGGGCCGGGCGGCACTTGGGCGAATGTGGGGGTGAACGGGAGCGTCATGGGTTTCGGTGTTACTGCAATTTTTAGATGGAATTGGCCTCTAGGGATGTCCTGCATAACTCCCTGCGGTCTGTGATAGCGCGGCCTCGGGCAGTCCGCTGCGTTGCTTTTCTTGCCAATAGCCCAGCTATTGGCTGCAAAAAGACGCCTTGCGGCCTATCCCGATCCGCACTACCACCGACTCGCGAGGGTTATGCAGGACATCCCTAGCGCTTATTGGATAAGCGCGAGCAGCTATTCTTTAAATAGCAAATGACATCTGCTCCTACCGCTGCATCGCATCCGCCACTGTCTGCGTGGCCGTGATCAGATCGGCGACCAGCCGGGTATCCACATCCAGCAGCCCTTCGTACTCGCCCAGGTTGCGAGTGTTGTGGCACTTGTCCAGCACCCGCCACACCTCGGGCCCCAAGCCCAGCGTGTGGGGCAACACCTGGAACACGATGTAGCGGTTGCCAGCGCGGTAGCCCTTGCGGCGCAGCGCGGCCAGACACAGCGCGTGCGCAGCGTTATAGGCCAGGTCAAACCGGCTTTCCAGCGCCAGGCTGGTGTTGCGTGCGTCTGCCAAGCGCGCCAGGCCGGTGCGCAGCAACCCGGCCAACTCCGCTGCGTCTGGGGCCTCGGCTTTGAGCTGTTTGCCTGGGCCGCTGAGGTTATCCAGTGGTTGGGACATGCAACTGCTCCTGTTTGCCGATGAGCCAAACCGTGGGCTGCCGTAGCACGCGGGTCACGAATGCATTGTCTTGCTCGATGCGCTTGGCAATATCTTGGGGCGTATACAGCGTGGGGTTGATGGTGCGGCCCAGCGTTTGCGTGGCGGCTTCCAGCGCGCCAAACAGCTCGCCATAACCCAGGCTGGGGCTGACCACCATCAGGTCTACATCGCTGCGCGCCGTCTCCTGCTGGCGCGCCACCGAGCCATACACAAACGCCTGCTCGATCTGCCCGGCCAGCGGCGCCAGCGCCGTGCGAAGTACATCGGCCACTCCCATCGTCTTGAGCACCAGGCCGCGGAGCTCGGCAAACACCGGCGCATCGGCATTGGCTTGGTAGTGCTTCTGGTTGCCCTGTTTGCTGACTGTCAGCAAGCCTGCTTCGGACAAGCCCGCCAGCTCGCGCTGCACCGCACCCGTACCCGACTGGGCCAGCGCAATTACCTCGTTGGCGTAAAAGCTGCGGTCGGGCGTGCTGAAGAGCACGGCCAACACGCGTTGGCGCACGCGGGGGAAGAGGGCGTCAGCCAAGCTGGTAGCGGTGGATGCGGGAGATTGATTCATACCCATAATGGGGTTGATGATACCCAATTGGGGTTTGTCAGAGCTTTGTTTGTGGCTCTCGCTCATGAATGTTGCCAATGGCCTCGACGATGTGCTTCAAGTAGTCCGCCACCCGCAGCGGTTGCGCCCGGCTCACACGGCCATCGCCTCGCGCAGCACCTGGTCCCGAAAGGTGGCGGGAAGGCTGTTGGGAGTGAGCACATCGACCTCCATACCCAGCAACTGCTTCAGCTCAAACCGGATCGCGCCAATGTCCATCAGCGTGGTTTGCGCGGTGGGCTCCACCAATAGATCGTGGTCGCTGTCGGCAGTGTCGTCCCCATGCAGCGCCGAGCCAAACACCCGCACGTTGCTCACACGGTGGCGCAGCGCAATCTCGCGGATTTGCGAGCGGTGGAGGGACAGGGCTTCGGAGGGGCGCATGTTTTGGAGTTTAGCGGCGCAGCGGGTTTTTTAGCCAAATTGGCCGATAGCGCTTGTGAAGCCTACGCTGGAAGCTACTAAAAATATAGCTAGGCTCCTGTAGAAAAATGGTTTCGTGCCCGCTGCCGTTGTTCGCTGTCACGCAAGGAGCGCGCACTACGTCCTGCTCCACCAAGTCCGAAGTGAAATAGGCAAAAGACAAGACCTGACCCCATTGCTCGTACAGATAAAAAAGCTGAAGGTATTTAATCAACAACCACTTGCAATTAATTGCGCTTCAATTGCTGCCAAACCTAGATTTGTCGTCATTGCATGATTTTTCATCACTGAGGGATTTGGGATTGTTGAATATCCCTTGGGATAAGGGCTGCTAACGTCGAAGTGTGTGTGCGCGTAGTGGTTTCGGAGTTTTGCAAGATAATCGAGAGTTGACTCTAAGGCGTATACTGGTGCGCCAGCATTGCTTTCAGCTTGTTCCAATATTCTGTAGCCAACGACCGAGATTATCATTTTTTCAAAGTGATTTTTGTATGAAAAACCAGACGTGGGTTTTACATATTTATCTGAAATCTGTGCTATTCGTTGTGGCGAGAGTGCACATCGTTGTGCTGTTTCAAGAACGATGGCGTCCATTGCTTGCTCTACCCAGCCGCAGACCTCAAGTATTGCAGCCTTGGAGCTGAGCAGCATAACTCGCAGATTTTGAGGTGACGATGCGTATATTCCCTCATGGTACGTCAGGCTGAGTTGCAATTCTGCATCGCTAAGCATAGCTAGTTGGCGAATATTTTTTTGGAGATTGCTATTCTTTTGATGACCGACTCTTTTGAGGTTGTGTCGTTGCTTGTTAGCGATACTTCGGTGCTGTTTATGAGACGTGTAAGCAAGCTTCCGAGCATCACGTCATTGGTTCTCTTTAATCGTTCTAGGTTGTGGGCAATACCGATTAAAGCTGCCTCAAATACAATGTAACCAAATTTCGTTTCTTTTGAGTTGTCCGTGGCTTTTACCAACTTTTCTACCGTCTCGTTAAAAAGTTTGGAGAGATCTTCTCTGGTAAATTTATCCGCATTGCGGTTTTCTCGCATGAAAGAGTTCAGGAAAGTTGGCATTGTCCCTGTGTAGTTTGCTTGATTTTGATAAAGTGCGAAAAAACGCAATATTAATTCCAGGGATCTAAACCTGCTGCCCTTTCCTGGGAGTAGATTTTTTATTAATTTCCATTTTGGAGATTTGTCTAAATCTTTTAATAAATCGTTGAAACTCCCGGAGTAAATGCAATTTCTGATCTCTTGGTGATTTAGTCTGGATCCTCCAGAGTTAAGTCTGTGAAATATAGTGAATAGATATTCTGCATGCTCTGTTTTGTTTAGATCGCAGCGAATTACTGTTATTGGAAGACTGAGATTTTGTATTTTTTTGTACAAAATTGCAGTTTCTGTGTCGCCGTCGCGAATGTCAAAATTGGTTCGGCCTGATATTTTTGAGTGAATATCTTTTCGTCGAGAAAGTCGCCACTCTTTTTGTTCGTCTAGAAAATTGACGATACTTGTCATTCGCTGCAGGCCGTCGACGACTTGCCATTTTTGAGTGTTGAAGTCTAGACTAAAACACATACTTGGAATGGGTAGCTGTTTTATTAAAGAGTCAATAAATACGGTCTGCTCTGGGAGCTTCCATACAACATCTCTTTGAAAATCCGGCTGAATATCAAGAGTCCCTTCTTTGTATAGCCGGTATAGGTCTGCGCATGATCGAAGTTCATTAAATGCGACAACATCTTTCGGCGGATGCATGTCAGGCAGGGTACCGCTAAATTCTTCGTCTTTGTCGATGCTCATAAATGATCCGGTTTAAATCGCGATATTAATTGATTTTGATCTGCCATTCAGCTTGGGCGCAAATTGGCATAGGCCTCTCTGTTTTGGATCCACGCCGTCCGCAAAAACTACCCGTATCGCTCGATCATGTATTTTTCAGATGCCTCCACTCTCACCAGCACCCTCAGTGCTATGTCAATGGATTCTTTGCAGCTCAGTGATGGGAGGGCGTCTTGGGTAGGTCGACGCTGTGGCGCTTATGCTGCCGGATTCTTGACAGCAGTTCCCGCCCAACTTTGCGTGGGCAACTTGAGCCCATTGGCGATAAGTTGCTTCTTTGCCTGCTTGGAGGCTTGCTTGAGAGCCTCTTCCACCCGGTCTTGCATGGATGCAGCGGGCTTGCTGGGTGCGGCGCGTACTACTGCCCGAGTCGTTGAAGATTCAGCCATTTGTCCGGGTCCTCTACATAGGTGCGGTGTGCAGTGCCGCGTGCGATGGATGTTAGCGCGCCGGTTGCGTTATTCAGTACGCGCCAGCGGTCTGCCAAGGGTAAATACAGGGCGAACAGGTTGTGCAGGCTGCGCTGAAAGCGGCGGGTAATGTCGACGGGCGGGATGTTGTGCCCGCCCAGTTTCACGCGCAGGGCTACACGTTGGGTGGCCAGCTCTGCGCTGGGCAAGGCCACGTAATAGATATGTACTTGGTAGCCCTGTGCTTTGCAGCGGGCCAGAAACAGCGCAAAGGTGCGGCTGGACAGCGTGGATTCAAAGGCAAAGCTGACTTTGGCTGCTGCCAGCGTGCGCAAGCGCTGCAGCATGATGCGCCCGGCCTCGAACGCCACGGTTTCTGGGGCGTAGGCTGAGAGACCAGCCGCAATCTGGTCTGCATTGACGAACTCCAGAATGCCCAAGGCGTCCTTGAGCAGATAGGGCGCCGCTGTAGATTTGCCCGCGCCGTTCGGCCCGGCAATCACCACCACGGTGGGTTGCTTGGGCCTGGGTTGTGGCTTTGTGGCGCGGGCGGGCATGGCTTACTTGCCCCAGCTGTCCTTCAACCCCACCGCCAAGTTAAACACCGGCTTCCCTACCTTGTGGTCAATACGATCCGCCACAAAGTACCCATGCCGCTCAAACTGGAACTTGTCGTCCGGCTTGGCGTTGGCCAGAGATGGCTCCACGATGGCCGTCACCACCTTCAGGCTGTTCGGGTTCAGGCTTTCAATGAAGTCCTTGCCGCCCGCGTCGGGGTGGGCGTCCAGGAACAGACGGTCGTACATGCGCACTTCGGCGTTCACGCCGTCGGCCACGCCCACCCAGGTGATGGCGGCCTTCACCTTCACACTGTCGGCGCCGGGGGTGCCGCTCTTGGTGTCGGGCACCACGGTGGCCAGCACTTCGGTGATGTTTCCATCCGCATCTTTAGTGCAGCCGGTGCATTCGATGACGTAGCCGCCCTTCAGGCGCACCTTGTTGCCGGGGAAGAGGCGCTTGTAGCCCTTGGGCGGCACTTCTTCAAAGTCTTCGCGTTCAATCCAGACTTCCTTGCCGATGGTGAAGTGGCGCACGGGGATTTCCACGCCTTCCGCTACACCTTGTGTCGCTTCATGGTTCTGGTGGGGCAGGGCGGGCAGGGTGCAGGGCTCCAGGTGGCCTGCGCCCATCACGTCGTCCCAGTTGGTCAGCACCAGCTTGACGGGGTTGAGCACGGCCATGCCACGGTGGGCCTTCAGCTCCAGGTCTTCGCGCAGGCAGCCTTCCAGGGTGCTGTAGTCGATCCAGCTGTCGGATTTGGTGACGCCGATGCGCTCGGCAAAGGTCTGGATGGCAGCGGGCGTGTAGCCACGGCGGCGCAGGCCGACGATGGTGGGCATGCGGGGGTCGTCCCAGCCGCTGACCTTGTGGTCGTACACAAGCTGGGCGAGCTTGCGCTTGCTGGTGATGACGTAGGTGAGGTTCAGGCGCGCAAATTCGTACTGGCGCGGGGGCGGGGCGGTGAGCAGGCCGCCTTCGGTCAAGCGCTCCAGCAGCCAGTCGTAGAAGGGGCGCTGGTCTTCAAATTCCAGCGTGCACAGGCTATGGGTGATCTGCTCCAGCGCGTCCTCGATGGGGTGCGCGTAGGTGTACATGGGGTAGATGCACCAGGTGTCGCCCGTGTTGTGGTGGGTGGCGCGGCGGATGCGGTAGATGGCCGGGTCGCGCATGTTGATGTTGGGGCTGGCCATGTCGATCTTGGCGCGCAGCACCATCGATCCATCTTCGTGCTGGCCGTCGCGCATTTCGCGGAACTTGGCCAGGTTCTCAGACGGCGTGCGGCTGCGGAAGGGGCTGTCCACGCCGGGCTTGCTGAAGTCGCCCCGGTTGATGCGGATCTGCTCCACCGTCTGTTCGTCCACGTAGGCGTGGCCGGCTTCGATCAGGTATTCAGCCGCGCGGTACATGAAGTCGAAGTAGTCGCTGGCCTGGTAGGGAGCGGCGTCGGGTGCGCCGTTCCAGTCAAAGCCCAGCCATTTCACCGCGTCGATGATGCTGTTGACGTATTCGGTGTCTTCTTTTTCGGGGTTGGTGTCGTCAAAGCGCAGGTGGCAGATGCCGCCGTAGTCGCGCGCCAGGCCAAAGTTGATGCATATGCTCTTGGCATGGCCCACGTGCAGGTAGCCGTTGGGCTCGGGCGGGAAGCGGGTGCGGATCTTGGCGGGGTCGGGCTCGCCTTGGGCGTGGTGGGCGGCGTCGCCGGGGGTGCCCGCCCAGCGGCGGGTGGTGTAGGTGCCTTTTTCCAGGTCATGCTCGATGATCTGGCGCAAAAAGTTGCTGGGCTTGACGGTTTCAGGGGCCGCAGAAGTGGCAGTGGCGGCGGTATTGGCGGGGGAGGGGGTGCTCATACAGCCATTTTAGGCGCCGGTTTCGTGATGGTTTACGCATAGAAACAGGCGCGTATACGTCCAGACACAACGTAAAGACGATTTTGTGCCATCCTTTTGCCTACTTGGTGCGTTATGTACCGGTGAGGTGAGTCCATTTGGCTGGCTGCCCTCGCTCAAACAGGAGATTTCCATGACGAAAACCCGTTCTATCTATGCCATGGCCGCTTCGGCTGGCGTGGCGCTGGCATTGCTGGCCGGCACGGGCGCAGCCCAGGCCCGCGACGTAAATTGGTCGGTTGGCATTGGCGTGCCTGGCGTGGTGGTGGGGGCCAGCAATGGCTACTACGCCCCTGCCCCGGTGTATGTGGCACCGCCCCCGCCCGTTTATTACGCGCCCCCTCGGCCCGTGTACTACGCGCCTCCCCCAGCGTATTACGCACCGCCCCCGGTCGTGTACTACGGTGATCGCGGCTACCGCCACCATCGGCACCACCGCCACCACGGATATGGCCATGGGTATGGCCACGGCCGCTGGGATCGTTGATCCCTGGTCTGATCCGCTGGCAGCCTGACCGGGTTGCCGCGTTGTGTAACCAACCTCTTGGGCGCCAGTCGCTCACAGGCAGCGTCTTTGCACAGGCTGCCTTTTACAGCGGCCCTTCGGGGCCGCTTTTCTTTTGACGCGGGAATTTTGGCGCGCGCACGGTGCGCGCGGGGCGCCGCATAATCGCGCACTCTGGCCTGCCAGCGTGGCAGGCGCAACGCCCCCGGAGTGCCGCATGTCTGTGAAGAAAAAAACCGTTTTTGTCCTGAATGGCCCCAACCTAAACCTGCTGGGCACGCGCGAGCCCGCTGTGTATGGCGCGGCCACGCTGGCCGATGTCGAAAAGCTGTGCGCCGATGCGTGCGAGCGCCATGGTTTTGCGCTGCGTTTTCACCAAAGCAACCACGAAGGCGCGCTGGTGGACTGGATTCACGAGGCAGGCCGCCTGCACGCAGCGGGCGAGCTGGCGGGCGTGGTCATCAACGCCGGGGCCTACACCCACACCAGCATTGCGTTGCACGATGCCACCAAGGGTACCGGCATCACGCTGATTGAGCTGCATATCAGCAATGTGCATGCGCGCGAGGCGTTCCGCCACCATTCGTACATGGCGGCAGCCGCCAAGGCGGTGATGTGTGGCTTTGGCGTGCTGGGCTATGGCCTGGCGATTGACGGCCTGGCGCAGTTGCTGGCCCAACAACCTGCGGCCTGACGCGGGGCGGGCAAGGGGGTAGATAGATAAATGAATCCCCCATTGCCCCTGCAGGTGTCTGAGGACGAGGTGGAGATCACCGCCATGCGCGCCCAGGGCGCGGGTGGACAGAACGTCAACAAGGTATCGAGCGCCGTCCACCTGCGCTTTGACGTGGCAGCATCGTCGCTGCCCGAGGACGTCAAAGAGCGCCTGCTGGCCCTGCGCGACACGCGCATCACGCAAGAGGGTGTGGTGGTCATCAAGGCCCAGCAGTACCGCAGCCAGGAGCAAAACCGCACCGATGCGCTCGCGCGGCTGAACGCGCTGGTCAACACTGTGGCCGTGCCGCCCCGGGTGCGCCGCGCCACCAAGCCCACCTACGGGTCGAAACAGCGGCGGCTGGAGGGCAAGACCCAGCGCAGCGAGACCAAGGCACTGCGGGGCAGGGTGCGCGACGGGTCTTGAACCGGGGCTCCCTGTGTGGTGGGTATCTCCACGGCCATCGTCCATGGCGCATTGGTATCACTTGTAGAACAATCTGTCCGGCCAGCAGGGCTTGGTATCAGGTGCTATCAGTCCTACATTCATTGCATTCACGGATGGAATTGCCATGACTGCCTTTGCCCAAGCCCCCCTCACTGCTCCCGCTGTGGTTCCCGCCTTGTTCGTATCGCACGGCGCGCCGCTGTTTGCAATCGATGCTGGCACCACCGGCCCCGCGCTCACGCAGTGGGGTGAAAACCTCAAGGCGCAGTACCCTGGCCTGCGGGGCGTGGTCATCATGTCGCCGCACTGGATGGCGCGTTCTGCCCAGGTCATGACCGGCCCGCAGCCCGCCACGTGGCACGACTTTGGCGGTTTCCCGCCCGCGCTGTACCAGCTGCAATACCCCGCCTCAGGCTCGCCTGCGCTGGCGCAAGAGGTGCTGGGCCTGCTGCAGGCCGCCGGTGTGGCCGCACAGGGCGATGCCGCGCGCCCCTTTGACCATGGCGCCTGGGTGCCGCTGATGCATTTGTTCCCGCAGGCCGACGTGCCCGTGGTGCAGGTGGCTCTGCCCGTGGGCGCAGGCCCGGCCGATGTGTATGCACTGGGTGCCGCGCTACGCGGCCTGCGCAGCCAGGGCGTGCTGGTGGTGGGGTCCGGCAGCATGACACACAACCTGGCCGAATTCTTTGGCGGCGAGCGTGCGCCCGCGCCCTATGTGCTGGAGTTCAGCCGCTGGATCGAGGATGCGCTGGCCCGTGGCGACATGGCCGCGCTGCTCAACTACCGTACCCAGGCCCCCCATGCCAGCCGCGCCCACCCGACCGAAGACCATTTCTTGCCCATCTTCTTCGCGCTGGGCGCGGCGGGCGACGATCTGCACGCAAACTACTTGAGCCGCGAGGTGATGTACAGCATGCTGTCGATGGATGCTTTTGCCCTGGAGCCTGTCGCAGGACGGGCGGGTTAAGTAGTTTTTTAGCTAAAAATGCCGCTGGCGCTTGTCTATGCTCAATCTACCGCTCACATTTTTGCAGCGCCCCGCTGCTTCCACCACCCCCCGCCCCTGGCTGCTGGTGCTGATGCACGGCGTGGGCAGCAACGAGCAGGACCTGTTCAGCCTGGCGCCGCAGATCCCGGATCGGTTCCACGTGCTCAGCCTGCGCGCGCCGTTTCGCATGGGTCCAGGCGCGCATGCGTGGTTTGATTTTTCCATCGAGCCCGGTGGCGAGCGCACCATCAACGAAGAGCAAGAGGCGCAAAGCCGAGCCCTGGTGGCCCAGGCGGTCGAGTCTGCCGCCGAGCAATTGGGCATTCCGCCCGAGCGCGTGGTGGTCGGCGGCTTCAGCCAGGGCGGCATCATGGCGCTGTCGCTGCTGCTGACCCGGCCCGCGCTGATGCAGGCCGCGCTGGTGTGGCACAGCCGGCTGCTGCAGCAGGTGGTGCCTTTGAGTGCGCCCGCCGACGCGCTGCGGGGCAAACGGCTGTGGCTGAGCCACGGCACGCACGACAACGTGATCCCGCTGGCCCACGCGCAGGCCATTGCGCACCACATGGCGCCGCTGCCGGTGACGGTGACGTACCACGAGTTCCCCAGCGCGCACGAGATCCGACCTTCTGAGCTGGCGGCCACGGTGGCGTGGCTGGAGTCATTGTCGACAACGCCAACGGCGTTTTAGTCGCGGGCTTCCGGGGCGCGGTCTACATCGCGTTACCGGCGCCTCTTCCAGCAGGTTTCCAATCCAGCAGATCCCCAGGGGGGATTGGTAGGGAACGCCCTGCGCCGCAGCCGCTCGGACAAGGGTTGTTCCCGTCTTGAAGGAGATCCGATGCCTGACAACGATACCGCCGAGTTCCGCCCCGCGCCACCGCGCGCATCCTCCACACCGTGGATCATTGCCGCCGTGCTGGCCTGTGCGGTCGGCGCCGGAGCCGTCTGGTGGTTCTGGCTGCGCCCGGTGGAGGCCCCGGTGGTGGCGCCCCCCGTGGCCAGCGCACCCGAAGCGACCGTGGCCCCACCGCCCATGCCCGAGGCATCGGGTCCCCAGAACCCTGTGGATGCGCTGGCCCCGGCAGATACCGCCTTGCCCGCATTGGCTGAATCCGACAAGCGAGTGGCGGAGCTGCTGGCCGAATTGCTCGGTAGCGACAAGGTCGCATCGTTCTTGTTGACCGAAGGTTTTGTCCGCCGCGTGGTGGCCACGGTAGACAACCTGGGCCGCGCCCAGGCCCCGTCGCGCATGTGGCCGGTACAGCCCATGCCGCAGCGCTTTGTGGTGGACGGCGAGGGCGATGCCCCCACCACGATTGCCACCACCAATGCGGCCCGCTACAGCGCCTTTTTGACTTTTGCCGAAGCCGTGCCCTTGGAGCCCGCCGTGGCCTTGTATGCGCGGCTGTACCCGCTGTTCCAGCAGGCGTATGAAGAGCTGGGCTACCCCAAGCGCTACTTCAACGACCGCCTGGTGGCCGTGCTGGACCACTTGCTGCTGGCGCCCGAACCCAAAAGCCCGCTGCGCGTGAAGCTCACGCCCGTCAACACCGATGTGCCCAACCTGCGCCCGTGGGTGCGCTATGAGTTTGTGGACCCGGCGCTGGAATCGCTCTCCAGCGGGCAGAAGATTCTGGTGCGCATGGGGCCAGCGAACCAGGCGCGGGCGAAAGCGCTGGTCCGTGATCTGCGCAAGCGCGTGGCAACCAGCGAGTTGCAGCTCCCCCAGCGGTGAAGGATGTGAGGGGCTGCTGCGCGGCGGCTACAGCGGCAGTGCCATGGTGCGCTTGACCTCCTTGAGCGAGAAGCTCGTGGAAATCTCACGCACGCCAGGCAGGCTGCGCACATGGGTGCGCACATAGTCGGCAAACGATGCGAGGTCGGCCGCCACCACCTCCAGCTGGTAGTCGTAGCGGCCCGAAAGGTTGTGGCACGACAACACCTGGGGCATCGCCATGACCTCGCGCTCCAGGGCCGATGTGGTGTCAGCCGTGTGGTCGTGCAGCGCCAGCTGCACAAAGCCCAGTACGCCCCAGCCCACACGCTGGCGGTGCAGATGGGCGTGGTAGCCCGCAATCACGCCCGCATCCTCCAGCGCGCGCACGCGCCTCCAGCACGGGGAGGTGGACAGCGAAACCGCTTCGGCCAGATCGCCCACGGTGGCGCGACCATCGCGTTGCAGGGCGTTGAGGATCGTGCGGTCCACGGGGTCGAGTGGATGAGGGTGCATGGCAGTGTGTCCTACTAATTGGGCAATTGGAGGCAAATTTTGCCTTCTTTGATTGCATTAAGGGCAAATAAGGCGAAAACTTACCCGTTGATGGGTTGAAGAATCTCCCTATTCCAAGGAGACCACCATGACCCGCACATCCGCCACCGGCTTCAGCACACGCGCCATCCACCACGGCTACAACCCGGCCGACCACCAGGGCGCACTGGTGCCGCCCATCCACACCTCGGCCACTTTTGCCTTCCCCGATGTGGCCTATGGTGCGCGCTGCTTTGCAGGCGAGGAGCCCGGCTACTTCTACACCCGCATCGCCAACCCCACGCTGGCGCTGCTGGAGGGGCGCCTGGCCAGCCTGGAGCAGGGCGCAGGCGCCGTGGTGTTCGGCTCGGGCATGGGGGCCATCACGGCCACGCTGTGGTCCACGCTGGAGCCGGGCGATGAAATCCTGGCCGACCTTACGCTGTATGGCTGCACCTTCTCGTTTTTGCACCACGGGCTGGGCCGCTTTGGCGTGAGCGTGCGCCATGTGGACATGACCGACCCTGCCCACGTGGCCGCCGCGCTGAGCCAGAAGACCCGCGTGGTCTACCTGGAAACCCCGGCCAACCCCAACATGCGGCTGGTGGACATTGCCGCCGTTTCGGCCCTGGCCCACGCCCAGGGCGCCAAGGTGGTGGTGGACAACACCTACTGCACGCCTTACCTGCAGCAGCCCCTGCTGCTGGGTGCCGATGTGAGCGTGCATTCCATGACGAAGTACCTCGGCGGCCATGGTGACCTGACCGCAGGCGCGGCCGTGTTTGCCGATGCCGAACTGGCCCAGCGCGTGCGCCTGTACGGCCTGAAAGACATGACGGGTGCTGTGATGTCGGCGCAGGACGCCCACCTGGTGATGCGCGGCCTGAAAACCCTGGCGCTGCGCATGGACCGCCACTGCCAGAGCGCGCAGAAAGTGGCCGAGTTCATCGCCGCCCACCCGGCTGCGGCGGCCGTGCACTACCCCGGCCTGCCCAGCTTTGCCCAGCACACGCTGGCAAAGCAGCAGATGCGCCAGATGGGCGGGATGATCGCTTTTGAGTTGCGCGGCGGCCTGCAGGCGGGCGTGCGCTTCATGGACGCGCTGCAGCTCGTCACCCGCGCCGTGAGCCTGGGCGATGCCGAAACCCTGGCCCAGCACCCGGCCAGCATGACCCATTCCACCTACACGCCCGAGCAGCGTGCCGCCCACGGCATTGCCGAAGGGCTGGTGCGCCTGTCGGTCGGCCTGGAGGACCTGGACGACCTGCTGGCCGATATTGGCCAGGCACTGGACCTGGTGCAGGCGCTGGATTTCAAGGCCGATTCCACTACGGCGAAGGTTGCGGCAGCGGCAGCGCCGTCTTGTAACGCACCTGCTTGAGCGCGAAGCTGGAGCGGATCTTCTCCAGCCCTGGAATGGGGGAAAGCTGTTCGACGATGAAGCGCTCCAGCGCCGCAATGTCGGGCAGCGCCACGCGGATGAGGTAGTCCGAGTCGCCACTCATCAGGTAGCACTCCATCACCTCATCGTGCTCGGCAATGCGCTGTTCAAAGTCGGCCAGCGCCTCCTTGCTCTGGCTTTTCAGGCTGATGCTGATGAACACGTTCAGCCCCAGGCCCAGCGCTGCCGCGTCCGCCAGCGCCACATAGCGCGCGATGACACCCGCAGCCTCCAGCGCCTTCACCCTTGCCAGGCAGGGCGATGGCGAGAGGTGCACGCGCCGGGCCAGCTCCACGTTGGAGAGCGAGCCATCGGCCTGCAGTTCAGCCAGGATGCGCAGGTCGGTGGTGTCAAGCTTCATATGCTGTTGAGTGGATTTTTAGCGGCATATTGTGCTGCTGTGCTGGCGTAGTCTCTGTGAATCGGCATCACATTTCTTGCAAACCCTTCTACAGTCTGCTCCCATGAACGCCCCCTTGCCCTCCCACCTGCTCGACACTGCCAACACCCTGGCCGACACCGACCCCCAGGAGACCGCCGAATGGCGCGATGCCTTTCTGGCCCTGGTCGCCACCGAAGGCCCCGACCGGGCGCGGCACATGCTGCAGGAGCTGGTGCGGCTGGCGCGCGCCCAGCGCATTGGCTGGCAGCCCGACCTGAACACGCCGTATGTGAACACCGTGGCGGTACACGACCAGCCCGTGTTTCCCGGCGACTTGGCCATCGAGGAGCGCGTGGCTTCCATCGTGCGCTGGAACGCGCTGGCCATGGTGGTGCGTGCCAACCAGGCGTATGGCGAGCTGGGCGGTCACATCGCCAGCTACGCCAGCGCGGCCGACTTGTTCGAGAGCGGCTTCAACCATTTCTTCCGCGCGCGGGAAGGCCTGGGCGAAGGGCAGCACCGGGGCGACCTGGTGTTTTTCCAGCCGCACAGCGCGCCCGGCGTGTATGCGCGGGCGTTCCTGGAAGGGCGCCTGTCCGAGCAGGACCTGATGCACTACCGCCAGGAGCTGACAGCGCCGGGTGCAGGCGCGCAAGGCCTGTCGAGCTACCCGCACCCCTGGCTGATGCCGGACTTCTGGCAGTTCCCCACCGGGTCGATGGGCATCGGCCCCATCAGCAGCATCTACCACGCGCGCTTCATGCGCTACCTCACGCACCGCAACCTGCTCGACTGCAGCCAGCGCAAGGTGTGGGGCGTGTTCGGCGATGGCGAGATGGACGAGCCCGAGAGCATGAGCGCACTGACCCTGGCCGCGCGCGAGGGCCTCGACAACCTCGTCTGGGTCGTCAACTGCAACCTGCAGCGGCTCGATGGCCCGGTACGCGGCAACGGCCGCATCATCGACGAGCTGGAGCGCCTGTTCGCCGGCGCGGGCTGGAACGTGGTCAAACTCGTGTGGGGCAGCGACTGGGACGGCCTGTTCGCCCGCGACCTGACCGGCGCGCTGGTGCGCACGCTCGAAGGCACGGTCGATGGGCAGATGCAGACCTTTGCGGCGAAAGACGGCCGCTTCAACCGCGACAACTTCTTCGGCCAAAGCCCCGAGCTGGCCGCGCTGGCCCAGGGCATGACGGACGAGCAGATCGATCGGCTGAAACGCGGCGGGCACGACCTGGTGAAGATCCACGCCGCCTATGCTGCGGCCGCCGCCCACAAGGGTCAGCCCAGCGTGATCCTGGCGCACACTAAAAAGGGCTACGGCATGGGCACCGCCGGGCAGGGCAAGATGACCACGCACAGCCAGAAGAAGCTGGACGAGACCGACCTCATCGAATTCCGCAACCGCTTCAACCTGCCTTTGAGTGACGAGCAGGCCACGAGCCTCGCCTTCTTCAAGCCCGCCGAAGACAGTGCCGAGATGCAGTACCTGCGCCGCCACCGCCAGCATCTGGGCGGCTACCTGCCCCGGCGCGAAACCACCTGCGACGCGCTGCCCGTGCCCGCCATCGAGAGCTACGCGCAGTTCGCGCTGCAGCCGCAGGCCAAGGAGATGAGCACCACCATGGCCTTCGTGCGCATGCTGGGCACCTTGCTGAAGGACGCCACGCTCGGCCCCCGCATCGTACCCATCGTCGCCGACGAGGCGCGCACGTTTGGCATGGCCAACCTGTTCAAGCAAGTCGGCATCTACAGCAGCGTGGGCCAGCGCTACGCGCCCGAAGACATCGGCTCGGTGCTGAGCTACCGCGAGGCGCTGGACGGCCAGATCCTGGAAGAAGGCATCAGCGAGGCGGGCGCCATCGCCAGCTGGACGGCGGCGGCAACGAGCTATAGCGTGCACGGCCTGGCCATGCTGCCGTTCTACATCTACTACTCCATGTTCGGCTTCCAGCGCGTGGGCGATGCCATCTGGGCTGCGGCGGACCAGCGTGCGCGGGGCTTCCTCTTGGGCGCCACCTCGGGCCGCACCACGCTGGGCGGCGAGGGCCTGCAGCACCAGGATGGATCGAGCCACTTGGTGGCGGCCACCATCCCCAACTGCAAGGCCTACGACCCGGCCTACGCGGGCGAGATGGCCGTGATCATCGACGCCGGCATGCGCGAGATGGTGACCGAGCAGCGTGATGTTTTCTACTACGTGACGCTGATGAACGAGAACTACGCTCAGCCCGATCTGCCCGCCGGTGCGGCAGAAGGTGTGTTGCGGGGTTGCTATGTTTTCAAGAGCTGCTCGCGCACGCCAGATCAGCGCGAAAGCCAGATTTCATCCAAATCTGTGACCCTGATGGGCTCGGGCGCGATCCTGACCGAGGTGGTCAAGGCCGCCGAACTGCTGGCCGCTGAAGGTGTGGAGGTCACGGTGCTCAGCGTGACCAGCTGGAGCGAACTGGCGCGCGACGGCGTGGCCTGCGAGCAGCGCGCCCTGGCGGGCCATGCGCAGCCGGGCATACCGTGGTTGACGCAGCAACTTGCAGGAGCGCAAGGGCCGGTGATTGCCGCCACCGACTATGTGCGTGCAGTGCCCGAGACGGTGCGCGCCTTCGTGCCCGACGGGCGTCGCTTCATCACGCTGGGTACCGATGGTTTTGGCCGCAGCGATACGCGGGCGGCGCTGCGGCAGTTCTTTGGGGTGGACGCCCAGGCCGTAGCGCGTGCCGCCCGCAGTGCGCTGAAATTTTAAGTATTTTTGGGCTCCAGCGCTTATGCAGTAAGCGCTGGCAGCTATTGAAAACGGAGCATTCTGCCCGCCTTGCGCACGTTCAATGTGCCTGTGGATGTACCGGCCGGCTGAAGAACGCATCCAGCACCGGCACCAGCGTCGGGAATTCCTCGCCAAACCGGTGCCGGTTCACAAAATACGCCTCGCAGGCCACCGCAAAAAACTCGGACGGCGAGGTGGCGCCATAGGCGTCCAGCCAGGGGCGTTCGGCGCCAAAGCGCTCGGCCAGGATCACGCGCTCGCGGAACTGTTCGTAGGCGGGCTCCCAGGCTGCCCACCATGCCTCGTAGGCCGCGCGGCCGGTGCGGGTGCCCATGAAGCCTGCCGGCAGCGGCGGGCAGCCGTTGGGCTGGCCGTTTTTCATGTCGAGCTTGTGTACGAACTCATGCACCACCACGTTGTGGCCGCGTGCGGTGTTTTCGGTGGCGTTGGCAACATGCTGCCAGCTGAGCATGATGGGGCCGCGGTCCATGGCCTCGCCCAGCAGCACCTGGGAGTGCTCGTGCACCACGCCAGCGTCGTCCACCGTCTGGCGCCGCGCCACGGCTTCGCCGGGGTGCAGCACGATGCCCACAAAGTCGTCATACCAGCCCAGGGCCCTGGCCGGGTCACCCCAGTGCAGCAGGGGCAGGCAGGCCTGTGCGGCGATGTCGATGGCCATGGCATCCGTCACCACCAGGCCGTGCGCGCCGTGGAATTCCTTCTGGTCCAGAAACAGGGCGCTGAGCGCCCTGAGCTTGGCCTGGTCGTGCAGGGGCAGGGCCGCCAGGAACGGGTAGCGCTGCAGGGTCTCAAGCCACAGCGTGGCAGAGATGTCGGGCACCGGAGCCACGGTGGCGCGCACGCGGCGCCAGAGACGGTTGAGCAGGGGAGGCATGCGGATCAGGCTGCGGGGGCACACCCCGTGCGGTTCAGGATCACTTGCACATGGGGGCCAGGGGTAAGCGTTCCAAGCCCGCGCCGGACAAACGCAGTGTTTCCAGCCGGGGGGGCAATGCGGCGGCGTCCCAGTCGCTCAGCACCACGCGCTGCAGCCCGGGAGCCAGTGCGTGGTCTGCAGGGCGGTGGGTATGGCCGTGGATGAGGGTGTGCGCGCCGGCGGCCTGCAGCCACGCGGCGGCCGCAGGCCCGTCCACGTCGGCATACACCGCACCCGATTGCTTGCGCGCCTCGCTCTCCTGGCGGATGCCCCGCGCCTGCGCCCGGCGTGTGGCCAGCGGCTGGGCCAGAAACTGCTGCTGCCAGGGGGCGCTGCGCGCCTGCACGCGAAACTGCTGGTACTCCACGTCCTGAAGGCACAACAGGTCGCCATGGCTCAGCACGAACCGCTCTGTGCCAAACACCAGCACGGTGGGGTCGGCCAGGCCAGTGAGGCCGCAGTGCTGCAGAAATGCCGTGCCCGCCAGAAAGTCGCGGTTGCCGTGCATGAAATACACCGCCCGGCGCTGCGCGGCGGCCTTCAAGGCGGCGCAGGCCCGGGCCTCAAAGCTACCCGATTCCAGCAGGGCGTCATCGCCCACCCAGACCTCGAACAGGTCGCCCAGAATGAAGAGGGCATCGGCCGAGGTGGTGGCCAGGTAGTGCTCGAAAGCGGCCACCGTGGCGGGCTCGCTGGCCTGCAGGTGCAGGTCGGAAATGAAATCGACCGTGCGCCAGTGCGATGGAGCGGCAAGCTCCTCGAACCGGGGCACGGTCGTGGTCATGGAAGTGTTTTTTAACGAAGCGCTTCAGGCACAACGCTTTGAGCCCTGCGCACAAAACCGGCGTGGCCGAGGCCAGCGGCCGCCGCGCAAGGGCCGCCCCGCCGCGCTGGCACCGTCCCTCTTCCCGAATTGCGTAGCAATTCGAGAGAAGGGGGAGGGCGCGCAGCGCCACAGGGGGATGGCGCTCAAAGTGCCACAGCCTTCTCGATCACAACGTCTTCCTTCGGCACGTCGTCATGGAAGCCCTTGCGGCCCGTCTTCACGGCCTTGATCTTGTCCACCACGTCGGTGCCCGAGACGACCTTGCCGAACACGGCATAGCCCCAGCCCTGGGCCGAGGGGGCGGTGTGGTTCAGGAAGCCGTTGTCGGCCACGTTGATGAAGAACTGGGCAGTGGCGGAGTGCGGGTCGCTCGTGCGGGCCATGGCCACGGTGTAGTTGGCGTTCTTCAGGCCGTTGTTGGCTTCGTTTTCGATGGGCGCATCGGTGCCCTTTTGGGTCATGCCGGGCTCAAAGCCGCCGCCTTGCACCATGAAGCCGGGGATCACGCGGTGGAAGATGGTGTTGTTGTAGTGGCCCTTGTTCACGTAGGCCAGGAAGTTCTCGACCGACTTGGGCGCCTTGGCGGCGTCGAGTTCGAGGGTGATGACACCGTAGCCGGTGATGTGCAGTTCGACCTGGGGGTTGCTCATGGCAATGTTTCCTTCAAAAAATGGCGGGCTCACTTCACCAGGGTGGCGGAGTTGATGGTGACGGGGGTGGTGGGCATGTTCTGGTGCGGGCCCTTGTTGCCGGTGGCCACGGCCTTGATCTTGTCCACCACGGCCGTGCCTTCGACCACCTTGCCGAACACGGCGTAGCCGTGGCCGTCAGGCTGGGGGGCGTTGAGCATGGCGTTGTCCTTCACGTTGATGAAGAACTGCGAGGTGGCCGAGTTGGGGTTGCTCGTGCGGGCCATCGCGATGGTGTAGGTGTCGTTCTTCAGGCCATTGTTGGCCTCCAGCGGAATCGGCGCCTTGGTGGGCTTTTGCACCATGTCGGCGGTGAAGCCACCGCCCTGGATCATGAAGCCGTCCATCACCCGGTGGAACACCGTGCCGTCATAGTGCCTGTCGTTCACATAGGCCAGGAAGTTCTCGACCGTCTTGGGGGCCTTGGCCGGGTCGAGCTGCACCACGATGTCGCCCATCGAGGTGGCCAGCTTGACCTTGGGGGCGTCTTGTGCCAGCACAGGTGCTACTGAAAACATAGCTGTCAGCGCAATACTGGCAAGCGCCAGGGTCGAATTTTTTCTGGAAATCATCCAATCACTCCTTCGAAAAAGATCTGCCATTGCTGGCCGCGGCGGGCCCAATACTGTCGCTTGACCGGCCCGGTGCGGGCGCCTTCTGCGACCTCGCCGAACGTTACCACCATGGTGTCGGCCGAGTCGGTCCACCGCAGGTAGGACTTGTCCTTGAGGTGAAGTTCCCGACCGCGCAGCGCACGTGTTTCGGCGTGCAACACCTGGGCCCACTGCTCCAGCGGCTTATTGCGTTGGCCCTGGAAGTCGGGCGCATAAAAAGCCATCAGGCGGCTGAGGTCGCCCTGGGTCTTGGCATCCCGCCAGGCGTTGAGCACCGCGTCAAACGATTTGCGCTCTGACTGGATGGCCTGGGGTGCCACCCACTGCAGCTGGCGCGCAATGACCACTGGCGTGGAGCGTGGCTCCACGGTGCGCAGGATGCGTTCCAGGTCGGGGTTGGCCAGCACCAGGCAGCCATCGGTGGCCAGCGGGGCGCGCGCAAACTGGTTGGACGGGGTGCCGTGCAGCCAGATGCCGCTGCCTGTCTTGCCGCGGCTCAGGTCCAGCGGGTTGGGATAGTTGATGGGCAGGGCGCCCACGCCGTAGAAGTCCTTGAGCGTGGCGGGGTCCAGCCGGCTGGTGATGAAGTACACGCCCAGCGGCGTGCGCTGGTCGCCCTCAAGGGATTTTTCGATACCCATCTTGCCGACCGACGCGTAGTAGTCGGCCACCAGGCGCAGGCCCTTGGCGCTGTTCTCGAACAGGTACAGGCGCGAGCGCGAGGCGTCGATGGCGATGGCGTGGCGCGAGCGGGGCGAGAGCTCCAGAAACTGCGTGGGGATCGTATTGGCCGGCGGGCGGCTGCGTTGGGCATCCACACGCTGGCGCGACTCGGTGCGCAGGTCTTCCAGCGTGGCGGCAGCCTCGATGCTGCGCACGGAATCCGGCTCCGGCAGGTCGCCCAGGCGCCGGATGGGGCGGGTGCGGGCCGTCAGCAGGTCACCCACCGCCAGTTGCGCAAGCTGAAAGTGGGGGTAGTCGCGGGCCAGGGCTTCTGCCGCGCGCAGGGCTTCGCGGCCCCGGCCTTCGGCGGTGAGCCTGTACACGGCCAGCAGGCGGGCTTCTGCCTCGCCGTCGCGCAGGTCCGCGGCCGCTGCGGGCGCCGCCTGGGCAGCGCGCTGCGCCTTGTTGCTGCCCTGCGCCAGTGCAGGGGCTGCCTGCAACAGCACAGCCATGGCGAGGGAGCCCGCCACCACCCGGTGGCTGTGTGCGAAACGGGGCACCAACATGCGCGGTATCGGTATCGGGGTCACGAGAGCAAAAAAAACGCCCGCGCTTCGGGCGCAGGCGCGGCGGTGGAGGTCATGTCAGCCGCCTGTGGCTTCGCGGACGATGGCCCAGCGCCCATTGCTGTTGACGAGGTCGAGCGTCTTGCGGCTGGTGACATTGAGTGCATCGGCACTGTAGGCCTGGCGAAAACGTGCCGTGGCCTTGTCGCCATTGACGGAAACCGCCATGTCCGACAACTGCACGCTGATCCTGGATTTGCCCACGATGCGCGCCTCGCGCTCTTTCTCCCACGCGCTGCGCGACTGGCGGCCAGGCGGGTCGAACGATGCGTCGTACGCGGCCAGATAGGCGGTCATGTCCTTGGCCGCCCAGGCAGCGGCCCAGGCCTGGACCGCCGATGTGACGGCCTGGACGGAGGCATCGCTTGCTGCCGCAGGCGCTGGCGGGGTGGGGGCCGCTGCTGCTGCGGGAGCGGCGGCTGGTGCCGGTGCGGGTGCTGTGGCCGCTGGCGCGACGGCTGGTGCTGGTGGTGCCGTGGGTGCGGGGGGCGCAGGCCGCTGCGTGGCCACGATGCTGGGCGCTGCAGCGGGCGACGGTGCGGGCGCTGCGGCAGCGGCGCGCCCCGGTTTGCCGACGGTGTCTGCCGAAAAGAGTTCGCGGATCAGTGCCAGCTTGGGCTTGACGGAATTGGCGTGGGTGGCATCGAGCTGCAGCGCCTTGTTGTAGGCCTGGCTGGCCAGCTTGGCGTAGATGTCGCCCAGGTTCTCGTGCGCGGTGGCGTAGCTGGGGTTGGTGCGGATCGCCATCTCCAGCGCCGTGCGTGCCTTGTCCAGCTGGTTCTGGTTGGCGTACAGCACGGCCAGGTTGTTGTAGGGCTCGGGCAGCTCCGGATATTCTTCCGTGAGCTTGGTGAAGGTGGTGATGGCATCGGCCGGCTTGCCCGAATCTGCCTGCGCCACGCCACGCAGGAAGCGCAGTTGCGGGTCGCGCGGGTTGGCCGCCAGGCGCTGGTCGGCCTTGGTGAGCGCGTCGGCAGGCTTGCCGGCCTTGATCAGCTGGGTGATTTCCGCGTAGTCGTCGGCCTGGGCCGCGCCGGTGCCCAGCAGCGCAGTCAGTGCCAGCAGGCGCAGGAGGCGTGGAAGTGTGCAGCGGACTTGCTTCATGGGGACTTCAAAGGTGGGGGGCAGCGGGTGTCCCAGGCGGGGGCTTATACTGCGGCGGATTGTAGCTGAGGGGGTTGTCATGACGGTACGCTGTTGCCGCTGGTGATTTCGCAAGATGCCCCTCGCCGGGCCAACCCCGCCCGGGGCCGCCGCCCCCCGCTGCCGGCGCCATGTTCGCCCCCCATCAAGCCTCCGTTACTGAAATCCCATGAGTTTGCGCATCTACAACACGCTGTCGCGTGCTTTGGAAGACTTTTCTCCGCTTGAACCCGGCCATGTGCGCATGTACGTGTGCGGCATGACCATCTATGACCTGTGCCACATCGGCCACGCCCGGATGATGATGGCGTTCGACGTGGTGCAGCGCTGGCTCAAAAGCAGCGGCTACCGCGTCACCTACGTGCGCAACATCACCGACATCGACGACAAGATCATCAAGCGCGCGCTGGAGCGCGGCATCACCATCCGCCAGCTCACCGACGAGATGATTGCCGCCATGCACCAGGACATCGGCCTGCTGGGCATCGAGCCGCCTTCGGCCGAGCCCCGCGCCACCGAATATGTGCCCCAGATGCTGTCGCTGATCGGCCAGCTGGAAGGCAAAGGCCTGGCCTACCGTGCCAGCAACGGCGACGTGAACTATTCCGTGCGCAAATTCGACGGCTACGGCAAGCTCTCTGGCAAGTCGCTCGACGAGCTGCGCGCTGGCGAGCGCGTGGCCGTGCTGGACGGCAAGGAAGACCCGCTCGACTTCGTGCTGTGGAAATCCGCCAAGGCCGACGAGCCGCCCGAGGCCAAGTGGGACAGCACCTTTGGCGCGGGCCGCCCCGGCTGGCACATCGAGTGCTCGGCCATGAGCTGCGCCACGCTGGGTGAAACCTTTGACATCCACGGCGGCGGGGCAGACCTGCAGTTCCCCCACCACGAGAACGAGATCGCCCAGAGCGAAGGCGCCACCGGCAAGCCGCTGGCCAGGTTCTGGGTGCACAACGGATTTGTGCGTGTAGACAACGAGAAGATGTCCAAGAGCTTGGGCAACTTCTTCACCATCCGTGACGTGCTCCGGCAGTACGACGCGGAGACCGTGCGTTTCTTCATCGTGCGCGCCCACTACCGCAGCGCGCTGAACTACAGCGATGCCCATCTGGACGACGCGCGCCAGGCCTTGAAGCGCCTGTACACAGCCCTGAGCCTGGTGGCGCCCGCCGATCGGGCAGGCATTGACTGGGCCGACCCCTACGCCGCCCGCTTCAAGGCCGCCATGGACGAGGACTTCGGCACCCCCGAGGCCGTGGCCGTGCTGTTTGACCTGGCCGGTGAGGTCAACAAGACCCGCTCGGCCGCGCTGGCGGGCCTGCTCAAGGCGCTGGGGGGATGCCTGGGTATCCTGCAGGGTGACCCCAAGGCGTTTCTGCAGGCCGGGGCAGAAGTGAGCGGTGCGGACATCGAGGCGCAGATTGCCGCCCGCGCTGCCGCCAAGGCGGCCAGGAATTTCGCGGAGGCCGATCGCATCCGCCAGGCGCTGCTTGACCAGGGCATCGTGCTCAAGGACTCGCCCACGGGGACGACCTGGGAAGCTGCGCAGTGAAGCAATTTTGCATGTCAAATATGCCTTTGGCGCAGGTGGGGTAAGCGGTGGCAGCTCTCAAAAAGATAGCTGGCGATGTCGCAAGCCCGCCGCTGGAACTGGCCACGCCCGACTACTGGGCCGAGGCCTGCAAACACCTGGTCAAAAAAGACCGGGTGATGAAGCGCCTGATCCCGCAGTTCGGCGACGCCGCGCTGCAGACGCGCGGTGACGCGTTCACCACGCTGGCGCGCTCCATCGTGGGCCAGCAGGTGTCGGTGAAGGCTGCCCAGACGGTATGGGAGCGTTTTGCCGCGCTGCCGCGCAGCATGAAGCCCGCCAGCGTGCTCAAGCTCAAGATCGACGACATGCGCGCCGCCGGCCTGTCTGCCCGCAAGGTGGACTATCTGGTGGACCTGGCCATGCACTTCGAGGGTGGCAAGCTGCACGTGAAGGACTGGGTGGCCATGGATGATGAGGCCATCATTGCCGAGCTGGTGGCCATTCGGGGCATTGGCCGCTGGACCGCCGAGATGTTTCTCATTTTTTACATGATGCGACCCAACGTGCTGCCGCTGGACGACGTGGGGCTGATCAACGGCATCAGCCAGAATTATTTTTCAGGCGACCCCGTCAGCCGCAGCGATGCCCGCGAGGTGGCCGAGGCCTGGAAGCCCTGGTGCAGTGTGGCGACTTGGTATATTTGGCGCTCGCTCGACCCGTTGCCGGTGGCTTACTGACGCACCCTGACGCGCTTTACAAAACTGGCTAACCGTCGGTTACAGTGCGTGCCGTTCGTGGCAACTGCAACCGTCGCGATCCCCCAAGGAGAAAAACGTTGGCGAAAAAGACCTTTCTGGATTTCGAGCAGCCCATAGCCGAACTCGAATCCAAAATTGAAGAACTGCGCTACGTGCAGACCGAGAGTGCCGTCGATATCTCGGAAGAAATCGACCAGCTGAGCAAGAAGAGCCAGCAGCTCACCAAGGACATCTACAGCGAACTGTCGCCCTGGCAGATCACCAAGATCGCCCGCCACCCCGAGCGCCCCTACACGCTCGACTACGTGCGCGATATCTTCACCGACTTTGTCGAGCTGCACGGCGACCGCCACTACGCGGACGACCTGTCCATCGTGGGCGGTCTGGCGCGCTTCAACGGCCATGCCTGCATGGTGCTGGGCCACCAGAAGGGCCGCGACACCAAAGAGCGCGCCATGCGCAACTTCGGCATGAGCAAGCCCGAGGGCTACCGCAAGGCCCTGCGCCTGATGAAGACGGCCGAGAAGTTCAAGCTGCCCGTGTTCACGTTTGTGGACACGCCCGGCGCCTACCCTGGCATCGACGCCGAAGAGCGCGGCCAGTCCGAAGCCATCGGCCGCAACATCTTCGAGATGGCGCAGCTTGAAGTGCCCATCATCACCACCATCATTGGCGAAGGCGGCTCCGGCGGCGCGCTGGCCATCAGCGTGGCCGACCAGGTCGTGATGCTGCAATACGCCATCTACTCCGTGATCAGCCCCGAAGGCTGCGCCTCCATCCTGTGGAAGACCAGCGAGAAGGCGCAGGAAGCCGCCGATGCGCTGGGCATTACCGCCCACCGCCTCAAGGCCCTGGGCCTGGTGGACAAGATCGTGAACGAACCCGTGGGCGGCGGCCACCGCGACCACAAGCAGATGGCCGCTTTCCTCAAGCGCGCGCTGGGCGATGCCTTCCGCCAGGTCGCCGACCTCAAGACCAAAGACCTGCTGGACCGCCGCTATGAGCGCTTGCAGAGCTACGGCCGTTTCAACGATACGAAGGCAGACAGCCGCTGAGCGCCTGCTGGAAACGAACTGGTATCGCTCTGACGGCGGCCTTTGAAGGCCGCCGTTGCTTTTCTGGCGGCACACGGGGCCGGGCAAGCCCTCACTGGCGCACAGGTTGATACCGGATGTAACATGGCTGCAACTGCCCGCTCGGGGTGGTGCAAGGGGTGTTCCATGCAGCTTCTCAAGACGCTCAAGGGCCAGATTCTCCTCGTATCGGTGGGGAGTCTGATGGCCGGGCTGATGGCCCTGACCACTGCCAACTACCTCACTGCGCGATCCCAGGCCTATGCTTCGCTCACCGCGCAGTCGCAGGCCCTGGCCCATAGCCACATCGAGGCCTTGCGCGACTGGGCTCGAAGCAAGGCAAGGGTGGTCGAGTCTGCTGTGACGGCACTGGATGATGCCGACGCTGCCAAGCCGCTCAACATGCTGGCGAAGGCGGGTAACTTCCACACCACCTACTTCGGGTATGCGGACAAGCGCACAGTGTTCTCTGAACCGCAGAACCTGCCGCCCGACTATGACCCCACTTCACGCCCCTGGTACCAGCAGGCCGCCGGCTCCGACGCCCCGGTGCTGACCGCGCCGTATGCAGATGCCGGAGGAGCCGGGCTGGTGGTGACCTTTGCCAAGGCCGTGCGCGAAGGTGGCAACGTGAAGGCCGTGATGGCGGGTGACGTGTCGCTGGCGGACGTGGTGGCCAACGTAGCATCCATCAAGCCCACACCCTCGAGCTATGCCTTTCTGGTGGGAAGCGACGGCACCATCATTGCCCACCCCGAGGTGAAACTGGCGCTCAAGCCCGCCACGGACCTGGCGGCTGCTCTCACAGCTTCCGCGCTGGCTGATATGGCCAAACGCGCTGATCTCAACGCGCTCGATCTGCAAGGCCGCCCCGTATTGCTGACGGTGGCGCCAGTCACCGGGACGCCATGGCTACTGGCCATCGCGCTTGACCGGAGCGAGGCGCTGCGAGCCATCACCACCATGCTGCAGGTGTCTTTGGGTGCGGGCATCGTGGTGCTTCTGGTCGCCCTGGCGGTCCTGGCAGGCATTCTGTCGCAACGCCTGCGGCGGCTCACACAAGTACGTGACGCCATGCACGAAATCGGCGCAGGCGATGGAGATCTGTCGCGGCGCATCGATGCCCAGGGCCAGGACGAGCTCGCACAGATCGCCACCAGCTTCAACAGCTTTGCGGGCAAGCTCTCGGGTGTGCTGGCGCAGATCCGCGATGCCAGCAGCTCGGTGCGCGTGGCGGCCGAAGAGATCGCCACCGGCAACCATGACCTGAGCGGCCGCACCGAACTCACGGCGTCGAGCCTGGAGGAGACCTCCGCGTCCATGCAGCAGCTGACCGAAACCGTGCGCCACAATGCAGACTCTGCGCGCCAGGCGAACCAGCTGGTGGCCCAGGCGTCCAGCGTGGCGCAGCATGGTGGCCGGGTGGTGGGCAACGTGGTGACCACCATGGATCAGATCAACGCCGCGTCGCGCAAGATCAACGACATCATCGGCGTCATTGATGGCATTGCCTTCCAGACCAATATCCTCGCGCTCAATGCGGCGGTGGAGGCGGCCCGGGCCGGTGAGCAAGGTCGCGGCTTTGCGGTGGTGGCCAGTGAAGTGCGCAGTCTTGCCGGGCGCAGTGCGGAGGCTGCCAAGGAAATCAAGCAGCTCATCAGCGCATCTGTGGAACAGGTGGAAAACGGATCGCGTCTGGTGCACGATGCGGGCACCACCATGAACGAAATCGTTACCTCGGTGCAGCGCGTGACGAACATCATGGCCGAGATCACCGCGTCCACCAATGAGCAGAGCACCAGCATCAATGAGGTCGGACAGGCGGTGTCGCACCTCGACCAGATGACCCAGCAAAACGCCGCCCTGGTGGAGCAAAGCGCAGCAGCCGCGCAAAGCCTCAAAGACCAGTCCGTGCGCCTGTCGGAGGTGGTGGGAACCTTCCGCCTGTCTGCCGATGTACCCAGCCCGGGAGCACGTTCACCCGGTGCGGGCGGTTGAGGCGAAGCCGATGCCGACAGGGGCAGGGCGGCAAAGGGGCTCGCTGATAATCCCCGCCCATGCTCTCCTTCCCTGATCCTTGCTTTGGTGCCTTCAATTCGGCCCTGCTGCTGAATGCCGCCAGGGGGGCATGGGCGTGACACAAGCTTTTGACGCTGCCATGCAGGCCTTTGCGCCCGCGCTGCCCCTGGCCGTGGGGCTCAGCGGCGGGGCCGACTCCACGGCGCTGCTGCTGGCTTGCGCGCGCCGGTGGCCGGGGCAGGTGCAGGCCATCCATGTCCACCACGGCCTGCAGGCGGCGGCCGATGGCTTCGAGCAGCACTGCGCCCGCTTGTGCCAGGACCTGGGGGTACCCCTGTGGGTCGAGCGGGTGGATGCCCGCCACGCGCCCGGCCAGAGCCCGGAAGATGCCGCACGGCAGGCGCGGTACAAGGCTTTTGAGGCTGTAGCGCTTGCCAGTAAAGCGCGAGTAGCTATTCAATCAATAGCGTTGGCGCAGCATGCGGACGACCAGGTCGAAACCTTGCTGCTGGCGCTGTCGCGCGGCGCGGGGGTTGCCGGGCTCGCCGCCATGCCCGCCCGGTGGGAACGCGCTGGCGTGGTCTGGCACCGCCCGCTGCTGCGGGTGGCGAGCGCCGACGTCCGCAGCTGGCTGCGCCTGCAAGACCAGTCCTGGGTGGAAGACCCCACCAATGCCGACCAGCGCTACACCCGCAACCGCATCCGCGTGCAGCTGCTGCCCGCACTGGAGGCCACCTTTCCGGCGTTTCGCGAAACTTTTACCCGCTCGGCCGCCCACGCCGCACAGTCGGCCGACCTGCTGCAAGAGATTGCGCAACAAGACCTTGCCCATGTGGGCACACCGCCGCAAATCACAGCATTGCAGGGCCTGAGCCGTGCGCGCCAGGCCAATGTAATGCGCCACTGGCTGCGCAGTGCCCACCACACGACACCCGCAGCCGCCCAGCTGGGGGAGCTGCTGGACCAGCTCGCTGCCTGCACCACACGCGGCCATCGCATTCATATCAAGGTGGGGCGGGGTTTTGTGGTCAGGGCAGGGCAACATCTCGATTGGCGGGACCCCGAGGTTTTGGCCCCCTGATTGCGCGCCGCATGCCGAGCGGGAGGGCCTCCATATCCAGATGATCCCGCTTCGGAAACCAGGAGTCGGTGGTGGATGCAAGTACGTCGAGCTGGCGGTGCGCAGCCTTCAAAAGGCATTCGCGCTGGACGAGCCAGCCGCCTGAACCCTGCGATTTGCCCCTGAAAATGGGGCATAATAGCGGGATTGGAAACGTGACCGAGTGGCCGAAGGTGCTCCCCTGCTAAGGGAGTATGGGGTGTAGAGCCTCATCGAGGGTTCGAATCCCTCCGTTTCCGCCAGGACTAGCTTTCGTGCTATCAAACGAAGAGCCCGACCCCAAAAAGGTCGGGCTTTTTTTTGCCATTTTTGTGGATCATTTGGCATGGAATTGGCATGGAGTTGCATCCGTTCGCAGCGGGTTGCGGAGGCTTGTGGCACGGAATTGGCATGGCGATGCGATCACGATCGTTCGTGGCATTTGTTTGTATCGAAACTACAAGCTCTATAAGATTGCTATACGTAGTTGGACATTTGTGCGGCTATTCGCGGGTTCGACCCGTCCATCATTGCCAAGCTAAGGTTTGGCGCTCCCTTGGAGCGGCTGTATTCCCACTGCCACCGCTCTTTCGCTTCAGTTGGCTTTCTTCTCGCGCTGCGCGCAGGGTTTTAGCCGTGCCTATGCCCAGGTGAAAAGGGCCGCTGCACGCGCGACGCGTGTGGGCGATGGGGTCTTTGGATTAACGATGGAAACGATTGGTGGCAGTGCACAAGGCATGTTGCTGGATGTGCCTGAAGTGGCGCAAGTGTTAGGGTTTTCGGTTCATCAAACCAGACGGTTTTTGGCTGATCCTCCGGCAGGCTTCCCAGCTCCGCTGCGTGTGGGTGCAAGAATTTTCGTAAAACGACCGCTTTTGGCCGCGTGGGTCGCACGGGATGATTTCGCGAGTGGTCCCGCCGCACCTTCTTCGATGCGTTTGGAGTCAGAGCATGCACGTCGTCCTCGGGGGCGACCCAAGAAAAGGCAGGTGCTCTAGTGTGGCGTCTCAGAAATAAGTGTCAAATAATCTCACCAGCAGCGCGAGCGACAGAGGCCAGGATGGTGTCGGCGCTTTTGCGCCACACGAACGGCTTGGGGTCCTCGTTGTGACGGTCGATGTATGCCTGGATGGCTTGCTCCAGCTGAGCGACACTGGTGTGGGCGCTGCGCTTGATCCACTGCTCGCTGAGCTGGCTGAAGAAGCGCTCGACCAGATTGAGCCAGGACGCGGAAGTTGGCGTGAAGTGAACGTGATAGCGGGGATGGGCTGCTAGCCACGCCCGCACGGCCTGCGTCTTGTGCGTGCCGTAGTTGTCCATGATCAGGTGGATGTTTTGGTCGCCCGGCACCTGTGCATCAATGGCTTTGAGGAACTGCAGGAATTCTAGGCTGCGGTGACGGCGCTTGAGCTGTTCGATGACTTTGCCAGTGGCCACATCCAGCGCTGCGAACAGCGACGTTGTGCCGTGACGCTTGTAGTCGTGCGTGCGCGTGCTGGGTTTGCCAAACGTCAGTGGCAACCCTGGCTGGGTGCGATCCAGGGCCTGGATCTGGCTCTTCTCGTCCACGCACAGCACCAAGGCGCGATCAGGTGGTGCCATATACAGCCCCACCACATCGCGCACCTTGTCCATGAAATGAGGATCAGTGGACAGCTTGAAGGTCTCCTGCAAATGCGGCTTCAGACCAAACGCATGCCAGATGCGTTGCACCGTCGCCGGTGATACGCCCGCCTCTCGGCTCATCTGGCGCACGCTCCAGTGCGTGGCGTTGGTAGGCCTGCTGTGACGAACCTTGTCCACGATGTGCTGAACCCGCTCATCTCCCACACTGCGGGGGCGGCCCGTGCGCGGTGCATCGGTCAAACCCGCCAGGCGGTACGCCTGGTAGCGCCGCCGCCACTTGGAGACGGTTTGCACCGTCGTTCCCAAGCGCTGGGCAATCACAGTGCCCGACTCTCCATCCGCGCAGCCCAGCACAATTCGCATGCGCAGCTTCTCGTCTGCTGGCGCCTTGCGTACGCGCAAGCGCGCCTGGAGCTCTTGGCGCTCGGCATCGGTGATCTGCAGCTTCGTGGCGGGGCGTCCAGTGTGGGCCATCGGCGTAGTCTCCTCCAAGGAAACTCCTGGGATCAACACTCGTCGAAATAATTCCAATTACTTCTGAGACGCCACACTAGGGTAGGGCCGAACTACTCCTTTGCGAATCAACCCTTTACATGCCCCCCCCCCCGACTAAACTGCACGTAAGTTCTTACAGATGCCGTTTTGACTCTGAACAGGTGCTTATTCAATCAATCGCCACTGCCGCCAATAGCTTTTTCAGAGTCCAAGCATCTAGTTTCTGAAAAGTAGAGCTCGAACCTTGCGTTGTCAAATCCATGCTGCACAGAAGCTCTCGGACTCAAATATCAACACGTGACCAAGGTTCCGGCGCCGGTTCGATCAGTTTTACCAGTTGCCCTGCAAAGACCTTTCAAACCTCGGATGGCAGCACCACACCGGGGCGTAGCGTGCCCGAGCACTGCCACATCGTCGGGGCCGTCGCACATTGTCTGATTGCGCTCTACCCGCCAGCGTTGCAAAGTGCTCTTTTCCCACCTGATGCAGCCTTTGCCGCAGCCTGCCACGACATTGGCAAGGTCAGCCCCAGCTTTGTGGAAAAGCTGCGCCGCCACTGCACCAGCGGCGCGGAACACATTCCCCAACAAGCGATTGCGCCAGAACTTGAAAAGCAATGGGGTGGCCATGCGGGCGTGAGCCAGGCAGCGGCCAAAGCACTGGGCGCACCAGCGTGGATTCCTGAAATCGTCGGGCAGCATCACGGGTTTTCGCCCCAGTTGGGCGGCAAGCACGCCGATGCCGAGGTGTTTGGCGGCAGTGCCTGGCAGGCGCAACGCGCTGCGCTGGTGCAAGAACTCCAGCAGCGCCTGGGCATGAAATGGCCCCACATTGCCAGTGCAGCGCAGGCGCGCTTGGTGGCGGGCCTGACCAGCGTGGCCGACTGGATAGGCTCGGGGCGCCACTTTGAAGACCCAACCCAGCCTTGGCAGGGCCTGATCGACACCGCCTTGCGCGAAGCCGGATGGATGGCCCCCAGCTACCGGCCAGGGCTGGGGTTTGCCGATGTCTTCGGCTTTGCCCCCCGCGCCGCGCAGCAGCAGTTTCTAGAGGCTGCACAGCGCCCGGGCGTTTATGTGCTGGAGGCGCCCATGGGCCTGGGCAAAACCGAAGCCGCGCTGTATGCGGCCTACCAAATGCTCGATGGTGGGCAGGCCAGCGGCATTTACTTTGCCCTGCCTACGCAACTGACCTCCAACAAAATCCACGAGCGCTTTAACGCATTTTTAAGCCGCATCCTTGCGCCTGAGTGCCCGCACCGCAGCGCCTTGCTGCTGCACGGCAAAGCCTGGCTGCAACAAACGGACATGGGGGAAGAAGGCCGCCCCGGCGGCGCGTGGTTTCACCAGGCCAAACGCGGTCTGCTGGCACCGTTTGCCGTGGGCACCATTGACCAGGCCTTGATGGCGGCCATGAACGTCAAGCACGGCTTTGTGCGCGCCTTTGGCCTGGCGGGCAAAGTGGTGATCTTGGACGAAGTGCATACCTACGACGCCTACACCGGCACCTTGCTCGATGCCTTGGTGGCCTTGCTGCGCAGCCTGCACTGCACCGTCATCATCTTGAGCGCTACCCTCAGCCAAGAGCGGCGATCGCACCTGCTGCAAGCACCCTTGCACAGCCAGGCTTATCCGTTGATCACCGCCCTACAAAACACAGCCGATGTACCCACAGTGCAGGAATACCCCGTGGCGCCGCCACCGTCCACCCAGGTTGAGGTACGACTGCTGGACGACGAGGCCTGCGCACTCCAGGAAGCCCTCGACCGCGCGGCACAAGGCCAGCAGGTGCTGTGGATAGAAAACACCGTTGATGCCGCCCAGCAGCGCTACCTTGACCTCGCCGCCCGTGCGCAAGAGCTGGGTATAGCCTGCGGCCTGCTGCACTCACGCTTTACCGCCTCGGATCGGCAAAACATTGAAGACCGATGGGTGAACCTGTTTGGCAAACCGGGCTGGCCGCAGCGCGCAGCGCAGGGGCGCATTCTGGTGGGCACGCAGGTGCTGGAGCAATCGCTGGACATCGATGCCGACTTTCTCGTCACTGCCTTTGCTCCCACCGATATGCTGCTGCAGCGCCTGGGGCGGCTGTGGCGGCACTTTGAGACCCCGCGCGCCAGCACGGCAACGTGTAGCGCGTGGCTGCTGGCCCCGGCCTTGGAGCCCGCCGTGGCCCAGCCCCTGCAAGCCTTTGGTGCGAGTGCGTTTGTTTATGCACCCTACGTGCTGTGCCGCAGCTTGCAGGTGTGGCAAACACTGCAACACATCGCTTTGCCCGGCGATATTCGCCCGCTGATTGAAGCCACCTACGCCAGCCGTGACGAAGAAGGCGCCATGGCCCGCTGGCTGCATGAGCTGGAGCATGGCACGCCGCGCACCCCGGGCAGGCCCGAGCGCAAAGGCCGTCAAGCCCTGCGCCAACTCGCCCGCGTTGGCGTGGCGCAAGACGGCAAAACCTTGCCCGATGTGGACGCGCAAACCCGCTACAGCGACAGCGAAAGCCACGAAGTGCTGCTGCTGCGCCGCGTGGACTACGACAGCACTAGCCACACCACCCACCTGACCTTGCTCGACGGCAGCACCTTGGCCCTGCCCACCCAGCGCCACCGCCTCGACAAACAGGCGTGGAAAGCCCTCACGGCGCAACTCATGCAGCAGCAGGTGCCCGTGCGCGCCGCCGACGCGCCGCTGCCACTGGCGCGCAGCCAGTGGCAAAAGCTGGGCTTAGGTCACTGCTTTTATTTGGGGGACGACACCTGGCCAGACGATGTAAGCGTCTTGCGCCTGTGCCTGGTGGATGATGCAAGCCAACTGCAGGGCCTGCATGGCGCTACGGTGCATGAGCGCCACCGCCTGGAATACCGCACCGACCTGGGGTATCGCCGGGTCAAAAACGACACCTGAAGTAGAGAAGGAGCACAGACACGATGGAGCGACGATTCAACCTGATTGATGAACCCTGGCTACCCATCGTGGATGTCGGGCGGGTGAGTTTGCGGCAGGTTTTCAGCGAACCCTCTTACCGCGCGCTGGGCGGCAACCCGGTACAAAAAATCGCCTTGATGAAGCTGCTGCTGGCCATTGCCCAGGCCGCCTGCACGCCCGAGGACGAAGCGCAGTGGCAGGCCCTGGGCGCGGCAGGATTGGCACAGCGCTGCCTGGCCTATCTGGAGCAATGGCACGAGCGGTTTTTTCTGTGTGGCGACCAGCCGTTTTTGCAGATGCCAGCGATTGCAGGGGCGCAAAAGCAAAGTTACGGTGCCGTGCAGCCGGAAATATCGACCGGCAACACCACCGTGCTGAACCACAGCCAAGTGAGCCGCCCACCCAGCGACGCCGACAAAGCCCTGCTGCTGGTCGTTTTGATGGGCTTTGCCTTGGGTGGCAAGAAAACGGACAACAGCATCACCCTCACCCCTGGCTACCCAGGGAAAAGCAACGACAAAGGCAAGCCCTCGACCGGCAAACCTGGCCCTGCCGTTGCCCACATGGGGCTGTTGCACAGCTTTCTTTTGAGCAACGACCTGTGGCACAGCCTGTGGCTCAACCTCTTGAGCCAGGAACAAATTGCCGCTGCCAAGGTGTTTCCCGCTGGCGTGGGCACCGCGCCTTGGGAAGTGATGCCCACGGGCGAAGCCTGCACCACCGCCCAGCAGTTACAGCAATCGCTCATGGGGCGGCTGGTGCCGCTGTGCCGCTTTTGCTTGCTTCAAAGCGATGGCCTGCATTATTCCGAAGGGCTGGCACATGCCGACTACAACGGCGGCATGGCCGACCCCACCGCCACGGTGGACCACGCTAGCAAAAAAGCCCGCGCCCTGTGGGCCAACCCAGAAAAGCGCCCATGGCGCGAACTCACGGCCTTGCTGGGCCTGTTTGCACAGCAAAAAAGCCGAGGCTTCCAATGCTGGCAAATCGATGTGGGCTTGCAGCGCACCAGCATCGCCAGCCCAAGCTTTGCCGTGTGGTCGGGCGGCTTGCGCGTCAGCAGCAATGCGGGCGAGCAATACGCCTCGGGCAGCGACGATTTTGTGGAGTCGCAAGTCTGGTTGCACAGCAGCATGTTGGGGGACATCTGGTTTGCCCAATTGCAGGCCGAAATGAACTCATTGGACGACCTGGCCAAGGCCGTGTACGGCTGCGTCATGGGCTATTTCAAGGCGCAATTGGTCGATGGCAAAAAAATGGCCGAACAAGCCAGCCACCATTTCTGGCAATTGTGCGAACGCGACTTCCAAACCCTGCTGGAGCACTGCGAAAGCGGCGAAGCACACGCCGCCATGCGCCGGCGCTTGCGTCTGGGCTTTGCCGGGTATGCCCAGCAAGCCTTTGACCGCCACTGCCCCCAAGACACCGCACGCCAGCTCGACGCCTGGGCACAGCACCGCCCCAAGCTCGGCAAATACTTGAAACAGGAGGATTGAACTGTGCCGCCACCCACCCCCCCCACCAGCAGCCGCGAAGCGCGCTTTGTGGCCTCGGTGCTGCAACGCACCCAGCAGGACAAAGGCCTGGCCGCGCGCCTGCGCCGTGCCGACAACCCCGCCACCGAATATCAAAGCTGGGAGTTTCTGGCCGACTGGGGCATCAACCTGGAGGACGAAGCCCAGCGCCTGCCCTTTACGCTTGTCGCAGCTGCCATGGCCAAAGCCAAGGCGGCGCACAACGGCAACCTGAAACTGGGCCAGGCCATGGCCGCCTGCTACAGCGACGGTGCCAAAAGCGACCAGGCCAAAGCCAAACTGCGCCGCGTTTTGGCCTGCGACGACGTGCCAGAGCTGTGCCGCATCCTGCGCCCCGTGCTGGCGCTGATTGACAGCCGCGTCCCCCAGCCGCTGGACTACATCCGCTTGCTGCAACAACTGCACCGCTTTGCCTGGGATGCGCAAAAAATCAAAAGCCAGTGGGCGCAAGAGTTCTATGGCCGCACCGTGGAAGATGCCCCCGCTGAGGAGGCTGCATGAACCTGACTGCCAGTGTTTTGCAGCTTGACCGCACCGCCGTGCAGGCGCTGCGCGTGACCGACGCCTACTCCCTGCACCGCGTGGTGTACAGCCTGTTTGACGATGTGCGCAGCGACGCTGAAAAAGCCGCCAGCCACGCCAGCGGCATCCTCTACGCCGACCAAGGGGGCGACTTTCAGCACCGCACGATCTTACTGCTCTCTGATAGGCCACCAGCACCACACATTGATGGCCGGTACGGCACGGTGCGCAGCCGCCCCATTGCCGAAGACTTTTTGGCGCACCCGCGCTACCGCTTCAAAGTCATCGTCAACCCCACCCGGCGCGACAGCGCCAGCGGCAAGTTGCTGCCAGTGAAAGGCCGCGAGGCTGTGGCGCAATGGTTTTTGCAGCGCGGCGCGCAAAGCTGGGGCTTTGAAGCCAGCCCCGAGCACCTGCAAATCGACAAGCTGCAAGTGCTGCAATTCAAAGACAAGGCGCAGCGCCCCGTCACCCTGGCCCAAGCCCATGTGCAAGGGCAGCTCATCGTTACCGACCGCGCGCAGTTTCAGCACAGCTTCAGCCACGGCATAGGCCGGGGCCGGGCTTTTGGCTGCGGCCTGCTGCAAATCGTCCCTTTTGTTGACCACCCCTTTGCCTGAATCTTGGCCTGAACCCGGAGACATTGACCATGCCCCACGCTTACCAAAACACCCGCATCGAGTTCCACATCCTGCAATCCTTCCCCGTCACCTGCCTGAACCGCGACGACGTGGGTGCGCCCAAAACTGCCGTGGTCGGCGGCGTGACCCGCGCACGCGTCAGCTCGCAATGCTGGAAGCGCCAGGTGCGCCTGGCCATGCCCGGGTTTGGCGTGAAGCTGGCCACGCGCACCAAGCAGGCCGCCAGCCTCTTTGCCAAGGCCTGCCAGCAAGCTGGTGCCACAGAAAGCCAGGCCCAGGAGTGCGGCACAAAACTGGCAGAACTTATCGTGGACGACACCTTGCTGTTCATCAGCGACAGCGAAGCCAGCGCCTTTGCCGCCTATGCGCAAGACAACGGCTTTGACGCCAGCAAATTCAAAGACAAAGAGCTGGCCAAAATCGCCAAAAAAGCCCTCAACCCTGCGCTGGACGCCCTGGACATTGCCCTGTTTGGCCGCATGGTGGCCAAAGCCGCCGACATGAACGTCGAAGCCGCCGCCTCTTTTGCCCACGCCATCTCCACGCACCGCGTGAGCAACGAAGTGGAATTTTTCACGGCGCTGGACGACCTGCAGGAGGAACCCGGCTCGGCCCACATGGGCAGCTTGGAATTCAACTCGGCCACCTACTACCGCTATGTGAGCCTGGATTTGGGCCAACTGGCGCACAGCCTGGGCATTGCAGACAGCGGCAACACCGACGACCTGAAAAAAGCCATTGCCGCCTTTACCCAGGCGCTGTTTGTCGCCGTGCCCAATGCGCGCCAAACCACCCAGTCGGGCGCATCGCTCTGGGAATTTGCGCGCGTGCTGGTACGCCAAGGCCAGCGCTTGCAAGTGCCGTTTGAAAAGCCCGTCAAGGCCAGCGGCGAAGGCTTTTTGCAGCCCAGCGTGCAAGAGCTGAAAGCCTATCTGGACAAAAAGGAAAAACTCAGCGGCTCGCTGTTTGGCAAGCTGGCTGCCTACGACTGGGGCGAGGACGACCACTTCAGCATCGATGCGCTGATTGCCGCCCTGCAAAGCCATGTGCAGTGAGGCAAGGCATGGCCAACCCTTATCTGTTGCTCTGGCTGGAGGCGCCCTTGCAGGCCTGGGGGCACGACTCCAAGTTTGGGCGCCGCGATAGCCTGGACTTTCCTACCAAATCGGGCGTGCTGGGCCTGCTGTGCTGCGCGCGCGGTGCCCGTGGCCTGCAAACCGAGTGGCTGGCCGCATGGGCCGACCTGGACATGCACACCGTGGCCTATGTGCCGCGCAATGCCCAAGGCCAGCCCTTGCCCCGCCTGCCGCTGCTGCGCGACTTTCAAATGGTGGGCAGCGGCTACGACGACCAAGACCCGTGGCAAACCCTGCTCATCCCGAAAAAAAGCGATGGCGGCAAAGCTGTGGGTGGCGGCACCAAAATGACCTACCGCTACTACCTGCAAGACATGGCCTATGCCGTGGCGCTGCAAGCCCCTGCGGCACTGGCCCCAGAAGCCGCCGCCGCCCTGCAAGCGCCGGTGTGGGACTTGTACCTGGGGCGTAAAAACTGCGTGCCCACCGAGTTCATCTACCAGGGCCTGTTCGACAGTGCCGATGCCGCCTTGCAAGCAGGCGCAGCCTTGGCGCAGGCCAAGGAACGCGCTTTTGCCCTGCGCATCTTGCAAGGCGAGCACGAGGGCGAGGTGCTCACCCTCAACGACGTGCCGCTGCAACTGGGCACACACAAAACCTACCGCGACCGGCGCGTCAGTGTGCAGCGCTGGGATGCCAGCGCGCAGGAGCCGTAACGCCATGGCCACCGGACAGCGCCTGCTGGTGAAAATCACCCGCGAATCCTTGCCACAGGTGAAAGACAAATACCCCTTCATCTACCTGGAGCGCGGGCGGCTGGAGGTGGACGACAGCAGCGTGAAATGGATTGATGCCGACAACCACGTCGTTCCCCTGCCGGTAGCCACCCTCAATGCCCTGCTGCTGGGGCCGGGCACCACCATCACGCACGAGGCCGTCAAGGCGGCCACTGCTGCCAACTGCCCGGTGTGCTGGGTGGGCGAGGACAGCCTGCTGTTTTACGCCGCAGGTTTTTTGCCCACGGCAGACACCCGCAACCTGAAGCTTCAAATCACCTTGTCTGCCGACCCGGTGAAATCTGTGGAAGTAGCGCGGCGCATGTTTGCACGGCGCTTTCCAGATGCCGATCTGGCGGGCAAAACGCTGCCCGAAATGATGGGCATGGAAGGCAACCGGGTGCGCCGCCTGTACGAAGAAAAGGCACTGCACTACCAGGTCGGCTGGAAAGGCCGCAGCTTCACCCCCGGCAAATTTGAAGCCAGCGACCTGACCAACCAAATCCTCACGGCCACCAATGCCGCGCTGTACGGCATCTTGAGTTCTGCCCTGCACAGCATGGGCTATTCGCCGCACATCGGCTTTATCCACTCGGGCAGCCCGCTGCCGTTTGTGTACGACCTGGCCGATTTGTACAAGGAGGAGCTGTGCATTGACCTCGCCTTTGCCCTCACCCGCGATTTGGCGGGCCGCTACGACAAGCACAAAGTGGCGGCACGGTTCAGGCAGCGGGTGATCGACATGGACTTGCTGGCCAAGGTGGGCGAGGACGTGATTGCCATGCTGGGGACGGGCCGTGCTCATCGTTATCGCAAATGATCTGCCACCCGCCGTGCGCGGGCGCATGAAGCTGTGGTTCATTGAACCCAGGCCCAACGTGTTTGTCTCCGGCATCAAAGACTCGGTGGCCACCACGGTGGTGGAGTACCTTTACCAGCATTGCCCGCCAGAGTCTGGCGTGCTGCTGATCAAGTCTATTTCCCACGCCCCGGGATTTGAAATCCGCACCATTGGCCCGCCACGCAAGCCCACCATTCAGATTTCGGGATTGGAGCTGATCATCGAAACCCTTAAATCGGGTTAACACACTACCGGTAGTGTTTTCGGCGTTCCTAGACACTACCTGTCAGGGTCTTCCCCACGCCCGTGGGGGTGTTTCCGCCATCGCCCGCGAGCTGCTGGGCACACATCAGTCTTCCCCACGCCCGTGGGGGTGTTTCTCTCACGCCTTGCGTCCTCTCTCTGCGCTCCACGTCTTCCCCACGCCCGTGGGGGTGTTTCCCCACTCCGGGCGGCGATCCGGTGGATGTACAGGTCTTCCCCACGCCCGTGGGGGTGTTTCCATGCGGGCGGCCGCCTTGGCGGATTCGATGATGTCTTCCCCACGCCCGTGGGGGTGTTTCTAAGTTCATGGTCATACCTCGATGATCTCGATGGTCTTCCCCACGCCCGTGGGGGTGTTTCCTTCGGCGGCTCGCGGCAAGGTGTGATTGAAGCGTCTTCCCCACGCCCGTGGGGGTGTTTCCGTGCCCTTCTTTTCGCCGTAGGTGTGGCGTTCGTCTTCCCCACGCCCGTGGGGGTGTTTCGCCGGGTGGTGACGCAATCGCTACGCGGGAGGGTCTTCCCCACGCCCGTGGGGGTGTTTCCAGTCGGCAGTGCCTGCGCAGCAGCCCCACGGCGTCTTCCCCACGCCCGTGGGGGTGTTTCTACTCGGGTGACTTGTGCAGCCCCAGCTTTGCCGTCTTCCCCACGCCCGTGGGGGTGTTTCCGCGTCTGCGGTGTTCAGCGGCCTGCAGGGCAAGTCTTCCCCACGCCCGTGGGGGTGTTTCCGGGGGCGCTCACGAAGCCTACATGCGCGGCGGGTCTTCCCCACGCCCGTGGGGGTGTTTCTCTCCACCGATTCATCGCGCTCCGGGTACAGCTGTCTTCCCCACGCCCGTGGGGGTGTTTCCAGGGATGCCTTTGTCTGCCTCAGTCAGCAGCGGTCTTCCCCACGCCCGTGGGGGTGTTTCTAACTGTACGGAAGGGGTTTCCAATGGACACCGGTCTTCCCCACGCACGTGGGGGTGTTTCCATGCGGTTGATGACCTCGCCATCCAGCGCGTTGTCTTCCCCACGCACGTGGGGGTGTTTCCAAGGTGCCGCAGTCGTCCACCATGGACAACCTGTCTTCCCCACGCACGTGGGGGTGTTTCCCCCACCCCACACGGGCAAGTGCCCGAAGCGCTGTCTTCCCCACGCACGTGGGGGTGTTTCCTACGCGGGCGGCGTGTACCTGACGCAACGCCGGTCTTCCCCACGCACGTGGGGGTGTTTCCGCCGCCATCGCCCAAAAACTGGGCCGCACGGTGTCTTCCCCACGCACGTGGGGGTGTTTCCAAAAACCAGATTCACAACGGGCTGCAGCGCCTGTCTTCCCCACGCACGTGGGGGTGTTTCCGTGAGCTTCGAGCGCGACGGAACCGACTACGCGGTCTTCCCCACGCACGTGGGGGTGTTTCCACGCTGACCGGCTCTGACGCCACCGTGGCTCCGTCTTCCCCACGCACGTGGGGGTGTTTCCGCCCGCAGCGCGCAAAGCCTGCTGGAACAGCGGTCTTCCCCACGCACGTGGGGGTGTTTCTCCTTCTGTCTCAAACTTGTCGGCCAGCCGCAGGTCTTCCCCACGCACGTGGGGGTGTTTCTCCACCGTGGCCATCGTCGGCAAGTTTGCCGACGTCTTCCCCACGCACGTGGGGGTGTTTCCCACGTCCAAGCCCACCATGAAGCCATCCATGCGTCTTCCCCACGCACGTGGGGGTGTTTCTCAAGGACAAGACATGACAGACAACACACAACCGTCTTCCCCACGCACGTGGGGGTGTTTCCACCGAAGAAGGCCGGGCCGCGTATGTCACGCTGTCTTCCCCACGCACGTGGGGGTGTTTCTTCATGCCGCTTGTGGGACTTCCCGCACGAAATGTCTTCCCCACGCACGTGGGGGTGTTTCCTACTCCGACTGCGAACTTGAGCTGGAAGGCCTGTCTTGCCCACGCACGTGGGGGTGTTTCCACGGGCAAAAAGGGCTGGGTGGCAAAAGGATCGTCTTCCCCACATCTGGACCAATTTACCGCTTTGGAAAGACATCTTCAGCAATTGAGCGTATTCCGCTCCAGAAACACTTAGCCCGCAGCAGGTACAACCCCAGTTTGCCGGAAGGCACTGGCGTGTGGGCGAGCCCAGCCCGGCGGCAGTACCGTTCCACCCACCCTTGAATGCCGACATTGGATTTCATCGGGTCCACGCCCATGCCTTCCAGACACTCCAGTGTGGAGGTGAGGATCACGATCTTGCAGCCGATGTCAGCCAGGATCGGGAGCTCAGGTGTTGGGCACACCATTTCCAAGAGCAGCAACTCTTTATCCGATTCGTCGCTCATCGTTTTCTGGGGATAGATGTCCGTGTAGTTGAGTCGAAAGGCTCCGCGATGGCTCGTGGAGGGCGAGAGGGGAGAGGTGTTTGTGTTGTTCATGTCTTCAAGATCGCACACATTTTCGACCCGTCAACCCCCTTCGCGCTCACTGGGTAATTCCCAGATAAGCATCCAGTCCGCCCTCCCCAAACCGATCGAGGAGGCCCGCAATGTCATCGTCCTCCTGCAAATTCTGGGAGATTGCAACCTGTACTGGACTGGGGGAGGGGAAGGGTGCCGGAACGGGTTCCGCCAAGGGCGCGACCTCGACGGGTTGATTTTTCCCGGATTGGACAGCCGCTGCCTCCGCTTGCTCCCCCCCTTTCTCAAGGGTTTTCAGCCGCGCTAGCATGACCAAAACGGCCTTGTTCCATCGCTCCTTTGGGATGTTGTTGAACGCCTCCCAGAGAGCAGGGCACTCTTCGTAGTGAATTGAGATCCTGGTCCGGAACTCAATAGGGGTTTTTTTACTTTCGAGTTGCATAGATCCCCATCAATTCGAACATATCAAGCTTGTCATCAATCGGGTCCGAGCCACTAGCAGGCTGCTGAAATACTGGTTTGCCCATCGGCAGCCAAGAACATCGACCGCGTAAAACGGCCTACAAGCGATTATTTCGAACCCGGTAAGGGGTGAGGCACCCTCAAAGCCGTCATTTTTTGAGTTCTCCAGCAGTATTTCAGCAGCCTGCTAGGAACCGCGTGATTGCCGCTCGAAGAAGCCCGCCCTAACTCCTCGAAGGATTGCTGGCTTGCGTCAGCTATGACTGGGCCGCCATGCACGTCCATCGTCGCCAGTCGCGTCAGCATGACCATGACCGTGGTGGTACGGCGTTCCTCCGGGATTTTGTTGAAGACATCCCAAAGTTCTGGACACGCCTTATGGTGAATCGAAATCCGCGGTCGGAACTCGATCGGCGGGTTTTTACTTTCGCGTTGCATGGGACACCATCAATCCAAGAATGTGAAAACCCCGAACGTTGGCAAACACCGGGTCCGCTTCGATCTGCATCATGTGCTTGTACTTGGGCAGCATCCGCTCTAGCTCCTCATGGAGCAGCTTGCCGCCGCCGCCAGTTATCAGGATTTGGTCGATCACATCCAGGTTCGACACCGAGCCCAGCATCACGTTGATGCACTCCTGCAGGATTGCTCGCACGCCAGCCATGTGTGGTTCCAGATCCCAATCCTTGCCGGCAACCTTCACGCTCTTGGCCCCTGACCGGATCGCTTTGTCAACGCGGTCGATCATCAGCGGGTCGTTACGAAGTCCCGGTTTGATCTTGTCGCACACATGAAAAACGCAGGCCAGCATTCCTTTGGGATGCGCTCCACTGCGGTCATAGACCGGCTTGGGCCCGTTGCACAGAAACCAGTCGAACGTCCCGCCGCCCAGATCCAGCACCAGGGAGTTGCTGTCCTGCACGGTGATGTCCTTGTTCTTCTTGTTGTAGGCCACCAGCGCGCCTTGGGGTTGCATCACCACCGTTGCCTTCTTGACCTCGATCGTCCGCCCCGCCACTTCATGCTTGCCCTCTAACGACTCGCGCAAGCTCTTGTGAAAATCCTTGTGCGTGTTCAGAGGCAGGCCAGCCACCAGATGCTGAATCTCCACATGGGCGACTTCGCGCTGGTTTCCTACATGGTGGTTGGCGATGTAGTGCAGAGCGCCGAGGGTGAGCGCCCTGTATTCCTCACTCGAGCTGAACTTGTCCATCACCACCAGCGCATCCCTGCCGCTGCTGCGGAACTGGGCGTCCGGGCCCACAAAGTAGTTGTTCCCATTGACGTTGATGGTGACGCCATCGAGCTTGTCCACGCCCAAGGTGGAACCCTGTTCTTGAGTCACCCGTGCGGCGAGAGAGGGGAAACTGGTGCAGGCCTCAGGGCTCCCCCGTGTGAATTTGGTGGTTCGGTAGCCCACATCGATGGCGGCCACAGGCAAGGTCAAGGTCTTGGTCATTGAAGAATCTCGGGTTGTGATAGAGAGATTCTTGTGTCAGACGTCCAGATTTGAGCCCTGAATATCTACCCGATTCGGGCAGATACCACTGCTTCACCGGGTTTTTTTGGCCCGCAGAGGGCCTAGCAGGCTGCTGAAATACTGCTGGAGAACTCAAAAAATGACGGCTTTGAGGGTGCCTCACCCCTTACCGGGTTCGAAATAATCGCTTGTAGGCCGTTTTACGCGGTCGATGTTCTTGGCTGCCGATGGGCAAACCAGTATTTCAGCAGCCTGCTAGCTGCAACACCTATGGGCCACTAAGGTTTTGACAGCTGTCAAAAAGTTAATGGGCGGCCCGCAGAGCGCGCCGCAATGCCCTTTGTGGGCCAGTTAGGTTATGCAAATAATTAAAGACCTATTGCGTGGCCCATAGTGGGCGCAACAAGGCCCTCTACGGGCTAGATGCGGCGGCGACATTACGAAAGAGTGAGCTCTAGGCCCCGGTAAGGGCCGCGCTTGGCCAATTGCGGGCCTCAGACAATCCAGCGATACCTCTCGACCAGCAAAAAAGTTCGCAGATTCCCCTGTCGCTCCCCCATCCATCGCAACCTTTGGCGGTGAGTATCCAGAGAATTCAAGGCCCGAAACCACGCAACCCCTGCAAAATCCCGACCCGCCATACTCCACGTTTTAGAGCTGAGGAACAAAAGGAGAAGGTCAAAAAAAGTGTTTTGAATCAACACTACAGATTTGAAATCAGGGACGTGAAACGAACCGCGAATCAAAACTTCGATTCCAAAAACTTGCACAGACCAACAATTTCATTCTATACTCCACCCCGTCAAGCCCCTGGCTGACTGCTGCAACTTGCAGCCCCATCAAGGCCTCGCGCCACCAAAAAGCGGAACTCCCGCACCTCCAGTCTCTGGAACCCGGCTTCACGCCAACACAGCCAGCCGCAGCTCATGCGGACAGGCCTCACCCCTTGCGTCAGCGAAGGTGAGAAAACAGAAAGTCGCGCCAGAAATGGCATCCCCACCCGAGTAGTGCATCGCACGCCCGGGATTGCTGTTGGCCGTCCAGGTCAACATGGTTTCTTCAGCCGCGTACCGGCTTCTCGACCACACGACCCCTTGAGGGTGCGTGATGGGCCTGCTGCGCTCCTTTCTCCTTGTGCGGATTGGAGACCTTCAGGAATAGGCGAGAAGAACCGCGCACAGACCCGCACAGGGCTGTGTAGTTGGCAGCAAGTGGCGCCCCTAGACGGGCGCCTGGCTGATCCCCTTCAGATCAACCAACCTTCCCTGGCCCCCTTAGACCGGCCTTGGAACTCTGCACAGCAGAGGGCAGCGGACATGAACCCCCCGCGAGCAGGAAGACTTTCTAACAACCAGGTTCACCCCAAACCCCACCCCGATAACCACCGGGAGCAAAGACACCTGCCATCCACCCCAGCCATCAGGCGCGGGCAAGTGGGCAGACGTGTTTGCTCCCTGCATGGAGAAACCCATGAGCGCCTTGCCATCGTTAATTGAGAAAGTGCCATCCGTGGCCATTCCCCCAGTGGACCTGCTGGGGGATGCGCCTGTGCGCTCGAGAGCCGGGCGCAGCCCCGCCAATGGGCCACTGAGGGCGGTACGCACCATCCGTCCCCCCACGATGACCGAGGCGCGGGCGCAGGAAATGCAAACCGCCCAGCGCATCCTCAAGGACGCACTGCAGGCCCACCCTCACGATCTGTGGGGCCAGTTGGGATATTTCTTCGCCAACTTCCGCATCCCGGCAGCACGGGGCCGGGCGCGGTCGGCGTCCAACAAGACACAGGACAAGTATTTCGAAACCATGTCGGCGTTCTTCCAGACGCTCCAGCGCGACAACATCCGCCTGAGGAACCTCACCGAGGTCAACACCAAACACCTCGTGGCATGTGTGCGCGCGTGGGAAGACCAGGGCCTGAGCGCCAGCACCCTGGCCAATCGTTTCACCTGCTCGCGCCGGTTCATGCACTGGGTTGGAAAGGGTGGCGGCATCCCTGAGCTCAAGCAGATACTGAAAGACCCCAGTCGAGCGGTGCGCGAGTACAGCGCCACGGCTCCCAAGGATTGGGAAAACAACGGGCTGATACCCCAGGAGGTTTTTAAGGCCATAGAGCAGCACTGCGCCGTGACGGCCATGCACCTTAGGCTGCAAGACGCCTTCGGACTTCGAGCCACGGAAGCCATCTGCCTTAAACCCCGGGAATCCGACATGGGAGAACTCCTGCTGGTCAACCGTGGGACCAAGGGGGGGCGGGGCAGGGCTGTCCCCATCAAGACCGAGATGCAGCGCGAAGTCCTGGAAGCAGCCAAAGCCATGGCCAGCAACCGGACGGGACTGCTAGGACGCTACGGCCACAACTTGCCAAAAGCCCAGGCGCACTACTACTACATCCTTGGCGTACATGGCATCACCCGCAAGGCCTCGGGTGTCACGGGGCACGGGCTGCGGCATGGCTACGTGGGGGCCCGGTATGAGGAACTCACCGGGTTCAAGCCCCCCGTGACGGGAGGCGCCAGGCCGGACGCGGAAACCGACCTCGCCGCCCGCCGCGCCCTGTCCCTGGAAACAGGCCACACCCGCCCGGAAATCACCACCGCCTACACCGGCAGCGTGGCCCACATGCAAACCGCCAGTCGCCGGCGCCTGGAAGGCCTGCTTTCGCGTCTGGGCAGTGATTGCTTCAGGACCCCCTCCCCCCTCGACAAAGCGCCGCAACACATACAGTACGTCGGCTAGAGTCTGATTCGGACATTGACAGCAGAAAAAACACGACCAAATAGGTTTCGTGGGGTTCATGCAGGGACATGCCCACTTCGGAGTCGTGCTTGAAGCCGCCAGCCCCCGGGCCGTGTCCGGCACGGGGACCGACGATGACCGCCGCAGGCTTGCTGGCGTCCACGCAATCCAAGGCGTCGTCTTCTCGCAGAGGGTGATGGAAAGCAGCGCGTAGTTTGCCGGCCGCTCAAACAGCCCGGAATCGAGAATCATCCGCCGGCAGCATGCTACTCACGCCCTCGGCGCTCAGGTTGGACACCAACTTTGCGACTGCGACAGTGCTGGTCTTCATGTGGCAGCCCCTTTTTTACCGAAAAAGGGAATGAACCGCGGAGTGCGCGCTGCGTAGGCCTCATAGACCGCTCCGAAGCGCTTTCGCATCTCGGTTTCTTCCGTGACTGCCAGCCGTCCATACATCACCAGGAGGATCGGAAACATCGCCAGGGTGAGCAGCGTCGGCCATTGCAGCAGGAAACCCAGCAGGATCAGGACGAAAGCCACATACTGCGGATGGCGGAGGCGGGCATAGGGGCCCGTGGTCGCCAGCGTATCGTGGCGTTGCGCGTGATACAGCACATTCCATGCGGTGGACAACAGGTAGAAGCCGTAGCCCAGGAATACGTAGCTGGCAATATGAAGCGGGCCGAAATGAGCGTCGCCCTTTTCGCCAAGGAGGGTCGACCACAGGTGACCGGAGTTGTGCGAGAGCAGGTCGAGGCCGGGGTACCTTGTCTGTAGCCATCCGGACAAGACATAGAGCGTCAGAGGAAAACCGTACATCTCGACGAAGAGAGCCACGATGAACGCGGCGAAAGCGCCGAAAGTTCGCCAGTCGCGCGCGGTCTGTGGTTTGAAGAAACTGAACGCGAACATGAGAAAGATCGCCGAGTTCAGGACGACCAGTGTCCAGAGGCCGTAGGCCGACGTATCGTGGGTCATGGTTGCTCTCCCGTTGTGGAGGTTGGCCTTGCGGGGGTGGCTTTGGTGTCTTGATGACCCGCATGACCGCCACCGTGGGAATCGTGTCCGTTATGCATAAACACATGCATCAGGGGGCACGCGAGGAGCAGGAGCAGGGGCAGCGCGCCAATGAAGTGCGCACGGTGCTCACTGAGCAGGAAATATGCTGCGATGGCGCCCATCACAACGAGTCCGAGGACGTAGCGCGTGCGAAAAAAGTTAGGCGCTTGTGCCTTCGGTGGGGAATGGTGTTCAGTCATCTTTTTCTCCGAAAGGTTTACGGTCAACGCTCCAGCCGGTTGTGCAGCCAGCTGAAGAACATCCCGGCAAGCAGCGCCCACGTGCTCAGCACGAGCAACGCCTTAAAAAACCCGAATACGCTGAAGGGTCGGGGACTCACCATGGCAGTGAAGTCCATACCGTGGAACAAGTTGTTCATCAGATCCAGGAAGGTCGCTGGAACGAGGATCCACGCCACAGTACACAGGACATAGAAACCGCCTACCGTTGCGGCCAGGGCAACGCCGGTGCGCAGAGGTCTCATGGCGTTCTCCTTATTTCGCGGGCACAGGCGGCAACAGATCCATCATCATCTGCATGGAAGCGCCCATCATTTCCATGCGCTTTTCCATCATTTGATGGTGCGTGGACATGTCGCCCTTCATGGACTTCATGCCCCCCGCCGGCATCCCATTCATCATGGTCATGCCTTCCTGCATCGTCTTCATGTGCTCTGCCATTAGGGCGCTGCGCTCTTCTGGCGTCTTCGCGGCCATCATCTTTTCGTGCATGTCACGCATCGCTTTGGTCTGGGCATCCATTTGTGCCATGTTCGGTCCGGGCTTAACGGGTGCCTGTTTAGATGTGGGTGCGGGGGCGCCTCCGGCGGGATGATGACCGGTGTGCGGGTCGGTCGGAGCCGCCGCCCACGCTGACGTGCCAAGGGTAGAAACTGCAAATGCGAGAGAAAGAAGGTGAACTCGGTTCATGTGGGACTCCAGTGTGTAATAGGTGAAAGCGGGGCGCACTACCATGCTTCTCGGTCCTGCCCCGGGAACCGAAGATCAAACGCCGCAACGAGACTGCGGTCGAGCTAGCAGGAGGCTAGAGCGCCCACCGCGAGTAGGTGATTCGCTTGGGGGGAGCACTCAGCGAAGGCTGAGTTTCAAAACCGCTCAGGTTGCGCGCCAAAAGGATCGTGCCCCCTGTCCAGATGACTCCGGCCAAAGGGGGGGAGCCCGGATCGACAGAGTCCATGCCGCTACTGCTTTGCAAGGCCTGCGATCCGTCGTCGCAGGCTTTCAGGCACGGAGCTTTGGAGCTTCGTTCACTCTCATGCGCAGTCACCGGGACTTGGGCTGTGATGCGAGAGCTCTCCGAGGCAGGCTGGTGCCCGCCGTGATGAGGCGATTCCAGCAGACAAGCATTGGCGAAGCCCGAAGCCAGCACGAACAGCCACACGGCCAGCATCAAGGATGCGGCATTGCGACTGGTGGTGGTGCGGAAGAGGAACTTCATGGCAGAAAAATAGTAAGTTCATGGTAGAAGGTATTTGCCGACGCCAGTTGATCTAAATCAAGGGGTATCGTCCATGAATCCATCTGCCTCCGCTGGGGCGCGAGCGCCCCGTAGACCAAGCGCCTGCCTTAAGAATGCGCCGAGTTCGAAAGCATGTTCAGCTGGAACGTATGCTTGTTACTTTCGGCATCCGGGCGTCTAGCAGTAACTTGTACGCCCCTGAATAGGGTGGTGGCTCTTGGCAGGATCCTGTATGCACGGCTGCTTTCGAAGTCGTATTCGCGCCTACCGTTCACGCTGTTCCCTTGGCCGAGGCTCTCAGTGTCTGCGGCTTCACCTTTGCCTTCGTTGTGGCTGGGGCGACGAAGCTCTCCAAATCTCCAAGGATTGGACAATCCGGGCGGTCATCGCCGTGGCAACAGTGGATCAGGTGTCCCAGCGTCTTTCGCATGGACTCCATCTCCATGATCTTGCGGTCGAGCTCCGCAAGGTGCGCGGATGCCACCTTCTTCACGCTTGCGCTTGACCGCCTGCGGTCTTGCCAAAGCTTCACCAGCTCGCCGATTACGGGGACCGAAAAGCCCAAGTCCCTTGAGCGTTTGATGAAGCGCAGCGTGTGAACCTCCGACTCGCCATACACGCGATAACCCGACTCGGTGCGGTGGACCTTTGGCAGCAGACCCAGCGACTCGTAGTGACGCACCATCTTAGGCGTTACCCCCGCCTTCTCGGCGGCTTCCCCGATGTTCATTCCATCACCGATCGTTTTCATGCGGACCTTCCTTTCCAGTGGCGCAGGGTTAATGCATTGGCGACCACGCTCACTGAGGAGAACGCCATCGCGGCTCCGGCGAGCATGGGGTTGAGCAGTCCGAACGCTGCGAGAGGGATTCCAACCACGTTGTAGACGAAAGCCCAAAACAGGCCTTGGCGAATCTTCGCGTAAGTCTTGCGCGAGATTTCGATTGCGTCGCCCACCAAGCGCGGATCGCCACGCATCAAGGTGACTCCGGCCGCATGCATGGCGACCTCGGTCCCGCTGGACATCGAGAAGCCCACATCGGCCGCCGCCAATGCAGGTGCGTCGTTGATGCCGTCGCCCACCATCGCCACGGCCAGCCCGCTCGCTTTGAGCTCGGAGACGACCCGCGCTTTGTCCGCCGGCAGAACTTCGGCGCGAACCTCGTCGATGCCCAGCTCCTGGGCCGCGACGCGCGCGGCGCCTTTGTTGTCGCCTGTGACCATGACGACTCTGACGCCTTGCTCCCGCAGGCTCGCGACCGCCTCCTTGGCGGTGGCCTTCGCTGCATCGCCAAACGCCAGCAGGCCGACGAGCCGCGCGGGCTGAGCGCCTTCGGCCAACCACGACACGGTTCGGCCCTCGTCTTCGAACTCCTGGGCTCGCGAGGTCAGCGGGGAGAGGTCGACGCCTAGCTCCTGCATCCAGCGGGAGCTCCCAAGGCTGAGAGCTTGCCCCTTCACCTTGGCCGCCATGCCACGGCCCGCGACGGACTGAGCGTCCTGCGCTGGAGCGATGCTGACCAAGTTCTCCTTAGCCGCGTCCAGGACGGCGCGGGCCAGAGGGTGCTCACTCGCCGCTTGCACGCTCGCGGCCAGGCGCAGAAGGCCCGCGTGGTCGCCGTCGGCAGCTTCAAATGCCACCAGGCGCGGCTTGCCTTCGGTAAGGGTGCCAGTCTTATCGAACGCGACGATCTTTACGTTGTGGGCGACTTCCAAGGCCTCCGCATCCTTGATCAGGATGCCTCGGCGGGCGGCCACTCCTGTGCCGGCCATGATGGCGGTGGGCGTGGCAAGCCCCAGTGCGCACGGGCAGGCGATGACCAGAACGGCGACGGCGTTGAGGATCGCGCGCTCCCAGTCACCTGTGGCCAAGCCCCAGGCGATGAGGGTGATGACGGCGATTACCAGTACAACCGGGACGAAGACCTCACTCACCTGGTCGACCAGGCGCTGGATGGGCGCCTTCTTGGCTTGGGCCGACTCGACCATCCGCGCGATGCGCGACAGAGTGGACTCTGCGCCGACTGCGGTGGCGCTGGCCGTGAACAGCCCCTCCGCGTTCACTGAGCCCCCGACGACCTTCGCGCCGGGCACCTTCGCCACTGGCAGGCTTTCGCCCGTAATGAGCGACTCGTCCACGTGCGTGGATCCTTCCAGGATATCGCCGTCAACGGGCACGCGCTCGCCGGGGCGAACCACCACAACGTCGCCGACTTTCACCTGGGCGGCTGGAACCTCAACATCGGTGTCGCCGCGACGCACTCGAGCGGTATCAGGGCGCAGCGCATTAAGAGCCCGAATGGCCTCGGTGGTCTGGCGCTTGGCGCGGCCTTCCAGCCACTTGCCAAGTAGAACCAGGGTGATCACAACCGCGGAGGCCTCGAAGTAGAGGTGAGGCGCCTCGCCGTGACCCTCGTGGCCGATTCCAACGATGAGCAGGTAGAGAGAGAGGCCATAGCCGGCCGACGTGCCCAGCGCGACAAGCAGGTCCATGTTGCCCGCTCGCGCCTTCACGGCCTTCCATGCGGAGCGGTAGAAGCGGGCGCCTAGCCAGAACTGTACGGGAGTGGCAAGCGCCAACTGCCACCACCCGGGGAGAGCCCAGTCAACGTTGAACAGCATGGCGAGCATGGGTAGCACGAGGGGAAGCGAGAGGGCGGCGGCCACAGCGACCGGCCACCAATCTGGCCAACTCGCCTTTGCAGTTTGCGAGGCTCCATCGGTTTCCTGGGGAAGCTTCGCAGCGTATCCCGCCTTCTCGACGGCGGCCACGAGCCTGGGTAGCACTTCGTCGGCGCGGCCCACGAACCGGACTTCCGCTTTCTCTGTCGCGAGGTTCACTTCTGCGGCAGTCACTTCCGGGAGCTTGCGCAGCGCCTTCTCGACACGCGAGACGCAGGAGGCGCAAGTCATTCCCTCGATAGACAGGCTCGCCTCATCGTTGCGCACGGAATAGCCCGCCTTCTCCACCGCGGCGCGAAGCGTGGCGAGGTCGACCTGGCTTGATGCCGAGATGCTCGCGCTCTCGGTCGCCAGGTTCACGCTGGCGCGCTCGACGCCGGGAATTTTGGCCAGCGCCTTCTCAACGCGGGACACGCAAGAGGCGCAGGTCATGCCCTCAATCGGCAACTCGATGCCCAGCTTCTGTAAGTTTAGGTTCGCCAGGCTCGCTGGCATCGTCGTCGTGGTCTGCATGGTTGGCTCCTAGCGTCTGAAATCCAAGCGCTGGTTTGCATGATCAACCTTACTATCATGGCAAGGTCAAGCCCCTCCGACAAGAAAATTTTTAACCACTTCTATTGAGTCTGACACGGTGACAGGCTTGACGATGCTGCCTTCAGCCACTTTTTTGAGGAACTTGCCATGATCGAATTGAATCTCCCGGACATGAGCTGCGGACACTGCGCCAGTACCGTTATGAAGACGTGCAAGCTCGTCGATCCGGTCGCCAAGATCGAGGTCGATTTGCATTCGAGGCTGGTCAAGATCGAATCGGCGGAAGACCGGCAGGACTTCGCCGACGCGCTGGGGGAAGCCGGCTACCCGCCAGCCCAGTGACACGGGCGCCTTGGTGATGCACCTGGGCATCTGCCGCCCTTTCCGATAAGAAGGAGGGGAGGCGAGTAGAAGAAAGAGGGATGGAGGGTCATATCGAGCAAAGTAAGCGGCTGGCCGCATGCCTGCCCGCTTGTCTGCCGGGGTAGACCCAAAAGCCAAACTAGCCAGCTGCCCGAGCACGACAACGGGCGCTGACCACGAAAAGGCACCGCGCTACGCAGGCAGTGCGATGTTGACAAATTGATAGCTGCTAGCGCTTGCTGGATAAGCGCTGGAGGCTAAAAAGAATTGAAACTGTCAACAGGTACTCATCCCGACGTAGCTCGCGGTATTCCACCCACTGGCTCCTCACTTCGACTCCTCGCGTCAGCCTTTCCGTCGAAGGCGCAACGCGTTGAACACCACAGAAGCCGAACTCAGGCTCATTGCCAGTGCGGCAATCAAGGGTGACAGAAGCCAGCCGGTCAGCGGATAGAGAACGCCGGCCGCCACCGGCACGCCCATCGCGTTGTAGAGGAAGGCGAACAGCAGGTTCTGCTTCATGTTGGCGACCGTGTCCTGCGAGAGCCGACGCGCGATCGAGATGCCGCGCAGGTCGCCCTTTACCAGCGTCACCTGCGCGCTGTTCATGGCGACGTCGGTGCCGGTGCCCATCGCGATGCCGACGTCGGCCTTCGCCAGCGCCGGCGCATCGTTGATGCCGTCGCCGGCCATACCGACGACCCTGCCTTCGGCCTGTAACCGCTCAACGAGCGTCAGCTTGTCTGCCGGCTTGACCTCGCCGTGCACTTCGTCGATGCCGAGCCGCTTGGCAACAGCTCGGGCCGTTGTGACACCGTCCCCCGTGGCCATGATCACGCGAATGCCGGCGGCGTGCAGCGCCTGCAGCGCCTCCGGCGTGCTCGCTTTTACAGGGTCAGAAACCGCCAGCAAGCCAGCGAAACGGCCGTCCACCGCGAGATACATGACGCTGGCCCCTTGCCCCCGCAGGTCTTCGGACTCGCGTCTCAGGCTGCTGCTGTCGATGCCGGCCTGCTCCATCAGAGCCGTGTTGCCGAGCCTCAAGGACTGACCTTCGACGCGGCCAGTCACGCCGATGCCGGAGCCTGACTCGAAGTCAGTCACAGCCGAGAGCGTTAGACCCTGCTCCAATGCTGCCTGCACGATCGCTGCGGCCAGTGGATGTTCGCTGCCTTGATCCAGGCTGGCGGCCAGGCGCAGCACGTCTGCGTCGCTAAAGCCTGCGGCTGCTATCGCCTTCTCGAAGGTTGGGCGTCCTTCCGTGAGGGTGCCCGTCTTGTCCACGATCAGCGTGTCGATCTTGCGGAAGTTCTCGATCGCCGCTGCGTCGCGGAACAGCACGCCTTGGGTCGCTCCGCGGCCGGTGGCGACCATGATGGACATCGGAGTGGCCAGGCCGAGGGCGCAAGGGCAGGCGATGATCAGCACCGCAACGGCATTGATGAACCCGTAGACCCAGCTCGGTTGCGGCCCGAAAAAGCCCCAGACAATCAGCGTCGTCACTGCAATGGCGATGACACCGAGCACGAAGTAACCCGCCACCAGGTCGGCCATGCGCTGCATGGGTGCGCGCGAGCGCTGCGCCTGGGCCACCAGCTGTACGATTTGCGACAGCACGGTGGCCGAGCCCACCTTCTCCGCGCGCAGCGTCAGGGCTCCGGCCGTGTTCAGGGTGGCGCCGATCAGCTTGTCGCCCGGCCGTTTCGATACGGGCATGGGTTCGCCTGTCAGCATGGATTCGTCCACCGAGCTGCTGCCATCTACCACCACGCCGTCCACCGGCACCTTCTCGCCGGGCCGCACGCGCAGCAGGTCGCCGAGGTGCACGTTCGAAAGCGGGACATCCTCCTCCGTGCCGTCGGGACGAATGACCCGTGCTGTCTTGGGCGCCAGGCCCAGCAGCGACTTGATGGCCGCTGAGGTCTGCGAGCGCGCTTTTAGCTCCAGCATCTGACCGAGCAGCGTGAGCGAAATGATCACGGCGGCCGCTTCGTAATACACGGCCACGCGCCCCATGTCGGTGAACTCCGGCGGGAACACGCCGGGGGCCACGGTGGCGACCAGGCTGTACAGGAATGCCGCGCCGGTGCCCAGGCCGATAAGCGTCCACATGTTGGGGCTGCGGTTGACAACGGATTGCCAGCCGCGCACGAAGAAGGGCAAGCCCCCCCACAGCACGATGGGCAGGGAGAGAACCAGTTCGATCCAGCTTTGCGTGACCATGTCGAACCAGCCGGCACGGTGTCCGAACATGGCCAGCACGGCGACGATCAATGTGAGGGGCAGCGTCCACCAGAAACGGCGCGAAAAGTCCTTCAGCTCCGGGTTGTCGTCGTCCTCCAGGCTGGGCATGAGCGGCTCGAGCCCCATGCCGCAGATCGGGCAACTGCCGGGATGATCCTGGCGGATCTGGGGGTGCATCGGGCAGGTGTAGATTGTTCCCTCAGCGGCGGGCGGAGAATCAGGCACTGGTACGCTGCCGGGCCCCGCGGCAATGTAGCTCGCTGGTCCCGCATCGAACTTACCCTTGCATCTGGCGCTACAGAAGTAGTACTCCTCGCCCCCATGGTGGGAGTGGTGGGCCGAATTCGCCGTCACCCCCATGCCGCACACGGGGTCCTTCAGTGCGGTACTTGCCGCGTGGGCGGGGCCGTGCTGGTGATGAGCGTGATCGTGCGCATGATCTTCGCCGGGCCGTCCGGGCAAAGTACTTTCCTTCTGCATCGCGTGTTCCTTTATTGGGCTTTCTGTGTGCCGCGGTCATCCCCGCCGGCGCGCCCGCGCACCATCAGGCCAGCAGCAGGCGCGCGGTCTCATGCTGATGCTACTCGAGGTATGTGACTCCGTTCGGCCCAGCGCCCACGCGGTGCGTCGCCACCACTTTATTGCTGGTCGTGTCAATGATCGACAGCGTCCCCGCTTCAATATTAGTGACGAACACATAGCGTCCATCCTTGCTGATGGCGACACCATGGGCGCCCTTGTCGGTCTTGATGGTCGCAACGACCTTGCCAGCCTGCGGGTCGACCACAGACACGGTATCCGCCGGCTTGGTGGCGCTGCCCTGGTTCGCTACGTAGACGTTGCGCGTGTCTGGCGTGGCGTACATCTGGATGGGGGTGGAGCCCACCGGGACCTTCTTCACCAGGCGGCCTTTGGCGGTGTCGATGATGCCCAGGCTGTTCTCCGCGCTCAGCGAGACAAAGGCCATCGTCCCGTCGGTCGAGAAGCCGACCTGGACCGGCCCTTTGCCTACAGAAATTCTTGCTGTTTCCTTGAGCGTGCCAACGTCGATGACGGATACCGTACCGCCGCGCATGTTCGCTACGTAAAGATCCTTGCCGTTGGGGCTCAGTCGCAATCCATGTGGGTACTTGTCGGTGGGTATTTGGCCGACGCTGCGCTTGCTGGCCAGGTCGATCACATGGACAACATTCGACCCGGAGTCGGAAACGAACGCGCGCCCTCCGCTCGCGTCGGTCACTACGTGGGCGGGCTGATCGCCCGCGTCAATGAGTACACGGTCACTGGCACCGGAGGTCTCCATTACCAGCAGTTTTCCCTTGGAGGTTGCTCCTGCGGCACCATGTCCGTCATGACTGGAAACGCCTACTGCCAGCAGGCGCTTGCCGTCGGGGCTGACCTGCACGTTGTGCGGCGTTATCTCAACCTTAGTTGTTTGCTTGACCCCGGTTTCCAGCTGTACTCGGGTGATCGAGCCGTCGCGCTCGTTGGCGGTGTAGACGATTCCCGTGGGCGCGCTCATGGCGGACGCTGCAGCTAAGGCAAGACCGACGCCCAATAGAGGCCTGAGCAGTGAAACTCGAACGTTGATTGGCGAACGCATTTTGAGTCCTTTAAAGTATGTAGTGGGAAGGGCACTTGCTAGCGGGAAGCATATTTACTGCCCCGCGCGGCTGGATTACAAATCTGTCATCTACAGCCCTGCATCGGATTCCGTTTGATGTAGATCAAGTGGATGGGGGTTTACGCCATTAATCTGCACTGACAGCACCAACGAAAGACGGATTCATGATTATTCCGATCGCGAGCAACACGCCGGCGGGCGCTCGCGCAGGGGGCAAACAGCCATGCTCACCCAGATCGGCGAGGGATCAACGCTGTACGTACGTCTCGTTTTTCCTGGCCATGAGCCTTCGCGCACCGGGTGCGCCGACAACGGCCTTGACTGTTAAACGAAAGGAAAGCGACGTATATGCATGATGCCCACCAGAAACACCTGACCACGCACCGAGCCCGCCTCCACCGCGAGGCCGACGCGGAGTTCGCGCAGTGGGCCGCCGGATACGGTGTGATCCAGCACTCACCACAGACACAGTTGCGCATCTTCGAGCTGGCGCAGCTGCTGGTGGCGCAGGGCCGGGCTGCTTCGCCATCCGACGTTTATCGCCTCCTGCGCGCCGCAGACCGCCTCGCATCGGCGGCCATGTGGCTGACAGTGCACATGACCTACGCCCAGCGGGTGCGGTGGGACGGTGCCGCTCTGCAACCCGACGAGTACAAGCAAACGCCTGAGGGTCATACCGGTGGGTCGCTCAACATGGTGCCTGCCTACGCCGGCTACCTGGCGGCGAACTCGTTGACCGGCCATACGCGGGGCTGGATCATGGGGCAGGGCCACAGCGTCGCCGGCGTCGAGGCGGTCAACCTGCTGGTGGGCAACATGCTGCCAATCCAGGCGCAGCGATACGACTTGAGCGATTCCGGCCTGACGCGTTTCGTCGGCGATTTCTATTCCTATTCCATCGGGCCCGATGGGCGGCCGGAATCCCCGCTTGGCAGTCATGTCAACGCCAATACAGCCGGTGGCATCTCCGAGGGCGGGTATCTCGGGTTCGCCGAGCTGCAGTACGTCCACATCCCGCTGCCGGGCGAGCGGCTGGTGGCCTTCCTGAGCGACGGCGCTTTCGAGGAGCAACGGGGCAGCGACTGGGCGCCCCGCTGGTGGCGCGCCGAGGACAGCGGCCATGTGGCGCCGATCATGATCCTCAATGGTCGCCGCATCGAGCAACGCAGCACCCTACAGCAGCAAGGCGGCGTGCAGTGGCTGAAAGACCACCTGCGCCTGAACGGCTTCGACCCGATCGAGATCGATGGCACCGACCCGGCCGCTTTCGCCTGGGCGATCTTCACCATGGAGGATCGACTCGATGCCTGCACCGAGGCCATCCGCACGGGTACCGGCGGCTACCCGGTACCGTTGCACTACACCATTGCGGAAGCCCCGAAAGGCTACGGCTTTCCCGGCGCGGGTTCCAACGATGCGCACAACCTTCCGCTCGGTGCCAACCCCCGCGTTGACGCGGGGGCTCGCGCGCTCTTCGAAGAAGGGTCGAAGGCGTTGTGGGTCTCACGCGAAGACCTAACCTCCGCCGCAGCGGTTCTCAATCGGCATGATGAGCAGCGCCGGGTGCGCGAACGGGATCACGCCTTCGCCACACGCAACGTGCCAGTTCCGTCTCTTCCAGCTCTTGCGTCGCTCGCGCCCGGTGAGCGCGAATACTCGCCGATGGAGGGGATCGACCAGGCGTTCACGGCGCTGGTGGCCGCCAATCCGCAACTGCGGGTGCGGGTTGGGAACCCGGACGAGCTGCGCAGCAACCGCATGGGCCGCACGCTCGATCTGCTCAAGCACCGCGTCGTGACGCCGGAGCAGGGCGTGGCCGAGTCAATCAGCGGCTCCGTGGTCACTGCCCTCAACGAGGAGGCTGTGGTTAGTGCGGCCCTCGCCAACAAGGGGGGGCTCAACCTGATCGTTTCCTATGAAGCCTTCGCCGCCAAGATGCTGGGCGCTCTTCGGCAGGAAATCCTGTTTGCCCGCCAACTTGCGGATGCAGGGCGTCCCCCCGGCTGGTTGTCGGTGGTGACGGTGGCTACTTCCCACACGTGGGAGAACGGCAAGAACGAGCAGTCACACCAGGATCCTTCGTTCGGCGAGACGCTGCAGGGCGAGATGAGCGACGTCTCCCGCGTCCTGTACCCGCCCGACTGGAACACGGCACAGGCGGCCTTGCAAGCCGCGTACCAGACGCGCGGCCAGTTCTGGACGATGGTGGTGCCGAAGAGGGCCTTGCCGGTCTGGTTCTCTGCGCAAGAAGCTGCGCGTTTGGTGCGCGATGGCGCCCTGTGTATCCGACCCGCACCCCAGGCACGCATTCTGTTCACTGCTGTCGGGGCCTACCAGCTGGGTGAGGCTCTCAAGGCCGCCGAAAGGCTTAAGCAGCGCGGCGTCGAGGTTGCCGTGAACTACATCATCGAGCCCGGGCGTTTCCGCGTCGCTCGGGACGCCCGCGAGGCTGCTCACCAGAGTGCAGCGACCGATGCACTTTTCCCTGCGACGCAGGATGTGCGCATCTTCCTCACGCATACGCGTCCGGAAACTCTGGTTGGTTTGCTGCGTCCCCTTGACACCGGCGCGCAAACGACTCGCGTGCTCGGGTACGTGAGCCGCGGCGGGACGCTGGACGTTGCAGGCATGCTGTTCGCGAACCGAACGACATGGGCCCACGCGGTTTCCGCCGCATCGGAAGCGGCTGGTCTCGAAGTGGAACGGCTGCTCGACGCGCCGGAATTGCAGGCTGTCCGAGGTACCGGCGATCCCCGGATCATCATGAGTTCTTACTGATCGAAAGGAACGATATGCGAATTACTTTCCTGGGTGCCGCAGGCACTGTCACGGGATCGAAATACCTGCTGGAGCACGGCGGCAAGCGCGTGCTGGTCGACTGCGGACTGTTCCAGGGCCTCAAGCAGTTGCGGCTGCGCAACTGGGATGTCTTCCCGCTGCAGCCTGAAACGATCGATGCCGTCGTGCTGACCCACGCGCACATCGACCATAGTGGTTACCTGCCCGCACTGGCGCGCCAGGGGTTCAGCGGCTCTGTGTTTTGCACCGAAGCGACGCGCGACCTCTGCGCGTTGCTGCTACCGGATTCGGGGCACCTGCAGGAGGAAGATGCGCTTTATGCCAATCGTCGCGGTTTCTCGAAGCACAGTCCGGCCCTGCCGCTTTACACGGAACAGGACGCGCGCAAGACCCTGCGCCTGTTCCAGCCTCAGCAGTTTGACGCCGAGTTCGAGCCGGTCGAGGGGCTGCGAATGCGTTTTTCGCTCGCCGGCCACATCCTTGGTGCCGCCAGCGTTCATGTGCAGTGGGGTTCAGGGTCGTTGCTGTTTTCGGGCGACCTTGGGCGCGACGAGGACGTTGTCATGCGGCCGCCGCAGGCACCGCCTGCGGCGGACTACGTCGTCATGGAATCGACCTATGGCGACCGATCGCATGAGAAGGAAGATCCCGCTACTGCTTTTGCAGAGGTGATCAACCGCACTGCAGCGCGCGGAGGAGTGGTCATCGTCCCCGCCTTTGCGGTTGGACGAGCGCAGTCACTCATGTACGTGCTCGCCACCCTGAAGCGCGAAGGCCGCATTCCAGACCTGCCGGCCTTCCTTAATAGCCCGATGGCAGCCGATACGACGGAGCTGTACCACAAACACCGTTCGCAGCACCGGCTGACGCCCGACCAGTGCCGGATGATGTGCACCGCAGCCAAGGTGGTGAACTCTGTGGAGGAGTCGCGCAAGCTGAACGATATGCGCTATCCCGCCGTCATCATTTCGGCAAGCGGCATGGCCACCGGCGGGCGCGTGGTGCACCACCTGAAGGCGATGGCACCGAATCCTCGCAACACCATCCTGCTGGCCGGCTACCAAGCTGCTGGGACACGTGGCGCGGCGCTCGTGGGCGGCGCAAAGCAGATCAAGATTCACGGCGACTACGTTCCCGTGCGCGCGGAAGTCGCTAGCCTCGGTGCCTTGTCCGCACATGCCGACCGGGAGGAGCTGCTGCGCTGGGTGGGACGGATGCCGCAGCCGCCCAAGCGGGTGTTTGTCACCCACGGCGAGTCTGTCGCTGCCGACAGCTTGCGCATCGCCATCCAGGAACAGCATGGCTGGGCATGCACTGTCCCGGAGCATATGCAAGCCGTGGAGCTGGGATGAACGCGCTGGCTGCCCATCTGCCGGATTCCGCGGGGCTGATCGCACGCCGCGCGGGGATCCTCACGTACCAATCGCCGGTTGTCTACATGCGGGTCGACTGCGAAATCTGCCGTTCGGAAGGGTTCGAGGCCCAGACGCGCGTTGAGATCGAATGGGAAGGTCGAACGGTCATCGCCACTGTGCACCACGTGGCCGCTGACTGGCTAGGCCACGGAGAGGCTGGCTTGTCGGAGCCTGCCTGGCGGGTTCTCGGCCTTTCAGGGGGCGAAATGCTCGCCATCCGCCATCCCCCGGTACTCGAATCCGAGCGGCATATTCGCGGCAAGACCTATGGTGCGTCGTTGGACTATGAAAAGCTCAAAACCATCATGCACGATGTGGCGGCTGGCCGGTTGTCCGACCTGCACCTGGCGTCCTTTGTCACGGCCACGGCGGGTGGCCGAATGTCGCACGAGGAGACGGTCGCCCTGACCCGCGCCATGATCGATGTCGGCGAGCGGCTGCACTGGCCTTTTTCGCCGGTGATGGACAAGCATTGCGTCGGAGGGTTGCCGGGCAACCGGACGACGCCGCTGGTGGTGGCCATCGTTACCGCCTGCGGTCTGGTCATGCCTAAGACGTCATCCCGGGCGATTACCTCTCCGGCGGGTACCGCGGACACCATGGAGACCCTGGCGCCAGTCAACCTGGATCTGCAGGCCATGCGCCGGGTGGTCGCGAAGGTCGGCGGTTGCATCGTCTGGGGAGGCTCCGTGCAGCTGAGCCCGGCAGACGACGTGTTAATCCGTGTGTCGCGTCCGCTGGACCTGGATGGCACCGCGCAACTGGTCGCCTCTGTGTTGTCAAAAAAGGCAGCGGCGGGGTCGGAGCGGGTGCTGATCGATATTCCGGTCGGCCCGACAGCCAAGGTCCGATCCGAAGAAGCGGCGGATGAACTCGGCGGCCTCCTGGAGCATGTCGGCGAGGCGATAGGCTTGCAACTGCGTGTCGTCCGCACCGACGGTACGCAGCCTGTCGGTCGAGGCGTCGGTCCCGCTCTCGAGGCGCGGGATGTCCTCGCCGTCCTGCAAAGGGACTCTGCGGCCCCTGCGGATCTCCGCGAGCGGGCGTTGCTGCTCGCCGGGCACCTTCTGGAGATGGGCGGAAAAGCCGGCCCCGGTGCGGGCTATGCGCTTGCGCAGCAGGCGCTGGACAGCGGGCTGGCCTGGACCCAGTTTGTTGCCATCTGCGAGGCACAGGGTGGCCTGCGCCAGCCGCCCGTGGCGCCGCACGTGCGACCGTACCTTGCCGGTGCAGCGGGCGTGGTTACCGCCGTCGACAACCGCAAGCTGGCGATGGTTGCCAAGCTGGCAGGAGCGCCAGGGGCGCCGGCCGCAGGCATCACCCTAGAAGTGAAGCTCGGGGATCGGATCGCGCGCGGTCAGCCACTGTTCCACGTTCATGCACAGACCACCGGAGAGCTGGAGTACGCGCAGGCCTATGCAAACCGCCAGCAGGGGCTGGTCACCATCGAGGAAATAGCATGACCATGGTCATCCTTCCCGCACCTGGCGCCGAGCAAGCGGCGGCCGACCTCGCGGTGCACCTGCAGGCCCCGGTCGGCCGAGTGGAGGCGCGCCACTTCCCCGACGGCGAGTCCTACCTGCGGCTGCACGATGATCTCACCGGCAAAGACGTTGTGGTCGTGGCATCCCTGCGCGACCCGGATCCGCAGGCGCTGCGCCTGTGGTACCTGGCGCAGACCGCCCGTGAACTGGGCGCCAGTCGGGTCGGTATTGTTGCTCCCTACCTGCCCTACATGCGCCAGGACAAGCGCTTCCAGCCAGGCGAGGCCGTAACTTCCGTCACCTTCGCGCGCTTCTTGTCGCAGGCGTTCGATTGGCTGGTGACGGTCGATCCGCACCTGCATCGCCGCGCCTCGCTCGACGAGGTGTACTCGATTCCGGCCGAGAACGTGGCCAGTGCACCCGCGATCGCACGCTGGGTGGCCGCCCACGTCCCAGAGCCGGTGGTCGTTGGCCCGGATTCAGAAAGCGAGCAGTGGGCCAGCGACGTCGCTGCTCGCGTCGGCTGTCCATTCATTGTTCTGTCCAAGCGCAGGCTCGGTGACCGTAGTGTCGAAATCAGCGTTCCCCAGGTCGAGACATACGCAGGCCGCCGTCCTGTGCTGATCGACGACATCATCTCCAGTGCACGCACGATGGCAGTGGCTGTGCGGCAGGTGCGATCGGTGTTCAAGACCGATCCAGTGTGCATCGGCGTGCATGCGGTGTTCGCCCCGGATGCAATGCAGCTGCTTGAGGACGCCGGCGCGGCCAGCGTGGTGACCTGCAATACGCTGCCGCACCCGAGCAACGGCATCGACGTAATGGGCGAAGTGGCCCACGCCGTTCGTGCGCGAGTGGGCAACGTGTCGGGATAGCCGGATCAAGACTCTTATTTCAGCCTGCACCGGTCAATTCATCATGCGCGTGGCGCGCATCGCAAGCCCAGGCTGTTTCTTCGTGACGAGTTGGGCTTGGCTGCACGGGGGCTGATGGCTTGGGGGAGCTTGCGGTGCCGCTGACGGCGACCGTCTAGTCGCTCTGGACACCTGGCGCGAACTGCGAGCGTGGGACGAGCTCAATATTGAGGCGTTCTACCCATTTCATCGACTGCTTAGACCCTCTTTCTCAATGCACCACACATCAAACTGTGAACTGACCCCCTTCGAGCGGCTCAACCACGATTGCTTCTGCCTGAGCCTGGATCCAGCGGCGCTGGCGACCGCGCTCGATGCTGAACTCGGTTCCCCGAGCTTGTCGCAGCTGGTGAGGGAGCGATGCCCCTACCTGTTTGCCGCGCAACCAGTCTTTGTGGCGCGGCCCCCGCTGGATCGAATGGCGCACGTCGTGCGAGCCATTGAGGCGGTAGTGGCACTCCCGGCGTACCGGGAACAGGTTCTGGCGGATGCCCCAGCCATTGCGCACATTGGCGCAGGTGGCGCGCAGGGTGTGTTCTTCGGCTATGACTTCCATCTGGATCAGGACCGTCTCGGCCTGATCGAAATCAACACGAACGCGGGTGGCGCGATGCTGAATGCGGTGCTGGCTCGCGCTCAGCGCAGCTGCTGCCAGGCTGTACAGGCAATGGCGCCCGACGGCGCCAGCGTCACAACGTTCGAACAGCGGCTGGTGGATATGTTTCGCCGTGAATGGCGACTGGCGGGCAACTCTCGGCCGCTGGCCTCAATCGCGATCGTGGACGAGGCACCGCAGCAGCAATACCTGTATCCAGAATTCCTGCTATTTCGACAGTTGTTCGAGCGCCATGGACTGCAGGCCGTCATTGCCGATCCGTCCGAACTGGCATGCCGCCACGGCAGGCTCTGGCACGGCGAGCTGGCCATCGACGTGGTTTACAACCGAGTCACGGATTTCTATCTGGATCTGCCTGCGAACGCCGTGTTGCGGCAGGCGTGGCAAGAGCAGGCGGCAGTTCTCACGCCCCATCCCCAGGCACACGCGCTCTACGCCGACAAACGCCGTCTGGCGTTGTTCAGTGACGAAGCTGCGCTGCGGGCGTTGGGCGTTGCCGATGACGACCGCCAGGTGCTGCTGGCGAACGTGCCGCGCACCGAAGTGGTCGATGCAGCGCATGGCGACCGGCTGTGGGCGGCGCGCCGGAGCCTGTTCTTCAAGCCAGCGGCCGGCTTCGGTAGCCGCGCTGCGTACCGGGGCGACAAGGTCACGCGTCGAGTCTGGGAGGAGATCATGACAGGAGCCTACGTGGCACAGGCCTTTGTGCCTCCGGGCGAGCGCGTCATTCCGAATGAGGGAGGATCATCACAGTCTATGAAGTTCGATTTGCGCGCCTATGCCTATGCGGGAGGCGTGCAGTGGGTCGCGGCACGCGTGTACCAAGGGCAAACCACGAACTTCCGCCAGCCGGGCAGCGGGTTTGCTCCCGTTTACACCACCGTGGATGCATCCGGCCGCGGAATGGGCGAAGCGGAGGGCGAATATGCCTCCTACGTGTTCCTGCTGGACGCGGAGGGCGAGGTGCACGCCTTGCCGCATGTGCTGTATGTGGCGCTCGCCCGGGGTCAGGCCTTGGCACCGATGTTGGCGGGCCGGACGCTGCGCCTGGCGGACTGGTATGTCCGGCTCCAGGCCGGCGGGGAACCGGGGGCGGTGGTCAACGAGACCTATGGGCTCGTTCGCTTCGACGGCGAGGGGCGCTTCAATTTGGAGGCTGCCCCAGGGGACACCGCGTGGCCGACTCCTGCGGAGCGTAGACGGATGCAGGAACTGCTGCTGTCGTGAGCAGGCATCGAACGGCGCCCCAAAATAACCGAGCGGAGTTGAAGCCGCTTGACCTTCCCACGGTGGTAAGCCCGAATATGTCGTTTCGGGGGGCGGGCACAGCTGCTGCTCACAAGCCAGCCAAGAATATTTTTCGCAGTATACAAACCGTAATCCAAGGAGCTTTCCATGACTTCCGCCAACATCCTCGCCGTTGCCCTGTTCACATTCTCCGCAAGTGCGTTCGCCCAAGCCACCCTGTCACACGGTGGTCCCGAGCCCCAGCCCAGGCAGCTGCAGGAGTCGGCGGTTTCCGAGCCGCATCAGCACCGCTACGTATATATCGGTAGGGACCGCATCAAGACCCACCTCGACCGCCCGGCCGATAGCTCGGGCTCGCCCGACCTGCAACCGCAAGATCAAGCGTCCCCGGCCGAATCGAAGGAATACGAGTACGTGACGATTGGGCGGGACCGGACCAGGGTCCGTGTGCCCCGTCGGGCTGAGCGGTCTGGCCGCAACGCTGAGGCGATGGGTATCTCGGGAGAAACGCCTGCGCCAGCCGCGCCGCTTACCCGCGATGAGGACCTGAAGGGCGGCCCGAACTAAGCGGCCAAGCAGCAACCATAGTGGCGCAGCCGTTCGGGGAATAGTGGTCAGCGCGCCTGGAAAGCTGCCGCCGCCAAGCCGACAAGAGCTACCACCACATAGCCCGCCGCCACGCGGACACCCACCGCGCGGCCGGCAATGGTCCAGGCGAGGGTCGCCTTGGTGAGCATGTTGGCAGAGACGGCAAGTAGGATGGCGATGGCAGTAGTGGCAGCCGGGAGGTCGCCCTGCGCCAGCATCTGCACGCTGGAAACCAGAATGGCATCCACGTCAGCCAGACCGGAGACGAATGCGACGGCGTACATGCCGGCTGTGCCAAGGGCCTCGCGCGCGGCCCGGGCAGCCACGGCTACCACGCCGAGCACGACGCCGAATCCGAGCGCCGTGGGCAGGTCGAAGAGGCGGCGCGAGGCCTGCTGTGTGGCCGGGCCGCTGGCTTGCCGGCGGCGCCATTGCCATCCCGCAAAGAGGAACGCCGCCGCGGCGAGCAGCACCAGGAACAGGCCCATGCGAGGCACAAGGCTGGGCTGCAGGACGGCGACGACCACGGCCATACGCAGGAACATCACGCCGCAGGCAGCGACGATCGCCGCCGCCACGGGCACATGCCAGCCTGGTTGGTTCCTTGCGGTTCGAGCAAGCGCCAGCGTCGCAGCGGTGGAAGACGCAAGGCCGCCCAGCAGTCCCGTCCAGAGCAGCCCCTGTTGCTCCCCCCTGAGCCGCACCGCCACGTGGCCCAGTAGCGACAGCCCCGCGATCAGGATCACTGCGAACCACAGCTGGTAGGGGTTAAGCGCGGCGTAGGGCCCATAGCCCCGGTCCGGGAGCAGCGGCAGCACCACGGCGGTGAGCACGCCCATTTGCAGGAGGGCATTAAGTTCGGCCGGCTGGATCAGGCGCAGCCAGCGGTGCAGCACTGGTTTCAGATCGAGCAGCAACGCGACGACCACGGCCGCCCCTACGGCGAGAATGGCCTGACCGCTTGCGGCCAAAGCGCCCAGACAGAAGGTGGCCATTGCTGCGACAGCGGTCGTGATGCTGAGGGTGCCGGCGGCCTCCGATGCACGCCGGAAAGAGACTGCGAACAGCAGGACGATGCCGATCAGGCCGGCGGCAAGGAGGAGACCGGGAGTGGAGGAGAGCAGTGCGAGAAGTCCGCCCAGCAAGCCGATGAGGGCGAATGTGCGCAGCCCGGCGACGCGACCACCCTCGGGCAAATCGCGGTCACGCCAGCCGCGCTCCAGCCCCACCAGCAGACCCACGCCGAGCGCGCCGCCCAACGCTTGTGCGGCGCTTCCAAGTTTGATGAGATCCGGGTTCATTGATGGTGAAGTGTCGGCTGCCATTGTCCAGGTTGCGCAGCACAGTCAGTCAATGTCATGCGAACGGGATTCAAGCACTGCCATTATCATCGCTCGCAGCCCCTCGTTTGGCCATGCACGCCTTGTCCCGCCTGTTGAAGATCAATATGGATCTAGAGGGCACTTGGGGTGGCTGGATCAGATCGTTGGCATGGTGTGCATGCTTCCCACGATTTCACGGAGTTCCTGATCGATGTGCTTTTCGGCGACCGCCAGCCTGACAGCCGGCACTTTCCTTATGGGCGTGGGCATAGTGACCACGCACATGGCCCGCACCGGTGGAGAGCGGGCTTACGCAGCGATCCCACTGCTGTTTGCTATCCAGCAGCTTACCGAAGGCGTGGTCTGGCTCAGCTTCGGCTGGGGCATTGACGCGGTGACAGCGGCGGCGACGCAGCTGTATTCCTTCTTCTCGCACGTGCTCTGGCCCGTGTACGTGCCTGTTGCGGCATGGCTGATCGAGCCTGACCGCAACCGCCGACGCTTCCTGGCCGCCGTCTGCCTCGCCGGGCTCGGGGTCGGGGCATATCTGCTGTACGCGATGTTTGCCTACCCCATCGTCGCCACCCCGGTTGGAGGCCACATCGACTACGCATCCCCGCATTTCTACATCGCAGCCTCCATGGGCCTTTATCTGACGGCGACGACCGTAAGCCTGATTCTTTCAAGCCACCGCTGGGTCAGACTGTTCGGGGTGCTTTGCCTAGGGTCGGCCGTAGCGGCGTACGCCTTCTACGCCCACTGGTTCATCTCCGTCTGGTGCTTCTTCGCGGCGGCAATGAGCATCGTTGTTGCACTGCACCTGATCGCCGCGCGAGGCGAAACCTCGGCCTTGGTGGAGAACGCTCGATGACTGTTCGCCGTCCAGCGGCGGCTTCCGCGCGCCAGTTCAGCGATATTCACTTCGTGCTGCTGCTTGTCGCAGGGCTCGCCGTGTCCATGTCGTATGGCGTGACCTTGCCGGTGCTTCCGGAGCTGGTGCCGCGGGTGCGGGGTGGCGGTGCCGACGTGGCCGCCCGCCACACCGGGTGGCTGACTGGCGCCTACACCGTGGCGTTGTTCGCGTGCTCGCCGGTTTGGGGCGCCGTATCCGACTTTCTGGATCGCCGTTGGGTGATTGCCATCGGACTCGCCGGCTCCGCCATCGCCTTGTCACTCCTCGGTACGGTCAGTTCACTTGCAGGTGTCTACGCCGCGCGCATCGGCGCCGGGCTGGTCGCGGCCGCCGTGATGCCGGCAGTGCTAGCCTATGTGGCGGAGACAACGGCACCGGAGCGCCGCCAGCGCCGCTTCGCCTGGGTGGCCTCGGCCACGGCGCTCGGCTTCCTGCTCGGGCCCGTGGCTGGCAGCGCAGCGTCTGCGCTCGGCAACCGGGTTTCAGGGCTTGACCTGGTGGCATCCGTGTGCCTGCTGGCCGCAGTGCTGGCCGCCCGCCTGCCACGAGTACAGGGTGCTGAGGACGCCGCAGGGTTGGGGCCGGCCATCGCGAATTCGAGTGTGTCCTTGGGCCGGATGCGCCGGGCGCTCCTGTTGACCGCAGCAGTGGTGTTCGGAATCACGGTAGCCGAAGTCGGCCTGACACTCCAGGGCGGCCCTGTGGGGCCTTACTTTGCCTTGTGCAGCGTGCTCATGGTCGCAATGCAACTGGTAGGCTACCCAGTGCTGGAACGCTGGATCGGCGAGCACAGGCTCGTGTGGATTTCCCTTGCAGTGATGGCGGTCGGTGTGGGCCTGCTGTCCTGGCGGGCGCCTTGGAGTCCCGCCGTCGCTTTCGTATTGGCGGCCAGTGCCCTCGGTGTGCTGATCCCCGCACTCGCCGTCAGGATTTCCTCCGCAGCAGGGCTTCGACAGGGGCGCGCGATGGGCAGGCAGGCTGCAGCCGGCAACCTGGGTCAGGCAGGCGGTGCCGCGCTGACCGGAGTCCTGTTCTCCGCGGTGGCACCCGCGCCCTTCCTGCTGGCTGGAGCCATGCTTGCCGTCGGCGCCGTAATCGCTTGGGCGAAGCCCGAAGGCGTGGACGGCAGTTCCTCGGCAGGCTGAGGCGAGGCAGCCGCCGAACGGCTCAAGCCATTCCTGCGGCCTGCATGGCGGCACGGATCAAGGTGGCCGCGGACCAGACCACGACTTCGCTGCCGCCATGCTCGCCGAGCACGTAGGTATGGACGTTCCTCGCGACGACGCCGCAGTGCCGCCGACAGTTCGGACCGCAGCCGCGCCGAGTCGAACGGTGCCGGAGCCCATCACTTGGCCCGGAGGCAGGCCCGGACACGTTCAGGGCGAAGAACGTGAGTGCATCCACCGGGTTGGGGCCGGCTAGCAGAAGGCCGCCGGGGTTCACGTGCAGGGCGGCTTCCACCAGCGGGCGCATGATCGGGTCGTCTCAGAATTCGGAAAACGAAGCACGCTAAGGCGCAGCCACCCCGTGACCACCCCGCACTGACATCGCGAGGTTCGTTCCGTCTTGCAGTGACGCAATCAACGGGCAGGAAACGTTGCCGTTTCGCGCATGGCATGCACACACCAAGTCAGACAGCACGGCCTCCATGCGCGCCAGGTCAGCCATTTTCTCGCGCACGTTCTTGAGCTTGTGCTCGGCCAGACTGCTGGCTTCCTCGCAATGGGTCCCATCCTCCAGCCGCAGCAGCTCGGCGATTTCATCCAGACTGAAACCCAGCCGCTGGGCTGATTTCACGAACCGCACGCGCGTTACATCCGCCTCACCATAGCGGCGGATGCTGCCATAGGGCTTGTCGGGCTCCGGCAACAAGCCCTTCCGCTGATAGAAGCGGATGGTCTCCACGTTGACCCCGGCAGCCTTGGCAAAAACGCCGATAGTCAGACACTCCAAATTGTTTGCCATTTCGCTTGACTCCGTACATGACTACGGACCTAAGGTTACGCCCTATCCCATTCAATTCGAAAAGGACAAGACGCATGTCTGAGCCACAAAACGCGCGCGGCGCGCTCTTCGCTGGAGGGCTGGCCGCCAGCCTCGCCTCTGCTTGTTGCCTCGGACCGCTGGTTCTGGTCGCCTTGGGATTTAGCGGGGCATGGATCGGCAACCTAACAGTGCTGGAGCCGTATCGCCCGTTTTTCATCGGCGCAGCGTTGGTGGCGCTGTTCTTCGCTTGGCAGCGCATCTACCGCCCGGCGCAAGCCTGCACACCGGGTGAGGTCTGCGCGATTCCCCAAGTGCGAGCTACTTACAAGCTCATTTTCTGGATCGTGGCCGCGCTGGTCCTGGTCGCGATGGGATTTCCGTACGTCATGCCATTTTTCTATTAATCACAGGAGTTCTTCATGAGAAAAAAACTGTTTGCCGCCCTCGTCCTCGCTGCCGTTGTTGCCCCGGTGTGGGCCGCCACTCAGACTGTCACGCTGTCCGTACCGGGCATGACCTGCTCCGCCTGCCCGATCACCGTCAAGAAGGCGATTTCCAAAGTCGAAGGCGTCAGCAAAATTAACGTGACCTTCGAGACACGCGACGCGGTCGTCACGTTCGATGATGCCAAGACCAGCGTGCAGAAGCTGACAAAGGCAACCGGAGACGCGGGATATCCGTCAAGCGTCAAGCAGTGAGCCACTGAACCTTGAACCTTGAACCTGCGGCGATCATGATAAATAGGAGTTGTTGCATGACCCAACTAAAAATCACCGGCATGACCTGCGACTCGTGCGCGGCGCACCTCAAAGGCGCGCTGGAGAAAGTGCCCGGCGTGCAGTCGGCGCTGGTGTCCTATCCGAAGGGCACAGCGAAACTCGCCACCCTGCCGGGCACGTCATCGGACGCGCTGACTGCCGCTGTGGCAGGACTGGGCTACCAGGCAACGCTTGCCGATGCGCCACCGACAGACAACCGAGCCGGATTGCTCGACAAGGTGCGCGGCTGGAAGGGGGCCGCCGATAAGCACATTGGCAACGAACGTCTGTTGCAAGTAGCTGTGATCGGCAGCGGTGGAGCCGCGATGGCTGCTGCGCTGAAAGCCGTCGAGCAAGGCGCGCACGTCACGCTGATCGAGCGCGGGACCATCGGCGGCACCTGCGTCAATATCGGCTGTGTGCCGTCGAAGATCATGATCCGCGCCGCTCACATCGCCCATCTGCGTCGCGAAAGCCCGTTCGATGGCGGGGTCGAAGCGACCGTGCCTGCGATTGATCGTAGCAAACTACTGGCCCAGCAGCAGGCACGTGTCGATGAACTCCGCCATGCCAAGTACGAAGGCATCCTGGACGGCAATTCAGCCATCACCGTGCTGCACGGTGAAGCGCGTTTCAAGGACGACCAGAGCCTTGTCGTCCGTTTGAACGAGGGTGGCGAGCGCGTCGTGATGTTCGACCGCTGCCTGGTCGCCACGGGGGCCAGTCCGGCCGTGCCGCCGATTCCAGGCTTGAAAGACTCACCCTACTGGACTTCCACCGAGGCGCTGGTCAGCGACGCCATTCCCGAACGCCTGGCCGTGATCGGCTCGTCGGTGGTGGCGCTGGAACTGGCGCAAGCCTTTGCCCGGCTGGGCAGCAAAGTGACGGCCCTGGCGCGCAACACCTTGTGCTTCCGGGAAGACCCGGCCATCGGCGAGGCCGTGACAGCCGCTTTCCGGGCCGAGGGCATCGAGGTGCTGGAAAACACGCAAGCCAGCCAGGTCGCCCATGTGGACGGCGAATTCGTGCTGACCACCGGACACGGTGAATTGCGCGCCGACAAGTTGCTGATCGCCACCGGCCGGGCACCGAACACGCGCAGCCTGGCCTTGGAAGCAGCGGGTGTTGTCGTCAATGCGCAAGGTGCCATCGTTATCGACAAGGGCATGCGTACGAGCAACCCGAACATCTACGCAGCCGGTGACTGCACCGACCAGCCTCAGTTCGTCTATGTGGCGGCAGCGGCCGGCACCCGTGCCGCGATCAACATGACCGGCGGCGATGCGGCGCTCGACCTGACCGCAATGCCGGCCGTGGTGTTCACCGACCCGCAGATTGCCACCGTGGGCTACAGCGAGGCGAAAGCGCATCACGACGGGTTCGAGACCGACAGTCGCACCTTGACCTTGGACAACGTGCCGCGGGCAGTGGTCAATTTCGACGCCCGCGGTTTTATCAAGCTGGTGGCCCAAGCGCGGACCGGGCGCTTGATCGGTGTTCAGGCGGTCGCGCCAGATGCGGGGGAACTGATCCAGAGCGCGGCGTTGGCCATAAGGGCCGGCATGACGGTGCACAATCTGGCCGACCAGCTGTTCCCCTACCTGACGATGGTCGAGGGCCTGAAGCTCGCCGCGCAGACATTCACCAAGGACCTCTCGCAACTGTCCTGCTGCGCGGGATGAAGTTGTACCAGTGACTTATCGTGGAGAATTCGTACACCAGCTCGCCGAAGGCGGCCTCAAGCAATCGGCGGCACGCGTTTCGTCTTTCGACAAGGAGGATTTGCATCGGGTTTCGGCGCGCTGCGACGCCGCATGACAAGTTCGTAATGGTTCGGTCAGTGGCCGGCCGAGGGTGGTCTTCAGAATTGATGTCATCAGAGGTCGCAATCAAAGCCGCGCATGGTGTTCGGCTCGAGCCCCTGGCGAAAGGAACCAACGTGAACAAGCTCGCAGTGACCCTTCTGGGCGCCGCACTCTTCGCGGGCGTTGCGTCCGCCGCCACCGACACTCGCGCCGACCCGGCGTCCAGGAGCGGCACCTACTACGGGCTGCACCCCAAGCTGGGCATGGTCAAGGTCGATCGAGCAACCAACGCCATGGTCGTGACCAAGCGCGACAAGGAACGCGCCGCGGCGTCCGCCGCCACGCCGTCGCGTTAACGAGAAGAAAGCAGTACCAATCCCGACCGGGTACAGGCGGGCAGCGACACGTCAACCGCAATCGCATGCCGGTTGGCAGGAGAAAGCGACAGAAACTGCGCAGGGATGCTGCCTAGCCGCTGGACGATTACCCCGGGTCATGTTCAGCGGTCGCGGCTGCCGCGATTCGGCGCACCCCCGGGGCCAACCGTCTTGAGACTCAGCTCCCCGATCGGACGCTGGCCGGTAGGGGAATGCCCAGGCTGCGGTCCGTTGCCGCGATCGACGTCGCCCCATCGGGCTGCGTGCAGGCCAGCGCGCGGACGGCGTCGATCGTTTCCGGGATGACTATTGCCTGGTTGTCCACCATGTACGTGAAGAACAGCTCATCGCCCTGGAGTGTCACCAGGTCCTCCCACAAGCCGACCTCGTACAGGTCGGCCCGCGGCCGCCCGAGGTCGCCCATCATTTCCTTGACCACGTTGATCGCACCCAGGCCGTCGCTGCTGCGCAAGAGGGCGATGCGGCTGGACGTGCGAAAGGCTGCAAGAACCTCGTCCAGCGAGGCGGCACGCGTCATGCGCACATTCCAGCAATGCACGTGAGCCAGGGTCTGTGGCACCGCTACCGCCATGGTCACCACGTCCAGCGCGGGGTCGACCGTCTTGGCGTCCGGCCCCTGGTGGCTGGGCACCTTTTCCTCCGGCACCAGCGTGTTCATTAGCCCGCCACGGTGACCGTCCACAGGGTCGGTCGCGCGCCGCATCAGCGTGCCGCGCGCCTGCAGCAGCAGGCCGGCCCGGCGCAGCGCACCCAGCGTGCGCACGATGGAGGTGGTGTTGCAGGAGACCACGCGGGTAGCGACATGTCCCAGCGCCTGCGCGTAGTTGCTCTCGGCCACGAAGGAATGGCCCGCCATTTCATGCTTCTCACCGCCCTGCAGGATGAAGCGGATGCCGGCGCTGCGGTAGCGGGGGACGTTGCCCGCCGCCACCTTCTTTGGAGTGCAGTCCACCACCACGTCGGCCTGCTGTAGGAGGTTTTCCAGGGTATCCACCACCGGAAGCCCGACCGAGCGCATAGATGCAAGGGAGGCGGCATCGCCGGCGAAGATCGGCAAACCCAGAGCGGCGGCCACCTGCAGCCGCCAGTCGGTGGCGACGTCTGCCACGCCAGCCAGCTGCATGTCCGTCTGCAATGCGACTGCGTCAGCCACTCGCTTTCCAATGACGCCATAGCCGACTACGGCCACGCGGATACGGGTTTCGGGCGTTCGGATTCTCATGGGTGCCTTTCCTCTCGGGTTCAACCTGCAGCGCCGGGCAGCGCGCCACCAGAGGAGGCATCTTGCTCCGGGCGTGATCTGTGGATGCCGGTCAGGCGGGTGCGCTTGAGCAGCAGCGCATTGATGGCCACGATGGCCGAGCTGCCCGACATGGACAGCGCCGCCACTTCCGGCGACAGGGTGAAGGGGTAGAAGACGCCGGCCGCCAGAGGGAAGGCGACGGTGTTGTAGCCCACCGCCCACCAGAGGTTCTGGTGCATCTTGCGCAGCGTGGCGCGCGACAGCTCGATCGCACCCACCACGTCGAAGGGGTCGCTCTTCATCAGCACCACTTGTGCGCTTTCCATCGCCACGTCAGTGCCGGCGCCGATGGCGAAACCCACGTCCGCCTGCGTCAATGCCGGAGCGTCGTTGATGCCGTCGCCGACCATCGCCACCTTATGTCCCTGCGACTGAAGTTCCCTGATCTTGTCGGCCTTCTGTCCGGGCAGAACATCGGCGAGCACGATGTCGATGCCCAGTTCCTGCCCGATGCGATCGGCGGTGGCCTGGTTGTCCCCCGTCAGCATGGCGACCTTCACGCCACGCTTGTGGAGCGCCTGGATGGTGTCCCGGGAACTCGGTCGCACAGCGTCGGCAATGGCGATCAGGCCCAGCAACCGGCCGGCACGCGCCACGTGTACCACGGTGCGGCCCGCGCCCTGCAGGCGCGCCGCTTCCTGCGACAAGCCAGCCAGATCCACCCCGTGGCTTTCCATCAGCAGCCGGTTGCCCAGCAGCACCGTGTCACCCGCCAGTTCGGCCCGGGCACCCTGACCGTCGATGTTGGTGAACGCCACCGTGTGCTCCACAGGCAGATCGGCCGACTTCTTCAGGATCGCCAATGCCAGCGGATGTTCCGAAAACTTCTCCACGGCCGCCGCGGTTGCCAGCAGGGTGGAGGTATCGGTGCCCGGGGCGCTCACGAGGTCGACCACGTCCGGCTGGCCCACCGTCAAGGTGCCGGTCTTGTCGAACACCACGACGGTCAGCTTGGTGGCGTTCTCTAGGGCCGCAGCGTTCTTAAACAGGATGCCGTTCATGGCTCCGAGGCCGGTACCGACCATCACGGCCATGGGCGTCGCGAGCCCCAGTGCGTCGGGACAGGCTATGACGAATACCGTGATGGTTAGCGTCACTGCGAACAGCAGCGGCTGCCCGAGCACCCAGTACCAGACGATGAAGGTCGCGAGCCCGATGCCGATCGCTGCGAGCACCAGCCACTGCGAAGCCCGATCGGCGAGCAATTGCCCTGGAGCCTTGGAGTTCTGTGCCTCCTGGACCAGCTTGACGATCTGGGCCAGGGCCGTGTCCGCGCCGACTTTGGTCGCCTTGTAGCGGAAGCTACCGCTCTTGTTGATGGTCGCGCCTATCACTTCGTCGCCGGTGCCCTTCTTCACTGGCATGGATTCACCGGTCAGCATGGACTCGTCGACTTGCGAGCCGCCTTCCATGACGACCCCGTCAACCGGCACTCTGTCGCCGGGCTTTACCACGACGATGTCTCCCAGGACCACCTCGGACGTCGGCACCTTCTGTTCCTCACCGTCGCGGAACACGGTGGCCATGGGCGGCGCCAGGTTCATCAGCGAACGGATCGCGTCGGAAGCACCGGCACGCGCGCGCATTTCCAGCCAATGCCCGAGCAGGATGAACACCAGCAGGGTGGCTACTGCCTCGTAGAACACTTCGCCCTCGTAGAAGAAGGTGGCGCCGATGCTGAAGAGGTAGCCTGTGCCAACCGAAAGAACCACCAGCGTCGCCATATTGGTCACGCCATTGCGCAATGCCCGCCAGGCCGACACATAGAACGGCCAGCCGGGATAGATGATCGCCGCCGACGCGACCAGGAACAGGAACACCTTGCGGTCCATGCCAAACGGCACGGTGAAGTCCCCGACCATGGCCCCCATCGGGGAGTAGAGGAACACCGGTACGGCGAACAACAGGGCCACAAAGAACCGGTTGCGCATGTCGCGGACCATGTCGTCCATCGACTGCCCGCTCCCGTGGCCCATCTCGTGCATCATGTCTTGATGCTCTCCGCCGGTTTTGGCGGTCTTCGCATCCGCGGCCGCGTTTCCGCCGTGCTGCGCGTGCGCACCATGGCCGGTATTGGCATGCGCGGCATGGGCTGCTGGGTCCGGAGCTGCTTCGCACACGTGCCTGGGCGTCAGTTCGCCGGCGCAATGGTGGCCGCAGTCCTCGATGGTCGTGCGGATCCGCTCACGGGTGACCCGCGCCGGATCGAACGAGACAGTGGCGCTCGCGGGCACCGGGTTTACGGACACCGACACCACGCCTGGGATCGCGGCGAGCCGCTTCTCGACGCCGCGGGCAGAAAGCGGGGACAGCAGATTGCCGACCTCGAAGGTTGCGGATTGAATCATCTTTATGGTCCCTTCTTTTAATGGCCGCCCGACCCGTCCACGTGGGCAGCGGCCTTGCGGGCAAGGATGGATTCCTCGTCGGTCTCGAGCACGTTCACCTTTATTGCGCTGTGTGAGGTGTGAACGCTAGAGGCGTTGGCCAGGTTGGCTTTGGCATCGAGCTCGACACCCAGGAAGCGCAGGCCGTCGCACACTGCTTGCCGGACGAACGCTGCGTTGGCGCCGATTCCGCCCGTGAAGACGATCCGGTCGACGCCCTCCATAGCGGCTGCCAGCGCACCCATATGCCTGCGTACCTGATAGCAGAAGTAGTCGACCGCCTTGCGAGCCTCGCTCGAGTGTGCCGAAATGTCGAGCAGCAACTTCATGTCGCCTGAGGTGCCGGTCAGGGCCTTGAGCCCCGACTCTTCGTAGAGGGCGGCTTGCAACTGCCGGACATCCGTCTCGCCGGACTGCAGCAGGAACAGCAGCGCACCGGGATCAAGATCGCCGCAGCGCGTGGTCATCGGGACGCCGCTGAGCGGGGTCACGCCCATGCTCGTTTCCACACTACGTCCCTGGGCAATGGCGCACAGTGAGGAACCGCCACCAAGGTGCGCGGCAATGACACGCTCGGAGAAGACCGGCTCGCCGCTGGCCGCCAGTTGTTGCAACACGGACTCGTATGAGAGGCCGTGGAAGCCGTAGCGGCGCACTCCGAGCGATCTAAAGCGCTCCGGCACAGCAACGAGGCTCGCACGCGCAGGGAGAGTCCGGTGAAAACCCGTGTCGAAGCATGCAACATGCAACGCCCCCGGGAATGCCTGCCGTGCTGCATTGATCGCTGCAACGTTCAGGTGCTGATGAAGAGGCGCCAGCGACGACCAGTGAGTGATCGCGGCCAAAGTCGGTGCATCGATCGTTACGCTGTCAACCGGCAGGTCGCCTCCGTGAACCACTCTATGTCCGACAGCCTCTATCTGCAACGTCGGCCAGCGCTGCGCCAGTTCGCCCAACAATAGTTCGGTCGCGGAGCGGAATTGCAGGGGTCCAAGTTCCTGCGTGTCGGCATCCCCGCCAGGTTCGCGGGTCAGCAGTCGCGCATTCGGCGAGGCAAGTCCGGACACACTGGCACTCCAGAGCTGGTGCAGGTCGCGCTCGTACAGTGCCAGTTTAGTGCTGGTCGAGCCGGCGTTCAGTGCAAGCAGGGTCATGTTCTTGTTCTCCAAACCATCTTGACACTACGCGTTCGGTCTCGCTTGATTTAGCTCAAGTGGCGCCCACCTGCTGGGCGCTGCTTGCCTCGGCCTGGCCCGTCGCGTTGCTGAATGCCGAAGAGCGCCTCATTTCAGAAAGACGCTGCACGCAATTTTCGTGCTACTTGGCAGGCTCGATGGACGTCACGAACATCTTTCCTCCCTCGCTGACCACCATGAAACGGATTTTGTCGCCGACCTGTACCTTGTCGAGTAGTAACTTGTCCTTGGCGTTAAACACCATGGTCATCCCCGGCATCTCTAGGTGCTTGATGTCACCGTGCTTGATGGTGATTTTTCCAGCGTCCTTATCGATCTTGCGCACCTCTCCATCCGTCATGGAGGCTGCAGCCAGAGCAGCGGGCTTGCTGGCGTCAACCGTGGCCTGTGCCATGGCCGACAGCGGCAAGAGGGTGGTCAGCGACAACACGGCGCCGATCAAAAGGTTGTTTGCGTTTTTCATGTGAATTCCTTGTCCTAATAGCGTGGAGGTGTTCCGCGTTTACTTTTTGACCACCGTGACCTGGCCCTTCATGCCTGCGTCGAAATGGCCGGGGTAGAGGCAGGCAAACTTCACTTCGCCAGCCTTCGTGAAGTGCCAGATGATCTGGCCTTGCTTGCCCGGCGCGAGCGATACCTTGCTGGGCTCGTCATGCTCCATATCCGGGAATTTTTTCATGGTCTCGTAATGTTCTTTCAACTCGTCGTCGGTGCCCAGGCTGAACTCGTGTTTGACCTGGCCGCTGTTCTTGATCACGAACTTGATGGTCTCGCCCTGCTTGACGGAGATTGCTGCCGGCGTGAAGCGCATGGTGTCAGCCATGTCCACGTTGATCGTGCGGGTCACCTTGGCAGCTTTGCCGGGTTGACCAATGGCTGACTCCTCGCTTGCGTGGCCGTGACCACCGCTGTGAGTGCCACCTGCAAAGCTGTTAAAGGACAGAGCCACCAGGGCGGAGGCTGCGATCAGGGAAAGAGTGCGTTTCATAGTTGCCTTGGGTTGTGAAGGTGATGGGGAACGTGGCAGTTAGTGGCCGCTGTGCGAAGACGGCTTTTTGACCTTGACGACAGTGTCCGAGCTGGACTTCTCTTTGCGAGGCATGGACTGTCCGCCCTCGGCCTTGAAGCGGGCCGGTTCAGCCATCGGACCGGTGTACTCGTAGGCCACCGTGCCCTCCGGGTTCTTGTACCAACCCGGGTTCTTGTAGTCGCCCGGTTTCTGGTCGCGGCGAACCTTTAAGACACTGAACATCCCGCCCATTTCGACCGAGCCGAACGGGCCTTCTCCGGTCATCATGGGAATGGTGTTGTCCGGGATGGGCATCTCCATTTCCGTCATGTCTGCCATGCCCCGCTCGCCCATGACCATGTAGTCGGGGATCAAGTTGTTGATCTTCTTGGCCACGCCCCGGTGGTCCACGCCAATCATGGTGGGAATGTCGTGCCCCATTGCATTCATGGTGTGGTGGCTCTTGTGGCAGTGGAACGCCCAGTCGCCTTCTTCGTCCGCGAGGAACTCGATTTGACGCATCTGTCCAACGGCCACGTCGGTGGTCACTTCATACAGACGGGTGCTCTTGGGTGTGGGTCCGCCATCCGTGCCGGTGACCAAAAACTCATGACCGTGCAAATGCATGGGGTGGTTGGTCATGGTGAGGTTGCCGATGCGAATGCGCACCTTGTCGTTAAGCCGGACATTCAAGGAGTCGATGCCGGGAAAGATGCGGCTGTTCCATGTCCACAGATTGAAGTTCAGCATCTCCGCAACCTTGGGCGTGGCGGCGCCGGGCTCAATGTCGTAGGCACTGAGCAGGAAGCAAAAGTCTCGATTCACTTCATCAATCAGCGGATGCTTGGTCTTCGGATGCGTTATCCAGAAGCCCATCATGCCCATGGCCATCTGGGTCATCTCATCGGCGTGCGGGTGGTACATGAAGGTACCTGGACGGCGCGCCACAAATTCGTAGACAAAGGTTTTGCCCGACTGAATCGCGGGCTGGTTCAGCCCTGCCACACCGTCCATGCCGTTGGGCAAACGCTGTCCGTGCCAGTGGATGCTGGTGTGCTCGGGCAGCTTGTTGGTCACAAAAATGCGAACGCGGTCACCTTCCACCACTTCGATGGTGGGGCCCGGACTCTGGCCGTTGTACCCCCAAAGGTGCGCCTTGAAGCCTGGGGCCATCTCGCGCACCACCGGTTCTGCCACCAAGTGAAACTCCTTGACCCCCTGATTCATGCGCCAGGGCAGCGTCCAGCCGTTCAGCGTGACCACCGGGTTGTAGGGGCGCCCAGAGTTGGGCACCAAAGGCGCCATGGTGTCTGGGCTTGACTGGTACACGGGTTCCGGCAGTGCCGCCATCGCCACTCGGCTCACACTCGCTGCGGCCACGGCCCCTCCGGCAATGCCCGCAAATCGGAAAAAATCTCTTCTTGAATTCATGTTGGTTTCCTTGACGGGATCAGTGGCCTGCACCAGCTTCGGCAGCGGCTGCGCCACCGCCCGAGACGCCAGCACTGGTGGGCTTGCCGATGAGAGAGGCCTGAAGGGCGGCATCGGCCTGCCAGAACTGCTGTTCGGCGTTCAGGGCCGCCATCACCGAGTTCACCTGGTCACGGGAGTCAGCGAGCAACTCGAAAACGCTGATAAGCATCCCGTTGTAGCGAAGCTGGTTTTCTTCTGAAATGGTTTTTCTCAGGGGGATCACTTCGTCGCGATGGTGACGCGCGATGTCATACGCAGTGCGGTACGCGGAGTAGCTCTCCCGAAGGTTGGAGCCCGCCGCGCGGGCAGTCGCCTCAAGGCGATTGGCTGCAGCCAGGGTCTGCGCGTTCATAGCGCTGCGCCGCATGCCACCCCAGTCAAAGATGGGCAGCTGCAGGCTGATCTCGAAACCACGTCGCGTGGAGTGGGTGTTCTCAGCAGCGTCGAAGACCGAGTCGCGCCGGACTCCCAGCTCGATATCCGTGAACGTTGTAATCGTGTTCCAGCCCTGGGCGCGGGCAGCTGCGTCATAGTTTGCCTTCGCGATCTGCAGGTCCAGCCGACCCTTGGACGCCTCGCGGCCTGCGTCCAAGGGCGACAAAGGCTCCTTGGGAAGCGCGGGCAGACGCTCTGGCAACCTGAGTTGTTTGGCTTGAGCGTCGTCCAGGCCCAGCAATCGGACAAGTTCCTCACGGGCCGCCGTGACCTGGTGCTGCGCGCTTGCCAGCTGAGTTGCTGTGTCGGCATAGAACGCTTGCTGGCGTACACGATCGAGCTTGTTGAAATTGCCCACCGCCTGCATGCGCTTGGCCAATTCGGCGCTGGCCTGGGCGCTGGCGAAAACTTGCTGTGTGTAGGTCAGGGTTTGTTGCGCCGCGACGGCGCGTACCCAGGACTGTCGCACCTGTGTGACTTGGTCCACCACATCACTGCTCAGGCGCAATTGAGCCTGCTGGATGCGCCGCTCGGCGACGCCTTTGCGCGTGGGCAAGGTTAGCAGGTCCAGCAGTCCAAAGGAAAGGAGGCGTCCGATCTCCGTCTCGCTGCCCAAGCGCACGCGTTCCAGGCTCAAGATGGGGTTGGCGATGCGTCCAGACTGCGCTGCCGTCGACGCGTCCGCCCAGTTTTGGGCCACGATGGCCTGCATGGACGGGCTGTTGACCAATGCAAGTTGCACAGCTTCCTTCTGCCCCAGTGGCTTGCTCAGCAGATCCGAAGCACGCTGGCGCAAGGCCTCACGCTCGCTCTGATCCCGGGCCACGGTGAGTTGGCCGTCCGTGAAACTGCTTGTCGCTGCATTGGCGCTGGAGAGGCTCTGCTCCAGATTCACGCTGGCGCATCCGGACAACACCGCAACAGCGGCCACGGCGATCACTAACTTGGCGCGGGGCAAATGCAAGAGGCGGCTCATTGTTTGCCCCCGTGGTGTGCGTCATGGCCCTGGGCGGGCAGGTCCTGATCGGTAGCGGGTGCTGTCTGGCGCATTTCCTTGGCATAGGCGCGCCATCCTCCGATCTCCCCCACCTTGTCGTTGGCCGCCTTCCAGGGCTGGACGGACTGCTCCTTGTAGGCTTCGTAGCCCGACAGTGCAGATCGGTACGAAAACTCATAGTCCACCTTCGCGGTTTCACCCTCAGGCATTTGCGCCAGTGACAGCGATGGAACCAATACCGCGGCGGCCAGCCAGAAGCTTGCGGTAGGTCGTGAAAGCCAGCGATTGTTCATAGATTCACCATCCGTTCTTGATGCATCGCATTGTCTGGGCCGATGCCTGCCGCGGACATAACAGTTTCATTACATTTTTGTCATCTAGAAGAAACCCAGCGATCTGCGGGCACACTCGCAACCACGCGCAGTGCCTGGGAGTTCCCGTGAAAATATTGATCGTGGAAGATGAAATCAAAACCGGCGAGTACCTGCGCCAAGGGTTGCGCGAGGCTGGTTTCAATGCCGATCTGGTCCACAACGGAGTGGACGGGCTGCATCTGGCCCAGGATGGCGACTATGACCTGGTGATCCTTGATGTGATGCTTCCGGGGATGGACGGATGGCAGGTTCTCACCAATCTGCGCCGCCTCGGTCTGGAGATGGCCGTCCTGTTCCTCACGGCGAAGGACCAGGTGCAAGACCGGGTGAAGGGACTGGAACTGGGAGCCGATGACTATCTGGTCAAACCTTTTTCTTTCGCCGAACTGCTGGCGCGTGTGCGAACGATCCTGCGGCGTGGGCGCAATGGCACGGAAGTGACCGTGCTGCAGGTGGCCGATCTGGAATTGGACCTGCTGCGAAGACGTGTCAGCCGCGCCGGGAAACGGATCGACCTGACGGCCAAGGAATTTGGACTGCTTGAGTTGCTGATGCGCCGCCACGGGGAAGTTCTTCCGCGCTCGTTGATCGCTTCCCAAGTGTGGGACATGAACTTTGACAGCGACACCAATGTGATCGAGGTGGCCATGCGCAGGCTTCGTGCCAAGATCGATGACGCCTACGACATCAAGCTGATCCAGACGGTGCGGGGGATGGGGTACGTGCTTGAGGCCCCGCAGGTGGGCGCGTGAAAGCCCGGTACTCGCTGACGACACGGTTGACGGTTCTTTTTACCTTGGCATCTGGGCTGGTGCTCATTTGCCTGGGGACCCTTGTCGCCGTTTCCATTGACAGGCATTTCGTAGAACTCGACCGAGATGCCCTGCGCGACAAAATCCACCTGACGCGTGAAGTCATCAGCAAATCCAAGTCGCCACAAGATCTGCAAACACGGCTGGATGATGTCTTGCATAGCCACAAGGGTCTCTACGTCAGTGTGCTTCGCGGCGCGGAATCGCTTTACTCGACCGCAGACTTCCAGTTTCCAAAGGACCTGATCGCCTGGACCCAAACAGCGCGCTTGGGTGTTGCTTCATGGCAAACCAAGTGGGGTGAATATCGAGGGATGTCCGAATCCGTGCCGTTGCCGGGATCCTCTGATCCACCGTTGCAGGTCTGGGTGGCCCTGGACATTGCTCACCACAAGCACTTCATGTATGGCCTGATTCGCGTGCTCGTGGGTTACGTGACTTTGGCAACGCTGGTGGCGGGGTTCCTTGGCTGGTGGGCCGCCAAGAAGGGTCTGGCACCCCTTCGGGCCATGCGGTCCCGGGCAATGGCCATTACGGCTCAGCGGCTGGACGAGCGCATGCCAAGCCAGGAGTTTCCGGTGGAGATGGCAGACCTTGCCACCACCCTGAATGAAATGCTCCGGCGCCTCAAGGAGGAGTTCGACCGCCTGTCGGAGTTTTCGTCGGACCTGGCCCACGAGTTGCGTACGCCTATCAACAATCTGATGACGCAGACACAGGTAACGCTCAGTCAGGCCCGTTCCACGGCGGAGTACCAAGAGATTCTTGCCTCTAACGCCGAGGAGTATCAGCGCCTGGCGCGCATGATCGCCGACATGTTGTTCCTGGCGAAGGCCGATCACGGGCTTATTCTTCCCAGGACGGAAAACATCGCGGTCCATGATGAAACCCGGGCCCTGTTTGATTTCTATGAAGCACTTGCCGAAGAACAGCAGGTGCGGCTGACGCTGGCTGGAGAGGGGGACCTCTCCGGTGACAGGTTGATGCTCCGGCGAGCCTTGAGCAATCTTCTGTCCAACGCTATCCGGTACACGCCGCCAGGCGAGACGGTTGTTGTGAGTATCAAAAGCGACCTGCATGGAACTACGGTGGATGTCATCAACCACGGACCTACCATCGACGAGCAGATGATCCCCCGCCTGTTTGACCGATTTTTCCGGGCCGACAAGTCGCGTAAGCAACTGGACTCTGATGGGGCGGGCCTTGGGCTGTCCATCACCCAGGCCATCGTTCATGCGCACCGCGGCCGCATCGCTGTGAACTCGGCCAACGGCAAGACCTGCTTTTCGATGTACTTTCCCAGTACACCCAGGTAAACAAGTTATGACAGATGCATGTTTTTCCCGGTACCCACGTTGATTGCCGAAAGTTAGACCCGTCCAAATATCAGCCACCAAGAAATTCCGCTCCGTACGTAGTGGCACCGTACAAGTTGTTCTGGGCATACACGCCGAATAGAACGAAGGGGGCTATCAATGCGCTTGATGGACAACAAGACGAGCAACACTGTCCGCTTCACGGTCAAGTAGCGCACCCATGTCGCGCGAGTTTCTGCATCTACCGGCACTGCGAGGCGGTCTGTTGGCCTTGCTGGCGGCAGCGTTGTTTGGCATCAGCACCCCTGTGGTGCAGCGTTTGGGCGCAGGGCTAGGGGCATTCACGACGGCCGCGCTGCTGTACGCGGGAGCCGCTGTAGTGGGAGCCTTGTCATTGCGGACTGCCGCGCACGAAGCACGCCTGAAGAAATCTGACACCCCGCGCCTTATTGCCATGGCGGGGTTTGGCGCTGCGCTGGGGCCGGTAGCCCTGGCCTGGGGCCTTCAGCACACCAGCGGAGCCAGTGCATCGCTCATGCTCACCTTGGAAGCGGTGTTCACAGCTACGCTGGCGTGGTGGCTCTACAGCGAAACCATGGACCGCCGCGTATGGGCCGCCATGCTTTTGCTGCTTGCGGGTGGTATGGCTCTCGTCCTGGACCAGGGCCTGCAAGGCGGAGTACAGCTGCTTGGGCTGCTTGCAGTGCTGGTGGCTACGATGGCCTGGGGTGTGGACAACACCTTGTCGCGAGGACTGGCTGAGCGTGACCCGAGCCAGGTGGTGATGGCCAAGGCAACCCTGGGTGCTACCGCAACCGCAGCGTTGGCCGTGTTGGCAGGGGAGCCCTTGCCTTCTTTAACTGCAACACTGGGGCTGCTTGCCATTGGAGCCACAGGCTACGGGCTAAGCCTGCGCTTTTATCTTCTGGCACAAAGGGCATTCGGCGCGGCGCGTACGGGTTCGGTGTTCGCCTTCGCGCCTTTCATTGGTGCGGCAGTGGCCTTCGGGCTCGGGGAGCGCTCTGCGGGATGGTTGATGCTGCTAGGTGGCTTGTTCATGCTGGCGGGGGTGGTACTTCACTTGGCCGAGAGCCACGGACACGAACACACCCACGAAGCGTTGGAACATGAGCACGCCCACCGCCATGACGACGGGCACCATCTACACGCGCACGAGGTGATGCCTGAAGGTAGCCATAGCCATCGGCATGCGCACGAGCCGATGACACACGCTCACGCGCATGCACCCGATGCGCACCATCAACACAGGCACTAGCAGCACCATTTGTTGGCGGGCATGTTTCGACAATGGCGCGCCTTTCAAACGACCCGTTTCCGTGTACAACAGAGGGTCGGCATCGCGCTGCTGTCGGTGCGGTGGTGCTACGGAGAGAGGAGGTGCTTCGACTCTCGTTGACGATCTGCTCGATGAGGGGTACACGGAGGCCACGGTCCTTGACCTCTCCGAGGCCGCATTGGCAGCGTCATGAGCCCGACTGGGTATGCGTGGGGCCAACGTGACCTGGCTCGACCTAAGGCCACCCCACCCAGCTGCTTCGACACTAACGCGCGCTCCGCTTTGCTGCCCGAAGCCTCCTTCTGAAAGTTTCCGCTGCTGGGCACTAGTGTCCTGAGTTAGAAATTCGTAGACAAAATCTCTCGATGCTCGCCAGGATGTCATCGGCAGACTTGACCCAGACGAACGGTGTGGGATTTGAGTTGTTCAGTTCCAGGTATTGGCGAATCGCCTGCTCAAGCTGTCTTGTCGATCGGTGTGTGCCGCGACGGATGTACTTCTCGGTCAGGGTTGCAAACCAACGTTCCACCTGATTGAGCCAAGACGCGGAGGTTGGCGTGAAGTGCACGTGGAACCTGGGGTGTCTTGCAAACCATGCCTTGACCGCAGGGGTCTTGTGCGTGCCGTAGTTGTCCATCACCAAATGCACATCCAGCTGGGCTGGCACATTCGCTTCAATGGTACGCAGGAACTGCAAAAACTCCGTGCTGCGATGGCGCCGGTGTAACTCTCCAATCACTTGGCCCGTGGCAATGTCCAGTGCCGCAAACAGCGTCGTCGTTCCATGGCGCATGTAATCGTGGGTTCTGCGCTCAGGAATACCCGGTGCCAGCGGCAAGATTGGCTGTGTGCGGTCCAGTGCCTGTATTTGACTCTTCTCATCCACGCACAACACCATCGCCTTGAGTGGCGGGTCCATGTACAGGCCGACAATGTCACGGACTTTGTCGACAAAAAACGGGTCACTGGAGAGTTTGAACGTCTCCTGGCGGTGCGGCTGCAAACCAAAAGCCCGCCAGATTCGGCTCACAGCCGTCTGTGACATGCCCATTGCCCGCGCCATAGAGCGGGTACTCCAGTGAGTTGCGCCAGTCGGCACAGACTCCAGCGTCTTGGCGATCACTGCATCGACGCGCTCATCTTCAATCGTGCGTGGAGCACCAGGGCGCGGGGCATCCAGTAAACCATCCATGCGCAGTTCAACAAAACGGCCCCGCCACTTGGAAACTGTTTGCTGCGTGACCCGCAGGCGCGCTGCCACCACTTTGTTGTCCAAGCCCTCTGCGCAAGCGAGCACGATCCGCGCTCGCAGGGCCAAGGCCTGCGCTGTCTTGCGACGCTTGGTCAGCGCAATCAGTTGCTCTCGCTCCGTCGCGCCCAACACCAATGGAGTCTTTGGTCTTCCGCTCATGGCCACCTCGTCGTACAACACACTACACGACTGATCACCGTCAGGGAAAATAATTCAATGAATTTTTAACTCAGGACACTAGATGGCTTCGGGTTGAGCGGGAGGCAACGTCAGAAGCGGGGAGTCGTAGGGATCTGCCCCGCGTTAGCCGCGGCATGATGCGCTGCATGGTAGCGGTCGGGATAGATCTCGTTGAGCTTGCGGCCGTCTTCGCCAGCGACAATCTCCCCTTCGCGGATAGCGCGCGCCAGTTCACTCTTGACTTGACCGCGGGTCTTTGAAGGAGCGGCAGCCACCGCAGGATAACGACCAGGAGTCAGCTCATTCAGCTTGGCGCTTGATTCACCGCCCGCCAGGATGTCGCCGGTGCGGATCGCTTGCTCCAGCTCCGTGCGCACTTGCTCGCGTGTTTTTGTGACCTGCGCGGAGGCGCCTACTGGATACGCACCGGGGTTGATCTGTTTGTGCGTCAGGCCCGACTCGCCAGAGGCGGGCATGTCACCACTACGCATTGCTTGCGCCAGCTCAGCCCGTACTTGTTCGCGCGTCTTGCTAACACCTTGGTCGGACGCGAATGCGGGGGCGGCGAAGAGAGAGAGAACGATGAGGGTGGACTTGATTTTCATGATGAATTTTCCTTCTTGGGTAAACGGTGGGAGATTGCAAGCGCATGCCGGTCTAGGAGAGGCACTCGGTTGCAGGTGATCGTTGAGGTGCTTCAGGGCAGTTAAGGGCAGCGACCCAATTCGCTTCGCCATCTAGGTCGCGCATGGCTTCGTTGATATCAGGGTTGCGCTTGACCTCCTGCAACACATCCAGGACTTGTCGGCGCGTCTTCGCAGCTTGGGGTACTGACTTGCATGGTGGTCTCCTGTGGCGCCAGATGCCCGATATGGTCCATCCAGGTGGCGTTTTTTATGCACCACGGAGAGGAGTCTAGAAATCACCGCCCCACATGGAGGTGACTTCCGGATTACGCTTTTGACAGCAAGTGGCATCACACGAACCCAAGCGCGGACGCTGTCGCTTGTGGAGCGACTCTCTCAAATGCAGCGGAGCTACAGAGGAACCAGACGCGCAACTGCCGCGACAAAGCAACAGTGCTTTGGCAAGCCGCTAAAAACGGTGATCGGAGGCATGGAATGCTGGTCACGGGGTCGGGGTTCCAGCCTACCTGTTCAAGCTCGTGTACGACCAGCACGACAACAGAGCCTGGGCGCATTGGCAGGAGAACCGGGAGGGGGAGCGGGTCGGCAGGCCCATCACCTACGAAGAGCTGGTGAAGCGCACGGGGGTTGAGTTCTTGCCAAGGCTTGTGGTTTCGCAACTGAACTGAGGAGTGATTTACTCCTCTTGTGAGTCACGCTCACAATGGGGCACCCCGCTCCGCCAACACAATGTCGATTGAAGGTTCAACATGACGGGACCGTCAACTCCTCAGCAGTCGCTGCAGTTTGATTTGCAGGGCACCCCTGCAGGTGTCACGCGATCCAAGTCGCGCGTGCCTCTTGCCAAGCTGGCGAACGAGAAGTTGCCGGCATATTCGCCGGACGACGGGCCGCTCACGACGGCAGAGATCTACGCCATTCAAGCTGATGCCGATGCGTGCATGCCAATAGGACGTGTTCTACGGCGCATGAGCCTGCTCGCATCCATCGAACCGTTAGTGCGATGACCGTCTCACTCGCGTGGACGCCCGCGAGACGGACCCACACAGGCAAGAAACAATGAGGGCTATCTTCATCGACTTTGATGGCGTAGTGCACCCTGCAGGTGGGCCTGTCAGCGCCTGTCTTCCCATTGAATGGCTCTCTGATCTGGATGACATTCTCAGCGCGCATCCCCCAGTTCGCATCGTGGTTCACTCCAGCTGGCGCCTCACGTACCCGCATGAAGAGATTCGGGAATTTTTGAGCGGGCTGAGTGCCCTTGAAATCGATATCGTCGGACCAGGAGAAAAGCTTCAGGCCATCACCGCGTACCTGAGTGCCCACCCTGAGATTGAGAGCGGACTTGTGATTGACGATGAGCCCAGTGAGTTTCCAGCGGGATTCCCTCTTCAGATGGTGGTCTGTGATCCCGCCATTGGCATCACCTGCCCGCGGGTCAAGAGCCAGGTCACTGCGTGGTTGAGCCACAAAAAACCCATCCCTTTAGATGGGGAGTAGCTGTCGGGAAGCGCATGGTGAAAGCGAGTCAGGTCCCAACTACTACCGCCTGTGTCCATTGACTCGGCAAAGCGTTCGTGCCGCTACGGCGCTCAGACCCATGCACCACTCGCACGCTTCGTCTCAGCCACTTGCGCTCAATTTTCGCTTCATTCATTTGGGTGAGTCCACATGAAAAATCCGCACTATGAGTATCTGCGAAGGCGCATGCGCGAGTACCACCGCACGCACCAGTGGCGCCTGTCGGAGGGCGGTCTGTTCATTCCTCACGCCTACTGGAACATGGGGCCTGACAGCCTGTCGACCTGGGATGACGTTGGATTCATTCTCAATGGACGGCGCGTGATCGTCTGGTGGCAACACCCCAGACGGATTTATGGGGAAGCAATTTCCTCCATGGCATGGAAGGAAGCAGGAGATGGCCCTCGCGATGACTGGCTCTTCGAGGGAGGGACCAAGAACTACAAGATGGTTGGAAAGTCGAAAAGGCGTAAAAAGCTGTTCACCACCACCAGTCGCGCTCCCTCTGAAGCCCAGACGGAGCATTACGCAAAGCTTCAGGCAATTGAAGAACGGCTGACGCGGGATGGGATTGACTTGGAGGTCCGCCCATCCTGGAAATGGGAGCGTCTCAATTGGGCGATGGGCGTCAGCCTTGTGGCGCCGCTTGAAGTCCGGAATGAAAAGGAACTGGCGGAAGTGGCGCGGCTGGCCCGAGCGCTCATCTTGCAGAAAACCAGTTTGACCGACGAGTTCCCCGGCCTTGTTTACGACAAAGCAAGCTGGCTTCGTGAGCAGGCGTTATTGACCCACACCCGTGACGCGAAAGCCTGACGAGGCGCTTGAGGTGTCATGGGAGATACCCACTGTACGAGGCAATTTGAAAGGAATTGATATGACGACTGACCGCGCCAGCTATCCAGGCGTACCGGATGATTTTCCGGTGAGTGCAATTACATCTGCCATTGGTGGAGCTCATCCAAAAATGAGCCTTGTTGACGAAGATGGAAAGTTCTATGCACCGGGCACTGCGCCCTCAGAGGTCACTGCTGCTTTCCACATGTGTGACGATCTGGTCTCGCAGATGGTCCCGTACTGTCAACGAAAGCTGGCGACCTTCGAAGGGGACCAGCAAGCAACCGTGAAGGCTGCATTAAAAGGTCTTGTGGCCAAGCGATGGTGCTCTGATGCGCAGTGCGTCTGGATCATGCGCAGAGTTGTTCGAGAACTGCAGTGGCCTGTGGGCGACAGTGCTTTGGAAATTTGAGCCCATGAGCTTGTCATCGTATGCCGTTAACAGGAAACAGCTAAATACCTTTTTGACTTTCTCGCTCTTGAACTGGCAAAGCCTCAATCTCGCTCATGAAGTCCGCACTGGCGCGGCTCCCCGATGACAACAGGATTGACATGACTTTGTCAAATCCAGCGGGGCTTCGCGCCACCTCCTCAGGGCAAGCTCCATCAAGCTGCGAGTTCGGCGCGGTCAGCCAATCCTGCACCTTATTCCACGAGTGGAAGGCCACGAAAGCAGCGTGATCAAGCGCCATCAATCTCTCATAGTCCGGACTTCCAAATTCGCGGCCTACAGGTGGCGCATCCAGCCAAGCATTGTCCTCACTCGAATCAGGGAGCGAAAAATTCCTCCAGTGTTTCCGGGCTTGGTTTTTCGACATGGCCAATGTTACTTGTGGCGACGTTTTTTGTGCAATGCCAGCAGCTCGCTCATGGTGAATCGCCATTTGGGGGACAAGCGAGCCTGGAGGCTGGGCAAGGCCCGAGGCACAGCAGGGCGATCTCAAAACCATGCCCAGATGCGGCGCAACAATGCGGGAGCTGGTCTGGCAGGACGGAATACGTAACGGGCTGGTTTGTACATGGCCATATCTGTGCGGGATTTCACGATACTGTACAAAACATCAGTATTTTGCACAAGCCCGCCACTGTACCCCCAGGCACGTCGCCAAAGGCATCAGAATCTCCGCGCTAGCGTTCCCTGCACCGCCGGATTTAAGCCTGTACGGCCACGAGGTGATGATGCTCAGGAGGACATTCGCCGTGCACCGCTCATAACAGGAAAACTTCGGCTTGGCATCGTGGGCAGTAACTTGCGTCACTTCGGATTCGTCACGAGCGGATTTCGCGGGGAGACTGTCTCAGAGGCCGCCCCACCATCACCGTATGCGTCGTTACAGCCGCTCTGCATCCAGAGGGATGGGTCCTACGTGGTTCAGCCACGCCGTGATCTCGTTCTGCACGGGCTGGCAGGAGATGCCAGTCGTGGGATCACAGGCAACAACCTGAAGCGGGAACTCAGCCAGAAATTCGCTGGGCTCATCGTCAATCACAAGGCCGCTCTCAATCTCAGGGTGGGCACTCAGGTACGCCGTGATGGCTTCACGCTTTTCTCCTGGCCCGACGATATCGATTTCAAGGGCACTCAGCCCGCTCAAAAATTCCCGAATCTCTTCATGCGGGTACGTGAGGCGCCAGCTGGAGTGAACCACGATGCGAACTGGGGGATGCGCGCTGAGAATGTCATCCAGATCAGAGAGCCATTCAATGGGAAGACAGGCGCTGACAGGCCCACCTGCAGGGTGCACTACGCCATCAAAGTCGATGAAGATAGCCCTCATTGTTTCTTGCCTGTGTGGGTCCGTCTCGCGGGCGTCCACGCGAGTGAGACGGTCATCGCACTAACGGTTCGATGGATGCGAGCAGGCTCATGCGCCGTAGAACACGTCCTATTGGCATGCACGCATCGGCATCAGCTTGAATGGCGTAGATCTCTGCCGTCGTGAGCGGCCCGTCGTCCGGCGAATATGCCGGCAACTTCTCGTTCGCCAGCTTGGCAAGAGGCACGCGCGACTTGGATCGCGTGACACCTGCAGGGGTGCCCTGCAAATCAAACTGCAGCGACTGCTGAGGAGTTGACGGTCCCGTCATGTTGAACCTTCAATCGACATTGTGTTGGCGGAGCGGGGTGCCCCATTGTGAGCGTGACTCACAAGAGGAGTAAATCACTCCTCAGTTCAGTTGCGAAACCACAAGCCTTGGCAAGAACTCAACCCCCGTGCGCTTCACCAGCTCTTCGTAGGTGATGGGCCTGCCGACCCGCTCCCCCTCCCGGTTCTCCTGCCAATGCGCCCAGGCTCTGTTGTCGTGCTGGTCGTACACGAGCTTGAACAGGTAGGCTGGAACCCGACCCCGTTGTTACCGATGCGGGGACTCTCCGGGGTGAACACCGGCCCGGTGATCACGAACACATCGCCCTTGGCCCGCCGGATATACCGGCGAGTGTCCTGCTCGATCTTGGCCCAGGCACCACCGTTGTGCTGGATGTCCTGCGGCACCATGTTGGCCAGGCTGAAGCTCTGGGCCATGGCTGTTGGTGTCGGCATGTCTCCTGCAGGGGCCATGTGGCCACGGGAGTAGCCCGAGCGCTTGTAGTCCTCCAGTTCTGCCCGCTCGCCACGGGGGAGGCGCGCGTCGGCAAAGAACTTGGTCGCTCTCTTCTCGTCGGCATCCTCGATGGTTTGGCGGTTCAGGCGCTGCGCCACATAGACCGGCGTCCTGGTCTCCCCGCTGTGCAAGATTGCAAACGCTTCGTAGCACAGCTCGCGCAGCTTGGGACGTGCCGGTATGGCGGGTGGTTTGCCATCCACGAAGAACTGAGGGCATTGCGCAAATCGGGTCGGATGTCCTGACGCACTGTCCAGCGCTTCAAAGACGGAGAGCCGGGCATGGGCTGCGCTGGCAACGGTCAGTGCCAGGATTGTGGTCAGGCGCAGCATGCGCGACCACAGCGCGGTCTGTTTCATTTCAAACGGTTGGTTCATTACTGAGTTGAGAGGGGGACAAGGTACTCCAAAGTCTCTTCAGGATCGCGTGGACCTATCCCGCCCGCAGGCCCCCGGCGGGGAAGGGTCGCAGGAATTCCATGCTGCGGGTCGCGGGTGCTTGCAGCCAGTCTTCGAACTGTTCCGGTTCCAGAATCACCACCATGCGCTTCTCATCCGTGGGTTTGTGGAACCAGCTGACTCGGGCCACTATGTCTTTCCACCTGCGCGCAAGTTCAACAACTCGGCGCCAACTCACGCAGCTCCTTAACAACGATGTCATCGAGCTGTCCTGATTCTGTTGGGGTGCGCTCCCTACGATGAACACATCTCCTCAACGCCTAAGCAAGGCATGAGAGATGCAATTTTCGTCCACTTTGTTAAGGAGCTTCAACCATGATCCAACAACGCCTCTCCCTGTCTTCCATGATCGCAGCCGCAGCCTCAGTGGTTGCCCTGGGCCTCCCAGGGATGGCTTCTGCCGCATACGAACATCCTGCCAACAATGAAAAGGGCGTAATCGTTCACCCGGAACACTTCAAGAGCGAGAAGACGCGAGAGCAGGTTATCGCAGAAACCAAGGCTGCTATGCAGCAAGGACTCCTTTCTTACGGAGAAAGCAACTTCCCGATCCGCACACCTGATGCAGCTGGTCCAGGCAAGACGCGTGCGCAAGTAATCAACGAACTGCGGAATGAGTCCCCTGCCGAACGCGATGCGCGTCTGCGTCTTTACTACCAGGGCTGATTGCCTAAGTTGGTGTCGCAGAAAGCTTTGGAATCCATTCTGTTGGATCGTTGGCGTCGGCCTGACTGACCTCTTGTCAGTCCAGGCCGCCGCCCGAATTTCCCTGACTCTCAACCGCCGACACACTGTCGCGAGAAGAGCTACGGACCGAGTGGGTGGCGCGAGGGCAGTCGGCCGGGGCGCATCGTACCGCGCATGCGAAAGCGACAGTCAAAACCCTATCCTTGGCTGAAGACACCCAGATCCCACGCTCACACCCAGGTCAAGCGCTACGGCCATGATTGGGCGACAAAGTAGGTGCCATTCGCCTGATCAACAAACGAGCGGCAGTCTGGTCTAAATTTCACCGGAGGCAACATGAAAGGGTACTGTTCCGCCGATGGAAGCCCTGTTGGCGTTTGGTATTCTTATAGTATCAGCCTGCTTGGAAATTCGAGGCTGAACTTTGTTCTCCCCGAGCCGGATTCAACCGTCACACGTCCTCCGTGCGCTTGTGCAATGGCCCGGGTAATTGATAGTCCGAGGCCAGCACCATCGGATTGTGGGTGCGACCGAGACGGGTCGGCACGGTAGAAGCGGTCAAACAGACGAGGAATGTTGGCGCCGATTCAAAATTGAGCCACCGTGGGGGGTGCGGACGAAAACTTGGACTACTAGAAGGTAGTTCATGTATTCCTACGAAGACCGAATCCGAGCCGTTGAGCTCTACATCAAGCTCGGCAAACGCACCAGCCCGACCATCCGTCAGCTGGGTTACCCAACCAAGAATGCATTGAAGGGGTGGTACCGCGAGTATCAGCAGCGGCTCGACCTGCCGCTGGGATATGCCCGTCGGGAGCCGAAGTTCTCGCAGGGCCAGAAGGCAGCGGCCATCGAGCACTACCTCACACATGATCGATGCATCGCTGCCACCATGAGGGCGCTGGGCTATCCAGGGCGTGGAACGCTAACCAAGTGGGTCCGCGAGGCATTCCCTGAAGCCAGGATGGCCCTTGTCGGCAGTGTGGGCCAGCGAAGATATCCCGAGAGCTTGAAGCACGCGGGAGTGATGGAGCTTTGCACCCGGCAGGAAAGTGCACAGGCTGTTGCCGACAGGCTCGGCGTGTGCCGGCCAACGTTGTACAACTGGAAGAACCAGCTTCTGGGGCGTGAGACACCCGCATCAATGAAACACACCAATCAATCTCCGCAGGCGCGAGAGCGTGAAGAGCTCGAGCGCCAGGTTGAGATACTGCGCCTCGAAGTCAGGCAACTGCGCCTTGAGCAGGACCTCTTTAACAAGGCCAATGAACTGTTAAAAAAAGGCCTGGGCGTCGATCTACAGCTCCTGTCCAACCGGGAGAAGACACTGCTGATTGACGCCCTCAAGGAGCACTATGACTTGCCTGAGCTCCTTGGACAGTTGGGTCTTGCACGTAGCTCGTACTTCTACCATCGGGCCCGCACAGCGGTCGGCGACAAGTACCTTGGGGTGCGCCAATCCCTCACCGAGATCTTCGAGTCAAACCACCGCTGCTACGGCTACCGCAGGCTGCAGGCCTCGCTGACCAAGCAGGACGTCACCATCTCCGAGAAGGTGGTGCAGCGGCTGATGAAACAAGAAGGCCTGGTCGTTGCAAAGCCAAAGCGGCGCCGTTACGCGTCGTACCTCGGCGAGATCAGCCCCGCACCCGAGAACATCATCAACCGTGACTTCCAGGCTGCAGCCCCCAACGAGAAATGGCTGACCGACATCACAGAGTTCCAGATCCCTGCGGGCAAGGTGTACCTGTCACCGATCATCGATTGCTTCGACGGGATGGTGGTGAGCTGGACCATTGGCACGAGCCCGGACGCTGAACTGGTCAACACCATGCTGGATGCTGCTATCGAGACAGTGGCAGAAACCACCGCTAGGCCGGTAGTTCATTCCGATCGCGGAGGGCACTACCGCTGGCCTGGCTGGCTATCGAGAATGAGCGATGCCAAACTCACCCGCTCCATGTCACGTAAGGCGTGCTCGCCTGACAACGCGGCGTGTGAGGGCTTCTTCGGCCGGCTGAAGAATGAGCTGTTCTATCCTCGGGACTGGAAGGGCACGACCATCGAGCGGTTCATTGAGGTGGTCGACGACTACATCCGCTGGTACAACGAGAAGCGGATCAAGATCTCTCTTGGCTCCCTCAGCCCTATCGAATACCGGGTGAGCCTTGGACTTGCGGCATAAAACCAGTCCAAGTTTTTATCCGCACCCCCACCGTGCCGATTGAATTTTGAGCCAGGGCTATTGGCCAACCTGTGAAGGCTGGCTGTGGATAAGTGTAGTGCCTGGGGCTTGTTTCTTCTCCTTGATGGACCGACTCGGTGGTCGTCGTTGAGGGCAAGCCGCGCAGGGCGAAGCCCGTAGCGGCTTGCCCTTGAACCGATCAGAACGGCTCAGCCTTCTTGGCCTGTTCGCGTGCCTTGATGCGTTTCTTGGCCACGGCCGTGCTGTGCATGAACCGATGTGATTCGTTGCCCGTCTCCACGATGTGGCAGTGGTGCGTGAGCCGGTCCAGCAGCGCCGTCGTCATCTTGGCGTCACCGAATACGCTGGACCATTCCTTGAAGTCGAGGTTGGTTGTGATCATCACGCTGGTGTGCTCGTACAGCTTGCTCAGCAGGTGGAACAGCAAGGCCCCGCCCGCCTGGCTGAAGGGCAGGTAGCCCAGCTCATCGAGGATGACCAGATCCATGCGCTGCAGAGTTGCAGCGATGCGCCCCGCCTTGCCTTGGGCCTTCTCCTGCTCCAGCGCGTTGACCAGATCTACTGTCGAGTAGAACCGCACCCGTGAGCCATGGCGAGTGATGCCCGCCACGCCGATGGCCGTGGCCAGATGCGTCTTGCCTGTGCCGGGGCCACCGACCAATACCACGTTGTGCGCCTGCTCTGCGAACGCCATGTTGGCCAGCTGCTCGATGAGCTTTTTGTCCACAGGCGAGCACTCGAAGTCAAACCCAGCCAGGTCGCGGTGAACAGGGAATTTGGCCGCGTGCATCTGGTAGCTCACGGAGCGCATGGCCCTGTCCGTGACTTCCGCTTGCAGCAGGTGCTCCAGCAGCCAGCGCGAGCTCTCCAGCGTGGCCTGGCCGCCCTGCTTGGCCAGGTCTTCCCAGGCCCCTGCCATGCCGTACAAACGCAGCTCTTTGAGCTCCTTGTCCAACTCACGCATGATCGGCCTCCTGCACACCGCTGGCCGCGCGCAGGCTGTCGTAGCGCGCCGTGTCGGCCAGGGGTGTCTGGCTCACTTGCAAGATGGTATGAACCGTTTCGGGCAGAGGCTGCGCTTGCAGGCGGCCCAGCACGTTGATGACGTGCTCGGTGCTCACCCGCCCTGATGGCGGCGCACTCTCCAGCGCGAGCTCAACGGCCACCAGCACCGCGTCCAGCCCTTGCTTGGGCACCTCGGCCAGCACCTGCGCCATCACCTTGTCGCCGCCCTCCTGATGCACCAAGGCCTTGCGCATGCGCTGTAGCGGCTCAGGCAGGTCAGCAAAGGGCGCGCCGTTGCGCAGCGCGCCTGGCTTGCGCTCAATCAGCGGCACGTAGTGCTGCCAGTCATAGCGGGTCTGGTTGCGATCACTCAGGCGCTCGTGCGTAGCCACGACCGCATCGCCTGCCACCACCACGATCTGCGCCGGGTACAGGCGCGTACTGACCATCTGCCCCGCCCATTCGCAGGGCACCGAGTAGCGGTTGCGCGCCACCGTCACCAGGCAGGTGCTGCTCACCTTGGCCGGGTTCTCAACATAGCCATCAAAGGCCACCGGCATCGGCATCAGGTGGCTTTGCTCCAGCTCCAGCATCTCGGCGATGCTGAACGCTTTGTGCTGCGGGTGGCGCAGCTCTCGCCACAGAGCCCGGCAGCGCTCGCCCAGCCACGCATTGAGCTCGGTAAAGCTGCCAAAGCGCCATTGCCCCGCCTCCACCCAGATGCGACGGCGGCTGTCTTGCACATCCTTCTCCACGCGCCCCTTCTCCCAGCCGCTGGCACGGTTGCAAAAATCAGGGTCGAACAGATAGTGCGCGCACATGGCTGCAAAGCGCGCATTGACCACGGGGCCTTTGCCCTTCTTGACTTTGTCGACCGCCGTCTTCATGTTGTCGTAGATGCCACGGCGTGCCACGCCACCCAGCGCTGCAAAGCTGCGGGTGTGCGCATCGAACAGCATCTCGTGGCCTTGGCTGGGGTAGGCCACCAGCCAGAAGGCCCCACTGGCACACAGCTTCATGTGCGAGACCTGCATGCGGTAGTACACCCCGCCCACCAGCAAGCCGTCTTCGCTCCAGTCGAACTGGAAGGCCTCGCCAAGCTCGAAGGTCAATGGCACGAAGGCCTTGCAGGCCGCCTGTTGGCCTTCACCATCACACCAAAAAGTGGCTCAGTTTTCGGTCGGCGTCAACACTTCAGGCTTCTTGTAGTCGGCCAGCAGGCTGGCCAGCAGTTTTTGCGGTACTTCGTGCTTCTTGGTTGTCATTGTGTTTGCGGACAAGCAGGCTCTCGCCTGCGGTGGATTGTCCGTTTACACAAAATTCTGCACACCCTCCTAACTTGGTTGAGAGAATCAAGTGACATCGCATAAGCTTAGAACCGTACCCCAGTACGGAGTCAAGAACCATGTACAACAACCCTCTGGACGCAGACCCAGGCATGACCATCGGAGATCTGGCCAAGGCGGCCGGTGTCAACGTTGAAACCATTCGGTTCTACCAGCGCAAGAGGCTGATGCTAGAACCCGAACGGCCCTCGGGCAGCATTCGGCGCTACGGCAGGAACGATCAGTCTCGATTGCACTTCATCAAAGCCGCGAAGCGGTTGGGTTTCAGCTTGGACGAGACCGCGCAGCTGCTTCAACTTGAAGATGGGGAGAGTTGTGCTCACGCTCGTGTGAAGGCTGAGACCAAGCTCGTTGAAGTTCGACTCAAGCTTGCGGACTTACAACGGATGGAAGCAGCACTTTCATCGTTGGTTCGTCTCTGCGGTTCGGCAAGGGGCATAGTACGTTGTCCGCTGATCGCAGCAATGGAGGCGCAGTCGAGTCCTATCTAAATGCTTGAAGCCTTAGTGGGCTCACAGCGGTGCGGCAGCAGTTTGCCGACCTGGCTGGCGCGCTGCATCGGCAGGCGTGCCATCACTTCGCGCAGGTAGGCGTAAGGGTCAGCCACTGACGCGCCGGAGACCTGGCATTCGGCCACGATCTGAGCTTTGAGTACCGGGGAGTAATAGCGCCGCTTGGGGCGTTGGGCGATCGTGTCGTTCGCCAAGGTGTGCATGATCTTCATCGTGCACACGATGCCTCGGCGCTGGGTCTATCTCAAGATGGGATTGCCGGACGCATACATTGCCAGTGCCAAAATGACTGATCATCATTTTTGCACTGTGTCGGCTACGGCGGAGGGCTGGTGGCATCAGGCAGTACATCCGCGAGCAGGAAAATGAAGATGAGAGGCTCGAACAGATGGGGCTTTGGAAGTGAGCCCGCCACCAATACGGTGGCTCCAAAACTGAGAGGTCGCGTCAGCGACCGTATGTAGCCGCTTCGAGCGGCTCACAACTTAAAGCCCCCGGTTTTGCCGGGGGATAGTTGCTTTCTTTCCATGTATCGAGGGCGCGCTCGGCCCATCAGGCAGCCTTATCTCGCCATTTTCGGCAGTCGCCACTGCTTGACCAGGCCATAAATGGCCGGGATCACGGCCAGTGTGAGCACAGTCGACGAAATCATCCCTCCCACCATCGGTGCGGCGATGCGGCTCATCACCTCCGAGCCTGTTCCAGTCCCCCACAGGATGGGAAGCAGGCCAGCCATGATGGCGACCACCGTCATCATCTTGGGACGCACGCGCTCCACAGCCCCTTCCATGATGGCTTCATAGAGATCCGCAACGCTAGGCTCTTTGTTTTCAGCGCGGCGTTTGGCCTGGATTTCCTCCCAGGCATGGTCGAGATAGATCAGCATGATCACCCCGGTCTCGGCGGCCACACCCGCCAGGGCGATGAAGCCCACCGCGACGGCCACCGACATGTTGTAGCCCATCCACCACATGAGCCAGATACCTCCGACCAGTGCAAACGGCACCGACAGCATGACGATCAGGGTTTCGGTCAGGCGCTTGAAGTTCAGGTACAGCAGCAGAAAGATGATAAGCAAGGTGACGGGAATGACTACCTTCATCTTCTGCACCGCACGTTCCATCGATTCAAACTGTCCACTCCAGGTCGCGTAGTAGCCTGGCGGGAATTGGACCTGTTCGTTCACGGCTTTGCGGGCGTCTGCCACGTAGCCACCGATATCGCGGTCGCGGATGTCGACGAAGATGTAGGCTGATAGAAGCGCGTTTTCCGTGCGGATGCCAGGCGCGCCCTTGGCGATCTCAACGCGTGCGACCTGCCCCAGCGGCACCATGGCGCCGTCCATGGTCGGGACGAGCACCTCCCGTGCGATCTGCTGTGGGTCAGCGCGCAGTTCGCGCGGATAACGCACCGTGACACCAAAACGCTCTCGGCCTTCAACGGTGGTCGTCACCATCTCGCCGCCCAGCGCCGTGCCGATGACGTCCTGCAGTTCCCCCACCCCCAGTCCGTAGCGCGCCAGTTGCGCCCGGTCGGGCTCGATGTTGAGGTAGAAGCCGCCGGTAATGCGCTCGGCGAACGCGGAGGTCGTTCCAGGCACCTGCTTGACTACAGTTTCAATCTCGCGCGCCAGGCGTTCCATTTCGCCCAGATCCTTGCCGAAAACCTTGATACCGATGGGCGTACGGATGCCGGTTGAGAGCATGTCGATGCGCGCCTTGATGGGCATGGTCCAGGCGTTGGATACGCCTGGGAACTGCAGCGCCTGGTCTAACTCGGCGATCAGCTTGTCCATCGTCATGCCCGAGCGCCATTCGGATTCGGGCTTGAGATTGATGACGGTCTCGAACATCTCGGTAGGCGCCGGATCGGTTGCCGTATTGGCTCGCCCAGCCTTACCGTAGACCGACACCACTTCGGGAAAGCTCTTGATGATCTTGTTTTGCGTTTGCAATAGCTCAGCCGCCTTGGTGATGGACATGCCTGGCAGCGACGCGGGCATGTACAACAGCGTGCCTTCGTTGAGCGTAGGCATGAACTCGGATCCCAACTGGCTGGCGGGATAGATCGAAACACCCAGAACCAGAAGCGACGTAGCAATTGTCAGCTTCTTCCAGCGCATTACAGCGGCAATGATGGGACGGTAGGTCCAGATCAGGAACCGGTTCACCGGATTACGGGACTCAGGCATGATCCGTCCCCGGATGAACAGCATCATCAGTACCGGCACCAACGTCACGGACAGAAGCGCTGCCCCAGCCATTGCGAAGGTCTTGGTGTAGGCCAGTGGCGAGAACAGGCGCCCCTCCTGCGATTCCAGAGTGAACACTGGCAGAAAGGACACGGTGATGATGAGCAGCGAAAAGAACAGCGCTGGTCCCACTTCCTTGCAGGCTGCGATCATGGCCTCCACACGCTCAGCATTGCTGTGGTCGGCGGGCAGGCGTTCCACGTGCTTATGCGCGTTCTCGATCATGACGATTGCAGCATCCACCATGGCCCCGATAGCGATGGCGATGCCGCCCAGGCTCATCAGGTTGGAGTTCATGCCCAGCAATCGCATGGCGATGAAGGCGATCAATACACCGACGGGCAGCATCAAAATGGCCACCAGCGCCGAGCGGACGTGCATGAGAAAAACCATGCAGACAAGCGCGACGATCAGGCTCTCCTCCAGCAAAGTACGTTTGAGCGTGTCAATGGCACGGTGGATGAGGTCGGACCGATCGTAAACCGCCTCGATCGTGACGCCCGGCGGCAAGCCAGTCGAGACCTCGGCAATCTTTTCCTTGAGGTTGTGAATCACCTCCAGCGCGTTTTGGCCATAGCGGGACATGGCGATTCCCGAGACCACTTCGCCCTCACCGTTAAGCTCTGTCAGCCCACGGCGCTCGTCCGGCGCCAGTTCCACCCGGGCAATGTCTCGGATCAAAACCGGAGTACCTTTTTCGGCCTTGACCACGAGGTTTTCAATGTCGGCCACGCCTCGAAGGTAGCCCCTGCCGCGTACCATGTATTCGGTCTCGGCCATCTCCACGAGACGTCCGCCGACATCGCGATTCGACTCGCGCACTACCTGCGAAACCTTAGCCAGAGGAATACCATAGGCCCGCAGTTTCACCGGATCGACAGTGATCTGGTATGTCTGCACAAACCCGCCGATTGATGCAACCTCTGCTACGCCGTGTGCCTTGGTGAGCTGATAGCGCAGATACCAGTCCTGCAGCGTGCGTAGTTCGGCCAGGGTCTTGTCCTTGGCCAGCAGCGCGTACTGGTAGACCCAGCCCACGCCCGTCGCATCCGGGCCGATCTGTGGTGTCACGCCTTTGGGCATGCGCCCCGCCGCAAAGTTGAGGTATTCGAGCACGCGCGAGCGTGCCCAGTAGATGTCGGTGCCGTCCTCGAAGATGATGTAGACGAACGAGGCGCCAAAGAAGGAGAAGCCCCGCACCACCTTGGACTTGGGTACTGACAACATGGACGTGGTCAGCGGATACGTGACCTGATCTTCGACCACCTGCGGGGCCTGTCCTGGATACTCGGTATAGACGATGACCTGAACGTCAGACAGGTCCGGCAACGCGTCCAGCGGGGTTTTGAGCACAGCATAGACGCCGCCAACAATGACGAACAAAGTCGCCAGCAGTACGAGGAAACGGTTTCTTCCCGACCAATCGATGATCTTCGCAAGCATGGTGTCTCCCGAAAATCAGTTGTGACCGGCGTGGGGATTGGCCGTGGCATTGCCCGAGGGCTTGACTGCGGTGATCACCCATTCTCCTTGCCCGCGTTCGACGAACTCGAACGCCACCGCTGCGCCAGGCTTGAGCTGTTTCAGCAAATCGCTGTTCGCAACCTTGAACTCCATGGACATGGCTGGCCATTTGAGGCTGGGCACCGTACCGTGCGCCAGCGTCACCGTGGAGGACTTCGTATCGATGTCCTCTACTGTGCCTTCGGCTTGGTGACCCACGCCTGTGACGGCCTTGGTGCTTGCTGATCCATCAGGAGTGGCTTGAGTCCCGTGTCCTGTATGCCCCAGGCCTCCGATGGCGGCTTTGAGGTTGCTTTCCGCATCGATGAGGAAATTGGCGGCCACTACGACCATCTCACCGTCCTGCACGCCCTCGATAATTTCGATGCGGTCCTCGCTGCGCGCGCCGACCTTGACTTCGCGGGGCTCGAAACGCCCCTCCTTGAGTTGCACCAGAACGATCTGCCGTGTTCCGCTGTCGATAACCGCCGACGTCGGTACCGTCAGCACGGTGCCCTTGGAGGCGGCGGGCAGTTCCACCTGTGCAAACATGCCCGGCTTTAGCAACCCACCTGCATTGGTCAATTCGACCCGCACGGGCACGGTGCGAGTTTCAGCCGTGAGCGTTGGATAGACGTAGGTGATGGAACCGGTGAATACCTTGTCCGGGTAGGCGTTGATGCGAACCGTGGCCTTTGCCCCTGTTTTGACCATGCCGATGTCCTGCTCGAATACATCGGCTATCACCCACACTGAAGACAGGTTAGTGACCTGGTAGAGCGCGTCGCCTGGCATGAAACGCATGCCCTGTACCGCCTTTTTCTCGGTCACGATGCCTGCCACCGGCGAGCGAAATGTGAGGGTGCGGCGCGCCGTGCCCGACTGAGTCAGCGCCTTCACCTGCTCGTCCGAAATATCCCAGTTGCGCAGGCGTGTCAGGCCCGATTCGGCGAGTTCTCGCATTCCTTTCTGTGTTTCCTCGCTGGCGCCCTTCAAGGCGTCGACCCCTTGGGCGGCAATCGCATATTCGCGTTGCGCCGACACCAGCTCTGGGCTGTAGACCTCGAACAACGGCTGGCCCTTGCCCACGGCCTGGCCGGTGGCGTTGACATGCAAGCGTTCGACGTAGCCCTCGAACTTGGGGGTGATGGCGTAGGTCAGGCGCTCGTCGGGTTCGATGCGGCCTGCCGCGCGCACCATCTTGTCCAGGTTGCGCAGGCTGACAGCCTCAACGCGCACCCCGAGCTTCTGAACCTTGTCGGTGCTGATCTTGATCTGGTTGGCGCTTCCGGCTTCCGGTTCCTGATCGCCCTCGTAGACGGGGATGTAATCCATCCCCATCGGGTCCTTCTTGGGCGTGGGGGACGTATCGGGCAAGCCCATCGGATTGCGGTAATAGAGAACCTTGCGCTCCTTCTTATCGTTTGCCGAAGCAACAGTCGATGTCGCCTGCACTGATCCATGTGCAGCGGACTGGCGTTGCCCGTACCAATAGCCGCCTCCCGCAGCCAGTGCCGTGGCGGCCAGCACGAGCGCGCCCACCTTGATAGTTGTTGTCATAGATCTTCTCCCACGATGCGCTCGATGTCCGCCAGACGCATCTGGGCTGCAACTCCTGCTTTGACTTGATTGAGTTTGGCTTGTCGTATCTGTCTCTGTGCATCCAGCAGGGTGGCGAAATCCACCTTGCCCGATTCGTAGCCTGCCAAAGCCGACCGGAACGTCAGCTCCGACTGGGGTAGCAGGCTGTCCGTGGTCAACGCCAGCGTACGGCGAGCCGCATCCAGGCCCGCCAAGTTTTCATACAGATCCGCCAGTACCTGGTTGGTGGCCGCTTCGCGGCGCGAGCGGGCGGCATCCAGCATGGCCTGTGCTTCCTGCTCCTGTGCGCGCCGGGTGTCCTGCTGCAAGGGAATGGTGACCTCGACCATCAACTCCCATTCCCGGATCGACTTACCGTACTGGATGGGTGACACCCCCACCGCAAAGTCCGGATAGCGGTTCTTGTAGGTGAGTTCACGGTTCTTTTCTGCAGCCTGGATTTGTGACTCCTCGGTTCTCAGCAGCGGATTGCTGGACCGTGCACGCTGCTCCAGGACATCGAATCGCATGGTCTCAGGCGCCGGAAGTGTGCGAATGCTCTCTGGCGTAGCCAGCATCTCGCTGGCAGGGCGCCCCACGAGCGCTTTCAGCTTGGCCTGCAACTGACTTCGCTCTGCTTCGAGTGCAATCAATTCGTTGCGCATGGTGGTTTGCTCCAGCTGCGCACGAATGACATCCTGCTGTGCCGCGAGGCCACTGCCATATCGCACTTGGGCCACCTTCTCCAGCCGGGCCATCAGGTCCAAGATCTCCCGGGTCAGCCGCTCGTTCTGCTCCAGGTAGTAAAGCTGGGCATGTGTGGTCTTGATCCTGCTGACCAATTCACTCCAGGTGCCTGCCAACTTCCCCCGCGCCGCCTCGGCCTGCAATGCGGCGGCAGCGCGCTTGAGCTCCCGCTTTCCAAACCAGGGCAGCTCCTGTGTAAAGATGTAGCGAGTACTCCCCACGCGCCCAGGTAGCAACGTCGGGTTGCGCTCTCCCATCCGGGTGATATCGCGCAATTCCATGCTGAACTTGGGGTCGGGCAAGGCGCCGGCAGGAAGAATTCGTTCTGCGGCGGCATTGGCTTCGAACTGCATGCTGGCAAATTCTGGATTACCTTCCCGCGCCGCATTCAAAAGCCCCTCCAGATGGGCGCCAATGCGCCCCTCTTGACTGAAACTTGCCTGGGTAAATACGAGTGCCAGCAATGCTGCGCCGACGGATAGCCTCAACCGTATCTTGGACATCACTTACCTTTCGATCCACGCAAGGCCGCATTCAACTGGTCAACCACCTCTGCCCAATCCGCATCCAGCAATAGCTCATCCCGTAACAGGGCCGATTGGGCCTGACTCCAGAATGGCGCGTTTTCCAGCCGGATGGAAGGATGGAGCGGGCTGTGGTGCTCCAGGAAGTGCTGGATGCTCCGGGCGTCAGCGGCAAGCCCCAGTTGTTGAAATAGCTCGGTGAACCGATGGTAGGTCGAATCCATTGCGTTGATTCCCTCAGTGTTCTTGTAGGCGCGGCGAATGTGGAGCGCCATCCCATGGAGTCATTCTCGACAGGCTGGCCTGATAGAAGGATGAGCCGCAGATTACGTTTATGTAATCAAGTCTCAACAGTGGTCACTCCTGGCATAGGGACTGCGGATGGGTACGCGCCGACTGGCACCGCTCTTGCTCAACTGTGAAAATGGCGCACGGCTTCCTGCGCGATCTGACGAACGCACCAGCGGGCATAGAAGCCGCCGACGATCCGTCCAAGCCAGTGCGGCATCCAACGCGGTGGTGGGTCGAAGTCAATCCAGACCCGTAGATATGCCCCGCCATCCGTTGGTCGTATATCAAACCCCATGCTATAGCGACCGATCATGACTAAAACTGGCTCACCAAGTGTTGCCCAGACTTTCCGCCGCGTTGGGAGACGCTCGACTAGGATTCCTGCAGTGCCAAATCCACGCCCCACATGCGTCCGGACATGTGGATCACAGAACCTACGGCCTGGCCTCGCTGAGCGTCTGTTTGCATACGCATGGATATCCCACCCACAACGGCTGAGCTCCGCCCCATGTGTGCACCCAAGTGGATAGGGTCGTCCATGAACGCGAACACAGCATCGACAGGAGCAGCGATGGTTGTTGTTGCTTCACGATGCCATCGATAGGATGGGCATCATGTGGTGCCACGGCGCAGGCGCAGCGCGTTGAATATCACCGATACCGAACTCAGACTCATGGCAAGCGCCGCAATCAGCGGTGACAGCAACCACCCGGTGAACGGGTAAAGCACCCCTGCCGCGATCGGCACCCCCAGGCCGTTGTAGACAAAGGCGAAGAGCAGGTTCTGGCGCATGTTTCGGACAGTGTCTATGGAGATGTCGCGCGCCGCAGTGATGCCGCGCAAATCGCCTTTCACCAGCGTGATCTGGCCGCTGTTCATGGCCACATCCGTGCCCGTACCCATGGCCACGCCGACATCGGCTTTGGCCAGCGCTGGCGCGTCATTGATGCCATCACCGGCCATGGCAACAATGTGGCCTTCCTTCTGGAGTTTTTCCACCAGCGCGAGCTTGTCGGCAGGCTTGACTTCGCCATGCACTTCGTCGATGCCCAGCCTTGCGCCCACAGCCTTCGCGGTGGTCAGGCCATCACCGGTCGCCATGACGATGCGCAAGCCGCTGGCGTGCAAGGTTCGGATGGCTTCCAGAGTAGTCGCTTTGATCGGGTCGGTCACGGCCAGGATGCCCGCCAGTTGGCCATCCACGGCCAGGTGCATCACACTGGCGCCTTCGCTGCGCAAGCGCTCGCCGTCGCTCCTGAGTGCATCGATGGCGACTCCCTCCTGTTCCATCAACGCGGAGTTGCCCAAAACCAGGCGCTTGCCATCGATCGTGCCGCGTACGCCGATGCCGCTGCCTGATTCAAACGCATCGGGTTTGGTCAGCACCAGCCCTTGTGCGCGAGCGGCATTGACGATGGCATCGGCCAGCGGATGTTCGCTGCCCTGGTCCAGGCTGGCAGCCAGCTGCAACACTTCGTCGGGGGTGTGGCCGGGAGCAGCAACCGCTTTTTCAAAAGCGGGTTTGCCTTCGGTCAGGGTGCCGGTCTTGTCCACAATCAAGGTATCGACTTCGCGCATTTTCTCGATGGCCCCCGCATCTCGGAACAGCACGCCCTGTGTTGCTGCCCGACCCGTAGCCACCATCACCGACATGGGCGTAGCCAGGCCCAGCGCACAGGGGCAGGCAATGATCAACACGGCCACTGCGTTGATCAGCCCAAAAACCCAGCTGGGCTCCGGGCCGAACAGCCCCCAAACCAGGAACGTGGCAACTGCGATGAGAACCACCACGACCACAAACTTTCCGGCCACCACATCGGCCATACGCTGCATGGGCGCCTTCGAGCGCTGCGCATTGGCGACCATCTGAACGATCTGCGACAGCATGGTGGCCGCGCCGACCTTCTCGGAGCGCATCACCAAGGCGCCACTGGTGTTCAGCGTGGCGCCGATCACCTTGTCGCTGATACGTTTGGTCACTGGCACAGGTTCTCCGGTCAGCATCGATTCATCGACAGCGCTGCTGCCCTCGACAACCACACCGTCGACAGGTACTTTCTCGCCGGGTCGGACCCGCAGCAGATCTCCCACATGAACATGGTTCAGCGGCACATCCTCTTCGCTGCCATCCACGTTGATGCGGCGGGCGGTCTTGGGTGCCAAGCCGAGGAGCGCCTTGATCGCCGCAGAGGTTTGCGAACGCGCCTTCAGTTCGATGATCTGGCCCAGCATGGTCAGCGAAATGATGACCACCGCCGCCTCATAGTAGACCGCCACCCGCCCCATGGAGACGAACGAGTCCGGGAATACGCCCGGCGCCAGGGTAGCTACCAGGCTGTAGAGGAAAGCCGCGCCTGTGCCCAGACCGATCAAGGTCCACATGTTGGGACTGCGATGGAGGAGAGACTGCCAGCCCCGCGCGAAGAAAGGCCAGCCCGTCCACAACACGACGGGTAACGACAACGCCAGTTCAACCCATGTCTGCACTTGCATGTCAAACCATCCGAGGCGGTGGCCGAACATCGCAAGAATGGTCACGATGACCGTGAGCGGCAGCGTCCACCAGAAGCGACGCTGGAAGTCCAGCAGTTCGTGGTTGTCTTCCTCGTCGAGGGGAATGATGGGCTCCAGCGTCATGCCGCACTTGGGACAAGAGCCGGGGTGGTCTTGACGCACTTCAGGGTGCATGGGGCAGGTGTAGATCGTGCCGCCCGGCCCCGGCTGTGTGGTGCCTGGTGGGTTTGCAGGCACAGGCACCGAAGGGTGCATGGAATGGCTGCGATGGGCATGCGGGTGCCCATGGGACACCTCGCCCTCGGGCACCAAATGCATGTTGCACTTTGGACAGCGCCCCGGGTGATCCTGACGAACCTCGGGGTGCATGGGGCAGGTGTAGATCGTGCCGCCCGGCCCCGGCTGTGTGGTGCCTGGTGGGTTTGCAGGCACAGGCACCGAAGGGTGCATGGAATGGCTGCGATGGGCATGCGGGTGCCCATGGGACACCTCGCCCTCGGGCACCAGGTGCATCAGGCACTTTGGACAGCGGCCTGGATGATCTTGCCGCACCTCGGGGTGCATCGGGCAGGTGTAGATCGTGTCGCCCGACTCCGGCTGTGTGGTGCCTGGTGCGTTCGCAGGTACAGGCACCGCAGTGCGCATGGAATGGCTGCGATGGTCATGCGGGGGGCCATGGGACACCTCGCCCTCGGGTACCAGATGCATCTGGCACTTTGGACAGCGGCCCGGGTGGTCCTGACGCACCTCGGGGTGCATGGGGCAGGTGTAAACAATGGGGGTGTTCGCTTGCATGGTGGATGGCTCCTGACTCAATTTCATGATGAACCCTGTCAAGGTGGCAAAGTCAAGTCGGACGGTGCGCATCCACCAATTGGAATGCACAGGGTTCGAAATGAACAAAACGTAATGTGGTGGTCAGCGTCTTGTTGGTGGCGGCTTCTTACAGTTAACTCGTGCTCTTCGCACAGGCAAAAAATCCAGTTTCACTTTTCATTGCAAGGACTTCAAAATGACCACCAAAACTGTAAAGCTCTCTCTCGCCATTGCCCTTGTCACTTTGTCTGGCTTGTCTCAGGCCACTTCCGCCTGGCACCAAGGGAACGGCGATATTGTTCATTTCACGCCTGAGCACATTGGCCAAAACGCGGCCAAGAGTCCAGTCGATCCGAAAGTCCATGCCAAGATGCTGCATGGTGATTCGATGACGCCAGAAATCGTGGATAAGACCAATACGGGTGCTCAAACCAGCCAATCTCGCCAGCAGGTGCTGGATGACAAGAACGGACAGCTGAAGAACCTTTACATCAACTAATCGCTTCATTTCCCCTTTCAGCCCGATGCTTGTGCATCGGGCCTATCTTTTTCTGTCGACAGAAAAGTGCTGCGAATGGGCCAGAGGCGCTGGCTCAGCGCTCAAGCGACTTTTGGTACTGCGCATTGACCTGGTCGTGCCGTGCTTGAATCTCCTTGGGCCACTGTGCCTTGATCCATGAAAGCACGGCATTGATTTCAGAGTCACTCAACACACCGTCGTAAATAGGCATGTTGGTCTGGTAGTCAGGCTGTTTGATCAGCTTCGCCAGCCCATATTTGGTGATGGCGAAAAGTTGTGCGTCAGGGTGGTGCCAGGTGTGGCCGCTTTCGTCATGCGGCGGGGCAGGTAGGCGGCCATCGGGGCCATGCTCGCGCCAGTTTGGCTGCCCTTCACCACGGGCTCCGTGGCACGCGGCGCAGTGCTGGGTGTACAGGCCGGCACCCACATTCACGACATGCAGATCATTGGCGCGTAATTGATCCGGCATCGATTGACTCCGCGAACCCAGCACATACGTGCCTGTGGCCATCAGGAGTACCGCCAGGAGTCCGCCCAGACCCAGCTTCCAACCGATTTTTTTCATGAGGGCGCCGGTCATGTCAGCGCTTGCAACAGCATCCAGACTTGACTGCGGCGGTGGGCGGTTGGGGCGCGCCCGGACGCAAGATGCGGGCTGGGTATCCCGCTTCTTCCAGTGCAAGAACCAAAAGATCGCCTGAAAGCGTCTCCATGGTTGCGTCGCCCTTGACGTGTGCAATGCCCGTCTTCCAATCGACGTCGACCGTTTGCACTCCGGCGACGGCACGCAAGGCTTGCGTGACACGCGCCGTGCACATGGGGCAAGTCATGCCCGAAATGACCAGATCGGTGGAAGTCATGGTTTACCTCGACAGTTGAAATAGTCCGCTGCGGTCACTTGTCAGCCCAGCCGGGGAACGAAACGCGGTACGCGGCTCGCATACTCTTGCCAGACCAGACCGAAACGCGCCGCGCTCTCACGCTCTTCGGTCAATGCCAGGCGGCCGTACATGAACAAGAGGACAGGAAACATCAACAAGGTGAGGATGGTCGGCCATTGCAACAGGAAACCGAACATGATCAGCACGAACCCGATGTACTGCGGGTGGCGCACCCTGGCGTAAAGGCCTGACTGCGCCAGCTGGCCTTGGCGCTGGGCCGCATATAGCGTCGGCCAGGCTTCGGCCAGGATCCAGAATCCGCCGCCGATGAACAGGTAGCTCAGTATGTGGAACGGGCCCCAATGGGGATCACCACCCCAGCCAAACAAAAGCTCCAAAAGATGCCCGGCGTCATGACTCAAAAAGTCCACACCAGGAAATTTCTGCCCCAACCAACCTGACATGAAATATATGGTCAGCGGAAAGCCGTACATCTCGACAAACAGCGCGACGATAAATGCCGTGAACGCGCCAAAACTGCGCCAGTCGCGTGCGGTGGTCGGCTTGAAGAAGCTGAAGGCGAACATGGCGAAGACTGCAACATTGATGGCCACCAGCAGCCACAGGCCGTAGGAGGGTGCTGAGTGATCCATGGTTATTAGCTCCTGCGCTGGTCGTCGTCATGCTGCGATGTCTGGCCATTCGCGTTCCCGCCATGCCCGCCATGCCCGCCATGCATGAAAACGTGCATCAACGGACAAAGCAACAAAATCGCGTAGGGCCACCATTGCGTCAGATGGGCGCGATGCTCGGTCCATAGAAAGTAGCCAGCAACAGCCCCGAACACCAGGAGCCCTATGGCATACCTAGAACGCCAAAAGCTCCCATCTTTCTGGGGGCTTTGTCCCGGTATCTGATGAGGGGCATGGTTGTGGTTCATGTTTACCCCTTACTTGGCCGCAGGCGCCATTGGCGACTGCATGCGATCCATCATCATCTGCATCATGGACTCCATCATGTCCATGCGCTTTTCCATCATTTGCTGGCGATCGGTCATGCCGCCCATGCCTTTGCCGCCCTGCATGCCAGCCATCTTGGACATGCCACCCATCTGCTTCATCATGGCCATGCCGTCCTGCATCATCTTCATGTGCTCGGCCATCAGTGCCTGACGCTCTTCGGGAGTTTTGGCGGACATCATTTTTTCGTGCATCGCCTGCATGTCCTTCATGCGCTGGTCCATGGCAGCCATTTTTTCTGCACCCATGGATTGGCCCGGGGCCTTCTTGGCCGCTGCAGCGGGCGCCGCGCCTTCCGGATGGTGTTCCTTGTGTTCTTCGGTGCCTTGGGCGAGAGCGCCCAGCGATGCCGTTGCCACGCAGATGCCGATCAGGGTGTTGCGAATATGGTTCATGGTTCTCTCCTGTCCTGGTTGAAGTTGCCGTGGCCATCCCCGGAGGGCTTGGGCGCGCGGCGGTGGCACGCAATTGCAGCGTGTTCTTAACGGATCGGCTGAATGTCGGTGACGATCAGCTTTCCTCCCTCGCTCACCGCCATGAACTTGATCTTGTCGCCCGGTTTGACCGTAGCCAACAAGTCCTTGTCCCGGGCCGTGAACACCATGGTCATGCCCGGCATGTCCAGATGCTTGATTTCTCCATGCTTAAGCGTGACCTTCGAGGACTCCTGGTCCACCTTCTTGACCTCGCCTTCGGTCAGGGATGCGGCGGAGGCCGCAGACGCATGGCTGTGGTCGTGTTCCGTGGCGGCCTGGGCGAAGCTGCTGATGGGAAGCAATGAGCCTGCAGCGAAGGCCGAGGCAACGAGGAGATGTGTAAAGAGTTTCATGCTTTTCCTGCATACGATGTAAAGACTTGCGCCGAACCGTCCTTCTGGATCAGCAGTACCTGGTAAGCATCCCGGCGCCCGCCGTAGGCCGGCCCATCCATGCCTGGCGAACCGATCGGCATGCCCGGAACGGCCAGACCAAGCGCCTTGGGCTTTTCCTTCAGAAGGCGCAGGATGTCGGCCACGGGCACATGGCCTTCGATGACATAGCCTTGCACCAGCGCGGTATGACAGGACGCGAACTTCTGTGCCACCCCCAGCCGGGCGCGTGCCGCGTTGTTTCCTTCGTCGACCACGCTGGCGCTAAAGCCGCTCTGTTCCATGTGCGCGATCCAGTCTTTGCAGCAGCCGCAGTGGGGGTCCTTCCAGACCTGCATGGCGATCGCCCGGGCGGTGGCAGCAGCAGGCAAGGAGGCAGCGCCCAGGGCCAGCATGCCCAGCAGGAACACGCGGCGCATGGGCCGTGAGGGTGAATTCATCTCTCGCATGGATGATTCCTTATTCTTGGAGCGCATTACTTTCGGGCCACCTTGATCAAGCCCCTCATGCCAGCCTCGTAGTGACCCGGCATCAGGCAGGCGAAGTTCGCAAACCCAGGCCGAGTGAATTGCCAAACGATCTCGCCTTGCTTTCCTGGTGCAAGCGTTACCTTTCCTGGTTCGTCGTGCTCCATGTCGGGGTACTTTTTCATGGCCTCCAGATGTTCCAGCAGATCCTGCTCGGTGCCCAGGCTCAGCTCGTGCTTGACCTGGCCTTGATTCTTGACGATGAAACGCACGGTGTCGTTCTTGTCGACCTGGATTGCGGAAGGCGTGAACCGCATGTCGTCACTCATGTTTACGGTGATCTTGTGGGTGACTTTCGCGGCCGTGCCGGGCCTGCCGAGCGCGGTTTCATTGGCGCGGTGACTGTGTTCGCCGGAATGGCTATCGCTGGCATGGGCGAAACCAGCGGCAGCACACAGCAGCAGCGCGATGAGCTTGGGAGTTGTGTTGCTTGTGTTATTCATCGGATTCATCCATCTAGGGTTGGCTTGTCAGTGGCCATGGTGCGAAGTGGGTTTACGCACCTGGACCTCGGTGGGGTTGCTGGACTCTTGGATTCGGCGCATGGACTGCCCACCCTCAGCCTTGAACCGGGCAGGCTCGGTCAAGGGTCCTTGGTACTCGTGGGCGACCGTGCCTTCCGGGTGTTTGAACCAGTCTGGGTCCGTGTAGTCGCCAGGCTTTTGATCTTGGCGTACCTTCAACACGCTGAACATGCCGCCCATCTCGACCGAGCCATAGGGGCCTTTGCCAGACATCATGGGCACGGTGTTCTCGGGGATCCACAGTGAATCTTGGGTTTCATGGGTGAGATTCTTGAACGATATCCATGACTTAACAGGCTGCTGAAATACTCCCGTGCGTCCGGAACCTGCTCAGCGGCGGCAAGCGCATTTTTCGCAGCAGCTGCTTTCCGTATGCTGGAAGTCAGCCCGAAAACCTGCGTGTTTTCAGCCGTACAGCACGGTTTTCTGATCCTTTTTCCTTTACACCTGCCCCTGCAGACGGATTTGCCCCAAGGTGCGCAGTCGCGTGAGGTTGTAGCCCGCCATCGTCAGCACAAACATCTGATCAACCTTATTGATCCCGCGCACCACCACCTGACGCATGTGCCCCACCGTCTTGGCCCAGCCAAAGCCTTGTTCGATCAGCTTTCTCTTTTGCTGGGAGATGGCGTAGCCTTCGCTATCCGCGATCCTGTCAGGCACCGCCGATTGACGCCCTGATTTGTTCTGCGCCACATGGGGCAGCACGTTCATCTCTTGCAGCGCGTCGATGAACTCCTTGGCGTCGTAACCCTTGTCTGCGCCCAGCGTGATCGTGATGGGGTCATCGCCGGGCAGTGCCTGTCGCGCATCGTTGATCATGGCCTTGGCCGCTTCGCGCTCTGCATATCCGTCGGCCTTGGTGACCACGGCGCTGACCACCAGCCCGTGGCGGTTGTCGGTGAGTGTGTGGCCCATGAAGCGCAACTCACTAGCCGTCTTGCCCTTGCGGTACAGCCTTGCATCCGCGTCCGTTGTGGACTCGTGGGTGTCGTTGCTGCGCTTTTGGTCTTTGAAGTTCCCCGCGTCGGTATCGTCGTCGCCTTGGCGGTCTTTGCGCACAAAGCTCTTGTGGCCCGCCCAGGCCTGGATCAGGGTGCCATCCACGCTGAAGTGCTCGCCCGAGAGCAGTTCCTGTTCCTGGGCTTGTTGCACGATCTGATTGAAGAACTCGATGACCGCATCGTGCTCGATCAGGCGTTCGCGGTTTTTGCTGAAGACGGTGGGCACCCAAACGGCGTCGTCCATGGCCAGGCCAATGAACCAGCGAAACAGAAGGTTGTACTGGGTCTGCTCCATGAGCTGGCGCTCCGAGCGCACGCTGTAGAGCACCTGGATGAGCATGGCGCGCAGCAGCTTCTCGGGAGCAATGCTGGGGCGCCCGCCTTTGATGTCGGCCGCATACATCCGGGCAAACAGCTCGTCCATGTTGGCCAGTGCTTTATTGACCATCACACGGATCACGCGCAAGGGGTGATCGGCGGGCACGAAGTCATCGAGGTGGCGCATGGTGAACAGGCTCTCGGTGAAGGTGTCGGCTCCGCGCATGTCTGGCTTGTCTGTCTGGTCGGTTGGGTTGCCTCAATTGTCCTGGCAAGACGTCAACTGGGAAGTGACGGCGGGGAGTATTTCAGCAGCCTGCTAGAGCAATAACGAGAGTTTTCATGATTTTTCCTTGATGATTAGACGTGCGCAACGGAGGAGCGCTGCCATGTTGTGAGGACGCTATAGGGCGCTTTGGGGTTACTTGGCAGGCTCGATGGCAGTGACGACCATCTTTCCGCCCTCGCTGACCACCATAAAGCTGACCTTGTCGCCGACCTGTACCTTGTCGAGCAGGGACTTGTCTTTGGCGTTGAACACCATGGTCATGCCCGGCATCTCCAAATGCTTGATCTCCCCATGCTTGATGGTGATCTTGCTGCTGTCCTTGTCGATCTTGCGAACCTCGCCATCGGTCATAGAGGCTGCGGCGGGGGACGACTTGGCGGCATCACCTGCAGCCTGCGCCATGGTCGAGACCGGCAGCAGCGTGGCCAGCGACAGCAGCACGGCGGAGATGGCGGTATTGGTTTTCTTCATAAATGTTCCTTGCTCAGTGGGTTGGCACAGCAACCCGGGGTTTACTTCTTGGAGACCTTGACCTGGCCCTTCATGCCAGCGTCGTAGTGGCCTGGGTACAGGCACGCAAAATTCACATCTCCGGCTTTGGTGAATTGCCAGATGATTTCGCCCTGTTTGCCTGGTGCGAGGGAGATCTTGCTGGGCTCGTCATGCTCCATCTCGGGAAACTTCTTCATGGTCTCGTAGTGTTCCTTGAGCTCGGCCTCGGTACCCAGGCTGAACTCGTGCTTGACCTGGCCACTGTTCTTGATCACGAACTTGATGGTTTCGCCCTGCTTGACGGAGATTGCTGCCGGCGTGAAGCGCATGGTGTCAGCCATGTCCACGTTGATCGTGCGGGTCACCTTGGCAGCTTTGCCGGGTTGACCAATGGCTGACTCCTCGCTTGCGTGGCCGTGACCACCGCTGTGAGTGCCACCTGCAAAGCTGTTAAAGGACAGAGCCACCAGGGCGGAGGCTGCGATCAGGGAAAGAGTGCGTTTCATAGTTGCCTTGGGTTGTGAAGGTGATGGGGAACGTGGCAGTTAGTGGCCGCTGTGCGAAGACGGCTTTTTGACCTTGACGACAGTGTCCGAGCTGGACTTCTCTTTGCGAGGCATGGACTGTCCGCCCTCGGCCTTGAAGCGGGCCGGTTCAGCCATCGGACCGGTGTACTCGTAGGCCACCGTGCCCTCCGGGTTCTTGTACCAACCCGGGTTCTTGTAGTCGCCCGGTTTCTGGTCGCGGCGAACCTTTAAGACACTGAACATCCCGCCCATTTCGACCGAGCCGAACGGGCCTTCTCCGGTCATCATGGGAATGGTGTTGTCCGGGATGGGCATCTCCATTTCCGTCATGTCTGCCATGCCCCGCTCGCCCATGACCATGTAGTCGGGGATCAAGTTGTTGATCTTCTTGGCCACGCCCCGGTGGTCCACGCCAATCATGGTGGGAATGTCGTGCCCCATTGCATTCATGGTGTGGTGGCTCTTGTGGCAGTGGAACGCCCAGTCGCCTTCTTCGTCCGCGAGGAACTCGATTTGACGCATCTGTCCAACGGCCACGTCGGTGGTCACTTCATACAGACGGGTGCTCTTGGGTGTGGGTCCGCCATCCGTGCCGGTGACCAAAAACTCATGACCGTGCAAATGCATGGGGTGGTTGGTCATGGTGAGGTTGCCGATGCGAATGCGCACCTTGTCGTTAAGCCGGACATTCAAGGAGTCGATGCCGGGAAAGATGCGGCTGTTCCATGTCCACAGATTGAAGTTCAGCATCTCCGCAACCTTGGGCGTGGCGGCGCCGGGCTCAATGTCGTAGGCACTGAGCAGGAAGCAAAAGTCTCGATTCACTTCATCAATCAGCGGATGCTTGGTCTTCGGATGCGTTATCCAGAAGCCCATCATGCCCATGGCCATCTGGGTCATCTCATCGGCGTGCGGGTGGTACATGAAGGTACCTGGACGGCGCGCCACAAATTCGTAGACAAAGGTTTTGCCCGACTGAATCGCGGGCTGGTTCAGCCCTGCCACACCGTCCATGCCGTTGGGCAAACGCTGTCCGTGCCAGTGGATGCTGGTGTGCTCGGGCAGCTTGTTGGTCACAAAAATGCGAACGCGGTCACCTTCCACCACTTCGATGGTGGGGCCCGGACTCTGGCCGTTGTACCCCCAAAGGTGCGCCTTGAAGCCTGGGGCCATCTCGCGCACCACCGGTTCTGCCACCAAGTGAAACTCCTTGACCCCCTGATTCATGCGCCAGGGCAGCGTCCAGCCGTTCAGCGTGACCACCGGGTTGTAGGGGCGCCCAGAGTTGGGCACCAAAGGCGCCATGGTGTCTGGGCTTGACTGGTACACGGGTTCCGGCAGTGCCGCCATCGCCACTCGGCTCACACTCGCTGCGGCCACGGCCCCTCCGGCAATGCCCGCAAATCGGAAAAAATCTCTTCTTGAATTCATGTTGGTTTCCTTGACGGGATCAGTGGCCTGCACCAGCTTCGGCAGCGGCTGCGCCACCGCCCGAGACGCCAGCACTGGTGGGCTTGCCGATGAGAGAGGCCTGAAGGGCGGCATCGGCCTGCCAGAACTGCTGTTCGGCGTTCAGGGCCGCCATCACCGAGTTCACCTGGTCACGGGAGTCAGCGAGCAACTCGAAAACGCTGATAAGCATCCCGTTGTAGCGAAGCTGGTTTTCTTCTGAAATGGTTTTTCTCAGGGGGATCACTTCGTCGCGATGGTGACGCGCGATGTCATACGCAGTGCGGTACGCGGAGTAGCTCTCCCGAAGGTTGGAGCCCGCCGCGCGGGCAGTCGCCTCAAGGCGATTGGCTGCAGCCAGGGTCTGCGCGTTCATAGCGTCGCGCCGCATGCCACCCCAATCGAAGATCGGCAACTGCAGGCTGATCTCGAAGCCGCGCCGTGTGGAGTGGGTGTTTTCGGCGGCATCAAAGACCGAATCGCGCCTAACTCCCAGCTCGATGTCCGTGAAAGTGGTGAGCGTGTTCCAGCCTTGCGACTGAGCCGCTGCGTCGTAGTCGGCCTTCGCGAGCTGCAGATCCAGGCGCCCCTTTGATGCCTGGCGGGCAGCGTCGGAAGGGGACAACGGCTCCTTGGGCAGTGTGGGCAGGCGCTCGGGCAACTTGAGCTGTTGGGCTTGGCTGTCGTCCAGGCCCAGCAGCCGCACCAGCTCCTCACGGGCTGCGGTGACTTGGTGCTGGGCGGTGGCCAGCTGGGTCGCTGTGTCGGCATAGAACGCTTGCTGGCGTGCCCGGTCAAGCTTGTTGAAATTGCCCACCGACTGCATGCGTTTGGCCAGTTCGGCGCTGGCCTGGGCGCTGGCGACGACCTGTTGGGTGTAAGTCAGGGTCTGTTGCGTCGCAACAGCGCGGACCCAAGCCTGGCGCACCTGCGTCACTTGGTCCACCACGTCGCTACTCAGGCGTAACTGGGTCTGCTTGATCCGCTGCTCGGCAATACCTTTGCGTGTTGGCAAGGTCAGCAGATCCAGCAGGCCGAAGGACAGGAGGCGACCGATCTCCGTCTCGCTACCCAGGCGAACCCGCTCCAGGCTCAAAATGGGGTTGGCGATGCGTCCGGACTGGGCTGCAGTGGAAGAGTCCGCCCAGTTTTGGGCCACGATGGCCTGCAGGGACGGGCTATTGACCAGGGCGAGTTGAACGGCATCCTGTTGACTGAGCGGCTTTGCCAGCAAGTCCGAGGCGCGTTGGCGCAAGGCATCTTGCTCATTCCGGTCCCGGGCCAACGTGAGTTTGCCGTCGGTGAAACTGTTTGCCGCCGCGTTGGCGCTGGAGAGGTTTTGCTCCAGATTCACGCTGGCGCAGCCAGACAATACCGCAACTGCGGCCACGGCGATCACGATCTTGGCGCGGGGCATTTGCACTGGTCGGCTCATTGTTTGCCCCCGTGGTGTGCGTCATGGCCTTGGGCTGGTTGGTCCTGGCCCGCTGCGGGTGCGGACTGGCGCATTTCCTTGGCATAGGCCCGCCATCCTCCGATTTCACCCACCTTGTCGTTGGCGGCCTTCCACGGCTGGACTGATTGCTCCTTGTAGACCTCATAGCCCGCGAGAGCTGATCGGTACGAAAGTTGGTAGTCCACCTTTGGGGGGGCATCGTCCGGCATCTGAGCAAGTGCCAGCGAAGGTGCCAGCAATGCTGCGGCCAGCCAAGGGATTGAGTTAAGTCGTGAAAGCCAAGAATTTCTCATAGATTCACCATGCGTTTTGATGCAACGCATTGTGTGAGTTATTAGCTTCCAAAGACATAACGGATTGGTTACATATTTGTCATGTTCAAGAAAGGCATAAATCTCCGGGCACACTGGCGACCTCTTGTAGCGCCAAGGAGGTCTCGTGAAGATACTGATCGTTGAGGACGAAATCAAAACCGGGGAATACCTGCGCCAAGGCTTGCGTGAAGCGGGATTCAACGCTGATCTGGTTCACAACGGTGTCGATGGCCTGCGTCTGGTTCAAGAGGAGGATTACGATCTCGTGATCCTGGATGTGATGCTTCCTCGGATGGACGGCTGGCAGGTCCTCACCAATATGCGTCGTCGAGGCCTTGAGATGCCCGTGTTATTTCTCACGGCAAAGGACCAGGTTCAGGATCGCGTCAAAGGCCTAGAGTTGGGCGCAGACGACTATCTGGTCAAGCCGTTTTCTTTTGCCGAATTGCTGGCAAGGGCACGGACCATACTGAGGCGCGGCCGCAGTGGCGCCGAGGTGACTATTCTGCAGGTGGCAGATCTTGAACTGGACCTTCTGCGGCGTCGAGTCAGCAGGTCCGGCAAACGCATCGACCTCACACCCAAGGAATTCGGGCTGCTGGAGATGCTGATGCGTCGCCAAGGGGAGGTTTTGCCTCGCTCTCTGATCGCGTCGCAGGTGTGGGACATGAATTTCGACAGCGATTCCAACGTGGTCGAGGTGGCAATGCGCAGGCTTCGGGCCAAAATTGACGATGCCTATGACGCCAAGCTGATTCAGACGGTGCGAGGCATGGGTTATGTGCTTGAGGCACCCCAGGAGAATGTGTGATAGCTCAGTACTCGCTCACGACACGACTGACAGTCTTTTTTACGCTGGCTTCCGGGCTCGTGCTTGTTGGCCTGGGGACACTTGTTGCCATTTCCATTGACCGGCATTTTGTGGAACTCGACCGCGATGCTCTGCGCGACAAAATTCACCTCACACGTGAGGTGATAGGAAAATCCACGTCACCGCAGGACCTCAAAATTCGGCTGGACGACGTTTTGCACAGCCACGAGGGCCTTTTTGTCAGCGTTTTCCGTGACAAGGACCCGCTTTACGCGACCACGGGTTTCCAGTTTCCACAGGACCTCATCGCCCAAACCCAGAAAGCCCGCTTGGGGGTCGCATCCTGGCAGACCAATGACCGCGAGTACCGAGGGATGTCCGAATCCGTATCGATGCCGGGCGCCTCTCAAGCACCGCTCCAGATTTGGGTCGCGTTGGACATCGCACACCACAAGCATTTCATGCAAGGCCTGATTCGGGTGCTCGTGGGTTACGTGGCATTGGCAACGCTGGTGGCTGGGATCCTGGGCTGGTGGGCTGCAAAGAATGGCTTGGCGCCCCTTCGGACAATGCGGTCTCGCGCGATGGCGATCACGGCGCAGCGGCTGGACGATCGGATGCCAACTCAGGAGTTTCCGGTGGAGATGGCAGACTTGGCTACAACCCTCAACGAGATGCTCCGGCGCTTGAAAGAGGAGTTTGATCGCTTGTCCGAGTTTTCTTCGGATCTGGCCCACGAGTTGCGTACGCCGATCAACAACCTGATGACGCAGACACAGGTCACGCTCAGCCAGCCTCGCTCCTGCGGGGAGTATCAGGACATACTGGCCTCTAACGCCGAGGAGTACCAGCGTCTGGCCCGCATGGTGGCGGATATGTTGTTCCTGGCGAAAGCCGACCACGGACTCATTCTTCCCAGTACGGAAAAAATTGCTGTCCACGACGAAGCACAGGCCCTGTTTGACTTCTACGAGGCCCTTGCCGAAGAAAAGCAGGTCGGTCTGCAGCTTATTGGGGCGGCAGAGATCACTGGCGATCGGTTGATGCTGCGCCGGGCGCTGAGCAATCTCCTGTCCAACGCCATTCGCTATACCCCCCCTGGAGAACAGGTGGTCGTTGACATTCAAGGGGACGTTCACGGAACCACCGTGGATGTAGTCAACACTGGACCTTCCATCGACGCGCAGATGATCCCCCGCCTTTTCGACCGCTTCTTTCGGGCAGACAAGTCGCGCAAGCAACTGGACTCCGACGGTGCGGGCTTGGGCTTGTCTATCACCCAGGCGATTGTTCATGCGCACCGAGGCCGCATCTCTGTGAGTTCGGCCGATGGCAGGACTTGTTTTTCGATGTATTTCCCCAGTGCTCAGAACATTGGCAAGCGCCTCACAACAGATGCATGACCCCCTGGCCACCCTCATTGACTGCTGGAAGGCAGATCCCAGCAGCACCTACAACACCTGGTTCCTGTGGGATCAGCGGATCAAAAACTTCCGCTCTATTCGCCGAGGCATTACGCAAGTGGTGGAGGACATCCGAGCGGGAACGTTTGGCAACGCCTACCGAGGATCCTCGTTAGAGACAATCGTTGGCTCCGTGGCGGAGCAGCGCCAGATCTTCAAGGGTGCGGACCACGCGTTCCTCTGGAAACCCAAGCTGCGCATTCCGGACATCTACGAGAACCCGAGCAACCAGCGCGCTTTTGCGGACCTCCTGCACACCTGTGATCACTGCGACTGCGCAGAAGACGTAGTGGCCGCCATACAGCGCATTGATGCGATTGGCATCAAAGGCTTGGGCCCAGCAGTCGCCAACTTGCTGTATTTCATCCACCCAACGCTGGTCTCTCCCTTCAACACGGCCATCGTCAATGGGTTCAACGCGGTGACCGGGGGGCGCTTAAAGCTCGGGCGCTGGGACCACTATCTCTCCATGCGGGAGGGCTTGCTGCGCTTGAACGCGCAGTACCGGCTGAAACTATCGAACGATCTGGGCGCGATTGCAGGACTCATGTTTGACATTGGCAGTGGCCGATATGCAACACCGCTACAAGCAATGGATGCAGCGGCGGCAGCTCTCTGGCAAGAAGACCTTGAGCGTGTGCGGCAGGAATCTACCGCATTGCAACGGGAACTGTCCCAAGCGACCGAGAGCGATGCGACCCACACGGGTGTCCAGGCTTCGCTGCGCGACCTGGGCAAGGCCCTCGGCTTTGAGGTCTGGATAGCGTCCAACGACCGGGGCCGCGCCCATGGCGGGGGGCTGCTGGGAGATGGATGCATGGCGCAGTTGCCCGCCAGCCTGGACCGAGGACTGGAGTCTGTGCGACTGATCGATGTTGTATGGGTTGATCCCCAGACCTCGCAATTCGCCGCTGCATTCGAAGTCGAACACACCACGTCCATCTATTCGGGCATCGTACGCATGCTCGATCTGGCCTTGGGCACGCCGGTTGCAGGCAACTGTGCGCTGTTTCTGGTGGCTCCAGACAATCGCAGAGACAAGGTCGCTGAGCAACTTCAAAGGCCTGCCTTCTCCAGGGTGTCGGAGCTTGGAATCCGGTACTTGCCTTACAGCCAGCTGGAGCAGAACCATGCTTCCATGAGCCGCTTTGGGTCCAGCATCAAGCCGCTGCTAGAGATTTCGCAGCGGCTGTGAGCCACGGTTCATCGGCGCGGCGCGGTCCCTGTGGGTTTGGCTCCTTGGGCCCAGGGGGAGGCAATCCTCGGGGATGTCGGCAAGATGAAGTTCCTGTTATCCCAAACGCAGGGATTGAGGGGCAGAGGCTTGCGTCGCAAAAGTTACAGGTCAGGCGCCATTAGCTACGATGAGCCATCACCTTGGTAGAGATCTCCGAGGCGGCACTTCGCAAATTCTTCGCCAAAACCAAGAAGCTCTCGACATGAACGTCACTACTAAGCCATTAGATGCTCTATCGCCAGTCGGCTTGTTGGGAAACTCTGTGCACAAAGCGCCGAGCATCCAGGAAGGCGGTTTTCTGGACGCGATGAAGCAGGCGCTGACAACCACCAGCCATTTGCAAAGTGAGTCGGGTCGGCTGAGTCGTGAGGTCACACTCGGCAATCCCACGGTCAGCTTGGAAGAAACGATGCTCGCCGGAGTCAAGTCGAACATTGCGTTTCAGGCTACCCTGCAAAGTCGTAACCGAATTGTTCAAGCCTACACCGATGTGATGAATATGTAGGTGTGACTTGCTCTGGGCAAAAGCCACGTAGTCGGAGCACAGATCGGCGCGGACGCTTCCCAGCGAAGTCGGCACATTCCTGCGAGAGCATAGACGCGCGTACTTTCATTGGAGATTTACATGCAGTCCAAAGATCATTGGGAGCAGGTCTACACGGCAAAGCCCACCTCTGGGGTGAGTTGGTTTCAGGAACACGCTCAGCAATCCACCCAGCTCATTCGGCAGACTTCAGTCGCCCGTGATGCGAGCATCATTGATATTGGAGGGGGTGCTTCAACTTTGGTCGATGATTTGCTTGATGAGGGGTACATGAAGGTCGCGGTTCTTGACTTGTCCGAGGCTGTTGACGCCGACCGAAAACTGAGCCACTTTTTGGTGTGATGCCGACCTAAAACTGAGCCAGGTGTTTTACCTACCCTGCTGTTTTGTGCAGCAAGGGAATGAAGAGGGTGATCACCATGGACATGATTGGCAAGATACGGCGGATGCACCGCCGGGACAAGAAGACGAAGCGGGAGATATCGAGGGCCACGGGTCTGTCGCGCAACACGGTGGCCAAGTGGCTGGACGAGGCGCAGCCGGTCGAGCCCAAGTACCGCCGGGAGGCGGCGAAGGCGACCAAGCTGTCGGCGCACGAGGCGGAGCTCAAGCAAGCCTTGAAGGCCGATGCCAAGCGGCCCAAGAAGGAGCGGCGCACGGCCAAGGCCTTGTTCACGCAGATCAAGGCAGCGGGCTACGAAGGTGGCTACACGCGGGTGACGGACTTCATCCGCAAGTGGCGCCAAGGTGAAGGCCAACAGGCGGCCTGCAAGGCCTTCGTGCCATTGACCTTCGAGCTTGGCGAGGCCTTCCAGTTCGACTGGAGCGAAGACGGCTTGCTGGTGGGCGGGGTGTACTACCGCATGCAGGTCTCGCACATGAAGCTGTGTGCCAGTGGGGCCTTCTGGCTGGTGGCCTACCCCAGCCAAGGCCACGAGATGCTGTTCGATGCGCACACCCGCAGCTTTGCAGCGCTGGGTGGCGTGGCACGCCGTGGCATCTACGACAACATGAAGACGGCGGTCGACAAAGTCAAGAAGGGCAAAGGCCCCGTGGTCAATGCGCGCTTTGCAGCCATGTGCGCGCACTATCTGTTCGACCCTGATTTTTGCAACCGTGCCAGCGGCTGGGAGAAGGGGCGCGTGGAGAAGGATGTGCAAGACAGCCGCCGTCGCATCTGGGTGGAGGCGGGGCAATGGCGCTTTGGCAGCTTTACCGAGCTCAATGCGTGGCTGGGCGAGCGCTGCCGGGCTCTGTGGCGAGAGCTGCGCCACCCGCAGCACAAAGCGTTCAGCATCGCCGAGATGCTGGAGCTGGAGCAAAGCCACCTGATGCCGATGCCGGTGGCCTTTGATGGCTATGTTGAGAACCCGGCCAAGGTGAGCAGCACCTGCCTGGTGACGGTGGCGCGCAACCGCTACTCGGTGCCCTGCGAATGGGCGGGGCAAATGGTCAGCACACACCTGTACCCGGCGCAGATCGTGGTGGTGGCCGGCGATGCTATGGTGGCCACGCACGAGCGCCTGAGCGATCGCAACCAGACCCGCTACGACTGGCAGCATTACGTGCCGCTGATCGAGCGCAAGCCGGGCGCGCTGCGCAACGGCGCGCCCTTTGCAGACCTGCCCGAGCCATTGCAGCGCATGCGCAAAGGCTTGCTGCACCAGGAGGGCGGCGACAGGGTGATGGCGCAGGTACTGGCCGAGGTGCCCAAGCAAGGGCTGGACGCCGTGCTGGTGGCGGTGGAGTTGGCCCTGGAGAGTGCGCCGCCATCGGGGCGGGTGAGCACCGAGCACGTCATCAACGTGCTCGGCCGCCTGCAAGCGCAGCCCCTGCCCGAGACGGTTGCGACCAACCTGCAAGTGAGCCAGACACCCCTGGCCGACACGGCGCGCTATGACAGCCTGCGCGCTGGCAGCGACATGCAGGAGGCCGATCATGCGTGAGCTGGACAAGGAGTTCAAAGAGCTGCGCCTGTACGGCATGGCCGGGGCCTGGGAGGACCTGGTCAAGCAAGGCGGCCACGCCACGCTGGAGAGCTCGCGCTGGCTGCTGGAGCACCTGCTGCAAGCGGAAGTCACGGACAGGGCCATGCGCTCAGTGAGCTACCAGATGCACACGGCGAAGTTCCCCGTGCACCGCGACCTGGCGGGCTTCGACTTCGAATGCTCGCCCGTGGACAAAAAGCTCATCGAGCAGTTGGCCAGCATGGCGTTCACCGAGCAGGCGCACAACGTGGTGCTAGTGGGTGGCCCCGGCACGGGCAAGACGCATCTGGCCACGGCCATCGGCGTGGCGGGCATCACGCGCCATGGCTCACGCGTGCGGTTTTACTCCACGGTGGACCTGGTCAACGCACTGGAGCAGGAGAAGGCCCAAGGCAAGGCAGGCCGCATCGCAGCGAGCTTGCAGCGCATGGACCTGGTCATCCTTGATGAGCTGGGCTACCTGCCCTTCAGCCAGGCAGGCGGCGCCTTGCTGTTCCACCTGCTGAGCAAGCTCTACGAGCAGACCAGCGTGATGATCACCACCAACCTGGACTTCAAGGAATGGTCCAGCGTGTTCGGCGATGCCAAGATGACCACGGCACTGCTGGATCGACTCACGCACCACTGCCACATCGTCGAGACGGGCAACGAGTCCCACAGGTTCATGCACAGCACAGCCGTGGCCAAGAAACGCATCAAGGCACGCGAACAGGCCAAGAAGGCTGAGCCGTTCTGAGCGGTTCAAGGGCAAGCCGCTACGGGCTTCGCCCTGCGCGGCTTACCCTCAACGGACGACCACCGAGCTCGATCACCAAGGAGACCAAAACCGACCCAAGGCACTACACTTATCCACAGCCGACCTTCACAGGTTGGCCATTAGCCCTGGCTCAAAATTCAATCGGCACGGTGGCTCAATTTTGAATCGGCGCCAACATGTTGGTCCAGCGCCGCCTGGATTTCAGGGGGGATCAGGTGCGAGAAGAATGTGGCGTCATCGATTGCGCAAAGCGTGGGGAATACGAACGACACGATGACCAACCATCTGAAGGCAGATTTACTCACAGGCTCACTCCCAAGATTTTTAAGGGCTCCATCCTAGTGGCCTACTGTGGCGGCCTGGTCACCTCCATGGGGCGCGGCCATACCTGCTCGACACACGAAGCGATACGCGGGTGTTTCATGCCGTGGTCGGCACTTGATGGTTGCTTGAGGCCGCTGTTGAAGTTACAGCGGTCGGCGACAACATTCCGCGAACTGGAGCGAAAAGTTGCCGTTCAACGTCGCCGTATGTATGTGGCAGAAAATCCTCTGCCTCTGCCTCTGCCTCTGCCTCTGCCTCTGCCTCTGCCTCTGCCTCTGCCTCTGCCTCTGCCTCTGCCTCTGCCTCTGCCTCTGCCTCTACCGGAAACGGATGCTGTGACACTTGAGATTGATTGGATTGGTCATCGGCGTGCTTTGGATGAGCACGAAGCCAAATACCAAGAGTATTTGGAAGAAGAAGCGCGACGGCGTGAGGAAGAGGAAGTGGAAAAGCAATCGGCCAAGGGTCCATCGGGCATGGCCAAGTTCATGGCTACTCAAATATGCAAGGAAAAAGGAAGGGCAGAGTCGTTTGAGATGATCAATCGGACCACGGAGGGCGAACTCACAGTGATCAGCGGCAGGTTCCATTTCAAGAACGGGAAATCCGGGCTGTTCAAGTTCAAGCTGAAAGAGACCCCGGATGGGTGGAAACACCGGAGCAGATAAAAGCGCGCCTGTCTTTCGCCTGTGGCAAGCGACCCATCCCTGCGTTCGCTTCGCGGTATAGAGTCACCGCCTTTCACTCTGTGAACTGCGCGTGCCCTGTGCACGCCCTATCCTTCGACACTCTGTGTCACACCCTTCCGGGCCCATGCGCCCGTGGGGATGCTGGGTCTTGTTTCCCACCAAGTCCATGCAAAAAATCCAGCCCTATGTGCACCTCCAGCCCACGGAGGAAGACGTACCGCAGCCTCTCGATCCGCAAAGCCTGGAGTTCTTCCGGGACATGCGGGTAGAGCAGGGTATACCGGTGCGTTTTGTCCATCGTGGGCGTGCGGTGGACATCGTGAGCGGCCAGGTCCAAGACCCGGCAACTCCTGCGTCCCACCAGATTACGTACTGGAACTTCGACCGCGAAACGGCCCTCGCCGTGGCCGCGGTTACAAGAACCCAGCCAGTGTTTACGCACTGAGCTGACGGTTCAATCAATCAATCTGTTCGCGCTTCACGCGAATGCTCTCCGCAAGGAAACTTCACCTTGACCATACATCATGATGCCACGTTGCGTCCCAAAATCTTGCCCACATCGGCCTGGGTGTGCTGTTGGGGTGTAAGGCATGTCACGCTGCTAGTACAGCAGATGAGCGACTGGGCCAAGCTAGAGCTGAAAGCAGTTTTACCGGCTATATTGCAATGTATACGTCCCTGACGAAGAAGGATGGGTTCACTATGGAAGCATTGGTCATGCCTTCAACTCCTGTCCTGATCTACGGACTCTTTGTATTGCTCTTCATTCTCATCGCAATCCCCGTGGGGCGAATGATTGACGAGGCCAACAAAGAAACCGACGAGTCAATTAAGTTGCTACAACAGCGTCGCAATGAGCAACTGCAAGAACCTTCCGAAAACATTGCCTGCGGGGACGCGCCACCCAGTGAGGTAGCCCATCGGCTGCCAGGGAGTCTCGATAAAAAGGTGGCAGGTCGCAAGCCATAGTGGTTTCGCGGGAGTTTAAGGTTTCCCAACCAGCTCCTGGAAATTTGACTTGTATTGCTGCCATGGCATCAAATCCAGTTCCGCTTCTCCATTGGGTGCGGGCCAGTAGTCTGTGGTCATGCAGGCCTTGTAAATACCCAGTGCCGCCTCGTACTTTGCGCGACCGTTCTCGAGGAAGTTCACCGAGGCGGGCCGAAAGCACGTGCTATAGGGCGCACTGGATTCCACCGGTACGAAGATGAACTCCTTGGGCTTTGAGGTTCCCTCGAAGATGCACCGTGCCAGTGAGTACATGTAGGCCTGCAAGTCGTAGTGCCGCGCAATTGCGTCCGCCTGGAATGAAGGCAGGCTGATGTGACGGGTGGTCTTCAGGTCAAAGGTGAAGTCTGGATGGTGCAGGTCAGGTCGCGTGCGGCAAGCGACGCCTGTGTTCGGGTCTTTATAGAAAACAGAAGGCTCGACCACGCCTTCTTCCACATACCGGTAGAACGGTCGGCCACGGAAGCCGGACTCCATTACTAGGCCCGCACCATGCTGCATCTGCAGGTACTCCTGCAGTGACATAACGATGCGACTGCAGTTGGCTTTTGAGAAGGCCCGCCCATCGACCGTATTCAAAGGGCCTGGATACAGCGCGACGACTGACGCTGCAGTATGAGGCTCCAGAACCAGCATGTGCATTACGGTGCCCAGGTCCATCTGCTTGGAAGACTTTTTGCCCATCAGGTTGGACATGAAGTGCGCAGGTGAGACCAGAAGATCTTTCAGCATGGAGGACGACAACACGTCCCTATGACCGTGGTAAGTGGTGCCGGGCATTTCCTGCATGCAGCAATTCGAATGGGTGCTGGCCACAGATCCATTGTGGTGAAGTGTGTTCGCGAGATTCATGCAACCCAAGATACCGGACGATTTCATCCTGTCCATAGTGGACCCGGGTGTTCGGAACTTGGCAGTGCTACCCCATTGACGGATGGGGGAACACCGGTAGATTGGGATGCATGGACCACCAACATAAAGAGCACATGATCAACACAACCAATGTCAACGCGGAACCCTTGGGGGAACTTCTGCACGTATACGAAGCCCTGCGAGCAGGCGATGAAGCCCGGTTGCGCCGGCTTTGGGAAACAACACCCTCGACTGAAGAGTTCAGCGAAATACTGCGCGTGGCTGTGGCTCACGACAGCTACCCCATTGTTTCCCGCGGCGTCGTGCGCGCTCATGAGCATGGCGCGCTGTGGATGATGCCCGTTGTGGTGGATCCGGTGCACGGCGACGAGCTGGTAGTGGACATGTGGATGCAGCGCTGGCTGCAAGCCCAGGTGTCAGGTCAGAGGCAGAAGGCAACGACCATCGACAAGATCCCGTCGATGGAATCCATCCTCGCGTTGCAGCCGACTCATTTGCAGGGACTTCTGACCATGCTTCTTGGCCACGATACATCGGCTCCAACTTTCGGTTTCAACGCATCCAGCGCTGGCGAACTGCAGAGGCACCTTCCGAGGCTCAGGTTCATTGTCGGCGCGATCAGCAGAATAGACGAAAACCCAGAGTTCCCTTCCATGGACACACTGGAGCTTCAGACATTCGCAAGGCACGCATCGCTCCAGGCCAGCGTACAGGGCAGGGGAGATGTACTGATTCAGGATACTGTTCGCGTCGGGGAAATGCTTCCGTTTCGGGATGCGGTGGTAGCAGGCCTGCTGCTGTGGATCGAAGAGATCAGCCGCAGGTATGAGGTGATGGCCTGGTCGCTCGAACCGCGAATGTCTGTGGTTCATCTGGGCATTGAACTGATCCTGGAGGAATGCAACCATGCCGTTTTGGGCGTCCCATTGCCTTTGTGGGAGGTGGGCCGCGAGGGTATCGCCGCAGTGACAGACCGCTGCTCAGTGTGGAAGTTTTGCCCGGACTTGCTGACGAGTGTTCCTGTCTCGGCCAAGCTGTCTTGACGGCTCTTTGAAGAACTGGCCTTTGCCACATGTCCCGAGTTGTTCGTCGGTATTCAGCCCAAGTTGGCAGATTTTTATCGAGCCTGGACTTTGAAAGAAGCCTGGCTCAAGTCGTTGGGAGAAGCGGTCACACTTGGGAGTCTGCAGGCATTGCGCATATGTCCGCCAGCCCCTGATGACAGCTATACACTGACTAGTTGGTTGTTTGCTGATGGCGTGACGAGTTACTTAGCTCGCCAAAGATAGAACGGCGTTCATGGGCACAGCTTAGTCCAAGGTGGAAGAGGGTGCTAGCCCAGCTTAGCGGCGAGCTCGGAGGCATGCAGCTGGACGTAGAGCTGGAGCAGCCTCAGTGTCCTATGTCCGCTGATGCCGGACAGCTCAAGCACAGACAGATCTCCGCGCTCTGCGAGGCGCGAGAGCGCCTCATGGCGCAGATCGTGCCAGCGGAAATTGTCTATCTTTGCTCGCCTGCAGGCGGTGCGAAAAACCGTGGAGAGGGTTTGTTTTTCGAGGGGAAAGACTCGCCCATCAATGGAGCGGGGCAGACCTTCCAACACGGCTTTCGCCGTGCTGGATAGCGGGACAGCGCGTGCTGTTCCGTTTTTGGTTTGAGGAAGCCACGCTACGCGCTTGGTCAGGTCGATCCGATCCCAGGTCAGGGCGAGCTGCTCGCCTTGGCGCATTGCCGACGCAATGCTGAATTCCACTGCTGGCAGGAGCCAGCGATTTTGCGACTGGCCGCAGGCGGCCAGCAGTGCCGCGGTGTCCTGCGCCGTCAGGCGCCGGTCGCGCGAAGGGCTGTCCTTGGGCTTGCGGATCTGCGCCACGGGGTTGCCCATGGGCAGGGGAATGCCGAATTCCTTGCTAGCCACGTCCAGCACCTTGGACAGCAGATCCAGCTCGGTCTTGACCGTCGCCCCGCTGATCCGGGGCGCGGCCTTCGGGTCTTTGTACCGGGGATCAGGATCGGCGAGGCGCTGATCCCTGTACCAGGCCACCCGTTCCGATGTGATGGCCACGAGCGAGAAGGCCCCTAGCCGGGCCATCAAGTGGCCTAGCTTGGCCTTCCAGGCCTCCCCCCGATAGTGGTGGGGTGCGTAGTCGTTGGCGAAGTCCTGGGCCAGGTCCTTGAACAACTTGGCTTCGGCGCGTGCCGTGGGCACGAAGGCGCCGCGCTCAATCTGTGCCTCGACCTGGCGAGCCCATGACTCGGCCAGGGTTTTGGTGGGGAACGTCTTGGACTGCAGGGGCTGGCCCTTGCGCCGGATGCGCGCTTGCCAGTAGCCAGAGTCAAGCAGTTTGATTGCGGCCATAGGTGAACCTCAATTGGCATGGAATTGGCATGGAATCCCAATTTAATCACATCCAATCGGCCTGTGGGCCTCATGAAATATAGGTTTTTTTAGAAGAAATTTCCCCCCTGCTAAGGGAGTATGGGGTGTAGAGCCTCATCGAGGGTTCGAATCCCTCCGTTTCCGCCAGAGCATAAAGCCCCAAGCGACCCCTCGCTTGGGGCTTTTCTCTTTGAGGATGGTCGTGGCTTGGAGCTTCCCGAAATTCTTGTGGATTGTGAATTCTGGGGCACTGGCTCCAGTAGATTTGCTACGAGCAAATGGCTGGGAGCAGTGATCGCTGTTGGACTCGTGCTCCTCTAACCAGGAGGTCTTATCGGGACATCGGCCCGAACCTTGGCACGGCAGCTTCCGACGCAATCGGGGCGGGCACTTCTACAGCTGATTCAGTTTTGGATTTTGTGACTGGATCCGGACTGGTCTGGCAGCCCATCAACATGGCGGCAAACGGGGCGAACACGTATGCGAGAGTGCGCATCGAACTGTTTCCTTTTTTGTCATGAGTTGAGATCCGGAAAACCGGTGACGGGGATCCGTCGCGCTAACCGAATCACAATCAAGCAAAAAGTTTCAACTGCGACGCAGTTGATGGGCGTTTGGGCCCGGGGTCGGTGCGTACGTCCGCTCGGGCCGCTTCTTCAGGCTTGCATCCGCTTCGACGGGTAAAGGATGAATCCTCTACAACCTCAGTTGCCTCGAGGCTAGTGGCTATTCATCCACCGACGCGCTCCACCGGTCGCCCCAGCTTGGGCTTCGCGTGCCAGACCGGTCATTGATGCGGTCCATCTCCCGGCGATCGCGTTTAGTGGGGCGGCCTTCCTGCAGGGTAGCGGCTGGTTCGGGTGCCAGCCTGCGTTGCTCTGCGGCCTTTTCGCGGGTGGCGATGCTGTCGGGCGTTTCTTCATAAAGTTGCTGCGCTATGGGTGCGGGGCCGCGCGCTCCGCTCAGGCCTTTCACGACAACGGTGCGGGCAAAGGGCCCCTGGCGCAGCGCTACCGTGTCGCCACAGCGCAGGTCTCGGGCGGGCTTGGCCTGCTGGCCGTTGACAGTGACGCGGCCTTTGCCTATTTCTTCGGTGGCCAGGCTGCGGGTTTTGTAAAAGCGCGCGCACCAGAGCCATTTGTCCAGCCGCATTGTCTCCAGGGTGTTCATGCCGCAGATTGTGCCGCGATCGCCCGGCCGTCCCTGTCGTTGGAATGCGCAGCCAGCGGTAGGCGCACAACCGCATCCAGCCCTGAAACGCCGTGGCCCTCCATGCGGTTGGCCAGTGTGATGGTTCCGCCAATGGCTTTCACGATTTCCTGGCAGATCGCCAGGCCCAAACCACTGCCAGTGCGCACGTCGCCCGCCGAAAAGGGCTGGAACAGGCGCGTCGCCAGCTCTTCGTCTATGCCCGGCCCATGGTCGCTGATGGTCAGCACCACGCCGGTGCCGTCGGCGCACAGGTCCACCGCCAGTTCAGTGCCTGCCGGGGCATGGCGCACCGCGTTGTGCAGCAGGTTGCGGCTGAGCTCGCGCACCATCCATTCGTGCGCCTGAACGTGGGCGGGCTCGGTGTGTATGCCGAAGTCCAGGTTGCGCTGGGCGATCAAGGGGGAGATTTCGAGTGCGACGGTACGCAGGATTTCGTCCAGCCGGATGACCGGGGGCGCACTTTGCTGGCGCAGCTGCTCCACCTTGGCCAGGGCCAGCATCTGGTTGGCCAGCTGGGTGGCGCGGTCCACGGTGTCGCTGATCTCGCGCAGCGCCTGCGTGGGCTCGACATCGCCGCGCTGGGCGGATTGCACCTGCGTCTTGAGCACCGCCAACGGCGTGCGCAGCTGGTGCGACGCATCGCGCACAAAACGTTTCTGATCCCGCAGCAGCTGGCTCAGGCGCTGCATCACGCCGTTGGTAGCGTCCACCAGTGGCTGGAGTTCGCGCGGGGTGGACGGCGCTGCGATGGGGCTCAGATCACCTTCCCTGCGCGCCTGAAGCTGCTGGCTCAGCCGGCGCACGGGGTGGATGGCGCGCTGAACCACCAGCACCACGGTCAGTGCGATCACACCGATCAGCAACGCCTGGCGCAGCAGCGTGTTGTAGAGAAGCTGCAGCGCCAGCGTTTCGCGCACCTCCAGGGTTTCGGCCACCTGGATGACGGCCATGGTGCGGCCCTGGGCGCTGGCCACAGGCTGCAGCAGCACCGCCACGCGCACATCACGGCCGCGCAAGCGCTCGTCGTAGAAATCCACCAGCGCCGCATAGGGCGGCTGCGCCGGAATCTGCCCGCGCCATACGGGCAGCTCGTCAAATCCGGAGACCAGTTCGCCCTGCAAGGTGGATACCCGGTAGAACATCTGGCTCTGGTTGTCTGCCTCGAAAGCTTCCAGCGCCGAGTAGGGAACCGTGGCGCGCAGCTGCGCCGCCTCGTCGTAGCCCTGTACATCCAGCTGTTCGCTGATGCTTTTTGCCGAGGCCAGCAAGGTGCGGTCGTACGCCGTGTTCAGCGAGGTCAAGGTTTGCTGGTAGAGGCTGTACGTGTTGAACGCAATGAAGAGCGCGACGGGCAGCAAAATCCCCAGCAACAGGCGCCTGCGCAGCGAGGGGTGGCGCGGCGGCCGGGCAGGTGCGGTCACGTATCGGCCCGCAGCAGGTAGCCGAGCCCCCGCAAGGTCATCAGCGTCAATCCGGTGCCTGCGAGCTTTTTGCGCAGCCGGTACACCACGACTTCAATGGCTTCAAACTGCACGTCCAGCTGACCCGGGAATACCAGCCCGTACAGGCGCTCCTTCGTCACGGCATGGCCGGGCTGGGCCAGCAGCGCGTGCATCAGGGCCAGTTCCCGGGGCGTGAGCTCCATCACCTCGCCGTTGAGGTAGAGCGCGCCGCTTTCCCTGTCGTAGCGCACTGCACCTATCTGTTGGGTGCTGCTGCGGGCATCGGTGGGCGTTGCGGCGCCCGCCTGGCGGCGCTGCAGGGCACGCAGGCGGGCCTCCAGTTCGTCCAGATCAAATGGTTTGGGCAGGTAGTCATCCGCCCCCGCATTCAGCCCGACCACACGATCGCCCACCGTTCCGCGCGCGGTGAGGATCAGCACCGGCGCCCGCAGGCCGCGCGAGCGGGCTTGTTCCAGCACCTGCAGTCCATCAAGCCCCGGCAGCGTGAGGTCCAGGACCACCGCGTCTGGCTGCATCTGTGCCCACCGGTTCAGCGCTGCATGGCCATCGCCGACGGCCGTCACCTGCATGCCTTTGCGGGTCAGGGCGCGGTGCAGGGTGGCCTGCATGGTGGGGTCGTCTTCAACAAGAAGCAGTTGCATGCGCGGCACGATAGCACCGCTGCCATGCTGCAGCCGCATGGGTGTTTTCCCTGCATCCGGGGACAGCCGTTTGACAGGCACGGCGCGCATCATCAGCACGTTCGCACACTTTGCAAGGAGACACCATGCGTCGCGATGCCTTTCTCAGATCCCTGGCCGCCCTCGCCGCTGCAGGCGCGCTGCCTGTAGCGGCCCAGAGCGCACCGGCCGTCAAGATGATGATTCCTGCCAACCCTGGCGGCGGCTGGGATTCGACCGGCCGCGCCCTGGGCAAGGCCATGCAGGAAGCGGGCGCTGCTTCGTCCGTATCCTTTGACAACAAGGGCGGCGCTGCCGGCGCCATTGGCCTGGCCCAGTTCGTCAATGCCAGCAAGGGTGATCCGAATGCGCTGCTGGTGATGGGCGCGGTGATGCTGGGCGGCATCATCACCGGCAAGCCGCCCGTGGGCCTGGACAAGGTCACCCCGCTGGCGCGCCTGACCAGCGAATACAACGTCTTTGTGCTGCCCGCCAATTCGCCATTCAAGACCATGCGGGACGTGATCGACCAGCTCAAGAAAGACCCGGGCAGCGTGAAGTGGGGCGGGGGCTCCCGGGGCTCGACCGAGCACATTGCCGCCGCAATGATCGCCCGGGAGGTGGGAGTCGATCCGTCCAGGATCAACTACGTGGCATTCCGGGGCGGTGGCGAGGCTACCGCCGCCATCCTGGGCGGCAACGTGACCGTGGGCGGCAGTGGCTACAGCGAGTTCGCCGAATACATTGCCGCGGGCAAGATGCTGCCCATTGGCGTCACCTCGGGCCAGCGCCTGAAAGGTGTGAACGTGCCCACGCTCAAGGAGCAGGGCATCAACGTGGAAATTGGCAACTGGCGCGGCGTGTATGGCGCGCCCGGCATCACGCCAGTGCAGCGCAAGGCCCTGATCGATGCGCTGGCCAGGACCTTCAAGCACAAGGCCTGGCAAGACGCGATGGAAAAGAACGGCTGGACCCCCGCATGGATGGCGGGTGACGAGTTCGCCAACTTCGTGGACAGCGAGTTTGCCAGCATGCGCGCCACGATGGCCAAGTCCGGAATGATCTGAGCACACCACCCGGCGCACGCTGCGTACCCCGTCTGCGCGCATTCGTCTTGCCGGCAGGGCAGGTGCGTGCATTGGCCTGGGTGTGTGCGGGCGCGGCGCGAAGGAGCACCATGGCACATCAACATTCCTCACACTCCAGGCCCCTGCAGACCCTCATCGGGGCCGGGCTGGTATTGCTTTCGCTGGGGCTGGCCTGGGGCGCCCGTTCGATCAGTTCGGAGGCCGGCTACGGCGGCGTGGGCCCCAATTTTTTTCCCTGGGTGGTCAGCATTGCCCTGCTGGTGTGTGGCGTGCTGTGCGTGGTGCATGCGCTGACGGGGGGCTTTCGCGACCTCGAAGCGGGTTCGGGTGGCGAGCGTGCCCATTGGCAAGGGTTTGCCTGGGTGTCGGCCGGGCTGCTGCTCAACGCCCTGCTCATCACCACGCTGGGTTTCATCCTGAGCTGCGCGCTGTGTTTTGTGCTCGCCGTGAGGGGCATTAAAAGCTCGGAGGGCGCGCTGGATCTGGGCTGGAAAGCCTGGATCAAGGACCTGCTCCTGGGCATGGCCGTGGCGGCGCCGGTGTACTGGATGTTCACGCAACTGCTGGCCATCAACCTGCCCGGCCTGACCCATACCGGATGGCTGTGACCATGGAAACGTTGAATCTTCTGATGCAGGGGTTTGCCACCGCTGCCACGCCCATCAACCTGGTGTGGGCGCTGGTCGGGTGCATCATTGGCACGGCTGTGGGCGTGTTGCCGGGCATTGGCCCGGCCGTGGCCGTGGCCATGCTGCTGCCCATCACCGTCAAGGTGGAAGCCACCGCGTCGATGATCTTCTTTGCCGGCATCTATTACGGCGCGATGTATGGCGGCTCCACCACGTCGATCCTGCTCAACACGCCGGGAGAGGCGGGCTCCATGGTCACGGCCATGGAGGGCAACAAGATGGCCAAGAGCGGCCGTGCCGGCGCCGCACTGGCCACCGCCGCCATAGGCTCTTTCGTCGCGGGCACCATTGCCACGGTGCTGGTTACGTTCTTTGCGCCGCTGGTGGCCGAGTACGCGGTGCGCCTGGGCCCGCCGGAATACTTCATGCTCATGGTGCTGGCCTTCACCACGGTGAGTGCCGTGCTGGGCAAAAGCACCTTGCGCGGCATGGTGGCCTTGTTTGTGGGGCTGGCCATGGGCCTGATCGGCATCGACCAGATCACCGGTCAGGCGCGCTACACGGGTGGGGTGCCCGAGCTCATGGACGGCATCGAAGTCGTGCTGATTGCCGTTGGCCTGTTTGCCGTGGGGGAGGCGCTGTACAACGTAATGTACGAAGGCCGCACGGAGGCAACGCAAAACCGCCTGACCAGCACCCACATGACCCGGGAGGAGTGGAAGCGCTCCTGGCCGGCATGGATCCGTGCCACTTTCATCGGCTTTCCGTTTGGCACCGTGCCCGCCGGCGGCAGCGAGATTCCGACCTTTCTCAGCTATGCCACCGAAAAGAAGCTGAGCCGGCACCAGGAAGAGTTCGGCACCTCCGGCGCCATCGAAGGTGTGGCGGGGCCCGAGGCAGCCAACAACGCGGCGATCACGGCCACGCTGATTCCGCTGCTGACGCTGGGCATCCCGACGTCGAACACCACCGCCATCCTGCTCGGGGCTTTTCAAAACTATGGCATCCAGCCCGGCCCCCAGCTGTTTGACACCAACGGTGCGCTGGTGTGGGCGCTGATCGCGTCGATGTACATCGGCAACATCATGCTGCTCATCCTCAACCTGCCGCTCATCGGGCTGTGGGTGAAGCTGCTGAAAATTCCTAGGTCGTACCTGTATGCCGGCATCCTGGTGTTTTCCACGCTCGGGGTGTATGGCATGCGCCAGAGCGCCTTCGACCTGGTGCTGCTGTACGCGATCGGCCTGCTGGGCGTGGTGATGCGCCGCTTTGACTTTCCGGCTGCGCCCGTGGTGGTGGGCATGATCCTGGGCCCGCTGGCAGAGGCGCAGATGCGCAATGCCGTGGCCATTGGCGAAGGCCGGTGGACGGTCTTCTTGGAGCGCCCCGGGTCGCTGACGCTGATCATCATTGTGCTGGCGGTGCTCATCGTTCCGCGCCTGCTGCGCCGGTGGGCAAGGCGCAGGCTGGCGGCGCTGGCGCGTTGAGGCGGCTCGCGAGCGCTCGAGCGGTGTCTGGGCAGCACCTTCCGTTCATGGGTTTCTGAATGAAAATGGCCGCCAGCGCTTGATGGATATGCGCTACATGCTATTAATTTAATAGTATTCGAAGTGCATCGCCGATGCAGGGGGCGGGTACCCGAGGTGCCTGGGGCCGCCGTGCCGCGCTACCATCCGCAGATGCCTTTGCTTACCGATGACGCCCCTGCGCTGCCGCTGGATGCCCAGGGCATTCTGGAACTGGCGGCGCGTTCCATGTTCCAGCTGTTTTCCAGCGTCAGCCAGGGCATGTTCCTGGTGGACCGCAGTGGGCGCATCGTGTGGATCAACGAGGGCTACCAGCGCTTTCTGCCGGACCTCGGCTTCTCTTCGGTGGACCAGTTTGTCGGCCGCACGGTGGAGGAGGTCATCCCTAACACGCAGATGCGCCGCGTGCTCGAAACCGGCCAGCCCGTGCTGATCGATCTGCTCACCAACAAGGCGGGCACCTTTGTGGTCAGCCGCATTCCGTTGCGCGACGACGCCGACCGCGTGATCGGCGCCATCGGCATCGTGCTGTTCGACCACCCCGAGACCACGCTGCAGCCGCTGATCAGCAAGTTTGCGCTGCTGCAGCGTGATCTGGACGATGCGCGGCGCGAGCTGGCCAGCCAGCGCAGCCGGTCGCTGGCCGTGGCGGGCGATGGCGAGCGGCGCGCCAAATACACGTTTGCCAGTTTCATTGGCTCCAGCCCCGCAGCGGCCGAGGTCAAGCGCCAGGCACGGCGTGCCGCGCAGTCGAGCAGCCCGGTGCTGCTGCTGGGCGAGACGGGTACCGGCAAGGAGCTGCTGGCCCATGCCATCCATGCGGCATCCAGCCGCGCCAGCGGCCCGTTCGTCAGCGTCAACATCGCCGCCGTGCCCGACACACTACTGGAGGCCGAGTTCTTCGGCGTGGCCCCGGGCGCCTACACCGGCGCCGACCGCAAGGGCCGCGACGGCAAGTTCAAGCTGGCCGATGGCGGCACGCTGTTCCTCGATGAAATCGGCGACATGCCGCAGAGCCTGCAGGCCAAGCTGCTGCGCGCCCTGCAGGAGGGCGAAATCGAGCCCCTGGGCTCCAACAAGCTGGTGCCCTTCAACGTCCGCATCCTGGCGGCCACGTCGCGCGACCTGGCATCGCTGGTGCGCGAAAGCCGGTTTCGCGAAGATCTTTTCTACCGGCTGCACGTGCTGCCGGTGCGCGTGCCGCCGCTGCGCGTGCGGCGCGGCGACATTCCCGCGCTGGTGGAGGCCCTGGGCGAAGACCTGGCGCATCGCAACTGCATACCCCCACCCGAGCTCACGCCCGATGCCATGGCCTTGCTGGCAGGCCAGCCGTGGCGCGGCAACATCCGCGAACTGCGCAACGTGCTGGAGCAGGCCGTGATGCGCAGCGACTCTGCCTACATCGATGCAGCGCAGCTCGAGCGCGTGCTGCGCGATGCCGGGGTGGTGCCTGCCGCGCCCGCGCCGGTGCTGGAGGTAGCGCCAGCCACCGACGCCGAAGACGAAAGCCGCTACCTGCGCCCGCTGGCAGAGCAGGTTGCAGAGCTGGAGCGCCGCGCCATCGCAGCGGCGATGAAAGCGCATGGCGGCAACAAGCTCGCCACCGCGCGCCAGCTGGGTATCTCCCGGGCCACGCTCTATGGCAGGCTGGAAAACCCTGATTAAAAATCAGGCAACTGTCCTGAAATTGGTCAGACTTGCTGGCTGAAAGTCAGGCAGAAACTGGGATTGAGGTCACAAACAAGTCGGTTTTATGGCGGAAGGGTGCATGGGCTGGGTTGGCACGGATGCTGCAACATTTGGTCACAACTCCAGGAGACAACCCCATGCAACGACGCGCCTTGATTGCGCTGGCCGCACTGGCCAGCGCCCTTGCCGCACCGGCCTTCGGCCAGACCGGGGAAATTCGCATCGCCCACGTCTATAGCAAAACAGGGCCGCTGGAGGCCTACGGCAAGCAGACCCAGACCGGACTGATGATGGGGCTGGAGTACGCCACCGGCGGCACCATGACCATCAATGGCAAGAAAATCGTCGTGATCGAGCGGGACGACCAGGGCAAGCCCGACCTGGGCAAGAGCCTGCTGGCGGCGGCCTATGTGGACGACAAGGCGGACATCGCCGTCGGGCCCACGGCGTCTGGTGTGGCGCTGGCCATGCTGCCCGTGGCCGAGGAGCACAAGAAGATCCTGATGGTGGAGCCCGCCGTGGCCGATGCGATCACCGGCGAAAAATGGAACAAGTACATCTTTCGCACCGGGCGCAACAGCAGCCAGGACGCCATCAGCAACGCAGTGGCAGTGGACCGGGAAGGCGCCGTCATCGCCACCCTGGCGCAGGACAACGCCTTTGGACAGGGCGGTGTGAAGGCGTTCAAGGATTCGGTCAAGAAGGCCAAGGTGGTCCATGAGGAATACCTGCCTCCCGCCACCACTGATTTCACGGCCGGGGCCCAGCGGTTGATCGAAAAGCTCAAGGACCAGCCGGGGCGAAAGATTATCTGGATCATCTGGGCGGGCGGCGGGGGCAGCCCGTTCAAGATTGCCGACCTGGACTTGAAGCGCTACGGCATCGAGATCGCCACGGGCGGCAACATTTTGCCCGCCATGGTGTCCTACAACCAGTTCCCGGGCATGGAAGGCGCAACGTACTACTACTACAGCTTCTCCAAGAACAAGCCCAACCTGTGGCTGGTCACGCAGCACTTTGTCCGCTATGAGACGCCGCCAGACTTCTTCACGGCGGGGGGCTTCAGCTCCGCGATGGCCCTGGTCACCGCGCTTCAGAAGACGGGGGGTGATACCAACACCAACAAGCTGATAGCCACCATGGAGGGCATGAGCTTCGACACCCCCAAGGGCACCATGACCTTCCGCAAGGAAGACCACCAGGCCCTGCAAAGCATGTACCACTTCCGCGTGGCCCCCGGTGCACGCCAGGGCACCATGGCCGACCTCTACCTGGTGCGCGAAATCAAGCCGCAGGACATGAACCTGCCCATCCGCAACCGGCGGTGACGGCCGGACGGAATCGGTGCAAACCCTGCATTAAATCCAATCAAATGACCAAAAATCAGACATTTGTTTTGTATTTATTTCAGACATTCCATTTTGGTTGTTTGGAAATATCGTTATAAATCAACCACTTACATATTGGCACGAACTGTGCAATTAGCAGGCATCACAACTGGAGACCTCCCCATGCAACGACGTACCCTGGTAGCTCTGGCCGCATTGGCCGCCACAATCTCTGCACCCGCCTTCGCCCAGACTGGCGAGATCCGCATTGCCCACGTGTACAGCAAGACGGGCCCGCTGGAGGCCTATGGCAAGCAGACGCAGACCGGCCTGATGATGGGTCTGAACTACGCCACCGGCGGCACCATGATGGTGGGCGGCAAGAAGATCGTGGTGATCGAGAAGGACGACCAGGGCAAGCCTGACCTGGGCAAGAGCCTGCTGTCGGCCGCGTATTCGGATGACAAGGCCGACATTGCCGTGGGCCCCACATCGTCGGGCGTGGCGCTGGCAATGCTGCCGGTGGCCGAGGAATACAAGAAGATCCTGCTGGTGGAGCCTGCCGTGGCCGACGCCATCACGGGCGACAAGTGGAACAAGTACATCTTCCGCACGGGCCGCAACAGCAGCCAGGACGCGATCTCCAACGCCGTGGCGGTGGACAAGGATGGCGTGACGATCGCCACCCTGGCACAAGACAACGCCTTCGGTCGCGATGGCGTCAAGGCGTTCAAGGATGCGGTCAAGAAGGCCAAGGTGGCCCACGAGGAGTACCTGCCCGCCGCCACCACCGACTTCACCGCAGGTGCACAACGCTTGATCGAGAAGCTCAAGGACCAACCCGGCCGCAAGATCATCTGGATCGTCTGGGCGGGCGCAGGCAACCCGTTCAAGATTGCCGACATGGACCTGAAGCGCTACGGCATCGAGATCTCCACCGGCGGCAACATCCTGCCCGCCATGGCGTCGTACAAGAACTTCCCCGGCATGGAAGGCGCCACGTACTACTACTTCGGCATCCCCAAGAACCCCGTGAACGAAGCCCTGGTGGCTGCGCACTACAAGGAGTTCAAGACCCCGCCAGACTTCTTCACGGCCGGTGGTTTCAGCTCGGCCATGGCGCTGGTGACGGCGCTCAAGGCCACCAATGGCGACACCAACACCAACAAGCTCATCAAGACCATGGAAGGCATGAGCTTTGACACGCCCAAGGGCAAGATGACCTTCCGCAAGGAAGACCACCAGGCCATGCAGAGCATGTACCACTTCAAGATCAAGGTGGACCCGGCCTTTGCCTGGGGCGTGCCCGAGCTGGTCCGCGAGATCAAGCCTGAAGAAATGAACGTGCCGATTCGCAACCAGCGATAACCTGTTTGCGTGGCCCCGCGCCGGCACGACGGTGCCGCGCGCGGGGATCATCCCGCGGGGGCGGCCGCCCCTCTTTTTCCAGTGAGTTGAAAGCATGAACCCCCGGGTTACACGGGGGCTGGTCAGACTTTTCCCAAAAAATACTTGGAGACAGACAACATGACTTTTGCCTTCATCCGGGCAGCCACCGCCAGCGCGGCGCTGGCCCTGGTATCGCTGGGTTCCGCCACGGCCGCCGTCAACCTTCCCGCACTCAATATCGACAAGACGCAGACCACCATCTCCGGCCTTTCCGCCGGTGGCTTCATGGCGGTGCAGATGCACGTGGCGTACTCGGCCACCTTTGCCAAGGGGGCTGGCATTTTTGCCGCAGGGCCCTATAACTGCGCCGAAGGTTCCATCATCAACGCCACGGGGCGCTGCATGACCAGCACCAGCGCTTCGGGCATTCCCACCAGCACGCTGGTCAATACCACCAACACATGGGCCAGCCAGGGGCTGATCGACCCGGTGGCCAACCTGCAGAACTCCAGGGTTTATCTCTTCTCGGGCACGCTGGACACGGTGGTCAAGCCGGGTGCTGTGGACGCGCTGCGCAACTACTACGGCAGCTTCGTGCCCGCGGCCAACATCGTCTACAAGAAGGACCTGGCGGCCGAACACGCCATGATCACCGACGACTATGGGAGCGGCTGCACGGTCAAGGGGGCGCCCTTCATCAACGACTGCAATTTCGACCTCGCCGGGGCGATGCTGCAGCACCTGTATGGCCCGCTCAATCCGCGCAACAACGCTGCATTGCCCGCGGGCAATTTCATCGAGTTCAACCAGACACAGTTCATCACCAACCACGGCATGGGCACCACGGGCTGGGCCTATGTGCCGCAGGCCTGCCAGGCCGGCAGCAGCACCGCATGCCGCCTGCATGTGGTGCTACACGGCTGCAAGCAGAACCTGACGGACGTGCAGCAGCAATACGTGCGCAACACCGGCTACAACCGCTGGGCAGACACCAACAACATCGTGATGCTCTACCCGCAGACCGGCGTGGGCGCCACCAACAGCTGCTTTGACTGGTGGGGCTATGACAGCGCCAACTACGCCAAGAAGTCCGGCCCGCAGATGGCCGCCATCAAGGCCATGGTGGACCGTGTATCCAGCGGCAGTGGCACGCTGCCGCCCGACCCGGTGGCCCTTCCCGCACCCACGGGCGTCAGCACATCGGGCGCCACCGCCAGCAGCATGGCCATCGGCTGGAACGCCGTCGCCGGTGCCGCCAGCTACAACGTGTACCGCAACGCCAACAAGGTCAACGCGTTGCCCGTGAACGCCACGAGCTACACCGACACGGGTCTCGCCGCATCCACCACCTACAGCTGGACCGTGCGCGCCGCGGACGCCAATGGCGCGGAGGGCGCCACCTCCGCCCCGGTATCAGCCACCACCCAGGCTGCATCGGGCGGCGGCACAGCTGTGTGCACCACGGCCAGCAACTATGCGCACACCCTGGCGGGGCGCGCCTATGCGGCGGGGGGCTATGCCTACGCCCTGGGATCCAACCAGAACATGGGCCTGTGGAACGTGTTCGTGACCAGAACCCTCAAGCAGACCGCGCCCAACCATTACGTGATTGGCACCTGCCCCTGAGCCCGCGCCAGGGGGCTGCGCAGCTGCGCATTCCCCTGCCGGGTGGCCTGGTGCCACGCCCCGAGATGATGACTTTGAAGAAAGAGAAGCTGTACCCATGAGCACCTTGGCCACCAAGGACTTGACCATCCGCTTCGGCGGCCACGTGGCGGTGAATGCCGTGACCTGCTCGTTCGAGCCCGGCACGCTGACCGCCATCGTGGGCCCCAACGGCGCTGGCAAGACCACCTACTTCAACCTTATCTCTGGCCAGCTGCGTGCGAGCAGCGGCACCGTCACGCTGGGCGGGCAGGACATCACCAGCCAGTCCGTGTCGGCCCGCACGCACGCGGGCCTGGGCCGGGCGTTCCAGCTCACCAACCTGTTTCCCAATCTCAGCGTGCTGGAAAACGTGCGCCTGGCCGTCCAGGCCACGAAAGAGGGCAAGCACCGCGGCGGGCTGAACCTGTGGAGCATCTGGAGTGACCACACCGCGCTCACCCAGCGCGCCCGCGCCATCCTGCAGGCGGTGGCGATGAACGACCGCGCCGACACCCCCGTGGCCAGCCTGCCCCACGGCGACCAGCGCAAGCTGGAAGTAGCCCTGCTCATGGCACTGGAGCCGCAGGTCTACATGTTTGACGAGCCCACGGCCGGCATGAGCCACGACGAGGCGCCCGTGATCCTGAACCTGATCCGCGAGCTCAAGAAAGACAAGACCAAGATCATCCTGCTGGTGGAGCACAAGATGGACGTGGTGCGCGAGCTCGCCGACCGCATCATCGTGCTGACCAACGGCACCCTGGTGGCCGATGGCCCGCCGGCGGAGGTGATTGCATCGTCCGTGGTGCAGGAAGCCTACCTGGGCGTCAGCAAGGACGCAGAGAAGGAGGCCGCATGAGCTCGGCCAATCTCCTCGAACTCAAGGGCGTGCACACGCACATCGGCGCGTACCACATCCTGCATGGCGTGGACCTGGCTGTACCCAAAGGGCAGCTCACCATGCTGCTGGGCCGCAACGGCGCGGGCAAGACGACCACGCTGCGCACCATCATGGGCCTGTGGCATGCGTCCAAGGGCAGCATCCACTTTGGCGGCAAAGACATCACCGCGCTCAACACGCCCCAGATCGCGGGCATGAACATCGCCTATGTGCCCGAGAACATGGGCATCTTTGCTGACCTCACCGTCAAGGAAAACATGCTGCTGGCCGCCCGCAGCGCCAGCAACGCCGCGCAGATGGATACCGCGCGGCTTGAGTGGATCTTCAAGCTCTTCCCTGCGGTGGAGAAGTTCTGGAACCACCCGGCCGGCAAGCTCAGCGGCGGGCAAAAACAGATGCTGGCCGTGAGCCGCGCCATCGTGGAGCCGCGCGAGCTGCTCATCGTGGACGAGCCCAGCAAGGGCCTGGCCCCCGCGATCATCAACAACATGATCGAAGCGTTTGACCAGCTCAAAATGAGCGGCGTGACGATCTTGCTGGTGGAGCAGAACATCAATTTCGCCAAGCGGCTCGGGGATACCGTGGCCGTGATGGACAACGGCCAGGTGGTGCATGCAGGCAGCATGGCCGCACTGGCGCAGGACGAAGAGCTGCAGCGCTCGCTGCTGGGGTTGGCACTATGAGTTTCACACCGGATTTCAAGACTTTTTGGCCTCTGGCGCTTGATGGTAAAGCGCAAACAGCTATTAAGAATGTAGCAACATGGCAGGGCGCCATGGCCGCGCAAGGAGGCCGGGCATGAACATCTCCCGCGATTTCGACTGGAAGCCCCTGGCGCTGGTGCCCGCACTTGCGCTGCTGGTGCTGCCCTTCATCGGTTCGCCCAGCACCTGGCTCACGCTCACGGTGGCGGGGCTGGCCATGGGCATGATCATCTTCATCATCGCCTCGGGCCTTACGCTGGTGTTTGGCCTGATGGACGTGCTGAACTTCGGCCACGGCGTGTTCATCGCTTTAGGCGCCTTTGTGGCCACCAGCGTGCTGGGCGCCATGGGCGACTACACGCAAAGCGCCGACCTGTGGCGCAACCTGCTCGCAGTGCTGCCGGCCATGCTGGTGGCCATGGCGGTGGCGGGCTCCGTGGGCCTGGCGTTCGAGCGCTTCATCGTGCGGCCCGTGTACGGCCAGCATCTGAAGCAGATCCTCATCACCATGGGCGGCATGATCATTGGTGAAGAACTCATCAAGGTCATCTGGGGCCCTGCGCAGATCCCGCTGCCGCTGCCCGAGGGCATGCGCGGCTCGCTGCTGGTGGGTGATGCCGCCATCGAAAAATACCGCCTGATCGCCGTGGTGGTGGGCCTGGTGGTCTTCGGCGTGCTGGCCTGGACGCTTTCGCGCACCAAGGTGGGCCTGCTCATCCGCGCCGGCGTGCAGGACCGTGAAATGGTCGAAAGCCTGGGCTACCGCATCCGCCGCCTGTTCGTGGGCGTGTTCGTGGTCGGCTCGGCGCTGGCCGGCCTGGGCGGCGTGATGTGGGGGCTGTACCAGCAGAACGTGATTCCGCAGATGGGTGCGCAGGTCAACGTGCTGATCTTCATCGTGATCATCATCGGCGGGCTAGGCAGCACCGGCGGCGCCCTGATCGGCGCGCTGCTGGTCGGCCTGATGGCCAACTACACCGGCTTCCTGGCGCCCAAGGTGGCGCTGTTCTCGAACATCGCCCTCATGGTCGCCATCCTGCTGTGGCGTCCGCAAGGTGTCTACCCTGTCACGAACCGTTGAAGCGGAGCCCGACATGTTGAATCGACTTCTCTCCAACGACTACCCGCGCAGCAAGGTGCTGGCGGTCATCCTCGCGGCCATCCTGGTGGGCCTGGCGTTCGCGCCCTTCCTGTTCCCCGGCGTCAAGGCGCTCAATGTGGCTGCCAAGGTGCTGATCTTCGTGGTGCTGGTGGCCAGCTTCGACCTGCTGCTGGGCTACACCGGCATCGTGAGTTTTGCGCACACCATGTTCTTCGGCATTGGTGCCTACGGCATTGCCGTGGCTACCACGCGCATGGGGGCTACCTGGGCCGCGCTGGGCGTGGGCATTGGCGGCGCGCTGCTGCTGTCGCTGCTGCTGTCACTGGCGGTGGGGCTGTTCTCGCTGCGGGTGCGCGCCATCTTCTTTGCCATGATCACGCTGGCTGTGGCGGCGGCGTTCCAGACGCTGGCCTCGCAGCTGTCCGACATCACCGGCGGTGAAGACGGCCTGACCTTCAAGGTGCCCGAACTGCTCTCGCCGAGCTTCGAGCCCTTTGAAAACGAAGTGCTGGGTGTGCTGATCGACGGCAAGCTCATCACGTACTACCTGCTGTTCGTCACCGCGGTGGTGCTGGTGCTGGCGCTGCTGCGCATCGTCAACTCGCCCTTCGGCCGGGTGCTGCAGGCCATCCGCGAGAACGAGTTCCGCGCCGAGGCCATTGGCTACCGCGTGGTGGTGTACCGCACCACCTCCAGCGTGCTGTCGGCGCTGTTTGCCACCATGGCGGGCGCGATGCTTGCGCTCTGGCTGCGCTACAACGGGCCCGACACCTCGCTCAGCTTCGAAATCATGATGGACTGCCTGCTCATCGTGGTGATCGGCGGCATGGGCACGATCTATGGCTCGGCCATCGGCGCGGTGCTGTTCCTGCTGGCGCAAAGCTATCTGCAGGACCTGCTGCGCATGGGCAGCGAGGCGGCCAGTGCGCTGCCCTGGCTGTCGGCCCTTTTGTCGCCTGACCGCTGGCTGCTCTGGCTCGGCGTTCTGTTTGTTCTGTCGGTCTATTACTTCCCCACCGGTGTGGTGGGGCGCCTGCGCGCGGCAGCTGCGCGCAAGGCGGGGTGAGGGAAAGCCTTGGCCGCGCAGGGCGACCTGCACGGCCGGGGCTTTGGTGAGCTGTGCATCCAACGCTAAGAAAAACTCCTGGAGACAAACCCATGAAGGTCAGCACCATGAAGACTCGCATTCGCCCGTTTGTGCCTGCAGCACTGGCGGCTGCGGTATTGGCAGCCTGCGGCGGCAGCGACGGCGACAGCGCTCCCGTCAACGCCAAGCCTGCATACCTCGGCGCAATCAGCGCCGTCACGTATGACGGCACCAGCAACGACTTGCTCACCGCAGGCCTGGGAGCCAGCGGCTTGGCCGCGCCGGTGGCGCCCGCCTATGCCGACCCGCTCAACCCCACGGCGGCCGAGCTGCGCCGCACGGCCATCCACACCAACTACCGCGCCATGCTCGACATGACGGCCGCCGGTGGCTACGGCACGCTGTACGGCCCCAACGTCAATGCCCAGGGCCAGGTCACGGCTGGCGACGGCAAGGTGGCGGGTACCGAATACATCGCTTTTGCAGACGACGGCACGGGCCGCAAGAACGTCACGCTCATGGTGCAGGTGCCCGCCAGCTTCGACCCCAAGAAGCCCTGCATGATCACCGCCACCGCCTCGGGCTCGCGCGGCGTGTATGGAGGTATCTCCACGGGCGAGTGGGGCCTCAAGAAGGGCTGCGCGGTGGCCTACTCTGACAAGGGCACAGGCGGCGCGCCACACGACCTGCAAAACGATACCGTGCCGCTGATCGACGGCACCCGCGCCACGGCCGCAGCCGCCGGTGCCAATGCCGCGTTCAATGCGGGCCTCACGCCCACCGAGCTGGCCGCCTTCAACGCGGCCACGCCCAATCGCTTTGCCTTCAAGCACGCACACTCTGGTCAAAACGCGGAAAAGGACTGGGGCACCACCACGCTGCAGGCCGTGGAGTTTGGCTACTACGTGCTCAACCAGCGTTATGGCGAGACCAACGCAGCGGGCCAGCGCCTCAAATCCCTCACCCCCGCCAACACCATTGTCATTGCCTCCAGCATTTCCAACGGCGGTGGCTCCGCCATCGCCGCGGCCGAGCAGGACACGCAAGGCCTCATCAGCGGTGTGGCCGTGTCAGAGCCGGCCATCGAGATGCCGGCCAACCCCGGCGTCACGGTGCGCCGCGGTAGCGCCGACATTGTGGTGACGGGCAAGCCCCTCATCGACTTCACCACCTACGCCAACCTGTACCAGTCCTGCGCTTCGCTGGCGCCGTCCATCGGCTCCACCCCCTACGCCGCGGCGTTTGCGGCCGGGTTTGGCAGTGCGGCCCTGCCCATTGCGCCCAATCGCTGCGCGTCGCTCAAGGCGGCGGGCCTGCTGTCGGCCTCCACCACCGCCACCCAGGCCGAAGAGGCCCTGCAAAAGCTGCGCGACTACGGCTGGGAGCCCGAGTCCAACGACCTTCATGCCTCGCTGGCGGCCTTCGAGGTCGCGCCTGCCGTGGCAGTCACCTTTGCCAACAGCCTCTCGCGTGCCAGCGTGAAGGACAACCTGTGCGGCTTCAGCTACGCGGCCACGGCGGCCACCGGTGCGGTCACGCCCCTGGCCGCGGCTGCGCTGCCCGGCATGTTTGCAACCGGCAACGGCGTTCCTCCGTCGGGTGGCATCAACCTGGTGAACAACCTGGGCAAATTCGGACCGGCGCGGGACTTCCTGTCGTTCTCGGATGCGGGTGTGGCCGACTGGAACACCGCTGGCGCGCTGTGCCTGCGCAACCTGGTCACCGGCACCGACGCCGCAGCCAGGAAGCTGCAGGCCGGTGTGGATGAAACCCGCCGCAACGGCAACCTGCGCGGCAAGCCCGCGATCATCGTGCACGGCCGCGCAGATGCGCTGCTGCCCGTGAGCCACACCTCGCGCCCCTATGCCGCGCTGAACAGGAAGGTCGAGGGCGCCGCCAGCAAGCTCAGCTATGTGGAGGTGGCCAATGCCCAGCACTTTGACAGTTTCATCGGCCTGCCCACGGTGCTGCCGGGCTACGACAGCCGCTATGTGCCGCTGCACGTGTACCTGAACCACGCGCTCGACGCCGTGTACGACCACCTTGCCAGCGGCAAGCCGCTGCCTGCCAGCCAGGTGGTGCGCACCGTGCCGCGCGGCGGCACACCCGGCAGTGCGCCCGCGATCACGGCCGCCAACGTGCCGCCGATCGCTGCCACGCCAGTGGCTGCCAACGCCATTGCCGTGACGGCTGGTTCGATCTCCGTGCCCGACTGAACCCCGCCCGCAAACGCTGCCACGCAACCCACCCCGGCCGTGCACGCCCCGCTGCCACGGCCGGCGACAACCCAAGGATGGACATGAATGCTACGTTGATGACCTGGAGCCGCCGCATGGTCAGGGCCCTGGCCATGCCGGGCCTGCTGGCGGTGGCTGCGGGGTTGTGCGGCGTGGCCGCCGCGCCTGCCCGCGCTGCCGAACTGGTGGTGGGGCAGGTGGCGCCGCTGTCGGGCGTGCTGGCCACCACGGGCGCCCAGATGGTGCTGGGCGGCAAGATCTACTTTGATGCCGTGAACGCCCAGGGCGGTGTGCACGGTGCCACCATCCGGCAGGAGGTGGTGGACGACGGCTACAAGGTGGCCGACACCGTGCGCCTGACGCGTGAAATGCTGGCCAAGCCCGAGGTGGTTGCGCTGTATGGCTTTGCCGGCACGGCCAACATCACGCAGCTGCTGGCCGATGGCGTGCTGGAGCAGGGTGGCGCCGCGCTGGTGGCGCCGTACACCGGCGGTGAATCGCTGCGCAACCCGTTCAACCCCTGGATCTTCCATGTGCGGGCCGGCTATGCCGACGAGGCCGAGCACATGGTGCAGCAGCTCACCACCCTGGGCATGAACCGCATTGCCGTGATGTACCAGGACGACGGCTTTGGCAAGGCGGGCCTGGCGGGTGTCGAGGCAGCCCTGGCCAAGCGCAGTCTCAAGCTGGTGGTGTCTGCGGGCTACGAACGCAACACCGACAAGGTGGAAGATGCCGTCAAAGCCGTCAAGGCGGCCGACGTGCATGCGGTCATCATGATTGCCGTCAACAAGCCTGCGGCAGCGTTCGTCAAGCAGTACCGCGAGCAGGGCGGCGGCGCACAGCTCTACAACATCTCGGTGGTGGACCCGGCAGAACTCGTCAAGCTGGCGGGCCTGAAGAACGCGCATGGCCTGGGCATCAGCCAGGTGGTGCCTTACCCCTACCGCCCCATGCTGCCGGTGGTGCGCGAGTACCAGGCGCTGCTCAAGAAGTACGCGCCCGACGCGGAGATCAACTACACCAGCTTCGAGCAGTTTCTGGGCGCCAAGGTGCTCGTCGAAGCGCTGCGCCGCGCGGGCCCTGCACCCACGCGCGCCAAGGTGGTGAAGGCGCTGGAGTCGCTACAAAACTATGACCTGGGCGGCATCACGCTGAGTTACTCGCCCACCAACCGCATCGGCTCGCGGTATGTCGAGGTCACGGTCATCGGCAGCAATGGCCGCCTCATGAAATGAACGAACACCACGGCGCATCGGCGCATTGCGCTGCATGCAGCCGCCCCTTTTTTAATTGACCCACACGAATGCCCACCATGACCCCGTTATCGCGCTATGTCACCTGTGCAGGTTATGAAATCCACTACATGGAGTGGGGCGCACGCGATGCGCCCGTGGTGATCGCCTGGCACGGCTTGGCACGCACGGGCCGGGACATGGACGAACTGGCGGCCCACCTGGCCCCCCGCTACCGCGTGATCTGCCCCGACACCCTGGGGCGCGGCCTGAGCCAGTGGGCCCGTGCGCCGCACGATGAATACCGCCTCGCGTTTTATGCGCGCATCGCAGCGGGGCTGTTTGACGCGCTGGGCATCGAGCGCGCGCACTGGGTGGGCACGTCGATGGGCGGGGCGATCGGCACCGTGTGTGCGTCGGGGCTTTTCGAGCCGCAGCTCAAGGGTCGCATCCAGAGCCTGCTGCTCAACGACAACGCGCCGCAGCTCGCTGAAGAGGCGCTGGAGCGCATCAAGTCGTATGCGGGCCACCCCCCCGCGTTTGATACGGTGCACGAACTGGAGGTGTTCTTCAGGCAGGTGTACAAGCCCTATGGCTGGCTCAGCGATGCGCAGTGGCGCACCCTGACCGAAACCTCCACGCGCCGTCTGCCCGACGGCCGGGTGACGCCGCATTACGACCCGGCCATGGTGCAGCAGTTCACCCACCACGCCAACGACTACCTGATCTGGGACCACTACGACGCGCTGGACATCCCCGTGCTGTGCCTGCGGGGTGAAGACTCCGACCTGGTGCGCCGCGAGACCACCGTGCAGATGCTGGCGCGGGGCCCCGGCCTGCGCGGGCTGGCGCAGGTGATCGAAGTACCCGGCTGCGGCCATGCCCCGGCACTCAACGTGCCTGCGCAGTACGAGCTGGTGGACCAGTTCCTCGCGCGGGCCGAGCACCACGCGGCCGTGCCCGCGCACTGACGGATGCCCCGGGGATGCCTGCCATGACATTCACAGCCTGGTCGCAGCGCATGGGTGCGGCCGCGGTGGTGCTTCTTGCGGCGGTGGCCGTGGCCATGGCCGGCACCGTGCTGGCCGCGCCATCGCCTTCGCTACGGGTGGGGCTGGGTGGCACCGGCCTGCTGGTGGCGCTGCTGGCTGCTGTCGTGGCGCTGCGCTGCGCGTGGCAGAGGGCGCGCGATCTGCAGTGGGCAGAGGCCCAGGCCCAGCGGCTGGCGCGGGGCGACCTGGGTGAGCCCTTGCTGGCCCACGGCGCGCCCGGGCTGGGGCTGCTGCCTGCCACGCTGGCCGAAGTGGGCGAGCACATGTTCCGCGTGGCCGTGGACGTGCGCGTGGGCACCACGGCCATCGCCACCACGGCGGGCTTTGTGGCAGGAGACAACACCGCGCTGTCGCAGCGCACCGAATCGCAGGCCAGCGCGCTGCAGCAGACGGCCGCGTCGATGGAGCAGCTCACCACCACCGTGCGGCAGAACGCCGACCATGCGCGGCAGGCGCACGCGCTGGTGGCTTCCGCATCGGCGGCAGCGGGGCAGGGTGGTCAGGTGGTGGGCGAGGTGGTGCAGACCATGGGCAGCATCCGCGAGAGTTCGCGCCGCATCGTGGACATCACGGGTGTCATCGACTCCATCGCGTTTCAGACCAACATCCTGGCGCTGAACGCGGCAGTGGAAGCCGCACGCGCTGGCGAGCAGGGGCGTGGCTTTGCCGTGGTGGCGGGTGAGGTGCGTGCGCTGGCGCAGCGCTCGGCCACCGCTGCGCGCGAGATCAAGCAGCTCATTGACGAATCCGTGTCCCGCGTAGAGGCGGGGCACCGCCTGGCCGAACAGGCGGGTTCTTCCATGTCCGGCATGGTGAACAGTGTGCAGAGCGTGGCCCGCATCATGGGCGACATCGTGCAGGCCAGCGAAGAGCAAAGCGCAGGGCTCGAGGAGATCCATCGCGCCATCGCCCACATCGACGACACCACCCAGCGCAACGGCGCACTGGTGGAGGCCGCCGCCCACACCGCCGGCAGCCTGGAGGCCCAGGCGCAACGCCTGGCGCGGGCTGTGGGCGACTGGCACCTGGGCGCCCGCGAGTTCGGCAATGCCGAGCAGGCCCGCGCGCTGGCCGAAGCGGGCGCGCAGTACGTGCGCACCCACGGCGTGGAGCGCGGCAAGCAGGCCATCAGCGACCCGCAGGGCCCGTTTGTGGACCGCGATCTTTACCTCGGCATGTGCGACGCGAGCGGCACCATCGTGGCGAACGGCGGCAACCCCCGCGTCATCGGCGTGGACGGCAACGCGGTGAAGGACGTGCAGGGCCGCTACTTCGTGAAAGAGATCATGCGGCTGGGCCAGAACCCTGGCACCGGATGGGTGGACTACCAGTGGCAGCACCCGCTGACCCGCGAGACCATGACCAAATCGGCCTATGTGCAGGCAGTGGGTGTGGAGGGCCTGGTGATCTCCTGCGGGTTCTATAAAAAGTAGTCAAAATGGTCTCCAGCGCTGATGGGGAAAGCGCTGGAAGCTATCAATTTTGTAGTTTCTGTTCCATCAGCGCAGGCGCCTGCCCGCTTCGCCCGCGCCGGGGTTGGTGGGCGCCCCCGGTTTCGTTGAGTTACCATTCAGTATTATTTGCGACTGATTGGTAATTCATGACCCACCCCCTCACTCCACCATCCTGGCCCCGCAGGCTGGTGCGCCTTGTAGCGGCCCCTGTGTTCGTCGCGGTGGCACTGGCGCTGGCGGGTTGCGCCTCCACCACCCCGCCGGCCGGCATTGCGGCCGTGTCACCGTTTGATCTGACGCGCTACGAGGGCCGCTGGTACGAGGTGGCCCGGCTCGACCATGCGTTCGAGCGCGGCATGACCGACGTGAGCGCCACCTACCAGCGCCAGGCCGACGGCAGCGTGCGCGTGCTGAACCGGGGTTTTGACCCCGGCAGGAACGACTGGCGCCAGGCCGAGGGCAAAGCCAGGTTCACCGGTGATGCGAACACCGCGTCGCTCAAGGTGTCGTTCTTTGGCCCGTTTTACGGCGGCTACCACGTGGCCGCGCTGGATGCGGACTACCAGTGGGCGCTGGTGGTGGGGCCAGACCGGAGCTATTTCTGGATTCTGTCGCGCACCCGGCAGTTGCCGCCCGCCCTGCGCGGGCAGCTCATCGCCCGTGCCGATGCGCTGGGCATTGACACCCGCGCGCTGATCTGGGTGACCCACCACCGCACCGACCCGCAGCCATGAGCAGCGACGCCGACGCTTTGCCGATTGCCGTCATCGGCGCAGGCCTGGCAGGCCTGTCGTGCGCGCAGGCCCTGCTGCGGGCGGGCCACACGGTGCACGTTTTCGACAAGGCCCGAGGCCCCTCGGGCCGCATGAGCACGCGCCGCGCGGAAGACGGCCATGGCGCCTGGCAGTGCGACCACGGTGCGCAGTATTTCACCGCCCGCGACCCCGCCTTTCGCGCGGAGGTGGCCCGCTGGCAGCAGGCCGGTGTGGCGGCGTTGTGGAATGCCAGGCTGGCCAGCTTTGACGGCAGCGCGTGGACCACGCCGCATACACCGCTGGAGCGGTTTGTGGGCACACCGCGCATGACATCACCCGCCGCCTGGCTGGTGCAGCACCTGGGCGAGCGGGCGCGGGCGCAGTGGCAGACCACCGTGCAGCGGCTGGGCTTTGCCGATGGCGGTTGGGCCATCACCTCGGCAGAGCAGGGCCTGCACAGCCAGCGCTACGGCACTGTGCTGCTGGCCGTGCCCGCGCCGCAGGTTGTGCCCTTGCTGGCCCCCGTGGCCCCCGCAGGCGCCGCCGTAGCCGCCAGTGCCCGCATGCGCGGCAGCTGGGCCGTGATGCTGCGCTACGCAAGCCCCGTGGCCCTGCCGTGGGAAGGTGCGTTCATCAACACCGGCCCGCTGCGCTGGGTGGCGCGCGACAGCAGCAAGCCGGGTCGCACGGGCGCAGAAACCTGGTTGCTCCACGCCAGCGCCGAGTGGAGCGAAGCGCATATCGAAGACAGCGCCGAGTCGGTAACGGCAACACTGCTCGCGGCTTTTGCAGACCTTGGCGGCCCTGCGCCCCTGGCCGCCACCGCCCACCGCTGGCGCTATGCCGACACCGAAGTCCCGCTGACACAGGGCAGCTGGTGGGACGCCACGCTGCGCCTGGGCCTGTGCGGCGACTGGTTGAACGGCGGCAAGGTCGAAGGCGCCTGGCTCAGCGGGCAGGCGCTTGCGCAGCAGGTTGTGCAGCCTGCGTAGCAACACCATGGGCCCGCCATGCGCATGCGCAAAAAATCAGACCTCCCGCAGAAAACCTGCCTGCACTGCGGGCTGCCCTTCACCTGGCGAAAGAAGTGGGAGAAGGTGTGGGACGAAGTGAAGTACTGCTCAGACCGCTGCCGCAGCGAACGCAAACGTGCGGGCAAGGCAGCAGAGGAAGGCGCTGCATGAGCACGGTGCTGTTCTGGTTTCGCAACGACCTGCGCCTGCACGACCAGCCCGCGCTGCACGCGGCACTCGCCAGCGGTGCCACGCACTTGCTGCCCGTGGTGTGCCTGCCTGCGGCTGACGAACCCACGCCCTGGGGCTTTGCCCGCGTGGGCGTGCACCGCCGCGCCGTTGCTGCCGCCGCGCTGCGCGGGCTGAGCGCAAGCCTGTCCGCACTGGGCAACCCGCTCCTCATCTGCCAGGCGCCGCCCGTCACCGCCTTGCCGCAACTGGCCCAGGCGGTGGGGGCCACTACTGTGGTGTGCGAAGACATTGCCGCCCCCTACGAACAGGCCGAGGTCGCAGCCCTGCGCGCGGCGGGCCTCCAGGTGCGTACCGTATGGCACAGCAGCCTGCTGCACCCAGCCGACATGCCCTGGCCTGCCTCTGACCTGCCCGGTGTGTTCACCAGCTTCCGCCAGAAGGTCGAGCGCGCAGGCATCACCCCCGCCGCACCATTGCCCGCCCCCACGCGGCTGCTGCCACCACCCGATGTGCCCGCGCCCGTGCTGCAGGCCGTGGGTGCAAAAGAGGGCGCTGTCCGCATCCAGCAGCCCGCACCGTCACAAGGCAGCGATGTGCGCTCGTCCTTCCCCTACGGCACCCCTGCCTGTGATGGCAGCGAGGCCGCCGCGCTGGCCCACCTGGCGCAATACCTGGCCCGCAAGCTGCCCCACAGCTACAAGGCCACGCGCAACGGGCTCACGGGGCTGGACTACTCCAGCAAGTTCTCGCCCTGGCTGGCCACGGGGGCACTCTCGCCACGCCAGATCTATGCCGACTTGAAAACCTTCGAGTGCGACCACGGTGCCAACGATGGCACCTACTGGCTGTGGTTTGAGCTGCTGTGGCGCGACTACTTTCGGCTGCTGCACCTGCAATACGGCGCGGCGCTGTACCGGGCGCGGGGGCTGTCAGGGCTGCCACACGCCCCGCACAACCCGCGCGGTTTTGAGCGCTGGTGCCGGGGTGATACGGGCCAGCCACTGGTTGACGCCGCCATGCGCGAACTGGCCGCCACCGGCTACTTGAGCAACCGCCTGCGCCAGGTGGCCGCCAGTTACCTTGTCTATGACCTGCACAGCGACTGGCGCGCAGGCGCCGCGTGGTTTGAATCGCAACTGGTGGACTACGACGTGTACAGCAACCAGGCCAACTGGCTCTACATTGCCGGGCGCGGCACCGACCCGCGTGGGGGACGCCGCTTCAACCCCATCAAGCAGACGCAAGACCACGATGCCGACGGCAGCTACCGCCGCCTATGGGGCATGGCATGAGCACGCAGCAATCCCGCACCCACACCCTGCGACTGCTGCTGGGCGACCAGCTCAACCCCGGGCATTCGTGGTTCGCCGCGCAGGACGAAGGCGTGGTCTACGTGCTGATGGAAGTGCGGCAAGAGACCGACTATGTGCTGCACCACGCGCAAAAGATCCTTGCCATCTTCGCCGCCATGCGTGACCTGGCCCGCCACCTGCGCGAGGCCGGGCACCGCGTGCGCTACGTGGCGATTGACGATACGAGCAACCGCCAGTCGATGCCCGACAACCTGGCCGCCCTCATGGCCCACTATGGCGCGCATACGCTGCAATACCAGCACCCCGACGAATGGCGGCTCGACGCGCAACTGCGCACCTGGGGTGCAGAGCAAAGCTTTGCCGTGCAGGCCGTCAGCAGCGAGCACTTCTACACCACCCGCACCGAAATGGCCGAGGTGTTCCAAGGCCGCATGGAGCACTTCTACCGCCGCATGCGCCAGCGCCACAGCGTGCTGATCGACGAGGCAGGCGAGCCCGAAGGCGGCCAGTGGAACTACGACCACAACAACCGCAAGCCCTGGCCAGATACCAAGGACGCGCCCGCATTGCCGCCCGACGCCCGCCCCACGCACGACCACAGCGCACTGTGGGCCACCATTGAGGCTGCAGGTGTGCAGAGCTTTGGCAACCCGCAGGCCCACGCCCTGTGCTGGCCGCTGAACCGGGCCGAGGCATTGGAGTGGCTGGATCACTTCGTCACCACCACACTGCCGCACTTTGGCGCGTATGAAGACGCGATGAGCACAAAGAGCGCGCGGCTCTTCCACTCCCTGCTGTCCTTCGCGCTCAACACCAAAATGCTGCGCCCGCAAGAGGTGGTGCAGCGCGCCCAGGCCGCCTACCACGCAGGCGCCGCGCCCCTGCCTGCCGTGGAGGGCTTTGTCCGCCAGATCCTCGGCTGGCGCGAGTACGTGCGCGGCATCTACTGGGCCCACATGCCCGGCTACGACGAGCGCAACGCCCTGGGCCACAGCACACCACTGCCCGAGTGGTTCTGGACGGGCAACACCCGCATGCGTTGCATGCAGCACGCCGTGGGCCAGTCGCTGGATCAGGCCTATGCCCACCACATCCAGCGCCTCATGGTCATCGGCAACTTCGCGCTGCTGGCGGGGCTTGATACTGCCGCCGTGCACCGCTGGTATTTGGGCGTGTACATCGACGCCTTTGAATGGGTGGAAGTGCCCAACACCGTGGGCATGAGCCAGTTTGCCGACGGCGGCCTGCTCGCTACCAAACCCTACGTGAGCAGCGCCGCCTACATCGACCGCATGAGCGACTACTGCAGCGGCTGCCACTACGACAAGAAGCTCAAGGTGGGTGAGCGCGCCTGCCCGTACAACGCGCTGTACTGGGACTTTTTTGCGCGCAACGAGTGCACGCTGGGCAGCAACTTCCGCCTCGGCATGGTGTACCGCCAATTGCAGAAGATGCAGGGCCCGCAACTGGATGCACTGCGCGAGCATGCGGCCAGCCTGCGCACGCGGCTGGATGCGCTATAGACCGCCGGCCGAACCACCCAACGATACCCTCACCGCAGGACCGCGCCATGTCTCAAGTACAACCCGCCGCAACGCCGTTCACTTCTTTGCAGTCGCTGCCTGATGGCTACCGCGCCCTCGTCATCGGCTCCACCGGCGCGATCGGCAGCGCCTTCCTCGCCCATCTGCAGGCCGACCCGCGCTGCGCCCTGGCCGTGGGCCTGGGCCGTCACACCAGCCCGGCGGTCGATTTGGATGACGAAGCCACCATTGCCGCCGCCGCCCACCAGCTCAAGGCCCAGGGCCCGTGGCACTGCATCATCCACGCCGCAGGCCTGCTGCACGGCCCCCACGGCATGCCTGAAAAGCGCCTGGGCCAATTGAACTACACGCAGATGGAAGCCACCTTCCGCACCAACACCTTCGGCCCCGCGCTCGTGCTGGCGCACTTTGCGCCACTGCTGCCCAAGCAGGGGCGCGGCTTGCTGGCCGTGCTCTCGGCCAAGGTGGGCAGCATTGGCGACAACCGCTTGGGCGGCTGGTACAGCTACCGCGCCAGCAAGGCCGCGCTCAACATGCTGGTCAAAACGGCGTCCATCGAAGTGGCCCGAACCCACCCGCTGGCCGCGCTGGTGGCACTGCACCCGGGCACCGTCAACTCGGCGTTGTCGGCCCCGTTCAACGGTGCAGAAATCGGCCGCCCGGCGGCCGATGCAACGGGCGACATGCTGCGGGTGCTGGATGGACTGGCGCCCGAGGAGACGGGCGGCTTCTACGCCTACAGTGGCGCGCCACTCCCCTGGTAAGCGTGGCGCGCGGTGCTATGGTTTTGATACTGCTTGCACGCCAGCAGTAAGCGCTGGCGGGCCTTTTGCTCAAAGGCATGCCATGGGCCACTGCCTGTGCGCCACCGCCGTATTGCTTGCATGCAGAATGCCGCATGCATCCCACCCCATCGCCCGACACGATTCTGGTTGCCTCCCACACCACGGCAGCAGCCGCGTCTGTGGCGCATTGGGTAGAGCGCCACTACGGCCTGCCAGTGCAGCAGTGCTACCTGATCCGCCGCAACCTCAATGACAACTACGCTGTCCGAACAGCGGATGGCAGCCGCTATGTGGCAAGGCTCTGCGCCATCCGACCGCGCGGTCCGTTCAATGTGGATTTTGAGGTGGCACTGCTGGCACATCTGGAAGCGCAGGGCGTGGTTGTGGCCTCTCCGGTGCTGGCTGCGAACGGCATGACCAGCGTGACCCTGCCGTTCCCGGAGGGCCCTCGTGCGCTGGTCCTCCTCCGTCACTGCGATGGCGCTGTGCCCGATACCCCCGAAGACCTGCACCTGACCGGTGCCACGCTGGCGCAGATTCACAGCGCCGCGCAGAGCTACGCAGGCCCCGCAAGCCGCTATGTGCTGGACGGCCACCATCTTGCCGGACGCACGCTGGACTACCTTGCCGCCCATCCCGATCTGGACTCCGCCGTGCTCGATGCCTACCGGCAACTGATTGAGCGGCTTCTGCGCGAGTTGGCGGATGTTGAGGGCACCTTGACCCACGTGATGTGCCACGGCGACACGCATGGCTTCAACAACCATGTGACCACCGATGCCGAGGGTGTGCGGCGCGCAGCCTTCTTTGACTTTGACGACGCCGGGCCTGGGTTCCTGACCTATGACCTGTGCGTTTTTCTGTGGTCAAACCTGCCGCGCAAGGACCCCATGGAGCCCGACGAAGCTTTGCTCAAGCGCTGGCAGCAGTACCTGGCCGGCTACCGCGCAGGGGGCGGCCTTGTCACCGATGCCGACCTCGCCGCTTTGCCCCTGTTCTTGCAGTTGCGGCACCTGTGGAACATGGGGGAGGGCGTGGCGCGCATTCACCACTGGGGCGCCAACATGATGTCTGCCAACTGGATCAAGAAGCAGCCCGACGTGTTGGCAGCCTGGGCCCGCCTGGAGCTGCCACGCGGCTGATGGGCTGATGTCCTTGCACAGCCACCATCGCTGCTAAATAGCTGGGTAGCTGCCCGTGCCCCCCGGCCACGCCGTCAGCACCTCATAGCCGCTGTCCGTCACGGCCACCATGTGCTCCCACTGGGCGGAGAGCGAGCGATCTTTGGTCACCACCGTCCAGCCATCGGCCAGCTCCTTGGTCTCGCGCTGGCCTGCGTTCAGCATGGGCTCGATGGTGAACACCATGCCCGCCTCCAGCCGCAGCCCCTGGCCGCGCCGCCCGTAGTGCACCACCTGGGGCTCATCGTGGTACACGGTGCCAATGCCGTGGCCGCAGTATTCGCGCACCACGCTGAAGTTTTCGCGTTGCGCCACGGTGGCAATCGCGTGGCCCACATCGCCCAGCGTGGCGCCCGGCCTTACCGCGCGGATGCCCGCGCACAGCGCCTCGTACGTGGTGCGCACCAGCCGCTGGGCCAGCACGCTGGGTGTGCCCACGCAGAACATGCGGCTGGTGTCGCCGTACCAGCCGTCTTTTTCCACCGCCACATCAATGTTCACGATGTCGCCCTTCTTCAGCACCTGCTGGGGCGATGGGATGCCGTGGCACACGACATGGTTCACCGAGGTCAGCACCGTCTTGGGGTAACCCAGATAGCCCACATTGGCAGGCCGTGCGCCCTGCACGTTCACGATGTGGTCGTGGCACAGACGGTCCAGCGCGTCGGTGGTCACGCCCGGCACCACATGCGGCTCGATCATGGCCAGCACCTCGGCCGCCAGCTGCGCCGCCCACCGCGCCATCACCAGTTCTTCGGCCGAACGGATCGGCACCCCACGGTCAGCCCGCGCCATCAGTGCGGCTGCTTTCTGGTGCGCGCGGTGGGGGCTGCGGCGCCAGGTTTATCCAGCTCACCCCGCGCCGCCAGCGCCACATCCAGCCCACCTGCCAGCTCGGCCCGCACCAGCATCTGGCAAATCTCGCGGTGGTCCAGATCGGGGTACATCTCGGCCAGCATGCCGACACGCATCCAGTGCTCGGCCTGGGCGTTGATGGAGCGGCTCAGCGCTGTGCTGGCCAGACGCAGGTTTTCGTGCATCTGGTCGGAAATTTTGACTATGCCCATGGGCTACCTATATATGAAACGTATTCGAAGTATATATGTTCGACTGTTGGGCACGTCGCCGTGGGGTGGTGGCACGGGGATCGTTGATCTTGCTTGTGGGTCGTCGCTGTACCTTTGCCCCGGCGATGAACAGAGGATGAATGCGCCATTCAGCAGGCGTTCACGGGGATGCTTCCACAATGCCCTCCAACACGCATGCAGACACCTCATGGATAGCGACGTTGCCGCTAAAAGGAGGCCGATGGGGGCCCACTTTGCATGAGCAACCACACGCTGCGATACGGGTTGGACGGGCCAATCCTGAGCAACCCTGCGCAGCCTCAACCACGAACCGTGTGGGATGTGTTAAGTCATGTATTACCGACTTCAAGGAGCCTTTCATGAAACACCACCCCTCTTTGCGGCGCGGCCTGCTGGTTCTTTCACTGGGCCTGGCTGCATCGCCCACATGGGCCGGTGACGATTGCGACGCGCCGTTGCACCGCTGGCAGAACCGTGAAGCGGTGCTGCAGATGGCAGCCGCGCAGGGCTGGCAGATCCAGCGCCTGAAGATTGACGACGGTTGCTATGAAATTCGTGGCACGGACGTCCAAGGCCGCGCTTTCAAAGCCAAGATCGACCCGGAAACACTGAAGGTGTTGAAGATGAAGCAAGACAACCACCAGCGTGCCCGGGAACGTGGTCGTGGTGACGACGGTGCTGCGCGGCAGCCCCGCCCACCGCAACCGGACGGCGCCGCCGTGCCATCGCCTTTGTTGACGCCTGGCACCGCGCCACGCGGCCAGATCGAGTAACCACCTTTCTCATAGGAGCATCACCATGTCCAAACCTCTTTTGACCCTTTTGGCCACCGCGTGCGCGCTGGCCCTTCCGGCCCTGGCGCACAGCCGCCCACTCACGCTGACCGCCCAGCTCAAAAACTACGGTGGCGACGGCGCCTACCTGGCGGCCTACCTGACCGATGCCAAAGGCGCCTATGTGCGCACGCTGTGGGTCGCCGGCGGCAAGGCCAAGTACCACAAGCACTTGTCTGACTGGAGCCGCCTCTCGGCCGGCGACGCCAAGCGCCTGGATGGCGTCACCGGTGCCAGCGTGGGCGCGGGGCGCACACTCAAGGTCACCGCCGATCTGGCGGATGCACTGATGGATGCGGGTTATGAAATCCGTATCGACGCCGCTGTGGAAGACATGCGGGACAGCCCGTCGGAGGTCCGCATCCCGCTGTCCACCGCTAACGTCGGCAAGCCGCAGGCTGGCAAGCAGTACATCCAATCGGCGACTTTCCAACTTCAGTAAAGGGGCTTGCATGAGCTGGAAAGTCATCCACCGCTGGCTGGGCCTGACCGTTGGCACCCTGGCTGTGGTGCTGGGCATCACCGGCTCTGTCTTGGCGATCGACCCAGTGCAGCAGGCGTGGCAGGCCCCCGTCGCGCCAGGCGACTTGCCCGTGGCCATGCTGGTGGAGCGCGTGACGCGCAGCGTCCCGGGTGTGGAGGAAATTCGCCGTCTGCCTTCGGGTGCCATCGCGGTGTTCAGCTTTGCTGGCGACCAGCCGCAGGCGTCGTACGTGGATCCGGCCGATGGCAAGGTGCTGGGTGCGTGGCAACCCTCGGCGCTTCCGCGCTGGGTGAAGAACCTGCACCGCTCACTGTTGCTGGGCGACGCCGGGCGCTGGGGTGCTGCGGGCATTGCGCTGGCCATGGCCTTGTTGTGCGTCTCTGCCCTGGTGCTGTTGTTGCGGCGCATGGGTGGCTGGCAGCGGCTGGCGGCACGGGTGCGAGGCTCGCTGGCGCAGCGGATCCATGTGGTCACGGGCCGTGTGGTGCTCGCGGTCCTGTGCCTCACATCACTCACGGCGCTGACCATGAGCGCCTCGACCCTGGGGCTGGTGGCGCTGGACACCAGAACCGAGCCGGAAGTGGTCTCCGTGGTCACCGGCAGGCCTGACTTGCCAGGCGCACAGCTGGCCGCGCTGCAAAGCCTTGCGGTGCAGGATTTGCGCAAACTGAATTTTCCCGGCGCCAACGACCCGGAGGACACCTGGAATGTCGCCACCGCCCAGGGTCAAGGTTGGATCGACCGGTACTCTGGCCAGATGCTGGCCTGGCAGGACGCCACCCTGGCTCAGCGCGTCTATGACTGGGCCGTGGTGCTGCACACGGGCGAAGCGGCTTGGCCCTGGGCCGTGGTGCTGGGGCTCTCGGGCGCCAGCGTGCTGCTGTTCTGGCTGTCGGGCGTTGGCATATGGTGGCAAGCACGCCGCGTGGCGCCGCATATCACGGGCAACGCCCCGCTGGCACAGGCCGACGTGCTCATCTTCGTGGCCAGCGAAGGCGGCAGCACCTGGGGGTTTGCCCAAACGCTGCAAGACGCGCTGAGCCAGCGCGGCCACCGCGTTCACACCAGTGCGCTGGAGAACTTCCGAACCACGGCCACCACGCGCCAGGTGTTTGTGCTTGCAGCCACCTATGGCGAAGGCCAGGCCCCGGCCCACGCCAGTCACGCGCTGGAGCACCTCGCCAAGCTCGGCGCCAGCGCTGTGCCAGTGACGGTGCTGGGCTTTGGCGACCGGCAGTTTCCGGCCTTCTGCGCCTTTGCCGAGGCGCTGGATCAGACGCTGCGCGCACGGGGCTGGCCCGCGTTGCTGCCGCTCGAGTGCATCCACCAGCAATCGGGCCAGCAATTCGCGCGCTGGGGCGATGCCCTGGCGCAGGCGCTGAACGAACCCCTGGTTCTGGAGCATGTACCGCGCGTGCCACCCACCGCGACGCTCACACTCATGGCGCGCCAGGATTATTCCGGTGTCACCGGGCAGGCCACGGCGATCCTGCGCTTTGCGTGGCCTGCACAGGGGCCGGGCGCACGCCTGCGTGGGCACGGTCTGGCGCGGTTTGCAGCCGGCGATCTCCTGGGCATCGTGCCGCCGGGTTCGGCCGTGCCGCGCTACTACTCGCTGGCGTCGGGCTGGAAAGACGGGTTCGTGGAAATCTGCGTGCGTCAGATGCCGGGCGGCCTGTGCTCGACGCACTTGCTGGGTCTGCAGATGGGCGACAGCATCACGGCTTTTATCCGGTCCAACCCCGGCTTCGCACTGCCGCGCACGCGGCGGCCTGTGTTGCTGATTGGGGCGGGCACAGGCGTGGCGCCGCTGGCCGGCTTCATCCGCCGCAACGACAGACATCGCCCGATGCACCTGTACTTTGGTGGGCGCGACCCGGCGCGGGACTTCTACTTCGGCGCTGACATTCAGCGCTGGCTCGGTGAAGGGCGCCTGGCCACGCTGCAGACGGTGTTCTCCCGCGTTCCAGGCGGCGGTGGCTATGTGCAGGACGCCCTGCGCCGCGACGCCGAGCACCTGCGCGAGTGGGTGGCGCAGGGCGCCATCGTTCGCGTCTGCGGCAGCCGCGCCATGGCACAGGGAGTGGCCGAGGCGCTGGACGCGGTGCTGGAACCACTGCAGTTGAGCGTCGCGACGTTGAAAGCCAAGGAGCGCTATGCCGAAGATATCTTCTGACACCACTGCGGCCCACAAGCGCACCACCTTGCACGGCCCCGCCATGGGCACACGCTGGTCGGCCACGGTCGACGCCGACCACACCATGGACCTGGCGGCCTTGCGCCAGGACCTTGCCGCTGCGGTCGAGCAGGTGGACGAGCAGATGTCGCCCTGGAAACCGGACAGCGACCTCATGCGCCTGAACCGCGCGCCCGTGGACGCCTGGGTCGACCTGCCCGCTGAAATACTGGAGGTACTCGACTGTGCGCTCGATGTCCAGCTACTGAGCGGGGGTGCTTTCGATCCGTGCGTGGGGGCGCTGGTCGATGCCTGGGGGTTCGGCGCGGTGCGCGACGCACCCGATGCGGATGCAATCCGGGCCGCACGCCAACCCACACCGCGAACTGGGCATGGGGGCCTGGAGCTGGACAGGCCCGCAGGCCGCGCCCGAAAGCGTTTGCCCTTACAACTCGACTTGTGCGGCATTGCCAAGGGCTACGCGGTGGACCGCATGGCCAATGTGCTGCAACGGCACGGAGCGCGGCACGCGCTGGCCGCGCTGGATGGTGAGCTGCGCGCCGTGGGCAGCCAGGCGAGCGGCTCGCCCTGGTCTGTGGCGCTCGAACGGCCCGAGGCAGGGCGCCGCGCGGTGCATGGGGTCATCGAGCTGGAGGATCTGGCTGTGGCCACCTCGGGCGACTACAGGCGCTATCTGGAAGTGGGTGGTGCGCGCCTTGCGCACACCATGGACCCGCGCCGGTGCGCACCCGTGAACAACGCCGTGGCATCGGTCACCGTGCTGGCGCGCACCTGCATGCACGCGGACGCCTGGGCCACAGCATTGCTGGTGGCAGGCCCCGACGAAGGTCTGGCCATGGCACAGCGCATGGGGATGGATGTGCTGTTCCTGTTGCGCCGTGCTGAGGGTTTGGTCAATGTGGGGCTGGGTCGTTTTGGCAGATCCGGTGGCGCTATACCGCAGGGGCATCCCGTCTCCGGATAGCCGTGCTTCGTGCCCCCTTCTGTCATCGAGGGTGGCAGCGAAGCAGGCGGGGTGCCCACATAGTCCTGGGCGTTCAGGTAGAACAGGTCCTGCTCGGGGTCGTCCCACAGCTCGCCCGATTTGCCCACCACGCGGCCGTGCGCTGCGCCGGAGGGGCATCGCTGGAGCAGGCGGGCCGGTTCATCGCCGCTCAGCAGCGCACTGTGCAGATTAAAGCGGTACGCACATAGCCTGTGCTCAGCCCTCGCGCGCCAACCCCTCCGCCAGCGCCTCAAACACCACCCTGATCCGCCGCGAGGTGCGCAGCTCTCGGTGCGATACCAGCCAGACCGGAAAGCGAACCGCAGGCACGTCATCCAGCACGCGGACGATGCCAGGGGTGTCGCGGGCGATCTCGTCCATCATGGCGCCGATGCCCATGCCCTGGCGCACCAGCGCCCAGTGGGCCACTGTGTGCTCGCAGTAGCAGCTGAAGTTCTGCTCGCTCACCGGCAGCCCGTGCTGGCGCAGGTACTGCAGGTATTGGCCGTTGCGGTCGGTGCCCACAAACGGCAGTCCGGCTGCATCCTCTGCGCTGCGCGGGTGGCCGTGGGTTTGCACCCAGGCTTCCGATGCGTAAAAGCTGGCCTGGGCTTCACGCACCAGGCGGGCGATCAGGTCAGGCTGCTCGGGCTTGACGTGGCGGACGGCGATGTCGGCCTCGCGCCGCAGCAGGTCGCTCAGCGCGTTGGAGGAGATCACCTCTACCGCAATCCCCGGCTCCTGCGCGCGCAGGCGCTGCACGATGGGTGGCAACAGGCAGGCGGCCACGGCGTCGGTGGCCGACACCGACACCACCCCCCCCACCGCCTGCGAGCGGCCGCTGGCAGCCAGGCCCAGGGCCTCTGCGGCGGCGCCCATGGCGCGGGCGTGTTCCAGCAGGTCGAGCCCGGTGGGCGTGAGCACCATGGCCTTGCCCACGCGCTCGAACAGCGTCACCCCCATCTGCTGCTCGATGGCGGCGACCTGCCGGCTCAACGTGGGCTGGGTCAGGCCCAGCTTGCGCGCTGCAGCCGACAGGGTGCCGGTCTGGGCGGTTTGCAGGAAGGCTTTTAGCTGGTTCCAGTCGAGGTTATCCATGCATTTGTGTATATGTTTTGTGCAATTTACCGCAATATCCTGCGCTTCAATGCATGGATAGCATCCGGGTGCAGGTCATCGCTGTTTTGCAGTCCGTACTCCACATTGTCTGAACCCCTATGTCATCTCCCGCCATCGCCCCGGTCTCTGACGCACTTGCTGCGGCCTCCAAGGCGCGGTTCTGGGACCGCATCGCGCGCAAGTACGCAGCCGACCCCATTGCCGACATGGAGGGATATGAGGCCACGTTGCAGCGCGTGCAGGGGCTGCTCGCTCCCCAGCAGGATGTGCTGGAGATCGGCTGCGGCACGGGCAGCACGGCGCTGCGACTGGCGCCTTTCACGCGCAGCATGCTGGCCACCGATGTGTCGGCCGGGATGATCGCCATCGCCCGCGAACGGCTCGCAAACCAGCCGTCGCCCCAGCTGCGCTTTGCCGTGGCCGATGCCGAAGCCCCGGTGTTCGGGTGCGGCGTATTCGATGCGGTGCTGGCCTTCAACCTGTTGCACCTCGCCACCGACCTGGACGCTGCGTTGCAGCAGGCGGTGGCGGCCCTGCGACCAGGGGGCCTGCTGATTTCCAAAACCCCCTGCCTGGCCGAGATGAACCCGCTGATTCCCTACCTGGCCGTGCCGTTGATGCGCGCTATTGGCAAAGCCCCGACGGTGCTGTGCTTTGACGAGCACCGGCTGACATCGGCCATGGCGCAGCAGGGCCTGCACATTGTCTGCACCGAGCGGCATGGCAGGCGGGGCAAGGACATTCGCGCCTTTGTCGTAGCCCGCAAGCCGGGCTGATTTCCCCACCCCCCCGCCGATGCGTATGCGGCCCTTTCATGGGCCGCGGGGCATCGCTCGGCCTGTCGCATCTGCGTATGCGTTTTTTTCTACCGTCAACCCAAGGAAACTGCCATGTCTTTCCCCTTCCGCCTCTCCCGGTTCGTCCGTTTCTCCAGTCCGCTGCGCCCGGGCATGGCGCTCATCGCCATCACCACGCTGGCCTTGGGCGCCTGTGGTGGTGGAGGCGGTGATTCCGACCCCCCGGATGACGGCGGCGGCAAAGAGCCGCCTTCGGCGTCCATCAACGTGCTGGAAGGCGACTGGGTGCAGAAAGGGTGTGTCAAGGCGGGCGCGCAGTCGTTCAAGAAGATCCTGCGTGCGCGCATCACGGCCCCAAACACGCTCGACTATTACGAAGGGGTGCTGACGTTTGGCGGAAATGAATGTGCAGGCCCGTCGCAAGTGGCCGGGCCGACCAAGCTCGGAGTGGTGACCTTTGCCCGCTCGGAGGCCAACCAGGCGCTGGCGGCGCACTGGGGCGAGCTGCGCACCGTCACTGGCACCCGCTTTGGCGCCATCTGGACGCTGCGCCCCACCAACCTGCTGTGCCTGCTGGGCGACGGGATTCCCACCAGCCAGCCATCGCTTTCATCGGTGGCGCCCAGTCTGGCCACCATCCCGGCAGACAACTGCTTCACCCGATGAAAAACGCCCCACCCTTCGGAGCAAACCACGCCATGCCTTTCATGAAAACTTCAATGCCCGCCCGGCTCGCCGCCATCATCACCACGGTGCTGATCGTCACCGGATGTGCGTCCACCCTCGACCAGGAGGGCCTGGAGCAGCGCACCGCGCAGGCCATCGGCCGGACCACCGGCCAGTTCACCATCACCGACCGCCAGGAGGAAACCGGCGGCCGCATCAACTACACCGCCACCACCCGCGACGGCGCAAGCTACCGGTGCTATCTGTACGGCGCCACCGGCTTTCAGAAAGCCATGAGCTTTGGGCAAACACCCCATTCCGACGCCATCTGCACCGCCATGGTGGGCAGGCCGGGCAACGGTGGCGCCCAGGCCCCGGCAGCAGCCGCCCAACCGCAGGGGCGAGGTGCAGCCAAGGAATGCAATGCTCTGCTGCGCACGGCAGGCCGCTGCTAAGAGCGTCTAACAAAACTCTTCTGGCGTCGTTGCTGTGTCTTGTCGTACTGCTCGTACTGCCTGCGACACAGCGCCTAGCCAGAACCGCTTCACTGAGTTTTGTTCGCCACTCTAAATGGCACCGCGCTGCTCTGGCCTGCGGGCCATGAACCTGTATGCAAAGGACTTGAGACCATGAACCGATGGCACTGGGCCAGCCTGCTGCTGGCAGTCTGCGTGAGCGGTTGCGCAAGCTTGCCCGGCGCCACCACCGACACGGTGGACGGGCGCACGGTCGAATACGTGCAGGCGGGGCAGGACGCACCCGTGGTGGTGTTCGAGAACGGCCTGGGCGCCACACTCGACTGGTGGGCCAAGGTCTGGCCCGACACCGTGGCAGAAACCCGCGCTCCGGCCTACAACCGTGTGGGCTATGGCCGCAGCGATGCATCCCCCCAGCCGCGTGATGGGGCGCAGGTGGTGCACGAGCTGCGGGCCTTGCTCAGGGCCCGCCAGCTACCGCCGCCCTATGTGCTGGTCGGCCACTCGCTGGGCGGCCTGTACATGCAGCTGTACGCGCGCCAACACCCAGCAGAGGTCGCGGCGCTGGTGCTGGTGGATTCCACGCACCCTGACCAGGTCAAAGGCGCTGGCAACCCAGACCATTGGCCGGCTTGGTTGAAGGTGGTGTTCCAAGCCACGACCTCTGACACGGCCAAACAAGAGCTTGCCGCGATGGATGCGACGGGCGAGCAGGTTTCGCACCTGCCGGTGGACCCGTCGATCCCCGTATGGGTGCTGAGCGCATTGCGCGCCACGGGGGCGCCATCGGCATTGGCGGAAGATGCCGAGCGCAAGCGGGCAGCCATTGCACAGCTGTACCCAGGCTCCACCCAGGTGTGGGTGGACAGCGGGCACGGCATCCCCCTGGAGAAGCCCGAGGCGGTGGCCAGTGCGATTCGCGCCGCACTGCAGGCGGCCCGGGTACCACGCGCTGCAGCGCGACACTACGGGCACGTGCAACTCGCTCCTGCCCCGGAGCGCGCAGGGGGCAGCGCGGCCGCGCAGTGAGGTGCACGGTGGGGTGGCTGGATAACAGCTGCGTGTACGCGCGCCACGCAAACTGGTGGCCAAGCAGTTTGCTATCAATAAAATAGCTAACAGCGCTGGCAGACGTGCGCAAAGCACTGATTTGACTCCAAGGCCTGCGCGTGTTGGCCCTGACAGAAGGCCGCGTGCCCCAAGGCGGTCCACCAGCTTTTACTGGCATCAGCCCGTGTCAGGTTGCGCGCGTCGCTGCAAGTGGTGGAGGCCACTCCCATGGCAATTTCATCGTGGCGTGCCAACCAGACCCCGTGCCAGAATGAACCGATGAGCACCGCCACCACGTCCTCCTTCCAGTCCACCGCCGACGGCACCCGCATCACCACCTACACCTGGGCCGAAACCCCGGGCAAGCCCGCAGGCGTCGTGCAAATCGCCCACGGCCTTGCCGAGCATGGCGAGCGCTACGACCGCTTTGCGCGCGCCCTGAACGCTGCAGGCTTCATCGTCCACGCGGTGGACCATCGCGGCCACGGGCGCACGGCCGGTGGCAAGCTGGGCGACTTTGGCAGCGCTGGCTTCGGCGGCCTCATTGCCGACGTGGCCCAGTTCGGCGCGCAGCTGCGTGCGCAGCACGCCGGCCTGCCGCTCTTTCTGTTCGGCCACTCCATGGGCTCGTTCGCAGCGCAGGCGGCCATCCTGGACCATTCATCCACCTGGTCCGGCGTCATCCTGTCAGGCTCCACCGCCCTCGACCTTTTTGCCGCTGCCATGGCCAACGCGCCTGCCGATGCGCCCGCTGGGCTCGCGGCTTTCAACGCAGGCTTTGAACACCGCACCGGCTACGAATGGCTGTCGCGCGACGCCGCAGAGGTAGACGCCTACGTGGCCGACCCGTGGTGCGGCTGGGACGTGCTTGAGGACGTGATCCCCTCGCTCTTCGCCCCCGCGCCCCGGCTGGCCGACCCCGCGCAACTCGCGCGCATCCGCAGCGACCTGCCCATCCTCATCGCATCCGGCGACGCAGACCCGCTGGCCGCAGGCGGGGTGTTGTTGGAGCAACTGGGGCAGCGGTATCGCGATGCCGGTGTGGCCGATGTGGCGGTCAAGCTGTACCCGGCCGCGCGGCATGAGATCTTGAATGAGACGAATCGGGATGAGGTGACGGGGGATGTTGCGGCGTGGCTGCGGGCGCATACGGGTCTGGCTTAGTCGGTACCCGATCCCTGTGAAATAGGCAGGTTTTGGGCAAGTAACCAGGGGGTAATGGCTGGCTGCTCCCGGCCCAAAGCAGAAGATCACGTTTGCATCTTGAGCCGCCGGTAAGTAGCGGCGGGCTGCCGTTCGCGGCCTAACCGTCACCTCAGGATGGGAGGATAGTGCGGCCTCGATACTGTTTGAACCGGAAACGATGTACGTCGTACGAGTTCGGCGGGCGGCGGAGCAAACCGAGGCAACTTATCTATTAAAGATCGTGATGGCGTACAACACTCGGTAGACGCCATCGATTCACAGCTTCGCAAGATCGAAGGGCAGAGCCTTGGGTATAAAGTGGCTCGTTTCTTCGATCTTTTGGGGCGGTGATTTATGCGACCTGCAGTGCCGGATAGTCTGTATAGCCCTTGGCGCCACCTGTGTAGAACGTGTTGGAGTCAGGCGCGTTCAGCGGTGCCTTGGCTCTGATGCGTGCGGCCAGGTCCGGATTAGCCAGGAAGGCGGTGCCAAAGGCCACAGCGTCAAGCTTACCTTCGGCAATGGCTGCCTCTGCCTCATCAGCGCTGTAACCCATATTGCCCACCAACACACCCTTGAACTTTTCACGCGCTACGGGCATGACATCGGCCTTCTGCACGCCGAAGAAATCGGCGCGCATCACGTGCAGGTAGGCCAGCTTGAAGGCATTGAGCCTATCGGCCAGGAAGCCGATGAGGGCCAGGGGGTCGCTGTCCTTCATGCTGTTGAAGCTGTTGAGGGGCGACAGGCGCAGGCCCACACGTTCGGAACCGATCGCCTGGGTCACGGCAGTGAGTACCTCGAACAGCAAACGTGCACGGTTTTCCAGCGACCCGCCGTAGGCATCGGTACGCTGGTTGGGCGTGTCGCGCAGAAACTGGTCAATCAGGTAGCCGTTGGCGCCGTGTACTTCAACACCATCAAAGCCGGCTGCAATGGCGTTGCGTGCGCCTTGAGCAAATGCAGCCACGATGCCGGGAATCTCTTCGACGGTCAGGGGGTGGGGCACCGCGTGCGGCACCTTGCCTTGGGGCGTGTGGATCTCACCCTCAATGGCGGTGGCGCTGCTGGAGACAATGGGGGCGCCATCGGCAGCGCCAGGGTAGGCTGCGCGGCCAGCGTGCCAGATCTGCATGAAGATGCGTCCGCCCTTGGCGTGCACCGCGTCGGTCACCTGTCTCCAGGCTGCAATCTGCGCGTCGTTGTAGATGCCAGGCTCATTGACGAAGGCTGATGTACCGGGCGCCACCATAGTGCATTCGGAAATCAGCAGGCCACCGGTGGCACGCTGGCTGTAGTACTCGGCCATCAGCGCGTTGGGCATGTGGCCAGCGTCGGCACGGGCGCGTGTCAGTGGTGCCAGAAGGATGCGGTTGGGCAGAGTGACAGAACCTACTTGAAGTGGATTGAATAGCATGCGAATGAAAATCCAGGTTACTGGTTACTGAACGGAAGGCAGTGGTAAAGGTAACAGTTTCCCAATACTCAGACATTCGAAAGGTCACTGAAGACGGCTTTGGCACGGCTGGTGCTTTTGCACCCAACGCACGATGTAGTGGACACGGGTTGGGAAGGATTTGCTACCGACAGTTTCGCGGCGGTCTGCAGCCGTACATGCACCAAACGCCTTTGGTCATCCACCGCGTCGCAACTCCCTGACCCCCCGGCCCAGCTTGCGGCGCAACAGGGTCCGCAGCGTCACCCCATCCGAGTACCCGACCTGTGCGGCGACCTGGTCGACGCTGGCGTTGCCTGTGCGCAAGAGATGGACGGCATGCTCGACGCGCAAGTCCTGGAAATACGACAGTGGTGTCTTGCCCAAAACGCTTTGCAGCCGCCGCGCCAAGGTGCGCTCGCTTGTGCCCGCGGCGCTGGCCGCCTCGGCCAGCGAGAAACCTTGCGCGAGCCGACGTCTGGCCCAGCACTCGAAGCGCTCTACCATCGGGTCGGCATGCGCAAGGTGGTCGGGAATCACGAACTCGGCTTGCGAACTGCGTGTCTCGACCAGCAGATAGCGTGCCACCAGGGCCGCCAGCGCCGGACTGCGCCCTCGGATGATGCGCAAGGCCAAGTCGACGTGGGCCAAAGCGGCACCCGCGGTGGTGAAGCGTGTCGAGTTCACGATCATGCGTGACTCGTCCAGCGTGACGCTCGGATAGCGCTGCCGAAACATCGGCCCCAGCCACCATGACGTCGTCGCACGATGCCCATCAAGCAGACCACTCTCTGCAAGCAAGAAACTACCGGAGCAAGCGGCACCAAGGTGCGCGCCAGCGGTGGACCACTGCTGTAGAGCCGCGACCGCATCGGGCACATCGGGGCGTGTGAGCCGAGCCGAGAGCGTGTCAGGCATCTTGTCGCCAAAAGCGGGCACGAGCACGACGTCTGGTTCGGGCACACCACGCGCAGTGACCACGGGCACCGTCAAGCCTTGCGCTGTTCGGATGCGACGCCGCACACCCACCAGCGTGAGCTCTATGCGAGAGGGGGCCTGTGGCAGCGAGCCCGCCATCGCATTGGCCAAGCCCACTGTGTCAGTGAGCGCCGCAAGCCCCAGATCAAACACGCCATCACAAATAAGGAGGTGGAGTTTCATGGCAACAATGATACCAATGTTGTCATTATTGCCACTGGAGATGTCTGTCATGAGAACTTAGACTGCAGTCTCGTCGATCCCTTCAACCACTTTTCCATTTACCCAAAGGAATACAGCATGACCAAGCTCGCCCTGTTTGTTCGCCTCGAAGCTAAACCCGGCCAGGAGGCTGCGCTTGCCGAGTTCCTGGCCAGCGCACTGCCGCTCGCCAACGCCGAGTCCGGCACCACTGCCTGGTTCGCATTGAAGTTTGGCCCTTCGACCTTCGGTGTGTTCGATGCCTTCGCCGATGAGGCAGGTCGCCAGGCACATCTGAACGGCCAGATCGCCGCGGCCTTGATGGCCAACGCCGCGACTTTGCTCAGTTCTCCGCCCAACATCGAGAAGGTAGAACTGCTTGCAGCCAAACTGCCTGCATGACAACCCGGCCTTGACCCCATCAGGTCACGCTGCAGGATGGGCGTCACACGGCCCTGCGCGGCGCTGCCCCTCGATTGGCCGGTGGGGATCAAGGCATGTGCCCAGGCTGCTCGTGGCGAATGACTCAGCCCGGCGTTCATAGCCGCTAACAAAACCATGGCACCGTCAAACACCTGATCGGCGTTTGACGCTGCATGGGGCGAAACAAGAACAATGACGTCAGCGCCGCGCTGTTCAAAAAAATCGCACCGCCGTTGCCGGTAGTCACACCCTCGGCCCAGGGCGGTCGACCGCGGGTGCCGGACCCCAGCGCTTTTGGTCTTCGGCGCACTGAGCGAGCTAGCGCCCCCGAACGGCGCGCCCCCTCCGCGCGCCCCCCGCCACCTGACAAGCCCTCCGATACCCCCGCAGCGTCACTTCCGCCCGCTGCATCACTGTGTCCTCCACCGTGGCCGCACCTCCGGCCAGCTCATCAGCCTGCGCCTGCAGCAGCTCAGCTGGGCTCATGCCCGAAGCCTCGCCCGTCAGCAACGCAATCCCCTCGCTCACATGCCCCATGGTGTAGACATGGAACAGCCCGCGCTCCACCGCGTCCAGCACGCTGCGGTCCAGCATCAGGTGGCGCTGGTTGCGGGCGGGGATCAGCACGCCCTGCGTGCCGTCCAGCCCCGCCGCTACGCAGGCCTGGAACCAGCCTTCGATCTTTTCGTTGATGCCGCCCACGGGCAGCACCTCGCCGTGCTGGTTGAGTGCGCCGGTCACGGCAATGCCTTGGCGCAGGGGCAGGCCTGACAGGCTGGACAGCAGCGCGTACAGCTCGGCGCACGAGGCCGAATCGCCTTCCACGCCGCTGTATTCCTGCTCGAACACGATGGACGCATTGAGCGCCAGCGGCGCCACGTGGCTGAACAGGGCGGTGAGGTAGCTGTGCAATATCAGCACGCCCTTGTCGTGGATGGGGCCGGACATATCGACCTCGCGCTCGATGTTGAGCAGGCCCTCCTGCCCCGCAAACGTGCGCGCGGTGATGCGCACCGGGAAGCCAAAGCGGTAGTCGCCCAAGTCGATCTGCGTCATGGCGTTGATCTGGCCCGCCACGGAGCCGTGCAGCGTGATCAGGCGCTCGCCTTCGGCGATCGATTCGTGCAGCTGCTGCTCGGGGTAGTTGTGGCGCAGCCTGCGGGCCTGCTGGGCGGCCAGCACATCGGGGGGCTCCACCAGGGCACCGCCGCGCGCCCGGCACAGTGCGGCGCTTTCGATGACCAGCGCCTCGGTGTGGGCAAACAGTGCGCTCTGGCGGCGCTGGTCGTCGGCTTCGCGGTGGGTCTGCTCCAGCAGCAGGGCCACGGCGCTGGCCGAGAAATGCGGCAGGCCACGCTTTTGGCAGCTGCGGGCCACAAAGATGGCGGTGGCCTGCTGCGTGGCGGGCGTGGCCACAAAGTGCTCCACAAAGTCCACCTTCACGCGAAAGCGCCGGGCGGCGTCGGGGTCGGCCTCCTGCAGGGCGTAGTACTCGTCCACCGAGCCGATCAGCACGATCTTCACATCCACATCCACGGGCTCGGGCTGCAGTGCCACAGGCAGGCCTAGGCTGATGCCATGGGCCGCGCCGCCACCGCCGCCGCCTTCCTCGATCTGCAGGCGCCCGCAGCGCAAAAAGCGGCGCAGGCGCTGCCACAGGCCTTCTTCGGCCGCCACGTCGTGCAGGTGCAGCAGGATGAAACCGCCGTGCGCCTTGAGCAGGCTGCCCGCATGGATGCTGGCGTGGTCGGCCTGCATGGTGTCGGCGTCCGAGCCGTGTTCGATGCTGCCAAACAGCGATCGCACGGTGGGGTTGTCTTCCACCACCACAGGGGCGCCGCTGCGGCCGGCGTTGTCCACCGCCAGGTTCACGTGGCAGCGGGCGAGCAGGTCATCGAGCGCGTCCTTGCGGTCGTCTTCGGCGTCGGTGTTCTGGTCGGCATCGCCGGGCTCGAACAGGTCGATGTGCTCCAGCACCGAGCGCTCCACCTGGTCCAGCCACTGGGTGAGTTTGACGGCGTCCTTGATCTGCTTGCGCAGGCCCTGGCGGATGCCCTGCAGGGCGTGCTCCACCAGCGGCTTGATGGCGTTGCGGCGCAGGGCGGCCAGGGCGTCGTCGCGTGCGCGCTCCAGCGGGCGGGTGGTTTCCAGAAACCGTGCAATCTCGGTGCGCAGCGCCTGCTCGGCCAGGTCGATCTCGGCGCGGCGCTCGCGCGGCAGGGCGCGGGCTTCGGCCTCGGTCAGCGGCTGGCCCTTGGGGCCGTTAAGGGTGAACACCATGTGCCCCGCCTCGCGGCTCAGGCGGAACTGGCGCGCTTCGGCAAATGTGTCCAGCACAGCAAAGGCTTCACTCTCGTGCGCCTGCCAGGTTTTCTCGATGCGCCCGGCCTCGGCCCGGAAGTCGGGGCTGCTCAGGCGTTTGGGGATGTCGGCCTGGAGGTTTTTGGCCATGTCGGCCATGCCCTGGCGCAGCTGGCGGCCCTGGCCTGCGGGCAGGCGCAGGGCACGGGGGCGCTCGGGCTGGTCGAAGTTGTGCAGGTAGCACAGGTCGGGTGGCACGGCGCGTTCGGCGGCTGCCGCCTGCATGGCCTGGCGCAGCAGCGACGCGCGCCCGCTGCCCACTTCGCCCAGCACAAACAGGTGGTAGTCGGGCTGCTGCAGCCCCAGGCCAAACTGCGCAGCGGCCTGCGCGCGTTCCTGGCCGATCCACGGCAGGGGCAGGTCGTGCAGCTCGGCCGTGCTGGCAAAGCCCAGCGTGGCGGGGTCAATGGTCAGCCGCAGCTGGTGGGGAGCGAGGGCAGAAACAGACATGGGTGCGGGTCGGTGGGCGGCGGAGGGCAGGGGCATCGTACAGATGCCTGCCTACCCAGAATATGATTAAAACAAGGCTCCAGCGCTTACTGGATAAGCGCTAGCAGCTACAAAAATAATAGTATTCGTTCAGTGTGCCACGGGGCATACGCCCTTGGGCGCGCCACCGGCCAACGCATGGCTGCGCGCATCGGCCAGCGCCGCAGCGCCGGGCACCTCGGTGGGCCAGCCTGCCAGGTGCTGCTGCGCCACGCGGCTGAGCGCAGTGATCCAGTGGTTGTTGTCGTTCAGGCAGGGGATGTAGTGAAACTCCTGACCGCCCGCGTGCAAAAAGGCCTCGCGCACTTCCATGTTGATTTCTTCCAGCGTCTCCAGGCAGTCGCTGGTAAAGCCGGGGCACACCACGTCCACGCGGCGTGTGCCGGCCTTGCCCAGCGCCTCGATGGTGGGCTGGGTATAGGGCTCCAGCCACTTGGCCTTGCCAAAGCGCGACTGGAAGGTGATGCGGTAGCGCTCCTCGCGCAGGCCCAGGCGCTCGGCCAGCAGGCGGCCGGTCTTGCGCGATTCGCAGTGATAGGGGTCGCCCAGGTGCAGCGTGCGCTCGGGCACGCCATGAAAGCTCATCACCAGCTGGTCGGGCTGGCCGTGGGTCTTCCAGTGCGCTTCTATGGTGCGGGCCAGCGCGTCAATGTAGCCGGGCGCGTCGTGGTAGTGGTTGACAAAGCGCAGCTCGGGCACGTTGCGCGTGGCGGCGGCCCAGGTGTAGACAGCGTCAAACACGCTGGCCGTGGTGGTGGCCGAGTACTGCGGGTACAGCGGCAATATCAGGATGCGCGTGGCGCCCTCGGCCTTCAGCGCATCGAGCTGGCTGGCGATGGAGGGGTTGCCGTAGCGCATGGCATGGCGCACCAGCACCGCGTGCCCCGCTTCGCCTAGCCAGCCGCGCAGCAGCGTGGCCTGCCTGGCTGTCCAGTGCGCCAGGGGCGAGCCCTCGGGCGTCCAGATGCTGGCGTATTTGGCGGCCGACTTGGCCGGGCGCGTGCGCAGGATGATGCCGTGCAGGATGGGCATCCACAGCAGCTTGGGAATCTCCACCACGCGGTGGTCGCCCAGAAACTGCGCCAGATAGCGGCGCACGGCCGGGGCCGTGGGTTCGTCGGGCGTGCCCAGGTTGCACAGCAGCACGGCGGTGCGTTCGGCCTGGCCGTGGGTGTAAGGGGGTTCGGGGGAAAAGGGAGAGCGCATGGCCCCATTGTGGCAAATGCCCCGGGCCCCGGGCGGGCGTGGAGTATTCTCGCCAGACCATGCCCGACACTCCCTTCCCCGGTTCGGCCGGCTCCGCCGGGGCCGACGCCGCCTCCCTGCTGGACCTCTCCCGCATCCGCGCCATCTCCATCGATCTGGACGACACGCTGTGGCCCATCTGGCCCACCATTGCGCGCGCCGAGGCGGTGCTGCTGGAGTGGCTCACGCACCATGCGCCGGCCACTGCGGCGCTGTTTTCCAACACCGAGGCGCTGCGCGCCATCCGCAACCAGATGGTGACCTTGCGCCCCGACCTTAAGGCCGACCTGAGCGCGCTGCGGCGCGAGTCGATCCGGCTGGCCCTGACCCAGGCCGGCGATGAACCCGAGCTGGCCGAGCCGGCGTTTGACCTCTTCTTTGCCGAACGCCAGCGCGTGGAGCTGTTTGACGACGCCCACGACACGCTGGCCTTTCTGTCGGCGCGCTACCCGGTGGTGGCCGTCTCCAATGGCAACGCCGACGTGCACCGCATTGGCATCGGCCACTACTTTCGCCACAGCATCAGCGCGTCGGACTTTGGCGTGGCCAAGCCGGACCCGCGCATCTTTCACGCCGCCGCCACCGCCGTTCGGGTGGCACCGCATGAGGTGCTGCATGTGGGCGACGACGCCACGCTGGATGCCCAGGGCGCGCTCAACGCGGGCATGCAGGCCGTGTGGATCAACACCGCCAGCCACCCCTGGCCGCATGGGCAGCCGCCCCACGCCACGGTGCCCAGCCTCACGGCGCTGTGCCGGCTGCTGGCCTGAGGTACTTCTTGCCCCAGATCAATTCCTGACTGCGCAGCGGTTGATGCCGCTGCCCGTTGACGTCACACTCACCCGTCGCCCAGCGACCCTTCCGCCATGCCCCGCAAGCTCCACTTTTTGCCCCCTATTCGCACCATTGGCCTCACGCGGCCCCTGCACTGGCTGGCCCTGGGCTGGCGCGACATGGTGCGTGCAGGCTGGATCAGCGTGGCCCAGGGCCTGGCGCTGGCACTGTTTGGCGCGGCCATCTTTGCGGTGGCGCACCACCGCTTCTGGCTGCTGGCGGGTGCGCTGTCGGGCTTTCTGGTGGTGGCGCCGGTGCTGGCCACCAGCCTCTATGCCCTGAGCCGCGCGCTGGAACGCGGTGAGCCCGCCAACCTGGGCGTGGTGCTCAAGACCTGGCTCAACTGGCAAAACAGCCATGTCAACAAATGGGGCAACGACTACTGGTGCATGGTGCAGTTCGGCGCGCTGCTGGCGCTGGCCGCCACCGGGTGGGTGATGACATCGGCGGCGCTCATCACGCTGCTGGCGCAGGCGCCCGTGCTCACGCCGCTCGATTTTCTGCGCCACGTGGTGCTGGCGCGCGAGGGCTGGCTGTTCGAGATCTGGCTGGGCCTGGGCAGCCTGATGGCGGCGCCCATCTTTGCATCGAGCGTGGTGGCCATGCCGCTGCTGCTGGACCGCCGCGCCACGCTGCTGCAGGCCGTGCTCACCAGCTGGAAGGCGGTGGTGGTGAACCCGCTGCCCATGGCACTGTGGGCCGCGCTGATCCTGGGCCTGACGTTGCTCGGGCTGGGCTCGATGCTGCTGGGGCTGGTGGTGGTGATGCCCGTGCTGGGCCATGCCAGCTGGCACGCCTACCGGGATCTGGTCGATGCCTCTGGCATGCCCGAGCGCGAGCCTGCCAAGGCTGCCAACGTCGCCAATGTCGCTAACGCCAGCGGGGTGGCGCCGTGATCTTTGGATTTACCGAAGCGCAGATATCGGGCTTCTTTCTCACCTACGGGGTGGGCGCGTTCATCCTGTACATGCTGTTCATCATCGGCCAGCTGGCGTGGGAATCCAAAGCCGGGCGGTTTGGCACCTTTGTGCTGTTCCTGGGGCTGGGCGTGGGATTCCTCGGCTATGTGGCCAAGATCGTGATCCAGTGGTGGCTGGAGCGGTAGGCGTGAACGGCTCAGCGGGCGTCATGCCCGCGCCATAGCCCGCCAGCGGCGCTGCCCCCACTTTTCCACCTCGGCCACTACAAACACGGCCGCGCCCGCCAGCAGCACACGCCCCCACTCGGCCAGCGTCAGATCCGTGGAGCCGAACACCTGTTGCAGCCAGGCGGCGTGCACAAACGCCAGCTGCATCGCGGCGCACAGCGCGATGGCGGCCGGCACCTTGAGGTTGCCCAGCAGCCCTTCGCGGTTGAGCATGCTGTGCAGGATGTGGCGGCTGTTGTACAGGTAGAACATTTCGGCCACCACCACGGTGCTCACTGCCATGGTGCGCGCCGTTGCAATGGATGCGCCTTGCCCCAGCTCCCACAGGAACAGGCCGAGCGCGGCGCAGGCCATCAGCACGGACACCATCACCACACGCCACACGAACAGGCCGCTGAGCAAGGGCTCGCCGGGGTTGCGCGGGCTGCGGCGCATCACGTCGTCCTCGGCGGGCTCAAAGGCGAGCGCCAGGCCCAGCGTGCTGGAGGTGACCAGGTTGATCCACAGCACCTGCACCGCCGTGAGCGGCAGTGCCAGGCCGAACGCAATGGCGCAGAACACCACCAGCGCTTCGCCGCCATTGGTGGGCAGCGTGAACAGGATGAACTTGCGCACGTTGTCGTAGATGCCGCGCCCCTCGCGCACGGCGCGGCCCAGCGTGGCGAAGTTGTCGTCGGCCAGCACCACGGCGGCGGCGTCCTTGGCGGCCTCGGTGCCGTTGTGGCCCATGGCCACGCCCACGTCGGCGCGCTTGAGGGCCGGCGCATCGTTCACGCCGTCGCCGGTCATGGCCACCACCTCGCCGTGCGCCTGCAGGGCCTGCACCAGGCGCAGCTTGTGCTCGGGGCTGGCGCGGGCAAACACGTCCACATCGCTCACCACCTGCTGCAGCGCGGTGTCGTCCAGCAGCTCGATCTCGGCGCCCGTGAGGGCGGGCTTGCCGACGCCGATGCCCAGCTGGGCGCCGATGGCGCGGGCGGTTTCGCCATGGTCGCCGGTGATCATCTTCACCCGGATGCCGGCCGCATGGCATTCGGCCACGGCGGCCATGGCCTCGGGGCGGGGCGGGTCCATGCTGCCCAGCAGGGCCAGCAGCGTGAAGCCACCCTCGGCGTCTGAAAAATCCAGCGTCTGCTGGCTGGAGGGCACGGTTTTGGTGGCCAGGGCCAGCACCCGCAGCGCGCGGGCCGCGCAGTCGTTGGCGGCGCGGCGCCAGTGGTCGTGGTCCAGGGGCTCGTCGGTGCCGTCTGCGCGGCGCTGGGCGCTGCACATGTCCAGCACGCGCTCGGGCGCGCCCTTGACCAGCACCATCGCGTGGCCCGCGTGGTCGTGGTGCAGCGTGGCCATGAAGCGGTGCTCGGACTCGAACGGAATCGCGTCGGTGCGCGGGTGTTCGGCGCGTTCGCTGGTGGCGTCGAGCCCCGCCTTGAGCGCCAGCGTGAGCAGGGCGCCTTCGGTGGGGTCGCCGGTCAGCGTCCAGCCGGTGTCGCCATGGGCCAGCGATGCGTCGTTGCACAGCAGCGCGGCCTGGGCCACCGGCAACAGTGCCGGGTGCTCGCCCAGGGGTACGCTCTGCCCGCCCAGGTGAAAGCCGCCCTCGGGCGCGTAGCCCGTGCCGCTCACCTCGTACACCCGGTCGGCGGTGGCCACGCGCTGCACGGTCATGGCATTGCAGGTCAGCGTGCCGGTCTTGTCCGAACAGATCACGGTGACCGAGCCCAGCGTTTCCACGGCGGGCAGGTGCCGGATGATGGCGTTGTGCGTGGCCATGCGCCGCACGCCCAGCGCCAGCGTGATGGTCATGATTGCGGGCAGGCCTTCGGGGATGGCCGATGCGGCCAGCGCCACGGCCATCATGAACATCTCGGCCGGTGCCTGGCCGCGCCACCACACGCCAATGGCAAACGTGGCCACCACAAACACGCCGATCACCGCTGCCAGCCAGTGGCTGAACCGGGCAATCTGGCGCAGCAGCGGGGTTGTGGCCGCCTCCACCGTGGCCAGCAGGGCGCTGATGCGGCCCAGCTCGGTGCGGGCCCCCGTGGCCACCACCACGCCCACCACCGTGCCCGATGCGACCAGCGTGCCCGAATACAGCATCCCGCGCCGGTCGCCCACGGGCGCGTCGGCGGCCACAGCGTCGGGGGTTTTCTCACTCGGCACCGACTCGCCCGTGAGCACGGCCTCGTCTGCACGCAGGTTGCGGGCGTTGACGATGCGCAGGTCGGCCGGCACCTTGTCGCCCGAAGCCAGCATCACGATGTCGCCCGGCACCAGTTGCTCGGCCGCCACCATCTGGCGTTCGCCGCCGCGCAGCACCGAGGCCTGCAGCGACAGCATGCGCCGGATGGCATCCAGCGCCGATTCGGCCTTGCCCTCCTGCAGAAAGCCGATCACCGCGTTGATCACCACGGCCCCCAGCAGCACCCCCGTGTCCAGCCAGTGCCCGAGCGCCGCCGTCACCAGTGCCGACGCAAGCATCACGTAGATGAGCACGTTGTGGAACTGGTGCAGCAGCCGCAGCCACGCGGGCCGCCCGCGCGTCTGCGGCAGGCGGTTGGGGCCGTGCCGGGCCAGGCGCAGGGCGGCTTCCTCCACGGTCAGGCCCCGGTCGGCGCTAGCGCCCAGCTGCTGCAGCGCGGCGCTGGCCTCCAGGCTGTGCCAGACGGTGGCGGTGTCGGCCGGGGCGGCGGGGGGCGGTGTGGCGGGGGAGGGCGGCAGGTTCGTCGGGCTCATGGGTTGCTGGGCGTTCGGCGAAGAAGAACCCGGGGGCAGCGTATACCTGGCCCGGGCGCGGGGCGGTTTTTCAGTCTAGGGGCGTGGGCCTGTGGGGATTTGATGTGTGTCAAGGCGCGGGGCATTGGCGGGCCTGCGCGGCCAGGCATGGGCTGCGATCGAATCCCCAGTGGTGTGACCGTCGGCGAGGGAAATGCCGAGGGGGACAGCCTGTGCATCCCACAGGCAAAATGCTACTGATTAAATAGCTGCTGGCGCTTTATGGATAAGCGCCGGAGGCCAAAAACACTCAAAAATTAGAGTGCGGTTCCCGCGCTGCAAAGCGACGCCACCGCGTGGGCCACGGCCGTGCCGCTCAGCACCGCGCCCTCCAGCGTGGCGGGGTAGGGGCCTTGCGTGTAGTCGCCGCAGGCCCACAGGCGCGGGGCCAGGGCGCAGGCAGGGCGCTGCAGGGCGGGGGTGCAGGCGAAGGTGGCGCGCTTTTCCACCACGGTCTGCACGGGCCGCAGCCCGGCCAGGCCCAGCTGGCGGGCGGCCTGGTGCAGCACGCCCGCTTCGAGCGTGTCGCGCTCGCCATGGGCATCGCTCACCACAAACGCCAGCAGCCCGGCGGGGCCGCCCAGCTGGCCCCGGTCAAACACAAACTGCGCGGGCTGCCCCGGGCCCGGCCGCAGCGCCAGCATCGGCTGCGGCAACACGGCGGGGGCGCCCGGTGCGGCCTGGGCGTACACCGTGCCGATGGCGGTAAAGCGCAGCGCCTCGGCCGTGGTGGCCCAGGCGTCGAGGGTGCGCGCTTCGGGCGCGGGCAGGCTGGCCTGGGCGGCGCGGGCCAGGCGCGCCGCTTCGGTGCTGGAGGTGGCCAGCACCACGGCGTCAAACAGCTCGCCATCCACCCGCCAGCCTTGCGCAGTGCGCGCCAGGGCTTGCACGCGGCGCCCGGTGTGCACGCGTGCGCCGCGGGCCTGCAACCATTGCGCAGCAGTTTCGGGGAAAAGCGTGCCCAGGTCGGTGCGCGGCAGCAGCAGGTTGGAGCCACCCCGGCCGCTGAACAGGCTGTCGCGCAGCACGCGCAAAAACACCTGGCCGCACGCCTCCTGCGAGGGCGTGTTCAGCGCCGATACGCACAGCGGGTCAATGAATTCGGCCATGAGCCGCGGGGGCAGCTTGACGCACAGCTGCTGCACCGTGGTGTCCGGCGCGCAGCGAAAGCCGCGCACACGCCACAGCGCGGCGGTGCGCAGCAGGGCCAGCTTGTCACCCGGCGGCCAGCCCCGCGCACGGGCAATGCCCAGCAGCGCATCCCAGGGCGGGGGCAGATCGGGCAGGCGCAGGCCCGTGCCGTCGGGGAAGACCAGGGCCAGCGGCAGGCGCAGCAGCGCGCTATCCACATCCACGCCCACCTGGCGCATGAGGCGCAGGCTTTCCGCATAGGCACCGATGAGGATGTGCTGGCCGTTGTCCAGCACCAGCGGTTCGCCCTGCACGCCGTGGCCGCTGAAGGCCCGGGCCCGGCCCCCGGTGGCGCGCGCAGTCTCGAACACCGTGGGCATGATGCCGGCCTGCGCCAGGCCCACGGCCGCCGCCATGCCGGCCCAGCCTGCACCGATCACCGCCACGTTCATCGAGGGGACGCCTTGGGTCTGCACGCCGCTACATCCGGCCCAGCGCCTGAACCTTCCACGCCAGCCAGAACTTGCGCAGCGGCGTGAGGCGGATGCGCTGGTGCAGCACCTGGAAGCTCTCGTGCTCGATCTCGCGCAGCAGCGTGCGGTAGATGTTGGCCATCATCAGGCCGGGCTTTTGCGCGCGGCGGTCGGCATCCGGCAGCAGGGCAAAGGCCTCGTCGTACAGCCGGTGCGCGCGCTCGGCCTGAAACCGCATCAGCGCGGTGAAGCGGTCGGAATACGTGCGCTTCAAAATCTCGTGCGCCTTCACGTCAAACTGCTGCAGCTCGCTCACCGGCAGGTAAATGCGGCCCAGCATGGCGTCTTCGCCCACGTCGCGGATGATGTTGGTGAGCTGGAACGCCAGGCCCAGCGTGTGGGCGTATTCGGTGGTGCGCGGCTCGGTCTGGCCAAAGATGCGCGCCGCCACCTCGCCCACCACACCCGCCACCAGGTGGCAGTAGCCCTTGAGCCCCGCAAAGTCGAGGTAACGGGTCTGCTCCAGGTCCATGTGGCAGCCGTCAATGACGGCCTGCAGGTGGCGCTGCTCGATACCGAATTCCGCCGTGTGCGGCATCAGCGCCAGCATCACCGGGTGGGTGGGCTGCCCCGCAAAGGCCTTGGCCACCTCGGCCTGCCACCACGCGAGCTTGGTGCTCGCCACGCCGGGGTCGGTCACTTCATCCACCACATCGTCCACCTCGCGGCAAAACGCATAAAACGCCGTGATGGCCGCACGGCGCTGCGTGGGCAGAAACAGGAAGGCGTAATAGAAGCTGCTGCCCGAGGCGGCGGCCTTTTGCTGTACGTACTGCTGCGGTGTCATGGGGCGCGATTGTCCCATGGCGCACCGTGGCGGGTGGGGTGGATGGATTTGAAGGGTTTTTGGGCTCTGGCGCTTATGGGGTATGCGCTAATAGCTATTGTTTTGGTAGTGCAGCGAGTGCGGACCGCCGGATGTCTGCGTTGCAGCGTCTGCAGTCGTCTAACGAAAATCGGCGGACGCCCGCTTCCGGCCCCACTACGGTCAGTGAACAAGTTGCATCAATCAGGCTATTGTCAGCCGTTCCCGGGCCAACCTTGTTCCCTCTGCGAGCGCCTGCAGCTTGCGCCACGCTACATCCCGTCCCATCGGCGCCAGCCCGCAATTCGTGCATGGGAATAGGCGCTCCTTGGGCACGAATTCCAGCGCCCGACCGATGGTGTCGGCCACCTCCTCTGGGGTTTCCACCACGTCGCTGGCCACATCGATCACGCCCACCATCACGTCCTTGCCGGCCAGCAGCTTCATGAGATCGGGGGGCACGTGGGAGTGGATGCATTCCAGGCTCACTTGGTCGATGCTGCTTTTAGCCAGCGCAGGGAACACCGTCTCGTACTGGCGCCATTCCTCGCCCAGCGTGCTTTTCCAGTCGGTGTTGGCCTTGATGCCGTAGCCGTAGCAGATGTGCACTGCCGTCGTGCAGGTGAGGCCTTGTGCTGCACGCTCGAGCGCCTTCACACCCCAGTCGGCGGCATCCTTCATGTAGACGTTGAAGGCGGGTTCGTCAAATTGAATGATGTCAACACCGTCGGCCTGCAGCGCGAGGGCCTCCTGGTTGAGCAGTTCGGCAAACGCGAAAGCCATCTTGACCTTGTCGCCGTAGAAACGGTCCGCCACGGTGTCGACGATGGTCATCGGTCCGGGCAGGGTGAACTTCAGCTTCTTCCTCGTATGCGCGCGCGCCAGCTGTGCTTCGAAGGCATGCACGCGGCCTTTGAGGCGCAACGCGGAGACGACCTGCGGCACCATCGCGTCGTAGCGGTTGTCGCGGATGCCCATCTTCACCTTGTGCTCGAAATCGATGCCATCGACCTGTTCGAGGAAGCCGTGCACGAAGTGCTGCCGCGATTGCTCGCCGTCGCCCACGATGTCCAGACCCGCGTCTTCCTGCGCCTTGATCCACAGCAAGGTGGCGTCGGCCTTCGCTTGGCGCAGTGCATCGCCTTCGGCCATCCATTGCGGCCAGAGTTTGTTGGTTTCCGCCAGCCAAGCCGGCTTCGGCAGGCTCCCGGCAACAGAGGATTCAAAGAGCTGCGCGACACCGTTTGAACGCGGATGGCTCGACGCAGGGAAGACCGAGCTGGAGGGGAGCTGCGTGGCAGGCAAAGAATTCTTCATGAATGCGATTTGGATGTTGTTGGATTGGTCAGTGCGCGAAATCAGCAGCCCATTCCTCGAGAACGTTCTTGTACGGCTTGATGAAATTTTCCTCCGTGAACTTGCCTTGTTTCACTGCCAGCTGGCCCCGTTCCTCTCGGTCGTAGACGATGCGGGTCAATGAGTAGTCCAAGTTTCTAAGGCTGGGTTGAAAGAAACTTCCTGCTGCGGAATTGGCGTTGTAGATCTCGGGCCGATAGATTTTCTGAAACGTCTCCATGGTGCTGATGGTGCCGATGAGCTCGAGGTCGGTGTAGTCCCCCAGCAGATCGCCGACAAAGTAGAAAGCCAACGGCGCGACGCTGTCTGGCGGCATAAAGAAGCGAACCCGCATACCCATCTTCTCGAAGTACCGGTCGGTCGGGGAAAGCTCGTTCTGCCGGTATTCGGCGCCCAGGACAGGATGCCGATTGCCAGACTGGTGGTAGGTCTTGCTGCTTGAGGCGCTGATGCAGATCACCGGCGGTTTGGCGAACCATTTTTTGTAGGTATCCGAGCCCAGGAAGTGCTTGAAAAGCTTCCCATGCAGGTCGCCGAAATCAGTGGGAGTACCGAACTCGGAGCTGTCGATGTTGTGCGCCGGAAGCACGACGCTGAAGTCGTAGTCGCGGAGGTAGGACGAAAAATTGTTCCCGGCAATTCCGTCAATGCGTCTGCCGGTTTGCTTGTCAACGATGTTCGGTTTCAGTATTTCAATCAGCGGGAACACGTCACTGCCGCTCCCGGCGCCCATGTTCATCTCAACGGAGATGATTTCAAGCTCGACGGCATAGCGATCTCCCGTAGGGTTGTCCCAATGCGCCAAGCTGTTGAAACGGTTGTCGATCATCTTCAGGGTGTTGCGCAAGTTCTCCTGGCGGCTGTTCCCGCGGGCCAGGTTGGCGAAGTTGGTTGTGATGCGCGTGCTGTCCGACGGCTGGTAGTTTTCATCGAACCGGATGCTCTTGATGCTGAAGGTGAAGTGTTTGCTCATGATGGTCAGGTGCGCTGGTTTTGATTCGAAGTCCGATGCTTGTGTCAGGTCGCAACCACATCCTCAGCGTGGACCGATCGTGCAAGTTTTGCCAACCCGAGAAGGGGCAAAGCCCGTTGGACTGCGAGCTGGGCTCTCTGGATCAAAGCCACGTTCTGCAGCCGGTAGTCCGAGAAATCTTGGTCGGTCGCGTAAACACCCAACGGCAACGTGCGCGCTTGAAAAAAGCTGAACAGCGGCCGCAACTGGTGGTCGATCACCAAGGCATGGCGCTCGCTGCCGCCGGTGGCAGCCAGCAAGACCGGCTTGTCGATCAGGGCGTCCTGGTGAATGAAGTCGAAGAAGTGCTTGAACAGTCCCGTGTAGGAGCCACGGTAGACCGGTGTGGCCACCACCAGGACGTCAGCTTGCTCGACCGCGGCAAGTTCGCGCTCCACCACGTCGGGCAACTGGGAGCGCCAGACCGCGCCCGCAAAGTGCGGTGCGAGCTGGCCCAGCTCGACCAAGCGTTGTTCGCACGGAATTGCGTCGGCGATCAGATCCAGCAGATGCTCCGAAAGGGCCACGGCTTTGGAGGGGCGTTGAAGTCCGCCGGAAACTGCTACTGCGCGAAGTGGACGTGTCATTTTGGTGTGGCGATCAAGGTTTCTCAAACGTCCGGCAATCACGGAAAGGTTGAATCGTAGAGTTGACGAACCGTGAAGTAAAATGGTGTTAATTCACGCATCCATGAATCTCACTCATTTGCCATGCTGGAGCGCGCTCATCTTTCCATCGTCCAAGAAGTAGACAAGCAAGGCTCACTTACCGCTGCCGCAGAGGTGCTGCACCTGACGCAGTCGGCGCTGAGCCACTCGATCCGCAAGCTGGAAGCCCAGATGGGCACCGAAATCTGGCAACGCGAAGGGCGCAGCCTGCGGCTGACGCAGGCGGGGCAGTACCTGCTGGCGGTGGCCAACCGGGTGCTCCCGCAGCTGGATCTGGCCGAAGAACGCTTGCGCCAGTTTGCGCAGGGCGAGCGCGGGTCGCTGCGTATCGGCATGGAATGCCACCCCTGCTACCAATGGCTGCTGAAGGTGGTGTCGCCCTACCTGGCGAGCTGGCCCGACGTGGACGTCGACGTGAAGCAGAAATTCCAGTTCGGCGGCATTGGCGCGCTCTTCGGCTACGAGATAGACCTGCTGGTCACCCCCGACCCGCTCTACAAGCCCGGTCTGCGCTACGAACCCGTGTTCGACTACGAGCAGGTGCTCGTGGTGCCGCGCGGCCATCGCCTGGCCAACGTGCCTTACGTGAAGCCCGCACAGCTGACGCAGGAGGTGCTGGTGACGTACCCGGTTGCCACCGACCGGCTGGACATCTACAACATGTTTCTGATGCCCGCCGGCGTGACGCCCAGGCGCCACAAGTCGATCGAAACCACGGACATCATGTTGCAGATGGTCGCGAGCGACCGCGCGGTGGCTGCACTGCCACGCTGGCTGGTCGAGGAGTACGCGCAGAAGATGGACATCGTTCCTGTGCGGCTGGGTCCGCGCGGCATCGCCAAGCAGATCTTCCTGGGCGCGCGGGAAGCGGACACCGACATCGACTACCTGAAGTCCTTTGTCGAGCTCGCACGGCAATCAGGCGGCCTTGTCGACAAGGGGCAGGCCCCGGCCCTGTGACACGGCCGTGCCGCCCCGTGACCTTCCACAGGAGGCCGCATCACGTGTAGCGCTTCTCCAGCGCGTCCCACTCGGGCTTGTTGACCAGGCGTTGGCGCTCGGCAAAGGTCGCAACCAGTCCGCTGGATTCCTGCACTTCCTTCACGTCGCGCAGCACGGTCAGTGCCTTCTGCATGCCGGCCACCGCACCCTGTAGCGCGGCATTGGCATACAGCACGATGCCATAGCCCAGTTCACCCAGGTCCGTGGCATTGAAGATAGGCGTCTTGCCGCCGATCACCATGTTCATTAGTTGCGGCTTGACCAGACGCCGGGGCAGCGCGCGAATCTCATCGGGCGTGGTCACGGCCTCAACGAAGAGGATGTCCGCACCGGCCTCGGCGAATTTCTGCGCCCGTTCGACAGCGGCTTCGAACCCGTGCGTGGCGGCCGCGTCGGTGCGAGCCATGATCAGGAGATCAGGATCTTGGCGCGCATCGACGGCTGCCTTGATCTTGCTGACGGCCTCTTCTGTGGAGATCACTTCCTTGCCCGAGAAATGGCCGCAGCGCTTCGGCGCCACTTGGTCCTCGAACTGGATGCAGTCGGCGCCGGCACGTTCGAGCGTGCGGACGGTGTGCCGCACGTTCAGTGCATTGCCGAAGCCGGTGTCGGCATCGACGATCAGCGGCACGCTGACCGCGTCGCGGATGCGCGCTGTGTGATCGGCGATGTCCGATAGGCCCATGAAGCCCTGATCAGGCATGCCGAACCACATGTTGGTGACACCGGCGCCGGTGATGTAGATCGCCTTGAATCCCAGGTCTTCGACGACCTTTGCAGACAGCGCGTTGAATGCGCCGGGAACGATCAGGCCGCGGCGGGCCTCGACGAGTGACTTGAGCTGCTTGCGGGTGGACATTCGAGTAATTCCGATCAGAAACTGTCGCCGGGAACACGTACCCAGCCTTCCATCAATACGCGGGCGCTGCGGCTCATCAATGCCTTGGTGACCACCCATTCGCCGTCGACCTTGCTCGCCTCGGCGCCCACGCGAAGCGTTCCCGAGGGATGGCCGAAGCGCACGGCCTGGCGCTCGCCGCCGCCGGCCGCGAGGTTTACTAGCGTGCCGGGTATGGCGGCAGCTGTGCCGATGGCCACGGCCGCTGTGCCCATCATGGCGTGGTGCAGCTTGCCCATCGACAGCGCGCGCACCAGTAGGTCGATTTCCGCGGCGGCCACTGCCTTGCCGCTGGACGCCGTGTAGTCCTTGGGCGGCGAAACGAAGGCCACCTTGGGCGTGTGCTGGCGCCTGCCAGCTTCATCGACGTGATTGATCAAGCCCATCTTCACCGCGCCGTGCGCGCGGATGGTCTCGAACATGGCCATGGCCTTGGTGTCGCTGTTGATGGCGTCCTGCAGTTCGGTGCCGGTGTAAGCGATGTCGGCGGCGTTGACGAAGATGGTCGGAATGCCCGCGTTGATCAGCGTGGCGCGCAACGTGCCCACGCCCGGCACGTCGAGGTCTTCGACCACCTTGCCCGTCGGGAACATCGCGCCACCGCCTTCACCGTCGCCTTCGTCGGCCGGCTCGATGAACTCCAGTGGCACTTCGGCCGCTGGGAATGTCACGCCGTCGAGTTCGAAGGTGCCGGTTTCCTGCACCTGGCCAGCGGTGATGGGCACGTGCGCGACGATGGTCTTGCTGATGTTGGCCTGCCAGATGCGCACGGTGCACGTGCCGTTTTCCGGAATGCGCGCCGGATCGACGAGGCCCTGCGCAATCGCGAACGGCCCGACCGCCGCCGACAGGTTGCCGCAGTTGCCCGACCAGTCGACGAACGCGCTGTCGATGGAGACCTGGCCGAAGAGGTAGTCGACATCGTGGTCCGGCCGCGTGGAGCGCGACAGGATGACAGCCTTGGATGTGGACGAGGTGGCCGCGCCCATGCCATCGATCTGCTTGGCGTAGGGATCGGGGCTGCCGATGACGCGCAGCAGCAGCGTGTCGCGCGCGGGACCGGGCTGGCGCGCCGCCGCGGGCAGGTCCTGCAGGCGAAAGAACACGCCCTTGCTGGTGCCGCCACGCATGTAGACGGCGGGAATCTTGATCTGGGGAGTGGATGCCATTGCGATGAGGAGGGTGGTTGTCTTCAAGCGGTCGACTTGTTGGCGGCCAGGAAGTCTTGCGCAAAACGCTGCAGCACGCCGCCGGCTTCGTAGATCGACACTTCTTCCGCAGTGTCCAGGCGGCAGGTCACCGGCACCTGCAAGGTCTCGCCACTGCGGCGGTGAACGACCAACGTCAGGTCGGCGCCCGGCGCGGGTTTGCCGGCGACGTCGAAGGTCTCGGTGCCGTCCAGGACCAGGGTGAGGCGCGTGGTACCGGGCTTGAACTCCAGCGGCAGCACGCCCATGCCCAGAAGGTTGGTTCGGTGGATGCGTTCGAAGCCTTCGGCCACCACGGTTTCCACACCCGCCAGGCGCACGCCTTTGGCAGCCCAGTCGCGAGACGAGCCCTGGCCGTAGTCGGCGCCGGCCACGATGATCAACGGCTGCCTGCGGTTCAAGTAGGTTTCGATGGCTTCCCACATGCGCACGATTTGCCCCTCGGGTTCGATGCGCGCGAAGGAACCCTTCTTCTGCACGCCGTCGACCACCGCCATTTCGTTGACGAGTTGCGGGTTGGCGAAGGTGGCGCGCATGGCCGTCAGGTGATCGCCTCGATGCGTGGCGTAGGAGTTGAAGTCCTCTTCCGGCAGGCCCATCTTGTGAAGGTACTCGCCGGCGGCGCTGTCCATGAGGATGGCGTTGGACGGTGAGAGATGGTCCGTCGTGATGTTGTCGGGCAGGATGGCTAGCGGCCGCATGGCGCGCAGCGTGCGCGGCACGGCCGCCAGTGCTCCCACGCCTTCGCTGTCCCAGTAAGGCGGGCGGCGAATGTAGGTCGACTGCGGCCGCCAGTCGTACTGCGGACTCACTTTTTCTCCGCTGTCGGCATGAATCGCGAACATGGGTTCGTAGACCTTGCGGAACATCTCGGGCCGCACCGACGCCGCGACGATGGCGTCGATCTCCGAGTCGCTCGGCCACAGGTCGCGCAAGCGGATTTCCTTGCCGTCAACGACGTCCAGCACGTCGCGCTCGATGTCGAAGCGCATGGTGCCCGCGATGGCGTAGGCCACCACCAGCGGCGGCGAGGCCAGGAAGGCCTGCTTCGCATAGGGGTGGATGCGGCCGTCGAAGTTGCGGTTGCCAGAGAGCACCGCCGTGGCGTAGAGGTCGCGCTCGATGATCTCGTTCTGGATCTTCGGATCCAGCGCGCCGGACATCCCGTTGCAGGTGGTGCACGCGAAGCCTACGATGCCAAAGCCGAGCTGCTCCAGGTCGTGCAGCAGGTCGGCGTCGCGCAGGTACAGCTCCACCGCCTTGGATCCCGGTGCCAGCGACGACTTGACCCACGGCTTGCGCTTGAGCCCCAGTCGGTTCGCGTTGCGCGCGAGCAGCGCCGCGGCAATCACGTTGCGGGGGTTCGAGGTGTTGGTGCAGGAGGTGATGGCCGCGATGATCACAGCGCCATCGGGCATCAGGCCTGCGGCCTCCTGCTGCCGGACATCGGCCAGGCCCACCGCGATGTTGCGCTCCGCCAGTTGCGATGTCGGCAGCCGGCGGTGCGGATTGGAAGGGCCGGCCATGCTGCGCACCACGCTCGACAGGTCGAAGCTCAGCACGCGCTCGTAGACCGCCGTCTTCAGCGCATCGCCCCAGAAGCCGGCCGTTTTCGCATAGGTCTCGACCAACGCGACCTGCGTGTCTTCACGGCCTGTGAGCCGCAGGTAGGTGAGCGTCTGCTCGTCGATGTAGAAGAGCGCGGCGGTGGCGCCGTACTCTGGACACATGTTGGAGATGGTGGCACGGTCCCCGACCGTCAGGCCCGGCGCGCCTTCGCCGAAGAACTCCAGGTACGCACCGACCACTTTTTCCTTGCGCAGGAACTCGGTGAGCGACAGCACGATGTCGGTGGCGGTGATGCCCGGCTGGCGCCGGCCAGTGAGCTCCACGCCGATGATGTCGGGTAGCCGCATCCACGAGGCGCGGCCCAGCATCACGTTCTCGGCCTCCAGGCCGCCGACGCCCACCGCGATCACCCCCAGCGCATCGACGTGGGGCGTATGACTGTCGGTGCCCACGCAGGTGTCGGGGAAGGCCAGGCCGTCCTGCACGTAGACCACCGGCGACATCTTCTCCAGATTGATCTGATGCATGATCCCGTTCCCCGCCGGGATCACCTCCATGTTGGCGAAGGCGCGTTTCGTCCACTCGATGAAGTGAAAGCGGTCCTCGTTGCGCCGGTCTTCGATGGCCCGGTTCTTCTCGAAGGCCTGCGGATCGAACCCGCCGCACTCCACGGCCAGAGAATGGTCGACGATGAGTTGCACCGGCACCACCGGGTTCACCTGCGCCGGGTCGCCGCCTTCGGCCGCGATGGCGTCGCGCAGGCCGGCCAGGTCCACCAGCGCCGTCTGGCCCAGGATGTCGTGGCACACCACGCGCACGGGAAACCAGGGAAAGTCGCGATCACGCCGGCGTTCGATGAGTTGCAGCAGGCAGTCGTTCAGGATGGCCGGCTCGCAGCGCCGGACCAGGTTCTCGGCATGCACGCGTGCGGTATACGGCAGTCGCGCCCAGGCACCGGCCTGCAGCGCGTCGACGGCGGCGCGGGCGTCGATGTAGTCCAGTGCGGTGCCGGACAGCGGTTTGCGAAATTCTTCGTGGGGCATGAGCATGTGCATTGGATTGCTCAGTGGCGTTCTTCGATCGGCAGGAACTTCAAATCCTCGGGGCCGGTGTAGTTGGCACTGGGGCGAATGATCTTGTTGTCCACGCGCTGTTCGATCACATGCGCGGCCCAACCGCTGGTGCGCGCGATCACGAACAGCGGTGTGAACATGGCCGTCGGCACGCCCATCATGTGATAGCTCACCGCGCTGAACCAGTCCAGGTTCGGGAACATCTTCTTGACTTCCCACATGACCGATTCCAGCCGCTCGGCGATGTCGTACATCTTGGTGGTGCCCGCACCGTCGGACAGGCGCTTTGCCACGCCCTTGATCACCACGTTGCGTGGATCGCTCACCGTATAAACCGGGTGGCCGAAGCCGATCACGACCTCCTTCGCCTCGACGCGGCGGCGGATGTCGACCTCGGCCTCGGCCGGGTTGTCATAGCGTTTCTGGATCTCGAAGGCCACCTCGTTCGCACCGCCATGCTTGGGGCCGCGCAGTGCACCGATGGCGCCGGCGATCGCCGAGTGCATGTCGCTGCCGGTGCCGGCGATCACACGCGCGGCGAAGGTCGATGCGTTGAATTCGTGTTCGGCATAGAGGTTCAGCGAGGTGTGCATGGCGCGCTCCCACTCGGCACTGGGCTTCTTGCCGTGCAGCAGATGCAGGAAATGCGCGCCGATGGAGTCATCGTCGGTCTCCAGCTCGATGCGCTTGCCCAGCGAAGACCAGTGATACCAATACAGAAGCATGGAGCCCAGTGATGCCATCAACCGATCGGCAATGTCGCGCGCGCCGGGCGTGCCGTGGTCGTCCTTCTCGGGCAAGGTGCAGCCCAGAGCAGAGACGCCGGTGCGCATCACGTCCATGGGGTGGGCGTTGGCGGGAATCTGCTCCAGCGCCCGCCTCACGCTGGCCGGCACACCGCGCATGGCCTTCAGCTTGGCCTTGTAGGCGGCGAGTTCGGCGCGCGTCGGCAGCTTGCCGTGCACCAGCAAGTGGGCGATTTCCTCGAACTCGCAGACCTCGGCGACGTCCAGAATGTCGTACCCACGGTAGTGCAGGTCGTTGCCAGTGCGGCCCACGGTGCACAGCGCGGTATTGCCGGCGGTGACGCCGGAGAGAGCGACGGACTTCTTGGGTTTGAAGGCAGGTGCAGTGGTTTCGGTCGTGGTGGTCATGCTGTTTCCTTGTCCAGATAAGAGCGATTGATGGGGGCAGGGCGACCGGTGGCATCGACTGCCACCATCTCGAACACGCCCTTGAGGACTTCTTCCGCCGGGATGCCCGGCTTGTCGGCGATGCCGCTCACACAAACGGTCATCGAGCTGCGGCCGATACGGCTGACCCATCCGCGAAGGGTGAGCTGGTAGCCCACCGCCACCGGCGATAGAAAGTCCACGCTGGTCACGCTTGCCATCACGACCTCTTGCTGCGCCAGTCCTCGTGCTGCCAGAAAAGCCGCCTTGGCCATCAACTGCAGCCCTTGCCCGGCGAACAGCGTGTCGTGGTGATTGGCATGCACCGGCAGCACCAGTTCGCGCAACTCGGCTGTTCCAGTGGGTGTTGTCATGCTTCGCAATTTACGCAGAAAATGCGCTTCACAAAAGGACTGAAAGGGCGAAGACTTGCGAATCAAATTCAGCAAAATTGCAAATCTTGCGAAGATGAGTGAGCTTGGCCTGTCAACACGATGAAAAAAACGTTCATGGGGGTACGACTGCGCAAGCTGCGCGCCGAGCGCGGGATGTCCCAAACCGCTATGGCCAATGCGCTCGGGCTTTCCCCCAGCTACCTGAACCAGTTGGAGCAGAACCAGCGGCCACTCACCGTGGCCGTCTTGTTGAAGATCGACCGAGCGCTTGGGATCAACATCCAGGAGTTTTCGGAGGACGAGGAAGCGCGTCTGATCGCCGGCATGCGTGAAGCCCTGGCCGATGCGACTGAACCGGTATCGCTTCCAGAACTCAAGGAGGTGGCGTCGCAGATGCCCGCGTTGGGACGCGCGCTGATTGCCCTGCATCGGCGCAGCCTCGAGGTGCAGGAGCATCTCGAGACGATCGCGGTGCGCATGGGCGACGACCGTTCGGACATCACTTCAGCACGGGCTATGCCTTTCGAGGCGGTGCGCGACTTCTTCTTTGCGCATCAGAACCACTTCGAAGAAATCGACCGGAACGCCGAGGCATTGGCCGCTGAAGCCGGTGTGCGCGGCGCACTCTTGGCCGACTGGCTGGTGCAGCGCCTGCTTCAGCGTCATAAGGTGCGCGTGATTCAGCTGTCCGACGAATTTGGTGGCAAGCGGCAGTACGACCCCGCGCACCGTACGTTGCGCGTGTCGGCGGCACTTGACCCGGCCCAACAGGTTTTTCAGCTCGCGACGCAACTGGCACTCATTGAGCAGGCAGGCGCGATCGACTCTCTCGTCTCTGGCCACGCGTTGCTGCACGATGCGCCTTCCAAAAAGTTGGCACGCGTTGGTCTGGCCAACTACTTCGCTGGCGCGGTGCTGCTGCCGTACGGACAGTTTCTCGGCGAAGCCGAGCGGCTTCGCTACGACATCGATCTGCTGGGAAAACAGTTCGCCGTCGGCTTCGAGACGGTCTGCCACCGGCTCAGCACCTTGCAGCGTCCGGGCGCCCCGGGCGTCCCGTTCTTTTTCGTTCGGGTCGACCGAGCCGGCAACATCTCCAAACGGCAGTCTGCAACGCACTTCCACTTCAGCCGCACAGGCGGCACCTGCCCGCTTTGGAATGTCTATGAAGCCTTTGCGCAGCCGGGCCGCATCCTGCCCCAGTTGGCCTCCATGCCCGATGGCCGCTGCTACCTTTGGATTGCACGAACCGTGACGAGCAATGAAGGCGCGTACGGCTCGCCACAGCGCATCTTTTCCATCGGTCTGGGGTGTGACGTTCGCAATGCTTCCCGGCTGGTCTACGCTCGCGGACTGGATCTGCGAGATCCGACGGCGGCTACCTCGATCGGCATGGGTTGCAAGGTCTGCGAACGCATCGAATGCCGGCAGCGCGCGTTCCCGTTCGTCGGACGTTCGTTGGACGTGGACGAAAATCAGAGTCACCTAACGCCATACGGCATGACGCGATAAATTTGATCTGGCAAGCACTGACGCCCGTAGTAGTGCGTTGGAAAGCGACCGCTTGGTGGCTAAAAGCGGCCGATCTTTGGACTAGCGCGGCAGGCCGCAACCAGCCTTTATGGAGAGCTCTCCATAAGCAGCGTTATGCACAGCACGCAGTTATGCACAGTTGGTCCGGCAGCGCGGCGTCGCCGCCCTCGCAAGAGGGCTGCGGTCGCGTCTTTGAACTTCACGTAATCACAAGGTCTTGAGGAACTTCAACAGATCGTCTTCTGCCCGGAACCGCTGTGGGACCACATTGGGATCCTGAAGCCTGGCCAGTGCCTTTTCCTTCATGGCGAGATCGGCCTCTATGTACTGATGCGTTGTCGCCGGACTCTCGTGTCCGAGCCACAGAGCGATCACGCTGATGTCCACGCCCGACTGCAGAAGGTGCATAGCGGTCGAGTGACGCAGGCAGTGTGGAGAGATCGTTCTCCCGGCCAGGCTCGGCGTCGTGAGCGCGGCTTTCTTGACGGCCAATGCCAGGCGCTGCGTCACGTTGGACCGCGTCATCGCCTGTCCGCCACGGTTGGGCAGCAGCGCCGACGTGGGAGTCAGGTCCGGGTTGAACTTCAGCCAGGCGCGGATCACCTTGACCGTCGATCGCCAGAGCGGCACCGACCGCTGCTTGCGTCCCTTGCCATGCAGATGCACGCAGGCGGCGGGTGCCAGCACGACGTCGCCCACTTTTACGCCGATTGCCTCCGACACGCGGGCACCGGTGTTGTACAGCAGGGCCAGCAGCAGCTTGTCTCGCTGGCCCATCCAATCCGCTCCTGGCGCGCCGATCACGGCCAGCATCTCCTCGCGTGTCAGGAACTCGAACATCGGCCGCTCGAAGCGCTTCATCGGCACGCCGAGCGCCTGCTCGACGACCTGAAGTGCCGTCACGTCTCGCCGGGCCGCGAACTTCAGGAACGAGCGCAGCGCGGCCAGTCGCGCATTGCGGCTGCGAACGGTGTTGTGCCGATCGCGTTCGAGATGATCGAGGAAGTCCAGGATCAGCGCGGGCGTCAGGTCGGCGAGCGACAGCGTCGTGGGCGTCTTGTGCAGTTGCGCCTGGGCGAAGTCCAGGAACAGCACGAACGCGTCCCGATAGGCCGCAACGGTCTGCGGGCTCAACGCGCGCTGCTGCGTCAGGTGCTCGGCGAAGAAGGACTGGACCAGCGTCGCGAAGCTCGGCGGAGCGGGCTTGCGGTGTTCAGAACTACTCATCGTCGTTCTCCGCGACGTCGGCGAAGCGTTCGAATCGAGCGCCGGCCAACGCCATCAACTCCGGCACGCCGCTCAGGTACCAGTACGTGCTGGAGATATTGATGTGGCCCATGTACGTGGACAGGGCCAGCATTCGTTGGTCAAGGTTCGCTCCCTGCTGGTGCCACAGGATCATCCGTCTCACGGCGAAGCTATGGCGCAGGTCATGCACCCGCGGTCGGCCATGGCCGCCGCGATCGATCCAACCCAATTGCTCGCGCAGCTGACAGAACACTCGATGCACCTGCCGATCTCCCAGCGGTTCACCCCGGTGCACGCCACGCGAGCCCACGAAGAATGTCATCTGCGGCTTCGCAGGCACGTACTGGCGGCGCAAGGCCCGGTAGGCTGCCATCGGACCGATCACGCTGGGGTGCAGCGGCACCATGCGGGACTTGCCAAACTTGGTCTGCTGTATGGTCAGGATGCCGCCGTCCAGATCTGCATCCGAGTCGGCCAGGTTGATCGCTTCAGAGACCCGAAGCCCGGCCGATGCGATCAGACCGAACAGCGTTGCATAGGTGGTGGCACGAAGGCCATCCGAGGGGCCGAGTCGGCGGGCAGCGACGATCAATGCCGCGATCTCGGCTTCGCTGTAGATGTGAGGCGCCACGCGGCGCGGGATCGGACCGAAGCTGGAATCGTCAGGAACTTCGACAGTCGGATCGAACTGCTGGAGCCAGCGCATGAAGGGGCGCAGCGTTGCCAGTCGGCGCGCTGCCGTGTCGACATTGGCCCGGCCGCCCACGAGATACCGAGGCTGTACCTGGTGCGCCCACTGGACCATCACGTCTACCGTCAACGCGATGTCGCGTCCCTCTCCGACCATGAAGCGAGTGAAGCTGCGCACAGCGAGATCAGAGGAGCACGGCTTGAACCCGAGGCGCAGGCGTTCAGCCAGGTATTGCTCCACCTTGGCGGTGAGGTCGATGTTCGCCGATGCTGCGGCGCTCATGATGCACTCCCAGGCCAAGGCAGAGCGACCTCGGCAAGCAGTTGCAAGTCGAGCTTGGCGTAGATCAACGAGGTGTCCAGCGATCGATGCCGAAGCACATCGGCGACCTCCTTGATCGAACTGCCGCTGTTGACCAGGCGACAGGCCAGCGTGTGACGCAACGAATGGCAACCGCGTGAGATGCCGGCACCTCGCAGGGCACGCCCGATTGCCTGGCTCACTGCATCGACGCCGATGGGCTTGTCGTGTGGCGCCAACCGACGGACGAACAGCGATGGCAGCGTGGTTGCGGGCCGCTCGTGTCTCATGTACTCCGCCAGAGCCTGCCCGGTGAGCACCGGCAGCGGTAGGACATCCTGGCGCTGGGACTTTGTTCGCTTCAAGGTCACCGTTCCGGCACGCCAATCGAAGTCGCCGATCTCCAGCTTGGCGATCTCGCCCACGCGCAGTCCGAGATCCAAGGCCAGGCGCACCATGGCCAGCAGGCGCAGCGGAGCCCGCTTGGCCTCGGCGCAATGCGCTTCGAGGCGCTGGACCTCCTCGGTCGTCAGCGCGCGCGGCAACGATGCTTGGCTCCATCGCACCGGCGACGAGATAGCGCCGAGCAGGCTGTTCACTGCGTCACCGCAGGTCCCGCGGTATCGGAAGTAGGCCCGCAGCGCAGCAGTGACCGCGCTGGAATGCGACCCGCTGCTGACCCGCGTGAGCTCGGTTGCGATGAAGCCGCGAACGTCTTCCGGCTGCAACTCGCCGATGGCGATGGCCTTGCCCGCGAACTTGCATTGCAGCAGACGACCTACGAGTACCAGCCGATCCTCGCGCGTGCCTATCGCCAGGCCGCGGGCGTCGCGCATGTGGACGTTGTAACGGTTCAGTTCTTCTGCAATGGGACCGCTGGGGCCTGGCAGTTCCACGATGACATGCTGTTCCCGCAACAAGGCGAGCAGGTGTCCGAGACTGGCGCTCAAGCCGCTGCGTGTACGCAGAGCCGCGGGATGGCAGTCGCAGCGCGGCAGATGCGAATCCAGAAACTGCTCGACGAGGGCTTCGTCGATCTGTTCGGCAGATACCTGGCACTTCGCCATCCAGTGGGCAAAGTGCGACCAGGCACGAAGGGCAGTCTCCGAGCTGCCTTCGGCGTACCGGCCGCGCTCCAGCAATGCCTGGAACGCCCCGACGTATGAAGACAGCGGGCCATCGAGCAGCCATGCCCTGGCCATCGGGTGCATCGAAAGAATCAAGTCCATGGTGATCTCCAGTTGTGAGATCACCATTCATGCGCCGACTGCGAACTTATGTCCAGTTCAACGGCACCGCCTCCTTGCGATCTACCAGGGCGATCACAGCCTCTGGCGCGTTCAGACTGGCCAACTGTCCATAACTGCGTGCTGTGCATAACAGCCTGAAGCAGCCAGATCGTAGAGCCGCTCTGCAGCGACAGCCGTCTTTCGCTCCGAGTGAGCCGATGGATCAAACCTCAGTAGTTTAGGCAGATCAAACAGTGTGCAAAACATCAGTCCTGTTGACAAGCGGGGCCGACCGGAGAAGTGGTTGGGCTACGATCGGTTACGTTCGCCTGTTGGTACGGTCTAACCGCCTCATCGCAGACCATAGCAAACGAAAGGGAGGAACCGAATGCTCAAGCTCGTCCAAGCGCATGTGTGGAAGTACAAATCCATCGAGGACTCTGGCGCAGTAGAAATCTCGGACACCGTGACTGTTCTGGTCGGCAAGAACGAGTCTGGTAAGACCGCCTTTCTCGAGGCCCTGCACAAGGGCCTAGCGCTCGAAGGTACGAAATACAGCTACGTGGCCGACTACCCGCGCAAGGACCTTGTTCGATACCGTCCCCAGCACGATGCAGGGAAGCATCAAAAGGTGCTGCAGCTGAGGTTTCGAATCGAGAAGGCGCTGGCTGACCGGATCAATCGTGAGGTGTTTGGAGGGGCCGAAATCGTGCCCGCGGGGACGACCTTCTCCCGCGAAACCACCATCGCGAACAACAGCACCATAGGCTTCAATGTCGACCAGCAAGCCGCCATCGCAGCGCTTCAGAAGCCACTCGCAGACCTTGAACACAAGCAAGCGGTCTTCGACGGTGCAGAGCGACTTGAGGAGGTTCTAACGAAGATCGAGCAGCTCGAGCTGCCAGCTGACAATCGACTTGCAGCCTTCGCCGTGCAGTGGCGGTCCCGTGCGCTGAAGGCCACAGGGTGGGGTCTGGTCGATGGGCATATCTGGAATGCATACGTTCGCCCAGCGCTTCCGAAGTTCCTCTACTTCGATGACTACAAGCTGCTTGAAGGCAAGATCAACCTGCAGTCGTTGCAGCAGCGCCAATCCGCTGGGAGCCTGACCGACGCCGATGAAACGGCACTGGGGCTACTGCAGCTGGCAGGCACAACGCTCGAAGAGCTGATGGGCGACGAGGGCTATGAAACCGCGAAGGCCAAGCTGGAAGCCATAGGTCTGGACATTACTCGCAAAGTGTTCGATTTCTGGAGGCAGAACCAGGACCTGGACGTGGAGTTCGACCTCAAGGCCGACGCCAAGGACACAGCGCCCTACAACAGCGGCGTCAATTTGTACGTGCGCATCAAGAACAGGCGCCACGGCGTGACTGTTCCGTTCGACCAACGCAGCAAAGGGTTTATCTGGTTCTTCAGCTTCTTGGTGTGGTTCGACGCTGTGCAGTCGCGTACGGAAACAGAGGATGAGCTCATCCTACTCCTTGATGAGCCAGGCTTAAACTTGCACGCGCTTGCTCAGGCCGACTTCCTCGCCTATATCCGTGACTTGTCTGAACGACACCAAATCATCTATTCGACGCACTCGCCGTTCATGGTGGACGGTAGTCGCCTCGATGAAGTAAGGGTCGTAGAAGACCGAGCGAAGGACGGCACCAAGATTTCCGGCGATCTTGCTGGCTCATCCGACGAGGCAGTTTTCCCTCTGCAAGCAGCCCTCGGCTACTCCATCGCTCAGAACCTGTTCATCGCCAAGAAGAACGTGTTGGTTGAAGGCCCTGCAGACTTGCTGCTACTACAACACATGGGTGCCATGCTGGAAGCCCAAGGCAAGCAAGGCCTTGGCGACGCGATCTTGGTGCCCGTGGGCGGTCTCGACAAGCTAGCGACGTTTGTGGCGCTACTGGGCTCCAACAAGCTCAAGTTGATCGTCCTCCACGACCGTGCTGGTTCGCCTCATCAAAAGCTGGAGGACTTGGTTCGCCAAAAGCTCATTGAGCGGAAGCGGGTGCTGGACTTCTCCATGTTCATTGCCCCCCCCCCAAGCGAAGCGGACATTGAGGATTTGCTTCCGGTCGACGCATACGTCGCCGCGTTCAATAGCGCCTACATCAAGGAATTGAATGGCACGGTGCTGGCCGCCGACGACCTAGGGCCGCAGCCTCGCATCATCGAGCGCATCAACCATTGGCTGAAATCGAAGGGGATCACGCTGCTGAAGGACGGCGGGTTCAACCACTACCGAGTCATGCAGGCGATTCTTCCCGCATTGACGGAGGCGTCACTGCAGCAGGAGGAACTGCTTCGATTTGAGCAGTTGTTTGACCGGGTAGCCGCTGCCCTTTGATCGTCAGCGCCGGCGCTCGTTGCGGTGAACAAGGCGCTGGCATTTGGGGTGGCCTCAACACTCAGTGGAAGTCGCGGCTCGTTGTCTCCAACTCACCGAGCAGTGGGGTAGAGACTAGTCCCGGCAATATAAAACTTGGCGTGCGCGAAAGACGGCTCACAGCCTTTTCCAGACCTTGAGAAGCCTAGAGGGCGCGTGCTCTTGGTGGAATACGGACGACTCAGCTCACAAAACGGTAGCCACCTCAACACTCCACCACATTCACCGCCAGCCCCCCGCGCGATGTCTCCTTGTACTTGACCTTCATATCCGCGCCGGTCTGCATCATGGTCTTGATGACCTTGTCGAGCGAGACCACGTGCTGGCCGTCACCGCGCAGGGCCATGCGGGCGGCGTTGATGGCCTTGATGGCGCCCATGGCGTTGCGCTCGATGCAGGGGATCTGCACCAGGCCGCCCACGGGGTCGCAGGTCATACCCAGGTTGTGTTCCATGCCGATCTCGGCGGCGTTTTCGATCTGCTCGGGTGTGCCGCCCATCACGGCGGCCAGCGCACCGGCGGCCATGGAGCAGGCCACGCCCACCTCGCCCTGGCAGCCCACCTCGGCGCCCGAGAGCGAGGCGTTTTCCTTGTAGATGATGCCGATGGCGCCCGCGGTGAGCAAAAACGTGGCGATGCCGTCTTCACAGGCCTTGCCCGCGCCCTGCAGGAAGTTGACGTAGTAGTGCAGCACGGCCGGGATGACGCCCGCCGCGCCGTTGGTGGGGGCGGTGACCACGCGGCCCCCGGCGGCGTTTTCTTCGTTGACGGCCATGGCGTACAGGTTGACCCAGTCGAGCATGGCCAGGGGGTCGCGCAGCGCGGCTTCGGGGTGGCTGCTGAGGCTTTTGTGCAGTTCGGCCGCGCGGCGGCGCACGTGCATGGGGCCGGGCAGGGTGCCGGTGGCGGCGCAGCCGCGTTGCACGGCGCCGGCCATGGTCTTCCAGATGGCCATGAGCTGGCGCTGCACTTCGGCGGCGCTGCGCCAGTGCTGCTCGTTGGCGGCCATGAGCTGCGCTGGCGTGAGGCCCGTGGTGCGGCACTGGGCCAGCAGCTCGGCGCCGGTGTGAAACGGGTGGGGCAGGCCCTGGCCGTGGCCTGCGGCATGGGGCTGGGCGTGCGCTGCGGTGTTGAGCACGCGTTCGCCGGCCGCATCGATCACAAAGCCGCCGCCCACGGAGTAGTACTCGCGCAGGGCAATCTCGGCGCCCTGCGCATCCAGTGCATGGAAGGCCATGCCGTTGGGGTGCAGCGGCAGGCTTTTGCGGCGAAACAGCAGGTGGTCTTTGTCAACAAACCCGATGGTGTGCTCGCCCAGCAGAGCCAGCGTGCGGCTGTTGCGGATGTGGGCGATGGCGGGGGCGATCTGGTCAGGGTCGATGCGGTCGGGTTCGTGGCCGGCCAGGCCCAGCAGCACGGCCTTGTCGGTGCCGTGGCCCACGCCCGTGGCAGACAGCGAGCCAAAAAGCTCCACCACCACGCTGTGCACTGCCGCCAGCCCCACGGTGGCCTGCAGGTGGCAGGCAAACTGCCGCGCCGCAATCATGGGGCCCACGGTGTGCGAGCTGGAGGGGCCGATACCGATCTTGAAGAGGTCGAAAACGCTGACGGACATGGAGGAGGGCTACCGGGTGGATGCGGTGGGGACTGGACGGCGCAGGGCCAGGAAATCAGCGGTGGCGCGGGTGGCGCCACCGCTGGTCTGTTCATGCATCAACATCCTTCGTACTGCCAGCACTCTTGGTGCCAGAGTGGGCGCGAGGCTAACCGTGCGGCCCGACCCAGGGCACACGCGTAATCCCTGATGCGCGCACTGCATTGCGCGCGGGTGCGCACCCACAGGTTTTGAGTGTTATCAAAATAGATAGCAAACTATTGAATGCTGTAAAGCGGTGGAGCCTGATTTGATTCAAATATCTTGTGGCCACACACGGGGCACATGGGCAGGCTTGCGGCCCATGAATCTTTCTTACAGTGGCATTGCCTGCGAATGTTGCCGGGCGATCTCGCGCCTGGCTACATCACCAGCGCACGCGCCAGCATCACGCACCAGTCCCATGCATGCAGGCGCGGGCGGGTGTGCAGGCTGCCGCCTTTGAGTGTGTCCACCTTGTCGAGGATGCGCAGGCCGCCTTGCACCACCAGGCGCAGCTCCCACCCGGCGCGGCCGGGCAGGCGGTGCACCAGTGGCGCGCCGCTTTGCATGGTGGCGCGCGCCCAGCGGGCGCAATCGCTGATGAGGCGTGCGTTCTCACGCGTGCTTTTGAGTTCGAGCAGCTCGGCCTGGCAGGCGCCATGGGCGGCGCAGTCCGCACGCGGCAGGTAGTGGCGGCCGCGGGGGATGTCCACCGAGAGGTCTTGCCAGAAATTGATGAGCTGCAGCGCCGTGCAGATGGCGTCGCTTTCTTGCAGTGCCTGGTCATCCGTCACGCCATACAGGTGCAGCAGCAGGCGGCCCACGGGGTTGGCAGAGCGATCGCAGTAGTCGAGCAGCTCGGCGCGGTCGGCGTAGCCCTCGGCATCGCGGGTTTTCTCCACGTCTTGCATGAAGGCGCTGAGCAGGTCTGCAAGCAGCGGCACGGGCAGCTGGTGGGTGCGCAGCACGGCTTGCAGCGGCAGAAACACCTGGGCCCAGCGGGGCGAGGGCGGCTCGTCGCGGGCGATGGCCATCAGGTCCTGGCGGTAGGCCGCAAGGTCGGCCAGCCTTTGGGAAGGCAGTGCGTCGCCTTCGTCGGCGATGTCGTCGGCGGTGCGGGCGAAGGCGTAGATGGCGGAAATGGGTTGGCGCAGGTGAGGGGGGCACAGCACCGACGCAACCGGGAAGTTCTCGTAATGCGTCACGGGGGCTGCCTGGGCCAGCGCTGGCTCGGGCAGGGCAGTGGAGGGTGCCGGGGTGGGGGCGGCGTCTGAAGGAAGGCGGGTTCGGTCGTTCACACCCCGGATTGTCGCTTGACAAGGGGCAGGGCTTCTCATAGATTACTAACCGGTCAGTCAGTAAAAAACAACAACTCTTGGACAGGGGACAAGGCGACTGGCCGGTATCCCCGTTGCAGCGCAGGCACCCGTGCCTGCGTTTTGCGTGTTACTCCTTGTGGCCCTTTACCCATCACCGGATTTCCCATGCGCACACCCTCCGCCCCGTGGCCTTTTCAACGGCACTCCCGGACCTTGCTGGTGCTGGCCACCGCTGTTTTGCTGGCCGCCTGCTCGCGCCCCGCGCCACCCGAGGAGCCCGTGCGCTCGGTCAAGTTGCTGACCGTGGGGGTGGGGGCGATGCAGTCCAGCCTGGAATATTCGGGCGAGGTGCGTGCGCGGGTGGAGTCGCGCCTGGGCTTTCGCGTGGCGGGCAAGATCGTGCGTCGCCAGGCCGAGCTGGGCCAGCGCGTGAAGGCGGGGCAGGTGCTGGCCCAGCTGGACCCCAGGGACTACCAGCTGGCTGCGGATGCTGCCCGCGCGCAGCTGGCATCGGCCACCACGCAGCGTGACCTGGCAGCCGCCGATTTCAAGCGCTACCAGACCCTGAAAGACCAGAACTTCATCAGCGGCGCCGAGCTGGAGCGGCGCGAGGCGTCGCTCAAGGCCGCCCAGGCCACGCTCGACCAGGCGCGCGCGCAGCTGTCGTCCCAAGGTAACCAGACTGCCTACACCACGCTGCTGGCTGATGTTTCGGGCGTGGTCACGGGCATTGACGCCGAGCCGGGTCAGGTGGTGTCGGCCGGAACGCCCGTGGTACGCATTGCGCAGGACGGCCCCCGTGACGTGGTGTTTGCGGTGCCGGAGGACAAGGTGGGGCAAATCACCCCAGGCTCTGAAGTGGCGGTGCGCGGCTGGTCCGGCGGCGCCAACCTGACGGGCCGCGTGCGCGAAGTGGCCGCCAGTGCCGACGCGGCCACGCGCACCTATCAGATCAAGGTGGCCATCGACGGCGCCGAGGCACCGGCGCTGGGCTCCACCGTGTATGTCACGCCCAAGGCGTTGAGCCACGCGGGCATTCCGGCCATCAAGCTGCCCACGAGCGCGCTGCGCCAGGAGGGGCAGTCCACGGCGGTGTGGGTGTATGACGCGGCCAGCAGCACGGTGAAGTCGCAGGTGGTGCAGATTGCCACGGCCGATGGCAACGAGGCCGTGGTGGCCGCGGGCCTTGCGCCCGGCATGCAGGTGGTGGCCACGGGTGTGCATGTGCTCTCCCCCGGGCAGAAGGTACTGGTTTATCAGCCAAAAACGGCTTCAGCGCATACCAGTAAAGCGCAGACAGCTACTAATTCAGTAGCGATGCCTGCTGTATCTGCTGTACCTGCTGTACCTGCTGCCACGGCAGCGGCCCCTGCAGCATCCAACGCCAACTGAGGCCGGCCATGACGCAAATCCAACCCAAAGAGGGGTTCAACCTCTCCAAGTGGGCGCTCGACCATCCCGCCCTCACGCGCTACCTGATGGTGGTGCTCATGCTGCTGGGCTTTGCCGCTTACTTCCAGCTGGGGCAGGACGAGGACCCGCCGTTCACCTTCCGCGCCATGGTGGTGCGCACGTATTGGCCCGGCGCCACGGCGCAGCAGGTGGCCGAGCAGGTCACCGACAAGATCGAGCGCACGCTTCAAGAGGTGCCCTACGCCGACAAGATCCGCAGTTATTCGAAGCCCGGCGAGTCGCAGATCATTTTCCAGATCAAGGATTCGTCCAAGGCGAGCGAGGTGGCCAACGTCTGGTACAGCGTGCGCAAGAAGGTGGGCGACATGCGCTACACCTTGCCGCAGGGCATCCAGGGCCCGTTCTTTAATGACGACTTTGGCGATGTGTATGGCGTGATCTACGCGCTGGAGTCCGAAGGCTTCAGCTATGCCGAACTCAAGCAATTTGCCGACGACGCACGCCAGCAACTGCTGCGCGTGCCCGATGTCGCCAAGGTTGAGCTGTTTGGCGTGCAGGACGAAAAACTCTTCATCGAGATCTCGCAAAAGCGCCTGTCGCAATTGGGCCTGGACATGAACCAGGTGCTGGCCCAGCTGGGCCAGCAGAACGCTGTGGAAAGCGCGGGCGCCATCCAGACGCCGCAAGACCAGGTGCAGGTGCGGGTGCAGGGTCAGTTCAACGCCATTGAAGACCTGCGTGCCATGCCCATCCGGGGCCCGTCGGGCGCACAAATGCGCCTGGGTGATATCGCCGAGGTCAAGCGCGGCTATGTGGACCCGGCCACCGTGAAGGTGCGCCACCAGGGGCAGGAAGTGATTGCGCTGGGCGTCTCCATGGCCAAGGGCGGCGACATCATTGCGCTGGGCAAGGCGCTGCATGCTGCCACCGACCGCATTGGCGGCACGCTCCCAGCGGGGGTGAAGCTCGTCAACGTGCAAGACCAGCCCAAGGCGGTGTCCACCTCGGTGAACGAGTTCGTGAAGGTGCTGATCGAGGCCGTGGTCATCGTGCTGGCGGTGAGCTTCATTGCGCTGGGGCTGCACAAGCGCCCCGGCAATCAACCGCTGTGGAAGCGCTGGTACATCGACCCGCGCCCGGGACTGGTGGTGGGCATCACCATCCCGCTGGTGCTGGCGGTCACCTTTCTGGCCATGTGGTACTGGGGCATTGGCCTGCACAAGATCTCGCTGGGCTCGCTGATCATTGCGCTCGGTCTGCTGGTGGACGACGCGATCATTGCGGTCGAGATGATGGTGCTCAAGCTCGAAGAGGGCTACGACAAGGTGCGCGCCGCTACCTTTGCCTATGAGATCACCGCGATGCCCATGCTGACGGGCACGTTGATCACCGCTGCGGGCTTCTTGCCCATCGGCCTGGCGAAATCCACCACGGGCGAATACACGTTTGCGATCTTTGCCGTGACGGTGATCGCGCTGGTGCTCAGCTGGATCGTGTCGGTGTACTTTGTGCCGTACCTGGGCACGCTGCTGCTCAAGGTGCCGCCCCATGTGCTGGCGGCCCAGGCCAACAAGGGCATCACCGACGACCCGCACGAAGTGTTTGACAGCCCGTTTTACCGCACTTTCCGCCGCCTGGTGGACTGGTGCGTGCAGCACCGCTGGCTGACCATCGGCGCCACGGTGCTGACCTTTGCGCTCGGCATTGTGGGCATGGGCAAGGTGCAGCAGCAGTTCTTCCCCGATTCGAGCCGGCCAGAAATTCTGGTGGACATCTGGTTCCCGGAAGGCACTTCGTTTGCAGGCAATGAAGAGGTCACCAAGCGGGTGGAGCAGCGCTTGCTGTCCGAGCCGGGCGTGAACACGGTGAGCACCTGGGTGGGCTCTGGCGTGCCGCGGTTCTATTTGCCGCTGGACCAGGTGTTCCCGCAGAGCAACGTGTCGCAGTTCATTGTGGTGCCCAAAGATCTGACGGTGCGCGAATCGCTGCGTGTGAAGCTGCCCGCGCTGCTGGCCGAGGAGTTCCCGGAAGTGCGTGGCCGCGTCAAGCTTCTGCCCAACGGCCCGCCCGTGCCATACCCCGTGCAGTTCCGCGTGGTGGGCCCCGACCCGCTGGTGCTGCGCGAGCGTGCGGACGAGGTGAAGGCACAACTGCGCCAGAACCCCGACATGCGTGGCGTGAACGACAACTGGAACGAGTCCGTGAAGGTGCTGCGCCTGGAGGTCGACCAGGCCAAGGCGCGTGCCCTGGGCGTGACCAGCCAGTCGATTGCGCAAGCCTCCAAGACAATTCTGTCGGGCACGCAGGTGGGGCAATACCGCGAGGGCGATAAGCTCATCGACATCGTGCTGCGCCAGCCGCTGGACGAGCGCAACGCCATCACCGACATTGCCAATGCCTACCTGCCCACGGCCTCGGGCAAGTCGATTCCGCTCACGCAGATTGCCAAGCCCGTGTTCACCTGGGAGCCTGGCGTGATGTGGCGCGAAAACCGCGACTACGCCATCACCGTGCAGGGCGACGTGACCGAGGGCCTGCAGGGCGCCACCGTGACGGCCGCGCTGCTGCCGTCTCTCAAGGCGATGGAAGCCAAGTGGCGCTCGGCAGGGCAGACGGGTTACCGCATCGAGGTGGCGGGTGCCGTGGAGGAAAGCTCCAAGGGCTCGGCCTCGATCGCGGCGGGCATCCCCATCATGCTGTTCATCACGTTCACGCTGCTCATGCTGCAACTGCACAGCTTCAGCCGCGCGATGCTGGTGTTCCTGACCGGGCCCCTGGGGCTGGCGGGTGTGGCGGCGGCGCTGCTGGTGCTGAACCGGCCTTTTGGCTTCGTGGCGCTGCTCGGTGTGATTGCGCTCATGGGCATGATCCAGCGCAACTCCGTGATCCTGATTGACCAGATCGAGCAGGACCGCGCCCGGGGCGTGCCTGCGTGGGACGCGATTGTCGAGTCGGCCGTGCGCCGCCTGCGCCCCATTGTGCTGACGGCGGCCGCCGCCGTGCTGGCGATGATCCCGCTGTCACGCAGCGTGTTCTGGGGCCCCATGGCCGTGGCCATCATGGGCGGGCTGATCGTTGCCACCGTGCTGACCCTGCTGGCGCTGCCCGCGATGTACGCGGCGTGGTTCCGCGTCAAACGCCCGGAGCCCGAACTTCTGGGGGGCGTTTGACAGGCGGCATGTCCGCATCAGGTAAAATAGAAGGTTGACCGATTTCACACAGGCGGCAGCTGAGGTTGCCGCCTGTTTGTTTGTAGAACCGCGCGGGTGGCGAAATTGGTAGACGCACCAGGTTTAGGTCCTGACGCCAGCAATGGTGTGGGGGTTCGAGTCCCCCCCCGCGCACCACCCATGTGAGACTTTGCGGAACACGGCGCTGCTGCGCTGCAGCCAGCACGATCCACATTCATAAGAGGAATAGCCATGGCCGTTACTGTTGAAACCCTTGAGAAGCTCGAGCGCAAGATCACTCTGAGCGTGCCCGTCACCCTGATCCAGTCCGAAGTGGACACGCGCCTGAAGCGCCTGGCCCGCACGGTCAAGATGGACGGCTTCCGTCCTGGCAAGGTGCCCATGAATGTGGTGGCCCAGCGTTACGGCTATTCGGTGCAGTACGAAGTGCTGAACGACAAGGTCGGCGAAGCTTTTGCCGTGGCTGCCAACGAAGCCAACCTGCGCGTTGCCGGCCAGCCCCGCATCACGGAAAAGGAAGGGGCCCCTGAAGGTCAGGTCACTTTTGACGCCATTTTCGAAGTGTTTCCAGAGGTCAAGATCGCTGACCTGTCCGGCGCAGAAATCGAAAAGTTGTCGGCGGAAGTTACCGACGCCGCCATCGACAAGACCATCGACATCCTTCGCAAGCAGCGCCGCAGCTTCGCCCAGCGCGCCCAGGGCGCTGCCGCCGAAGATGGCGATCGCGTGACGGTGGACTTCGCAGGCAAGATCGACGGTGAGCCCTTTGAAGGCGGCAAGGCAGAAGACTTCCAGTTCCTGGTGGGCGAAGGCCAGATGCTCAAGGAATTCGAAGATGCCGTGCGGGGCATGAAGGCGGGCGAAAGCAAGACCTTCCCGCTGGCTTTCCCGGCCGAATACCATGGCAAGGACGTCGCCGGCAAGACTGCCGACTTCCTCGTGACGATCAAGAAGATCGAAGCCGCCCACCTGCCCGAAGTGAACGACGCGCTGGCCAAGTCCCTCGGCATTGCCGACGGCTCGGTAGAAGGCCTGCGCGCCGACATCAAGAAGAACCTGGAGCGCGAAGTCAAGTTCCGCCTGCTGGCCCGCAACAAGGCTGCCGTGATGGATGCCCTGGTCGCCAAGGCCGAGCTGGATCTGCCCAACGCCAGTGTTCAGGCTGAAATCGCACGCCTGCTGGAAGGCGCTCGCGCCGAACTCAAGCAGCGCGGCATCAAGGACGCCGACAAGGCGGAGATCCCTGAAGACGTGTTCCGCCCCCAGGCCGAGCGCCGTGTGCGTCTGGGCCTCGTGGTGGCCGAGCTGGTGCGTGCCAATGAGCTGCAGGCCAAGCCTGAGCAGCTCAAGGCCCACATCGACGAGCTGGCCGCCAGCTACGAAAAGCCCGAAGACGTGGTGCGCTGGTACTTTGGCGACCGCCAACGTCTGGCCGAAGTTGAAGCGGTCGTGATCGAAAACAATGTGACGGAATTTGTGCTGTCCAAGGCCAAGGTGGTCGAGAAGGCCATTTCCTTCGACGATCTGATGGCGCAGCAGGGCTGACAGGCCCTCGCCGTGCGGCTTGCCTTTGGGCAAGCCTCCGGTTTGGCTGTCACGACACGCAAGGGGCTTGTGCTTTCGTGCACAAGCCCCAATTCATTTCTGGGTACAGTACCTGCTTGTCTGGAGAAATACATGAGCGCATTGGAAACACAAGGCTTGGGCATGGTCCCCATGGTCATCGAGCAGTCTGGCCGTGGCGAACGGTCCTATGACATCTACTCGCGCCTGCTCAAGGAGCGGGTGATTTTTCTGGTCGGCCCGGTCAACGACCAGACGGCCAACCTGGTGGTGGCACAACTGCTGTTCCTGGAGAGCGAGAACCCCGACAAGGACATCTCGTTCTATATCAATTCCCCGGGGGGCTCGGTGAGCGCCGGCATGGCGATTTTCGACACCATGAATTTCATCAAGCCTGATGTCTCGACCCTGTGCACGGGCATGGCGGCCAGCATGGGCGCCTTCCTGCTCGCGGCCGGTGCCAAGGGCAAGCGTTTTGCGCTGCCCAACTCCAAGGTCATGATCCACCAGCCCCTGGGCGGAATGCAGGGCCAGGCGACCGAAATCGAGATCCACGCGCGCGAAATCCTCAAGACGCGCGAGCAGCTCAACAAGATCCTCGCCGAGCGTACGGGCCAGCCACTCGAAAAGATCCAGCGTGACACCGAGCGTGACTATTTCCTGTCGGCTGAGGAATCGAAGGAATACGGCCTCGTTGACCAGGTGATCAGCAAGCGCGCCTGACCGCCGCAGGCGGCAAGAACGGCGTTTTCCCGCGCGGAAGACGCCGTTTTTTATTTGGTTATCATCCCGACAACTTTCCGAAACAAGCAAGGCATTGCCCCCATGGCCGAGAAAAAAGGCTCTTCCAGCGAAAAAACCCTGTACTGCTCTTTCTGCGGCAAAAGCCAGCATGAAGTGAAGAAGCTGATCGCTGGCCCGTCGGTCTTTATCTGCGACGAGTGCATTGACCTGTGCAACGAGATCATCCGCGACGAACTTCCGGCTGGTGATCTGGCACGGGAAGGTCGCAGCGACCTGCCGACGCCGGCAGAAATCAAGACCAACCTGGATAACTATGTGATTGGCCAGGATGTCGCCAAGCGCACGCTGGCGGTGGCGGTGTACAACCACTACAAACGTTTGCGCCACAAGGACAAAGCCCACAAGGATGATGTGGAGCTGTCCAAAAGCAATATCTTGCTGATCGGCCCGACGGGCTCCGGCAAGACGTTGCTGGCCCAGACGTTGGCGCGCATGCTGGACGTGCCGTTCGTGATGGCTGATGCCACCACACTGACCGAAGCGGGCTATGTGGGCGAGGACGTGGAAAACATCGTTCAGAAGTTGCTGCAAAGCTGCAACTACGAAGTCGAGCGCGCCCAGCGTGGCATCGTCTACATCGACGAAATCGACAAGATTTCGCGCAAGTCTGACAACCCCAGCATCACGCGCGACGTGTCGGGCGAGGGCGTGCAGCAGGCGCTGCTCAAACTCATCGAAGGCACCATGGCCAGCGTGCCGCCACAAGGCGGTCGCAAGCACCCGAACCAGGATTTCCTGCAGATCGACACGACCAACATCCTGTTCATCTGCGGCGGCGCGTTTGCAGGGCTGGAAAAGGTCATCGAGAACCGTACCGAGGCCTCGGGTATCGGCTTTGGCGCATCGGTCAAAAGCAAGAAGCAACGTTCGTTGACCGAGGTTTTCACTGAAATCGAGCCCGAAGATTTGATCAAGTTCGGCCTGATTCCTGAACTGGTGGGGCGGATGCCTGTAGTGACAGCGCTGGCAGAGCTGAGTGAAGATGCGCTCGTTCAGATTCTGACCGAGCCCAAGAATGCACTCGTCAAGCAGTACAGCAAACTCCTGGCAATGGAAGGTGTGGACCTTGAAATCCGTCCTGCAGCCTTGAAAGCCATTGCTCGCAAGGCCTTGGCCCGCAAGACAGGTGCTCGCGGCCTGCGTTCCATTCTCGAGCAGTCGCTGATCGGCACGATGTTTGATCTGCCCAATACCAGCAACGTTGAGAAGGTGGTGGTGGACGAGTCAACCATCGAAGAAAACAAGCCGCCGCTGCTCGTGTACCGCGAAGCGGCCAAGAAGGCCTGAGAAGACCGGAGCGGGCGCCATGTTGTCGCCCTTTGAACCATCAACCCTTGCGCCAGTACGGCTGCGTGCAAGGGTTGAAAATCCCCACATGTGGACCCACTTCCACAGAGCACTTTGAGGATTTCCATGTCCGGACATACCCCCCTGCCAGCCACCCCTATTGATCTGCCGCTGTTGCCATTGCGCGATGTGGTGGTGTTCCCCCACATGGTGATCCCCCTTTTCGTGGGTCGCCCCAAGAGCATCAAGGCCCTGGAGATGGCCATGGAGGCCGACCGACGCATCATGCTCGTGGCGCAAAAAACCGCCGCCAAGGATGAGCCCTCGGTGGCCGACATGTTCGATGTGGGCTGCGTCTCCACCATCTTGCAGATGCTCAAGCTCCCCGATGGCACCGTGAAGGTACTGGTGGAAGGGCAACAGCGTTCCCAAGTGTCCTCCATTGAGGATGCTGATACCCATTTCATGGCCACGGTGGTGCCTGTCGAGGCGACGCCCCAAGGCAGCAAGCCCAGCGAAATCGAGGCCCTGCGGCGCGCGGTGATGCAGCAGTTTGACCAGTACGTCAAGCTCAACAAGAAAATACCGCCGGAAATCCTGACTTCCATCTCCAGCATTGACGACCCGGGTCGTCTGGCGGACACCATTGCTGCACACCTGCCCCTCAAGCTTGAGAACAAACAGGTGGTGCTGGATCTGTCGGATGTGAAGGCGCGTCTCGAAAACCTGTTTGAGCAGCTCGATCGCGAGGTGGACATCCTCAACGTAGACAAGAAGATCCGTGGCCGCGTCAAGCGCCAGATGGAGAAGAACCAGCGCGACTTCTATCTGAACGAGCAGGTCAAGGCCATCCAGAAGGAACTGGGTGAGGGCGACGAAGGTGCAGACATCGAGGAGATCGAGAAAAAGATCAAGCTCGCCAAGATGCCTGCCGAGGCGCGCAAGAAGGCTGATGCAGAACTCAAGAAGCTCAAGTTGATGTCGCCCATGTCGGCCGAGGCCACCGTGGTGCGCAACTACATTGACGTGCTCACCGCACTCCCTTGGAGCAAGAAGACAAAGATCAAGCACGATCTGGTGAATGCCGAGGGCGTGCTTAACGAAGACCATTTCGGCCTCGACAAGGTCAAGGATCGCATCCTTGAATACCTTGCAGTACAGCAGCGCGTGGACAAGGTCAAGGCGCCTATCCTCTGCCTGGTGGGGCCACCGGGCGTGGGTAAGACCTCGTTGGGGCAATCCATTGCCAAGGCCACGGGCCGCAAGTACGTGCGCATGGCCCTGGGTGGCATGCGCGACGAAGCTGAAATCCGTGGGCACCGCCGCACGTACATCGGCGCGCTGCCTGGCAAGGTGCTGCAGAGCCTGTCGAAGGTGGGTACGCGCAATCCGCTGTTTCTGCTGGACGAAATCGACAAGCTGGGCACGGACTTCCGGGGCGACCCGTCCAGCGCGCTGCTGGAGGTGCTGGACCCCGAGCAGAACCATACGTTTGGGGACCATTACGTCGAGGTGGACTTCGACCTGAGCGATGTGATGTTCGTCGCTACGTCGAACTCCATGAATATCCCCCCGGCGCTGCTGGACCGGATGGAAGTGATCCGTTTGTCGGGCTATACCGAGGACGAGAAGACCAGCATTGCCATGAAGTACCTGCTGCCCAAGCAGCTCAAGAACAATGGCGTGAAGGATGAGGAACTGCTCATCACAGAGCCCGCCGTGCGCGACATGGTGCGCTACTACACGCGGGAAGCAGGCGTGCGATCGCTTGAGCGTGAGTTGTCCAAGATCTGCCGCAAGGTGGTCAAGGGCCTGCAACTCAAGAAGCTCGTGCCCCAGGTGGTCGTCACCGCTGACAACCTGCCCGACTTCCTGGGTGTGCGCAAGTACACGTATGGGCGGGCCGAGGCACAGAATCAGATCGGCCAGGTGGTCGGTCTGGCCTGGACGGAAGTGGGCGGGGATCTGCTCACCATCGAAGCTGCCGCCATGCCCGGTAAGGGCGTCATCACGCGCACCGGTTCGCTGGGAGATGTGATGAAGGAATCGGTGGAAGCTGCCCGCACGGTGGTGCGCAGCCGCTCGCGCATTCTGGGAATCAAGGATGAGGCGTTCGAGAAGCGCGACATCCATATCCACGTGCCAGATGGTGCGACGCCCAAGGACGGCCCGAGCGCAGGGGCTGCAATGACAACGGCCTTTGTTTCCGCCCTGACCGGCATTCCTGTACGCGCAGATGTTGCGATGACGGGCGAGATCACGTTGCGCGGCGAAGTTACCGCCATTGGTGGCCTCAAGGAAAAGCTGCTGGCGGCTTTGCGTGGCGGCATCAAGACGGTGCTGATCCCCGAAGAAAACGTCAAGGATCTCGCAGAGATCCCGGATAACGTGAAGAGTGGTCTCGAGATCGTGCCTGTGCGCTGGATCGACAAGGTTCTTGAAGTCGCGCTGGAAAGCAAGCCTGTGCCCCTCACCGATGAAGAAGTGGCTGCGTCTGCTGCTGCGGTGGCGGTGTCGACGGACAAGGCAGCCGGCTCATCCGCCGCTGCCGATGGATTGAAACATTGACGTTTTTTTTTGAGAAGCTCCAAAAAATGCGCTACAATTCAGTCCATCGTAGCAAACGTTGTACAATGTGAGGCTTCGGTAAAATGCGGGAATAGCTCAGTTGGTAGAGCGCAACCTTGCCAAGGTTGAGGTCGAGAGTTCGAGACTCTTTTCCCGCTCCAATTTGCGATCTATGGAGTTCTACAGAATTCCATAAGTCATTGAAAACAGGGGCTTTTCGCCCCTTTTTTCATCCAGTGAGGTCCACTGGAATCCGTCTTCAGCCACAGGTTTTTAGTACATTTTCTAGTACAGAAATCCGGTGGCTTGGCAGATCGATTTCTTCCAAGTGCCAGCCTTACCGGGATCGTACAAAGCTCCTCAACTCAAACGAGACCGAGGATGTATGTGCGATGGCTCTCACCGATACCGTGGTCCGTCAAGCCAAGGCTGACCGCAAAGACTATGCACTCCATGACAACGATGGCTTGAGCCTCTACGTGACTGCACGTGGTGGAAAGAGTTGGCACTTCCGGTTTTCTTGGGCGGGCAAGCAGCCCCGCATCTCGCTGGGTACCTACCCTGAGATTAGCCTGCGGGAGGCGCGCGAGCGACGCGACGAGTGTCGTGCTCTCGTGGCCAAGGACATTGATCCACGCATGCACCGTCGCACCCAGCGGGCTGCGGCGATCTGTGCTGCAGAGAACACCTTCGAGGTGATGTTTCAGTCGTGGCGTGCTTTCAAGGCGATGAGCCTGAAGACTGGACGCCAAAGCACGCTCTCCCAGATCGATCGCATCTTCGGCAAGGATGTCCTGCCCACACTGCGCAACCTGTCGATCTTCGAGATCAAGCGCCAGGATCTGCTGGAGATCCTGCGCAAAATCGAGCGGCGCAGGGCTCTTACCACGGCCGAGAAGTGCAGAACCTGGTTCAATCAGCTTTTCCGCTTCGCGATGGTCGAGGTGAACTTGCCGGAGAACCCGGCCGCCGACCTGGACATCGTGGCGATGCCGCAGCCTCCGGTCAAACACAACCCGTTCCTGCGCATGCACGAGTTGCCGGCTTTCCTGCGCAAGCTGCGTGCCTACCGCGGCGAAACCAAGACGCAACTGGGGGTGTGGCTGTTATTGCTCACGGGAGTACGAACCGGTGAACTGAGGCTGGCGATGCGAGACCAGTTTGACCTTGAGCGAGGCCTCTGGATCATCCCTGCCGAGGTTGTGAAGCAGCTTCAGCAGCCGCTGCGCACGGAAGACAGGGACATCCCGCCGTACATCGTTCCCCTGCCGCGTCAGGCCATCGAAATCTTCCAGCACCTGTTGGACGACATGGCGCCGGCACAGCGTTATCTGCTTGCACATCGCAGTGACCTCAAGAAGCGCATCAGCGAGAACACCCTCAACGCTGCTCTGAAGCGCATGGGGTACAAGGACCAACTGACTGGGCACGGCATCCGGGGCACCATCTCCACGGCGCTGAACGAACTCGGCTACAACGGGAAATGGGTGGATGCCCAACTCTCGCATACCGATCCCAATCAAATCAGTTCGGCCTACAACCACGCGGAGTACGTTGAGCAGCGCCGGGGGATGATGCAGGACTGGGCCGATCGGCTGGATGCTTGGGCGAACCAGCCGCCGGATGCGGACCTCATGAACGCTTCCAGCACCCAGGTCGCCGGCTCGCACACGATTTCGCCAGCCAACCCTGCACAGGACCATGCCGCAGTTGCCGACAACACGATGGAGAATGCCAATCCGGATGGGCCACTGCCGCCGCCACCGAGCCCGATGACCATCATCGCGCGTCGCGACCAGCGCCCGCAACCGGTGATGACCGATTTCCAGCGTGCCCATGCCGAGATGCTGGCGACCTTCGAAGCGCCGCAAAACCTCTCAGTCCCTGTGTTCGCCAAGCTGGCTGGAAAATCCCGCGACCAGATCAATCGGGAAATCAAGGCCAAGCGGCTATTGTCCATCAGCCTGGGCAACCGTGGTCAGCGCATCCCGGAGTGGCAACTCAATCCGCTGTGCCAGCGCTTCGTGCACAAGGTGATGGAGCGGGCACAGCGGATTGATTCATGGGTGCTCTATCGGACCTTGTCCGAGCCGCGGGACGATCTGGAGGGACTTGCGCCTGTGGTCGCCGTTGCTGCGGGCAAGCTCGCCGCCGCGGAGGAAATGGTATTCGCGCAGTTGGGTCTGGATTGATTGGGTGAACCGATCGTGCAAGACGTTCTTCTACTGGCTCTTGCGAAGCAGATAGGTCGTCAGTGTTGATTTCCACGCAGAAGTGACCCACTGACCCCCAGGAGGGGGTGCGGACGAAAACTTGGACTACTAGAAGGTAGTTCATGTATTCCTACGAAGACCGAATCCGAGCCGTTGAGCTCTACATCAAGCTCGGCAAACGCACCAGCCCGACCATCCGTCAGCTGGGTTACCCAACCAAGAATGCATTGAAGGGGTGGTACCGCGAGTATCAGCAGCGGCTCGACCTGCCGCTGGGATATGCCCGTCGGGAGCCGAAGTTCTCGCAGGGCCAGAAGGCAGCGGCCATCGAGCACTACCTCACACATGATCGATGCATCGCTGCCACCATGAGGGCGCTGGGCTATCCAGGGCGTGGAACGCTAACCAAGTGGGTCCGCGAGGCATTCCCTGAAGCCAGGATGGCCCTTGTCGGCAGTGTGGGCCAGCGAAGATATCCCGAGAGCTTGAAGCACGCGGGAGTGATGGAGCTTTGCACCCGGCAGGAAAGTGCACAGGCTGTTGCCGACAGGCTCGGCGTGTGCCGGCCAACGTTGTACAACTGGAAGAACCAGCTTCTGGGGCGTGAGACACCCGCATCAATGAAACACACCAATCAATCTCCGCAGGCGCGAGAGCGTGAAGAGCTCGAGCGCCAGGTTGAGATACTGCGCCTCGAAGTCAGGCAACTGCGCCTTGAGCAGGACCTCTTGAACAAGGCCAATGAACTGTTAAAAAAAGGCCTGGGCGTCGATCTACAGCTCCTGTCCAACCGGGAGAAGACACTGCTGATTGACGCCCTCAAGGAGCACTATGACTTGCCTGAGCTCCTTGGACAGTTGGGTCTTGCACGTAGCTCGTACTTCTACCATCGGGCCCGCACAGCGGTCGGCGACAAGTACCTTGGGGTGCGCCAATCCCTCACCGAGATCTTCGAGTCAAACCACCGCTGCTACGGCTACCGCAGGCTGCAGGCCTCGCTGACCAAGCAGGACGTCACCATCTCCGAGAAGGTGGTGCAGCGGCTGATGAAACAAGAAGGCCTGGTCGTTGCAAAGCCAAAGCGGCGCCGTTACGCGTCGTACCTCGGCGAGATCAGCCCCGCACCCGAGAACATCATCAACCGTGACTTCCAGGCTGCAGCCCCCAACGAGAAATGGCTGACCGACATCACAGAGTTCCAGATCCCTGCGGGCAAGGTGTACCTGTCACCGATCATCGATTGCTTCGACGGGATGGTGGTGAGCTGGACCATTGGCACGAGCCCGGACGCTGAACTGGTCAACACCATGCTGGATGCTGCTATCGAGACAGTGGCAGAAACCACCGCTAGGCCGGTAGTTCATTCCGATCGCGGAGGGCACTACCGCTGGCCTGGCTGGCTATCGAGAATGAGCGATGCCAAACTCACCCGCTCCATGTCACGTAAGGCGTGCTCGCCTGACAACGCGGCGTGTGAGGGCTTCTTCGGCCGGCTGAAGAATGAGCTGTTCTATCCTCGGGACTGGAAGGGCACGACCATCGAGCGGTTCATTGAGGTGGTCGACGACTACATCCGCTGGTACAACGAGAAGCGGATCAAGATCTCTCTTGGCTCCCTCAGTCCTATCGAATACCGGGTGAGCCTTGGACTTGCGGCATAAAACCAGTCCAAGTTTTTATCCGCACCCCCGGTGGGTCAGGTTTGCATGGAAATCAACAGCATCCTGAACTCGCCGCGAAATGACGCTCGGTACCGCTTCGCATTAAGTTGTTTGGAATCCGTATGGCCACCGACCGCATGATCACAGACATCCGCCGTCGCAATTTGGCGCGGCTTCTCTCACCGACGTCCATCGCGGTCGTCGGTGCTTCGGCAGATCCGACCAAGGCCGGTTCGCAAGCACTGCAGGTGCTGAGCCGGTTTCCTGGGCGACGGGTGGCCGTTCACCCCCGCGAAAAGGAGATCCAGGGCGTCAATTGCTATCCCAGCTTTGCAGCCTTGCCGGAGCCGGTAGACCTTGCGGTGTTGGCCATTCCGGCCGAGCGCTGCGTCGAAGCTGCGCGAGAGGCTGCGGCTCGCGGTGTGGGGGGGGTGCTCATTGTTTCCGGTGGGTTCGGGGAAAGTGGCGAAGCGGGGGCCAGGCTACAAGCGGAACTGCACGCGATTTGCCAGGAAACGGGCCTGCGTGTGTTGGGGCCCAACACATCTGGGTTTATTCATCCAGCAGCGCAATGCGTGGCCAGTTTCGTGCCCGGCGCCGATCGCCTGAAGCCGGGCCGCGTGGCGGTGGTGGCCCAGTCCGGCGGGGTCAATCTGTCGCTGTGCTTCCTGCTCGATCGCTTGGGACAAGGCGTCTCCTTCGCGATGGGCTTGGGCAACGCGGTGGACGTGGATACAGCGGAAGTGCTTGAGTGGCTGGGGGACGAGCCCGGCACGTCGGCCATTGCACTGCACCTGGAAGGCATCCCGAACGGTCGGGAGTTGTTCGACGTGCTGTCCCGTGTCACTGAGAAGAAGCCGGTGGTGGCATTGCCCGCTGGGCGCTCCGATGTGGGTGAATTCGCCGTGTCGCACACCGGCAAGTTGCTCGGCTCGCACCAACGCACCGTGGCCGGACTCGCTCAGGCCGGTGTGGTGGTCGTTGATTCGACGGAGGAACTGGTGCAAGCGGTCGCGGTGTTGAGTTGTTTCCGTCTGCCGCCTATGCCGGAACCGGGCTTTGCGTTGGTGACGGGGCAGGCCGGGCCGGGTTTGCTGGTCGCCGATGGCCTCAAGACCGAGTCTCTCGCGGTGCCTCCTTTGTCGCCAGATACTGTGGCCGGCGTGGCCACTCTGCTGCCGCCCATGACCTATCTGAAGAACCCGATTGACACTGGTCGCCCGGGTCCTGGTTTCGCCGAGTTGCTGCGCACGGTGGGGCGCGATCCTGCCATCGACGCTTTGCTGGTTTTCGGGCTGCACGAGCCCGCGGTGCTGGACCCCGTGCAGGTGCTGCCAGACGTGTCGGCGACGCTGGGCAAGCCGGTGGTGTTCGGTTCGTTGGGACCGATCGGCGACACCACGCCCACGCGTGATGCCTTGGCGTCCGCCGGCATTCCCATGGTGGAAAGTCCGGAGCGTTTGGTGCAGGCGGCGCTGGCTTTGGCCACCGACGCACGTGCCCGCTGGCGCAAAGCCCGCGTCGAACCCGTTGGGGCGGTTGGAACGGCCACCCCCATCACGGGGCATCTGGACGAAGACAGCGCCAAGCGCTTGCTGGCGGGGTATGGCATTGACAGTCCGAGTCGTACTTTGTGCACCACCCGTGAGGAAGCCGTGGGCGCGTTCCGCTCCCTCAAGACGCCCCTTGTGGTGAAAGTCGTGTCGAAAGAGATTCCCCACAAAACCGAAGTCGGTGGCGTGCATTTGGGCATCGACAACGAAACCCGTCTGGGCGTGGCACTCGATGCGATAGACCGCATTCCCACCCTGGGCCCGAAAGCCTATCTGCTCGAGCAAATGGCCACTGCGGGGGTTGAGTTGATTGTTGGCGGTGTGCGTGATCCCTCCTGGGGCCCCTGTGTGGTGGTTGGGCTCGGTGGTGTCATGGCCGAAGCCTTGGCCGACACCACGGTGCGCCTGGTGCCGATCAGCAGACTCGATGTCGAACAAATGTTGAACAGCCTGCGTGGACGCGATTTGCTCGACGGCTTCCGCACGCTGCCCAAGTGCAACAGAGAAGCGATTGCAAACGCCATGCTCGGTATCTCCCGGTTGATGTTCGAGCACCCTGAAATCGCAGAGGTAGAAATCAACCCGCTGCGGGTCAACAGCGAGGGCGCTTTGGCTCTTGACGCGTTGGTTCGATTGAATGGCTGAACCTTCAGTCGTTGGTATTCACTGACTCATCTTTTCAAAGGAGACATCATGAGCACAGAACTCGGTCGCGTTGAAGATCTGCCTCCGGACTACTACAACGGATTGCGCAGCCGGAACATGATGCCCCTGTGGCCATCATTGCGTGCCGCCTTGCCCTTCGACATGCCGTCGCGCCGGACCAAACCTGCACTGTGGCGCTATCGGCAGGAGGTTCGTCCGGATCTGATGCGTGCAGGTGAATTGACCCCCATTGAAAAGGCCGAGCGGCGTGTGCTCGTGCTTTGCAATCCCGGCCTGGGTTTGGACGAGCTCAAAGCCACGCCCACCATCTACATCGGCTTGCAGCTTATCTTGCCGGGTGAATCCGCGCCCAACCACAAGCACACACCTTCGGCCGTGCGTTTTGTGGTGGAGGGCAAGGGCGGGTATACCGTCGTGCGCGGCGAGAAGCTGCCGATGCACCGGGGTGACCTGATCCTGACCCCTCCTGGCATGTGGCACGAGCATGGTCACGACGGCAATGAACCGGTGGTGTGGCTCGATGCGCTGGATCTGCCATTGGTCTATGGAGTCGAGGCCTCTTACTGCGTGGATGGCCACAAATCCCAAGTCATCACTGATCCATTGAACTCATCGGCCGTGCGCTTTGCGCAAGGCGGTGTAGTTCCCTACGCCACCCTGAACCGTCCCCGCGGTGACTACCCGATGTTGCGCTTCGCTTGGAACAACGTGCGCTCCACGTTGGTTGAGTTGGCGCGTGTTACTCCCCTTGGGCAGGCCGTGCACCTGGCCTATGTGAATCCGGAGACCGGTCGCGAGTGCATGCCCACCCTGGGTTTCTCCGCCATCATGCTGCGCCCTGGGGAAGAGGTGCGCTTGCCGCGTCGTTCGTCCTCGGCCGTGTTCCATGTGGTTGAGGGGGGCGGTTCGGCCGCGATCGATGGCGAGGTATTGACCTTCGAAGAGGCCGACACACTGGCCGCACCGACGCACGCGACGATTGTCTTGAGCAATGCGTCGAAGACTGCACCGGCGTTCCTGTTCATGGTGGACGATGCCCCCATGCAGCGCAAGCTCGGTTTCCATGAGGTGTTTGACCGTTAACCCAAGGAGAACGAGACATGATTCGATCCCTGCACCATGTGGGCTTCACGGTGCCCGACCTTGAAGTGGGCCGACAGTTCTACAAAATCTTCGGTCTCAACGACCAGGCCAGTGGCAACGACTTGGTGTTGCGTTGCGCCGACCGCGATCAAGACCAACTGCGCCTTGTTGAAGGGGCCAAGAAGCGTCTGAGCTACATTGCCTTCGGCACCGACGAAGCAGGCATGCGTACCGCCAAGACGCGCTTGGAAGCGGCAGGAGTACCGCTGAACCGGATGCCGTTCAAGGGCGTGGAAGAGGGCATCTGGTGCCAGGACCCCGACGGCTTGTGGGTCAACCTGCGTGTCGCTGAGGACGCGCCGTCCAAACGCGCCCCGGCCCGTGAGGTCAACATGCCCGGGCGTGTCCGTCGTCTCACCGACCGCGCTTTTGGGGCCTGTACCCCGGTCGCTTCCGTGAGCCCCCGCCGTCTGGGGCACCTGATCAAGTTCACGCCCGATGTGCGTCGTTCGGTGGACTTTTATACCCGCGTGCTGGGGATGAAGGAGTCGGACCGTGCGCAGGACATCATTTCCTTCCTTCGCTGCTCAAACGGAGGGGATCACCACACCCTGGCATTCGCCAAGAGTTCTCATGTGGGCTTCCACCACCTGAGTTTCGAGGTGGACAGCGTGGACGACATTGAACTGGGCGCACGCAACCTGATCAATGCAGGCTACCGTGACTGCTTCGGTTTGGGTCGCCATGTGGCGGGGTCGAACTTCTTCCATTACATTCGCGATCCCTGGGGTAGTCTGGTCGAAATGTTCTGGGACATGGACGTCATTCCGGAGGACGATTCCGGCTGGACCGTGATGGATGGCTCGCCCGAAGACGTGACCGCTGTGTGGGCTGCCAAGGTGCCCCCGGAAGATTTCGTCGTCAATTTTGAATCGGCTGACTGACTACGCGGCCATCAACGGTAGAGAGCATTGCTGTGATTTTCTCGATGGTCGAAAGGCCTGCATGAAAATCAACCTGCTCGAGGATGGAAGTCGCAGCGCTGACGTCGGCAAGTCACTGTCAGTGCACATGAGCGCTTGTGTTCATGATGATCGAACTGCGACACCTTGGCTCCACGCCTAGGGCACTCGCTGCGAACATGATGGCGGCCGGCGAGGCCAGAGCGTAGATCACGGAGACCTTTGGCCCGCTATCGAAGCGGCGTGAAGGTCATCGAACGGGAATGAGGCGTCATAAGACTTCGGTGTTCAGAGGGTAACGCGGGCTCGTTGAATGAAACGCGCCTGCGGTGCCGTTAAGCTCGTGCAAGGGCGCAGCAGGTAGGTCACCACGATGGTCGGTCGGTCCTCCAGTGGCCGCAGTGCGATGCCGCGGTGCAAGTGGCCGATCAACCTGGCGGCGGGTGCGATGAAGACCCCATAGCCAGCGGCAACCAGCGTCATCGCGATGTCGAAACTGCGCGCCGTCTGCTCGCGCTCATGCGGTACGTAGCCGAGCAGAGCTCGCGCCGTAGAGCGCCACGGTTCATCGCCGGTCGATTGCGTGTAGATCAGTGACTGCTTGAGCAGTTCTTGGCAAGGCACTTCTCGATAGGCGAGAAGATGAGAGCGCTTGGCGACAGCGACCGCCAGCGTGTCATGCCACAGTGGCTCGCATTCCCAGCCGGACCACTGCTGTGGGGTCGTGGACAAGGCAAGATCGAAGCATGCGTCCGGCGGCCCTTCTGCCTGCTCTGTGGTGGTGCAACCGATCAATTCTGCGGCGGACCCGGGTTCGTCTGCTCGCTGCAGCGCCAACACACTAGCGAGCTGCGGCGGCACCCAGTCGCCAAGCACGGCCACCCGGATTTCTGCGCTGGCGTCACTTGATCTCACATCGGCGCCCCTTAGATGTGTGAAGGTGGTTCTCCGCTAGATCCTGGAAGGGTGCTTCAAATTTTCGCTGAAGCTGGACTGCGCGAACAGCCAACCGAAGAACATGCCAGGGTGTCTCGCATCAATTCTCATGTCGTCACCTGCCGCTCAAAGCCTTGTCCTCAAAGAAAAAAAAGTCCGATCCTCCACTCGAATCCTCTCCGCCAATGCTCCGGCTCGGCTCCACGAGTCCAGCCTTTAGTGGAAATCGACATGGTGAATACACGCAGTGGGATCTGCGAAGATTTTGAGTTAAGTTTACCGTGGTTTAGTTCGCTTCTTTGGTTGACGCTTTTGCCAATGCAGAAGCGTCAGATTCAAATAGGCCGGCCCGTCGGCACGACCACCTACGAGGAAGCGCCCGCCGTCGCGTTCGGCGCGGCCGTGCGTGAGGAACGAGCCAAGCAAGGAATTGGCCAGGAGATGCTGTCCGACCTGTCCGGAATCGATCGCTCGCATATCGGCAAGATCGAGCGCGGCGAGCACATGCCCACGCTCGCCCTGATCCTCAAGATTTCCCGTGCGTTGAAGTGCAGTGCTGCCCACCTGATGACACTGACGGAGTCCAAGCTAGCGAAAGCGGCGACAGCCAAGTCCGAGAGCTAGAGTCGGTCTGGCTAGTGGCCGCGCGTCGACTACTGCGCGCTGTTCCTCTCCCCAGGGGTGGGACTTTCGCGCTTCATGGCTTCGTTGACGAGACTCAGGAAGGGATTGTCTGGGGGCAATTCCTGAAACAGCGCGCCCGGGTCGGCCAGGAGATAGCCATGCAGGCGCCTCGACTTGCGCGGCCCCGTGACTTCGCAAGTCCAGATGTTCAAGCCGCTGGCCTGCTTGCGGTGCCGGCCCAGCCTCTCGAAGCCTTTCTGCACCCACTGCCACGCCTCTAGCTTCTCCTGCTTGGCCAGGGCTGCAGCGTGCAGATGCTCCTGCGCATATCGTTGGAAAACACCGGGGCTGACCAAGTAGGCGGTGCCGGCGACGGTATGTACCAGCGCTTTCGCATCGTTGATGATCAACTTGCGTGCCAGGATGCCCTGACGCAGCCAAGCCATGAAGTGCGCGCCGGAAGGCTCGGGCCGCGCCTCCGTGGCCGCGGTGTTTGCCGCCAGAGGGGGGGCTGGCGTTGGTGCTGGCGCCGAGGTGGGCTCGCGCTCTGTCTCTTGGGTGGGAGAGCCGGGCCGTACTGGCGCAGCCTGCGCCACGCCCAGCACATCGAGTAGCGCCATGACGCCACTGTCCGTCGACGGAGCCGACACTGTGCTCGGCGGCGTTCCCGCCGCGGGCACGACAGGCTGGACATCAGGCGCGACGGGCGTCAGTGGCGGCGACACGCCCTGATCCTCTTGCTCGACCTGCACCTGGCCCGCGAACGGCGCTGGTCGCTCAGCCGCCTCCCAGATCAGCGCGGGCGAGAGCTTCAGAAAAGTGAAGCTGTGCGACCAGCCGGCATCGCTCGTGACGGTCGCCTTCCAGATCGCCTTGCCTTCCGGCGTGGCCAGGGCGATGCCGTGGTCCTGCAGCACATTGAAAACCGCTGTGTTGTTCGCTGGGATGCCGTCGATGCCCTGCGACAGCAGGTGGGCGCGCAGCTTGTCCGAGACGGTCTTGCTCACTAGCCAGAGCGTGTCCTGGGTCAGCCAGCCATCCGAGGCACCGGACTGGTTCAGCTTGAATTCCTCCTTGAGAAGGTAGCGCAGTCCATCGAGCAGCTTGCGTTGAAGGGCATGCTTCGGGGCGGCCATCGCCTTTGCAGGATCTCCGCCGAGTTCCTGGGCGACCGAAGCCTGATCGGCCTGCACGACCAGTTCGCCGAGCGTGCCGGCGTGCTCGTACTGGCCGGCCAGCACATACAGCAGCGCGGCCCACAGATCGGGATAGCCCACCAGCCAGTCGAAGATGTCCTGGTCGAGCACCTGGCGGTACAGCAAGCCTGTTGCCGCGCTGTGCAGTCGGTACTGGCGATCCTCGCGGTAGCGGAAGCGGTACGGCTGTTGCAGCGGGCCGTGCCAAGGGTGCCATATTGAGCCGTCGGCCAACTCGACATGCAGGTCGACGGCGATCTTGCCGATGTCGTGCAGCAGCGCTGCATAGGCGACGGCGGCCGTCCAGGCCTCGGATTGCGCCGCCTGGTCCTCGGGGCTGGAGCCGATGGGCAGCAGATGGGACTGCCGCAGCTTCAGGCTGTAGGCGACGATCTCCAGGCCATGGTCCAGCATGCCGCCCGGGTAGGCGTGGTGGTGGCTCTCGGAGGCGGGAAACTGCTGGACCAGTTCCGCGTAGCGCCCCAGTGGTGCGCGGTACAGGGTGGCGAACTGTCTGCGCGACAGCGACGTGCGCTGCCAGATGTGTTCCAGCAGCTTCTGCCGACGCGGCGTGGCCAGCAGAGATGCGGCCGACTCGGGCCGCAGCAGCCCTTTGGGGGGATCGGCTGCGGGTGTTGGCGACGGAGCGGCTGCGACCGAAGTCCGTTTTCGCTGGAACAGGGAGAGCATGTGGGTGTGCTGGTGGCGGGCCGACCGGGAGGCCTTTTTGCCTTTTCAAGGTAGGGCCTTTCCCCTTGCCATCCATTCCCTTGCCCAGCCTTTTGCCCTTCAACCATTTGGTATAGCGCTGCCCCGCACGCCGCTCCACCGTCAAAGGGAACTGGGTCGACTCGGATTGGACGGCGACCCGGCGCGAGGGCTGGCCCTATGCTGAGCGCATACCGCCGCCCGGCCGGGCGGCAATGGCCTTTGCCGAAGTGAGTCACTCCGCAAGTTGTCAAAGTTGACAAGTGAGACGTAGGAGACTAAAGTGACTCCTGTCTCAATCTGCCTGTGGGAGATGACCATGCCCAAGACCCTCGGATTCATTGCTGACCATCTGCCGCGCGTCACGGTGGAGGACGTGCGCCGTTTCGCCGCGACTGTCGAAATCCGGGATGCAGGGGCTTTCGCGGCCGAACTGCAAGCGTTCGTCCACGAGCGGGTGGAGGCGGTGGAGCTTCCCGCCGGCCTGGAAATGGAAACGGTGGGGCAGACCTTGGCCCGCAAGGCAGCTGCACTGCGCGCCGGTACGCGCTGGGTGCCCGGCGAAACCGACATCCAGCGCGGCCGCGCCGTCTTGCTGGACGCCTTCGAGCAGCCGCACAACCTGCCGCTGGCCGAGTTCGCCAAGTTGGCCGACAAGTCGCGCCAGCAGATTTATAAGGACATCATCGCCCGTCGGCTGCTTGCGCTGAACGTGGGGCCGCGTGGCCAGAAGCTGCCCGACTGGCAACTCGATCCTGTGAAGCAGCAGTTGACGCAGACGGTGCTCCAGGAGGTCGAGGGCATCGACAACTGGACGATCTACCGCGCGCTGTCCGAACCGCTCGAAGGCCTGGGCGGGCGTTCGCCGGTGGAGGCGGTGACGCCCGGTACGATCGACGACGTGGCCAACGCTGTGTTCAATGTGCTGGGCGTGCACGTGCATTGAGATGAGGTTGCCGTGAGCATCAAGTTGCCGTCGCTTCCGATCGATGCAGGTGAACTGCTCCAGCACGTGAGCCGCATCGCGTATCGGGGCAGTCCGCTGTACTACGGCCGCGACGGCACCAATCGCTACGACGACCCCGAGCAAGCCTACGGCGTGCTTTACCTGGGCCGTGACCTTCCCACAGCGCTGATGGAGTCGGTGTTTCACAAGCACCAGTGGCTCGTGGACACGAAGCGCTCCATCGCGCTGAACGAAGTCCAGAGCCGGATGGTGCGCGCCGTAGGCGTCCTGGAAGACCTGCGCTTGGCCGATCTCACGGCACCGGGCGTCATGGCGGGCCGCTTCGGCTTGAATCTGGAGCAGTTGGCCAGTCGGGACTACACGCATACGCAACAGGTGTCTGCTCAGGCGCATGCGATGCTCGGAGATGACGGCCTGCCGCTGTTCGACGGGGTGCTCTATCCCTCGCGCAACAACTATCCGGCCGCGAGCATCGCGCTGTTCGAGCGAGCCAGGGCGAAGATCAGTGTCATCGAGGACATCGACTTGGTTGACCATGTGGACTGGCCGCGTTTCGTTGCCACCTATCGCATCGGCGTGGCACCCGATCCCGGCCCGGTGGAACCTGATGACGAAGCGTCCTGAAGCAGCTAGAAAACACGTTGAAGTCACGAGCAGAATGGATTGGAGCAAACTGGAGTAGGCCTTCCTCATGTAGCAGGAGACGACCATGAACACGACAACCCGCAGCAGTACCGCACAGCGCCTTGGCCGCTGGCTCGGCCATGGATGGCGCGCTTATCTGCGTGGCGAGCGCTGGCTTTCGGGCTGGCTTGTTCGGCAGGGCCTGCCGGCGCGTGTTGCTCAAGTACTGCTGTGGGCGATTAAGCTGAGTGTCCTCGGTGGGCTGCTCTACTACGCTTTCTGGTTGGCGCTATTGCTGGCGTTCCTGGTCGCAGCGACTCACGGTGATTGGGCAGCCGAGCCAGATCTGCCGGAACCCGAGTGGAGGGAGGGCCCGGTCGGCTTTGGCCTCTACACATACGACGGGTATCGGATCGATCCGCACGATTTCAGAGATGAGACTTAGCCTTAGATTCGAGGCGGCTCACTTTTTCTTGGCGGGTGCTCCGGCCATCCTCATGGCGCCACCGAATGCCATGTTGCTCGCCTTCCCGCCAGCGGCTTTGGCGTCGCCTGTACCGTTGATCAAACCCTGTAGCGAACCTCCAGCGTGAATGCCTGCCCAACCCAGAGCCGCCACCCAGAAGGTGGGCAGCACGATGAACATGGTGCCCATGACGAAGTTGAGTAGCAGATCGCCAAAAGCGTTGTTCAGCCCCATCACAGGATCGAAATTGCTGTGCGGCCGATTCCATCCCCAGCCCCATCCGTAGAGCGCGTCGAGGATCGTGGAATCGACCCAGCGAGCCAACTGGAACCAGAAATCGACAAAGAAGAACGAGAACTGGACCACGCTCACGGTTACAAGGGTCTTCAGGTCATAGGTGCCGACGACCAGCAGAAGCGGGATACAGATCACGAGCGCCATCTTGAGGAGTGCCATCACCATCGGCACGGCCTGACGCACGACATCCATAGGAGGAAACGCTCCAATGGCTCCGACCGCAAGCCCCGCATCGCCAGCAGCGCGTGTCACGATGTTCGGCAGTGTCTTGTCGATCTGCCCGCCGTAGTCCGTATAGACCGAACCCCTGTTGAGCTTCTGCTGCCGCGGCGAGGCGATCGTGCGGATCACCGAGTCATCCACCTCGGCGCGGCTCAGGAACCCGGCCCAGCCCGCCAGCCGCGTGAGAAGGCTGGGGTCCACCTGACCCAGCAGCCGCGCCCGCAGGCCGTTGCCACCATCGGCCCACCATTGCCTGCAGGTCGGGTAGCCGCCCCCGCTGGCCACCTGCGCCAGCCCGGCATCGCGGTTGCTGTCGTAGGGCCAATCGTCGCGTGGCGTGCTGGACCGATAGTTGTCGTAGTAGCCGGCCGTGTCCGTGAAGAAGCGCGAGCCGATCCACGTCACGTCGTGCATCTGCGCCTCATCAAGTTGAGGGCGCTGCATGAACAGCTTGGCGCGGGCAGGCCCGTAGCAGTCGTGCGTGAAATCCGCCACATCCTGGGCCAGCACCGGATCGCCGATGCGCGTGGCGTCGATCTCCATGCGCATCTGCCGCAGGTCGGTACCGCACGGGATCGCCGCCACCGAGGCGCCCGTGACCGCACGCGACAGAGCGTGCATGAAGCCCCACCAGACCGGCACCTTCGCCGACTGGTTGTTGAGCGTGCTGAAGGACTGCGACCATCCCGTGTCGGTGGGCTGCGGCACGCTGACCTGGCACTGCGCCGAGCGCGAACTGTCGTACTGGATGGTGTTCAGATCCACGTCGATGAACGGGATGCCCGCAAACATCACGACCACGATGGCGACGAAAACCCGGTTCTCGATGCGCGCGGCCGAGAGCACGCCCTTGTTGCCTTCGTCGGCACCCTCCGAGCGGGCCTTGAGCCATTCCTGCACGATGATCGCCACGAAGGGCAGGGCGAACACGCCGCTGGACACCAGCACTGCCCAGATCCCGTTGTGGACGATCCAGGAGACCAGCGTCAGGTAGTACTCCAGATAGTCGGTCGTGAACAGCGTCATGGCCCGAATCTCCCTTCAGCCCTGCATCAACAGGCTGGCTTCCAGCGCCACGATGGCGGCGACACCAGCGATCTCGCTGCGCCCCATGCGGCGCCGCGCCTGCGCGTCGGTCTCGCGCGCCAGCAGCCGCCGTCGCATCCAGACCCAGCCGTAAGCCGTTGCGCTGTACAGGCACAGCCGCCACACCAGGAAGTAGCCTGACGCGGCCGCCAGCCACCGTTCCCAGCCGGCAACGCTGCCGACCAGGTAGATGCCGGCGACGTTGGCCGCCAATGCAGCGGCGACGATCAGCGCCGTCCACAGCAGCGCCTTCGCCGCGCGCCGGCAGAACAGCCAGCGTGGCCGCAGCCAGGCCGCACGCATCGGGTGCATCAGGTTCATGGCCGGCCTCCCGGATTGCCCTTCTGCAACCGGTCGAGGCGATCGGGCACCGGGTCGCCCTCGTAGATGCCGCGCGAGCCCGCCGCACGCGTGCCGTGGCGCTGGATGATGGCCATGGGCGAGTTGTTCGCCAGCTCGCGGCGCAGCTCCAGCTCGGTCTTGAGGTTCTGGATCTCGCGGTCGAGCGCGTCGCTCTCGTGGTTCACTGCCTCGACCGCGAGTTCATTGGCGGCGACGTTGGGCTCCTTCTTGCCCGTCAATAGCGTGCGCTGCAGCAGCAATGCCTTCTCCAGCACCGACGACAGCGCGACCTCGGATGCCAGGCGGCGCGCCAGCAGGTCCTGGTCCGGCTCGTCGCGCAGCGCCTCGATGACGCCGCGCGTGATGGGCAGCGAGGTGCTGCCAGCTTCGCGCAGGTTCTCGAACGTCGTGTTGCGGGTGCCGGAGACCAACTCCTGCAAGGCTTGCAGCCTGGCCTCGTATTCCTCCTGGATCAGCGGCGTGAGCCCGACGCCAGGCACCGTCTGGGTCTTGGTGCAGGAATCGCAGGTGCGCTGCTCCTTCTCGCCCAGGACCCGCGTGGCCCACTCGACCGCCTGCTGTGGCGACGTCCAGGTCTGGCAGGACAGGCTCGTGCAACTCGCCGGTGCGATGGAGGACGTGTCGGTCACGCCGCGGCCGTTGACGAGGTTGTAGCCCGCGCGGGTGACGTCGCCGACCACCCGGATGGCCGACTGGCCGGCGCCACCGGCATTGCCGCCGCCCACCCAGGGAACGCCGTCGTTGCCCCGGCGTGTCTCGGCCTGCTCGATCGCGGACACGGCATCGGTGCTCGACACGGCCTGGCGCAGCGCCATGCCCTCGGCGAGTTGGCTCCATCCGAGCTGGCCGCCCGCCATGTCGGCCATCTTCTCGGCCATCGCGCGGCACGTCAGCTTCGAGCGGTCGAAATCGAGCCGCGCCTGCAGCACGCCGTTGGTCAGCAGGTTGTAGAGACCGGGATCGGCGCGCTGGATGATCAGCGCCGGCAGGGATGCCACGGCGCTGGTCGCGCTCTGGATCACGTTGCTCATGATCTGCTGGAAGCCCTGAGTGAGGCCGTTGAGCTGGTTGCGCAGCGTGGTCTGGATGCTCATGTCGCCGCAGATCAGGTTGCTGTTCCAGCCCACGCCCACGCCGATCGAGCGCATGCCGGCCGCGCGGCCCATCGACACCGCACTGCCGCCGCCGATCGAGTACATGACCTCATCGCCGATGACCGGGCCGCTGTTCTGGAAGCCGACCTGTGCCCACGCCAGGCCGCAGCCCAGGGCGAGCGCGCCGGCCAGCGCCGTCGAACGCAGCAGGCGGCACGCCTTGGCGGAGAGATTTGCAAGTTCAGGACGTTTCATCGCCGTGCCCTCAGTTGAAATCGACGCTGCCGAGGAACACCTGCCCACGGCGTTCGCAGCACGCGTAGGGCCGCCACAGCGCCCAGGCGTAGTCGCCTTGCTGTGCCTGCGTCAGGAAGCCGCTGCGCGGGAAGACCGTGCAGGACGAGGACAGGACGGGCGTGAGTTCCTGCCACTTGCCGGTCGTGGCATCGCCCTCCATCAGCGCGCCGGCCGGCCAGTAGCCGTCGCGAGAGTTGGCGAGCAGCGGTTGATAGACGTGGATCTGCCCGCGGCGCGTGACGACATCGCCCGCGCGCTGGGCCACCACGGCACCGGCCTTGTGGTCGTCGGTCTGGTGCAGGAACCCACCGCGGGGATACACGTTGCCCCAGAGGTTCAAGGTCGAGCGCGCGCCGACCTCGCGCAGGCCCGGGATCAGCGCTTCCGGATACGCCATCTCGGGCACGTTGTAGCGCCAGGCCAGCGTGTCCAGGGTACTGAGCAGATACGGCATGAATGCTGTGCCTGCGCCCTCGCAGAAGTAGCCCGACGACGAGATGAACTGGTTGAACACCTCGACACCGGGATGGCCGATGACGTCGGCGTTCTTGAATTTCGCGAGATTGTTCTCGTGGTCTTCGTTGGTGGTGCCGTCGCCGCCGGCCTGGGCCGACGGGTTGGGCGTGCTCATGGCACGCACTTCGACCCAGGGGTTCTCGCCGGTGTTGCTGTAGCTGGAGACGACCGCATCGGGCACGTAATGGCGCACCTTGACGGACGTGCGCACCCTGCAGCCGGACCAACTGCAGTAGAGCCAGTAGCAGATGCCCACCACCCGGTACTCCAGGCAGTCCGGCGACATGACGGAGGACACGATGGTGGCGGTGTTCAAGGCGTAGCTGCCCGTGGCGCTGATCAGCAGCAGCGAGGCCACGGCAACGCGCAGGCGGCGCAGCAGGTCGAATGGACGGCGGATCACGGTTGCGCCCTCCGATGCCGCTCGATGCGGGCTACGGCCAGGGCCACGTCCGGCTCGCCATAGACCACATAGCGCTGGTCCACCACGACGGCTGGGATGCTGGTGATACCCAGGCTCCATGCGTCGGTGATGCCCTGGTAGGCCATCTGCAGGCGGCGTTGGAGGGTCGGCCCTCCCGCCTGGAGACGCTGGCGCACGATGGACTGGGCCTCTTGCGGATCACGGGGCAAGCCCGCCGACAGTTCCGCCTCGATGCGCCGGGCGGCATCCAGTTCGATCGTGCGCGTGGGGAGGCGTTTCCCTTGCAGCGGCCGTGTGGAGTCGGTGATGAACCAGACCTCCTGGGCCACGCAAGTGGCCGACCACAGCAGAGTTGCCATGAGCGCCAATGTGGGCCTGCACAAACGCTGGCGCGGGGATGTGGGCGTGGAAAAGGACATGATGGGGGACCCAAAGAGGGATGACCCCGTTAGTCCAAACCAAAGCGCTGCCGCGGGCCACGAACAATGCGCAGCGTGGCGTGCCCCTATTGGTGCAGGTGAGGCCGTGCCACTCGGCAGCGAAACCGGCACATGCGCTGCTGGATGGGCACGGTCGGGCATCGGATATAAACCAGGGATCGCAACCTCAACCCATACCTTCGATATGAATCGCGTCCAACTCGTTGAAATCCTCGCTGCCAAGAACGACCTGTCCAAGGCTGCTGCCAACGCCGTCCTCGAGACCTTGATCGACACTGTCCAGACGGCCGTGAAGAAAGGCGATGCCGTTCAACTGGTTGGCTTCGGCACCTTCAAATCCGCCAAGCGCGCCGCGCGCACGGGCAAGAACCCCGCCACCGGCGCGGCCCTGAAGATCCCCGCATCGACCGTGCCGAAGTTCGTGCCGGGCGCCAAGTTCAAGGCCGTGGTCGATCCCAAGGCGGCCAAGCGCAAGGCGGAAAAGACTGGCAAGTAGTCCTGACTGCCTGGGCAGGTGCCGCTGCTGCAAAGGGCCAGCCCGCATTGGCTTCTTCGACTGATCTCCATCCAATCCACCGGCGACGGTGCCACCGACCATGACTGCGTTTTCTGAATCGTTCCGCTCGGAAGTTGCTCGCATAGCGCGCAAGGAGAACAAAGGGGAGATGAGCTCCCTGCGCAAGACGGCCACGAACCAGCGCTCTGAGATCGCGACACTCAAGCGCGACGTCAAGGACCTGGCCGGGCAGGTGCGCAGCCTGACCAAGGCATTGAAAAAAGCCGTCGCAGCGGCCGCGCGCCAGCAACCCCGCAAGCAGTCCGATGATTCGTCTTCGGGGGCGCAGGCGCCTGCGAAGCCGGGAGGCCGTGCATTCGTCTTCAGTCACGAAGCGCTGGTCGCGAAGCGGCAGGCGTTCCACATGACCCAGAAAGAGATGGCGCACCTGCTCGGCGTCTCGGCGCTGAGCGTCTACAAATGGGAGACCGGCAAGGTCACTCCCCGCGAGGCCCAACTGGTGCGCGTGCGCGAAGTGCTCGGGATGGGCGTGCGCGAAGCCCGCCGGCAGATCGCCGAATGAACCATCGCCGGCGCGGCGCAGGCCGCAGCACAACCATGTGATTCGCCGGCTACCTGGGCACGTCGCCGGCGCCGCTGGCTGGCGTTCCGGCACCATCCGAGGGCTTTGTCTCGGCCAGGTCGTTCGCGGCGAGCATGTCGATCGCCGACAGCAATGCGTCGCCCGGCACGGGGCCGGGCAGCACGATGCTCCTGCCGCTCGTGCGATCGATCAGGCGCAGCGAAGGCGTCGCCGTGATGCCCGACGCGGCGGCTTCTGCGGCCTGCGCATGCACGATGCGCGCGGATGGCTCGCCGCTCAGGCATGCCTTGAGGTCAGCGGACATGCCGGGAAACATCTCCAGGTCCGGCACGCCCTGGCCATCGCTGCGCGTGTTGGCATAGACCCACTGGACCGCGGCCCAGAACGCTTCGTGCCCTCCCGCCTGGCCGGCGCACTCGACCAGGCGTGCCTCCTGGCTTGCGGCGGGTTCATGGATGGACATCGGCACGTGGTGCCACTGCAGGTTCACGTCCTGGTGCGCGTCGATCCACTGTTGCAGCTGCGGTGAGTACGCCTTGCAGTATGGGCACTCGAGATCGGCATAGAAGACGATAGTGAAACGTGCCTCGGGACTGCCCAGCCGCCACGGGCGCGCGGCCACCTCCGTGGCATCGACCTCGCGCGAGGGTTGCGGCCCCGGCTCGCCGGAGGAACTGAACATGAACCAGATCAGCAGCGCCGCGGTCAGGCCCGCCGCCAGTGCCCAGAGCAAGCGAAGCCACCGGCGTGGCCGCCGTCGAAAGGCTTGCATCTCGATCGGAAGGGAAGGGCGTTTCGGCGTCATGGGACTCTCCGGCGATTATTGCGGCAGGTCCAGGGCCGGCGACTCGATGCCGCGCGCCTGGTCGATCTTCTCGGCCACCTTGAACGCGGCCTCCAGTTCGCTGATGCCGTACTGCTGCATGAACTGGTAGCGCTCGGCTTTCTCCTCGGGCTCCGTTTGGGCCAACGCCAGGAAAAGGCTCGGCGGCACGGCCCGGAAAAGCACCTCCATCGACTTCGACAAGATCACCCCCTCGGTGAACTTGCCCGCTTCCTTGCGCGCGGAGAGCATCAATGCCTTCTGCGCGGGCGAAAGTTCGCGAAAGCGCGCGATCTTCTCGACTTCATCGGGCGGCATCGACAGGCACACCCACCACTCGATCATGTTGAGCATGGGCTCGGCCGCACGCGGCAGGTCGTCGATGTTCTGGGTGGCCAACCAGAACCACGCGCCCAGCTTGCGCCACATCTTCGTGATCTTCACGACGTAAGGCGCGAGCAGCGGGTTCTTGGTGATCACATGTCCTTCATCGGTGACGTTGATGATCGGCCTGCCGAGGTATTGGTCGCGCTCGGCGATGTTGTTCACCGTGCTGATGAGGCTGATGTACGCGATGGAGAGCTGCGCGTTGTAGCCCTCGCGGGCATAGGTCGCCAGATCGACCAGGGTGATGTCCGCTTCGGGCCACGGGGTGCCGGGCCGGTCGAACATCTCGCCGTCGGCCCCTTGGCAGAACATGTCCATCGCATCCGCCATCTCCAGCAAGCGCACGCGCCGCATCTCGGGCAGCGTGGTGTCGCTGCCGCGTGTGCGCAACGCATCGCGCACGTCGCGCGTGAGCACCGTGCGCTGCTCGCCGCCCTCGCTACCTTCGCCATAGCAGTGCTCGGCGGCATCGAGGATGCACTGGCGGATCAGCGAGCGGTCGGCTCTCGTCATGCGGGCTTCTTCCTTGTCCTCGCCGCCCGTGATCATCAGCCGTGCGGTGATTTCCAGCTCGCCCAGCACGTCGCGCTGCTCGTCGGCGTGGGCGGCCTCCGGTGGCGTGTCTTCGTCCAACGCATCGGCGTCGAGCGTCTGCACGTCGCTGGGTGTCTCGATCAACCGGCGCGCGTCGGCGAACGGCGCCAGGCTCACGCCCGAGCCGGGTGCCAGCTTTACGCGGTTCACGGTCAGACCCAGGCGCTTGGCGAAGTCACTGAACAAACCAAAGCTGTTGCCGGCTTCCACGATGAACAGGCGCGGCCGGTAGATGGCCGTGACCTGGTTCAGCAAGTTGTTGAGCGTGGCGGACTTGCCCGAGCCCGTCGGCCCGAACAGGAACAGGTGGGCGTTCATCTGCCGGTCCAGCCGGTTGAGCGGGTCGAAGGTGAGCGGTCCACCCCCACGGTTGAACATCGTCACGCCGGGATGCCCTGTGCCCTGGCTGCGCCCCCACACCGGCGACAGGTTCGCCGCGTGCTGGGCGAACATCAGTTGCGTGTACCACTTGCGCCGATCCTGGCCGGGGTTGTAGCAGCACGGCAACCAGCGCAGGTAGCTGTTGAGCGGTGCCACCTCGTCGTCTTCGCGCACCGGCTGCAAGCCTGCGTTGAGCATCACGTTCGCCAGATCCAGGCCGCGCCGGTCCAACTCGGCTTCGTCGCGCCCGCGCAGATAGAACGCCAGCGTGCCCCGGTAGAGCTTGTGTGCGCTGCCGATCAGCGAGCGGGCTTCATGCACGTCCTTGAGGGTCTGTTCCGACGCCAGCGTCTCGCCCACGGCCTTCCTCGCCAGATGGTTGAGATCGGATTCGAGGACATCCTGCGGCGTGGCGACCATCGTCAGGCACATCAAGGTGTCCTCGGGCATCTGGTCGAACAGCGTGTTGATCGCGTCGCCCTTGCGGGTCTCGCCGGTCAGGTGCCCCGTGCCCGGTGGCATGCGCAGCCGGTCGGCGATCAGCACGCGGTGTGGCATCCCATCGAAGTGCCAGGCCCCGTGCGCGACGTCAGAGCGCGGCTGCCCGAAGAACAGCCGCTGGCTGAAATCCCGTCCGCTCGCCAGTTCGATCTCGCCGTCTTCGGTCTCGGCGGGGTACCGTGCCAGCGCATAGAAGCGCTCCCTATCCTCGACTCCAGGCCCGAGCAGGGCAGGGCGGGGGTTGAACCACCGCAGCAGCCAGTCGTGAACGTCTGCCGCAAGCATGCGCCGGGCCTGGATGCCGGCGTTCGCCAGCCCGCCGCACAGGCGGTCGCAGACGATGTTCAGCATCTGCTCGGGCGTCTGGCCCCTGCGCATGATCTGGCTCGCCTGGCCCTGGCCCTGTCCTTGTCCGGTCACGCGGCGATAGACCACCATGCGCACGCGCCGCGTCTGGCCGCGCCAGCGCAGCCGCGTGACCACCGTGTCCTCGAACAGGCCTCCGGGCTTGGCCACCGCGCGCAGGTGGTGGCCGAAGAAGCGCAGGTAGAACTCCGTGAACGCCGTGCCGCGGGCGCGCGGTTGCACGTAGTCGCGCAGGGTTTGCATGTACTGGTCGAAGCTGGGTTCATCCTGGGCATAGAGCTGGAGCACCCAAGGGTTCTCGTCCAGTTCATCGAAGCTGTCCTGCAGCGCGTTCTCCAACGCATCCCTGGCCTGGGCCAGCCAGGCCGGCTCGCGGCCCTCGGTGCCCAGCGGCACCAGCTCGAAGAAGGCGGCCACGGACTGCCCGTCCTCCAGCAGCATGGACTTCGATTCCGGCAGGAACTCTACCCAGGGCAGCAGCTCCACGAACGACGGCGCGACGTCGTACAGCGCCTGCTCGTCGGCCATGGTCGCCGGCCTGCGGCCCTGGACCGCCGCGCCAGGTTCGGGAATACCTGCCTGCCGCAGGGCCTCGACGTGGCGCTGCCAGCCGTCCAGCTGTCCATCGTCGGCCGGGCCTCCGATGCCGCCGGCGGCCAGCTTCGGCCATGGGAGGGTCCAGCGCATCAGTAGTCCTCCACGCGCTCGCCCGGCATCGCGTACTGCACCCGCTGGTACAGGGGGAACACCGTCGTGTAGCCCGGCACAGGCACCGGGTCCGTGCCTGTCAAGTGCGGAAAGACATACATCACCAGGTCGGGGTTGGGCAGGCGCTGGAACTGGCGATGGATCTCGTTGCGAGCCGTGCGCGTGTAGCGCATCTGCTCGGCGGGCGCGGCCTGCACGTCCGCCTCGGTCAGCGGCCGCCGCAGACTCTGGCGCGCATCGAGCAGCTGGCGGCGCGCCACCTGACCTGCGCCACCACCTGCGCTGTCACCAGTCTCCTGCTGCCAGATGTCCATCATGGTGCGGTCGCCATGGGTCAGCAGTTCCTCCTTGCTGGTGGCGCAGCCGCCCAGCACCGCGATGGCGGCGGCCAGCGCGAGGCCTTGGGCCCGGTTAGTCCAATTCGAGAGCATGGCTTTCTCCTGCGCGGTGATCGACCTTGCGGCCTTCGGGATCGAAATCGATGGCGAGCGGCTTTTCGAGGTGAACCGCGACCTTGGCGCCGGGCTGCACATAGACCGCCGCGAAAGCCTGGCCGTACAGCTTGTTGACCCAGTTCGACATCTCCTGGACACCCCCGGCGAGAATCCGGCCGACCGCTTCCTGGCCACTGATGCCCACGGTGCCGATGGAGCCGTCCGAGCCCACGTAGGACACCCGGCCGCTGTCGCTCTTGATGAGCGAGGCCACGCCGGCACCGGCTGCCGTGATCAGGGCTTGCGAGCCGAGGTACTGCTGGGCGTTGCTGCGCCGATCCCCGCTGACACAGGGAATGCCGTGGGGATCGCTGATCCAGCCCAGGCCCCCGCCCTGATGGTTGTTCTGCTGGTTGCCCTCGCGGTCCTCTGGAATCGTGCGGATCGTCCCGTCGTGGAACACGAAGGTGATGCTGCGCACCTGGCCGCGCACGCACGAAAGCGTCCAGTCGCCGGAAGCCGTGCCGCTGAACACGGCACCCGCTACATCGGGAATGTCGATGCCGTTGGCCGTCAGGTTGTCGGGGCCGACGAGCACCTTGAACGGGTACGGATCGTTGACCGTGCCGTCGATCGGCACGCGGCCGATCAGCGCCGTCATCGCGACCGACCCCATGAGCGTTGAGTTCGTCGGGACGGTGTAAACCGGCTTGGCCCCCTTGACCCCGGCGGCGCGGGCGCCGGTGTTCGCCACGCTTTCCGCCGAGGCTTCCTGCGTGCGCTGCGCCGGGCCGAAGCTCGTCGGGAAGCTCATGCCGCCGCTGGACGATCCGCGCCCCTCGGCCTTTTTCGCATCCTGAGGCTCCACCCAGCGCAGGCCGCCTTCCATGCCTGCCTCATCACCATCGCGCAGCCCCAGGCCCACCGGCAGATCGGCATGAGCGCCACCGCGGCTGCCGATGCTGTCCAGGCGCCGTTGCAGGTCGGCGAGCAGCCCCTCCGTCTGCTGGCGTTCACCGGCCGCCTGCTGCTGGTCGCGGCGCAGGTTGGAGCGCTCGGCCTCCAGCGCCGAGTTGATGCGCTGGTCGATCGAGTTCTCGCGCTGGCGCAGGCGCTGGTTCTCTTCGCGCTGGGACTTGTTGTCCGAGAGCGCGGTCTGCAGCTCGGTGCGCAGCTGCTTGACCTGTGCCACCAGCGTCGCCACGGTGTCGCGCGGGGTGTCGCCCGCGATCCCGAGTGCTTTCATCTCTTCGGGCGTGAGCTGGCTGCCCATGCCGGCCGGGGAGGGCGCCGAGGCGCCGCCGCCCGAGAACAGCCGGATGCCGATGAACAGCACCAGGAGGGCCACCGGGATCATCAGCCACTTGAGCAGGCCGTTACTGCGCATGGCGGACCTCCTTGTCGGCCTGGGCCTCGGGAGCCGGCTGCGGAAGATGCACGGCGGGGTCGAAGCGGTGGATGGCGGGCAACAGCGATTGCGCGAGGCCGCGGCCGCGCGTCACCAGGTACAGGACGGTGGTGTCCTCTGGGGTGCCACGCGGGCCCAGTGCCTCGTGCTGGAAGGCCGCCGTGAGGAAATCGCCTTGAAGCATGCGCGGGTCGAGCGTGATCCAGCCAGTGCTGGTGTTGGTGAGGCGCACGGCGGTCACCCACTGGTCCTCCAGGCGCCACGAGGCGAGCGCGACGGCGCGCACCGGCAGCGTCGGCATCAGCGTGCCGAGATCCAGGTCGCGGCGCAGGGTGACCCGCATGACGCCCGGCAGCGGCTCGACCGTGCGCAGCGGCGCGTAGAGGTTCTGCGCGGCAAAGCGCGTCAGCACGACCGGGACCGGGGTTTCGCGCCGCAGCGACCGTGTGCCCGCCTGGTCATTGGGGCGTGCTGGCGCCTCGTCGGAGCTTGCCGCCTGGTCGCCATAGCGCGAGGGGGTGACGTTGCCCTCGACGATGCGCACCGGTTCTAGCGCGGGCTCCTCGTCCTTGGCCGGCTCGGCGGTAATGTCCAGCAGAATCAACGCGCCCGTGTCGGCGTCTTGCAGCTGCAGCCGCGTGGGTTCGATCGGCTCGCTCGCGCGCAGGTACACCGCGCCGCCCGCGCTCTGCACGCGCAACCGCTCGCCCACGCCGACCGGCACGCCCACGCGGACGTTCCGGTCGATGAACACGATGCGCTCCTGGCCGACCCGCAGGGGCACGGCCAGCGGCATGCGCTCCCAGCGCAGAATCTCCACCGCCTGGGCAACAGGCGCCGAAGCCACGGCCAGCAGCCCCAGCAACGCGAGAACAAGGTGCTTGATGGGCTTCATGGGGTGTTTCCTCCTTGAGGCGCTTGCGGAGACAGGCCGCCTGGCGCCGGACGCGCGGGCTCCGGCACGGTGATGCGCTGGGGCGTGCCTTCGTAGCAATCGAGCGCCAGGCCGAACGGATTGCGCGCGGGATTGACGTCCACCCGCGTGACCTTGATGGGGTAGCGCACCAGGGCGCGCTTGACCTGCTCGGCACCGTGGTACTCGTCGGCGCTGATGTCCAGCGTCACGACCCAATCCCGGTCGGAGACCACGCGCACGCGGGCGGTGGGGTCGTCGCCGTAGCCGCGGCCGGGGATTTCGTAGAGGCCGCGCACGCGCTGGCGCAGCTCGCCCGTGCTGCGCCGGTAGTCGTAGTCGGCCCGCAGGAAGGCCTGGCAGGACGGCGTGAGGTACGGCGACAGCGCATGCAGGTTGCGCGGGTAGTCGTCCTCGCCATTGGCCGGCCAGCGGTTGAGCTGCTGGAACACGTAGAACGTGAAGGCGTACACGCTCTCGGGCGGCACTTCCCACCACTTGCGGGTGCTGCCGGAACGCAGGTCGGGCGGAACGTGGATGGTCAGATCGCGCGGCGCGCTCCACCAGCCGCCGCCCATCAGCAGCGCAATGGCCACCAGCGCGCCAGCGCCCAGGCGCAGCGTCTTGATGTGCGCCTGCAAGTGGGTGATCTCGTTCTTGAAACGGCTCATCGAGTCCCCCTTGGCACGCACCTTCGGGTGGTCCAGAAGCCCGAGCGCGAGATCAGCAGATGACCACCCACCCAGCCTGCCGCCAGCGGATGCCGTGTGGCGATGCGCCACTGCAACTGCCGGTACAGCCAGGTGTCGGGCCGTCCGCGCTTGAGCCGGCGCAGGATGCCGCCGCCCACGAACACGCCCAGGGCTACGCCCAGGACGATGAACGTGGGCGCCAGCGCGATCGTGCGGAACACCCAGGACAGCGGTGCGCCGATCAGCAAGCCGGCGGCGCCGGACAGGGCGCAGCAGATCCACAGCTCGTCCGCCGTGAGACCGCGCACGACCACCGGATGGCGGTTGAGCCGGTGCGGAAGGAACGTGACCGTTCCGTCCGCACGGACGTGCTGGTGCTCGGACATGGCCCGCCCCCGCTTACAGGATGCCGGTGGCTTCGGTGAGCAGCCAGATGCCGATCACGAGCAGCACGGCGCCGATGGCGACGGTGAGGCCGAACTGGCCCCAGGTCTTGCGGCCGGTGTGGATCTCTGCGTAGGTGCCGTAGGCGTGGTAGCACACGCCAATGAACATGGAGGCCACCACCAGCAAGGCCACGAGCATGATGATGTCGTAGCCGTAGTTGCGGATGGTCTCCATGATGCCGTTGCCGGTGCCGCGCGTGGGGTTCTCCAGTTGCGGCAGGCCCTGCGCGAACGACAGCGCGGGCAGCGCGGCGGTGCCCAGGGCCACGGCGGCGCGCTGGGCGAGACGGGAATTGAGGATGCGGTTTTGCATGGTCAGGCCTTTCAGGTCAGGAGAGGAGGAAGAAACTCAGGACGAGGTACATCGCGACGAAGCGGATGCAGACGCCCAGGAACTGGCGCTGGTTGAGGCGGCTTTCCGACCACCCCACGTAGGCCGTTCGGATGGCCCACACGCCCCACACGAGCAGCACGGCGAAGACGGCGCCGACCAGCACGGTCGCCATCGCGGAAGGCGCGATGACGCTGTTGGCTTGAAATGCCGAGACCTGGGCGCCGTTCATGGCTTGCCCTCCGCAGACGTCGACGGTGATGGTGGGGCGGCCCGCTCGGCGCGGTAGTCGCCGGTCAGTTCGGTGGGGTCGCGTGGCTGGGCACGCGACGGCGTGAGGTGGGCCTGGATGCCAGCGCGCACACGCGCCAGGTCCACCAGCAGCCGTGGGTAATCGAAGTGGTAGCGCTCGCCCGGCTGGACGGGGGCATGCGCGGCGCTGTCCGTGACGGTGCGCTCCAGCGCGTCGAGCTGGCGCAGCGCGGCGACCAGCTCCTGGCGTTGCGCCGGGGATTCGGCCAACGCCGTCTGGGACTGGCCCAGCAGGAGGGCCGTCACGAAAAAAGTGGGCACGCCGCGATGCGCGGCGCGCAGCCAGGTTGAAGCCACCATCGCGCCATTCCTGTGTGATCAGCAATGGCTTGATCGTGGAGATCGGGGTGGCTTCAGGCCGCAAACAATGGGAACTCGCTGGCGACCGGATTGATGGAATCGCAGGAGGCCTTCGGTGCTGGAAAGTGGCTACATGTGCCAGCACCGAACGCAGAATTGGCCGTTCGAGCGATTGGGTGAAAGAGCGCTCTGGATTATTCTTTCGATATGTCAGATTGGCGTTTTTCGCGTCTCATGCACTACAAGCTCGATGGTCGTCGCGCAGTGCTGTGCGACAGCATGGTGGAGTGGTCCGCGTGGTACGAGGTGGCCGACCGTCGCGTGGCGGAAACATGGATCGACGACGTCCGTATTTCAACGGTCTTCCTCGGCCTGGACCACAATCCCGTACCCGGCGCTGATCCGGCCTTGTTCGAGACGATGGTCTTCGCAGACGACACGACGCACGAGATGCGCCGGTACTTTATCTGGGAAGAAGCCGAGGCCGGTCATGCCGAGATGGCCGAACTGATCCGCGCCGAAATGGAGGCGGCGCAGGTTCAAGCCACGCAGGCGTGGGCGAAGGTGTACGAGCGAATCAAGGCCTGAGCACCGCCTGGTGTCAACGCTGCCCGCTCCACTGAGTCTCACAGGTACTTCTTGAAGCTGCCCGCGGTCAGGCTCACCGCCAGTCCCAGCAAGGCGGCGCTGGGCAGCAGGATCGCGAGCGGATGCACCGAGATGGGCAACGCCAGATACGTGACCCAAGGCAGCAAGGCCAGTGGCATCAGGCTGGCTTTGGCACGGTGGTAGATGAAGCCGGATTCGCGGCCCGCGCCGAACCGGCGCACGTCACGCCGCACCAAGCCGTCGATCAAACCGACGAAGGCTGCCGTGAAGATCAGCGGCAACGTGAGCACCAGGACCAGCAGGCGCACCAGGAAGGTCAACGTCGTGAAGGCCACGGCGATCAGGTAGCTCTCGGCCCAGACATAGACTTGGCTGATGTAGTAGCGGAAGTTGCGCCCCCCGTCCTGGTTTTTCCCATGGCTGGGTGCGCGGGCGCGCTCAGCGGTCTGGCTCATGCGCTCCAGCAGCCCCGAGTGCACGAACACCCACTCATACCCTCTATCCACCAGTTCGTGCGCCGTGCGCCCTGGCTCCTGCACGACCACGCTGCGCGTGAAGTGGCCGGAAAGGTGCCCCAGCTCGTACTGCAGCATCTGCTGGGAGTGGCGCCAGCCCTGGTCCTTCCAGAACAGGTGCATGCCGACGCACTCCACCACGATCGAAAACAGCAACGAGCCGATCAGCACCCCGAGCAGCCGGAACGGCAAGGTGATGGTGCCGACGATCAGGCCCTGGCGCTGGTTCTGCTCGCGCTGCGCAGTCGAGGCGGCGTCCTTCATGGCGAGGCCTCGTCGCCGGTGCCATCGTCAGCGCCGGTGGCTGCGGCAGTAGGCGCGGCCGGAGCGGCATCGTCCAGCAGGTCATCGGGCAAGCCCGCGTCCTGCAAGGCCGGGGAACTGGTGAACTCCCACCACTGCGTAGCCTCGGTATAGCTCTGGCGCATGTAGCCCGCGAGCTGTTGCAGATCCTGCGGCATCACCTCATCGGGGTCAGGTGCGGGCAGCGGCATCCTGATTTTCCAGAGCTGTCCGCCCTGCAGCAGCGCGAAACACTGCCCCTTGGGCAGGCCGACGACGTGCGATGGCTCGATCATCGGCACGCTGGACATGCTGATGCGGTCCTGCGTGTTCGACGTGAAATCCGTCGCGCCGCGGATGTCCGAACTGTCCGTCGCACCCGAGACGATGGTGGTGGTATAGACCTCGACCTTCGGCAATTGCCGGGTCAGCAGTTCGGCGGTGGCCGTCTCCCGGACCCGCAACATGAACAGGTTGTTGAAGTTGCCGATCACCTGGCCAGCCTTCGCGCGGTTGCCGATGCGGGCCTCGATGTCCGAGAGGGTCTGCGTGTACGCGGTGACTTGCAGCCCGGCGCCGCCGCCCTTGTTGATGAGCGGGATGAACTCGTCGCCCATCAGCTCGTTGAACTCATCGGCATGCACATTGATCGGCACGCGCGTACCCGCCGACGCCGCAGGCAGGCCGTCGTCGATCCCATGCTTGTAGATGTGCCCGGCGACCGACACGAGATCGGAGAACATGGAGTTCCCGACCGCCGCGGCGACCTCGGCGTCGGACAGCGCATCCAGGCCCACATAGACGATGGCGCGCTTCCTGATGATCTGCATCCAATCGAAGATCGGACGCGGGTCGGCCAGGTCGGAGTAGTTCGGGGCCAGGAGCTGAGCGATCTTGCCGCTGGTGAGCTTCTCCAGCAGCGGCAGGAGGCTGGCGACGATCTTGTCGAAGTACGTCTTGTCGTACCTGACGGCAGAGCGCAGGCCGTCGAGCACGGGGTCGTAGTTGCGAGCCTGGGAGAGGTACTGCTCCAGCGCCACGACGCGCTTCTCGCGCCCGATCATGTTGCGCGGGATGTTCTTCTCGTTGAGCTTGGCCTCGATCTGGACGATCACCTCCCAGGCCTTGGGCTCGGTCTTGGCGAAGTAATGCTGGGCGTACTCGATGAACAGCGCGTCGATGTTGATGACGTGCCGCTGGATCAGCATGTAGTCCGGGCGCTGCCCCAACTCCACCAATGCCCTCGCGATGATGTTCACGAAGCGCCAGGCGAATTCGCGGAACGCCGCGCTGTTGCCCTCGCCGGAGAGTTGGCCCGCGATGCGGGTGGCCACCTCCGAGATCCGCCCGAAGCGTCCCACGGCGTTGTAGCGCGCGGAAATCTCCGGCCAGCCCAAATGGAAGATGTAGAACTCGCCCTCGCGATCCGCGCGCTTGGCCTCGACATACATCCGCTTCAGGAGATCGGCATCGCCCTTGGGGTCGATGACGATGACGACCTCATGCTCGCCCGCGGCGTTCTTGCGGCGGATGTCCTGGGTCACGAACAACTCGGCGAGCCGGGTCTTGCCCACGCGCGTGGTGCCCAGCACCAGCGAATGGCCGACCCGCTCGCCCAGGGGCAGGCTGACGTCCACCTCCTCGGGCTCTATGCCATGCAGCCGTGGCAGACCGCCCACGGGCGGCAGCGGCCGCACCGGATTGAAGGGAACATCCCAGCCCGTGAGCCTTGGCAGGCGTGAAAGCGGAAACGGTGCGAATTCCAGCCGCTCCTCCAGCCGCCGCGCCAGCCGGTAAGCAGGTGTCGGCTCCACGTAGCGGCGGAACTCCGGCCGGTACGTCTGCATGAGCCTATGGGTGTGCTTCTGCTCCCACAGAAAGCCCCGCCCTATGAAGAGGCGCTGCTGGCTGACCGGCACGTCCCGGCTCGTCATCACGTAGCGCGGCAACCTGCGGATGTTGCGCCGGTAGCGCAGGATGACGCGGGCATCGCGGTAGCGGATCGCGCCGTAGGCGCCGAACGCCAGCGCGCTGCCGACGCCCATGGCCGGGCTCAACGCGAGCGACCACGGGGCCACCAGGGACAGAAACGCGGCGCCCGCACATGCGGCGACGGTGTATAGCTCCACCGCTGGGCGCAGCAGAACCTCGACCGGCTGTTTCCCCGACATGGCTTCATTGCTCGATGCCGGTGGCCGTGATCAGCGCCGGGTAGTGCCGTAGGCCCAGGCGTTCTACCAGGTCGTCACCGGATGCGGGCGCCAGCGGCACGCCGGGCGCCAGTGCGCGCAGCCGCGCCAGGGCCTGTGCGGTCTCGACGTTGACCACCAGGCCGACCGCACCGCGCTCGCGCAACGAGGCCGCATGGCGGCGCAGCCACGCCTGGGACGCCGCGTCGTCTCCGACGACCACGAAGGGCCGCAGACCCGGCGCTTCGATCACCCGCCGCGCCACGGTGCCGGGCGTGAGCTTGGCGCTGCGCACTGGCAGCATCGCTGCCTCATCGGCAGGCGTTGCCGGGACCTGGGGTACAGGGATGGGCGGCCGCGCTGTGCCGTTGCCATCCGATTTGCGAGGCTGAAGGTTCAGGGCTTCGTAGTACGGCAGTGCCGAGGTGCCGCCCCGGTCTTCGACCACGATCAGCGGCTCGGCGGCATGCGAGGCCAGCGGCATCGCCGCCACCAGCACGAGAAGGCCTTTCAACGTGAGATTGGCCAGATGAGATTTCGTCATGGGGAGGTCTCCTGACGCACGGCGAGCGCCGCGACGGTGGGGCGCGTGCCCTGCACGCGGGCGAGATGCCGGGACACGCTGCGCCGATACCGCGCGGCGGGCTCTCCGCCTGCGGGGCGGTGGTAGCGGCCGATCGCGAGCAGCCAGTCCTCGCCGGGGACGTATTGCTCTTTCAGGATCTCGGCGGCGATGGCGAGGTTGCGGTACGGGTCCATCAGGTCGCACGGGCTGGTGAAGCGGTGCTTCTGGTAGCCGAGGTTGATCTGCCCCAGGCCGGCGTCGATGCGTGTGTGCGGCGTGGAGCGCATTGCCTGCTGCAGGCCAGTGCAGGCGTCGGCGCGGGTGGCGAAGCGACGTGTCTGACCGGCGACGTTGAGGGACCACGGCCACGGCACGATCCGCCCGTTGCGCCGAATCCCGCTCTCCTGCAATGCCACGGCGTAGAGCACTGCCGAGGGAATGCCGGCGCGCTGCGCGGCGAGCTGGTAGGCCGGCGGTGGAACCTCCTGGGCATGGGCGGTGCCGGCGTTCGAGCCGGCGGCGAGCAGCAGCGCGAGCAACATGCGCGAGGCAGGCACGGCGATCAGGGTTGACGCTGCCATTGGCCGTTGACCTCGCGCACGACAGCCGGCAGTTCGCCGGGCAGGCCCAGCGACAGCCAGCGGCCGCCATCGTGGTTGAGCGTGATGCTGCCGCTGCGCACCCGTGCCGGGTCGATCTGCGCGCGCTTGGCCCAGTCGCGGATGCGCGCATCGTCCTGGCGGCTGCCGACCATGTACAGGTCGAACGGGGAACCTGATGTCTGCAGGCGCTGCACGAGCTGCCCGCAGGCCGCGCAGCCGTCCTTCACGAAAACCGCCGTCCGGCCGCTGCTGCGCACGGCTGCGGCGCTTGCTGTGGTGCCCGGCATGTCGTCGGGCAGGTTCACGCGCTGCATGCCGGGGTTCAGGCGCTGCCACGCGGCGTCATAGGCGCGCTGGTAGGCGAGCAGCTTCTCCACGCGGCGCGCCTCGGCCTGCACTTGCAATTCGGCATAGCGCCGCCGCTCTTCATCCGAGCGGGCCTCGACGCCCAGCGCGGACAGCGGGTCCAGGTTGGGCGAGTAGATGCCCAGCGGCCCCTCCATGAGTTCCCGGTAGCGGACGAACTCGTCGTCGCGCAGGCCCCATTCCTTCGCCAGCCGCGAGTCCTGGCTGTGCGCGATCTGACTCTGGCTCGTGCGGGCGGGCTGGACGTTGGAGGCTTGCTGGGGTGTCTGCTGTGCTGGCGCCGGCAGGTGCAGCGTTGCCAGCAGAGACAGGATGAGGATGGGATGGCGTTGCATCGCGTGGCCTCCTCAAGGAACCGCCACGCGGCGGATCTGCTCGCCGGCCTGGAACACGGCGGTGCTGCCCTCGATGGCCTGCAAGCGCCATGGGCCGACGGCATCGCCCGGCAGCAGCACCTGCACCTGGTCGGCGGTGAAATCCCCCGCAGCTGGCGCGACGGACACGCTGCGCTGGCCGGCGCGCAACTCGGCGCCCACGACACGGAACGGCAGCGGCGGTGGCACGGGGGTGACGGCGGCGGGCTTGGGTGGGCGCGGTTGTACTGGTGCGGGAGCACGCGCCGCTGTCTGGCGCGCCTTGATCTGCTCGACTTCGGCACGCAGCGCCTGAAGCTCTTCCGCGGCGGCATGGCCTCCCAGCGCTTGCTCGGCCTGCGCGATGCGCGCCTCCAGGGCCTGGCGGGTGTCTTGCAGGCCTGCTGCCGTGGCGGCCGCTGGCCGCTGCTGCAAGGCCTGGGTGGTCTCGGCCAGCCCGGCCACCTGCGCTGCGAGGCGTTGCAGGCCGGCATCGGCCCGCTCTCGGTCGGCCAGTTCGTTCATCGCCTGGGAGCCCAGGAGCACGAAGACGCTGAGACAGAGCAGCCACAGCCAGAGCAGGCTCTGCACGACCACGGCGGCGGTCGCGCGCCGGGGAGGCTGCGCGGCGTTCATGGCTGGCCTCCGTCGATGGGAAATGTCTGCACCGCCTCGGCGGCGGGTGCCTCGGGAACCGGCTCGGCCGCTGCGTCGCCGCCGGGCCGCTCGAAGCAGACCTGGCGCGTGCGGTCATCCGCGTGCAGTTCCCAGGCCGGCCCGGCCAGGGTGAGCAGCGCATCGCGCAGGCTCATGGGACCGAGATGCAGGTGCGCTGCCGGCAGCGGCAGCGCGTACAGTTCGATCGCGGCATGCGCCGTCTGGCACAGGCCGTAGCCGCTGCGCTTGAGCACGTGCCGCAGCCCGTCACCGACCGTGGCGCGGGCGTCCTCGGGCATGGACACGTCGATGGTCTGCAGCAGCAGGTCGCGCTGCGCCGCCAGCGGCGCCAGTTCCACGAGGGTGTAGCGGCCGTAGCGCACGACGGGGATGAGTTCTGACGCCTCGGGTGCGGGCGCGGGCGAGGCTTCCTCGATGGCGTCGGGCGCCGGTGGCGCTGCGGTGGTCGCGCAGCCGCTGGCCAGGACCGCGGCCAGCAGGCCGGCGCCGACCAGACGCCGGGGGAGATGGATTGCGAGCATGGCATCGGCTCTTCTGTTGGGATGCTGATACCTTGGCCGCACGCCGCGGCGCGGTCAGCCAGAAATGCGAACTGCGGGCTGCCCGGTTTTGGCGGGGCGGGGCGTATCGTCTGGGGGCACGCCGACGTTGCAATGGCTGTGGCGCGTAGACGGGCAGCCAGCTTGGCCTACTGCATGGCGATTTGCATTTGATTCGCGATGTGGGACATAAAATGGTACATTGCGCGAATCCATTGCAAAACATCGCCCTGGCCATGCCTCAACACCTGTCGGATGTCCTGAACGCCTGTGAGCGCGCGGGCAAGCTGAACGTGCGCGGCAAGGACTTACACGCCAAGCTGCCCGATGCGAGCCCCGAGGCACTGCGCAAGGCGCTGTACCGCCAGCAGCGGGCCGGGCGGCTGGTGCGCCTGTCCCGCGGCTCGGACCATTGGCTGATCGTGCCGTTGCAGTACGCGGCCACCGGCAGTCCGCCGCTGGAGGCCTGGCTCGACGCCTACCTGCGCAAGACCCTGGAGACGCCTTACTACGTCGGGCTGCTCAGCGCGGCGGAGGCCCACGGCGCCTCGCCCTATGCCGTCATGGTCACGCAGGTGATGGTGGAAACCAAGCGCCGCCCGATCACCGTTGGCCGGCACGAACTCGTTTTCCACACCTGCGCGCGCATCGAAGCGATGCCGACCCGCTGGCACGAGAGTGCCGATGGCCGCTTCAAGGTCAGCACACCCGAGTTGACCGCGCTGGACCTGATCCAGCGCGACAGCGCGCTGGGCGGCATGGGCCGGGTGCGGGAAGTTCTGCGCGCGCTCTGGTCCCACTGCACGCCGGCGGGCCTGACCCAGGCGCTGGACGCCCTGCAGAGCGTGCCGGTGGCGCAACGGCTCGGCGCGCTCCTGACGCTCGACGAGCAGGCCAACCTGCTGGCGCCGCTGTCCCACTGGCTGCGGGGCAGGCCGATGCGGCTGATCGCGCTCGAAGGCCCGCTTCCCCCAGGTGAAGAACGCAGCGACCACACCAATACAGATTTCAAGGTCTGGATGGGACCCCAGCAAGGAGCCAATACGTGATGCAGCAAACCCACCTGACAGCCTGGCAGTCCCATGCCCCCTGGCCCAAGCGCAGCCAGGTCGAACAGGACCTGCGCCTGTCGCGTGGCGTGGCCGCGATCTTTGCCGACGAAGTGCTGCGCGAGCACCTGGCCATGCGCGGCGGCACGGTGCTGCACAAGGCCCACCTGGCGCCGGCGGCGCGCTACTCCGAGGACATCGACCTGGTGCTGGTCAAGGCGATGGACACCGACACGCTGGACCGCCACCTGCGCCGCGTGCTGGCGCCGGTGCTGGGCCGCCCCAGCGATTCGCTGATCGCCGATGCCTGGCTGGCGATCCGCAACGTGTTGCGGCCTTCCAAGATCCTGCGCATGGCCTTCAAGTTCGTGCCGCTGGGCCTGCAGCGCGAGGAGACCATCAAGGTCGAGGTCAACCTCAACGAAAGCGCCTCCCTCTATCCCCTGGTCGACGTGGCGCTGGACGTGCTCGACGACGAGGGCGACCCCCTGCAGGCCGTGGCGCGCTCCTACGACATCAACGAAATGCTGGGCACCAAGACGCGCGCGCTGATGCAGCGCGAGCAAGGGCGCGACCTGTTCGACCTGGCCCACGCCTGGCAGCTCAGCGAGGCCGGCAGCACGCCCTACGCCGTCGATGGGGCCAAGGCCATGCAGGCGTTCGTCTGGTATCTGGAGAAGGAAGGCACGCAGTTCAGCGCCCAGGAAGCCAACGCGCATCTGGACGCGCGCCTGGGCAAGGCGGGCTTCCGCCATGACATGGACACGCTGCTGCGGCCCGGCCTGCCGGCCTTCGATGTGGACCGGGCGGGCGAGATCGTGCGCGAGGCGTATTTCAGGCACTTGCCATAGCGCCCAGGAAAAAGGCCCCGGGTGGGGCCTGTGAAAATGGTTGTCGTACTTCGCCGGATCAATCCCTGGCCAGCTTCAGGCCGGGATCGACCTGCGCCAGCTGGGTATGCGCCCAACAGCGCACGAGCTGGCCGTTTTCGCCGACTGGCCGAACCGCCATCGCTGACGAATACCCGCCCAAGTCGCTGGTGTCGTAGCAGATGACTTTGACCTGGCCGGCGTCGCAGCGGACAGATTGGATTTGGCGGTCGGTCATATCGAGCACGATGACCTGCGGGACAAGACCCAGTTCGCGGGCGGCCGACAGGACGGCTCCGTGTTCGGCTGCGTCGAAGCAGACGAACGGCCCTTCATACCGAGCTTCTTCGGCCAAGTCCTTGGCCTTGCCGTAGTGGATACCCAGGTCGTATTCTTCCTGGGTGATCCAGACCTTGAAGACTGGCATGTCGGGACTGCCAGAGACATCGATGCAGGCAACCGCGACTTGCATCTCGATCTCACCGTCATCGGCAGGTTCGGTCGAGGGGATGATGGCTTGGCCCGAGGGAACTTCGTCGGCCATGCCCATGCGCTCGCGCATTTCGTCGACGAAATCCTCGGGGGCCATCAGGCCATAGCGCGCCAGGCGCAAGGGAATGTCCTCTGCACCGAGGTTGCCGTCCTCGATGCGCTGCTGCATGAAGGCGGCGATCTCGGCTTCGAGCGCATCGCTGTTAGTCGCCGAGGGCAACTCGGTCACCTCGATCGACCAGGCATCCACCTTCGCGGCGGTCTCATCGATTAGCAACCTCTCGCCGATGGCGCGTTCCCACATGCGTTGTAGCCGTGCCAGCATTTCAGGCGCGGCCTCACCGTTGAGCAGATAGGTCACGTCCAGCGTCAGGCGAGCATTGACGGTTTCGGGCGTAGCTTGGGTATGGGTATTCATGGAAATCTCCTTGGGATGGAAAAAGCGCAGCCACGACCACTGAGATCGTGGGCGTGGCTGCAAGGTGGAAACAACGGAAAGCCGGCGGCACTAGGCCGGCGTTGGCATGGGATCAGGCGGCAACAAGCTGCCGGGCCAGTGCGACCTCGACGGAATCACCATCCTGGTTGAGCACATCCAGCCCGGACTCGGGCACGTCTCCCGACGTGCTTTGGGACACGAGGATCTTCTTGGCCATCAGCGCGAGGCATGCCATCTGCGAAGAGGCGGCATACCCCAGGTAGATCACCCTCACGGCCAGCTTCTGGCCGATGCGCCAGGAGCGGCGCGCGGCCTGCTGCAGCGTGTAGACGTTCCACCCCGATTGCAGAAACACGATCGTGGGGAATTCGAGCAAATCCAACCCCGTCTTGACGAGTTCGGGGTTCGTGATGAGAACGTCGATGCCCCGGTCCAGCTGCTCGGCAATCCAGTCCTCGCGCTGGCTGGCATCCACGCTCGCGCGCAGCACCGCCACCCGAAAACCTTCCTGCTCCAGCAGCATCTTCAACCGGCTCGTGGTGTCCCGCGTGCCGGTATAGACCGAATAGACCAAGGTCTTGCGACCCGCTTCCTTCTCCTGGCGGCAGATGTCGATCAGTTCGCGCTCCTTGGGCATCACCTGGAGCTCGTTGAACTGAGCCGGGGTGAAGGCCAGCACCTCGCGCGTGCGCGGATGGCGCACCGTCTCCGCCCTGAAGCAGCAGTCGGGCCACGCCAGCAGCGTGTTGAGGACCACGCCCAGCAAGGTGGTGTCCCGCTTGCGCAGGGCCTCCTTGAGCTGCTGCGTCAGGCTGGAAGCCAGCTTCTGATACGCCTCGCCTTGCTCGGCGCTCATCGCCACGTCCCGGAACTCTTCGTCATACGGCGGCAGAACGCCACCGATGTCGCGCAGCTTCAGGAAGATGGTGTACGGCAGGATGCACCGCAGCACACCCTTGGGGCCGAAGCCCGGAGCCTTGACCGTTCTGACCGTGACCTTGCTGCCCTTGGCCGTCTTGTGCGCCGGGCCGTCGGACTCCGAATAGATATCCCGCAAGACCCCGTGATCCCTCATGAAGGCCATCGCGGCGGCGTTCATGCTGCCGTTGCGGCCGGGGATGTAGCCGTCCTCGATCATGCGGCCCGGAAGCGCGCGGAAGAGCAAATGGAAAAGATCGTCGGCATACCCGCCCATCAGCGTGCCGGTGAGCGAGACCGTTTTGCGGACCTTGGACGCGATGACGCCCATGGCTTGGCCTTGGGCGGAACCCCCGGTCTTGTACTCGTGGGCCTCATCTGCGATGAGTAAGTCGAACGTGCTGCGCGGCAGATAGCGCTTCACATACTCGCTGGGCTGATAGCCGCCTTCGCCAAAGCCGAACTCCATGTTCGCCATGGCCCGCTCCATGCGGTGCGCCTGGCGATCGGAGAACACCAGCTTCCCGCTCGCGTCCATCAGGTTGATGAAGTTGTGCAGGTTGTCGCCGAGCATCGAGGCCAGGAAGCCGTCCCCGAAGGTTTTCATCAGGCGCTGCGCGGTGGCTTCGCCGATGGTCGGGATGCGCTTCAGGGCGCGCAGTACGGCCGAGGACTGATCGCTGCCGGAGAGGGCCCGTGGACGCATCAGCGTCCACAGCGCGCCGCCGCAGCCGCTGCACTTGCGGCGGAACTCTTCTGCCTCCAGTTCTTGAACAGGGATCGGCTCGCCGTCGAGGTTGGTGATGACCTCCCCGCAGTGCGGGCAGACTCCCACGTCGCCGTGGCGGGTGCGCTTGTGCGCAAAGGCGGGTTTCCAATGGAACCCCATCCTCATGCGGACACGACCGAGGACGAAAAACTCCTGCGCCGGCGAAGGCACGCCCAACTGCTCGCGCAGCTTGATGAGCTTGAGCAGCGTGTCCGGGCCATTGAGCACCCAGACCTTCGCGCCCGCGACGGTTTCGAGAATTTCCCGGCGCCACTTGTAGACCAGGTGCGGCGGGCTCAGGACCAGCGTGCGGCGGTAGCCCTCGGCGTGCAGAACCGCCGCCAGCGCAATGCCGATGGTGGTCTTGCCGGTGCCCATCTCGCCATTGACGAAGACAGCCCGCTCGCCCTGGTTGACGAGCAGTTCCGAGGCCGCATGCACGACCTCGGCCTGGGCGGGGAACAACTGGCGTTTCAGCCCGGCCAGCACCAGCTGGCGGTGCGGGCGCGGCGTGCCGCTGTAGACGGGCGGGTTCGCCCGGTTGAGGGATTCCAGCAGCTCGTCCCCGAACTCGGAAACGAAGTCCTGAAGGCTCATGGACAGCTCGGACGATTCCTGTTCGAGCAGATCGTCCACGGGGGACGAGATATCAGCGGCCGGGGCCGCTTCGATGGCTTGCGCGTTCATGGTGATGCTCCAGAAGAACGGGGCATGCACCACTCCCCAAGGGGCGATGGCATGCCCCAGGGTGGGAAGGAAAGGTCGGCCGGATTCGGGACCTGGCCGGTGATGACGACGATCAGTACTCGCTGGGCAGCAGCACTGTGGTGACGCTGCGATCCCATTCGGTGATGACCCAGACCTTCAGGTTCGGGCCGACCTCGTAGGCCGAGAACAGACGGTCCTCGCCCGACCTCAGCGCGGCGTCGTTCTGGCGCCGGTCGCTGTCGTCGAGGTCGCCCCAGTCGCCACCGAGATGGCGGCGCAGATAGACGTTGGGATTGAGACGGCCTTGCTGGACCAGTGCTGACACGCCATTGGTCATGACGATCTGGCCCGGGTCAAAGCGAACATTGGGAACAAGGCTGATGAAGACGGATTCGGGTGCCATGGATGGCTCCTTGGAGATGGAAGGGCCATGGCGCCCCATCGGGGCGCAGACCCCGGTGGGTGGAAAGAAAGAACGCCGCGGCTGCGGACGTTCTGCGATCAGATCAATGCCATTTCTTCGGGCAATTGCACGACCGTGATGCGCTGGTCGTCACCGGTGATGACGACCAGAAACAGCCGTGGCGTGATCTGGAAGCGCGACGTCATCGGCGCGCCTTGTTCCAGCGCGACGTCGTTCGACTGGCGCTCGGCCTCGCTGACCTCGCCCCAGTCGCCGCGCAGATGGCGCTGCACGAAGGGCAAAGGATCGATGAGGCTCTTGCTCGCCAGCCAATGCACCTTCTCGCTCAGCTTGAGCGTGCCCAGTGCGAACAGCGGTTGAACTGGGGGCTTGCGCCCCTGAAAGATGAACAGCATGGGGATACTCCTTGCAAGGGATGAAGACCAGGCGGCAAGCCGCCCTTGGGAATCAATGGATGGTGAGAACCTGGCCCAGCGTGGCCGAGCCGGGCGTGAGGTCCCAGGCCCGAATCACCGGGACGAACTTGTCCGTCAGGATGCGGGTCTCGGCCAAGGAGCCGTCGTCGCGCTCGCGGTACTCCACCGCGGAAGACTTCTGCTTGAACGTGTCGCCCTTGACGGCCAGGATGCGGCCGCCGAGTGACTTCACGACACCCGAGATCGCACCGGCCGCGAGGGCCAGTGCCAGGTGCCATTTGGACAATTCACGTGCCGGAGCGCGCAAGGTCTGCTGGGTCGCGCCGAGGTGGGTCTCGAACGCGGGCCACAGGCCGTTGAGGCGCCGCACTTCATCGGCGAACTGCTCCGGCTCCATGCTGATCCGGTAGAAATGCTCCGGCTCGGCCTGGGCCGTGGGGACCACATACGGCAGCAGCGTCCATTCGGACGGCAATTCATCCGCCTCCTGTTCGCCCAGGCCGATTTGCAGCAGCCGGGCGCGGAACGCTTTCACGTCATCGCCGGCCTGGTCGCGCTGCCGGACACGTCGTCCGAACACCACGACCTGCTTGAACTGCTTGTCCGCCGCCTGGAACACGGACAGGTCCGTGAAATGGCGTGTCAGCCAGCCGACCATCTCCTGATCCAGCACATAGGACGGTAGGATGAAGACAAGGATGCCGCCGTACTGCAACAGGGGCAGCGTGCGCTGGTAGAACAGCTTTTCCAGACGGGCGCGGCCCTTGCCTTCGTAGCCCAGGTTGCCGCTGGTGTCCCTTGCGAGATCGCCATAGGGCGGGTTGAGCCACAGGAGGCCGAAGGCCTGCCGCGAGATCATGGTGTCCATCAGGTCACCGTGGATGCAGTGATCGACCAGCAGCCGGGCATGGCTGGCCCGCTCCTGGTCGAACTCGACCGCATAGGCGCTGGCCAGCTCAGGCCCGAGGGCATGGGCGGCTTCGGCGATGGCAACGCCTTCGCCTGCGCAGGGATCAAGAATGCACATCGACCCGCTGGATGTGGAGTCTGCGGGCGCCAGTGCGCCGAGGGTTCTTTCGAGGGTGGTTGCGTCGGTCGGGTAGTAGCCGTTCTTGGCGAAATTCCGAGCGAGCCTGGGGAACATCAATGCCATGGAAATCTCCTGTCTGGCGGGTATGAAGGAAGTGATGGATGCGCGCAGGGCACGCATCCATCGCGGCAACGTCAGGCGGTGGCCGCCATCTCCAGCGCGGCCGGAGCCGGCTGCTGGGTCGGATGGGCGGCGAGCACGCCTTGGCGGATGAGGTCGCCCAGCGCGTTGGTGAGCGCGGGCACGTCGATGGCGAGCCGGAACCCTTGCAGCGGCCCGAGGGCCACGGGCAGGGAGCACAGCATTTCGCGCTCGCGCAGCAGCGCCAGGACGGGCGATTGCCAGTGGTCCAGCAGCGGCAGCGGGCACGTGTCCTTGACCAGGTGCCACAGGCGTGACGTGGGATCGGCCGCGGAGCGCGGCAGCAGCGCCAAGGCGCTGGCCGAACTCTTGTCGGGCCGGATGCAGCGCCGGTCGAAGAGCCAGAGATTGACCATCGAGCCGAACAGCGTGCGGCGATAGCTGCGGGTCAGGCGCTTTTCCAGCCGCTCGACCGAGCCGACGAACACGGGCAGCGAGCTGCCTTCGCTGGTGATGACGTGGAACTGGTCCAGGCCGTCCTCGCTGCGACCCAGGGTGAGCCGCCCGATGAACTGCTGGATGGCGGTGTCGCGCGCCCAGACCGAGAGAAAGATCAGGTCGCCCTGGTCCCCGCAGACGCAGGCATCGGCCATGAGGTCGCTGCATTCGTCGATGCGGTACAGGGGCTGGTCGGATGAAGTGGCAGGCATGGTGGTTTCCTCGATGTGAGGGGCGCACCGCCCGCAGGGGCAGTGAATGCCCCGTTAAGGATGAAGGAGCGCGCAGTGCTTGGGGCGGATGCCTCGACTGCGCCGCAGGTGACGTCAGGCTCCCAGTTCGGCGAACGAACCGTCGGCCTGGTGCTTGACGACGCGATTGCCGACATTTCCCACGTAGTCCTGCTGGACTTCGGTGAACATGGTGTCGGGCACGTCGATGTGGAAATGGCCCAGGACTGCACGGTAGTAGTCCAGGCCGTGGCCGAACGGGTCTTCCTCGTGCAGGTTGCTGTACAGGAAATCCTCGTCCTTGACCTTCATGGCGCTGTCGATCAACTCGGCAGGCTTGCAAATGGTCAGGAAGAAGTAGCGCAGCGGCCGATCCCAGCCGATCATCACGGTGATGGGAAATCCCTTGTGATGGGTTTCGAAGAGGTGCTGACTCATGGTGGTGTGCATGGATGAGCTGGAACAGCACCGCCCGCAGGGGCAAGTGCCGTCCCAATGGGCGGAGGGAAAATGCTCAGGCCGTCAGTTCCGCGGCGGGAGCCGCGGCTGCCGTGGGTGAGCTCGATTGCGCGTGGTAGGCGCGAACGCCTGCACGCCATTGGGCGGACTGCTCCGGCGCGAGATCCAGATAGGACAGTGGGCACGAGTAGTAGAACGGGTGCATGGACTCGTCCATCGGCTTGTAGCCCCATTGGCGGCCACTGCCTTCCAGCAGGTCGCAGCGGATGTAACGCAGGGATTGGCCCGGCGCGAGATCATGATGCAAGCCTTCGACCTTGGCGGTCATTTCGATCACGGACCACAGCACGTTACCGCGCAGGGTGTGGGCGATGACCTTCGCGCTGCCGCGCTCGGTCTCTTGCGGTGCGATCAGCTCCGCGATCAGTTCAGACCGCGATTGAGGAGAGAAATACCAGCCCATGACAGGCCTCCGTGAAAAGTGGAGCCGGAGGTCTCCCCGCGGGGAGAACCCCCAGCGGGTGATGGAATGCCGCGTGTGCGGCGATGGAACCCAGTGCAGACTAGGAACCGCAGCCGGCCGGGCAGTAACCCAGTTCGATGCCGTGCGTGCAGAAGCCGTTTTCGGCAAGCCAGTCCTGGGTTTCCTGCCGCTCGGCAGGTGTTGCGTAGTCCCATTCCTGGGCCGCGATTTCCAGAGCATGAACGCGCTGGCTTTCCGGCAACCGACTGGCTTGCGCGTCGATCTCCGAACTGAAAAGCGTGACCCAGTGGTCCCAGGACAGGCCGCAGCCGCGCTGGGCGTGTGCGGCAGCCGTCTTGCAGAGAGCCCGCCACGCGGGTTCATCCAGTGCGGAACGGGGCGTATCGCAAGCGATGGTGGACATGATGGAGACCTCCAGAAAAAAAGCCGAGGCCTCCCCCGCATGGGGAAGGAGCCCCGGCGGGTGGATGAAGAACACCGCGGATGCGGCGTCTGCGATCACGCAGGTTGCAGTTCGGCCTCGCGGCTCCACTCCTGCGTCTTGAAGTCCAGTGCGTAGCCCAGTTCGCCCAGGCGGGCGATCTGCGCGCGCAGGGCGCGGCGGTCGATGGTCGAATCAAGTTTCACGGACTCACCCAGCGGCCACAGGATGCCGAACAGTGCAGCATCGCCATCTTCGGCACTGCCGGGGGCCGTGACCGCAGCGGGCGGCGGTGCATCCGCACCGAACGGTGTGGTATCGACCAGCGGGTCCACGGACGCCTGCACGGGTGCGGGCTTGGCGGGCCTGGATGCCTTGGCGGGCTTGACCGGCGATGCCGCAGGCTGCGTCCCTTGCTCTTCATCGAGCGGATCAACCTCCTGCGGAGCGAAGCTGCGGGCCTCGTCGCGGCTCAGTTTGTCGATGCCGTTCAGCGTCATCCCGTCCAGGCTGGCGCGGACTTCAAACCGCGCGCCGCCCGCGACCGGATAGGACTTCGCAAAGATGTAGCGGATGACGAAATCCCCGTCGTACTTGCCTTCGGGGTACTGCTCCAGTTCCGCATCCTTGACGGCGAACTCGCCGATGGGTGTGGCCAGGCGACCGACCGTGAACGGACCGTTCTTGCCGCGGATGGTCCGCAACGTGAGCTGGCCCGGGACGACGATGGGCAGGACTGATCTTGTGGGTGCCGATGTGGCTGCCATGATGGTTCTCCTTGGGGAACAGGAAAAAGGCAAGGCCCCGTGAGGGGCCATGCCGGATCAGAACGAAGCAGCCAATGCCGGCGCCTGCTCCTCGACTTCGCCTGCGGGCTCGCGCTCGGCAAGCTGCTCGGCAGCGGTGTCGGCGGTGTCGGCGGCGTCCCCGGCTTCGGGCGCGGGTGCGTCCTCGGCCGGCGGCGCCTCGGCTTGCGCCTGGCTCGTCGGATAGACCCGGGTGCCGTCGATCTTGATCAGACCGATGTGGACCAGCGTGGATTCCAGGCTCGCGGCCGGTTCCCCAGCGTGCTCGCCCTTTGTACGAATGTACGGATCGATCTTCATGTCGTTCAGACGGAAGGCGATCAGCACCTTGCGGTCCCCCTCGATGGCCTGGACGCACCGGCGAACCAGATGCTCGGCCTCGGGAGCACCGACGATCGTGTCGAAGTACCGATACTCCGGTTCATCGACAGGCCCCACCAGTGCGGCGATGGAGCATGCGAGGAATGGGTCGCCATCCGGGGGACTGACATCCTCGGGACGATTGAGATAGCCGATGCCGCGGGTGATCAGCTCGTGCTGCTGGATCGAAGCCAGTTCGGCCCGGTCGATCAGCTCGGCCTTGAGCAGCCGCGCCTTGATGGACGCGGCAACCTTGCCCTTGTGCTCACCCTTGTCGCGGATGTAGGGATCGCTGCGCAGGTCGCCGACGCGAAACCGCACCAGCGGACGCTGCTTGGGATCGTCAACGCCGATGTGGCGCTCGACCAGTTTCTTGGCCTCGGCACCGGAGACCTTGACATCGATGTAGCGGTAGCTCGGGTCCCGGGCGGGACCGACCAGCGCGGCGATGGTGCATGCCAGGAAGGGCTGGGCACGGCGGCCGCCCTTGACAGGCACTTCACGGGCACGCTGCAGATAGCCGATGCCCGAGGTGTGGAGGTCGAAGTACGATTTCTCGTTGGATGGGGTGTTCATGGTGAATCTCCATTGGGAAGAAGGCGGAGACACACCGGCCCACGCATGCGGGGAAAGGTGCGTAACCCCGCGGTGGGTTGAGAAGGCGAAAGCATCCGCCACCAGAGACTGGTGGCCGCTCGCGGATGGATGCGGTGCGAGCTGGCTCGGTCACGCAGCGGGCGCTGCGCCTCAACCTCGAAGACCGATGGTTGCCGGGCATGTCGCTGAACACGTCAGCAGGCATGGAGGCAGCATGACCAGGCCTCGCGCGCGCGGCAGCAATCAATCGGCATCCGGGTGCTTCCCTTTGTCCACCCCGCCCGGCGCCTGCCAAAGGCATTTGGGGCCGCGCAGGTGCTCGGGGGTGTCGGTGCGGGGGCGGCTCGGACGGCTCCAGACGCCGCCGCCGCGCGTGCCGACCAGCCGCCAGCCGGCGGCGCGCACGCTGGCGCCGCCTTCAATCGCCGCAGAAGCAGGCGATCGGCTCTTCGGCGGCGTCGAACAGATCCCCCTGGTCGGCGGCGAAGCGCGCCAGGTCGGCGTAGCTGGGGCCGTCGGCCCGGAACCGAGCGCCGCTGGGCTTGCTCGCCAGGTTCAGGGACTCCATGCGAATCCACCAGACAGCGGCTTCGGGCCGGGCCTTGATGAGGGCCAGGCGCTGCCCGCGCGGCTTCAGGAAACACAGGTCGCAGTTGCCTTCGAGCGTGCGTCCGTTCACCGTGAGCAGGTCGAGGTCGAACGGCTGCGCTTGCCAGAAGGCGCCCACGTCGCGCACGGTGACGCCGGCGTCCGCCAGCGGCATGCACATGGTCTCGTGCGTCGATTCGGTGGAGTGGCCGCGCGCACGGATCTTGGCGACGCGCCGCTGCTCGTCGGCGCGGATGCCGATCATCTGGTCCCAGTCCGTCCAGCCCAGATGCCGCAGGAAGCGGTGCATCGGGCGAATCTTCAAGCTGGTGCAGCCTCTCGCCACGGGGTTGGGCAAATACTGGCGCTTGCGGATCAGCGCCTCGAACGGTTCGCCCTGCCGGCTGGCCCGGTCGAAGTCGACCAACGCGAAGCCCAGTTCCGAGGGCAGGTATTCGAGCCAGTGGATCGGCACCCGCCAGTGTTCGGCGCAGTCTCGCACGAAGCGCAGGGTCGCTTCTACTTCCTTGCCGGTGTTGGCGAAGCAGACCACGGTGTCGGCAGGAAGGCCGTCGTTGGCTTGCAGCACGCGCCAGAGCATGTAGGCGCTCGTGCGCCCGCCGCTGAAGCTGATGCAGGTCGGTTGGGTGATCTTGAACGGGTCGTGCATGCGGTTGTCTCTGGCGGCATGCCGGCGGGTGGGCCGGCGAGGCAGGCCATGGCGGCCGGAGACGAGCGCGCACGCGCGGTGATGGCCGCGGTGCGGAGAAAAGAGAAAGCCCCCGGTGGGGGCCGCGAGGGACGAGCGGCTGATGCCGCGCTATGCCGGTGCAGCCACCTCCCACGACAGGTGCGTGGCGGTGGCAGACAGCATCAGATCGTCCGCGGTGTGCAGGAGGCGAGTGAAGAAGAGCCGCCTGGCTTCGGTGCGAGGCTTCATGCCGCGGCGGCCTGGCGCTGCCGGGCCGCCTTCGCGTCGATCACGCTCACGCCGATCAGGCGCCAGCGCCCGTCGTCGATGAGCCGCTCCAGCACTTCGCCGAGCATGTCGAAGTACACCTCGTCGTGCCGTTCGACCAATTCGCCGTCGCGGTGCAGTTCCACCACGTAGACGTCGCCCGCGCGGTCGTACAGCACCGTCACCCGGCCCTCGAACTTCGCGGTCGAGACCGTGAAGCTGATCGCCGGAGGCGTTTCGATGATCTTGGACGGCTTCGGATCGACCCAGGTGAAATCCCGGGCGCCCGCATCGACCAGCATGTGGGTGATGCGCCGGAAGCCGTCGGGCGCTGGCATCTCCTCCAACTGCTCGATGAGCTGGCCCAGTTCCATGCACTGCGGCGCGGGAATGGGCAGCTTGGCTGGCGCGGAGCCCAGGATGTGCGTCTTGACGGTGTAGGGAACGCCGTCGGACGTCATCTCCGTGCGCTCTTGAGGAGTGTCCGCGCGCAGTCCATCGAAACGGCGCCGTGCGTAGGGTTGGACATGCACCTTGGCGCCTTCGCTGGGGACGGTGGTCACCAGGTTGGGATCGAGCACCGCGAACTCGCTGGGTTTGAGTTTGACGACGATGGCGTCGTCGTTGGCCGCGACCACTTTTCCGTCGAAGGGTTGGGGGTCGATGGCGAAGCCCAGTGCCGAAGACTGGGGCTGATCGTCGAACACGCGGTACTTGAACGACCGCACGTTGCGAGGCACGTGGCCTGCGACGAGCGAAGGCATCAGGGACTTGATGAAGGAACGGTCCATGGGAATCTCCTTGAGAAAGAACAAGGGACTCCCCGCCCGCAAGGGAAGGGTCCCTTGGGGGTGGCGTGGATGGACGCGGCGCGCCCGTGGAAAGAAACGACCAGCGCGGTTTCCCGCACCTGCAGCCTCGAAGGTCTCGGCTGCCTGGGCATGTGTCGGCAATGCCGACGAACATAGGGGCAAGGATGGCGTGGTACAAGGCGGCCCGCTCACAGGAAACGGCACCGCATCTCGCCCGCTTTCCTGCGCTGCAGCAAGCAGGAAGTCGTCAAGAAATAGCGGTGGGAGGCGACTAAGCGCCCCAGGATCGGAACTGTGCGCGTACTGCGCCGGAAGCAATCGGTGCTGGAACCTGAAGAAAAGGCCGGTACGAGCATCGTGCGGGCCCCAAGCCGAAGGGACCTGCAGACAGAAGCTGCTGCGTCAGTCGGTTGGAGGCGGCACTTCCTCGTGGCCCGGCACAGACTTGATGCCCAAGCCCATCAACACAAGCAGCCCGACCACGAGAAAACCTACGCCCGTCACCATCCCCAACAGCCCGGGCCAGATCCCAAAGTAACGCCGGAAATCGAGAAACGCGAGGATGTTCTCCGGCGAGATCACAGTGGGCAACGGTTCGAAGCCAACGACGTCGCGCGCGCCGAACGCAGCGACGACCGTGCCGAACAGCAGCACGGCCCAGCCGACGTATCGACGGCCCATGTCGTGCTTCTCACTCTCGGGGCTCATGGTGCTGATTGTGCAACTATTCTCCAGATCCAGGCCGGCGCGGTCATCGGCCGACGGTATCGCGCCCCGCGACGAGCCGAGAAAAAGCCCCTCGATTGAAGTGAGGGGCTGGAGGTGTCAGGCGCCGCACACGAAGCAGTGCGTGCGCTGCCGTGGGAAGAACACGTGCTTCCAGCTGTCGCCGCTGAGGGTGCCGCCGTCGAACACCACCATGTCGTAGCGGTCGATGTCGGTGTCCACGAGGTCGTCGATGGCGATGGGGCGCATGTGCAGCATGCCCTTGTCGCGCTCGAACACCAGGGTCTGGCCGATGGCGTCGTCCTGGCACATGGCGCTGACGCAGGCACCGAGTTGCTGCTCGAAGTCCAGGGCAGGTGTGATGAGGTCTGGGAACATGAAATCGCTCCTGTGAAAAAGGGGTCCAGCCCGGCTCCCTGGCGGGAGACGGGCCGGCATGGATGACAAAGAGAAAGTTGGCGCGGTGCGAGCCCGTCAGGGCCCGGCCAGCGGCAGGCCCGGCAGCACAGGCGCGTCGGCGTCGAGGATGAGGATGCGCACATCGGCCTGGCCGGCCAGCGCCAGCACATGGGCCAGGTCTTCGGGCATGCCCCTGGAAAGATGCTCCTGGCGCAATTGCCCGGCGGTGATGCCTTCGGCCTGCATCAGGTTCTCGTCCGTCCACGGCGTGGTGAGCAGCTTGACGCCGACCGCCGGGCTGTACGGGATGCGGAAGGCGATGAACAGGAAGGCCTCGGGCGTGTCGATGTCGGCCCGCTCGGCCAGATAGTGGCCGGATTCCTCGGTGATGTGCGCGCTGCTGACTTCCCAGCACCGGCTGTAGATACCGGTCTCGAAGCTCAGCCGCCGTATCACCTCGCGAGCCGCTTCCTCGGAGTAGGTGTCGCCTACGAGTCCGCGGCGTCCGTCGAAGTCTTCTCCTTCGATGGCATAGACCACCGAACGCACGATACCGTCGGCCTGGCTTTGCGCTTCCAGTTCCTCGGGCACTTCCTGTCCCTCGGTGATCAGCGCGAAGTCCTTTCCGACCAGGCACGGGAACTGCGCCACCTGATCGTCGGGCAGATGTGCCTGGGTGGGATGAAGAGTCCGCCAGACCGGAGGACTGTCGTCCTCGTAGGTGATGAGCAATGTGCGGATGGTGCGCAGATTCCGATAACCGCGGATGAAGGGGTTGTTGGACTCGGACATGGAATGGTTCCTCCGTAGAGAATACCGAGGCCACTCCCCGCCGGGGAGTGAAACCCCGGTGGGTGGAAAACGAAAAGGGCGTCAGGTGCGGGCGGCCGGCGCTCGGGCCAGGCGTTCGGCAACGCGCTGGCGCACGCCCATGCGGAAGTGGTCGTCCTGGATGCCTGCGAACAGGCCCTGCGTCTCCTTGTCGATCAGCGCGGCAGCCGTTTCGGGATCGTGGTCGACGACGGCCTTTCGCAGTGCCTGCCCCAGCGGTATGGCGGTGGATGACCCGCGGAACACCCGGACCTCGCGGCTCAGGAAGCTGGCCGCACCGCCGAACTCGAACAGCAAGGGCTTGCTGCAATACCAACTGCCCTCGAACTCGATGGCCACCAGCCGGTGGCCGTCGTCGAAGGCGGTGGCGAGCAAGAACAGGGCTTCGAGGTCCGCCTCGCCCTTGAATCCGTGGTGCTCGATGAGGTTCAGAAGATCCGTGTCCTCCTGCGCACCGAAGCGGGAGGCGAGCAGGTCGAGGATGACCTGGATCGACACGTCGTCGCTGTCGTCCTGCGCGTCGTCGGATTCTGGTGCGGGAAGGTCGAGTTGCGCAGCCAGCGTGATGAGGTCGAGCAGCACGCCGTCCCACTCGGGAACGTGCGCCTCGGAGAGGCGGGCGATGTAAGCCCTGCCGTTGCCGGGATGGGATCCTTCCAGCCGGAAGCGGCCGAACAGCGCGGAGATGACCGGTGTCACCCGGTCGAGAACGAGAACGCCAGTGGCGTCGTAGTAGTTGTTGGCCATGGTGGCTCCTGCGATGTGAAGGCGGAGCCAGGCCCATGCGGACGATGGCATCCGCAGGGGAAGGCACCGAATCCGGGCGTGGATTCGATGGATGGCTGGCTGGCCGGGATCAGCCGCCGAAGTCCGTGGGATCGCCCATGGCCTTCAGCACCTCCACCAGGCTGTCGTGGACAAGCTGGTACAACTGCTCATAGTCCTCGCCAGTCGGCGACTGGTCTGACTTGATGAGCAGTTCGTCGGCATCGACGATGTATTTGCGCAGTTCGCGCAGCTTGACGACTGGCGGGTCGTCGGCGTCTTCGTCGTCGATGGGCTGGCCGATGGCCGACAGCACCGCGCCGGGTGACAGCACATCCGCCTGGTCCGTGTAGACCAGGGGATCTTCGCCCCGGCAGAAGGCCTCGACGACATCATTGCCGATGTGGAAGCGGGTCAGTTCCTCGCGGTCCGCGCCTTCGGTGTCGTGGTCCACGATGGCGACGCGGGGCAGCGCGAGGTGGGCGGGCCAGTTCTGCACGATAAAGGCCTGTACCAGCCCGCCTTCGAGAACGACCGCGATGGAAGGGGTAGGGGACATGTTCGCTCCTGTGAAGAGAAAGAGGGACATGGCCCCGGACGGGGGCGCATGTCCCTTGTGGGGTGGGATGAAGGAAACAGCGGTGGTGCGCCGGGTGGGCTCACCAGCCGCCGTAGTGCAGCAGCAGGTCGGCAAGCACACCGCGGCGTTCCATGTCGAGCCCACCGAAGTCGGCGAGCCCATGGAAGCCGCAGCGCTTGAGCAGCGTGCCGCCCTTGCGCTCGTTGTAGAAGCTGACCATGGCGGCGAGGAACATGCGTTCCCCGCCGCTCAGGACGCTGAGGGCTTTGCTGATCCTCGGTACATCCGGGCACAGATCCCATTTGTCCCGTGCCTGGTTCAGCCCTTCGGGGGTGCCGTCGCCAAACCATTGCGGTCCGGCGAGCCGCACACCCCGCTTCCAGGCTTGGAGAAACGCCTTGGGCGCAGCAGCGAAATGCCGCTCCTCCCGTGCGATCTGTTCGACGATGTCCGATGGCAGAAGCTGGCGCATGACAGACTCCTTGCAGAGTTGATCCATCAGGGATTGGCGAGCTGGGACCAGCCGCCTCTTTCGAGGGCGCGTTCCGCTGCGGCATGGCTGCGGAAGTACTCGCAGGATTCCCGTGAAACGGGTCCTTCGGTGTCGCGCGTGCCGATGTAGTGGCCCGCGGCACTGTGCAGGACTTCGAGCGGCAGGAACTTGCCGCAGTAGACCAAGGCCAATTGACCGAAAGATCGGCCGAAAGAGGGGTTCTGGGACATGGATGGGCTCCTTGAAGAGGCGGGGCCTTGTCCCTCGCGGGATGGCAGCTCCCGCAGGCGGTTGAAGAACAAGCATCGGCGTCGCAAGGACGCTCGTCCGCAGGATCGATGCATGGCGGACTGGAGGGTGGCGCGGAGAGAACCCCGCGGCAGCCTGGAAACCCTGGCTGCTGGCATGTGCTGACGGATCAGCGACACATGCGGGCAGCTTCGTCCGGGGGCCAGCGCGCGTCAGCCGGAAATCGGCACCCGGCCCGCTCCCGATTGATGGGCGCGCGCAAAAAAGAAAGCCCCGCATCGCGTGCGGGGCTGTGAGGACGGTGCGGTGGCGCAGGATCAGCGGGGCTTGTCGCCCAGGACATGCTGTTTCCACAGCGCGAATGCCTCGTCCGGCGGCAGCTCGGCGAGGATGACGATGGGCTGGGCCTGCCGGGCCCGCAGCGACGCGAAGTACGCCTTGCGGTCCGCGATGGCCTTGAGCTTGATGCCCTTGAGGAACTTCAGCTTGCCGTCCTTGATGAACAGCACCTTGTTGCCGATGTCGCGGCTGAACGCGGTGCGCAGCTTGCGCTCCGCGTGCATCGCGTCGGCCAACTGGTCGACGAGGAAGTCGAGCGTGATGTCGATGCGCAGCGGCTCCTCGTCCTCGCGTTCGAGGTCGAGCGTGGCCGGCGGCAGGCCCTTGGCGAATGCCTCGGCCTGGGCCAGCAGCGCGGCCTGGCCTTGCAGCGCGCGCACGAACGTCGAGCCGCCATGCCCGTCGTTGCGGGCCTCGGCGATGGGAGTGCCGTCGAACACGACGGTGGCGGTGAAGCACAGCGTTTCTTCGCTGGCGAAATCCGCCACCTTGAGGTTCTTCAGCGTGATGCGGTCTTGTTGGGTGATGGTTTCCATGGGAAGTCCTGAAGTCGACCGGGTGGCGACACGCCCCTACGGGATGTGGCGACCATCCCGTGGGTTGGAGAAGAGGAGGCATCGATGCCCCGGTGGGCAGCGTTCGCCGGTGGGATGCCGGGGCGAACTGGCGGGTGGCGTGGGCGGAACCCACGGCAGCCTCGACACCCTGGCTGCGGGCATGGTGCTGCCACGGCAGCGACACATGCGAAGGAGCATCGGCCCAGCACCCGCGTGCGTCATCCGGCAATCTGGATTCATCGCGGCCGGATTGCCGCAGCCCAAGAGAAAGCTCCCCGGAGGGAGCTGAAGGGGGATCACTGCACGCTCGCCAGCTTGCCCTCACCGTCGAAGCCCAGGCACACGGTGGCGCCGGCGAGCTTGGGCTGCTTTGAGAATCGCCAGGACGTGGGCAGCAGTTCCTCGATGGCACGGGCGGGCGAGTCCGAGCAACCGACCGCGATGAACGTGGCGATGGTCTGCGCATCCTCGTCCTCGCGCTCTTCGTCGTAGCGGTCGTCGAAGACGTAATCGGAGATGAGTCTGGTCACGTCGTGCGCGTGGGGTGCCACGTAGAGCATTCCATGCCTGCGGATGGCGGCCACTGCATACTCGCGGGATTCATTTCCCAGGCTGGCGGCCAGCGTTCCGACCAGGGTGACGCCGATGGCGTCACCGTGCAGCGGCAGGCAGTCGTCCGCGTGGAGAACCGCGCCATGGTGGATGCCGATCTGCGCCGGGTCCGCGAAGTTGACGATCTCGATCAGCCAGTGGCCGCCATCGAGGCGGTGCTCCTCCAGCAGGAAAACCTGCCTGGCCGCCAGATAGACCTCGGCGGTCGGCACATCCTCGTCGTCTTCGGCGTCGATGGCCCAGACGCCGACCTCCTGGAGCGCCTCCCGGGCGACGACGCCTTCGGCCTGGTGGCGATCCCAGTACCGGCCCCAATGGGTGCGGAAGCCCGGCGGCTCATGGGCCCAGTCACGGAACCAGCTGCGCGGCACGAAGGGAATATCGTTGAGCAGATCCGCGTTCGATGAGGACAGGCACGTGGATGCGTACTGCATCACGAACTCGGCACCGGACAACCGGTCCTTGGCTTCGGTCAACGCCTGGCGGAAGGCCTCCTCGACCGCCGCCCGAATGCGCTTGTGATCCTCGTCTTCATTGAGCAGATGCCGCCGGTCCGGCGGGCGGGCGATCATGTCGTCGCGCAGCACCACGATCTGGTGGTCCGGCGACGAAGGGACAGACCCGATGGGGAGCCCTTGGAGATAGCAACGGTATTGCGACGGTGCCCCGTTCAAGTCGATGAGAACCTGGCCGACGGCGGTGTCCCGCCAGGGCAGACCAGGCCGTGACAGCGGCCGGTCGAACTCCGTGCCGTTGAAGGTCACGCGGACGGGGAAGGCTTCGCACAGCCGCACCAGTTGCTGCTCGACCCACTCGGTCAGCGTCGGGCCCTGGTAGGGCGGCTCGACACCACATAGGCGGATCTCGGTGCCGATGCGCGCCGGCGCGGTAATCACCTCCACCTCGTCGCCGCCGATGATCGCGGCGGTGGCGGCGCGAAAGGCCTTGTCCAGCGAATGCACGCGCAGGCTGCGCGCGAAGTACAGCGTGGAGAGCACGCCGATGCCGAAGGGATTCTCCCGGGCCTTCAGTTCCTCGTCCCAGCCGGACTCGGCGATGCAGATGAGGGCCTGGAGGTCGGCGATACCCTCGCCGTCGTCGCTGACGGTGAGCGTGTCGCCTTCGGCGGTGATGTGGATGTGGCGGGCCTTGGCGCGCCGGGCGTTCTGCAACAGCTCGCCCAGCATCGAGGCCGGGGTGAACGCATGGCGCAGGGTGGCGATCAGGCGGTTCTGGTTCGTTTGAAGACGGATGGTGGTCATGGCATGGCTCCTTGGATGAGGTCATGCGCCGGTGGGGCGCTGGAAAGAAGCGGCACACGCCGATGCCCGCCGCGATGGCGTGGCGGGCGGGAATGGGCCGGTATGGAGGGGGATGGGCTCGGCGGCCCGTTGAAGAAGCGGCATCAACGCCCTGGTCGGGCGCGTGTCCGCGGCACGATGCGATGCGGACAAGGACGGTCGGCGCGGGGAACCCGCGGCGCAGCCTGAACGACCGTGGCTGCTGGCAGTTGCCGATGCTCGGCTATGCAGGAACGAGGATGGCGCGGCCTGCTGGCTGCGTCGTGCATCAATCCGAAGCGGTCGATCCCGTTTTGTGCAGGCACTGCACCAGCCGCTGGCCCAGCCATGCGACACAAGGCACGGCCATGGAATTGCCGATCGCCTTGTAGCGCGGGGCGTCCGCGGCGGGCTTGCCGCGGTACGGGACCAGGGTGTAGTCGTCGGGCATGCCCTGCAGCCGCTCGCACTCGGTGGGCATCAGCCGCCGCACCCGCCACTGCGACCAATCCCCCGGGCCGGGCTCATTCCAGTCGTAGCGCAAATGCGCCCCGTGGCCTGGCACCACGCCGAGCACCATCGGCCGGCCCTGGCCCGGCTTGCCACCCCCCGTCGAGAGAACCCCTGCGACCTGGCCATGACCGGATTCCAGCCGCAGTTCGCCGCGCGAGTTCTGCGCGAAGGCGATGGCCGGGACCACGCCCGCGTTCGCATGGCTGCCGCGATGCCCGCCTGCACGCAGCGTCGGCGTCCTCCCCACCGTCACATCGGCGCCGCAGCCCTGGGCCGTGAAGGCGATGATCGGGACACCCTTGCCCGTGCCATCTTCGCCGCAGCCCTTGCCGCCGTTGGCGGTGCACAGCGTGTGGCTGATGCCGCCAGCGACCGACTGCACCAGGTATGTCTCGGTGCAGATGTCGTGTTTCGGGCCGGCCGCCAGCAGGCTCGCGGCCACATCGGACGGGCCGCATCCATTGCCGAACCCGAACGTCGTCGTCACCTTGCCGTAGGGCTGCTTCAGTCCCGCATGTCCGCCTGCTGCCGCAGCGCCAGGTCCAGCAGCGCGGGCAGCGTCTTGCCACGGCGCGAAGCCCGCACCAGAATCCCCGCGCAGGCCCGTGCGCTCAAAAAGTACTTCTGCGGGATCGAGATCAGGATTACCACTTGCCACAAGAAACACGCGCTTGCGGCGTTGGGCGACACCGAAATATTGAGCGTCGAGCACGCGCCAGGCGATGCTGCGCCGGGGTCCAGACACACAACCAGCGTGCGCCCATTTTTGCCCTGGCGGTTCGAGCGCACGGCTTTCTCCGGCCAGTGCGCCCAGGAAATGACCGAAGGCATTGCTGCGGTCGTTGAGGACGCCCGGGACGTTTTCCCAGACGAGGGTGGCCGGCGGGCGGCGGTCTTGGCGGCGGGTTTGGTCGATGGCATTGGCTAACTCCACATAGGCAAGGGTCAAGGCGCCGCGCGGGTCGTCCAGGCCCCCGCGTGCGCCGGCGATGCTGAACGACTGGCACGGCGTGCCGCCGACCAGGATGTCGGGCGCCGGCACGGTGCCGGCGCGCACCTGGCGGGCGATCGCGGTCATGTCGCCCAGGTTGGGCACGCGGGGGTAACGGTGGGCGAGCACGGCGCTCGGGAACGGCTCGATCTCGGCGAACCACGCGGCTTCGAGGCCGAGCGGATGCCAGGCGAGGCTCACGGCCTCGATGCCGCTGCACACGCTGCCGTACAGCAGCGGCGCGTTGCGCGGCGCACCGCGAGGGGTGCCAGGTTGCGGGTTCATGTCGGGTCTCCTGTTCGTGTGGCCCAGGCCAGAAGCCGGGCCGGGACGTTGATGGGCAGGAGAAAGGCGCCGAAGGCCCTGCGGCCTTCGGCTCGGGAGGACAGAACCACCCGTGGGCTGTGGCAGGCCCGGTCGTCGCTGGAACCGGCTGCTCATCAAGCAATCACACCCGGCCCATGTCGTGGCTGGGGCCGGCATCGTCTGGCGCACATCCGCGCACAAAGGGAGCCCGTTGTTGCACCGGCGGGCACCGGCACCGAATACCGCTGACCGCAAGGGGTCTCCCGATGGCTTGCGCGGCAGGCAAGCCATCGGAGGACCCTTCGCAATCGGCGGAAGAAACGCAGATCAGCAGAACGCGCGTGGCGCGGTTCGTGGAGAAGCCACCTTCAGATCTCGCCTCGCCCGCGTGGAGGGGGACGGCTGGGCGGGACGCGCACACGGAGCAGGAAGGCGTTGCGCGCTGGGCGTCCCGCGGGGCATGCGGGACACGGGCTGCGCCGCCAACGGCGGGCACGGCCCACGGGGAACGGGGTCGGTCAGGGGCTCTTGCGGCCGCTGCTGTTCCGGCGTGGGGGACGCGAGGCGCCACGCTTGGATGTGCCGGATTCGACCGGCAGCGTGCCATTGCAGTCTGGGTAGCGGCTGCACGACCAGAACGGGCCGCTCTTGCCGCTGCGCTGGCGCGTGGGGGCGCCGCACTGCGGACATGCCGGCCCCTGGGGAACCTTGATGGACAGGGAGGCGCTGCCGTACTGCGCGATCAGCTGCGAAATCCACGCGGCCTGCTTGCCGATGAACACGTCCAGCGTGAGCTGTCCGGCCTCGATCATGTCGAGCGCCTGCTCCCAGGCGGCCGTGGTGCCGGGGTCGGCGATCGCCGCGGGCACAGCGTCGATCAGCATGCAAGCCGCATCCGATGCGCGGATCGAGCGGCCCTTCTTCACGAGATAGCCGCGTGCGATCAGGCCGCTGATGATGTTGGCCCGCGTCGCCTCGGTGCCGATGCCCGTTGTGTCCTTCAGCTTCTGCTTCAGGCGCGGATCGGTCACGAAGCGCGCAACGCCTTTCATAGCCTTGACCAGTTCGCCCTGGGTATAGGGCTTCGGCGGGATCGTCTTGAGCGCCTTGATCTCAGCCTCGGCCACCGGGCATGCCAGGCCTTCATGCAGTTTCGGCAGCGCGGGCAGCCCCTGGCTGCGCACCGCGGTGTCGCCGTCCTCGCCGGCACCACCTTCATGTTCGGGTGCGGCCAGCACCAGGTGCCAACCCTTGACGACGACCTGCTTGCCCGTCGCCGCCAGCGTCTGCTGGCCGCAGGCAAGCTGAGCCACCGTGCGGTCGAACTCGTGATGGGGGAGGAACTGCGCCAGGTAGTGCGCCCGGATGAGCCGGTACACCGCCAGTTCCTTCTCGTTCATGGCCGAGAGGTTCGCCGGTTCGAGCGTCGGGATGATGCCGTGGTGGGCCGTGACCTTGCCGTCGTTCCAGGCGCGCGAGCGCTGCGAGCGGTCGAGCTGGCCCATGATGGAACGCAGCGAGGGATCGGTCTTGAGCAGGCTGTCCAGGACCGTGGGCACCTCGGCGAACATGCTCTCGGGCAGATAGCCGGAATCCGAGCGCGGGTATGTCGTCGCCTTGTGCGTCTCGTACAGGGCCTGGGCGATCTCCAGGGTCTCCTGCACGTCCAGCCCAAGCTGCTTGGAACAGACCTCCTGCAAGGTGCCCAGGTCGAACAGCAATGGCGGGCCTTCGCGCACGCGCTCGGTCTCGACCGACACCACCTGCGCGCTGCCCGCAGCGCGGATCTGCTGGGCGGCCTGCTGTGCGACCGGCTGTTGCACGCAGCGGCCCGCGTCGTCGGTGCAGGCATCGGGCGGAACCCACTGCGCGCTGAAAGCCTGGCCGCCCGTGGACAAGGCCACGTCGATGGCCCAGTACGGCACGGACACGAAGGCCGCGATCTCGCGGTCGCGGTCGACGACGAGCTTGAGCGTCGGGGTCTGGACGCGGCCGACCGACAGCACGCCGTCGTAGCCCGCCCGTCGCCCCAGCACGGTGAACAAGCGGCTGAGGTTCATGCCCGCAAGCCAGTCGGCCCGCGAACGCGCCAGCGCCGAGTAATACATCGGCAGCGTCTCGGCCGAGGGCCGCAGCTTGCCGAGCGCGGCGCGGATGGACGCATCGTTGAGCGCCGACAGCCACAGCCGCTCGATGGGGCCGCGGTAGCCGCACAGTTCGATGATCTCGCGGGCGATCAACTCGCCTTCACGGTCGGCATCGGTGGCGATGACGAGGTGGGTCGCCTTCGCCAGGAGCGCCTTGACGACCTTGAATTGCGCAGCGGTCCTGGGCTTGACCTCGACCCGCCAGCGCTCTGGGATGATGGGCAACTGCTCGATGGACCAGCGCTTGAGCTGCGCGTCGTAGGCTTCGGGCGGCGCTGCTTCCACGAGATGGCCGATGCACCAGGTGACCGTGACGCCGGAGCCATTGAGACAGCCTTCACCGCGCTGCGTGGCGCCGAGAATCCGGCCGATGTCTTTGCCCTGGGAGGGCTTCTCGCACAAGAACAGCCGCATGTCCGTCCATCCGATTCCCGTGGTTCGTTGAGTTGCCGGGATCGAGAATGCCGGGCATCACGAGGGGCGGCAACAAACAAGCGGCATGCGGTCGCGACCGCTTTGGCGAGACGAAATGGCTGGGCGGGGATGGCGTGCGCTCGGCGGTGTGCGGGCCGGGAGCCGCGATTTACGGGAGCGCGTGGAAGCCGGTGGATGTTGATGGAGCTATCCCCTGGGGATAGCTCGCGAGGGCATGGAGGGCGGCGAAGCACTCGGCAACCGCCCGCCATGCCGGATTACTTCCTGCGCTTGGCCTCTTTCGGGGCAGCCGGTTCCTGGGTGGCCTGGGGCTTCGGCTCAGCGTCCTGCGGCTTCGGGCTGAGGGCCACGGACTCGATGCGGTACGGCAGGATGCCGACGCTGCGCGCGTTGATCTGCCAGGTCTCGCGCGGCTGATCTTCGTTGTCCGTCCAGGGTTCGCGCTCCATGCGGCCGACGACCAGCACGCGCATGCCTTTCTGGTAGAGGTCCTTCCAGTGCGCGGCCTCGCGGTGCCAGATCTCCACCGGCGCCCAGAAGCCGCCGCGATCCTCGAAGTCGCCGCCCTTGGTGGGGACGGGGTTGTCGAAGTACACGTTCAGCCGCAGCAGGCGCCGCGGTTCGTCGTTGCCGTTGGGGAACTCCCGGTACTCGGGGGGCGAGCCGATGTTGCCTTCGCCCGAAAAATGCGTGCTCATGTTGCAATCTCCATCAGGGTGGTTGAAACCCGCGCCGACGTGCGTCAGTGCAGGCGCTGCTGGTCGATGAACGACCGGACGAGTTCGCAGCCGATGAAATGCCGCTGAAGTCGCAAGGCCACGGCGCCGGTGGTGCCGCTGCCGATGAAGGGATCCAGCACCGTGTCCCCCGCGCGGGAACCGGCCAGGATGCAGGGGACGATCAGGCGGTCGGGAAACACCGCGAAGTGGCTGTCCCTGAACGGCCGGGTGGCCACGGTCCAGACATCGCGCTTGTTGCGCAGGGCGCGGGCGCCGATCCGGTGCAGGCCGCCCCGCAGGTTGGCGTTGGCGCTGGTGGCGCGTTCGCCGGGCGGCTGGCGCACGGGCCGCAGGTTGCCGGGTCCGCGCGGGTCGGTCGAGGGCTCGCGGATGGCGGCTTGGTCGAAGTAGTAGCGGGGGCGCTTGGACAGCAGGAAGATGTGCTCGTGCGAGCGCGTGCAGCGGTCGGCCACGCTCTCGGGCATGGTGTTGGGCTTGTGCCAGATCAGGTCCTGGCGCAGATACCAGCCGTCGCGCCGCAGTGCGAACGCCAGCATCCACGGGATGCCCAGCATGTCCTTCGCCTTCACGTCGCCCGCAGGCCAGATCGCGCCGGCGGCGGCCTGGGCCGTGCCGTGCTTGGCGCCGCCCTTGCTGCTCGCGGCCTGGTAGGTGCGCGGTGCCGCGTAGCTGTCCCCGATCACGATCCACAGCGTGCCGTCGTCGGCCAGCAGGTCGCGCACCGCCCGGAACACGCGAACCAGGCGCCCGATGTACTGCTCGGGCGTGCGGCACGCGCCGATCTCCAGGTGCTTGTCGGGATGGTCCGGCGGGAGGTAGCTGCGCAGTCCGAAGTACGGCGGGCTGGTGACGCAGGTCTGTATCCGCACGCCGTCCGAGCGCATGCGCTCCAGCAGACCCAGGCAGTCCCCGGCGTGGGTCCGGTCCAGCCAACGGCACGTGGGCGGTTGCATCACGGTTCCCGTGCGCCCGAGCGGCGGCTGGCGACCGCTGTCATCCGGCGCAGATAGGCGTCATCGGCCTGCGCGGCCTTGCTGGCGCATTCCCGGGCCTGCCTGCCCAGGGTGTGCAGCAGGCTGATCTGCAGGTTCAGCACGATGCGCTGCAGTTCGATCGCGTGCAGGTCGGCGAGCAGGTTGACCGGCGTGCTGGTGCTGGCCATCAGCTCCTGCCACAGGGCCACGCCCATGGCTGAACGGTCGTGCCTGCGCCAGCGGAGGAACGTCGTTCCTGCGCCAGTGGTCTGCTGGGCCAGTTCGACGGGCAGCAGGTGGAAGGGGTGCCTGCACGCCTGCGCCAGCACTTGCCGCTGCGCCAGGGCGATCAACTCGTCGCGCAGGGCGAAGCATTGGCTGGCCCAGTCCTCAAGATCCCCCTTACCCTTAAAAGGCTTCAAAAGGCCCTTTAGAGAGGCCGCGTGTTCCAGCTTCATGAAGGCGCCCTGTTCCAGACGACGGAAGTGGCGGGCTTCGTGGTTCGGGTCGCTCATGCCGGATCGTCCTCGCCGGTGCTGGCCTTGGCCGGATCGGCGGCGGTGGCTTCGTCGCTGGAAGGCGCGGTCGCGGCAGAACTGTCGCCGCGCTGCTGCAGGCCACGGCGCACGACAGGCGGCGCGAACTTCGAGCGGCGCGTGCCTTCGAGCACCTCCTGCGGCAACTCGCCGAACTTCTCCAGCGCCGCCCGCGCTGCGGCATTCCTGGAGGCGAAGTCGGCGCGCGTCGTGCCCGAGTAGCGGTACTGCTGGGCCAGCGAGAACAGGCTGCGCAGCGCATGCGCGCCATCGTTGAGCCAGCGCTCCAGCGTGCTGCGGTCGATGAGCGCGGTGTGGTGGGCGAGGATCAGCTTGCGGGCGATGTCGTCGTAGTCGGCCAGGAGATAGACCGCGGCAAAGCCGAGCTGGGCGTTGACGAAGAGCGGGAGCTTGACGGGCTGCACGTTGAGGTTCTCGCCCAGGCTCAATGCCGCGGGCACTCCGGCCAGCGCCTGGTCCACCTGCTCGCGCAGCGATTGCAGCGTTGCCTTGGTCTGGTCGAGCTTGTCTTCGATGCGCAGCATCCACCAGTCGCTGTACGGGTCGTCCTGTTCCGAACCGCGTTTCATCTTGTTCATGACGGCGATGTAGCCGTTCAGGCCGACGATGCCCGGCCGCCCCTCGGCGGCGGCGCGGCCATGCCAGATGCGCGAGGCGTGGTGGGTGTGCAGCGTCAGCGACATCGCGCTGCGCAGCGAACCGAGGTTCAACTGCAAGGGTTCATTGGTGGCCATGGGGACAGCTCGCTCAGGGACAAGGAGCTGCCAGCATCGGCACGCAGCGGAAGGCAGTCAGTCAACAAACCGATATCGGCCAGACCCCGGTTGGGGGCGTGACAGCCGCTCGTGGCAGGAGCTATCCCCAGGGGATAGCTCCATCAAACACCATGGAGCGCTGCTCGCGCCGAGGGCATGGCTATCCGCCGAGATGAGGTCGTTCTGAATCGGCCCGCACGCGCGACGGTCCATGCCTGCGCTTGTTGCACCTTGCACCACATCTATCCCCTGGGGATAGCGCCATGGAGCGCCAGGGAATGCTCTTCGCCGAGGGCAGTTCGGACAGGATCGCACCGGCGCCGGCACCCGATACCTGCTTTGCACCCATTCAGCGTCCAGCGTTTGCGCGCGGCTATCCCCAGGGGATAGCTTTGCTGAAGGCCACGGGTGTCTGCTCCATGGCCTTGCCACCCCCGGCGTCAGGTCTTGCGCAGCAGCTCGCGCAGCCGGTCGATGTGCTGCCGGGCCACCTCGGGTGGAACCACGTTGCGCGGTGGCTCCGGAGGCGCCCGCGCGGCCGCAGGTGTCGTTGGTGCCGTGTCGGTTTGCTTGGTCCAGGCATTGAACTCTCCGCGGATGGCGCGCTGGATGATGCCGAACAGATACCCGGCAGGGTTGCGGACGGTCGCGCCGCGACAGCGCTCGGCCCATTCGTCCAGCACGGCCTGCCGCAATGGCGCGTCGACCTGCTGCAGCGCCACCAGCGCGCCTGCCTGCTGTTCTTCCTTCAAGGCAAGGAAGCGCTCGGGCAGACGCAGGCCATGCGCCGCGCGCGCGGTAGTACGTACTTCATGGATACGACTACTACGTACAGTACGGTCCTGCTTCGGATTCCGAAGAGCGTGGTCTGGCGCGGGTTTCGAGCCTGCTTCGGATTCCGAAGACGGCGCAGCTTCATTCCGAAGAAGGTCCGAAACCCCTTCTTCGGAATCGTGGACGGTACCCTCCTGTGGATAACTTTCGGAAGCGTCGATGCCCTGGCGGGCCAGGCGCTCGGCGAGCAGCTGCAGCCGCGACGGCAGCGTGCGGCCGGACAGCAGCGGGTCTTCCGCGATCTCCTTGAGGGCGTTGAGTCCCACCATCTGGACGGCCTTGGCCGAATGCCCGAGGGCGTGGCTGATGAGCTGCAAATAGTCCGCGTCGAGCTGCATCGCTTCGAAGGGCGTCAGGGGCTCGTCGTGCAGGACGTAGAGGTTGCCGAGGATGCGGCCGGTCTTGGGGTCCCGGCGCCTGCGCACCAGGCTCAGCCAGCGCGTGAGGCGCAGCAGCGTCAGCGCCCGCGCCACGGTCTCGTGGGAGGCCTGTCCCGCGCACGGCATCGACGCCAGCCAGGGGCGCAACTGCTCATAGGTGGGGAACGCGGTGACGCCATCGTCGTTGAGCATCAGCCGGCACACCTGCCAGGCGTTGCGCTCCAGCGGCGTCAGTCGGCGGTCGAGGAAGAGTCGCCTCGGCACACTCTCGTGCCGGTTGCCGCTGAACAGGAAGCCGTCACCGGGCGCAGGTGTGCCGGGTGCGGGCGCGAGTTGCTTCAGGGCACCGTCGAACAGATCGGCGAGGGCGACGGGGCCGTGGCGTGGTGCGCGTGGTGGGGTGTCGTCCACGGCCGCCGCCTATCCCAAGCCCTGATCGACCCAGTTCTTGATCGCGGCCCAGACCACCGACAGCGGCAGCGACATGCCTTCGGCCAGGTCCATCGCCGCGCCGAGAATCGAGGTCTCGTCCTCCAGATCGACGTTTCTGCTGCTGGTCACGGCCTTCCATTGCCGCCACAACGCCGTGTCCTGGGTTTCGTCCAGGACCGGATGGCGTCCCTTGCGCTTGGGCAGACCGAGAATACCGCGGCGCAGGGCGACCTCCTGATGGGTGAGGCCGTAGAAGCGGCTCACCATCTCCGTGCTGGCACCGAGGCGCAACATGCGGTCGACCGTGGCGATCTCCTTCTCCACGTCGTGCGCCTGCTTCAACAGCCGCTTGAGCACCTCGCGGTTCACGGAGACGGAGCACCAGGAGACGCTGGCGTTGGCCAGTACGCTGATGAGGGCGGGATGCTTGAGCGCATCCAGTTCTTCCTCGCCGAACCCCATTGATTTGCACCGGCGCAGTTGCCCGTTGCGCAGGTCATAGAGCGCCTGGGCGATGACGGCCTGGTTGAGCGGGTGTGATGCAGGCATGCGGCGTCTTTCGCTCACGTCCCGGAATCCATGGTCCCGGCCCCCAAGTCCAACAGGCGCCGGGCCAGCCGCAACAGCCGGAACAGCTTGACCAGCGCGGTGTCGCTCAACCGCCGGGCAGCATCGCCCTGGCCATGCAGAAGCGTTGGCAGGTCGATGGCGACTTGCCCGCCGTCCACACCAACGTCTGCAGGCGGCTGGCCGGCCAGGCAGGCCAGCAGCGCGAGCACGGCGCGGCCCAGCGGCGACGGGGCCTGGGTGTAGGCACGGCATGCGAAGCCGATGCCGTCTGGACGGTCATCAATGCACTCGTCCAGATCTGCCTCGCCCGCGATCTCGCGCGCGAACTGCGCGATGTGGATGCGCAAGCGGTCGGGCGTGTCCAGGCCGGGGTCGATGTACCAGACATCGGAGATGGGATAGAGCCCACCGGCCTGCACCGGGATGGACTGCAGCACATTGGCCGAGAAATCGGGCGGCAGCGCATCGCCCAGCTGATCGGCGACCATGCGCTGGATGGACCGCAGTCGCTCGGTCGTCGGCGCCGGCGAGACGATGTGCTCCTGAAGCCGGTCACCAGCCACGGACGCGGAGCTCCCTGGGGACGGATTGCCTGTAACCGAACCGTCCTCGCGATCGCGCGTGGGAGCCGCGGCTGCCGGCGTCGTGGTGGATGGCGCGGGGGCGGCCGGCGGGCGGGCGACGGTTCCAGGCTCTGGCAGTGCGGGCGGCGCCGATGGTGGCGTCGGGTCGCTGACCAAGGCGCGGTGGCGGCTCTCGGATTCGGTGAGATCCAGCGCCAGCACATCGTAGTCGATGCCCAGCAGTTCGGACATCTGGCCGATCAGTTCGTCCTGCACACGCTGCGATGAGAACTCGTCGCCTTGGGCGTCGAAGTGCGACAGCACTTCCTGGAAGAAGTCGTCGAAGTCCTGTACCAGGGAGCGGCCCTTGGCGTAGCGCTCCCAGGTGAGCATGCAGGCTTTGCGCATGACCGACAGGCGTTCGACCTGGTGGCGGCCGAGCCCAGCATAGAGCATGGTCGGAATCGCGGGCAGCAGGTAGCGCACCGCATCGGCCATGCGGCTGACGTGGGACTGCTGCACGGGATAGCCGTCGGCGGCCAGGCGGCGGGCCAGTTCGGACTGGCTTAGGGGGTTGCCGCTCTCCAGTTCGTAGAACTCGCGCGCCTTCTCGACACCGAGGGCGCGCTCGATGAACGTGAGACCGCCGCGCAGTTCGTTTTCGGCGAGGTGCCCGGTCAGCGCGACGATTTCACCGCGCTCGGGCCAAGGCCGGAATAGACAAGATATGCGGAAGAACTGTTCGTCCTTGGTCTCCGACCAGAGTTCGCGCAGGATCGCCAGCCGGGTGTTGCCGCCGTTGCGGATGATGTAGTGCGCATCGCCGGGCCGCCGCGTGATGGCCGGCGCCGCATCCAGGCCGCGTTCGCGGATGGAGGCCTTGATTTCTTCGTAGGCGGGATTGCGCTTGACGCGCGGGTCGTGGTCATAGGGGCGCAACTGGTCCAGGGTGACGACCATGGGCGTGTCGGCAATCGGGTCGCTGAGCACCGTGGCCGATGGGCCGCTGCGCTCGAACCCGGCGGCGAGGAGCTTGCCGGCCATGTCCTGGGGGGTCATGTCAGCCATGGCCGCATCCCTGGGCGTTGGCGGCCCGGGCCTCGCGTTCGGCGCGGCGAAGCTGCGCACGGGCGTTGAGCGCGGCACGGTGGTCGCTCGCCGTCGAGCTGGTGTAGATCGCAGCGCAGCCCGGTTTGGTGAACTTGAGATGGCCACCGGGCGTGCGCTTGACGTGCCAGCCTTCGCCCACGGCGAATTCGATCAGGGCGCGCAGCCGCTTGTGGCCGCGTGCCAGATCATGGGCGCTTGCCATGGCTTGCGCCCCCCGCCGTGGCCCTCGCGTCTGGTCGACCGGTCACGAGTTCGAAGCGCGCGAGCCAGTGAGGGAACAACTCAATGGCGAGTGCACGCATCGTGTCGAGCGCCGCGGGCGCGACTCTGCCCGGTGGCTGGCGATGCTCGACCCGATGCACCGGCAGGCCGCGCGTCGCGGCGCGGGGATACGCTTCGATGGCTGGCACATCGGTAGCCAATACGCGGATGCCCCCGTGTTCCTGGAACAGGTCGCGCAGGGCCTGCTGGATCAGCCGCGCGTTCGACGACACTGGATGCACGCGGTTGATGAGCAAGTGCAGCGGCGGCGGTTCGATCCCGAAGTGCCGGTACGGCGCGATGTCCTCGATCAGTTGCAGCGTGCCCCGTCTCAACTCGCGCGCCGCGAGGATTTCCGGGGTCACGGGAGACAGTGCCAGGTCTGAGGCCAGCACCGCCATCTCCAGCAGGACGGAGCGCGCGCCCTGGGTGTCGATCAGCAGCAGGTCATACAGTGGCTCCAGCGTCGGCAGTAGGTGGCGCAGCCGCAGGCGCCCGTCTGGGGCATGCAGCAGCAGCGTGTTCAGTTCGCCGCGGTCGTCGTTCGACAGCACCAGGTCCAGGCCCGCGATGGCGGTGCGCGAGACCAGTTGCTCGATGCGCCGCTCGTTGAACGCCAGCATCTCGTAGATGCCGGCCGGCGCCTGCGCATCAAGGGTGAAATAGCTTGATAGCGTGGGCTGTACGTCGAGATCCAGCAGCAGCACGCGCAGGCCTGCGTCGGCAGCAAGGCCACCAAGGTTGGCAGCTGTGGTCGTCTTGCCCACGCCGCCTTTCGTCGAGATAACTGAAACCACCTGCATGGTGCGCTCTCCTGGTGGAAGGGGCCATCCGGGCGAGGGCCGATCAGGCCCGCTCCTTGAGTCGCTCGGTGATCCACGAGTCGATCTCGACCGAATCCCAGCCTACCGCGCGCACCCCCAGACGCAGCGCCTTGGGGAACTTACCTTCCTTCATGAGGCTGTAAATGTGTGCGCGTTTGAAGCCGGTCTTGGCCTCGACTTCAGCGCGGCGCAGGATGCGGTGCTCCGCCGGCACAGCCGGCGCGTTGGTCTGCGAAGACATGAGAGACACTCCTTGACGCTCACAGGCGTTGTTCGGAAAGTGCCTCGCATTCAATACACCGCGGCGGCTCAATGCACTGCAACTGCAGAGAGCGCAGCTGCAATTGCAGTACGTCGCAACGCCGTCAGCGGGATGCCTCTAGGTGGCGACGCGCCTGCGCAAGCTTGCTCCACAGCGTTCGCTCGCTGAGTCCGGGTCGGCCTTCGTAGTGCGCAAGCAGCGCGTTGACCACGGCATCCATGTTTCGGAACGACGAGTATGCCGTGCCCGCCGGCGACGTGCCGAGCAGCAGCGTCAGCAAGCCGCCAATGATGTTCAGATAAGTTGACTCGCTGCGCTGGCCGGGTTCGTGTGCCCCCTTGATGTCGGCAATGCGGATGGCGTGGTCCTGCGCCAGTGCTTCGTACGCTGCACGCAGCGTCTCATGAGCCTGGGACAGTTCGGCGAATTGCACCTTGGCCGCTTCGCGCTCGGCCAGCAAGACGCTGAGCGTGGTCAGGGTGATGGCGGGATGCAGGTCGCGCTCGATGCCATCGAACAGAAACGGCGGCCGCTCGCCGGGGTAGTAGTGCGTCATCCATGCCTTCAAATCGACGTGGCGAACTATCAGTTCCGTATCTTCGAGCGAAGGGCGCTGCGATTTCTGCATGGTGCCGGCCTTGCCAAAGGGCAGTTCGCCATGCGCCAACGCATCGAAAATGCGTTCGGCAAACAGGCACAGCATCGGCCAACTTGGGAAGTCGTTCGGTTCTGGCATGGCGCGCTGCCCAAGGGTTTCCAGAATTCTTCGCTCGAAACGCAACAAGTCGGCCCAGCGAATGGCTGCCTCGATCGGGCGGTAGTAGGTTTTGGCGCCAAAGGCAAGGCTGCTCGATTGCGGCATATCGCGCGCTTCCCATCTTCGGATTGAATTCCGGCAGACGCGCGCGGCCACCATCGGGCGCGGCGAATGCCCAAAAACCCGGATGAAGCGCGGGGCCGAATGGCATCGGGGAGGTAAGCGTTGCATCGGCGCTGATCGCCGGCCTGAAGCAGCAACATCTTGCTACGCTTGAAACTTCTCCACCATAATGCGAACGGTTTGGCGGTTGCGAAACCCAGGCGTCAAGCATGGGGGACTGCGCTTTACCCGAAACCAGGTCAAAGTTTTCGCAGGAATTCCATCGGGGTAAAGCGTCAATGCGTCAGACCACTGAGGCGGTTTGCATCCGGCCGGAGTTCATGCGTTCTGTGTCAGTGCAGTGACCTCGACGGTACGCATGCATCTCCGGGCCGCCGCTATTTAGAATGGCAGAGCAGTTTTTCCTCCATAAAGCGGAAGCAGTACTGCTTTTCAGTGGTGCAAATTGGGTCCGGTACAAGACTCAAAAAGTATGGTGCAATCCGGGAAATCGGCCTACGTACCCGCCGATGGGCCGAGTCAAATCCGGCGGAGATCGCCTGTGTCCTGGCGGCCGACGCGCTCGGCCCGGTTGATGAAATGGCGCAGCGGCTCTGTAACATCTCCCTCGGCCCGCAGCACAAAGGTGGTCAGTACTGCGGTTTGACCGGCCAAGGGACGGGAGACCACGTCCGGCTGCTGGCAAGCCGCCAGGTGCGCGGCAGTTGAAAGGCCAACGCCATACCCGGCAGCCACAAACGCAAGCATCAGTCCATGGGTAGCGACGTACTCGACCATAGCCGGTTGCGCATCCACCGTACGGAACAGTCGTTCGCGCTGCAGGCTGCAACCTTGGCACGCTTGTGGGTCGCACAGCACCAGCGGATAGCTCACCGCTTCCTCCAGCGGTACCTCCTTGAAGGCCAACAGCGGATGCCGTGCGGGTAGGGCCACCACGAAGGGGTCATTCCACACTGGCGCAGACACGATCCCAGCCTCCGCTTGGTCAAGCATCGCAAAGCCGGCGTCAAACAAGGTCGCGCCCAGACCATGCACCAGTTGGGTCAGCGGCATCTCGGAAAGTTGGATCTTCACCTGCGGTGCCTCCTCCCGGCACAGCGCAAGCAATGTTGATAGCCGCGTTTGCCCAATGTCGCCCGACAAACCGACACGCAATGTGCAGTGATACCCCACTGCAACAGCCTTTGCCCGTGCCTGTGCTTGCTCGACGGCCAGCAGGATTCGACGGGCATCCTCCAGGAAGAGTTGACCGGCCAAGGTCAGGTGCACGCCGCGGGGCGGGCGATGCAATAGCGTAACGCCCAGATCCGACTCCAGCCTGCGGATGGTGCGCGACAGCGGCGACTGCTCGATGTGCAAGCGCTTCGCGGCCCGGCCAAAGTGCAATTCTTCGGCCACGGTGATGAAAGCTCGAATCTGACGCAGATGCATGTCTATCCTTTCAATAGAGTCACAGCCTGTGACACCATGGAACGACACGAGTTCATGCCAGAGAGAAACCGGATAGCGCCTGCCCAGCACTGCCTCGCCATATAGCGAAGCGACCGTCACTAGAACATTTCGCGAGAGTCCGGTTAACTACACAGACTTTGCGTCATAGCACGGATTCGGCCGTACAAATAAAGAGTCACAACTAAGATGTAACTACTTCTAGCGTTGCCGTCTGCGCTGAGACGCTACGTCGCCGCGTGTGGCCACCCAATGAGCGCAGGGATGCTCGCGCCATCCTCTGGTGCGGTCGGGATGCTTGCCGCCCCCGAATTAGAACGATGGGCGCATCTTTGCGTGAGCCTCCGAATTGCCACAGAACTGCTGCGTCGTCGTAACAGTGCCCTGTGGCAGCGCGCTATGCGGCACGTCGCCGAGGAGTCCTGGGCGGCAGACGGTTCGCAGTTGGACAGTGCGCGGCTTCAATGTAGCTCCAGCAGTGGATTGGCGCGGTGTGAGTGCAAGGAGTCGCAAATTGCGGCGCTGCGACACCTCAGAGGGGTCTGGAGGGCCTATGCAGCAATTTAACCCGCCTGCATCGTCGCCATCCTTCGCAAATTCAGCGCCATGCACACGAGTTTCCGCTCGGCTTGTACTGGGTGTAGTCACGCACGTTGAACTGACGGACGCTCAAAACGTTCCTGATCAAACCGTTCGGTGGTTCGGCCATTCCTGCAGTGTCTCTGGAAGCAGCAGCATCTTCTGCGGCTCGCAGGAAAGGTAGTTTGCGGCCATCGCCATCAACGGACGACACCTTACCCACGACGGCAGCAACTTCGCGTTCGGCCGCCCAGACTCCCAGGCCAGGCTTAGCTGCAAGACCAAACGCGGCGATGTTCCTGTAGAGGCGATGGCCAACCGCCCCGAACCGGAACTTGAAGCGAAGGTACCAACGAATCGACAGCATGATGACCGCGAGACGCTCCAGGTAGCGCGGCCTCTCACAGACGGATCTGCCGAATGCGGAAGCTTCTGTGTCATCGCAGGGGCTTCCAAGCGATGAACCGAGGTGCCTTGCTGGCTTTCCGAGGCCCTTGAGCGGGCAGCTCACTGTTAAAGGCAGGCAAAGGCGGGGGCTGAAACGTAAATTCAATAATATTGAAAAATGATCCAGTGTTGAATTCAGTAGTCATTGCTGATAGAGTTTGCTGCCTGCCGAGACCCAAAGCTAAAGAGGTCATTTTTAGAGCACTGGAGACATATCGTGGACGCAACAGTCGCCTGGGAATCAGTTCGCTCCGACGAGTCGAAAAGCACGGACAGTGCTGCGCCTTGTTGCAAGGGGAATGAGCACTTGCCTGTGCGGACCTCCACGCCCAAGGCCTGCATCGCCGCACTGATGCATGGGCGGCGGTTCGAGCTCGACGTCTACACGGAGAAGCTCTTCAGTTCGGCCGATGCCGCCTCCGCACCACCGCGCATCCTGATGTTCAAGCCGCTTTGATGGGAGGGCTGCATCCATGAGCTTCTCGGTTGCCATTCGCAATACCAGCGAGCGCTATGTCTGCCGCCCTGACCAGACTCTGCTCGGCGGCATGGAGCAACTCGGCCGCAAGGGCATCCCGGTCGGCTGCCGCGGTGGTGGCTGCGGCGTGTGCAAGGTGCGCATCGAGTCCGGTGCAGTACGCAGCGAACGTATGAGCCGCTGCCACGTCAGCGCCGAGGAGGAGGCACAAGGATTCGTGCTCGCCTGCCGCGCCTATCCCCAGAGCGATCTCGCGCTGCGCGCTGTCGAGAGACTGGCGCGCTGCATCGAGCGCCATGCCGCTCGCCCGGCTCCCACCGCTTCCCGCTCCCTCACCTGAATTCTTCCAGCCACAAAGGAAACTCTCATGGCAATCACCGGCATCATCCGCCCAGGACACGTTCAGCTTCGCGTGCTCGACATAGAGGCCGCCGTCCGGCACTACCGCGACGTCATAGGCCTGATCGAGACCGCTCGCGATCCCCAGGGCCGCATCTATCTCAAGGCTTGGGACGAGCACGACCACCACAGCGTGGTGCTGCGTGAGGCCGACACGGCCGGCATGGATTTCATGGGCTTTCGCGTCGATTCGCCAGCCACGCTGGCAAAGCTCGCGGCCGACGTCAAGGCCAGCGGCCTGGCCACGGACATGCAATGGATCGAGGCCGGCGAACACCTGCGCACCGGCCAGCGCTTCCGCTTCACCGTGCCCACCGGTCACGCGATCGAACTCTTCGCCGAAAAGGAAAAAGTCGGCAACGGCATGCCCTACGAGAACCCCGAGGTCTATCCCGACGATCTCAAGGGCATGGCACCCTCGCGCTTCGACCACTGCCTGCTGTACGGCGACGACCTCGATGGCACGATGAAGCTATTCATCGACGTGCTGGGCTTCCAGCTCGCCGAGAGCGTGGTGGCCGGCCCCGAGCGCATGCATATCGCGGCCTTCCTGAGTTGCTCGACCAAGCCACACGACATCGCCTTCATCCGCCATCCGGAGAAGAACAAGTTCCACCACGCCTCCTTCCTGCTGGACAACTGGGGCGAGGTGCTGAAGGCGGCGGACATCATCACCAAGAGGCGCGTATCGCTCGACATCGGCCCTACGCGCCACGGCATCACGCGCGGCGAGACCATCTATTTCTTCGATCCGAGCGGCAACCGCAACGAGGTGTTCTCGGGCGGCTACATCTACTACCCGGACAAGCCGCCGCTGGTGTGGACCGACGACGAACTCGGACGCGCGATCTTCTATCACGACCGCAAACTCAACGAAAACTTCCTGAGTGTTCTGACCTGAGGAGCGGACGATGAAGCAATTCATGAACTTCATCGGTGGCGAATTCGTCGCCACGGGGAAGACTTTCGAGAACCGGGCGCCGGTCGACAACGGGCTGATCGGTCTGGTACACGAGGCAGGCGCAGCCGAGGTGGATGCGGCAGTGAAGGCGGCGCGCGCCGCCCTCACCGGCGAATGGGGTCGCATGAGTGTGGCGAAGCGCGTCGAGCTGCTGCATGCGGTGGCCGACGAGATCAACCGGCGCTTCGACGATTTTCTGGCGGCGGAGATGGCCGACACCGGCAAGCCGCACGCGCTTGCCTCGCACGTCGACATCCCGCGCGGCGCTGCAAACTTCAAGGTGTTTGCCGACATCGTGAAGAACGTGCCCGCCGAGAGCTTCGAGATGGCCACGCCCGACGGCGGACAGGCCATCAACTATGCGGTGCGCTCGCCGCTGGGTGTGATCGGCGTCGTATGCCCCTGGAACCTGCCGCTGCTGCTGATGACCTGGAAGGTCGGCCCCGCGCTGGCCTGTGGCAACACCGTGGTCGTGAAACCGTCGGAGGAAACCCCGGCCACCGCCACGTTGCTTGGCGAAGTGATGAACGCGGTGGGCATTCCGCCCGGTGTTTACAACGTGGTGCACGGCTTCGGCCCCGACTCGGCCGGCGAGTTCCTGACCAGGCACCCCGGCGTGAACGGCATCACCTTCACGGGCGAGACGCGCACCGGCGAGGCCATCATGGCGGCCGCCGCCAAGGGCGTGCGGCCGGTGTCCTTCGAGCTCGGTGGAAAGAACGCTGGCATCGTGTTCGCCGACGCGGATTTCGACAAGGCGGTGGCCGGCATCACGCGCTCGGCGTTCGAGAACTGCGGGCAGGTGTGCCTGGGCACCGAGCGCGTCTACGTGCAGCGGCCGATCTTCGACAGGTTCGTCGCGGCGCTGAAGGTCAGGGCCGAGGCGCTGAAGCCGGGGCCGCCGCAGGAGCCCGGTGTCGGCATCGGCCCGCTGATCTCGCGCGAGCACCAGCAGAAAGTGCTGTCCTACTACCAGAAGGCGAAGGACGAGGGCGCCACCGTCGTTACCGGCGGCGGCGTGCCGTCCATGAAGGGCGCGCTGGCTGAAGGCCATTGGGTGCAGCCCACCATCTGGACCGGCCTGCCAGAGACGGCGGCGGTGATCCGCGAGGAGATCTTCGGCCCGTGCTGCCACATCGCGCCCTTCGACACCGAGGAAGAAGCGATCGTGCTGGCCAACGCCACCGACTACGGCCTGGCCACTACCGTGTGGACCGAGAACCTGGGCACGGCGCACCGCGTGGCCAAGCGGGTCGAGGTGGGCATCTGCTGGGTCAACAGCTGGTTCCTGCGCGACCTGCGCACCGCGTTCGGCGGCGCCAAGACTTCGGGTATCGGCCGCGAGGGTGGCGTGCACTCGCTGGAGTTCTACACCGAGCTGCGCAACGTGTGCATCAAGCTGTGAAGGCTCAGGCCGATCGATTTCATTCACTGATCCACCGCAAAGACTAACTATGGACCCTACGCTTATCCAGAAGCTCGGCGACGAGCTCTACGACGCGCTGCGCGCGCGCAGCGCCGTCGACCCGCTCACCAGCCGCCACGAGGGCATCACCATCGCCGATGCCTACGGCGTGCAGCAGCGCATGATCGCCCGCCGCCTTGATGCCGGGGAGCGCATCGTCGGCAAGAAGATCGGTGTGACGTCGCGCGCGGTGATGAACATGCTCGGCGTCTTCCAACCTGACTTCGGCTACCTGCTCGACCGCATGATCGCCGGCGAGGGCGAGTCCATCGACAGCGGCACGCTGATCCAGCCCAAGGCCGAGGGCGAGATCGCCTTCATCCTCAAGCGCGATCTGATGGGGCCGGGTATCGGCAATGCCGATGTGTTGGCGGCCACCGAGTGCGTGATGCCCTGCTTCGAGATCGTCGACTCGCGCATTCGCGACTGGAAGATCAAGATCGCCGACACCGTCGCCGACAATGCCTCGTGTGGTGTCTTCGTGCTGGGCGACAGCGCGGTCGACCCGCGCCGCATCGATCTTTCCACCTGCGGCATGGTGCTCGAGAAGAACGGGGAAGTCATCGCCACCGGCGCCGGTGCGGCAGCGCTCGGCTCACCGGTCAACGCGGTTGCCTGGCTGGCGAATACGCTCGGCGCGCTTGGCATCGGGCTGAAGGCGGGCGAGGTGATCCTGTCGGGCGCGCTCGCCGCCATGTTCCCGGCCAAGGCCGGCGACAGCTTCCGCGTGTCCATTGGTGGCCTCGGCGGCTGCTCGGTGCGCTTCCATTGAAGGAGAACGACCCCATGACGAAGAAGATCCGATGTGCACTGATCGGGCCGGGCAATATCGGTACCGACTTGCTGGCGAAGCTGCAGCGCAGCCCGTTGCTCGAGCCGGTTTGGATGGTGGGCATCGACCCGGCGTCTGACGGCCTGAAGCGCGCCCGCGAGATGGGCTTGAAGACCACGGCCGAGGGCGTGGACGGCCTGCTGCCGCATGTGGAGGCCGACGGCGTGCAGATCGCCTTCGATGCGACCAGCGCCTACGTGCATGCCGAGAACAGCACCAAGCTCAACGCGCTCGGCGTGCTGATGATCGACCTCACGCCGGCAGCCATCGGCCCGTTCTGCGTGCCGCCGGTCAACCTGAAGACGCTGCTGGCGCAGCCGGGCGAGCGGCCCGCGAACGTCAACATGGTCACCTGCGGCGGGCAGGCCACCATCCCGATGGTGGCGGCGGTGTCGCGCGTGCAGCCCGTGACCTACGGCGAGATCGTCGCAACGGTGTCGAGCCGCTCCGTCGGCCCGGGAACGCGCAGGAACATCGACGAGTTCACCCGCACCACGGCCGGTGCGGTGGAGAAGGTAGGCGGCGCCAGGAGGGGCAAGGCCATCATCATCATCAACCCGGCCGAGCCGCCGTTGATCATGCGCGATACGGTGCACTGCCTGACCGAGGAAGTGCCCGACGAGGCGCGCATCACGGCCTCGGTGATCGAGATGGTGGCCGAGGTCCGCAGGTACGTGCCGGGCTACAGGCTGGTGAACGGGCCGGTGTTCGATGGTCGGCGTGTGTCGATCTACCTCGAGGTCGAAGGCCTGGGCGACTACCTGCCCAAGTACGCCGGCAACCTCGACATCATGACTGCCGCCGCGGCGCGCACGGCGGAGATGTTCGCCGAGTCGATGCTGGCCGGCGCCCCGCAACCCGAACACGCCGAGGCCTAGGAGCACCATCCCGTGACCACAACCACCACGAACCTACAAGGCCGCCGCGTCACAGTGCACGATATGACGCTGCGCGACGGCATGCACCCCAAGCGCCATCGGATGACGCTGGAGCAAATGAAGCACATCGCCACCGGGCTCGACGAGGCGGGCGTGCCGCTGATCGAGGTCACGCACGGGGATGGCCTGGGCGGCAGTTCGGTGAACTACGGCTTTCCGGCTCATTCCGACGAGGAGTACCTGGGTGCGGTGATCCCGCTGATGAAGAAGGCCAAGGTCTCGGCGCTGCTGATCCCCGGCATCGGCACCGTCGATCACCTGCGCATGGCCCACGGCCTGGGCGTGCACACGGTGCGCGTGGCTACGCATTGCACCGAGGCCGACGTATCGGAGCAGCACATCGCGATGGCGCGCAGGCTTGGCATGGACACGGTGGGCTTCCTGATGATGGCCCACATGGCCTCGCCTGAGATGCTGGTAAGCCAAGCCCTGCTGATGGAAGGATACGGCGCCAACTGCATCTACGTGACCGACTCGGCGGGCTACATGTTGCCAGACGACGTGAAGGCGCGGCTGCGCGCCGTGCGTGCGGCGCTGAGGCCCGAGATCGAGTTGGGCTTCCACGGCCACCACAACCTTGCGATGGGTGTCGCGAACTCAATCGCGGCGGTGGAGGCGGGTGCAAACCGCATCGACGCGGCTGCCGCAGGGTTGGGCGCTGGCGCCGGCAACACGCCGATGGAGGTGCTCGTCGCGGTATGCGACCGCATGGGCATCGAAACCGGCGTGGACGTGTTCGGCATCCAGGACGTGGCCGAGGATCGCGTCGTGCCGATCATGGATCACATGATCCGCATCGACCGCGACTCGCTCACCCTCGGCTACGCGGGTGTGTATTCGAGCTTCCTGCTGTTCGCCAAGCGGGCCGAGAAGAAGTACGGCGTGCCGGCGCGCGAGATCCTGGTCGAACTGGGGCGGCGCGGCATGGTCGGCGGGCAGGAGGACATGATCGAGGACACGGCGATCACACTGGCGCGCGAGAAAGAGGCCGAGCAGAATGCGCAGCCCGCGCAGGCCTCGACGGCTATGAATGCGGCGCAGGAGGTGACGGCATGAAGCTCGACGCAAAGATCATCGCCGCACTCGCCGAGCTTCTTGAAACCTGCGAGTTGGAGGCACGCGACACGCCCAAGATCACCGACGAATATCCGCAGATGGACTGGGACGACGCCTATGCCATCCAGAACGAGATCCGTCGCCGCAAACTCGCGCGCGGGCAGCGCATCATCGGCCTGAAGGCGGGCTTGACCTCGCATGCCAAGATGAAGCAGATGGGTGTGACCACGCCCGTGTTCGGCTTCATGGCCGACAATTACGCGGTGCCCGAGGGAGGCGAGTGCAAGGTGAGCGAACTGATCCATCCGAAGGTGGAGCCCGAGATCGCATTCGTCACGAAACGTGCGCTCAAGGGGCCGGGCTGCCACATCGGCGCAGTCCTGGCGGCCACCGACTTCGTGCTGCCAGGCATCGAGGTGATCGATAGCCGCTATCGCGATTTCAAGTTCGACCTCAAGAGCGTGGTGGCCGACAACACCTCGGCCTCGCGCTTCGTGGTTGGCGGCCGCGCTGTGCCGGTCAGCGAGGTCGACTTGCGCACGACAGGCATCGTGCTCGAGAAGAACGGCGAGCCGGTGGCTTTTGGCGCAGGCGCGGCTGTGCTGGGCCATCCGGCTGCAGCCATCGCGATGCTGGCCAACCACCTGGGCGTGCGCGGCGAGGAGATTCCGGCCGGCACGCTGATTCTGTCGGGCGGCATCACCGAGGCGGTGGCCGTGAAGGCAGGGGACGCGGTTACGCTGAAGGTACAGGGTATGGGCAGCGTCGGACTGCGTTTCATCTGATCGATAGGAGCACATCACCATGCCGTTTGCACAGATCTACCTGATCGAGGGCCGCACCGAGGAGCAGAAGCGCGCGCTGATCGAGAAGGTCACCCAGGCGATCGTCGAGGCCGTTAACGCGCCGAAGGAGAACGTGCGGGTGTGGCTGCACGACGTACCGAAGGAGAACTGGGGGATTGCGGATGTCTCGGCGAAAAGCCTAGGTCGATAGATCGCCGTCGCGTGTAACGCCGAGGCGTTTCAGCGCGCCCACGATTGCGTTTGATTCCGTGCTCGCGCGGCGCTCCTGCTTGGCTTGGCATGAGTCCACGCCGGATCGAGCGACTTGGAGACCGCTCCGTAGATGAGCGCCCTTCTGGCTTGGTCTCACGCAAACGCGGACTTTCCAGCAACAACCTGCTGGCGCCACACGCAGTCGGGGGGCATTGTGCTGATCCCATCTTTGGTGCGTCAGTGCCCCCCAACGGCACGGGACATCCAACTCCGTTGGTGACCTGCTTGGTCGACCGGGGCGGGACGTCAACGGTCTGATCAAACCAGCAACCGTCCTCCCCACCAGCGAACGAGCCGTACACTGCTCAGACTATGAGTGTCAGCAACAAAAGCCGCGGGATTCAATCTATCGAGATCGGCTACCGAATACTGGTGGCCCTGCAGGCCGGGCAGCCGGCGTCGCTAAAGGCCATTGCCGAACGTACGGAGATGACCTCAAGCGCAGTTCACAACTACCTGGCCAGCTTCATGAGAATCGGCATGGTGGAAGCAGTCGGCCGGGGACAGTATCAGCTTGGCCCCAGTACGGCGTCGCTTGGGCTTTCAGCCCTTCGACATACCAACTCGTTTGAGGTCGTCCGGGCGGAGGCGGTGGTTCTCTCCGAGCGCACCGAACTCGGCGTCGCAATCCTTACGTGGACCCATGGGGGGACGTCCATTGTGTACTTCAAGGAGGGCAAGCGCCGCGGCCCGTTCGACCTGCGCAACGGCCCGGTTTCGATCCTCCACACGGGTGGCGGAAATGTATTCGTGGGCTACCTTGAGGCCGCAGCGACCTTGCCCGCATTCATCGAGGAAGCCGCCGTGGAGGGTTTGTCCGCGCGGAAGGCGCGAGAGTTGCACTCGCGCATCGCATCATCCGTGCGCGCAGCCGGGTACGCGGTGACGGAGTTAAGTGAACTGCCTGGCTACAAATCGGTGTCGGCGCCCGTATGGTCGTCGGAGGACCAAGTCATCTACGCACTCACCATCACAGGCCCAACGGGTGCCATTGACGCTTCCGCGAAGAGCAAGCAGATCGCCGAACTGGTTGCGACCGCGAGAAAGGTCTCCCGGCAGCTGGGAGCTCCACCTGGCCGGTGGGACTGCAGGTGACGCGCAGCGCCTGCCTTTGTCTGCCTGTTCCTCACTTCGCCGCGAGCTCCAACGCTTGGAAGACCGTCCCGGCGGGGTCCAGGAGCGTCGCGACGCGTCCATGCGTGCCCATGTCGCGCACATCGAGAACCGTGCCTCCAGCGTGAGCAACCTTTTCTAGCAGGACGTCGAGTTCCGTCACTTGGAAGACGCTCACTGCCCCGGAGCGCATACCCGCAGGGGCCTCTTCCGGTGAACCAAGCGCAAACCGGCCGTCCCCCAACTGAAATTCAGCCCAGCGACTGCCGTCGCGAAATTTCAGCTTGAGTCCCATGGCTTCCGTGTAGAAGCTGATCAGCGAATCCAAGTCCTCCCCTATGTGAAATGCGGTGCGAAAACGTATCGTGCTCATGCAAGTCTCCTTTCGTTAATTCAATATTATCAAAATACTAGTTCATGTTGAAATTATAGAGTGTCTCGCACCTATAGTTCTCCCATCGCGTGCACCCCGTGACAACGCGAAGGATGGAGACAACAATGAACACCGCAGAGAACCTGAAGCTCGCCGATCCCGTGGATGCGCGCGAGCTCAGAAGATGCCTTGGCCAGTTCGTGACTGGCGTGACCGTGGTCACCACATGTGCTGTAGACGGCAGTTTGGTCGGCCTGACGGCGAACTCCTTCAGCTCGGTGTCCTTGGACCCTCCGCTGATTCTGTGGAGCCAGCGTGTACAGGCGGCCAGCCATCCGGCGTTTCGCGATGCGGATCGCTTTGCGATCAACATCCTCGCGTCCAACCAGGTTGAGATATCGCACAGGTTTGGCAGCCCTGCCGGAACGCGCTTCGAGGGGCTGCCCATCACAAGCGGGCTGGGAGGCGTGCCATTGATCGATGGTTGTGCCGCCTACCTGGAATGCCGCAAGGAGGCGATGTATCCGGGTGGAGACCACATCATCTTTATCGGCAGGGTCGAGCGGCTGGTTGTCAGTGGATCCGCACCGCTCGCCTTCGGGCAGGGGAAATACATGGTGGTGCAGCCCCACGACCTGGGCTCCCTCACTGGAGATCTGGGACTTCCATTCGCCCCCTCCATCGAAGCGGTCGGATTGGCGCAGCCGCTGCTGGAGGAGTTCAGCGCGGAGCATGAACTCACGGCGTGCCTTGTCGTCTGGGGTAACCACGGTCCCACCATCGTGCGTTGGACGGCACCAAAGAATCCCTTGGACGTTCCATTGCGCACGGGGCTGGTGCTGCCGGTGCTCAGTTCTGCGGGCGGCGTCGCGTTCGCGGCTCATTTGCCGCGTCCGGTCGTCGCCCCCTACATCGACCAGGAACTCGCAACGGCGCATCGAGGACAGCAATACCACACGCCCCGAACAAAGGAAGAGGTCGAGGCGGTCCTGGAACAGGTGCGCAGGACCGGCGTCGCGACGGCGACCGATCTGCGCTCTTCGGCGGCGCAACTCCGAGGCATTGACGCTTTGAGTGCGCCGATTTTCGATGGCCAGGGCCGCATGGTGATGGCGCTGACTGCGATGGGGTACTCGGACGACATCGACTGCAGATCTGACGGAACGCTCGTTCAGCGGCTCCGGGAGCAGGCGGGTCGCATCTCCGCTGCCATGGCCCGCCGGGGCCTGTAGCGGGTACCTGAGCCCATTCGCGGGCGGTCCGTCGCGCCGGCAAGGCAGGACGGGCCACTCCTTCCCCACTCATTTTCGACAGGAGAAAAGCAATGCAGTTTGGAGTTTTTGATCACATGGACCGCGCCGGCAACGACCTGATGGCGCAATACGAAGACCGGCTTTCCCTCATCGAGGCCTACGACCGAGCCGGGTTCCGCGGCTATCACCTGGCGGAGCACCACTCGACGCCGCTCGGGCAAAGCCCTTCGCCCAGTGTCTTCCTGGCCGCCGCATCGCAGCGCACGAAGAAGATCCGTCTCGGGGCGATGGTCTTCACGCTCAGCCTGTATCACCCCCTGCGCCTGATCGAGGAAATCTGCATGCTGGACATGCTCACGCGAGGTCGCCTGGACGTCGGCATCGGACGCGGCATTTCTCCCATCGAGATGGGCTTCTACGGTGTCCACGGGGACAAGGCGCAGGAGGTCTATATCGAGGCGAGCGAAATCATCCTTCAAGGCCTCACGTCCCCGCGCGTCAACTACGAAGGCAAGCACTTCACCTTCCGCGACGTTCCAATGGAACTTGCGCCGGTACAGAAGCCTCTGCCTCCGATGTGGTACGGCGTGGCTCGACCGGAGACGACGGTCTGGGCTGCACAGAACAATTTCAACATCATGTGCAACGGGGCCATCGGCACCGTGGCCGAGATCACCAGCCGCTTCCGCAGTGAATGGGCCACGGCAGGCAATCCGTCCTCGAGCCTGCCCTTGATGGGCATGAGCCGGCATGTCGTGGTCGCGGATACAGATGCCGAAGCGATCGCGATCGCGGCTCCTGCCTACGAACAGTGGCACGGCAACCTGACGTATCTGTGGAAGTTGAACAAACTGCAGGTTCCCCTGAGCTTTCCCGAAAAATTCGAGGACGCAGTCACGATGGGACTGTGCTGCGTCGGCTCGACGAGCACGGTCCGTGCGATGCTGCAAGAGCAGGCCGGCGAAGCCGGCGTGAACTATCTCCTTTGCCGCCTGGCATTCGGCAACCTGAAGCGCGAGCAATCCATGCGCACCGTGGAACTGATGGCGCGCGACATCATGCCGGCGTTCGAGCCGGTGGCGCTTGCTGCCTGAGGTTGAACCGGGCAGGGGATGTCAATCATGCGTCGGCAGATCATTCAGGGCGCACATGGAACCATCGAGGTTCTGTGCCGAGGCGGGACGGGGGAGACGTCCCTGTTCCTTCATGGAATCGGAGCGACGGCGTCCGGCTGGGACGAGTTGATCAAAGGGCTGCCAGGCCGCCGCGTGGCTTGGAACGCACCAGGGTATGGCGCAAGTTCGCCCTTGAACAGCGCTGCTGAACTGCATCAGTATGTAGATTCGCTGGCCACCGTGCTGGACGGCCTCGGAGAGGAGCGAGTCCATGTCGTCGGCCACTCGTGGGGGACCTTGCTCGCCGCGAGCCTCGCGAGCGACTTCCCTCAACGCGTGAGGTCACTGGCATTGTTGAACCCCACCCCGGGGTATGCCAGCCTTCCGCCGGAACAGCGCAACGCGTTGCTTGCCTCCAGGCTGAGCATGCTGGGTGAGCTGGGCCCTGCGGGGGTGGCGCGGCGTTCCGCTCCGAGTCTTGTCAGTCCGCACGCCTCACCGGAACTGCTGGAAGCGGCCAGGGAACTAGCTGCAGGAATCACAGAGCAGGGTATGCGCGATGCCACTCGGGTGCTGTTTGCCACCGACCTGCTGAAGATCCTGCAAAGCGGATGGGAGGGACCGATGCTGGTGCTGACCGGCGACGATGACAGCATTGGAGGCAGCGATCTCGCTCCCGAGATCGAGCGTCGGCTGCGCGGCGTGCGTCACGTTGCCGTCGCCCGGTGCGGGCACCTTGCGCCGCTGGAGTCGCCAGGCCTTACGGCCACGGAACTGTGTCGCCTCTGGAACAGTTGCCCGACCGAATCCTCCTGACGGTAAGACCGTCCACACGTCTCGATCACTTTCACAGGAGCACTCATGACTCGATGAAGATGCCATGGCTGGAAATGCCTTCAACGCATGCCTCAATCATTCGCAACCGCGCAACGGTTCCAGACTAACCAAGGAGACATCATGAGAATATTTCAGACCCTTCAAATTGCCATGCTTGGCATTGCAATGTGCGTCCAGCCTGCGACGGCCCAGGTCGCCAACTCACTGAGCAAGCCGATCAGGCTCATCGTCCCATTTGCAGCTGGAGGACCGACAGACGCTGCGGCGCGTGCAGTCGGCGAGGGCCTCAGCCGCGCTCTTGGGCAGTCGGTCATCGTCGAAAACAAGCCGGGGGCGAACACGATCATTGGCGCCAGCGCCTGCAAGGCGGCCGCCCCTGACGGACAGACGTTCTGCATATTCCTGAACGATACGGTCACGATCAATCCGTCCGTCTATAGCAAGCTTCCGTATGATTCTGATCGCGACTTCGTCGCTGTTGCGAGCCTGGTCGGCATCGAATCCGCGATCGTGGTTACCGCAGACGTTCCGGTATCGAATCTCAAGGAGCTTGCTCAGTTCGATGCGGCCAATCCCGGAAAGCTCAACTGGGGAACATTCGGCATCGGGAGCTCTGCTCACTTGTATCTTGGACAGGCCAACCGCGCGCTGAACACGCGGATCAATCACGTCCCCTACGCCCAAGGAGGCGCTGCAGTGGTGTCCGGACTGATGTCGGGAGACATCCAGTCCACAATGCTGTCCTATGGGCTCGTCAACCAGTGGATTCAGAAGGGGAAACTCAAGGCCATTGCCGTTATCGGAGAGAGCCGGTCGCCGTACTTCCCGAACGTCCACAGCGTGAAGGAACAGGGTTTGGGGATGAGCCCAAGGCTTTGGATTGGCATGTTTGCTCCCAGCGGTATCCCTGCGGCCGCCGTCGAGCAAATGAACAAGGCGGTCAACCGGATCTTGCTGGATCCAGCCTTTCAGAAGCAATACCTCGAGACCCAAGGCCTTACTCCGCTGGTCGGCACGTCCCAAGAGTTTGCGGACCGTATCCGTAGGGATCGCGCCGAATGGGCGGCGGTGGCATCCGCCACGAACGTCAGGTTGGACTGAGCATGGATGGTCACTTGACTGCGGAAGTGGTCACGACGATGCAGTGCGTCGAGATCGCGCATTCAGGCCCTCCTGAAGTGCTGCGCGTCGTGGAAAGACCATGCCCGGTGCCCGGGGCAGGGGAGGTGCTGATCCGAGTCGCTGCGGCAGGCGTCAACCGCGGCGACGTGGCGCAGCGGACGGGGCACTATCCGCCACCTCCTGGTGCCAGCGATGTGCCAGGACTTGAAGTGTCGGGAACCATCGCGCAACTTGGTGAAGGGGTGACGGCCTTCAGAGTTGGTGACAAGGTCTGCGCACTACTCACTGGCGGAGGCTATGCGACCTACTGCACAGTGGCAGCGAGTCAATGCCTGCCGGTGCCCACGGGCGTGTCGCTGCTGGATGCCGCCGGACTCCCGGAAGCGTGCTTCACTGTTTGGAGCACGGTCTGGAGACAGGGTCGACTGAAGGACGGCGAGTCGTTGCTGGTGCACGGCGGCGCAAGCGGCATTGGCACCATGGCGATCCAGATGGCTGCTGCACTGGGCCACCGCGTCATGGTCACGGCCGGGGGACCCGAGCGCTGTGCCGCCTGCATCGAACTGGGCGCAACGCTAGCGATCGACTACCACCGAGAAGACTTCGTGCAGGCCGTGGATGCGGCGACACATGGCAGAGGTGTCGATGTCATCCTGGACATGGTCGCCGGTGACTACGTGGCGCGCGATATCTCCGCGGTGGCAACAGATGGTCGGGTGGTGTTCATCTCGTTTCTAGGTGGACGCCATGTGCAGTTCGATGTCATGGCCGTCATGCAGAAGCGCGTTACGCTAACTGGTTCGACCCTTCGCGCGAGTTCTTCCGCATTCAAGCAGTCGATTGCGCTTGAACTGGCCGAATACATCTGGCCAAAAATTGAAGCAGGTGCCATTTGCCCTGTCACCGATGGTGTCTTCGAACTCTCCGAGGTGGCGGACGCGCACCGACTGATGGAGTCGGGGCGACAGATCGGGAAGATCCTGATTCGCATGCCAATCCACTGAAACGGTGTGAACGCTGTCCGGCGAGTGATGGGCCTCGCGCGAACCAAGCTGTCGCGGCACCGGCTTAGCCAGTTGGACAGCCCCCTGGTTGTGCCACTGGCGAATCCTCGTGCGACTTCACGCCGCTGACGCCGATCCCCCACCTATCTGCGCAGCAGTGCTCGCTTTGCCGGACTGCGCGTGCGCCGATGCCGAGATCAGCTAACTTCCCGCCGCTATGGCGCGAAACTTGTCTTCGTCGCTTCAGTTGTCAGAAAACAATTCGCTGACCAACTGCCTCAGCCACATGTTGTCAGGGTCCCGGTTGTACTTGGCGTGCCAGAACATGTTGATGGAAATCTCCGGCAGTTTGACGGGATGCGGGGATACGATCAGGTCAAAGGGCTCCTTGCTACGGTCGGCATATCGCTCCGGCAAAGTGGCAATCAAGTCTGTGCTCTGCAGGATGTGGCCAACAGCAATGAAGTGGGGCACCACCAGGCGGATGCGGCGCGTCACGCCTGCACGGGCAAGCAAACTGTCGATCTCACCGTGTCCGGTATTCCGAGCAGTAACGCCCACATGCTCAAGCTTGCTGAACTGCGCAAGTGTCATCGGGGACTTGGCGATAGGATGCCCTCGCCTGAACATGCACACATAACGCTGCCGAAACAAGCGCTTCTGAAAAAATCCGGTCTGCAGATGGGGCATCGATCCCAGCGCAAGGTCAATCGACCCTGACTCCATGTCCTCTTTGATGTTTCCAGAGTTGGTGCGATGCGTATGAATCTGTATTTTTGGGGCAATCCGGGAGAGCTCATCCATCAACGGAGGCATGAAGTACATCTCGCCAACGTCGGTCATCGCAAGATTGAAGGTCCGTGCACTGGTCTTCGGGTCGAAGCGTTCGCTGCTGGAAAACGCGGTCTGTAACGCATTAAGCGCGTAGACAACGGGTTCGGCCAGATGAAGCGCATAAGGCGTTGGCTCCATGCCTTTGGATGTCCGGATAAACAGCTCATCGTTGAGAAGCTCACGCATGCGTCGTAGAGCGTTGCTGACGGCTGGCTGCGACATGTCCAGCTTTTCAGCGGCCACCGATGCACTGCGGTCCAACAGCATCTGGTTGAACACCACCAGCAGATTCAGGTCCAGGTCGCGAAGCTTCATGTCACACCCCATTATTCATAGTGGTGATTGTAACTATCAGACTTACTGCATCGACTAATACAGCGTTCGTCCCCAGAATCGCGCCACTCGGAGACAAAGTGAGCGCCCCACATGGAATTGGTTATAGAGCCACTCAAGCTACATCTGCAGACAGAGATCGGTAAGAACCTGCTGGATGTGCTGCGCTCGAACGACGTCCCCATCTCGTACAGTTGCATGTCTGGCCGATGTGGAACATGCCGCTGCAAAGTGACCGAGGGCAGCGTCCTCGATGGCGGACCAGAGACTGGCAGGCCTCACTCGGCCAAGGCCGGAGACGTGCTGGCATGCCAGGCGACTTTGACCGGCGACTGCACGATTGAAGTTCCGGATGTTGACGAGGTGGTGACCCACCCCGCGAAGATCATCAAAGGGACCGTCACATCGATTGAGAAAGCCACCCACGACATTCGTCGAATCAAGGTCAGGCTTTCCAAGCCTCTTGAGTTCAGTCCCGGCCAGTACGCGACCGTGCAGTTCACGCCGGACCACATTCGGCCGTACTCGATGGCAGGCCTCCCGGGCGACGAAGAAATGGAGTTCCAAGTCCGTCAGGTGCATGGCGGACGGGTGACGGACTACATCTTCAGGGAACTGAAGACAGGAGCCAACCTCCGAATCAGCGGTCCTTTGGGAACTGCGTATCTGAGGCGAAAGCACGCCGGCCCGATGCTCTGCGTGGGCGGAGGGACCGGACTGGCTCCTGTTCTATCGATCGTTCGCGGCGCGCTCGCGGAGGGTATGAAGAACCCGATTCACCTCTACTTTGGGGTCCGCAGCCAGGAAGACCTCTACGACGCAGACCGCCTCAGGGTGCTTGCAGACCAGAACTCCAACCTCCAGGTGCACATCGTCGTGGCTACCGGTCCGGCGGGCAACGGCCTGCGCAGTGGACTGGTCACCGATGCCATCCAAAACGACCTTCAGTCGTTGGAAGGATGGCGAGCCTATCTGTGCGGTGCGCCGGCGATGGTCGAGGCACTCAGCCTGCTCGTCGCAAAGCAGGGCATTGCTCCTGAGCATGTCCATGCAGACGCGTTTTATCCCAGTGGTGTCTGACCGCACCGCCATTCCCCACACACTTCATTAAAGGAGACCCACGATGAGTGAAGGCAAGACAGTGTTTCCCCCAAACCCTACTTGGCCAGGCGATGGGACCAGTCGTGTTCCTTTCTGGGCGTACACCCGCGAGGATCTCTACAAGCGCGAGCTTGACCGATTGTTCTATTCCGGCCACTGGTGCTACGTCGGTCTTGAGGCTGAGATTCCCAATCCGGGCGACTTCAGGCGCACCGTGATCGGCGAGCGCTCAGTCATCATGGTGCGGGATACCGACGGTGGAGTGAACGTCGTCGAAAACGTCTGCGCCCACCGCGGCATGCGTTTCTGCCGCGAACGCAATGGCCATGCAAAGGACTTCTTCTGTCCCTATCACCAATGGAACTACAGCCTCAAGGGCGATCTGCAGGGGGTTCCCTTCCGCCGTGGCGTGAAGCAGGATGGAAAGATCAACGGCGGTATGCCCAAGGACTTCAAGCTGGAAGAGCACGGTCTGACCAAGTTGAAGGTGGCCACGCGCGGTGGTGTCGTCTTTGCTTCGTTCGACCATGACGTCGAACCATTCGAAGAGTTTCTCGGCCCGACCATCCTCCAGTACTTCGACCGGGTGTTCAACGGCCGCAAGCTCAAGGTTCTGGGCTACCGCCGCCAGCGCATTCCAGGCAACTGGAAGCTGATGCAGGAGAACATCAAGGATCCATATCACCCTGGTCTCCTGCACACCTGGTTCTCCACCTTCGGGCTCTGGCGCGCCGACAACAAATCCGAGCTGAAGATGGACGAGAAGTTTCGCCATGCAGCCATGATTTCCACGCGTGGCCAGGGCGGCAAGAACGAGGAGGTGGTCACGGGCGTCGACAGCTTCAAGGAGTCGATGAAGGTCAACGACCCGCGCCTGCTGGACATCGTGCCCGAACCCTGGTGGGGCGGGCCCACCGCTGTGATGACCACGATCTTCCCGAGTGTGATCATCCAGCAGCAGGTCAACAGCGTGTCGACCCGCCATATCCAGCCGTCTGGTCACGGCTCATTCGACTTCGTCTGGACTCACTTCGGGTTTGAGGACGATACGCCTGAGATGCATGAGCGTCGTCTGATCCAAGCCAATCTATTCGGACCTGCTGGTTTTGTCTCTGCCGACGATGGCGAAGTCATCGAGTGGTCGCAGGAGGGCTTTGAGCAGAACCCTGGTCACCGCACGGTCATCGAGATGGGCGGTCACGAAATCGGTGACACCGATCACATGGTCACGGAGACCTTGATTCGCGGTATGTACAACTACTGGCGTCAAGTGATGGGGGAATAGCCATGATCGACTTCAAAACCTACTTCGAGCTTCTCAACCTGTACAGCGACTACGCCATGGTCTGCGATTCGGCAGAGTGGGAGAAGTGGCCCGAGTTCTTCGTCGACGCAGGCACCTATCGGCTGCAGCCGCGCGAAAACCACGAACAAGGTCTTCCCCTTTGCCTGCTGGCACTTGAGAGCAAGGCAATGATTCGTGACCGGGTCTACGGCGTCAAAGAGACCATGTATCACGACCCGTACTACCAGCGGCATATCGTCGGCACGCCTCGAATCACCTCCGTGGAGCGTGACATCTACGGCGAACGCATTCTGGCTGAAGCGAACTACACCGTGATCCGGACCAAGCTGGACGGTGAATCCACCGTGTTCAACACCGGGTTCTATCGCGATGCCATCGTGCGGACGCCCGAGGGCCTGAAGTTGCAGTCTCGCTTGTGCGTGTACGACAGCGAGATGATTGCCAACTCCCTCATCTATCCGATCTGAGGTTGGCCGCATGACCGAGAAATGGATCGACGCAGCTGCCCGTGGCGCTGTTCCCGAGGGTGATGTGATTGGTGTCAACGTGGCGGGAAAGGACATCGCGCTCTACGAGGTGGAGGGCGAGGTCTATGCCACAGACAACATCTGCACGCATGGTGCAGCGCGCATGAGTGATGGATTCCTTGAAGGCCGCGAGATCGAGTGCCCCCTGCACCAGGGCCGATTCGATGTCTGCACCGGCAAGGCGATGTGCGCTCCGCTGACCGAGGACATCAAGACGTACCCGGTCAGGATCGAGAACATGCGTGTGATGCTGCGCCTGGACTGACCGGATCCAAGCCGGGATTGCCTGGCTCCGTTTGCGTTTTCCCCCGTTGCTGTACTACAGCGGTATGGCCTCACCCACTTTGTCAGGAGACAACTATGAAATCGACTTATTCCTTCAAGGCAGTTTGTGCAGGTGTATGCGTCGTGGCCCTCCAGTCTGCCTACGCAGACGTGACCGTTGGATTCTCTGGTCCGCTGTCGGGACCGGTCGCGGCCGTGGGGCAGGACCAGTACGACGGCTTTATGTTGGGCATTGAATCCCTCGGCAAGAAGCTCGGTGGCCAGAACGTGAATGTGTTGCGCGAGGATGACCAGCTCAAGCCGGAATTGGGCAACCAGATCACCCGCAAGTTCATTGATAGGGACAAGGTGGACGCCATTGTCGGCCTGGGTTTCTCCAACGTCCTCATGGCCAGTCTGCCCCGAATCGTCGAGTCCGGAACCGTGGCCATCGCGACCAACGCAGGTCCATCCCCGTTGGCTGGCAAGGGATGCCTGCCCAATGTGTTTTCCACTGCCTGGCAAAACGATGGAACCGCTGAAGCCATGGGCAAGTTTGCGCAGGACAGCGGCTACAAGCGGGTGTACCTGATGGCGCCCAACTACCAGGCAGGCAAGGACTACATCGCGGGTTTCAAGCGCTACTACAAGGGCGAAGTCCTCGACGAGGTGTACACCCAAGTCAACCAGCCGGACTACTCCGCAGAAATCGCGCAACTTCAGTCTGCTGGCCCGGATGCCGTCTTCGTTTTCTACCCCGGCGGCATGGGCGTGAACTTCGTCAAGCAGTTCAGCCAGGCAGGTCTTTCCAAACGGATTCCCATGTTGTCTGCCTTCACGGTCGATGGCACCACCATGCCTGCGCTGCGCGATGCGTCGGTAGGGGTCATCAGCGGAGCCATGTGGGATGTTGCCCTTGCAACACCAGGCAATGCGGAGTTCGTTGCTGCCTTCACGAAGAAGTACGGGCGCACGCCCAGCCACTACGCCGCGGTTGGCTATGACACCGCGCGCTTGCTGGACATCGCTGTCGGCAAGGTGAAGGGCAATACCTCCGACAAGGCCGCCTTCGCTGCCGCCGTCAAGGCCGCGGGCAGCGAACTCAAGGCCATTCGGGGCCCGTTCAAGTTCAACGCCAACAACATGCCTGTGCAGAACTACTACGCCTTCCAAGTGGCCAAAGAGGGCTCCCAGGTGGTGATCAAGCAGCTTGGAACCCCGCTGCAGAACCACGAGGACGCCTACGTGTCCCAGTGCAAGGCGAGGTAAGCCATGTCGGCTTCTCTGCTGTTAGCACAATTGCTCAACGGCCTGCAGTACGGCGTCATGCTGTTCCTGTTGGCCGCCGGGTTGACGCTGGTCTTTGGCATCATGAGCTTCGTCAACCTCGCTCACGGCTCCCTCTACATGCTTGGAGCCTATGCCGCAGCCGTGGTGGGCGTGCACACCGGATCGTTCTTTCTCGGTGTTCTGGCTGCTGTGGCGACTGGTTTGATCGTTGGCATGCTGCTGGAATGGGTCGCGGTATCCCGCCTCTACCGGCGAGACCACCTCGATCATGTTCTGGCGACCTTCGGCCTGGTGCTCTTCTTCAACGAAGTCGTCCGGATGATCTGGGGACCGCAGCCCATGTTCGTCTCCCTGCCCGAATCGCTCTCCGGAACGGTTGACCTGTTCGGGTTCACTTATCCCACTTATCGCTTTCTCATCATCGCTGTAGGCCTGCTGGTCGCGGCAGGGAGCCAGTGGCTGATTCACAAAACGCGAGTCGGCATGCTCATTCGGGCTGGGTCGGTGAATCCGCAGATGGTGGGCGCGCTGGGGGTGAACATCCGCATGCTTAACGCCATGCTCTTCGCTTTGGGGGCTGCGCTGGCCGCTCTCGCCGGAGCCATGGCCGGACCGATTTTGTCCGTTCAGAGTGGCATGGGCGAGCCTGTCCTGATCACCACGCTGGTCGTCATTGTCATTGGCGGCATTGGATCTGTGCATGGAGCGCTGTACGCGGGAATCATTGTTGGCTTGGTCGACACACTGGGACGCACATTCTTGCCCATGCTGATCCGTGAGTTCGCGGATCGAGAGGTTGCGAACGCGGCGGGGCCGGCCTTGGCATCGATGTCGATTTACCTGCTCATGGCCATCGTTCTGGCGTGGAAGCCTCAGGGGCTCTTTCCTGCCCACAAAGGACATGCATGAAGACAGCACTTCGCTATCTGAACTATCTGCCCGCATTGCTCTTGGCGGCTCTGGTCTTCGTTCCAGCGTTGTCGAGAGCCATCGACGACAGCTTTCTCGTGGCTTTCAGTGCCCGCGTTCTGATCTATGCCATTGCGGCATGCGCGCTCAACATCGCACTGGGCTTCGGTGGCATGGTCAGCCTGGGGCACGCCTTGTTCATCGGGATCGGGATGTACAGCGTCGCCTTGCCCGTGCACTACGGTATCGACTCCGGCTGGGTCCACCTGGCCGTGTGCGTGGCGGTCTGCATCGTGATTGCCTCTGTCACCGGGCTCATCAGCCTTCGCACATCCGGGATTGCCTTCATCATGATCACCCTGGCCTTTGCTCAGATGGGTTATTTCGTCATCGTCAGTCTCAAGCAGTACGGCGGGGACGACGGATTGGGCGTGGCGCGGGCGAGCAACTTCTTCGGCGTGGCCTTGAACTCGCCCGAGGCGGTCTTCTACTGTGCCTGGGGACTTCTGCTGGCGTTGACCTACTGGGTCATGCGTTTGCGCAAGTCGCCCTTTGGCATGGTCTTGCGAGGAGGGCGGCAGAACTCGCGGCGCATCAACTCCGTGGGCTTGCCTTTACAGCGCTATCAACTCACGGCCTACGTCCTGTCCGCGATTCCCTGTGGCTTCGCAGGGATGCTGTTGGCCAACCTCAATGCCTATGCCTCTCCCAGCAGCATGTCTTGGATGATCTCCGGTGAACTCATCGTGATGGTCGTCATGGGGGGAATGGGCACTGTCATCGGGCCGGTGATCGGCGCCCTGGCTTTTCTGGGTCTTGAAGAGGTCATCAAGGCCTACACCGAGCACTGGATGGCTGTCTTCGGCATCGTGATTCTGGTCATGGCAATGTTCGGAAAAAGTGGCATCGCCGGTTGGGTAAAGGCCGTGGCCGATCGCGCCTTGAGGAAAGCGCCGGCAGGGGGGGCGCCGCGATGACTTCACTGCTGAAAACACATGCCATCACCAAGCGCTATGGCGCGCTGTTGGTCACCGACGAAGTTTCGATCGACGTCAAGGAGGGCGAACTGCACGCCATCATCGGGCCAAACGGGGCAGGGAAAACCACCCTCATCAACCAACTCTCCGGGGAACTTGCACCCGGTTCGGGCCGGATTGAGTTTGCTGGCCAGGACGTGACGCCGCTTGGCATCCATGCCCGTGCACGCCGCGGGCTGGTCCGCTCGTACCAGATCACATCGGTGTTCGATGAATTCACCGTGCTCGAAAATGCAACCCTGGCAGCCCGAGGCGCGCGTCGAAATGCATTTGACTTCTGGAAGGGTCTGCTGGATGACGAGGTTTCACTAGCTGCTGCAAAGCGCGGGATACAGGCTGCTGGACTTGATCCCCGCACGCAAGCATTGGCCTCGGAACTTGGCTACGGCGAGCGCCGGCAACTTGAGTTGGCCATGGCACTTGCTGCCGAACCCAAGTTTCTCCTACTTGATGAGCCTATGGCCGGGATGAGCGTCCAGGAGTCGGCCGCCGTTGTTGAACTGCTCAAGACGCTCAAGAAGCAATACACCATTCTGCTGGTGGAGCATGACATGAACGCGGTGTTCGCGCTCGCTGACCGCATCAGTGTCCTGGTCTATGGGCGCATCCTGGTGACGGGAACGCCCGAGGAAATTCGAGGCAATGAAGAGGTTCGCGCCATCTACCTCGGAGATGAGGAGATCAGCGAATCATGAATACACTGCTCAAAGTCCATGGGCTGAAGGCTGGCTACGGTGCCGCCCAAGTCCTGTTCGGTGTGGATTTCTCCGTCGAGGAAGGGCAGGTGGTGACCTTGCTCGGCCGCAATGGCATGGGACGCTCCACCACCATCAAATGCCTGTTCGGGCTGCTCCCTCCTTCATCGGGGGAGATCTCAATGGATGGTCGCCGCGTGGAACGGCTGGCCTCCCATCAGCTTGCCAAGCTGGGCCTCGGTCTCGTCCCCGAAGGCCGCCAGGTGTTCCCCAACCTGACGGTGGAAGAGAACCTGATTGCCACAGCGCGCATGCGCTCCGGCGGGAAACTCAAGCCCTGGACGCTGGACAGGGTGTATGGCTTCTTTCCCCGGCTGAAGGAACGCCGCTCGAATCTCGGGTCCCAACTCTCGGGGGGCGAGCAGCAGATGCTGGCCATCGGACGCGCGCTGATGACCAACCCGCGACTGGTCGTCCTCGATGAGGCCACTGAAGGGCTGGCACCCATCATTCGTGCCGAGATCTGGCGCTCGCTGGGTGAACTGAAGGCGGAAGGGTTGTCGCTCATCGTCATTGACAAGAACCTGGGACCCCTGCTGGAACTGGCCGACAAGCACTACGTCATGGAAAAGGGCGTCGTGGTCTGGTCGGGCGATTCGGCGGGGCTGCGTGCCAACTCACGCATCGTCCACGAGTACCTTGGGGTGTGACGACTGCGTCGCGCGCCTCCCAAAGGAGTTGAAACCATGAACGATTCACGCACCCAGGCACTCAATACCATTCGTGCCGAACACCGGACGTTGGCGGCGGTCATACACAACCTCAAGGATTTATTGGCCGAGGTGCATGCCCAGCGTATAAGGGCCGACTTTCCGCTGTTGTGGTCGATGGTCTACTACATCGATGCCTTCCCGAATCGGTTGCACCACCCGAAGGAAGACGAATGGCTCTTTCGGCTCTTGCGCAAGAGAACGCATGAGGCGGATGCATTGATCGGCGAACTCCAGCGGCAACACGCGCACGAACCGCAAGCACTCGGCGAGATCAGGCGTTGGCTGGGAAATGTTCAGGCCAACGTACCGGGAAGCATGGACGCATTGGTGCGGACCATGTCGGCCTATGCCGAATTCACGTGGAGGCATGTGAAGGCGGAGGAGCACGAGCTGATTCCGCTTGCCGAGAGCCACCTCACCGATGCCGACTGGGACGAAATTGCACATGCCTTTGCACAGAACGCAGACCCGCTGAGCGGGTTTGGCGAAGCCGATGCCTTTCACCAGCGCTTTCGCGAAATCGTTGAACGTACCCCGGCCCCCCTGGGGCTTGCCTGAGGCCTGCTTCATGGGTGCCGGATCGTCAGACTTCGCCCATGTCCATAGGAGAACCGCATGACAAACGAACTTGGACGTCTTGAAGACCTGCCCGCCGACTATGTGGCGGCGCTGCGCGAGCGCAACCTGGTGCCACTGTGGCCCAGCCTGCGCGGTGTGCTGCCGCCGCGGCAGCCGACGCGGCAGACGAGACCTACGCACTGGACCTATGCCGACATCAAGCCGCTGCTGCTCAAGGCCGGCGAGCTGACGCCCATCGAGAAGGCCGAGCGCCGCGTGCTGGTGCTGGCCAACCCCGGCCACACGCTGGAGAAGATGCAGGCCTCCAGCGCCATGTACCTGGGCATGCAGCTGCTGCTGCCCGGCGAATGGGCGCCCAGCCACCGCCACACGCCCAACGCGGTGCGCATGGTGGTGGAGGGCGAGGGCGCCTGGACCACGGTGGAAGGCGAGAAGTGCCCCATGGAGCGGGGCGACCTGATCCTCACGCCCACCGGGCTGTGGCACGAGCACGGCCACGACGGCGCCGACCCTGTGATCTGGCTCGACGTGCTCGATCTGCCGCTGGCCTACTACCTGGAGGTCAGCTACCACCTCAACGGCGCGCGCCAGGACACGAAACCCGGCGAGGGCCAGCGGAACTACGCCCGCGCTGGTGTGGTGCCCACCCCGGTGTTCGGCCGCAGCGGCCGTCGCTATCCCCTGTTGCGCTACCCCTGGGCCGACGCCAGGGCTGCCTTGCAGTCGCTGGCCGCGAACCAGCCCGACTTGGCGCACGTGCAGGTGACCTATGTGAATCCCGAGACAGGTGAGGACGCCGAGAACATCCTGGGTTTCCACGCCCTGATGCTGCGTCCGGGCCAGACGCTGGCGCTGCCCGCGCGCTCGCCGGCCGTGGTCTACCACGTCATCGAAGGCGGCGCCCGCGTGACCACCGAGTCCCAGGGCTTCGATCTCGCGCCTGCCGACACCTGCTGCATCCCCGGCTACGCCGCCACCACGCTGAGCAACCTATCGGACACGGTGCCGGCCTTCGTTTTCGTGGCCGACGAATCGCCTTTGCACCGCAAGCTTGGCGTGTACGAGGTGCGCAGCGGCGACCAGCCCTCCATGCCCTCCCAATCCTGAACTCAGACACCGCCCTCGCGAGCCCTCCATGACCCAGTACCTCTTTGCCCCTCCCGCCGTTCAATCCCTGCCGATCCGCGGCAAGACCGAGCGCTTCGCCATCAACCGCATCTTCTGCGTCGGCCGCAACTACCACGCGCACGCGGTGGAGATGGGCAGGCCGGTGGACAAGTCGGCCGAGCGGCCGTTCTACTTCACCAAATCGCCACAGACCCTGGTCCAAAGCGGCGCCACCGTACCCTATCCGCCGGAAACCAAGAACTATCACTTCGAGATGGAACTGGTGCTGGCTGTGGGCAAGCCTGGCTTTCGCGTGAGCGCAGAGAACGCCCACGAGATCGTCTACGGCTATGCCGCCGGGCTGGACATGACGCGCCGCGACCTGCAGTTGGTGGCCCGCGACAAGGGGCGCCCCTGGGACCTGGGCAAGGACATCGAGGACGGCTCGGTCTGCAGCGAGATTGTGCCCATGGACGGCGTGGTGATCGACAAGGGCGTGATCGCGCTCGAAGTCAACGGGGAACCCAAGCAGTCGTCCAACGTGGACAAGCTGATCTGGAACATCCGGGAAATCATCGCCGACCTGTCTCTGTTCTACCACCTGCAGCCCGGCGACCTGATCTACACCGGCACGCCCGAGGGTGTGGGCCCGGTGGTGACCGGCGACCAGATCACCGGCCGCGTCGAAGGGGTGGCCGAGGTGGCCCTGACCATCGGCCAGGCCGCCTGAGCGGGGGGCACGACATGGCTATGAAGCTGCACAACTTCTGGCGTAGCGGCACCTCGCACCGCACTCGCATCGCGCTCAATCTCAAGGGGTTGAGCTATGAGTACATTGCGGTGCATCTCGGCAAGGAGGCGCATCTGACCGAGGCGTTCAAGGCCGTGAACCCGCAGCAACTGGTGCCTGCGCTGCAGGCCGACGAGTTGGGCGCCCACGTGCTGATCCAGTCGCCGGCCATCATCGAATGGCTGGAGGAGAAGTACCCCACGCCCGCGTTGCTGCCGTCCGATCCGCAGCACCGCGCCCAGGTGCGCGCGCTCGCAGCCATTGTCGGTTGCGACATCCACCCGGTAAACAACCGCCGCATCCTGGAGTACCTGCGCAAGAACTTCGGTGCCGACGAAGCTGCCATCAATGCATGGTGCGGCACCTGGATCACCGCTGGATTTGACGCCTATGAAGCGTTGCTCGCTTCGGATACAAAGAGAGGGGGCTTCAGCTTTGGTGATGCCCCGTCCCTGGCCGACGTCTATCTGGTTCCTCAGATTGAGAGTGCTCGCCGCTTCATGGTGGACATTTCTCGCTGGCCCCGGATATTCGCAGTAGAGAAGGCCTGCAATGAGTTGGACGCGTTTCGCCGTGCATCTCCTTCGGCGCAGCCTGATGCCGTCTGACTTGATGTCGAATCTCATCACATTCAAAATCTAAATCGAGGGGCATTTCACTAGTCAATTGTAGTTGGCGTCTTCGGTCAGGTACATAGTACGAAACGGCAGGTCATGAAGAATCCCGTCAGCATGCTACGCAGTGTCAACATGAACCTGCTTCCCATCTTGACCGAATTGCTGCGGTCCGCCAATGTCACAAGGGCAGCTAGCCGGCTGAATCTCACGCAATCGACGGTCAGTGGCTCGCTGCGTCAGTTGCGAGACATATTCGGCGATGAACTGTTGGTTCAGCGGGGACGCGAGATGGTCCTTACTGAAAGAGCGAGGCGGCTTGTACCAGAGGTTGAGCGCATCATGGAGCTCGCCGGCCGCCTATTCCAGATTGAGCAATTCGATCCCCTGACGGCTGAAACGCGCTTTCGCATTGCCACAGCCGACTATGTCTCAGCGCTCGTCACGTCAAGGCTTGGGGCTACTTTGCAGGCCCAGGCGCCCAATGTCACGCTCACACTCACGCCCACGCCGGGCACATCCGCCAAGGAACTGCAGCAGGGCTCGCTCGACCTGATCATCTGCCCCAATCTTCCATCGAATTGGCAAGCCTGCGGCATCAGCCGTGACGACCCCGATTTCCAGCATGAGATTTTCATGGAGGATGACTTGGTGGCGATCCAATGGAAGGGCCATGCCTGTTGCGGCACGGCGTTGAAACAGAACGAATACCTTGATCGGCCGCATGCGATGTATTGCCGAACGGACGGGCATGACACCATTGAGCAAGAGGCGCTGACCCGTCTTGGGTTGCGACAACGTACCCAGTTTCAGGTGCCCTATTTCACGCTTCTTCCCCAATTGGTCGTAGGCACCGATATTATCGGATTGGTGCCGCGTTCACTTGCGCTCCATTATGTGCAGATCTTTGAGATTGATATCTTCAAGCCCCCCTTTGAATTGCCAACAATGAATCTCGTGATGATCTGGGCTCGGAGCCGAGATGAATTCCCTGATCTGACATGGTTGCGACAGATGGTGCGGCAGGCCTCATGTGCAGGAGCCACAACCGGGTTCTCGCGCAACATCTGATGATGCCCGGGCAATCCAGCCATCGGCCTGACCGATACGTGGCATCCGGAATCTCTGTTTTACCGGAGGCATATGTGCTCCTAGAGTTGTCGAGTGCTTTTTCGCACATCGACCCGACTCAGGAGAACATTCATGGAGACTCAGCTCATCATCGACAACCGGGACGTGCCCGCTTCCGGCGGCGCCACATACACCCGAATCCACCCGACCACAGGTGATACCGTTACCCGGGCAGCGGCTGCGAGCGTCGAGGATGCGGTAGCGGCAGCGGAGTCCGCCCATCGTGCATTTCAGTCCTGGTCGCAAAGCGGACCGACTGAGCGTCGACGCATCTTTCTGAAAGCGGCAGACATCCTCGAAGCCAAGACGCCTCAGTTCATCGAGGTCATGGCCAAGGAGATTGGCGCTTCAGAACTATGGTCCGGGTTCAACGTGGTGCTGGCAGCCAATCTTTTCCGTGAGGCCGCCGCGCTGGCCACTCAGATCCAGGGAGAGACCATTCCGACCGACAAGCCCGGCGCACTTTCCATGACAGTGCGCCAACCGGTGGGTGTGATCCTGAGCATCGTGCCCTGGAACGGTCCCGTGGTTCTTGCAGCACGCGCCATCGCCTATCCCATCATTTGCGGCAACTCGGTGGTTTTCCGCGCTTCGGAGACCAGCCCGAAAACGCACCTGATGATTGCGGAGGCGCTCGTGGAAGCAGGACTCCCCCCCGGTGTGCTCAATGTCCTCACGAACGCTCCGATCGATGCCCCCGACGTGATTGATGCGCTGATTTCCCACAAGGCCGTTCGCCGCATCAACTTCACGGGGTCCACCCGCGTGGGCCGCATCATCGCGGAGAAAGCGGGGCGCCAGCTCAAGCGCTGCCTGCTTGAGCTGGGCGGGAAGTCGCCCCTGGTTGTTCTGGACGATGCAGACATCGACGAGGCCGTGAAGGCTGCGGTGTTTGGCGCCTTTCTCTACCAGGGGCAGATCTGCATGTCCACCGAGCGCATCGTGGTAGACGAAAGGATTGCGGACGAGTTCGTGGCCAAGTTCGCCGCTCGGGCTCGCGAGCTGCCGACTGGTGACCCGGCTGCTGGCGCGGCCTGCGTCATTGGCCCAATGATCGTGAGCGAATCTGGAGATCGGCTCAACCGCATGATCGATGACGCCTTGGCCAAGGGCGCCAAGATAGCCGCCGGCGGACGAGCGAACGGCGCAGTGATGCCCGCCACGATTGTCGACCATGTCGCTCGCGACATGCAGATCTACGACGAGGAGACCTTCGGCCCGATCACCACCGTGGTCCGGGCGCGCGATACCGAGGATGCCGTGCGCATCGCCAACGATACGGCCTACGGGCTGTCGTCAGGCGTATTTGGTCGGGACGTGACTCGTGCATTGGCAGTGGCCATGCGCATCGAGACTGGCTGCTGTCACATCAACGGCGCCACCGTTCAGAACGAGGCGCAGGCTCCCTACGGCGGCACGAAGGACAGCGGCTATGGCCGATTCGACGGCCGTGCTGTGATCGATGAGTTCACCGAGTTGAAGTGGCTCACGATTGAGCCGTCCAAGCAGCAGTACCCCTTTTAAATTCCAACTGATCAGGAAACTTCATGGCAAAGCAGACAAAGACACGGCTGACGTCTGATGACATTCATGGCGCGTGGGTCATCATGCCCACGCCGTCGACCCCGGATGCATCCGACTGGCGCGTCCAGCACACGGTCGATCTCGACGAGACGGCCCGCATCGTAGAGGCGCTGATCGCCGCAGGGGTCGACGGCATTCTCAGCAATGGAACTTTTGGCGAGTGCGCCACGCTCACGTGGGAGGAGAAGCGCGACTTCATCGCTACGGTGGTCGAGACGGTGGGCGGCCGCGTGCCCTTCTTCTGCGGTACCACGGCGTTGCACACCCGCGAGGTGATCCGCCAGACACGGGAGGCCATGGACATCGGCGCGAGCGGCACCATGCTCGGCGTGCCGATGTGGTGCAAGATGGAAGTGCCCACTGCCGTGCAGTTCTACCGCGACATTGCGGAGGCGGTGCCCGAGGCGGCGATCGCGGTCTACGCCAACCCTGAGGCTTTCAAGTTTGACTTTCCGCGGTCGTTCTGGGCCCAGGTCTCGGCGATTCCCCAAGTGGTGACTGCGAAGTACCTGGGTATTGGCATGCTGGATCTTGACCTGAGACTGGCTCCCGGTATCCGCTTCCTGCCACACGAGGACGACTATTACGCAGCGGCACGGATCGATCCGGAGCGCATGACCGCTTTCTGGTCCAGCGGCGCCATGTGTGGTCCGGCCACGGCGATACGCTTGCGCGACAGTGTGAACGAGGCCAAGCGAAGCGGTGACTGGACTCACGCCAAGGCCATCTCGAATGCGATGCGACAGGCTGACTCCACACTATTCCCGCGCGGCGACTTCGCGGAGTTCTCAAAATACAACATTGGCCTGGAGAAGGCGCGCATGGATGCGGCAGGCTGGCTCAAGGCCGGCCCCTGCCGCCCGCCCTACCATGTTGTTCCCGAGGAATACCTGGCGGGGGCACGCAAGTCGGGCGAGGCCTGGTCCGCATTGCATGCGCGCTACTCGGACCAGGGTGAAGAAAGACGGTAGTCGCCATGAGTCAGCAGACCGCCGCAGGCGAACCAGCACAGATTCGCTTCTATTTCGACTTTCTCAGTCCATATGCCTATTTGGCACGCCACCGCTTGGCCGGATTGTCTGCCAGCCATGGCTGGCACGTCGACTACCGCAGCATCGATCTGAGCCGAGCCAAGAAAGCGATTGGCAACGTGGGGCCAGCCAACCGCGACATGCCGGTGAAGCTGGCCCACCTGGCGAAGGATTTGTCGCGGTGGGCTGAGTTGTACGGTGTCGAGTTGAAGTTCCCGCCCAACTTCAACAGCAGCAGATTGAACGCAGGCCTGTACTACTCGCGGTGCAAGGGGCACGAGTCGGACTATGTCCGCGTAGCCTTTCGGCACGTATGGGGCGACGGGCGGGCTCCGGATGATCCGAACATCCTGCACGCCGTGGCTCAGGAGATGGGTTGGGATCCCGATGATTTTGCCGCGTTCACGCAGAGCGGAGCCGGTCTGCAGGCCTACAGCGAATCCACCGACGAAGCCATCCTTCGACATGTCTTCGGCGTCCCGACCATGGTCGTGGGCGACGAGATGTGGTGGGGCAACGATCGTCTGTTTTTCCTAGAGCAGTTCTTAAACGGAGACAAGAAATGAAAATGAATAGCTACACGCGCCGTGATTCATTGGTGCACTTGAGCGCACTTGCTTTGGCAGCGCTCCCAGGCGTGACCGCCGCGCAGCCCGGCCCTAACATGGCCACCATATTCGTGGGGCTAGCGGCTGGTGGCGCTACCGACGTGGCAGCTCGTCGACTCGCGGAGGGCATGCAAGGTGCCTATGCGCAGACCATCATTGTTGAAAATCGGACAGGGGCAAGTGCGCGTTTGGCAATCCAGCATGTCAAAGCCGCAGCGCCAAACGGCGCATCAATGGTGCTAACGCCTGCTTCGATGATGGCCATCTATCCACACACCTACAAAGACCTCGCGTATGACCCGGTCGCGGACTTGGTGCCAGTGGGTACCGTGTCAATTTCGGAGATCGGCTTTGCCGTGGGCCCGTCCGTTCCCGACTCCATCAAGAATCTCGGCGACTACCTGGTGTGGATAAAGTCTTCTCCCGCTGCCGCCACCTTTGGACATGGTGCAGCAGGCTCAGGGCCTCATCTGTTGGGTGAGCTGCTGGGTCGTCTGTCAGGGGTACAAATGGTCCATGCGGCCTATCGTGGCTCCCAGCCTGCAATTCTGGACTTGATCGGCGGACACTTGCCAGCGGTCGCAGCACCACTGGGCGAATTCTTGCCGCATCTAAAGACCGGGAAGATTCGCGTGCTCGGCGTCACGGGTGTTAAGCGCTCACGTTTCATGCGTGATGTGCCCACCTTCAAGGAACTCAATGTGGATTTGAGTGACATGACGGAATGGTTCGGCGTCTTCATGCCCGCAGGAACCCCGTCGGCAGTCATACAGCGAGCCAACTCGGCCATCAAGACTGCATTGCTCAACACCTCATTGATCACTTCCTTCGAACTGATGGGGATGGAGCCCGCGTGGAGTTCCTCCGAAGACTTGGGTGAGCGCCTGAAGAGCGACATCAGGCGTTGGAAGAACGTGGTCCAAACGGTCGGATTTACCGCCCAACCTTGAGGAGACAAGCATTGTGATTACCCGTCGCGATTTCGCGCAATGGGGGGCGGCCACTGCGGTGGTCTCTCAAATGGCCGGAACTGCTTTCGCGCAGTCTTCTCAACCGGTGCGGATCGTCAATGGATTCCCTGCCGGTGGGGTTGTTGATGCCGTAAGCCGGAAGTTCGGGGATGCCATGGTGGCCTCCGGATATGCGACCGCAGCCGTCGTAGAAAACAGAACGGGTGCTGGAGGCCGACTGGCCGCTGCATTCGTTAAAGCTGCGCCTGCCGACGGCAACACGTTGTTGTTGTCACCGGACACCGTCTTATCCTTGTACCCATTCATCTACGCCAAGCTGGAGTATGACCCGTTCAAGGATCTGGTTCCGATCTCAACCGCTGCATTGACCTCCGACGCGCTGGCGGTGGGTCCTCTTGTGCCTGATTCGGTCCGCAATGTCCGCGACTTCGTGGCTTGGGCCAAAGCGCATCCGGAGCACGCCAACTTCGGATCGCCGGGAACGGGATCACCATTGCACCTCCTCGGTTCGCTGCTGGGGAAGGAGGGCGACTTCGATTTTCGGCATGTTGCTTACCGTGGCGCTTCACCTGGTGTCACGGACATGGTGGGGGGGCAGATCGCTGCCATGGCCGCGCCCACTGGCAACTTCCTGCCGTTTCAGCGCACGGGCAGAGTGCGAATTCTGGGGACATCGGGTGTAAAGCGCAGCCCCTTCACACCTGACACGCCCACCTTTTCTGAGCAGAAGTTCGCGGGGGACTACCCGCAAGAGGATCAATGGTTTGGATTTTTTGCTCCTGCGGGCACGGCAGCTGCCAGCATTGCAAAAGCCAATCAGTCCATATCGCAAGCGATGAGCCGCAAAAGCTTGATCGACGACTTGGCCGTTTTCGGATTGACTGCACAAGCGTCAACGCCGGAGGCCATGTCTGCAAGCCTGCGTCAGCAAAATGAAAAATGGCGCGGCATCGTCAAGCGATTGGGCTTCACGGCCGAGTCTTGATGTAGAGCTTCTGCGGGATGGTAACGAGCGCGCTTTCGTGTGTCTTGGCGTCACCCGCAGAAAGTCAGCAACATATGCGATAGCTTCGCGCAGGAAGGAGAGGTGCTTGGCACTATGCATCGATTCCAGCGTGAGTTCCAGCTTGCTGTCACTGATCAGATCGCGAGGTTTCCTGATCTGACGGCGGCCGTTCCCCCTGAGGTCGATGAGAGCCTCACTGGTACTGGGTGGTGCAAAGCAACGGCATCCATCGCCACGGCACTCCCCAGTTTCCGACCCTCCGAGTGTTTTGGCCGAGGGCAAGCACCGCGAACAACCGGCGCAGATTGTGCTCGGATTCCACGTCCTACTATACGGTGGCGACCGCGGTGTCGAGGTCTTTGACGATGGCTGCCTGCAGTTGCCGCCGCCTGCGAATTGTGGCCGCGGTGCCGATCAAACCTCGACCGGTCGATCGCTGAAGCGCATTGAGAAGTCGACCGCCTTGACGTCCTTGATCAGTGCTCCCACGGAGATGCGGTCGACTCCGGTCTCCGCGTAGGCCCGCAGCGTTTCGAAGGTGACGCCGCCAGAGACCTCCAGGCTGCAGCAGCCGCGGGCCAGCCGCACCGCCTCGCGGACGGTCTCAAGGGGCATGTTGTCCAGCAGCACCATGCCCACGCCCGCGTCGAGCGCTTCCTGCAACTGCCGCAGCGTCTCGACCTCGACTTGGATGAAGGACGCGCGGCCCTCGAGCGCCTGCGCGGCGCGGAACGCGGCCGTCAGGCCGCCCGCTGCCGCGATGTGGTTCTCCTTGATCAGGACGGCGTCGTGCAGGCCCATCCGGTGGTTCTGGCCGCCGCCGCACCGCACGGCGTACTTCTGCGCGGCGCGCAGGCCGGGGATGGTCTTGCGCGTGTCCAGGACGGCCGCGCGTGTGCCTTCGACCTCCTTGACATAGCGGGCGGTCTTGGTCGCCACGCCGCTGAGCGTCTGCAGGAAGTTCAGGCAGGTGCGCTCCGCGGTGAGGAGCTCGCGCGCCACGCCTTCGACCACCACGACGGCCTGGCCGGGAACGCAGGTGCCGCCGTCGGGTACGCGCCAGTCGGCCCGCGCCGTCGGCGCCAGGCGGCGCAGTACCTCCTCGACCCAGGGCCGGCCGCAGACGACTGCCGCCTGGCGGCACGTGACGGTGGCCGTAGCGCGGGCGGCCGCCGGGACCAGTTCCGCGGTCAGGTCTCCCGGGCCGACATCCTCGTCCAGTGCGCGCTCGACGTCCCGGTTCACCTGCTTCAGAAACTCTCTCTCGGTCACTTTCGATCCTTTATCCATCCTGGGGAGGCCGCGTCCCAGCGGGGCGCCAGCCGCCGGCGCCATCGCGCCGGTTCATGGCTTGCGTCCGTGCGGAACGAAATCGCAGGGACCTGGGGGCACTGTCTCTTGCCGGCCTCGCGGCACGCGCGCGTCTTCGGGAGACGTCCGACGGCGAGCCGAGTCGGTGCGCACGCACACGAGTCCACGGCCATGCGTACACATCGATCCCGAGTTTACAAAATTATTAGAGGCCAAATGATTCTAGGGAAACCCCGGAGGGAAAACCGTTGCCTGGATCAACGCGCGCACCTAGAATCATTAGGCAACTAACAAAATGAGGCATCGCCAGCGGTGCCGGTACTCCCCACCATGAAGCCCACTGAAACCTCGGCGCCGATCTGGTCAGACTCGCTACTGCTCGGGCATGCCGCGATCGATGACGAACACGAGCAACTGGCCGAGTTGATCGAGTGCATGTGGCGCGCTGCTGCGTCCGAGATGGCACAGGCGCTGGACGCGGTGCTCCAGCATGCAACCGCGCACTTCGCGGCCGAGAACGAGCTCATGCGCACGACGGCGTTTCCGCCGCGCGACTGCCACATCAGCGAGCACGAGGCGGTGCTCTCCACGCTGCGCGGGGTGCGCCTCCGCCTGGAGCGCGGGGAGGTCGAGGTGGCCCGCCGCGTGGCGCACGAGCTGGCGGCCTGGCTTCCGCCCCACGTCCAGCACCTCGACTCGGCACTTACCCATTGGCTCTGCAAGCTGCAGCACGGCGCCAAGCCCGTGGTGTTGCGCGTGGGCCGAAAGCCCGAGGCCGCCTTGGCCTGCTAGTTCCACCCCTGAATCAACCACCACTAGAGATGAGATGACATCATGATGACTCACGAAGAAAACGAACTGCTTTGTCGCGTCGAAGGCGACGCCCCGATGGGACGCCTGATGCGCCGCCACTGGACGCCGATCTGCCTGGTGGAAGAGGTGAGCGAACCCGACGGTACGCCGGTGAAGGCGCGGGCGTTCGGCGAAGACCTCGTGGTCTTCCGCGACAGCGAGGGCCGGGTCGGCGTCATGGATGAGTACTGTCCCCACCGTCGTGCGTCGCTGGTCTACGGCCGCAACGAGGAGGGTGGGCTTCGCTGCCTCTACCACGGCTGGAAGATGGACGTCGATGGGAACGTGCTGGAGATGGCTTCCGAGCCGGCTTCGAGCGGCATGGTCGACAAGGTCAAGCACACCGCGTACCCGACCCAGGAATGGGCGGGCATGGTGTGGGCCTACATGGGGCCGAAGGAGACCATGCCCGAATTCCAGCCGCCGCCGTGGGCGCCGACGGCGGACACGCGGGTGAGCATCGCGAAGGTGCTGCTGCCCTGCAACTGGGCGCAGATCCTCGAGGGCGCCATCGACTCCGCGCACAGCTCCAGCCTGCACTCCTCCGACATGGTCCCCGCGCGCGTCGATGGCGCGAAGGCCACCGACAAGACCTGGCTGCGCCCCTCCACCGACAAGGCCCCGCGCATGCAGGTTCAGCGCACCGGCTTCGGCTTCCGCTATGCCGCGCTGCGCCGCCCGATCACGAACGCCGCAGAGAACGACTACGTGCGCTCGACGGTCTTCGTGGCCCCGGCAACGGCCCTGATTCCGCCCAACAACCGCTACAACGTGGCCAACATCAACGTGCCGATGGACGACACGAACACGGCGTTCTATTTCATCGCATGGGGTCACCCGTCGCAGACGCCGGAGACCGACACCTGGCGCAAGTTCCTGCGCCAGACGGTGGGTGTCGACCTGGACCAGAACTACCGCCCGCTGCGCAACGAGGCGAACAAGTTCTGGCAGGACCGCAACGCCATGAAGGCCGGCAACTTCACGGGCATCACCGGTTTCCCAAACCAGGACGTCGCGATGTGGCTGACCATGGGCGCCATCGCTGACCGCACCCATGACCGCCTGGGCGCCAGCGACCTCGCGATCGTGGAATTCCGCAAGCAAATGCTCGAGGCCGTGCAGGCCTTCGATCAAGGCGCGCCCGCCATCGGCACCGGCGCCGAAGCGGCCACGCCGGCCGTCTGCTCCTTCCAGGCCATCGTCCCCAAGACGACCGACTGGCGCACATACGGGGCCCGCTATGTCTGGCTAGACGGCGAAGACCGCCCCGAGTTCGAACCCTCCTATTCCGTGAAGTCCTGATCCCGTGAGCAAACTCCAACTTTCCGTCGCCATGGGCGACTACGACCGCACCCGTGCGCTGTTCGACGGCCGCGTTCAGATCGACGGCGTCGATCCCGTGTACATGCTCCTCAATCCCGAGGAGATGTTCTTCCGGGCGATGCGCAGCGTCGATTTCGACATCACAGAGCTCTCGTTCTCCAGCTACCTGGTGAAGCACTCGCGGGGCGAGTGCCCCTACATCGCGCTGCCGGTCTTTCTCTCGCGGGCGTTCCGGCACACGTCGATCTATGTGCGCAAGGACCGCATCCGCGAGCCGGCCGACCTGAAGGGCAAGCGCATCGGCCTGCCCGAGTACCAGCTCACCGCCAACGTCTGGGCGCGCGCGATCCTGCAGGACGACTTCGGCGTGCGCCCCTCCGACGTGACCTGGGTGCGCGGGGGCATCGAGACGCCCGGGCGGCCCGAGAAGGTCAAGCTGCAGCTGCCGGACGACGTCCGGATCGAACAGGCGCCCGAGGGGGTGACGATCTCGCAGATGCTCGATCGCGGCGAGATCGACGGCTTCATGGCGCCGCGCCCCCCGAGCCGGGCGGCGCTCGCGAACCCGAACATCGGCTGGCTGTTCGACGACCCGACCGCGGTGGCCAAGGACTACTACCGGCGCACGGGCGTGTTCCCGATTATGCACGTGGCGGCGGTCAGGAAGGAGCTCGCTGCCAAGCACCCCTGGCTTCCCGCCGCGCTCGTCAAGGCCTTCACCCAGTCGAAGGCCGCCGCGCTGGAGCTGCTGTCGGACACCTCAGCCACCAAGGTCACGCTGCCCTTCGTCGAGGAGCAGTTGCAGGCCGCCCGCGAGGCGATGGGGGACGACTTCTGGTCGTACGGCGTGGCGGCATCGGCCCGGACGCTGGAGACCTTCGTCCGGGCCCACTACGAGCAAGGCCTGTCATCCCGCCACGTGCCGGTCAGCGAGCTTTTCCATCCCGCGACCTACGAGACCTACAGCATCTGATCCCGCACCACCCACAACTGGAGACAACCCCATGAAGCACAAGATCCCCGCCTGGCTGGTCGGCCTGGCCTGCATCGCCCAACTCGCCTTCGGCGCCCTGGCCCATGCCCAGGCCTATCCGAGCCGCGCCATCAAGCTGGTCGTTCCCTATGCCGCCGGCGGCCTTCCAGACACCGTGGCGCGGATCATCGCCAAGTCGCTGGGCGACACGCTGGGCCAGGCGGTCTACGTCGATAACCGGCCCGGCGCGGGTGGCTCGGTCGCCGCCTCCGCGCTCCTGCAGTCCCCGGCGGACGGCTACACGCTGCTGGTGACCGACGGGCCGATGCTCTCGATCACGCCGCTGATCAACAAGAAGATCACCTATGACGCGTCCAGCGACTTCGTGCCGATCGTCCTCGTCGGCAAGGCACCGCTGTTCCTCGCCGTCAACGCGAACGTCAAGGCGAACACGCTGGACGAGCTCGTCGCGCTGGCCAAGGCGAAGCCGGGGGGCCTCAACTACGGCTCCGCAGGCAACGGCAGCATCCACCACCTGACGATGGAGGCGATGAACGCCAGCCTGGGCATCTCGATGACGCACATCCCGTTCAGGGGCAGCGCCATTTCGGTCCCCGCGATGATCGGCGAGCAGGTGGACATGGTCTTCGCCTCGCCGCCCTCGCTCATGGGCTTCGTCAAGTCGGGCCAGGCCCGCCTGCTGGCCACCAACTCGACGACGCGTTCCCCACTGGCGCCGCAGATGCCCGCGCTCGCGGAAAAGATCCCCGGCTTCGATTTCGCGTTCACGGTCGCGGTGCTGGCCAAGACCGGTACGCCGAAGCAGGTCATCTCCAAGATCAATGCCGAGATCAACAAGATCGTGAAGGTCCCCGAGGTCATCGAGCAGCTGCGCACCGCGGGCGTCGACCCGGCGGGCGGAACGCCCGAACAGCTCGCGCGGGCGCTGAGCGCCGAGAAGGCCCAGGTGACCGACGCCGCCGCGCGTGCCCAGCTGAAGGCCGAGTAGTCCCGCGCGCCATGACGGTCACCCCACCCCCAACCCATTCCGACACGCAGATGCCGCTGCGCGTGGCGCGGATCCTCGACGTGGCGCGCGACATCCGCAGCTTCGAGCTGGTACAGCCCGATGGCAGCGCGCTGCCGCCGTTCACGCCGGGATCGCACGTCAAGGTCCAGGCCCCCAATGGCATGCTGCGCAAGTATTCGCTGTGCAACGATCCCGCGGAGCGTCACCGCTACGTCATCGCCGTCAAGCGCGATCCCGAGGGGCAGGGCGGCTCGCTCTCCATGCACGAGGAGCTGCACGAGGGGGACACGCTGCCCACGTCGCTGCCTTCGAACGCCTTCCCGCTGGTCGAGAATGCCAAGGGCTATCTCTTCATCGCGGGCGGCATCGGCATCACCCCCATCCTGTCCATGATCCGCTCGTTCGGCGAACTGCCGCCGGCACCGTGGAAGCTCATCTACCTGACGCGCTTTCCCGAGACCGCGGCCTTCCGCGAGGAGCTCGGCGCCGCCGAGCTCAAGAGCCGCGTGCGGATCCACCACAGCCACGGGGACCCCGCGCGCGCCTTCGACCTCTGGCCGGTGCTGGAGAAGCCCAACACGGCCCACGTGTACTGCTGCGGCCCGCGCGCGCTGATGGAGGCGGTGCGCGACATGACGGGACACTGGTCGCCGGCCAACGTGCACTTCGAGAGCTTCAACGAGGGCGGCGGCGTGCGGCCCGACGACAAGCCCTTCATGGTGAGGCTGGCCAGCTCGGGCGCGGCATTCGAGGTGCCCGTCGGCAAGTCCATTTTGGCGGTGCTCCACGAGCACGGCTGCAACGCGGCGTCCTCGTGCGAGAGCGGCACCTGCGGCACCTGCCGCACGAAGCTGCTGGGCGGCGAGGCGGACCACCGGGACATGGTGCTGCTGCCCGAGGAGATGGACAGCCAGATCATGATCTGCGTCTCCCGGGCCAGGTCCGACGAACTGGTGATCGACCTGTGAACGCCGCTCGCCCGCTTCGACTCGGCGTGGCCGGCCTCGGCCGCGCCTTCACGCTCATGCTGCCCACGCTCCAGCGCGACGCGCGCGTGCGGCTGGTGGCGGCCTGCGATCCGCGCGAGCCGGCGCGCACCCGCTTCGCGAGCGATTTCGAGGCGCCGGTGTACCCGGACATCGAAGGCCTGGCGTCCGATCCGGATGTGGATGCGATCTACATCGCCAGCCCGCACCAGTTCCATGCGGAGCAGGCGCGCATCGCCGCCCGGCACGGCAAGCACGTGCTCGTGGAAAAGCCCATGGCGCTGTCCCTCGGCGACTGCGATGCGATGATCCGGGACTGCCGGGACGCCGGGGTGCACCTGATCGTCGGCCACTGCCACAGCTTCGACACGCCGTACCTGCGCGCACGCGAGATCGCACTGGGCGGCGAGCTCGGGCGGGTGCGCATGATCCACGCGCTCAACTACACCGACTTCCTCTATCGGCCGCGGCGCCCCGAGGAACTGCGCACGGAAGAGGGCGGCGGCGTGGTGTTCAGCCAGGCCGCCCACCAGGTCGACATCGTGCGCCTGCTCGCCGGCACGCGGGTCAGCCGCGTGCGCGCGATCACGGGCGACTGGGATGCCAGGCGCCCGACGCAGGGCGCCTATTCGGCCCTGCTGTGGTTCGAGGGCGGGGCGTTCGCCAGCGTCAGCTACAACGGCTACGGGCATTTCGACTCGGACGAATGGTGCGGCTGGATCGGCGAGATGGGCGCCGACAAGTCGCCCGAGGCGTACGGCGCCGCGCGCCGCAAGCTGGCGACCGTGGGCTCGCCGGAGGAGGAGGCGCGCCTGAAGGCGGCGGGCACCTATGGCGGACCCGGCTACGTGCCCGCGCCCGCGGATGCGCCGCCGGCGTGGCACCAGCATTTCGGGCCGGTCGTGGTGTCCTGCGAGCGCGGCGATATTCGCCCGTTGCCCGACAGCGTCTGCGTGTACGGGGACCTCACGAGGGAGCGGAGGCCGCTGGGCCGGCCCGCGGTGCCCCGCTTCGAAGTCATCGACGAACTGTACGACGCCGTCGTGAATGGGGTCGCGCCTCTGCATGACGGCGAATGGGCGCGCTCCACGCTCGAGGTGTGCCTGGCGCTGCTCGAGTCGGCGGGCTCCGGCGAGGACGTGGAACTGCTGCGCTGAGGCGACGCCCCTGCGTGCGCCGTGGCGCCCCGCGTGCAGGCCGCGCCTGGCGAAGGCACCGGCGCGTGCGGGCCGCCGGGGCCGGTTCAGGCGCCTGCCCGCACCTCGCGGCGGCCTGGGTTTCCATGGCGCGCCGCGCGAGACCGGGGAGATTCCCATCGATCCAGCCAAAGGGTAGGCCAAGATGCAACCATCCCACGAGGACCTCAATCTGCTCGTCGTCTTCGAGGCGCTCATGGAGACCCGCAGCGTCTCCAAGGCCGGCGAGCGGCTGCAGCTGAGCCAGCCCTCGATGAGCCACGCGCTGTCGAAGATGCGCAAGGCGTTCGACGACCCCATGTTCGTGCGCGTCAAGAATGAGATGCAGCCGACGGCGAAGGCGCTGGAAGTCGCGGAGCCCATCCGCCAGGCCCTCGAGCTGGCCCGCCGCCAGATCTTCTCCAAGGTGGCGCTGGACCTGCGCACCTCGTCGCGCCTGTTCACGATCTGCATGACGGATGTCGGCGAGACCTGCTATCTGCCGATGGTGATCAATGCCGTGCGCAGGCAGGCGCCGTGCGTGCGGCTGCGCACGGTGTCGCCGATCGTGGAGAAGCTGGAGGAGGGGCTGGAATCGGGGGGCGTCGATCTCGCGATCGGGTACTTCCCCGACATCAAGAACGGCGGCGTCTTCCAGCAGCGGCTGCTGCGCAACAGCGGGTTCATGTGCATCACGGGCAACAAGGAGTTCGCCGCGCGCGGCGAGCTGGACCTTGCTTCCTTCCAGTCGGCGCTGCATGTCGCGGTGCGGACGGAAGGGCGCAGCCAGGAGGTCATCGAGAAGGCCATGGCCGCGATGGGTATTCACCGCAACGTGGTGGCCACGATCCCGCACTACCTCGGCCTGCTGACCATCATCCCGCAGACCGGGTTGACGGCCATCATTCCCATGGACCTCGCCGGCGCGTTCGAGGGCAAGGAGGGCATCGCGGCCCTGCCGCTGCCGTTCGCATCGCCCAGCGTGGAGGTGATCCAGATATGGCACAGGCGCCACCACGAGGATCCGGCGCACCGTTGGCTGCGGACGCTGGTGCGGGACACGCTGCAGAGGCGGGTGCTTGACTAGGAGCGCGCCGCCACGGAGCCGGCCACGTTCCCCACGCGTGCCCGCGGGCGGTGCTGCGCTTCCTCCCAGGCCCGCTGGCCTGTCCGCCGCACCGAGCGTCCGGGATCGCGCCGGGCACCCGGCGGGCGCAAGCGCCGGGACATTTCCCCCTTCGAAGAACCATCCAGGAGATACCTCATGAGAGTGCGCATGCTGTCGCTCATCGCCGCGACCCTGACCTTGCAACTGCAGCCGTGCGCCTGGGCGCAGGGCGCGGCCTACCCCACGAAGCCGATACGCCTGTTCGTGGGCGCGCCGGCCGGCGGGCCCACGGATGTGATCGCCAGGTCGCTCATTCAGCAGATGGGGGATTCGCTGGGGCAGCCCGTGATCATCGAGAACCGGGGTGGGGCGGCCGGCACGCTCGCGGCCGGCATCGTGGCGAAGTCACCAGCCGACGGCTACACGCTGATCGTGACGCCCTCGGCGCATGCCTATGCAGCGAGCATGTACGAAAAGCTCCCGTTCGATCCCGTGAAGGATTTCCGGCCGGTGGGGCAGATCGGCATGATGCCCCTCGTGGCGATTGCGAACAAAGCCTTCCCGGCGGCGTCGCTGCGCGACCTGGTCGAGCGCGCCAAGGCCCAGCCCACCGCCGTGAACTACGGCTCGAGCGGCACGGGCTCCGCCCATCACCTGGCAGGCGAACTGTTCAAGCTGCGCACGGGCATCCAGATGACGCATGTGCCCTACAAGGGCAGCGCGGGATCCATCACGGACCTCATTGCCGGCCAGATCCAGGTGATCTTCGAGCCGCTCGTCTCGGCGTTGCCGCAGATCCAGGCCGGCCGGGTGAAGGCCCTGGCCGTCATGGGCGAGAGGCGCTCCCCGGCCCTGCCGGACGTGCCGACTCCCGCCGAGGCCGGGCTGCCCGGCGTGGAGGCCAGCGCCTGGTACGGGATCATGGCGCCGGCGGGCACGCCGGATGCGGCCGTCGCCAAGCTGAACGCGGCGCTGAACAAGGCCCTGGCCGACACTTCCACGCGCGCGAGCCTGCAATCGCAGGGCGTCGACGTCACGCCCGGGCCGCCGCAGATGTTCATGGACCTGATCTCCAGCGAGATCGCGCGCTGGCGGCCGATCATCCAGGCGGCGGGAATCCGCGCGGAGTAGGCAAGGCGCATGCATTCACATCGCAAACTGCAGCCTCCTTCGGTCGTCAACATCGAGGATCTCCGCCGGCTGGCGAAGAGGCGGCTGCCGAAGGTGATCTGGGACTACCTGGAAGGCGGCGCGGAGGACGAGGTGACGCTGCGGCGCAACCGCGCGGCCTTCGACCGCTATCACCTCCTGCCGCGCATGGTCACGGGCAAGGGCTCGCGCGACCTGTCCATCACGCTGTTCGGCCAGCGGCTCGCGGCGCCCTTCATGATCGGGCCGACGGGCCTCAACGGGATCTACGTGCCGGACGCGGACCTCATGCTGGCGCGCGCGGCCGCAGCGGCGGGCGTGGGGTTCTCGCTGTCCGCCGGCTCGAACAACGACATCGAGGCCGTGGCAAGGGTATCGGACGGACCCAAGTTCTTCCAGCTCTATCCGTGGGGCGGACGCGAGGTCGCGACCAGGCTGCTGGCGCGCGCACGCGCGGCCGGCTACTGCGCACTCATGGTCACGGTCGATTCGCTGATCCCGGGCAACCGCGAGCGGGATGTGCGGAACCGGTTCGCCCATGCACTGCATTTTTCTCCGCGCATCGTCTGGGACGCGGTGACCCATCCGCATTGGGTCGTGTCCACCTGGTTCGCCCGCGGCATGCCGCGCTTCGAGAACCTTGCCGAGTTCCTGCCGCCGGGCTCCGACGCGTACGCGCTGGCCGCCTATACGCGCGCCCAGCGCAATCCGTTCTACAGCTGGGAGGACATCGCTTGGCTTCGCTCGCAGTGGACGGGCCCCTTGGTGATCAAGGGCATCCTCACCGCGGACGACGCGCGTCTGGCCGCCTCCCATGGGGCGGACGCCGTCGTGGTATCCAACCATGGGGGCCGCAGCCTGGACGGCATGCCCGCGACGCTTGACGTGCTGCCCTCTGTGGTCGCCGCATCCGGCGGCATGCCTGTCCTGGTCGACAGCGGCTTCCGGCGGGGCTCCGACATCGTCAAGGCGCTCGCCCTCGGTGCGCACGGCGTGCTGTTGGGCCGGGCGCCCCTGTACGGCGTTGCAGCGGCGGGGGAGGCCGGCGCAGGCCGCGCGCTGGAGATCCTCCTGCAGGAGACGGATCGCGTCATGGGCTTGCTGGGGGTGGACTCGGTGGGCGCGCTGGGGCGCCAGCTCGTAGGAACGCAGCCGCCATGACGCGTCGGGAGGGACTGCATGTTCTCGCCCCGGGTCGGAGAAGACCCGTAGCGGCGTCGGCAGCACAAGCCACGCGGTGGGGGCGGCGTGGCGGCGTCTTCGGCGGTCCGTGATGTCACACGGGTCTCGCAGTTCGCGACGCCCGCAGGCGCCAGCTGCGGGCGGCTCGTCGCAGGCACTGTGGTCTGGACACGGGGTGCGCAATTCACGCGTGCGCATACCCCGCGGCGCAGCCGCGGAGCGGGGCGCTGAAGCCAATCCACCCCTGCAGCCTCCGGCGGACTGGGCACCGCGTGTCAAAGGTCGACGCGTAGACGCGTGCGCGTAGCCTGGGGCCGAGCGTGCGAAGGGGGGCGCAAAGCCCGTAGCTCGCCAGAACGAAAGCGCTGGCGTCGTCTCGCCTTCGCCCGTGCAACCGTATGGTTTTGTGATCTGGATCAGCGTGTCGCCTACTGGGAACAGCAGAATGTACGGTGCTATATTGTGCGGTCCGCTTGGCTTGGGCAGCACCTTTTCAACCTCCTCCCGCTTCTTCGTGTCCGTCGGCTCGTTCATGTCGCCGATCGCCGCTGTCTTGCAGGGGGTCGGCCGGGCAGAGTGTCCGTTGGGATGCATTGAGGAATGAAAATTGGCAAAAAAGGCAGGGAAAGAGTCGGCGGAGGTAGCGAGCCGTATGCTGCAGCACTGGCATGAGGGCGTTCCCGACGACCGTTTGGCGCATCTGGTAAAGGACGCGACGCGTTCCTTCCTGCGATCGCTGCAGACCCGTCTCGCGCGCCACGACGTCCAGCTCGGCCATTGGACATTCCTGCGGATTCTCTGGGAGAAGGACGGGCTCACCCAGGCCGAGTTGAGCGCGGAGGCCGGTGTGATGGCGCCCACCACGGCGATCGCCCTCAAGGCCATGGAGGAACTCGGGTATGTCCTGCGAAAGCAGCGTCCCGACAACCGCAAGAGCATCTACGTGTTCCTGACGCCGGCGGGCAAGCGCCTCAAGGCGAAGCTCGTGCCCTTGGCCGAGGAGGTCAACGCGCTCGCCGTCAGATCCCTGACGGATGCCCACATCAGCATCGTGCGGCGCTCGCTGCTGAAGATCATCGACAACCTGGCGAGCGACGAATGCATCCAGGATGATCCGAAGCGCGCGCCGGCCGCCCAGTCATCCGCAAGAACGTAGCTCGCGTTGACGCTGGCCGCGCCCTGGGTGCGACGTCGTGGAAGCGAACTGCGCCTCGGGGCGCCGCCACGCTCTGCCCATCCCTCAGATGCATCGGGCCCGCCATAGCGCAGTGCGCCCGGGCGAAACCGTGCCGCATCGGGCCGCGTCTGGGGGCCACCGGTGGTTGCCGCCATCGCCGAAGGCATCCGCTGCGGCGCTCGCGGACCGCCCGGGAGCGCGACGTTCGCGCCGGCGCTTCGGCAGTGCCGCGTCGCGGGCCCCGCGCACCACGGGCGAGAGGCATGGATGCCCCATGGAACGCACGCCGGAACCGCCTGTCCGGTGCCGCCGCCTCCTGCCCGGCAGCCTGTGAGATAATTAGATACCTAATGATTAGGCCTACGGAGACATAGCGCGGTTTCGGGATTTCCGTGCCGGCGAACGCCGGAATCGCGCGGAGCCCACATGAGCACATGCCCCGATCCCACGTCGGGCCGGCAGCCGGATTTCCTGGATGCGAAGGCCAGTCTTGCCCTTCTGGGCGTCCGCCCGCAGACGCTCTACGCCTATGTGAGCAGGGGGGCCATCCGCAGCGTGCCCCAGCCCGGAACCAAGGCGCACCTGTACAGCCGCTCGGACATCGAACGGGTGGTCGCGCGCGCGGCCGCCCGCGCGGGCCATGCTGCGGCGGCGGCCGGTGCGATGGACCATGGGCCACCCATCGTCAGCAGCGGTATCACGGAAATCACCGAGGCGGGTCCTGCGTACCGGGGCTACCTGGCCAGCGACCTCGCGCGGCAGGGCGTTCCGTTCGAGCGTGTCTGCGAGCTGCTGTGGGGTGCTCCGCTCGATGTCGACAGGGCCAGCGCCTGGAGAATCCCGCCGCGCGACCAGGCACTGGCACGCGAAGCCGGTTTGCGGATCCTGCACGGCGCTGATCCTCACCGCGTGTACGGGTCGCTTGCGATGCTGGCTCTCCAGTTGGAGCGCACCCGCCGGATGTCGGGCGGCGGTGCCCAGGACGCGGGTGTCGCGCAAGAGGCGCGCCTGCTGATCTGTGCGGTGGCGCAAGCGCTGGGATGTGTCGGCCCGGCCAGAGCGCTGACGCTGCCGGATCGCTCCGAATCGATCGCATCGACGCTGATCCGCTCCTTCGGGTGCGAGACCACGCCCGCGCGGATCCGGGCGGTGAACGCGCTGCTCGTGCTTCTCGCTGACCACGAACTGCCGCCCGGCACCCTGGCCGTCCGCGCGGCGGCCTCGGGAGGCGCGAACCTTTTCGACTGTATCGCCGTGGGCATCTGCGCAAGCGCCGGCACCGAGATCGCCGGGCACTATGCGGTCGTGGACCGCTTCCTCACCGCAAGACCGTCCGCGACAGCGCTGCGTGACAAGGCCCTGCGGCTGCACCAGCGGGCGCAGCGGATCCCGGGCTTCACGCATCCGCTCTACATGGGCGGCGACCCGCGCGCGAGGCACCTGCTCGCCATCGCCGCGGAGCTGGCCGACGACTCCTTCAACATGCGACAGGTGACCGATTTCGTCGGGTGGGCGCAGGAGAATCTCGCGGACCATCCCAGGCATGAGTTCGCCGTCGTCTGCCTGGTGCGGGCGCTCCGGCTTCCCGTCTGGTCGGCTGCGGTCTTCTTCCTGGTGGCGCGCATGGCCGGCTGGGCTGCGCATGTGGAGGAGCAGCGCAGCGTGACCGGCCTTTGGCGGCCGCGCGCCCGTTACGTCCCCCGCCCATGAGCGTGGCGAGGCACGTGCGGGTCGCTCGCGCCGCCCTGTGTCGCTCAGAGCCGAGAGGCGGTCCTCTGCGAGAGCGGACTGGACGCCGGGCATTGCGGGCTAGCGGCGGCCGGCCTGCCGCTGCGAACTCGTGCGTCTTCTCTTTCCAGGGAGCAGTCCCCGATGATGGGCGATGGCCACGCCGCAGTTGCGCTGCGGCCTGCCAAACGGTGCGTCCGCGCAGTGGCGCTGCGCGAGGGGCGGTTGGAAGAGGGCATGGTGCGGGTGGAAGCCCTGCCGCGCGACACTGACCTGGCCTGCCTTAACAGCCTGCGCCACTGGATCGCGGCGGCGTCGGCCCGAGCGCTGTCCGGAGGTGCTAGGACGCCGAGGCGGTGAACTTGCCGGTCTGCAGCCAGGCCGCAATACCGGCTGCCAACTGGTCGCTGTTGCTCTCCATCATCATCATGTGGCCGTTGCCCTGGATGCCCCGGTCGCCCAGCGGAATGAACTCCGCGCGCGCGCCGATGTCGTTCAGCCAGTCGACGATGGGCTTGTCGATGGCGGCCGTGTGGTCCGCGTCATTGGTGCCCATGACCAGGGCCACGCGCTTGCCCTTGTAGCCCGAGGGGTCGGTCACGCGGGGCGCGCTGTTCTCATAGTTCACTCGCTCCAGCAGCAACCGGGGCGGAATGACGGTGAGGCTGGCCAGGTAGCTGTCCAGATACTCGCGCGGGAAGCGCGTGCTGCTGCCGACCAGCTTCTTGGTGGCCCAGCCCGGTTCGGCAACGAAGGGTAGCTTGCGGCTGAGCTTGAGCACCGGAGCGCCGGGCGCCAAGCGGACTTCCACGTGGTCCGGCGTGCTGGACAGGAACTCGGTCGGCGCGCTAACGTTGGCCGGCCCGCCAGGTGCGATTGCCACCAGGGAGACGATGCGGTCGCCGAAGAGTTCGAGCAGCTTCCAGCCGAAGGGGCCCGACATCGAATGCGTCATGACGATCGCCGGGCGGTCCAGCGTGGCCAGCACCTTGCCAAGGCCCTTCACCACCGTCTCGCCCGACAGCTCGTCGTAGGGGATGTAGCCGCTGCGACCGGTGCCTGCCCAGTCGGGCACCACCACCTGGTAGCCCTGGGCCGCGAAGAAGGGCGCCCAGCCCGGGCGGCCGTCGGCGGTCGCCATGTAGCAGGAGCCGGTGTGCGCCCCGCCGTGGATCATCACCATGGGCGGTTTGCGGGTCTTCGCGACCGGCTCCAGAACCTCGTAGTAGGTCGAAGGATCGGCCACAAAGCCGTTGCGCACCCGCACGGCAGCGTGGGCGCGCGCGCTGGCACCGGACGCGCCGGTGCTGGCGGCGGCTAGGATGGCACCCATGCCAGCGCTGGTGCGGAAGAACTTCCGGCGGGATGCGGGGGGCGTGTTGTTCATCTTGTCTCCTGGTCCTCTGTGGAATTGGCATCGACTCTGGCACCGCCGGGCGGTCGCTGGGACGACTGGCGAGGACGGCGCAGCGCGGCCGACCCAGTTCGGCGCATTATTGTTAATCGACTAACAATAGGAAAGCTGGGGCGAACCCTGTTGTGCGCCGTCCAACCGCCGCGACAGCCCCCCACCTCCTCGCTGAGCGTTGGCTTGGCGACGCCCTGGCTCCAGACCTCGAGGCGCTGTGTTGCGTCGGCATGCCGCAGATGTCGATGGCGTACGGCACGCCGAGGGCGTGCGGCACAGGAGGCGCTTGTCTTGGGCCTTGTCCCGTTTCCGCGCATGGCGGAACACCTGCGCGGGCTCGATGAAGGCAAAGGCCTTGGTCGCACCCTGGTTCGCGTCGATGGGGTCGAGGAACGACCTGGCTGGCTCCTCGCAGGAGTGATCGCCCGAGGCGTTGCGCAAGTGCGCTCGGGTGGCAGTGAGCCCGCATGTTGGACAGGGGCTACGGGGGCCAGGCACCGCGGTGGAAGGACGTGTCGGAGCCAGCGCCCCGCAGGCGCGAGCTCCTTGAGGGTTCCGGCCGGCCGGGCCCTGGACATGATGATCGCTCGGTAGGCGAAGGAAGGCCCGTGTCCCTACGGATTGCGGTTGGGGACACTCATCGCGTGTTGCTCGGAGCACGCAAGCGCGCGATCCACGATGCCGGAGACGATCCTCTTGACCACCTATCGAGCGACCATGATCCCTAGCCGAGCTTCACGTTGACGTTCTTCAGCTGCGTGAACTCCAGCAGCTCCTCCTTGCATTCCTCCCTGCCGACGCCGGACTGCTTGTAGCCGCCGAACGGCGCGCCGGGGATGTGCACCGAACACTCGTTGACCCACACGTAGCCCGACTGGATCCGCTTCGCGGCACGCAGGCCGGTGTTCAGGCTCGTGGTCCACACCGAGGCCGTCAGCCCGAGCTCCGTGCCATTGACCTCGGCCAGCATCCGGTCCTCGTCGTCCCAGGAAAACACCGAGAGCACCGGGCCGAAGATCTCTTCGCGTGCGATCCGCATGTCGGGCCGCACGCCCGTGAAGATGGTGGGCTCGATGAACAGCCCGTCCTTTAGTTGCGCGTCGCGCGCCGTGCGGCCACCGGTCAGCAGCGTGGCCCCCTCGTCGATGCCGGCCTGGATGTAGTGCAGCGTGCGGTCGTACTGGGCGCGGCTCGCCATTGCGCCCATGGTCGTGTCCAGATGGGTCGCGATGCCGGGCCGGTGTTTGCGCGCGAGCTCCTGCGTCACGCGCTGCATGAACTCGTCGTGCAGGGATCGGTGCACGTACAGGCGGCTCGTGGAGCCGCACGACTGCCCGCACCACGTGAAGTTCATGCCGCGCACGGCCCCCTCCACCGCGCTGCGCAGGTCCGCGTCGGGGTAGATGACCATCGCGTTCTTGCCGCCCAGCTCCAGCAGGGTGCGCTTCATCGTCTCCGCGGCGGACCGCAGCACGGCCTTGCCCGCCCCGACGCTTCCGATCAGCGCGACGGCCTGCACATCCGGGTGCACGGACAGCGCGGCACCCGTGTCCCGGCCGCCGGCGATGCAGTTCAGCACGCCCGGGGGGAACAGGCCGTCCAGGATCTCCATCAGCCGGATGGTCGACAGCGGCGCCTGCTCCGGCGGCTTGAGAATGACCGTGTTGCCCGCCGCGAGCGGCGCGGCGATCTTGCCGGCCGCGAACATGAACGGGTGGTTGAAGGGGAAGATCCGCGCGACCGGGCCGAGCGGTTCCCTGAGCGTGTAGTTCAGCGCGCCGTTGGCGGTGGGGATGGTCTCGCCCTTGATCTCGAGCACCAGTCCCGCGAAGTAGTCCAGCTGGGTGGCCGCGATCTCCGCGTCCATCTGCATGGCGCGCACGGGATTGCCGCAGTTGGCGGCGTCCAGCAGCGCCAGCTCGCGTGAATGCAGGCGCACGCGGCGTGCCGCTTCACGCAGCAGCGCCGCGCGCTGCAGGGGAGGGCTCTCGGCCCAGGCCGGGAAGGCGGCCTTCGCCGAGGCGACCGAGGCGTCAACCTCCGCCGAACCCGCCGAGGTCACGTCGGCCAGACGCTCGCCCGTGGACGGGTTGAAGGTCGCGATCGCCTGGCCCGCTCCCTCCTGCCAGCGGCCGTCCCAAAAGAGCCCGCTCGACCGGGGCAGGACGCGCTGGACGTAGGGGCTCAGGTCGCCGCTGTCCGGCAGGACGATGGGGGCCGCTGTCATGGCTGGGCTCCTTCCTGGTCTTCATGGGAGCGGGTCATGCCGGAGGCCATCGCGGCGCTGTAGCCCGGCGTGACGTGCACATCGACGACGACGGTCGCTCCTTCCCGCACCGCGGCGACGGCGCGGGCCAGGACCTCGTCGAGCTCCGACGGGCTGTCCGTCGGCCCGAGGCCCTGCAGGCCGAGGCCGCGCGCGAGCGCGGCCAGATCGGGGTCCGGGTCTCCGATGCGCTGCCCGATCCACCGGTTCTGCACCGGGCGGTCGCGATCGCGGGCCACGCGCTCCTGGTGCAGCTCGTCGTTGAAGAACGACCGGTTGTTGCAGACGATGGTGAGCAGGGGAACGCCGGCATTGGCGGCGGTCCACAGTGCCGTCAGGCCCATCAGGTAGTCGCCGTCGCCGGTCATCAGCACGGGCAGGCGGTCGGTGCCGCGCAGCGCCAGCGCGGCGCCGACGGCCATGCCCGGCCCGGAGCCGATGCCGGCGCCCCCGTCCATGCCCAGGTAGTCCAGCGGGTCGCGGAAGTGGCCCATCTCGCCGCTCCAACCCAGCGGTACGCGGATCAGGGTGACGGGCTGCGTGCCCGCGGCCCGGCGCAGGGCGTCGGCGACCATCGCGATGCTGATTGTCCCGTCTTCCGGAACCGGTGGCATGGCCATTGGGCGCTTCGGAGCCCGGAGGGCCGAGGTGCGCTCGGTGCAGGCAGCGCAGAGCAGGGGCACGGCGACGTCCGGCTCGACCGGCATGAACACGTCCACCGGGGGCAGGCCCTGGTGGTCCATGCTCCAGCCGCGATGGCTGTAGTGGTCGAGCGAGACCTGGATCACCTTGGCGCCGACGCTCTCGTTGCGCCATGCCTGCTGCAGCGTGCCGTTCAGGTCGTACCAGTCCAGGCTCAGCACGACATCGGCGGCGCGCAGCGTGGCGGCCGCGTCCGGGGTCAGGAAGACGCCCGGCACGGCCGCGTGCAGCGGATGGTCGGTGGGGAAAGACGCGCCGGCCCGCAAGTCGGTGAGAACCTGCGCATTGAGCTTCTCGGCCAACTCGATGCGCTGGCGCCAGCCTTCGCTGGACCTGGAGACCCGCCCCATCAGAATTACCGGACGGGACGCGCCCGAAAGCAGCGCTGCGGCTCTGGCCAGCTCGTCCCTGCCCGGCACGGCGGGCGAGGGAACCTGGTAGCGGCTGACGTCCGGCAGCGCCGGGATCGCATCGATGCGCGTTTCCTGCAGCGAGACATCGAAGCACACGTAGGTGGGGCCGGCGGGAGCGCTCAGCGCGATCTGCTTGGCCCGCAGCAGCGCCTCGTACGACGCGGCGACGGAAGCCGGCTGCGCGTCCCACTTGCTGAAGTCGCGCACCAGTGCGCCCTGGTCCTGCGCGGTGTGCATCCAGTCGATCCAGGGGCGCCGCTTGGCCGCATCGACCGGGCCCGTCGCGCCCAGGACCAGCACGGGCACGCGGTCCACCCAGGCGTTGAAGATCGCCATGGACGCATGCATCAGGCCCACGTTGCTGTGAACAATGGCAGCCAGCGGCTTCCCTGTGACCTTCGCATAGCCGTGGGCGATCGCGACGGCATGCTCCTCATGGAGCACGACCAGCATCTGCGGATCGATGTTGCCGAGGTGGTTGACGAGGCTGTCGTGCAGACCGCGGAAGCTCGAGCCGGGGTTCAGGAGGACATAGGGGATGTCGAGCGCGCGGATCATCTCCGCGATCGCGTCGCTGGCCCACAGACTGCCGGCGCTGGCGCCGGCGCCCGGTGCGGGGATGTCGCGGCGCAAAGGAATGGCTTGCTTCGAATTCAATGGTTACTCCGCTCAATCGGCCTTGATGCCCGCGCTCTTGATGACACTTGCCCATCGCGCGGTGTCCTTCTCGACCAGCTTGGTCATCTCCCGCGGCGTGCTCGGCCGCGCATCGATGCCTTGCTCGGCGAGCTTTTCCTTCACCGCAGGCTCCACCAGGACCTTGGTGACATCTTCGTTGATCCGCTTGATCACCGCCGCAGGCGTCCCTGCGGGAGCCGCCAAGCCGAGCCAGATCTCGCTGTCGTACTGGGGCAGGCCCGCCTCGGCCATCGTCGGGACATCGGCCAGCAGGGAGGCGCGCCGGGTGCCGCCCACGGCGAGCGCGCGCAGCTTCCCGGTGCGGATGTGTGGCAGCAGCGAGTTGATGGCGCCGAACTGCAGGTCGACCTGGCCGGCCAGCATGTCCGTGATGGCAGGCGCAGCGCCCTTGTAGGGGATGTGGGTGATGTCGGTGCCCGTCATTGCCTTGAAGAGCTCTGCGGACAGATGCTGCGGGCTGCCGGAGCCCGACGAGGCATAGGTCAGCTTGCCCGGAGCGGCCTTCGCGAGATCCACCAGTTCCTTCACGGTCGTCGCCTTCACGTTCGAGTTCACGACCAGCACGACAGGCACCGCGCCGAGCTGCGTGACCTGGGCGAAGTCGCGCGCGACGACGTACGGCGTGTTGGGCAACAGCACCGGATTGATGGACATGGTGTTGTTGTTGGTGATCAGCAGCTTGTAGCCATCCGCAGGGGCCTTGGCCACGTGGTCGGTCCCGATGCTTCCGGCGGCGCCTGCCTTGTTGTCCACGATGACCGGCTGGTTCCAGATCTGGCTGAGCCGCTGGCCAATCACGCGGGCGATGACGTCGTTGCTACCGCCGGGAGTGAAGGGCACGATGAGGGTGACCGGCTTGGTGGGGTAGTTCTCTTGCGCGATCGCCATGTGGCCGAAGCCTGCGGCGAGCATGGTGGCGGCCGCGAGCAGCGAGCGCCGCGTGGGGCTGGATGGATTCTTCATGGTGTCTCCGGTTGCAGGCAACTACACGTGCCCTAAGAAGAACCGAATGCTAGGAACAAGGTTGATGTGCATCAAGCTTGAATGCGCGGTCAACCTATGACGGAAGCAATCTGGCACGGCAGCCGGCATGGCGAGCTAGGGTCCATCCCGATGTTGATCGATGGTTCAACCGGCGCCGCCCGCTGCCCATGCTGTTCGCGTCAATGGGTTCGCTGTCGGCCCGCGTGGCCAATGGGCCCGGCTTCCATCGCACGTCGCGCGCATTGGCGAAGACGCCGTGCTGCCCTGACCACTGGGCCGCGTGTCCGTGCGGCGCTGAGCAGTGCCCACGGTCTCGCGCATCGGCACGGGGCCGGCGATGGCCCGACTAGCGGCGCGTGGAAATTGGAAGCGCACCGCCGGCGGACGCGCCTGCGTGCCCGTGAATGGCGGGCAGAGGTGGGAGCGCGACCGGATCGCTGACCGGGTCGTTCCATCGGCCGGACATGGGCCATGTCCCGTGTCCGATCGTGCATCGCTCCTTGCCGCGGCAATGGGATCTGTACCCGATGGGATGCTGCGCGCTTCGCCGCGAGGCATTGATCAGCCAATCAATCCGGGTTGGTTCCGATGCCATCCTGGATGGTCTCTGTCAGCGTTCCGCGGCCGCTGGCAAGTCGGCTGAAAAAGCGTCGCACGCCTGCCACAAGCGTTCGATTTTTACCTGAGATATTTACTTAGGGATGTCCTGAACAACTCGGTTTCGCGCGTGCTACGAGACTGAGTTTTTCATCTGGCGCAATGGAGACCGTCTTTCCAGCGGTTCCGCCTTGTTTGGTGCCCCTTGTGGGGGCCACTTGCGCAGCCGCTGCGGCTGCACGGCTGTTTGCGGGCGCACTCATCCCTTCGCCCCCAGCAATTGGTGGCGCACCATCCACAGGTTGGACAGCGCAAACAGCGTCTTGAGCTGCAGTGTGTTCTTCTTCAATCCCCGGTAGCGCACCTTCACATATCCAAACTGCCGCTTGATCACCCGAAAGGGATGCTCCACCTTGGCCCGGATGCTTGCCTTGATCTTCTCCACCCGGTCTATGAGCGCGTCAACGGGGTTGTTCTCTTTGTCCAGCTCTTTGCGCTTGCCCGGGCGCATCGCTATGTGCCACGTCACGCCCGCCCTGGCATCCGGGCGCTTGTGAACGCCTTGATAGCCCGCGTCACCAAACCCGTCTTTTTCTTGCCCGTGCAGCAAGCTGTTGCCTTCTACAACGTCGGCCACGTTGCCCGAGGTTCCGATGACGGTATGCACCAGTCCTGACTCCGCGTCCACGCCAATGTGGGCCTTCATGCCAAAGTGCCATTCATTGCCCTTTTGGCTTGAGTGCATCTCTGGATCGCGCTTTCTGTCCTTGTTCTTGGTAGAGCTGGGCGCTGCGATCAACGTGGCGTCTACCGCAGTGCCCGCCTTGAGCAGCAAGCCCTGCGCTGCCAGCAGTTCGTTGACGGTGGCCAGAATCTGCTCGGCCAGCTTGTGCTTCTCCAGCCGGTGGCGAAACCTCAAAATGGTGCTCTCGTCAGGCATTCGTCCATGGGCATCGAGCCCTGCAAACTCCCGGTAGATCGGGGTGTCAAAGAGGGCTTCTTCCATCGCCAGATCCGACAAGGTAAACCACTGCTGCATGCAGTGGATGCGCAGCATGGTCTCCAGGGCAAAGGGTGGGCGGCCGTTCTTGCCCTCGGGGTAGTACGGGGCAATGACATCGATCAATGCAGCCCAGGGAACCACCCGATCCATCTGGACCAGCAGTTCCTGTTTGCGGGTCTTCTTGGTGCTCAGATTCAGGTCAAGGCTGCTTTGCTTCATGGCCTGTGAGGATGCCATTGCATGCTGACATGTACCAAACACTGCGGGGGGTTTTGCAGGATTTCCTTAGGTGACTATCTAAAAAGTTAGTCGACTATCTATACTTCCCCGAGCCGGAGGAGCCACGATGAATCCGCGAGTCATCGAGCGATGTGGTCTTTGGTGGGCTGCGCGTGGAACTTTCCCATGAGACGCCAGGCGCAATGTGAAGAAGAGGAAGTGGGGCAAAGCCCCAAGTTCAACGAAGGAGACAACTATGAACGGAATGGCCAAGCATGCGGTCGCATGCGCCGTGCTGCTGTCCGTCTGCGGCGCAGCCAACGCGCAGAGCAGCGTGACCATCTATGGGCGAGCGGATGCAGGCGTGGACTCGCCGCGTTCGGGAGGCGGTAGCGTCAATCGGGTGATCTCGGGGGGAAGCGCCGGGAGCAACCTGGGCTTTCGCGGTGTGGAGGACCTTGGGGGAGGGCTTGCTGCTGTCTTCCGCCTCGAGATGGGCATCAACCTCGACGACGGCACGCTCGGCCAAGGCGGTCGCGCGTTCGGACGCGAGGCGTCGGTCGGGCTGAGCGACGCGCGGTTCGGCACGTTGCAGATGGGCCGCATTCCCACTCCCTACTACATGGTCCAGAGCAGTGTGGATGCCTTCGTCTGGGAAGGCGCGGGCGGGCTGCTCGCGCTCACCCGGAACATCAGCCCGACCACGCAGCGCCAGGTGCTGCCGATGGGCGTGTCGGCGCGGCAGGACAACGCGGTCAACTACGTGTCGCCGCGCTGGGGCGGCATCGAGTTCCGTGGCCAGTACTCGTTCGGTGAGAATTCGGCGACGATCGGACGCGGGTACGGCGCATCCGCGCGATACCAAGCCGGCGGCTTCGACCTCAACGCTGGCTTCCAGCGGCAGGAGGGACCGGACGACGCCGCGGGCAAGGTCTCGGCGATGGTGCTCGGTGGCTCGTACGACGCCCGCTTCGCCAAGTTTTTCATGGGCATGACGGTGGAGAAGAATTCCTGCGTGACCTGCACCGGAGCCATCGCGCGGCTCCCGGGTGCCTCGACGAGCGAGTTCAGGCTGACCAACGTCGGCGTGCGCGTGCCTTTCGGGCAATTCACGGCCATTGCCCAGTTCACCCGCGTCAACGACAGGTCGGACTACACGGCGTTGACGGGCAACCGGGACGCGAACTGGATTGCACTCGGCGGCGACTACGACCTGTCGAAGAGGACGCGCCTGTACTTCGGCGTGGGATAGATCAGCAACAAGAACGGCTCGCAGTACGTGCTGGGCACCGGCACTGCGCAGGCGCCGGCCACGCTGGTCGGCTCGGCCAGCGGCAGTTCCCGGAACATCTACATGGGGGTCCGGCACAACTTCTGATGATGGCGACCGGCGCCGCGTCGCCGCAGCTCCGCGACGGGCTGCGGTGGCAGGACGCCGGGACCCTTTTGCATTGTTATCTCCAAGGTTTGGTGCCGGGGCAACCCGGCGCCTTTTTTTGCGCACGGGTACCTGCCCGCGGAACGCTCCGAGAAGGTGGGCAAGGGCATTGCCCACTGCGCAAGTCCGGGCCCACCGCCCGGCGCGGGCGGCAGAAGGCACTGCGCTCAGCGTGGTGCGCCGAGCGGCCCGAAGGCCGCTTGAAGCTGCGCCTCGGAGCGGCCGCGCCGCTCTGATCGGCTCGCGCGTTGGCGTGCTGCGCCCGCGCCGCGGCTGAGGGCCCGTCGCTTCGCCGGTGCAGTCAGCGAACATGGGCTCTCCCGGAACGCTGGTCCCCGGCACCGTCGCATGCGCAGGCGCGCACCGCACCGCCCGCGCCACCCAGGCTTTGAGCGACGCCGGCGCCTTCTCGAGTTGGACCTCTCATTGCGCGTCGGCCAGGTGCTCAGCGATGCGGATGCGCTCGCCAGCTGCCAGGCAAGCGCGGCGGACAAGGGCAGGACCAGGAACTCCGGCGGATTAAGCCGGCCTGCTGTGATGTGGAGCGCGAACTGCGCTTCGTGCGGCCGCGCCTGTACCCAATGGTGACCACGCTGCCTGCCGTCGGCCGCGCGGCGCGTGGCGTAACCCATGGGCCATGCCCCTGGAGGGCGCCGCGCCTCTTCGGAGTTGGCCACCACTGGCGACGGTTCAGATCTATGAAGGGCGTGGATCCTGGTGAATTCATTTCTTCGATACAGCGAATAGGCCAGCCTGCGTTGCCGGGGACGCACGGGCCCACCAGAATTGACGGCGGTCAACAAGCGTCCGCGACAACGAATCGCGGATATCGACAACCGCCCAGGAGACACCCCATGAAGACCTTCCAGGTCGCCGCGGCCCTCGCCGTGTCGCTCATTTGCGCCGCCCTTCCGGTGCACGCACAAGCACCAGCTTCCCGTGACTATCCCAGCCGGCCGATCCGGATGGTCGTGCCGTTCCCGGCCGGCGGTCCCACCGACCTGCTGGCCCGCGTCGTCGGGCAGCGCATGGGCGAGCTGATGCGCCAGCCGATCGTGGTGGACAACAAGCCTGGGGCCAACACCATCATCGGCGCCGATGCGGTGGCGAAGGCGGCGCCGGACGGCTACACGCTGCTGATGGCCATCGACAACACGCTGGTGATGAACCAGTACCTCTACGCCAAGCTGCCCTACGATCCCGTCAAGGACTTCGAGCCGATCGGCAAGGTGGCCACCACGCCCCTGGTGGTTATGACGCACCAGGCCGGTCCGCAGTCCATGCAGGCGCTGGTCGCGCAGGCCAAGGCCGGCCCTGCCGCGCTGAGCTATGGCTTCGGCACCTTCACGTCCCAGCTCTCCGGCGAACTGCTCAAGCGCACGCTGGGCAAGGAGGTGGTCTCGGTTCCCTACAAGGGCAGCGCGGGCACGACCCAGAGCCTACTGACCAAGGACGTCACGTTCACCATCGACGGCATCACGACCGCCATGCCCCATTTCGAGAAGGGCACGCTGCGGCCGCTCGCGCGCCTGAGCGCCAAGCCCATCCCTACGCTGCCCAACGTGCCGTCGATGGCCGATGTGGGGATCAAACTGCCCGACATCGACGTGTGGATGGCGCTGCTGGCGCCCAAGGGAACGCCCGCGGCGGTGGTGGACGAGCTCAACCGCGCGCTGACGCAGGCCCTCGCATCCAAGGACGTGCAGGAGAAGCTCCTGGGCGCCGGGCTGCTGGCCGACGCCAGCTCGCCGCAGGCGCTGCGCGGCTTCATCACCTCGGAGGCCGCCAGGTGGCGTCCCGTCATCGCGGAAGCCGGCATCAGGATCGATTGACATTCACGAAGGAGATCACCATGACCACGAACAGACTTACCAACAGCTTCGCGCCGATCGTCAACAGCGCCGCGGAGTGGCGCGCCGAGATGGCGCGCCTGGAAAAGCCGGGCCAGCCCAGCTTCTTCCACATCCGGGCCCAGTTGCCGAAGCAGGGCCGCACCAACCAGGTCCTTGGCGCGTCGCGCTACATGAACGTGGTGCTCAAGACCTACGCGAGCGGCGGCGAGAACGAGATCCACGCGCATTCCAACGAGGACCACGTGTTCGTCATCCTGCAGGGCGGCGCGGTGTTCCACGGACCGAATGGCGAGACGCGCGAGGTCGGCAGGAACGACTGCGTGCTGCTGCCGGCCGGCACCTTCTACTGGTTCCATGCGAAGGAGGACGGGGAGGAACTCGTCATGCTGCGCATCGGCGCGCACATCGACCCCGACAGCGACGTGCTCGCGCGCATCGACCTGGAGGGCAAGCCCTTCGATGGCTATTCCGAGAAGAACAAGGAAGTGCCGGTGGTGCTGTACGAGGATCGGATCTACGAATGAGCAGCCCGTCGCCTGCAATGAGCATCCGGGCCGGCGCGGAGATTCCGCTGTGCCAGCCTCCCGATCCAGCTCCCCGCAAGCCCCGGCTGGTCTGCCCGCCGGGGACCGCGGATTGCCATGTGCATGTCTACGGCCCCGCTGACCGCTATCCGGTGGCCGCGACGCGCGCCTTCGATGTGCCCGATGCCTTGCCGGCGCAGCTGCGCGCGTTGCACGACACCCTGGGCGTTGAGCGCCTAGTGCTCGTGCAGCCCAGCGGCTACGGCACCGACAACCGCCGGCACCTAGCGGCGGTGGCCGAGCTGGGCCGGCCGGCGCGCGTCGTCGTCGCGCTGCGGGCCGACGTGCAGGAGGCCGAACTGGACCGCCTGCACGAAGTCGGCGTGCGGGGAGTGCGCTACAACATCGGCCATGCCGGCGCCGTCCCGCTGGCCGAGATGCCGACGCTCGCGGCGCGCATCGCCCGCCTGGGCTGGCATGTGCAGCTCCACGTCATGGATGACCAGGGCCGGGCTCCGCTGGCCGAGATGGAGCCCACCCTGCGCGAACTGCCCACCGATGTCGTGATTGACCACATGGGCTCTCTCAGGCCCGGTGACGGCTTGGGGCAGCCTGGCTTCCAGGCGCTGCTGAGGCTGGTAAACAAGGGGCGATGCTGGGTCAAGCTGTCCTGCGGCTACCGGATGTCGGCACTCCCTCCGCCGTACGAGGACATGGTGCCCTACATCCAGGCGCTGCTGGCCGCCCGGCCGGACCGCCTGGTATGGGCCAGCGACTGGCCGCACGTCTCGTTCAAGGGCGAGATGCCCAACACCACGGACCTGCTGGACCAGATGCTGACTTGGGTGCCCGACGAAGCGCTGCGCCACCGGATCCTGGTGCGCAACCCCGAGCAGTTGTACGGGTTCTGAGCGGCCCGCTCCGGCGCCGCCGACCCCCCCGCGATCACGAGCAATAGGAGACCCCCATGCCCATGTTCCATCTGCTGCGCCGCGTGGCGCCGCGCGCCGCGCTGTTCGTCCCGATGCTTATGCTGCCGGTCCTGCCCGCCGCGGCGCAGGCGCAGGCGCAGGCCGCGACCAGCTTCCCCGCCAGGCCGGTGCGCCTGATCGTGCCCTTCCCGGCCGGCGGTCCCGCCGACGTGCTGGGCCGCGCGATCGCGCAACGCCTGTCCGAGAAGTGGCGCCAGCCCGTCGTCGTGGACAACAAGGGCGGGGCCAACACGCTGATCGCGGCGCAGGAGGCCGCCCGCGCCGCACCTGACGGCTACACCTTGTTCATGCCCTTGGATTCGACGTACACGCTGAACCCGGCGCTGTATTCGCGGCTGCCCTACGATCCGATCAAGGATTTCGCGTCCATCTCGATCGTCGCCCGCCAGTCCCTGGTGCTCACCGCAACCGACCGGACGCCCTTCAGGACGGTGGCCGACCTAGTGGCCGCCGCCCGGGCCCAGCCCGGCAGCATCAACTACGGCTCCAGCACCACGTCCACGCAGCTCGCGGGCGAGATGTTCACGCGGCAGAGCGGCATCAAGCTGGTCCAGGTGCCATACCGCGGCGCCTCGGAGGTGGTGAAGGGAATGCTCTCGGGGGACGTCGAGGTCGCCTTCGACGGCATCGCGGCCAATGTCCCGCACATCCAGTCCGGGAAGATCCGCGCCCTGGCCACGACGGGCCCGGTCCGTTCCGCGGCCTTGCCCGACGTGCCGACGCTGGCGGAGGCCGGACTCAAGGGCTACGAGCTGTTGATGTGGAATGCACTGTCCGCGCCCGCCGGCACGCCGCGGGCGATCATCGACAAGATCCACAAGGACGTCATGGAGGTCGTGCAGCGCAAGGAAGTGAGGGACCAGCTCATGGTGTTCGGCCTGGAGACGGCGGGCACCACGCCCGAGGAGATGGACGAGACCATCCGGCGGGAGACCGCCAAGTACGCGCCCCTGATCAAGGAGCTCGGACTCAAGCTGAACTGAGGTGCGTACCGGCATGACCGCCCCAGCACTCGACTACGGATCGGGCGGGCGCATCGGCGTGCTGCTGCCCTCCGTGAACCAGGCTGCCGAGCCGCAACTGCGCGCGATGCTTCCTGCCGACATCGCCATCGCGGTCACGCGGCTGAAGCTCGTGGACAGTTCGGAGGCGAGCCTGCTGGGCATGGCCCGGGACGTCGAGCGTGCCGCCGAGCTGCTCGCGGACGCGGGCGTCGGCATCGTGGTGTTCCATTGCACCGCCGTGTCGACCTACAGCGCCGAGCTCGAGGCGTCGATTCTCGCGCGCATCCGGTCCGCGACCGGACTGCCCTGCGTGGCCACGTCGCAGGCCCTGGTGGCGGCGCTGCAGGCCCTGCCGGCGCGGCGGGTGGTGCTGCTCTCCCCGTACACGGCGGCCGTCAACGAACGGGAGGCTGCTTACTTTGCCCAGCATGGATTCGAGATCCTCGGCAACGTCGGCATGGATTGCAGCACCGGTCGCGAGATGATGGCGATCGCGCCGCAGGCGTGGCACGCGTTCGCCACGGGCCATGCCCATGCGCTGGCGGACGCATACGTCCTCAGCTGCACCACCGTGCGGACGGCCGAAACCATCGAGACCCTGGAGCGCTCCCTGGGACGGCCCGTCGTCACGAGCAACACGGCCGTGGCCTGGTACTGCATGCGCAAGCTTGGCGTAGCGGCAGGGGTTCCAGGCTACGGGCGCCTGCTAGCCCGCGCCGGCGCTGCCTGAGGGGGGACGAGGCGCGGCCTGACCGCTGGAAGAGGGCGGGGCGGAGCCCCCGCCTGGGCCTTCCTGCCCTCGCGCCGTACTAAGCCCTGGCTGCAGGGCGCTCGCGGCACCGCAAAGGCGGGCTGGCGGGTTCCACGCGCCCCCGCGGGCTTAGAAGGCTTCGGTGTCGACCTCGTTCGCGCTCTGCGCGCTGTAGCGCTGACCGACCACGGTGAGTTCGTTGATCAGAACGTTCAGCCGCGCGATCATCGCGGCGGGCAGCCGCACGTTGGCGGCGCCCAGGTCGTCCCGCAGGTGTTCCACGCTCGTAGTGCCGGGGATGGGGACGATGTGGCCGCCCTGGTGCAGCAGCCAGGCCAGGGCCAACTGCGCTGGGGTGCAGCCGGCGTCCCGGGCGATCCTGCGGTAGCCGTCCAGCAGCTTCAGGTTGGCCGCGTAGGCCTCGGGCGCGAAGCGCGGCATGGCGCGGCGGATGTCCTTTTCATGGAGTGTGCCCACGTCCGTGAGGTCGCCGCAGAGGAAGCCGCGCGCCAGGGGACTGAAGGCCACGAAGCCCGCGCCCAGCTCGCGGCATGCGTCGAGGACCGCGATCTCCGGGTTGCGCGTCCATAGGGAGTACTCGGTCTGCACTGCGGTGACGGGGTGCACGGCGTGCGCGCGGCGCAACGTGGCGGCGGAGACCTCCGACAGGCCGATCGCCCGCACCTTGCCTGCCGCAACCAGCCGCGACAGCTCGCCGACCGAGTCCTCGATGGGAACCCGCTTGTCCCAGCGGTGCAGGTAGTACAGGTCGATCACGTCGGTGCCCAGGCGGCGCAGGCTGTCCTCGCAATTGGTGCGCAGCGTGGCGGGGCGGCCGTCGATTACGCGGCGCGTCACGCCGTCCTCGCCCTTCACGCCGGCCATGCCGCCCTTGCTGCACAGCGTGATGCGCTGGCGATGGGGCCGGAGGACGCGGCCTACCAGCTCCTCGTTGGCACCGAAGCCGTACAGCGCTGCCGTGTCGAACAGCGTCACGCCGGCATCCAGAGCCGCCAGCAGCACGCGCTCGCCGGTGTCGGCGGAGACGGGTGCGCCGTAGGCGTGCGAGAGGTTCATGCAGCCCAGACCGATGGCGCTGACTTCGAATGGGCCGAGGGTGCGTGTCTGCATTGCGCTTCTCCCAGGAAGAACGCCCGCGGCGCCTGCCGCGTATGCGTTGGAAACGATACGGTGCCGACCGGCGCGGACTCAGCTCAACTGCCGTTCCAGACCGTGCAGCACCTGGTAGCACGGCAGCACCTGCGCCACGCTGGCGTTGGGCTCGCGGCCTTCGCGGATGGCGGCGAAGAACTCGCGGTCCTGCAGCTCGATGCCGTTCATGCTCACATCCACCTTGCTCACATCGATCTTCTCTTCCTTGCCGTTCACCAGGTCGTCGTAGCGCGCGATGTAGGTGGCCGTGTCGCCGATGTAGCGGAAGAAGGTGCCCAGCGGGCCATCGCTGTTGAAGCTCAAGGAGAGCGTGCAGATGGCGCCGTTGGCGGCCTTGAGCTGGATGCTCATGTCCATGGCGATGCCCAAATCCTTGTGGATGGGGCCCTGGATGGCGTTGGCTTTGACGATGGGGCTGCCGGCCTGGTAGGCGAACAGGTCCACGGTGTGGGCGGCGTGGTGCCACAGCAGGTGGTCCGTCCAACTGCGCGGCTGGCCCAGCGCGTTCATGTTGGTGCGGCGGAAGAAGTAGGTCTGCACGTCCATCTGCTGGATGTGGAATTCGCCGGCCTCGATTTTTTGGTGCACGTACTGGTGGCTGGGGTTGAAGCGGCGGGTGTGGCCGCACATGGCCACCAGGCCGGTCTGCTTCTGCAGGGCGACGACCTTCTCGCCATCGGCCAGCACGTCGCACAGCGGGATCTCGACCTGCACGTGCTTGCCGGCTTCGAGGCAGGCGATGGACTGGCTGGCGTGCATCTGCGTGGGCGTGCACAGGATGACGGCGTCCACTTCCTTGATCGCCAGGCTGTCCTTCAGGTCGGTGGTGACGTGCTGGATGCCGTACTTGTCGGCCACTTCGCGGGTCTTGGTCAAGTCGCGGCTGATGAGGGAGACGACTTTGACGTCCGGGATGTTCTTGATGCCGTCCAGGTGCTTGATGCCGAAGGCGCCGGCACCGGCCAGGGCTACTTTGATGGTCATGGTGGGGGTCCTTTATGCGGGTCGAATCGGGATCAGCCAGCCTCAGGCCGGCTGATTCTCCAGGATCAGGTGGCCCACCGCGGTGTTGCTGGCAGGCACGTGGAAGAAGCGGTGCACCACCTTGGGCGCGGGGCCGCCAGCGACGTCGGCCATGGCGCCGCGCGCGATGAGCCACATCACCAGCTCGATGCCTTCGCTGCCGGCCTCGCGCACGTATTCGATGTGCGGCACCTTGGCCAGCTCGGCCGGCTTGGCGATGAGGCGGTCCAGGAACCGGCTGTCCCAGTCCTTGTTGATGAGGCCGGCGCGCGGGCCCTGCAGCTGGTGGCTCATGCCGCCCGTGCCCCAGATCTGCACGTTGAGGTCTTCGTCGAACGACTCGATGGCCTTGCGGATCGCCTTGCCCAGCTGGAAGCAGCGGTTGCCCGAGGGCACGGGGTACTGCACCACGTTGACGGCGAACGGAATGACCTTGCAGGGCCAGGCCTCGGGCTGGCCGAACATCAGCGACAGCGGCACGGTGAGGCCGTGGTCCACGTCCATCCTGTTGACGATGGTGAGGTCGAAGTCGTCCTGGATGACGGACTGCGCGATGTGCGCCGCCAGCTCCGGGTGGCCGTGGACGGTGGGCACGGGGCGCGGGCCCCAGCCTTCGTCGGCGGGCTGGTACTGGGCCGCGGTGCCGATGGCGAAGGTGGGGATCATGTCCAGGCTGAACGCGGTGGCGTGGTCGTTGAAGACCAGGAACACCACGTCGGGCTTCTGGGCCTTCTCCCATTCCTTGGAGAAGTCGTAGCCCGCGAACAGCGGCTGCCAGTAGGGCTCCCGGGTCTTGCCCAGGTCGAGCGCCGCGCCGATGGCGGGCACGTGGGAGGTGTAGACGGATGCGGTGATCTTGGCCATGTCAGCCCTTCTTTCCAGCGGCACCTTGGGGTTGGCGGTGCGCCTGGGCGTCGCCGTCCTCGCCGATGTAGCGGTTGCCTTCGGCGGAGCGGCCGCCGCCGATCATCATGTTGCGGTATTCCTCTTCGGTCATGCCGGTCATGGAGCCCGCCATCTGCTGGAAGCTCTTGCCGTCGGTCGCGCCGATCTTGGCCAGGAAGTAGATGTTGCCGCCCAGCGCGATGCAGCGGTTGAGGTCGCGCGCGAGCACGGCCTGCTTCTGGTCCTCGGTCATCGCCCACTCGTCGAGGTAGGCGCGCTCGTCGGCCAGGAAGCGCCGGCGGTTGTCGGCCTTCATGAGCGACATGCAGAACTGGTTGAGGTGGTAGCCCAGCCGCGACTGCTCCGCGTCGAAGATGGTCGTGCCGGGCACGTCCTTGTAGGGTTTGTCCAGGGCCATGTCAGTTTTCCTCGGGCCAGTAGAGGCGCATGGGGTTATCGACCAACAGCTTCTTCTGCAGCTCCGCCGTGGGCGCGATGTGGGGGATGAAGTCCACCAGCAGGCCGTCGTCGGGCATGTGGTCCTTGAGGTTGGGGTGCGGCCAGTCAGTGCCCCAGAGCACGCGGTCGGGGAACGCCTCGACCACCTTGCGGGCGAAGGGCACCACGTCGGCATAGGCGTTCTGTTCGCCGTTCAGCGCCTTGGGGCCGGTAACGGACAGGCGCTCGGGGCAGCTCACCTTGCTCCACACGTTGGGGTGCTCGCGCATGAATTTGAGGAACAGCGCGAACTCGGGGCCGGCCACCGGCTTGCTCACGTCGGGGCGGCCCATGTGGTCCACCACCACGGTGGTGGGCAGGCTGGTGAAGAAGTCCCACAGCTCGGGCAAATCCACGGCCTCGAAGTAGATGACCACGTGCCAGCCGAGCTGGGCGATGCGCCCCGCGATCTCCATCAGCTCGTCCTTGGGCGTGAAGTCCACCAGCCGCTTCACGAAATTGAAGCGCACGCCGCGCACACCAGCGTCGTGCAGTTGCTGCAGTTCATCGTCGGTGATGGAGCGGCGGACGGTGGCGACGCCGCGTGCCTTGCCGCCCGAATGCACTAGCGCATCGACCATGGCCCGGTTGTCCGCGCCGTGGCAGGTGGCCTGCACGACCACGTTGCGGGCAAAGCCCAGGTGGTCGCGCAGGGCATAGAGCTGCTGCTTGCTCGCGTCGCAGGGCGTGTACTTGCGCTCGGGCGCGTAGGGGAATTCGGCGCCGGGGCCGAAGACGTGGCAGTGCGCGTCCACGCTGCCAGGCGGCACCTGGAAGCGCGGCTTGCTCGGGCCTGCGTACCAGTCCAGCCAGCCGGGGGTCTTGGTGAATTCAGTGGTCATTTGCTTTTAATTTGATAGCTGCTTGCGCTTGCTACATAAGCGCTATATGCCAAAAACACTTGAAATCAATCGATGTAACGCAGGCCCGCCTTCTCCAGTGCGGGGCGCATGTTGTACATATCGAGGCCCAGCACGCCGCTGGCCAGCTTGGCGCGCTTTTCACCCTCGAAGCTCTCGCGCTTTTGCGCAGCGGCCAAGGTCTCTGCCGCGCGGGCGGCGGGCACACACACCACGCCGTCGTCATCGGCCACGATCACGTCGCCGGGCGTGACCAGCGCACCGGCGCACACCACGGGAATGTTCACCGAGCCCAGCGTGGCCTTGATGGTGCCCTTGCTGCTGATGGCGCGGCTCCACACGGGGAAGCCCATTTCCTGCAGCGTCTTCACGTCGCGCACGCCCGCGTCGATGACCAACGCGCGTGCGCCACGCGCCTGGAACGAGGTGGCCAGCAGGTCGCCAAAGTAGCCATCGGTGCACTCGGAGGTGACGGCCGCCACCACGATGTCGCCGGGCTGGATCTGCTCGGCCGCCACATGCATCATCCAGTTGTCTCCCGGCTGCAGCAGCACGGTGACCGCCGTGCCGCTGACCTGCTGGCCGCTGTAGATGGGCCGCATATAGGGCTTGAGCAAACCCACGCGGCCCATGGCCTCGTGCACGGTGGCCGAGCCCAGGGCCGCCAAGCCGTCGGCGGCTGCGCGGCCGGCGCGGGTGATGTTGCGGTAGACAACGCCGAGTTCGTACATGTCAGAGCCCCTTTGCTTTCAGGCGCGCATCAAGGCGCGGGAACACGCGGCGCACGTTGCCTTCGTAGACCTGGTGCTTGTCTTCGGCGCTCAGAATCTTCGACGCTTCGATGTAGCGCTTGGTGTCGTCGTAGTAGTTGCCGGTGGTGGGGTCGATGCCCCGCACGGCGCCAATCATTTCGCTGGCAAACAGCACGTTCTTCACCGGGATCACGGTGTTCAGCAGGTCGATGCCGGGCTGGTGGTACACGCAGGTGTCAAAGAACACGTTGTTCATCAGGTGGTCATCCAGCAGCGGCTTCTTCATCTCCTGCGCCAGGCCGCGAAAGCGCCCCCAGTGGTAGGGCACGGCACCGCCGCCATGCGGGATGAGGAATTTGAGCGTGGGGAAGTCCTTGAACAGGTCGCCCTGGATCAGCTGCATGAAGGCCGTCGTGTCGGCGTTGAGATAGTGCGCGCCCGTGGTGTGGAAGCACGCATTGCAGCTCGTGCTCACGTGGACCATGGCGGGCAGGTCGTACTCCACCATCTTTTCGTAGATGGGGTACCAGTGTTTGTCGGTCAGCGGCGGGCTGGTCCAGTGGCCGCCGGAAGGGTCGGGGTTCAGGTTGATGCCCACGGCGCCGTAGTCCTTGACGCACTTCTCCAGCTCGGGGATGCAGGTCGCGGGGTCCACGCCCGGGCTTTGCGGCAGCATCGCCACGGGCACGAAGTGGTCGGGGAACAGCTCGCTCACGCGGAAGCACAGTTCGTTGCAGATGGCGGCCCAGGTGCTCGACACGTTGAAGTCGCCGATGTGGTGCGCCATGAAGCTCGCGCGCGGGCTGAACAGGGTGATGTCGCTGCCGCGCTCCTTCATCAGGCGCAGCTGGTTGGTCTCGATGGACTCGCGCAGCTCGTCGTCGCTGATCTTCAGGTCGGCCACTTGGGGCATGGCCGCCGGGTCCTTGATACCGGCGATCTGCGCGTTGCGCCAGTTCTCCAGCGCCTTGGGGGCCGTGGTGTAGTGGCCGTGGCAGTCGATGATGAGGCTCATTGCGTGGTGCTCCGTGGGTGTCTGCAGGTGGTGGTCGGGGTCATGCCGGCTCCATGCCCTGCCGCCGCTTGGCGTCCGAGGCGGCGGGCGAGGCGAGGAAGTCGAGCAGCGCCTGGGCCGCCGCCGGCTGTGCGCTGGTGGTCGCCACGCCCGACGAGAACGTGGTCGTGATCTGGATCGCGGGCGGCAGCGGGCCGACGACGGTGATGCCTTGCACGTGCAGCAGTTCGCTCAGTTGCTGGAAGCCGAGCTCCACCTCGCCTCGCGCCACCAGCGATCCCACGGGCACGCCGGGCGGGGCCTGTACCGTGCGGCCGGCCACTTGGTCGGCAATGCCCCAGCGCTCGAACAGTTTGGTCAGCGCCACGCCGCTCGGACCGGTGGAGACGCTGATGCTACGCGCGACCAGCACGGCGCTGCGCACCGCGTCTTCCGAGCCCAGGTCGGGCAGCGGCGCACCGGTGCGCACGGCCACGGCAACGCCGGAGCACACCCAGTCGGTCTTGCTGCCTGCGACGATGGCACCGGAGGCGATGAGTTTGTCGATGGCGTCGGAGGCGAGCACCACCACGTCGAAGAGCTCGCCGGCCTGCACGCGCTTGGCGGCGTCCACTCCGCCCACGGCCTCGATGACGGCGCGCTGGCCGCTGCGCTGCTCGTAGGTGGGCAGCAGCTCGGCCAGTACCTGGCGGGTGGCCATGGAGGAGATTCCACGAAGCGGAGCAGTCATAGGATTGTTTGTCGACTAAGAATTTTGGAGTATTCTGCGGCAATTGCAGCTATACAAGAAGTGGCCGATTGGTCTACCAGATATCTCATTTGCCGATGGATCTGAAGCAGCTCGAGTACTTTGTGCGGGTCGCCGAAATGGGCAGCTTCACCCATGCCGCGGCGGCCCTCGGCATGGCCCAGTCGGCCCTGAGCCGGCAGGTCCGGCTGCTGGAGGTGGAACTGCGCCAGAGCCTGCTGGTGCGCAACGGACGCGGCGTCACGCCCACGGAGGCGGGCAGGGTGCTGATCGACCATGGTCGGGGCATCCTGCACCAGATGGCGCGGGCGCGGGAGGACATGGAGCGCCTGCGCGGCGGCGTCTCGGGCGCCGTCGCCATCGGGCTGCCCAGCAGCGTGGCGCGCGTGATGGCGGTGCCACTCATGCGCGCGTTCCGCAAGGAAATGCCGGAGGCGCGGCTCTCGATCAGCGAAGGGCTTTCGAGCGAACTCCTGCGAGGGCTGGTCAGCGGCCGCCTGGACATCGTCGTGCTCTACAACGGCCAGCCGGTGCGCGATGTTGATGTGTCGCACCTCATGGACGAGGATCTGCTGCTCGTGCGCGCCCGCCCGCGCGGTCTGGCCGAGGATCCGCCACCCGGCCCGATCGCGCTCACCGAGGTCGCGCGGCTGCCGCTGGTCATTCCCTCGCGCCCCAACGCGGTACGCATGCACGTGGAAGCCGAGATGGCGCTCATCGGCTGCCGGCCCGACATCGCGCTGGAGATCGACGGGGTCGCCGCCATCCTGGACATGGTGGCCGACGGGGCTGGGTACGCGGTGCTGCCGCGCAACGCGCTGCGCAATTCGCCAATTCCTTCTGCCTACAGCGCCCAGGTCATCGGCACGCCGCCGCTGCGCATAGCGCTGTCCCTGGCGACCAGCCTGCAACGCCCCGCCACGCAGGTCCAGAAGGCCACGCTGGACCTGGTGCGGCTTACGGTCACCAAGGTCCTCCGACCGGAATGAAGGCCGGTCGGCCCGGCTCGGTGTGCCCGATGGCCGGGCCGTCCATGGGCGACAGTCCCGCAGGCTCCCGGCCTTTCGGCGCATGTGGCCCGGTGGGGTGGAGTCGCCTTCGGCGAGGAACGGGACACATCCGGGGCGTGGCTCCGCCCGGCCACGCAGCACCTTGTCCGTGCGAACGATGCACCCGCGCGCCGGACTCACATTGACTGAGACTCAATCTATCAAGCGCGCGGCAAAGTGTTTAGAGTCGCCTCGTAAAAAGCCAGCGCGACTGGCCGGCGTGGGCCTGCGGCACCGATCGCGCGCACCAATGATGGAGAGAGGCAGACAATGAACACTGAACCTACCGGCACCGACCGAGCGCGGCTCCGCACCCTTTCGTGCATCGGAGGGGCGCTTGCAGCGGCGACCGTCGGATTGCCGTTCCGAGCGCGGGCAGCGGCGCGCGAGATCCACGTCGCGATGATGCTCCCCTTGCAGGGAGGCCAGGCCCGCCAGGCCGAAATGATCAGGCAGGGTGTGGACGGAGCGCTTGAACAGGCGAACCGCGCAGGGGGTATCCGGGGCCAGCACGTCAAGCTCCTGGCCATCGACAACGGGTACCAGGCCGAGAAGACTGTCGAGGCCATCGGGTCGCTAGCGGCAAGGGAATCCGTCGTCGCGGTGACCTCGCTGTTCGGCGGCCCGATCATCGGCGCCGCCATTCCGGCGGCGACCCGCGCAGGCGTGCCGATCGTCGGCGTGCTGCACGGAAACGATGCATTCCGCCGCCCGGGTACCGAGATCGTCACCCATGTGCGGGCGACGTTCGACGCGGAGATCCGCGCGATCGCCGCGTTGTTTCCCACCATTGGCAGAAGCCGCTTCGCCGTGCTGCACGCGACCGACAACTCGGGAACGGCGTTCCGCGCGCAGTTCGAGTCGGTGCTGAAGGCGCAGGGATTGCCGCTCGTCGCAGCCGTGCCCTATGAGCGGGACGTCACCGACTACACCGAGCAGGCGCGGAGCATTGAGCGCAGCGGCGCCGACGTAGTGGTGGTCGGTGGCGTGACCGCGCCCGGGATCGCCGCCATCCGCGCCAAGGTGGCGACGAAGCTGTGGGCGCAGATGGTCTGCCTGTCCACGGTCGATGAGCGCTCGGTGTGGGAGCAACTGGGCGCCGACGCGGTCGGCACGGCCTTCTCCAGCGTCGTGCCGAACCCCTATGCGACGCTGCTTCCCCTTGCGCGCGAATACCAGGCGGCGATGAAGGCCCGGAGCTACGACCGGCTGTCCCTCAGCTCGTTCGAAGGCTACATCAACGCGCAGGTGCTGCTGGAAGGCCTGCGGCGCGCACCCGCGCTGACGCGCCCCGCGCTCCAGGGCACCCTGCGCGCGATGCAGGGGGTGTCCCTCGGCGGCGTCTCCTTCTCCGCGCCGGCCGAGGGAAAGATCGCCAGCGGCATCGACGTGGCGGACATCCTGGTGATGACGCACAACGGACGCATGCTGCGCTGAGTACGCGGCCGGGACTGTCGGCTCCCAGAGCCGCTGCGGACCGGTGGCCGCGCTGCGGCGCGCGGAGCGACCGGCCATGTTGCCCGGTCGTACCTGCACGTGCTTCGGGGCGCGGACGGGTCCGCGTCGCACGGCATCCGTCGGTGGGAGAGGCGGGCCGCAGCGAAGGATTGCTTCCGGCCGTACCGACGGATCCCCTACATCGGAGGGCGGCGCGGGTCCACCTGGGTTTGCGCGAGATCAACATTCGTCCAGGACTCCGCTTGCAGCGGTTGACGCCCGCACGCTGGAGCTCTAGATTAATAGTTAGGTGACTAACAAAATAATCACCTGCGCCTGCGGGGACGGCAGAACCTGCAGGGCCGGCCAGCCTGCACCCGCCGACGACGGCAGAAAGGAACGATCATGGACACGCTTCTGGGGATTCTCGTGATTTCGACGCTGCTTGGCGGTGCGGCGACGCTGCTGTGGCTGAACCTGCAGCCCGAGTGGTGGAGGCTTCGGCATCCAGGCGCGCTGGAACTCCGGAAGTTCACCGCCCGGCGTCAGGCGCAGGCGGCAAGGCCCCAGGATGATCTGCCGGCGGACCGGGCGGCGGAGGTCCGGTGCACGTTCTGCGACCACGCACCAGCATGTGCGAAGCGCTTGGCGGCTGGGCACACGACGCCACTCAGCGAGTGCCCCAATCTGCTCCACCGCTGAACCGCGGGGCCTGCCCGAGCGCCAGCGCGGCAGTCAAAGGTAGCGGGCTGCAAGGCTAGGGCGCGCGCGTTGGCGCGTGGAGGGCGCCGGCGCATTCGCCGAAGCCGATGTGTCGCGCTCCGTTGCGCTCGCACTGGGCGCGCAGGATGACGGTGTCGCCGTCCTCCAGGAAGGTTCTGTGCTCGCCCGAGGGTAGCTCGATAGCCCGCCGTCCGCCGACAGTACGTTCGAAGAGCCGAGCCGGCCTGTTCTGGATGCGGCCCGGGCAGCGTACCCGATCCGAGCAGGTCGCTGGGCGCGAGGTTGCAGCAGCTGACCGTGTGGTCGGGTCACGAGCTGGGCCTGGGTCCACGAAGATCGAGTGCGACAGGCGCTCCGGCAACGGGCCCGACCGGGCCATCGCCTCGGTCTGGAGCCGCACCTCGAGCTGGAGGACGACCGAGCCACTGGTTCGGTTCCGTTCAGAATTCAGATAGGGCAATGGCTCGGGGGCGCCGGGCGGTCTCGTACGCGCGCTGTCGGAAGTTGGCCAGTTCCATCTCGCGATGGCACCCTTCATGCCCAGCAACAAGCGGTCGTTGGCCTGCGCCGGATCGTAGATACCGTCGGCGCCGATGAGCAGGGCGTAGACGACGCAGCAGAACTCCAGTAGCGGATGCCGTCGCGCCCGTTGCGCGCCAGGCGCGAGGCCTCGATGCTCAGCACTGCGCCCGAGCCCCCAGGTCGTCGTCGATGACCTCAACGTGCTGTCATCCGAACTGGCGCGCGCGCTCGACAAGACGCATTGGCGGCGCTGGCTCTCCAGGTTGTTGTGCACCTGCTCCAGCGTCGATTGGCGCACGTACACGCACACCTGGCGCGCCAGGTGTTCAGCGCTGATCTTGCTCATGCGCCTTCTCCTTGTCCTGCCTGCCGAGTTGCAGCGCGACGCTGCGCATCCACTGCTCCATCTGCTCGTGCAGCTGCTGCACGACGTCCTGCGGCAGCCGTGCAAGAGGTGGCAGATCGGTCTTCCTCGAACAAGGTGACCCGTCTCATCGGGCGCGGCGCCATCGCATCCTCATATGGCTTCCAGGGGGGTGACGGCTTAAGTTCGGTGGATGGGGGCGGTAGCCCGGGCATTTCATCAGCAAAGGGGCGGCTGCCTCGTGCCGACGCCAGTTACAACCGAATGCTCTGCGCCGCGTGGACGAGCGCATCGATTGAGCTCCGCAGTTGTGGTCGCGGTTGCGCTAGACGACGCGCGCGACCCGCCGCGCATCACGCACAGCTTGCGTGAACTGCGCAAATCGCGAAGAAGAGCGCGCACATTTTTCAAGTTTTGAGAGCCATAGCCCCAGGGAAAACCCGCGATTTTGCGGTGATTGCTGCCTGCTGTGGCTTGGCATGGGCCTTGCAAAAAAGGGATCTCCCGCGAGGCACTACCTCGGCGCCTTCGCATACCGATTCAACGGCCGCTCCAGCCTTCGAACTGCAACCTCGGCGCTCCACGCGGGAGCATCCGATTCGAGGGATGGCTGAGGTTCATGACTATTCAGGAAACACCAAGAGGAGATTGACAATGAAACTGGAAAATCCGAACTCGCAACAAAACTACAGTGCCTTCATGGATCTCGAAGAAGGCTGGGTCTCACGACGCATCTTTCATGACCAAGAGATCTTTGACGCAGAAATGCGCCAAATCTTTGCTCGTGCCTGGTTGTTCGTTGCACATGAAAGCCAGCTTCCCAACGTCGGCGACTTCCTCACCACCCAGATGGGTAAGGATGCGGTGATAGTAAGTCGGCATCGGGATAACTCGATCAAGGTATTCCTCAATTCCTGCACGCATCGCGGCAATCGAGTGTCCTTCGTCGACGCCGGCAACGCCAAACGCTTTGTGTGCAATTACCATGGCTGGGCATTCGATACAGCCGGCAGCCTCATGGGCATGAACGAGGAAGTCTGCTACAGCCCGGGCGACATCGACAAGAGCCAAGCGGGGCTGAAACAAGCCACGGTGAGCAGCTACAAGGGCCTGGTCTTTGCCACCTTCGATCCGAATGCACCGAGCCTCGAAGACTTCCTGGGAGACTATCGCTGGTATCTCGATATTATTCTCGACAACGATGAGGGTGGCACTGAGTTGATCGGCGGGTGCATCAAGTCCGTCATCCCCACCAACTGGAAATTCGGTGCTGAGAATTTCATTGGGGATGCTTATCACGCCACCTGGGCACATGATTCAGCTTGCAAGGCGATGAACAACGGCCAAGCCTTTCCGCCGATCGACTATGAGAATACGTTCCATGCTAGTGCGAACGGTTCTGGCCACGAGTTCGGGCTCGATGGCTTGGGCGACATTATGTTGCTCGGTCGCCCGAAAGTCACAGAGTACTACTTGTCCGTACTGAAGCCGCGTATCGAAAAGAGGCTTGGTGAACTGCGTAAAACCATCTTCGGTTCAGTGGCTTCTGCCACGGTCTTCCCGAACGTTTCCTACCTGCCCGGCATTTCCACCTTTCGTACTTGGATACCAAGAAGTCCGTTCGAAACCGAACTGCGCACATGGGTCATCGTCAACCGCAACATGCCCGATGAAATCAAGAGGGAGATTACTGTCGGCGTAATGCAGACATTCGGGCCGGGTGGCGTTTTCGAAATGGACGATGGCGAAAACTGGGAAGGCTGCACGGCGGCCAACCGCGGATACGTGACCCGCAATGAACCTTTGCATTACCGCTGCGGGATCGGTCGCCAAGTGACCCACCCGGAACTTCCGGGCATCGTATACCGAGGTCAGTTCAACGATGCCAACCAGCGTGGCTTCTATCGTCGTTGGGCAGATCTGATGAACGCCAGTAGCTGGGCAGACGTTCCGGACAGAGGGGGCAATCGGCTTCAAGGGCATGAAACTCGCGATCTGCACAACGGCCTGAAAAGTCTGTGACCCAATAAATCAGTCGGAGAATGACAATGAGCAATGTAATGCAAGAACAGTTTGGTGCATCCGCAGCTTCGGTCGCCTTGGTCAACGAGCTTCAACAAGCACTTTATCGTGAGGCCCGCATGCTGGATGGCGAGCGTTACGACGACTGGGTGGCGATGCTTGCCGATGACCTCCACTATCACATGCCCAGCATCGAGACGCGCTACCGAGCCGACAAAACCGACCAGATCGGCGATCTCAATCGAGCGGCTTTGTACAACGACAGTCGAGAGGATATCAAGAAGCGACTGGGCCGGCTCGCTACCGGGACCGCGTGGTCTGAAGACCCGGCGACGCGCTTCACCCACTTAATCTCGAATGTTGAAGTGGAACTCACCTCTAATGACGATGAGTACCGTGTGTATTCCGCCTTCTTGGTCTACCGAAGCCGCAACGAGTGCGACCAGGATACCCTGATCGGCAACCGCGTCGACCTGTGGCGACGCACGCCGCAAGGACTGAAGCTCGCCCGACGGCTGATTCTGCTCAAGCAGAACTTGCTGATGAGCAAGAATCTCAACATGTACCTGTGATCTGAGACCAACTCCTGATTGAAGCAAGGCGGCTGTGCAAATTGCGACCGCAGTTGCCGTTTGCTGGAGGCTGCGCAGAGAAGACCGAGAACGATCAAATGAAATGCAGTGAGGATTCGGACCATGTTGGCGAGGCAGGTTTTGCTTGGGATGACCGATATTTGGTGGGCTACAAGTCGATGGATGTTACTCATCAAGATTTTGTCGCCTTGGTAGACGCGCTCTTGGTCGCGGATGATCTTCAATTCCCTTCCGCACTAGAGGCGTTCAGGAAACATGCAGAAGAGCATTTTTCCGATGAGAAGAAGTGGATGGATTCAGGTGAATTTCCGCATCGGGATTGCCATGTAGAAGAACATGAGATGTTGATTTCCATGCAAACCTGACCCACCGGGGGTGCGGACGAAAACTTGGACTACTAGAAGGTAGTTCATGTATTCCTACGAAGACCGAATCCGAGCCGTTGAGCTCTACATCAAGCTCGGCAAACGCACCAGCCCGACCATCCGTCAGCTGGGTTACCCAACCAAGAATGCATTGAAGGGGTGGTACCGCGAGTATCAGCAGCGGCTCGACCTGCCGCTGGGATATGCCCGTCGGGAGCCGAAGTTCTCGCAGGGCCAGAAGGCAGCGGCCATCGAGCACTACCTCACACATGATCGATGCATCGCTGCCACCATGAGGGCGCTGGGCTATCCAGGGCGTGGAACGCTAACCAAGTGGGTCCGCGAGGCATTCCCTGAAGCCAGGATGGCCCTTGTCGGCAGTGTGGGCCAGCGAAGATATCCCGAGAGCTTGAAGCACGCGGGAGTGATGGAGCTTTGCACCCGGCAGGAAAGTGCACAGGCTGTTGCCGACAGGCTCGGCGTGTGCCGGCCAACGTTGTACAACTGGAAGAACCAGCTTCTGGGGCGTGAGGCACCCGCATCAATGAAACACACCGATCGATCACCGCAGGCGCAAGAGCGTGAAGAGCTCGAGCGCCAAGTTGAGATACTGCGCCACGAAGTCAGGCAACTGCGCCTTGAGCAGGACCTCTTGAACAAGGCCAATGAACTGTTAAAAAAAGGCCTGGGCGTCGATCTGCAGCTCCTGTCCAACCGGGAGAAGACACTGCTGATTGACGCCCTCAGGGAGCACTATGGCCTGCCAGAGCTCCTTGCACAGTTGAGTCTTGCGCGTAGCTCGTACTTCTACCATCGGGCCCGCGCGGCAATCGGAGACAAGTACGTGAGGGTGCGCCAGTCCATCACCGAGATCTTCGAGTCCAATCACCGCTGCTATGGCTACCGCAGGCTGCAAGCCTCACTGGCCAGAGAGCAAGGCCCGATCTCCGAGAAGGTGATACAGCGGCTGATGAAGCAAGAGAGCCTGGTCGTTGCAAAACCCAAGAGGCGTCGGTATGCGTCTTACCTGGGCGAGATCAGCCCGGCACCAGAGAACATCATCAACCGTGACTTCCAGGCAGCAGCCCCCAACAAGAAATGGCTGACCGACATCACGGAGTTCCAGATCCCTGCAGGCAAGGTCTACCTGTCGCCGATCATCGATTGCTTCGACGGGATGGTGGTGAGCTGGACCATCGGCACGAGTCCGGATGCAGAGCTGGTCAACACCATGCTGGATGCAGCCATCGAGACCGTCACAGAGACAAGCGATCGACCAGTGGTCCACTCAGACCGCGGAGGTCACTACCGCTGGCCTGGCTGGCTATCCAGAATGAGCGAGGCCAAGCTCACCCGCTCGATGTCCCGCAAGGCCTGCTCGCCTGACAACGCAGCGTGCGAGGGCTTCTTCGGTCGGTTGAAGAATGAACTGTTCTATCCTCGGGACTGGAAGGGCACGACCATCGAGCGGTTCATTGAGGTGGTCGACGACTACATCCGCTGGTACAACGAGAAGCGGATCAAGATCTCTCTTGGCTCCCTCAGCCCTATCGAATACCGGGTGAGCCTTGGACTTGCGGCATAAAACCAGTCCAAGTTTTTATCCGCACCCCCTCCTGGGGGTCAGTGGGTCACTTCTGCGTGGAAATCAACACACTGCGGCCGCGTTTCGCACCCCTCGCTGCTGGGCGGCGCCACGCCAGTGGCTCCCTCGGCCATCCGGCCCGAGGGCCAAGCCTGGACCACAGCCGGTCAGGTCGATTTCGTCACGCCCCGCGAGCTGAGCGTAGCCGAGATCGCCGATGTCGTTGACGACTATCGCCAAGCCACCCGCCGCGCCATGGCTGCAGGCTTCGACGGTGTCGAACTGCATGGTGCATCGGGCTACCTGCCCGAACAGTTCCTCTCTTCGAGCAGCAATCAAAGGCAAGACCAGTACGGCGGCCCAGTCGAGAACCGTGCCCGTTTCGTTCTGGAGGTGCTGGCCGCGATGGTGGCCGAAGCCGGTGCCGACCGGGTCGGCATCAAGATTTCACCGGAGATGAACTACAACAGCATCACCGACGCCACGCCGCAAGAGACCTACGCCTATCTGGTCGACCACTTACGTGGCCAGGGTCTGGCCTATCTGCATGTCGCGCTCTTCGGCGCGAAGTTCGACTTCCACGCGCTGCTGCGCCCGCGCTTTGACGGCGCCTACCTGATGGGCGGTGGCCTGACCCAGGACAGCGCCGAAAGCGCGCTGGCCGAAGGCAAGGCCGACGCAACTGTCTTCGGCAGCGCCTTCCTGGCGAACCCCGACCTGCCGGAGCGCTTTCGCGTTGGCGCTGCGCTCAACGCCCCAGACCGCAACACCTTCTTCGCGCCGCCCACCGCCCAGGGCTACATCGACTACCCGGCGCTGGCTGCGGTGGAAGCCGCCTGAGCCACGAAAGGCCGAATGCCATGACCACCATCGCCCGCATGCAGCGCGCCAACCGGGGAATCCAGTTCCGCGCGTACCGCCTGCATGGTGCCGACCCCTCGCAACTCGATCCCTTCATGGGCATCGACCACGCGTGGATGAGCGCGCCCACGTTCCCGCCGCATCCGCACGCCGGCTTCTCCGCTGTGACTTACCTGTTCCTCGACTCGGAGACCGGTATCGCCAACCGCGATTCGCAGGGCGACAGCACGCTGATCCAGCCGGGCGGCCTGCATTGGACCGCAGCCGGTCGCGGGGTCGTCCATGAAGAGAACCCGGCGGTGACGGGCAGCACCACGCACCTGCTGCAGATTTTCGTCAACCTGCCGCGGGATCGGCAGAACGCAGCGCCGTTCGCGCTGAGGCTGGCCCCGCAGGACGTGCCCGTGGTGCAGCGCCCCGGTGTGCGCGTCCGCGTCCCTTTGGGCGGCTTCGACGGCGTGCAGTCGCCGCTGAGGCCGCCGACCGAGGTGACGCTGCTGGACGTCACGCTGGAGGCCGGCGCCGAACTGGCGCTGCCGGTTCCCGCAGGTCGGCGCGCCTTCTTCATGCCGATCAACGGCCACGCGGAACTCGATGGCGAACGCTTCGGCCTCGACGACCTCGGTGCGCCGATCCTGCCGCCTGCGGCCGAGGCGGCGGTGCACAAGCTCATTGCCCAGGATGGCGGAGCCAAGATCGCCGTGTTCATCGGTGAGCCGCTGGGCCAACCTGTGATTTCCAACGGACCGATGGCGTTTGCACGCCAACAGGACCTGATCGCGGCAACTGCCGCTTACCAACGTGGCGAGTTGGGAAGGCTGTAAAAGGCCGCGCCACACATCGGGGGCATGCCCCCATCACAACCCGGAGCACCATCATGAAAGTTGAACGATTCGCCGCCGAGAACTCGGCTTTGCTGCTGATCGACCACCAGGTCGGCACGATGCAACTGATCAAGAACATCGACAGGGAACTTGCCGCCAAGCAGTCGATTGCACTGGCCAAGATGGCGAAGATCCTGAACCTGCCGGTCGTGATCACGTCCAGCCAGGAGGAGCGTGCCCAAGGCCCGATCCTTCCTGAAATCGCCGAGATCCTGCCCGAGGCGCACGCAGCGCGGGTCAAGCGCCCCGGCGTCGTCAATGCATGGGCCTATGCCGATTTCCGCAGTGCCGTGCTCGCCACCGGGCGCAAGAACCTGATCATGGCGGGTGTGACCACCGACGTGTGCCTGATTTTCCCGGCCATCGATGCTGCCCTGGAGGGCTTCAACGTCCAGGCCGTGATGGATGCATCAGGATCGCCCAGCAATCTTTCCGAGGAGTTCTCGCGCCAGCGCATGCACGACGCCGGCGTGGTGCTGACTGCGACCAACACGCTGATGGCGGAGATCGCGCAGGACTGGTCCACCCCGGCCGGCCAGCAACTGATCACCTTGTTATTCACGGATGTCTTCCCGGCCTTGGGCGCGAACATCGCCTGATCCCGAAGGCGTCCCCGTTGACCGCGGCCAGCAGGGTTGGGAGCGAGCTTTCCACGATGCCCACGGATAAGGCGGGTTTGTCTTGACGGCGTGGCGCTGGTTCACAGCGTAGAGTGCGGCGACTGTGGGGAGTCGCCGACAGCGCTGTGGCGTCGGTCGGCCATTCTCGCGTCAGTCGATCATGCGGCACTTACAGTGCTGATCGGGGTGAGGTTCGAGCTGTCTGTTCCAACGCCTTGTCGGTTGCCAACCCAACACACCATTCGATGCAAGACCTGCTGGCCGTTCTTCCCCACTGCCCGCGAAGGCCGTGCGAGCACGCTTGCGGGTTTCCTGCATTCGCATATATTGAAATGAGACCGCCACCGTCCAGTCAGAGCTTGTCGAGGCGTACCGTGCCGTCGGCGAGGGTGGCTGGCGACGGGCACGTCCCTTGTTTGAGCCAGCGCTTGGCGACCTTGATGTCCCGCGGGGCATTCACGGAAATCACGCTGCGCAGCCCGTCATCCGAGATCTGGAACACAGAGAACGCGCCTTCCTCGGCAGACCCGCGCAGGATGCCCTCCAGATCGTTTGAAGGAACGCCAAGCACCTGCAGGTTCATGTCGTACTGGTCCGACCAGAACCAAGGAAGCTCGTCATAGAGGACGTCCATGCCCGCGATCGCCTTGCCTACGGCGATGGCTTGGTTCTGAGCGTTTGCCCAGGACTCGAAGCGCAATCGGCAACCCGCCCAGGAACTGTGTTGATTGGCCACGTCTCCGACGGCATAGACGTCGGGATCGGACGTGCGGCCCGCCTGGTCTACGACGATGCCATCCTGAACCATCAGTCCGCATTCCTCGGCCAAGCGGGTATCGAGCGCCAGCCCAATGCCGACTACCACTGCATCGAACTCTTGTGCCTCGTCAGGCAGGTGCGCGACCAGGGGACGTTGGCGACCCACCATGATCGAGGTGACTGTCGTCGATAGCCGAACGTCGACGCCTTCCTTGCGGTGCTTATCGAGGAGGAAATCTGAAAGCTGCGGCGGAAGCGACCTCGCGCAAAGGCGGGGCCCTGCCTCCAGCACCATGACATCGACCTGCTTCCCCCGCGCCGTTGCAGCGATCTCTAGTCCGATCCATCCGCCTCCGATGATCAGCAACCGGTTGCCGCGCACCAGCTTTCGAGCGATGGCCCGGGAATCCTCGATGGTGCGCAAGGTATACACGTTGGGCAGATCGGCTCCGGGGCATGACAGCCGGCGGGGGTGCCCCCCAGTGGCCAATACGAGCTTGTCGTAGCGGACCACCGAACCGTCCGAGCACCTGACTTCGTGATCGCCGCGATGGATTGCAACGACCTCCGTGCTCGGTCGGAAGTCCACGCGCAGGGCGTCGCTCTGCTGCGATGTCAGGAGGACGGGAGGGTGCTCCTGCGCACCGCTGAGAACGCCTTTGGACAACGCGGGGCGCTCGTAAGGCGCATGGGCCTCGCGGCCGAGCAGGGTGATGTTTCCCCCATGCCCGCTCTCCCGCAGTGACCGAGTGACCCAAGCACCAGCCTGGCCGGCTCCGATGATGACGACATCCATTGCTGGCTCCTGTACCAATGCTCAACTCACGGGCCGCAAGAAGATGAAGCCCTGCTCGACCTTGACCGGATGGCAGCGCAGCGCCTCCGTGCAGGGGGCGCCCACCGCGCGACCGCTTCTGATGTCGAACGTTCCCTCGTGCAGGGGGCATTCAATGAGGCAGGAGTCGACCACCATGCCCAGCGACAGGTCCGCATCTCCATGTGTGCACGTGCCGTCGGTGGCGAAGACTTCACCCCCGAGGTTGTAGATGCACACGCGCTTGCCGTCGATCTCTACCGAATGCGTGTCGTCTTCTTCAACATCGGCGAGGTTGCCCACCTTGATCCATCCATCGTCCATCGTGTCTCCTGCTGCCATGCTTGTGCTGCTGTCCTATGCTTGCGACGTCATCGCGTCGATGTAGTGGTTCTCCATGTGGTACAGCGCTTCCTCCAGCGGCGACATGGGCCCTGGCTTGAAGAATTTCGAGCCCGCGGTGTTCTGCATGCCCTCCACCATGACCGCGTCCTCGGCAATGATCTGGCGCACGAAGCCGATGTACTTTTCCATTTCCGCGTCGTAGTTGGGAATCGAGAAGGCGGCTTCGGGGAACAGCAGGTAGCAGATGACTCTGGTTTCCGTCGGCGAGATGGGCCAGATATGCCACATGCGCACGCTGTCGGCGCGCATCGACAGGTTCAGGTTGGGATAAATGCCCCCCTTGCAGGCAATACCGCTCGGTTTGTCTTGCGCCCAGGGCAACGTGGGGAAGACTTGGGCGCCGGACTTCGAGTGCGGGCGGGCTTCGTATTGGGTATGCCAGCCACCGTTCTCCAGCAGGTTGAAGCGAACCTGCTCGCCCTTGACGAAGCCGCCGAAGGTGTCCTTGTGGATGACGCCAACGTGGTAGATGTCGATGAGGTTCTCGATCAGGAATTTCCAGTTGCACTTGACGTCGATTTCGACCTTCTGGGCCAGCTTGCAATGGTCGGTCTGGAACCACCACAAGGGTTGCTCGAAGGGTGCGATGTACTCTTCGAAGGACATCGGCTCATCACTGAAGTTCACGAAGATCCAGCCGCGCCAGATCTTGACCTGCAACTGCCGCAGGCTGCAGTTCTTCAACTCGACCTCGGAGGCCTTCATTCCGGGCGCGACGACGAGCTTGCCGCTCACGTCGTAGAGCCATGCGTGGTAGGGACAGCTGAACTCCTTGGTATTGCCACGTCCGACGGCGATTTCCACTCCGCGATGCAGGCACTGGTTCATGTACGCGACGATGTGATCGGGCGCCGGGCGTGAAACGACGATCGACTCCTTCATCACCTGGAAGGTGTAGTAGTCGCCGACATTGGGGATCTCTTCGACGCGCCCCACGGAAAGCCAGTACTTCATGAAGATTTGCTGCTTCTCCATGTCGTAGATCTCGGGCGAGCTGTACACCTCGCCTGGCAGGTGCCGTGCGCTGAGCAGTTTCTTGCGGGTGTCCTTGAACTTGGGGCGCAGGTCCAGGAGCTGTTGTTCGGCTACTTGCATCGTGGTCGTCCTTTCAATAACGCGTTGATCGTGCGCAACGGATACTATGCAATACATTGATTTATGTATAGATCGATGTGAGAATCGATATATCTTGCCGAGAGAACCCTATGTCCCAGAAAGACCCTTCAAAGAGCGCGCGTCCTCAGCGCCAGATCAACGACGTCGACTACGTCGCCAGCGCCGAAGCCATGTCGATCCTGGGAGTGCGGCGCGAGACGCTGTACACCTACGTCAGCCGCGGGCTCATCAAAACGATGCAGCGCCCGGGCGTGAAGGCCAAGCTCTACCGCAAAGCCGATGTCGAAAAGCTCAGAAGCCGGGCCGTCGCACGCTCGGGCGGGCCACAAGTCTCGCACTCCCTGCGCTACGGGGAGCCGATCGCGCAGACGTGGATCAGCGAGATCACCGCCCACGGCCCGCGCTACCGGGGGGTGCTCGCGCGCGACCTTGTGCGCGACGGCAGGTCGTTCGAGTTCGCGAGCGAGCTCATCTGGACGGGACTGCCGCGCACCCGGGATGTCGCATGGCCTACCTTGCAGGACATCCGGCAGCCGGAATCCCTCGTCAAGCTGGCCTTGCATTCGGCCGAGCACGTCACGCCACTCAAGCTCTTGTCGATGCTGACGACCTCGCTGTCGGCGTTCGAGCAGGCCGAGGGCGACATGCAGGCGGCCGGTTTCGCGGCCTGTCGGCGGTTGTTGCAGATGCTGAGCGGCACCGCGGGCATCTTCGGCCCTAAGGCGAGGTTCTCTCCGCCCGGCGAAGGCGAGTTCGTGGCGCACTGCGTCGCCCGCGGGCTTGGTCTGGGCGAACGGCCCGATGCCGTGCGGGCCATCGACGCAGCGCTCGTGATGTCCGCCGAGCACGAGTTGTCGGCACCGACGTTCGCCGCGCGGATCTGCGCCTCGACGGGAGCAGATCTGTATGCGTGCGTCGCGACGGCGATGCTGACCCAGTCCGGGTCGATGCAGGTCGGGGGCGCCGTGGAGGTGGAGGCGCTCATCGATGCCCTGCCCAGCGGACTGCAACCGGACGATGCCCTGCCGCTGGCCGCAGCCTCAGGCTTCAAGAGCAACGAACTGCCGTGCTTCGGCCATCCCCTGTACGACGGCGAGGACCCGCGCTCGGTGGTACTGCTCGACCTCATAGGCAGCCTGGACACGTACGGACCGGACATGCCGAAGGTGCAGGCGCTGGTGGCCGGTGCACGGCAGGCCGGACAGCACCCGAATGTCTTCGCTGGTCTCGTGATCCTGTGCAAGGCGATGGGTTTGCCCAATGGAAGCGGCGCAATGCTCCATACCCTGGCACGCACCAGCGGCTGGATCGCCCATGCGATGGAACAGCGCCTGACCGGCGCCATGCTGAGGCCACGCGCCAAGTACATGGGTCAGCATCTTCCGCGGTGAGGCAACGCGCGGCCACGGCAGAGCGCCAGGTGGGAACCGGCCAGACTGGCCGACGGCTCAGCGCGCGCGAGCGAAGGTGCCCCCTGCGTTCAGTCCCGCATCACCAGCGCTGCGGTGACCCTGCGCACCAACGGCAGCGCGAGGAGCAGCGTCGGAAAGGCGATGATCCATGACAGAGCCCAGGCGCTGAGCCAAATGTAGAGGAAGCCGGGTGCCAGACCGATGCTGCGCAGCGTCGACACGGCCGACACCACGAACGTCATCAGGATCGATAGCAGCAGCGGCATCACCAACGCCGAGTAGGCGGCGGGGAGCTTTGCGAAGCCAAACACCGTGCGGGCCTGGTCGGTCGGAGTAGGACACTCGTTCTTCATGGGCAGGCCCGAGGTGTGTCGCCTACGATGCCGTCCGGACCGCGGATGGCTCGGTCCGCACTGCCGTGGAGGCACACACTCCAGCCGGTGACCATGGAACGCCAGTCCATGTTCCTGGTGTGCGTGTGCTTCTGGCGGAAAGACGGGGCGCCGCGTGCCACGCGCCGCGCGCGGGTGCCGACGGCGGTCATGCCCCGCTCCTTCGCCGCTTTGGCGCTCCATCGTCGGAACCCGATGATGGCCACATCGCCTGCGTCGCGTGGATCGGTATCGCGATCCCAGACGGGAGGCATCATGGTCGACGTGGCGCACTCCCGACCGTGCCCCCGCCGGGCGCCAAGGAAATAAGCTGCCTCTGCCGCTTGTGGGTTCTGCACGAAGGACTTGTCTGTACTGCGCCGCATCTGACGCTCGGCGTCGGGTTCGTCCTTCGTCTGCATGAGTCCTCCTTCATCGGGTTGGTTCGTTGCGCTGCGGCGCCATGGCAGCAATATTGTTAGGTTACAAACCAAAGTTACCCGTCGGATGGGAAGGTGTCAACAAGCAAAACGAGATGCCGCAGGAATCGAGGAACGAATTCGCTACTCTTCTGATGGGGGTCAAAGCACGAGCTCAGTGTGCGCGCATGCCGTGCAATCGTGGTTCGCGATGGTCGGGCATCCGCAATACGATGGCTCAACGGCTGGGCATCAAGCGAACCCCGTGCAGCGAGCACGAACTCGCGCGGGGACACCCCAGGGCAAGGCGAGTAGGCAGTGCACGACCGACTACTTCTTCGGTGCACGCCGTGGAAGTTCAAGGATGCTTGAACTGGACATGCCGCGCTCGGGACCGTGCTCCCACGCGGATCTGGGACCGCTCACCCGCGAGCTGATCGATGAGCGAGCGTGGCGCAACTGAGGAGAGTCAAGCCGCGTGGGCGCGCCGGTCGATGAAGCTTCGCATGTGCCCGCGGCTCCCCGCTCGCGTCGCATTCGAACTGGAACCAGATGCCCGCGCGGCATGCTTCATCAAAGTTCGCCTGCGTGTCTTCCCTGAGGCGCCGCTTCGGGATGCGCAGACCCGGAGGGCTGTGCGGCCAACTCGTCGCTGGTGCGAGGGCGTGGGCAAGCACCTCGTCAGGGGCGCCAGTTCGTTGACGGGGCCCAGTTGGTCCGCCAGCGCATCGTCGCCCAGCAACCGGCTGCGGGGAGCTGGATATGGCCTTGTCCATTGTCAATGGTACGGTGCCTCGGCCTGGCATGGGGACGACATCATGGGCTGGCTGGATACCTGCCTGACTAGGCAACCTTTGCCGAATCATCGTGGACGAACCATCGCCTTCAAACACCTCCAAGGCATTTCCAACGGGCTGCGCTCGGCATTGGACCTCCTGGCGCGGCAGAAGGCCGTCGCGCTGAACACCGCCATCGAGGTCGAAACCTTGCCCTTGATGAAGGATGTCGAGCTGCGCGGGTCGGCGTGGACCATGCATGCTGCGCATGGCGAGGAGCGAGGAGGTCAAGGACGGCGCCATGGTCGCCTGGGCCATCGATCAAGCGAACCATCGCGCTCGAGTTCGGGAAGAAGCACAAGCCGTCGAGCGCAGACCCCTTGGTGGCGGCCCGCATCCGGGCGCTTGCCCCGTCGCACCTGAAGCCCGGTTATGAGGCCTAGTCAAACGCGAGCTTGGCGAGCGTGCCACGCAGCCATTGGTTGGCCGGATCCTTGTGCGCCCGCCGGTGCCAGAACTGGCGCACGTCCGCTGCGGGAATCCTCAGCGGCACTGGCAGGATCTGCACGCCCCGGGCGTTGCGCGCAGCGTTGCGGGGCACGGTGACGACCAGGTTGGAGCGCTCGACGACATCCGCCGCGATGTGGTAGTGGGTCACGCGCAAGATGACGTCGCGCTTGGCGCGCATCTTCGAGAGCGCGCGCTCCACTAGGTCGTCCGCGTTGCCCGTGGCCACCGCGACGTGCTGGGCCTGCAGGAACGCCTGCAGCGAGAAGTCGGGGCCTATGGACGGATGCCGCTTGCGCGCCAGGCAGCAGTAGGGATCGCCGAACAGGCGTTGCTGGTAGAAGCCCGACTTCAGAAACGCGAGGTTGCCGATCGCGAGATCCGCCTCGCCGCTCTGTAGCAGCTGCTGGTACTGGTCGTTGGGCCGCCGTAGCGCCTCGATGCGAACGCGCGGCGCCTCCCGCAGCACCGCCGAGATCAGCCGCGGCAGGACGATGCCCTCCCCCGCGTCGGACAGGAGGATCCTGAACGTCCGCTCCGACTCCCTCGGCTCGAAGCCGTGCGGTCTCTCCAACGACTGCTGAAGGATCGCCAGCGCCTGGCGGACCGGGCCGATGAGTTCATCGGCCAGGGCCGTGGGCTCCATCCCGCCGGTGGTCCGCACGAACAGCGCATCGGAGCAGGCCTTGCGCAGCCGCAGCAGCGCGTTGCTCATGGCGGGCTGCGACAGGCCCGCCGCACTCGCGGCCCGCGACACATTGCGCTCGGCATAGATGGCGGCGAAGACCCGCAGCAAGTTCAAGTCGAACGTCTTTATATTCATGATCTGAATTCTATTTCTCTCCAATATCGATTGGACAACGATGAGCGCGCCCGTGATCATCTCCCCAACCAAACGAGAAAGGATGAGACCCCATGGGGACAGAGATCAAGACGCCCGTGCTGATTGTGGGCGGGGGGCCGATCGGCCTGTCGATTGCCATCGAACTGGGCTGGAGGGGGATCGAGTCGATCCTCGTGGATGAGGGCGACGGCACGATCGAGCATCCGCGCACCGGCCTGATCGCAGTGCGCACGATGGAGCTGTTCCGGCGCTGGGGGCTGGCGCAGCGCGTGCGCGAATGCGGATTCCCGGACGACTATGACCTTTCGATGGTGTTCTGCACGTCGCTCAACGGGCTGATGCTCGATCGCGAGAACTACCCGAGCATGCGCGAGGCGCCGACGCCGCCCGAGACACCCGAGAAGAAGCAGCGCTGCCCGCAGCTGTGGCTGCAGCCCATCCTCACCGATGCGGCACGCGCCGAACGGAAGGCCAAACTGCTCTTCAAGCACCGCTTCGTTTCGCTGCAGCAGGACGACCAAGGCGTCACGGCGGTCGTCACCGACCTGAACACGGGCAAGCCCGTCCCCATCCGCGCGGACTACCTGCTCGGCTGCGATGGCGCTACCAGCCAAGTCCGGGAACAGGTCGGCATCAGGATGGAGGGCCGGCTGCTCAGCTACTCGGTGAACGTCCTGATCCGCGCGCCGGGGCTGGTGCACAAGCACAAGATGGGGCCGGCCGAGCGCTACCTCTTCGTAGGGCCGGAGGGAACCTGGGGCAATCTGACGGTCGTCGACGGGAACGATATCTGGCGCCTGACGGTGCTCGGATCGGAAGAGAAGATGGATCTCAAGAACTTCGATCCCGCCGCTTGGGTCCGGCGCGCTATCGGGCGCGACGACGTGGAGTTCGTGGTCGATTCGGCCATCCCGTGGCGCCGTAGCGAGATGCTCGCCGATCGCTACTGCGAGGGCCGCGTCGCGCTCGTGGGCGATTCCGCCCACACCATGTCTCCGACCGGTGGCATGGGCATGAACACCGGCGCGCAGGAGGTGCTGGACATCGGCTGGAAGCTCGAGGGGCTCCTCAACGGCTGGGGCGGCCCGACCCTGCTGCGCAGCTACGAGGCCGAGCGCCAGCCCGTCGCGCAGCGCAACATCGGGTTCTCCACGCAGAACTTCAGGGCGTGGCAGGACACGCCCAGCCCGGCGGCGGTCTGCGACCTGACTCCCGAGGGCGAGAAGGTGCGCGAGGACCTCGGCAAGCGGCTGCGCGAATCCACCCGCGTGGAGTGGGAGTCGCTGGGCCTGCAGATCGGGCATCGCTACGAAAAATCTCCTATCTGCGTGCCGGATGGAACGCCGCCTACGCCGGACGACTACTCGACGTACGTCCCGACAACGCGTCCTGGCTCGCGCGCGCCCCATGTCTGGCTCGAGGATGGACGCTCGACGCTCGACTTGTTCGGCCGCGACTTCGTGCTCATGTGTTTCGACAAGCGCCTGCAGGCAGAGACGGACGCCTTCGCCAGGGCCTTCGCCGCCAAGGACGTGCCCTTCAGGACCGAGCACATCGAGCAGGCTGATGTGGCGACGGCGTACGAGGTGCCGCTTGTCCTGGTTCGGCCCGATGGCCACGTGGCATGGCGCGGCAGCCGGGCTGAGGCCCCGGGCGCCGTGGTCGATACGGTCCGTGGCGCGGTATAGATTGCTTCGTTCGCCCCCCAAAACTTACATGGAGACATCAAGAATATGAACACTGAAATGCTCGGCCGCGCGTTCAAGACGCTGGCGACCGCTATCCTCGGCTCCTGCATCGCGTTTTCATCGCACGCCAATGGCTATCCCAACAAGCCCGTCACGCTCGTCGTGCCGTTCACTCCCGGTGGCAGCAACGACGCGCTGGCCCGCGCGGTGGGTCAGAAACTCGGCGAATACTGGAAGCAGCCGGTCATTGTCGACAACCGGCCGGGCGCTGGTGGGAATGTCGGCACGAAGCAGGCGGCGAGGGCGGCGGCGGATGGCTACACCTTGCTTGTCGTCGCCAACAATTTCGTCACCAACCCGTTTCTCTATCCGGACGGACGTGCCGGCTACGATCCCGTCAAGGAATTCGTTCCCATCACCCAGTTGGGCCGGGTGCCCTTCGTCCTGGTCGTCCACCCGGGCGTGGCAGCCAAGTCCACCCAGGAATTGATCGCCCTGGCGAAGTCCCAGCCAGGCAAGCTTTCCTATGGTTCCGCTGGCGTCGGAACCCCGCACCATCTGACGGGCGAACTCTTCAAGAGCGTGGCCGGCATTGACATGGTGCATGTTCCGTACCGGGGGGCACAGCCCGTGGTGACGGATCTGATCGGCGGGCAGATCCAGGTTCTTTTTGGCGTCGCGAATTCGGTGCTTCCGCACATCAAGACCGGTGCCTTGCGCGCGCTCGCGGTTGCAGGTGAGCAGCCCTTGTCCTACCTGCCGAACGTCCCGACCGTGGCCAGTGCCGGCTTCAATGGTTTCCGAAGCGAGGTCTGGATCGGCTTGGTCGCGCCGGCTGGCACGCCGGCCGATGTCGTGGCGAAGATCGAGGAATCGGTGGGCCGGGCGCTGCGCGATCCCAATGTCAAGGCTGCACTGGAGGCACAAGGCCTCGAACCCGCCCCGTCGAACCCAGCCGCCCTGAAAGCACTTATGCAGGAAGACATGGTGCGGTGGTCCAAGGTCATCAAGGACACGGGCGCGCGCGCTGAGTGACCAGGGCGTAAAGCACGCGAGGTAGCAGCGCAAGCGGCTTTCCCGTCATTGTCTTCCGAGGAAGTTAGGTTCACTTCTCGCACGACAATGACGTGCGCCACACGGGCTGTACGCCAATCACCGCAGCCCGTCGCGCCAACCGTCGCTCCCGGCTATGCCGCATCCGTCCATCGATGATGCATTGGCCTTTCGTCCACATGCACAGTGGCAGGTGGTTCCGTCGTGGCGGTGCGGGCCCCGTGCCAAACCAATTGCGCTGGTATCCGCTGCCGCTGACCACCGCTCACGGACTTCAGCCAAGGCATGTCGACGATGGCGGGCAATGCGTCATCCTCCGTCGCCCGCACTAATACATTGCCTGGATCACTTGTGCACCTCTCCGGCGATAAAAGTCCGTAGCCACTGGTTGGCAGGCTCCCTGTGGAAGCGTTCGTGCCAATAAAGAGCAACTTCAAAGTCTGGCAACTGTATGGGCAGGCGCACTATCTTCAAGGGGAAATGCTTGGCCAATGTCTCCGCAAGGATGGCCGGTGCCATCCATAACAGGTCTGAATCGATCAAAAAGTGCGGCGCGGAGAGGTACTGCGGGATGCGTAGCTTTATACGCCGACGGGCACCCATATCCACTAATGCTCGTTCCAGCGCAAGGTGTCCGCTACCGGAGGTTTCGACCAGTAGGTGATCGTAATCCAGCAGTTGTGACGCCCCCAGTGGACGGCTCGCTAGAGGGTGGCCCTTGCGCATCACGCACACGTAGTTCTGCTTGAGCAACGTGCGCTTGTGGATGCTGGATTCAAGTGACGGCAGGAACCCCAGTGCCAGGTCAATCTGTCCTTCCGCGAGTCCGTGCACCGTTTCGTCCAAGGGTTTGAAGACCGTGCGAATTTTGACCTCCGGCGCTTCGATGGCGAGTCTTTTGATGACCGACGGCAGGCAAATCATCTCACCGATGTCACGCGTGCGGATCACAAAGCCTCGGTTGGCCGTGAGCGGATCAAAGGTCATGCGCTTGACCTGAGTTTGTCGAATCAATGCAAGCGCGTCGAGCACCGAAGGCGATATGGCTTCGGCCATGGGAGTCGGTTGCATGCGACGGCCCACGAGGGTGAAAAGCTTGTCTTGGTAGCCGTCTCGCAGTCGCTTGAGCGAACCGCTTACAGCCGCTTGGGAGACGCCCAGCCGCGTGGCTGCGGAGGTCACGGATCGGTCTAGCCAAAGCGCCTCAAACACCAGCATCAGATTCAGATCTCTCAAGATGTTTCCTTAGTACGGTCCTGAAGTATAAGTTTCGCTGATTTCAATCTATCAATGATTCGATCTAGATTGTTCTGAGGGGGCTGCCCAGAATAGAGAAAAAGGAGACAACATTGGAGACGAACCTACCCACTGTAGGACTGGTCGGCATCGGGCAGTTGGGGCTGCCGTTGGCCTGCAACCTGCTCAAGTCCAGGTATCGGGTCATCGGATACCGCCGATCACACTCGCACGAGTTCGTCGCTGCAGGCGGCATCGCTGCGGACTCCCCAGCTTCCGTTGTGCGGCAGTCGGACGTGGTCCTGATGTGTCTGCCCAGCGAAGAAGCACAGCTGAATGTGCTCGAGGGGAAGGGCGGTGTGCTGGGTGCGCTCAAGCCCTCACAACTGGTGATTGAGTTGGGCACGTACAGCCGCGCTTTCAAGGTAGAGCAAGCGCTCCGCATTCAGGCGGCAGGCGGCCGTGTGTTGGAAGCAGAGGTTAGCGGTTCGCCTCCGATGGTGGTCCAGCGCCGTGCGGCCCTGTATCTTGGTGGCGATGCCCAAGTGGTCGAGGAATGCCAGCCGCTGCTCGATGCCATAACCCCCAATCAATTTCTTCTGGGTGAATATGGCTCGGCTGTTGCCATGAAGCTGATCGCCAACTACCTGCTCACCATCCACACGCTGGCGGCGGCGGAGGCTATGAATCTGGGCAAGCGTGCCGGTTTTGATCCGCGCAAGGTGGCTGAAGTCATCGCCCAAGGTGCGGGCGGTTCAGCCATGTTTTCTTTGCGAGCACCCATGATGGCTGAACGCCGCTTCCAACCCGCACCCGGGCCGTTCGTCACGTTGGCAAAGTACCTTGAGCTCGGCTCCCGGATGGCACAGGACCTAGGCTGTGTCACACCACTGTTTACGACAGCGATGCCCTTTTTTCAGCGTGCCATCGCGCAAGGCATGGGCGACGAAGACATCGCCGCAGTGATCAAGCTGATCGAAAGTGATTCTGAGGCCCAAGGCAAAAGCGATCAATAGGACAGTCATGCTCGTCGAACAACGTACCTATGAACTGCAGCCCGGAACGCTGCATCAGTTCCTCCACGCCTACGAAACTGAAGGCTTGGCGCTGCAGTCTGCTGCGCTGGGCAATCTGCTGGGCTATTTCACCACCGAAGTGGGTGAACTCAATTGCGTGGTCCATCTCTGGGGCTTCGATTCCTATGAAGATCGGCAGCGGCGGCGATCAGAGCTGTCGGCGAACCCTGCATGGCGTGCTTTCCTTCAGAAAGCAGGATCCGCTGTCAAAGCGCAGCGCAACCAGCTTCTCAACCCGACTTCGTTTTCCCCCATTCGCTGAGGCGTCACCATGATTCGTACCTTGCTTCACGTGGGCATGACCGTTCCAGAATTGGAGATCGGCAAGGCCTTTTATGAGCTTTTTGGCTTGCAATCGCGGGTTGTCGGCAACGACCTGGTGTTCCGCTGCGAAGGTCGGGCGCAAGATCAGATCCGGCTAATGCAAGGTGCCAAGAAGAAGCTGAGCTACACAGCGTTTGGAACCGATGCCAGCGGCATGCAGGTGCTGCTGGCCAATCTCGACCGCGCCGGCGTGAACAAAGCCCCCTCTCCGTTCGGCGAAAGCGAGGGCATCTGGTTTCAGGATCCCCATGGCGATTGGATCAACGTTCAGATCGCCGAGGCGGCACCTTCAGCGCTCCAACCTCCCGTGGAGATCAACGCGCCAGGGCACTACCGACGTATCGGCGAAAGGGCTTGCGATGTCAGCTCGCTCAAGAAGCGGGCCCGTCCACGCCGCCTTGGCCACCTCATCAAGTTCACTCCCGACGTGGAGCGTTCGGTGGCGTTCTACACCAAGGTGCTGGGCATGAAGGTTTCGGATCAAGCCCAAGGTGTCCTTGCCTTCCTGCGTGGTGCGGCTGGCGGAGATCACCACATGGTCGCCTTCGCCAAAAGCTCGCACACCGGTCTGCACCACCTGAGTTTCGAGGTTGGCGACATCGATGAAATCGAAATTGGAGCGCAAACCTTGCTGCGCGCGGGTTACCGCGATGGGTTCGGGCTTGGTCGCCATGTGGGTGGATCGAACTACTTTCACTACATCCGTGATCCCTGGAACAGCTTGGTGGAGTATTTCTGGGACATCGACGTGATCGCGGAGGATGACAACACCTGGGTTCCGATGAACGTCGCTCCCGAAGAGGTTGTTGCTGTGTGGGCGCAAACCCCGCCACCGCTGGAATTCGTGGTCAATTTCGAAGAAAGGGAGTGAGATGTCTGCCAACGACGCGCAAGCTCAACTGGCTCAAATGCTCAACAAGCCCTTGTATGTGGCATTGCGTGAGCCCAAAGACCTCAATCGGATGCATGAACTGTTGTCTGCTCACCTGGCATGGGCCGTCGGTTCAGAACGACGTGGGGAGATTTTTGCTTCGGGCCCGTTCGTCGCCGAAGGATGCCCTCCGGGAACGCAAGGCGGCATGACCATTGTCCGCGCGGGTTCATATGAGGAAGCCCATCGAATTCTGTCGTTTGATCCGTTTGTAAAGGAGGGCGTTGTGACCTTCACCTTGCGCAAATGGATCTTGATGGAGGGCGGGTTCAGTGTGACTGTGCGCTTCTCCGATCAGAGTTCTCGTCTGAGCTGACCTATCCATCCGAATGTGAGGAAGCGGCTGCCCATCAGGCTAATCCGTGAAATCGCGCCTCAAGGAATTCCTTTGAAGTACCAATTGTTTTCTTATCAGTCGGCCACGGGGCCTCAAGCCGGCATCGTAGTCAGTGGCGCGAGCTTTTCACTCGGAGGCGCCCAGATTGTCAGCGATGGGATTGATGCACCGGTCTTGACGTTGGATGCCCTACTGCAAGACTGGTCATCATCACACGTCAAGTTGAGCGCACTGGCAGAAAGAATCGCTGCGCAACCCGAGCGCTTTGCAGCGGAGCGATTGGACGCTGCGCATGTGCGCTTTCTTCCACCGTTGTTGAATCCTGGGGTGATCTATGCGGCGGGTGCGAACTACCGCGATCACGTGGAGGCGATGTCCAAAGCGACCGGCGCGAAGCTGGTCCTCGATCCCAAGTCAGAAGGGGTCGATCCTTGGCATTTTATTAAGGCGGGCCGCTCGACGCTATCGCCTCACCACGGAGAGGTTGCATTTCCTGCTCATACCCAACGCCTCGATTGGGAAGCCGAGCTGGCGGTTGTGATCGGACGACACGCTTCGCGGGTGCCGGTCGATGAAGCGCTCTCATATGTGGCGGCATACAGCTGCGCCAATGACCTCTCCGCGCGGGACAACATGATTCGCCAGACTGTTGACCCGAGCTCGCCATTTCGCTTTGACTGGATTGGCCACAAATGCTTCAACGGCTCGTGCCCTATGGGGCCTTACCTGACGCCTGCCGAGTTCGTGCCGTCTCCTGAGCGCCTGGGAATTAAGCTCTGGCTTAACGGAGTGCTTAGACAGGACTCGAACACTTCCAACCACCTCTACAGCGTCGCAGAACAGATTTCGTATCTCAGCCACCGCGTGGACCTGAACCCTGGCGACGTGTTGCTGACGGGCACACCCGCAGGGGTCGGGGCCGAGGTCGGTGAGTTCCTCAAGAAAGGCGACGAAATGCGCGTCTGGATCGAGGGTTTGGGTGACCTAGACACCCGGTTGGTGTAAGCAACTATCAGGAGCCACAATGATTCCTCGCCGCACCTTTCTCTCAGCCGCAGTTGCCAGTTTCGTCCTGCCCCTGATCTTTGACCGATCGGCACACGCACAAGCCAGCAACAAGCTGGCGCATATGGTGGTGCCATTTCCCGCTGGCGGAGGCACCGACGCCGTGGCTCGCCTGACGGTCGACAAGATACGCCACGAATACCCGGCCGGGCTGGTGGTCGACAACCGCGCTGGCGCCTCCGGCCGTCTGGGCGCCGAGTTTGTGCGGAACACCGAGCCTGACGGCTTGAACATGCTGTTCACACCGGACTTCGTGATGACCATCTTCCCGCACAGTTTCCGCAAGCTGGGCTATAACCCTCTGCAGGATTTCGCTCCGGTCGCGCTGTGCTCCAAGACCGGCTATGCGCTTGCCGCCGGTCCAGGTCTGCCCGCCAGCGTGACCAACGTCCAGCAGTTCGTCTCTTGGTGCAAGGCCAATCCGACCCGAGCCTCTTTCGCCTCCACTTCTGCGGGTGCTGCGTCCCACTTCGCCGGCCTGATGTTGTCCAAGGCCATCGGCGTGGACCTGCTGCATGTGCCCTACAAGGGCGGAGCTCCCGCCCTGCAAGACTTGATGGCAGGCCAGATCCCCGTCAGCATTAACCCCATCGGCGAGGTCTTGCCCCAGCTCAAGAGTGGACGCGTGCGCGTGCTCGCAACCACCGGCACGCAACGCAGTCGTTTCCTGCCCGAGGTGCCGACGCTGTTCGAAGCGGGCTTGCGCGACATGGTCGTCGAATCCTGGCTGGGCGTCTTCATGCCGGGCAAGACCCCACCTGAGACCGTCGCCAAGGCGTCCACCTGGATCAACGCAGCATTGCAGACACCCGAATTGCGAGAAGGCTATGCAGGCATCGCCATGGAGACCGTGCAAAGTACCCCGGCTAGTTTCACCACCACCATCAAGGCCGACATCGAACGCTGGGGACCCATCGTCAAGGCTTCTGGATTCACCGCGGAGGAATGACCCCAGCACCGCCGTGTACGTCCCCCAGGACACACAAGGCGAACGGCGGCGAGTCAACCCAATCAGCCATCAAGCCCTGCCCGGGGCCGGACAACTGAAGTTTGAAACAATCGAGAGATACCAGGAGAAATTCTTGATTAAGACGACCATGAAAATGGCAATGGCCATCCTCGGTGCGGTGGCAATGGGTCACGCCAGTGCAGATGTGAAGATTGGATTCCTGGCCACATTATCTGGCCCCTCGGCTGAAAATGGCATCGACCAGCTGGACGGGTTCAATCTGGCGGTTGAGCAACTGGGAGGCTTGTTAGGGGGGGAAAAGGTAATCGTAGTAAAGGAAGACGATCAGCTAAAACCTGAAATCGCTATTGCTTCCGTCACCAAGCTGCTGGATCGTGACAAAGTGGATGTGGTCACCGGCCTGACATTTGCCAATATCTTCATGGCTTTGCAAGGAAAGATCGGCGCCACGGATGTGCCATTTATCGGATCGGTTGCCGGACCTTCTCCAACCGCTGGCGCGCAGTGCAAGCCGAATCTCTTCGTGACTTCCTGGCAAAGCGACGGCCCTGCCGAAGCAATGGGCAAGTACATGGAAGACAAGGGGCTAAAACGCATCTCGACGTTTACGCCAAACTTCGTGGGAGGTAAGGACAAGATTGCCGGTCTCAAGCGCTTTTATAAAGGACAGATCTCCGACGAGATGTACACCCCATTGAACCAGTTGGACTTCTCGGCTGAGTTGACTCAGGTCAGCGCAAACAAGCCTGACGCCATTTTCGCGTTCTATGTCGGTGGGCTTGCGCCCAGCTTTGTGCGGCAGTACCAGCAAATGGGGTTGCTTGGAAAGGTGCCACTCTACACAACGAACACCTTGGAAGGCGCGGCGATCGATGTTATGGGTTCTGCTGCGAACGGCCTTCTGGTGGCCGACGCCTGGACGCCTGGCATGAACAACCCGCAGTCGAAGCAGTTCGTCGCCGCATACGAGAAAAAATACGGTCGCATGCCGTCATCCTTTGCGGCGTACAGCTATGACACGGGAATGCTTCTGGACGCAGCGATTCGCTCTGCCAATGGCAAGGTTGACAACCGCAAGGCGTTTGCCAAGGCCATTGCGACGGCGCAGTTCAAGTCAGTTCGCGGTGATTTCCGGTTTGGCAAGAACAACTACCCCGTGCAGGATTACCACGTCTTTCAGATTTGGAAAGAAGGTAATAGGCAGCGCACGGAGTTCAAGTTGGTGGCGGAGGGGATACTCAAGGGCCACGCAGATGCATTTGCGCCTCAGTGCCCCTTGAAGTAGTCCTTGTTGACCATCAGCGGCGTGAGCGACTTCTTCGGGTTGAGTTTGTCTGGGTTGGTGCGGGTCTACTACGTCGTGTCGCCTTCGCTCGTTGGGCTCAACCTGGCGGTTGGCAACATGCGGCAGTCGTTCTTCGAAATGGCCATGCACGGAGCTTGGCTGGTCGCCTCGATTGACTTGGTATTGCACCCACCAGATTGTGGCCTATGCGCTGCCTGCCATGGTCTGTGGGCCGGCGGGTCTGCTGTTCGCTAGCCTCAATCCATACGCCTCACCCAGAAGTATGGCCTGGATGATGTCAGATGAGTTGATTGTGATGGTTATACAGGGTGGCAGCGGCACCAATGGCGCGGGTAGGGCGACGCTGAGCAGTCAGCATTCGGGCGAGCTACGCGCTCGGACGCTTCGTACTGTTTGAGAGGCAGGACTCAGAGGCTCGGCGCGCACTAAAAAGCGCAACTTCTTGGGTGCAGATTGCTTTCGCGCGCCGCAGGTTAACGGGATTCGACTGGGCTATATCCGCATCTACGCAGCCATGGACTTCAGACTACTACGCTACTTCGTTGCTGTCGCGGAGGAATTGCATCTTGGACGCGCGGCCGAGCGCTTGGGCATCGAGCAGTCGCCCGTGTCACGTGCCATGCGCGATCTTGAGGGTTCGTTGGGTGTGCAGTTGTTCGATCGCAGCACCCGCCAGACGCGGCTGACTTGGGCCGGCCAAGTATTCCTGGGCGAATGCCGCCGCGTGCTGGCGACAGTGGAGCAGGCAGTCAAGAGCGCGAAAGCAGCGGCGCAGGGCTACCAAGGGTATCTACGCATCGGCATCTGTGACAGCCTAGCGCAGCCGCGTATCGCATCTTTGCTCGCGCGCAGCCGCGAGGACGAGCCTGAGCTGGAGATTCGCGTCTTCGAGATGCCCTTCGCACAACAGCTCAAGGGCTTGCACAACGACCTGTTGGACATCGGCTTTGCGCTCTCGAATGCGGTCAACGACGGGCTGCTCGCCGAAGCGGTGTGGACTGATCCCTTGTCGGTGATCGTGCCGGCGCGCCACCCGTTGCTGGCCCATGGCCACGTCAAGCTGGACGATGCGCTTAAGTTCCCGCTGGTGCTGTGTCATCCTGAAGCGGCCTCCGGCTGTTACCATCAGATCCAGTCCGCGCTCGAAGGCGCGTCCGTCGCGCTCAAGGTGGTCGACCACGTGACCAGTTTGGGTGTGATGCTGACCTTGGTCGGAGCGGGCTATGGCATCGGCTTCGCCATCGCCTCGCAGGTGCAGGCATTGCAGCGGGCGGACATCGCTGTCCGCCCGCTGGTTGGCGTGCCGCCCACACTAACCACCTACCTGCTGCGTCGGCAAGGCGACCCCACGGAGCCAGTGAAGCGCTTCATGGAGCGGATAGCAGCTATGGCTGCACGCACGGGGCCGTGAGTTGTTGTAGGTGGCCTTGGGCGTTAGCTGGGCAGGTCCTCTCTCTGCTTTGGAGGGATGGGGTAAGCAGACATTGGTGGCGCTTCTTGGTTTGGTGTAGAATCAAAGACTTGGCACCGGTGGCCAACCTTTTTGAAGTAGTACATAATTTAGTACATCGACGGCGCCGGACAAGAAAAAAGTCCAGTGTTGTCAAGGAGTTAGAGCGGGGATTCAGGTCTCTTTTCCCGCTCCAAATTTCCAGAAAAAGGGAAGCAGTTGCTTCCCTTTTTCGTCAGAGAAGTGTGGATTGCTGGCGCGGTAGCAAAGCGGTTATGCCCCGGATTGCAAATCCGGTTAGTCCGGTTCGACTCCGGACCGCGCCTCCAGATACGGTTTGCCTTCTGACTTTTGAAGATCCTTGCGGATCGTCGCGGCCAGGAAGCTGTTGAAGAAAAGTTGGTGATTTTTTGGTCTGCAATCGGATAGAGCGAAAAATATCGATATAATGAGAGGCTAGCTGATCGGTGCTGCTGAAAGCAACATAGTCAGTTGGCAAATGCGGGAATAGCTCAGTTGGTAGAGCGCAACCTTGCCAAGGTTGAGGTCGAGAGTTCGAGACTCTTTTCCCGCTCCAAATATGTAAGGGAAGCTTCGGCTTCCCTTTTTTCTTGGTGTTGCGAGGCAAGTGGCCCGGCAGGGCGGCAGCCCTGTGACGAGAGATGCGACAGGGCATTGCGCGCATGCGCTGCCCGGGTTACGCTGCGACGCAGGTGTGCGCTCAGCAGCCGGCGCCCCGATGGTGAAATTGGTAGACACTGCGGACTTAAAATCCGCCGCTTTCCTGAAAAGGGGCGTGCCGGTTCGACCCCGGCTCGGGGCACCACGAAGATTCAATCATGTCAAGTTACAACGCTCCCTTCGAAATCCACGTCCACGGACAAGTCCAGTTGCGCGCTGATGCGAGCTTCGACCAGCTCCAGGAGGCGCTCAAACCCTTGTGGAAGTACGCGGGAGCCCGTTCGCTGGCCGATGGCGCGGCCAGTGCTTACGAAGAAGAGCCGGGCATCAAGTTCGACGCCCAGGAACACCTGTTGCAGATGTGCTGGACGGTCCGCGGTGATGAGGACTTTCGCCAGGTGCTGGATGAAATGTGCATGAGCCTCAACGAGCTGGCCGAGCACGGTGCTGCCATCGAGGTCACGTTCTACGACGCCGATTTCGATGAAGACGAGGAAGAGCAGGGCGCGGAGTCGCGTGACGACTTCCTCATGCTCTTTGTGGGCCCGACGCCCGCGGCCATCATGCAGGTGCAGCGTGATCTCCTGGTGCAGGACGTTGTGAACATGATGGAGCGTCACTTCGATGGCGCCGAACTGGGCGGTGTGGTGGCCGAGATCGACAAGCTTTTCAGCCTGCGATTTGACGCGCTGGTGAACTCGCTGGAGATCGGCAAGCCGCCGCGCGGTCCTGGAGGGGGCTCCTCCGGGAGCGGCCATGGTGGTGGAGGCGGCCGCCGTCCGCGCCACCTGCACTGATTCCTTGAGCCGACGTGCAGGTGCGCCCGAGCGGGTTTCCGCGTGCCCTGCGTGCGCCTCAGTGAAGTTTTTGAGCACCACACCGGCAATGACCGCGTGCCTGCGCACTGGCGTCCGGCCTCACCTGGGCCGTGCTCGGTGCTCTATCAGCCCCGACACCGTTTGCCATGACCTCTGACCTGCCCTATCTGCGCTCCTATCCTGCCGCTTTGCAGGAACAGGCGCGTGATCTGCTGGCGCAGGGGCGGCTCGGGGTCATGCTGCAGCGCAAGTACCCCCAGGCCCACGCTGTGCGCAGTGACAAGGCGCTGTATGACTACGCGCAGGAACTCAAGGCGCGTTACCTGCGCAATGCGGGCACGGTCAACAAGGTCCTTTTTGACAACAAGATCCACGTGGTGCGCCATGCCTTGGGGTTGCACACGACGGTCTCGCGCGTGCAGGGCAACCGGCTGGCGGCCAAGCATGAGATCCGGATCGCCTCGATGTTCAAGCAGGCGCCGGAAGAATTTCTGCGCATGATTGTGGTCCACGAGCTGGCCCATCTGCGCGAGAAGGACCACGGCAAGGCCTTTTACCAGCTGTGCGCGCACATGGAGCCGCAGTACCACCAATACGAGTTCGACCTGCGCCTGTACCTCACCCATGTGGAGCATGCCGGCGAGCGGCTGTGGAACGCGGCTCCAGATTCAGGGTCGGCCTGAGCAATCGTATTGAATACTACGATTTTTATAGCTGCTCGCGCTTTCTGGTAAAGCGCTGGAGCCTTAAAAGATGGCTCTCTTCCGTTTCGGGTGGAACGCTACAGTTCAAATAAATCCCTTGACACCCGTTAAACAGGAGCCATCCCGATGCAAGAAGCACTGTTTTGTCAGGCATTGGGGCTGGCCGCCCCCTGGGCGGTAGAGCGAGTTGCACTGGACTTGGAGCGCAGCCGTATCGACCTGTACGTGGTCTGGCAATCAGGCCATGCAACCTGCCCCGTTTGCGAAGCTGCCCAGCAGAAGCTGCATGACCACCGCCAGCGCAGCTGGCGACATCTGGATTTCTTTCAGTTTGAAGCCTACGTGCACTGCGCGCTGCCTCGGGTGTCGTGTAGCGCCTGCGGATCTACTGCCCAGCTGAACGTGCCCTGGGCGCGAGAGGGCAGCCGCTTTACGCTCATGTTCGAGGCCTTGGCCCTCACGCTGGCCCGCGAGATGCCGGTGGCCGCGTGTGGGCGCATTCTGCGCTGCGCGGACAACGCCTTGTGGCGCCAGATCGATGCCCATGTCAGCTTGGCACGGGCCAAGGAGAGCTATGCGGATGTGGCGGTCATTGGCATCGATGAGACCAGCTGCGCCAAAGGCCACAGCTACATCACCCTGGTGCACGACCTGCAGCGGGCGCGCCTGATCTACGCCACGCCCGGCAAGGATGCCAGCACGGTGCAAAGGTTTACCGAGGACTTCAAGAGCCACCAAGGTCAGACGCAGGCCATCCAGGTGGTGTGCATGGACATGTCCAAGGCCTTCATCGCAGGTGTTGGCCAGCACTTGCCCCAGGCGGCCATTGCCTTCGACGGATTCCATGTGGTGCAGATGGCCAACCGGGCAGTGGACGCTGTGCGGCGCGAAGAGGCCAGGGGCGAGCGCTGGCTCAAGAAGACCCGCTGGTGCTGGCTCAAAGACAAAGCCAGGTGGTCGGACAAAGAGCAGGCCAAGATGGATTGGCTGCCCCACACCCGATTGAAGACCGCCAGGGCGTGGCGGATGAAGGAAGGGCTGCGCGATATCTACAGGGATTCACACGCAGATGCAGCTCGCAGTGCGCAGGCCCTCAAGAAATGGCTGCACTGGGCGCAACGCAGCCGCCTGCAGCCATTCAAGGAATTGGCCAAGACAATCAAGCAACACTGGGCGGGAATACTCAAAGCGTTTGATGCCTCCCATCTGCATACTGGCTATGTGGAGGCGGTGAACTCGCTACTGCAAGCGAGCAAGGCCAAGGCGCGTGGCTATGCAACCACCGAGCACTTCGTAGCCATGGCGTTCCTGATCGCTGGCAAGCTCACTCACTTGCCGGGCAATCCTTTGCAAAAGGCAAGGGCCTGACCATGGTCCCGGTGGGGGATGTGGGGTTCCACCCGAAACGGAAGAGAGCCTAAAAGATGCCTGATCAGGGCACGGATACGGTCTCACAACAGTCTGCGGGCAGACCGAGCCAGCGCTGCGCAGCGGCCTGAAGCATGGCCACCGGCCCGGTCGTCAGCAGGCGGGTGTGCGGGGCCTCCTTGGCCTGATCGCCATTGGGCGCGGCCAGCAGGCCTGCCGTCTCCAGCAGGCGCCGCGTTTGCCGTGCCACGGGTTCACCGGTCTCGATGAACTGCACCTCGGGGCCTGCCAGCGCCCGCAGCTCGTGCGCCACAAAGATGTAGTGGGTGCACCCCAGCACCAGCGTGTCGATCTGCCCGGGTGCTGTGCCGAAATCGCCCATCGCCCCGATGTAGCGTGCGCACAGGGCGCCTGTTTCCGTAGCGCCCACCGGGGTGCCGGGCGAGGGTTCGGGTTGCGCCACGCTGCGCTCGATGGCGTGCGCCAGGCCATCACAGGGCTGCACCACAAACTCCGCCTGGCCGGCCAGCGAGCCCAGCAGCTTGTCGAACTTGGCGCTGGTGAGCGTGCCTCGCGTTCCGATGACTCCCACGCGCCCCGTGCGGGTCACCGCCAGGGCGGGCTTGATGGCGGGCTCCAGGCCGACCAAGGGCAGGGCGGGGTAGCGGCTGCGCACCTCATGGATGGCTGCGGCCGTGGCGGTGTTGCAGGCCACCACCAGAGCCTTGATGTGGTGCTGCTCGAGCAAATACTGTGTGATGGCGTGGGTGCGGGCACCCACATAGGCGTCGCCGCGCTCGCCGTACGGCGCGTGGGCACTGTCGGCCAGGTACACAAAACGCTCATGGGGCAGTGCGGCACGCAGGGCGCGCAGCACGCTCAGGCCGCCCACGCCGCTGTCAAATACGCCGATGGGAAGTTGCCGTGCCTCGGACATGGATGTTGTCAAACCGGACTGGGAGAGAAGTCGGGAGGGAACCCGGGCGGAAGGGGCAGGCGCCAGCGCGCTCCCCAACCGCTCGGGCCGGCATTGGCAGGATCAGGCCGCGGCGACGCCGATGCCCTTGAATTCGCCCGTGGCGATGCGCTTTTGCCATTCGGCGGGCCCGGTGATGTGGGCGCTGGTGCCACCGGCGTCCACGGCCACGGTCACGGGCATGTCCACCACGTCGAACTCGTAGATCGCTTCCATGCCCAGGTCCTCAAAGCCGACGACCTTGGCGGTCTTGATGGCCTTGCTCACCAGGTAGGCAGCGCCGCCCACGGCCATCAGGTAGGCGCTCTTATGGTTCTTGATGGACTCAATCGCAACCGGGCCGCGCTCGGCCTTGCCGATCATGGCGATCAGGCCGGTCTGCTCCAGCATCATCTCGGTGAAGCCGTCCATGCGTGTGGCGGTGGTGGGGCCAGCAGGGCCCACGGCCTCGCCCTTCACGGGGTCCACAGGGCCCACGTAGTAGATGACGCGGTTGGTGAAGTCCACAGGCAGCTTCTCGCCCTTGGCCAGCATGTCCTGAATGCGCTTGTGCGCGGCGTCGCGGCCGGTCAGCATCTTGCCGTTGAGCAGCAGCGTGTCGCCGGGCTTCCAGCTGGCGACTTCTTCCTTGGTCAGCGTGTCGAGGTTGACCTTCTTGCTCTTGTTGTAGTCGGGCGCCCAGTCCACGTTGGGCCACAGGTCCAGGCTCGGGGGCGTGAGGTACACGGGGCCCGAGCCGTCCATCACGAAGTGCGCGTGGCGTGTGGCGGCGCAGTTGGGGATCATCGCAATCGGCTTGCTGGCCGCGTGTGTGGGGTACATCTTGATCTTGACGTCCAGCACCGTGGTCAGGCCGCCCAGGCCCTGTGCACCGATGCCCAGGGCGTTGACCTTTTCAAACAGCTCCAGGCGCAGCTTTTCGACATTGTCGAGTTCGGCCCCGCTGGCTTGCTTGGCCTGCAGTTCGTACATGTCCAGGTCGTCCATCAGGCTTTCCTTGGCCATCAGCACCGCCTTTTCGGCCGTGCCGCCAATGCCGATGCCCAGCATGCCGGGCGGGCACCAGCCCGCGCCCATGGTGGGCACGGTCTTGAGCACCCAGTCCACCACGTTGTCGCCGGGGTTGAGCATGTACATCTTGGACTTGTTCTCCGAGCCGCCGCCCTTGGCTGCCACAGTGATGTCCACGGTGTTGCCGGGCACGATCTCGGTGAAGATCACGGCGGGGGTGTTGTCCTTGGTGTTCTTACGGGCGAACTGCGGGTCGGCCACGACCGAGGCGCGCAGGGTGTTGTCGGGGTGGTTGTAGCCACGGCGCACGCCTTCGTTGATGGCGTCGTCCAGGCTGCCGGTAAAACCTTCCCAGCGCACGTCCATGCCCACTTTCAGGAAGACGTTGACGATGCCGGTGTCCTGGCAGATGGGGCGCTGGCCGGTGGCGCTCATCTTGCTGTTGGTGAGGATCTGGGCGATCGCATCCTTGGCCGCCGGGCTTTTTTCGCGCTCGTAGGCGCGGGCCAGGTGGGCGATGTAGTCGGTGGGGTGGTAGTAGCTGATGTACTGCAGTGCGCCGGCAATGGATTCGATCAGGTCTTCTTGGCGAATGGTCGTCGTGGTCATGGCGGTGGGGTTTTAAGGGAAAACGCGAACCCCTAATTATCCCTTGCCGGGCTTGCGCGGGCCTGTCGGGGGAGAAGAGGGGTGGTAGGGCGCCGTGGCCTGGGGTGGGTATGCTGCGGTCTGGTGTTTCGTTCCACTCCCATTCGCTCGCTGAGCGGCAAGGCCCACCCGTGAAGACTTCCACACCCGCCCCACCCGCAGTCCGCATCGAAAAAGATACCTTCGGCCCCATCGAAGTGCCAGCCGAACGATTGTGGGGGGCACAGACGCAGCGCTCGCTGCACCACTTTGCTATCTCGGGCGAGCATATGGCGCCCGAGCTGATCCGCGCGCTGGCCCAGGTCAAGCGGGCCAGCGCCTATGTGAACAACGCGCTGGGCCTGCTCGATGCGGCCAAGACCACGGCCATCGTGGCGGCGGCAGACGAGGTGATCGAAGGTGGTCACCTGCAGGAGTTCCCGCTGGTGGTGTGGCAGACCGGTTCGGGCACGCAGACCAACATGAACATGAATGAGGTGCTGGCCAACCGCGCGAGCGAGCTGCTGGGTGGCCCGCGCGGCGAGGCGCGCTTGGTGCACCCCAACGACGAGGTGAACCGGAGCCAGTCGAGCAACGATGTGTTCCCCACCGCCATGCACCTGGCGGCGGTGGACGCGCTGATGCACCGCCTGCTGCCCGCGCTGCACGGCCTGCGCACCACGCTGGCGGCCAAGGCCGAGGCCTTTGCCGGCATCGTGAAGATTGGCCGCACGCACCTGCAGGACGCCACGCCGCTGACCTTGGGCCAGGAGATCTCGGGCTGGGTGGCGCAGCTGCAGCATGGCGAGCGGCATGTGCGCGCCGCGCTGCCGCACCTGTGCGAACTGGCCCTGGGCGGCACGGCCGTGGGCACCGGGCTCAACGCCCCCGCCGGTTATGCCCAGGCGGTAGCGAAAGAACTGGCCGACCTCACCGGCCTGCCGCTGGTCACCGCCCCCAACAAGTTCGAGGCGCTGGCCAGCTGCGATGCGCTGGTGCATGCCCATGGTGCGCTCAAGACGCTGGCGGCCAGCCTGATGAAGATTGCGAACGATGTGCGCTGGCTGGCCAGCGGCCCGCGCAGCGGGCTGGGCGAGATCACCATCCCCGAGAACGAGCCGGGCTCGTCCATCATGCCGGGCAAGGTCAACCCCACACAGTGCGAGGCGCTGACCATGCTATGCGCGCAGGTGCTGGGCAACGACGTGGCCATCAACATCGGCGGGGCCTCGGGCAACTTCGAGCTGAACGTGTTCCGCCCGATGGTGATCCATAACTTTCTGCAAAGCGTGCGCCTGTTGGCCGATGGCATGGCCAGCTTCAACGAGCACTGCGCCGTGGGCATCGAGCCCAATCAGGCGCGCATCAACCACCTGGTGGAGCAGTCGCTGATGCTGGTAACGGCGCTGAACCCCCACATTGGCTACGACAAGGCGGCCTTCATTGCCAAGAAGGCGCACAAGGAAGGCACCAGCCTGCGCGCAGCGGCCATCGCCTCGGGACATGTCACGGCGGAGCAATTTGACCAGTGGGTGGTGCCGGGCCAGATGGTGGGGCCTTGACCTGCCCCTGTGCCGTTGCCACGATCTGGCAAGGCAGAGATTTTGATGAGGCGGATTCAAGTACGAAGTGCAACGCAAGTAAACCGAGTTGGGCCAAGAGTGCATAGGATGCATTTTTGTGACCAGCCAGTCCCAAACGTTGCACCATGACCTATACCCACTTGACCCGAGAAGAACGATACCAAATCCACGCACTGCGTCGTCAAAACATAAGCTTGGCAGTGATAGCCGCACAGCTCAATCGAAGCCGCTCGACCATCACCCGCGAGCTCAATCGCAACGCTGGAGCCCAAGGCTACAAACCCGCCCGCGCTCATGAGCGAGCCCGTGCCCGCCAAAGGGCACGGCGCAATGCACGCCAGTTCAATGCGCAGCAGTGGAGCCAGGTGCACCGCTATCTGCGCCTTGAGCTCTCTCCCGAGCAGGTCAGCGGACGGCTGCGGCTGGAGGGCGTGCTGACCATCAGCCACGAATGCATCTACCAGCACATCTATGACGACAAACGCAAAGGCGGTGAGCTGATCAAACACCTGCGCTGCCAGAAGGTGCGACGCAAGCGCTACGGCAGCGGACAAGAGCGGCGCGGCACACTCAAAGATCGGCTCTGCATAGAGCAGCGCCCCGCCATCGTTGACGCACGCAGCCGCATAGGTGACTGGGAGGGTGACACCGTGGTCGGCAAGGGCCACCAAGGGGTACTGGTGACCTTGGTGGAGCGCAAGTCCCGCTACACACTGGCGCAGCAACTGGACTCGCGCCACAGCGCAGGGGTGACCGAGGCTGTGATCGCACTGCTGCGACCTCACAAACACCTGTGCGAAACGATCACGTTCGACAATGGCAAGGAGTTTGCTGAGCATGCATTCATCGCCGCCAGTCTGGGGGCGGATGTGTACTTCGCGCATCCCTACCACTCATGGGAGCGTGGGCTCAACGAGAACACCAATGGCCTGTTACGCCAGTATTTCCCCAAGTGCACCAACCTGCGCCGGGTCTCGCAGCACGAAGTTGACGATGCGCTCTACCGGCTCAACCACCGACCCCGCAAGTGCCTCAACTACCGCACTCCCCACGAGGTGTTCATGGGCTTGAAGATTCGTCCGTTACACTGAAATTCGGTGCACTTTGTAGTTGAATCTGCGTGAAAATAGGGCTCTAGCGCTTGTCAGTAAAGCGCAGGTAGCTATCATTTTTGAAGAGGCGTCTGTTTCGCGGTGCCGGGACCGCGCAGCACCCGCCTAGCTGCGGCCGTCAGGGCCCTCCTGCTGGGCAAGCGCTTCCAGCTGGTCCTGCTGGTACACCACGATGTTGCGCTGGTGAATGCCGATGATGCCTTCGCGCTCCATCCACTTGAGCTCCACGTTGATGCGTTGGCGGGAGCCACCGAGCAACTGGGCCAGCTCGTCCTGCACCAGCGACAGCCCGATGGGGCCGCGCTGGCCTGGCACGGCAGCGCGTTCGCCAAAGCGGCGCAGCACGTGCAGCAGCTGTTTGGCCAGCCGCGCGCGCAGGGGCAGCGTGGCCATGTCTTCCATCATCCAGTACAGGTAACGCATCCGCCGTGCCTGAAGGGTGAGCAGGGCTTCCCCGAATTCAGGGTGCTGGCGCAGCAGCTGGCGGAACACGCCCTCCGCCACGCTCAGCACCGTGGTGGGTCCATGGGCATGCGCGTCGTAGGTGTTCGGGCCGCGGTGCAGCACTTCGGCCTCGCCCACCCAGATGCCTGGCTCCACGTAGGCAAGCGTTACCTGTTTGCCCGATGGGGTGGTACGCCGGAACCTTATCGCGCCGCTGGCGCAGCTGAACCAGTCTTGCGCCAGCTCACCCTGCTCCACGATGAGCTGGCCGTGTGTGTAGCGGGTGACCCGGCCCAGCCGGAAGATGTCGTGCCGCAGCGAGGGCGTGAGCGCGGCAAACCAGCGTCCACGGTTGATCGCTTCGCGCTCCTGCGGGCTCAGAAAGGGCCGCTGCGGACTGCGGTCCGTCTCGTGGTCAGGAGGCTCGGGGCTAGGGTTGGGGGGCATGGTCGGGCGCTCTCAGGGGCCTTCGCACCATGCAGCTGCAGCAATGTGCGTCAGGGCAGGGCGGGCAGGGCTGCGAGTTTACCCAAGCGGCCGTCACGGCGGTACTCGCCCGTGATCAGTGGCTCGGGCCCGGGGGCGGCGTGTGCGTCATGAGCCGGTCAGTGAGTGCAATGGCCAGCGCGCTCAGCAGGAACACCACGTGGATGATGGTTTGCCACATCAGAACCTTGAGGTCGTAGTTGGCAGCGTTGATAAAGGTCTTGAGCAGGTGGATCGAGCTGATGCCAATGATGGCGGTGGCCAGCTTGACCTTGAGCACCGACGCATTCACGTGGCTCAGCCATTCGGGCTGGTCGGGGTGGTCTTCCAGGTGCAGACGCGAGACGAAGGTTTCGTAGCCGCCCACGATCACCATGATCAGCAGGTTGGAGATCATCACCACGTCGATCAGCGCCAGCACCACCAGCATGATGATGGTCTCGTTGAGCGAGGTCACCTCGAAATCGCTCTTGTAGCCGATGCTGGACACCAGCAGCTTGAGCGCATCGGTGTTGCCAAAGGCCGCCTCGATCAGGTGCACCAGCTCTACCCAGAAGTGGAAGACGTACACCGCCTGCGCCAGAATCAGGCCCAGGTACAGGGGCAGTTGCAGCCATCGGCTGGCAAAAATCAACGAGGGCAGTGGGCGCATGGGGGAGGGGGTGGCGGGGTTTTTGGGAAGTGACATGAAATGGGGGGGAGGGGCTGCTGGGACGCGCGATTTTAGGCGCCCGGCCTGGCAACCCCTGGAGCCTTGTGCATTCCCCGTGGCGGCGGTCCCGTATTCTGTAAGCTTCGTGCCAGTCAGTGGCTTGTAAGTGCTGCGTCCGACAGTACCGCCCAATTCCAATTCCATCAGACCCAGGAGACAACACCATGAGTGCGCCATCATCTGCGATCGAATCCGTACTGGTTGAGAACCGCGTGTTCCCGCCTTCCGATGCGGTCGTCAAGGCCGCCCGCGTGTCCGGCATGGCGGGCTACGAGGCGCTGTGTGCCGAGGCCGACAAGGACTTCGAGGGCTTCTGGGCACGCCTGGCGCGCGAAAACGTGCAGTGGACCAAGCCCTTCACGCGCACGCTGGATGAGTCCAACGCGCCGTTCTACCAGTGGTTTGCCGATGGCGAGCTCAACGCTTCTGCCAACTGCCTGGACCGCCATATCGGCACGCCCACCGAGAACAAGACCGCCATCATCTTCGAGGCGGACGACGGCGCTGTCACACGGATCACCTACAAGGAGCTGCTGGCGCGCGTGAGCCAGTTTGCCAACGCGCTCAAGGCCCACGGGGTGGGCAAGGGTGATCGGGTGCTGATCTACATGCCCATGACCATCGAAGGCGTAGTGGCCATGCAGGCCTGTGCCCGCATCGGCGCCACGCACAGCGTGGTGTTTGGCGGCTTCAGTGCCAAAGCGGTGCACGAGCGCATCATCGATGCCGGTGCCGTGGCCGTGATCACCGCCAACTACCAGATGCGAGGCGGCAAGGAGCTTCCGCTCAAGGCCATCATCGATGAAGCCCTGGCGACCGGCGGCTGTGACACCCTGCGCCACGTGTTCGTATATGAACGCACGCCCACGGCCTGCAACATGGTCGCGGGGCGCGACAAGACCTTCACCGAGGCCCTCGCAGGCCAGAGCACCGACTGCCCTCCCGTGGCCGTGGGGGCAGAGCACCCGCTGTTCATCCTGTACACCAGCGGCTCTACCGGCAAGCCCAAGGGCGTGCAGCACAGCACGGGCGGCTATCTGCTGTGGGCCAAGCTCACGATGGACTGGACGTTTGACCTGCGCCCTGACGACGTTTTCTGGTGCACGGCCGACATTGGCTGGATCACTGGCCACACCTACGTGGCCTATGGCCCCCTGGCCGCGGGTGCCACGCAGATCGTGTTTGAAGGCATCCCCACCTTCCCGAATGCGGGCCGTTTCTGGCAGATGATCGAGAAGCACAAGTGCACGATCTTCTACACCGCACCGACGGCCATCCGCTCGCTCATCAAGGCTGCCGAGGCCGACGCGGCAGTGCACCCGGCGCGCTCCGACCTGTCGAGCCTGCGCATTCTGGGCAGCGTGGGCGAGCCCATCAACCCCGAAGCCTGGATGTGGTACCACCGGAACGTGGGCGGCGAGCGCTGCCCCATCGTGGACACCTTCTGGCAGACTGAAACGGGCGGCCATGTGATCACCCCGCTGCCGGGCGCCACCCCCCTGGTCCCTGGCAGCTGCACGCTACCGCTGCCCGGTATTACCGCCGCCATCGTGGATGAAACCGGTAATGACGTCGCCCATGGCGCGGGCGGCATCCTGGTCATCAAGCGGCCGTGGCCCAGCATGATCCGGACCATCTGGAACGACCCCGAGCGCTTCAAGAAGAGTTACTTCCCCGAAGAGCTCAGGGGCTACTACCTGGCCGGCGACGGGGCCGTGCGCAGCGCCGACCGGGGCTATTTCCGCATCACCGGCCGCATTGACGATGTGCTCAACGTGTCGGGCCATCGCATGGGCACGATGGAGATCGAGTCTGCCCTGGTCTCCAAGACCGACCTCGTGGCCGAAGCCGCCGTGGTGGGGCGTCCGGACGATGTGACGGGCGAAGCCATCTGTGCGTTCGTGGTGCTCAAGCGCTCCCGCCCCACCGGGGAAGAAGCCAAGCAGATTGCCAACGAACTGCGCAACTGGGTGGCCAAGGAAATCGGCCCCATCGCCAAACCCAAGGACATCCGTTTCGGCGACAACCTGCCCAAGACCCGCAGCGGCAAGATCATGCGTCGGCTGTTGCGCAGCATCGCCAAGGGCGAGGCCATCACACAGGACACCAGCACGCTGGAGAATCCGGCCATTCTGGACCAGTTGTCCAAGCCCAACTGAGCGGGCCAGCCCCCACCCTCGCGCTGGCCGCGAGGTGGGGGCAACCGGGCGGTAGCTCCAGCGGTCATCCTGTAGGACAGGGACTGAAATCGCGGCGCATTGGCCTTAGCCCGGCGCCCTGTGCGGTACAACCCTGCATGCGCCCGCTTGCAGAATGTTCTGCCTGTGGGTTTCCACAGGAGAATTTTCATGCATCTGCGTTCCATCGTCCTGCTGCTGACAGTCGTCGCCATCGCCGCGCTTGCAGCACTCAACTGGGCTACGCTGGCAACTCCATCGACCGTGTCTCTGGGCGTGGTGGTATTTGAAGCGCCACTGGGGCTCATCATGCTGGCCCTCACCACGCTGCTAGGGGTGTTTTTCATCGCTTATGTGCTTGCGCTCCAGGGCTCGGTGCTGATGGAAACGCGCCGGCACACGAAAGAGCTGCAGGCCCAACGCGAACTTGCCGACAAGGCGGAAGCCTCGCGTTTTACCGAGTTGCGTGCGTTTCTGGATGCGCAGCACCAACAGGCGCACGCCACGGTGCTGGCGCGGCTGGATGAGCTGGAGGCGCACCTGGCTGCCCGTGCCACAGAGTCTGACAATGCCACCGCCGCGTATGTGGGCCAGCTGGAGCACCAGCTGCGCACGCGCAGCATGGACGCTTCACCAGAGCTTCGCCGGGTTTGACGCCAGCCTGCGGGATCAGAAGCAGACAGCAAATCTGGCGGCATAAACGCAAATGGCCGCGTCACTGTATGTGGCGCGGCCATTGACCAATCGGCCCGCCCACCAGGGCGGAAGGCGTGGGATTACTTGTGGGTCATCACCCAGGCTGCAAGCTTCTTCGCATCGGCGTCGTTCACCTGGGCGTTGGCAGGCATCGGCACGGGCCCCCACACACCAGAACCGCCCTTGATGATCTTTGCAGCCAGCTTGTCCACAGCGTCTTTCTGGCCCGCGTACTTGGCCGCCACATCCTTGTAGGAGGGGCCCACCAACTTCTTATCCACTGCGTGGCATGCCATGCAGTTTTTCGACGTTGCCAGCGCCATGTCGGCCATGGCGGGTGCCGCAACCGACAGCGTCATGGCAAGGGTGATCAGGGTACGCTTCATGGTGGGATTTCCTGTGGTTGGGTTACAGTTCTTCAATGGGATTGTAGTGTCTTGGGTTGACACGGGATTGCGCGGGGTCAACCAGGTTTTTCGGCTTTTTCAGGAGATCGCGATGTACCTGCTGGGTCTTTCATTGGTGTTGCTTGCGCTGAAGTATTTCGAGATCGGTCCTGTGGCCGCCTGGTCCTGGTGGTGGGTGCTGGCGCCGTTTGGGCTTACGGTCTTATGGTGGGCCTGGGCTGATTCCACGGGATATACGAAACGTAAAGCTGTGGAAAAGATGGAGCAGCGCAAGCAGGACCGCATCAACAAGAACAAGGAAGCTCTGGGCATCCGCCCGCGCAAGCCGCGCTAGGCGCCTGACGCCTTTGGCAAGCGGCAGCCGTCTGTCCCGGCTGGCCGCTCATCATAAAAAATGCCCGGTGTGCCTTACACACCGGGCATTTGTATTGTTGGCAATGCTTAATAAGCGTCCAGCACCGCGCCCTTGCTCGCGCTGGAGGCATTGAACGCAAACTTGGCCTGCACGCCGCGGGTGTAGCGGGGCGCCGGAGCCGTCCACGCGGCGCGGCGCTTGGCAATTTCTTCCTCGCTCACGTTGAGCTCCAGCAGCAGCTGGCGCGCATCGATGGTGATGCTGTCGCCTTCGTTGACGAAGGCAATCGTGCCGCCGGCCGCCGCTTCAGGCGCCACGTGGCCTACCACCATGCCCCAGGTGCCGCCGGAGAACCGGCCGTCGGTGATCAGGCCCACGCTCTCGCCCAGGCCCGCGCCGATCAGCGCGCCGGTGGGGGCCAGCATTTCGGGCATGCCCGGGCCGCCCTTGGGGCCCAGGTAGCGCAGCACCATCACATCGCCGGCCTTGATCTTGCCGTCCAGGATGGCCTGCAGGGCCGACTGCTCGTCGTCGAACACGCGGGCAGGGCCGGTGATGACCGGGTTCTTCAGTCCTGTGATCTTGGCCACGGCACCCTCGGGGCTCAGGTTTCCCTTCAGGATGGCCAGGTGGCCCTGCGCGTACATGGGCTTGTCGATCGGGCGGATCACGTCCTGGTCGGCGCGCGGCTCGTCCGGCACGTCCCTCAGCACTTCGGCAACCGTCTTGCCAGAGATGGTGATGCAGTCGCCGTGCAGCAGGCCGGCATTGAGCAAGATCTTCATCACCTGCGGGATGCCGCCCGCGCGGTGCAGATCCACGGCCAGGTATTTGCCGCTGGGCTTGAGGTCGCACAGCACGGGGGTCTTCACGCGCACGCGCTCGAAGTCGTCGATGCTCCACTCCACGCCCGCTGCATGTGCAATGGCCAGGAAGTGCAGCACCGCGTTGGTCGAGCCGCCCGTGGCCATGATGACGGCCACGGCGTTCTCGATGGATTTGCGCGTCACGATGTCGCGCGGCTTCAGATCCATCTTGATCGCCTCGATCAGCACCTTGGCCGATTCCTTGGCCGAGTTCATCTTCTCGTCGTGCGGGTTGGCCATGGTGGACGAATACGGCAGGCTGATGCCCAGTGCCTCGAAAGCGCTGGACATGGTGTTAGCGGTGTACATGCCGCCGCACGAGCCGGTGCCGGGGATGGCGCGTTTTTCGATCTCCTTGAGGTCAAAGTCGCTGAGCTTGCCGGCGGCGTTCTCCCCCACGGCCTCGAACACGCTCACGATGTTCAGGTCCTTGCCCTGGTAGCTGCCGGGCAGGATGGTGCCGCCATACACGTAGATGGCGGGCACGTTGGCGCGCAGCATGCCCATCAGGCCGCCCGGCATGTTCTTGTCGCAGCCGCCCACCACCAGCACCCCGTCCATCCACTGGCCGCCCACGCAGGTCTCGATGCAGTCGCTGATCACCTCACGGCTCACCAGGCTGTATTTCATGCCTTCGGTGCCCATGGCCATGCCGTCGCTGATGGTGGGCGTGCCGAACACCTGGGCGTTGCCGCCGGCTTCTTCAATGCCTTCAATGGCAGCATCGGCCAGCTTCTGCAGGCCGCTGTTGCAGGGGGTGATGGTGCTGTGGCCATTGGCCACGCCCACCATGGGTTTCACGAAGTCGCCTTCCTCGTAGCCCATGGCGTAGTACATGGAGCGGTTGGGCGCGCGCGACTTGCCTTGCGTGATGTTGGCGCTGCGGCGGTTGATGGGCTGGATCGGGATGACTTTGTTGTCTGCCATGGTGTGTTTTCCTTCGTGGAGCGAATCTTGTGGGTGGGGAAACTTTTCGCAGCCGCGAGTATGCGGCGATTGGTGGGCGTCATCCAATCCATTTGTACAGGGCGATTAATATGTACGGCATATGAAAGAGCCATTCATTGATATGCGTTTGTGGCGGCAGTTTGCCGCAGTGGCCCAGGAACTGCACTTTGGCCGGGCGGCGCAGCGCTTGCACATGACACAACCGCCGCTCACCCAGGCCATTGCCGGGCTGGAGCGCACGCTGGGCCTTCAGCTGTTCGACCGCACCAAACGCAGCGTGCAGCTGACCCCCGCCGGTGCAGCCCTGTTGCCGCAGGTGCTGGATCTGCTCGAACGCGCCCAGGCGCTCCCTGCGCAGGCACGCGCGGCGGCGGCGGGCGAGGTGGGGCGGCTGCGTCTGGCCTTTGTCTCTACGGTGGGTTTCGGCCTGCTGCCGCAATGGGTGCGTGCCTTCCGGGCCCAGTGGCCCGGGGTACGGCTGGAGCTGATCGAGGCGACGGGCGATGTGCAACTGCAGGCGCTGGCGCGGGGGGAGATTGATGCCGGGCTGCTGTTGCACACGCCCGGCGGCGCGCCACCGGCGCTGCAAAGCCTGTGCGTGGCGCAAGAGCCGCTGGTACTCGCGCTGCCCGAACACCACGCGATGGCGCACCGGCCCACCTTGTGTTTCTCCGATCTGCAGCAGGAGCCCCTGGTGATTTTTCCCCGCCCCATCCTGCCGTCGCTGTACGACGCCATCGTGGCGCTGTATCACGCGGCAGGGCAGGAGCCACAGGTGGCGCAAGAGGCCATCCAGATGCAGACCATCGTCAATCTGGTGTCGGCCGACCTGGGGCTGGCCTGGGTGCCTGCCAGCGTGCGGCAGTTTCAACGGCCGGGCGTCGTCTACCGCGAACTGGACGGCAAGTCGGCACCGGTGCCGGTCTGTGAAACCAGCTTGGTCTGGGGCGCCGCCGTGCCGCCCGCACTGGCACGGTGGATCGACTTTGTGGCCCAGGAGGTGCAGGCCAGCGCCCTGAAAGCGTAGGGCTTGCTTCGCGTGCACAATCGCCCCCATGCTGACCTATCCCCACATCGACCCCGTTGCCCTGCAGATCGGCCCGCTGGCCATCCACTGGTATGGCCTGACCTACCTCGCGGCCTTTGGCCTGTTCATGCTGCTGGGCATCCGGCGCCTGCGGCACGAGCCATTTGCCTCCATCACCGGGCCCGGCGCGTGGTCGCGCAAGGATGTGGAAGACATTCTCTTTCTGGGTGTGGCGGGTGTGGTGATTGGCGGGCGTCTGGGCTACTGCCTGTTCTACAAACCTGCGTATTACCTCAGCCATCCGCTGGAGATTTTTGCCGTATGGCAAGGGGGAATGGCCTTTCACGGCGGCCTGCTGGGCGTGATCGTGGCCATGTTGTGGTTCGCACATTCGCGCAAGCGCCCCTGGCTGCAGGTGGCCGACTTTGTGGCGCCCTGCGTGCCCACGGGTCTCGCCGCGGGCCGGGTGGGCAATTTCATCAATGGCGAGCTGTGGGGCCGTTTTGCCAGCCCGGACCTGCCCTGGGGCATGGTGTTTGCGCACAGTGGGTCCATGCAGCCGCGCCACCCGTCGCAGGTCTACCAGTTTCTGCTGGAAGGGCTGCTGCTGTTCATTTTGCTGTGGCTGTATGCGCGCAAGGAGCGTCGCCAGGGTCAGGTGGCCGCAGCGTTCCTGATGGGCTACGGCGTGTTCCGCTTCATCGCCGAGTATTTCCGTGAACCCGACAGCTTCCTGGGGCTGCTGTCGCTGGGCATGAGCATGGGGCAATGGCTGTGCCTGCCGATGATTGCCGCGGGCGTGGCCCTGTGGGTGTGGGCCCAGCGCCAGCCTGTGGCTAAGAAAATTTGATAAAAATGGCCTCTAGCGCATACTGGATAAGCGCTGGCAGCTATAAAAAATGTAGTTAATTGCGGTGATGGGCAGCGGTGGGCCTCAGCGGCAATGGGGGCACCCGCGGGAGAAACGGCATCACACCGTCGGCGGGAGCGACGTCTTGGGCTCACATTCCTTGTTGCGGCGCTGCATCAAGTGAGCCCCTTGTGCGGGTTCCCGTGGTCGGATGCGGGTTTGTTTGCTTGTAATTTTTCATAATTATGAGAAATTACGTGGCATCAGAGGCCTGCACCCACTTTGCATACCGTTAGCGGTGTGTTGGATGCCAAAGACGACCACTCCGGTCGCGGCCTTTGCGCTATGGAGTCCACCTGTACCATGCGTCCGGTTCCCAATTCTCTGCACGACGAAGCGGCGTCACGCCTGCGCGAGCAGATTTTTGCCGGCGCGTTGCCGCCGGGCAGTTTTCTGGACGAGGCGGCCCTGTGCGAGCGGCTGGCAATTTCGCGCACACCCCTGCGTGAAGCCCTCAAGGTGCTGGTGGCAGAAGGCCTGTTGCGCCATGAGCCCCGCCGGGGCTGCTTTGTGGCCGAGATCACCGAACAGGATCTGGATGACATATTTCCCGTGATCGCCTTGCTGGAGGGCCGCGCCGCCCATGAGGCCACACGCAAGGCGGGGGCGGCCGACATCGCGGCGCTCGACGTGTTGCACCAGCGGCTGCAGCAGTTTGCAGCAGAGGGTCGCATTGCGGATTACTACGAAGCCAATTACGCCATCCACGAGGCCTTCATCACCCTGGCAGACAACCGCTGGCTGGCCCAGGTGATTGGCGATCTGCGCAAGATCCTGCGGCTGGCGCGGGCGCAGACCCTGCACGTGCCGGGCCGGTTGCAGCAAAGCCTGGCCGAACACCTGGCGGTGTTTGCCGCCCTCAAGTTGCGCGACTGCGAAACCGCCGAGCAGACCATGCGCGACCATCTTTTGCGCCAGCGTGACGCGCTGCGCGATGTAGCCCGCAACCAGCAATCGAGGTTGACACCATGATCAACAGTACCCCTGAGTGGATCGCACGCAGCGTATCGCGCCTGCGCACGGCAGCACCGCCTGCCGACAAGGTGGTGGACAAATCCGCCAAGGCTGTGCTCGACAAAACCGTGACCGATGTGGTCGCCAAGGTGGCGGTGCCGCGATCTACCCATGAGCGCCTGCAGGCCACACTGCGCCGCGGGCAGGAGGCCTTGTCGCCGCGCGCGCTGCGCCGCCTGCTGGCCGACCTGCAGGAGGTGGTGGCCCCGCAGGTGAGCGAAATCGAAGGGGGCCGCCGCGCCCAGGCCGTGGCCGAGTGGTACGCCAAGGCCGAGCCCGAAGAGCGCCGCGATATGTGGCTGTTGATGTGCGAGCAGTTTGCCCCCGATGCCACGCGCTTCAAGTCGGCCCGCCAGCGTTACGAAGCCGCAGCCGGCACGGCCGAAGAAGGCCAGGCCGAGATCAGCCTGCGCCGCGCACTGGTGTCGCCACGCACGCGGCTGCTGCAGCGGTTTTCGGTGTTTCCGCAAGGCATGCGCTTTTTGCTGGACATGCGTGCCGAGCTGCTGCCCCTGCTCAAGGCCGACAAGCGGCTGCTGGCGCTCGATGCCGAGCTGGAACACCTGTTCTCCACCTGGTTCGACGTGGCCTTCCTGGAACTGCGCTGCCTGTCGTGGGACTCGCCGGCCTCGCTGCTTGAAAAGCTCATCAAGTACGAAGCCGTGCACGACATCCGCAGCTGGGCCGACCTGAAAAACCGGCTGGACAGCGACCGCCGCTGCTACGGTTTCTTTCACCCGCGCCTGCCCAACGAGCCCTTGATTTTTGTGGAGGTGGCGCTGCTGGACAAGATGTCTGCCAGCATCACGCCGCTCCTGGACGAGGCAGCGGCGCCCGTGGACATCTCGCGGGCCACCACGGCGATCTTCTATTCGATCAGCAACACGCAGACGGGGCTGCGCGGCGTGAGCTTTGGCGATTCGCTCATCAAGCACGTGGTGGAGACCCTCACCTCCGAATTTCCCCGGCTGCGCACCTTTGCCACGCTGTCGCCGATCCCGGGTTTTCGCGCATGGCTGGGCAAACATGCCGGGGCCATGCTGGAGCGCCTGGACGACAAGCGTCGCAGCGAGCTGGGCCGGGCCGTGGGTTTTGAACCCCCGCAGGCCACCCATTTGCTTGCGGCACTCGACAAGGTCACCGACCTGGACGCCAGATCGCCTGTGCGCCAGATGTTGCTGGAGTGTGCCGCGTGGTACCTGGCGCGGGAGCTGCAAGACGGCAAACCGGTGGACCCCGTGGCCCGTTTTCACCTGGGCAACGGCGCGCGGGTGGAACGGCTGAACTGGGCCGGGGACCCGTCCAGCAAAGGGCAGAAACAATCGTACGGGCTGATGGTGAATTACCTGTATGACCTCAAGCGCATCGACAAGCACCGCAGCTTGCTCGCGCAGGGCAAGGTGCCGGTGTCGGGGGATATCGACAGCCTTTGCCGCGACTGACGACCCGGCGTGCATCGGATCTGTGGTCCTGGAGGCCACAGATCCAGCCACCAGGAAATTTTTTACAACGACGACAGGAGACAAGAGATGAAGAACGTGCGAATCCAACGCAGAGAGGTGTTGCTGGGTGCAGCGGCGGCAGGCCTGGGCCTGGCCAGCGGCTCCGGCTGGGCGCAGGGTGCGGGCTGGCCCACCAAACCGGTGAACCTGGTGGTGCCTTTCCCGGCCGGGGGCGGCACCGACGCGTTTGCCCGCCCGCTGGCGGCGCAGTTTTCCAAGGCGACCGGCAAGACACTGGTGATCGACAACCGCGGGGGTGCGGGGGGCACCGTGGGTGCCAGCTACGCCGCCAAGGCCGCACCGGACGGCTACACCCTGTTCATGGGGGCCGTGCACCATGCGATCGCCCCCTCGATGTACCCCAAGCTCGACTACGACATCGAGAAAGACTTCATCCCGCTGTACCTGCTGGCCAATGTGCCCCAGGTGGTGGTGGTCAACCCCAAGAACGTACCGGTCAGCAACTTCCAGCAGTTCATGGAGTACGTCAAGCGCAACCCCGCCAAGCTCAACTACGGCTCGGCCGGTGCGGGCACGTCGCATCACCTTGCGGGCGAGCTGTTCAAGCAGCAGACCGGCACCTTCATCACCCACATCCCCTACCGGGGCGCGGGCCCTGCGCTGCAGGATCTGATCGGCGGGCAGGTGGACATGATGTTTGATGGTCTGGGCTCATCGGCCTCGCACATCAAGGGCGGCCGCATCAAGGCGCTGATGGTGTCGGGGCCCAAGCGCAACCCGGCATTCCCGGATGTGCCTTGCGCTGCCGAGGTGGGCCTGCCCGACTACACCGTCACCACCTGGTACGGCCTGTGGGCGCCCAAGGGCACGCCGGCCGACGTGCAGGCGCGCATCGTGGAAGAAATCCGCAAGCTCGGCACCGCCGAGGAGCTCAGGACCATCTGGGCGAACAACGGCGCCGAATACGGCGGGATGACCCAGCAGCAGTTTGCAGGCATGGTCAGCAGCGAAGTCAAGCGCTGGGCGGCAGTGGTGAAGGCCTCTGGCGCAAAACTTGATTAACCCCCTGAGTCGCTTCGCGCCTTCCCCCTGAAGGGGACGCCACCCGTGGCCTGGCAGAGCCAGTTCCACGGTGGCACTGGCGATGGCGCAGCCCCAGTTGTTGCGGGCAGGGGACTTTGCAATCGTGATGGGCAACGAATATGTCGGGTGAAGTGTTGATGGATGCGGGTGAGGGCGGTGTGGTGCGTGTCACCCTGCGCCACGCCGGGCGGCTGAACGCCATGTCGCGCGCGATGTGGCGGCAGCTGCGTGCGGTGTTTGAAGGCCTCCAGCCGCGCAGCGACGTGCGCTGTGTGCTCATTGCGGGCGAGGGCGGGGCGTTCTGTGCGGGTGGCGACATTTCGGAATACCCCGGCTTCCGGTTTGACGCCACTGCCCTGCGCGACTTCCATGAGAACGATGTCTGGGGCGCCCTGAACGCCATGCTGTTGTGCGATGTACCCATCGTGGCGCAGGTCAGCGGTGCCTGCATGGGCGCGGGCGTGGAGATTGCCAGCTGCTGCGACATCCGCATCGCGGGCACGTCGGCACGCTTTGGTGCCCCCATCGCCAGGCTCGGCTTTCCCATGGCCCCGCGAGAGGCGCAACTGGTGGCAGGGGCTGTGGGCGATGTCACGGCGCGGCAGATGCTGCTGGAGGCCGCCACGTTCAACGCCGCCGAGATGCTGGCGCGCGGCTTTCTGAGCCGCGTTGTGGCGGACGACCTGGTGCCTGCGGAAGCGCAGGGCAGTGCCCAGCGCATTGCTGCACTGGCTCCCCAGGCGGCACGCATGAACAAGCAAACACTTCGGGCATTAAAAATGCCTTTAGCGCTTGATGGTAATGCGCCTAATGCTATAAAAAACATAGTATTTGAATTGCCTGACCCCTATGCCTACGCGGACAGTGCAGAGCACCGCGAGGGCATCACCGCATTCCTGGAAAAGCGCGCCCCCCTGTTTTGACGGGCGCCGCCTGCCGTTGTTGATCTGATGATCTGAATGAACCCCTCAAACCGCCCACTGCCATGAGCCAACACAATCTTTTCAGCGCACTGCGCGCAGCCTTTCCCGCCGACCTGAGCAGCACCGCCGTCGAGGCCACAGCGCCCGATGGCGCCCCGCTGCTCTACACCTGGGCCGATCTGGACCACGCCAGTGCGCGCATCGCCAACCTGCTCGCATCACTGAAGCTGCCCGAAGGCAGCCGCGTGGCCGTGCAGGTGGAAAAGTCGGTCGAAGCCATGCTGCTGTACCTGGCCACCTTGCGCGCGGGCTATGTGTTTTTGCCGCTCAACACGGCGTACCAGAGCGCCGAGATCGAGTACTTCATCGGCAATGCCGAGCCTGCGGTGGTGGTTTGCAGCCCCGGCAACTTCGGCTGGGTGTCCAAAATCGCCTTCACGCTGGGCACCCAGCATGTCTTCACGCTGGGCGACGACCGCACCGGCAGCCTGCTTGAGCGCGCCGCGCACCATGGCGACGCCCACACGCCCGAGCCCCGCAAGGCCGATGACCTGGCGGCCATCCTGTACACCAGTGGTACCACCGGCCGCAGCAAGGGCGCGATGCTCACCCACGGCAACCTGCTGTCGAATGCGCAGGTGCTCAAGGAGTATTGGGGTTGGACGGCAACCGGAGGGCCTGATGGCCGTGGGGATGTGCTGATCCACGCGCTGCCCATCTTCCACGTGCATGGCCTGTTTGTGGCCATCCATGGCGCGCTCATCAACGGCAGCAAGATGATCTGGATGGCCAAGTTCGACCCCAAGGCCGTGCTGGCTGCCATGCCGCGTGCCACCGTCTTCATGGGGGTGCCCACGCTGTATGTGCGCCTGCTGGCCGAGGCAGGGCTGAACAAGGAGGCCGCCCGCAACATGCGCCTGTTCATCGCAGGCTCCGCACCGCTCTTGATCGAGACCTTCAATGAATGGCAGCAGCGCACCGGCCACACCATTCTGGAGCGCTATGGCATGAGCGAGACCATCATGCTCACGTCCAACCCCTACGCCGCCGATGCGCGCCATGCGGGCCAGACCGAGCGGCGGGGCGCCACCGTGGGCTTTCCGCTGCCCGGCGTGGGCCTGCGTGTGGTGGACGACGCGGGCAAACCCCTGCCCGTGGGCGAGATCGGCAACATCCAGGTGCATGGCCCCAACGTGTTCAAGGGCTATTGGCGCATGCCCGAGAAGACGGCCGAAGAGTTCACCGCTGACGGCTGGTTCAAGACCGGCGATGTGGGCAAGGTGGACGAGCGCGACTACGTCAGCATCGTGGGCCGCAGCAAGGATCTCATCATCAGCGGCGGCTACAACGTCTACCCGGCCGAGATCGAGGGCTACATCAACGAGATGCCCGGCGTGGCCGAGAGCGCGCTGGTCGGCGTGCCCCACCCGGACTTTGGCGAGGTGGGCGTGGCGGTGGTGATCGCCAAACCAGGAGCACAGATCAACCCGGACTCCATCGTGGCGCAGCTCAAGTCGCAACTGGCCAACTTCAAGATTCCCAAGAAGTGCTTTGTGGTGCCCGAGCTTCCCCGCAACACCATGGGCAAGGTGCAGAAAAACCTGCTGCGTGATCAGTACAAGGATTTGTTTGCGTGAGGGGCGGGATGCCCGTCAGACAACAATGGGGCCCATGGCCCCATTGATAGCACTAAATTGCTTCTTATTTGATAGCTGCTGGCGCTTATTCAGCAAGCGCTAGAGGCCAATTTCATTCAAATTTCGGCCGCCGAAGCATCAGCGCAGTACCAGCACCGGAATGTGCGAGTGGGTGAGCACGTGCTGCGTTTCGCTGCCCAGCAGCAGGCGCTTGATGCCTTTGCGCCCGTGCGACGCCATCACGATCATGTCGCACTTGTGCTTTTTCGCGGCCGAGATGACGGCTTCTGCCACCAGGTCGGACTTGGCGACGATGGCTTTGACCGTCACACCCTGGGCGCTGCCCTGGGCTTTCACACCATCGACCATCGCTTGCGCTGCATTGCCCCACTGGGTCTCGATGCGCTTCACATCGTTGGCATCCACCGGCATGCCACCTTCAAAGTAGCTGCGCGGATAGCGGGGCACCACCTTGAGGGCCACCACGGTGGCACCCGTGAGGGCTGCGAGCGACAGTCCGTGTTCGACGGCCTTGTCCGAGAGGGGGGAGCCGTCTGTTGCGATCAGGATGCGTTTGTACATGAAAGATCTCCTCAAAGTGATGGAACAAGCTTAGGATGAATCATGTTCCGGGACTTGATGCAGGTCAATGTACCTGTCATGTTCCAACGATAGGCTTGAACCATGTCAACGTTTCAACCCGGATCACCGGATTTATCTCCGGCGCATCCGCTTGGTACACCACCGCCAGCAGCGTCGCCCGCGCAGGCCGTTCTTCTTGACGATCCCCAGGAGTGGTCGGCCTTTGGCCGCCCCGTGCCCGCCGCCAGTGGTGCTGGCGCCGACCCCCGTGCCTGCACCTGGGATTCCCAGGTCGTGCTGGAAGGAATGCACTGCGCAGCCTGCGCGCTCACCATTGAAGATGCCCTGCGCAGCGTGCCCGGCGTGCTGCAGGCCGACGTGAGCGCGGCTACGCGCCGTGCGCGGGTGGTGTGGCAGCCCTCAGAGGTGCAGCCCTCGCAGTGGATAGGCGCTGTGCACAAGGCCGGTTATCGCGCCATGCCCGCTATGGATGCCTTTGCCCGCGAGCAGCGCCAGCGCGAGAACCGCCGCGCCCTGTGGCGCTGGCTGGTGGCCGGCTTTTGCATGATGCAGGTCATGATGTACGCGTGGCCCGCGTATGTGGCGCAGCCCGGGGATCTGACGGGCGAGATGGAGCAACTGCTGCGCTGGGCCTCGTGGGTCATCACGCTGCCCATGGTGGTGTTCTCGTGCGGGCCATTTTTTTCCAGCGCGCTGCGCGACATCCGCCTGCGCCGCGTCAGCATGGACCTGCCTGTGGCGCTGGGCATGGCCATCACCTTCGTGGTCAGCACGGCGGGCACGTTTGACCCTGCAGGCATCTTCGGCAAGGAGGTGTACTACGACTCGCTGACGATGTTTGTCTTCTTCCTGCTCACGGGCCGCTGGCTGGAACTGCGCCTGCGCGACCGCACCGCCGGCGCGCTGGAGGCCGTGATGAACCGCCTGCCCGACAGCGTGGAGCGGCGTGCGCCCGATGGCAGCTTTGCGCGCGTGGCCACGCGGCGCCTGGTGGCGGGCGACACCATTCGCGTGCTGCCGGGTGAGGCGTTTCCGGCCGATGGCCGCATCACGCTGGGCAGCACCCATGCCGACGAATCCCTGCTGACGGGTGAATCCACACCCGTGGCCCGCCCCGTGGGCAGTGTGGTCACGGCAGGCAGCTACAACCTGCGGGCGCCGGTGGAGGTGCTGGTGGAGGGCACGGGCGGGCAGACCCGCTTCGCGCAGATCGTGGCGCTGATGGAAAGCGCGTCGCTGCAAAAGCCCAGGCTGGCGCAATTGGCGGACCGCATTGCGCGGCCCTTCCTGATCGCCGTGCTGGTGGCGGCGGCGCTGTCGGCCGTGTACTGGTGGCCATCCGACCCGGGCCATGCGCTCATGGTGGCGGTGGCGGTGCTGATCGTCACCTGCCCGTGTGCGCTCTCGCTGGCCACGCCGGTCGCCATGCTCACGGCCGCCGGCACGCTGGCGCGCCACGGCGTTCTGGTGCGCAATCTGCAGGGGCTGGAGGCGCTGGCCCATGTAGACACCGTGGTGTTTGACAAGACCGGCACGCTCACGCGCGACGGCATGGCGCTGCAGGCCGTGCACACGGCCAGCGGCTGGAGCGCACACGATGCCCTGGGCCTTGCCGCCAGCCTGGCCCGCCATTCGATGCACCCGGCATCACGTGCGCTGGCCGCTGCGGCAGGCGAGGGCGATGGCCCCTGGGCCGTGACAGACCTGCACGAGGCAGCGGGGCTGGGCCTGGTGGCGCAGGTACGCAATGTTCATGAACCACGCGAGGCGGCGCGCAGGGTTCATCTCGGTTCTGCGCGCCACGCGGGCGTTGCGCCCAGTGATGCCAACCCGGCGCTGCAGGTGGTGCTGTCGGAGCATCTGGCCGACGGCAGGGTACTGGAGCTGGCCCGGTTTGACCTGATGGAGGACTTGCGCACCGAAGCCCCCGCCGTGGTGGCTGCGTTGGAGCAAGCGGGAGCGTCGGTGCAATTGCTATCGGGCGACCGCATGGGTGCGGTGCTGCGGGTGGCATCCCAATCGGGCATCGCCCAGGCCACCGGCGAATGCACCCCGCAGGGCAAGCTGGATGCACTGCAGGCATTGCAGGCTGCTGGCCGCCATGTGGCCATGGTGGGCGACGGACTCAACGATGGCCCGGTGCTGGCGGGTGCGCATGTGTCGTTCGCTTTTGGCCGCGCGGTGCCGTTGGCGCAGTCCCAGGCCGACTTTGTGGTGCTGGGCGACGGCCTTGCGCTGGTACCGCAGACCGTATTGCTGGCACGGCGCACATTGCGCGTTGTGCGCCAGAACCTCTGGTGGGCGGCGGGCTATAACGCGCTGTGCGTTCCGCTGGCCGTGGTGGGCTGGATGCCCGCCTGGCTGGCCGGGCTGGGCATGGCGCTCAGTTCGCTGCTGGTGGTGCTCAACGCCGCGCGCTTGGCGCGGGATCTTCCTGCACTGCCGTCGTCGGGATTGGCACAACAGCGCCCGCAAGGTACCGCACCCATAGATATCACCAAGCCACGGCTGGAGGCCGCCTGATGGACATTCTTTATCTGCTGATTCCGCTGTCGGTCGTTCTGGTGCTGATGATTCTGGCGGGGCTGTGGTGGGCCGTGTACCACGGGCAGTTCGAAAGCGTCGAGCAGGAGGGGGAGCGGATTCTCCGAGACGGTTGACTTGTGTCAATGCCCAAAAAAGCTGAATACAACAAACTCTTATCGCTATACAAAGAGGTGCCCGATGGATCTTCCAAAAACAAATACTGCGCACTACAACGATACGGTGGTGCGACAGTTCTCGATCATGGCCGTGGTGTGGGGGGTGGTTGGCATGCTGGTGGGCGTCATCATCGCCGCCCAGCTTGCCTGGCCTGAACTCAATTTCGGCATTCCCTGGCTCAGCTACGGGCGCTTGCGCCCCTTGCACACCAACGCGGTGATTTTCGCGTTTGGCGGATGCGCGCTGTTTGCCACCAGCTATTACGTGGTGCAACGTACCTGTCAGGTCCGGCTTTTCGCCGGGCCTCTGGCGGCCTTCACCTTCTGGGGCTGGCAGCTCGTCATCGTGGCGGCAGCCATCAGTCTGCCGCTGGGCTACACCTCCGGCAAGGAATACGCCGAACTGGAGTGGCCCATCGACATCCTGATCACACTGGTGTGGGTGTCTTACGCGATCGTGTTTTTCGGCACCATCGGTGTGCGCAAGGTCAAGCACATCTACGTGGCCAACTGGTTCTTTGGTGCGTTCATTCTCGCCGTGGCGCTGCTCCACGTGGTGAACAGTGCGGCCATTCCCGCAGGCTTCATGAAGAGCTACTCGGCCTATGCCGGGGTGCAGGATGCCATGGTGCAGTGGTGGTACGGCCACAACGCCGTGGGTTTCTTCCTGACCGCTGGTTTCCTCGGGATGATGTATTACTTCATCCCCAAGCAGGCGGGCCGTCCGGTGTACAGCTATCGCCTGTCCATCGTTCACTTCTGGGCGCTGATCTTCACCTACATGTGGGCAGGTCCCCACCACCTGCACTACACCGCACTGCCAGACTGGACGCAGTCGGTGGGCATGGTGTTCTCGCTGATCCTGCTGGCACCCAGCTGGGGCGGGATGATCAACGGTGTGATGACGCTGTCGGGTGCCTGGCACAAGCTGCGTGACGACCCCATCCTGCGCTTCCTGATCGTGTCGCTGTCGTTCTACGGCATGTCCACGTTCGAAGGTCCGATGATGTCCATCAAGACAGTCAACGCGCTCTCGCACTACACCGACTGGACCGTGGGCCACGTGCACTCGGGTGCCCTGGGCTGGGTGGGCCTGATCTCCATGGGTTCGCTGTACTACCTGGTTCCCCGCCTTTTCGGCAAGGACAAGATGCACTCCATCAAGGCCATTGAACTGCACTTCTGGATGGCCACCATCGGCATCGTGCTGTACATCGCCGCCATGTGGATCGCCGGTGTGATGCAAGGTCTCATGTGGCGCGCCATCAACCCCGACGGTACGCTGACCTACACCTTTGTCGAAAGCGTGAAAGCCACGTATCCCTTCTACGTGATCCGTGTGGCTGGCGGCCTGCTGTACCTGGGCGGCATGATCATCATGGCCTGGAACGTATGGGTGACAGCGATATCGGGCCGTTCGGTCAAGGTGGCCATTCCGGCTGTGAACGCTGCCCACGCCTGAACGCGAAGGAGAGATAACTTATGTCCGATAACAAAACGTCTGCTTCGACCGGCTTCACCCACGAAAAGGTGGAAACCAACAACTTCCTGATGATCGTGCTGATCCTGGTGGTGATTGCCATTGGTGGCCTGGTCGAAATCGTGCCCCTGTTCTTCCAGAAGTCCACGACCGAAGCCGTCAAGGGAGTGGAGCCCTACAGCTCGATGCAGCTGGTGGGCCGCGACATCTACATCCGCGAGGGTTGCTACAACTGCCACTCGCAGATGATCCGCCCCTTCCGCGCCGAGACGCTGCGCTATGGCCACTACTCGGTGGCGGGCGAGTTCGTGTATGACCACCCCTTTCAGTGGGGCAGCAAGCGCACGGGCCCCGATCTTCACCGCGTGGGGGGCAAGTACAGCGACGAGTGGCATCGCATCCACCTGAACAATCCGCGTGACGTGGTGCCAGAGTCCAACATGCCCGCCTACCCCTGGCTGGAGAAGAGTGCCGTGGACCCGGCCAGCGTTGCTCCGCGCATGAAAGCGCTGCGCACGATTGGTGTGCCTTACACCGACGAGCAAATCGCCGCATCGGCTGCCGATGTCAAGGGCAAAACCGAGATGGATGCCCTGATCGCGTACCTGCAGGTCATGGGCCGCGCGCTCAAGTAAAGGAGATAGCGATGGACATCACCACCATGCGCATCGTCGCCACGCTGGCATCGCTGGCCTGCTTCATCGGCATCTGGGTCTGGGCCTACCGTGGTCGCAACAAGGCCCGGTTTGACGAGGCCGCACGGGTGCCCTTTGAGCAAGATTGACCTTCATCAGAACGAGAACACCCCATGAGTGACTTCACCAGCAATTTCTGGTCGGTCTTTGTGACCACGCTGACCCTGGTCGGCATCATTGCCTGCGGCATCCTGCTCTGGATGGCCGGGCGTAAAAAGGTCGCTGCTACCTCTGACAACACCACAGGGCATGTCTGGGACGAGGACCTGGTCGAGATGAACAACCCCCTGCCGCGCTGGTGGGTGTGGCTGTTCGTGATCACCATCGTTTTCGGCCTGGCTTACCTTGCGGCCTATCCCGGTCTGGGCAGCTTTTCGGGCAAGCTCAACTGGACCCAGAAGGGCGAGTACGAGGCCGAGATGGCCAAGGCCAAGTCTGAGCTGGAGCCTCTGTACGCTCGATTTGCTTCGATGAAGCCTGAAGACATTGCCAAGGACCCACAAGCCCAGGCCATTGGTGAGCGACTGTTCATGAACAACTGCGCACAGTGCCATGGCTCCGACGCGCGTGGCAGCAAAGGCTTTCCCAACCTGGCCGATGGCGACTGGCTGCATGGGGGTGCACCGGAGAAGATCCGCGAGACGATCGAAAAGGGTCGTGTGGGGAACATGCCGCCCATGGCTGCAGCGGTGGGCTCGTCGGAAGACGTGCGCAATCTCTCGCACTATGTCCTGAGCCTGTCCGGCAGCCCGCACGACTCGCTGCGCGCCTCTCTGGGCAAAACCAAGTTCACGGCGTGCGCTGCGTGCCATGGCATGGATGGCAAGGGCAATCAGGCCTTGGGAGCGCCCAACCTGACTGACGACATCTGGTTGCACGGCTGGGGCGAGGCCGCCATCACGGCCATCGTCAACAATGGCAAGGTCAACGAAATGCCCCCGCAGGCCGACAAGCTGACAGAAGCACAAATCGGCGTGCTGTCTGCCTACGTCTGGGGCCTGTCCAACGGCAACCAGGCGGCCGCGCGGTAAGTCCATCGCCGCCATTTTCAGTCATTGCTGCCAAACGCCCCGGGGTTGACGACCCCGGGGCACACGGATCGACACCACCATGAAGCCACCCAGCGAGCCTGCTCGCAAGGTCATCCCGATCAACCCGGTTGCCTCCGATGCCTCATCGCAGGTGGAGATCGTGTCGCTGTACGAAGCGCAGAAGAAGATCTATCCACGCTCGATCAGCGGTCTGTTTGCGCGCTGGCGCTGGGGCATGGTGTTCCTCACGCAGCTGATCTTTTACGGTCTGCCGTGGCTGGAATGGGGTCAGCGCCAGATGGTCCTGTTTGACCTGGGCGCGCGGCGGTTTTACATCTTCGGGCTGGTTCTGTACCCGCAAGACTTCATCTACCTCACGGGACTGCTGATCATCTCGGCGCTGTCGCTGTTCCTTTTTACGGCAGTGGCGGGGCGCTTGTGGTGCGGGTTTGCATGTCCGCAGACGGTCTACACCGAAATGTTCATGTGGATCGAGCACAAGATTGAGGGTGACCGCAGCGCGCGTCTGCGCCTGGACAACGGCCCCTGGACCTTTGAAAAAATCCGCAAGAAGTTTTTCAAGCAGGTGGTTTGGGTCTCGGTGGCGTTGTGGACCGGGTTCACGTTTGTGGGCTACTTTGTGCCGATTCGCGAGCTTGGCGCAGAGTTGCTGGCGTTCCAGGGCAGCTGGCAGATCTTCTGGGTGCTGTTCTACGGCTTTGCCACCTATGGCAACGCAGGGTACATGCGTGAGCAGGTGTGCAAATACATGTGCCCGTATGCCCGTTTCCAGAGCGCGATGTTCGACAAGGACACCCTGATCGTGAGTTACGACGTCGAACGCGGTGAGCCACGCGGCCCCCGCAACAAGACGATCGACTACAAGGCCAAGGGCCTGGGTGACTGCATCGACTGCACCCTGTGTGTGCAGGTTTGCCCCGTGGGCATCGATATCCGCAAAGGTCTGCAGTATGAGTGCATCGGCTGCGGCCTGTGTGTGGATGCATGCAACACGGTGATGGACAAAATGCACTACCCGAGAGGGTTGATTCGCTTTTCCACACAGAATGGCGTCGCACAGCGCTGGAGCCAGTCCCAGATTTTGCGCCGCGTCCTGCGTCCGCGCGTTCTGATCTACAGCACCGTGCTCGTCGCGCTGTGCGTGGGCATGATGGCCAGCCTGGTCACGCGCACGCCACTGAAGGTGGATGTGGTTAGAGACCGTGCCGCCCTGTCGCGCATTGTGGCCGGGGGCAAGCTGGAGAACATCTACCGCCTGCAGATCATGAACGCTACAGAAGGCCCGCAGCGCTACCGCATTGACGCACGCGGCCTTGAGGGGTTGGTGGTCGCTTCGGATGCAGAGGTGGAGATTGGAGCTGCTGAATCCAGGTGGGTCGCTGTCAGGCTGCAGATTCCCTACGGGTCAGCGCCAGCGGGTTCCCATGCGGTTCAGTTCGACGTTCAGGCCTTGGGTACTGCGAGCCATGTGACCGAGAAATCGGTGTTTCTGGTCCCGCGCTAGGATGATTGTTTTGTGATGGCACTGTGTGCTCTCAGCCGACTATTTTTCAGGAGTTAACACCATGCCAACCAGTTCTGCACTCAGTGCTGAGCCTTCCGTCCCAGAACCGTGGTGGAAGTTCGGCCATGTCTGGCTGATCATTGCTGGGCCGCTCATCGTGATCGTCGCGGGATTTGTGACGTTGTGGCTGGCGATTTCACGGCCTGATCCCGTGGTGGCCGAGGACTACTATCGCCAGGGCATTGAAATCAACAAGAACCTTGCGGAACCCGAGAAGAGCCTCGCACCCGCGATGAAGGGCCGCAACCATGCGGCTACGCCAGCGCAAGACCAGCCGCGCTGATACACAACGGGCCCCTGCGGCTCATGGCTTGCAAGGGCTTACCCGGAGACAAAACAATGTGGACCCAACGGTTGATGTGGATTGCGTGGCCAGCGTTTCTGATGGCTGGTGTGCTGGAGATGCTGGTCTTTGCCATGGTGGATCCGCAAGATCTGCATTGGTTTGGGCAACCGCTCGCGCTGTCACGGCAGGGGGTCTACACGCTGGCCTTTTTTGCGTTCTGGGCGATCACGATGGCGTCCAGTGCGCTGACCACACTGCTGGCCATGTCACCCTTCGAGCTCAACCGTTGCCCTGTGCCGGAGGGGGAGCGCCCCGATGATTGCCGCAAGACGACTTCCTGCTCCTGAAGGGCTTGCAGGTTGCGGATGGCAGCGCAGTGTTGGCGGGTCAATGGCAGGCGGGCTGGTTGTTCACGATGCGCTTGAGTGCATCGGTTTCGAGAATGCGGACATGGCGCTGTTTGACCTCCACAATGCCTTCTTCCACGAACTTTGAAAAAGTCCGGCTCACCGTCTCGAGCTTCAGGCCGAGATAGCTGCCGATTTCCTCCCGGGTCATGCGCAGCACGAGTTCGGACTGCGAAAAACCTCGCGCATGCAAACGCTGAACCAGGTTCAGCAGAAAAGCTGCGAGGCGTTCTTCAGCACGCATGCTGCCCAGCAACAGCATCACGCCGTGCTCGCGAACGATTTCGCGGCTCATGATCTTGTGCACATGGTGCTGCAGCGCATTGACTTCACGCGACAGTTCTTCGATGCGGTCAAACGGCATGACACAGACTTCTGCGTCTTCCAAAGCCACCGCGTCACACGTATGGTGGTCATTCACGATGCCATCGAGGCCGATGATTTCGCCAGCCATCTGAAAACCCGTCACTTGGTCGCGGCCGTCTTCCGTAGCGACGCAGGTCTTGAAGAAACCGGTGCGGATCGCATACAAGGAGGTAAAAGACTCGCCGTTGCGAAAAAGCGTGCCTCCGCGCTTGATCTTCCTACGCACCGCAACAATTTCATCAATACGCTGAAGTTGCTCGTCGTTCAGGCCAACTGGCATGCACAACTCACGCAGATTGCAGTTGGAGCAGGCGACTTTGATGGTGAGCGGATTCATAAGCACAGGAACAGGTTGGATGTGAGCAAAGGCTCAATATGCCACCGCAGCGGCACTGTGGCGTACGGTTGGGCGACTGACTTACATCAAATTGTCGTCGAAGGGGTCAGTTCTTCGCTTGACGCAGGTCAAGGACAATGGCCTCAGCGTAAGGCACAGTTGCAGTGTACGCAAGGAAATCTCCCATGACCGTTGTCACACCCGACCTGTTGCGCCGCTTTGATGTGCCGGGTCCTCGTTATACCTCTTACCCCACTGCCGACCGATTTGTCGAGGCCTTCGGGAAGGATGACTATGCGCTTGCACTGGAGCAACGGCGCCTGGGCTCGATGGCGAAGGCCTTGCCGCTGTCACTGTATGTGCACATCCCGTTTTGCGAGTCACTATGTTACTACTGCGCCTGCAACAAGATCATTACCAAACACCATGACCGCGCGGAGGTCTATCTCCGCTACCTCAGTCGCGAGATCGACCTGCACACTGCCCACTGCGGGCTGGGCCAGGTCGTGAGCCAGTTGCACCTGGGGGGGGGCACGCCCACTTTCCTGACGGATGATGGGCTGCGTGAGTTGATGGCGATGCTCAAGCGAAGCTTCACGCTCGCGCCAGGCGGAGAGTATTCGATCGAGGTGGATCCGCGCACGGTCAATGCGGACCGCCTTGCGGTGCTGGCGGAGCTGGGTTTTAACCGCTTGAGTTTTGGTGTGCAGGACTTCGATCCGGAGGTTCAGAAAGCAGTCCATCGCATTCAGCCCGCAGAGCAGGTGTTCTCGCTGGTGGAGTCTGCGCGGTCACTGGGTTTTGAATCCATCAATGTGGATCTGATCTACGGACTTCCCCGCCAGACCCCAGAGTCCTTTGATCGTACCCTGGCCCAGGTCGCCCAACTACGGCCGGACCGCATCGCACTGTATGCGTATGCACATCTGCCCGAACGTTTCAAGCCACAGCGTCGCATCGCGTCGGTCGAGCTGCCCACTGCGGCGGGGAAAGTCTCGATGCTTTCCCGTTCCCTGGACGCCTTCATGGGCGCGGGCTATGTGTATGTGGGCATGGACCATTTTGCGTTGCCTGAAGACGCGCTGGCAGTGGCAAAACGGCAGGGGCGGCTGCATCGCAACTTCCAGGGTTACAGCACCCAGCCGGACTGCGACCTGATTGGCCTGGGCGTTTCAGCGATTGGCCGTGTGGGGGCGACCTACAGCCAGAACGCGAAAACCTTGGAGGAATATTACGACCTGCTCGACCAGGGGCGGTTGCCTGTGGTGCGCGGGTTGGCGCTGACACGGGACGATCTTGTTCGCCGTGCCGTCATCATGGCGTTGATGTGCCAGGGTGAGCTGTTGTTCGAACCGATGGAACAGGCCTGGTTGATTGACTTTAGGCAATATTTTTCGAGCGAACTGGTGCAATTGGAAGCCATGGCAGAGCAAGGACTTGTCGTCCTGCGGCCTGACGGGATTGAAGTCACGGCGATGGGGTGGTTCTTTGTGCGTGGAATTGCGATGGTCTTCGACCGCTATCTCCAGGCAGATCGCAATCGGGCACGGTTTTCCCGCATTATCTGAACGATCATGATGATCGCGGTGGCATCGACTGCCTTCTTGATGGGGCTTGTCGGAGGCACTCATTGCCTGGCGATGTGCTCAGCGCCCTGTGGTGCGCTGGTGGGGCAGGGGCGGGAGCAAAAAGCTTCTGCCACTGACCGGATGGCACCATCGCCCGGGACTCACACCGTGCAGTGGATGCCGCGGGGTGGCATTTTTCGGCGCGCGGCGGCTTTCCATGTCGGACGCCTGCTCGGTTACTCGCTGGCGGGTTGCCTGGCAGCATGGGCAATGGACAGTCTGGCGTGGCTTACCCAGCACACGACCGCCTTGCGTCCCGCTTGGACGCTCATGCATGTCGCCGTGATGGCCTGGGGTGTGATGATGATGGTGCAGGCACGCCAGCCGCAATGGCTGGAGAACGCGGCCCGAGCCGTATGGGCGCGCGCCCGTCCCATGGTCAGTGCCCCTTCCGGGGTTTTCTTTGCGGGTGGGCTGTGGGCGCTCATGCCCTGCGGCTTGCTCTATTCGGCATTGCTGGTGGCCGCCCTGAGCGGAGGTCCTCTCGAAGGCGCAGTGACCATGGCACTGTTTGGGCTGGGCAGCGGGGTGTGGCTTGCGGGAGGGCCATGGGTCTGGACCCAACTGAAAACAAGGCTGAACACAGCCCGCGCGGACTGGGGAACGCGGGTGGCGGGAGGCCTGCTTTTCGGAATCGCCTGCTGGGCACTCTGGATGGATCTGGTCTATAAGCCTTCGCTGTGGTGCCGGTAGGCGGCTGCTTCAGGCGTCCAGGGACCATCCTGATTGCGCTCGTCCCTGCGGCGGGCCTTGCTTTGTGTGGCGACTGTTGCCGTTAAGCTGCGGCAACCGATACCCCTCGCTGATGCCTCGGTGGAACTGGCGATAATTTGTGTAACCATTGGTGGCATCGACGTCACGATGTTGCACACGCCCGAAAGTGAATTCTTCCATCCTCATTGACATCAGCCAACTGCGCGTCGGCATGTACATCCAGCTTGACGTGGGCTGGTTGCACCATCCTTTCCCGGTGAGCAGTTTTCGGGTTGCCTCGGCGGAGCAGATCGCTGCGTTGAGGGAGCTGGGGCTGACGGAAGTGCGTTACCTCCCGAAGAAGAGTGATCCGGAACTGAGGGATCTGGTGCCGGCGGCCTGGGATGTGCCGGAAATGAACGATACGGTATCGGGCAGACAGGTGGATGCAGCCGGGGCGCCAGTCCTGGTGGACGCTGAGGCCCAACGACGGCGTGAACTGCTCGACGCCCAGAACCGCGCCCTGGCAGCGTGCGACAAGCGGTTTGGTGAGGCCTCAAGGCAGTACCAGGCGCTCGAACGGGTCGTGACCGCCCAGCCCGAGGAAGCCCGTGCAAAGGGTGATGCGCTGGTGTCCGGCTGTGTTGCAGAACTTCTTGAAAATGGTGACTCGGTCATCCGGCTTCTGTCGGAGGGCGTGGGCGAGCGCAATGCGCTCCATCCCATCAATGTGATGGTGATTTCACTGCTCCTGGGGCGGGCTCTCGGCATGAAGAGTGCCGAACTGTTCGACCTTGGCATCGCGGCGCTGATCCATGATCTGGGAAAGATCAAGCTGCCTCCCAATCTCCGGCAGCCCACCGCTTCCATGATTCCGCAAGAGCGTTTGCGCTACGAAAGCCATGTCGCAGAATCAGTGACCTTTGCCAAGCGCATGGGGCTGAGCGAGCCCGTGTGGACTGCTGTCGCCCGGCACCATGAGATGGCTGACGGCAGCGGGTTTCCGCTGCGGCTGTCGGGCCCTGATCTGGGCCGGTCGAGTCAGGTTCTCGCGCTGGTCAACCGCTACGACCGGATGTGCAATCCTGCCAACGGTGTGGACGCGCTCACGCCGCACGAGGCGTTGTCCGTCATCTTTGCCCAGCTGAAGGTACGTTTCGACTCCGTGGTGCTGGGGGCATTCATCCGCATGATGGGCGTCTATCCGCCCGGCTCCATCGTGCAGCTGGTCAACGACCGTTATGCCACGGTGGTCTCCGTGAACTCCTCACGTCCGTTGCGGCCCAAGGTCATCGTGCATGACCCCCGCGTTCCCAAGGACGAGGCACAGATTCTGGATCTTGAAACGGTGCCTGAGCTGGGTATCCGTCGTAGCCTCAAGCCGGCGCAGCTGCCGCGGGATGCGCTGGACTATCTCTCTCCTCGCCAGCGCATCTGCTACTTCTTTGAGCGCGCCGTCGCCCCGGGGCCTGACGAGGCTGAGTCGTGACAGCTTCCCCGTCTCACGCCTGGCTGGACGGATTGCAGGAGGCTGTGTGGCTGGTGGAAGAGACCGGCCTGCACATCCTGCACGCAAATGCTGCTGCCCAGCGCCTGGTGGGCCTGACCTTGGCCGACATGGTAGGTACGTCGGTGTTGCGCCTGGCCTGCACGCCGCAAGACGTGGCGTTCTGGGGTGAGCCGGCCGAGGTGCTTGCAGACGGCATCCATTCCCATACCAGCCTTTTACGAACCGACGGCACACTGGTGCCGGTGGATCGCAGGGTCACGCGGGTTCCCGGCGACGATCCTGCGCTTTCGGTCTTCATGGTCACCATGCTCGATCGCAGCGTACAGGAGTCCACCGAGCGCGAGCTGGAGACATTGCTGTCCGAACTGCGGGCCACGCTCGACTCTGCAGCTGACGGGATGCTGGTGTGCAACCTCGAGGGAACGGTGCGTGCATTCAACCAGCGGCTGGCGCAACTCTGGAACATCCCTAACGAGCTGTTGGTGGAGCGCGATGACGCGGCGGTTTATGCACACATGGTGGCGCAGACACAGGATGCACGCGCTTACGTGGAGCGCATGGCGGCCCTTGTACGCGAGCCCATGCTGGAAAGCACCGACATCGTGACGCTGCGGGATGGGATGGTCCTGGAGATGCGCACGGTGCCCCAGTTCATTCAGGGACGACCGGTCGGACGCGTGTATTCGTACCGCGACATTACCCGCCAGACCGAGATACAGGCCAGCCTCCGACTGGCTGCCCGCGTTTTCGAGTCCAGTCTCGACGCCATTTTTATTGCTGACAGCCAGCACCGTGTGCTGCGCATGAACCCCGGTTGCGAACGCCTTGTAGGCCCGTCTGCGAAGGCGTTTGAAGGCTGCGTGGCAGCTTCCCTGTTTGGCGGCGGTTCGGATGCAGCGTTCATGGAGCAGGTTTTGCAGGGCTGGGCCCATGAAGGTTTCTGGGAGGGCGAGCTCTGGCTGCCCCGTGACAATGGCACCTACTGCGCCGTGCAGCTGTCCTGGGTGGCACTGCGTGACGATGAGGGGCGTCTGGTACAGAGCATTGGTTTCATGCGCGACCTCACCCTTCAGCACGCAGCCCAGAAACGCATTGAAGAGTTGGCCTACAGTGATGTGCTCACGGGCTTGCCCAATCGCCTGCTGTTGTCGCAGCGGGTGGATACCGCCATTCAGGGGGCACGCCAAAGCGATACGGGTTTTGCGATCTTGTTCCTTGATCTCGACCGCTTCAAGATCATCAACGACTCCTTGGGTCACCCATTTGGGGACCGCGTCCTGCAGCTGGTGGCAGAGCGCCTGCAGGCCTGCCTGCGCCAGACGGACATGCTTTGCCGGCTCGGTGGGGATGAGTTCGTCATCTACCTGCATGGTGGAGATGCCGTAGTGGCCGAGAGCGTCGCTCGCCGCATTCTGGACGACATGCTCAAGCCGTTCACGCTCGACAGCATGGGCTTCTCCATCCAGTGCAGCATCGGCATGGCGCTCTACCCGCAGGACGGTGCCACGCTCGATGATCTGATCAAGCAGGCCGATACCGCCATGTACCGCGTGAAGGAGCGGGGGCGGGGGAGTTATGGCTTCTATCAGCCGCAGATGAATGCCAACCTTCTGTCGCGCATGCAGATGGAGCATGCCATGCGTCAGGCGCTGGGCAAGGGCCTTATGGCGGTGCACTACCAGCCTCAGGTGCACATGGCAACGGGGCGAATCACCGGCGCCGAGGCGCTCATCCGCTGGACCGATCCCGAGTTTGGCTCCGTGTCACCGGCGCACTTCATCCCGCTGGCGGAAGAGTCGGGATATATCGTCACGCTGGGTGCATGGGTCATGGAGCAGGCGGTACGCGAGGCCGCCATGTGGATGCACGGTGGCACGCCCATCATGATCTCTGTCAATGTGTCGGCGCTGGAGTTTCGGCAACCCGACTTTGTCGAACGGCTGACGCGCTTGCTGGCGGTGCACCAACTGCCTCCCACGCTGCTTGAACTGGAGCTCACGGAAACCATCCTGCTGCAGGACGCGCAGGAAATGGAGCAGCGCTTGCTGGCTCTGGCCGGTCTGGGCATTGGACTGGCCATTGACGATTTTGGTACTGGCTACTCCAGCCTCGCCTACCTTAAAAAATTGCCTATCCACAAACTCAAGATCGATCAGTCGTTTGTGCGGGGGCTCCCTGATGACGAAGGCGACCGGGCCATTGTGAGTGCGATCATCAGCATGGGCCGCGCGATGCACATTGAGGTGGTGGCGGAGGGCGTCGAGACCGAAACCCAGCAAGCGGTGCTGCTGCAGATGCAGTGCGACCACTACCAGGGGTTTCTGTGTGCGCCCGGGCTTCCGTCCGAGGAGTTTCGCGCCATGCTGGGCAAACCATTGCCCTTGAAAGCCCAGGGCAGGCGAAGCCCGGCGTAGTGCTGGCGGGTCGTGGCACCAGCCGCTGGCAACCGCACGGGCGGCCGCGCACCAGTCAGAGGGCTGCCACGCCCTTCCAGAGCATGTATGCCGCCAGACCGAACAGCAAGGACGCAAATACCCGCTTGAGCTGCTTCACCGGCAGGTTGTGCGCCGCCTTTGCACCCAGTGGCGCGGTCAGCACACTGCAGGTGGCGATCACCAGCAATGCTGGCAACCAGATATAGCCGACCGAGGCGGCGGGAAGACCGGTCACGTTCTGGCCGCCGATCACGTAGCCCACCACATTGGCCAGCGCGATCGGGAAACCTAGCGCTGCACTGGTGGCCACGGCGTTGTGGATGGCAACGTTGCACCAGGTCATGAAAGGCACACTCACAAAACCACCGCCCGCACCCACCAGTCCCGACAGGAATCCGATGACGCCACCTGCAGCAACCTGTCCGGCTCCGCCAGGCATCTGTCGCGCGGGCGCCGGTTTTTTATCCAGGAACATCTGCGTCGCCGAGAAGCTCACGAACAGTGCGAAGAAGATCGCCAGAAACGAGCCTTTGAGCAGCGAAAACACGCCCAGGCTGGCAATGAAGCCCCCCAGCACGATGCCTGGTGCCAGGCGCTTGACGATGTCCCAGCGCACCGCTCCGCGCTTGTGGTGGGCGCGCACGCTGGAGATGGATGTGAACATGATCGTCGCCATGGAAGTGGCGATGGCCATCTTCACGGCCAGATCGGGCGCCACTTGTTGCGCGCCGAGGATGTAGGTCAGGAACGGCACAAGCAGCATGCCGCCGCCAATGCCCAGCAGACCTGCCAGAAAACCTGTGGCAAGGCCCAGCACGCCGAGTTCAACGATCAGGAGGGGATCCAGCATGGGGTCAGAAAGAAAGGAAGGGGAGAACGCGGGAGTGCACTGGATGGGGCGCAGGGTGCGCACTGGACAGGCATCTGAAAATGGGTGTCTGCGAATGCCACCGGACCCTCATCCTGAACCGGGGGTTCAGGTGGGCGAGGGCAGCCAAGCGTTGGGTTCATCTGACGCGAGATGATCACGCTCACCGGGCAATGTACCAAGCCCGAGCTCGTTGAGCATTGGTTCAAGGAAATATAAGGCCCGACGGCTTCGCAGACACTCCCATTGTAGGCGCTGGCAACCTGCATTCCAGCCGTGGGGCATGTAAAGCCCGCCCCATCCGGCGTGAATATGGGCGGGCTAAATCAGGCGTCCGTCATCCCCGAGTGCCTGGTCCAGACGCTGAACCAGCCTCTGCAGATCCTCGTGTTCCTCGTCAGGCAGGAGCGCTGCCTGGTGTCCAGCCGGCGCTGGCGTCGCGCTGATGGCGCTGGCTGCCAGGTCGGCGGCCTCACGATCGGCGATTTCAAAGGCCAGGTTCAACGCTGCCAGCACTGCAATGCGTTCACGGGCGCGGACCTTGCCAGCGTCACGGATGCGCGTCATCGCGGTATCCACGCGCTCAACGGCGTCGAGGAGACGGCTCTCGTGGCCCTCGGGGCAGGTCAGCAGGTAGCTTTGCTGGAGGATCTGCACCTCGATTTGCTTCATTCGATTTCTTTCGTGACGGCGGGGGTCGCGGCGGGCAGGCGCTCCAGCAGGGCATCAACGCGGGCGCGGGCGGCGCTGAGCCGCGACTTGAGCGAGTCCCGTTCCTGCGTCAGGGCTGCGACCTGATCTGCAAGCAGTGCATTGGTGCGTTGCAGCTCGGCATGGCGCAACAGCAGGCGTTCGACGCGCTCGGCGATCTGATCGATGGTGGATGGTGTGGCCATACAGCGCCCGATTGTAGGGTTGGCGTAAAAATCGGTCGTAAAATTCGCCCGTTGGTGCTCGCGGTGTGGTTCACACGCCGCAGTTCAACGGGAAGCAGGGAGGCGCCGTACCACCGGTACCCGCCCAGCCTGCGCTGCCCCCGCAACGGTCAGCGGACGAATCACCCGATTCTCTCTCCATCCATAAGCCACTGGGCGCCTTGAACAAGCGCCTGGGAAGGCATTGGGGGGGTGTTCCGCCAGCCCGGATACCGGCCAACACGGTGGCTGCGTGCGCTCTTTTTTGGCGCTGCGCGGCTGTATCACCCATACGCTGGCGGGAGGCCGGCCCGGGTTGTTTGTTGATCTTGATTCCCATGAAAATCCGTACCCTTCGTGCGCGCCCTGTGGCGTCGTTGCGCCTGTCCGCACCGCGCCTGGCCATGCTGTCCCTTGTTGCGGGCAGCGCCTGCACCGCCTTGGCCCAGACTGCCCCGGCCTCCGGTGAGCTGCTGGCGCAGAACCTGCGCGCGCCCTCGTTGTCTGAAACCGTGGTGGCCGCCACGCGCACGCCGCAGCCACTGTCCGACCTGGTGGCCGACATCTCCATCGTGGACCGCGAAACCATTGAAAGCAGTGGTGCCACCGGCCTGGCCGACCTGCTGGCCCGCCTGCCCGGTGTCGAGTTCTCGCGCAATGGCGGCCCGGGCAGCACTACCGGCGTCTTCTTGCGTGGCGCAGAGTCGCGCTTCACCGCGGTGTACATCGATGGGGTACGCATCGACTCCCAATCCACCGGCGGCGCACCCTGGGAGAGCATTCCCCTGGGCCTCATCGACCGCATTGAAGTGCTGCGTGGCCCGGCGGGTGCCGTTTATGGTTCGGATGCCCTGGGTGGTGTGGTGCAGATCTTCACCAAGCGCGGCGAAAACGGCACGGCGCCGTACGTGGGCGTGGGTGTGGGCAGCCACAACACCACCAGGCTAGAGGCGGGGATCAGCGGTGCCAGCGGCACGCTGGACTACGCCCTGGGGTTGGCGCGTGAAGACAGCAAGGGCTTCAACGCGCGCCCTGTCGCCGGGCAGAACCCGGACCGCGACGGCTACCGCTCCACAGCGGGCCACGCGCGGGTAGGCCTGCAGGTGAACGCAGTGCATCGCCTCGAAGGCACCCTCATGCTGAATGACACCAACAGCGGCTACGACAGCGGCCTGGGCAAGGACGACCGCAACCTGCACACCCTGCACGCGCTGGGCCTCAACTGGACGGCCCAGTGGAACAGCGCCTACAAAACGCGACTTTCGATCACCGACTCGCGCGACGAATACGAAACCCGCCCTTCGCCGTATCTGAGCGACACGCGCTTGCGTGGCTACTTCTTCCAGAACGAATGGCGCCAGGGCGCGCACCTCGTCACGGCCGCGCTGGAGCGCCGGGAAGACCGCCTGGAAAACACGCCCATTGACGCCAAGCGCTCGCAAGACGCGCTGGCGCTGGGCTACGGCTACAACGCTGCAGGCCACACGGTGCAGCTCAACCTGCGCCATGATTCCGACAGCGAATTCGGTGGCAAGAGCACCGGCAGCGTGGCCTACGGCTATGCCATCACCCCGCAGTGGCGCGCCACCGCGTCGGTGGGCACGGCCTTCCGTGCGCCCACGCTGTACCACCGCTTCAGCGAATACGGTGTGGCCACGCTGCGCCCCGAAAGCAGCCGCAATGCCGAAGTGGCGCTGCGCTATGCCCAGGGCAACAGCACCTTCTCGGCCACGCTGTTTCGCAACCGGGTGACCAACCTGATTTCGTTCTCGGGCCCTGGCAGCTGCCTGTCGGACTTTGGCTGCTACGCCAACACCGCCCGCGCCGAATACAGGGGCGTGACGTTTGCGGGTTCGCACCGCGTGGGCGACGTGCAGTTGCATGGCTCCATCGACCTGCAGCGCCCGCGCGACCTTGCCACGGGCAAGCAGCTGGCACGCCGCGCCAGGCAGCACGCCACCTTTGGCGCCGACACCCGCCTGGCGGGCTGGACGGTGGGTGCCGAGGTGCAGGCTTCGGGCCGCCGATTTGACACCGTGGCCAACACCAACGTGCTGGGGGGTTATGCGCTCGTAAACCTGTACGCCAGTACCCGCATCGCACGCGACACCACGCTGCTGGCCCGCGTCGACAACCTGGCCGACAAGGACTACCAGCTGGCCCGCACCTACGCTACCGCAGGCCGCACGGTTTATTTGGGCGTCAAGTGGGCGCCGCAGTGACCCTGGCGTCAACCGCTTCCGCCCGCTGCCCGGCGCTGCTGATTGCAGCCCCGGCCTCAGGGCAGGGCAAGACCACCGTCACCGCCGCCCTGGCGCGCCTGCATGCGCGCCAGGGGCGACGGGTGCGGGTGTTCAAGTGCGGGCCGGATTTTCTGGACCCGCACTGGCATCAGCTCGCCAGCGGTGCGCCGGTGCACCAGCTCGATTTGTGGATGAACGGCGAGGCCGACTGCGCGCAGCGCCTGCACGATGCTGCACGCGAGTCGGACCTGATCCTCATCGAGGGTGTGATGGGCCTGTTTGATGGCAACCCCAGCGCGGCCGACCTGGCCCGGCACTTTGGCGTGCCGGTGCTGGCGGTGGTCGATGCCTCGGCCATGGCCGGCACCTTTGGCGCGCTGGCCTATGGCCTGCGCCACTACCGGCCGGGCCTGCCCTGGGCGGGTGTGTTGGCCAACCGCGTAGGCAGTGCTCGCCACGCCGACATGTTGCGTGACGGCTTGCAAGATGCCGACGACTGGATGGGCGCGCTGATGCGGGTGCAGACAGGCAATGCGCCTTTAGCCGCCAAGGCCGGTGCGGCGCTGCTGCCCGAGCGCCACCTGGGCCTGGTGGCTGCGCACGAGCTGGACGACAGCCTGCAGCGGCTGGACGCTGCGGCCGATGCCCTGGCCGCTACACCCCTAGGCCAAATGACGCTGGAGGACCTACAGCGCTGGGCCGTGGACTTTCCGGCGCCTGCATCCCAGGTTGCCGTGCCTGCATTGCTCGCAGGCCGTACGGTGGCGGTGGGGCGTGACGTGGCGTTCTGCTTCACCTACGCCGCCAACGTGCAATGCCTGGAACAGATGGGCGCGCGCGTGGTGTGCTTCTCGCCGCTGCACGATGCGGGTCTGCCCGATTGCGATGCAGTCTGGCTGCCTGGCGGCTACCCCGAGCTGCACGCCGCGCAGATCGCGGCCAACACCGGGATGCAAGCCAGCCTGCGTGCCCATGTGGCCGCAGGCAAACCCCTGTGGGCCGAGTGCGGCGGCATGATGGCGCTGTTCGATTCCATCACGCTGGCCGATGGCAGCACGGCTCCGCTGTGGGGCCTGCTGCCCGGCCGCGTGACCATGCAAAAGCGACTGGCGGCCCTCGGCCCGCAGCACCTGACGGTGGCAGGGCACACGCTGCGCGGCCATACGTTTCACTATTCGACCAGCGACAGCAGCGCCCCCGTGGTGGCCCGCACGGCGCGCCCGAACGAGGCGGTTGCGCCCGATGCGGGCGAGGCGCTGTACCGGCAGGGCAGCATCCACGGCAGCTATTTCCACGCCTGGTTCCCATCCAGCCCCGAGGCGGTGGCGCATCTGCTGGGAGGCGCTTCCGTATGACGATCACCACCGAACTCATCCTGGGCGGCCAGAAAAGCGGCAAGTCCCGCCGCGCCGAACTGCTGGCGCGCGACTGGCTGGCCCAGTCTGCCGACCACCGCGCCGTGCTGATCGCCACCGGGCAGGCCTGGGACGACGAGATGCGCGAGCGCATCGCCCGCCACCAGCGTGACCGCGCCGAGCGCGTGCCCGGGCTGGAGACGGTGGAAGAGCCGCGCGACGTGGCGGCAGCCCTCGTGCGCTTCAGCACGCCGCAGACGCTGGTGGTGATGGACTGCCTCACGCTCTGGCTCACCCACTGGACCATGCCCGTGGGTGTGGAATCCATGAGTATTGAACAAAAACAGGCGCTAGCGCTTGACTGGAAAGCGCAATCAGCTATGTTTTTAGGAGCAATTCGGAAATCCCCCGGCCCCGTTGTTCTGGTGGGCAACGAAATTGGCCTGGGGGTCATCCCGATGGGGCGTGAGGTGCGCGCCTTTGTGGATGCGCTGGGCATACTCAACCAGCAGGTGGCGCAGGTGTGCCCCCGCGTTACGCTCATGGCCGCAGGCCTGCCTCTTACCTTGAAAGAACCCCGGTGATGAAACCCACCCCCGTGCGCCGCATCCTCTGGGTGATCGCCATTCTCATCGTGCTGGGCCTGCTCATGGCCGGGCTGGCAAGGGCCCAGCCGGTGCAGGTCACCGACGACCGGGGCCGCGCGGTGACGCTGCCGCGCCCGCCCCAGCGCATCGTGAGCCTGCTGCCTTCGCTTACCGAAACGATCTGCGCGCTGGACCAGTGCCACCGTCTGGTGGGGGTAGACCGCTATTCCAACTGGCCCGAGTCCGTCACCCGCCTGCCGCAGGTGGGTGGTGGGCTGGACCCGAACATCGAGGCCATCGTGGCGCTGCGGCCGGATGTGGTGCTGCTGGCCACATCGTCCCGCGCCTCGGCCCGGCTGGAGTCGCTGGGCATCGTCGTGGTGGCGCTGGAGCCCAAGACCCACGCCGATGTGCAGCGCGTGATGGGCAAGCTGGGCCAGGTGCTGGCCGTGCCCGATGCCCAGCGCGTGTGGCGCCACATCGACGCGGCCGTGGAGGCCGCCGCGCAAGCCGTGCCGCCCGCGGCCCGGGGCATGCGCGTGTACTTTGAGGTCAACCGTGGGCCGTATGGGGCCGGAGCCTCCTCGTTCATTGGCGAGACGCTGACCCGGCTGGGTGCGCGCAACATCCTGCCCGCGTCGCTCGGGCCGTTTCCCAAGCTCAATCCCGAGTTTGTGGTGCGTGCCGACCCCGACCTGATCATGGTGGGCGCGCGCAGTGTGGAGGGTCTGAACGAGCGGCCGGGCTGGAGCAGCCTGCGGGCGCTGCGCGAGCAGCGGCTGTGCGTGTTCCCGCCCGAAGAGGCTGACGTGCTGGTGCGGCCCGGCCCGCGCATGGCCGAGGGCGCGCGCATCATGGCCCGCTGCCTGGCCAGCAAGGCCGCGCCCGGTGCCAAGGCGCAGGCGCCTGCGGCGGTGCGCCCATGATGGGATCGGTGGTGCAGCGCGGTCGCTGGCTGGCGGGCCTGCTGCTGCTGGCCAGCGCGCTGCTGGTGCCGCTGGGCACCGGCGTGGGCAGCGTGGGGCTGGAGAACCTGTGGCCCGCGCTGTGGGATCAAAGCACTGACTCTGCTGGCAATGCCGCACGGGACATGGCCTGGCAGATCGTGTGGGAGATCCGGCTGCCGCGCACGCTGGGCGCGTGGTGCGCCGGTGCGCTGCTGGGGCTGGCTGGGGCCGTGGCGCAAGGCCTGTTCCGCAACCCGCTGGCGGACCCGTACCTGCTGGGCAGTGCCTCGGGCGCGTCACTGGGCGTGGCTGCAGCGCTGGCGCTGATGGGCGGCGGCGCGGGCATGGTGGGCAGCGCCAAGGGTGCGGCCGTGGCCATGGTGTTCTCGGGCCACTGGCTGGTGCGCCTGGGCCTGACCGGCGCGGCGTTTGCCGGGGCGGTGCTGGCGGTGCTGCTCACGCTGGCGCTGGCGCGCGGCGTGCAGCACACACTGCGGCTGCTGCTGGCGGGGGTCATTGTGGGCGTGGTGCTGGGCGCGTTCACCTCGCTCATCCTGCTGCTGTCGCCCGATTCATTGCAGGCCATGCAGGCGTTCCTGCTGGGCTCTACCGGCTTTGTGGGCTGGACCTCGTGCCTGCTGATGGCCGGGGTGTGGCTGCTGTGTGTGGTGGCCGCCTGGGCGCTGTCGCGGGTGCTCGATGGCCTGGCGCTGGGCGAATCCACTGCGCACAGCCTGGGGCTACCGCTGGCGCCGCTGCGCGCCGCGCTGGTGGCGGTGCTGGCCCTGGCCACCGGCACGGCCGTGGCGCAGACCGGGTTGATTGCTTTTGTGGGCCTGGCAGCGCCCCACCTGGTGCGCGCCGTGGTCAAGGTGCCGCACGGCCGCCTGATGGGGCTGGCCAGCCTGATGGGGGGTGTGCTGCTGGCCGGCGCAGACCTGCTGGCGCGTGGGCTCATCGCGCCGCAAGAGCTGCCTGTGGGTGTGCTCACGGCGGTGCTGGGCGGTGGCTACCTGCTGTGGCTGATGCACCGGCGCACCGGGCCAGGAGGCGTGCTGTAATGCGCAATGCTCCTGAAAACATAGCTGTCAGCGCAAGCGGGGTAAGCGCCAGCATCGGTAAAAACCCCATATTGCACGGCATCACGCTGCACCTGGCGGCGGGCCGGTGGACCAGCATCGTCGGCCCCAACGGCGCGGGCAAGTCCACGCTGCTGCGGGCGCTGGCGGGCCTGCTGCCTTGCACGGGCAGCGTGCAGTTGCTGGGCCGGCCGCTGGCCGCCTGGCACCGCAGCGACCGGGCGCGGGCGCTGTCGTGGCTGGGCCAGAACGAGGTGGCGGCGGATGACCTGCTGGTGTACGACGTGGCCATGCTGGGCCGCCTGCCGCACCAGCCCTGGCTGGCGCCCCCCAGCGAGGCCGACCACGCCGCCGTGGAGCTGGCCCTGCGCGCCACCCAGGCCTGGGACTGGCGCCACCGCGCACTCTCGCAGCTCTCGGGCGGCGAGCGCCAGCGCGTGCTGCTGGCCCGCGCGCTGGCCGTGCAGGCGCAGGTGCTGTTGATGGACGAGCCACTGGCCAACCTCGACCCGCCCCACCAGTCCGACTGGCTGCTGCTGGTGCGCGACCTGGTGGCCCAGGGCAAGACGGTGGTCAGCGTGCTGCACGAAGTCTCGTTCGCGTTGCAGGCGGATGATGTGGCTATCGTTGCAGCCGGCCGCCTGCGCCACCATGGCTCCACCCAGGACACCCACACCCACCGCGCGCTCGAGCAGGTGTTTGACGACCGCATTGCCATCCACCCGGTGGAGGGCCAGTGGCTGGCCTTGCCCCGTTTGCTGACCCGCCGTACTCCGGCGGAGCACTGATCCCTGACTGAAAGACAAGCTATGCAGATTGAAGCCGCCCCCACCGAAAAACGCTACGAGAAGGCCGAAGGCGAACGCCGTGGCCTCATCATCGTCAACACCGGCGACGGCAAGGGCAAAAGCACGGCCGCCTTTGGCCTGGCGCTGCGCGCGCACGGCCGGGGCAAGGCCGTGAAGATTTTCCAGTTCATGAAGGTGCCCACCGCACGCTTTGGCGAGCACCGCATGTTCGAGCAGATTGGCCTGCCCATCGAGGGGCTGGGCGACGGCTTCAGCTGGAAAAGCAAAGACCTGGAGCACTCTGCCCTGCTCGCGCGCGACGGCTGGGAGAAGGCGCGCGCCGCCATCCTGTCGGGCGAGCACTTTCTGGTGGTGCTCGACGAGATCACCTACCCGCTGATTTACGGCTGGCTGCCGCTGGACGGCGTGCTGCAGACCCTGCGCGAGCGGCCCAAGGACGTGCATGTGTGCCTCACCGGCCGCCGCTGCCCGCCCGAGATCATCGAACTGGCCGACACCGTGACCGAAATGCAGATGGTCAAGCACGCGTTCAAGGCGGGCATTCCCGCGCAGCGCGGTATTGAGGACTAAAGGGGCGCGCGCATGGCCGACAATGCGGCCTGACTGTGTTGCCCGCTTTGTGAAGGTGCGGCGAACACGCCCGGTATCGACCTGGCGCATTGTCGACACCCACTACCGGTCGGGTGAGCCTGTCGAAGCCTGGGCGCCGCTCGTGCAAAGCCCCCGACCTTTCTTCAAACTTCGCATGGATCTGGACTACACCACGCTGCACCAAATGCGCCGCCAGCACCCCGCCTGGCGGCTGCTGGTGGCCGAGCATGCGCCGTTGGTGGCCAGTTTTCTGCACCGCGTTTTCATTGCGCCGAATGTGCGCTCCATGGCGCAGGCCAACCTGGTGGAGGCGCTGAACGACACGCTTTACGATCTGCGTGAACGCCTGGGCGAGCAGGCCTTCCCCCGGTCGGCGCTGGACTATCTGAACGACTGGGCCGCGCACGACAAGGGCTGGCTGCGCAAGTTCTACCCCCCGGGCACGGACGAGCCGCAGTTCGACCTCACCCCCGCCACCGAGCGGGCCTTGACCTGGCTGGCCAGCCTGACAGAGCGCAGCTTTGTGGGCACCGAATCGCGCCTGCTCACGCTGTTTGCGCTGCTGCAGCAAATGAGCGAAGGCACCGACACCAACCCCGAGACCCGCATCGCTGAACTGCACAAGCGCCGCGATGCCATCGACGCGGAAATCGCCCAGGTGCTGGGCGGACACATGCCGCTGCTGGACGACACCGCGCTCAAAGACCGGTTCCAGCAGTTCACCAGCTTGGCGCGTGAGTTGCTGGCCGACTTTCGGGAGGTGGAGCACAACTTTCGTCAGCTCGACCGCAAGGTGCGCGAACGCATCGCGCTGTGGGACGGCGGCCCCACGCAGGGCCGGGGTGCGCTGCTGCGCGAAATATTGGGCGAGCGCGACGCCATTGCCGAATCCGACCAGGGTAAGAGCTTTCGGGCGTTCTGGGAATTCCTCATGTCGCAGGCGCGGCAAGAGCAACTGAGCGCGCTGCTCGACCACGTGCTGGCCCTCGACCCGGTGGCGCAACTGGCCCCCGATGCACGGCTGCGCCGCGTGCACTACGACTGGCTGGAGGCGGGTGAGCATGCCCAGCGCACGGTGGCGCAGTTGTCACAGCAATTGCGCCGGTTTCTGGACGACCAGGCCTGGCTGGAGAACCGCCGCATCATGGACCTGCTGCACGGCATCGAAGCGCGGGCCGTGGCGCTGCGCGATGCGCCCCCGCCTGGCGAGGTGTTTGCCGTGGACGCCCTGCACCCCGCTGTGCAGTTACCCCTGGAGCGCCCGCTGTTTCGCCCTGCGGCCGCGGTAGCGCTGAACGATGCTCCCGTGCAGGTAGGCGACGCTGGGGTGGACGCTGAGGCGCTCTTTACCCAGGTGCGGGTGGACAAGGCCGCGCTGGCTGCCCATGTGCGGCAAGCGCTGCAAACGCGGGCCCAGGTCAGCCTGGGTGAGTTGCTGCACATGCGCCCGCTGCAGCAGGGGCTGGGCGAGCTGGTGGCCTACCTGCAACTGGCGAGCGTGGCCGCGCAGGCCGTGGTGGACGAAGCTGTGCAAGAGACGGTGCACTGGACCGCATCTGACGGCGTGCAACGCAGCGCCACGCTGCCGCGTGTGATCTTTGTGAGGACTTGAGCATGAGCGACGACCTGTACAACGCAGCAGCGCCCATCGACGCGCCCGCAACCCCCGCACCTCAGTGGGATTTGTCTGCAGTGGTCATCCCGTTGCTGCGTGGCGTGGTCTACCGCGATGAAGACGCTGCGTTGTGGGATGCCCTGCAGGCGCTGCGTGCACGGGCGGCAGACTACGTGGCGGTGCTGGCGTTGGACCTGGTGGTGGACGAGGCCGAAGGCTACGCCTTTGTGCGCTCGCGCGTGCAAGAGGAGGACGAGGCGGCCGCCAAGTTGCCGCGCCTGGTGCGCCGCCAGCCCCTGAGTTTTCACGTCAGCCTGCTGCTGGCCCTGCTGCGCAAGAAGCTGGCAGAGCTGGACGCCACCGGCGGCGAAGCCCGGCTGATTTTGGCGCGCGACGAGGTGGTGGAGATGGTGCGCATCTTCATGCCCGCCAGCACCAACGATGCGCGGCTGATCGACCAGATCGAAACGCACCTGAACAAAGTGATTGAGCTGGGCTTTGTGCGCCGCCTCAAGGCCACCCATGCGGGCCAGGCACCGGTGTACGAGGTGCGCCGCATCCTGAAGGCCTTTGTCGATGCGCAATGGCTGGCCGATTTTGACGAGCGCTTGCAGGCCTACCAGCAGCACCTGAGCGCCCCGCAGGCGGAGGCAGACGATGCACAGTAGTGACGAGGGCGACCTGTTTGCAGGCGATCCCGCAGCCCCCGCAGCCCCGGCCGCGCCCGGAGCTCCCGCCGCCGCGCAGGCGCAGTCCGACGCTTCCACGGCGGTGGCGCTCTCAGGCTTTCGGCTCACGCGGCTGGAGGTATACAACTGGGGCACCTTCGACAAACGCGTGTGGTCGCTGGCGCTGGACGGCCGCAACGGCTTGCTGACGGGCGATATTGGCTCGGGCAAGTCCACGCTGGTGGATGCCGTCACCACGCTCTTGGTGCCTGCGCACCGCATTGCCTACAACAAGGCCGCCGGGGCCGATGCGCGTGAGCGCTCCTTGCGCTCTTATGTGCTGGGGCATTACAAGTCCGAGCGCAACGAAACCAGCGGCAGCGCCAAGCCCGTGGCCTTGCGCGACGCGGGCAGCTATTCGGTCATCCTGGGGGTGTTTCACAACGCGGGGTTTGACCAGACGGTGACGCTGGCGCAGGTGTTCTGGCTCAAGGAGGCCCAGGGACAGCCCGAACGCCTGTACGCCGTGGCCGACAAGGCCTTGTCGATTACCGACGACTTTGCCCAGTTTGGCAGCGCCATCACCGGGCTGCGCACACGGCTGCGCAAAGGCGGTGTGGCCCTGTTCGACAGCTTTGCGCAATATGGCGCGCATTTTCGGCGGCGGTTTGGCAACCTGGGCGAGCAGGCGCTGGAGTTGTTTCACCAGACGGTGTCGATGAAGTCGGTGGGCAACCTTACCGAATTTGTGCGCCACCACATGCTGGAGCCCTTTGACGTGGCGCCGCGCATTCAGAGCCTGATGGCGCACTTTGACGACCTGAGCCGCGCCCATGCGGCGGTGCTCAAGGCGCAGCACCAGGTGGCGCTGCTGACCCCGCTGGTGGCCGACTGCGACCGCCATGCCCAGGTGCAGGCCCACATCGACACCCAGCGCGCCAGCCGCGATGCGCTGCGCGCGCACTTTGCCGGGCTTAAGCTGGCGCTGCTGGATGAGCGCATTGCGCAGCTCACCGATGCCCTGGCCAGCGACCACACCAAGGTGCAAGTGCTTGAGGTCGACAAAGCCCGCCAGCAAACGCAAGAGCGCGAACTGCGCGCGGCCATTGCCCAAAGCGGTGGCGACCGCATTGCCCTGCTGGAAGAAGCCATGGCCCGCAGCCAGGCCGAAAGCACGCGCCGCAAAGCCCATGCCGCGCGCTACGACGCGCTGCGCCAGCCGCTGGGCCTGCTGCAGGTGGGCAACGCGCAAGAGCTGCTGACCCAGCAGCAGGCCTGCCAAAGCATGCGTGAGGTGGAAGGGGCTCGCAGCAACGCGCTGCGCAACGAGGAGGTGGAGCAGGGCGCCGCGCTGCACCAGGGGCGGCAGGAGCACGCCGAGCTGGCGGCAGAGATTGACAGCCTGCGCGGGCGCCGCAGCAACATCGATGCGCGGCAGATCGGCATCCGCGCGGCGCTGTGCCAGGCGCTGGGCGTGCCCGAAGACCGCATGCCCTTTGCGGGCGAGCTGATCGAGGTGCGAGACAGCGAACGCGACTGGGAAGGCGCCATCGAGCGGCTGATGCACAACTTTGGCCTGTCTTTGCTGGTGCCCGAAGCGCTTTATGCGCGCGTGGCCGAATGGGTGGACCAGACGGCCCTGCGCGGACGGCTGGTGTACTACAAGGTGCACCCAACGCGGCCTGCAGACGTCCCGGAGCTGCCCGCCGATGCCCTGTTGCGCAAGCTCTCCATCAAACCCGATTCACCCTTTTACGGCTGGCTGGAGCAGGCGCTGTGGCAGCGCTTTAACGTGGTGTGCTGCACCACCCAAGAGCAGTTTCGCCGCGAGCCCCGGGCCATCACCCGCGCCGGGCAAATCAAGGGCGGCGAGCGCCACGAAAAGGACGACCGCCACGCGCTGGCCGACCGCAGCCGCTACGTGCTGGGCTGGAGCAACACCGCCAAGCTGGCGGCGCTGCAGGCCAAGGCCAAAGTGCTGGAGGCCCACGTGGGCCGCGTGGGCGCCCGCATTGCCGAGCTGCAGACGCAGCAGCAGGCGGTGCAAGAGCGCCTGCGCTGGCTCGACAAGCTGGTGGAGTTTCACGACTATGCAGAGCTGGACTGGCAAACCCCCGCGCGCGAGGTGGCGAGGCTGAACGACGAACTGGCGCAGTTGCGCGCATCCTCCGACCTGCTGCAAACCCTCACCGGGCGTTTGGCTGAGGTGGAAAGAGCACTGGTCCAGCAGGAGGGGCGCCTGGCCGAGCAGCGCGACCGGCGCACCCGCACCGAGGTGAACCTGGCCCACGCCCGCACCCAGCGCAGCGATACAGAAGCGGCCCTTACCGATGAGCCCCCTACAGACCGTGCTGCCGCCGAGCACCTGAACACCCTGTTGTCCGAGGTGCTGGGCGGCCAGCCGCTCACGCTGCCCCACTGCGACGCCCGCGAGCGCGAGCTGCGCGAGGCGCTGCAAAAGTCCATCGACGCCGAAGGGCGGCGCAGCCAGCAGCTGGTGGAAAAAATCATCGCCGCCATGCGCGCATTCAACACCGCCTATGCGCTGGAGACGCAGGAAATCGACGTGGCGGTGGCTTCGGCCAGTGAATACCGCAAGTTGCTGGAGCAACTGCACGCCGACGACCTGCCACGCTTTGAGGCCGACTTCAAACGCCTGCTCAACGAGAACACCATCAACGAGGTGGCGCATTTCAATTCGCAGCTCAACCGCGAGCGCGAAACCATCCAGGAACGCATTGCGCTCATCAACCAGTCGCTCACCCAGATCGACTACAACCCCGAGCGCTTCATCGTGCTGGAGGCGCAGGCCACGGGCGACGTGGAGGTGCGTGAGTTTCGCGCCGAGCTTACGGCCTGCCTGTCGGGGGCGATGTCGGGCGCCCTGCCCGGTGACGGGGCGGGGCAGGGCAGCCAGTACTCAGAGGCCAAGTTCCTGCAGGTCAAGGCCATCATCGAGCGCCTGCGCGGCCGCCCGGGCCTGGCCGAGCCTGACCGCCGCTGGGCCGCCAAGGTGACCGATGTGCGCAACTGGTACGTGTTTTCGGCCAGCGAGCGCTGGCGTGCCGATGGGCGCGAACACGAGCACTACAGCGACTCGGGCGGCAAGTCGGGCGGGCAAAAGGAAAAGCTGGCCTACACCATCCTGGCCGCCAGCCTGGCCTACCAGTTCGGGATGGCCTGGGGCGAAACGCGCTCGCGCAGCTTTCGCTTTGTGGTCATCGACGAGGCGTTTGGGCGGGGCTCGGACGAGTCGGCGCAATATGGCCTGCAGCTGTTCCAGCGGCTCAATCTACAACTGCTCATCGTCACGCCGCTGCAAAAAATTCACATCATCGAGCCCTTTGTGTCCAGCGTAGGCTTTGTGCACAACGCAGAGGGGCGCGACTCGCAACTGCGCACCCTGAGCATTGAGGAGTACCAGGCCGAGAAAGAGCGGCTGGAGGGCCTCACGCAGCAAATCCACATCCACCCGGAGCCCGGCCATGGCCTGGACTAGCCCGGACGACCTGCACGCGCAGGTGCAAAGGCGCTGGGACCGGGGCGAGCTGCTGGCCGCGCTGGTGGCTGGCCACGCGGCGGTGGATGCGCCGCCACTGGCCTTCCCCTGGCGGCTGCGCGTGGTGGCGCCCAGTTCCAGCGAGCTGGCCCAGCGCTTTGCCGAGGCCCGCGGTTGGGCCAGCAGCCTGCGGGCAGGCGCAGGCCACTACCGGCTGGAAGAACGCGAACTGCGTCACCGCGAGGTAGGCCAGCACAGCCTGCCCGACGTTGCCTGGGTAGACAGCCTGGACGCCGCCCTGGCCCTGATCGGCAAGACCGCCGACGCCCGCCGCTTTGGCGCGCTGGTGGCCACCACTGCCGGGCAGCAGCCCTTGCTGTTGCCCTGGTTGGCGCGCCGCCCTCTGCAGGCCCTGGCGCTGGCTGCGGCCTGGCCCCGGCTGCTGGCCGTGGTGGCATGGCTGCAGGCCCACCCCCGGCCCGGCATCTACCTGCGCCAGATGGACCTGCCCGGCGTGGACACCAAGTTCACCGAAGCGCACCGGGGCGTGCTGACCGAGCTGCTGGACCTGGTCCTGCCGCCCCAGGCCGTGGACACTGCGGCCACGGGCGTGGGCCAGTTTGCACGCCGCTATGGTTTTGCCGACAAGCCCTTGCGCATCCGGCTGCGCTGGCTAGGGGTGGCTGCGCTCGCGCCGTGGGGGGCTGGCATTACAGATATCACCATCACACAAACCGCTTTTGAGGCATTGAACCCACCTGTGCGCCGGGTGCTCATTACTGAAAACGAAGTCAACTTTCTGGCCTTGCCGCCGGTGGCCGATAGCCTGGTGGTGTTTGGCGCGGGCTACGGTTTTGAGGTGCTGGCGGGCGCGGCCTGGCTGCGGCACTGTGCAGTGCACTACTGGGGTGACATCGACACGCACGGCTTTGCCATCCTGGACCAGCTGCGCGCCACGCTGCCGCAGGCCCAGTCGCTGTTGATGGACCGCGCCACCTTGCTGGCCCATGCCGACCACTGGGGGCACGAGCCCCAGCCCTTGTCGCGCGAGTTGCCACGGCTGCATCCTCATGAATCCGCGCTTTACGACGACCTGCGCTATGGCCGGGTGCGGGCAGAGCCCCCCCTGCGGCTGGAGCAAGAACGCATCGGGTTTGGCTGGGTTGAGCAGGCCCTGTCCGTGCTGCAGCCGACCGGGGAATCTGAATGAATGTGCCGTTGCAAGATCTGTGGCCCGCAATGTTGCCCGGCATCTGGGCCGCAGGTTGGCTCGCGTTCTTCTTGGCGGTGCCCCTGGCTTTGGCGGTGGATTACTTGCTGGGCGAGCCGCCCGCTGCCTGGCACCCCGTGGTGTGGATGGGCAAGGCGCTGCAGTGGTGGGGTGTGCGGCTGGCACCCACATCGCCTGTGGCGCAGGATTTCAAGACTTTTTGGCGCTCAGCGCTTATCTGGTGTGCGCTAGCAGCTATTGTTTTTATAGTGACTTGGGCGGCGCAGCAGCTGGTGCTGATGTTTCACGGGTTGCTGGCGGCGGCATTGCTCGCGCTGCTGCTCAAACCGCTGCTGGCCTGGCGCATGCTGCGCGACGAGGTGTTAGCGGTGGAGGTGGCGCTGGGCCAGTCGCTGCCTGCGGGGCGCGCGCAACTGTCCCGCCTGGTGAGCCGCGACGTGAGCGGCCTCACAGCCGTGCAGGTGCGCGAGTCGGCCATCGAATCGCTGGCTGAAAACCTCAACGACTCGGTGGTGGCCCCGCTGTTCTGGTTTGCGCTGCTGGGCCTGCCGGGCGCCGCGCTGTACCGCTTTGCCAACACGGCCGATGCCATGTGGGGCTACCCCGGCATGCGCGGCGGGCGTTACTGGCAATGGGCGGGCAAGTGGGCCGCGCGGGCGGACGACGTGCTGTCGTGGGTGCCCGCGCGCATCACGGCCGTGCTGCTGGCTGCTGTGACCCGGGGCGTCACATTGCGCGCCGTGGCCCGCCAGGCGCGCAAGACGCCATCGCCCAACAGCGGCTGGCCCATGGCGGCCATGGCGCTGGCGCTGGGTGTGCGGCTGGCCAAGCCCGGGGTGTACTCGCTGCACAGCAAGGGCCGCAGGGCCGGGCCGCTGGATACGCGGCGTGCGGCGCGCGTGGGCACGCAGGTGGTGCTGGCTATGTTGCCTGTGGTGGCTGCACTGCAGCTGCTGGTTCTCGTGGTGCTTGCTTGGGCACATGCATGACATCCCCAGCTTTTCTCTCTCTGCATGCGCCCTTGCACGGCGGCCCGGACGCCATGGGCATCCCTGTGTTCGACTTCTCGACCAACAGCAACGCCTGCGGCCCGTGCCCCGAGGCGCTGCACGCCGTGCAGGTGGCCGACGCCACGCGCTACCCCGACCCGGCCTACACGGCCCTGCGCGAGGCCCTGGGCGCCTTCCATGGCGTGGCCCCTGGGCGCATCGTGCTGGCGGCCAGTGCCAGCGAGTTCATCCACCGCATCACTGCGCTGGCGGTGCAGCAGGGCGCGGTGCAGGTGGCCGTGCCACTGCACAGCTATGGCGACTATGCCCAGGCTGCGCAGGCGCGTGGGCTGGAGGTGCTGCGGGGCGGCGGCGGCGCAGCAGGCCTGCAATGGGCGTGCGAGCCCTCCAGCCCTCTGGGTGTGGAAGACCCCTCGGTGCGAGGGTGGCGACAAAGCGATGCTGCCGCTGGCTGGCGGGTGCTCGACTGCGCGTATGTCCCCCTGCGGCTCGGCGCGGAGGGCGCATGGGCTGGCGCGCCGTCGCCGCTCATGCCATCGGCCTGCTGGCAGCTCTGGACGCCCAACAAGGCCCTGGGGCTGACGGGCGTACGTGCCGCCTATGCGATTGCGCCGCCAGACTGTGAAGAGCAGGCGCAGGGGCTGACGGCCCTGGCCCCTTCCTGGCCTGTGGGCGCCCACGGTGTGGCACTGCTGCAGGCGTGGACGCAAGCCACCGTGCAGCAGTGGCTGGTGCGCAGCCTGCGCACTCTGGGCGCCTGGAAGGCGCGCCAGCAGGCCCTGTGCACCGACCTGGGCTGGGCCTTGCACGCCGGCAGCCTGGCCAACTATTTTTGCGCGCAGCCCGCCACAGCCAGGCTGCAAAGCGACCTGGCCGCGCTGCGCGCCAGCGGCATCAAGCTGCGGGATGCGACATCGTTCGGCCTGCCCGGCACCGTGCGCCTGGGGGTGCTGGCGCCTGCTGCTCAAGATGCGCTGCAGGCCGCATGGCAGGCGCTGCCGGGCCGTACCATCCCGCACAGAGTTTCAAGCGGTTCAGGGGAGACCTCGTGAGAACCATCACCGTCAATCGCTACGTCACGCCGCTGCGTGAAGGTGGCTCCATGCCCGCCATCGTTGAGGGCGACGACCTGGGCACCTACGTGCTCAAGTTCCGTGGCGCAGGGCAGGGCGTGCGCGCACTGCTGGCCGAGATGATCGCGGGCGGTATCGCCCGTGCGCTGGGCCTACCCGTGCCCGAGATCGTGCTGGCCCAGCTCGACCCCGCGCTGGCGCAGACCGAGCCCGACCCCGAGATCCAGGACCTGGTGCGCGCCAGCGGCGGCCTGAACGTGGGGCTGGACTACCTGTCGGGCGCGCTCAATTTCGACCCGGCGGTGGATGTGGTGTCCGATGATTTTGCCTCACGCCTCGTGTGGTTCGATGCCTTGGTGGGCAATGTGGACCGCACCGCGCGCAACACCAATCTGCTCATGTGGCACCGCCAGCCCTGGCTCATCGACCATGGTGCGGCGCTGACCTTTCACCACGCCTGGAACGGCACGGTGGCCCTGCCCGCCAAGCCCTTTGCGCCCATTGCCGACCATGTGCTGCTGGCCCGGGCCACGCTGCTCGCGCAGGTGGATGCCGAGCTGGCCGCGCGCCTCACGCCCGAGGTGGTGACCGGCATTTTGGCCGAGGTGCCCGACGAGTTTTTGGTGCTGGCCGGTGCCGACCACGAAGAAGGCCTGCTGACCGCAGCCGCTACCCACCGCCGAGCCTATGTGGACTACTTCTGCGCGCGCATTGCCGGGCGCACGACCTGGGTGAATGCGCTGAAGGAGGCCGTCGATGCACGCGCCTGAGGTGTACGACTACGCCATCGTGCGCGTGGTACCGCGCGTGGAGCGCGAAGAGTTCATCAACGCCGGCGTGATCCTGTCGTGCCAGCGCACCGGCTTTCTCCAGGCTGCCATCGCGCTCGATGAAGCGCGCCTGCTGGCCATGGACCCGCACGCCGACATCGACACCGTGCGCCGCCATCTGGCCGCCATCGTGGCCATCTGTGCGGGCGACGAAGGCTGTGGCCCCATCGCCCGCCTGCCGTACCGCCAGCGCTTTCACTGGCTCACCGCCAAGCGCAGCGCCATCATCCAGACATCCCCCGTGCACACCGGCCGCTGCACCGATGCGGCGGCGGCACTCGAACACATCATGGACCGCATGGTCCGCCCTCTGCCTTGACTTCCACCACCTCTTCCAACCGAGCCCGCTGCGTGATGGTGCTGGGCACCACCAGCGGCGCGGGCAAAAGCTGGCTCACCACCGCGCTGTGCCGCTACTACAGCAACCTGGGCCTCAAGGTGGCGCCGTTCAAGGCGCAGAACATGAGCAACAACGCGCGTGTGGTGCCTGGCCCCGCTGGCGTGATGGGCGAAATCGGCAGTGCCCAGTATTTCCAGGCTCTCGCGGCCCGCGCCGAGCCCGAAGTGCGCATGAACCCGCTGCTGCTCAAGCCCGAGGCCGACACGCACAGCCAGGTGGTGCTGATGGGGCAGGTGAGTGCCGAGCTCACGGCCATGCCCTGGCGCGGCCGCAGCGAAAAGGTGTGGCCGCAGATCGCTGCAGCACTGGATGCACTGCGTGCCGAGAACGACGTGGTGGTGATCGAGGGCGCAGGTTCGCCTGCAGAGATCAACCTGCACGCCAGCGACATCGTCAACATGCGCGTGGCCCGCCATGCCGATGCACGCTGCCTGCTGGTGACCGACATCGACCGGGGCGGTGCGTTTGCCCACCTGTACGGCACCTGGGCGCTCTTGCCCGAGGACGAGCGTGCGCTGATCCATGGCTTTGTGCTCAACAAGTTTCGCGGCGACGCCAGCCTGCTGGCCCCTGCGCCGCAGATGCTGCAAGACCTGACCGGCGTGCCCACGGTGGCCACCATACCGATGCAGTGGCGCCACGGTCTGCCCGAAGAAGACGGCGTATTTGATGACCGCACGTTGTCAGCGGGCGCCGTGCACACCACGGTGGCCGTGGTGGCCTACCCGCGCATCAGCAACGTCGACGAGTTCCAGTCCCTGAAGAACGTGCCCGGCGTACGTCTGCTGTGGGCGCGCAGCCCGGCAGACCTGGGCGGGCTGACGCCCTCCGACTGGGTGGTGCTGCCCGGCTCCAAGTCCACCGCCGCCGACCTGGCCTGGCTGCGCGCACAGGGCCTGGATCAGGCCATAGCGCAGCACGCGGGGCAGGGTGGCACGGTGCTGGGCGTGTGCGGCGGCCTGCAGATGCTGGGCGAGGCGTTGATCGACACCGCAGGCATCGATGGCAATGCGCCGGGCCTGGGCCTGCTGCCCCTGGTCACCACCTTCGAGGTGGCCAAGACCGTGCGGCGCGCCCAGGCGCAGTTGGGTGCGGTGCAGGGGGCGTGGGCGGCATTGGCAGGGGTAGCGGTCACCGGCTACGAAATCCACCACGGCCAGACAGCCCAGCACCCGGCCATGGCTGCCAAGGGCGATGTGGCGCGCGAGGTCATCCCCGGCATCGCCTGGCAAAACCCGGCGGGCAACGTGCTGGGCGTGTACCTGCACGGTTTGCTGGAAGACGCTGCTGTTTTGAAAGCCCTTTTTGGTGCCCATGCGCCCACACTGGAGGCTGTATTTGATGGGCTGGCCGATGGCGTTGCCCGGCACTTCGAACCCGGTGTGCTGGACGCCCTTGTCGCGCAAGCTGACGCCGAGTAAGCCCCGCGATGGCACTCTCCTGGGGGCACGGCGCATGAAATTCATATGAAAATAGCCTCTAGCGCTTATCCATCAAGCGCCAGCAGCTATCAAAACTGAAGCAATTGCGCACCCCGCGTTGACGCCGACACGTCTGCCGCCATTCATCGACACCAGGGTGATCGGTAGCCCAACAGCCCGCAGGGGCATCGTCACCCGGGTTGTCGATTCGGGCGCGCTCAACCGCCGTTGGTAACGGGCGCGGGTGGGGCTCTCCCCCACCTGGCGGGCCTCAGGGAAGCCCAGGTCGCATGCCCGCGACCGGCCATGCGCGCGTTCGCCACAAGCGGGAAAACCCCGGCGTAAAACTGAGAACTGAGTCCAGAAATCCGGGCCGGGCTTGGCTAACATCCGCCAGTTCCGAACGACCGTTCGATTTTTCAACCCTTCTGCGAAGCATTCCATGACCGAATTGCCTGTAAGGCCCTGGCACCCGTCGTACCAGCAGGTGGGCATTGCCCCGGAACTGGAGTCGATGCCCCACCGCAACCTGGCCGAACTGACCCACGAATGCTGCAAGAAGTGGCAGGCGCAGAGCAAGGTGAAGGCCGCCTTCAGTTGCGTGGTGCCCAACGGCATGAATGGCCGTCTGAGTTTTGAGCAGGTGGACGAACTTTCCGACGCGTTTGCCGGGTACCTGCGTGCCGTGGCGGGCCTGAAGGCGGGCGACCGCGTGGCCGTGCAAATGCCCAACAGCCTGGGTTACCCGGTGGCGGCACTGGGGGTGTTCAAGGCTGGCTGTGTGCTGGTGAACACCAACCCGCTCTATACCGAGACGGAAATGATCCACCAGTTCAACAACGCCGGCGCCAGGGTGCTGGTGATGGTGGACATGTTCGCCGACAAGCTGCCGGCGGTGCTGGCCAAGACCGGGATCGAGAAGGTGGTGCTGGCGGCAGTTTCGGAGTTCTTCCCCGCCGTGCCTGGCGCCGTTGTGCGCGGGGTGCAACGCTACTGGAGCCGGGTGCTGCCGCAGGTTTCGGTGCCCCATGTGCGGCTGAAGGATGCATTGACCCAGGGGCGCGCCACGCTGGCCAAGACGCCCGCCCGCACCTACTGGGAAACCGTGGGCCGCCATGACCTGGCGCTGCTGCAGTACACCGGTGGAACCACCGGCGTGAGCAAGGGCGCGATGCTGACGCACGACAATTTGCTGAACAACATCCAGCAGACCCGCGCCATGGGCCAGACCCACATGGCCATGGGCGAGGAATGCGTGCTGACGGCCCTGCCGCTGTATCACATCTTTGCCTTCACGGCCAATCTGCTGGGCTTTCTGTCGATTGGCGGGCATAACGTGCTGATCCCCAACCCCCGGCCAGTGCAGAACCTGCAGCGCGCCATGGAGAACTTCCCCATCACATGGATGACGGGAGTCAACACCCTGTTCAACGGCCTGCTCAACGAAGAGTGGTTCGTGGCCTACCCGCCCAAGACGCTCAAGGCGTCCATCTCTGGCGGCACTGCGCTGCACACCGTGGTGGCGCAGCGCTGGCGCGAGTTGACCAAGACGCCGATTGCCGAGGGCTATGGCCTGACCGAGACCGCGCCGGTGGTGAGCTTCAACCCGCTGACCGGCACGCCGCGCGACGGCAGCATCGGCATTCCCGCCCCGGGCACCGACGTGCGCCTGGTGGACGACCAGGGGCAGGATGCCGCGCCGGGAGCACCCGGCGAGATCTGGGTGCGTGGCCCGCAGGTCATGAAGGGCTACTGGAACGCCGAAGAAGAAACCGCCAAGGTCATGAACAACGGCTGGTTCGCCACGGGCGATGTGGCCGTGATGGACGAGCACGGCTTCATGCGCATCGTGGACCGCAAGAAGGACATGATTCTGGTGTCGGGCTTCAACGTGTACCCCAACGAGGTGGAGGACGTGATTGCGGACATGGACCATGTGCTGGAGGTCGCCGTGATCGGTGTGCCCGACGCCAAGACGGGCGAAGCGGTGCGCGCGTATGTGGTGCAAAACCCGGACCACGCCAAGGAAGTGATGCCCGCCGACGTGATCGCCCACTGCAAGCAGCACCTGGCGGCCTACAAGGTGCCCAAGCTGGTGGTGGTGCGCGATGAACTGCCCAAGAGCCCCGTCGGCAAGGTGCTGCGCAAGGACCTGCGCAGGGCGGTGGCCGAAGAGCTGAACCGGGGTTGAGCCCCACCCCTCCACCCTGAGAACGAGTACTTCAAGATGATCTCCGAATTCGAGACCAAGCTGCTGGGCATCATGATGATCGTCATCATGCTCGGCATGGGCGCATCACTGACCTGGCGCGACTTTCGCATCGCCTTTCGCAAGCCCAAGGGGGTGATGGTGGGCCTTTTGTGCCAGTACGGCATCATGCCGCTGCTGGGCTTTGTGCTGGCGAAGGCGCTGGGCCTCTCGCAAGGCCTGACGGTCGGGCTGATCCTCATGGCGTGCATGCCGGGCGGCACCACCTCCAACATCTTTACCTACTTCAGCAAGGCGGTGCTGGCGCTGTCAATCATGATGACCTCGGTGTCGTCGCTGATCGCGCTGGGCATGGTGCCCGCGCTGCTGGAGTTTTACTCGCAGCTGGCCGGGCTGAGCGGCGATTTCAAGATTCCGGCAGGCAACGTGGCACAGGTGCTGTTTGTGCTGCTGGTGCCCACCGTCCTTGGCATGGTGCTGCGCAAGCTCAACCCCAACATCGGCGCCACCATTGAACTGCTGGGTGGCATGCTGGGGGTGGCGGTGATCCTGTTCCTGGTGTTCACCTGGATTCCACGCAACCACATGCTGCTGGCCGGCACGCCGTGGTACGTGTTCTTTGCCGCCATCGGTCTGGGCATCTTTGGCATCGCACTGGGTTTTGGGCTGGCCCGGCTGCTCAAGCAGGACCCCAACCGCAGCCGCACCATCGCGCTGGAGACCGGCATCCAGAACGGCCCGCTGGCTGTGCTGATCGTGACTCTCACTTTTACCGGCCCCATGCAGCAGGAGGTGCTGTTGATTCCGGTGCTGTACTCGCTGTTCATCGTGATCACCTCCAGCATCGTGACAGTGTTTTTTCGCCGCAAGAGCATGGCCGAAGCACTGGCCCGCGACCGTGCCAAGGACGGCTCGGTGCTGGCCAGCTGAGATCCAGTCCTTGAATGGATGGGGCGCACCGGGCTGCTACCATTCGCGGCTTCAGGTGCCCAATGCCGCTTGGCGGCAACGGGAGAATCGGGAAGGCGGTGCAAATCCGCCGCGTGCCCAACGCTGTAAGGATGATGACCCCTGCTCAATGCCACTGGCCGCCAAGGCCGGGAAGGCGCAGGGGCCAGAAGACTCCAAGCCAGAAGACCGGCCTGAATATCCAACGCGCTGCAAGGCCCGGCAGCGCGCCACCTATTCACGCACAGGGGACTGCCATGAATACCAGCGCAGTGGCGCAAGCCACGCCCAGCGCGCACGCCTTCACGCAAGAAGCGCGCGACGCCATCTACCACGCCATCTTTTCACGCCGCGATGTGCGCGGGCAGTTTCTGCCCACACCCGTGCCTGACGAGGTTCTGAGCCGCATCCTCACCGCCGCGCACCATGCGCCCTCTGTGGGCTTCATGCAGCCCTGGAACTTCCTCGTGGTGCGTTCTCCAGACACCAAGCGCCGCGTGCAGGGTGCCTTTGCCAAGGCCCATGCCGAAGCGGCTGACATGTTCGAGGGCGATAAGCGTGCCGTGTACCAAAAGCTCAAGCTCGAAGGCATCGTCGAGGCGCCCGTTGGCCTGTGCATCACCTGCGACCGCGAGCGCACCGGCCCCGTGGTGGTGGGGCGCACCCACATGAAAACCATGGACCTGTACAGCAGCGTTTGCGCTGTGCAAAACCTGTGGCTGGCTGCGCGCGCGGAAGGGTTGGGCGTGGGCTGGGTCAGCATCTTCCACCAGGCCGACCTGCAAGCGGCGTTGGGCATTCCCAAGGGCATCACCCCCATCGCCTACCTGTGCGTGGGCTACGTGAGCCACTTTCACGCCAAGCCCGAACTGGAAACTGCCGGCTGGCTGCCGCGCCTGCCCATGGAAGACCTCGTGTATTTCGACCAATGGGGCCAGCGCGACGACCAGCAGCCGCTCATCGCCCACCTGCGGCGCGACCAGGCCGCCGCCCGGCGCGGGTGCGAAGCCACCGCCTGACCCTGCCACCATGCGCCGACCCGCGCGCACTGCCATTGATCGCGCGGCCTGCGTGTGCGGTCCGCGCTCCACCTGATTGAAAGTTGAACACGCCATGAATACCCGCCTGCCCCTGATTGCCGACATCGCCGACCCGCAGCTCACCCAGGCCCTGCAGCACAAGCTGGACCACAAGACCAAACCTCTCGGCTCACTGGGCCGCCTGGAGCAGCTTGCGCTGCGCCTGGGCCAGATCCAGGGCACTGCATCGCCCGAGTTACAGCAGCCGCAGATGGTCGTCTTCGCCGGCGACCACGGCCTGGCCGCGCGCGGCGTGTCGGCCTTCCCGAGCGACGTGACCTGGCAGATGGTGGAGAACTTCCTCGTCGGCGGCGCCGCCGTGAGCGTGCTGGCGCGCCAGCACGGCCTGGCGCTCACGGTAGTGGACTGCGGCGTGGCGCGCGACATCGCCCAGCGCGAGACAGCAGCTGGCCAGCCGCGTCTGCTGCTGCGCAAGGTGGCTCCCGGCACGCAGGACGCGAGCCAAGGCCCCGCCATGAGCGCGGCGCAGTGCGCCCAGGCCCTGAACCACGGCATGGTGCTGGTGCACGAACTGCCAGGCAATGTGCTGCTGCTGGGCGAAATGGGAATTGGCAACACCTCGGTCGCCTCGCTGCTGCTGGCGCGCGTGTGCGGCCTGCCCATTGCCGAATGCACCGGCGCCGGCACCGGGCTGGACGCCGCGGGGATAGCGCGCAAGCGCACCGTGCTGCAGCAGGCGCTCGACGCCAACGCCGACGCCACCGCACCGCTCGCCGCCCTGGCCGCGCTCGGCGGCTACGAAGTCGCCGCCATGGTCGGCGCCGTGCTGCAGGCCGCCGCCGAGCGCCGCGTGATCGTGGTGGACGGCTTCATCACCAGCGCCGCCGTGCTCGTGGCCAGCCGCCTGCAGCCCCATGTGCTGCAGCGCTGCGTGTTCGCCCACCGCTCGGGCGAACGCGGCCACCAGCTCATGCTGGCGCAAATGCAGGCCGAGCCTTTGCTTCAACTCGACCTGCGCCTGGGCGAAGGCTCGGGTGCTGCGCTCGCGTGGCCTCTCCTGCAATCGGCCTGCGCCATCCTGCGCGAGATGGCGAGCTTTGAGTCGGCCGGGGTGTCGGGTCAGGCCGCTGTGTGATGCTTTGCCGGTCGCTACCAAATCAATAGCTTCTTGCGCTGGATGAACAAGCGCTGGAAGATAATTTGGCTGATATTTGGTGGAGCGTGACTACACGGCGAAAATGGTTCCCCCTACGGTTCCTGCATCCCGGCACCCCATTCATTCGCAAAGCCCCCTGTGAGCCTTTACACCCAATTGCAAGCCGCCAAGAGCGAAGAAGACGTCAAAGACGCATACATCAAGGCCCTGGGACTCAAGGGCTACACCAAGGGTTTGATCGACATCCAAACCAAAGAGATTTGGTTCGAGGCCAAGGACACCGGCAAGTACTCCAGCTATGCCATGTTCACGCAACTGCTGCATTACGTGCAGGTAGCGTTGAACAAGGGCGAATCGGTTCCGCCCTTCCTGGCGGTCATCGACACCGAAAAAGCGGCGCTGATGAAAAGCACCGATGTGTTGCCGTTTCTGGCCAAGAAAACCGTCAAATGGGGCAAGTCGGCCAGCCAGTACACCCAGGAGGCACTGGACGCCATATCGGCCCACATTGGTACGCACTTCGTGTCGTTCAAGATTTCCACGCACGAAGACGAATTCATTAGCACTGTCCGTGCAGCCATCAAGAGCGGCGACATTATCCGCACCCAGATTACCCCTGACAACCTGAAGCAGGTGTTCGATAAATGGGTGGCCATGATTGGCCGCGAGATTGCCGGCGTGGACGAAGAAAAATACGCCCTGCTGTTCTTTGCGGACATCATGCACGACGGCACCGTGTCCACCCACGCCAACCTGCCCGCCGAACTGCTGCACAAAAACGGCGCGCCCGTGTTCAGTCTGGGCGGCAAGATGCTCGAGCTGGGCAACAAGGAAGGCTATCGGCGCTTCTGGGCTATCTACCACCGCCCGCCCAAGAGCGAGTACCGCGACTACCTGCTGGAGCGCCGCGACAGCCTCATCCCGCTGGACGAACGTAGCTTCAAAGGCGCGTATTACACGCCGCTGCACGTGGTGGACAAGGCCTATGACAAACTGACCGAAACCCTCGGCAAGAACTGGCAGCGCGAATACATCGTGTGGGATATGTGCTGCGGCGTGGGCAACCTGGAGGTCAAGCACAGCAACCCGCGCAACGTCTACATGAGCACGCTGGACCAGGCCGATGTGGACGTGATGAAAGCCACCAAGACCTGTGTGGCAGCGCACCGGTTTCAGTACGACTACCTGAATGACGACATCACCGACGACGGCAAGATCGACTACAGCCTGAGCAATAAGGTGCCGCAAGGGCTGCGCGATGCGATTGCGGCGGGGAAAAGAATATTGGTGCTGATCAATCCGCCGTACGCAGCCGCGACCAATCGGGGAAACACCGCGCAGGTTGGCGACGCTGAGTACAAATCAGGCGTGGCAGATACCAAGTTTGCCGCAACGGCTATGGCGGACTATGGCAGGGCCAGCAATGAGTTGTTCACTCAATTTGTGGCACGAATTGCCCATGAAATTCCAACGGCTACGCTGGCGATGTTCAGTACATTGAAGTACATCAATGCCCCTGACTTTGAGATATTCCGCCAAAAGTGGGGTGCAACCTATCGGGGCGGCTTTGTTGTGCATAACCAAGCGTTCGATGGCTTGAAAGGGAAGTTTCCTATCGGCTTTTTGATATGGCAAACCAATCAGGGTTCGAGTTCACGAATCACCGAAGTGGTTGCTGAGGCTCTCGACAAAGAAGCGCGAGCGATTGGAGAGAAGAAATTCTTCAACATCCCATAATCGCAATACTTGAGCGCGTGGATAGTTCGACCCAAAACCAATGACATCAACGTCATACCGTTAAAAAATGCCGTCACACCCGCGACGGCCACCAAAGATTTGAGGGGAACCAAGTGGGCTGAAGGCGCAATTGCCTGCATGGATTGCGCGGGCAATGACTTGCAGCACGCCGAACAGCACACGGTCATTTTTTCATCCGGTTATGGAAGCGCCGGAGGATTCCTGATCACAGACAAAAATCTATGGCAATCCGCGATTGTGTTCGCGGTCCGCCGTCTGATAGTTCCAACATGGCTCAATGACCGCGACCAGTTCTTGCGACCCACAGCACCACTCACGGATGAGTTCAAGAACGATTGCCTGATCTGGATGCTGTTCAACCGCTCCAATCGCACCGCCAGCGCCAACGGTCTTGAATGGAACGGCAAGCAGTGGTCACTGGTCAACCATTTCATCCCTTTCACCGAAACCGAGGTCGGCGCGCCTGATCGCTTCGAGTCCGACTTCATGGTGCAGTATCTGGCCGACAAAACCTTGTCGCCTGAGGCGCAAGCCGTGCTGGATGCGGGGCGCACACTGTGGCAAATCTACTTTGCCCATACCGATCCGCGTTCCGTACGCGACGAGTACAAGCTCAACCGCCCTGACGTGGGCTGGTACCAGATCCGCAACGCTCTCAAGGCGCGTAATGCCACTGGTGATACGGTGCCAGTGGCCTTTGGCCCGCTGGAGCAGGTCTATCAAGCCCTTACAGAAAAGCTGCAGCCGCAGGTTTTTAGCCTGGGATTCTTACGCTGATTGCTCCTAAAAACATAGCTTCGGGCGCTTATTGGGCAATCGCTGAAAGCCATTCGTTCAATTATTCAAAACCGTTCGGAACGGGCAGACGGTCGTCAAGCTCGATCGGATATACCCCGGGGTATCAAGCCTCGACGGTCTGATTGCGACCCTCTGCCTTGGCGCGGTAGAGCGCGGCGTCGGCACGGGATAGCATGGCGTCCAGGGTCTCCTGGGGCCCGGTCCAGCTGGTGAGGCCGATGCTCACCTGGCAGTCGAGAGGGTGGCCTGAGGCGAGCGTGACGTGGATGCGCTGGGCCACACCCACGGCCGCAGCCGTGTCTGCGCCAGGCAGAAGCACCAAGAACTCCTCACCCCCGTAGCGCCCCAGCCGGTCGGCACGGCGCAGCACCTGGCGGGTGCGTTCGGCAAAGTGCACCAGTACGGCATCGCCGTGCTGGTGGCCATGCGTGTCGTTCACGGCCTTGAAGTTGTCCAGGTCCAGCATCATGATGGAGGGGCCATTGCCATAGCGCTGGGCGCGCTCCAGTTCATCCTCGCAGCGCTGCAGCAATGCGCGGCGGTTCAGGGCCTGTGTCAGCGAGTCGTAGGTGGCCAGGTGCTCCAGTTCGGTGCGCAAGCGGTCGGTGGCCATCAGCACCGCGCCGATCGACAGCATCAGCACCGTGAGCACGTAGGCGCCCACATAGAGGGTCTGGAACACCGAGGCTTCCATCAGGCCACTGCCCGCCTTCCCGGCCACGATGGAGCCGAGCCGGACAGCCAGCACGAGCATGTGCAGCGCCAGCACCACTTCGACCAGCCGCACGGGAAAGTTGCGGCCCCCGTGGCGCAGCATGAAGCGCAGCTGCACGGCATACAGCACGCCCATCAACAGGGTGAAAAACCCCACGCGCGCGGGGTAGTTGGGGGCCCAGTACGTGAGGTAGATGAACACCACGGTGCTGCCCGCCATCACCCAGTTCCAGGTGCGCCAGGTGGGGGGCTGCCCCAGGAACTGCCGTGTACCCATGTAGTAGGTCACGTTGCCCAGCACCAGCAGCTGGTTGGCCAGCACCAGGCCCAGCCAGTCGGGGATGGCGCCGCGCATGCCGAACAGCAAGGTGGAGCCCAGCCAGATCAGGGGCGCTGCCGCCCAGCCGCCCACGCCCCGGATGCTGGGCGGGTAGTGTCGCCGCATGAACAGCAGCACCATGGCCATGACGGCGGACATGAAGCCCCCCAGGGCAATCATGGAACGCGGGTCGAGGTTCGTCATCCAGTGGTGCGGGCTTGGGGGATAAAGGCGTAAAAAAATGTTTCTACGCGGCGCTCAGTATAGCCACGGCCCGCTGCGGCGGAAGGCCTTGGGTGACGCTGGTGTGGGGCGGTGGTTACGGCCAGATTTTCAAGCATTTTTGGCCGCTGGCGCTTTGTGGTAAAGCGCTGACAGCTATTAAAAATATAGCTAATGGGCCGAGATCAGGGCGCCGGCGTTTTGGGCCGGTAGTCGCAATACGGGCTCACCGCGCATTCCCAGCAGCGCGGCTTGCGCGCCTGGCACACGTAGCGGCCGTGCAGGATGAGCCAGTGGTGTGAATCCACGGCGTATTCCGCAGGAACACGCTTCATCAGCTGCATTTCCACCGCCAAAGGGTTCTTGCCGGGCGCCAGGCCGGTGCGGTTGCTCACGCGAAATATGTGTGTGTCCACCGCCATGGTGGGCTGGCCAAAGGCCACGTTCAGCACCACGTTGGCGGTCTTGCGGCCCACGCCGGGCAGGGCTTCCAGTGCTTCGCGGGTGCGGGGCACCACGCCGGCGTGGCTCTCCACCAGAATGCGGCAGGTTTCCATGAGGTGCCGCGCCTTGCTCTTGTACAGGCCGATGGTCTTGATGTAGCCCTCCAGCCGTTCCAGTCCCAGGTCGACAATGGCCTGCGGCGTGCCCGCCACCGGGAACAGCCGACGCGTGGCCTTGTTCACGCCCACGTCGGTGGCCTGGGCCGACAGCAGCACAGCGGCCAGCAGCTCGAACACCGTGGTGTATTCCAGCTCCGTATTGGGCAGGGGGTTGGCCGCCTTCAGGGTGGCAAAAAAGGGTTCAATCTGCGCGGTCTTCATCGGTGGGTTGGGTGGGGGTGGGGAGTCGAAGGGCGTGCGGTGGCAAGGGGTGCGCTGTTCAGCCGCTGCGCTGCAACGGCGGCGCCTGCAACAGGCCGACGCACAGGCCGACGCACAGGCCGACGCAGTGTAAGCCGCAGGAAACCTGCTCGCCAATTGGCGACAATGCGTGATCTTTCGCCAACCACCCTGTCCACGCCATGCAATTTGCCGACCGCCTGAACAACGTAGAAACCTCCGCCATCCGCGAGCTCTTCAAGCTGCTGGGCAAGCCCGGCATCATCAGCTTTGCGGGTGGCTTCCCCGACAGCGCGATGTTCGACGTGGAAGGCATCCGCGCCGCCAGCAATGCCGCTCTGACCGAAGAGCCCGGCGCTGCGCTGCAATACGGTGCGACCGAGGGCTACAACCCGCTGCGCGAGCAACTGGCAGCCTTCATGACAGCCAAGGGCGCCAAAGATGTGGTGGCCGACAACCTGATCGTGACCACCGGCAGCCAGCAGGCGCTGGACCTGCTGGGCAAGACGCTCATCAGCCCCGGCGACAAGGTGATCGTGGAAGGCCCCACCTTCCTGGCCACCATCCAGTGCTTTCGCCTCTACGGTGCCGAACTCATCAGTGCGCCCATCGATGGCAACGGTGTGAAAACCGACGAGCTGGAAAAACTCATCGCCGAGCACAAGCCCAAGTTCGTCTACCTGATCCCCACCTTCGGCAACCCCAGCGGCGCCATGCTGAGCCTGGAACGCCGCAAGGCCGTGCTGGAGATGGCCGTCAAGCACAACACCCTGATCGTCGAGGACGACCCCTACGGCGACCTGTACTTTGGCGACGCGCCACCTCCCAGCCTGCTGAACCTGTCGGCCACCGTGCCGGGTAGCCGTGAGCTGCTGGTGCACTGCGGCAGTTTGAGCAAGGTGCTGTCGCCCGGCCTGCGCGTGGGCTGGATGATTGCCCCGGCCGAGCTGCTGGCCAAGGCCACCATGTGCAAGCAGTTCAGCGATGCGCACACCAGCACCTTTGCGCAGGCCACGGCCGCGCAGTACCTCAAGGCAGGTCGCATGCCCGCCACGCTGGCCCACGTGCGCAAGGTGTACGCCGAACGCGCCCAGGCCATGGGCGACGCGCTGCGGAACGACCTGGGCGACGCCATCGAATTTGTGCAGCCCCAGGGCGGCCTGTTTGTGTGGGCGCGGCTCACCGGTGCGGGCGGCAAGGTGGCCGACGGCAACGTGCTGGCCAAGCGCGCTATTGAAAAGGGCGTGGCCTTTGTGCCCGGCACGCCGTTCTTCTGCGCCAACCCTGACCACGCCACCTTCCGCCTGTCGTTTGCCACGGCCGATGTGGACAAGATCCGCGAAGGCGTGGCGCGCCTGGGTCAGGCCATCTGAAAAGTCGATGTCTGACACCAACGATCTCGCCAACGTTCTCCAGCGCCTGGAAAGCCTGGAGATCAAGGCCAGCTTTACCGAAGACCTGCTGGACCAGCTGAACATGACCATCTACCAGCAGCAGCAACTGATCGACCGGTTGACGCACGAGGTCATCCAGCTGCGCCAGCAGGCGCCCGAAGGTGGCTCCAATGGCCCGCGCAACCTGCGCGACGAGCTGCCGCCGCACTACTGATCTGATTTTTCGATCTAAGCCTTCACAGCCCGCCAGGCTGCGTCCGCCAGCTCTGCACGATAGGTGGTAGGCGAGGGCAGTCCGCCCAAGGCAGCGTTGCCCGACAGCCAGGCCCTGCAATAGCTCTGCACGGGCCCCATCACCAGCGAGGGCATCAGCTCGCAAGGAAGGTTGCGCAGCGCGCCGGACTGCCGGTGCGGCTCAAACCAGGCCACCAGGGCCTGGTTGCGGCGCCGCGCGGCCTCGGCAAGGTCGGGCGTGCGTGGGCCGGCTGCCACGGCGCCCCGGGCCTGGAACAGAAAACGCGCCCGCTCGGGCTGCGCCACCACCCAGTCGAGATAGCCCGTGACCAGGGCCAACACGCCCGCCTCCACGCTCTGGGCGGCATCGAGCTGCGCCTGCACGCTGCGCGACTGGTCGTGAAAGATGTCGAAGTACAACGCCGCCACGATGCCGTCGCGGTTGCCAAAGTGGTGATAAATGCTGCCCACGCTGGCCCCGCAGCGCGCACGCACGCCGTCGATGGTGACCGCATCCACGCCGCCCTCGGCCGCGCAGGCCAGGGCGGCGTTCAGGATGTCCTGGCGGCGGTCGGTGGGTGCTTCGGCAGGGGATGAGCTGGGGGGCGGGGAAATGCGGCTTGCCATGGAACTGGATTCTAGAATAAAGTTCTAGAAAATACTTCTAGTCCGCGATCCTTCCATGCACTCCTCTCCTCCCATGGCCGCTCCTGCCGCCTCTGCAGCCGCTGCCTCCCTGCCTGGCACCGCCTTGTACCCACACCTGCTTGCCCCGCTGGACTTGGGCTTCACCACCCTCAAGAACCGTGTGCTCATGGGCTCCATGCACACCGGGCTGGAGGACGGGCGCGACCTTTCACGCATGGCGGCGTACTTCCGCGAGCGGGCCGAGGGGGATGTGGGCCTGATCGTGACCGGCGGGTTCGCACCCAACATTGCGGGCTGGGCCAAGCCATTTGCGGGCACGCTGGCGACCTCGGGCGCCGCCAGGCGCCACCGCGTGGTGACCGACGCGGTGCATGGCGCGGGCGGCAAGATTGCGCTGCAGATCCTGCACACCGGCCGCTATGCCTACCACCCGCTGGCGGTGGCCCCGTCGCGCCTGCAGTCGCCTATTTCACCCTTCACGCCGTTCGCGCTGTCGGCGCGCGGGGTGGAGCGCCAGATTCGCGCCTTCGTGCGCTGCGCCGTGAAGGCGCGCGAGGCCGGCTACGACGGCGTGGAGGTGATGGGCTCCGAGGGCTATTTCATCAACCAGTTCCTGTCGCAAGCCACCAACCTTCGGCGTGACGAATGGGGCGGCGACTACAGCCACCGCATGCGCCTGCCGGTGGAGATCATCGGCCGCATGCGCGAGGCCGTGGGGCCGGACTTCATCATCATCTACCGCCTGTCCATGATCGACCTGGTGCCCGGCGGCAGCGCCTGGGACGAGATCGTGACGCTGGGCAAGGCCGTGGCCACGGGCGGGGCGAACATCGTCAACACCGGCATTGGCTGGCACGAGGCACGGGTGCCCACCATAGCCACCAGCGTGCCGCGCGCAGCGTTTGCCTGGGTCACACAAAAGATGAAGGCCGAGTTTGCGGCGGCAGGCATCACCACGCCGCTGGTCACGTCCAACCGCATCAACACACCCGAGGTGGCCGAGCAGGTGCTGGCCGATGGCTGCGCCGACATGGTGTCGATGGCGCGGCCCCTGCTGGCCGACGCAGCGTTTGTGAAGAAGGCGGCTGAGGGCCGGGCCGACCGCATCAACACCTGCATCGCCTGCAACCAAGCCTGCCTGGACCACGTGTTCCAGAACAAGACCAGCAGCTGTCTGGTGAACCCGCGTGCGTGCCACGAGACCGAACTGGTGTACCGCCCGGTGTCGTCGCGCAAGCGTGTGGCGGTGGTGGGCGCAGGGCCTGCGGGCCTCACAGCCGCCACCGTGGCCGCCGAACGCGGGCACGAGGTGCATCTGTTCGACGCCGCGCCCGCCATCGGCGGCCAGCTCAACATGGCCAAGGTGGTGCCGGGCAAGGAAGAGTTCCACGAAATGCTGCGCTACCTGGCCACGCGGGTGGAGGACACGGGCGTGCAGCTGCACCTGAACCAGCGCGTGCAGGCCGCCGACCTGGTGGGCTTTGACGAAGTCATCGTCGCTACCGGCGTGGAGCCGCGCGACCCGAAGATCCCCGGCCAGGACCACCCCAAGGTACTGAGCTATATCGACGTGCTGCGCCACGGCAAGCCGGTGGGCGAGCGTGTGGCCATCATCGGCGCGGGCGGCATCGGCTTTGACGTGGCCGAATTCCTCACGCATGGCGACCACCCCTCCACCACGCTCGATCTGCCCGCCTGGAAGGCCGAGTGGGGCATCACCGACCCGGCCGATGCGCGCGGTGGCCTGGCCGCCAGCGGCCCGCGCGTAACGCCCCCTGCACGGCAGGTGACGCTGCTCCAGCGCAAGAAGGGCAAACTCGGCGCGGGCCTGGGCAAGACCACGGGATGGATCCACCGCACCACGCTCAAGATGAAAGAAGTGCAGATGGTGAGCGGCGTGAACTACGAGCGCATTGCCGACGAGGGCCTGCTGGTGTCTTATGGCGAAAAGCGCGACGACCCCACGTGGATTGCGTGCGACACCGTCGTGCTGTGCGCGGGGCAGGTGCCACTCTTCAGCTTGGCGCAGGCGCTGGAGGCTGCGGGCCACAAGCCGCACCGCATTGGCGGTGCGCTGGAAGCGGGCGAGCTGGATGCCAAGCGCGCCATCGACCAGGCGGCCCGGCTGGCGGCGCGGCTGTGAAGTGCATGGCCGAATTTTGATTAAAATTGGCCGTAAAGGCTTGGTGGATAAGCGCTAGTAGCTACTATTTTTATAGTGAATGGGTGATGGTGGTGCCGCTGTATGCTGCCTGTCAGGCCCTTGCAGCGCGTGGAACACCCGCAGCGCCGCCCACGCATCGTTGGCTGCATAGACCAACTGTGCTTCAGTCAACCGGGCGTTGGCCCAGTTCGAGGTGGCGGCCTTCTTGGATTTGATGAAGCGCTTGTTGAACAGCACGGCCACCGCGCCTTTCACGCCCATGTCCTTGCGGTAGCCCTGCTGCCGGAACACGGTGTTCAGCTCCAGCACGTCGGCCGGCTGAACGCCCAGCTTGTGCTGGATGCGCTTGGTATCGTCGCCCAGCCCAAAGCCTGCCTTGGTCACGCCGCGCAGCGCCAGCAGCTCGGCCACGCGGGCGCGACAGCCGGGGTTGTGGAGCTGGAAGACCCAGGCCCGCTCCAGCGTGGCCAGTTGCACGATGTGCGGCCCGTCCGACGGCTCATCGCGCACAAAGGTGGGCTTGGATTCGGTGTCAAAACCCCAGGCGCTGGCGGTGGCCAGATCGGTGCATGCCTCGTCGGCCTGCGCGGGCGTGGAGACCAGCGCAATGCGGTCCATGCCCAGGCGCTCAAAGGGTTCCAGCAGGGCGATCTGGTCTTTGTCTGGCGTGGGGTGCTGGGCTGTGCGTGCAGTGTGCTGGCGCGTGCCAGGGTGCGGCAGGCGCGGGTCAGGGAGAGAATCCGTCATGCTGACCATTGTGCCGTGCGGCAGGTGCGGGCGGGCGGGCTTGATGGAGCCGCGACGGCGTGGCCTCCTGGCCACCTCAGCGCTTACCGGCTTTGCGCAAGCGGGGAGCTTTCGCGATCTGCAACAAGGTTTCTGCGCAGGCCGTGATAGCCAACTCCTGGTGTGCCGCCAGCCAGCCCACGCCAAACCAGGCGTTCGGTTCGCCCGCCTCGGCAATCTCCCGGTACAACGCCGCGGCCACGCGCTCGTCGTTGAGTCGGCCCAGAGCCGACAGCGCAGGCTGCAGGCTGTCCAGAAACCGCGCGCTGGGCCCATCCAAAGCCGGCTCCACAAACTCGGTGAGGTAGCGCAAACGTTTGAGGCGTTTTCTCAGGCGGTGTTGGGCGTCGGGGGAGAGTTCGGCAAAGCACTGCATGCCTTTGTGCACCTGGGCATGCAGTGTGTGCAGGCGCTGTTGCACCCAGCGGCGAGTGTCTTTTGCAGCCAGACCCGCCGGTTCGCTGCCGGTGGCGCCATCCAGGCCCTGGGTGGTGAAGGCCATCAGGCCCACCAGCGCGCATTGGAAGGCTGCATCGCGCACGATGTGCTCCGCGGGCGCGGAACCGGTTGACCCATCCCCCAACATCTCCAGATGGGGTGCTCCGGCGGCGCGCAGTTCTGCCCCGATGCGTTGCAACACTTGGCTGCGGTCCCGCAGGTGGCCAAGATGCTGGAAGACCTGCACCAGCGGCGGCTCCCAGGCGGGGTCGAGGCCGCCGGGGGCCAGGGGCGCCAGCTCGCGCAGGGCGGTGCGCAGGCGGCGGATGCCAATGCGCAGCTGGTGCATGTGCTCGTCGTCACGTGAGCCCTCGGCGAGGTCGCTGGCAGGGCCAAGGATCTGCTGCAAGCACTGCGCCACCACGGCGCGCTGCAACGCTGCTCCTGTCGGCAGTTGCTGGTCAATGGTGGACAGAGGTCTGGTCTTGCGGTGCGAGTGGTTGCCGGGCACGGTCAGTAGCCGTTCGCCCCGCTCGGCCTTGGACACCGTGCTCAAAAACAGTCCATGTCGTGTGGCCCATTGCCTGGCGAGCGCTGCCAGGCCTGCCACCGGCCCGGCCTTGAGTTCCAGCTCCAGCTCGCAAATGCGTGCCTCGCGCTGTTGCGCGGTCCCACGGTGGGCCACAACCCGCCCTGTGTCCAGTGCCAGCTCTACCACCGCCCCTTGCCGGGTGATTTCGCGGGTGATGCGGTCCATTTCGGTTCCGTAGGTTTCGGTCAACGGGCCGCTGGCGGCGTGCAGCGCCTCCAGCAGCCGGGCACCTGCCACAGTGCCCGTGTGCAGTCGGGGCAGGGGCTCGGGCACGGTGCCTGCGGTGGCCGGGCCGCGTGCGGCGTTGTGCTCCTGCCGGTCCAGCGGGCCATCGCCCAGGGCCTTGACGGTCTGCACCCACTGATCGCCCTCGCGGCGCAAGCGAAAAGCAATGCCACGGGACGACAGCGCGCCATCTGCCGTATCGAAGTAGCGCGCTTCCATGCGGATGGGCTCGAAACGGCCTCGGCGCATGGCGGCGTTCACGCCTGCCACGCGCTCCGCGGGGATGCAGAATTTGAACTCGATTTCCATGTGGAGCAAAATTATCCTGAAATATCTGCTCGTTGTGGGCGCGTCAGCGCTGAAAATCGCACCACGGCCAATAGTAATATATCATGCAATATGTATGATTAAATCAAAATTGATTATTGTGCGAAGGAGTTCAAGGATGACATCAAACTCATTCCCAGTGGCTTTCCCTGGTGATCACGAATCGATGTAATGAGTTTGAATGCCGAGGCCTGTACGCGGTCTGGTAGGCGCACAAAATTATTCTCTTGCACCAGGGTGTCGCCATTCAAGAATGACCAGATAATGAATTTGAGCGCCTGGGCTGTCTGCTCAGGGGCTTGGGTCACTTTGGGAAACACCACAAAAGTGCCCATGGTGATCGGCCACACCGATTTGCCTGGGCGCTGGGTCAGTGTGCTGTGGAAAGCTCCGGAGGCCGACCAGTCGCTATGGGAGAGGGCCGCCCTGAACCCATCAATGGAGGGCCCGAGAAACACGCCTTCGGCATTTTTCATCTGCACGGCAGCCAGACCATATTCGGCTACATACCCAAAGTCCAAGTAGCCGATGGCACCCAAGGTGTCGCGCACGCCTTTGGCCACGCCATCGCTACCCTTGAAGGCGAGAAACCCGGCAGGCCATGCAATGCTTGTCTTGGTGCCGTAGGTGGCCTTCCATTGGGGGTTGACCTTGCCCAGGTAGTCCGCAAAGTTATAGGTGGTACCCGAGCCATCTGCACGCACCACCACCTTGATGGGTAGGTCAGGCAGAGACATTTCGGGGTTCAGTGCGGTGATTTCCACCGCGTTCCAGCGGTTGATTTCCCCCATGAAGATCCGGCTCAGCACATTCCCGTCCAGGCGCAACTGCGCACTTTGCACCTTGGGCAGGTTGACGATGGGAGTAATGCCCGTGATGGCCACGGGCAGCGCCAGAAGGCCGTGTTCCATCAGGTCCTTCTCGGGTGGATAGACATCCGTGGCCCCAAAGCCGGTGGCCTGCTGCTGGATTTTTTTCATGCCCGCACTGGAGCCGACGGGGTCGTAGTCCACTTTGCTACCGGTGGCCTTGAAATAGGCCTTGGCCCAGCTGCGGTAAATGGGAGCGGCTGCGGATGAGCCAGCGCCGGTCACATTCTGAGCATTGGCGTGGTCTGCGGGTATCAGCCCAAGCGACAGCAAGAATGCGAAGTAAAAATATTTCATGTCCAGAAGATTTTTGATGTTAATCATATCAAGGCGGCGCGAATTTTAGCGTATCGGAAAAGTGATTGAATGTCTCGGGTCGTCACTATTCTGTCATTTGAAACAATTAGTATCTTTGACATCAGGTAAAGATCCGCATGGGCAATGCAGCCCTGCGGCAATATCCGGTGGACGTTTACAAGAGATTCATATGCTTCATAAAATGAAAATTGGTACCCGCTTGGGACTGGCGTTCGCAGTGCTTTTGCTGCTGATATCGGCCGTGGCCGCGGGCGGCATCAGTGGAGCCAAGCGATTGACAGAGCGCAGCGCCGCGCTGTACGGCGACCGTACCGTGCCCATGGGCGTGCTAGCTGAAATCAGTCATCTCACGCAGCGCAACCGGGTGCTGGTGATGGACATGCTGATGGATCCGGGCACCAGCAACCTGCAGGCCAGCCACTCAGCCCTGACCGCCAATGTCGAGCGCATCCAGACCTTGTGGAATGACTATGCCGTCAAACCCCTGAGCGTCGACGAGCAGGCCCTGGCGCAGGCCTTTGCCAACGCCAACGCCACTTACCTCGACAAAGGCCTGATCCCCGCTTCCACTGCATTGGTGGCGGGCAAATACGACGACGGTTCCGAGTTGTACATCAACCAGATCCGCCCCAACGCCGTCAAGGTGCAGGAGGCCATCGAGCGCCTGGTGGCTATGCAGATCGATGTGGCGGCTGCCGAGTTTGCTGGAGCGCACACATTGAGCGACACCATCCACTGGTGGATGTTGGCGGCCACGGCGTTGGCCTTGATGACAGGAGCTGCGATGGCCTGGGTCATCACCCGTTCCATTGCGAGGCCCCTGGGCCAGGCCGTCGTGCTTGCCCGCACGGTCGCGGGCGGCGATCTGACTGCCCGCATCGACGTTCGCGGCAGCGACGAAACCGCCGAGTTGCTGGGCGCCCTGCGCGAGATGAACCACCAGCTGGTGCGCGTGATCACCGAGGTGCGCGAAAGCACCGAAACCGTGGCGCAGGAGGCCGTGCTGATCGCCGACGGCACCGAAGACCTGGCACGCCGCACCGAGGTGCAGGCATCGAACCTGCAGGAGACGGCCGCATCGATGGAACAACTGACAGTCACCGTGCAGCACAACACCGACAACGCCCACCGGGCCACCGAGCTTGCGCAGGAAGCCGCCCGGGTGGCCCATGAAGGTGGCACGGTCATGCACGACGTGATTGCGACCATGCTGGAGATCAGCGTGCAGTCGCAGAAGGTGACCGACATCATCAAGGTGATCGATGACATCGCGTTTCAGACCAATCTGCTGGCCCTGAACGCGGCCGTCGAGGCTGCACGTGCGGGGGAGCAGGGGCGCGGCTTTGCCGTGGTGGCGGGTGAGGTGCGCGGTTTGTCCCAGCGCAGCAGCACGGCAGCCCGGGAGATCCGGGGGCTGATCGCGGCGAGCGTGCGCAGCGTGGAGCGGGGCGCCACCCTGGTTGACCAGGCGGGTGAACGCGTGGCCCTGACCGTGCAAAGGGTGGGTGGCGTGATGGCGCTGATGGGTGAGATCAAGGACGCCGGGCAGGAGCAGGCCCGCGGTATCGCGCAGATTGGCGAGGCCGTGCGCCAACTGGACGCTGCGACGCAGAAGAACGCCCTGCTCGTGGATGACAGTTCGTCCGCATCCAATGGCATGAAAAACCAGGTGCGGCGCCTGCTGGAAGTTGTCCAGCAGTTTCAGCTCGCGCCGTCGTCCCCTGGGGGCGGAGATGTGGCGTTGACCGGGGGGCCGGTGGGACTTACGGTGCCGGCGTTGCACGGTGGGGCCACATCCTCCCGGCCGCTGTCGCTGCCCGCGCACTGACGCAAAAAAAGCGGGGCTCTGCAGGGTGTGCAGCGCCCGTGCGCGCAGGTGGTGTGGGGTGGGTGCCGCTGCAGGCGGTACCATCGCCCATGAGAAAAATTTTCCAACTCCACGTTGAAGGCAAGAACCGCGACCGCGTTCTGGAGGCCGTCAAGCACGAAATCCGCAAGTACATCAAGCGCGAGCGCCGCCGCGATCTACCCGAAGGCGCCGATTTCTGGGATTTCGATTGCCGCTTTGGCCGGACCAAGGAGGACGCCCAGGAGGCGCACCTGTCGGCTTTGACTGGCCTGATCAACGAGGTGGCAGCCGAGGGCGGTGCGCAGTTCTATGTGGAAATTCTGGCCAGAGCTGCCCAGCGCAAGCCCAGGGCGCCGGGCGAGGCCGCTGGCAACGAGACCCAAGAGGCCGACGACGAAATTTGAACGCCCCGGTTTTACCCGGCAATGACAGGCTCCTTTCAGGAGCCTTTTTTGTTGTGGGCGGCGGGATCGGCGGAAGCAGCGTGCGCAGCGGCCGCGCGCAACTTGTCTTTCTTGCTGGGGCGTTTGCCTTTGACGCCACCGGTGCCTTCGGGGTCGGTGACCGGTGCGGGCGCGGGTGCCTCGGTGGGTTCAAACCCTGCAATCTGTTCTCGCGGCAGTGCGAGGTGCTGGCGTTTTTCTATGAGGCGAAAGTGCGCCTCCGCGTCCGCCGTCACGAAACTCACGGCCACGCCGCTTTCGCCCGCACGGCCGGTGCGCCCGATGCGGTGCACGTAATCCACGGCAGAACGGGGCAGGTCGTAGTTGACCACGGCCGGCAGCTGCGCAATGTCGATGCCGCGCGCGGCCAGATCGGTGGTCACCACCACCTGCCAGCGCTCGTCCTTGAACTCCTGCAAAACCTGATTGCGCGCGCCCTGGCTGATCCCGCCGTGGAACGGCGTGGCATAGATGCCGGCCTTGTAGAGCTTCTCGGCCACATGCTCGGCGGCATACTGGGTGGCCACGAACACCAGCACGCGTGACCAGTTGTGCTCCTTCACCAGATGGCGCAGCAGCTGGGTGCGGCGGCTGGCGTCCACCGCAATGGCGCGTTGCTCGATGGCGGGTTCGTTGCCGGGGGTGTGAGGCACCTCGACACGCACGGGGTTTTTCAGGAGGCCATCGGCCAGCGTCTGCACTGCCGCTGGGAAGGTGGCAGAAAAAAAGAGGTTCTGCCGTTGCGCAGGCAGCAGTGCCAGCACACGCTGCAGTTCTTCCGCAAAGCCCAGATCCAGCAGCCGGTCGGCTTCATCCAGCACGAGATGCGCCACGGCGCCCAGCCGCAGTGCGTTGTGCTCCACCAGGTCCAGCAGGCGGCCGGGTGTGGCCACCACGATGTCGGCGCCACCGCGCAGGCCCAGCATCTGGGGGTTGATCGACACGCCGCCAAACACGATGGCGATCTTGAGCGGTTGCAGCAGGTGCTGGGCCAGGCTGCGCAGCACCTCGCCCACCTGGGCCGCGAGCTCGCGCGTAGGCACCAGCACCAGGGCCCGCACCCTGCGCGGCCCCCCGGTGGCGCTCAGCTGCAATTGCTGCAGCAAGGGCAGGGCAAAAGCGGCGGTTTTTCCAGACCCCGTCTGCGCCGCACCCAGCAGGTCCGCGCCCTGCAGGATGGCCGGGATGGCCGCAGCCTGGATGGGGGTGGGCGTGACAAAGCCCGCTTTTTCTGCAGCGTGGGCAAGGGCAGGGGACAAACCGAGAGAGGCAAAGGGCATGGAGGCAGCGCCAGGCGGCGCCCGACAGGTGAACGCACGCCAGCGCAATCGCAAAAAGAAGCTGCGATTGTCGCCGCACTTGCACAACGGCCGTGAATGCAGTGGCTCGAGGGCCGCCGCGCGCTGCTGTGGAGCGGCCGATAATCACCCCACCGGCGATTCGCCGACGTTCCCATTTCAACGCCATGGCCCTCACCCTCGATTCTTCAGCCATCACCCACGGTATTCAGCTCGCGGTGGCTCCGGTGTTTCTGCTGACCGCCGTGTCCGGAATGATTGGAGCCGTGGCTGGGCGGCTGGCGCGCATCATTGACCGTGCCCGCGTGGTGGAAGACCGCGCCCGCGCCAACACCGAGCCAGATTTTGTGGCCCGCGCCTACCAGGAGCTGGGCGATTTGCGGTTGCGCGGGCGGCTGGCCAACGGGTGCATTGGCTTGCTCACGTTCTGTGCGTTTTTGATCGGCATCACCATCATCTTGCTGTTTCTCGGAGAGACCACCAACTTCCAGTCCAACCGGCTGGCCGTGGCCGGGTTTCTGGCAGGGGTGGTGTCGTTTTTGCTGGCCCTGGTGTGCTTTCTGGCCGAAACCCTGCTGGCCACCCGCCTGCTGAACTTTCACATGCTCCAGCGCGATGCGGAGGGCTCGACATGAAATCGCTGGCGGACCTGGGCGGGCTGGTGTATTCAACCGAACCGGGCCGCATGTGCCCTGACTGCCGCCAGCCTGTGGCGCAATGCACCTGCAGGCAGAACAAGCCCCTGCCCACTGGCGACGGCATCGTGCGCGTGTCCCGCGAAACGAAGGGCCGTGGCGGCAAGGCCGTCACCCTGGTCAAGGGCGTGCTGGTGGACTCGGCTGCATTGGAGCAACTGGGCAAGCAGCTCAAGGCCACCTGCGGCAGCGGCGGCACGGTGAAGGACGGCGTGATCGAAGTGCAGGGCGACCACGTGGAGCGTGTGATGGCCGCACTGCAAAAGCTGGGCCACAAGGTCAAGCGTGCGGGCGGCTGAGGGGCGGGCAATGGATGCGGACAAGCTGCAGCGCCTGGTGACCACCGAGATGCCCTATGGCAAGCACAAAGGCACGCTGCTGGCCGACCTGCCAGGCAACTACCTGAACTGGTTTGCGCGTGAGGGTTTCCCCAAGGGCGAACTGGGGCAATTGCTGGCACTGATGCACGAAATCGACCACAACGGCTTGTCCGACCTGCTCACGCCGTTGCGGAGCCGTTAATCGGTGCGGGGGCGGTTGCGTTCACCGTCCTTTTCCCGACACCGGCCTCCACCATAATGGCCCCCACCGTCTGACAACAAACCCCGAGGGAATGCACATGAAGGGCCATATCGCTGCGATCGTCCTGGTCGTTTTGGGCGTGTTTTTTCTGCTGACCAACCTCGGGTTGATCAGCATCAGCCTGCGTGAGCTGCTGCGGGTGTGGTGGCCGGTGGCGCTGATTGCTGTGGGCCTGGCGCTGTTCTTCACGCCCGGCGAGAAGAAGAAGTAGGCGGTCCCGGCGCCCAGGTTCCGGCCTTGGATCAAGGCACGTCGTGCCCGCTGTGTGTGTGGCGCGCAGGCGCAAACGCCGGGTCATTGCCGAAGTAGCCCCTGAACAGATTGCGCGCAATGCCATGCGCGGCAACCTGCAGTTCGCGCGCCACTTCGGGTGCAAAAAGGCGATTGGTGTGCTGCTGCCACAGCCCCACCCAGGCCGCAAAGTGGGCGGGCGTGACGCCCTCCAGCGCCATGTGCTTGCCAAAGACGTCGCCCTTGAAGCTGCGCGTGCCCAGGGCCACGGTGCTCCAGAAGTCCACCAGGCGCTGCAGGTGGGAATCCCATCGGCCGTGCAGTGCCTGTTCAAACACCGGGCCCAGCAAGGGGTCACGGCGCACGTCGCCATAAAACCCGTGTACCAGCTGCGAGATGCTTTCCACGCTTGGCGCAAGCGGGTAGTGGCTCGGGCGTGCAGCGTCGGGTGGACTCATGGCAGCAGTTCCGCCTCAGCTGCAGCCGCAGCCGGACGAGCCGCAGCCCTGCGATGATGCCGCGCTGGCCTCGAACACCGGGAACAGCACATTGTTTTCCAGGTGGATGTGGTTGATGAGGTCATCGCCGAGCTGCGCAACGCCAGCGTACAGTGCACGCCAGGTGTTGCAGGCGCCTTGTGGCGGTGTGGCGTCGTTGGTCAGGGCGTTGAGCTTGTCCAAGGCCTCGCCGTGGTCCACGTGTTCGGCACGCATCATGCCAATGGGCTGGCCGACAAATGGATTACCGCCGTTCTTGAGCATGGGGAACAGCACCTGCTCTTCCTTGAGCATGTGCGAAAGCAGCTCCTGGTGCATGGCCTCCAGGTGGTCGGCCAGGCCTGCGGGGACATGCGGGTTGTCGCGGTGCACAGCCTCCACGCGCCGCGCCATGCGGATGAGTTCGGGCAGCTGCTGGCGATGCACCTCGTGGTAGCGCGCCAGGATGTGGTCGATGAGTTCTGCGGGTGTGGCTGCCTGCGGCGCGGCGTCGCTGCGCTGCAGGGCAGAGAGCTCTGCGAGCACCGCATCCACGTCCAGGCCCTTTTCTGCCGCCGCGTGGGCCAGGCTGACCTGACCGCCGCAGCAGAAATCAAGCTTCAGGCGCCGGAACACCGCCGTCGCGCCGGGCAGCTGCACGGCAATCTGGCCGATCTGCTGGTCGGCATGGAGGGCGGGCTGGGCTGCGTGCAGGGTGTCGATACGGGCGTTCATGGCGGTCCTTATAAAGATTCATGTGATGTGAATATTTTATCCAATAAAATGCAATATTCGTACATCTTTCACTTTGACCTGCGACAAATCCCATGCGCCTCACCCAATGGACCGACTACACCCTGCGCGTGCTGATGTACTGTGCGGCAACGCAAGGTCGCGCCCAGCCAGTGACCATCACCGAGGTGGCCGAGGGCTATGGCATCTCACGCAGCCACCTGATGAAGATCGTGCAGCAGCTTGCCGCGCAGGGCCTGCTGGAGACCACGCGCGGGCGCGGAGGCGGTATGCGCCTCATGGTGCCCGCGTCTTCCATCAACATCGGTGCGGTGGTGCGCGCTACCGAAACCGATTTCAACCTGGTGGAGTGTTTTGACCCTGCCACCAACCAGTGCCGCCTGAACAACCATTGCCGCCTCAAAGGCGCGCTCTGGCGGGCCATGCAGGCGTTTCTGGCGGTGCTGGACGGCGTGACGCTCGAGGATCTGATGGTGACGTCGTCCGGGGCGTCGGGCGCAGGGAGTGCGGCGCGCACCGTGTTGCCCACGGTGGCCCTGCCGCGCAACAGTGCGCTGGCGCGGCGACGCAAGCCGGGGGCGGCAGAACCGGAATTCGAATGAAATTGGCCGCCAGCGCTTGACTGGTGGGCGCGAGCAGCTATTTATTCAGGAGCATGGCGCCCCACCTCGGCATGGCGTGTGCCCACCACAGCCGCAGGCGCATGGCCCATTCGGGGGTGTAGCCCGAGGTGGCAAACCGCACCTGGCCATCGGCATCGATGACCACCAGCGCAGGCACGGAGCGCACGCCCCAGCTGCGCGACAGGGTGCCCTGCGCGTCCACCGCCGTGGGCCAGGCCATGCCGCGCTGGCGCTGCACCTGGGCCACGCGTTCGGCATTGCCCGACTGCATGGCCACGCCCAGCACGGGCCAGTCGGCAGACAGGCTGGCGATACTGGGCTCTTCGAGCTTGCAAATGGAACACCATTCGGCCCAGAAGTGCAGGGCCACGGGCTGGCCGGGGTGCAGAGCGCGCCACTGTGCCAAGGTGGTGTGCAGCGGCGGCGCGCTGGCATCCGCCAGGGTGGGGGCCATGAGCAGTGCCACATCGGGCGCAGGGCCTTGGGGCAGGTCGCGGGTGCGCCAGGTGTCCACCGCCACGATGGCGATCCAGGCGAGCGTGAGCGTGGCCAGGTGCTGCTTCCAGCCCCTGCGCAGGGACTGCACGGCGCGGATGGTGCGGGCCTTCAGCATGGTGGTTGTGTCGCGGAGTGCGGGGGTCAGCGCAGCACTTCCAGCAGCCGGTCGAGCCCGCCCTGGTTGATGGCGACCTTGGCCTGTGCGCGTACGGCGGGCTTGGCATGGTAGGCCACCGAAAGGCCGGCCGCGCCCATCATGGGCAGGTCGTTGGCGCCGTCGCCTACGGCAATCGCCTGCTGGGGCGAGATGCCCATGAGCGAAGCCACCTCCAGCAGTGTGCGGCGCTTTTCCGCACCGTCGCAGATGTCGCCCCAAGGTTGGTCCACCATGCGGCCGGTGAGTTGGCCATCTTGCACTTCCAGCATGTTGGAGCGCGCAAAGTCGATACCAAGCCCGGTTTTGACGCGGTCGGCAAAGAAGGTGAAGCCGCCCGAGACCAGCAGCGTGGTCAGGCCCGCCGCCTTGGCGGCGGTGATCAGCTCCTTGGCGCCGGGGTTGAAGCGCAGGCGCTCGGCGAACACCTGTTCCATGTGCTGCACCGTCACGCCCTTGAGCAGGGCCACGCGCTGGCGCAGGCTTTCCTTGTAGTCGGTGATCACGCCCTGCATGGCCGCTTCGGTAATGGCGGCCACCTCTGCCTTGCGGCCTGCGGCGTCGGCGATTTCGTCCACGCACTCGATGTTGATGAGGGTGGAGTCCATGTCAAACGCGATGAGCTTGTAGCTCGACAGGGACAGGGGCGGAACGATGCCCTGGACAACAAGGCCGGGGGCGAATTCGGTGGCGTGGGTCATGGCACAAATGGGGCAGGTGGGTGCAGGGATCAGAACGCGTAATGGTATCGCCCCGCCCCTGGCCGATATACGGAAAGGCCGCGGGGGCTTGCCCACGGGTTCAGTCGGGCCGGGGCAGGTACAGCCGGTCCGACCAGGTCGCCAGCCACTCGGGCTTGAAGGCCACAAAAATCGCCGTGAGCATGCCGGTGACAAAACCATCCCCCCACGCCATCAGCCAGCGCGCTACCAGCGACAGCTCATCGCCCACGCCGGGCAGCAGGTGGCCGCTCCACTGCGACAGCACGCCCGCCGCAAACACGCAGACCACCGTGCCCAGAAATGCACGGCCCAGCACATAGACAAACGGTTTGGTGCCCGTGTAGCGCCGCACCAGCGCGCCCAGGCCCAGCGCCAGCGTCGCAGGCACCACGCCCAGCCACACGGTGGCGCCCAGCGCATCGGGCCAGGCCATGGCAGGGGAGACCAGGCAGGCCACCACGCCCACAGCGGCAAGTACCGGGATTGCCAGTGGCCAGCCCAGCATCAGCACCACCAGGCAGGCGCCCGACCATTGCAGTTGCAACGGCATCGCGTGCAGCGTGGGCAGGGCCCACATCCAGGGCAGCAGCACCAGGGTGGCCAGCAGCGGCGTCCACAGCGCAGACGGCGCGCCGTGGGTTTCGTGCGCCAGAGGTTTGCCGCTGGCCAGCATGCGCCAGGGCCGTGCTGCCAGCGCAGCCACCAGAGCGACGAGGACAAGAGCAGCTTCAAACCACATGATTCACTACACTATTGATAGCTGCTTGCGCATGCTGGATAAGCTCAAAAGACCATTTTGATTGATATTCATGCGGCAACCAGTGGCTGCCCCAGGTTGCGCAGGATGTCGCGCACCATCTGCGCGCGGTCCTTGGGGTCCTTCAGCTCGCGCTCGATGCGCAGCTTCTCGTTGCCCGCCAGCTTGATGTGCTTGTTCTTCTGGATCAGCTCGATGATGCGCATCGGGTCAATCGGCGGCTGGGGCTTGAAGGTGATGTTGATCACGCCAGGCGCCGCATCCACCTTCACCACGCCGTAGGGCTGGCTCAGTACGCGCAGGCGGTGCACGTCAATCAACGTCTGGGCCTGCGGCGGCAGCTTGCCGAAGCGGTCCACGATCTCTTCGAGCAGGCCGTCGATCTGGTCGGGTGTCTTGGCCGTGGCCAGCTTCTTGTAGAACGACAGGCGCAGATGCACGTCGCCGCAGTAGTCGTCGGGCAGCAGGGCGGGGGCGTGCAGGTTGATGTCGGTGGTGACGGACAGGGGGCTGAGCAGGTCGGGCTCCTTGCCGGCCTTGAGCGCCTTCACGGCCTCGCTCAGCATCTCGTTGTACAGCTGGAAGCCTACTTCGAGCATGTTGCCGCTCTGGTTCTCGCCCAGCACCTCGCCCGCGCCGCGGATCTCCAGGTCGTGCATGGCCAGGTAGAAGCCGCTGCCCAGTTCTTCCATCTGCTGGATGGCGTCCAGGCGCTGCGCGGCCTGCTTGGTCAGGCCCTCGGTGTCGGGCACCATCAGGTAGGCATAGGCCTGGTGGTGGCTGCGGCCCACGCGGCCGCGCAGCTGGTGCAGCTGCGCCAGGCCAAACTTGTCGGCGCGGCTCATGATGATGGTGTTGGCCGTGGGCACGTCGATGCCGGTCTCGATGATGGTCGAGCACAGCAGGATGTTGTAGCGCTGGGCCACGAAGTCGCGCATCACGCGCTCCAGTTCGCGTTCGGGCATCTGGCCGTGGGCCACGGCAATGCGGGCCTCGGGCAGGATCTCTTCGAGCTTCTGGCGGCGGTTCTCGATGGTCTCCACCTCGTTGTGCAAAAAGTAGACCTGCCCGCCGCGCTTGAGTTCGCGCAGCACCGCCTCGCGGATCACGCCCGTGCCCTCGTTGCGCACAAAGGTCTTGATCGCCAGGCGCCGCTGCGGCGCGGTGGCGATGACCGAGAGGTCGCGCAGCCCTTCGAGCGCCATGCCGAGCGTGCGCGGGATGGGCGTGGCGGTGAGGGTGAGCACGTCCACCTCGGCGCGCAGGGCCTTCATCTGCTCCTTGTGGCGCACGCCGAAGCGGTGTTCCTCGTCGATGATCAGGAGGCCCAGGTTGTGGAACTTGGTGGACTCGGAAAGCAGCTTGTGCGTGCCCACCACGATGTCCACCGTGCCGTCGCCGATGCCCTTGATGGCGGCGGTGATCTCCTTGCCCGAGCGAAAGCGCGAGACTTCGGCCACCTTCACCGGCCACTTGCTGAAGCGGTCCACCAGGGTCTGGTAGTGCTGCTCGGCCAGCAGGGTTGTGGGTGCCAGGAAGGCCACCTGCTTGCCGCCCGTCACAGCCACGAAGGCGGCGCGCAGCGCCACCTCTGTCTTGCCGAAACCCACGTCTCCACAGACCAGTCGGTCCATGGGGCGGGGCGAAATCATGTCCTGGATCACCGCATGGATGGCGGCGTTCTGGTCGGCCGTTTCCTCAAAGCCGAAGTCGTTGGCAAAGGTCTCGTAGTCTTGCGGGCTGTAGCGGAAGGCATGGCCCTGGCGTAGCGCGCGGCGGGCGTAGATGTTGAGCAGCTCGGCCGCGCTGTCGCGCACCTGCTCGGCGGCCTTGCGCTTGGCCTTTTCCCACTGGCCGCTGCCCAGCTTGTGCAGCGGCGCCTCGTCGGCGGAGACGCCGGTGTAGCGGCTGATGAGCTGCAGCTGGCTCACAGGCACATACAGCACGGCCTTGTTGGCGTATTCGAGGTGCAGAAACTCCTGCATGGCGGGCGTGCCGTCGGGGTTCTTGTTGCCCACATCCATGTTGACGAGGCCCCGGTAGCGGCCGATGCCATGCTGGCTGTGCACCACGGGGTCGCCCAGGGTCAGCTCGGCCAGGTCCTTGATCAGCGCCTCGACGTCGCTCACCTGCTCCTGCTTCTTGCGCCGGCGCGTGGTGGGGCCGGCGGCAAACAGCTCGGTCTCGGTGACGAAGTCGATGCCGTCCTCGATCCAGCTGAAGCCCACCGTGAGCCCTGCGGTGGCGATGCCCACCTTTTCGTCGGCCGTGCCCTGGAACTCGGCCAGCGAGTCGAAGGCCGGCGGGTTCACCCCGCTGGCGCGCAGAAAATCAAGCAGGCTCTCGCGCCGGCCATCGCTCTCGGCCAGCAGCAGCACGCGGTGTTGCGTGTTGCGGATGTGGGCGTGCAGGCGGGCGAGCGGGTCTTCGGCGCCGCGCACCACCGACAGGTCGCCCAGCTTGTGGAAGTTCGGGTTGTCGTCTACGTCCGCGACACCCGGGCGGATGGACAGCTGCGCATGCTCCTTGGAGCGCGTGTAGAACTGGTCGGCCGATAGGAACAGCGCCTCGGGCGGCAGCGCCGGGCGCTCGGGGTCGCCCTGCACCAGGCGAAAGCGGTCCTTGGTGTCCTGCCAGAAGCGCTGGAAGGCGGGCTCCAGGTCGCCGTGCAACACCACGGTGGCCTCGCCACCCAGGTAGTCGAACACGGTGGCCGTCTCGTCGAAGAACAGCGGCAGGTAGTACTCGATGCCCGCCGTGGCCACGCCCGCGCCCATGTCCTTGTAGATGCGGCTCTTGGTCGGGTCGCCCTCCAGCATCTCGCGCCAGCGGCTGCGGAATTTGGCGCGCGCATCGTCGTCCATGGGGAACTCGCGGCCGGGCAGCAGGCGCACCTCGGGCACGGGGTACAGGCTGCGCTGGCTGTCGGGGTCGAACGTGCGGATGCTGTCGATTTCGTCGTCGAACAAATCCACGCGGAACGGCACCAGCGAGCCCATCGGGAACAGGTCGATCAGCCCGCCGCGCACGGCGTACTCGCCCGGGCTTACCACCTGCGAGACGTGGCTGTAGCCCGCCAGCGTGAGCTGGGCCTTGAACTTGGCCTCGTCGAGCTTTTGCTTGACCTTGAAGTGGAAGGTGTAGCCCGCCAGAAAGGACGGTGGCGCCAGCCGGTACAACGCCGTGGTGGCGGGCACCAGCACCACGTCGGCGCCGGTGTCCTTGTCCTTCTGGCTGATGCGCCACAGCGTGGCCAGGCGTTCGCTGATCAGGTCCTGGTGCGGCGAGAAGCTGTCGTAGGGCAGCGTCTCCCAGTCGGGGAACAGCGCGCAACGCAGGCCAGGCGCAAAAAAGGCCATCTCATCAATGAGGCGCTGCGCATCGGTGGCGTCGGCCGTGACGATGGCGGTGGTGCGGCCCGCGGCCCTGTCGCGCTCGGCCAGGCGGGCCAGCAGCAGAGAGTCGGCGCTGCCCACGGGGCGGGGCAGGGTGAAGCGTTTTCCGGGGGAGAGTTTGGGCAGTTCCATGCGGACGGTGGCGTCGGTGGCCCCCCGCATCCCCAGGGGCGCGAAACACGCACGGGCTGGATCGGAGGGCAACGGAGGATTCTAGAATGAGCGCTCCATGATTGCTCCCTTGCTGCAACCCCCGCTCGTTCCTTTGTCTGCCCAGGGGCGGTTCTGGGCGCTGGTGCCCTGTGCGGGCGTGGGGTCGCGTGCAGTGGCAGCGGGCATTGCGGGTGCTGTGCAGGCGGCTCCCGCCCAGCCCTCCACCGTGGCGGCGTTTTCGGACCCCACCGCGGTCACTGCAGGCCCGTTACCCAAGCAGTACCACCTGGTGGCGGGGCATCCCATGGTGCTGCACACACTCGCAGCCTTTGCAGGCGTGGGGCGGCTGCTGGGGACGCTGGTGGCGGTAGCACCGGGTGACCGGTTTCTGGAGACCCACGCGCATCCCGCTTATTTTGTGGTGGAGTGTGGTGGCCCCACGCGGGCCGACACGGTGCTGGGCGGCCTCAAGGCGCTGCTGGAACGTGGCGCCCAGCCCCATGACTGGGTGCTGGTTCACGATGCGGCACGGTGCCTGGTGACCTCCGAGCAGATCAACGCCCTCATTGACCAGTGTGCGGGCGACAGCGTGGGAGGGCTGTTGGCGCACAAACTGGCCGACACGCTCAAAACCTCCATCGACGGGCCCGGCGGAGTACGCGTGGCCTCCACGGTGGACCGCAGTGACAAATGGCTGGCGCAAACGCCGCAGATGTTCCGCATCGGCCCGCTGATGGATGCCATCGTCAAGGTAGGCTCCAACGTGACCGATGAGGCCAGCGCAATGGAGGCCATGGGCTTTCACCCCCGCCTGGTACCCGGTGGGGCGCAGAATTTCAAGGTTACCTACCCGGACGATTTCGCGCTGGCCGCCGCAGTGCTGGCGCAGCGCGCGCACAGTACCACGCTGGAGCGCTTTGGCGGCGAACGGGGGCAGGTGACTACCGCCCCAGGCAAGAAGAATCTCTTTTAGGGGCGGCCCTTCCCGGCCCACCCGCTGGCTGCACGGGCCACCGGGGGGAACGCGTGGCAAACACAACGCCGCAAGGCACGTAAATACACAAAGGCAAGTGGATGAATATCAGGATTGGTGAAGGCTGGGATGTGCATGCCCTGGTGCCCGGCCGCCGGCTGGTGATAGGTGGTGTGGAGATTGAGCACCCCGTGGGGCTGCTGGGCCACTCGGACGCCGATGTGCTGCTGCATGCGATCACGGACGCGCTGCTCGGGGCCGCGGCCCTGGGTGACATTGGCAGCCATTTCCCGGATACCGATGCCGCCTTCCGCGGCGCGGATTCGGGCGTGCTGCTGGCAGAGGCTGCGCGGCGCGTGCGCGCTGCGGGCTATGAGGTCGGCAACATCGACAGCACCGTCATTGCCCAGGCGCCGCGCCTGGCAGCACATATTCCCGGCATGCGTGTGGCCATTGCGCATGCGGCGGGCGTTGCGCTGGGGCAGGTCAACGTGAAGGCCAAGACGGCAGAGCGTCTGGGGCCGGTGGGGCAGGGGCTTGCCATCGAGGCGCGTGCCGCAGTGCTGATCTGCGCCTGCTGACGGCAGGGCCCCGGCAGCCTGCGGTGCGCTTGCAGGCTGCCGTTGCCCGTTTCAGGTCACGCGGTCTTCAGCGCGGCGCCGGGGCAGCTGCCGCTTGACGGAGGGGCGCTGCAGGCGTTGCTTCGGATCGGCGCCGCCTGGCAGGTCGGTGGCGCGTTGCAGCTGCAGGTGGGCCACCAGGCCGCCGGTGCTGGAGTTGGCCAGCGCAAAAATGCCGCCCATGCGCTGTACCGTCTTGTCGACGATGGACAACCCCAGGCCCGCGCCCGCCGCAGCCGTGCGCGCGGAGTCACCCCGAAAAAACGGTTTGGTCAGGTTGGACAGCTGTTCAGGCGGTACGCCCGGACCGTGGTCGCGCAGCTTGACCAGTACCCAGTTTTCGCGGCCCTTGGCGGCAATCTCGACGCTGGTGATGCCGGTGTCTTCGGTCTTGCCGTAGCGCCGCGCGTTTTCGAGCAGATTGGAGATCACGCGCGCAAGCTCCACCTCGTCGGCCAGCACGTTCAGATCCTCGGGTACCGACATGGTGATCTGCAGCTCCCGATGGTCCTGCACGGCGTACACGCACGATGACACCACCGCGTGCATGTTGACGGGCGTGAGTGTCACGTGGTCGGGGCGGGCGTAATCCAGGAACTTGTCGATGGTGGCGTCAAGCTGAACGATATCGGCCACCATGTGCTCGCGCGCGACGTGGTCGTTGACGCTCATCTCGGTTTCCAGACGCAGGCGCGCCAGTGGCGTGCGCAGGTCATGCGAGATGCCGGCCAGCATCACGGCGCGATCCTGCTCCAGCTTGGCCAGCTTTTGCGCCATCCGGTTGAAGCCGATGTTCACCTCGCGGATTTCACTGGTCACCACTTCTTCGTCCAGGTGGCTGGCGGCAAAGTCACCGTCCTTGACGCGGTTGGCCGCATAGGACAGCTGCTTGAGTGGCCGGTTGATCAGTCGTGCAATGGCGGCGGCTCCGGCCAGGGACAGTGCTCCTGCCGTGATGAGCCAGATCAACCATGTGCGGCCCCCGGCCGGGCTGAAGCGCGAGCGGTCCATCAGCAGCCAGTTGGGGTCTCCGTTGATGTTGAAACCCACCCACAAGCCGGTCTCGCCATTGACGTTTTGCGCCACGATGGTGTCGGGCCCCAGGCGCTGGGTGAGCTCGTCGGTCAGGCGGTTGCCCAGGGCCGTGCCTTGGAGCAGTTCGAATTTGTCGGACGGCTCGCGCGGCAGGATGCGCACGCCTTCCTGGTCGGCCATGGTCTTGATGAGCGACACCCGGGCGATGGCGTCCGAGTGCACCAGCGCCGCGCGGCTGAGGTTGACCAGCGAGGCAATCTGCTGCGCGGTGTGCAGCGTGCGCGGCTCGAACTCCAGCGCACGCAGGGTCTGCAGCCAGGCCAGAATGCTCCCCACCAGCAGCAATGCCAGCAGGAAGAAGGTGCGCCAGAAAAGGTTGAGCCCCACGCGCGCACGGTGCTCGCGGGCCTGCCGCAGGGCTTCCAGGGGGGCGGGGCTGGTGGCGTCGGCAGGCCCGGTCACGGACTGCCGGGACGATGCTGAACGCGACCCCGGATTTCCGTCGGTTTTGCGCATAGGTAGCGGGTCAGCTCGTTCCGTCCGGCACGAACACGTAGCCCACCCCCCACACCGTCTGGATGTAGCGCGGCGCCGCGGCATCCACCTCTACGAGCTTGCGCAGGCGAGAGATCTGCACGTCCAGGCTGCGGTCAAAGGGCTCGAACTCGCGGCCACGGGCGAGCAGGGCAAGCTTCTCGCGCGACAGCGGCTGGCGGGGGTGGCGCACCAGTGCCTTGAGCATGGCGAATTCGCCGGTGGTCAGGGGCAACTCTTCGCCATTGCGCTGCAGTGCGCGGGTACCCAGATCGAATGTGAAGGGGCCGAAAGTGACCACCTCGTTGTCGCCAGAAGGGGCACCGGGTGCTTCCTGTGCGGGGCGGCGGCGCAGAACCGCGTGGATGCGGGCCAGCAGCTCGCGGGGGTTGAAAGGTTTGCCCAGGTAGTCGTCCGCACCCACTTCCAGGCCCACGATGCGGTCCACGTCCTCGCCCTTGGCGGTGAGCATGATGATGGGGGTGCGGTCGTTGGCAGCGCGCAGGCGGCGGCAGATGGAAAGCCCGTCTTCGCCCGGCATCATGAGGTCGAGCACGATGATGTCGACCGTCTCACGCAGCAGCAGGCGGTTCAGTGCCTTGCCGTCTTCAGCGACCATCACTTCAAAGCCTTCCTGGGTGAGGTAGCGGCGCAGCAGGTCGCGGATCCGTGCGTCATCGTCTACCACCAGAACTTTGTCGGTGCGATTGGTTGTTGTGGCCATCTTGATCCCAAGTCCAATTTGTAACAGAGCCGATTCTGACCAGTTGAAACGCCGAAGTTCGTGTTTTGGCCTCGGGTTTGACCAACTGTTACATGTTTTGCGCAGCTTCGCGATGGCAGCGAACACGCTTTATGGCCGGTGGGTCGCACTGCGGTTATGGTGACGATCCGCACAGCCCAAACCGGGCTCGCGCACCCGAAGCAAGGACGGAACTACCATGAAAAATACTACAAAATTAATAGCTGCAAGCGCTTTGATCGCTTGCGCTGGAGCCGCTTTTTCGCAAACCATGACCGCGCCAGAGCCGCGCAACGTCGTGCAGCTCTCGGCCTCCGGCACGGTGGAAGTCCAGCAGGATTTGCTGGTGCTCAATCTGGCCACCAGCAAGGAAGCCGCCGACGCTGCGACTGTGCAGACCCAGCTCAAGCAGGCGCTGGACGCGGCCCTGGCCGAAGCCAAACGCAACGCCCAGCCCGGGCAGATGGACGTGCGCACGGGGCCCTTCGGACTTTACCCACGCTATGGCAAGGACGGCAAGATCAACGGCTGGCAGGGCCGGGCCGAACTGGTGCTGGAGGGGCGTGACTTTTCACGCATCACGACCACGGCCGGCAAGATTCAGACACTGACGATCAACAACGTGGCGTTTGGTCTGTCGCGCGAGGCGCGCGCCAAGGTGGAGACGGAGGCGCAGACAGAGGCGATCGAACAGTTCAAGGCCCGGGCCGCCGAGCTGACCAAGGGTTTCGGCTTCACCCAATACAGCCTGAGGGAAGTGGCGGTGAACAGCAACGAGATGAACCCCGGACCACGCCCCCGCATGATGGCAGCCGAAGCCAAGATGGGCTCGTTCTCCGACGCGGCCGTGCCGGTGGAGGCTGGCAAGGCCCAGGTCATCGTGAACGTGTCGGGTTCCGTGCAGATGCGCTGATTTTCAAGCCAGATTAGCCGCCAGCGCTTACTGGATAAGCGCTGGTAGCTATCATTTTTGGGTGGTGTGATGACCCCGGTGCGCTGCAAGCGCAGCAGGGTGCCATGCGCTCATTGGGCGGCCCAGCCCCCATCCATGTTCCACGCTACGCCGCGCACATTGTTGGCGGCCGGCGAGCAGAAGAACACGGCTAGTTCGCCCAGCTCTTCCGGCGTGGTGAACTGCATCGAAGGCTCTTTCTCGCCCAGCAGCAACTTCTTGGCGTCCTCGTTGGACAGGCCCCGTTCCGCAGCCTTGGCATCGACCTGCTTTTGCACCAGCGGCGTGAGCACCCAGCCCGGGCAGATGGCGTTGCAGGTGACTCCGGTGGTGGCGTTCTCCAGGGCGGTGACCTTGGTCAGCCCCACGATGCCGTGCTTGGCCGCCACATAGGCAGACTTCTGTGCAGAGCCCACCAGGCCGTGCACCGACGCCACATTGATGATGCGGCCCCAGTTGGCAGCCTTCATGGCAGGCAGCGCAAGGCGCGAAGTATGAAAAGCGCTGGTGAGGTTGATGGCAATGATGGAATCCCAGCGCTCCACGGGAAAGTCTTCCACATTGGCCACGTGCTGGATGCCCGCGTTGTTCACCAGGATGTCCACGCGGCCAAATTGGCTTGCGCTGTACTTCATCATGTCCTCGATGTCGCTGGCGCGGCTCATGTCGGCCCCATGGTAGGCCACCTGGGCGCCAGCAGCTTCGCCCGCTGCCAGCACTTCGGCACGGGGGCCATCCACATCGCCAAATCCGTTGAGCACGATATTGGCGCCCTGGCGGGCGAGCGCCTTGGCGATGCCAAGACCAATGCCACTGGTAGAGCCGGTGACGAGGGCAGTTTTGCCTTTCAGCATGGGAGTCTCTCCGAATGAATTACGATGCAAAGCAAGGAAAAGTCGGCGCGCACGCTGGGCGATGCGGGCCGACTTTCACAAGCATTATCAAGCGCCGCTCCAGGATTTCGCACCCATGAATGAACCTACGCTGAACTACGTACTGTGCCCTGGTTCCGCGGCCCCACCGTCGTCTGCAGGCGCGGCCACGGCGGCAACATCGCAGCACCGCATGGCTTACTGGGAGTGGAATGCAACGGGCAATCCGGCCCACCCGCATGTGGTGGTGTGTGTGCATGGCCTCTCGCGGCAAGGGCGCGACTTTGACACCCTGGCGCGAACGCTGAGCGCGCATGCCCGCGTGATCTGCCCCGACGTGGTGGGGCGGGGCCGCAGCGACTGGCTGGCCGACCCGATGGGCTACCAGATTCCGCAATATGCAGCCGACATGCTGGCGTTGCTCGGCCAGATCCACCAGCAGGCACCCATTGCCACCTTGGATTGGGTGGGCACGAGCATGGGGGGGCTGATCGGCATGGGCGTCACGGGCCAGCCCGGGCTGCCGCCGCCCGTGCCCGTGCGCCGGCTGGTGCTGAACGACGTGGGGCCAGTGATCCAGTGGGAGGCGCTGCAGCGCATCGGGCAATACCTGGGGCAGACGGTGCGGTTTGAATCGCTGCAGCAGGCGGCCGATGCCATGTGGGCGATCTCTACCAGCTTCGGGCCGCACACGCCCGAGCAATGGCTGGAGCTGTCGCGCCACATGGTGCGTGAGCTGCCCGATGGGGGCCTGGTGCTCCATTACGACCCGGCAATCGCTGTACCGTTCAGGACATTGACCCAGGAGTCTGCGGCGGCGGGCGAGGCCACGCTCTGGCAGCTGTATGACCACATCACGGCCCGCACGCTGCTGCTGCGCGGTGCGCAGTCCGATCTGCTCTCGCACGAAACCGCGACGGCCATGGCCCTGCGGGGGCCGCGTGCGCGCCTGGTCGAATTTGACGGCGTAGGGCATGCGCCCACGCTGGTGGCGGCGGACCAGGTCGCTGCGGTCACACAGTTCCTCCTTGCGCAGGAAGGTGCTCTGGCCGGATGAAAACCCACCCTCCCGCTCAGGCGTCGCACGCTCCCCAGGCGGAGGCACTGCCACAGCTGCTGGCCGCCACCGCGCACACCCTGCCCGAGCAGGTGAACGCGCTGGCACGGGCCCGTGCCTTTGCGGAGCCGCTGATGGCCGGCGAAACGCTGGATTCGGGTGAGAACACCCTGGCCCACGCTGACGCCGTCGCCGCCATTCTCAAGAGCATCGGCGGTTCGGAGGCCATGCAGGCCGCCAGCTATCTGGTGCATGCCTGCATCCATCTGAACAAGCCCGAAGAGGTGATCGCCAAGGCCTTTGGCGCGAACTTTGCCGCCTTGGCGGTAGAAACCACCAAGCTGATGCGCGTGCAGCAGCAGGCCCGCGGTGCCGAGCACCTGGACGATCCCGCCGTGCAGACCGAGAACGTGCGCAAGATGCTGCTCGCCTTCTCGCGCGATCTGCGCGTGGTGATGCTGCGCCTGGCGTCGCGCCTGCAGACCCTGCGTTTTCATGCCGCCAGCAAGCTGCCCGTTGCGCCCAGTCTGGCGCGCGAATCCCTGCAGGTCTTTGCGCCGCTGGCCAACCGCCTGGGCATCTGGCAGGTGAAGTGGGAGCTGGAGGACCTGTCCTTCCGGTTTCTGGAGCCAGACACCTACAAGGAGGTGGCCCGACTGCTCGACGAAAAGCGCGGCGAGCGCGAGGTGTACATGGAGCAGCTGCGCGCGCGGCTTGAATCCGACCTGCGCGCCCGTAGTATCAGCGCCAGCGTGCAGGGCCGCCCCAAGCACATCTACAGCATCGTCAAGAAGATGCGCGGCAAGTCGCTCAATTTCGACCAGGTGTTCGATATCCGCGCCTTGCGGGTGGTCGTACCCAGCGTGAAAGATTGCTACGCAGCGCTGAGCTGGGTGCATGAGCAGTTCAAGCCCATCGTGGAGGAGTTTGACGATTACATCGCCAAGCCCAAACCCAATGGCTATCAGTCGCTGCACACCATCGTGCGCGACGACCATGGGAAACCCATCGAGATCCAGATCCGCACGCAGGCCATGCACGACCACGCCGAGCATGGGGTGGCTGCACACTGGGCCTACAAGGAAGCTGGCAGCAAAGGCTACGCGGGGGTGTCGGCCGCCGGCGAATATGACGCCAAAATTGCCGTGCTGCGCCAGCTGCTGGCGTGGGAGCGCGACCTCTCGGGCGCCGTGCCCAACCGGGGGCTCTTCGAGGACCGCATCTACGTGCTGACGCCCGATGCCGCCGTGGTTGAGTTGCCGCAAGGTGCCACCCCGGTGGACTTTGCCTATGCGGTGCATACCAGCCTGGGGCACCGGTGCCGGGGCGCCAAGGTGGACGGCGCCATGGTGCCGCTGAATACGCCTCTGCAAAACGGCCAGACGGTGGAAATTTCCACCGTGAAGGAGGGCCGCCCCTCCCGCGACTGGCTCAATGCCGAACTGGGCTACCTGACCAGCAACCGCGCCAAGGCCAAGGTGCGTGCGTGGTTCAACGCCCAGGCGACGCACGAGACGGTGGCTCGGGGGCGCGAGGCGGTCGAGAAACTGCTGCAGCGCGAAGGCAAAACTGCCATCAAGCTGGAAGACCTGGCGGTGCAGCTGGGGTTCAAGTCGGCCGACGGCCTGTTTGAAGTGGTGGGCAAGGACGAGTTTTCGCTGCGCAACATCGAAACCGTACTGCGCCCGCCCGAGCCGGTGGTGCCGCCCGATGATTTCCTGCTGCTGAAAAAGACGCGCACCAACGAATCGTCGCCCAAGGGGGGCGTGCTGGTGGTGGGTATCGACTCGCTGATGACGCAGCTGGCCAAGTGCTGCAAGCCTGCGCCGCCGGACGTGATCCGCGGATTCGTCACGCGCGGCAAGGGCGTGAGCGTGCACCGGGCGGATTGCAGCAACTTCCGCCAGATGGCGGCCCGCAACGCAGAGCGCGTGATCGACGTGGAGTGGGGCGCCCCGAAGGCCTCCGCCCTTGCTGCCGTCTACCCCGTGGATGTGGCGGTGGAGGCTGCAGACCGCCAGGGTCTGCTGCGCGATATTTCGGAAGTTTTTGCCCGCGAGAAGACCAACGTGATCGGCGTGCAGACGCAGTCTGTTAAAGGCACCGCATGGATGACCTTCACCGTGGAGGTGTCGGATTCGGGCCGGTTGAACAAGGTGCTGGGCATCGTGGCCGGGGTGCAGGGAGTGCGCTCGGCGCGCAGGCGCTGATCGGTTCCTGGGGCGCGAGGAGTCTTCGCAACGGTGCCTCGAGCGATTTGTCGAGCGCTGCGCTGAGGGCCCGTTTTTTATGGCTATAATCGTGGTCTAAACAACGACAGGCGCGTAGCTCAGCTGGTTAGAGCACCACCTTGACATGGTGGGGGTCGTTGGTTCGAGTCCAATCGCGCCTACCAAGTTTTTGTCCGAAGAAACCAGCTTCAGACGTTTCCAAAAAAACTTGCTGCAAGCACCTGCCTGCAAGCCATCTCTCAAGCCACCCCAGCGGGTGGCTTTTGTTTTTGTGCCCCTTGGGCGACGGGTTTCGAGGGACGTGCTTCTTCAGCCGAGCTCCCCGGCCCAAGGCAGATGCAGACCCTCTGCGGTCGTGATCGAGCGGGCCGCCCGCACAGCGCGCGCCGTGGCGATGGCCGTGGCCTCGGCGGCCATGGTGGCCAAGACCATCATCCCCACGCTCTTGCCGGCCCGGCCGGTTCCCAGGCTGAAAAGCGTGTCGCCGTCGGACATGGTGTGCACCGGGTTGATGCTGCGCGCCAGGCCGTCGTGGGCGGATACCGCCAGCCGGTGGGCCTGCACCTTGGTGATCACGGCATCCGTGGCCACCACCCCGATGGTGGTGTTGGTGCCTGCCAGGAGTGGTTGGGGGGCCTCGCCCCGCAGCAGGGCGCGGCGGGTGTCGCGCAGCCGCAGGCCGTCATCGGTGCGCGCACCGGCGATCACCTGGGCAGTGTCGGGGTCCACCACATCTCCCAGAGCATTGCAGGCGATGAGGGCGCCCACCGTGACTCCCTCTACCGTCACCGATGCGGTGCCGATGCCGCCTTTCATGGCGCGCTGCATTCCAAAGATCTTGCCTACGGCGGCGCCTGTTCCTGCGCCCACGTTGCCTTCTGCAGGATCTGTCGCAGATGCGGCATCGCAGGCGGCATAGCCGGCAGCGGCATCCGGGCGGATGCGCATGTCGCCCACCAGCAGGTCAAACAGCACGGCGGCGGGCACGATGGGCAGTCGGCCCACGGCCACGTCGAAGCCCACGCCGCGTTCCTCCAGCCAGCGCACGGCGCCGGTGGCGGCCTCCAGCCCCCAGGCGCTGCCGCCGGCCAGCACGATGGCGTGCACCTTTTCGACCAGGTTGCACGGGTCGAGCAGATCTGTCTCGCGCGTTCCGGGCGCTGCGCCGCGGACATCGACGCCGCCCACGGCACCTTCGCGCGCCATGATCACAGTGCAGCCCGTGGGGCGGCGCGTGTCGGTGAAGTGGCCTACCTCGATGCCGGCCACGCGGGTGATGCTGCCAGCGTCGCTGGCGGGAATGCGTGCGTTCATGGCGATGATTATGGTGCCCGGCGCCACCCCCTTCTTCGTGGGATCAGAGGATCTTCGCCCGGCGCAGCCGCAGCGCGTTGCTGATCACCGAGACCGAGCTCAGGCTCATGGCCAGCGCCGCAATCATGGGTGACAGCAGCCAGCCGGTGTACGGGTACAGCAGGCCCGCGGCCACCGGGATACCGAGGGCGTTGTAGACAAAAGCGAAGAGCAGGTTCTGCTTCATGTTGGCCACGGTGGCCACCGACAGAGCGCGTGCCGTGGCAATGCCGCGCAGATCGCCCTTGACGAGGGTGAGTTGCGCGCTGTTCATGGCGACGTCGGTGCCGGTGCCCATGGCAATGCCCACATCGGCACGCGCCAGCGCCGGTGCGTCGTTGATGCCGTCGCCCGCCATGGCCACGGTGCGGCCCTCCTTTTGCAGGCGCTCGACGAGCGCCAGCTTGTCGGCGGGTTTGACCTCGCCATGCACCTCATTAATGCCCAGCCGCTCGCCCACAGCGCGCGCCGTGGTCAGCCCGTCGCCGGTGGCCATCACCACGCGCAGGCCGGCGGCGCGCAGGGTGGACAGGGCTTCGGGTGTGCTGGCCTTGACGGGGTCGGACACCGCCAGCAGGCCGGCCAGCCGCCTGTTCACCGCCAGGTGCATCACGCTGGCGCCCTGGCTGCGCAAGGCCTCGGCCTGGGTGGCCAGCGGTGCCACATCCACGCCGCTTTGCTGCATCAGCACCGTGTTGCCCAACGCCAGTGCCTGCCCGGCGACGATGCCGCGCACCCCGATGCCGGAAGCGGAGTCGAACTGCTCGGGCTCGGTCAACGGCAAGCCGCGTTCGTGCGCCGCCTTGACGATGGCCGCCGCCAGCGGGTGCTCGCTGCCCTGGTCCAGGCTGGCGGCCAGGCGCAGTACGTCGTCTTCGACAAAACCGGCTGCGGCCACTGCGCGCTCGAAGGCCGGGCGGCCCTCGGTGAGGGTTCCGGTCTTGTCCACGATGAGGGTGTCGATCTTGCGCAGATTCTCGATGGCCGCCGCGTCGCGAAACAGCACACCGTGGGTGGCGCCGCGCCCGGTGGCAACCATGATGGACATGGGCGTGGCCAGGCCCAGCGCACAGGGGCAGGCGATGATGAGCACCGCCACGGCGTTGATCAGGCCATAGACCCAGCTCGGCTGCGGGCCGAACAGTCCCCAGCCAAAGAAGGTGAGCAGCGCCGCCGCCACCACTGCCATCACAAAATAGCCGGCCACGGTGTCGGCCATGCGCTGCATGGGCGCGCGCGAGCGCTGGGCCTGCGCCACCATCTGCACGATCTGCGACAGCACCGTGGCCGCGCCCACATGCTCCGAGCGCATGACCAGCGCGCCGCTGGTGTTGAGCGTGGCGCCGATGAGCTTGTCGCCCACGCGCTTGGTCACCGGCAGCGGCTCGCCGGTCAGCATGGATTCGTCGAGCGCGCTGCTGCCTTCCTCGACCACACCGTCCACCGGCACCTTCTCGCCGGGGCGCACGCGCAGCCGGTCGCCCACATGCACATGGGCCAGGGGAATGTCTTCTTCGGTGCCATCGGGCGCGATGCGTCGCGCCGTCTTGGGCGCCAGGCCGAGCAGCGATTTGATGGCGGCAGAGGTCTGCGAGCGCGCCTTCAACTCCAGAATCTGCCCCAGCAAGGTCAGCGAGATGATCACCGCCGCCGCTTCAAAGTACACCGCTACCCGCCCCATGGAAATGAACGAGTCGGGGAACACCTGCGGCGCCACGGTGGCCACCACGCTGTAGGCAAAGGCGGCGCTGGTGCCCAGGCCGATCAGCGTCCACATGTTGGGGCTGCGGTTCACCACCGACTGCACGCCGCGCACCAGAAACGGCCAGCCCGCCCACAGCGCAATCGGCAGCGTAAGCACCAGCTCGATCCAGCTTTGCACGGCCATGTCGAACCAGCCCAGCTGGTGGCCGAACATCGCCAGGAAGGTGACCACCACGGTGAGCGGCAGCGTCCACCAGAAGCGGCGCTGAAAGTCCACCAGCTCGGGATTCGCTTCCTCCGTCAGTTCGGGGATGAGCGGCTCCAGCGACATGCCGCACTTGGGGCAATTGCCGGGGTGGTCCTGCCGGATCTCGGGGTGCATGGGGCAGGTGTAGACCGTGCCGCCGCCTGCGGGCGCGCTGACGGGTGGCGCTGCAGATAAATGCCCGGGCCCAGGCGGGGTTTGAGCCCGACCATGTTGATGCACATGTTCGTGCCCGTGCCCGCTGCCTTCGGGCTGCAGCGTCATGTGGCACTTGGGGCAACTGCCGGGATGGTCTTGCCGCACCTCGGGGTGCATGGGGCAGGTGTAGAGGGTGCCAGGGGCCGCTGGGGCCTGCGCCGATGTGTGCTTCGCACGGGGGCCGTCGCGCGCAGGGCCCTGCGGGTGGCCGGGCGTGGGGATATCGGGCGGGTTCATGCGGGCCTTTCTGGCGGGGTGCACACGTAAAGGTGTGGGTGGTCAGCGCGCGGCTTCGATGCGGGTAATGAAGTACCCCGTACTTCGCCGCTCCACCCGGAAACGCACCTTGTCGCCCGGCTGGAAGGGCGCGAGCATGCTGGCGTCGTTCACGCGGAACACCATGGTCATGGGCGGCATGTCCAGGTTCTTGATTTCGCCGTGGCGCAGCGTGACCTTGAGTGTGCGCGGGTCCCAGCGGGTGATTTCGCCTTCGCTCAGCTCGCTCTGGTCCGCCGATGGATTGTCAGTGGCTCCCTGTGCGGCCGGAGCGGCAGCAGGGTGGTGGCTGTCATGGCCGTCCGCCGGGGCGGGGGCCTGCGCCAGGGCTGGACCCAGCGCGCAGGCCAGTAACAGGGCAGCTGTGGAGTGGGCGAGTGGTTTCATGACGGGGCCTTTGGGTTGTAGCTGTTGAAAACGCGGGTGGTGCCGTCGCGGGCGACCAGCAGCACATCGTAGGGGTCGCGGCGGTTGCCGTACACCGCGCCGTCCATGCCGGGCGAGCCCACGGGCATGCCGGGCACCGCAAGGCCCAGGGCTTTGGGTTTTTGCTGCAGAAGGGCGCGCACGTCACTGGCAGGCACATGGCCTTCCACCACATAGCCGCCAACGAGGGCGGTGTGGCACGAGCCGAGCTTTTGCGGCAGACCCAGGCGGGCACGCACGGCGTTGTTGCCGGTTTCGTGCACCTTCACGGCAAAGCCGTTGGCCTGCATGTGGTCCACCCAGTCCTGGCAGCAGCCGCAGTTGGGGTCTTTCCACACTTCCAGCGGTGTGGGCGTTTTGGGTGTTGCGCGGGACGCGCCGGGCAGCAGGGTGATGGCCGCGCCCGCAGCCAGCAAGGGTAGTGCCGTGGCGAGCCATTGGCGGCGTGCAGGGCTGGCTGCGGCGGATGCGCGGCGATGTTGGTGTACGGTGGTCATGGTTTCTCCTGGCGTTACTTGGTGCGGGGCAGCACGGTGATGGTGCCGGTCATGCCAGCCTGATAGTGGCCGGCGATCAGGCAGGCAAAGTCAAAGCTCCCGGCGCGGTTGAAGTGCCACACGATATCGCCGGTCTTGCCCGCCGCCACATGGGCCATGTAGGGCTCGTCGTGTTCCATGCCGGGGTGCTTTTTCATCATTTCGGCGTGGGCGTCCAGCTCGGCCTTGGTGCCGATCACGATCTCGTGCAGCACCTTGCCGCGGTTCTCGGCGCGCAGCCGCACGGTGTCGCCCTCGCGCACTTCGATGTGGTTCGGCGCAAAGCGCATGTCGTCGGTCATGCGCAGGGTGATGGTGCGGCGCACAGCCTTGGCGTCGCCCGCGATGCCCCAGTCCTTTTGCTCCTTGACCACCGGGCTGTTCGACGGGGTGTGATGAGCGTTTTCATGGCCAAAAGAGGTGCTGGCGCTTATACATAAAGCGCAAGCAGCTATCAATTTAATAGTGTTCATGGTGTGTCCTGATGGGAAAGGTTAGTGCTGGTGGCCGCTGGTGGGGGGTTTGCGTGCGTTGGCAGCGCCGGGTGCCGTGCCAGGGGCGTCGGTGCGCGCAGGGCGTGGGGTGGCGGCGGGGGTGCCCTGCCATTCGTAAGCCACGGTGCCTGCAGGGTGCTTGAAGTCGCCCGGGTCGCGGTAGTCGCCCGCTGGCTGGTCGGCCCGTACCTTGAATGAGGTGAACATGCCGCCCATCTCCACCGGGCCGAACTGTCCGGTGCCGGTCATCATGGGGAAGGTGTTGTCGGGCAGCGGCATTTCCATGGCACCCATGTCGGCCATGCCGCGCTCGCCCATCACCATGTAGTCGGGCACGATCTTTTGGATCTTGCCCACCAGGCCCCGGTGGTCCACGCCGATCATGGTGGGCACGTCGTGCCCCATGGCACCCATGGTGTGGTGGCTCTTGTGGCAGTGCAGGGCCCAGTCGCCCAGCTCGTCGGCAATGAAATCGATCTGCCGCATCTGGCCCACGGCGACATCGGTGGTCACCTCGGGCCAGCGGGCGCTTTTGGGCACGGGGCCGCCGTCGGTGCCGGTCACCTCGAATTCGTGTCCGTGGATGTGGATGGGGTGGTTCGTCATGGTGAGGTTGCCCACGCGGATGCGCACCCGGTCGCCCTGCCGCGCCACCAGCGGGCTGATGGCGGGGAAGACGCGGCTGTTCCAGCACCAGATGTTGTGGTCCAGCATGGTGTTGACCTTGGGGGTCATGCTGCCGGGTTCCACATCAAAGGCGTTCAGCAGAAAGGCGTAGTCGCGCTGCACCTTGGCAATCTGCGGATGCTGCCCTTTCGGGTGGGTGATCCACAAGCCCATCATGCCCATGGCCATCTGCACCATTTCATCGGCATGCGGGTGGTACATGAAGGTGCCCGGCCGGCGTGCCTCGAACTCGTAAACAAAGGTTTTTCCCGCAGGAATCGCTGGCTGGTTGAGCCCGCCCACACCGTCCATGCCATTGGGCAGACGCTGGCCGTGCCAGTGGATGGTGGTGTGCTCGGGCAGGCGGTTGGTGACGAAGATGCGCACGCGGTCACCTTCGACCACCTCGATCGTGGGGCCGGGGCTCTGGCCGTTGTACCCCCACATATTGACCATGAAGCCGGGCGCCACCTCGCGCACCACGGGCTCGGCGACCAGGTGGAACTCCTTGACGCCGGCGTTCATGCGCCACGGGGCGGTCCAGCCGTTAAGGGTGACCACTGGGTTATAGGGGCGGCCCGTCGGCGGGTGCAGGGGCGGCGCGGTGTCGGCGCTGGCCTGTGTGGCGGGCTCGGGCAGAGCGGCCAGGGCCACGCGGCTGACGGAGGCGGCAGCCACGGCGGTGGCGGCGCCGGAAAAGAAATTGCGGCGGTTCATGTCAGTGGCCTTGGGACTTGGTGGTGGTTGCGGCGCCGGGTGGCAAACCTTGCAAGGCGCCGGGCGACGTGCCGGTGAGCGCTAGCTGCAGGTCAGTCTCGGCCAGCCAGAAGTCACGCTGCGCTTCGATGGCGTTGGCCACGGCCTGGGTGCTGTTGCGGGCCTCGGCCAGCATGTCCCACACGCTGGCCAGCATGCCGTTGTAGCGCAGCGTGGTTTCGTCGGCGATGAACTGGCGCAGGGGCACCACTTCACTTTTCTGCTGGCGCGCCAGGTCGAGCGCGGTGCGGTAAGTGAGCCACGCGCTGCGCACCTCGCTGCGGGCGCGCACTGCGGTGTCCTGCAGCTGGGCGGCGGCTTGTTCGACCTCGGCCTGCGCGCGGGTGCGGGCGGCACCGCCCCAGTCGAACAGGGGCAGCGGCAACTCCAGCTCCCAGCCGCGTGTGGTGTCGCGGTGGCCACCATCGCGGTCGGTACTGGTGTTGCGGCTGTAGGCCAGCCCGATGTCGTCAAAGACGGCACCCGCGCGGCTCCAGCCCTGGCGTGTGGCCTGGGTGTCGAGCTGGCGGCGGGCGGCTTGCACATCCAGGCGCTCGCGCAGCGCGGTGGCTTCGATGCCGTCGGCAGGCAGCGGGCTCGCAGGCAGCGGGGGCAGTGGTGTGGCCAGGCGGTATTGCGCATGCAACCCCCACACTCCAAGGCGGCGGTTGAGCTGCTCACGCTCGGTGTTTGCCGCCAGCCGGGCGCGCGCCAGCTGGCTGCGTGCCTCTTGCAGCACCGCCTGTTCACGTGCGAGCTGCAGGCGGCTCCAGTTCCCCACCCGCACCATGCGGCGGGCCAGCTCGGTGCCAGCGTCTGCCGCATCTGCCATGCGCTCGTGCGCGGCGGCTAGCTGCTCGGCGGCCACCGCCCGCAACCAGGCGCGGCGGGTGTCGGCGGCGAGCTGCACCACGTCTTGTGCGGCTTGCAGGGTGGCGATTTGCAGGCGTTCGTTTTCACGGGCAGCGCGCCAGGGCATGGTGAGGAGGTCCAGCAGGCTGAAAGCCAGGGTGCGTTCAATTTCACGCTCGTGGCTGTTGGTAAAGCGTCCCAGCGACAGGTGGGGGTTGGGCAGGGTGATGGCCTGCACGCGCTCAGCGTCGCTGACACCCAGTGCCGCCAGTCGCGCTTGCAGGCCCGGATTGTTCAACAGCGCAATGCGCACGGCAGCGTCTTGGGTGAGTGGCTGTGCCAGCCAGCTCTCGATCGACTGCTGCGCTTGCGCGCGGGCTGCCGGGTCTGTGGCGGGCAGCGCCGCCTGTGGCACCACGGAGGTGCGGCCCGCCGTGAGCGCAGCGACATCGCCCCGCAGTCCATCGGGCGATACGCTGGCGCAGCCCGCCAGCAGGGCGGCACCACAGAGCACGGCCAGGTTCTGCAACGCACTCATGGCTTGCTCCCGTGCGAATGGTGGTGCGGGTGCATCGCCGGGGGGGTGAAGGGTGGCCCCCCGCATTCCCCATGTGCCGGTGCTGCGAGCTGTGTCCCGAATGGGGTGCACTGGCAGCGGGGGTGGCGGCAGGCTGGGCGGCCGCCTTTTGCTCCCAGGCCACGATATCTGCATGACCGCGCGGAAATTCGGCCACGGCATCGTGGCCTTGATGCCAGGTCTGGGGGGAAGGCGTTTCGATGTCAGGGGGCAGTACAGCCAGTGCGGGGTGCACGAGCGCGGTCACCGCGCCTTCAGGGTCGGCCGCATCGCGCGGATGCGCCGGGCCTTGGGCCAGGGCGATCCCGGGGCTGAGCAAGGCCAGGCAAAGTGCATGCCGAAGCGTAAATGGGAGAAAAACAGGTGCGCGCATGGCGATCTCCAGGCATTGAGAATGTTGCGCTGCCGCTGATGGCACCTCGTCGGGTGGGTTTCAGGCGTTGGCAGACGCACTTCTGGCGTGGGAGATCAGGCGATGGGCGGTTTGATGTCCGGCGCAGCGGGCGCGCTGTGAAAGGTGGTCGCGCCCTGTGGGGGCATTGGGTCCAGGGGGACAGGGGGTACGCGCGAAGGCGCTGATGGGGCAAGCATGGCCGAGTGGCAAATCTCGCAGGCGGAGCAGGTGCCTGCATGGTCCGCATGCAGGCCGCAGCCCTCCGAACCGCTTGCGCAGGGCTCGGCAGCGTCATACGCGAGAGTCACGTGACCAACGAAGACGCCGGCGTGATGACTGGACGTGCCCTGAGCCTCCACCGAGCCATGGTGATGGGCTGGCTCCTGGAGATGAGAACCCGCGGGCACCAACGGGGGTAGAACCCCTGCGGCCATGGCCATGCCGGTGAGTCCTCTGAGGACCAGCACCAACATCAGGAACATGAAAAAGCCGCGACGCATGCGAGAGATGATACGACGGCTGACCAGTTGGTTCTCACCCGTTCCGACGTTACCGAAGGGAAATGGGGCGCTATCTGCGCACTACACCGCCATGTAGCGTCCGGGCCGGTGGTTCATGGCGAGGACCAGGTTCAGGGCCACTGCACCGGCGATGGACCACGCGACCCGCAGGGGGTCGACCGTCCAGAGGGCCAGCAGCACGATACAGCAGTCCACCGCCATCTGCACCTTTCCGGCGCGCCATCCGTAGCGGTCCTGCAGGTACAGCGCCGCGATGCCCACGCCGCCGAGGCTGCAGCGGTGCCGGAACAGCACCAGAAAACCTGTCCCGGTGATCAGTCCCCCCGCAATGGCGGCATAAAGCGGTTGCAGCTGCGCAAACTGCAGAAACTGTGCCTGCATCTCTGACAGCAGCGAAAGCAGCAGGACGGCAGCAAAGGTCTTCACGGTGAATGCGCGCCCGAGCTTGCGCAATGCCAGCCAGTAAAACGGCAGGTTCAGCACAAAGAAGATCTTGCCGAAGCCGATGCCTGTGGCGTAGTGCAGCAGAAACGCAAGGCCCGCTGTGCCCCCGGTCAGAAGCCCCGCGCTGGTAAAAAATGCCACCCCCACGGAAATCAGCAGCACGCCGGTGAAGATGGCGACCGCGTCTTCTGTAAGCGTGTGGGGCACGGCAACGGGGGCAGCTTCCCGGGCGGGTGTCTTCGCCATGGGCGCGCCAAGGGGTGCGGAAGGGTTGGACATGGCAAATTGCAGGTAAATAGGGGATCCCACGGCATGCGCAGGCGGCGCAGCGTGAGGGCGATTGGACCTCCCGGGCGGCCGTCAGAACTTGTCCGTGGTCAATAAAACACCATTCGGCAGCGTGATTTGCCCCGCGCGCGCGATGGGCAGGGGCCCCCAGAGACAGATGTAACACCTGCAACCCAGGGCACCCGGGGGCTGGGGCGCCAGCGTTCCTGCGAAAATAGCAGGCTTTGCCGATTGCGGGGACCTTCTCCCCAAGGCGCCTGCACCCTCTGGCTGCTGCAGGCGCCCTGACCGGCCCCCACCGATGTACCAGCACCACAAACTCAACAGCTCAAGACTCGTTCTCCTGCTAAAGCAATGGGCGCATGCCCAGGGCGTGCAGCCGCGCCTGGACGTGGCCGAGCAGCTGAGCCAATGGCTCAGCACCGTGGATGCTGTCGCGCTGAGCCGTGCGCTGCACGCCCTGGAGTCCACGGATTCCCCGGCGATTCCCCACAAGCAGCACCCTGTGGACTCGCGCGCGCTGCAGGCGGCTTTCCAGTCCACCAGGGCGGAGCTGGTCGAGCTTGTCACCGTTCCGCCGGCCCCCGTCAAACCGGGGCGGCAGCGGGCCGACAACACCTCGCCCGACCAGCCGGACCCCCAGGCCGCAGCAGAGTTTGCCGTCCACGTGGCGCGGTATCTGGCACTGCACAAGCAGCTGGACGCGCGGGTGGCCGCCCTGCGGCTGCAACTGCGCCAAGGTTTGTCGGTGGGGCCGCCGGGCTTGCGCAGGCTCGCGGCTCTGGATGCCGTGTTGCAGCAGATGCTGGGCGCACGCGAGCAAAGGCTTTGGGCCTCATTACCCGGCCATCTGGAGCGGCGGATGGCGCAGCTGCGCACGGCCCATGAGCAGCATCTGAAGGCCGCAGGGCGGGACGACGATCCGCACCGGTGGTCGCTGCCGGGGGGCTGGCTGCATGCCTTTGAGCGCGACCTGCAGGCGCTGCTGCTGGCCGAGCTGCAGGTGCGGCTCGAACCCCTTGCGGGCTTGCTGGAAGCGGCACAGAACGACGCCCCCTGCTCCACGCACAGCGCCCCCAAAACCAGGAAGACCCCGGAACCGGAAACAGGAATGATCGAATGAACAAGAGTGTGATGGCTGCCATCTTTGCCACAGGCCTGGCCGTGGTGGGCTGGGTGGGCTGGGGCTTTGCCGGTTCCAGCCCGCTGGCGCTCACCATGACGGTGGTGATCGCCGCCGTCTATGTACTGGGCGCCTTTGAACTGATGCAATTCCGGGCCGCGACCTCGTCGCTATCGGCAGCTCTGGCCGGGCTGGGGCAGCAGTCCCTGGAGAACCTGGGCGGCTGGCTTGAGCGCCTGCATCCGTCCCTGCGCAACCCGGTACGACAGCGGATTGACGGGGAGCGTGTGCCGCTGCCGGGCCCTGCGCTGGCGCCCTACCTGGTGGGGCTCTTGGTCATGCTCGGCATGTTGGGTACCTTTCTCGGCATGGTGGTCACGTTCAAGGGTGCGGTGTTCGCATTGGAAGCCTCGTCCAGCCTGGAGTCGATCCGGGCGGCGCTGGCCGCGCCCATCAAGGGGCTGGGTCTGTCGTTTGGCACTTCGGTGGCCGGGGTGGCTGCGTCGGCCATGCTGGGGCTGATGTCCGCCTTGTGCCGCCGCGAGCGGCTGGCAGCGTTGCGCACGCTCGATGCCCGCATCGCCAGCGAGCTGCGCCCCTTCTCGGCGGCCCACCGGCGCCAGGAAATGTTCGAGGCCCTGAAGGCCCAGGCGCAGGCCATGCCGCTGATTGCGGAGCGCCTGCACGGCCTGATGGAAGGGCTGGAGCGCCGCCACGAGCAGTTAAACGGCCAATTGCAAGACCAGCAGCAGGTGTTTCATCGCGAAGCGGCCGCGGCCTACACCCAGCTCGCCACCACCGTGGGCGCATCCCTGCACGACAGTCTGGGCGCCAGCGCCCGCATGGCGGGTGAGACGATCCGCCCGGTGGTGGAGCAGGCCATGGCAACGCTGGCGCAAGAGGCCGAGCGCTCGCACCAGCGGCTGCGCGAGGCTACCGGTGTGCAGATGCATGCCCTCACTGCCCAATGGGAAGGCACGGCCCGCCAGGTGGCCGACACCTGGACGGAGGCCTTGCACCGCCACACGCAGACGCAGGACCAGCAGGCGGTGCAGTTGGGCAGCGCGCTGCAGTCCATCACCCAGATGCTGGAGCAGCGCACCACCGCGCTGGTGATCACATTGCAAGAGACAGTGGCCCAATCACAGGCGGCCCAACTGGCGGCGGACCAGCAGCGCCTTGCAGGTTGGAGCCAGTCCATGGAGGGCATGGCCAGCCGACTGGCGGAGAAATGGCAGCAGATGGGCGAACAAACGGCGCAGCAGCAGCGCGGCGTGTGTCAGGCGCTGGAGGGCGCTGCGGTGCAGCTTGACCAGTCGCTGCAGACCGCATCGCAGGCCTTCGAACAGCGCACCACGGCGCTGCTGGCTTCCTTGCAGGAGACGGTCGAGAAATCGCAGGCCGAACAGGCGGCGGCGGACACGCAGCGCCTTGCGGGCTGGAGCCAGTCCATGGAGGGCATGGCCAGCCGACTGGCGGAGCAATGGCAGCAGGTGGGCGAGCAAACGGCGCAGCAGCAGCGCGGCGTATGCCAGGCGCTGGAGGGCGCTGCGGCGCAGCTCACCGAGCGCATGACGGAGCAGGTGCACCAGGCCCTGGGCGGTGCCGCCCGGTTGATGGACCAGTCGGACGCACTGTTGCACACCCGCATCGAGGCCGAAGCCCAATGGGCCGAAACCCAGGCCCAGCGCATGGATGCGCTGGCGGGCGTGTGGCGCACGGAATTGGTGGCGCTGCGGGATGCCGAGGCGGCACGTGGCCAGGCCGCAGTGGAGCGGCTCGATGCGTTGCAGGCCGCTGTGGCCGGGCACCTGGCCACCCTGGGTTCTGCGCTGGAAGCCCCACTCACGCGATTGCTGCAGACAGCGTCGGATGTGCCGCAGGCCGCGGCCGAGGTCATCACCCAGCTGCGCCAGGAGATGGCCCACCTGAGCGAACGCGACAACGCGGCCCTGGCAGAGCGCACGGCGATGATGGAGCAGCTGGGTGTGTTGCTCCAATCGGTGAACGAAGCCGCCGGGCAGCAGCGCGCGGCCATTGAATCGCTGGTGGGGTCTGCGGCCTCGGTGCTGGAGCAGGCGGGGCAGGAGTTTGCCCAGGCGCTCGGCGCGCAGGCGGGCAAGGTGGATGAAGTGTCCGCGCATGTGGCCGCCAGCGCGGTGGAGCTGTCGGGCCTGGGTGAGTCCTTTGGCCACGGCGTGGGCCTGTTCACGGCCAGCAACGAGAAGCTGATGGACAGCCTGCAGCGCATCGAAGTCGCCATTGGCCAGTCCATGAGCCGCAGCGATGAGCAGCTGGCCTACTACGTGGCACAAGCCCGCGAGGTGATCGACCTGAGCATTGCATCGCAGCAGGGCATCGTGGAAGACCTGCGCCGCCTCAACGGGCAGATGGCCGCAGCGGTGCACGGAGTCGCCGCGTGACCGGCCTGGACGACACGCTGGACGATGCCACCGAGCAGACGGCCCCGGTGTGGGCCGTGTTTGGCGATCTCATGGCGGGCTTGCTTGGTGCATTTGTGCTGATTCTGGTGGGCGTGCTGGTGGTGCAGATCGACCTCGTGGCCAGCCTCAAGCAGGAAGTGGAAAAGCGGCAGATGGAAGAAAAGCGCCGCATGGCGCTGGAGAAAGCGCTGGCGATTCCGCTGGCCAGCGGCCGCGTCACGGTCAATGAAGGCCGTATCGGCATCAGCGGCAGCGTGCTGTTTTCGGCAGGCTCTGCCGAGCTGCGCACTGAGGGCCGCCAGCTACTGCAAAGCCTTGTTGGACCGTTGAAGGTGTACCTGATGGAGCGCGACGAGATGCTGATGGTCAGCGGCTTCACCGACAACACCGCACTGCTGCAGGGGCGCCAGCAGCGTTTTGCCGACAACCTGGAGCTGTCTGCTCAACGTGCGTTGACGGTGACCCGAGCCCTCATCGACGAGGGCATGCCCTCATCCCAGGTGTTTGCCGCCGCCTTCGGTGCCGAGCAACCGGTGGCCGACAACGCCGACGAAAGCGGGCGGGCCCAGAACCGCCGCGTCGAGATGGCGCCTGTACCCCGCGCTGCACCTCCCAAATCTGCCCGCAATGAGTGAAAGCGAGCCATCGCTGGATTCGCTGCGGGCGGAGGGCGCACACCGCCACGACCCGGTGCGTTTCCGGTACCTGGAGGTTCTGGCCGCGCGCCTGCCCGCGCAGACACCGGCCGTGCAGCAGGTGCTGGCGGGCAGGCTGCAAGCCGCGATGGCGGACTACGCGGCGTGCGCCCGGGCGGCGGCCTCCCGACCGCAGGCTGCAACAGCGCCAGCCGGGGCACCCTCTGCACTGGAGGCGCTAAACGGCGACCTCGCTGCCCGCGCCCGGGCTGATGCAGATGCAGATGCAGTGTTGCTGGATGGTGGCGCCAGCGTTTCAGACATGAAGAGCGTGCGCCGCTTCGGCGAAGTCTGGTCGAAAATTTCTGCAGAGCAGCAGGTGGCCCAGGCCATCACGCGCGGGCCGGAGAACGCCGGGCCGCTCAATGCGCACCGGCTTGTGCTGCGTTCCCTGGCCTTGATGCGGTCGCTCTCGCCCGACTACCTGCGGCACTTTTTGTCGCAGATGGACACCCTGCTGTGGCTGGAGCAAGCCGCTGCAAAACCGGCCCGGACCCCTCTCAGGCCAGGCCGCGCGGCACGCTCTGCCAAGCCCTGAATGCCGCCGCGGCCCCGTGTTCAGACACCCACGTCGGTCGGCCACGCCGGGGCGATCGCCGTTTCTTCCAGCGCCTTCTGCATAAGCACCGTCACTTCAGCCGCCGGCACCATGGGTCTGAAGGCGCTCACATGGGATCTTCCGATGTTGCCCAGCGGCAGCCGTGCCAGCAGATGCCCCAGGGGCACCAGCGCCAGCCGCAGGAGCTGACCAGCGGCCTCGCGCGCATCGCGCAGGGCCAAGGCATAGCGCAGCATGGCGGTGTGTGAGCGCCAGTGCAGGGGCAACGAGGTCTGCCCCAGCACGTGCGCCGCCTCGAGCCATCGCCAGCGATGGGCCGGGGGTGCGTCAGGCTGGCGGGCAAAGCTGGTCAGCAGGTGGTCAAAAGCGGCGCGCCGGTGCTGCGCGTCAGGTGCAGGTCGCGGCGCGCTCAACGGGGTGGACAGGCGTTCACGCATGGCTCATTGCCCCTGGGTTTGCGGGCTTGCGTGGGTGCTGGCAAGCTCTTGCCGAGCGTGGCGAATCACGGTCCAGCCGCCGCTGATGGCCAGGCCCGCCATGACGGCCGCCACCGCCAGGTCGGGCCAGGCGGTGCCGGTGCCCAGCACGCCCAGGGCTGCGCCCATCACGGCCATGTTGCCCAGTGCATCGTTGCGGGTGCACAGCCACACACCGCGCATGTTGGCGTCGCCCTCCCGGTAGGCGTAGAGCAGGGCGGCCACGCCCAGGTTGGCGGCCAGTGCCAGCAGGCCTACGCTGCCCATGGTGACGGGCTCGGGCGGAACGCCTTGCAACGCACCCCAGGCCACGCGGCCGATTACGAACACGCCGAACGCCAGCATGCTGGCCCCCTTGAACAGCGCGGCGCGTGCGCGCCAGGTAAGCGCCATGGCCAGCACCCACAGCGACAGACCGTAGTTGGCGGCATCCCCCAGAAAATCGATGGCATCGGCCAGCAGCGATGCCGAACCTGATCGGGTGCCTGCCCCCAGTTCCACCACGAACATGGCAGCGTTGACCACCAGGGCGATCCACAGGATGCGACGATAGCGAGGGTCCGCGGTGGCGGCAGAGCCGGTGGTGCAATGGTCGTCATGGCAATGGGCAGACATGGGTTTCTCCGTTCAGTTGTGTAGGCGATGGCATGATTGGAAACCTTGAAGTCACTTGAAGGTCAAGCCATGGATCACAAGCTTGCGCATTTCCGCATCGGTGAAGCGGCTGAGCAGTCGGGCGTTTCGGCCGCCAACATCCGTTACTACGAAAAAGAAGGGTTGCTGCCGCTTGGGGCACGGGGCGAAAACAGCTACCGTTTGTACAGCGAGCACGATGTGCACCAGCTGCGTTTCATCCGCCTGTGCCGCGCCATGGACATGTCGCTGCAGGAGGTACGCACCCTGCAGGCGCTGGACTGGAGCCACAAGGCAGACTGTGATGCTGCGCGCGACACGCTGGACGCGCATCTGCAGCATGTGCGTTCCCGCCTCGCTGAGCTGCAAACGCTGGAGGCTGATCTGCTGGCATTGCGCAACCGGTGTGATGGCACCGACGGCACCTGCCACATCATCGAAGCCCTGCACGCACGCGCGGATGTCGCGCCCGCAGCGCCCATCACGGCAAGCGGTGCAAAGCGGCATGTCTAGGTCCTGGCTACGGTGTGAACAACTGTTACTCTCAAACGCCTGAAAATGCTACTAAAATGATAGCTGTTTGCGCTTTACCAATAAGCGCCAGAGGCATAAAACATGCAAATATTGCAGCACCCCACCGCGTGCGTAGCCCCCTGCGCATGCACCGCTATGATCCGCCCATGATTTCGCGTTTGCCCGGCCTCTCCCTGCCAGAACGTGTGTGGAATACCGCGCGGCGCTGGGCGATTGCCTGGTGGCGCATCCTTTATCTGGGGGCCGTGGTGCTGGTACTGGTGCTGTCGCCGTCCAGCTATGGCAAGGGCACGCGCAGGGCGCTGGCGCGCCACATTTACCTGGACACGGCCCCGGTGCTGCTGGGTTTCACGGTGCTGGCGGCGCTGCTCAGTCTGGTGCTCACGCGCATCGTGGTGGTTACGGCGCTCAGTTACGGGTTGTCCCGCTATGCGCTGGAAATGGTGATCCGGGTGCTGGTGCTGGAGCTGATCCCCCTCACGGCAGCGCTGTTTGTGGCCATGCGCTGCACGATACCCAATGGCACGCAGATCTCTCGACTGCGCCAGACCGGCCGCTTTCATGCCCTGCGCGTGAACGGTTTTGACCCGGTGCGCATCGAACTTCTGCCCCGCGTGATTGCAGGCGTCTTTGCCTGCATCACGCTGGCCGCGCTCAGCTGCGTGGTCGCCCTGGTGCTGGCCTACCTTGGGGTGTACGGCTTCAATCTGGCAGGGCTGCCCACCTACACACGCATGTTCGGCCAGGTGTTCACGCCCAGTGTCACCATGGTGTTCGCGCTCAAGACCGTGTTTTTCAGCCTGGCGGTGGCGCTGATCCCCATGGCGGCTGGCCTGTATGACACTGGCGACCGCACCCAGCCCGATTCGGAACTCGGCGGGCTGGCCCGCATGTTTGCGGTGCTGCTGCTGATCGAGGTCATCTCCCTCATGGGCAACTACTACTGATCCCGGGTCATCGCCGCAATCCTGCGCCCACCGTACCTCCCCCATAGATCCACGCCACGGCACCATGAACGACGAGCATCACGAACCCCGCCGAACGCCGCCCCCTGGGCCGGCCGAGGCTTCTCCGGCCACCGACGTACCGCCTGTGGAAACCCTGCGCCCGGTGGCCTATCTTGAGATCAAGGCTGCGGCGCTGTTGCTGTTTACCCTGGCGCTCATTCTGGGATCCGGCCTGTACCTGCTGTATGCACGCGGGGCGTTCGAGCCCACGCAGACCCTGGTGCTCACGGCCGACGACTCTGAAGGCGTGGTGGTGGGCATGGACATGACGTTTTCGGGTTTCCCCATTGGCCGTGTGCGCCGCATCGAACTGGCCGACACCGGCAATGCCCGCATCATCGTGGACGTGCCGCGCAAGGACGCGCACTGGCTGCGTGAGTCGAGCGTTTTCACCCTGGTGCGGGGCATTGTGGGGGGCACCAACATCCGCGCGTACACCGGCATGCTTGACGACAAGCTCCTGGCCGATGGCGCCGTACGCCCGGTGCTGCGCGGCGACGCCACGGCCGAGATTCCGCAGCTCATGGCCTCTGCCCGGGAGCTGCTGACCAACCTGAATGCGCTCAGCGCCCAGGACGGAGCCCTGGGCGGCAGCCTTGCCAACGTGCAGGCGCTGACCGAACGCCTCAACGGCCCGGGTGGAGTGCTGGGCGTGCTGATGGGCAACGAAACCGATGCGAAAAAAATTGTCTCCACGCTGGAACGCACCAATGCCCTGCTGGCGCGCCTGGACGGCATGGCTGCGCGCGCAGACCGGCAGGTGTTTGGTGCCGAGGGGAGCAAAGACGCCCTGGTGCCCGAGGTGCGCGCCACGGTGGCCCAGCTCAACGGGCTGCTTGCAGACACCCGCACAAGCCTGCAAAAGGTGGACGCCGTATTGGTGGAGGCACAGGCCATAGGCGCCAACGCCCGCGAAGCCACCACCGACCTGGGTGCCCTGCGTGCCGAGGTTGAAAGCAACCTGCGCAAGGTGGAAAGCCTGGTCAACGAAATCAACCGCAAATGGCCATTTGCCAAGGACACGGAGATCAAGCTGCCATGATGACCGATCACGCCGCCTTGCGTACTTTTGGCGCCATTCTGGGCGCAGCAGTGCTGTTGTCCGCTTGCTCCAGCAAACCTCCGGTGCCAGACTGGCAAATGAACGCACAGGCTTCCGTCCAGAAAGGAGTCGAAGCCTATCTGTCGGGCAATGCCCGGGTCGAGAAGCTTGAATGGGACCGCGCACGCGCGGAAGTAGCCCGCACAGGGCGCCCTGACCTCCTTGCGCGCCTCGAACTCATGCGCTGCGCAGCCCAAGTTGCAAGCCTGGTGCCAGGCACGTGCGAGCGCTTCGAGCCCCTGCGGGCCGACGCGGCGGAGCCCGAACGTGTGTACGCAGAGTACCTGGCGGGCCGTGTGCAGCCCAGCGCGGTGGCTTTGCTGCCCGAAGCGCAGCGCAAGGTGGCAGCGTCCTCCGACACGGCAGCTTTGGCCGCGGTGCAAGACCCGCTTTCCCGCCTGGTGGCGGCGGGCGTGCTGTTTCAGTCCGGTCGTGCCAGCCCCGAGGTAATTGTGATGGCGACAGACACTGCGTCAGCCCAAGGCTGGCGCAGGCCTTTGATGGCCTGGCTCAGTGTGGATCTGCGGCGCGCTGAAGCTGCGGGCGATCAGAGCGCGGCGGCAGCATTGCGTCGACGCCTCACCATCGTGGAGCAGGGGACTTCCCCCCGCTAGAAAACCCATCGGCCTCCACGCTGCGCCTAGTGAAGGCGTGCCTGCAACTGGTTCTCAATCGATTGGCGTTCGATGGTGAACTGCTGTGCGCTGATTTCGTTGGCTTCGTATTTTCTTGCGGTCGACAGCAGCAGGATCGTGTTTTCAAGCCGCGTGTCTTGTTGCAAAGACGGCGGAAGCGCTGTCAGCCGGTCAAAGCTTTGCTTGTACAGCTCACTCCACCGCAGTGCACCTGCCCGTGCCTGCGCGTGCGCGCCATCGTGCCACCGCACATACTCTTCCAGCGAGCCATCCCGAGGGCTGGTGCAGCCCGCCAAGGCGGCCATCAGGGCAACGACCGAAAGGGTTCTTGCAACCACTTCACGGCTAAGAACCATTTGAGAGATTCGACAACGTGTAGCCACGATCGCCCTCCGTTCTGCACATTCACCGAAAAACCCGGTGTGCAGCGTCGGATCGTACTCCGATGCTATGGTTTTTTCCAGCTACATGATCCGAAAGCGGTGGATTGTGCGTGGCGAGGTCACTCCAGGAAGCTGGAATCGACGAGCTGGTTAAGCCCACTGGGGAGCAACGGCATGGAGTCCGCCGATTGCACGGTGACATCCGGCATGAGCAGGGATGCAGCGGCAAGCACTGCGAGCACAACCGTACCGGCAAACGCAGCCAGAGCACGGGTTCGTGGTGTGAGAGGGCGGCGTTGCATGGTAGGTCCTTTGGTCAAATTCGAATGGGAGTCCCAATGAGCTCCCGGCAGCCTCAATGGCTGATGGGCAGGATTTCATCAAACCCACCGCCGGGCGTCTGTCAGACAACGGCGACTATCTCGACTCGACAGCCCGTGAAATGTTTCGTTTGGTTGCAAACGCCGAGCAGAGCGTCATCCAATGAGGGCCCGGCTCACGAGTCCAATGTCGTCTTGTTTGCATCACGTTCCATAAGGCAGCTGTCTGCGGCAGGCAGCCATTCAGGGGAGCGCATGCCTTCTGCGGGGACCGGACTGATGTATTGAAATCGGTGGTGGGGGTAAGTCTTTGACAGCGCAGCCCGCCCCTGCGGCGAAATGGCCAGCACTTTCGCCTTCTGCTCTGTGGCACCAATACCTGGCAGCTGCGCCTCCACCAGCCGCGCCGCCGCCAGCACCCGCAGTTTGTCGACCTCGCACGCAGTCTCGATGGTCATGGGCAGCTTGCTCTGTGCAACCACGAACAACAACTCCATGGGCATGGGAAGCTCCTTCAGAATAGAGCCATTTATTCTGAATCTGGCAATTGCGGTTGCCAACTATTTAAACTTTTTGCAACAACTACATGCGTGTGTTGCGATCCTTTTCGCGTTTGATCAGCGCATCGCCAACAAAAAAGCGCCCGAAGGGCGCTTTTTTTGATGACCGACTGGCGGGAGGGCGTCGTTCACATGACGGGCTGTAGGCCGCGTGGATTCTCGATTTTCTTGATTTGTTTTTCGAAGATACCACCAAAAATACCACCACGTCTCATCTACGGCTTTTCTGCCCTGAGTGAGTAGTTCAAAAAAAGCTTCTTGAGCATCCGGCGATTAGAGTATCTAGAAAAAAACGGTGCTACATGCTGATGACGACCCCTCCCGCGTCGCAGACACGTTGAGGCCGGCAGCCTGGGTCGTGCCCTCAAGGGCCTGATACGCATCCGGTCCCGTACGGTCAGTAAGGACGTCAGGTTCCTCGCTTTGTCTGGGCCCTCGCCAAAGAGTTTCTTAGCAAGGTCTGGCTTTTGCGCTCTAAGCCATCCATTACAAACTGAACACTTGATCTTGTCGGGACACCACCGCATCCCAGCCCACTCCCCGTTTAATGCGCACGCGCAGCGCGTCTGCGGCGTCCGGCACTCCATGCACTATGAAGATACGCCGAGGCGCGCGCCGAAAACCGCCGAGCCAACGCAGCAATTCATTGCTATCGGCATGCGCAGACAGCATGGGCAGCTCCGCAACCTCTGCCCGCACCGAGACCCATTGACCGTGAATCTTCACCTCGCGCGCGCCTTGGAGCAACGTGCGACCTCGCGTGCCCGCCGCCTGGAAGCCAGAGAACAGGATGGTGTTGCGGTGATCTGGCCCAAAGGCGGCGATGTGATGGAGCACTCGTCCGCCAGTGGCCATGCCACTTGCGGAGACGATCACCTTGGGAAAGGGTTGGATGGCGTCGGGAGCCTCGTAGTCGTTGACGTTCTGCGCCAATGGCAGCTTCTTGAATAGTGTCACGAGGTATCGGTAGCGCTCGATGCAGTTGGCCCAGTTCTGGAAGGTAACATTTCACTTTGATGGCGGCTGTGGAATTTTATCTCTCAGTCGAAAGCCGAGACGATCTAAAGACTCGCATTGGGCGTAGTTGAAGGCCAAATAAAACAAGGACTTACGTGGGCCTCCCAGGGTATTCCCGCGAGGCGCATGCACTGGCGCGCGATTTGCAATGAAGACTCGCCCCCGCCCATAAGCGTGCCGCGTTGTCTCTCCATCCCGATGCGGACAGGACAGCGTGGTGCTCACCACAAGTACCTGGAGACATTCGCCATGGAAACCTTCTACGAGGTCATGCGCCGCAAAGGCATTTCGCGCCGCAGCTTTCTCAAATACTGCTCGCTCACGGCCACTTCGCTGGGCTTGGCGCCGTCCTTCGTACCGCAGATCGCGCACGCCATGGAGAACAAGCCGCGCACACCGGTGCTTTGGTTGCATGGCCTGGAATGCACCTGCTGCACCGAGAGCTTCATCCGCAGCGCCCATCCGCTGGCCAAAGACGTTGTGCTGTCCATGATCTCGCTTGATTACGACGACACACTGATGGCCGCCGCAGGCCACCAGGCCGAGGCGATCCTCGAAGAGATCATGACCAAGTACAAGGGCCAGTACATCCTGGCCGTGGAAGGCAACCCGCCGCTCAACGAAGACGGCATGTTCTGCATCCAGTCCGGCAAGCCCTTCGTGGAGAAGCTCAAGCACGTCGCTAAGGACGCCAAGGCCATCATCGCCTGGGGCTCTTGCGCGTCCTGGGGTTGCGTGCAGGCGGCGAAGCCCAATCCGACGCAGGCCACGCCCATCCACAAGGTCATCACCGACAAGCCCATCATCAAGGTGCCGGGCTGCCCGCCCATTCCCGAGGTGATGACGGGCGTGATCACCTACATGCTCACCTTCGACCGCGTGCCCGAGCTCGACCGCCAGGGTCGCCCGAAGATGTTCTACAGCCAGCGCATCCATGACAAGTGCTACCGCCGCCCGCACTTCGATGCCGGCCAGTTCGTCGAGGCCTGGGACGACGATTCCGCGCGCAAGGGTTATTGCCTCTACAAGGTCGGTTGCAAGGGACCCACCACCTACAACGCCTGCTCCACTGTGCAGTGGAACGAGGGAACGAGCTTCCCGATCAAGGCCGGTCACGGCTGCATCGGCTGTTCGGAAGACGGCTTCTGGGACAAGGGCTCGTTCTACGACCGCCTGACCGACATCCATGCCTTCGGCATCGAGGCCAACGCCGACCAGATCGGTGGCACGGCGGCCGGTGTGGTTGGTGCGGCAGTGGCCGCGCATGCGGCGATTTCGGTGGCCAAGCGCGTGCGCGACAACAACAACGCCAGCAAGCCGGAAGACAAGCGCACACCCGCCGACCACTGACTGACCCCACGACGAGAACGAGGAAAAAATGGGTGCTTACGAAACTCAAGGCTTCCGCATGGACAACACCGGTCGGCGCATCGTCGTCGACCCGGTGACGCGGATCGAAGGCCACATGCGCTGCGAGGTGAACCTCGACAGCAACAACGTGATCCGCAATGCGGTCTCCACCGGCACCATGTGGCGCGGTCTGGAGGTGATTTTGAAAGGCCGCGACCCGCGCGACGCCTGGGCGTTCGTCGAGCGCATCTGTGGTGTCTGCACCGGTTGCCACGCGCTCGCGTCGGTGCGCGCGGTGGAAGACGCGCTGGACATCCGCATTCCGCTGAACGCCCACCTCATCCGCGAGATGATGGCCAAGACGCTGCAGGTGCACGACCACGCGGTGCACTTCTACCACCTGCACGCACTCGACTGGGTGGACGTGATCTCGTGCCTGAAGGCGGACCCGAAGAAGACGAGCGACCTGCAGCACATGGTGTCGCCGTCGCATCCGATGTCGTCGCCCGGTTATTTCCGTGATGTGCAGAACCGTTTGAAGAAGTTCGTGGAGAGCGGCCAGCTCGGCCCGTTCGCCAATGGCTACTGGGGTTCAAAGGCGTATGTTTTGCCGCCCGAGGCGAACCTGATGGCGGTGACACACTACCTGGAGGCACTGGACCTGCAGAAGGAATGGGTGAAGGTGCACACCATCTTCGGCGGCAAGAACCCACACCCCAACTACCTGGTGGGCGGCGTGCCGTGCGCGATCAACATCGACGGCGACGGCGCTGCGGGGGCCCCGATCAACATGGAGCGGCTGAATTTCGTGCAGGCCCGCATCCAGGAAATGATCGACTTCAACAACAACGTCTACGTGCCAGACGTGCTGGCCATCGGCACCATCTACAAGCAGGCGGGCTGGCTGTACGGTGGCGGCCTGTCGGCCACCAACGTGGCCGATTACGGTACGTACGAGAAGGTGCCTTACGACCACAGCACGCACCAGTTGCCGGGCGGCGTGATTCTGGATGGCGACTGGAACAAGATTCACGAGATCGACCCGCGCGATCCCGAGCAGGTGCAGGAGTTCGTGACGCACAGTTGGTACAAGTACGGCGACGAGACCAAGGGTCTGCACCCATGGGACGGCGTGACCGAGGCAAACTACAACCCCGAGGGGCCGAACTTCAAGGGCACGCGCACGAAGATCGAGCAGCTCGACGAATCGGCCAAATACTCGTGGATCAAGTCGCCTCGCTGGCGCGGCCACGCGGTGGAAGTGGGCCCGCTGTCGCGCTACATCCTGGGTTATGCGCACGCCACGCAAGGCAACAAGTATTGCCAGCGCGTGAAGCAGCAGGTGGACGAGGCGGCGGCGGCCATCAATAGCGGCATTCCGAAGGCGCTGGGCCTGCCCGAGACCAGGTACACCGCCAAGCAGCTCCTGCCGACCACCATTGGCCGCACGCTGGCGCGCGCACTGGAAAGCCAGTACGCCGCTGAAATGATGATGGACGACTTCAAGCAGATGGTCGACAACATCAAGGGCGGCGACAGTAGCACCGCCAACATCGAGAAGTGGGACCCGAAGACCTGGCCGAAGGAGGCCAAGGGCGTGGGCACGGTGGCTGCACCGCGCGGCATGCTGGGCCACTGGATCCGCATCAAGGACGGCAAGATCGAAAACTACCAGTGCGTGGTGCCCACCACCTGGAACGGCTCGCCGCGCGATCACAAGGGGCAGATCGGTGCCTTCGAGGCCTCGTTGATGAATACGCCAATGGTCAACCCTGAGCAGCCGCTGGAAATTCTGCGCACGCTGCACAGTTTCGACCCCTGCCTGGCCTGCTCCACGCACGTGATGAGCGAAGACGGGCAAGAAATGAGCCGCGTCACGGTGCGGTGAACATCCACCCCAGAACAACGAGGAGACTCCCATGAACGCAAAAACAACGCGCGGCCTGATCGCCGCCGCACTGCTCGCCGGCCTGGCCAGCACCTCGCAGGCCCACACCGGCCATGGCACCAGCAGTCTTTATGAGGGCCTGGTGCATCCCTTCGGCGCAGACCATCTTCTGGCCATGGTGGCCGTGGGCGTGTGGTCGGTCTCGGCGCTGCCGGCTGGTAAAGCCTGGCAGGGCCCGGTTGTGTTCCTGCTCGCGCTCATCGCCAGCGCCACGCTGGGCATGCTCGGCTTCACCGTGCCCTACCTGGAGCACGGCGTGTCGCTCTCGGTGGTGATGTTCGGCGCAATGCTGCTGCTCGCGCGCCGCGCCACCGTGACGCCTGCCATTGGCCTCGGGCTGATCGCAGCGGCCGCTTCGCTGCATGGCCTGGCGCACGGTTCCGAAACGCCCGAGAGCGGCTTTGCCGGCTACGCGGCGGGCTTCCTGATCACCACGGCGCTGCTGCATGGGGGTGGCGTGGGCATGGGCATGGGTATCAAGCGCTGGCTGGCCGAGCGCAGCGGCGTGGTGCTCGGTGGGCTGGGCGCGCTGCTGAGCGCGGCGGGCCTGTATCTCTTCGGGCAGCTTGCGGCCTGAGCCCACTCATTCCAGGAGGTCATCACTATGTCCGCCACACACCAACACACGCCTCACCACGCCACGGGTGCCGAGCGCGATGCGCTGGAACTGCAGCAGGGCCAGACGATCCGCTCGGTCTATGTGTACGAAGTGCCGGTGCGCCTCTGGCACTGGATCAATGCGCTCGCCATCACGGTGCTGTGCGTCACCGGCTATTTCATCGGTGTGCCGCTGCCTACCATGCCGGGCGAGGCCAGCGCGAACTACCTCATGGGCTACATCCGCTTCGCGCACTTTGCGGCTGGCTACATCATGGCCGTGGGGCTGGTGGGGCGCGCCTACTGGGCGCTCGTGGGCAACCACCACGCCAAGGAACTGTTCTGGGTGCCGGTGTTCCAGAAGGCGTACTGGCTCGAGGTGTTCAACATGTTGCGCTGGTACCTGTTTCTCATCCCGAAGCCGAACCAGTACGTGGGCCACAACCCGCTGGCGCGCTTTGCCATGTTCTTCTTCTACCTGATGCTGTCGATCTTCATGGTCGTGACCGGCTTCGCGTTGTACGGCGAGGGCTCGCAGATGGGCTCGTGGCAGGAGCGGATGTTTGGATGGGTGATCCCGCTGTTTGGTCAGAGTCAGGACGTGCACACCTGGCACCGCATGGGCATGTGGGGCGTGGTGTTGTTCGTCATCCTGCACATCTACGCCGCCATCCGCGAAGACATCATGGGCCGGCAGAGCATTGTGAGCACGATGATTTCCGGCCACCGCACGTTCAAGGAATGACGTGAGCCGCGCAGCCCGCTCCAGGTTCAGGGCGGCACCGGTGCAACCACCGGTGGGAGTGCCGCTGCGCGTGCCCACGCACCCAGGCCGCTTGCTGGCGCGCACCTGCCTGTTGCCGCTCTCGCTGAACCAGAGCGAAGCCGCGCGGCTGCTCGGCATGTCGCGCCGCCGGCTCCACGAGCTGGTGCACGGCCAGCGTGCCATGTCGCCCGACACCGCCATCCGCTGCGCGCGCGTGTTCCGCGTCGACGCCGCGTTCTGGCTGACGCAGCAGGCCGCCTGGGACAGCTTCCACGCCTGGAAGCGGCTGCGTTCCGCCTCTTCCCCTTCCTCATCCTTCTGATCTCCCAGTGAGCCCAGCCATGCGCCCCACCTCGCCCCAAACGACCTGTCACCCCGGTGGTGACACGCCGCCCACTTCCATCTGCGTGCTCGGCATCGGCAACCTGCTGTGGGCCGACGAGGGCTTTGGCGTGCGCTGCGTGGAAGCGCTGCAGCAGCGCCACGCGTTCGCGCCGCATGTGTCGCTGGTGGACGGTGGCACGCAGGGCCTGTACCTGATCCAGCACGTGCAGGAAGCGGACGCGCTGCTGATCTTCGACGCCATCGACTACGGCCTGGCGCCCGGCACGCTGAAGCTGGTGCGCGACGACGCGGTGCCGCGCTTCATGGGCGCGAAGAAGATGAGCCTGCACCAGACCGGCTTCCAGGAAGTGCTGTCGCTCGCGCAGCTCACGGGCAAGTACCCGTCGCGCGTGCTGCTGATCGGTTGCCAGCCGCAGGAGCTGGAAGACTACGGCGGCAGCCTGCGCCCGGTGGTGAAGGCCGCGATGGAAGAAGCGCTGTTGCTCGGCGTGGCCGAGATCGCGCGCTGGGGCGGCCAGCCCGCGCCGCGCTTGGCGCCGTTGAGCAGCCGCGAGACCGTAACCATGGACGAGCTTGCGCTCGCGGCCTACGAAACGCAGCGCCCCGCGCCGGAAGCGGCCTGCCGCGAAGGCGATGATCGCTTCTTCCCCAAAGAGGCGGCCTGACATGTGCATCGGCATTCCCATGCAAGTGACCGCTGTCGAGCCGGGCCATGCGGTGTGCGAAGGGCGCGGTGAACGCCGCCGCGTCAACACCGCACTGGTGGGTGACGTGGCGCCGGGCGACTGGCTGCTGGTGTTTCTGAGTGACGCGCGCGAGTGCATCGACGCCGCTCGCGCCAGCGAAGTCAACGCCACGCTGGATCTGGTGCTGGGCGCCATGCAGGGCGATGTATTGAGTGGCGATGCCGGCTTCGAGCTGCCTTCGCGCATGAGCGCCGAACAACTCCGCCAGCTTGCTGGCCCTTGATTTTCTGGAGACCTTCATGACCATCGAAACCGCTTTCCGCCCGCTGGCCGTCACCCCGCCCAGCACCGACCCCGCCGCGCCGCTGGTGATGCGCCTGGTGCGCGACTTCGGCGCCGCGCTGGTGGACGAAACCAGCGTGGCCGACTGGGCCGCGCTGCCCGGCGACCGCGTGCTGCTGCTCGCAGGCGACGCGGTGCGCTTCCCCGAAGGGCAGGACGTGGCCGCCGTGCTGCCCGAGCTGATGAAGGTGTTCCCCCAGCGCTTCGAAGTGGCCGCCGTGCCGCGCGACAGCGAAGACGCGGTGGCGCGCCGCTACGGCTCGCAGCGCTGGCCTTCGCTCCTCTTCTTCCGCGGCGGCCAGTACGTGACCGCCATCGCCGGCATGCAGGACTGGGACGTGTACCTGCAGGGCGTGGACGCCGCGCTGCGCATGCCGCCCTCACGCCCGCCCACCATCGGCATTCCGGTGGTGAGCAAGACCGCTTCTTCCAGCGACGCCGGCGGTTGCCACTGAACGCCACGCCTTCCCGCACCTTGCAAGGACACACCCCATGAAAGAATTCCCCATTCCCCTCGTGGCCCTGGGCCCCGGCACGCACACCGAGGACGATTCGCTCGACTACATGCCCATGCCGAAAGACATGGACACCTACCGCCCGCCGATGCTGCCCGAGCCCGAGGAACTCGCGGGCCTGGACCAGGCGCGCAACGCGCTGCAGCAGGTGCTGGCGCTGCTCGAGCGCGGCGCCAATGGCGGCGCGCCGGGCATGGTGCCGCTGGGCCGGCTGGCCCCGCGCGACTTCCAGGTCATCAACCAGGTGATGGGCGAGGGCGAGGCCAGTGCCATCGTGCAGCTGAGCGCAGGCAATCTGGAAGTGCGCGTGCAGGAATCGGTATTCGCCGGCGTCTGGCGGCTCATGACCTGGCGGCGCGGCGAGGGCGCAGACGAACCCGTGCTGGTGCCGGTGGACGACGCGATCGAGGTCGGCCCGGTGCCTTCGCTGTTCGCCGCCATCGCCGCCGAGGATGTGTGGGCCGAACAGCCCGTGTGGCGCGGCGAGCTGCCGCCCAACGTGCAGAACGCGCCACTGCTGGTGGACGAGATCCGCGACCAGGTGGCGCAGTGGCGGCCCGGCCAGGTGCCGCACGTGGTCAACCTCACGCTGCTGCCGGTGTCGCCGGAAGACATCGGCTTTCTGGACCACCAGCTCGGCACCGGCCGCGTGCTGATGCTGTCGCGCGGTTACGGCAACTGCCGCATCTCCAACACGCGCTTGCCGAACTGCTGGCGCGTGGTGTACTACAACTCCATGGACAAGGTCATCCTCAACACGGTGGAGGTGGTGGACATGCCCGAGGTGGCGATGGCCGCACCCGAAGACCTACGCGACTCGCACGACCGGCTGCGCGAGGTGATGGCCTGGCTGGAAGGGAGTTGAGCGTGGAACACTTCGAAGGCTTCGAGGGCTCCTACCTCGGCAACCGCGAGGTGCTGCGGCCGGACTCGCGCCTGGAATGCAAGATCTGCTGGTGGGTGTACGACCCCGCCACGGGCGACCCGCAATGGCAGATTCCCGCCGGCACGCCCTTCGCCGATCTGCCCTCGCACTGGCGCTGCCCGAACTGCGATTGCGAACCCGATCAGTTTCTGTTGCTTCCATGAACGCCGCCTTGCAAACCCGCGTGCAGACCCTGGTGGATTTCTACCGCCGGGTGCAGGTCGAGCGCATGCAGGGCATTCCCTTGCTGAACGCGGCGCTGTGCGTGGAAGCGGTGGGCTTCGAATGGGGCGCGGACGCCGAAGAGCCGGTGGCCGAGGGCGTGCTGATCACGCCGTGGTTCATGAGCCTGGTGCGCCTGCCCGCGCCACCGCTGCCGCACGGCAACCAGGTGGGCCGCAGCTTCGTGCGCAACTTCGGCAGCGAGCGTTTCGATTTCATCGGCGCGCACGATCCCGCCATCGGCTACCACGAGACCTGCGCGCTGTTCTCACCCATGGGCGAATTCACCACCCAGGCGCTGGCGCGCGAGACCGCGCAGGAAGCGCTGGCGTTGGCCCGACCCGCGCCGGTGGCCACGCCGGTGCCGGTTGAACCCGTGCCGGCGCGCCGGGCGTTCTTTCTCGGTCGGGGTGCGGGGGTGCGCGCATGAGCGCAGCGGCCATGCCCGGCCTGCAGCAGCTCGCGGGCGCGCTGCGCATCACCCCCGGTGCGCCGCCGCCACTCGGTTTGATGAGCACACGCCAGGACTGGGCCGCGCGCATGGGCCATGGCGTGCCGGCGGCGCGCCTGCCCGGCCTCATGGGCAGCCTGTTCAACCTCTGCAGCCAAGCGCACCGCCTGTGCAGCCAGCTCGCCATCGACGCCGCCGCGCCCGGCCTGTTGCCGCCACAGGAGCGCGTGGCCGAACAGTTGCGCCGCGAGACCGCGATGGAGCACGTGCGCCGCATCGGCCTGGACTGGCCGCGCCTGCTGGCCGATGGCGCCGCGCGCAGCGCACACGCCGCCAGCGCGCTGTCCGCGCTGCGCCACTGGCCTTCGCCCACGCAGGCCCTGCCCGAACCCTGGCCGCCGCTGCGCGAGTGGCTGCAACACACGCTGCTGCAGATGCCCGCCGCCGACTGGCTCGCGGCCTGGCAGGCCGGCGGCCCCGACTGGCTGCACACCTGGAGCCGCCGCCACACTCACCACTGGATGCCCGCGCTGGTGGCCGGCGCGCGCAGCAGCGCCGACGGTTTCGCGCCGCTGTCGCTCGACCACGCGCTGCGCCCGCACGCCGAGCCGCCCGGCCTGCGCATGCTGGGCGCCACGCTCGCGCTCAAGCCGCAGTTCGCGCTGCGCCCGCAGTGGCACGGCGCCTGCGCCCACACCGGCCCGTGGACGCGCCTGGCCGGCGCGGCCGACGACACACCGCGGTCACCCTGGGCGCTGCTGGGCAGCCGCCTGGCAGAGCTGTCGCGCCTTGCGCTCGACGGTGGCGACGCCTGGCTGCACTGGGGCGGGCTTTCCACCGGGCCGAACCGGGGTCTGGCCTGGGTGGAGATGGCGCGCGGCCTGCTGGTGCACCAGGTGGAGGTGGACCCGGTGTCCCAGCGCGTGCTGGCCTGCCGCGTGGTCGCGCCCACCGAATGGAATTTCCACCCGCAGGGCGAGGTGGCCCGGCACGTGGCCCGGCTCGACCCCGCCCTGCCCGAAGCCGCGCTCGCGCGGCGCGTGAACCTGCTGGTGGCCGCGTTCGACCCCTGCGTGCCGTTCGCCATCGAACACCGCGCGTTGCCCCGCGCCCAGGCACAGGAGGCCGGCCATGCATGAAGCCAGCCTGGCCGGCGGCGTGCTCCAGCTGGTGGAAGAGACCGCCGCGCGCGAAGGCTTCACGCGCCTGCTGGCGCTGCGCCTCGAAGCCGGCCAGCTCGCGGGCGTGGACGTGCGCGCGCTGCGCTTCGCGCTGGAGGCGCTGGCGCCCGGCACGCTGCTGGACGGCGCGCGCATCGAGATCGACGAACCGGCCGGCCAGGCCTGGTGCCTGGGCTGCTCGACGACTGTGGCCCTGGCGCAGCGCGGCGACGCCTGCCCGGCCTGCGGCAGCTTCCACCTGCAACCGACCGGCGGCAGCGAATTGCGCGTGCTCGACATGCAAGTGGCCGATGATTGAAATGCCTCACGAGACAGAACAGGAGACCCGACATGTGCGTCGTATGCGGATGCAGTGACAGCGGTGCCACGCACCCACACCCCTCACACCAGCACCACCACGCCCCGGCCACGGAAGCGCCGGTGCAGGTGAACCCGGCCAACGGCGACCTGCACTTCGGCGCGGGCTCGGCCCGCGTGTCGGTGCCGGGCATGAGCCAGGCGCGCGCGATCAAGCTGGAGACCGACATCCTCGGCGCGAACAACCGCGTGGCCGCGCAGAACCGCGCGCACTTCGAGTCGCACGGCGTCACAGCGCTCAACCTCGTCTCGAGCCCGGGCTCGGGCAAGACCACGCTGCTGTGCGCCACCATCGAAGCGCTGAAGGCGCACGCGCCGGGCCTGGCGGTGTCGGTGATCGAAGGCGACCAGCAGACCAGCTTCGACGCCGACCGCATCCGCGCCACCGGCGCACCGGCGATCCAGGTCAACACCGGCAAGGGCTGCCACCTCGACGCGCCCATGGTGTCCGAGGCCTTCGCGCGCCTGCACACGCACGACCACGGTCATGACCACGGCCACCACCACCCTCACGCGCACAGCCTGTTGTTCATCGAGAACGTGGGCAACCTGGTGTGCCCCGCCGTGTGGGACCTGGGCGAGGCCGCGAAGGTGGCGATCCTGTCGGTGACCGAGGGCGAGGACAAGCCGCTGAAGTATCCGGACATGTTCGCCGCCGCCTCGCTCATGGTGCTCAACAAGATCGACCTGCTGCAGCACGTGCGCTTCGACGTGGCGCGCTGCATCGAACTCGCGCGGCGCGTGAACCCGGGCATCGAGGTGATCCAGCTCTCGGCCACCACGGGTGAGGGCATGGACGCATGGCTGCACTGGCTGGACCACCGCATGGGCCACGACCACCACCATCACCACCACGACGAAACCCACGGCAGCGAAACCGCGCTGCGCGAGCGCGTGCGCCAGCTCGAGGCCGAACTCGCCCGCACACGCGAGGCCCTGAGCGCCACCACCGCGGGCTGACACCAGCATCATGGAACGCACCGCCCCTTCCGTGCTCGCCTGCGGCGCCTGGCTGAAGAACGCCGCGTGCCTGCTCGACGCGCGCGGGCAGGCCCACTGGTCGCCAGTGCACGGCGACCTGAGCGACCCGGTGGCCTGCGCCGCACTGGAAGCCTCGGCGAGCGCGCTGCTGGGCCGGCACGGCCAGCCGGTGCAGGCGGTGGCGCACGACCTGCACCCCGATTTCTTCAGCACCCGCTTCGCCGTGGAACTCGCGGACGCGCTGGGCGTGCCCGTCATCGGCGTGCAGCACCACCACGCGCACATCGCGGCGGTGGTGGCTGAACAGGGAATCGAAGGCCCGGTGATCGGTCTCGCGCTGGACGGCGTGGGCCTCGGGGACGACGGCGAAGCCTGGGGCGGCGAACTGTTGCTGGTGGACGGCGCGCGGCTGCGGCGCCTGGGCCACCTGCACCCGCTCGCGCTGCCCGGCGGCGACCGCGCTGCGCGCGAGCCCTGGCGCATGGCCGCGAGCGCGCTGCACGCGCTGGAGCGCGGCGACGAGATCGTGCCGCGCTTCGCCCCAGCGGTGGGCGAGGCCACGGCGAGCGGTGTGCGGCAGATGCTGGACCGCCGCCTGAACAGCCCGCTCACCAGCAGCACCGGCCGCTGGTTCGACGCCGCCGCCGCCGCGCTGGGCCTGAGCGTGCGCCAGACCGACGAGGCCGAGGCCGCGATCGCGCTGGAAGCGGCGGCCAGCCGCTGGCTTGCGCACCACGCGGGCCCCGAGCCGCTGGCCGACGCGCTGGTGGACCTGCTCACCGACACCCTGCCCGATGGCCAGCACCGCCTGGACCTTCGCGGTCTGTTCGCGCGCCTGCTCGACGTGCCCGCGGAGCGCGTGGACGAAGCGGCGGCGGGCTTTCACCTCGCGCTGGCCGACGCGCTGGCGCACTGGGCCACACAGGCCGCGCGCGCACACGGCACACGCACCGTGTGCCTGGGTGGCGGCTGCTTCTTCAACCGTGTGCTGCGCGAGCGCGTGAGCGAACGCCTGCGCGCCGCCGGCCTCGCGGTGCACCTGCCAGGCTCCAGCGGCTGTGGCGATGCCGGTCTCGCCCTCGGCCAGGCCTGGGTCGCGGCGCGCCAGCTCGAAGCCGGCACCGCACACCACAACGACACCCACGAAAAGGAATCTCAACCATGTGCCTAGCCATACCCGCGCGGCTGGTGGAGCTGCGACCCGACGACCAGGCCGTGGTCGACCTCGGTGGCATCCGCAAGGAGATCTCCATCGCCCTGGTCGCCGACGTGCAGGTGGGCGACTACGTGATCGTGCACGTGGGCCACGCCATCGGCACCATCGACCCCGAAGAGGCCGAGCGCACGCTCGCGATGTTCGCGGAGATGGCGCAGCTGAATGAAGACGTGGTGGTGGAGACGATCAAATGAAATACATCGACGAATTCCGCGACGGCGAACTCGCCCAGCAGATCGGCGCGCGCATCGCCGCCGAGGCCGACCCGGCGCGCACCTACAGCTTCATGGAGTTCTGCGGCGGCCACACGCACGCGATCTCGCGCTACGGCGTGATGGAGCTGCTGCCGCCCAACGTGAAGATGGTGCATGGCCCCGGCTGCCCGGTGTGCGTGCTGCCCATCGGCCGCATCGACCAGGCCATCGGCCTCGCGCTCGCGCAGGGCGCCATCGTCTGCACCTATGGCGACACCATGCGCGTGCCGGCTTCGGAAAGCCTTTCATTGATCCGCGCGAAGGCGCGCGGCGGCGACATCCGCATGGTGTATTCCGCCGCCGACGCGCTCACCATCGCGCGGCAGAACCCGCAGCGCGAGGTGGTGTTCTTCGCCATCGGTTTCGAGACCACCACGCCACCCACCGCCCTCACCCTGCAGCTCGCGAAGCGCGAAGGCCTGACCAACTTCAGCGTGCTGTGCTGCCACGTGCTCACGCCCTCGGCCATCACGCACATCCTCGAATCGCCCGAGGTGCGCCAGTACGGCACCGTGCCCATCGACGGCTTCGTCGGCCCCGCGCACGTGAGCATCGTGATCGGCTCCGGCCCCTACGAACACTTCGCCGGGGAATACCGCAAGCCGGTCGTCATCGCGGGGTTCGAACCGCTGGATGTGATGCAGGCCATCCTGATGCTGGTGCGCCAGGTCAACGAAGGCCGCGCGCAGGTGGAGAACCAGTTCCGCCGCGCCGTCACCTCCGAAGGCAACCTGAAGGCGCAGGCCGTGGTGTCCGAGGTGTTCGAGCTGCGGCCCAGCTTCGAATGGCGCGGCCTGGGCGAGGTGCCGTACAGCGCGCTGAAGATTCGCGAGGCCTACGCGGCCTTCGACGCCGAGCGCCGCTTTGCGCTCGACTACAAGCCGGTGGCCGACAACAAGGCCTGCGAGTGCGGCGCGATCCTGCGCGGCGTGAAGCGGCCGACCGACTGCAAGATCTTCGGCACCGTGTGCACGCCCGAGAACCCGGTGGGCTCGTGCATGGTGTCGAGCGAAGGCGCCTGCGCGGCGCACTACACCTACGGGCGCTTCCGCGACATTCCGGTCGTGGCCGCCACCGAGGAGGCCACACCATGAGAGCCGACATCGACCAGACCGCCAGCGGCGAGGCCCCGGCGCCGAAGCCGGTGAAGAAGAACTACACCCGACCGCTCGACATCAAACACGGCCGCGTGGACATGGGCCACGGCGCGGGCGGCAAGGCGGCGGCGCAGCTGATCGAGGAACTGTTCCTCGCCGCCTTCGACAACCCTTACCTGCGCCAGGGCGACGACGGCGCGCGCCTGCCGCTGCCCGCGTTCCCGAACGGCCAGGGCCGGCTGGTGATGGCCACCGACGGCCACGTGGTCTCGCCGCTGTTCTTTCCCGGCGGCGACGTGGGTTGCCTGTCGGTGCACGGCACGGTGAACGACGTGGCCATGTCCGGCGCCACGCCGCTGTGGCTGAGCGCGAGCTTCATCCTGGAAGAAGGTTTTCCGCTGGCCGAGCTGCAGCGCATCGTGCGTTCCATGGCGGCGGCCGCGCGCGCCGCCGGCGTGCCCATCGTCACCGGCGACACCAAGGTGGTGGAGAAGGGCAAGGGCGACGGCGTGTTCATCAGCACCACCGGCATCGGCGTGGTGCCGCCGGGCGTGGACATCGCCGGGCGCAACGCGCGCGCGGGCGACGTGCTGCTGCTCTCCGGCACCATCGGCGACCACGGCGTGGCGGTGCTCTCGCAGCGCGAGTCGCTCGCGTTCGAGACCACCATTGAAAGCGACACCGCCGCGCTGCACACGCTGGTGGCCGCCATGCTGCACGCCGCGCCGGGCGCGGTGCGCGTGCTGCGCGACCCCACGCGCGGCGGGCTGGCCACCACGCTGAACGAGATCGCGCGCCAGTCCGGCGTGGGCATGCTGCTGCAGGAGGCCGCCATTCCGGTGCGCGCCCAGGTGGACGCGGCCTGCGAACTGCTCGGCCTGGACCCGCTGTACGTGGCCAACGAAGGCAAGCTGGTCGCGGTGTGTGCGCCCGAGGCGGCCGACGCGGTGCTGGCCGCCATGCGCGCCCATCCACTGGGCGCCGAGGCCGCGCGCATCGGCGAGGTCACCACCGACCCGCACCACTTCGTGCAGATGGCCACGCGTTTCGGCGGGCGGCGCGTGGTCGACTGGCTCAGCGGTGAACAGCTTCCCAGGATATGTTGACCCCCCTGCGTCGCCTTCGGCGCCTCCCCCCGAGGGGGCGACAACTTGGGCCGGCGAAGCCGGACCCTCGTTGTCTCTGGATGAAAGCACTTCGCGCCGGAAGGAGTTGATGGTGTCTTCTCAGGTGTTCCAGAAAACCGCGCGCGGACGGGCCGAGATCGTGCAGCGCTCGGAGCGCGTGCCGGCCGCCATGCGCTCGGTGCTGATCATGGTGAACGGCAGCGACACGGTGCGCGCGCTGGCCGAGCGCGGTGTGCCGCAGGTGCGCGAACACATGCAGGCGCTGCTGGCGCTGGGGCTGATCGAACCGGTGGCACCGCCGGCCGCACCGTCACCACCGCCGCCTTCGCCCCCAACCGAGCTGGAACGCGAGCTGCCGGCGCCGGTGCACGAAGCGCTGTGCCGCCAGGCCCTGGCGCGGCTGGCGGCGCATTTCGGCGTGGACACGCCCGAGGTGGTGCAGCCCCTGCGCGCCGCGCGCACGGTGACTTCGTTCAACACCGCGCTGGACCACATCGAAACGCGGCTCTCGGCCCACATGGGCCGCAAGCACGCCGCGCGCGAGCTGCAGGGCCTGCGGCCACCCACATGAGCGCAGCACCCGGCGGCCTGCGCATCCTGTTGCTGTGCCACAGCTTCAACAGCCTCACGCAGCGCCTGTTCGCCGAGCTGCGCGCGCGCGGCCACACGGTGAGCGTGGAACTCGACATCAACGACCGCGTGACCGAAGAGGCCGTGGCGCTGTTCCGGCCCGACCTGCTGCTCGCGCCCTTTCTCAAGCGCCGCATACCGGCCAGCGTGTGGCAGGCGCTCACCTGCCTGGTGGTGCACCCCGGCCCACCGGGCGACCAGGGGCCGAGCGCGCTGGACTGGGCGGTGCTGCGCGGCGAGCGCACATGGGGCGTGACGGTGCTGCAGGCCAACGCCGATTTCGACGCCGGCCCGGTGTGGGCGCACGCGGCGTTTGCCATGCGCGAAGCTAGCAAGGGCAGCCTGTACCGCCGCGAGGTCACGCAGGCCGCGCTGCAGGCCACGCTCGCCGCCGTGCAGCGTTTCGGGAACGGCGAGCGCCATGGCGATGCACCACCACCCGCGCAATGGCGGCCCGCGATGCGGCAGGCCGACCGCGCCATCGACTGGGCGCGGCACGGCACCGCCGAGGTGCTGGCGCGGCTGCGCTGCGCCGACGGCCAGCCCGGCGTGCTCGATGCGCTCTGGGGCCACGCCTGCCACCTGGGCGACGGCCACGCCGCTTCTGCCGCCACGATGGCGGCTTTCGCGCACGCCGCGCCGGGTGAGGTGCTGGCGGTGCGCGATGGCGCGCTGCTGCGCCGCACGCGCGATGGCGGCGTGTGGATCGGCCAGGCGCGCCGCGTGGCCGACGGCGCACCCGGCTTCAAGCAGGCCGCGGCCGACGCCTTCGCCACCGAGGCCCTCGCCCTGCGCCGCCTGCCCGTGCCGCTGCAACGCGCCGACGACGAGTGGAGCGAGCTGCGCTACACCGAACACGGCCCCGACGGCGCGCGCGTGGGTTGCCTGCGCTTCGACTTCCACAACGGTGCGATGTCCATCGCGCGCTGCGAGCGCCTGCGCGACGCGCTGCTCGAACTGCGAGAGCGGCCGGTGCGCGTGCTCATGCTGCTGGGGGGTGAAGACTTCTTCAGCAACGGCATCGACCTCAACGCCATCGAGGCGGCCGCGCACCGGCCCGGCGACAGCGCGGCCGACGCCTCGTGGCGCCACATCCAGGCGATGAACGACGCGGCGCTCGCCGTGATCGAGACGCCGGACCGCCTCACCGTGAGCGTGCTGCGCGGCAACGCGGGCGCGGGCGGTGCCTTCCTGGCGCTGGCGGCGGACGAGGTGTGGGCGCACGGTGGCGTGGTGCTCAACCCGCACTACAAGAACATGGGCAACCTCTACGGCTCCGAGTACTGGACCTACCTGCTGCCGCGCCGCCTGAGTGAGGCCGGCGCGAAGGCGCTGATGGCGCAGCGCCTGCCGCTGCTGGCGCGCGAGGCCGCGGCGATGGGCCTGATCGACCACTGCGACGATGGGGCACGCGAGGGCTTCGAAACGCGCTGCCTGGAACGCGCGCTGGCGCTCGCGGCCTCCTACAATCTGCCGCAGAGGCTGGCGGCCCGCCAGGCCACCCGCGAGCGCGATGAAAACCTTCGCCCGCTGGCCCACCACCGCGAACAGGAACTCGCGCGCATGCACCGCAATTTCTACGGCTTCGATCCCAGCTACCACGTCGCGCGCCACCACTTCGTGCACAAGGTGCCGCACGCCTGGACGCCGCGCCACCTGGCCTTGCACCGATGAACGCGCCATTGCCCATCGACGCCCTGCCCACCGTGCTGGTGGTGGACGACGAGGTGCGCTCGCAGGACGCGATGCGCCGCACGCTGGACGAGGACTTCACCGTGTTCACCGCCAGCAGCGCCGACGAGGCGCGCGGCCTGCTGGAGCGCCAGCCGGTGAGTGTGATCCTGTGCGACCAGCGCATGCCGGGCATCACCGGCGTGGCCTTCCTCAAGGAAGTGCGCGAGCGCTGGCCCGAGGCGGTGCGCATCGTGATCTCGGGCTACACCGACAGCGAGGACATCATTGCCGGCATCAACGAGGCCGGCATCTACCAGTACATCCTCAAGCCCTGGGCGCCCGACCACCTGCTGGACTCGGTGCGCAACGCGGTGGAGGCGCAGTCGCTGCAGCGCCAGACCAGCCGGCTCGACCTGGAGCTGCGCACCAGCACCGGCGTGCTGCGCCAGCGCACCGCCACGCAGATCGACCGCGCGCGCGCCAGCTTCGGTTTCGACCGCATCGTGCGCGCGCCGGGCAGCCCGCTGGACGCCGTGTGCGCGATGTCGCAGCGCGTGGCGCGCTACGACATCGCGGTGCTCGTGCTCGGCGAGTCGGGCACCGGCAAGGAATTGCTGGCGCGCGCGGTGCACTACGCCTCGCCGCGCCTGACCGGCCCCTTCGTGGTGGAGAACTGCGCGGCCATTCCCGACACGCTGCTCGAGTCCGAACTGTTCGGCCACAAGCGCGGCGCCTTCACCGGCGCCTACGAAGACCACCCCGGCCTGTTCCAGCGCGCGCACGGCGGCACCGTGTTCCTCGACGAGATCGGCGAGACCTCGCCCGCGTTCCAGGTGAAGCTGCTGCGCGTGCTGCAGGAAGGCGAGGTGCGGCCCGTGGGCGGCGCGCGCCCGATGCCGGTGGACGTGCGCGTGATCGCCGCCACCCACCGCGACCTGGAGCAGCGCGTGCGCGACGGCCTGTTCCGCGAAGACCTGTACTACCGGCTGGCGGGCGTCACGCTCACCGTGCCGCCGCTGCGCGAGCGCGCGGCCGACATCGCGCCCATCGCGCACCAGCTGGTGCAGGACGTGGCAAACGAGCTGGGCCACCCCGGCGCCTCGCTGCCCGACGCCACGCTGGCCTGCCTGCTCGCCTACCCCTGGCCCGGCAACATCCGCGAGCTGCGCAACGAGATCGCGCGCGCGCTCGCGCTGCAGGACGGGCGCGAGCTGGAAGCCGCGTCGTTCTCGGCGCGCGTGCTGCAAGGCCACGGCAAGGGCGGCGAAGACCTGCAGGCCGCCCTGCCCACCAGCGGCACGCTGGCCGAGCGGCTGGACGTGATCGAGGCGATGGTGCTGCGCGAGACCCTGCAGCGCCACCGCTGGAACAAGACCCGCGTGGCGCAGGAACTCGGCCTCTCGCGCGTGGGCCTGCGCGGCAAGATGCAACGCCTGGGACTGGAGAAGTGACATGGCACTGAACGATACGGCGCCGGGCCGCCCCAAGCCGGATCAGCCCCCTCGGGGGGCAGCGACCCGCGCAGCGGTGGAGCGTGGGGGCTTGAACGTTCTTTGGCTTCAGAGCGGTGGGTGCGGCGGCTGCAGCATGTCGCTGCTGTGCGCGGACACGACCGACTTTCAGGGCCACCTGCGCGACGCAGGCATCCACCTGCTCTGGCATCCCTCGCTGTCGATGGAGAGCGGCGACGAACTGCTGGACCTGCTCGACGCGGTGCTCGACGGCCGCACGCGGCTGGACGCGCTGTGCGTAGAAGGTTCGCTGCTGCGCGGCCCGAACGGCACCGGCCGTTTCCACATGCTGGCCGGCACGCAGCTGCCGATGATCGACTGGGTGCGCCGGCTCAGCGCGCGCGCGAAACACGTGGTGGCCGTGGGCAGCTGCGCGGCCTGGGGCGGCATAACCGCCGGTGGCGACAACCCCACCGACGCGTGCGGTCTGCAATACGAAGACGACGAAGCGGGTGGCCTGCTCGGCGCGGCTTTCCGCTCGGCCAGTGGCCTGCCAGTGATCAATGTGGCCGGATGCCCGACGCACCCGAGCTGGGTGATCGACACACTGATGGCGCTGGCCGCCGACAGCTTCGGCGCAGACGACCTCGACCCGCTCAACCGCCCGCGCTTCTACGCCGACCAGCTGGTGCACCACGGCTGCACGCGCAACGAGTACTACGAGTTCAAGGCGAGTGCAGAGAAGCCGTCCGACCTCGGCTGCATGATGGAACACATGGGTTGCAAGGGCACGCAGGTGCACGCCGACTGCAACACGCGGCTGTGGAACGGCGAAGGCTCGTGCACCCGCGGCGGCTATGCCTGCATCGCCTGTACCGAACCGGGCTTCCAGGAACCCGGCCACCCGTTCCACGAAACGCCCAAGCTCGCCGGCATTCCCATCGGCCTGCCCACCGACATGCCCAAGGCCTGGTTCGTGGCGCTGGCGTCGCTCTCCAAGAGCGCCACGCCGAAGCGCGTGAAGCACAACGCGGTGGCCGACCACCTCGTCGTCAAGCCGGCTGTGCGGAAGACACGCTTGAAATGACACGTCTGCTCGTTGGCCCCTTCAACCGCGTCGAAGGCGATCTGGAAGTCCAGCTCGACGTGCAGGGCGACCGCGTGGCCTCGGCGCAGGTCAACGCCACCATGTACCGCGGCTTCGAGCAGATCCTGCAGGGCAAGGCGCCGCACGATGCGCTGGTGTACGTGCCACGCATCTGTGGCATCTGCTCGGTGTCGCAGTCGGTGGCTTCGGCGCGCGCGCTGGCGCACCTGGGTGGCATCGCCATGCCGGCCAACGGGCAGCACGCGAGCAACGTGATCCTGGCGACCGAGAACCTGGCCGACCACCTCACGCACTTCTACCTGTTCTTCATGCCCGACTTTGCGCGCCCGGTGTACGCCGGCCACGGCTGGCATGCCGAGGCGGTGCGCCGTTTTGCGCCTAACCGCGGTGAGCAGGTGCGCGCGGCCACCGCGGCGCGCCAGCGCTGGTTCACTTTGCTGGGCACGCTGGGTGGCAAGTGGCCGCACACGCAGTCCATCGAACCCGGTGGCAGCACGCGCCCCATCGACGCCGCCGAGCGCGTGCGGCTGCTCTCGCGTGTGCGCGAGTTCCGCTCATTCCTGGAACGCCAGCTGTTTGCCGCGCCACTGGAAGCCATCAACAGCATCGACAGCGAAGACGCGCTGTGGACTTGGCACGCACAAGCTCCGCTGAGCGGCGACCTCCGTTTCTTCCTCACGCTGGTGCGGGAGCTGCAGTTGCACACGCTCGGCCCCGGGCCGGGTCGCTACCTGAGCTACGGCGCCTATGCCCAGCCCGATGGAGGCTGGGCTCTGCCCGGTGGCGTGTGGCGCGCCGATATGGCGCGGCTCGACGCGGTGGACGCCAGCGCCATCACCGAAGACGCCACACACGCGTGGCTGGCCGACGGCAGCGGCCCGTTGCACCCGCTGCAGGGCCAGACCCGGCCCGACCCCGACAAGGCGCGCGGCTACACCTGGAACAAGGCGCCGCGTCTTGGTGGCGAAGTGATCGAGACCGGTGCCATCGCGCGCCAGCTCGCCGCCGGCCACCCCCTAGTGCGCGATGCGGTGGTGCGCTGTGGCGGTAACGTCTATACCCGCGTGCTCGCGCGTGTTCTGGAGCTCGCGCGCGTGGTCCCCATGATGGAAGACTGGCTCGGCGCTCTGCGCCCGACAGAGCCTTTCTGCGTGCCGTCCGAGTTGCCCGACGAGGGCAGTGGCGTCGGCCTGTCGGAAGCCGCGCGCGGCAGCCTGGGGCACTGGGTGGTCCTGAGGAACGGGCGCATCGCCAACTACCAGATCGTGGCGCCCACCAGCTGGAACTTCTCGCCACGAGACGCCGCCGGCATACCGGGCGCACTCGAACAGGCGCTGGTGAACGCGCCGGTGCGCGAAGGCGAGAAGACACCGGTGGCTGTGCAGCACATCGTTCGCTCGTTCGACCCGTGCATGGTCTGCACCGTCCACTGACGATGAACAAGCCGCGCCCGCCCAGTCTGCCGCTTCCCACCGGCCCGATGGATGGTGTGGACGAATCCACCTGGATGGACGTCATCCAGAAGATGGACGAGGTCTACACCCGGCTGATCGACGATGAGGTCGAACTTGAGAAGAAGAACGCCGAGCTGGAGCAGTCGCAACAGTTCATCTTCAGCGTGCTCACCTCCATGTCCGACGTGCTGGTGGTCTGCGACGACAGCGGCGTGATCGAGCAGGCCAACGCCGCGCTCTGCGAGCTGACCGGGCGCCCCGAGGAGCAGCTGCGCGGCACGCCGCTCTACGGCCTGCTGGCCGACGCTCAGAGCCAGGAGCTGGCGCGTGCGGCGATGGAAAAGGCCGACGCACCGCGTGCAGGCGAGGGCATCGAACTCAACCTGCTGGACCGGCAAGGCCAGGCCGTCTCGGTGGATGCGAACTGCACACCGCGCATCGGCGAGCGGGGCCGTCGCGTCGGCACGGTGTGGGTGGGTCGTCCGACGGCCGAGCTCAAGCGCGCGTACCACGAGATGCGCGCCGCGCACGAGGCCTTGAAGCGCACGCAGCAGCAGCTGCTGCACTCCGAGAAGATGGCCTCGCTCGGCCAGCTGGTAGCTGGCGTGGCACACGAGCTCAACAACCCGATCAGCTTCGTGCTGGGCAACGTGCACGCGCTCAGCAAGTACAGCGACCGACTGCGCACCTACCTCGCTGCGATGCATGCTCACGAGCCGCCGGCCGTGCTGGATGAGATGCGACGCAAGCTGCGAATCGAGCACCTGCTGGCCGATCTGCCCTCGCTGATTGAGGGCACGCTGGAAGGCGCGCAGCGCACAGCCGACATCGTGCATGGCCTCAAACGCTTCTCGGCGATGGATTCAGAGGAGCGCAAACCGGTCAACCTGGTGGACGTGATCGAGCGCGCCGTGCACTGGGTGCAGAAGGGGCTTTCGACGCCCATCGATGTGCAATGGGCCGGCGGCGCACCCTGCACCGTGATGGGCAGCGCCGGCCAGTTGCAGCAGGTGATGATGAACCTGCTGCAGAACGGCTTTGACGCCGTGGGCCAGCACGCGGCACCGCGCATCTGGGTGAGCATCGACCAGGCCGATGGCATGGCACGCGTGGTGCTGCGCGACAACGGCCCGGGCATTCCGCCCGAGCACCTGCTGCGCATCTTCGATCCCTTCTTCACCACCAAACCGGTGGGCAAGGGCACGGGCCTGGGCCTGTCGATCAGCTACGGCATCGTGGAGCAGCACGGCGGACGGCTGAGCGCCCGCAACGCGGAATCCGATGCCGAGCGTGGCGGTGCCGAGTTTGTGCTGGAGCTGCCGCTGGCACCTCAGGCGTAGCTGTCGGCCATTGCGTCCAGCGGCACGGGTTTCATCTTTCCTGCCTGTCCCGCGCTGCCAAACGCTTCGAAGCGTTCTCGGCACACGCCGCGCGCGGCCTTCTTGGCGGCCAGCAGCGCCTTGCGCGGATCGAACTCGCTGCGTTCCTTCGCGAAGGTCTGGCGCATGGCGCCGGTCATGGCCAGGCGGATATCGGTGTCGATGTTCACCTTGCGCACGCCGTTCTGGATGCCACGCCGGATCTCTTCCACCGGCACGCCGTAGGTTTCCTTGATGTCGCCACCGTGCTCGCGGATGATGGCCAGCCACTCCTGCGGCACGCTGGAGCTGCCGTGCATCACCAAATGCGTGTTCGGCACCTTGGCGTGGATGGCTGCAATGCGGTCGATGGCGAGAATGTCGCCGGTGGGCTGGCGCGTGAACTTGTAGGCGCCGTGACTGGTGCCGATGGCGATCGCCAGTGCGTCCACGCCGGTGCGGCGCACGAAGTCCTCGGCCTGGTCGGGATCGGTCAGCATCATGTCGTGCGTAAGTTTGCCCACCGCGCCCACGCCGTCTTCTTCACCCGCCTCGCCGGTTTCCAGCGAACCCAGGCAACCGAGTTCACCCTCCACCGACACGCCCACGGCATGCGCCATGTCGCAGACGCGGCGTGTCACCGCGAGGTTGTAGTCGTAGGTGGCCGGCGTCTTGCCGTCCTCGCGCAGCGAGCCGTCCATCATCACGCTGGTGAAGCCGGAGCGGATCGACTGCATGCACACCGCCGGCGTGGCGCCGTGGTCCTGGTGCAGCACCACGGGCAGGTCGGGGTGGGCCTCCACCGCCGCCAGCACCATGTGGCGCAGGTAGGCCTCGCCCGCGTACTTGCGCGCGCCGGCCGAGGCCTGCAGGATCACCGGGCTGTCGGTCTCCTGCGCGGCTTCCATGATGGCGAGGATCTGTTCAAGGTTGTTGACGTTGAAGGCGGGCACGCCGTAGCCATGTTCGGCTGCGTGATCGAGCACCTGTCGGAGGGAAACGAGCGCCATGGGAATCTCCTGTGGATTGAAAAAGAAAAGGGGGCATCAGGACGAACGGCGTTCGAGGATTTCGAACGCCGGCAGCGTCTTGCCTTCGAGCACTTCGAGGAAAGCGCCGCCGCCGGTGGAGATGTAGCCCACGTCCTTCTCGATGCCGTACTTGGCAATCGCGGCCAGCGTGTCGCCACCACCGGCGATGCTGAAGGCGCTGCTGTCGGCAATAGCCTGCGCAATCGCCTTGGTGCCACCTTCGAACGCGGCGAACTCGAACACGCCCACCGGGCCGTTCCAGACGATGGTGCCGGCCTGCTTGAGCTGTGCCGCCAGCTTGGCCGCGGTCTCGGGGCCGATGTCCAGGATCAGGTCGTCGTCGGCCACGTCGGTGGCCTTCTTGACCGTGGCCGGCGCATCGGCACTGAAAGCCTTGGCGGTCATCACGTCGGTCGGGATCGGTACCTCGGCGCCACGCGCCTTCATCGCCTCGATTACCGCCTTGGCCTGGTCCACCAGGTCGGCTTCGGCCAGGCTCTTGCCGATCTTCAGGCCGGCGGCCAGCATGAAGGTGTTGGCGATGCCGCCACCGACGATCAGGTTGTCCACGTTGTTCGCCAGGCTCTTGAGGATGGTGAGCTTGGTGCTGACCTTGCTGCCGGCCACGATGGCGACCAGTGGGCGCTTCGGCGCGGCCAGCGCCTTGGCGATGGCGTCCATCTCGGCCGCCAGCAGCGGGCCGGCGGAGGCGATGGGCGCGGTCTCGGCGATGCCGTAGGTGGTGCCTTCGGCCCGGTGGGCGGTGCCGAAGGCGTCGTGCACGAAGATGTCGCACAGCGCGCCGAGTTTCTTCGCGAGTTCGGGGCTGTTCTTCTTCTCGCCCACGTTGAGGCGGCAGTTCTCCAGCAGCACGACCTCGCCGGGGGCGACCGAGAAGTCGCCGTCGATCCAGTTGGCCACGAGGCGCACCGGGCGGTCCATGAGCTCGCCCAGGCGTGCGGCCACGGGGGCGAGCGAGTCCTCGGGCTTGAACGCCCCTTCGGTGGGCCGGCCCAGGTGGCTCGTGACCATGACCGCCGCGCCGGCGTCCAGCGCCATCTGGATGGCCGGGATGCTAGCGCGGATGCGCGTGTCTTCCGTGATGCGGCCGCTGTCGTCCCAGCCGCCGCCGGGCCGCCCCAAGGCGGTTGCTCCCCCCTCGGGGGGGCAGCGAAGCATGGGGGGCGATAGAGGCACGTTGAGGTCGGCACGGATGAAGACCCGCTTGCCGCGCGCGAAGCCGGTTGCACACACATCGCTGAATCGCAGAGGCTTCATTTCGCGTAGCCCACGACGCGCACCATTTCCAGGCACTTGTTGGAGTAGCCCCACTCGTTGTCGTACCAGCTCACCACCTTGATGAAGGTCTTGTCCAGCGCGATGCCGGCTTCGGCGTCGAAGATCGAGGTGCGGGTATCGCCGCGGAAATCGGTGGCGACCACCTTGTCTTCCGTGTAGCCCAGCACGCCCTTGAGCGCGCCTTCGGACTGGGCCTTCATCTCGGCCTTGATCTCGTCGTAGCTGGCTTCGCTGTTGAGTTCCACCGTCAGGTCGACCACCGACACGTCGGAGGTCGGCACGCGGAAGGACATGCCCGTGAGCTTCTTGTTCAGCTCGGGGATCACCACGCCCACGGCCTTGGCCGCACCGGTGCTGGAAGGGATGATGTTTTCCAGGATGCCGCGACCGCCGCGCCAGTCCTTGTTGCTCGGGCCGTCCACCGTCTTCTGCGTGGCCGTGGCCGCGTGCACCGTGGTCATCAGACCGCGCTTGATGCCCCACTTGTCGTTGAGCACCTTGGCAATGGGCGCCAGGCAGTTGGTGGTGCAGCTGGCGTTGGAGATGATGGCCTCGCCCTTGTAGGTCTTGTCGTTCACGCCGAAGACGAACATCGGGGTGTCGTCCTTGCTCGGGGCCGACAGAATGACCTTCTTGGCGCCCGCGTCCAGGTGCTTCTGCGCGGTGACCTTGTCCAGGAACAGGCCGGTGGATTCGATGACGACCTCCGCACCAACGTCGGCCCACTTCAGGTTGGCCGGGTCGCGCTCCTGCGTCAGGCGGATCTTCTTGCCATTGACGATCAGGGTGTTGCCCTCGACCTTGACGTCGCCCTTGAAGCGGCCGTGCACGCTGTCGTACTGCAACATGTAAGCCAGGTACTCGGGCTCCAGCAGGTCGTTGATGGCCACGACTTCGATGTCCTGGAAGTTCTGGATGGCGCTGCGCAGCACGTTGCGGCCGATGCGGCCGAAGCCGTTGATGCCGATCTTGATGGGGGCTTTCTGTGTCATGGGGTGTTCGAGGGAAATTCAGTTCAACAGGACAGAGATGTCGGGAATGACGCGATCGGGTTGGTTGGCGGTGATGGGCTCACCCATGTTGTAGCCATAGGGCAGCGCCCACACGCGCACGCCGGCGTTGCGCGCGGTGGCCACGTCGATGGAGGAGTCGCCCACGAACAGCGCGCGTTCTGCGGCCGCGCCGAACTGCGTGAGGCAACTGTGGATGCCAGCGGGGTCGGGCTTCTTGGTGGGCAGGGTGTCGCCGCTGATCACGCGGTCGAACAGCGGTGCGAGGCGGTGTGCATCGAGCACGGTGGCGGTGTAGCGGCTTTCCTTGTTGGTCACGACGGCGAGCTTGACGCCGCGCTCGCGCAGGGCCAACAGGGTGTCGCGCACCTGGGGGTAGAGCTGGCTGCGCGTGCCGCAACGGCGTTGGTAGTGGCGATCGAATTCGGCAGCGATCAAGCTCAGTGAGCTGCTGGACCGGATCACCTCGGCGGTGGTGTCGTTGGCCGATGCCAGTGCCTGGATCAGCAGCTCGCGCGTGCCGTGGCCGATCCAGCGCTCCACCTGCACCTGCGAGACCGCTGGCAGCTCGAAGCGCACCAGCGTGTCGTTGACGGCGTCGCCAATCTCGCCGGCGGTGGCGACCAGGGTGCCGTCGAGGTCGAACATTGCCAAGTCGAAAGCCTGGACGTTCGCGCTCATGCCGTCACCGCTTCGATGCCGGCGCGCACACGCGGGCGTGGGTGCACCAGTGCGCGCACCTCGTCGGCCACGCGCGCGGCGGTGATGCCGAAGTGTGCGTACAGGTCTTTCGCGGGTGCCGATTCGCCGAAGCTGGCCATGCCCACCACGCGCCCGGTGCGGCCGACGTACTTGCGCCAGAAATCGGGGTGCGCGGCCTCCACCGCGATAGCGGGCAGCGCGGGCGGCAGCACCGCGTCCTGCCAGGCGGCGTCCTGCCGGTCGAACAGGTTGGTGCAGGGCATGGAGACCACGCGTGTGGCGATGCCTTCGGCCGCGAGCGCGGTCTGTGCCTGCATGGCGAGCGCCGTTTCGGAACCGGTGGCGACGATCACCGCCTGAGCACCGTCCATGTCCGAGAGCACGTAGCCCCCGCGCCGGATGTCCGCTGCGCGCGACGCATCGCCCAGCTGCGGCAGGTTCTGACGCGAGAGCGCGAGCGCGGTGGGACCGTCGCGCCGCAGCAGCGCATGGGACCAGGCCACGGCCGTTTCCAGCGCATCGGCGGGCCGCCACACGTCCAACCCCGGGATGATGCGCAAGCTGGGCACATGCTCCACCGGCTGATGGGTCGGACCGTCTTCGCCCAGGCCGATGCTGTCGTGCGTGAACACATGCACCACCTGCAGCTTCATCAGCGCGGCCATGCGCACCGCGTTGCGGCTGTAGTCGCTGAACGCGAGGAAGGTGCCGCCGTAGGGAATGAAACCACCGTGCAGTGCCATGCCGTTCATGATGGCGGCCATGCCGAACTCGCGCACGCCGTAGCTCAGGTGGTTGCCACCACTGAAGCGGCCAGCCTTGTTTGGCCCGGCGGTGACGCAGCCCTTGAAGTTGGTGAGGTTGGAGCTGGTGAGGTCGGCGCTGCCGCCGAAGATTTCAGACAGCTTCGGTGCCATGGCATCGAGCGCGAGCTGGCTGGCCTTGCGGGTGGCCACCGCATCGGTGCACTGGCCGAGCGCCGCCACCAGCGCGGGAATTTCGTTCACGAAGGCCTCGGGCAGGTCGCCGGCCATGCGGCGTTCGAACTCGGCGGCTTCGACCGGGAAGGCCTGGCGGTAGGCGGCGAGACGCGCCAGCCATTGCGTTTCCAGCGCACACCCGCGCTCGGTGGCGTTCCATGCGGCAGCGATGTCGGCCGGAATCTCGAAGGGCGCGGTGCTCCAGCCCAGCGCCTCGCGCGTGGCCTGAACCTCGGCGGCGCCCAGGGCGGCGCCGTGCACGTCGTGGCTGCCCTGCTTGTTGGGCGCGCCCTTGCCGATCACGGTCTTGCAGCAGATCAGCGTGGGCTTTCCCTCGGCCTGCGCGGCCGCGCTGCGTGCGCGCTGCAGCGCGGCGTGGATCAGGCTGGGGTCGTGACCGTCCACTGTGACCACGTGCCAGCCGTAGGCAGCGAAGCGGCGCGGTGTGTCGTCGGTGAACCAGCCCTGCACATGGCCATCGATGGAAATTCCGTTGTCGTCGTACAGCGCGATCAACTTGGACAGGCGGAGCGTTCCTGCGAGCGAACACACCTCGTGGCTAATGCCTTCCATGAGACAGCCGTCACCCAGGAACACGTAGGTGTGGTGGTCCACGATGTCGTGGCCGGGGCGGTTGAACTGGTGCGCGAGCAGCTTCTCGGCCAGCGCCATGCCGACCGCGTTGGCCAGGCCCTGGCCCAGCGGTCCGGTGGTCGTTTCCACACCCGGTGTCACGCCCACTTCAGGGTGGCCGGCGGTCTTGCTGTGCAGGCGGCGGAACTGGCGCAGGTCGTCCATCGACAGGTCGTAGCCCGTGAGGTGCAGCAGCGCGTACAGCAGCATGGAACCGTGGCCGTTGGAGAGCACGAAGCGGTCTCGGTCGTGCCAGGCGGGGTTGGCGGGGTTGTGGCGCAGGTGGCGGTTCCACAGCACCTCGGCGATGTCGGCCATGCCCATGGGTGCGCCCGGGTGGCCCGAGTTCGCGGCCTCTACCGCGTCCACCGCCAGCATGCGGATGGCGTTCGCCATGCGGCGCGCAAGATCGAGATTGGGTTGTTGGCGGGCGGTGCTCATGCGAAGGCCCTCTGCTTGCGCTCCATCATCCGCCAGATGAAGGGCGTAAAAATGAGCTGCATCGCCAGCTCCATCTTGCCGCCGGGCACCACGATGGTGTTGGCGCGCGACATGAACGAGTCGTGCACCATGCTCAGCAGGTACTGGAAATCGATGCCCTTGGGTTTGGCGAAGCGGATCACGACGAAGCTTTCGTCCGGCGCGGGAATCTCGCGCGCAATGAAGGGGTTGGACGTGTCCACGCACGGTACGCGCTGGAAGTTGACGTGCGTGTGCGCGAACTGCGGGCAGATGTAGTTCACGTAGTCGGGCATGCGGCGCAGGATGGTGTCGGTCACCGCCTCGGTGCTGTAGCCGCGCTTGGACTTGTCGCGCCAGAGCTTCTGGATCCACTCCAGGTTGATCACCGGCACGACGCCGATGAGCAGGTCGGGGTGTTGGGCGATGTTCACGTCGGGCGTGATCACTGCGCCGTGCAGACCTTCGTAGAACAGCAGGTCTGTGCCGGTAGGCAGTTCTTCCCATGGGGTGAAGGTGCCCGGCTCCTGCCGGTAGGGGGCGGCCTCGTCGGGATCGTGCAGGTACTTGCGCGACATGCCGGTGCCGCTGCGGCCATAGGCGGCGAACAGCGCTTCGAGTTCGGGGAAGAGGTTGTTCTCCGGGCCGAAGTGGCTGAAGTGGCCGTTGCCGGCGCGCTCGGCCTCTGCCTGGCGCTGCTTCATCTCCTTGCGGTCGTGGCGGTGGAAGCTGTCGCCTTCGATGATGGCGGCGCTGACGCCTTCGCGGCGGAAGATGTTCTCGAAGGTGCGGGTGACCGAAGTGGTTCCCGCGCCCGACGAGCCGGTGATGGCGATGATGGGGTGGCGCTCAGACATGGTGACGTCCCGTGAAGTTGAAGAATCGGTGCGAATGCAAGCGTGGAGGCCGACCGCTCAGACGCGGAACAGGCTGCGTTCGTGGAACAGGGGGTTGTCCAGGTCTTTGCGGACGGGTTCGGCGTGGTAGCGCTCGATGCGCTCCACCTCGTCCTTCGAACCGAACACCAGGCCGATGCGCTGGTGCAGGCCCTCGGGCTGCACACCGAGCATGGGAACGCGCCCGGTGCTGGCGCGCCCGCCGGCCTGTTCCATGATGAAACCGATGGGGTTGGCCTCGTACAACAGGCGCAGGCGGCCGGGCTTCGATGCGTCCTTCGTGTCGCGCGGGTAGAGGAACACGCCGCCGCGCATGAGAATGCGATGCGCCTCGGCCACCATGCTGGCGATCCAGCGCATGTTGAAGTCCTTGGCGCGCGGGCCGGTCTTGCCGGCCAGGCATTCGTCCACGTACCGCTTCACCGGCGCTTCCCAGAAGCGGCTGTTGGACGCGTTGATCGCGAATTCCTGCGTGTCGGCGGGTACGGTGAGATCGGGATGGGTGAGGATGAATTCGCCCAGGTTGGGGTCGAGCGTGAAGCCGGCCACGCCATTGCCCACCGTGATCACCAGCATGGTGGTGGGGCCGTAGAGTGCGTAGCCGGCGGCCACCTGCTGCGTGCCGGGTTGCAGGAAGTCGGACTCGGTCACCTCGCGGTCTTCGGCTGCCGGCGCGCGCAGCACCGAGAAGATGCTGCCCACCGACACATTCACGTCGATGTTGCTGGAGCCGTCGAGCGGGTCGAACACCAGGAGGTACTTGCCGCGCGGGTAGGTCCGGGGAATCTGGTACGGCGCGTCCATCTCTTCCGACGCCATACCCGCTAGGTGGCCGCCCCATTCGGTGATGCGCAAAAAGTACTCGTTGCTCAGCACGTCCAGCTTCTTCTGTGTTTCACCCTGCACGTTGACCGAGCCCCCGGTCTCGGCCGCGTGGTTGCCCAGCACGTCGCCCAGCGCGCCGAATGCCACCGCGCGCGCGATGGCCTTGCAGGCCATGGCCACGTCAAGAATGAGCGCGTTGAAGTCGCCGCTGGCTTGGGGGAAGCGGCGGCGTTCTTCGATCAGGTACTGGGTGAGGGTCTTGCGGCCGGTCAATGGCATGGTGTGCTCCGCGTGGGGTTGCTGGAATGACGATCGGTTGAATCTGCGGCTTTGCGCAGCGCGCCCATGACGCCGTAGTAGCCGCCGCCCGCGTCGGGCGCGCCGAAGACCGCGCTGCCGGCCACGCAGATGTCGGCGCCGGCCTGCACGATCTGGCCGATGTTGTCCAGCTTCACGCCACCGTCCACCTCCAGCCAGATGGGCTGGCCACCGGCGGTGGTGTGCGCGTCGATGCGGCGGCGCGCCTCGCGCAGCTTGTGCAGCGTGGCAGGTATGAACGCCTGGCCGCCGAAGCCCGGGTTCACGCTCATGAGCAGCACCATGTCCAGCTTGTCCATCACGTGGTCCATCCAGGCCAGCGGCGTGGCGGGATTGAACACCAGCCCTGCCTTGCAGCCGTGCGAGCGGATCAGTTGCAGCGTGCGGTCCACGTGGCGCGAGGCATCGGGGTGGAAGGTGATGCAGCTCGCACCCGCCTTGGCGAACAGCGGCACCAGCGCGTCCACGGGCTCCACCATCAGGTGCACGTCGATCGGAATCTGCACATGCGGGCGGATCGCCTCGCACACCAGCGGGCCGATGGTGAGGTTGGGCACGTAGTGGTTGTCCATCACGTCGAAGTGCACGAAGTCCGCGCCCGCCGCTTCGATGGCGCGCACTTCTTCGCCCAGGCGGGCGAAGTCGGCTGACAGGATGGAGGGTGCCAGCCGAACGGGGGAGGGTGGCAGGAGGGGCGGGTTCGCTCGGGACATCGTGGGGCGACTCTGTTGTGTGGGGGAAATGGACGCGACCGATCAGGCCGACTCGAACAGGGTGCTGCCGGCGTGCCAGCGGCGCAGGGCGTCCACCGTGACCCAGCGCTGGTCCATGCCAGCGACACCCTGGGGCAAGGGTTGTGCGAGATCGCCCAGGTGCGGCAACACCAGCAGGGCGTCGTCAAAACGCTGGCCGGTGGTGTGCACGGTGGGTGTGACCAGGGTCTGAATGCTGGCGGCGGTGGCCGCGCGCAGGCCGTTGGCCGAGTCCTCGAAGGCCAGGCAGGCCTGCGCCGGCAGGCCCAGGGTGGACAAGACCTGCTGGTACACCAGCGGGTCGGGCTTCTTGCGTGCGGCGGTGGCCGCATCACCGATGGCCGCGAAGTGGCGCCGCCAATCCGGCCCGAGCGGGGTGCGCAGCAAGGCATCGATGTTGGCTGGTGTGGTGGTGGTGGCGATGGCCAGGCGAAGGCCGGCAGCGAGCGCCTCGCGCATGAGGCGCAACACGCCTGGGCGCAGCGGCAGCTGGCCGCCGCTCACGCGGCTTTCGTAGAGGCGCGTCTTGATGGCATGCACGCGGTCGATGGTGGTTCGCGCCGCGGCGCCGCTGGCGATCTCGGGTTCGACCATGTGCCAGTGGTGTGCGATGCGTTCCTTGCCGCCAGAGACCTGCAACAGGCGGATGTAGGTGGTCTCGTCCCAATGCCAGTCCAGGCGCACTTCGGCAAAGGCGTCGTTGAAGGCGGTGCGGTGGGCTTCTTCGGTGTCGGCCAGGGTGCCGTCGACGTCGAAGATGAGGGCCTCAAGCATGGGTTGCTCCTTCGGCGCCGAAGAGGCGGCTGCCAAGGATGTCGCTCGCCTGCAGCGTGGTGAGTTCTTCCGCGCTGAGCTCGTGGTCAGGCTGCGAAAACAGACGGCTGGCCTGTCTCAGGCGTGCACGGTCGAGCGCGTTGCGCACGCTGCGCGCATTGGCGAAATGGGGTTGCTCCAGCCGCAGGCCGAGGTAACGTCCGAAGGCCTCGGCGGCTTCCGGGCTGAAGCGGTGATTCTGCTCGGCGAGCATCCTGCGCGAGATCTGCATCAGCTCGCCGGCGCTGTAGTCGGGAAAGGTGAGGTGGTGCGCAATGCGCGAGCGCATGCCGGGGTTGGACTGAAAGAAGGTGTTCATCCTGTCCTCGTAGCCGGCCAGGATCACCACGAGGTCGTCGCGGTGGTTCTCCATCACCTGCAGCAGGATCTCGATCGCCTCCTGCCCGTAGTCGCGTTCGTTCTCGGGGCGGTAGAGGTAGTACGCCTCGTCGATGAAGAGCACGCCGCCCATGGCCTTCTTCAAAACCTCGCGCGTCTTCGGCGCGGTGTGGCCGATGTACTGGCCCACCAGATCGTCGCGCGTCACGGCCACCATGTGGCCCTTGCGCACATAGCCCAGCCGGTGAAGGATCTGCGCCATGCGCAGTGCCACCGTGGTTTTGCCGGTGCCGGGGTTGCCCGAGAAGCACATGTGCAGGCTGGGCGGCTGCGAAGGCAGACCCAGGCCGGTGCGGAGTTTGTCAATGACCAGCAGCGCCGCGATGTCGCGCACCCGGGCCTTTACTGGCGCCAGGCCCACAAGCTCATCGTCCAGTTCCTGCAGCACGGCCTCCACCTGCGTGCTGGCCAGCACCGCGCCCACCGAGCGCGGTGCCTTTGCCGGGGTGTGGGCCGGTGCCGGGCCCTCCACCGATGCGGCCGCGGTGGTCACGGCGGCATCGAGTGGTGGCGGCGTGCTGCCAGGAATGAGGTACGACATGGCGGCCCGTGCTTTCAGGTTGCGTCTTGGTAACGCTCGCCTTCAGGGCGCACCGCGCCGTAGCCGCGCGTGGTGTAGCGCAGGCTGCGGCCGTTCACTTCCTGTCGCTCCAGCATGAAGCCGGGTTCGGTGGGGGGTCGGTTGACGATGAAACTCATCACGATGGTCTCGACGTTGCGCGTCGAGTCGAAGGCCATCATGCGGATGTAGTGGCGCGGGAATGCTTTGCGGCAAGCCTGCACTTCCTGCAGCACGCCGGCAGCGTCCTGCAGGTCGAACATCGGGTGGCCGTACATGGCCCAGTAGGTGTTGCGCGGATGCGGGTCGTCGGTGTATTCCACGCTCCAGGCGTAGCCACGCTTGAGGCCGTACTCGATCTGCGCGGTGATCTCCGCGTCGGTGAGCTCGGGCAGGAAACTGAACTGGCCTTGTGTGAGGCGGCCGGTGGGGTTGGTCATCATGGTGTGCGGTCCTCTGTGTTGGAGCGGGTCAGGCCATCGCGGGCGTAGCCACGTAGTCACTGGAATCGGTGCTCTGGTAGTTGAAGCTGATCTCGCCCCAGGTATCGAGCGCGGCCTTGAGCGGGCTGCAGTGCTGCGCGGCCTGCTTCAGGATGGTCGGGCCTTCCTCCAGCAGGTTGCGGCCCTCGTTGCGCGCTTTCACCATGCATTCCAGCGCGACGCGGTTGGCCACCGCGCCGGCCTGGATGCCCATGGGGTGGCCGATGGTGCCGCCGCCAAACTGCAGCACCACGTCGTCGCCGAAGAGGTCGATCAGCTGGTGCATCTGGCCGGCGTGGATGCCGCCCGAAGCCACGGGCATGACCTTCTTCAGGTCGGCCCAGTCCTGGTCGAAATAGAGGCCACGTGGCAGATCGGTCTTGGTGTAGCTGTCGCGACAGACGTTGTAGTAGCCCTGCACCGTGAGCGGGTCGCCTTCGAGCTTGCCGACCGCGGTGCCGGTGTGCAGGTGGTCGCAGCCCGCCAGGCGCAGCCACTTGGCGATCACGCGGAAACTCACGCCGTGGTTCTTCTGCCGCGTGTAGGTGCCATGGCCCGCACGGTGCATGTGCATAATCATGTCGTGCTTGCGGCACCAGTTCGCCATGCTCTGGATGGCGGTGTAGCCAATGACCAGATCCACCATCACGATGACCGAGCCCAGTTCTTTCGCGAACTCGGCGCGCTCGTACATGTCTTCCATCGTGGCGGCGGTTACGTTCAGGTAGCTGCCTTTCACTTCACCGGTCTCGGCGCTGGCCTTGTTCACCGCGTCCATCACGAAGAGGAAGCGGTCGCGCCAATGCATGAAAGGCTGCGAGTTGATGTTCTCGTCGTCCTTCATGAAATCGAGCCCGCCCTTGAGGCCTTCGTACACCACGCGGCCGTAGTTGCGGCCCGAGAGGCCCAGCTTGGGCTTGGTGGTGGCGCCCAGCAGCGGGCGGCCGAACTTGTCCAGCCGTTCGCGCTCGACCACCAGGCCGGTCGGCGGGCCTTTGAAGGTTTTCACGTAAGCCACCGGGATGCGGATGTCTTCCAGGCGGGCGGCCTTCAGCGGCTTGAAGCTGAACACGTTGCCAATCAGGCTCGCCGTCATGTTGGCGATGGAGCCTTCTTCGAACAGGATCAGGTCGTAGGCCACCCAGGCAAAGTACTCGCCCGGGCGGTTGGGCACCGGCTGCACCTTGTAGGCCTTGGCGCGGTAGCTGTCGCAGGCGGTCAGTCGGTCGGTCCACACCACCGTCCAGGTGGCGGTGCTCGATTCGCCGGCCACAGCGGCGGCGGCTTCTTCGGGGTCCACCCCGTCCTGCGGGGTGATGCGGAACAGGCACAACGTGTCCGTGTCCTTGGGCACGTAATCGGGCATCCAGTAGCCCATTTGCTTGTACTTGAGCACGCCTGCGCTGTAGCGCTTTTTGGCGTCCTTGATCTCGGTGGAACCTACGGGGGCGTTGCTCATGTGTTGCTCCAAAAAGTGAGGTTTGTCTGGGGTGGAGCGGACTTTAAATTTGGGTGTAAATAAAGTAAATTCACGATTTCTTGAATTTCGATTAAGGTTTTACTTAATGAAGAACGCCACCTTCCGGCAATTGCGCGTGTTCAGCGAGGTGGCGCGCCACCTCAGCTTTGCGCGGGCGGCGCAGGTGCTGCACCTCACCCCGCCGGCGGTGACGATGCAGATCAAGGAGCTGGAAGGGCACGTGGGCATGCCCCTGTTCGAGCGCAACGGCCGCAAGGTGGCGCTGACCACCGTGGGCGAGTACATGCTGGTTTATGCGCGCAAGATGCTGGCCACGCTCAAGGATGCAGAAGACGCCGCGGCCCGACTACAGAAACTGGAGACCGGCACTCTGGTGATCGGCATGGTGAGCACGGCGAAATACTTTCTGCCGCATCTCTTGGCTGAGTTCCGGCGCGAGCACGGCAACATCGACCTGCGTCTGGCAGTGAGCAACCGCGAACAACTGGTGAAGATGCTGCACGCCAACGAGGTGGACATCGCCATCATGGGCCGCCCGCCCAAGGAACTGGCCACGCGCGCCGAGCCGTTTGCTGCGCACCCGCACGTGTTCGTGGCACCGGTCGATCACCCGCTGGCGCTGGCGGCCCAGATGCCCGCAGCTCTGCTCAAGGAATACGACTTCATCGTGCGTGAGCAGGGTTCCGGCACACGCGCCGCGCTGGAGAAGTTTTTGCTCAGCGAGCACGTCGAGTTGCGCGTGATCATGGAAATGGCCAGCAACGAGACCATCAAACAGGCCGTGATGGCCGGCATGGGTCTGAGCTTCTTGTCGCTGCATACCGTGGGGCTGGAGCTGAACAGCCGGCTGCTGACGGTGCTGGACGTGGAAGGTGCTCCGGTGGTGCGCGCCTGGAACGTAGTGCACACCTTGTCCAAGCTGCTGTCTCCAGCTGCCGAGGCCTTTCGCTACTTCGTGTTGGAGCGGGGTGAGAGCTACCTGGCAGAGAACTTCCCTGCATCGTTCTCTGGGATGAATGCGGGCTGAAACGTCGTCGACCGCACTGCAGAACAGATAGAGCTCCCAAGCCGTGATCAGGTCATCGGTGATTCGCCGAACGCTGCAGTCGCGTCATCACCGAGTTCCAGATCCCGGCCGGCAAGGTGTACCTGTCGCCCATCATCGACTGCTTCGATGGCTTGGTCGTCAGGCGCACAACGTGGTGCTGGTGGGTGGCCCCGGCACGGGCAAGACGCATCTGGCCACGGCCATCGGCGTGGCGGGCATCACGCGCCATGGCTCACGCGTGCGGTTTTACTCCACGGTGGACCTGGTCAACGCACTGGAGCAGGAGAAGGCCCAAGGCAAGGCAGGCCGCATCGCAGCGAGCTTGCAGCGCATGGACCTGGTCATCCTTGATGAGCTGGGCTACCTGCCCTTCAGCCAGGCAGGCGGCGCCTTGCTGTTCCACCTGCTGAGCAAGCTCTACGAGCAGACCAGCGTGATGATCACCACCAACCTGGACTTCAAGGAATGGTCCAGCGTGTTCGGCGATGCCAAGATGACCACGGCACTGCTGGATCGACTCACGCACCACTGCCACATCGTCGAGACGGGCAACGAGTCCCACAGGTTCATGCACAGCACAGCCGTGGCCAAGAAACGCATCAAGGCACGCGAACAGGCCAAGAAGGCTGAGCCGTTCTGAGCGGTTCAAGGGCAAGCCGCTACGGGCTTCGCCCTGCGCGGCTTACCCTCAACGGACGACCACCGAGCTCGATCACCAAGGAGACCAAAACCGACCCAAGGCACTACACTTATCCACAGCCGACCTTCACAGGTTGGCCATTAGCCCTGGCTCAAAATTCAATCGGCACGGTGGCTCAATTTTGAATCGGCGCCAACATGTAAAGTTTCCCAGTGACCAAGCTCGCGTGGAGGCGTCTGCTTGAGCTCAGCGCGCTTCTTCTTCGCCCAACGCTCCTCGGATTCCTGCGCAATGGCGTGCAACTGATTCAGACCTTCTGGGGACTTGGCTACTTCGAACAGTTTCGCAATGGCCTCCTCGTCACCCCGGGCAGCGGCAGCGCGCAACTGAGAGAGCTTTTTCGTATTCATAAGTGCCGCTCAAAAAAGTATCGCTACGCGCGTTTTCCCTCGATTCGAACCACATTGCCCGCGATACATGCGTCGAGGTAGTTGCTCCAAGCCTGCATCATTTTGACGCGAGGCTGAAGATAAAGGGCATGGTTGTACGCTGCCGAGACAGCACTCCGCTCTTGGTGCGCCAGCTGCAATTCGATATGCTGATGTGGCCAACCTTGTTCATGCAAGATCGTCGAGGCTACGCCTCGGAAACCATGGCCTGTCATTCGCCCTTTGTATCCCATGCGATCCAGAGCGCCCAAGATGGTGTTATTGCTCATCGGCTTCTCATGGTCGCGCTCGCCAGGAAAAAGCAAGGCGCTGTGCCCAGTGAGGGTGTGGAGACTCCGGAGCAGCGTCACCGCCTGGCTTGAGAGCGGAACGATGTGTGGAGTCTTCATCTTCATGCGCTCAGCCGGAATGTCCCAGCGAGCGGCGTCCCAATCAATCTCTTGCCAGCGAGCGCCAATCAGCTCAGAGGTACGCACGAAGGTCATCGCCATGAGCTTGATGGCCATTCGAGTGGTGGCTGAGCCTTGGTAGACCTCAATTTTTCGCAACAACTCTGCCAACTCCTTGGGCTCAACCCGGGCATAGTTCTCCTTTTTTCGAGATGCTAGAACGTCCGCAGGTCGAATCTCTGCGGCCGGATTTCGGGTTGCAAGGCCGTGAGCAATGGCGTACCGGAAGATCTGGCCGCAGGTTTGAAGCGCGCGTTTTGCTATGTCTAAGGCGCCCCGCTTCTCGATCTTCTTCATCATGAAAACCAACTCAGGCGTCTCGATCTCCGCCACGGGGCGAGGCCCGATGGCTGGAAACACATCCGCTTCCAGTCTGCGCCATACGTAAGCTGTGTGGCTGTCACTGCGCGCGGCTTTCCATCCCTCGTACCAGAGCTTTGCGATTACAGCAAAAGAGTTGTCAGCGGAGAGTCGGCGAGCGATCTTCTCCGCCTTGCGCTCGGCCATCGGATCGGTGCCTGTCGCGAGAAGCTTTCGGGCTTGATCAGCCCAGTCTCGGGCTTGGGCTAGAGACACGTCCGGGTAACCCCCGAGTGCCATGAGTTTCTGCTTGCCATCAAAGCGATAGGCCCAGCGCCAGAGCTTCGAACCCTGTGGCGTGATATGGAGTTGAAGGCCGCGCCCATCCGACACCTTGTAGAGTGTCTCGCGGGGTTTACTGGTTCGTACGGCGGTATCGGTAAGCACCGGGCTCTCTCCTGCTGGTAGCGGCGATACCAACACGGTTCAGCCTGAATACCCACAACGATACCAACAAGGAAGACCGGCTGTCAACGGACGTATCTGAACGTCAACAAACAAAAAGCCCCGTAAATCATAGACTTACGGGGCTTTTGAAGGGGTTTCTAGGACGTCAGTGAACGTCAAAGAACTGATCCATGGCGGAGAGGGCGGGATTCGAACCCGCGGTGGGGATTAGCCCACACACGCTTTCCAGGCGTGCGACTTAAACCGCTCATCCACCTCTCCGAAGCCCTCGATTATAGCCACAGGATTGGGTGCCTACCGGTCACTGCCGGCCACGGTCTGAAAATATCGTCCGCTGTGCTATCTCAACCCGCTCTCTGCGATGTCTGCACCATTTTCATCGCCGAACCGATCAGTGCCGACACTTCGGTCATGTTGCTCGGGACGATGAGGGTGGTGGTCGCATCCGAGGCGACCTGGCTGTAGGCGTCCACGGCCTTTTCGGCCACCTTGAGCTGCACCGCCTGTTCGCCACCTGGCTGGCGGATGGCTGCGGCGACGCGTTCAATGGCCTGTGCGTTGGCTTCGGCCACGGCCTTGATGGATTCGGCTTCGCCCTGGGCCTTGTTGATCACAGCCTGTTTTTCGCCCTCGGAGCGGGCGATGAAGGCCTCGCGCTCGCCGGTGGCGATGTTGATCTGCTCCTGTCTGCGGCCTTCTGAGGCGGCAATCAGCGCGCGCTTCTCGCGCTCAGCGGTGATCTGCGCCTGCATTGCGTGCAGGATTTCCTTGGGCGGCGTCAGATCCTTGATTTCGTAGCGCAGCACCTTCACGCCCCAGTTCAGCGCGGCTTCGTCAATGGCCTGCACGACCTGGGCATTGATGATGTCGCGCTCTTCAAACGTCTTGTCGAGTTCCAGCTTGCCGATGACCGAACGCAGCGAGGTCTGGGCGAGTTGCGTGACGGCCATGATGTAGTTGCTGGAGCCGTAGCTGGCGCGCATGGGGTCGGTCACCTGGAAGTACAGGATGCCGTCCACCTGCAGCTGCGTGTTGTCGCGTGTGATGCACACCTGGCTCGGCACGTCGAGCGGGATTTCCTTGAGGCTGTGTTTGTAGGCAACCTTGTCAATGAACGGAATCAGGAAGTTCAGGCCGGGTGTCAGGGTGCCTGCGTACTTTCCCAGACGTTCCTTGACCCAGGCGTTTTGCTGGGGCACGACCTTGACCGACCGGATCACGAAGACCAGGAAGATCACGAAGACGACGGCGGCAATGGCGGTTTTTTCCATGGAAGACCTTTTTAGTAAATAAGGAGATTGAAGGGGCCGGCCGAGGCAGGCTTACACGGGGTCTACCAGCAGGCGGTTGCCCACCAGCTCAGCGACGCGGTGCATGCCGGTGGAGGGCGTGACCCCGGGCCGATGGATGGCAGTCCACTGCGCCCCCCGGTATTTCACGGTGGTGGTGCCATCGGGGTTCCAGCTCTCGATCAGAATGGTCTCGCCCACATCCATGTTCACGCTGCGGTCTGCGCGTGCCGAGGGGTCTCCGGGGCGTTTCTTTTTCTGGAAGTACAGGGCCAGCACGGCGCCACCTCCCAGGGCAGCTGCAGCCACCATCTGCAGCGACAAAGGCACGCCGAGATGTGCCGCAAGGGCCCCCGCCACCAGCCCGACCGCCACCATGAGCAAATAGAACGTCCCGGTGACGAGCTCCGCGACGACCACGGCCCCTGCTGCCAGCCACCAGATGGTGGATTCCTCCATAGCCAACTCCTTGTTGTGATTGTGTTTAGTGCACCACATTCTGGGACAAAAGGGTTGCAGTTCAAAGGCGTGACTACGTTATTCCTTACACTTCGCGCCTATTTCGTTTTTTGGCCGGGCAGGGCACGGTTGCACGGAGGCTGCGCATGAAGTTTCGCTTTCCCATCATCATCATCGATGAAGACTATCGTTCCGAGAACACGTCGGGCCTCGGTATCCGCGCGCTGGCGCAGGCCATCGAGTCCGAGGGGTTCGAGGTGGTTGGCGTCACCAGCTATGGAGACCTGTCGCAGTTTGCCCAGCAGCAAAGCCGGGCCAGCGCGTTCATCCTGTCGATTGATGATGAGGAGTTCTCCGGGGGCGACGGGCTCGATCCCATCGTTCTGAGCCTGCGCAATTTCATCGGCGAAGTGCGGCGCAAGAACACCGAGGTGCCCATCTATGTGCACGGCGAGACCAAGACCAGCCGCCATTTGCCCAACGACATCCTGCGCGAGTTGCACGGCTTCATCCACATGTTCGAGGACACGCCCGAGTTCGTGGCGCGCCACATCATCCGAGAGGCCAAGAGCTATCTTGAAAGCGTGCAGCCGCCGTTCTTCAAGGCACTGCTCGACTATGCGGAAGACGGCTCGTACAGCTGGCATTGCCCCGGCCACTCCGGCGGCGTGGCGTTTTTGAAGAGCCCCGTGGGCCAGATGTACCACCAGTTCTACGGGGAGAACATGCTGCGCGCCGATGTGTGCAATGCCGTGGAAGAGCTGGGCCAGCTGCTCGACCACAACGGCGCCATTGGCGAGAGCGAACGCAACGCAGCGCGCATCTTCAATGCTGACCACTGCTTCTTCGTGACCAACGGCACGAGCACCTCGAACAAGATGGTGTGGCACCACACCGTGGCACCCGGCGACGTGGTGGTGGTGGACCGCAACTGCCACAAGTCCATCCTGCACAGCATCATCATGACCGGGGCCATCCCGGTGTTCATGAAGCCCACGCGCAACCACTTCGGCATCATCGGCCCCATCCCGCAAAGCGAGTTCGAGCCCAAGGCCATCGAGGCCAAGATCAAGGCCAACCCGTTGCTCAAGGGAGTCGATGCGAAAAAGGTCAAACCGCGCGTGCTCACGCTCACACAGTCCACCTACGACGGCGTGCTCTACAACACCGAAACCATCAAGAGCATGCTCGATGGCTACGTGGACAACCTGCACTTTGACGAGGCCTGGCTGCCACACGCGGCGTTCCATCCGTTCTACGGCAGTTACCACGCCATGGGCAAGAAGCGTGCGCGCCCCAAGTATTCGGTGACATACGCCACGCAGTCCATCCACAAGCTGCTCGCGGGCATCAGCCAGGCCAGCCATGTGCTGGTGCAGGATTCGCAGACCACCAAGCTCGACAGGCACCTCTTCAACGAGGCCTATCTGATGCACACCAGCACGAGCCCGCAGTACAGCATCATCGCCAGCTGCGACGTGGCCGCCGCCATGATGGAGCCGCCCGGCGGCACTGCGCTGGTGGAAGAGAGCCTGCTCGAAGCACTGGACTTCCGCCGCGCCATGCGCCAGGTGGAGCACGACTTCGGCAAGAGCGACTGGTGGTTCAAGGTCTGGGGGCCTGAAAAGCTCGTGGACGAAGGCCTGGGCCGTGCCGAGGACTGGATCATCCGCAGCGACGGCAAGGGCAAGAAGAATGGCAGCAAGTGGCACGGCTTTGGTCAGCTGGCCGACGGCTTCAACATGCTGGACCCGATCAAGTCCACCATCGTCACGCCCGGCCTGAACCTGGACGGCAAGTTCGACAAGACCGGCATTCCCGCGTCCATCGTCACCAAGTACCTGGCCGAACACGGCGTGGTGGTGGAAAAGACCGGTCTGTACAGCTTCTTCATCATGTTCACCATCGGCATCACCAAGGGCCGGTGGAACACGCTGCTGACTGCGCTGCAGCAGTTCAAGGACGACTACGAGAAGAACCAGCCCATGTGGCGCATCCTTCCGGAGTTCTGCCAGCAGCACAAGCGCTATGAGCGCATGGGTCTCAAGGACCTTTGCCAGCACGTGCATGAGATGTACGCCAAGTACGACATTGCGCGCCTGACGACCGAGATGTACCTGTCGGACCTGACGCCCGCCATGAAGCCCTCGGACGCCTACGCGCACATCGCCCACCGCCAGACCGAGCGCGTGGAGATCGACGACCTGGAAGGCCGTATCACCGTGGGCCTGGTCACGCCCTACCCACCAGGCATTCCACTCTTGATCCCCGGCGAGGTGTTCAACAAGAAGATCGTGGACTACCTCAAGTTCGCGCGTGAGTTTGCCAAGCTGTGCCCCGGCTTCGAGACCGACATCCACGGCTTGGTGGAAGTGGAAGACGAAAACGGGCAGGTGCGCTACTACGCCGACTGCGTGGCCGACGGCAAACCCTCCCGCAAGAACCCCAAGCCCCTGGCCACGGCCGAGAACCTGGTGCAGGTAGGGGATGACGGACCTTACGGCCGCAACGTATAACTACCGTCTTGGTGCGGGTGTCTGCACCTGCACACCAAAAATCGCTCCCCGGCTTGACTGGCGGAGCGATTTTTTCATGGGCTTGAATCCGCTGCAGTGGTGCTGCCGTATTGACTGTCAGCCGCGTGATTGTCATGCGGTGACTGTCTTCACACCACCCTCAGGAGATCTTCATGACCCTTCGATTCAACGCCCGCCTTGCCACCATCGCTCTTGCAGCTGCCCTGGGGGCTGCCGCAATGCCTGCCATGGCCCAGGTCATGGTGGGCGGTGCGCCCATGCTGGCCAGCAAGGACATCATCGACAACGCTGTGAACTCCAAAGACCACACCACCCTGGTGGCGGCGGTCAAGGCGGCCGGCCTGGTCGAGACGCTCAAGGGCGCAGGCCCGTTCACCGTTTTTGCGCCCACCAATGCCGCATTTGCCGCATTGCCTGCAGGCACGGTAGACACGCTGCTCAAGCCCGAGAGCAAGCCCACGCTGACCAAGGTGCTCACCTACCACGTGGTGGCAGGCAAGTATGACGCCTCTGCGCTGTCCAAGATGATTGCCGACGGCAAAGGCATGGCCAGCATCAAGACCGTCGCGGGCGGAACGCTCACGGCCGAGGCCAACGGCAACGCCATCATGGTGACGGATGAAAAGGGTGGTACAGCCACGGTGACGATTGCCGATGTGTACCAGTCCAACGGCGTGATCCACGTGGTGGACAAGGTCCTGTTGCCCAACTGATGAGCGGTGCAGCCTGCCTGCCGCAAAGCCGCCGGGCCACCGCGTTCGGCGTCGGGCAGGCGCCAGCGCTGCAGCCGTCACCGGGCAGGCGGAATGTCCTCGCGCACCCGCACAAAACTCGCAAAGCGCGGCAGGCCGCCGTCGTGCGTGCCGCGAAAGCGGTAGGTCACCCAGCTGCCCACGGGCGGTGGGTCCACCCGCTGCGCATCGCTGAAACCCGCGCCCAGCCTGAATTGCTGGCCCGAAGGCATCTCCACCAGCAGGGCGCCCATGCGCCCCGCGTGCCTGCCTTTGCCGGGCAGGTGCGCCACCACGCGGGCCTCGGTGTCTTGGTGGGTCTTGACCTTGATGAGGTCGTCGCTGCGGCCGGACCGGTAGAGCGATGTGCCACGGTGCAGCATCAGCCCCTCGCCACCTGCGCGCACCGTCTTGTGCAGCAGGGCCTGCAGGGCTGCGTCGTTGGCAATGCGCTGTTGGGGCACGGCCTGCACCCAGGGCTGGCCAATTCGCCGCACCAGCGCCTGCAGCGCGGGCAGTCGTTCGTCAAACACGCCGCCGTGCTGCGGCAAGTCAAACACCATGAACCGGATGCCACGCCACGCTGCGTCATCGGGTTGCTGCTGGCGCGTGGTGGACTGCGCAGCGCTGAAGCGGCCGCGCCCGGCCCACAGTTCGCCATCCATGGGCGTGGTGGGCCAACCCGCGGTAAACCAGGCCGGGGCCTGCACGGTTTCGCCGCCACGGGTGCGCAAGGTGTGGCCGTCCCAGTACCCGCGTACACCGTCGTACTTTTCGCTCACCCAGTAGTCCGCCAGCGGCATGCCGGGCCGGTACACGTTGGCCAGCAACAGGGCGGGCGCGTCTGCGGCGTGCACCCAGGCCGATGCGGGCAACAGGGCGGCGAGGGGCAGGGCCCTTGCCAGAACACTGAGAAAGCGTCGGCGGGCTGGAGATGAAATGCTATTAAATAAATAGCTGTCAGCGCTTGATGGGTAAGCGCTGGAGGCCATTTTGCTTGAACTAAAGGGCGTCAGACCTGGTCGGCCGAGAGGCCGGCCGTCTGGCTGAAGCCGCCATCCACATAGGTGATTTCAGCCGTCATGCCGCTGGCCAGGTCGGACAGCAGGAAGGCCGCCACATTGCCCACGTCTTCAATGGTCACGTTGCGGCGCAGGGGCGATGCGTCGGCCACGCGGCTGAGCAGCTTGCCAAAGTCCTTGATGCCGCTGGCGGCCAGGGTCTTGATGGGGCCGGCGCTGATGCCGTTGGCGCGGATGCTGCGGCCGTCTTCGGTGCGGCCCACGGCTTCGGCCAGGTAGCGCACGCTGGCTTCCAGGCTGGCCTTGGCCAGTCCCATGGTGTTGTAGTTGGGGATGGAGCGCAGCGCGCCCAGGTAAGACAGGGTCAGCAACGACGACTTGTCGTTCAAGTAAGGCAGGGCCGCCTTGGCCATGGCCGGAAAGCTGTAGGCGCTGATGTCGTGCGCAATGCGGAAGTTTTCGCGCGACAGGCCGTCAAGGAAGTTGCCGGCAATCGCCTCGCGCGGGGCAAAGCCGATGCTGTGCACAAAGCCGTCAAACCGGGGCCAGGTGGCGGACAGCTCGGCAAACATGCGCTCGATCTGCTCGTCGCTCGCCACATCGCAGTCAAAGATCAGCTTGGAGTTGAACTCGGCGGCAAAGTCGGTGATGCGGTCCTTGAAGCGGTCGCCCACGTAGCTGAAAGCCAGCTCGGCACCCTGGTCGTGGCAGGCCTTGGCGATGCCGTAGGCGATGGAACGGTTGGACAGAACGCCCGTGATGAGCAGCTTTTTGCCGGTCAGAAAACCCATTGTTGTTCTCCTGTGGAATGCGGGGGATATGGCGTTGGCCGAAGCACCGCAGCCGCTTGCGGGGAAATCCCTTAGCCCCTGCGGTGGTGCCTTTGGCGTAGTGCAGAATTGTCGCATGCGGTTTTGGCTGACTTTTTTGCTGATGGGATGTGCGGCGCCGGCCTGGGCCGCCCACGCGTATGCCCTGTGGGGCGAGCCGCGCTACCCCGCCGGGTTTGCGCATTTCGAATACGTGAACCCCAACGCGCCCAAGGGCGGCGAGCTGCGGCTGGTGAGCAACCTGCGCGTTTCCACCTTCGACAAGTACAACCCGTTCACCATCAAGGGCAACGCACCGGCGTACCTGTCGTCGTTGATGTTCGATTCGCTGCTGGTGGGCTCCATGGACGAAACGGCCACCGGCTACGGCCTGCTGGCCGAAGATGTGGAGGTGGCTGCCGATGGCCTGTCCGCCACGTTCCGCCTGCGGCCCGAGGCTCGGTTTCACAACGGCAAGCCCGTGCTGGCGCAGGACGTGAAGCACAGCTACGACACGCTGGTGGGGCCCTTCACCTCGCCCGCCTACAAGACATTGCTGATCGAGGTGGCAGGTGTCGATGTGATCAACGACCGCACCGTGCGCTACCGCTTCAAGCTGCCCAACCGCGAGCTGCCGCTGACCGTGGGCGGCCTGCCGGTTTTCAGCCGCGACTGGGGCGTCGAGAATGGAAAGGCCAAACCCTTCGACCAGGTGGTGATGGACATTCCCATCGGCAGCGGCCCCTATCGTGTTGGCCCGGTGCGTTTTGGCAAGGACATCACCTATGTGCGCGACCCGCAATACTGGGCACGTGACCTGAACGTGCGCAAGGGCACCGCCAATTTCGACTCCATCCTCGTCAAGATCTACAAGGACAACACCGCGCGGCTGGAGGCCCTCAAGGCGGGCGAGTTCGACCTGATGCGTTTCTTCAGCGCGGGCGACTGGGCACGCCGTGTGACGGGCAAGAAGTTCGATACCGGCGAGCTCGTGAAGGGCGAGTTTGCGCACAAGCTGCCCTCGGGCTTTCAGAGCTATGTGCTCAACACCCGCCGGCCGCTGTTGCAGGACACCCGCGTGCGTGAGGCCCTGGGCCTGGCTATGGACTACGAGTGGATGAACCGCCAGATGTTTTACGGCGCCTACCAGCGGGTGAACGGCCTTTTTGGCAACACCGCGTGCGAGACCAGGGGCTCCCCATCGCCCGAAGAACTGGCCTTGATGGAGCCTTGGCGCAAGCACATTCCGGCTGCCGCCTTCGGCCCCATGACGGTGCCGCCGCGTACCGATGGTGACTCCTCATTGCGCGCCAACCTGCGACGCGCGCAGGCGCTGCTGAAAGAGGCAGGCTGGGAGGTGCAGGGTGGCGCGCTGCGCAACGCCCAGGGGCAGGCCATGGTGCTCGAATACATGGACAGCAACGAAGGCGGCGTGCGTGTGGTCACGCCCTGGATGCGCAGCCTTCAAAAGCTGGGCATCAGCTTGCGCTTCCGTGCGGTGGACTTCGCGCTGTACCAGCAGCGCCTGCAAAAGTTCGACTTCGACATCACCTCCATGGCCTTCCAGGGCACGCACAACCCTGGCCAGGAGTTCGCCGACCTGTTTGGCAGCCAGGCGGCAGACACCGAGGATTCGGGCAACTTCGCTGGCGTGAAGAACCCTGCCGTGGACGCGCTGATCATGGCCATGACCTCCGCCAAGACCGAGGCGCAACTGCTGCCCGCCTGCCACGCGCTGGAGCGCGTCATCGCGCACAGCCACTACCTGATTCCGCAGTGGACGGCGGGCACGCACCGCATGGCGTACAACGCCTGGCGCCTGTCCCGGCCCGCCACGGTGCCGCCGTACTCCAGCGGCGAGGGCTGGGTCATCGATACCTGGTGGTCGAAGCAATGAAGCCCCCACGCTCCACCGTTGCACGGGTCGCTGCCCCCCCAGGGGGCTGGCCTTGTCTGGGGCGGCCCGGCGAGGCGGCCGCTCGCCCTGCAACAAGTTCTTGACAAGCCATGTTCGCCTACATCCTCAAACGCGTGCTGCTCATGCTGCCCACCCTGCTGGGCGTGCTGCTGCTGACCTTCGTGGTGATCCAGTTCGTGCCCGGCGGCCCGGTGGAGCAGTACATGGCCGAGGCCAAGGCCGGCGCGGGCGGGGGGGGCGCGGAGGGCGGCGGGCTCAGCTACCGGGGCGCGCAGGGGGTGGACCCGCAGCGGCTGGAGCAGATCAAGGCGCTTTACGGCTTCGACAAACCCGCGCACGAGCGCTTCCTGCAGATGCTGGGGCAGTTTGCGCGCTTTGACCTGGGCAAGAGCTTCTTCCAGAACAAGGATGTGTGGCAGCTGGTGAAAGAGAAGCTCCCCGTTTCCATCAGCCTTGGGATGTGGACGTTTTTCATCAGCTATCTCGTGGCCGTGCCGCTGGGCGTGGCCAAGGCGGTGCGGGCGGGGTCGCGGTTTGACCTCGTCACCACGCTCATCATCCTGGTGGGCTACGCGATCCCGGGGTTTGTGCTGGGCGTGGCGCTGCTGGTGATTTTTGGCGGGCAACTGCAGTGGTTCCCGCTGCGGGGGCTCACCTCGGCCAACTGGGACGAGCTCAGCTGGGGCGCGCGCATTGTGGACTACCTCTGGCACATCACGCTGCCCGTCACGGCCATGGTGCTGGGCAGCTTTGCGGTGACGGCCATGCTCACCAAGAACGCTTTCCTGGAAGAGATCCGCAAGCAATACGTGCTCACGGCGCGCGCCAAGGGCCTATCGGAGCGCCAGGTGCTCTGGAAGCATGTGTTCCGCAACGCGCTGATTCCCATCATCACCGGCTTTCCGGCGGCGTTCATCGGCGCGTTCTTTGCGGGCTCGCTGCTGATCGAGACGCTGTTCTCGCTCGACGGCCTGGGCCTGCTGAGCTACGAGAGCGTCATCCGGCGCGACTACCCCGTGGTGCTGGGCACGCTGTATCTGTTCACGCTGATCGGGCTGGTGACCAAGCTCGTCAGCGACCTGTGCTACGTGTGGGTGGACCCGCGCGTGAAGTTTGATTGAAGGATACGCATGCGTGTGACCTCCGAAGTAATCGAGCGCACCGTGCGCATGCTGCAGGCGCGACTGCCGGGCCTGCTGGCGGTGTACGGCTTTGGCAGCCGCGTGCAAGGCACGGCGGGGCCGGACAGCGACCTGGACCTGGCCGTGCTGGTGGCTGGCTACGCTGATGTGCTGCTGTTGTGGCAGCTATCCAGTGAACTGGCCGACATCGCGGGCTGCGCCGTGGATCTGCTGGACTTGCGTGCTGCATCCACGGTGATGCAGTACCAGGTCGTCACCCAGGGTGAGCGTTGGTGGACACGGGATGCACAGGCCGCGATGTTCGAGAGCGCCATCCTGAGCGAGAAAACCGCCCTGGACACGGCGCGCGCTGGCCTGCTGGCCGATATTCGAGAGCGAGGGACTGTGTATGGTGGATGACGTGCTGCTGAACAAGGCCGCCACAATAGAGCGCTGCGTATTGCGTGCGCGCGAGGAATATTTCAGCGATCCGACCACTTTCGCCACCAATTTCAGCCGCCAGGATGCCGCCATCCTGAACATCCAGCGCGCCTGCGAGGCCGCGCTGGACATGGGCCAGCACCTGATTCGGCGCGACCGGCTGGGTGTTCCACAAAGTGCGCGCGACGTTTTTGCCCTGCTGGCCCAGGCTGGCCGGATTGAACCACCCCTGGCCGAAGGCTTGCAGCGCATGGTGGGGTTTCGCAACATCGCCGTGCATGACTACCAGAGCCTACAGCTTCCCATTACCATCGCCATCATCGAGAAGCACCTGGATGAGTTTTTGCAGTACAGCAAAGCCCTCCTGCTGCGTGATGCCAGATAAGCAGCAGGCCATGGGCTCCCCTACATCTCGCGGTCCAACGGGTGCTGCTCCCGCTTCGCTGTCCCCCTCCCGCCGCGCATGGCTGCGCTTCAAGCGCAACCGCCTGGGGTACTGGAGTCTGCTCGTCTTCTGCGCGCTGGTGCTCGTCAGCCTGTGCGCCGAGCTGGTCAGCAACGACCGGCCGCTCGTCGTGCGCTACGAGGGTCAAACGTATTTCCCCATGCTCAAGGACTACCCCGAGAAAACCTTTGGCGGAGACTTCGAGACACCCACCGACTACCTCGACCCCTTCATCAAGGAGCGCATCACCGCAGGCAGCAACTGGGCGCTGTACACCCTGAACCCCTACGGCCCCAACACGCTGAACTACTTTGCCAAGGCGCCCAACCCCTCAGCACCAACGGCCGACAACTGGCTGGGTACCGACGACCGGGGGCGCGACCTGCTCGCGCAGCTGCTCTACGGATTTCGCGTGAGCGTGCTGTTTGGCCTGGCGCTCACCGTCACCGGTGTGCTGCTGGGCATGATCACCGGCGCCATCCAGGGCTTCTTCGGCGGCAAGACCGACCTGGCGTTTCAGCGCTTCATCGAAATCTGGGGCTCCATGCCCGAGCTGTACCTGCTCATCATCTTCAGCGCCGTGTTTGCGCCCAGCATTGCACTTCTGCTGGTGCTGCTGAGCCTGTTTGGCTGGATGGGCCTGTCGGACTACGTGCGCGCCGAATTTTTGCGCAACCGCCAGCTTGATTACGTGAAGGCGGCACGCGCGCTCGGGGTGAGCAATACCCAGATCATCTGGCGCCACATCCTGCCCAACAGCCTGACGCCCGTGGTCACCTTTTTGCCGTTCCGCATGAGCGGCGCGATTCTGGCGCTCACCTCGCTCGACTTTCTGGGCCTGGGTGTACCGCCCGGTACGCCCAGCCTGGGCGAGCTTTTGAGCCAGGGCAAGAACAGCATTGATGCGTGGTGGATCTCGCTGTCCACCTTTGCGGTGCTGGTCACCACCTTGTTGCTGCTGACCTTCATGGGCGACGCCCTGCGCGACGCGCTCGATCCGCGAAAGGCCGACCAGTGAACCCTTCATCGGCCATGACGACCCCTTTGTTGCAGGTTCTGGACCTTCACGTTCGCTTTGGCGCCAAAGAGGTGGTGCGGGGCGTGAGCTTTGACATCGCCGCCGGTGAAAAGCTTGCGCTGGTGGGGGAATCCGGCTCGGGCAAGACCATCACGGCCCTGAGCCTGCTGCGCCTGGCGGGCAATGCCGTCATCACCGGGCAGGCCACGCTGCAGGGCCGCGGCGACCTGCTGGCGCTGACCGAGCGCGAGATGCGCGGCGTGCGCGGTGGCGACATTGCCATGGTGTTCCAGGAGCCCATGACCGCGCTCAACCCGCTGATGACCATTGGCATGCAGATCGCCGAGATCCTGCAGCTTAAAAAAGGCCTGACAGGCGCCCAGTGTGCGCAGGCCGCCATCGAGCTGCTGGCGCAGACCGGTATCCCCGAGCCCGCGCGGCGAGCCAACAGCTTTCCGCACCAGCTCAGCGGCGGGCAGCGCCAGCGCGCCATGATTGCCATGGCCCTGGCCAGTGCGCCCCGGCTGCTGCTGGCCGACGAGCCCACCACGGCGCTGGATGTCACCCTGCGCGGGCAGATCCTGGACCTGCTGACCGACCTGCAGCGCCAGAACGGCATGGCCGTGCTGCTCATCACGCACGATCTGAACCTGGTGCGCCGCTTTGCCGACCGCGTGGCCGTGATGGAGCAGGGCGTGCTGGTAGAGCAGGGCCCCGTGGCTGACGTGTTTGGCAACCCGCAGCACGACTACACCCGCCGCCTGATCGCCAGCCTGCCGCGCCGCGACGTGCTGGAGGCCGACCCGCCCGCGGGCGCGGCGCCCGTGGTTCACACCCAGGACCTGCGCGTGGTGTACCCCACGCCGTTGCCGGGCATCAAGGGCTGGTTCAAGAAGGGCGAGTTTGTGGCCGTGCAGGGCGCGGCGCTGCAGCTGCTGCCCGGCCGCACGCTGGGGGTGGTGGGCGAATCGGGCTCGGGCAAGTCCACACTGGCGCAGGCCATTCTGGGCTTGCTGCCGTACGCGGGGCAGTTGCAGGTGGGCGGGCAGGCCTGGCAGCAGCCAGCCACGCGCAACACCCCGGCCAACCAGCAGCTGCGCCGCAGGGTGCAGGTGGTGTTTCAAGACCCGTTTTCGTCGCTGTCCCCGCGCCTCACGGTGGAAGAGATTGTGGGCGAGGGCCTGAAGGTGCACGAGCCCACTTTGGGTATAGCCGAGCGGCGTGTACGGGTGGAAGCCGCCCTGCAGGAGGTGGGACTGGCCGAGGCGCAATACCCGCGCCTGCTGGAGCGCTACCCGCACGAATTCTCGGGTGGCCAGCGCCAGCGCCTGGCCATTGCACGTGCCCTCATCGTGCAGCCCCAGGTGCTGGTGCTGGACGAGCCCACCAGCGCCCTGGACGTGACCATCCAGCAGCAGGTGCTGGGCCTGCTGCAGCGCCTGCAAAAAGAAAAGGGCCTGAGCTACCTGCTCATCACGCATGACGTGGATGTAATCCGCGCCATGGCGCACGACGTACTGGTGATGAAAGACGGCAATGTGCTGGAGGCGGGCAGCGTGCAGCAGGTGCTGGACGCGCCGCAACACCCCTACACCCAGCGCCTGGTGGCTGCGGCCACGGTGCCGTCCGACGACTGAGTTTTGTGTAAAACGGGCTCTTTCGCTTGATGGTAAAGCGCGAACAGCTATTAAAAATGTAGCGAAAGCACAGACGCGTGTGTTGCCCCGGTGCCCACACGGCGGCGGTGGCAGGGTAGCGGCTTTACGTCAACACGGCGCGCCGTGCGTGCTGCTCACCCGCAGCAGGCGCCCAGCGGATCTTGCTCACATCCACGCCCATTGCCTGGGCGCGTTCCATCAGGTGTTCGCGCACATGGTGCGGCACGGTGGGGGTGCGCGACAGAATCCACAGGTAGTCCTTGCTGGAGCCCACCACCATCGCCCACTGGTAGTTCTCGTCCAGCGCCACCACGTTGTAGCCGCCGTAGAACGGGCCGAAGAAAGACACCTTCAGCGCGGCGCGGGTCGGGTCATCCACAAAGCGTGCGGTGCCCTCAGCCTCCTTCCAGGCCTTGCGCACCGGGTCGTAGCCGCGGTTGACCACCTTGATGGTGTCGTCGGCGTTGCGGGTATAGGTGGCGCTGGTCTGCGTCAGGCCACGCTCGAACGAATTCTCGATGCGGGCCACCTCGTGCCAGTAGCCTGCGTAGCGGTCCACGTCAAAGCCGCGCACCGGCTGGATGCCTTCGGGCGTGCGTGGCGTTGAGCAGGCCGACAGCGCCAGCACCGCCATCAGCGCGACCGCGCCCATCAGCAGCGGCCAGGGCGAATGGCGAAGGGGTGGGCTGTAAGTGCGCATGGGGTCTTCTCCAATGGTCTGGCGCGCTCAGTGCGGGGGTAAAAGCGCGGCGTGTTGTGGTTGGGGGGCTGCACGGTGTGCTGCCTTGCTCTCTGCCGGTGACTGTAGGCAGCGCGCCTGCCGCCCGGTGTAGGAGCACGCTGGCAGCGCCTGTCGGCCGCGCAGGTCAGATGCCAAACACCTTCAGCACCGAATCGCCCACGCCCCGCAGCCACCGCGCTGCGCCGCTACCGTGCGGGGCGGCGTGTGGCATTTCGCCATACACATAAAACCCCGCATCGCCCTGAAAGCTGTCGTGCAGCAACGCCTGCTTGCCCCGCACATAGGCCACAAAGGTTTCAGACCGGCGGGTGGAATACGCCAGATTGGCGTTGAACCCGATGGTGGCGGCCTGGCTGATGCTGCGCCCGCTGTGGGCAGGCTCCACCCGTACCCCCCGGCTGCCCTGCACGATGAGCTGCGCGGGCCCATGAAACGCCAGGTAGCGCAGCTGCAGCGTCAGCCATGCGTGCAGCGTGCCCAGCCGCCAGTGCGAGGTGATGCGCACCGGCTGGCCCCGCTGCTGCAGCACGCCCACCAGGTTGTGCGGCTGCATCACCAGCGCGGCGCCCGCAGGCAGCACCAGCAGGCCGATTTCGCTGTGCGCATCCTGCGTGGAAGACACCACAAAACTCGCTGGCGCCGTGGTGCGGATGCGCGTGAGTGCCACCATGCCCGATGCCAGGCTGGTCAGCGGGTACTGCGGGTTCAGCAGCCAGCAGGTGTCGGTATGGCCTGCCACCGATGCGCTTTGCAGGAAGTCGGGGTGCAGCAGCAGCTCATGCCTGGCATCCACCGTCACCTCCAGCGACACGGCCGACTGGTGGGGCTGCAGCGCCAGCGCACCCAGGCTGTCTGGCAGCAGCCGGATGGGTGGGCACCGCGCCGCACGCGGTGCCAGCACAAAGTAGAACAGCGCCTTGATAGCCAGCGGCGCCACCATGGCCCCCAGCAGGATGAGCAGCGCCGTGGGCATCACGGCCATCAGCGGCAGCGACAGCCGGTAAAACCAGTTGCCCTGCCGCAGCGCCTGCAGCGCCGCCTGCCGCTCGCGCAGCGGTGCCAGCAGCGCGCCGGTATCGGCCAGCGGCGGGGCAAATGCCGCCAGCGGCGGCAGCGGCTCATCGGCCTGGGCAATCGCCTGCTGGCGCTCGTAGTCCTGCGCCGCGCGACGGTTCTCGGCCAGCAGCTGATCCTGCAGCGCCCGCAGCTGCGCGCACTGCCGGTATTCGGCCGCACCCACACCGCCGACCCCGCCCACCCCCAAACGGCATGCCACGGGGTGGCGCTGCTCCAGGGCCTCGCGCTCGCGTCTGGCCGCCTGCCACTGCGTGTACAGGCCCTCGTGCACCAGGCGCAGCCGCTCCAGCTCGGCGCGGCGCGCCTGGGCCGATTGCGTGGCTTGCAGCCGCAGCCGCAGATCCTGCAGGTGCTTGCGCTCGGCATTCAGCAGAAAAATCTCGGCATCCAGCCGCATGCCGTCGAACTGGTGCGCCACAATGGGCTGGCCGTGCAGCACCGGGCCCAGGGCGCTGGCCTGCTGGCGCTGCAGCTGCTTGCGCCGCGTTTCCTCGTCCAGTGCGTCGATGCGGTTGGCCAACACATCCAGCGACGCCGAGGCCAGCCCCGCCACGCGGCCCTGACTGGCGGTGGCCAGGCGGGAGAGGTCATTCGCAATGCGCTCGTCGGCCGCCGCCAGCTCCGCCAGCTCGGCCTGCGACGCCCGGTAGCCCTGCCACTGCGCCCACCCCCAATGGCCCGCCAGCAGCACCGCACAGATGACCACAAAGGCCATCAGATGGCGCAGCAGGAAGCGGACTAGCGTGGCAACAAGCGTGATCAAGAGCAAGCCTTTCAGAGCGCGGCGGGATGGCGCCAACCGCCAGCACACCCGCACCGGTGCCCAGCCTATCACCCACCACGCTGCGGGTGCAGAGGCTGAATACGGAGTGGAAATATGTATAAAAAGTGCCGCAAGCGCTTATTGGTAAAGCGCGAGTAGCTATCCAAATAATAGCGTTTCGTGTAACCCGGCGCAGCAGGTGCCACGGCCCGTCAGCCTGCACCATTGCCCCCGGGCTGCGCAGCGTCGCCATGTCACCGCCTGTTCCACGATGCACCCTGGGCTCTCCGCCCGGTTGCCCACCGCCAGCAGCGTGGGCGCGCCCAGCGCCTCGTGGATGTCGCGCAACGTGATGTGTGCCAGAGCAGCGCGTGGAGGACGTGGAAAGGCGCACTGGCATATCCAAGACTAGCTTCGTGGCATCGCCTCGAAATCGCTCAGAGCGGCGGCGCGGAAGGCTGGCAGCGCTTCGCAGTGTTCGGCCAGTGTGATCAGGGCGGCGTGGGCGGACGGTGACAGCACTTCATTCATCCGATCCCGCATGTACCAGACCAGCGTCGTGATCATGACATCAGCGTGGGTGAGTGCCACCCCGCAGGCATAAGGTTTGGCAAGGCGGTTGGTCAGTTCGTCGAGACCGGCGCGTGCCTGGCCAAGGCAGCGATCAACCCAGACGGAGCTGCGGTGTTCGGGGGGATGGAAGTGCCTCTCGTACACCACAGCCGCGACCTTTTCGAGGGTACCTTGAGCCAGTGCCGTCATCTGCAGAACGCGCCGGCGTTGGGTGCCGGAGCCGGGAATCAGCGCCGCGTCGCCCACCTGCTCATCGAGATGATCCAGGATCGATGCGCTGTCGATCAGCACTTCGCCATCGTCGAGGATGAGGGCCGGGATGCGGGTCAGCGGGCTGATCCGCCCGATCGCCTCCGCATCGCCAAAGATGGACCGCGTGTCGCGAGTGAAGGGTATGCCGTAGTGGTGCAGCGCGATGGCGACGCGGCGAGTGACGGGGCTGTCATATTGGCCGACGAGGATCATGGGCAGTCTCAGGTGTGGAAATCTCGAACAACGATCTTCAGGGATCCCGAATGTATACGGGGACAGCCTTCCCATCGGCTGCCGCGGTGGCGATAGCTGTTGGCCGATACCAGCCCTCCCCGTTGACCGCCACAAGCTGGCACTAACGAGGGGATCTCACCGGAAGTCAGTTTTCCGGCGCCGCACCCAACCCACATCACTGGCCAGGAGCTGACATTGTCGAATGTGAACTTCTGGGTGCTGAACCCTGCGCCGGCACGCGCACCTGCGGCAGGCAATCGGGGTACTCGCGTTGAATGAACGTCACCAGCGCTTCACGCACTCGGCAGCGCAGGTCGAACGCGAGGCCCGACGACCGTGCGGAGACCAGCACGCGGATCTGGATGGTGCGCTCGGTCACATCGGTCAGCTGCAGCACGCTCACGCGCTTGTCCCACTCGGGCGCGGTTTCCAGCACACGCTGCAGCTCGGCCCGCAGCGGGTCGAGCGGCAGGCGGTAGTCGGCAAACAGGAACACGGTGCCCAGGATTTCGGAGCTGGTGCGTGTCCAGTTTTGAAACGGGTTCTCAATAAACCACTGCAGCGGGATGATCAGGCGCCGCTCGTCCCAGATGCGCAGCACCACGTAGGTGCTGGTGATTTCTTCAACCCGCCCCCACTCGCCTTCGATGATGAGCACGTCGTCAATGCGGATGGGCTGGGCCAGTGCTATCTGCAGGCCTGCAATCATGTTGCTGAACACGGGGCGCGCAGCAATGCCTGCCACGATCCCCACCACCCCGGCGGATGCGAGCAGGCTGGCACCCACCTGCCGGGCCCCCGGAAACGTCATGAGCATGAGCGCGATGCCGGCCATGACCACGCCCGTCATGGCGGTGCGCGAGAGCACGCGGGCCTGGGTGGCGATGCGCCGGGCGGCAAGGTTGTCTTCCACATCGGCCGGGTGCTGGGCGATGACGCCGTTGGCCAGGCCGCCGATGGCCGCAATCAGCAGCCAGCAGGCGCCCGCAATGACCGCCAGGCCGTTGAGGTGGCGCACGCCGCCAATGGCGGGCAGGTCATCGCTGGCGGCCTGCCACACCAGTTGCAGCGCAATCAGCGGCAGCAAGACCCGCATGACAGGTATGCACGCCAGCACCACCCCATGCACCACGGGCAAGGGCGCCGTGGCGCGGCGCAGGATGATGGCCACAATGCGGTGGGCAATGGCCGCCAACGTGATGGCGAACAATGCCACCACGGCCGTGGCGAGCCAGGGGGAGAGCTGCAGGCTTTCAAGCATGGGTGTGAAACGGGGGCAAACGCACACTATCGCATCGCAAAATGCCTGCATCTGTCAGACATCGCGCCGCGCGGCACGCCCGGCGTGGGCAGGGCGGGGCTGGTTTTGCCCATCAGGGTATTCCTTTGCTGGTGGCGGGCCACCCGTTACCTAGAATGTGCTGCACTGCAATACATGGGCTTCCAGCCCGAGGAGTTCGTCGTGTCTGAACAGAAAAGTGCCGCGCCCAAGTCGGCGCAGCGCGTCATCAAGAAGTATCCCAACCGCCGTCTGTACGACACAGACACCTCCACCTACATCACGCTGGCGGAGGTGCGCCAACTGGTGATGGATCATCAGCATGTGGTGGTGCGGGATGCGAAGACGGGCGAAGACCTCACGCGCAGCATCCTGCTGCAGATCATTCTGGAAGAAGAGGCGGGCGGCGCGCCCATGTTCACTGAGGCGGTGCTGGCCAACATCATCCGTTTCTACGGCCACGCCATGCAGGGCTTCATGGGCGCGTATCTGGAGAAAAACGTGCAGGCGTTCACTGATGTGCAGGCCAAGCTGGCCGAGCAGTCGCAAAGCGTGACGCCCGAAATGTGGGCCCAGTTCATGAACCTGCAGTCGCCCATGCTCAAGGGCATGATGGGCAACTATGTGGAGCAGTCGCAGTCGATGCTCACGCAGATGCAGGAGCAGATGCAAAAGCAGACGGAGCAGATGCTGGGCGCGTTCGGACTCAAGAGGTGACCCCCATGAGCAGACAGCGGCGCCGGTCCCCAGGGGGACGCCGCCAGCGCGGCGGGGCGGCCCTTGCGCGGCGGCCGCTCTCCTTTGCAGTGCCAGATTCTTGCGCCTTGGGAAATCGCTGAGTCGGCCCTGATTACCCCTGCTTTGCCGGAACTGGGACAATACGGGGCTATGAGCGAAGCAATTGCCCCCACAAAAACACCCAAAGTCGGATTCGTCAGCCTGGGCTGCCCCAAGGCGCTGACCGATTCCGAGCTGATCCTCACGCAGCTGAGCGCCGAGGGTTACGAGACCTCCAAGACCTTCCAGGGCGCGGATCTGGTCATCGTCAACACCTGCGGCTTCATTGACGATGCGGTTAAGGAGAGTCTCGACACCATTGGCGAAGCCCTGGCCGAGAACGGCAAGGTCATCGTCACCGGCTGCCTGGGCGCCCGCACGGGCGACGATGGCGGCAACATGGTGCGCCAGATGCACCCCAGCGTGCTGGCCGTGACCGGCCCCCACGCCACACAGGAGGTGATGGACGCCGTCCACCTGAACCTGCCCAAGCCGCACGACCCGTTCATCGACCTTGTGCCGGGCAGCTTTGGCATTGCGGGCATCAAGCTCACGCCCAAGCACTATGCTTACCTCAAGATCAGCGAGGGCTGCAACCACCGCTGCACCTTCTGCATCATCCCCTCGATGCGCGGCGATCTGGTCTCGCGCCCGATTGGCGATGTGCTCAGCGAGGCCAAGGCACTGTTTGAAGGCGGCGTGAAGGAACTGCTGGTGATCAGCCAGGACACCTCGGCCTATGGCGTGGACGTGAAATACCGCACCGGTTTCTGGGATGGCAAGCCCGTCAAGACCCGCATGCTGGAGCTGGTGCAGGCCCTGGGCGAGATTGCCGAGCCTTACGGCGCCTGGGTGCGGCTGCATTACGTGTACCCGTACCCCAGCGTGGATGAAGTCATCCCTCTCATGGCCACCGGCAAGGTGCTGCCATATCTGGACGTGCCCTTCCAGCACAGCCACCCCGATGTCTTGAAGCGCATGAAGCGCCCCGCCAGCGGCGAGCGCAACCTGGAGCGCATCCAGCGCTGGCGCGAGGCCTGCCCCGAGATCGTGATCCGCAGCACCTTTATTGCCGGGTTTCCCGGTGAGACCGAAGAAGAATTCCAGCACCTGCTCGACTTCGTGCGCGAGGCGCAGATCGACCGCGCGGGTTGCTTTGCCTACAGCGATGTGACGGGCGCCGCCGCCAACGAGCTGCCCGGCATGCTGCCGATGGAACTGCGCGAGGAGCGCCGTGCCCGTTTCATGGCCGTGGCCGAAGAGGTGTCCATTGCCCGCCTGCAGCGCCGCGTGGGCGCCACCATGCAGGTGCTGGTGGACCACGCCCCGGCCCTGGGCCGCAAGGGCGGCGTGGGTCGCACCTATGCCGACGCGCCCGAGATCGACGGCACCGTGCAGCTGCTGCCGCCCGAAAAGATCAGCAAGACCCTGAAGGTGGGCGAGTTCACCAAGGCCCGCATCGTGGGCGTGCGCGGGCACGACCTGGTGGCCCAGCCGATCTGATGCGCTGAGGTACGTTCCCGGGAAACCCGGTCGTTGCGACAACGCCGGGGCCGTGCGTTCCGGGGCGGGATAGTGTGGTGCGGGCGAAAAGCCGTGCCCCGCATCGAGGGCGGCGACCGGTTCGGGGCGCTGGGGGACTGGCCTGCCCGGAGGGACTCGAACCCCCGACCTATAGCTTAGAAGGCTATTGCTCTATCCAGTTGAGCTACGGGCAGTAGACAAGGCTTGCGGTGTGTTTCCACTCACCTGGTGTGCGGCGCATTCGCCGTCGCGCTGTAGCGCAGAGCGCGCATCATAACCTGCGCAAGCGGGCCTGCTGTGATGGGTGCACAACGCAGGAGTGGCTGCAGAATGTGGGATGCGGTTATAACGAGGTGACCTGCCCGACACCGCCGTTTTTTCTTCCCCTCACACCATGCCGCACAGCGTCGCGCTCATTCACACCATCGCTGCCGCGCTGGGGCTGGCGTTGGCATTGGGCTTTGTGGCGGCGCGCCTGCGGCTTCCAGCGCTGATCGGCTATCTGCTCGCCGGGGTGGTGCTAGGGCCGTACACGCCGGGGTTTGTGGCAGACGCCGCCATGGCCAGCCAGCTTGCAGAAATCGGGGTGATGCTGCTGATGTTTGGCGTGGGCCTGCACTTTTCATGGGGAGACCTGCTGGCCGTGCGCAAGATTGCGGTGCCGGGGGCGGTGGTGCAGATGATGGTGGCCACCGCCCTCGGGGTGGCGCTGGCCACCTGGTGGGGGTGGGGGTTGGGTGGGGCGCTGGTGTTTGGCCTGTCGCTGTCGGTGGCAAGCACCGTGGTGCTTTTGCGTGCTCTGGAGACACTGGGCATTTTGGACAGCCATACCGGCAGGATTGCGGTGGGCTGGCTGGTGGTGGAAGACCTGGCCATGGTGCTGGTGTTGGTGTTGCTGCCGCCGCTGGCGGGCTGGCTGGAGGGCGGGCAGCAAGATGCGCGCGGGGCGGCTGCAAGCGCCACTGCGTTGTGGCAAACCCTGGGGTGGACGCTGCTGCAGGTGGGCGGCTTCATTACGCTGATGCTGCTGGTGGGGCGCCGACTGTTTCCGTGGGTGCTCTGGCAGGTGGCGCGCACCGGGTCGCGGGAGCTGTTCACGCTGTGCGTGGTGGCTGCGGCGGTGGGCATTGCGTTCGGGTCTGCCGCACTGTTTGGCGTGTCGTTTGCGCTGGGTGCATTTTTTGCGGGCATGGTGATGCGGGAGTCGGAGTTCAGCCACCGGGCGGCCCAGGAGTCCTTGCCGCTGCGCGACGCTTTTGCGGTGCTGTTCTTTGTGTCGGTGGGAATGCTGTTCAACCCCGCGGTGCTGTGGGACCGGCCGCTGCAGGTCCTGGCGGTCGTGGCCATCATCATGGTGGGCAAGACGGTGGCTGCGGCTGCGCTGGTGCTGGCGTTTCGCTATCCGCTGCACACGGCGCTCACGGTGTCAGCCAGCCTGGCGCAGATCGGAGAGTTTTCGTTCATCCTGGTGGCGCTGGGTGCATCGCTGGGCATGCTGCCGCCCGAGGGGGCGAGCCTGGTGCTGGCCGGGGCGCTGATTTCCATGGCCCTCAACCCCATGCTCTTTCACGCCATCGCCCCGCTGCAGGAGTGGCTGCGCAAGCGTTCGGCGCTGGCGCGGCGGCTGGAGCAGCGCGACGACCCGCTGGCCGAGCTGCCCATGAGCACGGATGCACGGTACCTGGCGCGTCAGGTGGTGCTGGTGGGGTATGGCCGGGTGGGGCGGCGTGTGGCCGCTGCGCTGGCGGCCAACGACATCCCGTTTGTGGTAGCCGAGCAGAACCGCGAGCTGGTGGAGGCTCTGCGGGAATCCGGCATTGCGGCGGTGTTCGGGGATGCCGTGGATCCGGTGGTGTTGATCCAGGCGCACATTGCGCGCGCTGCCATGCTGGTCATCGCCACACCCGACACGCTGAACGTGCAGCAGATCATCACCACGGCACGCACGCTCAACCCCAGCATCGAAGCGGTTGTGCGCAGCCACAGCGCCGACGAGGCCCGCCGGATCGCACAGGAGTGCGACAGCACGGTGTTTCTGGCCGACGAGGCGCTGGCACAGTCCATGGCCCGCCACGTACTGGAGCGGACCGAGGCGCGCCACCAAAGGCATACCGGTCCCGCATCCCTGCACAGCAGGGTTTGATTTTGAATGTTTTGGGCTCTGGCGCTTGATGGATAAGCGCCAGTAGCTATAAATTAAATAGCAAATGACGGCTGCGCTTGCTGCCTGTGTTCAACGGTGCAACGGTGCAACGGTGCAACGGTGCATGGGTGCATGGGTGCTGGCACCGCACCCGCTGGCGGGCCAGCGGGGCCTTGCCCATCAATCCTCGAAAACCAGTGCCGGTGGCGCCATGACGCGGGCCGAGTGCGCCAGGTCCGCGATCAGGTGGTTGGCGAAGTAGCTGTTTTGGGTATCGGGCTCCAGTGCCGCCACGGCCAGGTTGGCGCGGGGCTGGTTCAGGGGCACGTAGAAGCTGCCTGCGGGTATGTCAATGGCGCTGCGCGTCGGCGCCACCTGCACGCGCACAATGCCCTGGCCACCCGCAATTGTGCCGATCACGTCCTGGCGGTCGGCTGTCTCCCGGGCGGTTTCGCGGTAGGTGTCGGCCAGGGCCGAGCCGGGCTCGGCCACGCGCAGTACCTGCAGCCCCAGCAGCTTCAGGCGCTCCACGGCTTCACTGGAACTTGCCGACAGCCAGTAGCCGCAGGGGCGGGCCCGCGTCTTGATGGCACGCAAGGTGAGGGAGGAATTCCAGTCCACACGGATGGAGCGGTCTGCACCGGTGTCGGGATCCAGAAAATCGAGCTGGCGCTGCGTGGGGGTTGCAGCAGCTTCCACCACCACCTGGTCGCGGCAAGCCTTCGCGCTCACGTCGCGCTCCACAAACGAGCGCACCTGCTCCAGGTTGGTGGCACGCTCGGCCGTGCTGCGCAGCGCACTGGTGATGGCGGTGACCTGTGAGTGCACCCGGCGCTGGATGTGCATGCGCCCAAGGCCCACGCCGCGCGTTTCCACCAGCAGGCTCACGGTGTTTTTAAGGCCATTCACGTTGCGCCCGGTGTCGGGCTGGGTGCCCCCCATCGAGATGCGCTTGTCATCCGGATTGGTGGAGGTTGTGTAGTACCAGTCGCTCGTGAGGTTCTGGGCCCGGAGCGCCGCCACCATGGGCTGGTGGTACCACTCTTCAGACGCCTTGGTCAGAAACTCGGGGTAGTTGGCCGTGGTGGCGTACTGCAGCAGCGCGTCGTAGCGCTGGATGGCGTTGAACTTCTGCAGATAGCGGCCGACGGCGGTGTATTCATGGGCGTCCAGCACCAGGATCGGCCGGTAGGTGCTGATCGCTTGGGCCAGTGCGCGGGCTTCGGGCGTATTCAGGAGCAGGTGGTCGCGGTTCATGTCCACGCCACTGGCGGTGACACGGGTTCCGGCCGCGGCGCCGTCGGGGTTGGCACGGGGCACGACCACGACGTTGATGCGGTCCAGCAGCGGCTCGAGCAGCCCCTGCACCAGCTCCCGGCTGATGACCAGCAGGGCCTCGCTGCCAGCGGGCTCGTCGCCGTGCTGCTGGCCAATGAGCACCACCGTGGGCCGGCCGCTGGTGTCCAGGTCAGCGGGCTCGGTGCCCGCCGCGCGCGTGGCCAGCAGGCCCAGGATGGGTTCGCCCCGCTGCGACATGCCCAGGTTGAGCAGCCTGGTGCGTGTGCCCCCGCGGGGCGCGGGCTCGGCCAGCGACTGCAGCCACTGGCTGATTTCGGCATTGGTGGTGAAGGCCCTGCGGTCCGGGCCCAGGCCAGGGGTGCTGTAGGCAGTGGGTGGATCAGGGAACCGGGCTGCCACTGCAGCGCCGTAGGGTGGCGCCATGGGGCCCTGGTCTTGCACCACCAGCGGCGCTGGCGGGGGCAGGGGGCTGGTAACTACAGCTGGGCGTGGGGGCGGGGCCAAAGGTGCCTGGCCCAGGGGCGCAGGAACCACCGTGCCGGGCTGGGCGCGGGGCAGGGGGGCGGGTGCGCCTGTTCTCGCGCCAGGTGTGGAGGGCCACGGGGGCAGGGGTGTGGTGCTGCACGCCGTCAACAGCGCTGTGGCCAGCAGTGCAGAGACCTTCCACGGCAGATTCCGCAGGCGGCCGGGTTTCGGCGCGGCCAGGGATGCGGGTGGGGTTTCGCGGTGAAGATTGGAATGCATGTTCATGGTGGTTGCTGCCATTGGCCAAGGCTGGACTTTGTTACGGCGATGTTACCTGCGCATGCGCGGAGGGCTGTGTCAGCGTACATCCCGTTGCAAACACTTTGCCCCGCTTTGCAGCACCTGTACCGAGGACGTGACCGGAAGCCTGCTTGCTCAGGCTAAAGGGGGTTTGCCGAGGGAGGCTGCGGCTGTAGCGGTGCAGGCGGTGGCGGGGGGTCCTGCGGTGGCATCCTGAGGCGTAGAAGCGCGCGTACAAAGCCGTGGTCGGAGCGGGTGCGGTCACGCCCTTCGTGCAGGTGGTCATTGAAATAGTCCACACGCTTCACGTCGCCCACGCTGTTCCTGCCGTTTTGCACGAACTCCTCGCTCACCAGGATCTGGTCGAGCACGCTGGGGGAACCCTGGTGGATGTGTGAGTACGCCACGTCCTTTTTCAGCGCCGCATCGCCTTGCAGGTCGTAGGCATTGAACAGGGCCACATCGCGCGCCGAGCGGTCGTACGCGATCTCGTTGGTGGCGCAGATGAGTTGCGTGGTGACGCTGTCGGGGGTGTCGTTGAGGTCACCCAGGACCACCAGCGGCGTGCTGGTGCGGTGCAGCAGGTCAATCACCAGGCAACGCAGCGCCATGGCCTCCGCACCGCGCATGATCAGCGAGCGCAGCGACGCCAGTGCCATCACTTTGCGGTCATCCCGGTCCTCGGTGGGGTTCCCCTGTGCATCCTGCAGGAACTTGGGCCGCTTGGATTTGAGGTGGGCTGTCAGCACCGTCAGGCTCTGCCCATGTTTCATGCGCAGTGTGACCACCAGCGGGGGGCGTTCGAAATGCGTGTGCAAACCCAGACCGGGCACGTCCACCTGAAAACCCGGCGGGAATTCTGCAAACGACTGCATGGCCTCGACCTTGAGCCTTGTGGCGATGCCCACCCGGGGCGTGCCCTTGGCACCGCCGTGGGTGGCGTCGTTCTCTGCACCAGGTACCGCCACAAAGTCGTAGCGCAGGCCGCTGCGGCCGAGTGCGCCCTTGAGCGCTGCATCGTCCCACACCTCCTGGACCGCCAGCACGTCGGCATTGAGCATGCGAAACCGGTCGCCCAGCCAGGTGAGCTTGCGCTCGAATTCGGTCTGGCTATAGGGATCCTGGTTGTCGTAGAAAACGCGGCCCGGATTAGCCAGGTTGAGCACGTTGCAGGTGGCCACCATCAGGGTGGCCAGGGGCTGGGGTGGATCGATGGGGCGCATGGGCCACAGCATCGCACAAGACCATGGCCCGGAACCGGGCCGGGTCGCCGTGTCAGAAAGGCTGGAGGTCGCTGCCCGTCAGAACATGCAGCCCGTCGGGGCGCGTCTGTACGGCGTGCACCAGCGCACGTGCCACGTCGGCGCCGGGGCGGGCGCGGTAGCTGGCGGGAATCACCGGGTTCAGCCATGTAAAGAGCTTGAGGGACAGCGTTTCCGCTGGGCGCGCAGCCTGGTGCAAGCTGCGCCGCTCGCCCATGAGCAGGGAAGGGCGGGCGATCACGAGTGTGGAAAATCCCAGGCCTGCCAGGTCCCGCTCCACCTCTCCCTTCACGCGGTTGTAGAAGATGCGCGAATTCGGATCGGCCCCCATCGCGGTGACCACACCGCAGCGGGTGGCACCGGCTGCGCGGGCAGCGCGCGCGGTTGCCATCACGGCGTCGTAATCCACTGCACGAAAGGCTGCCTGGCTGCCCGCAACCGCCATGGTGGTGCCAAGCGTGATGTAGACATCGTCTACTGGCGGCAGCAGGGGCAGGGTCGCGAAGTCCACCGCGTGCAGATGCAGCCTGGGGTGGTTCAGCGCAGGCGCCCTTCGCCCCCTGCCATGCAGTACGTGGACGGCCGCGCCCGTTGCCGCAGAAGCGGGCGACTTGCGGGTATCAGCGGTTAAAAGAGCCGCGAGGACCGCCTGGCCCACGAGACCCGTTGCCCCGGCCACCACCGCCACCCGCGCCTGATCCACCACCATAACCGCCACCTCCTGAGTTGCGATAACCACCACCGCCGCCACCACCACCACGGCGGCCGCGTTCAGCCATGCTGTCCACGCTGGTGCGCATCGGGTCTGGTTGCCCGCCAGCGCCGTGGCTGGAGCTGCGGTGGCTCGGGTTGCTGTGGCCCAGGTGTGTACCCAGGTGTGCATTCGCGCGGGGAGGCTGCGCATCGTCGTAGCGATGTCCACCGCCGCCGCCTTCGGGGCGCGGACCCCGGCTGCGTGCAGGGGCCTGGGGCGCGCCATCACGCGCGCCGCCCCGGCCACCGCCTTGGCCACCACGGCCACCGCCGGCAGGGCCTTGCGCGCTGCGTGGTGCACCACCGCCCGAGCGGCCACCGCCACCGCTGCCCGAACGGGGGGCGCGATCACCACCCTGGCCGCCGCCCTGGCCTGCCTTGTTGGTGCGGATGCGGTCCATCATTTCGCTGCGCGCTGCCTTGGCGGCAGCCTGCATCACTTCACGGCTGGGTGGCTTGCCCGCGCCACCCCAGATCGTCTGGCGGCCCATGGCGATGGGCTCGGCCTTCTCGCCAGGTTCTGGGCCAAAACCTTCGATCACCTGGACAGGAATCTGCTGCTTGGTGAAGCGCTCGATGTCCATCATGAAGCCTTCTTCGTCCATGCAGACCAGGCTCACGGCTTCGCCCGTGGCGCCTGCGCGGCCGGTGCGCCCAATGCGGTGCACGTAGTCTTCGGAGACGTTGGGGATTTCGTAGTTGACGACGTGGGGCAGGTCATCGATGTCGATGCCGCGTGCGGCGATGTCGGTGGCCACCAGCGCGCGGATCTCGCCGCTCTTGAATCCTGCCAGTGCCTGCGTGCGGGCGCTCTGGCTCTTGTTGCCGTGCAATGCCATGGCCTGCACGCCGTTCTTGGTCAGGAACTCGGCCACGTTGTTGGCGCCGAACTTGGTGCGCGTGAACACCAGCACCTGGCTCCAGTTGTGCTGCTGGATGATGTGCAGCAGCACCTGTTTTTTCTTGCCGCGGCCCACGGGGTGGATCACCTGCGAGATACGCTGCACGGTGGTGTTGCGCGGGGTGACCTGGATGCTCTGGGGGTTCTTGAGCAGGGTGTTGGCCAGGTCGCGGATTTCGTCGCTGAAAGTGGCCGAGAACAGCAGGCTTTGCTTGTCCTTGGGCACCAGGGCCAGCACCTTTTTCACGTCGTGGATGAAGCCCATGTCCAGCATGCGGTCGGCTTCATCCAGCACCAGCACCTGCACGGTGGACAGGTCCAGAAAGCCCTGTTGCTGCAGGTCGAGCAGGCGGCCGGGGGTGGCCACCAAGATGTCCACGCCGCGCTTGATGCGGTCGATCTGCGGGTTCATGCCCACGCCGCCGAAAACGACGGTGGAGTTGATATCCAGGTATTTGCCGTATTCGCGGACCGACTCTTCCACCTGGGCGGCGAGTTCACGGGTGGGGGTGAGCACCAGGGCACGGATGCCCTTGCCACCAAACTTGTTCTTGGGCGCAGCGCTTTGCGAGAGGCGGTGCAGCATGGGCAGGGTGAACGCAGCGGTCTTGCCGGTCCCGGTCTGTGCGCCGGCCAGAAGGTCATGGCCTTCCATCACGGCGGGAATGGCCTGGGCCTGAATGGGCGTCGGGGTTTCGTAGCCCGTTTCGTGCACGGCCTTCAGGATGGCAGGAGCCAGGTTCAGTTCGTCAAATGTCATGTCTTAGGATGCGCCCGTCCGGGGCGCCGGGTATCTGCCTGTCGTGCAACCGGGCGGTTGCTGAGCCAGTCTCAGGCGGATGAGTTCAGGATTGGGAGCCCGGAAGCGTGGCTTCCTTCGTCCCCAGCAGTGTGCTGATGTGGCGGGCAACTGGAGCCCGCAACGAGGGGTATTGTCGCATGGACCGATAATCCAAGGTTTGAGAGCTTGTTCGGCGTTTTCCGGAGACCCGGAAATGACCTCCTGGACAGGCTCGGATGCAGACATCCTGCCCACTTTCGCAAGTCAGAACCCCCATGGCCCAATACGTTTACTCGATGAATCGCGTCTCCAAGACCGTGCCACCCAAGCGGCAGATCTTGAAAGACATTTCCCTGAGCTTCTTCCCCGGCGCCAAGATCGGCGTGCTGGGTCTGAACGGTTCCGGCAAGTCCACACTGCTCAAGATCATGGCCGGCGTCGACAAGGAGATCGAAGGCGAAGCCATCCCCATGCCGGGAATCAAGATCGGCTATCTGCCCCAGGAACCCCAGCTCAACAACGAGCACACGGTGCGCGAAAGCGTAGAAGAGGCCATGGGCGAGGTGTTTGCCGCCAAGGCCAAGCTCGAAGAGGTGTATGCCGCTTATGCAGAGCCAGATGCGGATTTCGATGCCCTGGCGGCCGAGCAGGCGCGCCTTGAAGCCATCATCGCCACCGCGGGCACGGACTCCGAGCACCAGCTTGAAATCGCAGCCGATGCGCTGCGCCTGCCGCCCTGGGATGCCAAGATCGGCCTGCTGTCGGGTGGTGAAAAGCGCCGTGTGGCGCTGTGCCGCCTCCTGCTGTCCAAGCCCGACATGTTGCTGCTCGACGAGCCCACCAACCACCTGGACGCCGAATCGGTGGACTGGCTGGAGCAGTTCCTGCACCGCTTCCCTGGCACCGTGGTGGCCATCACCCACGATCGATACTTCCTTGACAACGCGGCCGAGTGGATCCTGGAGCTGGACCGGGGCTATGGCCACCCCTACAAGGGCAACTACAGCACCTGGCTGGACCAGAAGCAGGCCCGCCTGGAATCCGAAAACAAGGGTGAGGAAGCCCGCGCCAAGGCCCTGAAGAAGGAACTGGAATGGGTGCGCCAGAACGCCAAGGGCCGCCAGGCCAAGAGCAAGGCGCGTATCGCCCGCTTCGAGGAACTGAGCGACTACGAATACCAAAAGCGCAACGAAACGCAGGAAATCTTCATTCCTGTGGCCGAGCGCCTGGGTACACAGGTGATCGAATTCCACAACGTCACCAAGTCGTTTGGCGACCGCGTGCTCATTGACAACCTGTCCATGACGATCCCGGCAGGCGCCATCGTCGGCATCATCGGCCCGAACGGTGCCGGTAAATCGACCCTGTTCAAGCTCATCGCTGGCCGCGAGAAGCCCGATAGCGGTGAGGTGGTGATCGGTGCCACGGTGAAGATGGCCTTTGTGGACCAGCACCGCGATGCCCTGTCGGACGACAAGACCGTGTGGGAAGACATCTCCGGTGGCCTGGACATGATCAACATCGGCAAGTTCACCATGGCCAGCCGTGCCTACGCCGGGCGCTTCAACTTCAACGGCGGCGACCAGCAAAAGAAGGTCGGCTTGCTTTCCGGTGGTGAACGCGGTCGCCTGCATCTGGCCAAGACACTGATCGCGGGCGGCAACGTGCTGCTGCTGGACGAACCCTCCAACGACCTGGACGTGGAAACCCTGCGTGCACTGGAAGACGCCCTGCTCGAATATGCGGGCACAGTGTTGGTAATCAGCCACGATCGCTGGTTCCTCGACCGGATTGCCACGCACATCCTGGCCGCTGAAGGCGACAGCCAGTGGACGTTCTTCGACGGCAACTACCAGGAGTACGAGGCCGACAAGAAGAAGCGTCTGGGCGAAGAAGGCGCAAAACCCAAGCGTATGCGGTTCAAGGCCCTCAAATAGGGCGTCTGGTCAAGTAGCATTGCACCCGGAGCCCCGTCGGGCAATTGATTCCTCCCCACCATGTCCCAGCCTGCTTCTCGTTCGAGAACCGTTTTTCGCGCTTGTGTCGTCAACGCCGTGCGCGGGGGCGAGGCCTTGATGCAGGAACTGGTCAAGGTCACGCAGGGGGCCCTGACGGCGGAAGAGTCTGTGGTGCGCAACATCCAGCAGCGCAATCTGGTCAGTGACAGCCTGCGCCTGCTGACCCAGCACGAAGCAGCGCTGGTCAAGGGCTATCCAATGGCGCTGCTGGAGATTTTTGCGGAGGGCCCTTCTGCCGCCAAAGGCCGCAGCTCCGCGGAAGACACCGGAATGGACTTTGGCGAGCTCTCGCTCATGGACGAGAGCGAAATGCAGGCGCAGGTCGAGCTCTCCAAGGCGCAGCAATCCGCGCTGCATGCCACCGATGCCGTGCTGGCAGAGCTCAACACGCTGGTCAGTTCTGCGCAGGGGCTTCGCAGCGTGCAGCCCGAGCGCAACCCGCTGCGGCCCGAGAGCTACATCCGTGCCCTTCAGCGGGTGGTGGGTGACACCGGTGTTTCTGCCGAGGTGCGCCAGCTGTGGATGCAGCACATGCGTGACCTGCTGGGCAAGCTGCTGGTGGAGGAATACAAGAAGACAGCCGCCAGCCTGCGCGAACACGGCGTGCAACCCGTGGGGTATGCCGTGGTGGGCACGCCGGGCGGGCAGGGCGGGCGCGGCGGCGGTTACGGTGGCCCCGGCATGAACACCGGGATGGGCACCGGATACGGCAGCGGATATTCCGGCTACGGTCATTCGACCAGCGCACCCATGAGCGAATACGGCACCACCGGGTACGGCCGTGGTGGCGGTCCGTCGACGGGCTGGAGCGGGGATTCCACGCAGTCCGCCATGGCGCCGGCTGCGGAAGAAGCGTTGCTCACCGTGGGCATCCTGCGCCAGATGCTGGCGGGTGGAGACCCGTTCAGCGTCCCCGCGCATGGCGTGATGCCATCTCAGCCGGTGGCGCTGCAGCCGGGCTGGGGTGGGCCTGTGGTGGGGATGCCGGTGGGGGGCGCGCAGGGCGCGCCCATGGCGCACGCAGGCGGGTACTTCCCAGCCGGTGCGGCGGCAGAGGCCATTGAAGACATGGCCCAGCTCGAGCGTCTGGTGGGCCGGCTTGCCAACGGCAGCCCGGCGGCTTCCCTGTCGGCGCCCTTGTCTGGATGGCGCGCCTCGGGTGTGGCGCCGGTGGTTTACGCCGCGATGCCCATGGAGGCCGCAGCACAGTCGCCTGCGGTGGCCATGGAGGTGGTAGGCCGCATGATGCAGAACATTGCCCAGGACACCCGGCTGCTGCCGCCCGTGCAACAGGCGGTGAAAAGCCTGGAGCCGGCCCTCAAGCAGCTGGTGACGCACGACACGCGGTTCTTTACCGATGCGACGCACCCTGCGCGCATCCTGCTGGACGAGCTGACGCAGCGCAGCCTTGCGTTTGCCGAGGAGTCCACGCCCGGGTTCAGCCGTTTCATGCGCCTGGTGCAGGGTGCCGTGGGGCACCTCACCGCCAACGACATCCGGGACGCCGGGCCGTTTGACTCGGTGCTCAAGGCGCTGCAGTCTGCCTGGGATACGCAAGAGAAAAAGATCAAGGCCCAGCAGGAGGAGCAGCAGAACACCCTGTTGCAGGCCGAGCAGCGCGAGATGCTGGCAGAAAAAACGGCTGCCGACATCCGCAAGCTGCCTGGCCTGGGCAATGTGCCGGCCGACGTGCTGGACTTTGCGGCCGGCCCCTGGGCAGACGTGATTGCGCTGGCGCAGGTCCTCAAGGGCGGCGACGGCAAGGACGAAGACCCGGGCGGGTACCTGGCGCTGGTGCCGGTGCTGCTGTGGAGCGCGCAGCCCGACCTCACCCGCCTGGAGCCGGACCGTCTGAACGAGGCCATCCCCGGGCTGCTGGCCAAGCTGCGCAAGGGCCTCAAGACCATCAATTACCCCCCCACCCAGACCAGTGCGTTTTTGCAGCGGCTGGTGGGGTTGCACCAGTCAGCGTTTGAAAAACCGGCGCCCGCCGCGGCGTCATCGCCAGAACCCGAGCCAGCGCCCGAGTCCGCACCAGCCGCGGAACCTGCTTCGGCGGAGCCTTCTGCCCAAGCGCCTGTGGACACCGCCGAGGCGCCTGTTGCCGCGCCTGACCCCTATGCAGACTTTGTCATAGGCGCCTGGGTGGAGCTTGTCACCAACGGTCGGGTCGTGCGCACCCAGCTCACCTGGGCCAGCCCGCACGGCACGCTGTTCCTTTTCACGGCGCCGGATGCCAGCACGCAGTCGATGACCCGGCGCATGCGCGACAAGTTGTTCACGGATGGCTCCTTGCGCCTGCTGCCTCCCGTGACCACCACCCGCGCCCTGGACGCCGCGGCGTCAGGATCGCCCCGCAAACCGTCGGGCGTTGCATCCAGGGCGGCCCCCTTGGCGGGCAAGCCCCCCAAGACGCGCTGACGCGGGCCCCCGGTGGGCCGGGCGGATACACGCCTCAGGTACTTACCTCAAGTGCGCAGCAACTTCTTGCGCACCAGGTGGATGTGGTTGCGCAATGCGTACAACTCGTCGGCATACGACAGCGGCACGCTCACCTTTTCAGCTTGCGCCTCCAGCGCATCGAGCGCCTGCAGGAGTTCGGCTGGCGCTGCCTTGCCGGTCTCCATGTCGTTCTCGATTTCACGCAGCCGGCCATACCAGCGGAACACCCGTGAACGCACCCTGAACTGGTACAGCGGCGGCACGACGCGCGACAGCGGCAGCATGATGGCCAGCAGGATGCCCAGCACCAGCCACATGCGCTCGATCAGGTTCGCCAGCCAGAACGGCAGGTAGCGCTGCAGCATCGGTACCGGCTCGTTCATGGCGCGGTCGGCTTCCTTGGAAAGTGGCAGCTCGCTGTGGCGCGAGTTGGGGAACTCCCGGGCCCGGTTGAACCAGCCCGAGCCACCGTGCAGCTTCTGGGCGTTCTGGGCGAACAGCGTGAGCAGCGCAGGGTGCGTGGCTTCGCGCGCCAGCATCGAGGTGGTGGACGCCACCAGCCGCACATCCCCTGCCGGCACATTGGCCGCCAGGTCCACCACGCCGCGTGGCAGTGTCACCGGCGTGAGAAAGGGAAAGCGCCGCGCATAGGCTTCATGCTGCGGAAAGTCGAGCAGATGCACCCCGGGTGTCTGTAACAGCATCTGCACCATGAGCGACTCGGGGGCCGAGGCAAACACCAGCGCGTCCAGCTCGCCTGCCAGAAACTTCACCGTGGCGGGCGTCTGGTCCAGCCGGGACATCTGCACGTCGCCGGGCGCCAGCTTGTTGGCCTCCAGCAGCCGCTCCATGAGCCGGGGCACTCCGCTGCCCTCCGAGCCCACATTCACCCGCCAGCCGCGCAGTTGCCGCAGGTTGTCAATGCGGGGGGACCTGGCCCTGCGCTCTGCGCTGTCCGATCGGTAGAACAGCCACACCGGCTCCACAAAGAGGCTGCCCAGCGACACCAGTTCGTCGGTGTCGTCGGGTTGCAGTTCGGCCGTGCCGCCCTGCACGAAGGCCACATCGGCCTTGCCATCGCGCAGCAACTCCAGATTGTGCGAAGACCCGTCGCTGGCCAGGAGCAGAACGTCGATGCCTTCGGCCGCCAGTGCTTTCTGGTAGCGCTTGCCAAACTCTTCGTAGGCGCTTTGCGCCGGGCCGGTGGCCAGCGTGACGGTTTTGGGCGGATTGGGGTTGAGCCACCAGTACGCCAGCACCACCAGCGCCACGGCCAGGATGGCCAGCGGGCCAGCGGACACGATCAGATCGCGCAGTGAAAGCAGGGTGTTGCGAAAGGCCTGGGACATGGGATGGACGGTGCGTGAAGGGGGGGGCGCCAGCCGCGCCACCGCTGCCCAGGGGCTGCGATGCGCGCTCTGTGGAGGGCGCTGGCCGGGAGGGCGGGCCTGGGTGCGCGGCGTTGGCCGGACAGTGGCCGGGATTATCCCGCTGTTGCGGCTAAAGACTGGCGAGCTGGAACCGCTGGTCAAAATTCATCTTGCCCAGCACCCGCATCGCGGCGGCCAGTGTGCGGCCGTCGATCTTGCTGACGTCCAGGCGGTAGCGCCGCTCGGTAGACACCACATCCACGCTGGTGCTGCCCCACTGCACCGCCACCAGTTGCGCGCGGTGCGGGGGTGTTTCTGCTGCCACCGAGACGCCGCGCTGCTCGGGGTGCATCATGAATTCGAGCCGGGGCGCACGCATGAGCGTGAGGCGATTGCCGCCCTGCGGGCACAGCGCAAACGAGACGACCCAGTCGTCTTCGTCTTCCACGGTCAGAAACGGGACAGGCTGGGGCGTGGTGGCCATGGGTGGTGGGTAGGAAGGGGGCGAGCCCCCGGTGGCCGGGGCTCAGGCACGCGGGCTCAGCCGGGTGGGCGCCAGTATGCCCATGCAATCGTCGCGCCGATGTGGGGAGAACCCGAGGTTGGGTGCTTCCAACACACGGCGTGGCTGCCAGCATGTGCGGTGCCGGTGTGCACAGAAAAATATATGAAAAATATGGCTTCAGCGCTTATCTGTAAAGCGCAAGCAGCTATGAATTTAGGAGTGATTGAGGGTGTTCGCAGGCGTTTGATTCGCGGCCAGCGCCCCCACGGTCTGCAGTGCGGGCTCCAGGAGCCCCCGCGCCGGGTGCCCATAGTTGATGCGCACGCAGTTTGCAAAACGCTGGTCTGCCGAAAAGATCTGCCCCGGGGCCAGGCTGATGCCGTGCTGCAGTGCCCGGCAGTGCAGATCCAGGGCGTTGACCTGTGGCGGAAGCTCCACCCACAGAAAGTAGCCTCCCTCGGGCTGCGATACGCGCGTGCCGGGCGGAAAGTGCCGGGCCACCGCCGCCAGCGCGATGGCCTGCTGTTGTTCCAGGCTGCGGCGCAGTGCGCGCAAGTGGCGGTCGTAGCCGCCTTGGGCCAGGTATTCGGACAGCGCCTGCTGCGACGGCGTGGCGGCCGAAAGCGTGGTCATGAGCTTGAGCCGTTGCACCGCCGTGGCGAAGCGGCCCGCCGCCACCCAGCCCACGCGATAGCCGGGCGCCAGGCTTTTGCTGAACGAGCTGCAGTGCATCACCAGCCCCGCACCGTCAAACGCCTTGGTCGGTGGCGGGCGCTGGGGGCCGAAGTGCAGTTCGCCATACACGTCGTCTTCGATCAGCGGTACGCCGTGGTGCGCCAGCAGGGCCACCAGCTCGCGTTTTTTGTCCGCGGGCATCAGGCTGCCCAGCGGGTTCTGAAAGCTGGGCATGAGCCAGCAGGCCTTGACAGGCTGGTGGGGTGACTGGCGCTCCAGCGCCTCGGCCAGCGCGGTCAGGTCGATGCCGTCGCGCGGGTGGGTGGCCACCTGCAGCGCCTGCAGGTTCAGCCGCTCCAGCGCCTGCAGCGCGGCGTAGAAGGTGGGCGATTCGACCACCACCACATCGCCGGGCCGGGTGACGGCCTCCAGGCACAGGTTGAGCGCCTCCATCGCACCGTTGGTGATGATGATTTCTTCCACATCCACCGCCATGCCGTGCAGCCCGTAGCGCAGCGCAATCTGCTGGCGCAGGCGTTCGTCGCCGGGCGGCAGGCTTTGCACGATGGTCCACGGGTCGAGCTTGCGCATGCCGCTGGCCAGGCACCGCGCCAGGCGGTCCAGCGGAAACAGCTCCAGCCCCGGAAAGGCCGAGCCCAGCGGCACCAGGTCGCGGTCGCGCGCCAGGCCCAGTACCTCGAACACCAGATCGCTGATGGCCACGCCGGTGGAAGTGGCGGCCGTGCGCGAGGGCAGGGGCTCGGCTGACCGGGCCTCGGCGGCGGGCACCCGGGCGCTCACGTAATAGCCCGAGCGCGGGCGCGCGTGGATCAGGCCTTGGGCCTCCAGCAGGTAATACGCCTCGAACACGGTGGACGGGCTGATGCCCTGCGTGCGGCTGGCTTCGCGCACCGAGGGTACGCGGTCGCCGGGGCGCAGCGCGCCACTGTGGATGAGCTGCGCGATGGTGTCAGCGTGGCGTTCGTAGCGTTTCATGGGCAGGGCGGGGGGCAAACTGATCTGTATTTTTAACTTGAAACTGAATCTGTACTGTTTTTCAGCCAGCGCGTAAAGTGCCGTGGCGTGTCGGTGCAAGCCTTGGCGCATGCCCCTTGTGCGCCCACCGACAGGTTTCCCACGGACAATTCCCCATGATCGATTGCCTGCGCAGCCTGCTGCGCCCTGTTTCTTTCCTGTCTGCTGCCGCTGCGGTGGCCGCGATGGCCTTGAGCGCTGGCGCCCAGGCCCAGACCGCGCCGGCCAGCGCGGCGCCAGCAACCCCGGCGGCCACGGTGCCCGCGTCATCCATGGCCTCGCGCGTGCTGGCCTGCACCGCCTGCCACGGCAAGGAGGGGCGGGCTACGCCCGACGGCTACTTTCCGCGCATTGCGGGCAAGCCTGCGGGCTACCTGGCCAACCAGCTCATCAACTTTCGCGACGGGCGGCGCAGCTACCCGCAGATGACTTACCTGATAGAGCACCTGACGGACGACTACCTGCGCGAGATGGCCGACCACTTCGCCGCGCTGGATGTGCCCTATCCGCCACCGCCCGCGCCCCAGGCACCCCCCGCTGCGCTGGAGCAAGGCCGCAAGCTGGTGCAAGTGGGCGACGTGGCCCGCAACATCCCCGCCTGCGTGGCCTGCCATGGCGCAGCCATGACGGGGGTGGAGCCGTCCATACCCGGCCTGCTGGGCCTGCCGCGCGACTACCTCAACAGCCAGCTCGGCGCCTGGAAGACCGGCCAGCGCCGCGCACATGCGCCCGACTGCATGGCCGATATTGCCCGCCAGCTCACGCCCGACGATGTGAGCGCGGTCTCTGCCTGGCTGGCCGCCCAGCCCGTGGCAGCAGGCGGCAAGCCTGCCCGTACCTTGCCTGCCGCCATGCCCGCACGCTGCGGTGGCGTGGCCGAAGTGCCTGTGGTCGCCGCTGCGGCACGCTGAGAAAGGATGCCCCGATGAAACGCATCCTCTGGTCCCTCTCTTGCGTGCTGGCGGCCCTTGGCATTGCCGCAGCCGTGCTGATCACCCTGAACCTGCGTGGTGAAGAACCGCTGCCCCCCAACGAGACGCTGCAGAGCACGCCCGCGCTGGTGCAGCGCGGCGAATACCTGGCCCGCGTGGGCAACTGCATGGCCTGCCACACCACGCAGGGCGGTGCGCCGTTTTCCGGCGGGCGCGGCATCGAGACGCCGTTTGGCGTGGTGCACAGCTCCAACCTCACGCCCGACAAGGCCCATGGGATCGGCGCGTGGACCTCTGCCGAGTTCTGGCGCGCCATGCACCACGGCCGCAGCAAGGACGGGCGCCTGCTCTACCCGGCCTTCCCTTACCCCAACTACACGCAGGTGACGCGCGAGGACTCGGACGCCATCTTTGCCTACCTGCAAAGCCTGCCCGCCGTCGCGGAGGCCAACCGCGACCACGCCCTGCGCTTTCCGTACAACACGCAGGCGGCGCTGGCCGTGTGGCGTGCGCTGTTCTTCACGCCCGGCGCGCCCCAGCACGAGCCTTTGAAAACGGCCGAGTACAACCGGGGCGCGTACCTGGTCAACGGCCTGGGTCACTGCACCGCCTGCCACACGCCGCGCAATGCACTGGGCGCCACCACCGATGCCAAGGCCTTCACCGGCGGGCTGATCCCGGTGCAGAACTGGTATGCCCCTGCGCTCAATGCTGCGCAGGAAGCGGGCGTCAAAGAGTGGAAGACGGACGACGTGGTCGCACTGCTCAAAACCGGCGTGGCCCCCCAGGGCTCGGTGCTGGGCCCCATGGCCGAGGTGGTGTTCCGCAGCACGCAGTACCTGAGCGACGTCGATGCCCGCGCCATGGCCGTGTACCTGCAGGCCCTGCCGCAGCAGGGCAGCACACCGCCCGCCACCGTGGCCGCGCCCCCGGCCAGCGCCATGGCGCGTGGCGGCAAGGTGTACGAGCAGCAATGCGCCCAGTGCCACGGCGACCAGGGCCAGGGCGAGCCCGGTGCCTTCCCCGCGCTGGCGGGCAACCGCGCAGTGATGCTGGCCGACCCGACCAACCTGGTGCGCGTGGTGCTGCAGGGCGGTTACCTGCCCGCCACCGCAGGCAACCCGCGCCCGTACGGCATGCCACCGTTCCAGCAGTTGTTGTCCGACGAAGACATCGCGGCCGTGACCACCTTTGTGCGCAACAGCTGGGGCAACCAGGCCCCCGGTGTGGGTACCATCGAGGTTTATCGCGCCCGCGAACGGCGCGGCATGTAGCAGTTGCTGGGGCGGCGGTTCGCCTGCCCGCAGTCCGGCCGCGTGCTGACCGACCCCCAGGAGCCCCTTAGATGCAAAGCCCGGCCGCATTGCCAGAATCCCCACCGCCATCAAGCCCTGAACTCCCCACGCGCGGCGGCTGGTGGGCGGTGTGCCTGTGCGCAGCATGGTGCGGCACCTGCGGTGTGTACCGCCCCCTGTTTGACGAACTGGCCCGGGCGCATCCGGAGGTGCGGTTCGAATGGGTGGACATCGAGGACGACTCGGACATCGCCGGTGATCTGGATGTGGAGACCTTCCCCACTCTGCTGATCGCCGATGGCGAGCGCGCGCTGTTTCTGGGGCCCTTGCTGCCCCAGGCGCCCGTGCTGGCGCGGTTGTTGACCAGCTTGCAGGCCGCAGCACCGGGCAGTGCCGGCGCAGGCGGAGAGGCGCAGCAAGTGTTCGAGCGCGTGCGTACCGCCCGCGGCGCGTAGCGGCCCACCGCGCCTGCCGCGCAGCATGCGACTCCGCTCCGCGTACTCCTGTTTTTATAGCTGCTAGCGCTTGATGGTAAAGCGCTAGAGGCACTTTTTATTTGATTTTTTTTGTGGCTACACAACGATCCCCGTGGTTTCAGACCAGTTCGCTGCAGGCCCAGTGCGACAGGGGCGCATGGTCGCGCGGCATGGATCTGTACCGGCGCGCCGACGTGGTTCGCATGGACGTCACCCCCCAGGCCGAAGGCAGCTGGACCATCGAGGGCGAGGTGCAGGGCAGCCTGCCCGCGCCGTACCAGGTGCTGGTGCACCTCATTCTTGCACCCAACGGGCAGGTCAAGCACTGGTCCGGGGATTGCACTTGCCCTGTGGGTGGGGACTGCAAGCACGCCGTGGCCCTGACGCTTGCGGCCGCGCAACTGAACCCTGCGGACGGAACGAACTCATCACATGCGGCAGATGCTTTGGCGGCAATGCGGGAGCGCAAAGAGGCTTTGGCCCGCGCCGAGGCCGAGGCACGGCTGGTGCACTGGCTGCAGGACTGGGACCGCGCTGTGGGCGCCGCCACCTCGCAGGCGCCAAGTGCGCATCCAGGGCGGCCCGAGTGCTATCTGTACCTCGTCTCCACCGCGGGGCGGTCGCGCACCACGGTGCCGCAGATGCAGCTGGAAGCCGTGGTCTCGTACCCCAAGGTCACGGGCGGCTGGGCCAAGCCCAAGCAGATCCGCACCCAGCCCGGGCCTGGCCAGGCGGTGTACGACCGCGCCAGCGATGCAGACCGCCAGGTGCTGCAGCTGCTGCGCGCCATGCCGCGCAGCGTGGGCTACTACTCGGCGTACAGCGTAGCGCCCATCGGGGTGCTGGAAGGGGCTGTGGGCTTGCTGGCGCTGGAGCAGGCGGCCGCCACGGGCCGGCTGTTTGTGGACGCGGGCGGGTCCACCGTGGGCGCACCCTTGCGCTGGGGCGATGCGCTGCCCATCACGTGGGGCTGGAAGGAGTCGGTGCCCGCCCAGGGGGGCGAGGGTGTCTGGGCACTGCAGGCCACGCTGCCCAGCGCGTCAGCGACGCTGTGCGACAACCACCCGCCTTTGTATCTGGACGCAAGCGAGGGCGTTTGCGGCCCGGTGCAGGCCGAGGGCCTGAGCCCGGCGCAGGTCGCCATGCTGCTCAAGGCGCCCGCCCTCAGCGCCACGGCGCTGCAAAAACACCATGCCGACATGGCACGCCGCATCGGTGGGCTGTTGCCGCTGCCGCCGGTGCTCGGGCCACTCGCGCGGGTGCACGGGGTGAACCCGGTGGCCCGTCTGCATCTTGCGCTGTCGCCGCCGCACGAAGTGGCAGACATGGGCCTCATCACCGCGCAACTGCAGTTCGATTACGCAGGCCATGTTGGTTGGTGGGCCGGGCAGGAGCTCGCCGTGCTGGTGCAAGGCGCTGACGGCGGCCAGGTGCTGCTGCAGCGCGACGCGGGGGCCGAACTCAACGCCATCCAAAGCCTGATGGACCTCGGCCTGCTGGCCACCGACGAAGGCCTGTTTGGCATTCCGGGTGAACACTCGCAGAACGACTGGATGCACTGGGCGGACAACGGCTTTGAGGTGCTGCGAAACGCCGGTTTTGACATCACGCTGGATGCGGCGCTGGACGGCTGGATCCAGCATGCCGACGCGCTCGATGTAGCGCTGCAGCCCGAAGGCGGCGACGAGGCCACATCGCCGTGGTTTGCGCTGTCGCTGGGCATGGACATCGACGGCGTGCGGCACAACATCCTGCCCTGGCTGCCCCATCTGATTGCTGCTGCAGCCACCCAGCCGCTGGACCCTGCCACGGGCCTGCCCCAGCTGCCCTCGCATGTCTACCTGCCGTCGTTGAGCGGTCCTGGCTTTGTGCGCCTGCCCACCGACACCCTGCGGCCCTGGATGGCGGCGCTGATGGATCTGGTGGGCGACCGGGCGCGGGACTTCCAGGCCGGCAGCCTGAAGCTATCGCGCCTGGACGCGCTGCGCACCAGCGCCGCGCTGGGCGAAGGCGCGGTGTGGCAGGGCGCCGATGCCTTGCGTGCCATGGTGGCCCAGTTGCGGGGCGCCAGTGCCTTGCCCGATGTGCCGCTGCCCGCCAGCGTGTTGGCCACGCTGCGCCCCTACCAGCAGCAGGGCCTGAACTGGCTGCAGTTCTTGAGCGCCAATGGCCTGGCCGGGGTGCTGGCCGACGACATGGGCCTGGGCAAAACGCTGCAGACGCTGGCCCACATCCAGGTCGAAAAAGACGCCGGGCGCCTGACCCACCCCGCGCTGGTCATCGCGCCCGTGAGCCTGATGGGCAACTGGCAGCGCGAAGCCGCGCGCTTTTGCCCCGGCCTGCGCTGCCTGGTGCTGCACGGCGCAGGCCGCCACCAGGTGGCTGACGAAGTCACCGAGCACGACCTCGTCATCGCCCCGTATTCGCTGCTGCAGCGCGACCGCGAACGCTGGCTGGCGCACCAGTGGCACCTGGTGGTGCTCGACGAAGCCCAGAACATCAAGAACGCCAGCACGCATGCCGCCCAGGTGGTCAGCCAGCTGCAGGCGCGTCACCGGCTGTGCCTGTCGGGCACGCCCATGGAAAACCACCTGGGTGAGATCTGGAGCCTGTTCCACTTCCTGATGCCGGGCTTTCTGGGAAGCCAGCAGCGCTTCAAGGAAGTGTTTCGCACGCCCATCGAAAAGCAGGGCGACGGCGCGCGCATGGCGCAGCTGCGTGCGCGCATCACGCCCTTCATGCTGCGGCGAACCAAGGCGCTGGTGGCGGGCGAGCTGCCGCCCAAGGTCGAATCGGTGATGCCCGTGGAACTGACCGGCGCGCAGGCCGACCTGTACGAAACCATCCGCCTGGGGATGGAAAAAACCGTGCGCGAGGCTTTGCAGTCCAAGGGGCTGGCCAAATCGCAGATCACCATCCTCGATGCGCTGCTCAAGTTGCGCCAGGTCTGCTGCCATCCACAACTGGTGCCGCTGGATGCGGCCAAAAAGGTCAAGACATCGGCCAAACTGGACCAGCTGATGGCGCTGCTGCCCGAGATGCTCGCCGAAGGGCGGCGCATTTTGCTGTTCTCGCAGTTCACCAGCATGCTCACGCTGATCGAGGCCGAGTTGAAAAAGCGCGGCCTGCCCTGGGTCAAGCTCACGGGCCAGAGCCAAAAGCGCGACGCGATCATTGAACAGTTCACCAGCGGGCAGGTGCCGCTGTTCCTCATCAGCCTCAAGGCGGGCGGGGTGGGGTTGAACCTGCCACAGGCCGACACGGTGATCCACTACGACCCCTGGTGGAACCCGGCGGTGGAAAACCAGGCCACCGATCGCGCCCACCGCATTGGCCAGGTGCAGAGCGTCTGGGTGATCAAGCTGGTGGCGCAGGGCACGATCGAAGAACGCATCCTGGCGCTGCAGGAGCGCAAGGCCCAGTTGGCGGGCAGTCTGTACAGTGGCGCTGCGGCCCGCAAGGTGCCGATGTTCACCGAGGGCGATCTGGCCGAGCTGTTGCAGCCGCTATCACTGTCATAGCTGCTCGCGCTGGTGGGGTGCGCGTAAGGGGCTGTTTTTGTGCCTTATCGGCCTGCAAGCCGCATGAGCGCTGGCATTGGTGAGGAATCAAGGGCGCGAAAGGGCGTGTTGACAACAGTTTTCCCCTTGCGTGTCTTTGCAAAACAGCCCTTTGCGCGCTACAATACAACTCTCACGACCAAGCGGGCGGGTACCAACCGCCCGTTTTTTTTGGTCGAACGCTTTTGGAGCTCGAAGCTGTCGGAGAGGGTCTCCGGGGGTTATCGGGTTTTTTGTTTTGGACACACGCAAACAGGTGCACAAAAAAGTGCTTCCTTGGAGAGGGCGATTGGCCTGATTCTGATTTGCGTATGTCGGATTGTTTTTCCGGGATTGAACTGAGCACGTGGCATTGCAGCAAGTCGTTGAAGAAATCGTGACGGGTCTGGGCTATGACCTGGTGGAGATCGAACGCTCCGCCGGCGGCCTTCTGCGCGTCACCATCGATTTGCCCTGGGTGCAGCCGGCTGCCGACGCGCCGACACCCCCAGTGGAGCAGTTTGTCACTGTCGAGGATTGCGAGAAGGTTACCCGCCAGCTGCAGTTTGCGCTGGAGGTGGATGGCGCCGAATACAAGCGCCTGGAAGTCTCGTCGCCCGGTATCGACCGCCCCTTGCGTCACGAGCAGGATTTCGTGCGCTTCGAGGGCTTGGTCATTGACATCACCCTGAAGGCGCCCATCGGCGCCGCAGCAGCGGGAGGGCAGGTCAACGCCACCCGCAAGAAATTTCGCGGCACGCTGGAGCGGGCCGAGACCGGGGGCTGGCAGATCGTCTGGAGCGACGAGCCGCCGGTCAAGCCAGGTCAGAGAGTCAGCAAGAAACGCGTGCCCGCCCCGTTGCAGGCGATGGGCTTCACCCTGGACGAGTGCCGGGATGTACGCCTGGCGCCCATCGTGGACTTCAAGGGGCGCGCGGGCAAAGCCGGGGCTGCCCCTGGCTGATTTGCTGCTGAACAATGTGGGGTGGGTGGTTGCAGCGCGCAGCCCCGCCCTCGGGTGATTGAAACAGGAGAGTCGTCGCATGAATCGCGAATTGTTGATGTTGGTTGAGGCCATTTCGCGCGAAAAGAACGTGGAGCGTGATGTGGTCTTGGGCGCCGTGGAGTCGGCCCTGGCCCAAGCTACCAAAAAGCTGTACCAGGGCGAGGTGGACATTCGCGTGTCCGTAGATCGCGACAGCGGCAACTACGAGACTTTCCGTCGCTGGCTGGTGGTGCCCGATGATGCCGGCCTGCAAAACCCCGAGGCCGAAGAGCTGCTGATGGATGCGAAGGACCGCATTCCGGACATCGAAGTGGGCGAGTACATCGAAGAAGGTGTCGAGTCCGTGCCGATTGGCCGTATTGGCGCCATGGCTGCCAAGCAGGTCATCCTGCAGAAGATCCGCGACGCCGAGCGCGAAATGCTGCTCAACGACTTCATGTCGCGTGGCGAGAAGATTTTCACCGGCACCGTCAAGCGCATGGACAAGGGCGACATCATTGTCGAGTCTGGCCGCGTGGAAGGCCGTCTGCGTCGCGGCGAGATGATCCCCAAGGAAAACCTGCGCAGCGGCGACCGCGTGCGGGCCATGATCATGGAAGTGGACCTGACGCTGCGCGGCGCGCCCATCATCCTGTCGCGCTCGGCCCCCGAGTTCATGATCGAGCTCTTCCGCAACGAAGTGCCCGAGATCGAGCAGGGCCTGCTGGAGATCAAGTCCTGCGCACGTGACCCCGGCTCGCGCGCCAAGATCGCCGTGCTCTCGCACGACAAGCGCGTGGACCCCATCGGCACCTGCGTAGGTGTGCGCGGCACCCGCGTGAATGCGGTGACCAACGAACTCGCTGGCGAACGCGTGGACATCGTCCTGTGGTCTGAAGACCCGGCCCAGTTTGTGATTGGCGCCCTGGCACCGGCCAACGTGTCCTCCATCGTGGTCGATGAAGAAAAACACGCCATGGACGTGGTGGTAGACGAGGAAAACCTCGCCATCGCCATCGGCCGTGGTGGTCAGAACGTGCGCCTGGCGTCCGATCTGACCGGCTGGAAAATCAACATCATGGACGCCGCCGAAAGCGCGCAGAAGCAGGCCAACGAGACCGACACGGCCCGCAAGCTGTTCATGGAAAAGCTCGATGTGGACGAGGAAATCGCTGACATCCTGATCGCTGAAGGTTTCAACAGCCTGGAAGAAGTGGCCTACGTGCCGCTGCAGGAAATGCTGGAGATCGAAAGCTTCGACGAAGATACCGTGAACGAGCTGCGCGCCCGTGCCAAGGATGCCCTCCTGACCATGGAAATCGCCCGTGAGGAAAGCGTGGAAGAGGTCTCCCAGGACCTGCGCGACCTCGAAGGCCTCACCCCCGAGCTGATTGCAAAGTTGGCCGAAGGCGGTGTGCACACACGTGACGACCTGGCCGATCTGGCCATTGATGAACTGACCGACCTGACCGGACAGTCTGATGAAGATGCCAAAGCCTTGATCATGAAGGCGCGCGAACACTGGTTCGCAGGGCAAGAGTAAAGGTCAGGGAGGCACGAACCACATATGTCCAGTAATACTGTCGCCGAGTTTGCAACCGAACTCAAAAAATCGCCCGAAATCCTGCTCGATCAGCTCAAGGCTGCCGGTGTGGGCAAGGCTGCCCTGTCTGATCCGTTGACCGAGTCTGACAAGCAAAAACTGCTGGCTTACCTGCAGGCCAGCCACGGTACGGCCTCGGCCGACCGCAAGAAAATCACGCTCGTGAAGAAGTCCACCAGCGAGATCAAGCAGGCGGATGCCACGGGCAAGGCCCGCACGATCCAGGTAGAGGTGCGCAAGAAGCGCACTTTCATCCAGCGTGACGAAGGCGCAGAAGCCGTGGCTGAAGCGCGCGAGCCCATGGTCGAGCAGGTTGCCGTCTCGAGTGAGGATCAGGAACTGGCCCGCCGCGAGGAAGAAGCCCGTCGTCAGGCCGAACTGATCCGTCGACAGGAAGCTGAACTCGCCGAAAAGCGCGCAGAGCGCGAAGCCCGCGAGAAGCGCGAACGCGAAGCCGAAGAGCGCGCTGCCGCCTACGCCGCCCAGGAAGCCGAAAAGAAGGCGCAGGCCTCTGCCGTCAAGCAGGAAGCCACCCGTGAGCAGGCCGCCGAAGCCGCCGCGCGCACTGCTGCGCAGAACGAGGCGCGCGAAAAGGCTGCTGCCGAATCGAAGGCACGCTCGGACGAGGAGTCCGCCCGTGCTGCTGATCTGGATGCACGCCGCCGCAAGGCCGAGGCCGAAGCTGCCGCCATCCGTTCGATGATGGCCACACCCAAGAAGGCTGTCATGGTGGCCAAGAAGCCCGAGGAAGCCAAGCCTGTTGCCAAGCCCGCTGCCGTGGGCGATGCCAAAAAGGGCACCCTGCACAAGCCTGCCGTCGGCACGGGCGTGCCGCGTGCGGGCGCTCCTGCAGCGGCTGGTGCCGCGGCGCCGGGCGCTGGCAAGGAAGTGAAGTCGGCCAAGCTGTCCTCCAGCTGGGCCAATGACACCGCCAAGAAGAAAGAAATCAAGACCCGCGGCGACAGCAGTGGCGGCGTCGGTCGCAACAACTGGCGTGGTGGCCCCCGTGGCCGCCGTGGTGACAACCGCGACCACCGCGATGACCACCAGCAATCCGCGCCGGTCGAAGCGCGCACGATTGAAGTGCACGTGCCCGAGACCATCACGGTCGCCGAGCTGGCACACAAGATGTCCATCAAGGCCAACGAGGTCATCAAGGCGCTGATGAAGATGGGCCAGATGGTCACCATCAACCAGCCGCTGGACCAGGACACCGCCATGATCGTGGTGGAAGAACTGGGCCACAAGGCCGTGGTGGCGGCGTTGGACGATCCGGAAGCCTTTACCGATGAGGATTCGGGCCAGCAAAACGTCGAACTCCTGCCGCGCGCTCCCGTCGTGACCGTCATGGGCCACGTGGACCACGGCAAGACCTCGCTGCTGGACTACATCCGCCGCGCCAAGGTGGCTGCGGGCGAAGCCGGTGGCATTACCCAGCACATTGGTGCCTACCACGTGGAAACGCCACGCGGCATGGTGTCGTTCCTCGACACCCCGGGTCACGAGGCCTTCACGGCCATGCGTGCCCGTGGTGCGCAGGCCACCGACATCGTGATTCTGGTGGTGGCTGCCGATGACGGTGTGATGCCACAGACCAAGGAAGCCATCAAGCACGCCAAGGCGGCGGGTGTTCCTATCGTGGTCGCCATCACCAAGTCGGACAAGCCCGATGCCAACCCCGACCGCGTCAAGCAGGAGCTGGTGGTCGAAGAAGTGGTGCCTGAAGAATACGGCGGCGATTCGCCCTTTGTGCCCGTGTCCTCCAAGACCGGTATGGGTATCGACACCCTGCTGGAGCAGGTGCTGCTGCAGGCCGAAGTGCTGGAGCTCAAGGCGCCCGTCGATTCGCTGGCCAAGGGCCTCGTGATCGAAGCGCAGCTCGACAAGGGCCGCGGCCCGGTGGCCACGGTGTTGGTGCAGGCCGGTACGCTCAAGGTCGGCGATGTGGTGCTGGCGGGCCAGACCTATGGCCGCGTGCGCGCCATGCTGGACGAGAACGGCAAGGTCGCCAAGACGGCCGGTCCGTCGATCCCCGTGGAAATCCAGGGCCTGACCGAAGTTCCGCAGGCTGGTGACGAGTTTATGGTGCTCACGGACGAACGCCGTGCCCGTGAGATCGCCACCTACCGTGCAGGCAAGTTCCGCAACACCAAGCTGGCCAAGCAGCAGGCTGCCAAGCTGGAAAACATGTTCGCCGACATGACGGCGGGCGAGGTCAAGACCCTGCCCATCATCGTCAAGGCCGACGTGCAAGGCTCGCAGGAAGCGCTGGCCCAGTCGCTGCTCAAGCTCTCGACCGACGAGGTCAAGGTGCAACTGGTGTACGCCGCCGTGGGTGCCATTAGCGAGTCCGACATTAACCTGGCGATTGCATCCAAGGCCATCGTGATCGGCTTCAATGTGCGTGCCGATGCCGGTGCGCGCAAGCTGGCCGAAGGCAATGGTGTTGATCTGCACTACTACAGCATCATCTATGACGCTGTGGACGAGCTGCGTGTGGCAATGTCCGGCATGCTAGCCCCTGAGCAGCGCGAAGAAGTCATTGGCACGGCCGAAATCCGCACCGTGTTCGTGGCCTCCAAGATCGGTACTGTGGCCGGTTCGTACATCACGTCCGGCATGGTCCATCGCAACGCCAAATTCCGTCTGCTGCGCGACAACGTGGTGGTCTACACGGGCGAAGTCGATTCGATCAAGCGCCTCAAGGACGATGTCAAGGATGTCAAGGAAGGCTTTGAGTGCGGTATCAAGCTCAAGAACTACAACGACATCAAGGAAGGCGATCAACTCGAGTTCTTTGACATCAAGGAAATCGCAAGAACTCTATGAGTCACCCCCTGAGTCGCTTCACGCCTTCCCCCTCTCTCGACTCGCTGTGCGAGTCGGGAGGGGGACGCCCCCAGCGCGGCGGGGCGGCCCTTGCGCGGGGGCACTCGCATGAACCCCGCCAAGTGCATGGGTCGCAGGTGAATGAATCCGTGCTGGAAAGCTGCTGACAACATGGCTGCGAAGAAATCTTCTACACCGAACCGCGCCTTCAAGGTGGCCGATCAGATCCAGCGCGATCTGACGGAGCTGATTGCGCGCGAGTTGAAAGACCCGCGCGTGGGTATGGTCACGCTGCAGGGTGTGGAGGTGACTCCCGACTACGCACATGCCAAGGTGTTCTTCAGCCTGCTGACGGGCGACCCTGTGGAAACCCAGGCAGCGCTCAACCAGGCGGCCGGGTTCCTGCGCAACGGTCTGTTCAAGCGTCTGCACATCCACACCGTGCCTACGCTGCACTTTGTGTTCGACCGCACCTCCGAGCGTGCGGCTGACATGAACGCCTTGATCGCCAAGGCCGTTTCTTCGCGCGCGAAAGAGGACTAGCCTATGCACGCGCCACGCACCAGGGTGCAGCGGCGCCCTGTGCATGGGGTGTTGTTGCTGGATAAACCGCTCGGCCTGTCGAGCAATGACGCCTTGCAAAAGGCGAAATGGCTGCTGCGCGCCGAGAAAGCGGGCCACACGGGCACGCTGGACCCGCTCGCCACGGGCGTGTTGCCGCTGTGTTTCGGCGCCGCCACCAAATTCAGCCAGCTGCAGCTGGACGCTCCCAAGACCTATGAGGCAATCGCCCTGCTGGGCACCACCACCACCACTGGCGATGCCGAAGGTGATGTGGTGCAGCGCTGTGATGTGGACCCTGCGCAGCTCACGCCCGAGCGCCTCGCCGCAGTTCAGCAGCAGTTCACCGGCCCCATTCGCCAGGTGCCGCCCATGCACAGCGCGCTCAAGAAAGATGGCAAGGCGTTGTACGAATACGCAAGGGCCGGTGTCACCGTAGAGCGCGAGGCGCGCGACGTGGTCATTCATGCATTAAAACTGACCTTGACGCAGACGGATAAAGCGCAAACAGCTATCAAAATAATAGTGACCTGCAGCAAAGGCACCTACATCCGCACGCTGGGCGAAGACATCGGCGCGGCGCTCGGTTGCGGCGCGCACCTGACGTTCCTGCGCCGCATCGATACCGGTGGCATTGGCGTGGAGCGCTGCGTGACACTGGCCCAGCTGGAGGCCATGCCCGAGGCAGAGCGCCTGGCCAGCCTGGAGGCGCCCGAGTCCCTGCTGGCCCACCACGTGCGTGTCACGCTGGACAGTGAAAATGCAGCCCGATTCCTGTCGGGCGTGCGTCGCCGTGGCAACTGGCCCGATGCCAGTGCCGTGGCGGTGTTTGGCGAGAACCCACCGGCGTTGCTGGGGGTGGGCCACATCGTGGGCGGGGAGCTGGTGCCGGACAGGCTCCTGAGTCCGCTGGAAATTCAACAAATTTTGGAAGGCATGCCGCACCCTCAAGCCAGCGGCACATTGGAAAAACTATGACGACGAAACAAATCCGCAATATCGCGATCATTGCCCACGTTGACCACGGCAAAACCACCATGGTCGACCAGCTGCTGCGCCAGTCCGGCACCTTTGCCGACCACGAAAAGGTCGTCGATACCGTAATGGACAACAACGCGATCGAAAAAGAGCGTGGCATCACCATCCTGGCCAAGAACTGTGCCGTGAGCTGGAAGGGTACGCACATCAACATCGTGGACACCCCCGGCCACGCGGACTTCGGCGGCGAAGTGGAACGTGCGTTGTCCATGGTGGACAGCGTGGTGCTGCTGATCGATGCGCAGGAAGGCCCCATGCCCCAGACGCGTTTCGTGACCAAGAAGGCACTGGCCCTGGGCCTGCGCCCCATCCTGGTGGTGAACAAGGTGGATAAGCCCGGTGCCAACCCTGACAAGGTGGTGAACGCCGCGTTCGACCTGTTCGACAAGCTTGGTGCTACCGATGAACAGCTCGACTTTCCTGTGGTGTACGCCTCGGGCATCAACGGCTGGTCGTCGCTGGAAGAAGGCGCACCGGGTGAGCAGTGGGGCCCCGACATGTCGGCCCTGTTCGACACCATCCTCTCGCACGTTCCGCCCAACACGGGCGATGCCAATGCGCCGCTGCAGCTGCAGATCTCTGCGCTGGACTTCTCCAGCTTCGTGGGCCGCATCGGCGTGGGCCGCATCAGCCAGGGCACCCTGAAGCCCATGCAGGACGTGATCGTCATGGAAGGCCCTGATGGCAAGGCCGTGAAGGGCCGTGTGAACCAGGTGCTGACCTTCCAGGGCCTCGATCGCATGCAGACCCCCTTGGCGGGCCCTGGCGACATCGTGCTGATCAACGGCATTGAAGACATCGGTATCGGCGTGACCGTGACCGATCCTGCCAACCCCGCGCCGCTGCCCATGCTGAAGGTGGATGAGCCCACCCTGACCATGAACTTCTGCGTGAACACCAGCCCGCTGGCCGGCCGCGAAGGCAAGTTCGTGACCAGCCGCCAGATCTGGGACCGCCTGCAAAAGGAACTGCAGCACAACGTGGCCCTGCGTGTGAACGAGACCGACGAAGAAGGCATCTTCGAAGTGATGGGCCGTGGTGAACTGCACCTGACCATCCTCCTGGAAAACATGCGCCGCGAAGGTTACGAGCTGGCCGTGTCCAAGCCCCGCGTGGTGTTCAAGGACATCGACGGTGTCAAGCACGAGCCTATCGAGCTGGTGACGGCCGACATCGAAGAAGGCCACCAAGGCGGCGTGATGCAGGCCCTGGGCGAGCGCAAGGGCGAGTTGGTGAACATGGAGTCCGACGGCCGTGGCCGCGTTCGCCTGGAGTACCGCATCCCGGCCCGTGGCCTGATCGGTTTCACCAACGAATTCTTGAACCTGACGCGTGGGTCCGGCCTCATCAGCAACATCTTCGACAGCTACGAGCCGCACAAGGGCGAGATCGGTGGCCGCAAGAACGGCGTGCTGATCTCCATGGACGACGGTGAAATCTTCACCTATGCCCTGGGCAAGCTGGACGACCGTGGCCGCATGTTCGTGAAGGCCAACGACCCCGTGTACGAAGGCATGATTGTCGGCATCCACAGCCGCGACAACGACCTGGTGGTGAACGCCACGCGCACCAAGCAGCTGACCAACTTCCGCGTCTCGGGCAAGGAAGACGCGATCAAGATCACGCCCCCGATCGATTGCACGCTGGAATACGGCGTGGAATTCATCGAGGACGACGAACTGGTCGAAATCACGCCCAAGTCGATCCGCCTGCGCAAGCGCCATCTGACCGAAAACGAGCGCAAGCGCGCTTCGCGGTCCTGATGGGCTGAGCGTTTGCCAAAAGGGCCACTGCCGTGCAGTGGCCTTTTTTCCGCCCGTCGCAGCTATGCCAAAACTCACCCACTCCCGTGCTGTTTTTCTGATGGTGGCCGTGACCCTGATGTGGTCCATCGCCGGTGTGGTCACGCGCCATCTTGAACATGCGCGCAGCTTTGAAGTCACCTTCTGGCGCAGCTTCTTCACCCTGCTGGCGCTGCTCATCATCCTGCCGACCTTGCAGGGCAGGGCGGTGTTCACGTCGATGCGCCACAGCGGGCGCGCCTTGTGGATTTCTGGCGTGTGCTGGAGCGTCATGTTCACCGCCTTCATGGTGGCCATCATGCTCATGCCGGTCGCCAATGTGCTGGTGACCATGGCTGTGGGGCCGCTGCTGACCGCGCTGTTTGCCCGTGTGTTCATCGGCCACCACATTGCACCGCGCACGTGGGTGGCGATTGCGGTGGCTGGCCTCGGTATTGCGTGGATGTATGGCTCGCAGATGGCAGGCCTGCCCATCGTGGGCACGCTGGTTGCCTTGTGTGTTCCGGTGGCCGCGGCCATCAACTGGACGGTGGTGCAGCATTCGCAGCGCCATGGCCATGCGGTGGACCTGGTACCCGCCGTGCTGGTGGGGGCGGTGATCTCGGTTTTGGCCACGCTGCCGGTGGCTCTGCCTTTTCAGGCGTCATGGCACGACCTGGGCCTGCTGGCGCTGCTGGGCGTGGTGCAATTGGCCATACCGTGCGTGCTGGCCGTGCGCTGCGGGCGCGTGCTCAAGGCACCCGAGATGGCGCTGCTCGGGCTGCTCGAAGTAATCTTTGGCATCTTGCTGGCATGGCTGGGTGCGGGCGAACGACCCGCCGCTGCCGTGCTGACGGGGGGCGCACTGGTGATCGGTGCGCTGGTTTTCAATGAACTGTTGGGTTGGAAGGAACAGAAATGACGGAGACGGTGGTGTCGGAAGTACTGAGTGAAGTGCGTGGCCAGGTAGGCTTCATCACGTTGAATCGCCCGCGTGCGCTCAATGCGTTGTCGCTCGGCATGGTGCGGGACCTGATGGGCATCCTGCTGGCCTGGCAGGACGATGCGCGGGTGCTGGCCGTGGCCATCCGCGGCAGCAACAAGGAAGGTCCGTTTGGCGCCTTCTGCGCAGGCGGTGACATCCGCTTCCTGCACCAGGCAGGCAGCACGGGCAATCCGCAGCTCGAAGATTTCTTTACCGAGGAATACGCGCTCAACCACCTGATCCACAACTATCCCAAGCCCTACATTGCCTTCATGGACGGCATCGTCATGGGCGGCGGCATGGGTATCAGCCAGGGTGGCAGCCTGCGCATCGTGACCGAGCGCACCAAGATGGCCATGCCGGAGACGGCCATCGGCCTGTTCCCGGATGTGGGCGGCGGCTACTTTCTCTCGCGCTGCCCCGGCCGGGTGGGCGAGTGGCTGGCCTTGACGGGGGACACCATCGGCGCCGCAGACGCCATTGCCTTCAAGCTTGCCGACGGCTTCCTGGCCGCCGACCAGCAGGCCGCGGTGTGGGACGCCCTGGGCGCACAAACCTTTGCAGACGGCGCCGCGGCGCAGCAATGGGTTGCTTCAAAATTTGTAGCTGCGGGCGCTTTTTCTATAAGCGCTGGAGGCCAAATTGACCAATATTTTTCTCTCGATGATGTGCCGGCCATCGTGAAAGCGCTTGAAGGCGCGGACAGCGATTGGGCCCGTACCACCGCCGCCACGCTGCGCAAGCGCTCGCCGCTGATGCTGCATGTGGTGCTGGAGCAGATCCGCCGCGCACGCGGCATGGACCTGGCCGACGACCTGCGCATGGAGCGCGACATGGTGCGGCACTGCTTTTACCTGCGGCCCGGCCAGAGTGAGACGGTGGAAGGCATCCGTGCGTTGGCGGTGGACAAGGACCACCAGCCGAAGTGGAGCCCCGATCGCATCGAGGATGTGAACCCGGCGCTGGTGCAGGACTTCTTCAAGAGCCCTTGGCCGACGCATGCGCACCCGCTGGCCCACCTCAACTGACTGGGGCGTGCCCTGGTCGTGCCGCGTCCTCAGAGCGTGTTCACGATCCATTGCAAGATCGTGAGCCGGCTCAAAGCGGCGCGTCAGGGGCTCAGCTCCGGGTACACCACCGTATGACGCTGTAGTCGCCACTGGGTGCCTTGCTGGCCCTGAGCGGTGGCCCGTTGGTGGCACAGGGGCCGCGCTGCACACCAACTGCCGCTACCTGCAGCATCGCGGTTGCCTCAGCGGGCTAGCTGGGTTACCTGTTCCTGCTTTTCATGGCGCGCTCCACCTCGCGCTTGCCTTCCCGGTCCTTGATGGTGTCGCGCTTGTCATGCTCGGCCTTGCCCTTGGCCAGGGCGATCTCGCATTTCACAAAGCCGTTCTTCCAGTGCAGGTTCAGCGGCACCAGCGTGTAGCCCTTTTGCTCGACCTTGCCGATCAGGCGTTTGATGTCGTCCTTCTTGAGCAGCAGCTTCTTGGTGCGCGCCGATTCAGGATTGACGTGGGTGGAGGCCGTCTTGAGTGGATGGATGAGGCAGCCCAGCAGGTACAACTCGCCGTCGCGGATCAGCACGTAACCGTCCGTCAGTTGCACCTTGCCCTCGCGCAAGGCCTTGACCTCCCAGCCGTGCAGCACCATGCCCGCCTCGTGGCGTTCTTCAAAGAAATAATTGAAAGCCGCTTTCTTGTTGTCGGCGATGCGGGACGCTGAATCGGGTTTTTTGGCCATGGGGATGTAGATGCGGCACAAACCGGGAGTTAAAAGGCCTCCCTACAATGCGCAGTGCCGCTGGCTGTGATTCTAGTTTCCTCCTGCCAGCGCACATTGGCCCCAGCACTGCAACGTCTGCATGAAAACCGTTCACAAGTCCGTCCTCATCTGGTACAGCCCCGAAGAAATGTTTTCCCTGGTGACCGGGGTGGAGCAATACCCGCAGTTTCTGCCATGGTGCGACCACGCGGGCGTGCTGGAGCGCAGCGACGAGGGCATGACCGCCGAAGTGGGCATCGCATTCAGCGGCATCCGCCAGACCTTCGTAACACGCAACACGCACGAACCCGGAAGGCGCGTGCAGATGCACCTTGTCAAAGGCCCGTTTTCGCGCCTCGATGGGGACTGGCACTTCCACCCCGTGGGGGATGGCTCGCAGCGCGCCTGCAAGGTGGAGCTGCTGCTGAATTACGGTTTTGACAGCGCTGCGTTGGCGACGCTTGTGGGCCCCGTGTTTGACCGTATCGCGGGGAGCATGGTGGATGCATTTGTCAAGCGGGCAGAGCAGGTATATGGCTGACCGCGTGGCCGGCGCGTGCGTTCGGGTCACGGTGGTGGTGTGTGTGGCCCCGAGGCAGACGCAGGAATGGGAGCTGGAGCTCCCTGTGGGTGCCACGGCGGGTGACGCGCTGCGCGCATGTGGCGCAGATCGGCTGGCGGGGCTGCAGGGCGGCGGTGCACCGCTGCTGGGAATCTGGGGCCGGAGCGTGGGGGTGGATGCACCGCTTCAGGATCTGGACCGTGTAGAGATCTACCGGCCGCTGAAGGTAGACCCCAAAGTCGCCCGACGCGAGCGCTTTGCGCGCCAGGGTGCCCGTACCACCGGCTTGTTTGCGCGCCAGAGGCCCGGGGGCAAGTCCGGCTACTGACCTTGCCGACCGGGCGGGCAGCAACCTGTCAGCGTTTGCAGTCGGCCGCGATGATCCCGTCAATGCGGCGGGCTTCGGCGGCGCGTCCTGCTTCATCGAGAAACACGCGCTCACCCTGCGCATTGGACTGGGTGATGGGCCGGCCGGAGTCAAATGCTGCCTTTGCCTGCCGCGCACGGGCACAGTTGTCAGCCTTGGCTTTGGCCAGTTTTTCTTCCTCGGCCTTCTGCTTGGCAGCTTCGGCGGCTTCAGCCTGGGCTTTCTTCTCTTCCAGGGCCTTGTCTTTGCCACTGCCAGGAGCGCTTGCAGCCACCCTGGGCGCCGAAGCGGGCTGTGCGGTTGCGGCTGCCTGCGCACCGTCTGCGGGCTGCACAGCGGCGGGCGCCGGAGCCGCGCGCGGTACGCCGCCGCCGGGTTGTTTGAGGATGCTCTTGTCCGGGATTTCCTGTGGGGGAGGGCGGTCACTGAAGACCTTGCGGCCGTCCTTGTCGATCCACTGCCATTGCGCCGCCGCGCCCATGGCCCAGGTGCAGGCCACGGCCAGCAGGAGAAGCTTGTGCATTTTCATGCGGACAAGTTTATCCATGTGACTCCCCCCCCGCCAGTGCGTTACCGACGGGAGGGCGCGTTTTCGCCACATCTGGCGGATGTGGGACGTGGAATCGCCGGCGAAATAGACCACAGCGGCACCTTTCTGCCGGCTTTTTGCCCCGCAGCTGCGGCTACGGGGCTGCAACCCCGGCGAAAACCGCGATCGCTGAGATCGGTTGTCGCTTTCGGCACTCCAGACCCGGCAGGCTCCTTTGCCGCGGGTACAATCCGTTTTTTGGAGCTTTCTCATGCGCCTTCTTGGAAAAGCGCTCACCTTCGACGATGTGTTGCTGGTGCCAGCGTACTCCCAGGTCCTGCCCAAGGACACGTCCCTCGCGACGAAACTCTCCCGCAATATCCAACTGAACCTGCCGCTCGTGTCCGCCGCCATGGACACCGTGACCGAGGCGCGCCTGGCCATTGCCATTGCCCAGGAGGGCGGCATCGGCATCGTGCACAAGAACCTCACCCCGCAAGAGCAGGCCGCCCATGTGGCCAAGGTCAAGCGGTATGAGTCGGGCGTGCTGCGGGACCCGGTGGTCATCACCCCCGAGCACACGGTGCTGCAGGTGCTTCAACTGTCCGAGCAACTGGGCATTTCGGGCTTCCCGGTGTGCGATGGTGGCAAGGTGGTCGGTATCGTCACGGGCCGCGATCTGCGCTTCGAGACCCGCTATGACGTCAAGGTCCACCAGATCATGACGCCGCGAGAAAAGCTCATCACCGTCAACGAGAAGGACCACACCACGCCGGCCGAGGCCAAGGCGCTGCTCAACAAGCACAAGCTTGAGCGCATCATGGTGGTGAACGACGCCTTTGAGCTCAAGGGCCTGATCACGGTGAAGGACATCACCAAGCAGACCAGCTTCCCCAACGCTGCACGCGACCCTTCGGGCCGCCTGCGCGTGGGCGCGGCGGTGGGCGTGGGCGAGGGCACCGAAGAGCGTGTCGAGGCCCTGGTCAAGGCCGGCGTCGATGCCATCGTGGTGGACACCGCACACGGCCACAGCAAGGGTGTGATCGAGCGCGTGCGCTGGGTCAAGCAGAACTATCCGCAGGTCGATGTGATTGGCGGCAATATCGCCACCGGCGCAGCCGCTCTGGCGCTGGTCGAGGCCGGGGCCGATGCCGTCAAGGTCGGCATCGGCCCTGGCTCCATCTGCACCACCCGCATCGTGGCGGGCGTGGGCGTGCCGCAGATCATGGCCATCGACAACGTGGCCACAGCACTGCGCGGCACCGGCGTGCCGCTGATTGCCGACGGTGGCGTGCGCTATAGCGGCGACATCGCCAAGGCGCTGGCCGCAGGCGCCAGCTCCATCATGATGGGCGGCATGTTTGCGGGCACCGAAGAGGCTCCCGGCGAAGTCATTTTGTTCCAGGGCCGCAGCTACAAGAGCTACCGCGGCATGGGCTCCATCGGCGCCATGCAGCAGGGCAGTGCCGACCGCTACTTCCAGGAGTCGAGCACCGGAAACCCCAATGCCGACAAACTGGTGCCCGAAGGCATCGAAGGCCGTGTGCCGTACAAGGGCTCGATGGTTTCCATCGTGTACCAGATGGCGGGCGGCGTGCGTGCGGCCATGGGTTACTGCGGCTGCGCCAGCATCGAAGAGATGAACAACAAGGCCGAGTTCGTCGAGATCACCACCGCCGGCATCCGCGAAAGCCATGTGCACGACGTGCAGATCACCAAGGAAGCGCCCAACTACCGCGCTGACTGATTGTCCGATGCTATTGTTTTGATAGCCCCTGGCGCTTGCCCATCAAGCGCCAGGGGCTGATTTCATTCTAAATCGCCATGCAACACCAGAAAATCCTCATTCTCGACTTCGGTTCGCAAGTCACCCAGCTCATCGCCCGCCGCGTGCGCGAGGCCCATGTGTATTGCGAAGTGCACCCGTGCGACGTGAGCGACGAGTGGGTGCGTGACTACGCCAAGGATGGCTCGCTCAAGGGTGTGATCCTTTCGGGCAGCCACGCCAGCGTGTACGAGGTGGACGACAAAGCGCCGGACGCCGTGTTCTCGCTGGGTGTGCCCGTGCTGGGCATTTGCTACGGTATGCAGACCATGGCCCAGCAGCTGGGCGGGAAGGTCGAGGCGGGTCATACCCGCGAGTTTGGTTATGCCGAGGTTCGTGCACGCAGCCATACGGCGCTGCTCAAAGATATCGCCGACTTCACCACACCCGAAGGCCACGGCATGCTCAAAGTGTGGATGAGCCACGGTGACAAGGTCACAGAAATGCCGCCAGGCTTCAAGCTCATGGCCAGCACGGACAGCTGCCCCATCGCCGGCATGGCCGACGAGGCGCGCCGCTTCTACGCCGTGCAGTTCCACCCCGAAGTCACGCATACCGTGCAAGGCAAGGCACTGCTTGAGCGCTTCGTGCTCGGCATCTGCGGCACCACGCCCGACTGGGTGATGCGCGACCACATTGCCGAGGCGGTGGAGCAGATCCGCCAGCAGGTGGGCGATGAAGAAGTGATTCTGGGTCTTTCGGGCGGCGTGGATTCGTCCGTGGCCGCAGCGCTGATCCACCGTGCCATTGGCGACCAGCTCACCTGTGTGTTTGTGGACCATGGCCTGCTGCGCCTGAACGAGGGCGACATGGTCATGGACATGTTCGTCGGCAAGCTGCACGCCAAGGTCATCCGCGTGGATGCGAGCGACCTGTTCCTGGGCAAGCTCGCGGGTGTCAGCGAGCCCGAGCAAAAGCGCAAGATCATCGGTGGCCTGTTCGTCGATGTGTTCAAGCAGGAAGCCGCCAAGCTCAAGGGCGAGGGGGCCAAGGGCGAGGCGGGAGGTCGCACCGTCAAAGGCGCGACGTGGCTGGCCCAGGGCACCATCTACCCCGACGTGATCGAATCGGGCGGCGCCAAGAGCAAAAAGGCCGTCACCATCAAGAGCCACCACAACGTCGGCGGCCTGCCCGAGCAGCTGGGCCTCAAGCTTTTGGAGCCCCTGCGCGACCTCTTCAAGGACGAAGTGCGCGAACTCGGCGTGGCTCTGGGCCTGCCGCCCGAGATGGTCTACCGCCACCCGTTCCCAGGCCCCGGCCTGGGCGTGCGCATCCTGGGCGAAGTGAAGAAGGAATACGCAGACCTGCTGCGCCGCGCCGACGCGATCTTCATCGAAGAATTGCGCAACTTCGTGGATGAAGCCACCGGCAAGACCTGGTACGACCTCACCAGCCAGGCCTTCACCGTCTTCCTGCCCGTCAAGAGCGTGGGCGTGATGGGCGACGGCCGCACCTACGACTACGTGGTGGCCCTGCGCGCCGTGCAGACCAGCGATTTCATGACCGCCGACTGGGCCGAGCTGCCCTACGCCCTGCTCAAGAAGGTGTCGGGCCGCATCATCAACGAAGTGCGTGGCATCAACCGCGTGACCTACGACGTGAGCAGCAAGCCGCCTGCGACCATCGAGTGGGAGTGAAATCGGGTCCTTCAGGGACTATCGCCAACTATCGAAAAACCGACGTAACGTGTTGATTTATAAAGAAATACGTCACGACAGCTATCGGTAGCTATCGCCGGCCAGCAAACCAGGTTGGCGGTAAAACTGACGGTAAGAACTGGGGGTCGGATTAAGACCCTCTCGTTTACTATTGAGACCAAACAGGTCTTTGACGGTAAATGTCTCCTCTGGAAAGCTTGTTTCATGCGGCTTTCCAGGCATCAGCAGGTCTCCTGACCCTTGACGGTAAAAGCCGTCAAAAACAGGAGGAAAACCTCGATGCTTACTGACACAGCACTGCGCAATCTGAAGCCTAAGTCGTTGACTTATAAGGCTTCTGACCGGGATGGGATGTACGTGACGGTATCGACCGCCGGTACCGTCACCTTCCGCTACGATTACCGTCTCAATGGCCGGCGCGAAACGTTGACCATCGGCCGCTACGGGCCAGCTGGCATCTCGCTGGCCTTGGCCCGCGAAAAGCTACTCGACGCCAAGAAGGCCGTCGCTGAGGGCAAGTCCCCGGCGCACGAGAAGCAGCGCGAGAAGCGCCGACTGACCGCCGCCAAGAACTTCGGCGACATGACTGCCCGATGGCTTGCCGACGCCAAAATGGCCGACAGCACACGAGCGATGCGCAAGAGCATCGTCGACCGGGACATCCTGCCGGCGTTCAAGAATCGGCTCCTCAACGAAATCAGCGCCGACGACCTGCGCGCCTTGTGCGGCAAGGTGAAGGCGCGTGGCGCGCCCGCCACCGCAGTGCATGTCCGCGACATCGTGAAGCAGGTTTATGCCTTCGCCATCCTGCACGGCGAGAAGGTAGACAACCCTGCCGATGGCGTGGGCGCGGCTTCGATCGCGACCTTCGCGCCCAAGGATCGGGCGCTGTCACCAATGGAGATCCGCCTGATGAACCGGCAGATGGAATCGGTGGCCACGTATCCGACCATCCGCTTGGCGTTGCGCATGATTTTGCTGACGCTGGTACGAAAGAGTGAACTGATCGAGGCGACATGGGCCGAGATTGATTTCGAGAGTGCGACCTGGACGATTCCGAAGGCGCGGATGAAAGGTCGCAATCCGCACGTCGTTTATCTGTCGCGCCAAGCCGTGGACATCTTCGTTGCGCTCCACACCTGCGCGGCAGGATCGAAGTTCGTCCTGCCGTCGCGCTACGACGCCGACCGCTGCATGTCCAAGGCGACCCTCAACCGCGTGACCCAGATCGTCTCCGAGCGCGCCAAGGCCGCCGGTCTGCCGCTGGAGCCTTTCACGGTGCACGACCTGCGCCGTACCGGCTCGACGCTGCTCAACGAGGTCGGGTTCAACGGCGACTGGATCGAGAAGTGCCTTGCCCATGAAGACGGCCGTTCCTCGCGCTCGGTCTACAACAAGGCCGAGTACGCCGAGCCGAGGCGCCACATGCTGCAGGAGTGGGCCAACATGGTCGACGCCTGGGTGGAGGGAGGGAGCTACGCGCCCACGCTGCTGCCGAGCAACACGGTGGTGCCGGTCCTGAGTGCCGCGGCCTGAGTCATTTCGCGATAGGTTGTCAGTTGACAACCTATCGATTCATCCCCATACTGGAGACCATGAATGACTCGTCCCTCTCACCCGAAGAAGGAAGTCGAAGCGGCGCTCAAGCACGCGGAAGCGCAGGGCTGGCGCGTCACGGTTGGCGGCAGTCATGCCTGGGGCAGGATCTATTGCCCTTACAACGACGATGAGTGCCGCTGCGGCGAGTTCTGCATCACCAGTGTATGGAGCACGCCGAAGAACCCTGGCAACCATGCCCGAGCACTGCAGCGGGTGGTGGATAACTGCACGACCCATCAGCGACGAAGCGAAGCCGGCTCTTCATCCGAGGATTGACCCATGGAATACACCTTCACCTTGAAGTACCAGCTTGCCGAGCACGACAATGATCCGGATGTGCTGGTCGAGCGTCTGGGCGAGGCCAACTGCGATGATGCCTTGGTGGGTATAGGACAGCCGGGTCGTTTGGCGCTGGAGTTCACTCGCGAAGCCGAGAACGCGCATGCGGCAGTACGCAGTGCGCTGGCCGACGTGAAGCGGGCCGTTCCTTCTGCGAAGTTGGTGGAGGCGGTACCGGATTTCGTCGGTCTGACCGATGTGGCCGAAATGGTGGGCGTGTCACGTCAGGCGATGCGCAAACTGATGCTCTCCCATGCCGCTACTTTTCCCGCACCAGTGCATGAGGGCAGCGCCTCGATCTGGCACCTTGCCGAAGTGCTGGGTTGGTTGGAAGAGAAGGGCGGTTATGCCCTTGAGCGGAAGATGCTGGAAACCGCACGTGCGGCTCTGGAGGTCAATCTGGCCAGGGAAGTCGGCCGTTTGCCTGTTGCCGCTGCGCGCGAGCTGCGGGTGTTGGTTGCGTGACCGCGTCGCCTACCGAGCCGACGCATTGCGCACCGGCCGGCTTTTGCGCTGCCTAACATCCGGCCCTGTCGACTTGGCGGCGTCGCCGGAACGAGAGGCTTGTTTGCGCTCGTCAACCCAGGCTTCGACCTCCTCCAGATCCCACACGACGCAGCGCACGGTCAGAGCGAATCGACGCGGGAACTCGCCGCGTTGCTCCATCGCGTAGATCGTTGTCTCTGCCAGAGGAACGATCTGGTGGAGTTCCTGGCGGCGGATGGTTCGACGGAAAGGCAAAGGAAACCTTGCAGGGAACTGGGGCAGGTTGTCATAGCCATCCGTGCCGGGATGCGGTGCGTGCGCCTGCGACGGCGACTTCCCGTGTTCAGTGACGTGGTCCATGCGAGCGTGCATCGATGACTCCCAGTAGCTGTCTGTTCATGTGGAGTCATGGTGACTATTGGCAGCAATTGGCACAACTCGCTGGGGCGAAGTGGGGAGGGCATCAGCCAATTCGCACATTACGGTGGCGTGGTATCTCGTGCTGCCCGCTTGCGCGACATATGCGATTGAGATCGAAATGCTCGATCGCGCGCTATGAACGCTTCCAGCATGTGAGGGATCAGCGTGGCCGCATCGACGGCTTCGCCGTAGGTCTGCGCGTGCAGCGTGGCGTATCGATCAAGATCGGCCCTGAGGCCGGCCGGGCATGCGAAGCTCAGTTTGATGCTCTCGGTTTTTGGCAGCGGCCCCAGCCGCAGCCTCTTGGTTGGGGTGCTCATCGTGATGCGCCTCGATTGAAGAACAGCGGCTGGTAAGGCCGCAGCATGAGGTCGCGGTTAACGATAATCCGCACCGGCAACCCAGGCCGTGCCGTCAGCGTCGGTTGGATGTTCATGTTGCGCCGGGTCATCTCCTGTCCCACCTGGTTCACGCTGTCCTGAAGGCCATCACGCCCGGCGATGATGATGCGGTTGCCGTCCTGCCGGCTCTCCGGCGCGGCCAGTTCGGCACCCACGCCCAGCAGCGTGGTCAACGCCGCACCAGCCAGGACGCGGCCCCAGTGCCGGTCGATCTCATCTTCCACCCCGGCATAGCCCGCCGGGTCTGTGCCCAACAAGTTGTCCAGCGTCAGCGAGGACGTGTCCGGCAGGATGATCCGGTTCCACACCATCTGTACCCGGCTCTGGCCGTAGCTCACCTGGCTGTTATACCGGCCCAGGATGCGCGAGCCTTGGGGAATCAACAGGAACTTGCCGGTGGCCGTGTCATAGACCGGCTCCGTCACCGTGGCGATCACGTCGCCCGGCAAGTCCGACTTGATTCCCGTCACCAGCGCCGCCGCAATCACCGTCCCCGCCATGACTTGGTAAGGCGAGGCTGGAATCTGGAGATTCCCGGAATTGCGCGTTTCCGTAGAACCGGCTTTCCGGAACGCCTCCTTCTGGTCTTGCCGGTTCTGCGCGGCGGTCGGATCGGCAGGCTGGGCCACTATCGAGGCCGGGCCAGCCGCCAGCGGGTCGAAGGCCGCCAAAGCGTTCGCCATGCCGGGGGCACCGGGCGCCGTCTGCGCTGCTGTGCCAGCGGCTTGCCCCTGGTTGCCCGAGCGAAAGAACACCGACGAAGCCGCCGCGGCTTCGGCCTCCTTGCGCAGGGTATCGGCGGGGTTATGGCCGGGCGGCGCGTAGCTGGGCGTCACCGGCTGTCGCGAGGCGACGATGGCTGGCCCCAGATCGCCAGGCAGTGGTGGCCCCAGCTCCGGCACCTTCGCCGGCAGCTTGGAGTAGTCCGACGGCAGTCCATCCAGCCCTTCCGACTTCCAGACCCGATCCACGTTGTAAAGCTCGCTCTGATCGCCCGCACCGCGCCGCTGCGGTTGCAGCGACCAGATCGTGGCCCCGAGCACGGCGACCGACAGGCCGCCGATGAGGATGGCCAGCGTGCGCCGGTTCAGGCGCGTGACCGGGCGCGGCTGGGTGCGCAGCGCCACCGCCTCGGGCGCGACCTTGCCCGCCTGCGACGCGGCACGGTCGGGAGTGTCGTCCTGGCTCATGGTCAGTTCCTCCGTGCTGCGCCTACAGCGCCGTCATTGCGCTCGATCCGCACCGCGTCGCCCTTGTCGCCACCGAGGCGCAGTTCGGCTGCGCCGAACAGCCGGTCCACGATGTAGTACGGCGAGCGGAAGCGGTAGTTCACCAGTTGTCCGTCGCCTTGCGCGCCGATGACGAACAGCGGCGGCAGCTCGCCTTGCGCGATGCCCGGCGGAAACTGGATATAGACCTTCTCGCCATCATCGAAGGCGCGCAGCGGCTTCCACGGCGGTGTGCTGCCGCTGATCGCGTAGCGGAAGCGCAGGTTCTCCAGCGACAGTCCCGTATCGACCGGCGCGGCGGCGCTGGCCGCCTGCGCCTGACGCTGCAAGGCCAGCATCCGGTCGCGCGGGTACTCCCAGGACACCGACGCCATCCACGTCTTTTCCGTCGAGGTCAGCTCCAGCAGGTACGTCCGGCGGCTGGTTGTGATGACCAGATTCGTCTTGAGGCCCGAGCGAATCGGCTTGACCAGTACGTTCACGCGCAGGTCGGCGCCGTTGCCGCTAGAGGTGTCGCCCACGATCCAGCGCACGGTATCGCCAGCGGCCACCGTCACCAGTTCCTCGCCCGGCTGGAGTGCAATCACGGTCACGCGGCCCACGGCCGCATAGACCTGATACAGCGCGCCATCCGTGAAGGGCCACACCTGAATCGCGTTGACATAGCCCTCGCGCGTGGGTGCGACACGCGCCTCGGCGTTGGCGCGAGAGACGCGCACTTTCTCGTCGGCCGGTTCCGGCGTGGGTTTGGTGTCCTCTCCCTCGGGCACTGGCTTCAACTGCGCCGGCATCGGCAGGACCTCGGGCACGGCCACAACTTCCACAGGCGCGGGCGGCTCCGGCAGCGGCTGCGCCTGCACCGGCTCGTCGAGCGAGATCACCGGCGGCGACTTGCCCTGCGTGGCGCAGCCCGCAAACAAGATGCTTGATGCAAGCACGATCACCGGCAAAGCGGATCTACGGAAAAGTGCATTCATGGCTTGGCTCCTTCAGAAGAATCCAGTTCGCGGCTCCAAGACAGGCCGTTGACGTAGATGCCCAGGGGGTTCTTTCGCAGGCGTTCTTCGCTGCGCGGGGGCTGGTGGACGATGGACACCACGGCCGTCCACCGCTCCAGCCCGGCGGCCGTGCCGTTGACGTAGCGGCGTTCCGTCCAGCGCACGTTGAAAGACGAGTCACTGGCGCGCACGACGCTGGCGATCTGCACCGTCACCGACTCCTTGCCAATGCGCGAGAATGGGTCGTTCACCCGCGCGTAGTCGTTGAGCATGGCTGCGCCCTTGTCGGTGGTGTAGTCGTAGGCATCGAGCCAGTTCTGCCGCACCACGATGGGGTCGATAGACAGCGAGCGCACCAGCGAGACGAAGCGCGCAATGTGGTGCGCCGTCTGCGCATCGGTCGGCCGGTATGGCGTGCTCGCTTCGCCAACCGCGCGCACCTGGCCCGCGTTGTCCACTTCCACCACATAAGGCGTGACGATGGACTGCGCCGAGCGCCATACCAGGCCGCCAGCCATCAGCAGCGCGAGCGTCAGGCAGCCGAAGGCCATCAAGCGCCAGTTCTTGGCTTGCACACGGGGCGAGCCAATGCGCTCGTCCCACACCTGGCCCGCAGCTTGGTACGGAGTGGCAGGCTGCGGCGTGTCGGCATAGCGCACCTGCGGTCGTTTGAATCGCATGGTCAGTTCTCCTTATGAATCGCTTCAATCGTCGGAGCCGCGCAGGCTCGGCCCCTGGCCGGAGCCGCCGCCATCGCCACCGCGAAGCGCGTGGGCGGTGGTGGTCGCGGCATGGGTGAGTTGCTGGCGGCGATGCAGTCGCTTGGCCCAAGCGGGCTGTTCTTGCTTCGTCGCGTTGGCTGCGCCGGATGAGGCGCCGCCTGCGGCGGTCTGCCCGGATGCCGCGCCAGCTTCAGCCGCCGGGCCGTTCCATCCGGCACGGAAGGGAGCCGCCACGCGCTGCCCGACAGCAGAGGCACGGGATGCAGTGCCCCGCCCAACGGCCTGCGCGCCGGTCTTGGCGACGTTGCCAAGGCCAGCGGCAGCGCCTTTGAGGCCGCCGCCGGCCGAGGTGGAACCAGTCTGGAACGCTGACCGGGTGCTGCTGGCTGTCGAGGCGGCAGCACGCGCGCCGCTACCGGCCAGCTTGGCGGCGACGGGTGCCATGCGCGCCCCGGCCATGACCGCGCCACCCACACCAGTCGCAGCGACACCGACAGCCACGGCGGCCCCAGCAGCACCGACTGCGGCGCCGGCCATCGCACCCGCGCCAAGCTGTGGCGCACCGGACACCAGGCCGGTGGCAATGCCGGGGCCGAAGATGCCCAGCGCCAGCAAGGTGAGCGAGGCCAGCATGATGACCAGCGCGTGGTCGATGGATGGCTCGGCGGGGTGAACCTGAAACTCCGCGAACAGGCCTGAGCCGATGCCGACGATCACGGCCAGCACCAGCGCCTTGATCCCCGACGACACCACGTTGCCCAGCACCTTCTCGGCCAGGAACGCCGTCTTGTTCCAGAGCGCGAACGGCACCAGCACGAAGCCCGCGAGCGTGGTCAGCTTGAACTCGATCAGCGTGATGAAAAGCTGGATCGCCAGCACGAAGAAGCACAAGACCACCACCAGCCAGGCGAGGAACATCACCACGATGGGATCGAGGTTCACGAACACCTCTGGGAACCCGGCCATGTCGCCGATCTGCGCCAGAATCGGCGCCCCGGCGTCGATGCCGACTTTCGCCAGCCGTCCCGGCTGAAGAAAGTTCTCCATCGTCAGCGTCGATCCGGTCGCTGTCAGCCCCAGCCCGGCAAACGACCGGAACAAGATGCTGGCCAACGCATTGAAGTTGCCGATGATGTAGGCGAAGGCGCCGACGTAGAGCACCTTGCGCAGCAGCTTGGCGATCACGTCATCGCCCTGGCCGGTGGCGTGGCTCATGGCCCAATACAGCCCGGCGATCGTCATGTCGATGACGATCAGCGTGGCGGTGAGAAACGCCACTTCACCCTGCAACAGCCCGAAACCCGAGTCGATGTAAGTGGAGAAGGTGTTGAGGAAGCGGTCGATGATGGTCACGTCATTCATGGCGCGTCCTCTTGGGAAGGCAAGGCCGCCGCCGCGCTGCCTTTGCCATCGTCGGGTGCATCGAAGCTCGGCGGGATCGGCGGCAGCTCGGCCAGCGTCTGGTATTCATCCGGGCCGGTCTGGCCGGCGAAGAAGCGCCGCCGGAAGGCTTCGGCGGCGGCACGGCAGGCCTCCTCGCCCGTGGCCTGCCGGTCGGCCGCGCATTGCGCGCGCAATGCCTTGAGCCGCACGGGATCGGCGGCCAGGGCATCGGCAAGGTTGTCGGCCGGCGGCTCGCTGCACGCGGTCAGCAGCGCGGCAAGCACCGAAATCGACAGGGCGAGGACGCATCGCATGTCGGCCTCCCGTCAGTTGCCGTAGAAGTTCACGGACTGCGGCGTGTACGGCGTGCCTTCGCCCAGGAAGCGCCGGCGCACCTCGCGGGCACGCTCGGTGGCCGCCGCCTGCCGCGCCAGCTCCAGCGAGGCCGCCCGGTCTTGCGTGATCTGGAGCCGCTGCGACTGGATCGACTGCTTGGCCTGCAAGGCCAGCAACTGGTTCATGGCCTGCATCGCCTGCAGCGCGCCCTCGGCCGACTGGCTCTTGCCCACGAGGTCGGCCAACACGCTTTCGTCGTCGCTCAGGTTCTGCGATGCCTGTGCCTGCATCTGCATGGTGGTTTGCAGGCCGTTGAGCGTGTTCTTCCAACGCTCCTGCGCATCGAGGTACATCTGATTGCCGCTCACCGTGGCGGCGTACTTCTCGGGATACAGACGTGCGAACTCCCGGTCGATGCTCGTCACGTCGTAGGCCAAGCCTTTGGCCTGCGCGATGAGGCGCTGGGTGGTCGCCAGGTTGGCACGCAACTGGCCGACCACGCTGGACGGCAGGTTGGCGAGGTTGCGCGCCTGGTTCATCAGCATCTGCGCTTCGTTCTGAAGCTGCTGGATCTGGTTGTTGATCTGCTCCAGCGTGCGGATCGCGGTCAGCGTGTTCTGCACCAGATTGGTCGGATCGAGCACGATGTCGCCGACGCCGAACAAGGCATGGGCGGGTTGTGCGATGCCGAAGGCGAGCACGCAGGCCACGGTCAGCGCGGCAAGTTTGGGGGTATGCGGTTTCATAGCAGGTTCTCCTGTGGGTGGTCAGCGGTACGGTGGGAACCCGGCCCAAGGCCGGGGAACGAGGGCAGCAGGTCGGCTGCCCAATCGAGGCCGCGGTGGCGCAGCCATGCGGCTGCGAACGGCGTGGACGCGGATGAAGCGGCAGCGAGCGCCGCGTCGATGTCGCGCTGGTCTTGCGGCGTGGACGCACCCGCGAAGGCCAGCGTCGCGGCGCCCAGGTCGAGGTCGAACAGGCGATTGCCGAGGCGGGACTGGTAGTAGTAGTCGCGCTTGGGCTGCGCGGTCGCCACGATCTCGATCTGGCGCGAGTTCAACCCGAAGCCTTCGTAGATGGTGCGAATCTGCGGCTCGGTCGCCTGCGGGTTCGGCAGGAAGATGCGGCTTGCGCAGCTTTCGATGATTGCGGGCGCGATGCTCGAATCCTTGATGTCGGCCAGGCTCTGTGTGGCGAAGATGACGCTGACGTTCTTCTTGCGCAGCGTCTTGAGCCACTGGCGGATGCGCGCGGCAAACACCGGGTCATCAAGAAACAGCCACGCCTCATCGAGCATCAGCAGCGTGGGCGCACCGTCGAAGCGTTCGTCGAAGCGCGCGAACAGATAGCCCAGCACGGCCATGACGGCGGCCTTGCTGTGCATCAGTTCTTCCATCTCGAATCCCTGCACGTCGGCCATGCCCAGCCGCTCGTGGTCGGCGTCCAGCAGCTTGCCGTGGGCGCCACCGAGCACGTAGGGCGCGAGCGCCTGGCGCAGCGCGTTCGATTGCAGCAGCACGGAAAGCCCGGTCATCGTGCGCTGCTCCAGCGGCGCACCAGCGAGACTGCCGAGCGCCGACCAGATGGCCGCCTTCTCGTCGGGGCCGACCGCCACGCCTTCATGCAGCAGGCGGCCTTCGATCCATTCGGCCGCCCAGGTGCGGTAGCCCTCGCGGTCAATGCGTGCCAGCGGCTGGAAAGCAATCTCGCCATCCATCCCGAGGTCGTAGTGCTCGCCGCCCAGGCCCAGGATGGTGGCGCGCATGGAGCGTCCCATGTCGAAGGCGAAGATGCGCGAGCCGGGGTAGCGGCGAAACTGCATCGCCAGCGTGGCGAGCAAGACCGACTTGCCCATGCCGGTCGGGCCTGCGACCAACGTGTGGCCCACGTCGCCGATGTGCGTCACCAGCCGGAACGGCGTGGCGCCGTCGGTGCGCGTGACGATCAGCGGCGGGCCGTCCAGGTGGTCGTTCTTCTCCGGCCCGGCCCATACCGCCGACACCGGCATCATGTGCGCCAGGTTCAGCGTCGATACGATGGGCTGGCGCACGTTGGCGTATGCGTTGCCAGGGATCGAGGACAGCCACGCATCCACGGCGTTGAGCGTTTCGGGGATGGTGACGAAGCCCCGGCCTTGGATAACGCGCTCCACCATGCGCAGCTTCTCGTCTGCCACGGCGGCGTCCGTGTCCATGACGGTGACGGTCGCCGTCAGATAACCGAAGGAGACCTGATCGCTGCCCAGCTCCTGCAAGGCAGCGTCGGCGTCGGCTGCCTTGTTGTTGGCGTCGGTATCCACCAGCGGGCTTTCCTGCTGGAAGATTGTTTCGCGCAGCAGCGCGATGACGTTCTTGCGCTTGGCGAACCACTGGCGGCGCAGGCGCCCCAATTCCCGTTCCGCTTCGGCCTTGTCGAGGCACAAGAACCGGGTTGACCAGCGATACGCAAAGCCGAGGCGGTTGAGGTCGTCCAGAATCCCCGGCCAAGTCGAGGTCGGGAAACCCCGCACCGACGCCACGCGCAGGTGCTGGTCGCCCAGCATGGGCGCCAGGCCACCGACCAGTACGGAATCGGTCAGGAGCGCGTCGATGTGGAACGGAACCTCGGGCACGCCAACGCGGTAGCGCCGCGTCGAGATGGTCGCGTGCAGGTAGGTCAGCGTCTGGCCGTCATCGAGCCAGGCAATCTCCGGCATCACGCCATCGAGCAGATCGAAGACGCGATCCGTTTCCGCCACAAAGGCCGTCAGGCGCTCGCGCCAGTCCACGCCTTCGGTGGGACGGTTCTCGTACAGCATCCCCGTCGCGCGGGCGCGTGATTCCTCGGCCGGCAGGTACACCAGCGTCAGGTGATAACCGCTCTCGAAGTGGTTACCCGATTCCTCGAAGGTGGCCCGGCGTTCCTCGTCCACCAGCCACGACAGCGGCTCGGGGAACTCCGAGTGCGGGTAGTCGGCCGCCGACCGGCGCTCGGCTTCGATGAACAGCGCCCAGCCCGAACCCAGGCGGCGCAGCGCGTTGTTCAGGCGCGCCGACGTGGCGATCAGCTCGCCCTGCGTCGCGCTGTCGAGGTCGGGGCCACGAAAGCGCGCCGTGCGCTGGAAACTGCCGTCCTTGTTCAAGACGACGCCCGGCGCGACCAGTCCGGCCCACGGAAGCCAATCGGCGAGCAATGCGGGCCGCTGGCGGTATTCGGCAAGGTTCAGCATCTCGGCGTCCCCCTACACGTCCAGCAGCGGCTTGTGCTTGATGTGCCGCGCAAAGACCTGCATGAACTGCGGATCGACGCGCGCACCCCACACCGCCAGCGAATGGCCGACGATCCAGAGCACCACGCCGGGAATCCACAGTTGCAGGCCCAAGCCCACGGCGGTGGCCAGCGTGCCGTTGGCAATCGCCACGGTGCGCGGTGCCCCGCCCAACAGGATTGGCTCGGTCAGCGAGCGATGCAGCGGCACCTCGAAACCGGCCGCGAAAATGTCCGGGGCACTCATACGACGGCCCCGCCGGAGAAGCTGAAGAACGACAGGAAGAACGAGGACGCCGCGAACGCGATGGACAGGCCAAAAACGATCTGGATCAGCTTGCGAAAACCCCCCGACGTGTCGCCGAAGGCCAGCGCCAAGCCCGTGGCGATGATGATCATGACCGCGACGATCCGTGCCACCGGCCCCTGGATGGATTCAAGGATGGATTGCAAGGGCCCTTCCCAGGGCATCGAGGAACCGGCGGCCTGGGCGGTGCCGGCCAGGAACAGCAGCAGCGCGGCCAGCAGTAGCCCTTGCCCTGCAGGGCGAGCCAGGGTGCGCAGCCGCGTCAAGCGGGACAGGTGGAAAAGCGGATTTACGGAAATACGGAAAGCATCAACATGCGTCACGGCAGTTCTCCAGAAGGATTGAGGGAGGGGGACGGGGAAGTCGCCGCAGCGGGCGCGGCATCGGACGCCAGCGGAAGCTCGGGGAACGGCGCTTCCATCGCGTCCGTCAAACCGTCCACCAATCGGTATCCCACGCCGTCAAAGCCGACGACGCGGGCGATGCTCTCGATGCGGCGCCTGCGCCCGCGTCCGGCGATGTGGATCACCACGTTGACCGCCTCGGCGATCAGCGCACGCGGCGGGTTCACGGCCACTTCAAGAATCAGTTGCTCCATGCGCAGCAGCGCGCCCAAGGCGGAGCCGGCATGGATCGTGGCGATACCGCCGGGGTGACCCGTGCCCCAGACCTTGATGAGATCCAGCGCCTCGGGTCCGCGCACCTCGCCCACCACGACGCGATCCGGGCGCAGGCGCATCGAGGAACGCACCAGCTCGGTCATGGACACCACGCCCTGGCGCGTGCGCAGCGGCACGTGGTCGCGCGCCGCGCATTGCAGCTCCACCGTGTCTTCGAGCACCAGCACGCGGTCCCCCGAGGCGGCGATCTCGGCTAGCAGCGCATTGGCAAGCGTGGTCTTGCCGCTGCTCGTGGCTCCTGCGATCAGGATGTTTTGGCGCTCACGCACGGCCCGCACCAGAAAGCCCGCCTGAGCGCTGGTCATCATCCCGTCGATGACGTACCGCTCCAGCGGGATCACGCCGATGGCGCGCTTGCGCAGCGCGAAGGCCGGCCCCGGCGCTGCAGGTGGCAGGATGCCCTCGAAGCGTTCGCCCGTTTCGGGCAGCTCGGCCGACAGCAGCGGCTGGCCGCGATGCACTTCCGCACCGACGTGGGCCGCCACCAGCCGGATGATGCGTTCGCCGTCCGCTTCTGACAGCTCCACGCCCATCGGCGCGCGGCCCGAAGAAAGCCGATCCACCCATAGCGTCCGGTCAGGATTCAGCATCACTTCCACCACGTCCGGGTCTTCCAACGCGGCGGCGATCAGCGGCCCCATCGCCGTGCGCAGCATCTGGATGCGGCGATCCAGAGACGTGGCAGCGGATGAACGAGGTTCTGGCGGGATTTGGGGAGCGGCGCTCATGAGGCACGCTCCCGCGCTTCAGCGACTGCCGCCGCGTCATCCATCCGCATCGGGTCGGGATGCAGTTCTTCCACCACGTCACGCACGAGGCTGCGCCCGCGCAGCAAGTGGCGGCCAAGCTGTTCGACGAACTGCTCGAACCGCGCCTTGCCATGCGCGCGGGCGGCTTCCTGATGGGCTTCGGGAACCGGCGTGCTGACGGTCAGGAAGTAGCGGATGAACAGCGCCAGCGTTTCGATCTGGATGTTCTGGTCGCGCTCCAGGCGTTCGGCCTGACGCGACAGGTGATCCAGCCGCTTGGCGATGGCCGCCTCGCGCCGGTCGGCGGCATCGGGCGACAACCACGATGCGAGCGCCGCCGCGACGATGGATGACTTCGAGACGCCTTTCTTGGCGGCCAGTTCTTCCAGGCGCTTAGCGTGCCCGTGCTGGATGAACAGATTGAGGCGGTATTGGCTCATAGGTCGATTCCGTCGTTGGGGTCGAGGGAAGCCAACCGGGCCGTGCGCTGCATGGCCGGATCGAACTGGCGCGGGAGGGGAAGCGGCTCGTCGTCGTCATCGAGCAGCGCCAGGTCGGCCGCAGGCGCGACCAGCTCGGGGTCGTAGGCGACGGCTTTGGAGAGTTCAGGCTGATGGCGCGGGCCGCCGTCGTCGGCATTGCCAAAGTCATCGGCGGCATCGGCTGGGGGCACGGTCGGCACAGCAGGAATCGCCAGGCCGCTCCAGTCATCGGCACGGGCCGGCGGTACGTCGGCATAGTGCCCATCCGCAAGCGAAGGCGGCGGCAGCACGCGGCGCTTGAAATTGGCGTCGGCGTAGTAGCGCAGCTTCTTCGCCTTGATAGGTGGCAGGCTGGACACCATCACCACCGATTCATCCGGCGGAAGCTGCATCACTTCGCCAGGGGTGAGCAGCGGGCGTGCCGTTTCCTGCCGCGACACCATGAGGTGCCCGAGCCACGGCGCGAGCCGATGGCCGGCGTAGTTGCGCTGCGCGCGCAGCTCGGTGGCCGTGCCCAGGGTTTCGGAAATGCGCTTGGCCGTGCGTTCGTCGTTGGTGGCGAACGTCACCCGGACATGGCAGTTGTCGAGGATGGAATGGTTTTGGCCATACGCCTTGTCGATCTGGTTGAGCGACTGCGCGATGAGGAAGCTGCGGATGCCATAGCCGGCCATAAAAGCAAGCGCCGTCTCGAAGAAATCGAGCCGGCCCAGCGCAGGAAACTCATCGAGCATCAGCAACAGCTTGTGGCGGCGCTCGATGCCATCCGACCCGTCGAGCGATTCGGTCAGCCGTCGGCCGATCTGGTTGAGGATCAGGCGGATCAGCGGCTTGGTGCGGCTAATGTCCGAAGGCGGCACCACGAGGTACAGCGATACCGGATGCTCGGCGGCAATCAGGTCGGCGATGCGCCAGTCACAGCGTGAGGTGACTTCGGCCACCGTGGGGTCACGGTACAGGCCGAGGAACGACATGGCCGTGGACAGCACGCCTGAACGCTCGTTGTCGCTCTTGTTGAGGACTTCGCGCGCGGCAGACGCCACCACGGGATGCGGGCCATCACCCAGGTGCGGCGTGGTCATCATCCGGTGCAAGGTCAGCTCGAAGGGGCACGCCGGGTCGGACAGGAAGTTGGCAACACCCCGCAGCGTCTTGTCTTCGCTCGCATAGAGAACGTGCAGGATCGCGCCCACCAGCAGCGCGTGCGAAGTCTTCTCCCAATGGTTGCGTTTCTCCAGCGCCCCTTCGGGATCGACCAGAATGTCCGCGATGTTCTGCACGTCGCGCACCTCATTCGCACCGCGCCGGACTTCCAGCAGTGGGTTGTAGGCTGCTGACATGGCATCAGTCGGGTTGAACAGCAGGCAGTGCGAGAAGCGCGAGCGCCAGCCGGCGGTGATCTGCCAGTTTTCGCCCTTGATGTCGTGGATGACGGCCGACGTGGGCCACGAAAGCAGCGTGGGAACGACCAGACCGACGCCTTTGCCCGAGCGCGTAGGTGCGAAGGTCAGGACATGTTCCGGGCCTTCGTGGCGCAGGTACTGGCGATCATGCTGGCCGAGGAACACGCCGGTCGGCTGCGTGAGGCCGGCCTTGCTAATGTCCTGCGCATTCGCCCAGCGTGCCGAGCCGTAGGTCGTGACGAGGCGCGACTGACGCGAGCGCCAGATCGACATGCCGATGGCGACCACCACGGCCACGAGTCCGCTGCCGCCTGCGATGGCGCCGCCCGTGTCAAAGACGCGGGGCGCGTAGGCATCGAAGAAGAACCACCACTCGAACAACCGCCAAGGGTGATAGATCGGTGTGCCGAGAAGATCGAACCAGGGCGAGCCAAGGCGTACTTGATAGCCGAGGGCCGCTGCTGTCCATTGTGTGGCACTCCACACTCCGGCGATCACGATGCCGAATACCACGGCGATCTGACCGAATAGCACATTCGTACCTTGCATCTTCTGGGCTCCAATCACAGCACGGGGATGTGCCGCAGCCACGAGGATCAAGGCGGGGGTTAAGGCTGGTCAAAGGCCATTACGGCAGCGATTCAGACGAAAAGAGCCAGATTTATTGCAGTAGCGAAGAAAATAGAAATGCCGCAGGCGCGAGCGCATTGCGGGATAGCGAAGTAACAGTGGGAGGCTTGTCGCAGCGAAGCGACGAGAAAAGGGACTACTGAGCTCTCTGCTCCGGCCGGTCACCGAAGAAGCGTCGTTTAGCCGCTTCAGCGGCACGCAGGCAGATTTCGTCATTGACCTTCAGGCGCTTCTCCTTACATAGGCGTTGGATTTCCTTGATGCGCTCGGGATTGGTCACAAGCGCATCCACGGTTTCCGAAGGTTGAGTGGGGTCGCATGCGGTCAGTGCGGCGATGAGCATCAGGAACATCACTTTGTTCATGGGTCCAGTCCTTTATCAGTCGGAGGAGGAGTCTTCTGCGGTGCTGAGGTCATCCGCCGAATCCATGAAGGCCACTCGTTCAATGAATCGGGTCAGCATCCCAGAAGACTCCGAATCGCGGCGCAGCAGATAGGTTGTGAGCAAGGGCGGCTTGCCCGCCAAGCGCCGGGCCACGACGCCCGATTCGCGGCTGGAAGCGATGTGCGCCGCACCCGCTAAGCCCAAAGCAAGCCCGGCGGAAACCAGGGTCATCATCACGTCGAAGCTGGCAACGCGCTGCGCGATCAGCGGCTCCTGACCGCACGTGCGGAGGAAACGATCGACCTGGCGCACATGGCCCTCGAAAACGGCCGGGTCGCCCAGCGCCAATGGATAGCGGAGCACTTCCTTCAGTGGAATTTGCTTGAAGGCGAGCGCAGGATGTCGGGCTGGCACCGCCACCATCAATTCATCCTCCCACGCGGGAGTCATCACGATGCCGTCGCCCGCGTCTTCAGCCATCGAGAAGCCAGCGTCATACAGGTCGCTATGAAGCCCCTTGATCTGCTGATCCGACGATACCTCGAACAGTCGGATTTCCACCTCGGGATCTTCTTCGCGGCTACGCGCCAACAGCGACGGTAGGCGCAATGGCGTGATGCCGTCGGACAAGGCGATCCGTAACTGGCCGTGAAAACCGTTGGCGGCGGACTTGACGCTATCACGGGCTTGATCCAGCGCCGCGAAGACGCGCGGAACGTGCTCCACGAACAGCCGCCCCGCGCAGGTCAGTTGCGTGCTGCGAGTCGTGCGAACGAAAAGGCGGGCGTTAAGTTCTTCCTCCAACTCCTTGATGGTGGGGGACAGCGGCGACTGGTCGATGTGAAGCCGCTCTGCAGCCCGCGCAAAGTGCAGTTCTTCCGCGACAGCAAGGAAGCAGCGCAGATGCCGAAGCTCCATGGCCTCTTTTCCTTTGTTCGTTAGTGCGCCACCGACTGCTTGTAAACCTGCCGTCCTGACGCATTGCTTCCTTGAACTTCCTTGTGCCGTCTCTGCGCTCAGCGGCGCATTGCCGATCACTTGGTCGATTGTCCTGTAGCGCATATCAGATAGTCCTTGCCGATGCAGTCGGCAATGCCACCCCCGCAGCGCGACTGCGCCAATCAAGCATCGTCTGATGCTTCGTACACGGGATTCGAGCGCTGTGCCTCTGCGACCTCAGCTCGCGTTGCGGCATCACGCCCGCGTCGGCCCCCATCGAATGGCGACAGGTCCAAGCTCGGAATGCTCTACTAGGTGCAGTTTGTCAACTTTGACAAGCTGTGGTCTCGCTTTAAGTGTCGTATCACAGCAATGGCCCCGTTCTGCGGCCTCACAAGCAAGATGAAGCGCAGCCGGGACTTTCTGCGGAGAGATCCGTCTCTGATCTATGCCAAATACGCAATTCACAGTAATCTGCATATTAATGCATATTAATGCATATTAATCACACGATTTTGTGCATTATTTTGCAGAATTGTAAGAGGACGTATGAACGCCGCCTTTGTTATCCAACCATCAAGAGTTAAACGAATTGCGAGACATTGGAGAGCGTGCGCGCGGACAACTTCGTTGCGGTCAGCTTGGACGCGGGCATGCCGTTGCGGTCAGCTTGGACGCGGGCATGCCGAACAACGTGGACTTGTCATCCGACAAGCAATTGCTGCGTGCCCTGGAGACGTGGCACCCCAAGTACCTCTAATGGTGGAAGGAATGGGTTCTGCTTGGAGCGGCTCAGCTGCCAGCAGGACAACCATCGCATGCTGGGAGCTTTCAACGAGCTCACGCCGGACTGAGTCTCCTTCTTCATGTTCACCTGCTTCACCGACCGCGACGGCAAGATGCAGCTCGCCGCGCTGGCCGAAAGCGGCTTCGACCCCTTGTTGCGCTCCTGCCGTTTCATGTTGACCGAGGAGGCACATCACCTGTTAGTGGGTGAGACAGGCGTGCAGCGTACCATCGAGGCACCTGCTCGGCCATGGTGAAGGCGGGCATCACCGACCCTTACGACGTAGAGCGCGTGCGCGCGCTCGGTGTGGTCGACCTGCCGCTGCTGCAACGCAAGGCCAACTTCCACATGAGCTTGACGCGGGACCTGTTCGGCAGTGAGATTTCGCGCAATGGCGGCGAGGCGTTCAGCGCTGGACTGAAGGGCCGCCTCAACGAAGCCAAGCTCAGCGACGACCAAAAGCTGCAAGACGCCTTGTGCCGGTCACCCAGGTGGTCGATGGTGAGCTGGGGGGAACCAGGTGCCAGCGCTGCGCGCGATAAATTGCCGCCTGCTGGAGGACTACATCGCCGATTGCCGGGGGCATCGACCGCAAATGGGCGGTGCCAAAGGCCAAAAACGCCCAAAAACGGCGTCATCCGGTGCCGCGCGGCAAATCACGAAGGCTTGTTCAGCGTAGCCTAAGCGCATTGAGCGCATTGAAGCGCAGTTTAAGCCATGCTCTCCACTGGCACGGGCAGTGGCATGCGTACTCTGTCCCAGCGTTCTACGTGTTGGCCCAACTGGTAAGCCGTGATAGCCGACAGCGTCCAACCCAGATGGCCGTGACCGGTGTTGTAAAACACGTTGGCGTACCTTCCTGGACCTACGCGCGGCATCATGTTGGGCAGCATCGGGCGCAGGCCTGCCCAGGGTTCGACCCGACGCGTGCTCACGTCAGGAAAACACTGGTTCACCCAGCTAACCAGCGGCCGAATGCGATCAGCACGGATGTCGAGGTTGTAGCCGTTGAACTCTGCCGTACCGGCCACTCGGAAGCGGTTGAGGCCTAAGCGACTCGTGACCAGCTTGGTCTCGTCATCGAGCAGGCTGACCTGCGGCGCAGCGGCCTGGCTCTGTTCATCGTCGAGCATGACGGTGATGGAATACCCCTTGACCGGGTAGACGTTGAGCCGGTCGCCGAGCTGTGCACCCAGCGCGCGGCTGCGCACGCCGGCGCAGACTACAACCCCGTCTGCGTCGATCTCCGTCCCATTTGCCAGCATCACCTGGGCAGTTTTGCCCGTGCTCCGTACACGTTCCACGGTGTGGGCGGTCATGAATTTCACGCCCAAACGAGAACATGCCAAGCTCAGTCCGTGCGTGAACTTGTGGATGTCGCCTGTGCTGTCGCTCTCGGTGTACCAGCCCCCAAAAAATTCGCCGGTGAGCGTTGGTTCGATGGCGCGCATTTCATCGGGGGTGACGGCTCGGCGTGGAAGGCCACCTTCTGCCAAAAGCTTTGATACCTGGCCTGCATGCTCGAAACCAGCGCGGTCTCGATAGATGTGCAGGATGCCGCGCTCCTTCAAGTCGAAATCGATGCCCTCGTCCCGCGCCCAGCTGAACAGGTGCTCACGCGCGGCAACGGCCAGGCGCGTGGTAGCGACCGTGTTGTCGCGGTACTTCGGAATGGACGCAGCGAACTCTGCAAACCAGCTGAGCTTGTGCCAACTCGGGCGCGGATTGACCAGGAGGGGGGCGTCCGCCGTGAACATCCACTTCAAGCCCTTGACCAAGGTGGACGCATGGGTCCAGACCTCGGCATTGGAGGCAGACAGTTGCCCGCCGTTGGCATGGCTGGTTTCCATGCCCGCATAGCGGTGTTTTTCGATGAGGGTGACTTCGTGGCCAGCACGGGCCAATGCGTAGGCGCTGGTGACGCCGGTGATGCCGCCGCCGATAACGATGAGGTGTGCCATGGGAGTCTCGCGTTCAAAGCCGTCAAACAGGTAGGCATGGGCCGCACACTGCGTGCGGCCCATGACCCCCTCTGTTTGGGACCTGAGAGATTCACCAGCGCTCGCGCTGATTTGCTCCTGCGGCGGGCCGGGGGACGAGTCCCGGCCACTCTTCAGAGTTTGTTGCGTATTGACCGGTCCTTTTGCCTGAGAGTTTCCGGGGCGGTTGCTCCTTCGGCGCCAGCCCATTTCACAGGCCGGGCTCTCCCGATCGATACAGTGTTGATATTACTGTGGTTGTAGCTGTATCGATTTGGCGATGGCGCGAAATTGGTGGATTCCATCGAGATAGGCTTTGTCTACTGCGGCTAGCGGAAGCGGTTTCGCCAGCAATTGGCTGTTCGCTTCCAGTGCCTGGTGCACGCCCGGGTCGGCCAGCGTCTCCGTGATGGCTTTATGCAAAGCAACGACAACTGGCTCGGGCGTGTCCTTCTTCACGAAGTAGCCCGTCCAGATGTTGAAGGTGAAGTCCTTAAGTTGCTTGCTCTCGGTAATGGCGGGAAAGCCCTTCACGCCCTCAAGCCGTTCGCTGTTGAGCATGGCGAGCACCTGAAGACGATTTTGCTTGTGCATCTCGTCATACTTCTTGCCATACGGTGCCAGAAAGAAATCGACCTGGTTGGCCATTAAGTCCTGCTCGGCCGGCGCCGAGCCACGGTAGGGCACATGGACCATCGGAATTCCCGTCACCTTGGAGAGGTGCTCGCCCAACAAATGGTAGAACGAACCTGGGCCTACGCTGGCGTAGGTCACGGGGCGGCCCTGCTGCGCCGCCTTTCGGGCATGGTCGAGGAACTCGTCGACAGTGCTGACGGGCAGGCCCTTACGGGCCAGGAAAGCAATCTGTGCCGTTGCGATCATCTGCACGAGGCGGAAGTCCTCGCTCTTAAATTTGATGGACGCGATGGCCAGTGGGGCCAAAATGAGTTCATTGGGCGAGCCCTGGAAAAGCTGATAGCCGTCGCTCGGGGCGTTGAGCACCTTCTGCGCGGCGATAGAGCCGCTCGCGCCACCCAGGTTCTCGATCACTACGGGTTGTCCCAGCTGCTTGCCCAGTGTGTTGTTGACCGAGCGGGCGATGACGTCAGACAGGCCCCCGGCCGGGTAAGGCACCAGCATTGTCACCGGACGAGTCGGATAGTTCTGTGCCTGGGCCATGCCTGAAAGGGCGGCCAGGGCGATGGCCGCGCCGGCCATCAGGGTCTTGTAATGGATGATCATGGGGAGTCTCCTGTTTCTTTAGTGGTGGGGGAAGAAGAGTCAAGTAGCTCCTGTACGAGCGCTATCCAGTACGCGGCGCCAACGCCGATGTTGTGGTCGTTGAAGTCGTATGCGGGGTTGTGAACCATGCAGGCACCAGGCTCCTGCCCCACGCCGTTGCCGATGAAAAGATAGCTACCGGGCACCCGCTCCAGCATGAAGGCGAAGTCTTCGCTGCCCGTGAGCATGGCCCCCTGGGCGATGACCTGCTCAGGCGGAAAATGCGCCTGAGCGATCGCGAGAGCCCGGGCGGTCTGCGTCGCGTCGTTCACCAGGACGGCGTAGCCGGGGCGCCAGTCCACCTCGGCCCGAACCCCGTAACTTTCGGCCTGCAGACGTACCAGATTCTTGATGCGCACTTCCATGTCGCGGCGGACCTGCGGATCGAGCGCACGCACGCTCAGCTCCAGCCGGGCAGAGGAGGGGATGACGTTGTTGGCCGCCCCCGCGTGCAGGGCGCCCACGGTGACGACGGCAGGCTGCATCGGGTCGACGCTGCGCGAGACGATTGTCTGCAATGCCATGACTACGGAGGCTGCAGCCACCAGCGGGTCCACTGCGCGGTGGGGCATGGCGCCATGGCCGCCGGTGCCGTGCAATAAGACCGTCGCGTAATCCGATGAGGCCATGGTTGGCCCACTGCGAAACACCAGTTGACCCTGCGCGTACCCCGGCATGTTGTGCATTGCGAAGATCGCGTCGCAGGGAAAACGTTCGAACAGCCCGTCTTCCATCATCTTGAGGGCGCCGCCCCCGCCTTCTTCGGCTGGCTGAAAGATCAGGTTGAGCGTGCCGTCGAAGCTGCCGGATGATTCCGCCAAGTGGCGTGCCGCAGCCAGCAGCATCGCCGTGTGGCCGTCATGGCCGCAGGCATGCATCACCCCATGGTGGCGGCTGGACCACTCGGCACCCGTTGCCTCTTCGATCGGCAGCGCATCCATATCTGCGCGCAGGCCGATCGCGCGGCTCGAAGTGCCGCGTCGCAGTTGCCCCACCACGCCCGTTCCACCAAGCCCTGTGGTAACGGTGTAACCCCAGGACGCCAGCTTTTCCGCGACCAGAGCACTGGTACGGTGTTCAGAGAAGGCCAGCTCCGGGTGCCGGTGGATATCACGCCGCACCGCAATGAACTCCTGAAGCTGCTGATCACTGAGACGTTCCAAAACATGACCCCCAAGGTGGATGAACTATTACGCATGTTAAAAAGCGTTTGTTTTAAAGTCCAATGCATTAATGTGCATTGACCGATGAGTTTCACGAGAAAATCAAGATGACGTTGGTACAGCTTCGACATTTCGTGGTGGTTGCAGACATCGGCTCCTTCGCACAGGCTTCCGCGGCCCTGTTCCTGACCCAGCCAGCGCTCACGCGCAGCATCCAGAGCCTGGAGCTTGAGCTCGGCGGCACGCTGTTCGACCGCCTGGGCCGCCGCATCGCCTTGACACCCTTCGGGCGGGAAGTGCTCAACCGCGCTCGGCTGCTCGTCAGCGACGCCGAGACACTGCGGCACGCTGGCAAGGCCCTGCACGCAGGGTTGATCGGCACGCTTCGTGTTGGCTTGAGCTCGGCACCCGGCGCCTTGCTGAGCACGCCGCTCATGCGGCATATGGCTGAGCACCATCCCCGGCTGAAGGTCGAGATTTCCCGCGGCAACACCGCGGTGCTGATTCATGCACTGCGCGAGCAGCTCCTGGATGCGGCGATCGTCGATATCCGCGACATGCGTCCTTCTGCGGATTTGAGGGTGGACCTCGCCTTCGAACTCGGGGCTGGCTTTCTGGTGCGAAAAGACCACCCGTTGGCACGGCTCGGCAGGACCGTTACTCTGGCCGACATCACGGCATACCCGGTCGCCTCCACGCCGCTGAGCGACGAGGTGGCACGCATGCTGATTGCCCGCTACGGCCCCGAGGCCAATCCCGATGATATGGTTACGTTGCGTTGCGACGAAACCATGAGCCTGGCGGATGTTGCGCAGCACAGTGATGCGATCCTGCTCACCATTTCCGCCGTGGCGCCTGGGCTGGTACCGCTGCCGGTGGTGCCGCACCTTGATGCAACGGGGCGTTTCGGGCTGGTCGTTGCCGCGCAGCGCCAGGAGGCACCCGCATTGGGCATCGTGCGCGAGCACTTGCCAAACTGGCTCGGCAATGTGACAGCACACCAAGCCTTGCGTGAGTAGTTAGTGCAGTGATTGAGAGTGTGGAAGTGGGTCCGCCGAGGAGCACGGTGTTGTTGCGGCCGGCGCTGCTGGGGAATGCGCATGCAAACGCTGTTGGCCGTAGGCCCCCTGCCGGCAGCCACCAAGTAATGCGCTGATGGGCTGATGGGCTGGCCGGCTTGTCCCGAGAGGAAAGTAATTTCGTGCGATCCAGCGATGCCAGATCGCGCTACAGGCACTGTTTATATTAACTCCACTTTTTCGACCAAGGCACGTACGTCATGTGCAAGCTGGTTCCCGAGAACTTCTTGTTGACGCAGCGCCTCAACGACCTCCGACACGATGGCAACGCGCTTTTGCGCGCCGGTTTGGATACCTTGCATTGCCTCGCGGGACGCATGGATGCGTGTGCGGCCTATGTCCGTGGCTTTCGAGGCACTGCCTACCCGCTCGCTGGCCGACTTGCAGGAGGTCACTAGCGACGACGCCAGCGCCCTGACCTGGTCGCTCGCCTCGTTGGTGCGTGCAGCCAGAGCCTTCACTTCATGGGCCACAACCGCAAAACCGCGCCCCGCCGTGCCTGCGCGGCTGGCCTCGATAGCGGCGTTGACGGCGAGCAGGTCAGTCTGTCGTGCGATCAGGTGGATGGTGGCCACGATGTCGCCTATGCGGTTGGCCTTGGCCTGGAGTTCGGCAAACAATGCGCTCGAATGTTCGACGTGCTGCGCGAGCTCCTCAATGGCCGTTTCAATGCCGGTGACTGCGGCTGCGCCGTCCTTCACCTGATCTCCTGACGATCTGGCCAGCACTTTCGCGCGATCCATGGCGTCGAGGGCATGGGCGACCAGGCGGATGAGGAGGCTAGCGTGTTGCGCAAGGTTCTTCACTTCCTCGGCCAGCTCGGACACCTGGACCGGTCCGCGCGCGTCGGTCGCAAGGTCGTGGTCGGTCCATGCGTGTACCTCGGATGCCGACGGCCCCTGCGGATGTTGCAAGGGCGGAGTGTCTGCGCGCCGTTTGCCGAAGACAGCCATGGCAACAAACAGGACAAGGCAACAGCCACCCAGCAACAGCGTCAGGAAATCATGGGTTGTCAGGATGATTGCCACAGAAACAAGGGTGCCGATGACCGAGGCCACCAGTTGCCCGGAGGCGGGTTGCGTAATGCCGGGTGGGTGGCGATGTTCGATTCGTGTTTGCATCGGAATTCTCCTCGTTGCGAAGTCGTAGTGCTAATACTGCAGACGCCCGCCTCGCGTGACTACGCCGATATCGACGTAGCGCGATCCCACGTTGCCTCCCGCAAAGTCCACCGTGTATCCGCCCAAGTCGACGCGCAACTTTTGCAATGCCCTGCGCAGTCCCTCGGGCGTGGGTGCCCTGTCTGTCTGACGCAGTCCCTCAACAAGCACCCGGCAGTTCAGGTAGCCAATCAGGTGCAGTTGCGTGCGCGCGGTATCCTTAGGCGCATGGTGTTCCATGGCCGCGCGGAAACGCCGAATCAGGGCTGAAGAGGTGGAATCCGTGTTCGGCGTGACCTGGGCCAAACCGATGCCAGCAGCGGCTGCGTTGCCAGCCTTGTCGACAACGCCTTGGACTGGCACGTAGGACATGCCATAGACCGGTGTAGCGTCGCCTGCGTCCCGGATCTGCGCCGCGAAGGCAGCCCCGCTGTTGGGGACGAGGATCATCACGTAGGCCTGCGCGTTTGACTGGCGCAGGTCGCTGATGATGGCTATAAAATCCTCCCCCGCCGAAGGCACCGCCACGTTCTTGGTGATAGTGACGCTCGCCTTCTGAGCGACCCCTTGGATGAATTCCAGCCCGCCACGGCCAAAGGGAATGTCCTGATAGACGACGGCGATGCGCTTGATGCCGATCATCGAGAGGTGCTGGACGATGCGAGCCAGTTGAGCGTTGTCGCTTGCGTGGGTGTGGAACATCCAGGGGCTCCCTGGCGAGCGCAGAACGTCGGCCCCGGGGGTGACGCCAACCACTGGAACCTTCAGGCTTTCAAGGGTACTGTCCTTGATCAGTGCGGCGACGTTGGCCGAGCCCAGCAGGTTGAGGAACGCCACAGGCTTTTCGCTGGCGGCGACATCGCGCATGACGGCGATGGTTTTTTCAGGTTTGTATTCGTCGTCGCGCTGTACCAAGCGCAGCGTGTTCCCGTTGATCCCTCCATCTGCATTGGCTTCGGATATGCATGCCTTGGTGCCTTCCAGGTTGGCCAGGCCGTTGACGGCAAGCGGCCCGCTGAAAGGCCCCACATGAGCCACGACGACTTCTCCCGCAGTGGCGGTTTGGCCCGCCACGTAAAAACACAGTAGCACCAGCGTTGCATGAACGCGCAATTTGAAGGATCGCATGTGTCGCTCTCAAAACTTGATAGTTAGTCTGATACGCAAATGGACGGCCGAACTCGACGTATTCCCGGTGCGCCTTGACCCGTCAGCAAGGGCCGCATCACCTGGATCAAACGCCCAGGCGTTCGCCGAGTGCGTGCGGGTCTGCGAGCAGTGCCGTGGAATCGCCTGCCAGGACGATGCGGCCCTTCTCCATCACTATCGCTCTCTCGGTATGCCGCAGCACGCGGCGCCAGTCCCTGTCCACGATCAGGGTGGAGATGCCCGTTTGGCGGATAGCCTCGATCACGCGCCAGATCTCGACCACGATCAGCGGCGCAAGCCCCTCGGTGGCTTCGTCGAGGATGAGCAGGCGAGGGTTCGTCATCAGCGCGCGGCCGATGGAAAGCATCTGTTGCTCACCGCCAGACAACTGCTGTCCGCCGTTGTCCAGGCGCTCCGCCAGCCGCGGAAAGGTGGCGAGCACGCGATCGAACGTCCACTCGCGCCGGCCGTCGACGCCAGCGCGTGCGGCCATCACCAGGTTCTCGCGCACGGACAGGTTGGGGAAGATGCCGCGGCCCTCGGGCACGTACCCAATGCCCAGTCGGGCCATGCGTTCGGGCGCCCAGCCGACTACGGTGGCGCCATCACAAGTCACGCTGCCGCGTGCCGGGCGCACGTAGCCCATCAGGCTGCGGATCAAGGTCGTCTTGCCCATGCCGTTGCGACCCAGCAGGCCCACGGACGTCGCTGTGGGGATGCCCGCCTCGATGCCGCGCAGGATGTGGCTGTCGCCGTAGTAGGTGTGCAGATCCTGGATGCCAATCATTCAGTTTTCCTCGCCTAGATACGCCGTACGTACCTGCTCATCATTGCGGATCACCTCGGGTGAACCGGTAACAATGACTGCGCCATTGACCATCACGGTGATGCGCTCTGCAATGCGGAACACCGCATCCATGTCGTGTTCCACCAGCAAGATGGCGTGACCCGGTTTTAGCCGCTCAAGCAGGGCCAGCATCCGGTCGGTTTCTTCCGCTCCCATGCCGGCCAGGGGCTCGTCCAGCAGCAACACGCGCGGCTGTGTGGCCAGGCACATGGCCACCTCCAACTGCCGTTTGGCACCATGGCTCAAGGTTCCCGCAAGGCGAAAGGCTACGGGAGAGAGACCTGTTGCCTCCAGGGCGGCATCGGCCGCTGGCACGCTGGCATCGCAATCGTGCGCCGGCTCCCACAGTGCCCAGGGGCGCGGAGTTCGCGCCTGGGCCGCCAACCGGCAGTTCTCATGCACGGTGAACTCGGGAAAGATGGTCGTGCGCTGGTAGCTGCGGCCAATGCCCGAAAGCGCGCGGCGCGCCTGTGGCTGGTTAGTCACATCTGCGCCGAACAGCCGGATCTGGCCCTCTGAACTGTTGATCTCGCCGGACAGCATGTTGATGAGGGTGGACTTTCCCGCCCCGTTCGTGCCGATGACTGCGTGGACCTCGCCAATGTGGAGGTCGATGGAAACGGAGTTGACAGCCGTGAGTCCGCCGAAGCGCCGGGTCAGCCGTTCGACTTGCAAAATTGGGCTCATGTGCGTCGCTCCTTTCTGAAGCGTTGCACAGAGCCAATCAGGCCTTTGGGCAGCAGGGCGACGAACGCGATGATCGCCAAGCCGAGGGTGAGTTGCCAATGGTCAGCCAGTCCCCCGACCACGGCGTGCGTTGACAGCAACTCCTTCAACAGAACGAAGACGATGGTTCCCAGCACCGCCCCGCGCAGGTGCCCGATGCCGCCCAGGATCACCATCAGCAACACCTCCCCGGAAATGTGCCACGACAGCATTTCCGGGTTCACCACGCCGTCCCGCGCGGCCACCAGGAACCCCGCCAGACCAGCCAGTGCGCCGGCGATGACGAAGGCTCCCAGCTTGTACCAAAAGGTGGGAAAGCCGGTAGCGCGCATGCGCTGCTCGTTGACGCGGATGCCTGCGAGCGCGGCACCAAAACGGGATCGACGGATCACGGCCAGCAGTGTGTAAGTAAACACGAGTGCGGCGAGCGCCACATAGAACACCGTCAGGCGGTTTTCCATGTCGAGCGGCCCCACAGCAGGACGCGCATACAGGTATATACCATCGCTGCCGCCACCCACGGGCGTGTCGTGAAAGATGAAATAGGCCATCTGCGCGAAGGCCAGCGTGACCATGATGAAGTACACCCCACGTGTGCGTAGCGAGAGCGCTCCCACGACCAGCGCATATAGGCCTGCCGCCAGCATGGACAGTCCCACCAGCACGGCAAGGTTGCCGGCCCCGTCGCCCGAGGCGATGACGGTTACATAGGCGCCGACGCCGAAGTAGGCCGCATGTCCGAGGCTGACCAGACCGGTCATGCCGACCAGCAACTCCAGGCTGAGGGCGAAGATGGCAAGAACCATGACCTTCACCACAAGGTCGCCCAGATAGCCGGTCAGCATAGGGCCGGCTACGGCGAGCGCCACCGCGATCACCAGCGGTAACCAGATCCCGGTGTTACGCGGGGCAGCGATAAGCGTTGGAGCAGTTTTCATAGATAAGGTAGTGGTGTTCATGTGCGCCGCCCCATCAAGCCCTCGGGGCGCCAAATCAGCACGATGGCCATCAGCACGTAGATGCCAATGCCCGCGGCTTCCGAAAAGAAGACCTTGCCGAAGGTGTCCACGAAGCCCACAAGCAGCGAAGCCACCAGCGCTCCGGTGATGGAGCCGATGCCGCCGATGACGACCACCACGAAGCAGATGATCAGCACGCTCGCGCCCATGTTGGGATAAACCGACGAGATCGGCGCCGCAATCATTCCTGCCAGTGCGGCCAGCGCCACGCCGGCAGCGAACACGATGCGGTACAGACGCCGGATGTCGATGCCCAGCCCGCGCACCATGTCGCGGTCACTGGCCCCCGCGCGGATCATCATTCCCAGCCGGGTGTGGTTGACCACCAGGTACAGCGCCACGGCCAGAACGATGCAGGCGCCCGATGCGAACAAGCGGTACCAGGGGTACTGCATGAGGTCGCCCAGAGGCAGGCTCCCCGCCAACCAGGTGGGCACGGAAACGCCATGCACATCGTTGCCGACCAGGATGGAGCGCAGTTCCTCGAAAACCAGGATCAAGCCATAGGTCATCAGCACCTGCTGCAGATGCTCACGCTGATAAAGGTAGCTGAAGAACACCCACTCAAGCACATAGCCCAGCGCGGTGGCCAGGACGGTTCCAACCACCAGCGTGACCAAAAAGTTGCCGCCAAACAGCGGCGACAGGGCGAAGGCCATGTATGCGCCGATCATGTAGAAACTGCCATGCGCCAGGTTGATGACGCCCATGATCCCAAAGATAAGCGTGAGCCCGGAGGCGAGCAGGAAGAGCAGCAGTCCGTACTGGACAGCATTCAGGCACTGCACAAGAAATGTGGCGAAGTCCACGATGGTTCATCCTGGCTGGTTGGGAGGAGCAGGGCGCTGCCCGCCGCGCGCGGCGGGTTTGCCCTGGCTTGAAAGTGGCTCGGTGAAGGGCGCTTACAGCTTGCAGCCGCGCGCCGGGTCAGAGAGCGCCTTGGACGCGATGCCGACGACCTTGTTCTCCTTGCCCTCAACCCGGCGCAGGTAGATGTCCTGCACCGGGTTGTGCGACTTGGACATGGTGAAAACGCCGCGTGGACTGTCGAACTTCGCCTTCTCGACGGCCGCAGCGAACTCGGCCTTCTTCGAAACATCGCCCTTCACCGCATCCAGGCCGACGCGCAATATCTGCGCAGCGTCATAGCCCTGAACGGCGTAGACGTCCGGTTGCAGCTTGAATGCCTTGGCGTATGCGGTACGGAAGGATTTGTCGCGGGGCGTGTCCAAGTTGTCGGCGTAATGCAGCGTAGTCAACAGGCCTTGCGCCGCATCGCCCTGCGCATCCAGTGTTCCGTCGGTGAGGAAGCCAGAGCCATAGAGCGGGATGGTCTTGTTCAGGCCAGCAGCCGCATAGTCCTTGACGAACTTCACGGCGCCGCCACCGGCAAAGAACGCGAACACGGCGTCAGGTTTGCTGGCCGCAATTTCGGTGAGGAGTGCCTGGAACTCCACGTTCGGGAAAGGCACGGTCAGCTGCTTGAGAACCTTGCCCCCTTCCTTTTCGAAGCCTTCCTTGAAAGCATTAGTCATCTCTTCACCAGCCGCGTACTTCCAGGTGATGGTCATCGCGGTCTTCTTTTTCTCCTGCGTGGCGGCTACGGAACCCATGCCATAGGAAGATTGCCAATTCGAGAACGAACTGCGGAAGATATTAGGGGCGCACATCGGACCCGTGACAGCGTCGGAGCCCGCGTTCGGCACGATGAGCAAGGTATTGCTCTCCTTTGCCGCACGGGCCATGGCCATCGCCACGCCGGAATGCACGGTTCCAACGATCACGTCCACCTTGTCACGGCGGATCAGCTTGTTGACGTTTTCCGTGGCTTTGGCCGGGTCGGACTCGTCGTCGACCTTGATGAATTCAATCTCACGGCCGGCGAGTTTCCCACCTTGCTCGTCGACGTACATGCGAAAACCGTTTTCGATTGCCAAGCCCAGGGCCGTAAAGGTACCGCTGTAGGGCAGCATCAGACCGACCTTCAGCTTGTCCATGCCTTGGGCTTGCGCGCCCGCGGCGAGAATCAGTGCGCTGAGCGCGATGACGCTGCGACGGTTGAGTGTGTACTTCATGTTTGTCTCCTTTGGTGAATGAAATCGCGTGTCGCGGCAACGACCTGTTCGGGCTGGTCCCGGTGCGGCGAATGGCCGCAGTGAGGAACTTCCATTAGCTGAGTGGTTGCGACCCGCTCGGCAATGCCCCGGATCTGGGCTAGCGTGCCGTAGGCGTCGTCTAGACCCTGTATGGCCAATACTGGGCAGTGCACACCTGAGATTTCGTCGCTGATGTCCCAGGACCGGAAATCCGGGTTGAGCCAGATGCTGTTCCATCCCCAGAACGCAGAATCGGGGTGCGCGTGGTACTTCGCCAAGCCCGCACGCAGATTGCCGGTTTCGTATTCCATCTTGGCGCGTTGGATGTTCTGGATCGTGATGTCCTCGACGAAGATGTGAGGCGCGAGCAGCACCAAGCCGGCAGTCTTTTCTGGGTGCATGGCAGCGTGCAGCAGGGCGATGGAACCACCGTCGCTGTGCCCGAAAAGCCAGACGGACTGCTCTATGCCCAAGGCGTGAAGCAGCCGAGGCAGTATTTCGTACGCCTGCTGGTGCATGAAGTCCACGCCCCACTGTTCTTCGCTGGGACGGGGTGTGGACCGGCCATACCCTGGGCGCGAGAATACGAGACCCCTCGCACCCACGGCGGCACACAGCCGGGCAGGGAAGTCCTTCCACATTGCCAGCGAGCCAAGCCCTTCGTGCAGGAACACGATGAGCGGTCCTCGCGCGGATTCGGCATTGACCCAGCCGTATTCCACACTCACCTCACGGCCGCGCCAGCAAATTTCCGCGAACTGGCTCACTACTGGACCTCTCGCTCGCGCAGGCGAAAGCGCTGAATCTTGCCGGTGGCCGTCTTGGGTAACTCGGCAAGGAATTCGATCTGACGCGGGTACTTGTAGGGCGCAAGGCGCTCCTTGACGAAGTCCTTGAGCTGCCCTTCGTCAGTCAGGCACCCGTCCTTGAGCACCACAAACGCCTTGGTCTTGGTCAAACCTTCGGCGTCCGCCATGCCGATGACCGCTGCCTCCAGCACCGAAGGGTGCTCCATGAGGGTGGATTCAACTTCGAAGGGCGAGACGTAAATGCCGCTGACTTTCAGCATGTCGTCGCTGCGACCCGCATAGATGTAGTAGCCCTGCTCGTCGCGCACGTACTTGTCGCCGCTCTTCGTCCACGCACCCTGGAAGGTCTCTTGAGACTTTTCGCGGGTGGCCCAGTACATCAGGGCGGCGCTTGGACCGCGGATGTACAGGTCACCCACCTCTCCGTCAGCCGCTGGGCTGCCGTCTTCCGTGCGCAGCTGCACTTCGTATCCGTCCACCGGCTTGCCGGTGCTGCCGTACTTGATGTCGTCCGGGCGGTTCGAGAGGAACACATGAAGCATTTCGGTGGAGCCAATGCCGTCGACGATGTCCACACCGAAGTGACTTTTAAAACGATTGGCGATGTCGGCCGGCAGCGCCTCGCCCGCCGAGGAGCACATGCGCAGCGCGACAGACTCCCGGCCCGGCAGGCGCGGTGATGCCAGCATGCCGGCGAAGCCAGTGGGTGCACCGAAGAACACCGTGGGCTTGCACTGCAGTTCCGTGAGGCGCTTGAAGACTGCGTCGGGCGTGGGCCGCTCTGCCATCAGCACCGTGCAGGCGCCGACCGAAAGCGGGAACGTGAGTCCGTTCCCCAGGCCGTAGGCGAAGTACAGCTTTGCAGCGGAGAAGCAAACATCCTTTTCGGTCAAACCCAAAATGCCCTTGCCGTACAGTTCGCCTGTCCACCATAAATTGCGTTGCGTATGAACGGTGCCTTTCGGACGGCCAGTGGAGCCAGAGGAATAGAGCCAGAAGCCCGGTTCGTCGCCCGTCGTCGGCGCGGGGGCGTTGGCCGCTGTCACCGCATCGAGCGCAGCCTCAAATTCCAGCACGCCCTCGGGAAGGTCGCCCTCGGGCTGCGACACGATGACCGTGTGCAGTTCATGTGCCGATTTCCGCATGGCAGCCTGCAAGGTGGCATGCAGTGCACCCGAAACGATGCTGGCCTGTGCACGGCTGTGCTCTAGCATGTAAGCGTAGTCGTCCACGGTCAGCAAGGTGTTCACTGGTACCGGCACGATGCCGGCATAGAGACAGCCGAGGAAGCTCACAGGCCAGTCGTGCGAATCAAGCATGAGCAGCAAGACGCGCTCCTCACGCCGCAAGCCGGCCTTTTGCAGGGCCGTGGCCATGCGGCGCGCCCGCTGCTCTAGCTGCCCGTAGCTCAGCGGGCCGCGGTCGTCGATGTAGGCCAGGCGTTCGCCGCGCTGACGGTGCAACGCGAATACGTGTTCGGCGAAATTGAAAGGGCCGTCCGTTGGGGTGGGCATGGTGTCTCCGTATTCGTGTGTGCGTGGGTTAGAGGCCGAGCGCCTGCAGTACATGGGTGCTGGCCTGGATAGCGCTGCGCTGGTGGTAGAAATCGAGCGCCCGCAATCCGCCAAGTTCTTCCCCGCCGCCCGCGCGCCCTGGCCCGCCATGTAGGGACATGGGCATGACATTGCCGTGGCCAGTGTGTGCCTCGGCCACCTCAGGAGTGACGATATGGAGCCTGCCGTGAAATGGCGCGAGCGCCAGTGCGCTCTGCGCAAGTAGAACGGAATCATCGCTGTACAGCGATGCCGCCAGTGACCCCAGCCCTCGCTGCACCAACTGGTGGGCGTGGCCGATATCCCGATAGGCCACTAGCGTTGCGACGGGGCCAAAAACCTCTACGTCGTGCACCGTCTGGGCGCTGTCAGCATCGCGCGCGCCAAGCAGCACCGGCTGCTGACAGGCTGCAACGGAGGAATCAGCATCCACCAGGGGCTGACCGCGTCCGTCATACAGCGTGGTGGTTGCGCCCGCCAGTTGCTTCAGGCCCTGCTGCACGTTGTGCCACTGTTCACGACTAACAAGGGCACCCATGCGCACGCTATCGTTGCGCGGATTGCCTACGCTTACCTTGGCCAGCTTGGCCGATATGGCTTCGGCAGCCGCCTCGAACACAGGTGCCGGCACAAAGACCCTGCGAATTGCCGTGCACTTCTGACCTGATTTGACGGTCATCTCCTTGACCACCTCGCGCACCAGTAGGTCGAAGGCCGGCGTGCCAGGTGCTGCGTCATTCAGCAACACGGCACTGTTTAGGCTGTCGGCCTCGATGTTGGTGCGCACCGCGTGGCGTGTGACTGCGGTGTGGCTGCGAATGACAGCAGCCGTCTCTGCCGACCCTGTAAATGAGAGCACATCAAAGGGAAGCAGCGCGTCGAGCAGCCCTGCCGAGCCGCCGCAGACGACCGACAGGGCGCCCGGCGGCAAGATGCCTGCATCCACCACGTCCTGGACCATGCGCTGCGTCAGCCAGGCCGTCGACGTGGCTGGCTTCACCACTACTGCCATGCCGGACAGCAATGCGGGCGCAGCCTTTTCCCACAGACCCCAGGCAGGGAAATTGAAGGCATTGATGAACAAGGCCAAGCCGGGGCGCGGGGTGCGCAGGTGCTGCGACTGAAACACTGGTTCCTTGCCGAGCTTCACCGGCTCGCCGTCGCGCAATGCGCGCGCACCGCCCAAAGCTTCGCCCCAGCGGGCGTACTGGCCCAGCGTAAAGATCGCGCCGTCAATGTCCACCGCCGAATCGTTCTTCACGGTGCCACTGTTGGCCAAGGCGATCTCGTAGTAAGCGTCGCGGTGGGCCAGCAGCACTTTCTGGCACTGGGCCAGCAGCGCGGCCCGTTCGCCGTAAGTCAGTGCCTGCAAGGCGGCGCTGCCGCGCTCGCGTGCGAACTGAAAGCCGCTTGGCAAGTCGAGGCCTAAAGAATCGACGCGCACAAGGTCCGTGCCCAGAACGGGGTCGCGTAGCACTGTGCCCTCACCGCTGCCGGTCTGCCAGCGTCCGTTGAGGTAGTTAGGAATCAATGGAGCGTTCATGGGTCAGCTTTTCGAAAATTGAATCTGCCCTTCGGGCAGCAGGTAGAGAACCAATGCGCGGCCGTTCGCGACGGTAGGCTGGTGCGCGCTGCCGGGCGGAAAGACGCACCAGCCGGCTGGCCGCCCGTCGAAAGTTGCTGAGCCGTCATCCAAGGGCATGATCAGATCAATTTCGCCGCCCGGATGCACGTGGTGCGGTCCTGCGATGTCCCGCATGTCAACTACATCGACTGAAAAACGGTGCAGGCTGTCATCTGCTTTGAAAACGCGCCCATAACGGATCCCCCCTCCTTCGCGGTCGCACAGCCAGCCATCACGCACGCCTTCCACGCAGGCCGCTTTGAGCCCTCCATAGCTTTGGCTGTGTGGCCCGTGCTGGGTGTTGAGCCATTGATCCAGCGCCGCGTCGAGAGGGCGCCCCGAAATTTGAGCAGTCAGGACGACAAGTTGCTGGTGAAATGTTTGTTTGCTCATGTGGTTCCTCGTTGATGCAAGTGCTTGCGTACCGCATTGACATGCACTATTGTGCTCGGTGGGGAACGATAGAAGGGTGTAGGATGCTTGTCAAGCAATATAATGCATACGTGGTGTTTACCCTAGGCTGTTAACGTGCAAGATCTCGAAAGGTCCATTGAGATGAACAAAAGAGACGGGCTTCGGTTGGAGATTTCGTTGACCAATACGCTTGATGCCCAAATGCAGCGCGACGCACTTCTTGCTGCGTTGGGCGAGCGCGTGCGCAGCCTTCGGGCGCGCCGCGGCCTCACGCGCAAGGCACTTGCAGAGGCCGCCGACGTGTCTGAGCGGCATCTGGCCAATCTGGAATACGGTATTGGAAATGCTTCAATCGTGGTGCTGCACCATGTGGCGTGCGCGCTCCAATGCTCGCTGGCTGAGTTGGTAGGTGACGTCTCGACCAGTTCGCCCGAATGGCTGTTGATCCGCGAGCTACTGGAAAACCGCTCTGAGGCTGATCTGCGCAAGGTGCGCGCTGCCATCGGGGAGTTGCTGGGGAACGCAGTGGTGGACGCGGCGAGGGGGCAGCGCATTGCTCTCGTGGGTCTGCGGGGCGCTGGCAAATCGACGTTGGGGCGCATGTTGGCCGACCACCTGGAACTCCCGTTCATTGAACTCAGCCGTGAGATCGAGACCTTGGCCGGTTGCAGCGTGCGCGAGATCCATGACCTGTATGGCACGAATGCTTACCGTCGCTATGAACGGCGCGCGCTGGAGGAAGCCGTACAGATCTACAGCGAAGTCGTGATCGCCACGCCGGGCGGCATCGTCTCCGACCCCGCCACCTTCAACGAATTGCTGGCGCACTGCACCACGGTGTGGCTGCAGGCATCCCCCGAAGAGCACATGAGCCGGGTGGCTGCGCAGGGCGACCTGCGCCCCATGGCCGCCAGCCAAGAGGCCATGGAGGATCTGCGCCGCATCCTTGACGGACGTGCAGCCTTCTATTCCAAGGCGGATCTGCGCGTGGACACGGGCGGGAAGACGGAGCAAAAGGCGTTCGACGCACTCTGTGCGGCTGTAGTGCCCGTGCTGGCCGGATAAAGAGGGTGGCAGGAACTGCTGTATTGATAGCTAAAGTCCCTTGCCTAGCAAGCGCGGGAAGCCAAAACGATAAAAACTTTCTAGTTCTGCGACTCGATGCACGGTTCGTGCGTGGCTTCCAGACACTGCACTGAGGTGCACTTTTATGCCACTGCTAGTTGACCTATGCAATTTAATGCACGATACTTCATTCACATCTTTAGAAGATGCATTATTTTGCACAACCCCTGTTTCGGAGACAGCATGGCTGAAACCCCTTCATCCCCACGAGTTGATTACCGTACCGACCCCAGTCAGTACCTCCATTGGAAGTTGAGTGTTGATGGCCCCGTCGCCACTCTCGCGCTCGACATTACTGAGGAAGGCGGCCTGCGCCCCGGGTACAAACTTAAGCTCAACAGCTACGACCTCGGCGTGGACATCGAGCTGCACGATGCGCTTAATCGGATCCGGTTCGAACACCCTCAGGTGCAGTCTGTGGTGGTCACGAGCGGAAAAGACCGCATCTTCTGCTCGGGAGCCAACATCTTCATGCTCGGCTTGTCCAGCCACGCCTGGAAAGTGAACTTCTGCAAGTTCACCAATGAGACACGCAATGGCATCGAGGACAGCTCCAAATATGAGGGCATCAAGTTCCTTGCTGCTGTCAACGGCGCATGCGCTGGTGGCGGGTATGAACTGGCATTGGCCTGCGACGAGATTCTCCTGATCGATGACCGCTCCTCAAGTGTGTCGCTGCCCGAAGTGCCGCTGCTGGGCGTGCTGCCTGGCACGGGTGGCCTCACGCGTGTCACCGACAAGCGCAAGGTGCGCCACGACCTGGCAGACATCTTCTGCACCAGCGTGGAAGGCGTGCGGGGCCAGCGTGCTGTGGACTGGCGTCTGGTCGATGACATCGCCAAGCCGGCGGATTTCCCCGAGGCCGTGAAAAACTGCGCCGCCAAGCTCGGCGCATCGGGCGGCCGCACCACCGCCGCAAGTGGCATCGCACTGCCCCGGGTAGAACGGCAGGACGGCCCCGACAGCTTGGTATATGAACACGTCAGCGTGCAGATCGACCGAACACGCCGCACGGCCACGCTGATCATTAAGGCGCCCCAAGGCGTGCAGCCGACCGATATTGCGGCCATCGAAGCTGCCGGCGCCGACTGGTGGCCGCTGGCCATGGGCCGCCAGCTAGATGACGCCATCCTGAACCTGCGCACCAACGAACTAGACATCGGTACCTGGCTGCTGAAAACGGAAGGCGACGCAGGCGCGGTGCTGCGCGCTGACCAGTTGCTGCTGGAGCACCGCGCGCACTGGCTGGTGCGCTCGACCCTGGGTCTGCTGCGCCGCGCGTTTGCCCGGCTAGACGTTTCCTCACGCACCCTGTTCGCCCTGATCGAGCCCGACTCCTGCTTCGTGGGCATGCTCGCCGAGCTGGCTTTCGCCGCTGATCGAACCTATATGCTGGCGCTACCGGACGACGCAGCACGCGCGCCCCGCATCGTGCTGGACGAGTTCAATTTCGGTTTGCTGCCCATGGTCACTGACCAAAGTCGCCTGCAACGCCGCTTCTATGAAGAAGTCGCGCCGCTGGAGACCGTGCGCGCAGCCTCTCTTCGTCCGCTGGACGCCGACGAGGCGCTGCGCCTGGGCCTGGTCACAGCCGCGCCAGACGACATCGACTGGGACGACGAGATCCGCATCGCCATTGAGGAGCGCGCGGCCATGTCGCCCGACGCGCTCACAGGTCTGGAGGCCAACCTGCGCTTTGCCAGCAAGGAGAACATGGCTACCCGCGTTTTTGGTCGACTGTCGGCATGGCAGAACTGGATCTTTCAGCGCCCCAATGCCGTGGGCGACAAGGGCGCATTGAAGGTGTATGGCAAGGGCGAGAAGTCGCAATTCGATCTGAACCGGGTGTAAGGAGACCACGTCATGAGCAGCATCAACTACAGCGAAAAGATTCCGAACAACGTCAACCTGTCCGAGGACCGGACTCTGCAGCGCGCCCTGGAAGGCTGGCAGCCCAGCTTCATCAACTGGTGGGACGACGTGGGCCCCGAGGGCTCGACTAACTACGATGTGTACCTGCGCACCGCAGTCAGCGTCGATCCGGCGGGGTGGGCACAGTTCGGCCACGTGAAGATGCGCGACTACCGCTGGGGCATCTTTCTGAACCCTGGGGACGCCGAGCGCCAGATCCATTTTGGTGATCACAAGGGCGAAAAGGCTTGGACAGACGTGCCCGGCGAACACCGCGCCAACCTGCGCCGCATCATCGTGACCCAGGGCGACACAGAACCTGCCTCGGTCGAGCAGCAGCGCCACCTGGGCCTCACGGCCCCAAGCATGTATGACCTGCGCAACCTCTTTCAGGTGAACGTGGAGGAAGGCCGCCACTTGTGGGCCATGGTCTACCTGCTGCACAAGCACTTCGGCCGCGACGGCCGTGAGGAAGCCGACGCACTGCTGGAACGCCAAAGCGGCGATGCGAACAACCCGCGCATCCTGGGCGCTTTCAACGAGAAGACCCCCGACTGGCTCTCGTTCTTCATGTTCACCTACTTCACCGACCGCGATGGCAAGTTCCAGCTTGCAGCATTGGCCGAAAGCGCGTTCGACCCGCTGGCGCGCACCACCAAGTTCATGCTGACCGAGGAAGCGCACCACATGTTTGTGGGCGAAAGTGGCGTCTCGCGCGTGGTGCAACGCACTTGCCAGGTCATGAACGAGCTGAAAACAGACGATCCACAGAAGGTGCGCGCGGCAGGTGCCATCGACCTGGATACGGTCCAGCGTTACCTGAACTTCCACTACTCCGTGACCATCGACCTGTTTGGCGCCGACCAGTCAAGCAACGCCGCTACTTTCTACAGTTCTGGTCTCAAGGGCCGGTATGAAGAGGGAAAGCGCACCGACGACCACCAGCTCAAGGGCCAGACCTACAAGGTGCTGGAAGTGGTGAACGGCCAGCTCGTCGAGAAGGAAGTGCCCATGCTCAATGCGCTTAACGAGGTGCTACGCGACGATTACATCAAGGATTCCGTCGCGGGTGTAGGCCGCTGGAACAAGGTGATAGAAAAGGCGGGCGTTCCCTTTCGGCTTCAGGTGCCGCACAAGGCTTTCAACCGGGCCATTGGTGCGCTGGCAGGCATCCGCCTGGCGCCGGACGGTCGCGTGGTCAGCGAGAACGAATGGCACGCTCGCAAGAACGAGTGGTTGCCTTCGGACGACGACCGTGCGTTCGTCGCATCGCTGATGGGTCGCGTGGTCGAGCCCGGCAAGTTCGCCAACTGGATCGCGCCGCCTGTCATGGGTATCAACCGCCAGCCTGTCAACTACGAATACGTGCGCTTTGGCTGATAGCCTCACGGAGACTAACCGTTTGCGGCACCCTCTGCGCCATCCGCCGCAAGCGATCGACGTGGGAGCCGGGTGTGCCCCTAGGCAACGGTGCACCCGGTGAACGAGAAGAAGGAAGAAACCATGGAAACCGCCGAAGCTGTCGCGACACTAAAGCAGCACCTGATCGACCCGGAAATCTGCATCCGCTGCAACACCTGCGAAGCCACCTGCCCAGTCGGCGCGATCACTCACGATGACCGCAACTACGTGATCAAGGCAGACGTTTGCAATGGATGCTTGGACTGCATCTCCCCCTGCCCGACGGGCTCGATCGACAACTGGCGCATCGTGCCCACGGCGCGCGCGTACTCCATCGCGGAGCAGTTGACTTGGGACGAACTGCCGCTCGAGTTGACACCCGAGCAACTGGAGGAATGTGGTGTGACGCAGGAGGACGCCTCCCTAGCTACTGTTGCCGCATCGCCGTCGCCGCTTGCGGCGGTTTCGCCCGGCGGGGAGGTCTTCCGCTCCGCTCTGTATGGCGCGCACATTCCGCCCTGGTCGGCGGCACATGCCTACACCAACCTCTACTCGCCCAAGAGCCCGATGCTGGCAACGGTGGTGGGGAACTTCAACTGCACCGAGGAAGGCTTCGACAGTGAGACCCACCATGTCGTTCTGGATTTCGGGACGCTGCCGTTCCCGGTGCTGGAGGGCCAGTCCATCGGCATCATCCCGCCGGGTGAGGACGCATTGGGCCGTGCGCACCAGCCGCGCCAGTACTCAATCGCCAGCGCGCGCAGTGGTGAGCGTGTGGGTTACAACAACTTGTCCTTGACAGTGAAGCGGGTCACCGTCGATCACCAGGGGCAGCCGGTTCGCGGGATTGCGTCCAACTACATCTGCGACCTCAAGGTCGGTGAAAAGATCAAGGTGGTGGGCCCATTCGGTAGCAGCTTCCTGATGCCCAACCATCCCCGGTCACACATCGTGATGATCTGCACAGGCACCGGCAGTGCCCCGATGCGTGCGATGACCGAATGGCGCCGTCGCTTGCGCAGTAGCGGAAAGTTCGAGAGTGGCAAGCTGATGCTGTTCTTCGGTGCCCGCACACAGCAGGAACTGCCTTACTTCGGGCCGCTGCAAAAGCTGCCCAAGGATTTCATCGACATCAATTTGGCGTTCTCGCGAGTTCCCGGGAAACCCAAGCGCTACGTGCAAGACCTGATGCTCGAGCGATCCGCGGACCTGGCGGCGCTGCTCAGAGACGGACTGAGCCACTTCTACGTCTGCGGGCTCAAGAGCATGGAAGAAGGCGTCGTGCTGACGCTGCGCGATATCGCGGCGGAAGCGGGCCTCGATTGGGACGCAATCGGCAGCGCCATGAAGGCTGAAGGCCGCCTGCATCTTGAGACGTATTGACCAGCAACTCCCTGTGACGTAGGTGGCCCGGCAAAGCCGATTCCACGGCTTCCGCTGGCTTGCTTGCTGCGCAGCTTTTTTTGGCTGTGTGGTGCAACGGTGGATACACGGGCAGCGCACAACGCAACGGATGATTGACAAATGACTACATTGAACGTGGTAGTGGATGCCGACGGCATCGCCACTGTCGAGATGGCGCGGCCGGATGTGTTCAACGCATTCAACGAACGAATGATTCAGGAACTGGGGGAGACATTCACCACGCTTTCCGGCGATGCCCAGGTGCGTGTTGTCCTGCTCAAGGGGCAGGGCAAAGCTTTTTCGGCGGGGGCCGATCTACAGTGGATGCAGCGCGCGAGCGTCGCCTCGCGCGAGGAAAACCTGGGGGACGCGCGGCGTTTCGCGGACATGCTCGCGGCGGTCGCCCAATGTTCCAAGCCCACAGTGGCTTGTGTCCACGGTCTGGCTCTGGGCGGCGGCGTAGGGCTGGTGGCGGCCTGCGACTTCGCCGTCGTGTCCGAAGAGACGCGCTTTGCGGTCAGCGAGGTGAAGTTCGGGATTCTTCCGTCGGTCATCGGGCCCTACCTCATCAACGCCGTGGGCAAGCGAGCGGCCTTGCAACTGGCGTTGACAGCCACTCGCTTCGATGCGCACGAGGCAAAATCCCTTGGGCTGGTGCACCAGGTTTGCTCACGCGAAGCGGTGGATGCTGTCGCTCGCGGGATCATCAGCAGCCTGGTACAAAACGGTCCCACGGCGCTTGCCGAGGTGAAGGCACTGTATGCCCAACTCCACGTGGGGCCGGTGAGCGGGGACATGCGCGAGTTGACTGCGCAGACCATCGCGCGCGTGCGCATGACCGATGAGGCCAAGGAAGGATTCGACGCATTCCTGAACAAGCGTCCGCCTGCCTGGATCGGGAAGGCAGTGCCATGAATCCATTCGACATCTCCGTGGGTGCCGAGGTCTGCGTAATCGGCGCCGGCCTGATGGGAGCGGGCATCGCCCAGATTGCCGCGCAGGCGGGCGACACGGTGCTCCTGTTCGACAAGCGCGAAGGCGCGGCCGAAGACGCGCTACGCAAGCTGCGCCAGCAGTTGACGAAGCTGGTCGAGCGCGGGCGCATGGCCGATGTTCAGGTGCAGCAGACGCTGGACCGCATCCGGCCCGCGCAGGACCTGGCGCAGGCTCGCAGCTGCCGCATCGTGATCGAGGCCATCGTCGAGGACGCCGCCATCAAGCGCAACCTGCTGGCCAGCCTGGAGGCCCTCGTGCCTGGCGATTGCATTCTGGCGTCCAACACCTCATCGATCTCGATCACCACGCTGGCCAACGGCATGCAGCGGCCCGAACGGCTGGTGGGTATGCACTTCTTCAACCCGGTGCCTGCGATGCGGTTGGTGGAAATTGTTAGCGGGCTCAAGACCGATGCGCAGGTGGCCGCCGCAGTGGAACGGCTAGGTTCGCGCTGGGGCAAGACGCCGGTACATGCGCGCTCTACGCCGGGCTTCATCGTCAACCGCATCGCCCGGCCGTTTTATGCCGAGGCGCTGAACGTGCTCACCCAGCGCGCCTCCTGCCCGGCCGACATCGACCGCTGCCTGCGGGCGGCAGGTTTTCGCATGGGGCCATGCGAACTGATGGACCTCATCGGGCACGACACCAACCTCGCGGTGACGCGTAGTGTGTTCGCAGCAAACTACTCCGACCGGCGCTTCGGCCCGAGCCTGGTGCAGCAGGAGCTGGTAGATGGCGGCCTGCTGGGACGCAAGTCTGGCGAGGGCTTCTACCGGTATGACGCGGACCAGCGCATCGTCGCATCGCCTGTTCAGCACGATGGGGTGGCTGCCTGGGTTCCGCCTGAGGGAGGAATTGTCCTACATGGTCGGGGCGGCCTCGTCGAGCACATGGCAGCGCGGCTCGCGGCCACGGTGGCGCGCGTGGAGCGCCGGCCCGACAGTGGCTGGGCAGGTATCGAAACCCCCCATGGGCAGTTGCGTGTGACGGACGGGCGCACAGCAGGGCAGTTGGCATTCGAGAGCCAGGTGCCCAACCTCTCGATCTGTGATCTCGCTGTGGTTGGCGCAAACGAAAGCGCGAACGGCGATGCCTTAGCCTGGGCCGCCGCCCCCGCCGCCACGCAAGCATGGCGTGCCGAGGTACAGGCGATGCTGCAGTTTGCGGGCTGGGAACCGGTGCTGTTCGGCGACGTTGCCGGCCTGGTGGTAGCGCGAACCATCGCTATGCTGATCAATGAAGCCTGCGACGCCGTGGTGCAGGGCGTATGCACCGAAGATGGCGCGGATACGGCCATGCAGTTAGGCGCGAACTATCCCAGTGGCCCGTTCCACTGGCTGGACGGTTGGGGTGCGGACGCGGTAGTGGCCGTGCTCGACCACCTAGATGCGCACTACCGCGGCGAACGCTACCGCGCCAGCCCGGGGCTGCGTCAGCGCGCTTGGGTATTAAATTGAAGGAGAACTGATGCCAAAGACGATTCCGGTAGATACCAACGATTTCCGCGTCGAACTGTGCGATGACGGGGTGGCCGAGGTCATCCTGGGCGAGCCGGGCGTCATGCCGACGACGAGCGTTACTGGGCATGGGGCCATCGCGGTGATCTGGCCTCGCCTGGCTGCCGAGCCCGGCGTGCGCAGCATTCTGGTGCGCAGCGAGGGCAAGGGATTTTGCGCTGGTGGGCATGCCGAGCTGGTGCGGCAGATGCTCGATTCCGCGCAGCACCGCGCGCGCGTGATGCGTGAAGCACGGTTGCTGGTTCAGTCAATGGTGGACTGTGACCTGCCCATCGTCTCTGCCATCAGCGGCGCTGCGGTGGGCGCTGGCGCCGCGGTGGCCTTGCTGGCGGACGTGTCGGTTGCGTCGCATACCGCCAAGATCATCGATGGTCACACCAAGATCGGAGTGGCGGCGGGCGACCATGCGGCGGTGATTTGGCCGCTGCTTTGCGGCATGGCCAAGGCCAAGTACCACCTCCTGACCTGCGCGCCCCTGACGGGCGCAGAGGCCGAACGCATCGGTCTGGTCAGCTTGGCCGTGCCCGAGGCCGAACTTCAGCACACGGCGCGGCGCATCGCCAAGGAACTGGCCGCCGGCAGCCCCGCGGCGCTGGCGCACACCAAACGCTCGCTGAACCACTGGCTGCGCGCGGCCTGGCCGGCGTTTGAGCATTCGCTCGCGCTGGAGATGATTGACTTCGCGGGCAGTGATGCGCGTGAAGGCCTTGCGGCCTTTGAAGAGCGCAGGCCCCCCCGTTTCGGTACCTGAAGCCATGAAGTTCGCAGACTTCCACCCCGGACAGGTGATCCACGGCGGCCGCTACCGGGTGACGCCAGCGGAATCGGTGGCTTTTGCCGCTGCGTACGACCCGCAGTGGTTCCACATGGATGCGCAGGTGGCGCAGGGCGGCAGCTTCGGCGGTCTGATCGCCAGCGGATGGCATACCTGCGCCATCGCCATGCGCCTGGTGGTCGAGGCGGCGCTGCAAGGCTCGGAGTCTTTTGCGTCACCGGGTCTGAAGTACGTGCGCTGGCCCCACCCGGTGCGGCCGGGCGACGAACTGCGCTTGGAGGCGCACGTCATTGCCGTCCGGCGCTCGGAAACCCGCAAGGAACTGGGCATCATGGAATGGCGCTGGCAGCTCTTCAACCAAGGGGGGCGGCAGGTGCTGGACCTGGAGGCCACGAGCCTGTTCAAGCTAGCAGTCACGTCCCCAATGGAGCGGCATTGCAGCACTTGATTTGCCTCCATGCGCTGTTTTGTGAACCTGCTGCGACAGCTGCAAAGCATTCCCGATCCGCAAAGCAGCGCACATACGGCTACGATTTGCGGGTTGTCCTGGCCGTGGCTCCGTGTGCACCATCGCGGGTGCAGACATCCTGGGCCGGGGCCCGGCGTCCGCTTCCTCAGGTCACCGTCTTATTCACCCGCCGATGAGCGAGGAGAAACGCATGAGCACCACACGCCACGCCTTAATAGGCAAGCAAATATGCGCTGTGCATCGGCGTGGGGCCGGACCCCGCCGTGGTGCTGGAGCGGGTGTGATAATGAGAGCTCCAGGATTTATCAAATTGATAGCTTCCAACAATTGACCAGCAAACGCTAGAGGCTATGCCAAGGTGGTGAATGCGGGTGTGGCGTTCTTCTGCGGCCGGCTGTAGCGGACCTTGGCCCTGGGTGCTTTGCTCGCTATCAGTGCTTTCTGGCGGGCATAGACCGGGTCGCCATAGACGCGCTGCTCGTTGCCGTGCAGCAAATCGGGCAGTGGGTGTTTGTCATGCACGTTGGCCGCCGTAACCGCCGCGCTTTGGGTCAGCCCCGTTTGGCTGTCCACACCGATGTGCAGCTTCATGCCGAAATACCACTGCTGGCCCTTTCGGGTCTGATGCATTTCGGGGTCTCTGGCCTTGCCTGCGTTCTTGGTGGAGCGCGTCGGTGGCCATCGCAAGGGTCTGCTGCCTCATGGTTCTGTAATTTACCCAGGCTGCAGGTGCAGCGGGGACTTTTCCGCATTGCCTTAACAATTCCCCTTCCAAATTCAACCGAAACTGGGTAGTGCGCACGCTCCACGGCGTGGACCTCCCCACCCGGAGAACGGGCCAACGAGTGCTCGGGCTTCATGTCGGATCTGAGTTAGTGAATTTTGAAACGAGGCGTTTGAACAAGCTTTTCAATGGTGCTCGCCCCGTTGGTCGGACAGAAATAGTCGCTCTACAACCGTTCTATGAGGTCGATTTCGAGGCTTCATGGAGGTTCGGTAGTGAAATCGAAAAGTTCGCAAACTCTCAGATGGACTGACCTTGTTTGCGCCCAGTTTCCCAGGATAGCGTGCTCCCGTGCACGGTCGCGGCGAGCTGCTGTCCCAGCCGCTGATCAATCACGGGCTTCCACGGCACCAGACTGAATCCCAGTCCGTCATCGAGCATGGCGAACCGCCCGCTGGCAAGCGTCACGCGGCGTCGGTAGATGCCGGTCACGCGCTGCCCGTCGGCGGTTGGCCGATGCTCCAGGCCGGTTTCCGTCGCGATGTCCTGCGCGGCCTTTGCCAACTCCTGATCGCGCAGCGTCGACAGCAGATTGCGCGCCAGGATCACGCGCTTGCCGCGCCGCTCAGCCAGCCCCAGTTCGCTCAGGAATTCAGCGCGTTTCTGTAGTGCCTCCTTGGCCTCGCTGCCAAAGCCCAGGTCGCCCAGCCCCTTACCACCGCCGATCAACTGCTGGTCCAGCCAGGTGGCGCCGATCACGCGCGCCTGCCGCTCGATTGGAAAGTGCGATTTCAGTTCCACCGCCACACCGCCGAGGCGCTTCTCGTCGTACTGACGACCACGCTCAGGCAGGTCGTCCGGCACCTTCCATAGCCCTTCGTCCACGCGCTCCACGATGCCGGCTCGACGTAGGGCTTCGAGCCGTCGAACGTGGGCGGCCACGACTTCCTGCGGATCGCGGCCAGCCTTGGTTTGGCCTTGAGCTATCGCCAAATGATGGTCGGCGCGGTACAGGCCGTCGCTCGCCAGCGCGGCGATGTTGCGGTCAGCGGCCCGTACTTCGGCGGAACCGCGCACCTCCACCACCGCCCCGGTGGGGCAGTTCGCCAGCCCGTCGCGGGCGTTGAGCGCGACGTAATGCGCCTTGCCGTCCACGCCGTCAATGACCAGATAGCCCCGATCACGCAGTTCGTCGGCCAGCCCCTTGGCGGCCACGCGGCCGATGATGGAGCGGCCATCGTCCCCCGGCTCGAACACCGCCAACTCACGCTGCTGCCAGCTCATCGCCCGCTGCATGGTGCGGATGATGTCGCCGCGCTCGCCCAGGGCGCGCAAGGTCTTCTCGGCGTCGGCATGGATGGCCCAGGTGCCGGGCTGAGTTTCATCGGCCAGGCCCAGGCGCTGCAAGCGTTGCAGGCGGCCGATCAGCAGCAGGCGCTGACGTTGTAGCTTCGATTCGTTGAAGCGTCCGACCCGCATACGGCCATCGTCGCCAGTCTCGCGTTGCAGCGTGCGATCCAGGCTCGTCCAGCGCTCCTGCTCCACCTCGCGCTGCAAGGTCTGCTGGATCTCCAGTTCGGTGCGCGGCCCCAGCCATTCAGTCGCCAGCTCGGCGGCCCGGTGCCGGAAGCCGTCGGCGATGTAGTCGCCCGCGATGATGAGGTCTTTGCCCGTGTCGTCGTGCCCGCGCACGATGAGGTGGGTGTGCGGGTTGTCGGTGTTCCAGTGATCCACCGCCACCCACTCCAGCCGCGTTCCCAGGTCAGCTTCCATGCGGTTCATCAGGTGACGCGTGTACGTCTGAAGATCATCCAGCTCGACCCCATCCTCGGACGAGACGATGAACCGGAAATGGTGCCGGTCATCGGCGCAGCATTCCTTGAACGCATCCAGATCGGCTTCGTCGGTTTGCGGCCCGTAGGCCCGGCCCGGCTCTCCATCGCGGCCCACGCCATCGCGCTCGATGTAGCGCAGGTGCTTGGCAAGCGACTGCGGACTGGCCTGGCGCTGGTTGACCAACAGGGTCTTGATGGTCACGCGCCGGGACAGCGGCGTGAGCTTCTCCCCCGCGAAGCGCGCCGCCGTGTGGCCGCGCCCCAGGCGCGAGCCGGGGCGCTTTCCGGTGCCGCCAGCCGACGCCGGGCGGCGCACCGAGGACTTGCCGCCGCTGGTCTTGCCGACCTGCTTGAGCACCTTGAACACGAAACCCTGGCCGCGGTTCTTCGGGGCCTTTGGAGGGTTTGGACGGATGCGGAAATCATCGTCGCGGCGGTTGCTCATTGCTGTCTCCCTGGAAAGTCGTGGCGTGTCCTGTCGTGCGAAGCACGCGGACATGCCTGTATTGGCGCGGGCCTCGCGCCCCCGGCGGCACGGCGGCGAAGCCGCGCCGTGCCGCCCAACCCCCACGTGCAGACTGGCTTTGCGGGCAGGCAGGTGCCGCCCCCTTTTGTCTTGCCTTCCGCCTTTGCCTCCCGCTTGCGCTCCCGGCAGCGGCGGCCCGGTGGCGCTGCGCTGCTGGCAGCCAGCCCACCGGCGAACGCGGCCAGGGCCGCAGGCCGGGCGCGTTCTAGGCAAGACTCCTGCACGGTGGGCGGCTGCGCCGGAGGCAGCGCGAAATGCAATGCGAACGCATTTGCACTGCACGCGCGACGATACGGCAGCAGCCACCGGATGGACACGCCTGATGGCACGATGCAATGCACGTCTGCGTGCAGTGAATCGGCGGCCATCATGGGCGAGACTCCAGCCAGACCGGACGCGCAACACCGATCACGGCGGACGCACTGACCGGCCCGAAATAGCGGCTGTCGAACGAGGCCGGGTTGGTCACGCTGAGCAGGAACAGTTCACCGGGGCGAAGCCGCCGGCATTGGCGCCAGGATGGCAGCGGCCGACCCAGGCGGTCGGCACGCAGCACGGCGGCCGAAGGCACGCCGTCGATGCGGACGCTACCGCCAGCGAGGCACACCTCCTGCGGCGCGGCCGCGCCCACGCGCTTGAGCAGCGGAACGCGCATCGGCAGGTAGCCGCGCTGCGCAGCCAGAGTGGCGGCCTCGGCCGGCAGCGGAACCAGCACGATGCTGCCCACGGACAACGAACGTGGCAGCGAGCCGGAGCGATGGTCGAGCGAATCGACGCGATACCAGCCGACCGCCACACTGTCGGACGGGTTGTAGATCAGACGCGGCAGCGGTGATACGAAGGACGCCCAGGCGAGCGCAGCGAGGCCGCAGGCGGACAGCGCAGCCAGCACGATGCGAGCGCGCAGGCGCGAGCGAGGATGCTGCGCGGCTTCAGCGGAATGTAAGGCGGTGGAATGAGTCGTCATGGCAGCGCCCACCCGGCCAGCCAGGCGGCGTGCCGCTCGGCGCTGTAGCCGGGCAGTGGCAAGCGCGCCGCGAGCCGGTTGCCCAGCGTGCGCCAGTACGCGGGCGACACGGCGGCGGGCGCGATGCCCAGCGCCTCGATGCCGTCGATGCGTTCCAGCACGGCGCGGACTTGGTTCTCGCCCTCGGCGTGCATCAGCAGGCGCGCGCCGGGCTGCACGCCGGGGATGCGCTGCGCCGCATCCAATGGCGTGCAAGCCTGCATCACCATGAGCTGCCAACGAATCGTGCCGTAGTCGTTGGACTGCCAGCGGATGCGGCAGAACATGGCGTTCGGCAGGAAGATGGCTACGCTGCGCCAGCGGTCGAGCCGCAGCGTGCGCGCCGACTCGCCAAAGCGCAGGTAGAGCTTGAAACGATGCTCAAGGAAGGCCAGCGAAACGCGCGTCAGCGGCGTTGAGGCCGGCCGGCCCGTGAGCGCAGAAAGTGTCGGCGACGGTACCGCCGTGGCTGCGGTAGCAGCAGGCAAAGCAGATGCGTTCATGGCATGTTCTCCGGGAATTCCCGCTCCAACAGTGCGCGCAAGAGGTCGGCCACCGTCACGCCCTGCGTGAAGGCCGATACCTTGATGCGCGAGCGCATGGCGGGCGTGATGTCGAGGGTCAGGCGGGCGGTGTAGAGATCGCCTTTGTTCAGCGCATCGGCGTCGCCCTGGCGAATCCACGCCTCGGCGTGCGGATTCGCAGGCGGGCGCGCGCCGATGCCGACGCGCTTGCCAGAGCGTGTGCTGTTGGGTGCAGGCTTCGCCGTCATGACGGCCACCGCAGCAGTTCGTCCACCAGCGCGGTGATTTCGCGTGCGGCGGCGCTGTCCGGCGCCGTCTCGCGTGCGAATCGGCCAGCGGCCACGCTGTCGGCGAAGACGATGCGCTGGCGCACTTCCGAGCGCAGCGCAGGAAGTGGCTGCTCGGCCAGCGCGCCGCGTGCTTCGCGTCCGATCACCGTGGTGCTGACGCGCCGGTTGATGACGAAGGCCGCGCGCAACGCAGGCCGGAACACCTGCGCCTCTCGGATCAGCGCCACCATCTCGGCGCTGGCCCACAGGTCGTAGGGGCTGGGCTGCACCGGAATCAGCACGCGCTCGGCCGTCAGCAGCGCGGAGCGCGCCAAGGCGGCGATCCTGGGTGGCCCATCGATGACGACGTGATCGGCCCGCCTGGCGAGTTCTGGCGCTTCCTGATGCAGGGTTTCGCGGGCCAGGCCGACAGCGCTGAACAGCCTTGGCAAGCCTTGCTGGCTTCTGCGCTGCGTCCAGTCCAGCGCGGAGCCTTGCGGATCGGCATCCAGCAGGATGACCGATTGCCCGCGCATTGCCAGTTCGCCGGCAATATGGGTGGCGAGCGTGGTCTTGCCCACGCCGCCTTTCTGGTTGAGCAAGGCAATGATCATGGCGCTGCTCTCCAAGCTGGAAAGCTGGCCAGCGCTTGCCTTGCAAGACGGGGTTGATTTGGGCTTTTGGCTTGCTGCGCCTTCTGCCTTTTGGCGGTTGTCCACCGAAGCGGCGCGCTGCTACTACAAGTTAGAGAATTTAAGTTAGGTAAGTTAAGGGAGGCCGAAACCCGCGCCAGCATTGGCTTTGCGGCCGATTTTGTTGCCTGATAGCACGAGGATTTGTTGCCTGATAGCACGATACCTGTGTTGCCTGATAGCACGAGCCCATCCACAGGCCACGCACCGTTTATCCCCGTGCCGTTGGCGGCACGGGCCGGAACGTCAGCAGCGGCGAGGAAAGACCCGAGACATGCTCGATGCCCAACTGGTAGCCCGGTAAGGCTTGCCGCGCCACCAGTGCCCGCAGGTCGGCGGCGAAGTCGTAGTAACGTGCCACGCTGCCCGATTTGCGGTAAAGGTGCTGGAAATCGAACTGCCAGCCGCCTGGCTGCCTGCCGCCGTGCTTGCGCACGAGCCGGTACAGCCAGCGCTCGATGCCACCCGTCAGCCGAAAATACGCCGGGTCGATGGTCAGTACCAGTGCCGCATCCAACACGCCCGCAAAGAACCAGTCCGGCAGGATCAGCTCGATACCCAGCGGCGTGCCGCGAGCATCGGCCAGCTCCTTCCACTCGTTGATCCACGAGAAGCGGTGCAGCCGCCTTCCCGTGGTCTCCCGGATGGAGGTGGCCACCGTGGTGGACTGCAAGCGATCCAAGGCCGCTTTGAGGCGCTGGTAATCGCGCAGCGACGTACCACGCCCGATGAAGCGCAGGATCTCGTAGGGCGTGGCCTGCATCAGCCGTGACGGACGCACGCCCGCATCGCGCGCTTCTACGATCTGGCTGGCGGCCCAGATCAGCAGGTCCGCATCCCAGATAGTGGCGATGCCGTGCTCGGCCGTGCCCTCCACGCGGATTGTCACGCCGCTGGTGCGGAAGTTGATCGGCGCAACGCGCCGCGACTTCGCCAGCGAGAAGAAAGGAAAGGCCATCAAGTCCTGGCTGTCGCGCGGCGCCATGTCGCCCGGCAGGGCGCGGAACAGGTCGAGTTGTTCGCGCTCCTGCGACGGTCGCTGCCGTGGTGGCAGCGATGGGCTGGACATGGCGAAGGACACCCGCGCGCCAGTGATCAGCGCGCACGGCTGTCCGCCGAGTGTTGCTCGGCGTACTCGGGATCGGACGTGCTCTCGAAGCTGCGCTCTGCAGCCCAGGCATCGAGATCGGCCACGGCGTACATGACGCGCCGCCCGAATTTTCGGAACTTTGGCCCACCACCGATCACGCGCTGCTTCTCCAGCGTGCGCGGCGACAGGCGCAAATAGTCTGCAGCTTCGTCGTTGGTCAGATAGCGCTGGGGCTGCGCGGGAGTAGTCGCGGGAGCGGCGGCAGGCCGCAAGGGAGCAGGACGCATGGTGTGAACCTCCATCGGTGTCAAAGCTCCGGCCACACAGTGCAACCGGATGGAGGCAGTCTCAGAAAACGAAGCTCCCTTGCTCAGGGTCGTTTTGCGTCCCCTTCAAAACGACCCTTCTCAAGCAGCGGCAGTTGTGCTAGGCGGCGATAGCCGCCGCGCATCAACGCATCGCCGCGCCGTACCAGGCGGCGCACCTTGGAGCGCAGGCCGCCGTCGCTGTACCAGTCGGCCGCCGCGTCCTCGCCAAACAGTCCTTCGGCGATCACGCGCAAGGACGCGCCCGCCAGGGTGGCGTCCAGCGCCTGCAAGGTGTGCAGTTCCTGCAGCGCCGACAGCGATGGCCGCACCGATGCCGCCGCCGTAGGCGAGGCATCAGCGGTGGTCGCGAGCTTTTGCAGCATGGCGGTCAGACCCTGCAACTGCGCGCAGGCGCGGATGGCATAGGCGAAGGCCATGCCATCGGCCAGGCCAGGCGCGATAGCCAGCCGCAGGCTGTAGCCCGGCCGGCGCAGCACCAGCATCAGGCGCTTGCCATCATGGATCAGGCACTTGCTGCCGGGCAGACTCCAGAACGCGAAGACGATGGCGTCCATTGGCGGATCAGCGTCCGGATAGAGCTGGAGCACGTCATCGTGGTCGGGGAACCAGGCTGGATGCGCGTCACGCGCATCCAGCGCCGGGTCTTCCAGCAGGTGCAAGCCCCAGCGATGCGCCACTGGCTGTGCCGCCGCCTGCGGCCGGCGATGACGGCGCAGCCAGTCGAGCCGGTAATCGGGATTGCGGCGCAGGTACTCCCAGGCCAGCGCGGGGCCATCAAGATGCAGCACGTAGAGATATGCCGCCGTGGGATACCACGGCTCGGTGCTTCGATCCGCCATGACGCAAGCTCCTGTGAAATTGCAGGAACACCACCGCAGACATCAACGCACAAGGGCTACCGCATCAGCATCCAAACGTGAAAAACTTGGATAGGTCGTAACTTTCGTGTCAAGACGATTTGAATCCGGTACTTTGCGCAAAGCGTCTGAATGCGACGATGGCGCAATGGAAATAGCCGCGCCCTGCAATATCCACCGTGCCGCAAGCCGCGCCGGTCATCGTGACCGTTTTCGCCAGAGTCACCCCAGTGCGCTGCAACAATGCGGATTGAGACCCGACAGGTCTTGAGCCAGACGGAAATAGTCTCAATGCGCCCGGCTTGGCCGGGGCATGAACGGTTCAATCGACGATGGAGCCGTTCTCCTGCGCCAGCCGCAGGTACTCCGACAAGGGCCGCACCGCCTGGAAATACCGATCCCGCATCACCGGCAGCTTGTTCGGGCCGACGATGGAGGCCAGATCGGACAGCTTGATATGGCCCAGCTCGGGCATGCCCAGCCCCAAGTCGACCAAGCCATGGGCGGTGTCCCGGTCCGCCGGATCGAGCGAAGCCAGTAGCCACGTCGCGTGGGCATCCGGCGTGAACAGCCGCACGACCGGCAGCGGATCAACGTCCTGACCGGCAGCGCGGGCCTGGCCGTTGGCCAGCAGTAGCACGCGCTCGTCCTCGGTGGTTAGTGGGTTCATGGTGACGATCCCTTCTTCGATGCACGAATCCGCCAAAGCGTGAAGGCGCAGAACCGCATCGGTGGTAGCCAGGAAAGACACGAATGTGGTTCTGTCGGAAGACACATAAGCGGATTTACTGATTTCCGTAAAAGCAAAAATGAGCCCTATAGATTGTAGTCCTATAGGGCGCAATCGAATGTCATCTTAGGTTTTGGGGAGAAACCTGAGGTGACGGCAAAGCACTCGTTGGCAACAGCATTGAAAACAGTCCGCAAGGTGCGTGGACTGAGCCAAGAAGCATTTTCCGACGTGTCCAGCCGCACGTACATGAGTTCGTTGGAGCGCGACCTCAAAAGCCCGACGATCAACAAGCTGGCCGAGCTGTGCGAGGTCATGCAGGTGCATCCCGTCACGCTGCTGGCGCTGGCCTACACAGGCAAGAGCCCGACCAAACCTGTCGCGCAAAGATCCGCAGTTCGCGCCTATCTCCTGGCGGGCGCTCCAGACCAAAGATCCGCTGGCGCTTCCCTTGATGGACGGTCAGCCTGGGTTCACCTTCGCACACCAGGTCGGCCCTGTCGCGATCATCGCGGCCGACTTGCGGACGGAGCGCTCCCGGACCCAAATCTTGGGCATGGCCACTTGGGACAAGCTTCAGAAATGGCTGTCGGCATTGCCTGGAAAAGGAAGCTCCGCACCGAACATCGGGTGCCAGCATCTGCTATTCCTTTCGTCGGTGCCGGTCGTGCACCCGAAACTGAGCCTTGCGGAAGGCCTGATGGATACGTTCGGTCAAGACCACGTGTTGGACAGCAGTGCGGACGACCTCAAAGACCATTGGGCAAACGACGACCACGAGGGCGAACGCAAGCGCCTGTTGGAAACGCTGGCCCGGACGGCCGAAGACAAGCTGCTACGGGTATCGATCGTGTCGGGTGACGTCCACGTGGCGGCCTGGGGCAGCGCCTACCGCCGCGATATCCCGCCGACTGCGACTTGGGCGCACATCCAGCAGTTCACATCGTCCGCCGTCGTGCATCCATCCTTGATGGGCGTCGCGGAGCGGCTCTTCTTGTATTTGCTCAACAGCACGGCGAGCAAGCCCCAGGTGATCGATGTCCAGCACGTCGTGGAGATGATGCTTTTCCCGGGACACAACCGTTACGTCATGCCGGCTCGGAACTGGCTCGCACTTGAACTCGACCTGGGCACGGATGGGCACGACTGCAAGTTGTGGGCGACCTGGCGGTGCGAAGCCGAAAATGGCTTCTCGAACCATCTGCAGGCGGTGCAACCCGCGCATCTTTAATGTCGTTCAAATGCACTTCAAGCGGTCAGGAACTTCTCTCCATCGATTTCGATGCTGAGGGCTGGGAAGACCTTCGGGCTCGAAACCGCAAGGATCGTGTTTTGAAGATGACGTGCTGCAGCGCTGACGTGACTCTCAGGAAAAAGAAGCTCGGCACACAGTATTTCGCGCATGCAAAGAAAGGGAGCTGTCCAGCTGGTACGGACTCCGCAGAGGTCATGCTGGCAAGGGAGATTATCGCCAAAGCTGTGCGCCGGGCGGGTTGGAGTATTTCGGTCGAGGCGGCTGGGACATTGAGTGAAGAGGACAGGTGGGCGGTCGATGTACTGGCAAGCCGGGAGGGCGAGAAGCCGGTGGCGTTCAAGGTCCAATGGGCGCGCTTGCCGCTGGATGAGGTGACTCGCTACCAAGCCCTGTCCCAGGCAGCAGGGATCCGCACGCTGTGGCTCATGCGGCAGCAGAGCATTCCCGTCGAGAAGGCAGCTCCGGCATTCAGGCTCGACCATGATGTCAACGCCAACATATGCGTTGTGTCACTGCCGGGGCCTTACTACCATTCGGCCTTTGCTACTAGCAAGAACAGTGATGGTCCGAACTACTGGCGTCAGCACATCGAACTGGGCAAGTTTTTCGAAGGGGCATTGGGTGGGAAACTGCGCTTTGCGCCACAAGTCGGCCGCACCTTGCCGCTGGAGGTCTGCGCGGCGTACACCGATTGCTGGCGGTGCAAGAAGACGACAGGCCTCGTCATCGATCTGTGTTTTGCCGCCAGTCGGGTGCTTCAAGGCGCCGCGGATGTGACGGCCAAGATCTACGATTTCGATGACGAGGGCAGGGGGGCCGCGCTGTTGATGTCGACCTTGCCGGCCGCGCTCCTGGCGCTCCACGGCATCGGTCCGATCAAGCCGCGATACAGTCGAACGGAAGGACAGCCCTACCTATCCAACGGCTGCATCCATTGCGACGCGCTGCAAGGGCGCTTCTTTGACCATGAGGTTGCCTACGACGCGCATCCGATCTTCAGCATCGATGTGCTGTTCGATGACCGCTGGGCCTCACACCTGGAAGACCGTGAAGCCATCGATAAATGGTGGTTCGACGATCGACCGGGTGAGGGCGCCGCAGAGGACGCTCCGCAGAGTTAGATTTTTTTAGCATCCCGCCAGGTGGACGTCACCGAACTGTGCACGGGCTGGTATCGAGCCTGACCGACCGGTGTCTGCTGTCCCAGCTGGAACAGCAGGGAGTCCTGCTCCTGCACCGTCATCCTGTCGAACAGCGCCCTCTCCGCTGCATTCAGGAGATGACCAAACTTCTCGTAGCGGGAGCGCTTGTCGTCTGACGGCAGCACGGTGAAACCCGGCGTGGTGGAGAGAACCACTTGGTCGTCCGCCCGGATTTCGGGAACGTCGCCGATGTCGATGAACCTTCCTCCGAGCCAGATATGGGTGGGCGGGAAGAACGAGAGCTGGCGGGTCTGCTTGTAGGCCTCCTCGAGGGAGGTGGGAGCGGCCGCGCCGAAGTAGCGGAAGAGCCGGTAGTTCTGTAGGTCGTCCAGTGCCGTGCCGGCCAAGTCTTCGGGTGACTGTGTCTCGAAGAGCGTAGTGCCAGTTTCGTCGTCACGGTAGTGGACCAGCCCCCGCCACAGATCTCTGGCCGCGAGGTACCAGCCATCGTCGCATTCCGCGTACTCGGAGGTCAACGAAAGCTCTTCCGCATCCTTGACATCCATGGCGAAGACGAACCCTTGGGCGAAAGCTTTCTGTGATTCGGCTGAAGCGGGATTGCGCGCGGCAGCCCGATCCAGAAGATCCTTCAGCGATTCGGGAAGGGGTTTGCTGCGACTTGCGCCGGCTGTCTGTTCAAGACAGACGGTCACATGCTTCCAGTGCTTGTAGCCGTGCTGCTTGGCGACAGCATCCAGCGCGACGGCAAGCGATGTACCCGTGGTTTTACGAAGCGTCTTGGCCAGGCGCTTGAGCTTTTCGGCGGCGGTCGCCGTTGTGGAGATGAATTCCATGGTGCATTCCTTCATGTTGCCGCGGATGTACCCGGTGCTCACTGCCGCGCTCCGCGAAACATGGGAAGCTCAGACGAAGGTCTTCAAGTCGTCCCGGCGAACCGGGTGGGCCATGGTGAGCAGCTAGCGTCGACGAACGCACTTGCAAAGTGTATCGCATTGCACGCGCATTGGGCTTTGGCCACGAGACGTGCGCGCCGTGGGAAGGCCTAATCCTGCCAGTGCGGGCCGGCCCGATCGGTGGCGCCCGATGGCAGCACCAGGAAACATTTCCCCAAGGGTCTTTCCTGGGTGGCGTGGACCGGGCACCATTGCGTGGTCTCAATCGAACGCCCAACATTCGTCCGGGGGGCTCTCTGGTACGAAATAGTGGCAGTAGATGTATTCGAGCTGTTTGTCACCTGGATCGAACTGGCGCGCCGTCGCGAGGATCTTGTCGTAGCGCAGGCGCTCGACCCTGTCTCCTTCGACCGCCTCGAAGCCGATGTGGACGACACACGGCCGACCGTCAGGCAGTTGAGAGGTCGCGTCGGATAACTTCTTGCGAATGTCGCGCGCCTTGCTATCCAAAGCGCCCTCGCTCAGGCTTTCCCAGTTCAGGACGATGGCAAGGTTGCACGCATCGACGTAGCGCGGATTTTCCCCGGGCATGGTTCGCAGCAGCGTTCGGTAACGGGCGTTGCGGACGTAGCGACCCGTCAACAGTTCGAGGATGCGGTGACTGCTGCCCAGCACACGGTCCTTCGACGAGCCTGTCAGAAATTTTGTGTGTGAGGCATAGCATGTCAACAAGGAGCATGAATGCCACGCAAGACGAAGACCACCGCATCAGCGGACAAGGCGGCGCAGCCGCAATTCTCAGCCGAGTTGCTCGAGCAACTCATCCCCGGGCCGGTGACACCGGCCGAGCTGGAGGGTATCTTTCAGCAGTTCAAGAAATCGGTGCTTGAGCGGGCGCTGGGCGCCGAGATGAGCCATCACCTGGGCTACGCGCCCGGTCAGGCCAAGCCCGAAGGGGCGGCGGCCAATCACCGCAACGGCAAGAGCGCCAAGACCGTGCTGACCGACGTGGGGGCCTTACGCATCGACGTTCCCCGCGACCGCGAGGGCACGTTCGAGCCGCAGCTCATCGGCAAGCACGAGCGGCGCTTCACGGGCTTTGATGACAAGATCATCGCCATGTACGCGCGCGGCATGACGGTGCGCGAGATCCAGGGCTTTCTGGCCGAGATGTACTCGGTGGACGTCTCGCCCGACCTCATCAGCCGCGTCACCGACGAGGTGATGAGCGAGGTCACGGCCTGGCAGACACGCCCGCTGGAGTCGATGTACCCGGTCGTGTTCTTCGACGCCTTGAGGGTCAAGATTCGCGAGGACGCCGTAGTGCGCTCCAAGGCTGTGTACCTGGCGCTGGGCGTGCTGCCAGACGGCAGCCGCGACATCCTCGGCATCTGGATTGAGAACACAGAAGGGGCCAAGTTCTGGATGAAGGTCTTCAACGATCTGAAGACCCGCGGGGTCAACGACATCCTGATCGCTGTCACCGACGGCCTCAAAGGCATGCCAGAGGCGCTGGGAGCGGTGTTCCCGGCCACCACGCTGCAAACCTGCATCGTGCACCTGATCCGGGGCAGCCTGGACTTTGCGTCATGGAAGGATCGCAAGGCGCTGGCCGCGGCCATCAAGCCGATCTACACAGCGGTCAACGCCGAAGCGGCCGAGGCCGAGTTGCACGCATTCGAGGCTGGGCCGTGGGGGCAGAAGTTCCCCACTGTCGCCAGCGCCTGGCGCAGGGCCTGGGACAAGGTCATCCCGTTCTTTGCCTTCCCGCCCGAGGTACGGCGCGTGATCTACACGACCAACGCAATTGAGAGCGTGAATGCGCGGCTGCGCAAGATCATCAAGACCAGAGGACATTTCCCTAGCGACGACGCGGCCACCAAGCTGATCTGGCTGGTACTGCGCAACATCACCGAGGACTGGGGGCGGGCGGCCAACAACTGGAAATCAGCGATGAACCAGTTTGCGATCCTCTACGAAGACCGGTTCACGAAATCGAGCACGTAAGATCTTCAACCAGCTTCACAAAATCGGTGAAGGTTCAATGAGCCTCACACACGAAAATTCGGACAAGCCCCCTTCGACAGCACCGCCTGCAGCGGGCGCAGATCCAGTGTGCCGATGGTGCCCGACGCGATGGCGTCGTCCCAGGCAAGCCTATCCTGTCCGGAGGCGAGCCAACTGAGGACTTTGTCCTTCAGGTAGTCGTCAGGCACGTTTGCTAGTTTCACGCAAAAGCCCGCCTGACACAGCGTGCTTCGTTCAAGTCTCGCCAAATGCGCAGAAGAAGCCGACCAAAGCCTTCCAAGCTGCAACCGCTCGCTCTCGCCGTACTCTCCGACTTCCATGCGCTTGCACTCGACCGCCCAGCTTCGACCATGGAGCGTGACATCCATGTCGTGAGTCTGGGCCCTGCCGGGCTGTTCGTCGACGAAAGCAACGCTCGCGCCCGCACGCCTGTAGCAGGCAGCGACCAGCAATTCAAACAGCCCTCCGTTTGGTTGGCCGCGCTCCTTGGTGACCATGCGCTGGACGCGAGTCTGGATGCCTTCGACCTGCAGGAGCAGGTCAAGATCGCGTCCGATGGCTTGAAAAACTGGCACCACACGGGAGCCAAAGACATAGTCGTAGTTGCCGATGTGATCCAGCAGGGATTCGGAAAGGAACAGGTACCAGCCGAAGCTGTCCTTGGCATCGAAAAAGCGTCCACCCTCGTCGCCGACCCCCATGGCGCTCAGGTACAGCCGGCGTGCGGCCTGCTCTCGGCGCTGCACCCACTGCTGATGCGGTATGAAGCTCTTGAACCAGTCGACGGCCCGGCGCAGGTCTGGGTTGTCCGGCCAGAAGTCGGGGCGCGGGTCGGGCGGGTCGAAGAAATCTGGTGGAAACGCCAGTTCTCTGGCCAGGCGGGCTGCGCGGTTGTCGGCCAATGGACAAGCTCCTTGACGACTAGACCGGAGGCTGCCCGAGAGGCGGCAACGGCACGCTGATGTCGTGCAGGTCGCGCACGAGGCGCAGCAGATTCGCATGCTGCTCTGGGCCGTCTGAGAGATCTATATACATACGCACAGCCAGTTCGTCGGGCAACTGCCGAGGGTGACCTGCCTGCCGGATGATCGGGATGAACTTCGAGGTGCCGACCTCCCTCATGATTTGCGCCGTGACAAGCATTTGTTCGTAGCCCACTCCACCTTGGCGTTGCTGTGCTTTTTGCACGTAGGTCTCGGTGCAGATCATCAGCACGCGATCGCTCTCGCGTAGCCCTCGCGCCATGAAGTGCGCCAAGTCCTCACCCGGGCGCACATGCCACTGATCGAGTGTCACTTCGACACCGTTTTGCCTGAGCGTCATGGCCAGCTGGGTGACCCACGAACGGTGCTCCGGTGAATCCCAGGAATACGAGATGAATACCTGGGGCGGGCGCCGCAGCGGCCCCAGCGTGCCCGTGGGTAACAGTCCAGCGCGGTGCAGCACATCTGCGAGATTGACGTTCTTCACGGCCCAATGGCTGCGATTGACTTCCCACTTCGGGTCGATGTCGAGCTCAGCCAGCAGTTGCATGAAACTGGCATGGGGAATGGGCGCAACGGTGGCATCGAAATTGAACGTGAAAGCGAACTCTTTCTGCCGGCGGCTGATGCCGGTGACCCGGCCCACATGGACCGGCGCACCCACGTATTTTTCGTAGGCAAAGAGTGTCGGCAGATCCAGGAGCGCTGCCAACGCCGTATCGTCCAGCGCTTCGAACTGCTGCTTGACCTGTGCGTTCGTATACTCGAACACGCGGTCGTATTCCATGACCCAAGATGTTCCGGTCCAAGCCGCCTCATTGCCAGACATCAAGAGGTTGTACAGGTTCTTCTGGATGGTCATGGCCTTCTATCGAATGAAGGGCCCTTTGCATGACCATGGCGATCCTTGGCAGATCGCATCTTGATGCATTTGCTCATGCCTTCATCAGTTCCTTGTATGGGGGCGGTCATCTTGGTTGGGTGTATCTAAAGTGGGCTGAGCTTGACTACCAGCCAGCCCTTGTCACGCAGGGCCTGCACATGTTGTTCGGGCGCGCGCTCGCTGTTCATCGCCAGGCAAAGCAAATGTGATGGACGGGATGCGGCGACATACAGATTCCGATAGAGACTGCGAGTCGAATCGTTGGCTTTGACGCTCAGAGGCGCGCCGCTGGCGATGCCGACAAGCGCAGCCTGCAGGTCATGGCTCCTTGCTGGATGCGCATGCGCCTCGAGCACAAGCGTCGCAAGGTGGGTCTCGCCCTTGACCGAGGCAATGGTTCCAACGTGCACCGGGATGGATCGTCCTTGGTGAAGGACAACATGCGCGTTGTTCACTCTGGATGTGGGCGTAGGTTCGGTGGCGACTTCAAAGACGCTCAGCGCGGCGAACGCGTCTCTGGTGAGTGCGGTTGGGAGCAAGGCGCTCAGGGCTTCGTACATCGTGTCAATCGTTGAGCGCCACCGTGCTGCCGATGTGTGCCCCGTACTCGTGGCCAGTTGGTGACAAAGCACGCGAATCGGATCAACGTTGGACCCCGCGAGCTCGAGCCGGCGGAGGAGATGGGTGGCATCTCTCAACTCTTGGACCGAGGGGGCAGCGGCGGCACGCAATGCGATCAATATCGCGCGCCTGATGTCGCGAACGCGTTGCTCGAGGCCCATGGCAACAACCCCCAAGGCATCCGGATCCGCCAGAAGGCAGTGGATGCTCTCGGAGCCGCTTGGCGACGTGGTCATCGCCACATATTCAGGCCAGTAATCACCAATGTGTCGGCCGGCAGCGCTTGCCGAATCGCTGCGCTTTCGGGCGCAGATTGCCTTCACCGCGCCAATGCCAAGCTCGGCATCTGAAAACGAGGACAACACATGTTTGCCGTAGGCTTCAATGACGGTCGTGACAGCCGTGGTCGCATAGAGGAACAACACGGGGGCGCGCGCATCGGCCACGACCGGGGCGGCCACCGCTTCGCCATGTTCCTGGACCGCGCGCACGACGGCCGCGATACTTTCCGGAAAACGCTTTGTTGAGGTCACGCTCAACGGATGGGGGCGAGGGAAGGTCAGTCTTGCGGCATCAGTGCCAGACGACAGGATGCGCTGGTTCCTGTCGCCGTAGCGCTGCATGACCACCGTATCGTCAAACAGCCTTGCCAACAGGTCTTCCTGGGCCCAACTTGTGTCCTGCATTTCATCGATCAGAACAAGCGGGAAGCGATGCGACAGCCGTTTGGGCATGTCGGGAAACCGAACCAGTAACCTCTCCGCAAAGGCGAACATGTCGTCGAATCGAAAAACGCCTTTTGCCCGCAGGCGGTCCTTGAGTTGCTGTGCTTCAGTCCACGAAGCCGTGCCCGGTCCCGGAAGGCCGCCGTCCTCATAGCCGAGCGTCAGGTCTGCCCCTTCATAGCGCAGCGACGCAATCGCGGCTGGCCCTCGCTGGGGGTTGTTACGGACCCAGGCATTGAGCGTCCACTTGGTGCGCAACAGGGAAAGTGCTTGCGCCGCAAAGATCTCGTTGTCCACAACGTCCACGGCTTCGCCGTCACTTCGCAACAGAGGCAGTGCCAGGAACTGATTGACGAAGGCGTGGATGGTTCCCACATAGTGCGGATAGCCGAGAAGCCGAGCGCCCGTGCTGGATGTGCTGAGCCGTCTGGAGATCTCGTCTCGTGCGACGTTTGTATGGCTGAGCACACAGATCCCGCGATGAGGGTGCGTCCATTTGTCGGCCAATAACTGAAGCTTCGCCGCAAGCAGCGTGGTTTTGCCGCTTCCAGGTGCGGCTTGTACGTCGCGTGACCCCATTTCCAGAAGGACCGCTTTTCGTTCGGCGTCGCTGAAGTCGAGCGAAGGAAAGTCAATGATGAGTTTTTCCAGGTCATGTTCGACCAGGAGAGGGACGCTCATGGGGTCGCCTTCATCACTGCAGCTGCCGGTGCCGGGTCTGACGTTGCCGTGAGGTGGCGCAGCGCCGCCTTTAGATAGGGTGGCAGTGCGTCCAGTAGAACTTGGTCGATGCCAAAGTTCTTGGTGCGAAGCAACTTGGCGGCGTACTGGGCCGTGACGGCCTTGGACGCGTCTTTCTCGTACAGAGGTCTGTATATCGCGATAGCCAGCGCTTCTGTCGTTGCATGGGCAGCTTTCTCGGCCGGCCAGGCCGCTTTCGCCTCTTCAAGCGTCTTCGCTTCGTCGGTGTCGGTCAGCCGTTCGCCCCTGCTTTTTTCCTTTTTTGCCATGGCAATGGCCAGGAACATGACTTCGGCCAAGCCAGCCGCTGCGAGGTCGTACTCCAGCGTCCAGTGGTTCGACACGAAGACTTTCACGGCAGGGTCGTCGGCCGCCTCCACCCGGGCGATCTTTTTGCCCACGGCCAAAACAGCTTCACCCGGTGGGTAGTCCTTTTCAAATCGGCGACCCTTTGTCGGTATGGACACGTAGCTTGCAGCGTCCGGCACGATGTCGCGGTCTGTGATGCAGGCCACGGGAACGGGAATGGCCTCGCTGGCAACCGATCGCTGAAATATCCTGGCGTAGTGGTACAGGCCAACGTCGCCCACATTGACAATGGAAACGCCATGCTTCGAAAACGAAAGACCTGCCACTTCAGCGATGGCGGGTAGGAGCAACGCTTCTGCCGGGCCTTCGACGATGGCCACGCCACGGGCAAAGAACAGATTCGACTTTGTTGCATCGATGAATCGGTGGAGGTACTCGTAGTCGGCTCGGGCGAGTTTGGTCTCATCCGGGCGCAGCGGAAAGGTCGTCCCCTTGTGAACCAAAGTCATCGATTCGAGGCGCGCGCCTGCGGCCAACGACGGGCTGTGCGTTGTCATGATGACCTGAACGGGATGTTGGTTCGCTTTTGGTCTTTGTTGGATGAGCGCCATCACCCGCTCTTGCAACTGCGGATGCAGGTGCGCTTCGGGCTCTTCGACGAGCAGCAGCCCAAGCTCATCGGTACTGCGAAGCAGGACGAGTTCCGTGGCCATGAACAGCGCATTGTTGTATCCAAGGCCCCGTGGACAGCGCTCGGCGGGATGGATCACGCCTGGAGGGAGTAGGCTGAGTTCAAAACGCTCCAGAATTTGCGTGAGGCTCGCATCCCCCGCGATGCGGATCTGCGAGGCCAACGTCTCACCGGCGAAGGACATAAGACCCAGGTAGTTGTCATTGATGTCGTCCTGCACAGAGCCAACGGCTGCGTGGCTGCCGATCTGGTGTTGCGCCTGATTCATCACCCCCACAAGCGTCTTCGCCGGCACGGTCGGATTCGTTGCGTCGAAGTCGCTCTTGCCTTGTTCGACCATGTCCACGTGGGCGCCCAAGATTTGAGAGAGGCGGGATTGACGGCCAGGCCGCAATTCAGCCTCGGCGTCACGCAGTGGGCGAAGGTATGTGGCACGCACCAGCTCGCGCACGGCGGAGCCGATTTCTGGACCAGTTCCGTTCTTGCCTGCCCGTGTGATGACGTCGATGCGGCCACGCGCGCCCGGCTGCGGCGGCCGCCTACGCGCCTGAAGGCTCAGTATCAGGCTGCGGGAACCATCGGTTTCGTAGGTCAGCCACTCCAAGACGGCGGCCTCTTGAGCGGGGGACAGGTCCCGCAGTGTGGCCTCGATGACAAGGGTGTCCGCACGGTTGGCGCCACGAACAAAGAAATCATGTTCTTGAAGGCGGACGGCTTCAAAACTGGTTGTCCAAAGCAGGAACCGAATGGCGTCGATGATGCTGGTCTTGCCTGCATCGTTCTCGCCGATGAGGATGTTCAGATTTGGATTGAGTTTCCAGTCCAGGGCTGGTGCGGTAGTGCCATCGCCGAAGGCGCGGAAATTGTGAGCGTGAATGTGCTGCAGATACATGTTTGTCCGCAGGTTCTCTGCGCCTGGTCAGGGGTCCCGCCACATCTCCGCAATGTTTTTTAGCGAGCTCATGTTGTCAAATGTAACAAAACAGCACTGTAAATGTGGACCTTCAGGCAATCGACATACCAAGCCTCGGTCAAGCGGGCTCGTACCAAGAGACCAAGGTGAACCTTGGGATGCTCTGTGTCTTTGAGCGCGTGAATCGGGAAGGACCGCCCGCAAGCCTGGAGAAGTGCGTTTGGTATGACGCAATCGTCCCCAGTGGGACACGCGTGGCGCGCCACCATGAAGTGTCTCGCATTCCCGGCTTACTTCGTTCGCCATCAGCACTTTCGGCGAAAGCAGGTGAGCGCGTCAGAGATCGCGCCTCAAGCCGAAGACTGTGCAGCGATACGTCTGAATCGGTTGCCATGCACCGGTCTATTCAATTGCCTGGAAGGTCGAACATCCGTCGGCTGTTGGAGCTGCAGGCTCGAATGATCTCGTCGACATCGCGACCCATGAGCTCTGCCACGCTGGCGGCGACCCAAGGAAGATTGGCCGGCTCGTTGTGTCCACGACGCGTTTCGGCATTCTTGGGAAACAGGTAGGGGGCATCCGTCTCAAGGTGCAGTCGATCCAGCGGTATGGCTGGCAGGGCCTCGCGAAGTGCTTGGCCGCGCTGGAGATCTGTGACCCAGCCCGTGATGCCGATGTCGAGCCCCATCGCGAGAAAGGCTTCTGCTTCCGCGCGGTTGCCCGTGAAACAGTGCACGACGCCGCGCGCTCCGTCGGCCACTACAGGCGTAAGCATGTCGTGGAAATCGATGAAGGCGTCGCGGCAGTGAAGAAAAAGCGGCTTGCGAGTCGCTACAGCCATTGACAGCTGCTGCTCGAAAGCAATGCGCTGTGTCTGCGGAGTCGAAAAGTTGCGGTTGTAGTCAAGGCCACACTCTCCAACCGCCACGACCTCCGGGCACTTCCAGAGTTCGGTCAGCTCGCGGAAGGTGCTTGGGTCGTACGACTTTGCGCCATGGGGGTGTACCCCCGCGGTCGCGAAGACGGTGCCCGGATTGGCTCTTGCAAGCTCTAGGGCCAGACGACTGGATGCCGCCGACGTGCCTGTGGCGATCATCTGGGCAACGTTTGCCGCCCTTGCACGCGTCAACAATTGGGCAGTCAGCGACACCAACTGCACCGAGTGAAAGTTGGCGCCGATATCGACCAGTTGCGCTCGTTCGGATTGTGTTCCCTTGCTCATTCGCCGATGGTACGGGGTGATGCATACGATCCATCGGCACTCAGGTCCGGTACCGTGATGGTGCAAGTCGACGACCGACATGTCGCTGCGAGTGACCGTTGCAGCTTGAGTGCTGACGATCAGCAATTCCCAGCTTGAGATTGTGGTTGGCAGCGAAAGTTGTCGATGACGCCTCTCGCAGCCGATGGCAAGTGTTTCGGTTTCATGCTCGGCATCGCGTTGGCCGAAGGAATGGCGGCCTGCAGGCTTGGCCGTCGACAACAGCTGCTGTGCGGCAAATATCGCGCTTTCAGCGACTTTGCAGGTAACCCGCCGAGACTGTTCCGTGCCAAACAGGGTTGCGCTTGTTCGAACTAGGCAGCGGATGCAACTTTGGATGCCTGTGGTGCGCGTCCGGCTCTATGAGTAAAATTGCTGCTAGGCGCCCGCCCAAGCTCTGGACAGCTTGAAAAAGGCCATTGGCAGTCTCCCGAAGTACTCTCGCCATCAACCATCCGGATACCGGCTGTTCGATAGCGACAAAACGTCCAGCGCTCGAACAGTATTGGAGTATTCCGATGAGTAATTATGTCCGCTCGGCCGCCTATGCGGCCTCCCAAGCACTTGCCGCGCAAGGCTTGACCGTCAAGCGTTCCCATCTTTCCGAAGTCGTCGCCGCGCTACTGGGCTACCGTGCCTACGCGGCTCTGGTCGTCGAAGACGCGAACCCCAAGCTCGACTACCACCTGGACGACGCCGAGATCGTCGTGCTCAACCTCCCGATGGGGGCGGCGCGCGTCCTTGAGCTGGGCCTTGAAGACGGTACGACACCGTCGATAGTGATGCCGGCGTGCGTCGTGGCGTTGAAGGCCAGTGCGGATCAGGTCGGTGTCTACGAGGGCGTCGCTGATTTCTATGATTCGCACGCACGCGAGGCGCTGGCCGAAGCAATCTACAACTCCGACGAGCTGGCAGGTGCAGTGGCTGAAAGCAATGCCGGCTATCCGGACGAACCTGAAATGGACGTCGAATGCCCGGCGACCGCGGACTTGTGGGCTGCGACAGACGAATGGACGATCGAGGCCGACGGGGACATGACCGGGGAGTACGACCCGGAAGGTGACCGCATGTTCAACGGGGACACGCTGAACTGCCGCGGGTGGCTGACCTACCGCAAGGCGGGGCGCGCGGGGTTGGTGTTCGTGGAGGCTGGCGGAACTGGCGGTGCCGATGACAGTTGGCGCGACCTGGATCGCGAAGCTGAGCTGGCGTACGAGCAAAGCCTGGAGGCCAAGCAGGCCGGCTAGCAAGGACGCACATACCGGCGGGGCGTCGATCGCGCCGCCGGTGCTTCAATCACGCAGCGTCACTTGGACGCGAGATGATTCTTGAGCAGGAACCAGCACATGTTGAGCGCGAAGGAGCGGCCAAGGCGGGTCATCTGATCCTCTGGAATGCCCACAGGGCGATGGGCGCCCGGGCTCAGAAATCCGAACACACCCGCCAGGCCCTTTTCCTCTTCGGGTGTGACCTCGCCGCTCGTGCGTAGGAACGCCAGCACTTCGCCCCATTTCGACGGGTTGTAGGTCGCGGGAACTTGCGCGCGTGAAGCCACGTCGGCGGCAACATCCGCCGCCAGCGTTTCCAGCGCGACACGGGCATTCACGAGGGCCGAGTTGTAGTCGGGCGGAGTCGCGAGAAAGGTCCGGGCCGAATCACCGATCTTGGCGATGATCTCCTGCGCGCGCGGCGCTCTCGAGTTCTGCAGCGCCACGATCAGGTCGTCCTCCAGTGGGGCCGCATCCGCAATCGACGGGTCGATCTGCACGAGTTTCGTGTCTTTTACGATGTAGCCGTCCAGGAGCAGGCATTGCGTCAGATCATGCATGCGCTCGTCGAATCGGTACTTCGGATTCACTCTTGCTCGCAGGTCGCCCTTGGTGGCCACGACTTCGGCCAGCACAAGCATGAGGGGGCGTTCGTAAAGCCCGCGCAACTCGTTCAACATACAGCAACTGGCCTGGCGACAACGACAGGTGTTGCACGCCGTACTTGCTGAGCAGCACGATGGACAACATGGGCTCCTGAAGCTCCAGGAATTGTGCGAGGGAATAGCGGGTCCTCGTTCCGATCATGTCTGGCTCCTTTCATCGGACGGCCCTGCAGAACCGTGAACAATCGATAACGCCATGATAACGCCAATTTGCACGATAACATTGCCTGTGTTATCGTGCGGAACTAAAGTTACATAGGATGAGCCTTGCCGAACCTCGCGACCGCCGTTCTGCACTACCTTCAGGAGGTCCTGGGCATTGACGCGCCAGACGTGAAGCCGTGGGCGCGTGCAAACGAACTGCCGTACTTCCTTCGCGATGCTTTCCAGTTCAGCGAGTTGGAACTGCTGGGGCAGCCGGTTGTGCTGGCGATAGGGCGGGCCGACGCCAAGCAGTCCCTCAGTGAAGTCAGGGCCTGGCTGGACAAGGTCAAGGCACTGGCCGGCCAGCCGGCGGTCTATGTCACCGATGCGCTGGCCTCCTATGACCGTCGGCGCTTGATCGAGCAAAAAGTCCCATTCATCGTGCCGGGCAACCAACTCTATCTGCCGGATCTGGGTCTGGACCTGCGCGAGTATTTTCGGCAGCGCGCTCCGGCCACGGAAGCGGCGCTGAGCCCGTCCGCGCAAGCCATGCTGATCACGGCCTTGTTGCGCCAGCCGTGGCAATCTGATTGGCAGCCTGCCAAGGTCGCAGTCGCCTTGGGCTACACGTCCATGACACTGTCACGCGCGGTCAAGGAACTGACTGCGGCCGGGCTGGCTACCGCATACACGGTTGGCCGTGCGCGCTGGTTGCGAATGGAGCTCCCGCCGGAGCATGTCTGGGAGCGTGCGAAGCCTGCGCTGCGAACGCCGGTCAAGCGCACGGTCTGGGTGGCAGCCCACGGGGTCGTTGCACATCGGCCCAGCCGCATCGCGGGCCTGAGCGCACTTGCGCGCTACTCCATGCTGACCGAGCCGAAATGGCCGGTGTATGCGATGACCTCTGCCGAATGGAAGGCCGCGACGGATGCCGGCGTGCGAGAGTTGCCTGAGCCCGAAACGGACGCACAAGAATGGCAGCTGTGGAGCTACAGCCCGACGTTGATGCCAGACGCCACCACGGTGGACCCGCTCTCGCTGACGCTCAGCCTGCAAGAGAACGCCGACGACCGAATCCAGCTCGCATTGGATGAACTGAAAGGACAACTTCCATGGTGAGAGGGTTGGACATTTTCCGGGAGCGGTTTGCTGCATACATCGACCAATACGTCCTGATTGGCGGCACGGCCGCGAGCCTGACGATGGAGGAGGCCGGGCTGGAATTCCGCGCCACCAAAGACCTCGACATCGTCCTGCATGTGGAGGCGTTGACCCCGGCATTTGGCGAGGCCTTCTGGAAATTCGTTGAGGACGGTGGCTACGAAATTCGCCAGGCCAGCGACACCGGAAAACCGATCTTTTATCGGTTCCAGAAGCCTGCTGATGATCGCTACCCGGCGATGGTCGAGCTGTTCGCGAGAGCCCCCGACGGATTGCAACCGGCCGAAGGCAGTCAGCTGACACCCATACCACTGGACGAAGCCGTCTCCAGCTTGTCCGCCATCTTGCTGGACGAGGTCTACTACGCATTCATCATGGCCGGGCGCCGCGAAGTCGATGGCCTGCCCAGGGTCGGCGAAGACCGCCTGATCCCGCTCAAGGCTATCGCGTGGTTGGAACTGACGGCCCGGAAAGAGCAGGGCGCCAAGGTCGATGCCAAGGACGTGCGCAAACACCTCAACGATGTACTGCGCCTTTCGCAACTGCTGGCGCCCGCCACACGCATTTCGGTCGACAAGAAGATCGGCGACGACATGACGCGGTTCCTTGTCGCCGTCGCTGCCGGCACGTCCATTGACCCGAAAACGCTGCAGCTCGGCAACGTCGCCGTCGCCGAGTTGGTGGCCCGCATCGCCCAAGCATATGAAATTGAACTGCCTGGGCAGGCGGCGGGATGATGGATGAGGAAGTCAATCGGAGCGGGTCGATGGGCAGCCCCCGCCCGAACAAATAAACTGAGCAGGATGAGGCATGGCATTGTTGAAGGCTTGGTGCACTGGCACCAAGAACAAAAGCAAGAAAAAGACGTTCCGAACGCACTCGAAAAAAGATGGCGGCCGTGCTGCCGTTCGAAGCGCGCGCTCCGGCGATCTCGGCGAATCCTGGGGTGCGGTGCGTTTTTCGGTATGCTTGCACCTGATTGACGATGATGTCGAAAACGTCGCTCCCCCGCAAATCGCTCCATCTCCCGCGCCAGCAAAAGATCTGCGCTTATGACGGTAAAAGCGACGGTAAAGACCCATGTCGATCACAGCCAAATCCTTTAACCATGCGGGTTTGGGAGCCTTGTTGATGATGGAGTGGGAGTGATCCCTCCCTTTGCGCAGATCACCACCTCCTGATATCTCTGCTATGACGTTTGGGACTGATTTCTGGCTCCATTGCGGCTTTCGCACGCTGGTGCGCACTGAACGCGGGTGGCTGATCCCTACCGGTGACTACTTTGTACAGGTGCTGGCCCGCCCCGAGCTGGCGCTGGTACCCGAGTCATGCGCCGCAGAAATCGCCCTGCACGAATCGTTGGCGGCGCAGCCCTTGCGGGCTGTTTCAGCCAGTGAGCTGGCCGCTGTGCAGGACGACGACGCCCGCGAGAACTACGCGGTGTTTTTGCGCTTTCGCGATGCGCTGCAAACCGCCGGCACGCTAGAGGCCTACTACCTTCAACTCATGCGCAGTGGGGTGGTGAACGTTCCTGCCGTGTTCATCGACGCCGTGGTGCAGGCGCTGCTGCGCAACCTGCTGGACAACTGCAACGACGCCTTCGAAGCCCGCGCCGCCGAAATGCTGTTTCGTCCGCAACGCATTACCTTGCAAGACGGGCAAATGCTGGCGGGCGACCGGGAGACGCTTGACATGCTCAATGAGACCGCGGGCCTGGGCGAGGTGGGGCGCTTGCTGCTGCAAAGCGGCGCACTGCAGCCTACGGCGCAGGTCAAGGTGCTGTCGGCCGACAATGCGGCGCAATATTGGCAGGAGAGCGACCGCCACCACTTTCTGCTCGACCTGACCCATGAGCTGACGCAGGACCTGAGCCATGGGTTGACCTTCAAGATGACCCGCGCCCGCTCGGGCCTCAAGGCGCTGGCGCGGGTGCTGGAGCGCTGGGTCGCCCACTTGCTGGGCGTGCAAGTGCAGATCGAGCCTGTGCACCAGGTCACCGACAGCGCGTGGCGCTGGCATGTGGGGCTGGATGTGGAGTCCACTGCCATCCTGAATGATCTGTACCAGGATCGGCCGGTGGAGGCCGAGCGCATGCAGCGTCTGGTGAGCCTGTTCAAGCTGACTTTTGCCAACCCGGCCGAGATGCGCGCCGATGTGGCGGGCAAGCCGGTGTACTTGGGGCTCGCCACCAATGCTGATGGCGTGGTGCGCATCAAGCCGCAGAACCTGTTGCTCAATCTGCCGCTGGCATCGGCATCTTGATTGCTATTGAATCAATAGCATATAGCGCTTGATGAATAAGCGCTAGCGGCCAATTTGATTCAAATTCTTCACGATGACTGGCCGTCCGGTGCTGGACGCTCATCCAATCGTCATCAGGCTCGCGTTTCCACCAGCAGCTGCCGTGTTCACACTGAGCGCACGCTCGATCAGCAGGCGCTCCAGCGGAATGTCGGTGGCGCCGGGCTGCAGCGCGGTCACGCCCACGATGGGCCCGGCGCGGCGGGCGAGGGCGGTGCACACCGCCTGCAGCGATGGGGCGTCGCCATGGTGCAACACGGCGTCCAGCGCGAGCGTGCCATCGTTCAGTGTGTTGTCCTGCAGCAGGATTTGCGCTTGCACCAGCGTGGGCAATGGCGTGCGCAGTTGGGCCTGGGCGTTGGGCCACAGGGCCGTGCCACCGGTGGCGAGCACGGCGGCCGTCTGCACCAGCAGGTCGTCCGCGCTCTGCGCGAGGCACAGCACGCGGGCACGTGGGGCCAAGGTGTACACATTGCGCTCGCCCGTCGGGCCGGGCAGGGTGCGGGCGGTGCCGCTTTGGGTTTGTTGGGCAAAGCGCTGGCAGGTGGCCGCCAGCGCGGCGTTGCCTTGGAGTTGGGCCCATTGCTCCAGCGTGGTCAGCGGTGCCAGCAGGCGCTCGCGCCGCTCGGTGTCGGGCGGACTGGTGCGGTCAGCCTCGGCAAAGGTGCGCGCCAGCGCATCGGCCGGGCGCTGCGACACCAGGCGCAGCAGGTACAGCGGCCCGCCTGCCTTGGGCCCCGTGCCCGACAGGCCCTCGCCGCCAAACGGCTGCACGCCCACCACGGCGCCGACCATGTTGCGGTTCACGTAGACATTGCCTGCATGGGCACGGTTCACCACGCGGGCAATGGTTTCGTCGATGCGGGTGTGTACGCCTTGCGTCAGGCCGTAGCCGGTGGCGTTGATCTGGTCGAGCAGGCGATCCAGGTCGTTGCGGGCGTAGCGCACCAAGTGCAGCACAGGGCCGAAGACTTCGCGTTGCAGCTCGCCGATGTGGTTCAGTTCGATCAGCGTGGGGGGCACAAAAGTGCCTTGGCTGGTCGCGGTCGCAAGGTGCTGCGGGTGCTGGAACACCCTATGGCCTTGGGCCTTGAAGTTCTCGATGTGTTGGGTGATGCCCGCTTGTGCTTCGGCGTCGATCACCGGGCCCACGTCCACGCGCAGCTCGCCAGGGTTGCCCACGCGCAGTTCACCCATGGCACCTTGCAGCATCTCCACCACGCGGTCCGCGGCATCTTCCTGCACGCACAACACGCGCAGCGCCGAGCAGCGCTGTCCTGCGCTGTCAAAGGCGGACGACACCGCATCGCCCACCACCTGCTCGACCAAGGCGGACGAGTCCACGATCATTGCGTTCTGCCCGCCGGTTTCAGCAATCAGCGGGATGGGACGGCCTGCAGCGTCCAGCCGCCCGGCCACGGTGCGTTGCAGTATGCGCGCCACTTCGGTGGAGCCGGTGAACATCACGCCCATCACGCGGGCATCGCCAACCAGGCGGGCGCCCACGGTCTCGCCCTGGCCGGGCAGCAACTGCACCGCCGCGCGCGGCACACCGGCCTGCCATAGCAGGCGCACGGCTTCAAAGGCGATCAGCGGGGTTTGTTCGGCGGGCTTGGCCAGCACGGGGTTGCCAGCGGCCAGTGCGGCCGCCACCTGGCCCATGAAGATGGCGAGCGGGAAGTTCCAGGGGCTGATGCAGGCCACCGGGCCCAGCGGGATGTGGGTGGCGTTGTCGAAGCTGCTCTGCACCTGGGCGGCGTAGTAGCGCAGGAAGTCCACGGCTTCGCGCACTTCGGCCACGGCGTTGCTGGCGCTTTTGCCCGCTTCGCGCATCAGCAGGCCCAACAAGGGTTGCATGCGCGCTTCCAGCAGGTCGGCGGTGCGCAGCAGGGCGGCGGCGCGGTCGGCGGGCGGCGTGGCGGCCCAGAGGGCTGTGGCGGCCTGGGCGTGGGCCAGGGCCTGGTCGACGTCGGCGGTCGTGGCCTCTTGCACCTGGCCCACAACATCGTTGTGGTCGGCGGGGTTGCGCACGGGTTGGGTGGTGCCTGCGGGCAAGTCAGTAGCCAGCAGGGGCGCTGCCGTCCAGGCGTGGCTTGCCGTGGCTTGCAGGGTGTTGGCCAGCTCGGTCAGCGTGTTTTCGTTCGACAAATCCAGCCCGCGCGAATTGGTGCGGTGCGCGCCATACAGGCCTTGGGGTGTAGCAATGCGGGGGTGGGGCAGACCAGCGATGCCTTCGGTGGCAGCTTGCTGGTCCACCACTTGCACGGGGCTCTTTACCAGCTCATCCAGTGCAATGGTCTCGTCGGCAATGCGATTCACAAACGAGGTGTTGGCGCCGTTCTCCAGCAGGCGGCGCACCAGGTAGGCCAGCAGCGTCTCATGCGTGCCCACGGGGGCGTAGATGCGGCACGGGCGGCCCAATTTACCGGCGGTGATGGCACCTACCACCTGCTCATACAGCGGCTCGCCCATGCCGTGCAGGCACTGGAACTCGTACTGCCCGGCGTAGTAGTTGCTCCCTGCCAGTTGGTAAATGGTGGCCACCGTCTCGGCGTTGTGCGTGGCGAACTGGGGGTATACGGCCTCGGGCGCGGCCAGCAGCTTGCGTGCGCAGGCGATGTACGAGATGTCGGTGTGCACCTTGCGGGTGTAGACGGGGTAGTCCTCCAGGCCATCGACCTGGGCTCGCTTGATCTCGCTGTCCCAGTACGCGCCCTTCACCAAGCGCACCATCAGGCGCCGCTCGGTGCTGCGGGCGAGTTGAACCACGTAGTCGATGACGAAGGGGCAGCGCTTTTGGTAGGCCTGGATGACAAAGCCAATGCCGTTCCAGCCCGCCAGCGTGGGCTCGTGGCACAGGCGCTCCAGCAGGTCCAGCGACAGCTCCAGGCGGTCGGTTTCTTCGGCATCGATGTTCAGGCCAATGTCGTACTGCTTGGCCAGGGCCGTGAGGCGCAACACCAGCGGGTACAGCTCGTCCATCACGCGGCCAAACTGTGCGCGGCTGTAGCGCGGGTGCAGGGCCGAGAGCTTGATGGAGATGCCTGGGCCTTCGTAAATGCCGCGCCCATTGGATGCCTTGCCAATGGCGTGGATGGCTTGCTCGTAGGACTGGTAGTAGCGTTGCGCATCCGCGTTGGTCAACGCGGCCTCGCCCAGCATGTCGTACGAATAGCGAAAGCCCTCGGCCTCCATGGTGCGGGCGTTGCGCAGGGCTTCGTCGATGGTCTCGCCGGTCACAAACTGCTCGCCCATCATGCGCATCGCCATGTCCACGCCCTTGCGGATCAGGGGCTCGCCGCCCTTGCCGATCAGGCGGCTGAGCGAATTGCCCAGGCTGCCTTCGCTGTGTGTGGCCACCAGCTTGCCGGTGATGAGCAGGCCCCAGGTGGCGGCGTTGACGAAGAGCGACGGGCTCTTGCCCAGGTGGGCATCCCACTGGCCGTGGCTGATCTTGTCGCGGATCAGCGCATCGCGTGTGGCCTTGTCGGGGATGCGCAGCAGCGCCTCGGCCAGGCACATCAGCGCCACCCCTTCTTGCGACGACAGCGAAAACTCCTGCAGCAGCCCCTGCACGATGCCCGCGCGCCCGGCGCTGGCCTTGCGTTCGCGCAGTGCTTTGGCAATGCGCAGCGCCAATTGTTCGGCCGACGCCGCTTGATCGGCAGGCAGGCGGGCCTCGGCCAGCAGCGGGGCCAGGGCCTCGGACTCGGGGCGGCGGGTGGCGGCGGTGATGGCGGCACGCAGGGGGTTGTTCAGTGGCGTGCGGGGGGCAAAGTCAGCGAACGGAGCAGAGGGCGGGGCGGTGGGCTGCGTCATGGCGGTGTCTTTCGGTGGATTTGTGGGCCAAAAGCCTCTTTGGCGTGTTGATGTCAATGATCCTTGGGCTGATGCTGAATAAATGTTCGAAAATTGCATCCGACGCCGAACTAATGACTATCCAGAATGCAAGCAGATCCCGATATCGACCGAATTGACCGCAAGATCCTGTCAATCCTGCAGAAAGACGGCCGTATTGCCAACCTCAAGCTGGCCGAGGCGGTGGCCCTGTCGCCCACGGCCGTGCTGGCGCGCGTACAGCGCCTCACGCGCGACGGCTTCATCCTGGGCTATGAGGCGCGCCTGAACCCCCTGAAGCTGGGCGCCGGCATGCTGGTATTTGTGGAAGTGCTGCTCGACCGCACCACGCCCAACGTGTTCGACCAGTTCAAGGCCGCCGTGCAGGTGCACCCCGAGATCATGGAATGCCACATGGTGGCGGGCGGGTTCGACTACCTGCTCAAGACCCGCTCCGCCGACATGAACGCCTACCGCGTGTTCGCGGGCAATGTGCTGTGGCAGTTGCCCGGCGTGCGCGAGACCCGCACCTATGCGGTGATGGAGGAGGTCAAGCACACCAACCACTTGTATCTGCGCTGAGGGTGCAAACGGTCTGGCGGCCTGAAAGCCACAGCCGCATTGGCTCGCTGGGCATAAGCCCGCATAATTGCTTGCAAAATTGCCCGATTGAGGAGAACACCCATGAACGCCATTCCCTTTGCTGCCGCTGCCCTGGTGGCGCTTTTCAGCCAATCGGCTGCAGCCTCGTGCTACGTTGTGTACGGGCCCGACAAGGACATCGTGTACCGCGCTCCTGAGCCGCCAATCGACATGTCCTACCAGATCCACGAAACCCTGCCGCTGGTGGCGCCCGGCGCCACACTGGTGTTCAGTCCTGACAACTACGGCTGCGACCAGACCATCAACAAGCTGCCGCTGGCGTCCGCGCAACGCGGCCTGCGCGGCGGCCGTCCGGCCCGCGCCGACCGGGGCTGACGCCTTCCCCGCCCCACCAAGCCCCCGGTCAGCGCGGCCCCGGGCCTGAGACAATCGGGGGATGAGTGAACCCAAAGAACTGTCCCCCGCGTTTGAGCCGACCGCGTTAGACGCCTCCGACCTGCCTGCCGACTGGCTGCAGGTGCAATCCCTGAACCTCGACGCGCAAGGCGTCGCCCGCAAGCCCGACGGCAAGGTCATCTTCATCGAGGGTGCGCTGCCCTTCGAGCTGGTCACCGCCAACACCCACCGCAAGAAGAACAATTGGGAGCAGGCCAGCCTGACGGCCATCCACCGCGAATCCTCGCAGCGGGTGCGCCCTGGCTGCCCGCACTTCGGCCTGCACGCCGGTGCCTGCGGTGGCTGCAAGATGCAGCACCTGCATGTGGGCGCCCAGGTGGCCGTCAAGCAGCGGGTGCTGGAAGACAACCTCTGGCACCTGGGCAAGGTCAAGGCCCAGACCATGCTGCGGCCCATCGAGGGGCCGTCCTGGGGCTACCGCTACCGCGCCCGGCTGTCGGTGCGCCATGTGATCAAGAAGGGCCAGGTGTTGATCGGATTTCATGAGCGCAAGAGCCGCTATGTGGCCGACATGGAGCAGTGCCCCGTGCTGCCGCCCCATGTGGATGCCATGCTCATGCCCTTGCGCGCGCTGATTGCCGGCATGGATGCACGCGACACCTGTCCGCAGATTGAACTGGCCTGCGGCGACACCGTGACCGCACTGGTGCTGCGCCACCTGGAGCCGCTGAGCACCGGTGACATCGCCCGGCTGCGGGCCTTTGCGGCGGAGCACCATGTGCAGTGGTGGCTGCAGCCCAAGGGGCCCGACACCGTGAAGCTGCTGGACGAGGGCGGCGAGCAGCTGTCGTATGCGCTGCCGGATTTCGGCATCACCATGCCGTTCAAGCCCACCGATTTCACGCAGGTGAACCCGCACATCAACCGCGTGCTGGTGTCGCGCGCGCTGCGCCTGCTGGACGTGCAGCCACACGAACGCGTGATCGACTGGTTCTGCGGCCTGGGCAACTTCACGCTGCCACTGGCCA